>NZ_JAFFZE010000006.1 GCF_025165815.1 Actinophytocola gossypii | reverse complement strand
TTGTCCTGGGCCGCCTGCCGCGGGTGCCCCCCCGCCGGGGGGGGGGGCCCGCCCGCGTCAGGAGTGCGGGACTCGATCAGGTGGTCGCAGGGAGGCGGCCGGTGGAACGCCGGGTCGAGGAGCTGGCGACCGCGGAGTTCGTGGTCGTGGGGTCCGGGCTCGGGTCCTGGGAGCCCGAGTCGGAGTCCGGGGGCGTCGTCTCGCCCGGCGGGGTCGTCGGGTCCGGCGTGGGCTCCTCGGACGAACCGTCATCGCACGGGGGGTCCGTGGGGTCGGTCGTCTCCGGCGGGGTGCTGGGGTTCTCCTCGCCCGGGGGCTCCGGCGACTCCGGGGGCTCCGGCGGGTCGTTCGGGTCCGGTGGGGGCTCCTCGCACGACGAGGGCGGCGGAGTGGTGGTTGTCGTGGTGCTGGTGCTGGTGCTGGTCGTCGGGTTCGGGGACGTCGTGGTGCCCCCACCACCACCGGGCGGATTCGAGCCGCCGGGAGGGGGCTTCTGGTGGGTCGGCTTGGGCTTGCCGGGCTTGTGGGGGGCCGGCTTGTCGCCGCTGGGGGTGGGGCCGCCGACGATGGGGGCCGGGCCCAGGGCCTGGGTGTCGGGGAGTACCGGGTCGCTCGGGATGACCGGGGCGCCGTTGCGGTACGCCTCGGCCCAGATCAGGACCGTCGTGACGTAGCTGTCGGAGTGGTTGTAGCGGAACACCGCGGTCGCGCGGTCCTCCGGGTCCGACAGGTCCATGCCACCCGAGCACAGGTACCGGCCGGCGGCCAGGGTCGCGTCCCACACGTTGTGCGGGGTCGACACCCCGTCGTCGTTGCCGTCGGAGACGTAGCCCTGCCAGGTGGACGGGATGAACTGCATCGCGCCGACGGCGCGGTCCCAGCGGGAGTCGCCGTCGAGGGCGCCGCCGTCGGTGTCCCGGATCGCGGCGAAACCGCCGCCGTTGAGGACGGGGCCGAGGATCTGGGGGACCGTGTTGCCCTGCGCGTCCACCTGGCCGCCGCGGGCGTGGTTGGACTCGATCCGGCCGATGCTGGCCAGCAGCGACCAGTGCAGGTTGCAGTTCGGCTGGTCGACGGCGAGGCGGTTGGCCGCGTTGCGGTACGCCTCGAGCATGATGCCGGGGAGGCCCTGCTGGCCGACGGGCAGCACATCCGGGGTGCCGAGTTGGAGCAGGCGCTCGAGGTCACCGGCCGCCTTGAGCACCTCGTCGCCGATTCGGTTGTCGCCCGGCTCGCCGGTGGCGCTGACGCTGTCGGGGTCGGTCATGCCGTGCAGGCCACCGCCGGCCGCGGCCGCGGCCTGGACCGGGCCGGCGGCGAGGCCGATCGGCTCGCCGGTGACGGCGGCGGCGACGAGCAGCACCGAACTGGTGGCGGCCGCGAGCTTTCGGCGACGCCGCCGGACGCGGCGCTCCTCCTTGGCGGTCGATCTGTGCTTCTTCGATGCACTCACCAGTACCGATCCCCTTCGCTGACCTGTGTGACACCCGAATCGATTACCGGATCGCAGCCAGTGCCGACTCACGTGCCGTGTGCCACGGTCTCACGATCCATCCTGACAATAAAGAGGTCTGAGTGGAGTCAAGACGAACGAGTTGACCTCGTCGGCGGTACACATTCACCCAGGAGGTTGCCTGGGAACGAACTTCTGGTGTCGGCCGGTCAGGCGCAGTCGCCGGCGGGCCAGTCCTGCGCGAGCAGCTCCAGGGCCTCGTCGCCGAAGGGGTTCACGCCCGGCCCCACCGCCAGGGCGTGCGCGACGTGCACGTGCAGGCACTTCACCCGTCCCGGCATGCCGCCCGCGCTGACCTCGGTGCCCAGCGGCTCGATCGCGTCCCGTTGCGCCAGGTAGCCGCGGTGGGCGGCCTCGTACTTCGCCGCGAGGTCGGGGTCGGTACCGAGCCGCTCGGTCATCTCCCGCATCAGGCCGCTCGCCTCCAGCCTGCTCACCAGCGACGTCAGGCGGGGGCAGGTCAGGTAGTACAGCGTGGGGAACGGGGTGCCGTCCTCCAACCGGGGGCTGGTCTGCACCACGGACGGGTGACCGCTGGGGCAACGCGCGGCGACGGCACGGACGGCCCTCGGCGGGCGGCCAAGCTGCGCGGCCACCGTCGCCCGGTCGGACTCGCTGACGGGTGGCAGGGTCATCGGCCGGACACCGCGTTCCACAGCGTCACGTACCAGGACTCCTCGAGCACGCGCTTCTGCTCCTCCTCGCCGTCGCCCTCGCGCTGGTCGTCGCCGGGCAGCTCCACCATGTACGGGGTCTCGCCGGGCATCACGTAGCGCAGTCGCCGCCTTGCCTCGGCCTCCACCTGCGCCGGGTCCGCCAGCTCGGCCTTGCGCCGCTCCAGCGCGTCGACCTGCTCGCGGAGCTGCTGGGCACGCTCCTCCTGGATCTGCACCTCGTCGCGCTGGGACAGGTACGTGCGCAGCGGCACCGCGACCGTCAGCGCGAGCGCGCACACCACGATCGCGAGCACCGCGGCCCGTCGCGTGGTGGACAGCCCGAACGCGGCGGCCGCGCGGACCGTGCGGCCGCGCCGGTCCGGCGGCCGGTCACGCTCCGGCGTCGTCGGTTTGGCCGGACGCCCGTCGGCCGGCCTGGTCCGGCGGGCACTGCTCGGCCGGCGCCCGGTACGGCCGGCGCCCGCGGACGAACCGCCGCGCCGCCGGCCGCGGTCGTCCTCGCGCCCGGCCATCGTCCTAGGACTCCGGGTTGAACCGGGGGAAGGCCAGGTCGCCGGCGTAGCGGGCGGCGTCGCCCAGGGTCTCCTCGATGCGCAGCAGCTGGTTGTACTTGGCGGTGCGCTCACCGCGGGCCGGAGCGCCGGACTTGATCTGGCCGACACCGGTCGCCACGGCCAGGTCGGCGATCGTGGTGTCCTCGGTCTCGCCGGAGCGGTGGCTCATCATGCTGCGGTAGCCGTAGGAGGTGGCCAGCGAGACGGCGTCCAGCGTCTCGGACAGGGTGCCGATCTGGTTGACCTTGACCAGCAGCGCGTTGCCGGCGCGGCGGGCGATGCCCTCCTCCAGCCGGTCGGGGTTGGTGACGAACAGGTCGTCGCCGACCAGCTGCACGCGCTCGCCGATCTCGTCGGTCAGCCGTACCCAGCCGTCCCAGTCGTCCTCGGCCAGCGGGTCCTCGATGGACACCATCGGGTACGCGTCGAGCAGCTCGGCGTAGTACGCGAGCATCTGCTCGGCGGTCCGCTTGCTGCCCTCGAACTGGTAGGCGCCGTCGCGGTAGAACTCGGTGGCGGCGACGTCCAGCGCGAGCGCGATGTCCCGGCCGAGGGTGAAGCCGGCCTTGCCGACGGCCTGCACGATCAGGTCGAGCGCCTCGCGGTTGCTGGACAGGCTCGGCGCGAACCCGCCCTCGTCGCCGAGGCCGGTGGCGAGCTTGCGCTCCTTCAGCACGCCCTTGAGCGCGTGGTAGACCTCGACCCCCCAGCGCAGCGCCTCCCGGTAGGACTCGGCGCCGATCGGGGCGATCATGAACTCCTGGATGTCGACGTCGGTGTCCGCGTGCGCGCCGCCGTTGAGGATGTTCAGCATCGGCACGGGCAGCACGTGCGCGTTCGGGCCGCCGACGTAGCGGAACAGCTCGAGGCCGCTGGAGTCCGCGGCGGCCTTGGCGACCGCGAGCGAGACGCCGAGGATGGCGTTCGCGCCGAGGCGGCCCTTGTCCGACGTACCGTCGAGGTCGACGAGCTTCTGGTCGACGATGCGCTGGTCGACGGCGTCGACGCCGTTCAGCTCCGGGCCGATCTCGTCGAGCACGGCGGTGACGGCCTTCTCCACGCCCTTGCCCAGGTAGCGCTTGACGTCCTTGTCCCGCAGCTCGACGGCCTCGTGCTCGCCGGTGGAGGCCCCGGAGGGCACCGCGGCGCGGGCCAGGGTCCCGTCGTCGAGCGCGACCTCGACCTCGACGGTCGGGTTGCCCCGGGAATCCAGGATCTCGCGCGCGCCAACCTGCTCGATAACCGCCACGTGCTTGCTCCTCAACCGGCATCGGTGTTCACGCGCGCCGTTGCGCATCTGTGCAGGGAGCAGCGTAGCGGGGAGGATTTGTCACCCGTTGGAGGCACGCGCGGAACAGTGCGTGTTTGGATAGCGTTGGGGGTGACCATGGTCGAGAACGCACCCGATCCACTTGAGGCGTTCCGCCGCGCGGAGGCGTTGGTGGCGCAACGCCGGCCGCTCGATGCCCTGGCCGCGTTGCGGCCCGCGCTGGACGCCGAGCCGGACTCCCCGTCGGTGCAGCTGCTCGCCGGGCGGGCGTACCTCGGGTCGGCGCAGCTGCGGCGGGCCGAGCAGGCGTTCCTGCGCGTCCTGGAGCTGGACCCGACCGACCACTACGCGCGGTTCGCCCTGGGCAAGGCGTTGCAGCGGCAGAGCCGGATGACCGAGGCCCAGACCCAGCTCCGGCTGGCCGTCGCGATGCGCCCGCTGCCGGAGTACCAGGAGGCGCTCGGCGAGGTCAGCGCCAGGATCGCCGTGGACCGCGACCGCTGACCGCGATGAAGGCGTCCTTCATCGCAGTTCGCGGGCGGCCTTGGCGTAGGCGTCGGCGCCGCTGAAGACGTTCTGGCCGTAGGCGACCGACTCGTTGTACGTGAGCACGGCGCGCCACCAGCCCTGCGCCGTGGACAGGTCGCCGCCGCTCGCGCACAGGTACCTGGCCGCGGACAGGGCGGCGTCGTCGATGTTCTGCGGGTCCGGGGAGCGCCCGTCGCCCGAGGCCCGCGCGCCCCAGCGGGACCAGGTCGTCGGCAGGAACTGCATGGCGCCGACCGCGCGGTCCCACTCGGCGTCGCCGTCCAGGCGACCGCCGTCGGTGTCCGGGATGGCCTTGACGCCCGGCGAACCGTCCAGCGGGATGCCGATGATCGGCGGGGTCAGGCGACCGTCCGCGCCGATGTCCGAGCCGCCGTAACGGCCGTGGTGGGACTCCACCCGGCCGACGCCGGCGAGGGTGGACCAGCTCAGGCCGCAGCCCGGCTCGGTGTCGCGGATCGTCAGCTCCGCCTCGGCGTAGGCGACCAGGCTGCGGGCCGGGATCTGCGTGCGCTCGGCGAGCGCGGACGCCCAGGAGCGCACCGCCTCGGCGGTCGGGCGGGTCGCGTCCCGCGCGCCGCCGGGGGCGATCGCCGCGACGGCCGGGACGGCGCTGCGCGGCGGAACGTCCAGCTCCGGGATCGGGAACGGGGGCGGACTCCCCTGACGCTCCGGCTCGTCGGACCGGTTCATGCCGACGACGACCGCGACACCCAGCGCCGCCACCAGGGCGAGGACGAGCAGCAGCGGCCCCAACCGGCGGCGCCGGCCCGGCGGTGGGCCGGGTGGCGGGTCGAGCGTCGCCGTCGCCCCGGGGAAGGACGGCGGAGTCGGAGTTGCGGCCACGTCATCAGGCTACGTACCCGTGCGCGGAACCGTGGCCGGTGCCCGTTCATGGTTATCCGCGCCACACCCTTACCCGGGCTTCACCGCCAGCACCGCGTACAGCAGCGGGATCCTCGGGGCCGACTCCGGCAGCGCGAACCAGCCGTCGGCGTCGCGGACCATCGACGGCCAGCGCGGCCACGGCAGCCTCGGGTCCTCACGCACCCGCTCCACCCGCAGACCCGCGCCGACCAGCGCGGTCACCACCTCGCCCACCTCGTGCCGCCACTCGTAGGCCACCGTCGACTCGGTCAGCGCCGGGCCGTCGGTGTAGGTGCGGGTGGCGTCCCGCTCCTCGGCGCCCCGCCCGCTCAGGTAGTCGTTGCGCAGCACGAGCCCGTCCTCTTCCGGCGCGGGCACCACGCCGAGCGCGTACAGCAGCGGGTGGAACTCGACGACATAGCACGATCCACCTGGTTTCAGCAGGTCGGCGACCACCCGCGCCCACGGGTCGAGCGACGGCAGGTAGCACAGGGCGCCCTTGCCGGTGTAGACGACGTCGAAGGCACGACCGACCGCCGAGACCGCGTCGTAGACGTCGGCCCGCACGTACTCGACGTCCAGGCCGCGGTCGGCGGCCAGCGCGCGGGCCTCGCGGACCGACTCGCCGGAGATGTCCAGGCCGACGGTGCGCGCGCCGCGCTCGGCGAACGCCAGGGTCTCGGTGCCGAGGTGGCACTGCAGGTGCAGGACGTCCGCCCCGGCCATGGCCGGCAGGTCGGACCACTCGTAGGCGGCGAACCAGTCCTCGGCCGCGCGGCTGCCGTCCAGGCCGTAGAACGCGCTGGCCCGGTGGATGGGCGTACGCGCGTCCCAGTTGGCCCGGTTGGCCTCGATCATCGCCTCGGTACGCGGGTCGAAGGTCGTCACGGGCGTCCCTCCAGCGGGGGCAGTGGGGGCGGGCTCGCCGCCGGGGTCCGGTCCAGCGCCTCCAGGGCCATCCGGATCGCGGTGTCCAGCTGCGGGTCGCGGCCGGCGGCGTGGTCCTGCGGGCTCATCACGACCTCGACGTCCGGGTCGACGCCGTAGTTCTCCACGCTCCAGCCTGGGCCGCGCAGCCAGGTCGCGTACTTCGGCTGCGTCACCAGCGTGCCGTCGACGAGGTGGTAGCGCATGTCGATGCCGATCACGCCGCCCCAGGTGCGCACGCCGACGACCGGGCCGATGCCGAGCGCCTTGATGGCGGCGTTGACGATGTCGCCGTCCGAGCCGGAGAACTCGTTGGCGACGGCGACGATCGGCCCGCGCGGCGCGTCGGCCGGGTAGCTCTCCGCGCGGTGCCCGTCCCGGCTGACCTGCCAGCCGATGATCTCCCGGCCCAGCTTCTCCACCACCAGTTGCGACAGGTGCCCGCCCCGGTTCTCCCGGACGTCGACGATCAGCGCCTCGCGGCGGACCTCCAGCCGCAGGTCGCGGTGCAGCTGCGCCCAGCCGTTGGCGATCATGTCCGGCACGTGCAGGTACCCGATCCGGCCGTCGCTCGCCTCGTGCGTGTACCGGCGCCGGTCGGCCACCCAGTCGTGGTAGCGCAACGTCATGTCGTCGAGCAGCGGCACCACGACCACGCTGCGGGCCGCGCCGCCGCCGGCCGGGGCGACGGTCAGCTCCACCGGCTTGTCCGCGGTACCGGCGAGCAGCGGGGACGGGCCGGCGTCCTGGTCGACCGGCCGCCCGTCGACGGCCAGGATCGCGTCGCCGTCGCGAACCGCCACACCCGGCGCGCGCAGCGGCGAGCGGGCTCTCGGGTCGGACGACTCACCGGGCAGCACCCTGGTGATCCGCCACGAGCCGTCCTCGTCGCGGGCCAGGTCGGCGCCGAGCAGACCGATCCGCCTGGCCGCATCGGCGCCTCGGCCGGGCGGGCTGACGTAGGCGTGCGAGGTGCCCAGCTCACCCTGCAGTTCCCACAGCAGGTCGACCAGCTCGTCGTGCGAGCCGACCATGTCGACCAGCGGGCGGTACCGGTCGCGGATCGCCGACCAGTCGACGCCGCCCATGTCCGCGCGCCAGAAGTGGTCGCGCATCAGCCGCCAGGCCTCGTCGAACGACTGCCGCCACTCCGCGCCGGGGTCGACCGTCACCCGCACCCGGGACAGGTCGACGCGCACGTCGTCGCCGCTGTCGGAGTCGCCGTCGGACTTGCGGTCGGACTGCTGCACGCGCAGGGTCCGGCCGTCGCGCACCAGCAGCCGCTCGCCGTCGCCGGTGGTCCACACCTGGTCGACGCCGTCGGCCAACTGCTCCAGCTTGCGCTTGGTGAGGTCGTAGCGCTCCAGCACCGGGCGCGGGTCCTCGTCGTCGAGGTCGCCGTCCTCGCCGAGCGCGCCGGTCAGCGGGGCCCGCAGCCACACCAGGCCGCCCTTGACCGCGCGCAGGCCGTAGTACCTGGCCGCCGCCACCGGGACCGGGACCACCCGCTCGGCCAGCCCGTCGAGGTCGACCTCGGTGCGCGGCGCGGCGTCGTCGTCCTTGTGGTCGCCGCTCTTGTCCTTGTCCTTGTCGTCGTCCTCGTCCTGCACCGGGCGCCCGCGCAGTTGCGGGGAGAACGGCGACGGCGTGGTCGCGGCCAGCGGCACCAGGTGCGGGCGGGAGCCGTTGGGGAAGGCCATGTCGAACACGTGCACGTCGTAGACCGGGTCGAAGCTGCGCGCCGACAGGAACGCGATGTGCTTGCCGTCGACGGTGAACACCGGGTCGGAGTCGACGAACCGGATCGGGGTGACGTCGACCGTGGACAGGTCGGTGACACTGGCCATCCGGATGTTGCGCATCGGGTGCGGCCCGGGGTGCGACCAGGCCAGCCAGGCCGAGTCGGGCGAGAACGCCAGGTCCTCCGGGTCGCCCTCGTCGCTGCGGGCGACCTCGCGCAGGTCGCCGCTCTCCACGTCGACCAGCAGCAGCCGGCCGTCCTGGGTGGCGACCGCGACCCGGCGGCCGTCGGGGGCGGCGACCAGTTCCAGCACCCGGCCCAGCTCACCGGCGCCGATGCGGCGCGGGGTGGTGCCGGGGGCGTTGCCGTCGACCGGGGCGATCTCCAGCGCCTCCTCGCCGTCGGCGTCGGTGACCCAGACGACGTGGTCGCCGAGGGTCTGCGGCAGCCGGGCCCGCACGCCGGGAGTGGCGGCCAGCGCGCGGACCGGGCCGTCGCGGTGGGTCACCCAGTGCACGGTGCCGCGGACCTCGATCGCGCTGCCCCGGCCGGTCCGGTCGGGGCCGACGCCGCCGAGGCCGCGGGTGGCGGGCACCGGGTGCGGCGCGCGGGCGGAGCCGGGGCCGCCGAGGCGGATGTCCAGCTCGCGCGGCTCGGCGTCCAGGCTGTCGAGGAGCCAGAGGCGGCCGGCGCGGTGGAAGATCACCCGGCGGCCGTCGGTGGTGGCGTTGCGGGCGTAGAACCGGTCGGGCGCGTCGACCGGGTGGCGGCGGAGGTCGTCGCCGTCGGGGCGGCAGGAGTAGAGGTCGGCGACGCCCTCGTGGTCGGAGAGGAACGCGATCCGGTCGCCGACCCAGAGCGGCGAGGCGAGGTTGCCGGCGAGGTCGGGCAGGACGCGGGCGAACTCCCCGTCGCCGTCCGCGTCGAGCCACAGCTTGCCGGCGGTGCCGCCGCGGTAGCGCTTCCAGTGCGCCGGCTCCCGGGAGAACGCGCCGAGCAGCAGGACCGCGCCGTCGGGGCCGAACGCGAGGCCGCCGACCGGGCCGTAGGGCAGCCGGCGGGAGCGGCCGGTGTCGGGGTCGATCGCGTGCGCCCAGGTCTTGCGGATGGAGGGCTGGCCGGTGGTGCTGGTGGCGACGACGTGCGCGTCCGGCGTCCAGCCCTGGACCTCGGTGTCGACGTCGCCCCAGTGGGTGAGCCGGCGGGCCTGGCCGCCGTCGACCGGTGCCACGTGCACCTCCGGCTCGACGTCGCGCCAGCTGGTCCAGGCGAGGCGGGTCCCGTCCGGGGAGAAGCGCGGCGAGCCGACGAGGGCCTGATCTGCGGTGACCCGCCAGGCGCGACCGCCGTCGAGCGGGGCCAGCCACACGTCGTCCTCGGCGACGAAGGTGACGAGGTCGCCGTGCAGGTGGGGGAAGCGGAGGTAGGAGTCGGTCACGCCGCCACGTTAGCCATTCGCACCGACACGGCGCCGCCACAATGCGGTGACGGCGCCCGTCACCGCGTTCGGCCGGGCCAGTGGCGGCGCCAGGTGTCGGCGTCCATGGTCGCGGGGTCGGTGCCGGCGGCGCGGGCGGCCCGCTCGGCGGCACGCACGTCGGCGGCGAAGCGGCGGGCGACGGCCCGCAGCTCGCCCTCGGGGTCGGCCCCGGCGAGCTTGGCGTCCGCGGCGATGGCGAACAGGCGGGCGCCGGTGTCGGTGTCGTCCGGCAGCAGGTCGGGTGGGAGGTTCGCGCGGGCGGTGCGGGAGACGAGCTTGGCGGCCAGCGCGAGCGCGGGCTGGCCGGTGGCGACGCCGTCCACACTGGACTCCCGGCGCTTCTCCTGCTGCTTGAGCTCCTCCCAGCGCACCTGTTGGGTCGAGGCGTCGTGCACGGCGGGGTCGCCCCCGGCGAACACGTGCGGGTGCCGGCCGACGAGCTTGGCGACCAGCGCGCCGGCGACGTCGTCGAGCGAGAACGGATCGTCCGGGTGCTCCTCGGCGACCCGGGCGTGGAACAGCACCTGGAGGAGCACGTCGCCGAGTTCCTCGCGGAGCGCGGTGCGGTCGCCGTCGTCGATGGCGTCGAGGAGTTCGAAGCACTCCTCGACCAGGTAGACGCGCAGGGACTCGTGAGTCTGCTCGGCGTCCCATGGGCAGCCGCCGGGTGAGCGGAGCCGGTCCATCACGGCGACGGCGTCCAGCAGCGCGGCGCCGGCGCGGGGCGCGGCGAGCACCGAGGCACCGCGGGCGAGCAACGCGGCGGCGGCCGGGTCGTCGAGGTCGTCGGTGACCAGGACGAGCGGGCCGGCGAGCGCGCGGTCGGTCAGGTCGGGCGGGGCGAACGGCAGGCCGAGATCAACCTTGCCGGTGGCGAACACGGCGTCGGTCGAGCGCAGCAGCGGGACCGCGGCCGCCGGCAGTTGGTCCCGGTCCACCAGCACGACGGTGCTGCCCGCCGGGCCGGCCGCGGTCACGGTCGGGCGGAGTCGGACGGCGCCAGCACGGCGCCGGAGACCTCGGCCTCGGACTTCGGGACCACGCCGACGATGGCGTGGTTCCAGACGCCGTAGCGCGGGCTCACCTCGATGTCGGCGGCCATGGTGTCCTCGCGCAGGGCGAACAGGCCGAGCAGGGGCAGCTGCTCCGGCGGGACCGCGGCGATGGCGCTCGGGTCGGCCTGCGAGGAGAGTTCGCGGTCGAGCACGTGGACGACCTGGAAGCCGCCCTGACCCTGCCCGGCCGGCAGGACGAACACGCTGCCCTCGGGTGCGGTGAGGTAGACCCCGTCCGGGGTGGCGCCGGTCGACGCTTCGAGCTGCGCGCCGCCCTGGCCGCCCGCCTCGTTCATCAGCTGCTCGGAGTCCGCCGGCGAGGCGGCGATCCGCTCGGCGAGGGTGTTGGCGTCCTCGGCGTTGTCGAGCTGGACGAGGTTGTAGGTGACCGAGGCGCGCCCGAGGTACTCCTCGGCGAGCATGGTCAGCAGGACCTGGTCGCGGGCGTAGTCACCGGCGTCGCGGGCGCGGAAGACGAGCTGCTGGACGAGCTGCTCGGGCGGGACGCTGCCGTCGGTCGGCAGCTCTTGGCCGAGCGGGTCCTGCTCGAGGAACGCGGTGACCTCCGACCGGTCGGCGGTGATGCCCGCGCGCTCGGCGGCGTCGTCGAGGACCTCGTGCACGATGAGCTGGCCGAGCGCCTCACGGGCGACGAGGTCGAGCTTGCGCTCCCGGGCCAGCTGCTGCGCGGCCGGCTGCTCCGCCACGACCTTGTCGACCAGCGCCTGCACCTGGTCCACCGAGATCGCGGACCCGTCGATGATCACGGCCGAGTTGATCTGGCCCGGCCCCGACCCACACGCGGTGAGCCCCGCGACGAGCGACACGAGGACGGCGATCAGCCCGGGCATGCGCAGCTTGGCAGTCGTCACGGCTGGTTAGCCTCTCACAGCGCATCACCCGACCGGTGCGGGGGCGATCTCGAGGGACTCGAGGAACTTCGTGCACCAGTCGAGGAGGTTCTGGTCGCGTAGTTGGGGGGCGCCGATGCGGCCGCCTGCCGCGCCCTCGGTGGGGCGGGGGACGGAGATCGTTCCGGTGACCGCCTTGTAGGCCGCCTTCGGGTGCAGGCGCTTGAGGCGCACGGTCTGCGAGTCACGCAGTTGGAGCGGGGCGAAGCGGATCGTGCTGCCCGCCGTGGTGACCTCGCGGACGCCGTGGCGTCGGCACACCTGGCGGAACGCGGCCACCGCGAACAGGCGTTCCACCGGCAGCGGGGGTGTGCCGTACCGGTCCTGCAGCTCGTCGCGTACCGCGGACAGCTCGTCGGCGTCGGCCGCGGCGGCGAGCTTGCGGTACGCCTCGAGGCGCAGCCGCTCCCCCGGCACGTAGTCGTGCGGGATGTGCGCGTCGATCGGCAGGTCGACCCGCACCTCGGCCAGTTCCTCTTCCTCCTCGCCTGGTTCGGCGCCGGCGTGCTTGCGGAACGCGTCCACCGCCTCGCCGACGAGGCGCACGTACAGGTCGAAGCCGACGCCGGCGATGTGGCCGGACTGCTCGGCGCCCAGGATGTTGCCGGCGCCGCGGATCTCCAGGTCCTTCATGGCCACCGCCATGCCGGCGCCGAGCTCGGTGTTCTGCGCGATCGTCGCCAGGCGGTCGTGCGCGGTCTCGGTGAGCGGGGCCTCCGGGGGATACAGGAAGTACGCGTAGCCGCGCTCCCGGCCCCGGCCGACGCGGCCGCGCAGCTGGTGCAGCTGCGCCAGGCCGAGCATGTCGCCGCGCTCCACGATCAGGGTGTTCGCGTTGGCGATGTCCAGGCCCGTCTCCACGATCGTCGTGCACACCAGCACGTCGTGCTCGCGGGTCCAGAAGCCCTCGATGATCTTCTCCAGGCGGTCCTCGTTCATCTGACCGTGCGCGGTGACGATCCGGGCCTCGGGAACCAGCTCGCGCAGGCGGCGGGCGGCCTTCTCGATCGACGACACCCGGTTGTGCACGTAGAACACCTGGCCGTCGCGCAGCAGCTCGCGGCGGATGGCTGCGCCGACCTGCTTGTCGTCGTAGCCGCCGACGTAGGTGAGGATCGGGTGCCGGTCCTCGGGCGGGGTCAGGATCGTCGACATCTCGCGGATGCCGGCCAGCGACATCTCCAGCGTGCGCGGGATCGGCGTCGCCGACATGGTCAGCACGTCGACGTGGGTGCGCAGGGCCTTGATGTGCTCCTTGTGCTCGACGCCGAACCGCTGCTCCTCGTCGACGATCACCAGGCCGAGGTCCTTGTACCGGAGCCCGGTCTGCAGCAGGCGGTGCGTGCCGATCACCACGTCAACCTCGCCGGCGGCCAGGCCCTCGATGACCGCGTCGGCGTCCGGGCCGTGGGTGAACCGGGACAGCCCGCGCACGGTGACCGGGAACGACTGCATCCGCTCGGTGAACGTGTTGAGGTGCTGCTGGGCGAGCAGCGTGGTCGGCACCAGCACCGCGACCTGCTTGCCGTCCTGCACGGCCTTGAACGCCGCGCGCACCGCGATCTCGGTCTTGCCGTAGCCGACGTCGCCGCAGATCACCCGGTCCATCGGGACGCCGCGCTGCATGTCGGCCTTGACCTCGTCGATGGCGGCCAGCTGGTCGGGGGTCTCGGTGAACGGGAACGCGTCCTCCAGCTCGCGCTGCCACGGGGTGTCGGCGCCGAACGCGTGTCCCGGCGCGGACTGGCGGGCGGCGTAGAGCTGCACCAGCTCGGCGGCGATCTGCTTGACCGCCTTCTTGGCCTTCGACTTCGTGTTCTTCCAGTCCGAGCCGCCGAGCTTGTTCAGCGTGGGCAGCTCGCCGCCGACGTAGCGGGAGACCTGGTCGAGCTGGTCGGTCGGCACGAACAGCCGGTCGCCGGGCTGGCCGCGTTTCGAGGAGGCGTACTCCAGCACCAGGTACTCGCGGGTGGCACCGGAGACCGTGCGCTGCACCATCTCCACGTACCGGCCGATGCCGTGCTGCTCGTGCACCACGTAGTCGCCGGCCTTGAGCGCGAGCGGGTCGACGGCGTTGCGCCGGCGCGAGGGCATCTTGGTCGACAGGTCGCGGGTGGAGGTGCCGTGCCGGCCGCCGGTGAGGTCGGTCTCGGTGAGCACGACGAGCGCGCGCTCCGGTGCGAGGAACCCCTCCTCCAGGCAACCCCGCACGACCGTGACGACCGACGGCCGGGGCGGCTCGGTCAGCCCGTTCTCGGCGAGCGTCGCCGGGACGTCGGCCTCGGCGAGCTGCTCGACCGCGCGGCGGGCGGTGCCGGCGCCGGGCACGACGAGCACGGCGGCGCCGCCGGCCGCGGTGTGCGCGCGCAGGTCGGTGAACGCGCGGGAGACGTCGCCCCGGTAGCCCTCGACCGGCTTGACGTCGAGCTGGACGACGGTCTCGTCGGGGGTGGTGAGCTGGGACAGCGTCCACCACGGGTGTCCGGTGTCGCGGGCGTGCGCGGCGGTGTCGCCGAGTTCGCGGTACGCGCTGCGGCCCAGGTCGAGCGGGCTCTTGCCACCGCCGGCGGCGGCCATCCACGCGGCTTCGAGGAACTCCTGGCCGGTGCGGACGAGGTCGTGGGCGCGGGTGCGGACCTTCTCCGGGTCGATGACCAGGACGTGCGCGCCGTCGGGGAGGACGTCGGTGAGCAGTTGCAGCTCGCCCGCGCAGAGGACGGGGATGAGGGCCTCCATGCCCTCCGTGGGGATGCCGTCGGCGAGCTTGGCCAGCATCTCGGCGAGGTGGGCGTCCGCGGCGTGTTCCTGCGCGAGGTCGAGTGCCCTGGCCCGAACGTCCTCGGTGAGCAGCAGCTCCCGGCACGGCGGCGCGGTGAACTCGGTGACCTCACCGGGCAGCGAGCGCTGGTCGGCGACCGCGAACGCGCGCATCTCGCTGACCTCGTCGCCCCAGAACTCGACCCGGACCGGGTGCTCGCTGGTGGGGACGAAGACGTCGAGGATGCCGCCGCGCACGGCGAACTCGCCGCGCTTCTCGACCATGTCGACACGGGTGTAGGCGAGCTGGACGAGTCGCTCGACGAGGTCGTCGAAGTCGTGTTCGAGCCCGACCTCGAGGTGCACCGGCGCGAGGTCGCCGAGGCCGGGCGCCATCGGCTGGATGAGGCTCCGCACGGTCGCGACGACGACGCGCGGCGCGTTCCCGCTGGACAGCCGGTGCAGGATCTCGAGCCGTCGGGCGACGGTGTCGGCGCGGGGCGAGAGGCGCTCGTGCGGCAGGGTCTCCCAGGAGGGGAAGTTGGCGACCTGGTCGGGCCCGAGGAGGTCTTCGAGCGCGCTGGTGAGGTCGTCGGCCTCGTGCCCGGTCGCGGTGATGGCGAGGACGTCGGCCTTGCCCGCGAGGGCGGCGGCGACCAGCGGACGGGCGGCGGTGGGGCCTTCGAGTTCGAGGTCGGCGGTACCGGCCGCGTCGAGGACGGTGGTCAGGGCGGGATCGGGCAGGACGGCGTCGAGCAGACCGGCAAGCGATGCGGACACTGTGGTGGAACCCCTCGGACGAGCACGCGGACAGACCCCTGCCCAGGACGAGGGCGGGGGATCCTCTCGCCCCCGAGCCTACGCCCAGGCACCAACGGGGTTTTCGCGCTACGCTCAAGTGTCGAGTAGGTAACCGTGCGTTCCTGGGGGAAGCATGGATGGCATCGAAGTCGGCGCCGCGGGTTCGGGCGTACCCATACCCGAGTACCGCATGATCGTCCCGCCGGACAAACTCCTGACCCTGAAGAAGGGCATCGAGGACGAACGCGACCGGTTGCGCAACTGGCTGATCGACAACGAGCACAAGCTACGCGATATCCCTCCGCCAGGCTCCGATCCGTGCAGCATCGACACGATGAAGATCATGAGCGAGAACTGCGGGCAAGCGGCGGACGCCGTGTGGGCATATGTCGACCGGCTCGACAAGATGGCGACCAAGCTGGGCGAAACGGCCGCCACTTATGGCCTCGTCGAGGACGAGAACACCGCCAAATTCCGCGAGGAACCCTCATGACCGTTATCGCGCGGCTCGGTGCGTTCCTGGCCATCGTCCTGCTCGCTGCCGGTTGCACGACCACGTCGCCCGGTGAGTCCAAGCCAGCACCCAGTGCCTCGGACGAGTCCGATCGACCGCGCGAAATCACGCTGGACGACATCGACCCGTGCACCTTGCTACGGCAGTCCGATCACAACACCTTCAGCATCGCCGGCCCCGCCGAGCCTGGCGAGGACGACCATGGCAACGCCCAGTGTGTGTGGAATACCGATGGCGGCTTCATAGACATAACGCTCGTCACCCATGAGGGCTTCGAGACCCCGAAAGGCGGGCTGGCCGATGTGGAAGCCGCCGACCCGATCGAAGGCTTTCCCGCACGAAACCTCACACTGACCGAGAACGAGCATTCCTGCTTCACCGATGTCGACGTCGCCGAAGGCCAGTACCTCACCACACACGTCGGCCGTTACTCCGACTCCGATACTGACCCTTCGCCTTGCGAATACTCCTACCAGCTCGCCGAATCAGTGATGAGCACGCTCGTGCCGTGAGGCTATTCGGCGGCTGAGACGTGGCTGATCAGGTTCGTCCAACTGACCTCGGCGAGAACCAGCATCGAACCGGTGTTCTTGCTGTCCCGCACGCCCATTACGTCGCTGGCACGTGCCACCTCGACGCAGTCGATCTCCGGTCCGCTGAAGCTGCTCCTGAACCTCTCCGCAGCCGGCCTTCATACCTCGATCTCGGCCGGGAACTGGGTCCATCCGCAGGACCCGGTCGCGGTCGGCGCCGACGGTGCCCCATCGCGGCGAGGAGGGCGGACACCTCGGCGGGTGTGATGTCCGGACGCACGCCGCGTTCCAGTCGGCTCAGCGTGTTGGCCGACCGGCCGAGCACTCCGCCGACTCGCTCCAGATTCCGCCCCGACCGCTCCCGCAGCCGGCACAGCTCCATACCGAGCCCGCGTCCGCCGACCCCCGCGTTCCGCGCCATCCGGGCGAAGATCGCGCCGGCACGACCGTGTCCGGCGGGCACAGCGACCGAGCGATCGTCAGAAGCGCGGCGGGCGTTTGTCCAGGAACGCGCGCACGCCCTCGGCGTAGTCCGCGCTGGTGACCGAGGCCTCGTACCAGGCGCGGACGGCGTCGTCCTCGTCGTGCTGGCCGGCGCGGATGCGGGCGATGAAGGCCTTCGAGCCGCGGACCGAGACCTGTGCGCGACTGGCCATCGTCGTGGCGAGGGTGGTGGCGCGGGGGACGACGTCGGCGGCCGGCTGCAGCTCGTTGACCAGGCCGATCCGCAGCGCGGTCGCGGCGTCGACCAGGTCGCCGGTGAGCAGGATCTGGCTCGCCCACGCGGGCCCGACCGCGTCGACCAGCTGCCTGGTCGAGGTGAAGTCGTAGACGATGCCGAGCTTCGCCGGGGTGATGCCGAACCGGGCGTCGTCGGCGGCGATGCGGACGTCACAGGCCAGCGCGATCTCGCAGCCGCCGCCGACGCAGACACCGGTGATCGCGGCGACGACCGGTTTGCCGACCCCGGTGATGGCGCGAACGCCGTCGTGCACGGCGCGGCTGTACCGGCGGGCGCCGTCGGCGTCACCGCGCAGGGTGGTGAACTCGCTGATGTCGGCGCCGGCGGAGAAGTGGTCGGTGCCGCGGACGACGAGCGCGCGCACCGAGTCGTCGGCCTCGACCTTGTCGAGCAGGCCCGGCAGCGCGGACCACATCTCGAAGCTCATCGCGTTGCGCTTGGCCGGGCGGTCGATGGTCAGGGTGGCGACCGGGCCGTCGACGTCGAGGGTCAGGCTCACGCGGCAACCGTAACCGCCCGCTCGGACAGCTCGGTCAACACGGCGGCCACCGCGGGGTGCTCGCGGCCGCCGGCTCGGGTGCAGGTCAGCAGCTTGCGGCTCGGGCTCGCCCGCCCGGTCAGCGGGAGCCGCACGATCGGCAGGTGCGTCGGCAGGTACGCCAGCCGGGGTGCCAGCGCGACGCCGAGGCCGTTGGCCACCAGGTGCGCGATCGCGTTCCACTCCAGCGCGTTGTGCGCCACGTTCGGGGTGAACCCGGCCGCGCCGCAGGCCGCGAGCGTCACCCGCCGGCAGGTGCAGGTGACCGACGGCAAGATCCAGTCCTCCCGTTCGGCCTCGACCAGCTCCACCGCGTCGCGCCCGGCCAGTGCGTGGTCGGCGGGCACGACCAGGTCGAACGGGTCGTCGGCGAGCGGTCGCTGGTCGAACCTCGGGTCGCCGGGCGGCGGGTTCGACCAGGTGGCCTCGACCACCGCCAGGTCGACCTCGCCGTCGAAGAGCAGGTTGTACCCGACCTCCTGCTCGACCTCGCGGATCCGCACGTCGAGCCGGGGGTAGCGGGCCCGCAGCGGTCGCGCGGCCGGGGCGAGCAGCATCGCGACCGCGGTCGGGATGCCGCACAGCCGGACGGTTCCGGCCGGCTCGTCGCTCGCGGTGCGCAGGTCGATCTCGGCCTGCTCCCAGCGGGCCTCGATGGCGTCGGCGTGGGCGAGCAGGCGGTGCGCGGCCGGGGTGAGGCGCACCCGGCGGCCGTGCGGCTCGAGCAGCGTGACGTCGAGTTCCCTGGCGAGCTGGCGGATCTGCTGGGAGGCCGCCGACGTGGTGAAGTGCATGGCCTCGGCGGCCGCCGTGATGGTGCCGTAGTGCGCGACCGCCCGCAGGACGCGGAGGCGCCGCAGGTCAATCATGAAGGCGACTCTTCACGGTACCGTCCAGAAAGTCAACGTGGACGTACACAGTCGCGGGCCCCACGCTGGGACCATGACCACCACCTGCCCGCACTGCGGCTGGCCCGACGCCGAGCCGGCCGAGATCGTGTCCCGCCACCCCACGACGTCCGGTCTGACCCTGTGGACCCGTTGCCGCTGCGGCTCGCTGCAGGCCAGGGTCGTCGACGACGTCCGGGTGCGGATCGTCAGCCGGAGCCGTCCGGCCGCCTGATCAACCGAGCGCCGAGCGCAGCGCCCCCAGGTGCTCGTCGACCGTCGACTGGCGCTCCGCCAGCGCCGAACGGCACTCGGCGACGGCCGCCACCCGCTCGTCGACCTCCGCGGCCAGGGCTGTCCGGGCCTTCTCCGCCCGGGCGATCGCGTCCGCCCGCTCCCGCGAGTCCGTCCGCCACTGGTAGCCGGCCACGCCGAGCGCCGCCACCGCGCCGAGCACCCACGCCCAGCCGACGACCGTCAGCACCAGGAACACCGCCGCCACGCCGGCCGCCCCGTAGGCGGTGTACCTGCGCTGCTCCGACACCCGCGCGGCCAGCTCGATCCGCCGGCGCGCCGCGTCCAGCGACTCGACTCCACGGGCGGCGATCGTGACCGTCCCCTGCCTGGTCCGGGCCCGCACCCGCGCCGGGAACGGCCGCCGCGCGGTCTCCGCCAGCCGCTCGGCCGCGGCCAGCACGTGCGGCGCGCACATCCGCACCGCGAGCGCGCGCCGGGCGGGGTGCTCGGCGTCGGCCGCGTCGGCGTGGATCGTCGCCAGGGTCTCGCCCGCCGGCCCGTCCCACGTGGCCGGCGTGCCCCCGTCGCCCTCGATGACCGCGCGCAGCTCCCGTTCCCTGGCCAGCAGCGGCAGCTCGTCCGGGCTGCCCTCGTCGATCAGCAGCTCGAGACACCGGCGGACGGAAGGGTCGGGCGCCGGCTCGTCGCGGTGGCCGCCGAGCGCGTCGTCGACCCAGGCCCGCAGCGCCGCGAGCCGCGCACCGGCGTCCAGCGCCGCCGACAGGTCGGCCGCGTCCTCGATCCCCTTCGGCACGGCCGTCGGCTCGGCGCGCGCGGTGCCGAGCTCGGTGATCGCGTCCACGGCGGCGTCGGAGTCGAGGCCGCCCACGAACTCGGCGCCGCGCCGCCGCACCAGCTCGCGGCCGGCGTCGCCGAAGAACCCGTCGGCGGCGAGCGTCCAGACCGCTCGTCGGTGGGTCGCCAGGGTCGGGCCGAGCGCCGGCAACGCGTCGGCGAGCAGTGCGGCCGAGACGGTCTCCCGCCCGCCGAGCAGTCCGGTGCCGAGCACGTGGAACACGGTGGCCCGTCGCGGATCGAGGGCCAGCGCGGTCACCGGCGGGGCGGGGTCGGTCAACGCGACCAGCGCCGGCGCGAGCCAGTACCCGTCGACGTCCGGGACCTCGCCGTCGGTGAGCCCGTCGAGCACCCGGCGGGCGACGTGCCGGATCCGGGCCTGCTCGTCGAACAGCCCGAGCGTCACCCGCAGGTCACTGATCTCGACGAACGCGTCGAACGCGGCGGAAAGGCGGTCGAGCCGCTGTTCCAGTGACCCCTGCACCTTGGACAGCTCCGCGTGCAGCCGCCGCTGCGAGGACCGGGCGGAGGCGAGCGAGCTGGAGACGTAGTCGATGTCGTCCCGCAACTCGCGAATGCGCCTGATCTGCCCGTTGTACGTGTACCACCCGTCGCTCACCGTTCCGCCTCCCCGGGCTCGTCCCCGTCGGTCGACTTGGGGAGGGCGTGTTCGGCCTGGTCACGTACTCGTGGCTGGATTGCGTCACGTTCCCCTGAGGTGACGGAGCCGAAGGTGGCCGGAAAGTCGCTCACACCCATCCGACGCACGAGGGGGCAGGATGGACCCATGGCAAACCGGGCGAGTCTTCTCGTCGTCATGACGGCCGTCACCGCCGCGCTCACCGCGTGCTCCCAGCCCGGGGTGGGCGAGGTTCCGGCGCGGGCGGAGCCGAGGTCCGAGCCGAGCACGCCGAGCAGCACCGCCGAGGTGCCCGGCCTGCGGGTCGAGGAGGTCGCCCGCGGCATGTCGCACGGCTGGGACATCGGGTTCCTGCCGGACGGGCAGGTGCTCGTCACCCAGCGGCCGGCGCGGATCGCGCTGCTGTCCAGCTCGGAGCCCGGTGCCAGCGTGACCGAGGTGGACGCCGACCTGACGGACGTGTTCGTGCAGGGTGAGGGCGGCCTGATGGGCATGGTCGTGCACCCGGACTTCGCCGAGAGCCGCCGGTTCACCACGTGCCAGACCCACATGGCCAACGGCGAGCCGGTCGACATCCGCCTGGTGACCTGGCAGCTGTCCGACGACGGCCGGTCGGCGACCCGGGAGCGGGACCTGCTCACCGGCCTTCCGCTGACCGGCGGCCGCCACTCCGGCTGCCGCCCCACGATCGCCGACGACGGGAGCCTGATCGTCGGCACCGGCGACACCGCAGTCGGGTCGGTCCCGCAGGACCGAACGAGCCTGGGCGGCAAGGTGCTCCGGCTGAACCTGGAGACCGGCGAGCCGATGCCGGACAACCCGTTCATCGACTCGGAGAACCAGAACGAGCGGTACCTGTTGTCTTACGGCCACCGCAACATCCAGGGCGTGGCGATCCGGCCGGGTAGCGGCCAGATCTTCACCGCCGAGCACGGCCCGGACAAGAACGACGAGGTCAACCTGATCCAGCCCGGCGGAAACTACGGCTGGGACCCGTCCCAGGGCGGCACCGTCGACGGCTACGACGAGAGCGTCCCGATGACCGACCTGGAACGCTTCCCGGACGCGGTGCCCGCGAAGTGGCAGTCCGGCGAGACCACCGAGGCCGTCTGCGCCGCGACGTTCCTGGAAGGCGAGCAGTGGGGCGCCCTCAACGGTGCCCTCGTGGTCACCGCGCTCAAGGGCGCCAAGGTCATCCTCCTCACCCTCGCCGAAGCGGGCGACGTCGACTCCGTGGCGATCCCCCCGGAGATCCAGGACCAGTTCGGCCGCCTCCGCGCCGCCCGCCTCGGCCCGGACGGCAACCTCTACATCACCACCACCAACGGCCAGGACGACAAGCTCCTCCGCGTCACCCCGGCCTGACCTCGCGAGTCGTACGCTCCCGACCCGCGAGTCGTACGCTCCCGGAAGGTACGACTCGCGCGACGGGAAGGTACGACTCGCGCGACGGGAAGGTACGACTCGCGAGGTGTCAGTGGGACTCGCGGAGGTCGGGGGCGTTCTCGAGGTGGCGTAGGCCGTTCCAGGAGAGGTTGACCAGGTGGGCGGCGACCTCCTCCTTCTTGGGTCGCCGGACGTCGAGCCACCACTGGCCGGTGAGGGCGACCATGCCGACCAGGGCCTGGCTGTACAGGGCGGCGAGCTTCGAGTCGTAGCCGCGCGACGTGAACTGCACGCCGAGGATGCTCTCCACCTGGGAGGCGATGTCGTTCAGCAGGCTCGAGAAGGTGCCGGTGGAGGCGGCGACCGGGGACGCGCGCACCAGGATGCGGAAACCGTCGGTCGAGCTCTCCACGTAGTCCAGCAGCGCGAACGCGGCGCGTTCCAGGAGCAGCCGCGGGTGCGCGTCCTCCGCCAGGGCCGAGGTCATCTCCGACAGCAGGTAGTGCATCTCCCGGTCGACCACGACCGCGTAGACGCCCTCCTTGCCACCGAAGTGCTCGTACACCACCGGCTTCGACACGTTCGCCCGGTGCGCGATCTCCTCGACCGACGCACCGTCGAACCCCTTCTCGGCGAACAGCGATCTGGCCACGTCGAGCAGCTGCTGCCGCCGCTCCTCGCCGGTCATGCGCACGCGCGTGACCGGCGCCTCGCCACGCTTCGTCCTACGTTCCCGCCGCCTCGCCGCCACGCGGGCCACCCTACGGGCAGCCGCCGACAGAACGTGAAACGGACTTACTCCGCCCCGGCGCTGATCTTCGCCAACCGCTGCGGCGTCGGCCAGCGCACGTTGTGCACCCAGCCGAACTTCTCGAACATCCAGATGAACCGCGCCGACGTGTCGATCTGGCCCTTCTTCACCCCGTGCCGCGCGCACGTCGGGTCCGCGTGGTGCAGGTTGTGCCACGACTCCCCGAAGCTCAGGATCGCCAGCGGCCACACGTTCGCCGCCTTGTCCCGGCTCACGAACGGGCGGTCGCCGATCATGTGACAGATCGAGTTCGTCGACCACGTGACGTGGTGCAGGATCGCCACCCGCACGAACCCGGCCCAGAAGAACGCGGTCAGCGCACCCCACCACGACCAGGTGATCAGGCCGCCGAGCAGCGCCGGCAGGGTGAACGTCAACACCGTCCAGAGCCAGAACAGGTTGTTCACCCGGACGATGTCCTTGTCCGCCATCAGGTCAGGGGCGAACCGCTCCTTGTTGGTGATGTCGCGGTCGAACAGCCAGCCCATGTGCGCGTGCCAGAAGCCCTTGGCCAACGCCACCGGGCCGGTGCCGAACAGCCACGGCGAGTGCGGGTCGCCCTCCTTGTCGGAGTACGCGTGGTGGCGCCGGTGATCGGCCACCCAGATGATCGGCGGCCCCTGCACCGCCATGCTCCCGGCGATCGCGAGTGCGATCTTCATCGGTCGCTTCGCCTTGAACGAACCGTGCGTGAAGTACCGGTGGTAGCCGATCGTCACGCCGTGCCCGGTCAGGTAGAAGAAGAACGCGGCGAGCCCCACGTCCACCCAGGTCAACCCCCAGCCCCAGGCCAGCGGCACGGCCGCGATCAGCGCCGCGAACGGCAGCAGGACGAACACGTAGACACCGAACTGCGTCCAGTTGTTCCGCCGGCCGACGGTGATCGGCTTCGGCCCTTTTGGCTTGGGTTGTGCCCCGCCGGACGTCTCGTCGAGGGTCGTCGTCATTCCTCGTTAACCCCTTCTTACCGCTCAGTAAGGCCAGCCTCACCTACGGATACGTAACCTACGACAGCGTAAGTACATCAGATCGCAGCGGTCCAGTGATCCAGCTCACACCCGAATGGACGCGCTCTTGGTCCATTCGACGGGTACCACTGCCGACCGAAGGCCATGCATGTCACGATGTCCTCCCAGTGGGCCGGGCACCGGTCCGCCGGTCCGCCGTGGTGTAAAGGCAGCACCTCAGATTTTGGTTCTGATGGTCCAGGTTCGATCCCTGGCGGCGGAGCTGCCCGAAGGTGGACAGCGGGACAACAACACGAGGTGACAGCCAGGCGTGGACGGTGGCGCGGTCGACCTACCGGCGTTGGACGAGCGCTCTGACGCCTGGCTCGTCGGCCGCGCGCGTGAGCTGCTCGCCATCGCCCAGGTGAGCGAGCGGGGCACCCGCGCCCGGCACATCCACGAGGTCGACCGCATCCTCGACGAGGTTCGCCGCCGCGGCGAGCCGCGCATGGTCGGCCAGCTCCTGCGCGCCGCCGCCGTGATCCGGGTCAACAACTCCTCCGCCGAGGCCACCGAGGAGATCGTCGACGAGTTCCTCGCCCACTCCGAGCGGCACGGCCTGCTGGTGCTGCAGGCCGACGCGCACGCGCTGCGGGCGAAGTGGCTGCTGCTGTCCGGGTACGAGGACCGCGCGCTCACCGAGGCCGCCGTCGGGCTCGCGATGCTCGACGAGAAGCTCGAACCGGACGAGCTGTTCGGCCGCCGGGTGTGGGAAGTGCTGATGGCCTCCACGCTGATGGACCTCGGCCTGGTGCTGATGGAGCTCGGCGTCTACGAGGCGGGCGACCAGGTCATGCGCCGCGCGCACCGGCACATCCGGCACGGCGCCGGCCCGCACGACATCGCCGTGCACCTGATCACCGTCTGCCGGATGCAGCTGAGCTGGGGTCTGCGCCTGGAACGGATCGGCGAGGACGCCGCCGCCCGGTTCGACCGCGCCGCCGCGATGGCCTCCGACGTGGAGGCGCCGTTCCGCGAGTCGCTGTTCCCCCGCCGCACCGACCGCCCGGCCGCCGACCAGATCGCCGTGGTCGGCGCCGCGCACGCGCTCGCCAAGCCGACCGGGGCGCAGGTCGAGCGGCTGACCGGCCTGCTGGACCTGGCCGCGCCGCGCGAGGTGTTCTTCGTGGCCATCGCGCTCGCCCGCTGCCTGGAGACCGACGGGCGGATCGGCGACGCCGTGGAGGTGCTCGCGGGCGTGC
This sequence comes from Actinophytocola gossypii, assembly GCF_025165815.1. Lineage (GTDB taxonomy): Bacteria > Actinomycetota > Actinomycetes > Mycobacteriales > Pseudonocardiaceae > Actinophytocola > Actinophytocola gossypii. Next base: position 683,435 of record NZ_JAFFZE010000006.1, on the reverse strand, counting down.
AGAAGCGCCTGGACGACAGCGTCTCCGAGCCCGCGCTGCTGCTGTGCCTGATCCGCGAGTTCGCCCGGCTGTCCGGCCAGGACGACGCCGAGCGGACCGCGAGCGCGCTGCGTCACTACGTCGCCGAGCTGGAAACCCAGCTGTGGGACATGCGTGAGTCCCGGGTGGCGGCCCTGGACACCCGCCGTGAGCACGAGCGGCTGTCCCGCCGGCACGGCACGATCGCCAGGCAGGCGCTGCAGGACCCGCTCACCGGCCTGCCGAACCGGCGCGCGCTCGACGAGCGGCTGGCCGAACTGTCCGGCGACGGCCGCCCGCTGGCGATCGCGCTGGTCGACCTGGACGGGTTCAAGGGCGTCAACGACCGGCTGTCGCACGCCGAGGGCGACGACGTGCTGCGGGTGATCGCCAGCACCGTGCGGGACGTGCTGCGCGGCAGCGACATGGTCGCCCGCTACGGCGGCGACGAGTTCATCGTGCTGCTGCCGGGCGCCCCGCTGCAGCCGGCCGCGGCGGCGCTGCGCCGGGCCGCGGACGCCGTGGCCGCGCTCCCGCATGATCTTTCCCACGGCGTCACCCTGTCGGTGGGCGTGGTGTCGCTGTGTGCCGACGAAACCTCCGCCCGCGCGCTGGCCCGCGCCGACGCCGCGATGTACCAGGCCAAACGCCGCGGCGGCAACGACGTCGTGGCCATCTCGAGCACGGAGGGTGACGACCTTGTCCCCCTGGCGGGCGAGCCCGACCCCGCGTGGGTGCTACCCGAGGCCACGTAGGATCGAATCCCTGACCTTTCGGGACTCGACCACGCCAAGGAGAGGCTGATGCTCGAGGGCTCCACCGGGCTCGGCGAAGTCAGCACGATCATCCTCGCCGCCGGCGAGGGCACCAGGATGCGCTCGGCCACCCCCAAGGTGCTGCACCGGCTGGCCGGCCGCTCGCTGGTCGAGCACGCCGTGCGGGCCGCCGCCGGGCTGTCGCCCCGGCGGATGGCCGTGGTCGTCGGGCACGGCCGCGAGGCGGTCACCGAACACCTGCACGAGGTCGCCAAGAACATCGGAGACGACACCGACGCCAGGGTCACGGTCGCGGTGCAGGCCGAACAGCACGGCACCGGCCACGCGGTCCGCTGCGCGCTGGACGAGCTGCCCGCGCTCACCGGCACCGTCGTGGTCACCTACGGCGACGTGCCGCTGCTGGACACCGCCACCCTGTCCGCCCTGCTCACCGAGCACGCCGCGGCGGGGAACGCGGTCACCGTGCTGTCCGCGCGCGTCGACGACCCCACCGGCTACGGCCGGATCGTGCGCGGCGAGGACGGGTCGGTCATCGCGATCGTCGAGCAGAAGGACGCCACCCCCGAGCAGGCGGCCATCCGGGAGATCAACTCCGGGGTGTACGCGTTCGACGCCGCCGTGCTGGCCGACGCGCTCGGCCGGCTGTCCACCGACAACGCGCAGGGCGAGCAGTACCTGACCGACGTGCTGGCGATCGCCCGCGGCGACGGGCACCGGGTCGCCTCCTGGGCGTGCGCGGACCCGTGGCTGGTCGAGGGCGTCAACGACCGGGTTCAGCTCGCCACGCTCGGCGCCGAGCTGAACCGCAGGCTCCTGGAGCGGTGGATGCGCGCCGGCGTGACCGTGGTCGACCCGATGTCGGTCTGGCTGGATGCGGGCGTCGAGCTGGCCCGCGACGTCGTGCTGGAGCCGGGCGTGCAGCTGCGCGGCGCGACGAGCGTCGGCGAGGGCGCGACAGTCGGCCCGGACACCACGCTCACCAACGTGACGGTCGGCGCCGGCGCCAGCGTGGTGCGCACCCACGGCAGCGAGTCCGAGATCGGCGACGGGGCCAGCGTCGGCCCGTTCGCCTACCTGCGGCCGGGCACTCGGCTGGGCACGAGCTCGAAGGTCGGCACGTTCGTCGAGCTGAAGAACTCCACGCTCGGCGCGGGCTCGAAGGTGCCGCACCTGTCCTATGTGGGCGACGCGGAGATCGGCGAGAAGTCCAACATCGGCGCGGCCAGCGTGTTCGTGAACTACGACGGCGTGGCCAAGCACCGCACGGTCGTCGGCTCCCACGTGCGGATGGGCTCGGACAACATGTACGTGGCGCCCGTGACCATCGGCGACGGTGCTTACAGTGGAGCGGGAGCGGTGCTGCGGCAGGACGTGCCGCCCGGCGCGCTGGCGGTGTCGGCGGGCGAGCAGCGCAACATCGAGGGCTGGGTGCTGCGCAGGCGTCCCGACACGGCGGCGGCGGAGGCGGCCCGGCGAGCACTCGGCGAGTCGCCGACGGACGAGGAGGGGTCATGAACGCGAAGTCCGGGACGCCCAAGAAGAACCTGATGTTCTTCTCCGGCCGCGCGCACCCCGAGCTGGCCGAGGAGGTGGCCAAGCACCTCAACGTGAGCATCACCCCGCAGTCGGCGTACGACTTCGCCAACGGCGAGATCTTCGTCCGGTTCGAGGAGTCGGTCCGCGGCTGCGACGCGTTCGTGATCCAGAGCCACTCCGAGCCGATCAACCAGTGGATCATGGAGCAGCTGCTCATGGTGGACGCGCTGAAGCGGGCGTCCGCCAAGCGGATCACCGTGATCATGCCGTTCTACCCGTACGCGCGGCAGGACAAGAAGCACAAGGGCCGCGAGCCGATCTCCGCGCGGCTGGTCGCCGACCTGTTCAAGACCGCCGGCGCGGACCGGATCATGACCGTCGACCTGCACACCGCGCAGATCCAGGGCTTCTTCGACGGCCCGGTGGACCACCTGCTCGCACAGACCCTGTTGTCCCGCTACGTGGGCGAGACCTACGGGAGCGACAACGTCACCGTCGTCTCGCCGGACGCGGGCCGCACGAAGCTGGCCGAGAAGTGGGCCGACGACCTCGGCGGCGTGCCGATCGCGTTCATCCACAAGACGCGCGACCCGTTGCGCCCCAACGACGTCGTGGCCAACCGGGTGGTCGGCGAGGTCCGCGACCGGCTGTGCGTGGTGATCGACGACATGGTCGACACCGGCGGCACGATCTCCAAGGCCGTGGACCAGCTGCTGTCCGAGGGTGCGCGCGACGTGGTGGTGGCCGCGACGCACGGCGTGCTGTCCGGCCCGGCGCCGCAGCGGCTGTCGGAGTGCGGCGCGCGTGAGGTCGTGTTCACCAACACGCTGCCCATCCCGGACGAGAAGCGGATCGCGAAGATGACCGTGCTGTCCATCGCGCCGCTGCTGGCCAGGGCGATCCAGGAGGTCTTCGAGGACGGCTCGGTGACCAGCCTCTTCGACGGCAACGCCTGACCCGCCCGCCCCCACGCCAACGACACGGAAGCCCCACGTAAACTGTCGGGGTTGCCTCGGCGAGGGCAGGCGTCACGCCTGGCGTGATCGACGCGGCGGTTCGATGCCGCGCGTACGCCCGTCGCCGCTGGCCGCCGCCGCCCGAGTACCCCCAGCAAGGAGAGCACCACCGTGTCCGAGGTCCGTCTCGCCGCCGAACCACGTACCCAGTTCGGCAAGGGCGCCGCGCGCCGCACCCGCCGTGACGGCAAGATCCCCGCGGTGCTGTACGGCCACGGCTCCGACCCCAAGCACCTGGCCCTGCCCGCCATCGAGTTCGCCCGCGTCGTCCGGGAGAACGGCCAGAACGCCATCCTCCGGCTCGACATCGACAACAAGAGCGAGCTCGCGCTGACCAAGACGGTCACCACGCACCCGATCAAGAACTACATCGAGCACGTCGACCTGCTGCTCGTCCAGCGCGGCGAGAAGGTCACCGTCGACGTGCCGGTGGTGCTGACCGGTGAGGCGCAGCCCGGCACCCTGATCACCCAGGACGCGACCGTCCTGTCGGTGGAGGTCGAGGCGCTGCACATTCCCGAGCAGTTCGAGGTGTCGGTGCAGGACGTCGAGGCCGGTACGCAGATCCTGGCCTCCGACGTGACGCTGCCCCCCGGCTCGGAGCTGCTGACCGACCCGGAGACGCTGATCGTCGCGGTCAACCAGGCGCCGACCGCCGAGGACATGGAGGCCGGTGTCGACGTCCCGGAGGGCACCGAGCCGCCCGCCCCGGCCGTCGAGGACGAGGCCGAGGGCCAGAGCGAGAGCTGAGCCGAGACCGGGCGGTCCCCGCCGGGCCGCCCGGTTTCGCCTCTCGAGGACGTCGAGATGCCGGATCCATCGAACGCGGACGAGCCGGTGCTGGTGGTCGGCCTCGGCAATCCCGGGCCGAGGTATGTCGGCAATCGGCACAACATCGGCTTCCTGGTCGCCGACGAGCTGGCGGCGCGGATGGGCGGCAGGTTCAAGGGCCACAAGGCGGGCGCCGACGTGCTGGAGGGGCGGCTGGAGGGGCGCCGGGTCGCGCTGGCCAAGCCGAGGTCGTACATGAACGTGTCCGGCGGTCCGGTGGTCGGCACCGCCCGGTTCTTCAAGGTCGACCCGCCCAGGCTGGTGGTCGTGCACGACGAGCTGGACCTGCCTTATGGAACGGTGCGCCTGAAACTGGGCGGCGGCGAGAACGGCCACAACGGTTTGCGTTCGATCAGCAAGTCCCTCGGCACCAGGGACTACCTGCGGGTACGTTTCGGTATCGGACGCCCGCCCGGCCGGATGGACCCGGCCGACTTCGTGCTCCGGGACTTCTCCGGGGCCGAGCGCCGCGAGCTGGCGTACCACGTCGACCGGTGCGCCGACGCGACGGAGGCGTTGGTGGGCAAGGGTTTGGAAGCGGCGCAGAACCTCTTCCACACGCGCTGACCGGGAGGCGCACATGCAGCAGCCGGACGAGGTCCCGCTGACTCCGATGGTGGTCGACTGCGTCACGTTCGACCGAGCACCCCTGGGCCGCCGCGGCTACCACGAGGACCAGGTCGACGACTTCCTGGACCGCGTGCAGGCCGCACTGTCCGGCACGGACCCCCTGACCGCCCAGGACGTCCGCGAGGTGATGTTCGACAGCGCCCCCCTGATCCGCCGCGGCTACCACGAGGACCAGGTCGACGAGTTCCTCGACCTGGTGGAGGCGGAGCTGGAGCGCCGGGCCCGACGCCGCCGGCCGGCCGCGCCGCCCACCCCACCACGCCCTGCGGAACAGACGAGCCCGATGCTGTGGGCGGTGGCCCCGTCCTCGTTGCCCGCCGGAAGCCCTGGCTGCGCGCCCGGCGACCAGACCGTCACCGCCCCAGGACCGGGCGGCCCGACTCCCGGTAGCCCAGGCGTCACCGGCCCAGCCACGTTCAGCCCCACCCCGAACGCCACCGGCCCCGCCGCCAGCCCCACGCAGAGCGGCCCGACCACTGCTGCCTCCGTCGCCGGCAACCCCGCCCCGACGAGCCTGAACGCTGGCAGCGCAGCCACCAACCCGGCCTCGCCGAGCCCAACGGACCCTGGCGCCGCCGACGCAGGCCCAGCCGACGTGCACCCGGCCGGCCCAGGCCAGATCGCGTCGGTAGCGGCCGCCGGGCAGGACTCCGCCGCCGACCCAAAGCCGACTACCGATCGAGATCGAGACAGTTCGTCCCCGGCCGACCAGCCCTCAGCCGGCTTGGCTTCGACCAAGCCCGCCGCTGACGAGCAAGCATCCGCGAACCCCGCCGAGCCGGCCGCCGCCAACGCGGGCGGCTCGGCCGCGGCCAAGCCAACCCTCAGCCCCTACCCACGAGCAACCCCAACACCGGACAAGCCGCGCCCCGGCCCGCCCCCGGCCAGCGCGACGCCAGCCCCAAGTCCCGGCCCGCACCAACCCGCCACCTCTACACCGGACAAGCCGACCCCCGGTCCGAACCAGGCCAACGCCACACCAGCCCCAAGCCCCAGCCCGCACCAACCCACCACCCCAACACCAGACAAGCCAACCCCCGGCCCGAACCAGGCCAACGCCACACCAGCCCCAAGCCCCAGCCCGCACCAACCCGCCACCCCAACACCAGACAAGCCGACCCCCAGCCCGAACCAGGCCAACGCCACACCAGCGCCGACCCCCAGCCCGACCCAGGCCAACGCGACACCAACCCCGACTCCCAGCCCGAACCCGACGGCCAGCGCGACACCGGCCAGCCCAGTACCGCGCAAGCCGAGCCCCAGCCCGAACCCGCCGGCCAGCGCGTCACCAGCCGATCCGGCGCCCCACCCCGTCCAGCCCACGCCCACCAGTCCGGTGCACGCCAACCCGATCCCCGCGGACGCGTTCGCGCCGTCGGCCGAACCCCCCGGGCAAAGCCTGCTCGACGCCTGGCGGGACACCAACCTGCTCGCGCTCCCCCTCCCCCCGGCTCCGCCCGGCGAGCGCGGCTACCGCCCCGGCGACGTCGAGCGGCTCATGACGCTCCTCGCCGCCGCCATCACCGAGCCGGAGGGGCCACGCGCCGACGACATCGCCGGGTTCGGCCTCGCTCGGACGTTCTTCATCGGGCAGGGCTACCACGTGGGCGCGGTCGAAGCCCTCCGGCTGGCCTGGATCACGGAGCTTCGTCGGCGCGAGCTCTGATCTGGTCGGCCACCTGCTCGCCCGCCGCCGCGCGCCGGAGCTTGCCCGACGGGGTCTTCGGCAGCGTTCCCGGCTTCAGCACCACCACGGCCACCGGGCGGGCGTTCACCGCCTCGAACACGCGCGCGCCGACGTCCTTGCGCAGTGCCTTCTCCGCCTCGGGGTCACCGGCTTTGGTGGACTCGACGACCACGGCGAAGCGCTCGCGGCGGGTTCCGGCGTCCAACCGGACGGCGACCGCGTTGCCGGCGCGGACACCTTCCACCGCGGCAGCGGCGCGTTCGATGTCGGTCGGGTAGATGTTCCGGCCCGCCAGGATGATCACGTCCTTCGCGCGGCCGCAGATGACGATCTCACCGTCCACTATGTACCCCAGGTCGCCGGTGAGCAGCCAGCCGTCGGCGTCCTGGGTCGCCAGGGGGCCGTCCACGGTCAGGTATCCCGGCGTCACGGAGTCGCCGCGGACCCGGATCTCGCCGACCTCGCGCTCGCCGAGCACCTCGCCGGACGAGGACACGATCGACGCCTCGAAGCCGTCCAGGGGCGGGCCGAGCACGGCGAACGAACGGGTCGCGACGGCGGGATCCACCGGCACCGCTCGGTTGTCCGCTTCCAGGCGTTCCGCGTCCACGTAGTCCAGGCGCAGACCGATGAACGGGCGGGCGAACGAGATCGCCAGCGTGCCCTCGGCCATTCCGTAGGCGGGGAACACGCATTCCGCCGGCATTCCGAACCGGGCGCCTGCGTCTACAAAGGACTTGACGGCCTTCTCGTCGATGGGTTCCGCGCCGTTGAGCGCGATCCGCAGCGTCGAGAGGTCGAACTCCTCGTCGGCACCCGACAGCCGCCGGCCGAGCAGGGCGTAGGCGAAGTTGGGCGCCGCCGTGATCGTGCCGCCGTACTTCGAGATCAGCCTGGCCCACAGCAGCGGCGCGGACAGGAAGTCGACCGGGGTGACCTTCACCAGCTCGATGCCCATCAGCATCGGCGTGGTGTAGAAGCCGACCATCCCCATGTCGTGGAACATCGGCAGCCACGACACCATCGTGTCCCGCTCGGCGTCCAGCTCAGCGCGGTCGGCCATCGCGGTGATGTTCGCCAGCAGGTTGCCGTGGGTGATCCGCACGGCCTTCGGCTCGGCGGTCGAGCCGCTGGTCAGCTGGAGCAGCGCGGGCGCGGCCTCGTCGACCTCCACGATCGACGCCAGCGGGGTGCCGCCGGCGAGGTCGGCGATCAGCCGGTAGCCGATGTTGTGCTCGTCGAGGACCGGGGCCAGCTGGTCGAACGGCGCTCCCAGCAGCACCAGCTTGGAGCCGATCATGTTCAGCACCCGCACGGTGTCCTCGGCCCACCCGGCCAGATCCGACCGGGGCGTCGGCTGGTGCAGCATCGTCACGCTGCCGCCGGCGAGCCACACCGCCTGCACCGCCGGACCGATCACGGCGGGCTCCGCGGCCAGCACCGCCACGGCGTCGTGCCGGGCGAGGCCGCCGGCGACCAGGGTGCCGGCCATCCCCCTGGCCTGCTCGTGCACCTCCGCCCAGGTGGTGCGCACTGGCTCGTTGGGTTCACCGGTGGTGACGCCACGCTCCCGGCCACCCGCGTTCGCGGTGCCGACCAGCGTGTCGACGAATCGACTCATACGTCAACTCTAGATGGGCCTATTCGGCCGCATCCGCCACGTCGAGCCAACGTTCCTCGACGGTTGCCTTCTCCGTGACCACCTCACGCAGCTCCGCGTCCAGCGCGAGCAGCCGGTCGGCGTCGGTGGCGGCCTCGGCGAGCGCGGCGTGCAGCGACTCCTCCCGCTGGGTCAGCGCGTCCAACCGGCGCTCCAGCCGGGCCAGCTCCTTGCGCACGGCCCGCTGCTCGGCGGCGTTCGACCGGGCCGGCGCGGCCGGGCGCGGCGCCGAGGGCGGGGGCGCGAAGGCGGCGTCCCGGCGGGCCAGGTACTCCTCGATACCGCCCGGCAGGTGGGTGACCCCGCCGTCGCCGAGCAGGGCGTACACCGCGTCGCAGACCCGTTCCACCAGGTACCGGTCGTGCGAGACGACGACCAGCGTGCCCGGCCAGCCGTCGAGCAGGTCCTCCAGCTGTTGGAGGGTGTCGATGTCCAGGTCGTTGGTCGGCTCGTCGAGCAGCAGCACGTTCGGCTCGGCCATCAGCAGCCGGGCGAGCTGCAGCCGCCGCCGCTCGCCGCCGGACAGGTCGCCGACCGGGGTCCACTGCCGCGCGGCCGGGAAGCCGAACCGCTCGGCCAGCTGCGAGGCGGACAGCTCCTGCTTGCCCAGCGTGACCCGCCGCGCGATCTCCTCGACCGCCTCCAGCACCCGCAGCGTGGGAGGCAGGTCGTGCAGCTCCTGGCTGAGGTACGCCAGCCGCACGGTCTGGCCCTGGACCCGCTTGCCGTGCTCTGGCTCCAGCTCGCCGGCGAGCAGCCGCAGCAGCGTGGTCTTGCCCGAGCCGTTGACGCCGACCAGCCCGATCCGGTCGCCCGGCCCGATCCGCCAGGTCAGCCGGTCGACCAGGGCCCGGCCGCCGACCGAGACCGAGGCGTCCTCCAGCTCCAGCACCGTGCGCCCGAGCCGGCGTTTGGCGAACGCGAGCAGCTCGACCGAGTCGCGCGGTGGCGGCACGTCGGAGATCAGCGCCTCCGCGGCCTCGATCCGGTAACGCGGCTTCGAGGTGCGCGCGGGCGGCCCGCGGCGCAGCCAGGCCAGCTCCTTGCGGGCGAGGTTGCGCCGCTTCTCCTCGATCGTCGCGGCCAGCCGGGCGCGCTCGGCGCGGGCGAACACCCAGTCGGCGTAGCCGCCCTCGTACTGCTCGACCCGGCCGCCGACGACCTCCCAGGTGCGGGTGCAGACGGTGTCGAGGAACCAGCGGTCGTGGGTGACGACGACCAGCGCGGTGCGGCGGGCGACGAGGTGCTCGGCGAGCCAGCGCACGCCCTCGACGTCGAGGTGGTTGGTCGGCTCGTCGAGGATCAGCAGGTCCAGCTCCTGGACGAGCGCGGCGGCCAGCGCGACCCGGCGCCGCTCGCCGCCGGACATCGTCGCCACCGGGCTGTCCACGCCGAGCCGGGTGATCCCGAGGCCGCCGAGGATCGCGCGGGCACGCGGGTCGGCCGCCCACTCGTGCTCGGCGGTGATGCCGAGCGGGTCGAGCACGGCGTTGCGGACCGTGGAGCCCGCCGGCAGCTCGGTGCGTTGGGTGACGACGGCCTGGCGCAGGTCGCGGCTCCGGCTGACCCGCCCGCTGTCCGGCGGCTCGACGCCGGCCATGACCTCCAGCAGGGTCGTCTTGCCGCCGCCGTTGAGGCCGACCACGCCGATCCGGTCCCCCGCGCCGACGCCGAGGGAGACGGCGTCGAGCAGCGGGCGCACGCCGTAGCTCTTGCCGACGGATTCGAGGTTGACCAGGTTGACCATGACGGCCCCACGGTACCGGTCACACCAGATACGTCGTCACGATGTCCTCGACGATGCCCCGGGCCTGCCGCAGCGGGGCCCGGTCGCCCTCGACGGTGACGCTGACGACCAGCCGCTGTTCCGGCAGGACGACCTCGATCGCGCGGGTGGTGTCGCGGTCCACGGTCCAGGACTCGAGCCCGGCGATGTCGGCCCTGGTCCCCTTCCCCCGGTACAGCTCATGTTGCCCCGGCGGGTGGAACGACACGCCCACGGTCACGGCGCGGCTGGTGGTGACGAACTGGCAGTGGTCGTAGGTGATCACCGGATCGACCAGGGGGAACCGTTCGCGGACCGGCTCGCGGGCCAGTTGGCAGGCGACGTCGGGGTCCTCGGCCGCGGCGACTATGTCGTCGTCGGGCAGCGGGGTGTCCTCGTGCGGGCGACAGTCGAGTTTTATGTACGCGCACGGGCCGGTCCTCGGCACGTCCGGCTCGTCCGGCCCGTAGAGCAGCGGGTCCTGCGGGGTGATCGAGGGCGGCCGGGGCGGGGTGGACAGCACTCCCGCGGCGATCTCCCTGGCCAGGTCGCAGTCCGGCGCGCGCACCGCGACGACCTGCTCCGCCGCGCCGAACGGGCCGTTGGTCCAGCTCACCTCGCACTTGCTGCCGATCGGCTCGACGGCGACCGGCATGCCGCCGACTGTGTCGGAGCTGTCCGGGTCGGGGCCGTAGGCGAGAGTTAGCTGGATCCGGGGTACGGGGGTCGGCAGCTCCGCGTCGGCGACGCAGCCGTCCATGCCGTGCCTGCCCCGCCGGTCCAGGTCGAGTTGGTGGTCGAGGCGGGTCGGCAGGGCGGCCGCGAGCAGGGTGCACGGGTCCCAGTCGGCCATCGGCAGCTCGGCCGGCGGCAGGGTGGGCAGGCGCCGCGCGGCGGTCTCGACGACGGGGAGCACCGCCGCGCACGGCCCTCGGACGACGTCGAACCGGATCGAGAGCTTGAAGCTCACCGGCAGGTGGGCCGAGCAGCGTGCCCGGTCCAAGGGGTCGACGTAGGCCTTGGCGCCGCCGAGCACGCGGGGGCGGCTCTTGTCCTCCTCGTCGAACCTGACGCCCATCCGGATGAAGAACTCGTTGCCACCGGCCCGTACCTGGCACCGGTGGGGTCCGAGCGCGGTGACGTTCCCGTCGACCATCGCGCACGCGTCGACCAGCCGCAGCGCCGCCAGCACGGCGTCCTGGTCGCGGTCCACGGGGACGGCGGGGTCGGGCAGCGGCCTGGACCCGACCGGGACCGTGCAGCCCGCGAGCACCAGAAACAGGACGACAACGGCGACGCGCACGCACCAACGGTAGCTAGGCGTGCACCTGCGGTGGGGTGGAATGCGGCTCCTCGTCGTTGACCACGCGGGCGCCGGGGACCGGGCCGTGCACGACGCGGACCGTGCGGCAGACGCCCGCGCCGGACAGCTCGGCGGCGACCTGCACGGCGGCCTCGGCGTCGGCGCACAGGAACGCGCAGGTCGGGCCCGAGCCGGAGACGATGCCGGCGAGCGCACCCGCGTTCACGCCGGCACGCAGGGTGCGGCGCAGACCCGGACGCAGCGAGACCGCGGCGGCCTGCAGGTCGTTGCCGAGCAGCAGCGCGAGCTGGCGGGCCTCCCCGGACGCCAACGCCTCCAGCACCGGCTCGACGGCACCGACGCGGGCCGGCTCGCCGGTGGCGCGCAGGCGGTCCAGCTCGCCGTAGACCTTCGGGGTGGCGAGGCCGCCGCGGGCGAACGCCAGCACCCAGTGGAACGTGTGCCTGGACAGCACCGGCACGATCTGCTCGCCGCGGCCGGTGCCGAGCGCGGTACCGCCGTGCAGCATGAACGGCACGTCGCTGCCCAGGGTGGCGGCGACCGAGGCCAGCTCGTCGCGGCTGATCTCCAGCTTCCACAGGTTCGCCAGGCCGACGAGGGTGGCGGCCGCGTCCGCGCTGCCGCCCGCCATGCCGCCGGACACCGGGATGCCCTTGCGGATCAGCACCCGCACCTTGGGCTCGTCGGCCTCCTTGCCCACGTACCGGGCGAGCTCCTCGACCGCGCGCCAGGCCAGGTTCGAGCCGCCGGTCGGCACCGACGTCGCGCCCTCGCCGCGGACCTCGACCCCCGGCTCGTCCGCGATGGCCACGGTGACGTCGTCGGTCAGCGACAGCGACTGGAAGATCGTGGCCAGCTCGTGGAAGCCGTCCTTGCGCACCGCACCGACCGCGAGGTGCAGGTTCACCTTCGACGGCACCCGCACGGTCACCGGACGCGGAACGACAGCCAACACCCTCCCAGCCTACGGCCTGCGGGATCGATGCCGGATCAGGCGGCCACGAGCTCCCGGACGGCGTGGCGGTGGACGGCGGCACCTCGGGCGGAGAGCCAGCCGAGGGCCGCGTCGGAGCCGGCGCCGGTCAGGCCGAGCCGGAACCGCGCGACCGGGGTCTCGCCGAACTTGGTGACCCCGCCGCCCACCACCGCGATCTCGGTGCCGAACCGGCTCGTGGCCTCCGGCAGCAGCGAACCGACCGCCGCGAAGCCCACCAGCACGACGTCCGCCACGTCCGCGTACCCGTGCGGCACCGGCCCGTCGATCGCCGGCAGCACCGCCTGGGCGACCAGGCTGTCCTGGTCCCGCACCAGCTCCAGCAGGCGCCCGGTCTCCAGGATCCGCCCGTGCTCCAGCACCGCGACGTCGTCGGCGATCCGCCGCACCACGCTGGTGTCCTGGGTGGCGACCAGCACCGTCGCGCCCAGCTCCGCGCGCGCCCGGTCCAACACGGCGAGCACGCCCGCGGCACCGTCGGCGTCCAGGGACCCGGTCGGGTCGTCGGCGAGCACCACGTCCGGCTCGCCGATCAGCGCGCGGGCCACCGCGACCCGCTGCCGCTGCCCGGCGGTGAGGTCGGCCGGGTAGGTCGCCGCCTTGTCGGTGAGCCCGATCAGGTCGAGCACCCGGCCGACGCGCTCGCGGCGCTGCGGGCCGTCCATGCCGGCCTGCTCCAGCGGCAGCGCGATGTTCCCGGCGGCGGTGCGCTGCCCGAGCAGCGACTCACCGGCGGGCACCACGCCTATCCGCGAGCGGGCCAGGCGCAGGCTGCGCTCGTCCAGCGCGCCGGTGTTGCGGCCGTCCAGCCGGAACACGCCGCTGTCCGGGCGCTCGCGCAGGGACAGCACCCGCGCGAGGGTCGACTTGCCGGCGCCGGCCGGACCGACCACGCCGGCGATGACACCGGCCGGCACGTCGAGGGTGACGTCGTCGAGGGCCACGACCGAGCCGGCCGTACTTCGGAAGGACTTGCTGAGGTTCTCCAGGGTGATCACGTCTGTGCTCCAGGCGCGTTGGACCTGCCCAGGGATCGCTGGGCAGGTTTGGGGTGACGGGTGGACTCGGCGGGGTTACCTGCTGAGTCGACAGCCCGTGACGGTGCGCCGGCACTGATCGATGACTCGCCTGGTCGTGAGCAGGACCATGGCTCTCACTCCTCCATCGCTCCTGGCGGTAGCACCTGCCCGCGACGGGTGGTTGCTGCGGCGTCGACGAGCCAGGTCTCTCGGCCGCTCAGGATGGATACCTACCCCAGTCAACCCGACGACCCGCGATGATCGCAACTGCCTGACGGGTCAATCGAGTGTTGCGCTAGCCACTCGCGCGAAGTCCGCGACCGAGAGCTGCTCGCCGCGCGTGCCAGGGTCGACCCCGGCACGCTCCAGCAGCCCGCCCGCCCGCGCCGCGGACCCGGCCCAGCCGGCCAGGGCCGCCCGCAGCGTCTTGCGCCGCTGCGCGAACGCGGCGTCGACGAGCCCGAACACGGCGTCCCGGTCGCCGGGCGGGGGTTCGCGGCGGGTCAGCCGGACCAGCGCGGAGTCGACGTTGGGCACCGGCCAGAACACCGAGCGCGGGACGGTAGCGACCCGGCGCGCGTCCGCGTACCAGGCGATCTTGACGCTGGGCACGCCGTAGACGCGGGAACCCGGGCCCGCGGCCATCCGGTCGGCGACCTCGGCCTGCACCATCACCAGGGCGCTGCGCAGGGACGGCAGGGTGGCCAGCAGGTGCAGCACCACCGGCACGGAGACGTTGTAGGGCAGGTTGGCGACCAGGCTCGTCGGTGCGGTGTCCAGGGTGACCCGCAGGGCGTCGCCCTCGACCACGTCGAGCCGGTCGGCCAGGCCGGGGGCGCGGTCGGCGACGGTCGCGGGCAGCCGGGCGGCGAGCACCGGGTCGACCTCGACGGCCAGCACGCGGGCGCAGGCGGGCAGCAGGGCGAGGGTGAGCGACCCGAGTCCCGGCCCGACCTCGACCACCACGTCGTCGTCGGTCAGGCCGGCTGCGGTGACGATGCGGCGCACGGTGTTGGGGTCGTGCACGAAGTTCTGGCCCAGCCGCTTGGTCGGCCGCAGCCCCAGCTCACCGGCGAGCCGCCGCACGTCGGCCGGCCCGAGCAAGTCACTGCGCACCGAACGAGCCTATTGGGGCTCCTCGGGCGGGTCGTCGGCGGCCACGAGCGTGCGCTGCACCCAGGCCACGTCGTGCCAGGCGCCGTGCTTCCAGCCGATCCGCCGGTAGGTGCCGACGGGCTCGAAGCCCATCGCCCGGTGCAGGCCGACACTGGCGTCGTTCGGGAGCGTCATGCCGGCCGCCGCGGTGCGGAACCCGCGCGCGGCGAGCCGGTCGAGGAGCGCGCCGTAGAGGGCGCGGCCGGCACCCGTGCGCCGCCTGCCGCGTTCGATGTAGACGCTGACCTCGCAGGCCCAGCGGTAGGCCGCGCGGTCCTTGAACGGGCCGCCGTAGGCGTAGCCGACGACCCGGCGGCCGTCTTCGAGCACCACCCAGGCGTGCGTGGCGGTCGCGGCCGCGATCCGCTCGGCCATCCGGGCGACGGTCGGCGGCTCGGTCTCGAACGTGACCGCCGTGTCGGTGACGTACGGGGCGTAGATCGCGGCGCACGCCTCGGCGTCGCTCGCCGTGGCGTCCCGGACCACGTCCGGCTACTGGGGCAGGCCCAGCTGCTGCGAGCAGTGCGGCCAGGCGCCGTATCCGCCGCCGCGCGCGTCCCGGACCTTGGTCGCGATCGCGATCTGCTCCTCGCGGGTGGCCTGGTACGCGGACGGCGCGTACTGCTCGCCGCCGTAGGCGTCCCAGGTGCTGTCCAGGAACTGCAGGCCGCCGGAGTAGCCGTTGCCGGTGTTGATCGACCAGTCGCCGCCGGACTCGCACTGCGCCAGCGCGTCCCAGACCTCGCCGTCGGAGATCTCCGGGACCGGGGGCTCCTTGGTGCCGACCCGCACGACCCTCGGCTTCGGCTTCTTGGTGATCTTGGAGCCGATCTCCTCGCGGGAGATCACCTCGCCGTTCTTCATCGTGACCCGGTAGGTGGCGATCCGCTCGCCCGCGACACCCGGGTCGAGCACGACCTCGGTGCCCTCGTCGGCGTTCGGGTCCTCGACGATCTGCTCCGGCGGCTCGACCTTCTCGGTCTTGTTGACCACCGTGACGCCGTTGCGGGTGATCCGCACCTCGGAGCCGTCGGTGACCTTCATGGCGTTGCCGGGGGTGATCTTGTCGTCCTTGCCCAGCTTGAGGTTCAGCTCGGCCAGGAGCTCGTCGACGGTGACCGCCGTGGTCTGCATCGGCACCGGCTTCTTGCCGCCGTCGAACAGGGTGATGTTCTTGAGGGTCTTGATCTCCATCGACAGGCCGTTGAGCGGCACCGCCGCGCCCATGTCGTGGGACATCCAGGCGCCGTCGGCGGAGACGTTGACGGCCTTGAGGGCGTCCTCGACGGTCGTCGCGCGCACCCAGTGGTCGCGCTGCTCGCCGTCGATGGTCAGCTGGAGCTGGCGGCCGCGCTGCAGCACGATCGTGCCGCCGTCGTTGATGCTCGCGGCGGGCGACGGGGACAGCGCGTCGTGCGAGCCGACGTTCAGGCCCTCGTCCTCCAGCACCTCGCCGACGGTGTCGGCGTAGGTGTTGACCTGGTGGGACTTGCCGTCGATGTCGACCGTGACGGACTTGTTCATCGCGATGGCCGCGGCGCCGCCGCCGATCATCGAGACGAGGATCGAGGCGAGGGTGGCCTTGAGGACGTTCTTCTTCCACCGCTTGATGCCGGTGGCGAGGCCCTGGCTCTCCTCCTCCGGCTCCTCGGCCGGGAGGCGCCGCACCCGCGGCACACCGGGCATCTCGGACAGGTCGTCCGGGATGACCGGGAGGACGGTGGTCTCGGCGTTGATCAGCCGGATGAGCTCGTCGACGTCGACGTTGGCCACGGCCATGAGCTCGTCGGCCTGCGGGCCGAGGGCCACGCGGACGTCGCTCGGGGTGATGGCGAGGTCACCGGAGTAGGCGTTGACGTCCGCGTCGGGGAGCTGCCCGTACGCCGGGCTGGCCTCGTCGTAGAAGTCGGGGAACTCGGCACGCCAGGCGCGAAAGTCCGCGCTCGTGTCCGTGTCCAGGACCGCGGTCGCGGTGTTGGCCGGCGAGTCCACCGGGGTGAACCAGTCGGTGTCGGCGAAGCCGGAACCGTCGAAGTCGCCGGATCTGTGTCCGCTCACAGTGGTCGTTACCTCCAGAGAAAGGCCAGGGAGTACCCCGACAACCGCGTCTTCCGGGTGCCCCGAGACCGCCTCGTCTCAGCTACGGTCACGGGACAGTAACGGCGACGGACAGGTTGCGCAAACACCTGGACGCATCTCGTGACTCTGGTCACTCCACGAACGGAGTAGCGCGGGTCGCTCATTCATCCCAATACTCACGCGCCGCGACCACTGATCTCACCGGCAGTAGCGTCCGGTAGGCCGAACACCAGCTGCGCGTTGGCCGCGACGGCGGCCGCCAACTCCGCCACGTCCGCCCCTCTGAGCTGCGCAAGGTCGCGGATCGTGTACGCCGCGCAGTACGGCTCGCCCGGCCGGCCGCGGAACGGGTGCGGGGTGAGGAAGGGCGCGTCGGTCTCCACCAACAACTGGTAAGTGGGAATATGAACCGCGGCCTCCCGGAGCGCCCGCGCGTTGCGGAAGGTCACGGTTCCGGCCAACGACAGCACGTACCCGCGATCCACACAGCGCCGGGCGAACTCCGCGTCCCCGGAGAAGCAGTGGAACACCACGGTCTCCGGCGGACCCTCCTCCTCCAGGATCCGCCAGATGTCCTCGTGCGCGTCCCGGTCGTGGATCATCAACGGCTTGCCGAGCCGCTTGGCCAGGTCGATGTGCCACCGGAACGCCTCCTGCTGCGCGGCGGGCGGCGAGTAGTCCCAGTAGTAGTCGAGCCCGGTCTCCCCCACCGCCACCACCCGGGGCCGCCCCGCCAACGCCTCGACCTCGCCCCGATCGGTCGCCGAGAACGCCGCCGTCCGCGTCGGATGCACCGCGACGGCCGCGAACACCCGCTCGTCCCACGTCGCCGCCTCAGCCGCCCACCGAGCCGCCGCGAGGTCGTCCGCGACCGTCACCACCCGAGCCACACCCACGCTCGCCGCCCGGTCCACCATCGCCGTCACATCGGCCGCGTCCTTCGCCCCACACGCGTCCAGATGCGTGTGCGCGTCCACGATCGGCACCGGCAACGCCTCCGGCAGCGGCGGCGGTGTCCTCCGCTCACTCACTCCGCGAGCCCCACCTTCCCGTCCCGCGAGTCGTACGCTCCCGTCCCGCGAGTCGTACCTTCCCGTCCCGCGAGTCGTACGCTCCCGTCCGGCGAGTCGTACGCTCACGGTTCGATCGGGGCCCACTCCGGGCCGGTCTCGGCGAGCTTCGGGTCGAGCTTGGCGAACAGCGGGGTCGGCTTCGCCAGCGGCCGCCCGACCTCGATCGGCGTCGACTCCCACTTCGCCTGCTCCGCGGCGTAGTCACCGGTCAGGATCGGGTTGACCTTGCCGGCGACGTCCAGGTCGTCGACCTCCCGCAGCTCCGGCTGGGACGCCCACACACCCGTCCCGCCGAGCGCCTCGTGCACCTTCTGCGCGCTGTGCGGCAGGAACGGCGTCAGCAGCGTGTTCGCGTCCCGCACCACCTGCAGCGCGGTGTGCAGGATCGTGTCCCGCCGGTCCGGGTCGTCCTTGCGCTTCCACGGCTCCTGGTCGGAGATGTACTTGTTCGCCGCGCCGACCACCCGCATCGCCTCGCTGATCCCGGCCCGGAACCGCGACCGCGACAGGTGCTCGCCGACCGTGCCGAACGCGTCCCTGGCCAGCCGCTTGAGGTCCTCGTCGGCGTCGGTCGGCGCGACCGGCTTCGGCACCGCGCCCACGTTCTTGTGCGCCATCGACACCGCGCGGTTGACCAGGTTGCCCCACTCGTTCGCCAGCTCGAAGTTGATCCGGCGGACGAACTCCTCCCAGGTGAAGTCGACGTCCTGGGTCTCCGGCCCGGCCGAGGAGATGAAGTACCGCAGCGTGTCCGGCCCGAACTCGCGCAGGAAGTCGCCCAGGTAGATCACCGTGCCGCGGGACGTGGAGAACTTCGACCCGCTCATCGTCAGGAACTCGCTGGAGGCGATCTCACTCGGCAGGTTCAGCGTCCCGTACGGACCCGGCTCGCCGCCCCGGTCGCCGGCGCCGTTGTGGCCGAGCAGCAGCGCGGGCCAGATCTGGGCGTGGAAGGTGATGTTGTCCTTGCCCATGAAGTACACGGCCTGCGCGTCCGGGTCGTTCCACCACTGCTGCCAGGCGTCCTTGTCACCCGACCGGCGGGCCCACTCGACGCTGGCCGAGAAGTAGCCGATGACCGCGTCGAACCACACGTAGAACCGCTTGAGCGGCTCGTCGCGCCAGCCGTCCAGCGGGATCCGCACGCCCCAGTCCAGGTCGCGGGTGATCGGCCGGGGCCGCATGTCCTCGACCAGGTTGCGGGTGAAGTTGAGGACGTTGGGTCGCCAGTCGGTCTTGGTCGACAGCCACGTTCCCAGCGTCCGGGTGAACGCAGGCAGGTCGAGGAACAGGTGCTCGGTCTCGACGAACTTCGGGACCTCGCCGTTGATCCGGGACACCGGGTTCTTCAGGTCGGCGGCGTCGAGCTGGTTGCCGCAGTTGTCGCACTGGTCGCCCCGGGCGCCGTCGTACCCGCAGATCGGGCAGGTGCCCTCGATGTAGCGGTCGGGCAGCGTGCGGCCGGTCGACGGGCTGACCGCGCCGGTGGTGGTGCGCGGCTGGATGTAGCCGTTGCGGTGCAGGGCCAGGAAGATCTGCTGGACGACCTCGGCGTGGTTGCCGGTCGTGGTGCGGGTGTAGAGGTCGTAGGTGACCCCGAGGCCGCGCATGTCCTCGGCGATGACCTTGTGGTACTTGTCCGCGGTCTGCTGCGGCGTCAGGCCCTCCTTGTCGGCCTGCACCAGGATCGGGGTGCCGTGCTCGTCGCTGCCCGACACCATCAGCACCCGGTTGCCCGCCATGCGCATGTACCGGGAGAACACGTCGGAGGGGACGCCGATACCGGACACGTGGCCGATGTGGCGGGGGCCGTTGGCATAGGGCCAGGCCACCGCGGTCAACACGGGGATGCTCATGTCGGCCTAGCCTACGGAGGAGCCTTCGGGCGGGAGAATCGAGTATTGCGCTGAGGGAGGCCCGGTGTCGGCGACGCGGCTGCTGGTGCTGGGGGTCGTGCGGATGTACGGCCGGGCACACGGCTACCAGGTGCGGCGCGAGCTGCTGAGCTGGTCGGCGGACAAGTGGGCCAACGTCGCGCCCGGGTCGATCTACCACGCGCTGAAGAAGATGGCCGCCGAGGAGCTGCTCGAGGAGGTCCCGGCGGAGGAGGACGAGGAGGCGCGCGGCCCGGACCGCACGGCCTACCGGCTCACCCCCGACGGCGAGACCCACACCTTCGACACCGACCTCACCGACCTGCACCCACCGGAGCTCGTCCAGGCCTGCCGCCGTCTCGCCCACCGGTGGGCCACGGCCCCGGGCCGCGACTGACAACCAGCCGCGCTCAGTCCCTCGGTTCGCGGACGGCACCGCCGATGACCGTGGTGACCATCTCGTGGACGGTGGCGTCGTCGGGTGGGGTTCGGCGGTCGCCGAACAGGAGGTGGGCGGTGCCGATCAGCATGGGGGCCAGGCCGTCGACCTCGGCTTCGGGGGTGATTCGGCCGCGGGCGCGCTCGGCGGCGAGGTAGGCGGCGACCATGGTCACCGCCTCGGTGAGGACGGGGATGCCGGCGGGCCAGGTCTCGCGGAGGCGGTTCCGCAGGCCGTCGCGGAAGGTCACCAGGGGGACGACGGCCACCGCGACCGAACGGAACAGGGCGGTGAGCGCGTCGGCGAGGTTGCCGGTGACCGTGCCGGTGCCGGCCGCCTCGCACAGGGCGGACGTCTGGGCGTCCACGCGGTGCGCTCGGTCGAGTACGAACTCGGCGAGGAACGCGTCGAAGTCGTCGAAGTGCCGGTGGAGGACGCCCTTGGCGCACCCGGCCTCGTCGGTGACCGCTCGGCTGGTCAGTGCGCTCGGGCCGTCCCGGAGCAGGA
Source organism: Actinophytocola gossypii (assembly GCF_025165815.1). Lineage (GTDB taxonomy): Bacteria > Actinomycetota > Actinomycetes > Mycobacteriales > Pseudonocardiaceae > Actinophytocola > Actinophytocola gossypii. The sequence continues at coordinate 663,052 of NZ_JAFFZE010000006.1, read as the reverse complement.
TTCGTTCGGCGGCGTCGAACAGCTGTCCGCGCACGTCACGCAGCTGCACTCCGGTCGGCAAGACGGGCCTCCTGGGACAAGTGGGCACTTGCCCATTATGGTGGGCACATGCCCACTCTACCGCCGCAACCACACCAGCACCGGCAGGTCGCCGAGTCCTTCGGCACCGACACCGACCGGTACGACCGCGCCCGGCCCGCCTACCCGGACCCGCTGGTGAAGCAGATCATCAGCGCCGCTCCCGGCCCCCGCGTCCTCGACGTCGGCTGCGGCACCGGGATCGCCGCCCGCCAGTTCCACGCCGCCGGGTGCACCGTCCTGGGCGTCGAGCCCGACCGGCGCATGGCCGACTTCGCGCGGCATCACGGAACCGAGGTCGAGGTGGCGACCTTCGAGGCCTGGGACCCCGCCGGCCGCGAGTTCGACGCCGTCGTCGCCGGCCAGGCCTGGCACTGGGTCGACCCGACCGCCGGCGTCACCAAGGCCGCGAGCGTGCTGGCGCCGAACGGCGTGTTGGCCGCGTTCTGGCACGTGTTCGACCCGCCGGCCGAGGTCAACGCCGCCTTCGCCGCGGCCTACCAGCGGGTCGTGCCCGACTCGCCGTTCACCCTTCCGCGGCAGGGCGGGAACAACTACGGCCCGATGCTCGTCATGGCGGCCGACGGTATCCGGGAGGCGGGCGGCTTCCACCCCCCGGAAGAGTCGCGGTTCGACTGGGAGCGGCACTACACCCGGACCGAATGGCTGGACCTGCTCCCCACCCAGGGCACCCTCACCCGACTCCAGCCGGATCAGGTCGCGGAGGTGCTGACCGACGTCGGCGCCGCCATCGACGCCCTGGGCGGCGGCTTCACCACGCGCTTCACCACCGTGGCCGTCACCGCGGTCCGCCGCTGACATCGGCCGCCCGCCGACCGGCGACACCGGGTGTCGGCCGCGGACACCTGCCGCGCGCCGATCGGCGATACTCCGGATCGTGGATCAGGTCCGGGACGTCGTGCGGCTCGTCGGTGACGTGCTCGGTCCCGAGGTCGTCGGGGCCTACCTGCATGGTTCCGCGGTCCTCGGCGGGCTTCGACCGGCGAGCGACCTGGACGTCCTCGTCGTCTCCCGGCGGCGGCTCGACGTACCCCGACGGCGCTCGCTCCTCGACGGGCTCCTCGCCGTCTCCGGTAACGGTGCCCGTCCGGTCGAGCTGACGGTCGTCGTCCACGGCGACGTGCGGCCGTGGCGGTACCCGCCGACCGGGGACTTCCTCTACGGCGAGTGGCTCCGCCACGAGTACGAGGCCGGCACGCTCCCCCAGCCGGAACACATGCCCGACCTCGCCGTGCTGATCACGACGGCGCTGGCCGGGAACCATCCGCTCATCGGTCCACCACCCGCCGAGGTCCTCGATCCCGTTCCGCACGCCGACCTCGTGCGGGCGACCGTCGCGGGTGTCCCCGACCTGCGAGCCGACCTCGCCGGGGACACCCGCAACGTCCTGCTGACCCTCGCCCGCGTCTGGGCCACCCTCGCCACCGGCGAGATCCTGCCCAAGGACGACGCGGCGGACTGGGCCATCGCTCGCCTCCCGGCCGAGCACCGGGCCGTGCTCGCCCACGCCCGCGACCTCTACCGCACGCGCCACTACGCCGACGAGCACTGGCCCGACGAGCTTCGCGCCCAGCTACCCCCGCACACCCGGCACGTACTCGCCGAGATCGACCGGCTCAGCGGTTGACGGCGGCCAACCCTTCCGGGGTGTACCGCTCGCCGGACACGGCGCCGCCCGGGACGGAGGAGTCGATCTCGGCCAGTTGGTCGGCGGACAACCGCACGTCGACGGCGGCGGCGTTCTCCTCCAGGTAGCGGAGCCGCTTCGTGCCGGGGATCGGGGCGACGTGCTCGCCCTGGGCCAGCAGCCACGCGAGCGCCACCTGGACCGGCGTGACCCCGAGCGTCGTCGCCAGGCCCTGGACCCGTTGGGCCAGCGCGATGTTCCGCTCCAGGTTCTCGCCCTGGAACTGGGGTAGGCCGCGGCGGAAGTCGCCCTCGCCGAGGTCGCGGAGGGCGTCCAGGTTTCCGGTCAGGAAGCCGCGGCCGACGGGCGAGTACGGGACCACGCCGACGCCGAGCTCTACGGCGGTCGGCAGGACGTACTCCGCCAGGCCCCGGTTGAACAGGGAGAACTCCGACTGCACCGCCGCGATCGGATGCGTCGCGTGCGCACGGCGCAGGGTGTCGGCGTTGACCTCGGACAGGCCCAGGTGCCGGACCTTGCCGGCCTCGACCAGCTCGGCCATCGCGCCGACGGTGTCCTCGATCGGCACGTCCGGGTCACGGCGGTGCAGGTAGTAGAGGTCGATCACGTCCACGCCGAGGCGGGTCAGGGAGCGGTCGATGGCGGCACGCACATACTCGGGGCTGCCGTCGACCCGCACGACGCCGCCGCCGACGATCTCCCGGATGCCGAACTTCGTCGCCAGCACCACCTCGTCCCGCCGGTCCCGGATCGCCCGGCCGACCAGCTCCTCGTTGTGCCCGCCGCCGTAGACGTCGGCGGTGTCGAGGAAGTTCACCCCCAGGTCGAGTGCTCGGTGCACCACCCGGACCGACTCGGCGTCGTCGGCCGGGCCGTACGTCTCGGACATCCCCATGCAGCCCAGGCCCAACGCGGAGACCTCGAGCGTGCCCACTGTGCGCGATTCCATGTCCCCAGGTAACACCCTGGAGCGCACTCCAGGTCAAATCAGCGCCAGGACGGGAGCCACAGCTCGGCCTGCCAGTGCCCTTCGGTAATTGAATCGCCGTTCAGAATCGGCCACAGCCAGACGAAGTTGGCCACCACCAGGCCCAGGTACAAGGCGACGACGAGCAGACCTGTCCCCCGGCGTTCGGGGCCGTCGCGGCCCGTACCGAGGATCTGGCCGAGCACCAGGGCCAGGCCGAGCACCAGGAACGCGGCCATCGGCGTCGCGTAGAAGAAGTACATCTGGCGGTCGAGGTTGGTGAACCACGGGAGCAGGCCGGCCAGGTAGGCGACCACCACGGCGGCGTAGCGCCAGTCGAGCCGGCCGATCATCCGCCACAGGCCCCAGGCGAGCATCGGCAGGGACAGCCACCACATCGCCGGCGTGCCGACCAGCATCGTCGCCGAGACGCAGGAGTCCTCGCCGCAGCTGGTGGTCTCGCCGTTGTAGTAGTACAGCATCGGACGCAGGCCCATCGGCCACGTCCAGGGCTTGGACTCCCACGGGTGCTGGTCGCTCGCCGGCGTCTCCAGGTTCTCGTGGAAGTCCAGGACGTTGCCCGAGTACTGCCACAGCGACCGCAGCGCGGTCGGGAACACCTCGTACCAGCCGTCGTGCCCGCTGACCTCCGCGAGGTGGCGGTCCACCGCCGTCTCGCTGGCGAACCATCCCCACCACGTCGCCAGGTAGACCGCCAGCCCGACGACGACGATGTTCCACAGCCCCGGCAGCAGGTCCCGGACGAGCGTGCCCTTCCACGGCTGCGCCACCCCGGCCGCACGCCGCGCGGACACGTCCCAGAGCACCATCATCACGCCGAACGCGGCGGCGAAGAACAGACCCGACCACTTCGACCCGCACGCCAGCCCCAGCGACACCCCGGTCGCGAACCGCCACCAGCGGAACCCGAGCCGCGGCCCGAACCGGGACTCGTCGGCCCAGCCCTCGCGCACCGACGCGGCCAGCCGTTCCCGGACCTGGTCGCGGTCGAGCAGCAGGCACCCGAACGCCACCAGCACGAAGAACGCCAGATAGATGTCGAGCATCCCCATCCGGCTCTGCACGTGCGACAGGCCGTCGCAGATCAGCAGCACGCCGGCGACCGCGCCGAGCAGCGTCGAGCGGGTGAGCCGGCGGGCGATCCGGATGACCAGCAGGATCATCAGCGCACCGCAGAGCGCGGCGGTGAAGCGCCAGCCCCAGCTGTTGTAGCCGAACAACCACTCGCCGACGGCGATCAGCTGTTTGCCGAGCGGCGGGTGGACGGTCACCTCGTAGCCGGGGTTGTCCTCGTAGCCGCCATTGCGCAGCATCTCCCACGCCTGCGGCACGTAGTGCTTCTCGTCGAAGACCGGGGTGCCGTCGGGGTCGGTGGGATAGCCGAGGTTCTGCAGCCGGACGATGCCGCCGATCAGCGCCAGGAACCCGGCGACCAGCCAGCCGCGCAGCCGGTCGGCCGGCATCGGCCTGCCGATCAGCTGGAGCTCGGCGAGCTCGGCTTCCGACAGGCGCTGCCCACCCGCCGACGCCGGTGACTCCGGCTGCCGGGTGGTCCCGTCCGGGGCGAGCACACTCACGGCGGTAGATCGTAGGCGGCGCGTGTACGGTCCCCGTTCACGGACACCATCACAGCACGTCCGGGTCCTTGATCGCCCAGATGGCCAAGACACCCGAGGGGAGCAGAAAGTGAGCACTGCGGATTTCTCCCGGGCGCAGTGGCGTAAGAGCACACACAGCGGCAACACAACCGACTGTGTGGAGGTGGCATGGCACAGGAGCAGCCACAGCGGCAACTCAGGGACCTGCGTCGAGGTGGCGCGGTGCGAGCACGCGGTCGGGGTGCGGGACTCGAAGCACGCGACCGGCCCGCACCTCGTGTTCGCCGAGGGCGCCTGGGCGGGCTTCCTGGGCCGAATGCGATGAAGGCGGCCTTCGTCGCATGCTGATCCTGGCCGCCACGCCGCTCGGGGACTCGCGGGACGCGTCGCCCCGGCTCGTCGATGCGCTCGGTACGGCCGACGTCATCGCCGCTGAGGACACGCGGCGGCTGCGGTCACTCGCCGCCGCGCTCGGGGTCACGCCGGGCGGCCGGGTGGTCAGCTTCTACGACGCCGTCGAGACCGCACGTCTGTCGGGGCTGGTCGGGGCCGTTGAGCGCGGCGAGACGGTTCTGCTCGTCACCGATGCCGGGATGCCGAGCGTCTCCGACCCGGGATACCGGCTCGTCGCCGCCTGTGTGGCCGCTGGGCTTCCGGTCACCTGCCTGCCGGGGCCGTCGGCGGTGACCACCGCGCTCGCCCTGTCCGGGCTGCCGTGCGAACGCTTCTGCTTCGAGGGTTTCGCGCCCCGCAAGGACGGTGAACGGCGACGGTTCCTCGCCGCCCTGGCCGAGGAACCCCGTACGGCCGTGTTCTTCGAGTCCCCGCACCGGATCGCCGCGACGCTCGCCGCGGCCGCCGACGTGCTCGGCGCGGAGCGGCGGGCGGCGGTCTGCCGGGAGCTGACCAAGCCGTACGAGGAGGTTCGGCGCGGCGGGCTGGGCGAGCTGGCCGAGTGGGCCGCCGACGGCGTGCGTGGGGAGATCACCGTCGTTCTCGCCGGGGCCGCGCCCGCCGACGTCGACCTGGACACGCTGGTCGGCCGGGTCACCGCCCTGGTCGAGGACGGGGTGCGGCTCAAGGACGCGGCCGGCGAGGTCGCCACCGCCGCCGGGGTCAGCCGGAAGCGGCTTTACGACGCCGTTCTGGCCGCGCGGGACTGACCACTCAGCGGGCGCTGCCCATGACGCGGGTGACCGGGCCCTCGGCGGCCTGACCCGCACGGCCCAGCCACATGCCCATCTCGCGGGTGACCGCGGCCAGGGTCGGGCGGCGGCTCGGGTCGTTGTCCAGCGACGCGGTCAGCAGGCGCAGGTGCGAGCTGCGGTGCGGGAGCTGGGTCAGCGGCTCGCCCTTCGCGGCCGCCATCAGGGACGCCATCGCGTTCTCCCGGACGCCGCGCGGGGGCTGGCCGGTGAGCGCGAAGCTCACGGTCGCGGCCAGCTGCCAGGCGTCGGAGGCGGGTGTCGCGGGCTGCCCGCTGGCCGTCTCGGGGGCCATGAAGTCGGGGGTGCCGACCATCATGCCGGTCGCGGTCAGGGTGGAGTCGCCCTTGGCGCGCGAGATGCCGAAGTCGATCAGGTGCGGGTTGCCGCCCGGGTCGACGATCACGTTCGCCGGCTTCACGTCGCGGTGCAGCACGCCCTTGCCGTGCGCGGCGGTGAGCGCGCCGGCCATCGTGGTCCACAGGCGGGCGGCCTGGACGTCGCTGAGGACCCCGCCCTCGTGCACGGCGTCGGCGAGCTGCTGGCCCTCGATGTACTCCATGACGATGCCGAGACCGTCGGGGTCGCGGATGATGTCGTACACGCGCACGCAGTGGGGGTGGTGCACGGCGGCCAGCGCCCGCGCCTCGCGCATCATCCTGGCCTCGGTCTCGGCGTCCGGGGCGTGCGCGAGCTTCACCGCGACCGTGCGGTCGAGCTGGGTGTCCCTCGCCAGCCACACGGTGCCGAAACCGCCCTGGCCGAGCGGCTTGATCTTCTGGAACCGGCCGGCGTGGTTCTGCCACAAGCCGGTCGGCGCCTGCCTGGTCTGTCCCGCTCCGGCGGCGGCTGCCCCGGCGGCTGCTGCCCCGGCGACGGCGAACGGCAGCGGGCCGGGGTCCTCGGCGAGCTTGGCCAGCGCGGCGCGGTCGGGCTCCGGTTCGGGCATCGGCGCCGACATCGGGGACGACATCGGGGACGACATCGGGGACGACATCGGCGGGGCGACGCGCGTCGGCGGCGGTGTCCTGGAACCGCCGGGCGGAACGTACTGCGGCAACGGCGGCGGCGGCTCGTACGGCGGCGGGCCCTGGGGTGGCGGCGTCCGAGGCGGCTGCTGTTGCTGCGAGGCCGGTTGCGGCGGCGGGACCTGCCGCTGCTCGCGCGGCTCCGGTTTCTGGTACGAGCGCTCGATCACCGACCAGCTCGGCGGGCCGACCGCGAGCAGCGGCATCAGCCCGAGGATGCTGACCGGCAGGAACCCGAGCCACAGGAACGTCGCCACGTTGGCCGACACGCCCATCGACAGCACCACGAGCAGCACGAACGGCGCCCAGAGCAGCCGGGCCGGCCACTTCGGGCCCCGGCGCATCGCGGAGCGGGCCTGGAGCCAGAGGAACAGCAGGATCAGCGCCGGCACCGCGATCAGCATCATGATCCGCAGCAGCAGCATCGGGGTGCCCTCGGAGGGGCGGACGAGGACCTCGTAGACGTTCGAGCGGGCGCCGAAGAAGACCGCCTCGCCCTCCTCGAGCCAGCAGGTGCCCTGCTGGACCTCCGCGACCTCGCCGGCGCTCAGCCCGCTCGGCTGGCCGAGCGCGACGCTGTGGAAGACCTCGGAGACGCCCATGACGAACAGCCACGGCATCAGGAACACGAAGAACCCGCCGGCCGCCGCGATGACACCGATGGTGGCGGCGTTGTAGGTGTTCCCAGTGCCCTTGCGCACCAGTGCGACGAGCAGCGTTCCGACCACGGGCAGCAACCCGATGATCGCACCGGCGGCGATCGTCGCCCACACCCAGTCGCCCGGGCAGAACGCGGGCGAGAAGATACTGTTCGCGAACGACAGCAGCGAACTACCCAGGTTGACCAGGAAGTTCACGAACTGCTCTCCCTCCGTGGGCGTCGTTTCCTGTAACGAAGAGGCTACCCGCCCGGCGGAACGCCCCAGGGCGGTCCTGCCGCCGGGTACCACCGCCTCTTTCTGTGGACGCGCGTACCACGTGCGACGTTCATTCCGCTGACCGAATCGGCCGCCAGTCGTGCGGCGGGTCCTCCCCCACCCGGCCGTCGACGGCCTCGCGCAGCAGGTCCGCGTGCCCGGTGTGCCGCCCGTACTCCTCGATCACGTCGCAGAGCAGCCGGCGCAGGCTCGCCCGCCGCCCGTCCGACGTGCTGGCGTGCACGAGCTGGTCGAGACCACCGTCGGTCAACGCCTTGGCGAACCGCGCCCGGGACCGGTCGACCGCCTCGTCCCACAGGACGTACAGCCGCTCGGGGCTGTCGTCGGCGGCGGAGGTGAACGCCCATTGCTCGCTGTCGGCGGCGGCCCACGGCTCGCCGAGGGGGCGCCCGCGCAGTTGGGTGCCGAAGTAGAAGTCCTCCACCAGCGCGAGGTGCTTGAGCAGTCCGCCGAGCGTCAGCGTGGACGCGCCGACCCGGGTGCGTAAACCGGCCGCGTCCAGGCCGTCGACCTTCCAGCGGAAGGTCGTGCGCAGCCGGTCGAGGGCACCGACGAGGTGCTCGACCTCGCTACCGGCGAGGGGCGGCTCCCAGGGGGGATCGTTCTCGGTCATGGTGTCACGGTAGGGCTCGGCACCGACGAAAACGGGCTGAACGGACAACGGGGGTGTGGCTACCGTACGGGCATGATTCCGAGTACCTGGCTGCCCGTGCACCGGCCCGACGACGACGAGCTGATCGGCTACGTCGAGTCGTGCGATGCCGGGTACCGGGCGCGGACGCTGCTCGGGACACCGGCCGGCGAGCCGACCACGGCCGAGGACGCCGAGGCGACGCTGCTCGGGCTCGGCCTGAGCTACCTCGCCGACAAGTGGCTGCTGACCGTGGACGGCCAGGACGAGCCGGTGCTGGTGCAGATCCTCGAGGCCGCGCCGGACCGGGTGACCGCGCAGCGCATCGAGTTCGGCCCGGACGGTGAGTACGGCACCCGGTACCCGCTGACGATCGCGGAGGCGTCGGTCCGGCTGCGTCCGAGGTAGCCGAGCGGGGCGGTTCCTGTCTAGGTTCCGTTCATGGGTACCTACGACGGCGTGTACCGGCGCAGCCTCGACGACCCGGAGGGGTTCTGGCTGGCCGCCGCTGAGGCGATCGACTGGACCACACCCCCGACGAGGGCCCTGGACGACAGCCGGGCGCCGCTGTACCGGTGGTTCCCGGACGGGGAGCTGAACACCTGCCACAACGCGCTCGACCGGCACGTCGACGGCGGCCGGGGCGACCAGCCGGCGCTGGTGTACGACTCGCCGGTGACCGGGACGAAGGCGACGTTCACCTACCGGGAGCTGCGCGACGAGGTGGCGCGGTTCGCCGGGGTGCTCGCCGGGCTCGGCGTCGGGGTCGGTGACCGGGTGATCGTGTACATGCCGATGGTGCCGCGCGCGGTGGTCGCGATGCTGGCCTGCGCGCGGATCGGCGCGGTGCACTCGGTGGTGTTCGGCGGGTTCGCGCCGCGGGAGCTCGCCAGCCGGGTCGAGGACGCGCGGCCGAAGGTGGTCGTGGCCGCGTCGTGCGGCATCGAGCCGACGCGGGTGGTGGCGTACAAGCCGATCATCGACGAGGCGCTGGCGTCGACGTCGCACCAGCCGGACGCGGTGGTCGTGCTGCAACGTGAGCAGAGCCGCGCCGAGCTGGGCGAACGTGACGTCGACTGGGACGAGGCGATGGCCGGCGCGGAGCCGGTCGACTGTGTGCCGGTGGCGGCGACGGACCCGCTGTACATCCTGTACACGTCGGGGACGACGGGCCGGCCGAAGGGCGTGGTGCGGGACAACGGCGGGCACGCGGTCGCGCTGGCCTGGTCACTGCCGAACGTGTACGACATCGGTCCTGGCGACGTGTTCTGGACGGCGTCGGACGTGGGGTGGGTCGTCGGGCACTCGTACATCGTGTACGCGCCGCTGCTGGTCGGGGCGACGTCGGTGCTGTACGAGGGGAAGCCGGTCGGGACGCCGGACGCGGGTGCGTTCTGGCGGGTGATCGCCGAGCACCGGGCGAAGGCGCTGTTCACCGCGCCGACCGCGTTCCGGGCGATCAAGCGGGTGGACCCGGCGGGTGCGGAGCTGGCGAAGTACGACCTGTCGGGGTTCCGGACGCTGTTCCTGGCCGGTGAGCGGCTGGATCCGGAGACGTACCACTGGGCGGCGGAGCGGCTCGGGGTGCCGGTGGTGGACCACTGGTGGCAGACCGAGACCGGCTGGCCGGTGTGCGCGAACCCGCGCGGGCTGGACGACCTGCCGGTCAAGCCGGGGTCGCCGAGCGTGCCGGTGCCCGGGTACGACGTGCGGGTCCTGGGGCCGGACGGTGACGAGCTGCCGCGCGGCCGGGAGGGCGCGATCGCGCTGCGGCTGCCGCTGCCGCCGGGGACGCTGCCGACACTGTGGGGCGACGACGAGCGGTACGTGGAGTCGTACCTGTCGCGGTACCCCGGCTACTACGTCACCGGCGACGGCGGTTACGTGGACGAGGACGGCTACGTCTACGTGATGGGCCGGACCGACGACGTGATCAACGTGGCCGGGCACCGGCTGTCGACCGGGTCGATGGAGGCGGTGCTGGCCGCGCACCCGGCGGTGGCGGAGTGCGCGGTGATCGGCGTGCGGGACGCGGTCAAGGGCCAGCTGCCGCGCGGCTTCGTGGTGCTCAAGGCGGGGGCGTCGATCACCGAGGAGACGCTGCGCGAGGAGCTGGTGGCCGCGGTGCGCCGGGAGATCGGCCCGGTGGCGGCGTTCCGTGAGGTCTCGGTGGTGGACGGCCTGCCGAAGACCCGGTCGGGCAAGATCCTCCGCCGCACGATGCGGGGGATCGCCGACGGCCGGGAGGAACCCGTGCCGTCGACGATCGAGGACCCCGCCGTGCTGGACGCCCTCCGCCCGGTCCTGCGCGGGCCTACATGTTGATCATGTGGCCGGCCAGGCCGTGGATCGCCTCCTTGACGGCTTCGCCGAGGGTGGGGTGGGCGTGGACGTTGCGGGCGACCTCGTGGACGGTGAGGTCCCACTGCTGGGCCAGGGTCAGTTCGGGGAGCAGCTCGGTGACGTCCGGGCCGATCAGGTGGCCGCCGAGGAGTTCGCCGTGCTTCTTGTCCGACAGCAGCTTGACGAAGCCGCGGGCGTCGCCGAGGCCGTGGGACTTGCCGTTGGCGGTGAACGGGAACTTGGCGACCTCGACGTCGAAGCCGGCCTCGCGGGCCTGCTCCTCGGTGTAGCCGAAGCTCGCGATCTGCGGCTGGCAGTAGGTGGCGCGCGGGATCATCCGGTAGTCGAGCTCCATGGTCTCCGCGCCGCCGATGGTCTCCGCGGCGATGATGCCCATGGCCTCGGCGGTGTGCGCGAGCATGAGCTTCGCGGTGACGTCGCCGATGGCGAAGATGTGGTCGACGTTGGTGCGGCAGAGCCCGTCGACGTCGATGGCGCCGCGGTCGGTGACCTGGACGCCGGTCTTCTCCAGGCCGTAGCCCTCGACGTTCGGCTGGAAGCCGATGGCCTGCAGGACCTTGTCGGCCTTGAGGGTCTTGCGCTCGCCGTTCGCGGAGACCTCGACGGTGACCTGGTCGCCGGAGTCGTCGATCGACTCGACCCGGGTGGAGGTCATCACGGTGACGCCGAGCTTGCGGTAGTGCCGGGCGAGCTCCTTGGAGACCTCCGGGTCCTCGAGCGGGACCAGCCGGTCGAGGAACTCGACGATCGTGACGTCGACGCCGTAGTTGGCGAGCACGTAGGCGAACTCGACACCGATGGCGCCGGCACCGGCGACGACGATGCTGCCGGGGAGCTCGGCGTCGAGGATCTGCTCCTCGTAGGTGACGACGCGCTCGGACAGCGAGGTGCCGGGCAGGAGCTTGGCGGACGCGCCGGCGGCGATGATGCAGTTGTCGAACGTGATCTCCTGGTCGTCGACCTGGATCGCGTTCGGCCCGGTGAAGGTGCCGCGCCCGGTGAACTCGGTGATCGAGTTCTTCTTCATCAGGTAGTGCACGCCCTTGACCCGGCCGTCGGCCACGGTGCGGCTGCGCGCGTGGGCGACGCCGAAGTCGAACTTGACCTCACCGTCGACGCTGATGCCGAAGGTCTTCTGCTCGTTGTGGAACAGGTGTGCGAGCTCCGCGTTGCGCAGCAGCGCCTTGGAGGGGATGCAGCCGACGTTCAGGCAGACGCCGCCCCAGTACTTCTCCTCGACGACGGCGACCGAGAGCCCCAGCTGCGCTGCGCGCACCGCGGCCACGTACCCACCGGGACCGGCCCCGAGAACGACGACGTTGAAATGTGTGCTCACGACCCCCACCCTAATCGCCCGCCGCGATCACCCCACGGCGGAAGGGCGTGAGCGAGAGCACCTGTCCACAGACCCCCGGTTGTCCACATGTCGATCTTGAACCCCCCACTCCGCCCCGCGACCAACTAGACTGACCCTGAGGGGTGCCCCCGGAGCGGGTGGGGGATGCGTGGGTAGGGGTCGAGGACAAAAAGTCGTGGGAGTTCGGGTACTGCTCGCCCGCGCGTGCCCGACGGGTGATCCGACTAGGTGAACTTCTCGACGAGCCAGGCGCAGAGTTCCGGCTCGGTCATCTCCGGGAAATCGGCGGCGAAGGTGTTGAGCGCGCGGGTCGCTTCGTCCCGGTCCAGGCCGCGGGCGGCTGCCGCTCGGTAGTACTCCTGCTGCGCGGCGGTGGGGCGCCCGCCGCCGGTGCCCCGGCCCGGCAGGCCGTCGCGCCAGCGCGCCATCTCCTCCAGTCTCGCCGGTCGCCAGCCCGGAGTTCCGTCGATCTCGACATCGGGCTCGGGAAACGGGTGGTCCGAACCTCGCGGATAGCGCGCGCGCCACTTGTGCACGGCGTGCCGGGTCACGCCCATGGCTTCCGCGATGTTGAGTACCCCGAGAAAGTGCGCGGTCATGTCCCCTCCAGAGACAACGTTAGGCTTGCGCTACTACCTCGTCAACGTTGAGGACGGCCGGGCAGAAGTTCTCCGGACCGGGTCCCACCTGGTGGGAAGTTGACTTCGAAACCCTTTGTTTACAACGTCTTCCGCAAGTGTCTTGACAGCCGCGCGTGTCGGCACCACAGTTCTCCCATTGGTCTATACCACTAGGTCTAAACCACTGGTGCGGGCCCGGCGACGGGCACGGAGAGGACGGCAGAGAAGTGAAGCGCTGGACGAAGGTGATGACGGGTGCCGCCGCCATCGCCCTTGCGACCGCCGGCTGCGCCGGCTCGGGTGGCACCGACTCCGGGGGCGACGCCGCGGCGGGCGAGGACCGCACGCTGACCGTGTGGCTCATGGACGGTTCCGCTCCCGAGACACTCACCGACGCCCTGCACGAGGAATTCGAGCAGGCCAACGACGGTGTCACCGTCAAGTACGAGATCCAACCCTGGAACGGCATCCAGGACAAGCTGACCACGGCTCTGGCCAGCCAGAACCCCCCGGACGTGATCGAGCTCGGGAACACCCAGGCACCCGCCTTCGCGGCCGAGGGCGTGCTCACCGACCTCTCCGGCGACGTCGACGCCCTGCACGGCGACCAGTGGCTGGACAGCCTCAAGGCCTCCGGCGAATGGGACGGCAAGCAGTTCTCCACCCCGTTCTACGCGGCCAACCGGGAGATCATCTACCGCACGGACATGTTCGAGCAGGCCGGGATCGCGGCTCCGCCGACGTCGCGGGAGGAGTGGCTGGACGCCATCACCAAGCTGGAGGCCAAGTTCGGGTCCGACCCGCAGTTCCAGTCGCTGTACCTGCCGGGCCAGAACTGGTACGCGCTGCTCTCCTTCATCTGGGACGAGGGCGGTGACATCGCCACCAAGGACGGCACGAACTTCTCCGCCGCGCTGACCACTCCCGAGGCCAAGGCCGGCCTGGAGTTCTACAAGCAGCTCGTGGACGCCTCCGGCACCACCGCGCCGAAGGACAACGACGAGCAGAACCCCGTGCAGGCCGGCATCTTCGGCCAGGGCAAGGTCGCCATGATGATCGGCCTGCCGTGGGAGGTCGCCACCGCGACCGAGGACGCCCCGGACCTCAAGGACAAGATCTCCGGGTTCCCGATCCCGTCGAAGAACGCCGGTGAGACAGCACCGGTCTTCCAGGGCGGTTCGAACCTCGCGATCCCGGTCAACAGCGCCAACGCCGACCTGGCCAAGGACTACCTCAAGCTCCTGCTCAGCGAGAAGTACCAGACCATGCTCGCCGAGGCCGGCATGGTGCCCGGCGCCTCCACCGACCTCTCCCCGCTGGAGGCCGACCCGGTGAGCAAGGCGATGGCCGAGGCCGCGAAGAACGGCCGGTCCGTCCCGGCGACCCCGGCGTGGGCCACCATCGAGGCAGGCCAGAACCCGCTCAAGGACATGCTGACCGCCTACCTGACCGGCGCGAAGAGCCTTGACCAGGCGACGGCCGACGCGAACACCGCGCTGGACGAGGCCTTCTCCTCCGGCGCATGACGACGACCGCACACGTCACGGTGCCGGCGGGGCCACCCCCGCCGGCACCGCCGCGCGCTGGCCGGCCCCGGCGGGCCGATCTCGGGGAGCGCACGATCCCGTACCTGCTGCTCGCGCCCGCCGTCATCACCATGCTGGTGCTGCTCGGCTGGCCGGCGGTCCAGGTCGTGGCGATCAGCTTCCGCCGGCTCGACCTCGGTGAACTCGTCCGCGGCGAGATCGTCTGGATCGGGCTGGACAACTACCGCGCCGCGCTGTCCGACCCCGAGGTCTGGACGGTCGTGCTGCGCACCGTCGTGTTCACCGCCTGCGTGGTGGCCGCGACCGTGCTCGTCGCCGGGCTGCTCGCGATCCTGCTGCGGCACCTGGCCCCGGGCGTGCGGGTCGCGGTGCAGACCTTCCTCGTGCTCGCCTGGGCCACGCCGATCGTGGCCGCCACCACGGTGTTCCAGTGGATCTTCGACCAGCAGTACGGGATCCTGAACAAGACCCTGGTCAAGCTGGGGTTCGACGGCTTCGCCGGGTACTCGTGGTTCTCCAGCGGCCCGAGCACGTTGACCGTCATCGGTCTGATGATCGTGTGGCAGGCGGTGCCGTTCGTGTGCTTCACGATCTACGCCGGCCTGCTCACCGCGCCCCGCGAACTGTACGAGGCGGCCGCGATGGACGGCGCCAGCCCGTGGCAGGCGTTCACGACCGTGTCCTGGCCGTCGATCCGGCCGCTGGTCATGCTGGCCACGTTCCTGTCGGTGATCTGGGACTTCAAGGTCTTCGCGCAGGTCTGGGCGTTCCGGCAGGGCGGCCCGGACGGCGAGAGCACCACGCTGCCGGTGCTGCTCTACCTCAAGGGCATCGCGTCCCGGCACTTCGGACTGGCGTCGGCGATCGCGGTGCTGATGATCCTGGTGCTGCTCGTGCTCACCGCCCGGTACCTGCAGCTGCTGCTGCGCTCGAAGGAGGGCGACCTGTGAACAAGACGATGGGTCAGCGGGTCGCGCTGAACACGGTCGGGGTGCTGGTCGCCGTGCTGTTCGCGTTCCCGACCTACTGGATGATCACCAGCGCGTTCAAGCCGTCGGTGGATCTGCTCACCGCCGACTACGACCTGATCCCGCTGTCGGTCACCTTCGACAACTTCGTCACCGCGATCAACCAGCCGGGATTCCTCACGCACCTGCGGAACAGCCTGATCGTCACGCTCGGCGCGGTGGCCTGCTCGCTGGTCGCCGGTGTGCTGGCGGCGTTTCCGCTGGCGCGGCTGCGGTTCCGGGGACGCAAGGGGTTCCTGCTGCTGGTGCTGATCGCGCAGATGGCGCCGATGGAGGCGTTGTTCATCCCGATGTTCCTGCTCATGCAGGACGCCGGGCTGCTCAACCAGCTGCCGTCGCTGCTGCTGGTGTACTTCGCGATCACGCTGCCGTTCACGGTGTGGACGCTGCGCGGGTTCGTCCAGGGCATCCCGTTCGAGCTGGAGGAGGCCGCGATGGTCGACGGCTGCGGGCGGTTCGGCGCGTTCCGGCGGGTCATCCTGCCGCTGCTCGGGCCGGGACTGGTGACCACGTCGGTGTTCGCGTTCATCACGGCGTGGAACGAGTTCCTGTACGCGCTGGTGTTCATGCGCGACTCGAACAAGCAGACGCTGCCGGTGTGGCTGTCGACGTTCCGCTCGGTGTTCGGCACGGACTGGGGCGCGATCATGGCCGCGTCGGTGCTCTACGCGCTGCCGGCGTTGATCTTCTTCATGCTCGTGCAACGGAAGCTGGTCTCCGGGGCCACGGCGGGGGCGCTCAAGGGCTGACATCTTGTGGTCTGGACCACTGTCGGCTATACGTGGAGGAACCTGCCCCTCGGCCGCCTCGGGAGGACCCGTGTCCAGGCCCCCTGCATCCGTCCGTCGCGCGGTGACGGTGGTGTCCGTCACCGCGCTCGCCGTGCTCGGCGCCGGTGCGTCATCATCGGCCGCGCCCCATCACCACCACAAGGAGTCCCGTATGACGCAGGTGATACCGGCGCCGGTGTCGGTCACACCTGACCGCCACGGTGGCGAGTTCCGGCTGACGCCGGCCACCGTGATCGAGACCGAGCGCGGCGCGCAGCGGGTGGGCGAGTACCTCGCCGGCCTGCTGCGGCCGGCTACCGGCTACCGGCTGCCGGTCGTGCCCGAGCGGCGGCACGACCGGGACGGCGGGCGGATCTCGCTGGAGCTGGGCCGGGTCGCGGCCGAGCTGGGCGACGAGGGCTACGAGCTCGACGTCGACCGGCGCGGGGTCGAGCTGAAGGCGCGTACCGCGGCCGGGCTGTTCGCCGGCGTGCAGACGCTGCGCCAGCTGCTGCCGCCGCGGATCGAGTCGGACCGCGAGCAGCGGGGGCCGTGGACGGTCGCGGGCGGGAAGATCGTCGACTATCCGCGGTTCGAGCACCGGGGCGCGATGCTCGACGTGTCCAGGCACTTCTTCTCGCCGGACGAGGTGAAGCGGTACATCGACCAGATCGCGATGTACAAGATCAACCGGCTGCACCTGCACCTGTCCGACGACCAGGGCTGGCGGATCCAGATCGACGGCTGGCCCAGGCTGACGACCCACGGCGGCAGCACCGAGGTCGGCGGCGGGCCCGGCGGGTACTACACCAAGGACCAGTTCCGCGACCTGGTCGCGTACGCCGCCGAGCGGCACATCGAGGTCATCCCGGAGATCGACCTGCCGGGACACACGAACGCCGCGCTGGCGTCGTACGCGGAGCTGAACTGCGACGGGGTGGCGCCGCCGCTGTACACCGGCATCGAGGTCGGGTTCAGCTCGCTGTGCATCGACAAGGAGATCACCTACCGGTTCGTCGAGGACGTGCTGACCGAGCTGGCCGAGCTGACCCCGGGCGAGTACCTGCACATCGGCGGCGACGAGGCGCACTCGACGCCCGAGGCGGACTACATCAAGTTCTTCGAGCGGGTGCTGCCGATCGTGGAGTCGCTCGGCAAGAAGGTCGCCGGCTGGCACGAGTTCCTCAAGGCGACGCCGTCGACGTCCGCGCTGCCGCAGTACTGGGGCACCACGGACTCGAACAGCCTGGTGACCGACGCGGTGGAGCGCGGGAACAAGATCCTGTTGTCGCCGGCGAACAAGTCGTACCTGGACATGAAGTACGACGAGAACACGCCGCTCGGCCTGTCCTGGGCCGGCTTCATCGAGGTCGACGAGGCGTACGGCTGGAACCCGGGCCAGTACATGCGGGGTGTCCCGGAGTCGGCGATCCTGGGTGTCGAGGCCCCGCTGTGGTCGGAAACCCTGGAGACGAGCGACCACATCGAGTTCATGGCCTTCCCGCGCCTCCCGGCGATCGCCGAGCTGGCCTGGTCCCCGTGGTCGACGCACGACTGGGAGTCCTTCCGCACCCGCCTGGCCGCCCAGGCCCCCCGCTGGGAAGCCCAGGCGATCGACTTCTACCGCTCCCCCCAGATCGACTGGCCCTGACCCGATGCCCTGCCGTAGGTGGCCACCAGGACCGACGCGGTGGTCCGGACGGGGTCGGGCAGCGCGGCGACCCGTTCGGCGAGGTCCGTGGGGCCGATGTGGCGGGCGCTCGGGCCCATGCCGACCAGGAACAGCACCTCGTCGTGGGACAGGTGCAGGTCGAAGGTGCGGGTCACCTGGGTGGACGGGGTGAAGTGCGGGGCGAGGGCGGCGGTGATCCGGGCGTCCTTGTCCGGGGCGACGGTGATCAGGTTGAGCGCCTCGACCAGGCCGGCGAGGTGCTCGACGGTCGGTGTGACGACGACGAGCGCGCCGCCCGGGCGGACCACGCGCGCCAGCTCGGCCGGGTTGCGCGGGGCGAACACGTTGAGCGCCAACGAGATCGCGGCGTCGCGGACCGGGAGCGTGCCCCACACGTCGCAGCCGACGGCGCCGAGCCGGGGGTGCGCGCGGGCGGCGCGACGGAGGGCGGGCTTGCTGACCTCGAGCGCGAGCCCGACCCGGTCCGGCCCGGCGTCGAGGACGGCGGCCAACTGGTGGCCGGTGCCGGCGCCCAGGTCGGCGACGCAGCCCCCGGGCACGGCGGCCGCGGCGGCGACGAGGGCGTCGGTGATGGGGCGGTAGTGGCCGGCGGACAGGAACGCGGCCCGGGCGGCGACCATCTCGGAGCTGTCGCCGTGGACGGTGGTGGCGCCGAGGTTGACGTAGCCCTGGCGGGCGAGGTCGAACCCGTGACCCGAGTCGCAGCGGAGCTGGGGGCCGGCGAGCGTGAGCGGTGCGCGGCAGTGCGGGCAGGCCAGGTGGTCCAGGACGTCGGCGATCACCGGACCAGGCGCTCCACCCGCCGGTGCAGGCGGTCGACGTGGTCCTCGGACTCGGGCTTCATCAGCACGCTGCGCAGGATCCGCGCCCGGTCCGCGTCGGACTTGACGTCGGGGTGCCGGCGGGCCAGGTCGGCGGCGTCGACGGTCAGCACCGAGAGGTAGACCGGGTCCTCCTTGTCGTTCATGCCGTCGGTGAAGGCGCGCGCGGCGGCCGCGTCCACGTCCGAGAGCGTGTTCCGGCGCGGGAAGTAGGCGACGATGTCCAGCTCCGGCCGCTGGTACAGGGCCAGGTGCGGCGAGTCGGCCAGCAGGTCGGCCCAGCGCAGCGCGGCCCGGCGGCTCGCGGCGACGAACCGGCCGAGCCCGTCCGGGGTGGGCGGGATGACCTGGAAGGTGAGCCACAGCGCGGCGGCCGCGGCGCCCGGACGGGAGCACTCCAGGCTGATCTCGCCGAGGTGCAGGTCGGCGTCGGTGAAGTAGGTGTACGGCGAGTCGTGCCGGTAGAACCGCGCGACGGTCGGGTCGGCGAACAGCACGGCTCCGCACCCGTAGGGCTGCAGGCCGTGCTTGTGCGGGTCGACGACCACCGAGTCGCAGCCGGCGATGGCCCGCCACGGGCGCGGGTCGACCAGCTCGGAGTCGGCGAGCAGGGTGAAGAACCCGCCGTAGGCCGCGTCGACGTGCAGCCGCACCCCGTACCGGTCACGCAGGGCGAGCGCCTCGTGGATCGGGTCGACCGCGCCGAGGCCGGTGGTGCCGGCGGTGAGCACGACCGTGCCGACCTTCCCGGTGGCCAGCAGTTCCTCGAGCGCGTCGAGGTCCATCCGCCCGGTGTCGTCGACCGGCACGGTGTACCCGGGCATGCCGAGCACCTGGCACATCCGGGCGTGCGTGTAGTGGCTCTCGGTGCTGAACGCGACGCCCCGGCCCGGGTGGGACTCGCGGGCGACGAACAGGGCCTCCAGGTTCGCGACGGTGCCGCCGCCGGTGAGGTGCCCGAGATGCTGGTCGAACCCGAACATCGTCGCGAGGGCGGCCACGGCCTCGCGCTCCATGCGCGCGGTGGCCGGGCCGCCGTCCACCGCGTGGTTGTTCGGGTTGACCAGCATCGTCGTCAGGTACCCGGCGACCGCGACCGGGTGCGGCGGCTTGAGCATCTGCCCGGCGTAGTCCGGGTGGAAGAACGGGTAGTTGTCCGTCAGCCGCTCGGTCAGCTCGGTGAACGCCGCGCGGAACCGCTCCGGGTCGACCCGCTGCGCGGGGTGCTCGGAGCGGTCCGCGAACGTCCGCTGCCACGCCTCGACCGCCTCGACACCCTCTCGCAGCCAGCTGGAAAGCTCCGTCATGCTGCCACGATATGGTGCCGGGACCGCGTGCCGGGTGCGGTGGCCTCGTATTACTGGCGGGCGCCTCGGGTGCGCAGCACGAGCAGCAGCGCGCCGCCGCCGAGCAGCAGTGCGGCGCCGAGCGCGATCAGCCAGCCGCCGTCGAACCCGGTCGCGGCCAGCTCCTCCTCGTCGGCCACCGGCTCGACGTCGTTGCCGTCCTTGCCGTCGTCGACGGTCGGCTCCTCCGCGTCGCCCGGCGCGGAAGGCTCCTCGCCCTTGGCCGGCGGCTCCTCCTCGTCGACCGGCGGCTCCTGGTCGGGGGTGCTCGGCTGGGTGGTGGTCTCGCCGGACTCGACGCCGCAGGCGAACCAGTGGCTGATCTGCGCCGGCTTGCCGCTCGGCACCAGCGGCGAGTGCAGGTCGAGCCAGGGCAGCTCGCCGAGGTCGCCCGGCGCGTACACGTTGTACGCCGGCCCACCCTTGACGATCACGCCGGCGACGTCGACGCCGTCCGTGCCGGTGACGTCGAGGTAGGTGTTCGAGCCGTCCACCTCGGTGCGCAGCAGACCGGTGACGTCCGAGCTGCCGGGGAAGAGGTCGGCGCAGTGCTTGCCGACGACGTTGCCCTCGTGGACGGTCGCGCGGTCGTCACCGGCCTGCGGGGTCCGGTCGGGGGTCGCGGCCGCGACGCCGGCGACGCCGAGCAGGGCGGTCGAGGCGAAGGCGGCGGTCAGTACGGCTCTGGCAACTGTGGTGGTACGGCGCACGTTCAGCTCCGGGGATTAGAGGCTCCGACAGGGAACGAGGTTTTCTACCACCCCGATCCGACTGGATCATGCGCAGGGTTCACCAAACGGAACTCAGCCCGGCCAGCGGCGGGCGGTCTCCGCGAGTGCCGCGCGGGCCCCGTCGCCCAGTTCGCGGACCAGGTCGGCGGCCGGGACGGCGCGGGCGAACTCGTGGGCCTGCCCGGCCCACAGGGACATGGTCTCCGGGTCGCCGGCCCGGCGCAGCGCCTTGGTCAGGTGGTGCACGTGCGGGTACGCGGCCGGCGCGGCGTCGGAGTGGTCGGTGAGGAAGCGGTTGACCAGGCCGCGCGCGGGGCGGCCGCTGAACGCGCGGGTCACCGCGGTGCGGCAGTCGCCGGCGATCGCGGCGCGGTGCGGCGGGTTCGTGCCGGCCTCGGGGCAGGGCAGGAACATCGTGCCGAGTTGGGCGGCCCGCGCACCGGCGACCAGGACGGCGGCGACGTCCCGGCCGCTGGACAGGCCGCCGGCGGCGATCAGCGGCACCGGCACGGCGGCGGAGACCTGGCGCAGCAGCGGGAGCAGTGCGGTGTCGTCGATGGGGTCGGTGTTGGTGAAGGTGGCGCGGTGGCCGCCGGCCTCGGTGCCCTGCACGCAGAGCGCGTCGGCTCCGGCGGCGACGGCGGTGCGGGCCTCGCCGGCGGAGGTGACGGTGACCACGGTCGCGCAGCCGGCCTCGCGGAGTTCGGCGAGCACGGTGGGGTCGGGGCAGCCGAAGGTGAAGCTGACCACCGGCACGCGCTCCTCGCGGACGACCGCGAGCTTGCCGGCCCAGCCGTCGTCGTCGTCCGCCGGCTCGCCGAGCTGGACGCCGTACCGGCGGGCCTCGGCGGTCAGGCGATCGCGGTACGTGGCCAGGGCGTCACCGTCCACCTGGGACGTGTCGGGCACGAAGACGTTGACGCCGAACGGCTCGGCGGTCAGCTCCCTGGTGGCTCTGACCTGCGCGCGCACCGCGTCGGCGGTGAGGTAGCCGGCGGCGAGGAAGCCGAGGCCGCCCGCGTCGGAGACGGCGGCGGCCAGCTCGGGCGTCGACGGCCCACCGGCCATCGGCGCCTGCACGACCGGCTGGGTCAGGTCGTCGAGGATCATGCAGGGAACTCCTGGTCGAGCAGCCGGAGGAGGGGTGCGGCCTTCACCGCGGTCTCGGCGACCTCGCCGTCCGGATCGGACAATGCGATGACCGCGCCGCCAACACCGTAGGACACCCGGTCCGGCTCGACCACGAGGGTGCGGATGACCATCCCGAAGTCCGCCGCGCCGCACCGGGAGAAGTACCCCAGCGCGCCGGAGTACACACCTCGCGGGCCCCCCTCGAGGCGGTCGATGATCTCCATGGTGCGGGCCTTGGGCGCGCCGGTCATCGAGCCGCCGGGGAACGCGGCCCGGACGCAGTCCACGGCGCCGCGGTCGGGCCGCAGTCTGGCCCGGACGGTCGACACGAGCTGGTGCACGGTCGGGTGCGTCTCCACCGCGAACAGTTCGTCGACGGTCACCGACCCCGGCTCGGCGACCCGGCCCAGGTCGTTGCGGACCAGGTCGACGATCATCAGGTTCTCGGCGCGGTCCTTGCGGCTGGTCGCCAGCTCGGCGCGCAGCCGCTCGTCGGCGGCGGGCGTGGCCCCGCGCGGGCGGGTGCCCTTGATCGGCCTGGACTCGGCCACCCCGGCCGAGGACACCCGCAGGAACCGCTCCGGCGACGCGCTGAGCACGCTGCGCTCCCCGAGTCGCAGCAGCGCGCAGAACGGCTCCGGGTTCCGCCGGCGCAGCACCCGGTAGCCCTGCCACGGGTCGAGCTTGCCGTCCGCGGTGAGCTGGTTGGTGAGGCAGACCTCGTAGGTCTCCCCCTCGGTGATCTCCCGCTGGCACTCGGCGACCAGGTCGAGGTAGGCGGCGCGCCCGTGCCGCGCGCGCAGGGTGCCGACCTCGGGGGTGACCTCGGCCTCGCCGGGTGGGGTGAGGCCGCGCAGGGTGGCCTCGGTGCGGTCGAACCACTCGTCGTCGGGCTCCAGGGACAGCAGGTACACCGCGTGCTCCGCGTGGTCGACCACGACCGCGCGGTCCGCGAAGATCATCGTCGCGTCCGGCCGCTCCGAGCGGTGCGCGTTCACCGCTCCGCACTCGCCCTTCAGCTCGTACCCGAGGTACCCGATCCAGCCGAGCGCGAAGTCGAACGGCAGTCCGGCGCTGGAGGCCCGGTGCGCGCGCAGGTCGCCGTCCACCCAGTCCAGGAACGGCGTGTGGACCACCCGGTCGCCGGACCCGGACCGCACGGTGACCGTGCCGGCCGACACGTCCGCGGTGGCCACCCGCGCCCGCGGCCCGCTCGCGTCACCGAGGAACGAGAACCGGCCGCCGTCCGCGCTGTCCAGCCAGAACGCCCACTCCGCGTCCCGGTGCAGCGCGTCGAACACCGCCTCCGCGTCGACGTCCAGCTCCACCCGCCGGTGCGGTACGACCGGGCGCCGGTCGACGGTCGTCCGCCGGCCCGCGACGACCGTGCCGTGCCGGCCGAGGAAGTTCCCGAGCACCCGCTCGCCGTGCGTGGTCAGCACGGACTCCGGGTGGAACTGCACGCCCCAGCGCGGCAGCTCCCGGTGCCGCACCGCCATCACGACGCCGTCGTCGGCGACCGCCAGGGTCTCCAGCACGTCCGACACCCTGGTCACGGCGAGCGAGTGGTACCGCACCACCGGGAACGGCGACGGCACGCCGGCGAAGAGACCCGTTCCGTCGTGCCGCACGTCCGACAGCAGCCCGTGCCGCACCTCGGGCGCCGGCCCGACCGTGCCGCCGTAGACGTGGCAGATGCCCTGGTGGCCCAGGCACACGCCGAGCACCGGTACCGGGGAGCGGCGGATCACGTCCGCGCAGACCCCGAAGTCCCTGGCCCGCTCCGGCCGGCCGGGGCCCGGCGAGATGACCACGCGGTCGAACCCGGCGAGGTCCCCCACCGGCTCGTCGTTGCGCACCACGACCGGATCGACCCCGGTGAGTGACCCCACGAGGTGCACGAGGTTGTGGGTGAACGAGTCGTGGTTGTCGATGATCAGGGTGCGCATCCACCACCTCGTAGGCCGCCGACCAGCAGCCTGACCGATGCCGCGCGGCCGGCGCAAGGAGTGCTCGGTCACGGGCATGGGACTGGCCGGTGACGTGGGCCAACGCTCCCGCCACCGGCCAGGATGCCTCCATGGTGCGTGCCGGGCCCGGCACGCACCAAGATCACTCGACCGGTGCTCGACGCCGCCGAACATCAACGACGAGCGGACGTCACCGCGGCTCGGCCAGGAACAGGGACGGGCCGTCGTCGGTCAGCGAGGTGTCGACGCCGTCGCCGGTGAAGTCGGTGCGCTCGTGGCCGGCCCAGTCCTCGATCGGCTCGCCGTCGCTGGTCAGGTGCCGGTAGCCGGACCCGTCCCAGCCGAACCGCAGGATCGTGTTCCCGGAGTCGTAGTAGGGGGTGAACTCCCCGCCCTCGGTCTCCTGCTTGCTCATCGTGTTGTTGAAGAAGACGTTCCTCGGGCCGGTGGCGCCGGACCACTTCACCGCCTTCCTGCCAGCACCCCACCAGATCGGGTACCAGGCAGAGTCGTCCCCGGTTTCGCCGGACTCGCCGCCGCAGTGGGTCGAGCAGTTCCCCGGGCGGTGCTCGTAGGGCACCGCGACGGTGTTCAGCTCGACGAGGTTGTGCCGCTCCCACCCGCCGTGCAGGTTCACGTCGGAGTCGGTGTCGTTGCCGATGAACACGTTGCCCGACGCCGACCACTGGAAGGTGAAGTGGCGCAGGCCGCGCAGCACGTTGCCGGCGTAGACCGAGTCCCACACCCGCGATCCGCGCAGGTAGCCGTTGCCGCCCTTGCCCTTGTTCCACGAGCCGACGAAGCGGTTCCCCTCGATCCGCAGGTTCTTCGCCTCCTCGGTGACCACCGGGTGCGAGCCGGTCAGGTACGTCGTGACGCCCCGGACCCAGCCGTTGACCGCCCACTTGAACACGATGCCGTGCAGTTGGTCGGCCGGCGAGAGGTTGCCGTAGTCGTGGGTCGCCTCGCTCGGGTCGTGGCCGTCGACGACCTGGGTGAGGAACAGGTTCTCCAGGCCGACGCCCAGCACCGGGTCGACGAGCGGGGACGCCTTCGACTCGTAGGTCTTGCCGTCGATCTCCGCCGATCCGTCCGAGGTGGAGTCGATCGGGACGTCGAACTCGAGCGGCTTGTCCAGCGTGATCGTCTCGGCGTCCTCGTCGACGGCGGTGATCTCGAAGATCTGCTGTCGCATGTGGATGTTCCGCAGGTCGTGGTCGGTGGGCAGGGCCTGCTGCTCCTCGTAGAACCGAACGGTGTTCGCCGCGCGGATGTTGACGTAGCCGCCGACCCGGAACTCGTCGGACCAGTCGTCCAGCGGTACCACGGTGTCGCCCTTCCTGGCGGCGAAGCCGTCCTCGCCGGTCAGCTCGACGCCGGCCTTCCAGTGCACGTTGACCGTGCCCTCGAACAGGTCCCGGCGGTTGGCCGGCGCGGACTCGTGGTCCTCCCGGTAGTCCTCGGCGACCTCGCGGGACTGCACCCGGAACAGGCCGCGGCCCGGCCACAGCCAGCCGCCCTTGCCGCTCTCGTGGCGCATGCCGTCCTCGTCCCAGTCGCCGCCGTCCTCGGTGAGCGTGTCGTAGCGGGTGTTCTCGTCCGGGCGGAACACCACGCGGGTGCCGGTCGCCGGGTCGTCGCCCGCGCCGCGCAGCACCAGGTAGTCCGCGTCGACGGAGAGCTGCCGGGACACCGCCAGCTCGCCCGCGGGCAGCTCGATCAGCGACAGGTCGTCGTAGCCGGCGTCGGGCGAGCAGTCGGCCCTGACGTCGTCGATGGCGCGCTGGAAGCCGTCCGTGTCGTCGGCGCCGTCGTCGGGGCGCACGGCGTACTCGGACGCGAGTTCGTCCGGGGTGAGCACGCACTCGGCGTCGGTGGTGATGTCCTCGTCGCCGGGCAGGCCGGCGCCCTCCCGGTAGCCGGCGGCCGACCAGTCCGGCAGGCCGGGCAGCGGCTCCCGGCGGTTGTCCTGGCTCAGGTCGAGCGCCGGCGGCCGGTCGGGCAGCTCCGCCACGTCGGGCAGCTCCGCCGCGCCGGTCGTCCGCGCCACCGGTCGACCGTCGACCGGCCCGTCGGCCTGCCACCACACGATGCCGCCGGTGGCGAGGACGCCGGTCACCACGACCACCACCATGCCCCGGACGAGGTTCGGTCCCCCCATCTGCCCACTCCTTTCGTCGAGTCCCGCGGACTCGACAATGGCGGGGGGCGTCACCTCATCGGTAGCGCGGCGGTAGCGCCGGGGGCGCTACGACACCGTCACCTCCGCGGCCGATGCGTAGGAGCCGCCGCTGGCGGAGTGCGCCTCCAGGCGGACGTAGCGGGCGTCGGTGGCCGTCCAGGTCGCGGTCTTCTCCCTGGCGTCCACCGGCCAGGTACCGCTGGTGACCTCGGTGAACGAGCGGCCGTCCACGCTGACGTAGATCACGTACTCCCTGATCGTGCCGTTGAGGTTGCCGTCGAACCTCGGTTGGTAGCGCAGCTCGGACACCGTGGTCGGCGAGCCCAGGTTCAGCGTGATCGACTGCGGCAGCGGGTGCGGCGGCGACCACTCGGAGTGCCAGAACGTGTTGATGTCGCCGTCGATCGCGTCCTCCGGCGGGCGGCCGGGGTTGAAGCTGCTCGCGTACACCGCCGGCTCCACGCACGGCCCGTCGGGGATGACCACCGGCACGACCGTGCTCGTCGGCCCGACCCGGACGGTCACCTGGTGCCGGCCGGGTGGGGTCTCCTGCGGCGCGGTCACCCGCACGACCGCGCGCCGCGCCTCGCCGGGCGGGGCGGTCAGAGCGGCCTCGGCCGGGTCGACGGCGATGGGCGCGGCGGCGGTGGCGGTCACCTGGTCGGTCACCGCCGAGTCGGTGCGGTTGGCGACCCGGACGACGACCGCGCCGACCCGGGTGCCGAACTCGCAGTGGCCGAGCGACACCTCGCGCGGCAGCACCACGCGGCGGACCGGTTCCGGGGCGCCGACCCTCGCCCAGGTGAACGGGGAGTCCGCGTAGTAGTCGGCGCGGCACTCGCCGCGGGTGGTGCGCGACCGGCCGGCGTCGTAGGCGTCCTTGCACTCCTCGCCGGCGACCAGGCCGTCGTCCACGCCGGCCGCGGCGACCGCGCCCGGGGTGAACACGTACCCGCTGTGCCGCAGGCCCTGGGCGAGCGCCAGCTCGTAGGCGGCGTCGGAGTAGGCGTGGGTGTCGGTCATCGCGGTCCAGAACGCCTGCGGGTCGCAGTCCACCGGCGCCTCGTCGTAGGCGAGCACGCACCGGGAGAGCCGCAGGTCGACGCCGAGGACGGGGATCGCGTCCCCGTCGGTGCCGAGCCGGTGGAACTCCTCGGCGGCCACCGCCGGGTCGCCGCCGACGTGCCCGGCCACCAGCCGCAGCCGCCGGTCCGAGCCGGCCTGCCGCACGGTCGCGTAGGCCTGGTCCTCGCTCTGGATCCGCTCGAACCCGGACGCGCCGCGCTCCACGTTCAGGGTGCCGGTGTTGACCACGATCGCGGTCTCCCGCACCGAGCCGTCCGCCGAGAACGCGTCCCGGCCCGGCGCGACCACGACCCGGTACCGCTGGTCGAACTCCGCCGACAGCCGGTGCGCCAGCCGGTGCGCGCCCCGGTCGAGCACCTCGGCCAGCAGCAGCGCGTCCGGCGCCGCCGGCACCCGCTCGGCCAGCCGGTCCACGAAGTTGTCCAGGTCGCGGGTGTCCCGCGCGTCGGCGGGCCGGATCGCGTCCTGCAGGTTCGCCTGGACGACGAGCACGTCCCTCGGCGGTGCGGCGGGCTCACCGCCGACCAGGGAGGCGCCGAGCGCGACGCCCGCCACGAGCACGGGCGCGACCAGCACAGCGACGATCTTCCGCGACATGATCACGCCTCCTGGAGGTCGGGCCGGCCGGACTCGACGACGAACGACGTGCGGGTCGACATCACCCCGCCGGGTTCGGTCACCTTGTCCAGTACGAGGTAGTCGGCCCGCCACTCGTCGGCGTCCGCGCGGCAGCGCACGTAGCCGCGCTGCGAGTTCACGAACTTCAGGTGCGGGTTGGCCGCCAGCCACTCGCGACCGCCGGAGCCGAGGTCGGTGCCGTTGCCGCCGGAGGTGATCGAGGTGCCGAGGAACTCCGGTGCCACGGTCGGCGAGTCCGGCCGGGAGAAGTCCGCCTTCAGCTCGGCCGCGCAGTTCACGTGCGCGTCGCCGGTGATCACGATCGGATTGCGCACCCGCCGGTCGACGATGCCGGTCAGCAGCCGGTCGCGGGAGGCCGCGTAGCCGTCCCAGGTGTCCGGGTTGAGCTGCTGGAGACCCGGGTCGGTGAGCCGGTCGAGCTGGGCCATCAACACCTGGTTGCCGATGACGTTCCAGGTCGCGTGGGAGCGGCCGAGCCCGTCGAGCAGCCACTCCTCCTGCTCGGCGCCGAGCATGGTGCGGGACGGGTCCTGGCGGGCGGCGATGTCCTGCGCGTCCCGGTACTGGCGCTCGTCGAGCAGGTGCAGCATGCCGTGCCGGCCGAACCGGAGCCTGCGGTACAGCCGGTTGTCGGTGCCCCTTGGCAGGGCGGCCGCGCGCAGCGGCATGTGCTCGTAGAACGCGCGCAGACCCCATGCCTTGCGGCGCAGGAAGTTCTCCGGCGTCGGCGCGGTCGGCTCGGTCTCGGCCGACCAGTTGTTCTTGACCTCGTGGTCGTCGACGGTGGCCACGAACGGCAGCACCCGGCGCGCGGCCCGCAGGTCCGGGTCGGTCGCCACCAGCGCGTGCCGGATCCGGTACTGGTCCAGCGACATCGGTTCGAGGCGCTGCGGCCAGGTCAGCGGAACGCCGCGCACGCCGCCGGTCGCGCCGAGCTGGTTCTCGTAGATCCAGTCGCCGAGGTGCACCACGACGTCCAGGTCCTGCTCGGCCAGGTGCCGGTAGGCGGTGAAGAACCCGGCGTCCCACGCCTGGCAGGACGCGAAGGCGAGGGTGAACGGGGTCGACTCGTGCCGGGCCGCCGCCGTCCTGGTGTGCCCGACCTCGCTCAGCTCACCGCGTACCGCGAACCGGTACCAGTAGTCGCGTCCCGGCCGCAGCCCGCGCACCTCCACGTGCACCGAGTGCGCCAGCTCGGGCAGCGCCCACACCGTGCCGCGCCGGACGATCCGGGTCATCGAGTCGTTCTCCGACACCTCCCACCGGACCGGGTACCGGACGTCCGGCATGCCGCCGAGACCGTCCTCGGCGAGCGGGTCCGGTGCGAGCCGGGTCCACAACACGACCCCGCCCGGTTCGGGTTCGCCGGACGCGATCCCGAGCGTGAACGGATGTCCGGGCAGCGGGGGCGTGGCCGCCACCCCCGGCGTGGACTGCGCGAGTACGGCGAGCCCGGCGAGCCCACCGGCGCCGGCGAGGAACCGCCTGCGGTCGAACCCCACGATCACACCTCCTGTGTCCGGCTCACCATTCGGCGAGGCCGCCGTCGTCGTGCCGCCACACCGGGTTCCGCCAGGCGTGGCCGAGTTCCGCGGCCCTGCGCACGGCCGCCTCGTCGATCTCGACGCCCAGCCCTGGCGCGAGCGGCCGGGCCGCGTGGCCGTCGGTGAAGTCGAACGGGCTCGGGTCCACCAGGTAGTCGAGCAGGTCGCCGTCCCGGTGGTAGTGCATGCGCAGGCTCTGCTCCTGGATGAGGAAGTTCGGCACCGCGAACCCCAGCTGCAGGCTCGCCGCGAGGGCGATCGGCCCGAGTGGACAGTGTGGGGCGAGCGTGGCGCCGTGCACCTCGGCGAGCGCCGCGATCCGCCGTACCTCGGAGATCCCGCCGGCGTGCGAGGGGTCCGGCTGCGCCACGGCGACCCCGGCGGCGAGCGGCGCGCGGAAGTCCCAGCGGGAGTACAGCCGCTCGCCGGTCGCCAGCGGGACCGTGCTGCCGTTCACCAGGCCGCCGACCAGGTGCAGGTGCTCGGGCAGCACGGGTTCCTCGACGAACATCGGCGCCACGTCGGCGAGCATGGCGAGCAGCCGGCGGGCCATGGCCGGCGACACCCGGCCGTGGAAGTCGATCGCGAGGTCCCGGTCGTCGCCGAGGGCGGCGCGGGCCTCCTCCGCCCGGCGCAGCACCGCGCGGGCGGCGGCGAGCGTGTCGATGGCGCGCAGCCGCCCGTTGGCGTTCATCTTGACGGCGGTGAACCCGGCCGCGACCTGGGCGGCGACGGCGTCGGCGATCGCGTCCGGCTCGTCGCCGCCGACCCACGTGTAGACCCGGAGCCGGTCGCGCACCGGGCCGCCGAGCAGCTCGTGCACCGGGGCGCCGCGCACCTTCCCGGCGATGTCCCACAGCGCCTGGTCGTACCCGGCGAGCACGCTCGACAGGACCGGGCCGCCCCGGTAGAACCCGCCCCGGTACAGCTTCTGCCAGTGGTCCTCGATGCGCAGCGGGTCCTCGCCGACGAGCAGTTCGGACAGCTCGTGCACGGCCGCGCGGACCGTCTCGGCCCGGCCCTCGACGACCGGCTCGCCCCAGCCGACGACGCCCTCGTCGGTGCTCAGCTTGAGGAACAGCCAGCGCGGCGGTACCAGGAAGGTCTCGACCTCGGTGATCCTCACCCGGTCTCCTCCGCCCGCCGCAACAGCTCGGTGTCCCGCTCGGCCTGGTCGAGCAGCGCGCGCATGGCCGCCTCCGCCGCGTCCGGGTCGCCGGCGTGGACGGCGTCGAACACCGCCTGGTGCGCGGGCACCGGGCCCTCGACCGGCGCGCCGTGCCCGTCGTGCACCAGCGCGTCCCGGGCGGCGAGCCCGACCTCGATCATCGCCGCCATCCGTTCCAGCAGCTCGTTGTGCGACGCGGCGAGCAGTGCCCGGTGGAAGCGCAGGTCGGCGTCGACCGCGGCTGCGGTGTCCGAAGTGGACGCCGCCATGGCGGCCAGGGCGGCGGTCAGGGCCGCCAGGTCCTGCTCGTCGCGGCGTTGCGCGGCGAGCCGGGCGCCTGCCGGCTCCACGATGGCCCGGACCTCGGCGAGCTGGCCGAGCAGCTCGCCGGTCGGCCGGGCGGAGAACTGCCAGCGCAGCACGTCCGCGTCCAGCAGGTGCCAGCGCGAGCGCGGCAGCACGTAGGTGCCGCGCTTCTGCCGCGCGTCGATGAGACCCTTGGCGGCCAACACCTTCAGCGCCTCGCGCAGCATGGTCCGGCTGATGTCCAGCTCGACCTCCAGCCGCCCGAGGTCGATCGACTCCTCGTGCCCGAGCCGCCCGGACACGATCCGCGCGCCCAGCTCGTTGACCACCTGCCCGTGCAGGCCGCGTCCGGTGTAGCCGTTCACCACGGGCTCCTCACGCCGAATCCTTGCTGACGGTCCAGCCGCCGTCGACCACGAGGCTCGCACCCGTGACGAACGAGGCGTCGGCCGAGGCGAGGAACGCGATCGCGGCCGCGACCTCCGCCGGCTCGCCGAACCGGGCGAGCGCGGTGCCCGCGACACTGCGCTCCCGGTCCTCGGCCGGCACCCGGTCCCACGCCGCGGTGAGCACCGGCCCGGGCAGCACGCAGTTGACCCGCACGTCCGGGCCGTACTCCACCGCCACCTGCCGGGTGAGCGCGTCGAGCGCGCCCTTGCTCGCGGCGTACGCGGGATGGCCGGGCAGCCCGGCGACGGCGTGCACCGACGACACCAGCACCGCGGCGCCGCGGGCCGCGACCAGGTGCGGCAGGCAGGTGCGCAGCGCCAGGTAGGCACCGCCGAGGTTCACGTCCAGCTGCCGCGCCCACTCGGCCGGCTCGGTGTCCGCGATCGGCTTGACCACGACCGTGAAGGCGTTGCTGACCAGCACGTCCAGCCGCCCGTACCGCTCGACGGCGAGCGCGGCCGCTCGCCGCCAGGCGTCCTCGTCGGCCACGTCGCCGGCGACGAGGTCGGCCCGCCCGCCCGCAGCGGTGATCTCGTCGACGACGGCCGCGGGCGCCACGTCGACCCCGACCACGGCGGCGCCCTCCGTGGCGAGCCGGCGGGCGGTGGCCGCGCCGATGCCCGAGGCGGCGCCGCTGATCAGCGCCACGCGCCCGGCGAACCGGGCCGCGCCGGGAGGTTCCGCGCTCTGGTACACGGCACGAGGCTACGAGAAAACATAAAATACGACAATATCTTGACAACCCGGCCCGGCGGGGTGAAAGTCATCGGCCAAAGCGGTAGGACCAGGGAAGGGCTGAAGCTCGATGACGCGTGGCAGCAACCTTCGCCGCCTGCTGGTCGCCATGCTGGGCGTGGTGAGTTTCGCGGCGGTCGCGTGCGGTGGGGACCAGGAGCCCGAGACCCAGCAGCGCGAACCGGGCCAGAAGATCACCCTGACGTTCTGGTCGTGGGTGCCCGGCGTGGACAAGGCCGTCGACCTGTGGAACTCCGAGAACCCCGAGGTCCAGGTCAAGCTGGAGAAGATCCCGGCGGGCAACCAGGGCGGGTACGCGAAGATGCACTCCGCGCTCAAGTCCGGTGAGGCGCCGGACCTCGCGCAGGTCGAGTACCAGGTCATCCCGGAGTTCCTGCTCGAGGACGGGCTGGTGGACCTCGCGCCGCTCGGCGTCGGGGACCACGAGGGCGACTTCGTCGAGTGGCAGTGGCAGCAGGGCGCGTTCGGCGACGGCGTGTACGCGGTCCCGCAGGCCTCCGGCCCGATGGCGATGTTCTACCGCGCGGACCTGTTCGAGAAGTGGGGCATCGCGCCGCCGACCACCTGGGCCGAGTACGAGCAGGCCGCGCGCAGGATCCGGCAGGCCGACCCGAACGCCTACATCAGCACGTTCCCGCCGGGGAACTCCGCCTGGTTCACCTCGCTGGCCGCGCAGGCCGGGGCACGCTGGTTCGACATCTCCGGCGACACCTGGCAGGTCGACATGGACACCCCGGAGACCATCGAGGTCGCCGAGTACTGGGACCGGATGCGCCAGGACGGCCTGGTCAAGACCGACCCGGACCTGCAGAACGGCTGGTACGCCGACCTGCAGGCGGGCCGGATCGTCACCTGGGTCGGCGCCCAGTGGGGCGACGCGATCCTGATGGGCAACGCCCCGGAGACCGCCGGCAAGTGGCGGGTGGCGCCGATCCCGCAGTGGAGCGAGGGCGAGCAGCGGTCGGCGAACTGGGGCGGCTCCTCGACCGCGCTGCTGAAGGGCGCGAGCTACCCGGAGGAGGCGCTGAAGTTCGCGCTGTGGCTGAACACCGACCCGGAGAGCATCGACCTGCTGATCGCCGGCGGCTACGGCTGGCCGGCCGCGAAGGGCGCGTTCTCCGGCTCGGCGCTGGACAAGCCGTACGAGTTCTTCAGCGGACAGAAGATCAACGAGGTGTTCGCCGAGGCCGACCAGAACATCGACAAGAGCTGGAAGTGGATTCCCACCACGACCGCGATGTACGAGAACCTCAACCAGGGGTTCCGGGCCGCGGTCGCCGGCCAGGGCAGCTTCGCCGACAGCGTGCGCGCCGCGCAGACCAAGACGGTCGCCGACCTGAAGGCCAAGGGCCTGCGGGTCTCGGAAGGCTGACCCGTGCCCGCGACCGCTCGGCGGCGGAAGGCACTGGTGCCGTGGGCGTTCCTCGCCCCGTTCTGCGTGCTGTTCCTGCTGCTGTTCATCGCCCCCATCGGGTACGCCGTCTACCAGAGCATGATCCGGGTCGAGCGCACCGGCCCGATGGGGCTCGGCGGGGCGCGTGAGGTCTTCGGCGGGCTGGAGAACTACTCGCGCGCGCTGTCGGACCCCGCGTTCGTGGACAGCCTCGGCCGGGTGCTGCTGTTCGCGGCCGTGCAGGTGCCGCTGATGATCGTGCTGGCGACGGTACTGGCGCTGCTGCTGGACTCCGCCTCCGCGCGGTGGCCGGCGATGTTCCGCGCGATGTTCTTCCTGCCCTACGGCGTGCCGGGGGTGATCGCCACGATCATCTGGGGGTTCCTGTACGTGCCGGGCGTGAGCCCGATCCTGGACGCCCTGTCCTGGCTCGGGCTGGAGGTGGACCTGCTCGGACCGTCCACTGTGCTCTGGTCGATCGCGAACATCGTCACCTGGGCGTTCGCCGGCTACAACATGCTCGTCATCATCGCGCAGCTCAAGGCGATCCCCGGCGAGCTGTACGAGGCCGCGATCGTCGACGGCGCCGGCCCGCTGCGGCTGGTGTGGCACGTGAAGCTGCCACTGGTGCGGCCGGCGATCGTGCTCACCACGGTGTTCACCATCATCGGCACCCTGCAACTGTTCGCCGAGCCGCTGGTGCTCAAGCCGCTGTCCACGGCCATCTCGTTCACGTACTCGCCGAACCTGTCCGCGTTCAACGAGGCGTTCAACACCAACAACCAGGCGCTCGCGGCGGCCGAGGCGGTACTGCTCGCGCTCGGCGCGTTCGTGCTGTCGTTCGGCTTCCTGCGCCTGGTCGGCAGAGGTCGCCGATGAGGGCGTCGCTCCGCTCACGGATCCTGGTCACCGCGCTCCTCGGCG
The DNA here is from genome assembly GCF_025165815.1 of Actinophytocola gossypii. Taxonomy (GTDB): domain Bacteria; phylum Actinomycetota; class Actinomycetes; order Mycobacteriales; family Pseudonocardiaceae; genus Actinophytocola; species Actinophytocola gossypii. Next base: position 629,091 of record NZ_JAFFZE010000006.1, on the reverse strand, counting down.
TGCTGGCGCTGTACTTCCTGCTGCCGGTGTACTGGCTGCTGGTCGCGAGCACGAAGAGCACCGGCGACCTGTTCGGCAGCTCCGGCCTGTGGTTCGCGGACTTCCGGCTCGCGGAGAACCTGGTCAACGTCTTCACCTACGACGACGGCATCTACCTGCGGTGGGTGGCGAACAGCGTGCTGTACGCGTTCGTCGGCGCCACCGTCAGCACGCTGCTGTCGGCCGCCGCCGGGTACGCGCTGGCCAAGTTCGCCTTCCGCGGCCGGGAGACGGTGTTCAACCTGGTGCTCGGCGGCGTGCTGGTGCCGGCGACCGCGCTGGCGCTGCCGCTGTACCTGATGCTGTCGAACGTGGGCCTGGCCAACTCGTACTGGGCGGTGCTGCTGCCCAGTCTGGTCAACCCGTTCGGCGTGTACCTGCTGCGGATCTACACCGAGGCCGCGGTGCCCGACGACCTGCTGGAGGCGGGCCGGATCGACGGCGCGGGCGAGGCGCGGATCTTCTTCTCCGTCGTGCTGCGGGTGCTGACCCCCGGCCTGGTCACCGTGTTCCTGTTCCAGTTCGTCGGCATCTGGAACAACTACTTCCTGCCGCTGGTGATGCTGTCCGACCCGGCGCTGTACCCGATCACGCTCGGGCTGACGTCGTGGCAGTCGTTCGCCGACCGCCAGCCGGAGCTGTACCAGCTGACCATCGGCGGCGCGTTCGTGTCGGTGGTCCCACTGATGATCGTCACCGCGGTGCTCCAGCGGTTCTGGCGCGCCGGCCTGACCGAGGGGAGCGTCAAAGGGTGAGACTGGAACGGTTCGCGTTCGGCGGCGACTACAACCCGGAGCAGTGGCCGGAGTCCGTGTGGGACGAGGACATGGCGCTGATGCGCGAGGCCGGGGTGACGATGGTGAGCCTGGGCATCTTCTCCTGGGCGAACGTCGAGGCCCGGCCAGGCGAGTACGACTTCGGCTGGTTCGACCGCGTCATGGACCGCCTGGCGGACAACGACGTCGCGGTGTGCCTGGCGACCATGACCGCGTCTCCCCCGCCGTGGCTGGCGAAGCTCGCGCCGGAGACGCTGCCGAGGGGCGCGGACGGGACCGTGCTGTGGCCGGGCGGCCGGCAGCACTACTGCCCGTCCAGCCCGGTGTACCGGGAGCACGCCGGCCGGCTGGTCGACCGGCTCGCCGCGCGCTACGCCGGCCATCCCGCGCTCGCCCTGTGGCACATCGGCAACGAGTACGGCTGCCACGTGTCCGCGTGCTACTGCGACGTGTCCGCGGCCGCGTTCCAGGACTGGCTGCGCGCGCGGTACGGCGGTGTCGACGGGCTCAACGAGGCGTGGTCGACCGCGTTCTGGTCCCAGCGCTACGACGACTTCGACGAGGTGCTGCCGCCCAGGGTCAACCCGGCGTTCGCCAACCCCGCGCAGCAGCTGGACTTCCAGCGGTTCTCCTCCGACGCCCTGCTGGACTGCTTCCTGATGGAGAAGGAGATCGTCCGCCGGCACACCCCGGACGTCCCGGTGACGACGAACCTGCTCAGCGTGTGGAAGCCGGTCGACTTCTTCGCCTGGGCCAGCCACCAGGACGTGATCTCGCACGACTCCTACCCGGACCCGCACGACCCGGCCGCGCACGTCGAGGCGGCCTACAACTACGACCTGATGCGCTCGCTCGGCGGCGGCGCGCCGTGGCTGCTGATGGAGCAGGCGCCGAGCGCGGTGAACTGGCGCGACCGCAACGCGCCGAAGGGCCCCGGCCGGATGCGGCTGTGGAGCTACCAGGCGATCGCCCGCGGCTCGGACTCGGTGCTGTACTTCCAGTGGCGCCAGTCGCGCGGCGGCGCGGAACGGTTCCACTCGGCGATGGTCCCGCACGCCGGCACGTCGTCGCGGACGTTCCGCGAGGTGTCCGCGCTCGGCGCCGAGCTGGCCGGGCTGCCCGAACTGCTCGGCTCGCGGGTGGAGGCCGAGGCGGCGCTGGTGCTGGACTGGTCGAGCTGGTGGGCGCTGGAGACCGACTCACACCCCGCGACCGACCTGCGCCAGCAGGAGGCGAACCTCGCCCACTACCGACCGCTGTGGGAGTCCCGGATCACCACCGACGTCGTGCACCCGGCCGCGGACCTGTCGGCCTACAAGCTCGTGGTGGTGCCGAACCTGTACCTGGTCGACGAGGCCACCGCGGCGAACCTGGTCGCGTACGTCCGCGGCGGCGGCCACCTGGTGGTGTCGTTCTTCTCCGGCATCGTCGACGAGTGCGACCGGATCCACCTCGGCGGCTACCCGGCGCCGTTCCGGGAGCTGCTCGGCCTGCACGTCGAGGAGTTCTGGCCGCTGGCCCACGACGGCGAGGTGCCGCTCGCGCTGACCGACGGGCACACCGCCACCGGCACCCTCTGGTCGGAGTGGCTCACGGTCGAGGGCGCCGAGCCCCTGGCCACGTTCACCGGCGGCGAGCTGGCCGGCCGACCGGCGATCACCCGCCACCCGCACGGCGACGGCGTCGCGTACTACCTCGCCACCCGCCCCGACCCGACGACGATGGGCCTGCTGCTGCGCCGGTTCGCCGCCGAGGCCGCCGTGCCGCCGGTGCTGCCCACCGCCCCGGCCGGCGTCGAGGCGACCGTCCGCCGGGCCGAGGACGGCAGCCGGTACCTGTTCCTGTTGAACCACAACCCGTTCGCCGTCACCGTGCCGGTGCCCGCCGGCGCGCGCGACGTCCGCACCGGGTCAGCACCCGAGCCGGAGGTCGCGGCCCGGGGCGTGGTGATCGCGCGGCTCGGCTGAGCCGTCACACGCCCCGGTTCTGCCGTTCGAGGTAGGCCTTGGCGTCCCTGACCTCGGCCTCGACGCTCTTCGGCAGGGTGCGGCGGAGGATGGGTTCGACCAACCAGCGCACCGCCGGCTTGGCCTCGATCGTCATCGTCCTGGTCACCAGGGTCCCGTCCTCGACGGGCTCGCACACGAACGTCGCGTTGAACGTGATCAGCCGGTGCCAGAGCTTGTTGTTCGGCGGTGGCAGGAGCCCGACGTCGATGCGCTTGCCGGGCGTGAGCACGCCCTCGGCGACCATCTTCGGCGCGGGTCCCGGAATTCCGGGCATTGTCGGCCGGAATTTGAACTCGACGCGGTTCTCCTCGCGGCGGGACCAGTCGAACGGCCCGAGTTTGTCGTCCACCTGCGCGTAGCGTTCGATGTCGAGCACGAACTCGAGGAATTCCTCCGGCGAGCATGCCATCGTCTGTTGGGCCCGTGCTTCCACCATGGCGGCATCCTATCGTCGATCTTGCGTTACGGCCTACTGCACGAGATTGCCGATCGCCATCAGCACCGCCCCCGACCAGGCGAGACGGCGCCCCAGCAGCCGGCCGAGCAGCGGATCGCGGCGGAGCGCGGCGACCCGGAACTGCGCGATCCGCGCCGCAAAAACCGGGGCCAGCAGCAGCCCGAGCAGCAGCGGGAACACCCCGTTCACGACGAGCAGCGCCACCACGGCGAGGTCGGCGACGGCGAGCACCCCGAGAATCCGGATGTAGTTGTTCTCCCCCGCGATCGTCGCCAGGTTGATCCGGCCCGCGCCGCGGTCGGTCTCCAGGTCGCGCAGGTTCGAGTAGAACGACACCATCATCAGCCAGAACGCGAACAACGCGCCCTCGACGACCAGGTGCGCGGTGACCCCGCCGGTCAGCGCCCAGAACGGGACGAACACCAGCTCCGCGGTCCACAGGAACAGCACCAGCTCCTGGAACCCGATGTGGCTGAACTTCAGCCCGTAGGAGTACTGCACCGACACGGCCGCGCCGGCCACCGCGAGCACCACCAGCCACACCGGATGGTGCGGCGCGACCAGCAGGCCGGCGACCAGCAGCGCCAGGCCGACCACCACGCACGCCCAGGCGAACCGCAGCGCCTGCGGCAGCCGCAGCTCCCCGGTCACCAGCGGCTTCCAGCGCAGGCGCCGCAGCGCGCTCGGGTTGTCCCGGTAGTTCTTGGCGTCGGTGCCGTCCCGGAACCCGGTGACGTCGTCGAACGCGATCACCGCGCAGTGCACCAGGAAGTACCCGGCGACGATCAGCGCCAGGGCCGCCCAGGTGCCGCCGCCGGCGACGACCGAGGCGGGCAGCAGGGTCGCCACCAGCAGGTAGCCCAGGTTGTAGTCCAGGAAGTAGAGGTTGGCGAGGTGCGCGTAGGCGCGCACGGAACTCGCCACGGGGGTGCGGAGGTCGACCATCACAGCGCTCCGGTTTCCTAGATGATCTGGATGCGTTGCATGTGCCGGTTCGTGGAGCCGGTGAACCGGTTGCGGCCGTGCAGCAGCGCGTGGTTCTCGGCGACGACGATGTCCCCGGTCCGCCAGGCGTGCTCGTAGCAGTAGCGGGGATCGTGCAGCCGCTCGCCGAGTTCGGTCATCGCGCGCACGGCGTCCTCCGAGGACGGCCCGTCGACGGTGAGGAACAGCGGGTTCCGGTACCGCGCCGGGTCGAGCGGCTCGGCGTAGCGGATCGTGGTCTCGCCGGTCGTCGGGTGGGTGGCGAGCACCGGGTGGGTCATGGTGCCGCCGTAGTGCGCGAGCCGGTCGGTGCGGTAGGTGACCGTGGTGCGCGCCCACAGCTCGCGCAGGTCTTCCGGCGCGTCCCGGTACACCCGGGTGGCGTCGGAGAACACCGTCTCCCCGCCCGCGCCGGGCGCGCAGCCCTGGACGCACTGGAAGAGGAAGTACCGGGGCGGGCGTTCCGACCACGCCCCGTCCCAGTGGAACGGCACGTCGCCGGAGTCGAACAGGTAGTTCTTCGGGTCGTCCTGCACGACCAGGTCGAGGATCGTGCCGAACTCCCAGCGCATCAGCTCGCCGGCGGCCCGGCAGTAGTCCTCGAGGTCGGGCACGTCGAGCAGGCCGTAGCCGCGCAACACCAGCACCTTGCTCGACAGGGTCGTGGCGAGCAGGTCGTCGACGGGCACGTCGGCCAGGGTCAGCCCGTCGGACGGTGCCTCGACCAGCCGGCCGAACGGCGCCAGGTCGGTGCCCTCGAGCACGGGCGTTCGCAGTTGGCTGTTCACGATGTTCCTTCCGCCGGTTCGATCGGCTCGTCGATGACGAAGTGGCTGGGCCGGCTGTTGCGCCACACCAGGTGCGCGCCCAGCCGCTCGGCCCACGCCCGCTTGACCAGCACGTGGCGCCGCCCGTCGTCGAGCACGACGCCGTGCCACGGGGTCAGCCAGCTGTCGTTCGTCCGCAGCAGGTGGAAGCCGATCTTGGTGTCGTGGTGGCCCTGGGGGTGGATGGACAGCCGCACCGCGCCGGGGAAGACCTCCTCGACGACCCGGCTCCACGCCTGGCTGCGCCGCACCACCTGGTAGGCGGTGGCCTTGGCGCGGTTGCGGCGTTGCGTGGTGCTGAGGTCCGGCAGCAGGACCGCGTCGTCCTCGGTGACGAACCGGTGGATGCCGTTGAACATCCGCCTGGCGCGCGGGTCGGAGCGCACCGCGTCCCGGATCGCGTCGACGGGGTCGCCGTACTCGTCGAGCAGGCGGGCGCGGCGCTGGTCCCAGGTGAGGCCCGGCATGGCGTCGCGCAGCGCGTACAGGCCGATGGCCCCGCCGCCGATCGACCGGATCGTCCGGAGCAGCTCGGCGGCGTAGTCGTCGACGTGCTGGTCGTCGAGGCCGAGGGCGTCGCTGAACACGTGCCCGTCCGAGCAGACGGTGACCACCGCGCCCGGCGCGTACACCGCGGAGACCTGTTCGCAGAAGCCCTGGATCGACTCGAGGGCCAGGTGCTCACCCAGGTCGGGGAGCCGCCCGACGGTCTTGCGCCGGTTGCGTGACTTGGCCGGGAACGCGGGCAGCACGAAGTGCACCGGCTGACCGGCCGCAACGTACCGGCCGACGGTGCCGAGGTGCGGCGCGAAGCAGTCCGGGCACGGCTCGGCCGCACACGGGTCGACCGGGTCGGCGGTCCGGCGCCGCCGGAACACGATCCGCAGGATCCGCTCGGCGACGGCGTGCTCGGACGCCGCGCGGGGCCGGGTGATGGTCCGGGTCATCCCACACCTCGGGGTGACCACTTCTTCCCGTGGGCGTCCATCATGAACGCGACCACGTCGACGAGCGGCTTGGGCGCCTTGTCCGGCGTTCCGGTGTCGAACGGCGGCCGGGGGTCGTACTCGAGCGCGAGTTGGATCCCCTGCGCCAGCTCGGGGCCCGCGAACTCGGTGACCAGGGTCAGCGCGAGGTCGATCCCCGCCGACGAGCCGGCGCCGGTGGCGATCCGCCCGTCCACGACCACGCGCTCGTCGGCCGGCCGCGCGCCGTACCGGGCGAGTTCGTCGCGGAAGGCCCAGTGCGTGGCCGCGGGCAGGCCGTCGAGCAGACCCGCGGCGCCGAGCACGAGCGACCCGGTGCACACCGACGTGGTCCACCTGGTGTGCGGGTGGGCGTTCCGCACCCACTCGACGATCGGGGCGTCGTCCCTGGCCAGCGCGAGCGAGGCGGGCCCGCCGGGGACCAGGAGGACGTCGGGGCGCGGCACGTCGGCGAAGGTGGCGTCGACGTTGAGGTGCAGCAGGTCGTGGTCGTCGACGACCGTGCCCGGCTCGGCGGCGCACAGCACCACCTCGGCCTCCGGCACGGTGGTGAACACCTGGTACGGCCCGAGCGCGTCCAGCGCCGTGAACCCCGGATACAGGCCGATGGCGATGATCACGAGACCTCCTGGTGGAGAACGAGCGGCAGTTCACCGGGCCCACGAACGACCATGGACGGCTTGTAGAAGATTTCCGCGCGCGGCACGGCCAGGGATATCGAGGAATACCGCGCCAACATCGAGTCGAGCAATATCCGGCTTTCCAACCGAGCGAGCGCCGCGCCCAGACAGTGGTGAATGCCGTGCCCGAAAGCCAGGTTCCGCTTGTCCGCCCGACCGAGGTCGAAAACGTCCGGATCCGGGTAGTGCCGCTCGTCCCGGTGCGCCGAACCGACGAGCAACAGCACCGGCTCGTGCGCCGGAATCGCGGTGCCCGCGATCTCCAGCTCCTCGGTGGTGAACCGCCACAGCGAGCTGGACTGCGGGCCGTCGTAGCGCAGCGTCTCCTCCACCGCGTCGGCCGTGGTGTACCCGCCGTCGCGCAGGGCGGCCAGCTGGTCCGGGTGGTCGAGCAGCGCGAGCAGCAGGTCGCCGACCAGCCTGATGGTGCTCTCGTACCCGGCCACCACCAGCCCGACCGCGGTGGCGACCAGCTCGTCGGAGCTGAGCATCGCGGAGTCGCTCGCCCGCACCAGCTCGGACAGCGGATCGTCCCCCGGCCGCTCCCGTTTGCGGGCCACGAGGTTCTCGGCGTACTCCAGCAGCCGCGCGGTGGCCTTCGGGATCTCCGCCTGCTCGGCGGGATCGGCGGTGAACACCACGTCGCCCCATCGCCGCAGGTCGGCCTCGTCACCCGGCTCCGCGCCGAGCACCGCGCAGATCGCCCGGACCGACAGGGGCGCGGCCACCCGCGCCATCACGTCGACGGGCTCGCCGACCGGCAGCGCGTCGAGCAGCCCGTCGACCGTGCCCTGGATCGTGGCGTCCCACTGCGCGATCCGAGCCGAGGTGAAGGCACCCCCGGCGAGCCGGCGGAGGCGCGTGTGATCCGGCGGGTCGAGGTTGAGCATGGTGCGCTCGGCGACCGTGCCGGCGCCGAACGCGAGGCCCGCCGCGCGGAAGTCGGGCAGCGCGTACCGGTAGTCACTGCTCAGCCGGGGGTCGGCGAACCCGGCGCGTACGTCGGCGTACCGGCTCACCAACCACACCCGGACATTCGCCGGCGGAACCACAATCGGACACACCGGCGCGTGGTCCCGCAAAAGAGCGTAGAAGGGATAGGGATTCTGGAAGAAATCCGGCGTCAACATCCCCGGCGTGGGCATTGCGACGTCAGTGGACATGTGCTGCCCCTTTTCGTCATCTGCGAACCGCCGCCACGCTATTCAGGAGTCGAGTCGGCTGTCGACCAACTTCGAGCCGTCCTCGACGCCTGTTCCACTGCCCCCGGCTACGCGCCGGATTCGCGGCTGGCGACCAGCGAGCCGAGCAGGCTCAGGGCGTCCGCGCTCGGGCTGCCGGCCGGGGCGTGGTGCACGACCAGCTGCAGCCCCGAGGCCGCGCGCACGTCGAAGGTCTCGTAGTCGAGCGTCAGCACACCGACCTCGGGGTGCCGGAACTGCTTCGCGTCCCGGGTCTTGCCGCGCACGGCGTGCCGGTTCCAGAGGTCGCGGAACGCGGAGCTGCGGGTGGTGAGCTCGTCGAGCAGTTCGAGCAGCCGAGGGTGTCGTGGATCGTGGCCTTCCGCCAGCCGCAGATGCGCGGCGGCGGAGTGCGCCGCGCGTTCCCAGTCCACGTAGAAGTCGCGCCCAGCCGGGTCGAGGAAGACCATCCTGGCCAGGTTCCCGGCCTCGGCGAACCCCGAGTGCATGGCCCGAGCGAGCGCGTTCTCGGCGAGGATGTCCATGGTTCGGTTGATCACGTAGGCCGGGGTCGCCGGCCAGGCCCCCATCAGTGCCGACAGCTCCGGGCCGACCACTTCGACCAGCTCGCGGGGTGCGGTGCGGCCGGCCAGCCGGTGCAGGTGCGCCCGTGCGTCGGCGTCCAGGTCGAAGGCACGCGCGAGGGCGTCCAGCACCGGCTCGGACGGGTGCCGTTCGCGGCCCTGCTCGAGCCGGGTGTAGTAGTCGACGCTGAGGCCGGCGAGCACCGCGACCTCCTCCCTGCGCAGCCCGGGCACCCGACGGTGTCCCGACGTGGTGAGAGCCGCGGCGTCCGGGCGGGCCTGCGCCCGCCGTGCCCGCAGGAACGCGCCAAGTCCGTCGCTGTCCACAACCCCGATGCTAGGCCGCACCGGGCCGACGTACCTGGGTGAGCCACACCCAGGAACACACCGGCCTGGCCCACCCCCCGCACGCCGAGCCAACGTGGAGGTACCGACAACGACAGGAGTTCTCATGCGTTACACGCTTCTCGGCCGTTCCGGCATCCGCGTCTCCGAGTTCGCGCTCGGCTCCATGACCTTCGGCGAGGACTGGGGCTGGGGCGCCCCGGCGGAGACCAGCACCAGGATGCTGGACCGCTACGCGGACGCCGGCGGCAACTTCATCGACACCGCGAACGCGTACACCGGCGGCGAGTCGGAGTCGATCATCGGCCGCGTCCTGCGGGGCCGCCGCGACCGCTTCGTGCTGGCGACGAAGTACACCCTGCAAACCACGCCCGGCGACCTCAACACGGCCGGTAACCACCGCAAGAACCTGGTCACCTCGCTGGAGGCGAGCCTGCGCCGCCTGGACACCGACTACGTCGACGTGCTCTGGGTGCACGCCCGTGACGCGTTCACCCCGCTGCCGGAGCTGATGCGCGCACTGGACGACCAGGTCCGGGCCGGCAAGGTGCTGCACGTCGGGGTGTCGGACTGGCCTGCCTGGGAGATCGCGCAGGCGAACACGCTCGCGGAGCTGCGCGGGTGGTCCCCGTTCGTCGGGGTTCAGCTCCGCTACAACCTGCTCGCCCGTTCCGTCGAGTCGGAACTGATGCCCATGGCCCGCGCGCACGACCTGGCGACCATCGCCTGGGGACCACTGGCCGAAGGCCGCCTCACCGGCAAGTACCTGAACGGCGCCGAAGGCCGCCTCACCCGCGGCGGCTGGGACTTCAGCGGCGAACGCGGCGACCACATCGTGCGCGAGGTCGTCGCCATCGCCGAGGCCGGTGGCTGGACCCCCGCGCAGGTCGCGCTCGCCTGGCTGCGCTCCCGCCCCGGCAGCGTCATCCCCCTGCTGGGCGCCACCAACGAGCACCAGATGACCTCGAACCTGGCCGCCCTCGACGTCACCCTCGACGCCGAGACCCTCGGCCGCCTGGACGAGATCAGCGCCCCCGAGCCCACCTTCCCCCACGACGTCATGGCCGGCGAGGACATGACCAGCCTCGCCTACGGCGACCAGTGGCGCCAGGTGACCACCCCAAGCACCTGACCCACGAACCGACGCCCGGATCTGCTCGTCCGGGTGAGGTACTTGATCGTGGAGGAAGGGCGTCACCGGACCCTGCTTCCGGCCGCCGTGCGCTTGCGCTTCATGACCACCGTCGCGGTGACGATCGCTACCAGCACGGCGGCCGCGATCATGCTGCCGGTACCGACGAGGTCCTCGATCCGCCGTGCGGCCTCGCCGGCCGCGGCGCCGATCCCGATGTGCAGTGCGCACCATCCGGTGGCGCCCACCAGCACGGCGGGGAGGAACGTCCGGTACGGCAGGCCGGCGGCACCCGCGGCGGCGGGCACGAGGGTTCGCAGCACCGGCAGGAAGATCGCCACGAGGACCGCGATCGCCCCACGCCGCCGGAGCGACTCGGTGGCCCGGTCCCAGCCCTGCGCGCCGTGCCGTCGCACGATCTTCGTCTGCCGCAGCCGCGGTCCGTACCGCCTGCCGAGCAGGTAACCGACCGAGTCACCGGCCACGGCGCACACGGTGGTGACCAGCCACATGGTCAGGAAGGCGGGCGGGCTGGTGGCGGTGGTGCCGAGGACGAACAGGCCGGTCTCGCCGGGCGCGATGAACCCGAGGCCGAGCGTGCACTCGCCGAACACGAGCACCCCAGCACCGACCACCACCCACACCGGGGGTAGGCCCTGCAGCCAGTCGAGCAGATCGGTCAGCATCCCGGCCCCCCGGCCTCCGGTCGGGCGGTCACGGGACGAGCCGCACGTCGGGGTGTGCCGGGGAGTCGCCGTCGAACAGGGTCGTCTGCCGGCCGCGCAGGTGCAGTCCGAAGAACGCGGCGAGGTAGTCCCGCTGCGCGGCCAGGCTCCGCCGGGGGTCGACGGTTCCGATCGCCCCCGCCAGCTTCTCGGCCGGCAACGGTTCCTTCCGGTCGATCCGCGGCAGGATCACCTGGGCGTCGGAGAAGCTCATGTGTTCGGCGGTGGGCAGGTAGACATCCCGCTTCCATCCGGTGGAGTTGTCCCAGAACAAGGCCCAGTCCGGCGCGTGCCGGTGGTTGTGCGGGTGGTCGTCGTCGCCGCTGACTCCGCCGCCCATGAGCAGGAAGGGACGGTCGACACCGCGTGTCGACGCCTGGCCGTAGCGGGGGTCCATGCTGCCGTCGAGGTTGGCGCCCGCGTCGATCCGGTCATCGGTCACCATGGTCTCGGCGGTCGTGAAACCACCCATGGAGTGGCCGAACATGCCGATCCGCGACAGGTCGAGCGCGGCGGCGATCCCGGCCGGGAGGGGGCGGTGCGCCGCGTCGGGGTTGCCGCCGGCGGCGATCACACGGAGCTGGTCGAGCACGAAACTCGTGTCCCGTGCCCGTTCCCGCATCATCTGCACCATGTCGACGCCGCTGGCCGGGAGCTCCATCCGGTCGGGGAACTCCACCGGCCCGGCGAAGGTGGCGTCGACGGTGACCACGACGAAGCCGCGGCTGGCGAGATCCTCGACCAGTGTGGTGCCGAACGAACGGGACTGCCCGCCGCCCGGCGAGTAGAGCACCACCGGGCGCTCACCGGGCAACGCGATGGCGCTGGGCCTGGCGTGCGTCCTGGTCCCGGCGAAGTCGGCGACGCCGGGGTTCAGCCCGACCGACCCGGAGGTCTGGTCGTAGTACGCCGCCGTCCCCGGGGTGAGGTGCCGGGTGGGCCGGTGCGGCGCCGGCCAGGCCGGGTACCACAGCGAGATCATCAGCTCCCGCGGCCGACCCGGCGGAGACGCCCAGGGATCGGTGCGATCGTGGTCGACGAGGTGCAGGTCGGTCGTGCCCACCGGGTAGAGGCCGGTCGGCCGGGGCAGGCTGAGCTCGACGGGCAGCCGGTCGGTGGTCGGGGCCGCGGTGGCAGTGCCCGCCAGACCCGCCAGCATCGCCGCGCAGAGGGCTGGGACGAGGGCTTTTCGCCAGTTCTTCTTCGCCATGCGACGAGCATCGCGAGCGCGGCGGCGCCGGACATCTGCCGAAAGCAGCCGACCGGACTAGCCGAAAGTCATAGGCTCGGTCTCAGTCGCGCTCGACCAGACCCGCCTCGAAGGCGATGATCGCCGCCCGCACCCGGTTCGGCACCTGCAGGCGGCGCAGGATCGCGCTCACGAACACCTTCACGGTGCCCTCGACCACGTGCAGCCGGCGGGCGATCTCCGCGTTGGGCAACCCGCTGCCGAGCAGCGCCAGCACTTCCCGCTCGCGCGTGGTGAGGCCGTCGACCAGCTCGCGGGCTCGCATCGCACTGGACATCCGTTCGCCGTCGGTGTCGAGCCGCCGGATCGCCCACTGTGCGATCTTCGGCGACAGGTACGCCGCACCGCCGGCCACGGCCCGAATGCCGGCGAACAGCTCCCGCGGATCACCGGTCTTGAGCAGGAAACCGCTGGCACCGCCGTCGAACGCACGCGCGATGTGTTCGTCCTCCGAGAACGTCGTCAACATGATCACGCCGGTGGCCGGCGCGGTCCGGCGGATCTCGGCCGCCGCCGACAACCCGTCCAGCCTGGGCATCATGATGTCCAGCAGCACGACGTCGGGCCGGTGGGCCTGGACCAGTTCCACCGCCTCGTGCCCGTCACCGGCCTCGGCGACGACGTCGAACTCCGGCTCCGCACCGAGCACCGTACGGATGCCGGCCCTGGTCAGTGGCTCGTCGTCGGCCAGCACCACGCGGATCACCGCGTCCTCCTCATTCCGTCCCCCGCCTACTCCGAGCCGGTCGAGATCGCGCTGCGCGGGACGACCTCCTTGACCACCAGCCGGTCGGCGACGAAGCACAGCCGGAAGAACAGCTGGTCGTCGCTCTGCTCGCTCGACCAGTACTGCCGGCACTCCGCGTCCTCCGGCGGCGCGGGGAGCATGCGTTCCGGGTCACCCAGGATCTGGAACGGGGGCACCTGCGCTTCGACCTCAGCGCGGGTCGCGCCGAGCGGAATCCGCTCGAACAGCGCCGGGTCGAGGGTGTTGTTCGCACCGACGAGGGCGTAGAGCGCCATCGCGAGCACGGCGACCACGGTGCCCGCCAACGCCGGCACCCGGATCGCGCTGGTGAGACGGCGCCGTGCCTCGCCGCGAGTACGGGCACGCTCGCGGGTCGACTCGCTGTCGCCGCTCCCATTCAGGTCCGCGGGCAGATCGGCGGGGCGTGCGTCGTGTGGGAGTGTCGCGACCAAGGCGAACCCGCCGTCTCGCGGACCGGCCGCCAGCGTGCCGCCGAGCAGCCGGACGCGCTCGGCCAGTCCCACCAACCCATAGCCACCCCCCGCCGTGTCACCCGGCTGCTCGCTCGCCGCTCCATTCGTGACTTTTACCGTCGTGCTGCCCGTCCCGTGTTCGACCCGGACGGTGACCGGTGCGCCGGGCGCGTGTCTGGTCGCGTTGGTCAGGCCCTCCTGAACCACCCGATGCGCCGCCCGCTCCACGGCGACAGGCACCGACCCCACCGGTGGCTCCGGCGGTTCCCACCCGATGTCCATGCCCGCGCCGGCGGCGCGCTCGACCAGCCCGGCGATGTCGACCCGCTCATCCGGCGCGAGCTCGCCGTCCGGCCGCAGCATCCCGATGATCTCCCGCAGCCGCTCGGTCGCCTCCGCCACACCAGCACGCAGCTCACCCGCCGCGGCACGCTGCCGCTCCGGTAGGTCCGCGGTCACCTCGAGCGCGGCGGCGCGCAGCGCGATGAGCCCCCACTCGTGGCCGAGCGAGTCGTGCATGTCCCGCGCGATCCTGGCCCGCTCCCGCAGCCGCGCCCGGTCGACCTCCAGCCGCTGCTGACGTTCCAGCAAGGCGGCGCGCTCCCACCCGGCGGCGGCGAGTTCGGCCCGCTGCCGCCGGTACCGGCCGACCATCCACGGCACCAGGACCACGACCAGCAGGATCAGCACCAACACGAACCAGTCGTACAGCCCGAACAGGAGGCCGAAGCCACCTCGCGCCGAACTGTCCACCAGCACGCTGACCGGCAACCCGGCCAGCACCACCGCGGCCAGCGAGGACAGCACCGGACTCGTGTCGTCCAGCCGCCGCCCAGCGCGGAACCCGAAGACCGAGGCCGCGACGAAGGGCCACACCCACGCCGGGTTCGTGACCGTCGGCGCCAGCACCAGCGCCGGCACCACCGCCGCAGCGACCAGGAAGCACAACGTCCCGACCGGGAACCGGTCGAAGAGCACCACCGCCGCGCCCAACACCAGGCCGCCGCCGACCAACGCCAGCCACCGGACAACCGCATCGTCGACGGTCACGACCTCCAACACGAGAGGAACCGCCAACGCCACCCACAGGACAGCCTCCGGCCACCGCCGCCTCCAGCCGGGCGCCAGCCGGTCACCCATCCGCGGCGATCCCCCGCGCGATCAAAGCCAACATCCACCAATGCTAACGCGCTGTGACACGCACAGCCGGGACGCCAACCCAACCCGCACCTGCGCACCGAGGCAGAACGGCACAAACAACGACCGAGCAGCATCGAATGCGGATTTCACCGTGCGTCACCGGCGGGAAGACGCTGATTGCGCACGAGGCCCGTCAGTGAGCTCGAGCAGTCGTCCGCTTCGCGCGTCTCGACCACTCCGGCCGTGACTTCGCCATACGCGAGGCCCATGTATCCCATCGGGACACCCAGGCCGTCGGCGATCCGGACCAGTACGTCGAAGGTGACTTACCGGTCATCGCCGCGATCTGACGTTGTGACACGCCCCTGCGTCGCATCTCGACGCCTTCCCACGCCTCTGACGTCACATTGTCCGCGCGACGTATCGGGATCGGCGGCCCCGCAGCCGAGTTCGATGACGCGGTCGGTCGGCTGGACGTCGAGAAGCCGCGCCGCCCAACTGCGCCAGCGCCCCCGACGCCACCTTCCCCCACGACGTCCTGTCCGGCGAGACCATGACCAGCCTCACCTACCGCGACCAGTGGCAGCAGGTCGTCAACCCGCACTCCACGCACAGCTAAAGCCACACGACGGCCTCGACGACGAGTTCCGCCGAGCAGGAATCATCATCGATCCGCTCGGCTCGAACAGTCAGCGCTGACACGCTCGCGGGCACGTCCGATATCTGTTCGGAGGAATCAGAACCAGTCACGCCTCTACCGAGCAACTCGCCATCAGCGAGCAGCTCCCACTGAACCTGCGCGCGGCCCGAGCAGCCACGAACGGCGATGTCCAGGTCTGCCTCGCGCCCCGGGCTGGGGAAGGTGGCCTGCGCCTCAATCTCCTGCTCCGACGAGTTGAGGGACCAACGATTGGTACACAAAATATTGGCAACCGACCCGAGCCCTCGCTGCTCACACTGTTGCTGTGCCGCGTCGCCGACGGCGAATCGAAGCCCGTTGGCACTACGAGGCTGATAAACCTGAGAAAGCAACAGGCTCACGCCCGCCACCATCCCCAGCGCCCCAAGTACCAATCCCAACCTGACAAGCTTGCGGCGTGTTCGCTTGCGCAGAATTTCCTTGGCGGTCTTCGACTCGGATTCGTAGGCCGCCAGCAACTCCGGCTTGTCCAGGGAGAGCGCCAACGCGCGAACGAAAGGTTCCGCCAACTCCAACGTCGCCTTCATCCGGGAGGAGTTCGACGCTTGCACGGTCATGGCGATGCCGAACAGCGCGGCAAAGATCCCCGCCACCCAGGAAACCAGTTCGACCCAGTTGGTCCAGTGCGACAACCTCGCCACCGCCTGGCAATCGTACGAACGCACGCGACAGGACCGACCTCGACCGCCGGCTGGGCACGATCATACTCCACACACGCCACCCAACGACACGACTGTGCCGGGAAGCGGGCGAATCACTCGACGATTTCCCGTTCGCCGAGCGTCCTCCCACCGAACTCGACGAGCAGCTGGCGCAGCGAGGACGCGCTGCGTTCCAGGGACGCCATGTCCATCGCGCCCATGTCGACCTCGAAAACAGCGGATTGACCGCAGCGCATCAGGATCGCGGTGCCACCGCTGTCGTCACCGATCATGACATGGCCTGGCAGGTACACCGCGACCTCGTAATCACGGTTGCGTTCCACGATGTCCGCCGCGCCGAGCAGAACCAGATTTCCACCGGACGACAATCCGTCGGTGATCCGCAGCAGATCCTTGTAGTCCGCCGGAATCACCTGACCCAACTCGACCTCGGCCAGCGAGATATCCCGTTCCCCCGCCGGCCCGGTTACCACGAACAACGGTTCGAGTTCCACGCGCTCCAGCTGTGCCACGGGTCAGCCGAGTTCCGGTCGGAGGAACGCTTCGGGAAACTCCTCCAGTTTTCTACGGGTCCTCAACTCGCGGATACGGGCCTTGCCGCTACCCGCCGGATGCAGGTGCTCGCCGAAGCACCCGGTGTCGTACACCGTCGACCCGCTGGGATAGCGGCCGTCGCGCAGGCGGCCGAACAACGTTCGCGCATACCGCCTCCCGGCCGGATCGTCGGCAGCGGGCCGGTCGCTGGACGACTCGTCGAGAAACAGGTGCCCGTCGTCGAACTCCCAGAACAGCAGCAACGCGAGCCCCCGGTCACAAGCCGGATGCGCGACCACGGCCGCCGGCACCTCGTACCCACAGTCCCAGTTGTACTCCGCGACCACCCCACGGAGCTGCTCGACGGTCACCAACTCACCGACCAGCCGCGCGCACTCCTCGTGATCGATGTCCTCGTGATCGATGATCCGGCCGACCAACTCGTCACGGGCCTCGCTGCTCACGCCGGAATGATAGGCAGCGCTGACACCGCCAGAAGGACCCCAGCGGACGCTACGAGAGATTGCTCGAACACCGCTCGCGAGACGCGGCCTCGCCCGCGATCTTCTGGGAGTCGTCCCCCAGAAGACACTACGGAACGCAAAAGGCCCGCGCTCTCTGCGAGCACGAGCCTCCGGTGCGTGGAGCTGAGGGGAATCGAACCCCTGACCTCCTCGATGCGAACGAGGCGCGCTACCAACTGCGCTACAGCCCCTGGTGGTGCCGCGTCAGCGTACCAGGCCGCTACTCGCCCGCCGCGCGCCGGTAGGGCATCCGGCCCGGCTCGTCGAGTTCGTCGAAGGTGGGGTCCTCGTCGTCGATGTCGACCAGGGTCGCGCCGGAGCGGGTCACGGGGGGCCTGGACGGGCCGTCGGACACGCGTTCCCTCGGGCCGAGGGCCTGCTCGGGGTCGTACGGCACGTACGGGTCCTCGCGGGGCTCGTGGGGCTCGTGGGGCTCGTACGCGTCGTCGTAGTCGTCCTCGGCGTAGGTGGGCTGGTCGGGCTCGTACGCGGGCGGTGGGACGTACGCCTGTTCGACCGGGCGCTGGCGCGCGGCGGCGGCCTGGGCGCGGCGGACGCGCTGCAGCCGGGCGAGGCGGCGCTCGCGGATCTCGGTCTCGATGCGGACCTGGCGCCGCAGGTAGACGAGGTAGGAGACGAGCACGACGTCGAGGGCGCCGTGCCCCCACCACAGCATGGGGAACGCGACGGCGGCCACCACGGCGGTGGCGATGGCGCCGATGATCATGGCGAGCACGACGCGCTGCCGGAAGGCGTACTTGGCCTTCGCGATGATGGCGGCGGCCTCGGGGTCGAAGCCGCCGCGGCCGGGGCGGTAGCGACGGGCGTACCCGAGGTCCGCCTCGTCGTAGTACCCGGTCATGTCCTCACCGTCGGCGTCATGGGCGGCATCCTCCGGGGCGTCGTCGACGTCATTGTCGTCCACCGCGGCATCGTCGTGCACGGCATCGTGCGATTCGGGCACACCGTCACCGAAATCCTCGTCGATACCGTCGGTGTCGCGCATGGCGGCCTCCTCGTCGCCGTACTCGCCGTACTCCGCCTCGTCCTCGGCCTCACCGCTCCCGCTCCGGACCACCCTGGCCGCCAGCTCGGAGTCCGCGGTCCGGGCGACCTCCTGGCGCTTGCGCACGATCATCGGCACGAGGACGACGAGCCACGCCAGCACGAGCGCGACCACGACAAGCGAGCTCGGCATGCCTCGACACCTCCCCCGTGACGATCCTCCCGCGACTTCCCACGCCACGCTAGTCACAACAGTCACATCAGTGTCGGAGGCGCGCCGAGGGGCACGCCGGGACGATCACACCAGCTCGGCGCGTCCCCCGGCGACCAAACCGGCCACGAGTCCATTCGGGACGTCCTCTGTGGTCAGTGCGAAACACACGTGGTCCCGCCAACCCCCGGCGACGTCGAGGTACCGGCGGAACACGCCCTCCTCGCGGAAGCCGAGCTTGCCGAGCACGCGCAGGCTCGGCTGGTTCTCCGGGCGCACGGTCGCCTCCAGCCGGTGCAGGCCGGCGGCGCCGAAACAGTGGTCGACCACCAGGGCCACGGCCGCGGTGGCCACGCCGCCCGCGGTCGCGTGCGTGCCGACCCAGTACCCGATCCAGGCCGAGCACAGCGCGCCGCGCACCACGTTGCCGACGGTGACCTGCCCGGCGAACTCGCCGTCCACGAGGATCACGAACGGCAGGGACATGCCACGGCGGCCGAGCCCGCGCAGGGTGGACCACTGGCCGGGCCAGGCGAGGGTGGCGTTGTTGTCGTTCCAGTTGCCGGGGACCGTCGGCTCCCAGCTCTCCAGGTGCAGGCGGTCGCGCCGGCGCACCCGGCTCCACGCGGTCGCGTCGAACAGCTTGGGGGCGCGCACCTCGACCACCCCGGCGGGCACGCGCAGCGGCCCCAACCTGGCCGGCCAACCGGGATGCCGCCCCTGCGGCACCGACCAACTCACCCCGCGGGCGTCCCTTCAGCCACGTTGTGCCAGGAAACTGACCTGTACCTCTTCACCGAGGACGATCTCGGTGGTCTCGTCGTCCACCAATATCAAACAGTTCGCCTCGGCGAGCGACGCGAGCAGGTGGGAGCCGGACATGCCGAGCGGCTGGGCGAGGTACTCGCCGTTGCTCTCGTCGCGCAGCAGCTGGCCGCGCAGGAACCCCCGGCGGCCCTTGACCGACGCGATCGGGGACAGCAGCCGGGCGGTGATCTGCCGGCGGTGCGGGTTGCGCTTGCCCTGCGCGGCCCGGATCAGCGGCCGCACCATGACCTCGAAGACGACCAGCGCGCTCATCGGGTTGGACGGCAGCAGGAAGGTCGGCACGGCGTCCGGGCCGAGCCGGCCGAACCCCTGCACCGAGCCGGGGTGCATGGCGACCCTGGTCATGTCGATGTCGCCGAGGTCGGACAGGGCCGAGCGGATCTCCTCGGCCAGCTCGCCGCCGACGCCGCCGGCGATCACGACGATCTCGCTGAGCAGCAGCCGGCCCTCGACGGTCTCGCGCAGCCGCCGGCTGTCGCTCGACACGATCCCGACCCGGTTCACCTCGGCCCCGGCGTCGCGGGCGGCGGCGGCGAGCGAGTACGAGTTGACGTCGTAGACCTGCCCCTGGCCAGGGGTCCGGTCGACGTCGATCAGCTCGTCGCCCAGCGAGATGATCGACACCCGTGGCCTCGGGTAGACCAGCAC
Source organism: Actinophytocola gossypii (assembly GCF_025165815.1). Lineage (GTDB taxonomy): Bacteria > Actinomycetota > Actinomycetes > Mycobacteriales > Pseudonocardiaceae > Actinophytocola > Actinophytocola gossypii. The sequence continues at coordinate 609,644 of NZ_JAFFZE010000006.1, read as the reverse complement.
CTTCGACTTGCCGACCGCGGCGAGCAGTCCGACCTGGGCGGCGCCGATCGGCGCGCCGCGGCGCACCGCGACGTCGCCGGTCTGCACGTCCTCGCCGGTGCGCCGGACGAACGCGGCCGAGGGCACCGGCTGGTTGACGGTCACCCGGGCCTGGTGACCGTCGGTGTAGCCGATCGGCACGACGGCGTCGGCGAGCGTCGGCAGCGGTGCGCCGGTGTCGACGCGGACCGCCTGGCCGGGCTGCAGCCGCCGGGGCTGGCGCGACCCGGCCGGGATCTCGCCGACGACCGGCAGCAGCACCGGCTCGGTGCCGGCGGCCTGCACGTCCACGCTGCGCACGGCGTAGCCGTCCACGGCCGCCTGGTCGAAGCCGGGCAGCGCGTGCTCGGCGACGACCTCCTCGGCGCAGAGCAGGCCCTGCGCCTCGGAGATGGCCACCCGCACCGGCGCGGGCCGGACGGCGGCGGCAAGTGCCCTGCCGAGCTGCTCGTCGACTGACCTCATTCCCGACCCCGCCCTGTGTCGTTATTCCTGCACGCGCCCGCGCAACCACTCGCGCAGCTCAGGCCCATACTCGGGGTGAGCGAGCGCGAAGTCCACGGCGGCACGCAGGAAACCACCAGGATTGCCCAGGTCGTGACGTCCGCCGCGGTGCACCACGACGTGCACGGGGTGCCCTTCGGTGATCAGCATCGCGACCGCGTCGGTGAGCTGCAACTCGCCGCCCGCGCCCGGCGTGATCCGCTTGAGCGCGTCGAACACGGCCCGGTCGAGCAGGTAGCGGCCGGCCGCCGCGAAGGTCGAGGGGGCGTCCTCGACTTTCGGCTTCTCCACCATGCCGACGACCTTCTTGACGTCGGCGTCGTCGGTGTCCTCGACGTCGAAGACCCCGTAGGCGGAGATCTGCTCCTTCGGGATGTCGAACGCGCACAGCACGGTGCCACCGTGCTCGGCGCGGGCGCGGGCCATCCGCCCGAGGACGCCGGTCGGCAGGACCAGGTCGTCGGGCAGCAGCACGGCCACCACGTCGTCGTCTGGGTTCAGGTTGGGCTCGGCGCAGCTCACGGCGTGCCCGAGTCCGAGTGCCTCCTCCTGGATCGCGGTCTCCACCGACAGCAGGCCGGGTGCGCGGCGCACCTTGGCCAGCAGGTCGGTCTTCCCCCGCCGCTCGAGGGTGTCCTCGAGATCGGGTTGGGACTGGAAGTACTGGGCGACGGCGTCCTTGCCCGGTGAGGTCACGATCACCAGCCGGCTCGCGCCCGCCTCGGCGGCCTCGGCGGCGACGTACTCGATTCCCGGTGTGTCCACGACCGGCAGCAGTTCCTTCGGCACTGCCTTGGTCGTGGGCAGGAAACGGGTACCGAGCCCGGCGGCCGGCACGATGGCCGTTCTGATGCCGCTGACGGACGCGGAACCGGGTTCGGAACTGACTGCGGTAGATGGCGCCATGGACAGCCAGCCTAACCTCATGTCGTGGCCCGGCCTGGGAGTGATCGCGAACCGACAGCCGCGTTGACGAAGTGGCGGTGGCGCAAGGAGCTGCTCTCCGAGCGCCGCCGGGTGCCGGCAAGCGTCCGGTTCGCAGAGGCCATCTCCCTGTCCAGCCACCTGACCAGCGGTCGGGTCGTGCGACCCGGCCACACCGTCTGTGCCTTCGTCCCGATCGCCTCGGAGCCCGGCTCGGTCCAGATGCTGGACGAGCTGAACGACTTCGGCGCGCGGGTGCTGTTGCCGGTGGTCACCAGTCAAGGACCCCTCGAATGGGGCTGGTATGCGGGTAAGGACTCGCTGGTTCCGGGCCCGTACGGGCTGCGTGAGCCGAACGGCGAGTTGCTCGGCGTCACCGCCCTGCGGATCGCGGACATGGTGCTGGTGCCCGCGCTCGCCGTGGACCGCAACGGGATCCGGCTCGGACGGGGTGCCGGCCACTACGACCAGTCGCTTCCACTCGCGACCAACGGCACCGAGCTGGTGGCCATCGTGCGCGACCAGGAGATCTTCGAGGCCCTGCCGAGTGAGCCCCACGACGTGCGGATGACGGCGGTGCTCACGCCGAACCGGGGTCTGCTCCGGTTCGTGTGACGTATCCGGTCGTGTGATGTCGGCAGGATCGCTTGAGGATGTTTGCACTCCGGGCGCGCGCTGTCGCAGAATGGCCTTAGCACTCTCCCGAGTCGAGTGCCAGAACCGGGGAAGGAACGGCCCGTGCCCACCTACCAGTACGCATGCAAGGCTTGCGAGCACCGCTTCGAGGCGGTGCAGTCCTTCAGCGATGCTTCGCTGACCGAGTGCCCGGAGTGCTCCGGCCAGCTCCGCAAGCTCTACGGCTCGGTCGGTGTGGTGTTCAAGGGCAGTGGCTTCTATCGCAACGACAGCCGCTCGGAGTCGTCCTCGTCGGCCTCCGGCAAGCCGGAGTCCTCGTCGACCTCGTCCTCGTCCGAGAGCAAGTCCGAGTCGACCACCTCCACTTCTTCCTCGTCGTCGTCTGCTTCCTCGTCGAGCCCGTCCTCGTCATCGAGCTCGTCGTCCTCGTCAAGCAGTACCACGAGCAAGGCCGCGGTCGCGTCCTGACGATCCGAGTTATCCACAACCGCGCCACCAGGCCCAGTTGTCCACAGGAAGCGCCCTGACCTCCGCACATCCCGCGTTTCCGCCATAACGTCGCGGACATGAGATCCGCACTGACGCCCCTCACCAGGGACCGCCTCCGCCAACTGACCGCCGCCCGCGGTTGGCCACGCCTGCTCGCGCCGCGCCGGGTCGTCGCCGCGCTGCTCGTGCTGCTGGCCGCGGTGCTGGTGGTACGCCCACCGCCCCAGGCCCGAGGTGAGCCGACGGTGCCGATGCTGGTCGCCGCCCGCGACCTGGCGCCGGGTTCGAGCCTGCGCCCCGACGATGTCCGGATCGTCCGCGCCCCCGAGTCCTTACGCCCCGCCACCGCACTGACCACCGCCGAGCAGGCGACCGGTCGAGTGCTGGCGGGCGCCGCGTCCCGCGGCGAGCCGCTCACCAGCACCCGGCTCGTCGGCCGGGAGAACAGCCGCCTCGCCACCGGCGACCCGTCGGCGGTCGCCGTGCCGGTGCGGCTGGCCGATCCCCAGGTGGCCGCCCTGCTCACGCCCGGGGCGCGAGTGGACGTGGTGACGGTTTCCCCGGACAGCGCGACCGCCGGTGTGCTGCTCGCCGCGAACGCCACCGTCGTCACGGTCCGTGCGGAGCCCCCGGCCGACGCCGACCGCTCCGGCCGGCTGGTGGTGATCGCCGTGCCACGTGCGGATGCGACTCGCCTCGCGTCCGTGTCGTTGGGACAGCCGGTCGCGGTTACGCTGCGCTAGTGGTCGGGTGCTCGACGAGCACGGCTGCCGAGATTCGCTTCCGACGAGGGACAAGGAGCAGACATCGTGCTGAAGGGGTTCAAGGACTTCTTGATGCGCGGCAACGTGGTGGACCTGGCGGTCGCGGTGGTGATCGGTACCGCGTTCACGGCGATCATCACGTCGATCACCGAGCATCTGATCCAGCCACTGATCGCCGCGATCGGGGGCACGAACGTCAGCGGTCTGTCGTGGACCATCGTCGCCGGCAACGAGGCGTCCAGAATCGACTTCGCCGCCGTGATCACGGCCATGCTCAACTTCCTGATCGTCGCGGCGGTGGTGTACTTCCTGCTCGTCTTCCCGATGAAGAAGGTCCAGGAACGCCGAAAGCGGGGCGAGGAACCGGGCCCGTCCGAGCCCACCGACATCGAACTCCTGACCGAGATCCGCGACCTGCTCCAGCAGCAGTCCGGCCTGTCCCATTCCCAGCCCACACCCCAGCACGGATTCGCCCAGCAGAGCCCACCCCAACAGGCACCTCCCGGGCCGATGCCCCCGCAGCAGCCCCCGCTCCAGCAGCCACACACCCAGGCACCGCCCATGCAGCAGGCCCCGTCCCAAGCCCCACCGGCTCAGCAACCACCGACCCAAGCCCCACCGACCCAACAGCCACCGAACCAGCCACCACCGAACCAACAGCCACCGACCCAAGCCCCGCCGACCCAGCAACCACCGACCCAGCCACCACCGGTCCAACAGCCGCCCCACCAGCCTCCTGGCGACCAGGGCGGCTACCCGCCAAACCGCGGCTCCTGAAACAGCCGCCTACCACGAGGGCGCCCCGGTCAGCGACAGAGCAAGGCGCCCGCGAGGAGCCCGGCCGACGCCACGACGACGGGCTCGCCCTTCCGGTCGACTCCGGTGACCACGCGCACGCATGGCCGCCCACCGGCGTCAACGGCGAGCTGACCGCCGACACCGGTGACACGCGCGAGGTCGCCTGTCTGACCGTGTCGCATGCGCGGTGGGAGGCGGCGACCACGACGGGTAAGGCCCCGTCACCTCGACTGCGGGAGTGTGCGGCGGTGTCGACGCGCGAGCGCGCACGAGGCCGCTCGACCGCGCCGCGCGTTCACCGGCAGGTGCACGGCTCCGCCGCAAGCCGTGCCACGTACGAGACCATGAGGAGGTGACCGACGAGCCGAACCAGCGGGACCAGCGGGACCAACCGGGACGTGACCAGCGACGTCGCCAGCCGACCCGCCCGAACCTGGACGAGATCTTCGGCGACGTGCTCCCGGCCACCACGTCCGACGAGCGCGAACCCGAGCACCCGTCCGGCGACCGCGACGCGTGGTACGAGCGGAACCGCCCGCCGCATCACGACCGGGACTGAGACCTGGATCGAAGCCGGAATCGGCACTCGAGACCGGATCGGACCCCGACCGAACCGGAACCGACCCAAGACCGGGCCGGAACCGGCACGTCCCGCGCCAACCCACGCAACGTTGGGATGGGGCCTCGTCAGCCCGCGCAACGTCGGGATGGGCCTCGTCAGCCCGCGCAACGTCGGGATGGGCCTCGTCAGGCCGCGCAACGTCGGGCGGGGTCCACGTCGGGGCCGAACCATGCAGCCTCCGGGTCACGCCAGCCCACGCCACGTCGTACCGGACCACATCGGCCGGGCGGGCCGGCCACGCCGAACCGGCCGCGCTGAACGGGCCACGCCGAACCGGACCGAGCCGAACCAAGTCACGCCGAACCGGACCACGCCGAGCCGAGCCGGGCTGAGCCACGCCGGGCCGGACCACGCCGAACCGAGCCGAGCCGAGCCACGCCGGGCCGGACCACGCCGAACCGAGCCGGACCACGCCGAACCGAGCCGAGCCGAGCCACGCTGAGTCGGCCCGAGCCGGACCAGGGCCACAGCGGGCCAGGCGGCGCTGGGCCATGGCCGGGTTGCGCTTCAGCGGGCGCGCCGGACGGGGACGAGATCGGCGCCGGGAGTGAGAGCCGAGATCGAGACCGGGCTGGGGCTGGGCTGAACCGAGACCGGGCTTCTACGTGGCGTCCAATCCGGACAGCTCGTCGATCACGTGGGGGACCAGGGACGACAGGGTCGCCATGCCGTCCCTGACGGCGGTGCGGGAGCCGGCCAGGTTCACGACCAGGGTGCTGCCGGAGATGCCGACGAGCCCACGGGAGATGCCGCCGTCGACCGCGCCTGCGGCCAGGCCGGACGAGCGGATCGCCTCGGCTATGCCTGGGATGGGGCGGTCCAGGACGCCCTGGGTCGCGTCGGGGGTCACGTCTCGGGGGGAGACGCCGGTTCCGCCTACCGTGATCACCAGGTCGGCGCCGCCGATTACGGCGGTGTTCAGCGCGTTGCGGATGTCCACGGTCTCCCCGGCCACCGCGACGATGCCGTCGACGATGAAACCGTTCTCCTCGAGCAGCTCGGTGACCAGCGGGCCGACCGAATCCTCGTGCTCCCCATGGGCCACCCGGTCGTCGACGATCACGATGAGGGCCCTGCCGAGCCGCTGCGCGCTGCGTTCCATGTCTCCCACCGTAGTCGGGTCGGCCACTCGTTCGTGGAAAGGCCGCGCCGCGTGGGGACATCTGACGATTCGGTGACGCGGCGACCTCAAACGGCTCGGCAGACCACCACCCGCCATACCGTCGACGGCATGCGCGTTCTGATCACCGGTGCGGCCGGGTTCGTCGGCTCCCACGTCGCGGACAGCCTGGCCGAACGCGGCCATGACACCGTGCTGCTTGACAACCTTTCACCCAAGGCACACGGTCCACAGCCGACGGACACGCACCTCGTCGTCGGGGACGTTCGGGACGGGGAGTTGCTCGCCCGCCTGCTGCGCGGGGTCGACGTCGTCTGTCATCAGGCCGCCGTGGTGGGGCACGGGCTCGATCCTTCGGACGCCCCGGACTACGCCCTGCACAACGACTACGGCACCGCGGTGCTGCTCGCGGCCATGCATCGGGTCGGGGTGCGGCGGCTCGTGCTGGCCTCCTCGATGGTCGTCTACGGCGAGGGTCGTTATCGGTGCCCCAATCATGGCGAGGTTCGGCCTGGGCCTCGCCATCCGGACGACCTGGAACGGGGGCGGTTCGAGCCGCTTTGTCCGGATTGCGGGGCCGACCTGACCCCCGCCCTGGTCGGCGAGGACGCGGCCATCGACCCTCGCAGCACCTACGCCGCCACGAAGGCAGCTCAGGAACACCTGGCCTCGGCGTGGGCCAGGCAGACCGGCGGCGCCGTCTTGGCCCTGCGCTACCACAACGTCTACGGGCCCCGGATGCCCCGCGACACCCCCTATGCCGGCGTGGCCTCGCTGTTCCGCTCCGCCCTGCGGCGTGGCGAGGCGCCGACCGTGCTGGAGGACGGCCGCCAGCTCCGGGACTTCGTGCACGTCACCGACGTCGCGCTGGCCAACGCCCTCGCCGTCGAGACCGGCGAGACCGACGAGACCGGCAAGACCGGCGAGACCGGCGAGACCGGCGAGTCCGCGGCTCCGTCCGGCGCGCTGACCGCCGTGAACGTCTGCTCCGGCGAACCGCACACCGTCCTGGACATGGCCACCGAGCTGGCCTCGGCCTGTGACGGGCCCAGCCCTCGGGTCGTGGGCGGCGCCCGGCCGGGTGATGTTCGCCACGTGGTGGCCGATCCGGCCAGGGCCAGGAAACTGCTGGGGTTCACGGCCAGGACGCCGTTCGCGCGGGGGATCGCGGAGTTCGCGTCGGCCCCGCTGCGGGCACCCGCCGCCGTCACCGGATCGGTGTAACTTCCGCCGGCCCCGAGCGATACAAGATCGACGAACTCGGACGATCTGGGGGTCGATGTGGCTGGGCGTGTCCTGGGCGGCGTTCTGGCGGCCGCGCTCGCGGCGGGTGTGCTCGTGGCGATCGCCCCGGTGGCGAGCGGCGCGCCGATCGTGACCGGCGGCGTCGAGCGCGACAACGTCGACAACACGCACAGTCCCCGGACCACCGCCGAACTGGACGAGGAGCGCGCCGAGAACCCGCCGGCGATGGCGGCCGCCGATGTCGAGGGGATCGACGTCGCCAGCCACCAGCACCCGAACGGCGCCGCGATCGACTGGGGCCAGGTCGCCGGCGCGGGCTACCGGTCGGTCTCGATCAAGGCGTCCGAGGGGACCTACTACACGAACCCGTACTACGCCGGCGACCGGGCGGGCGCCGCCGCGGCCGGCATGTACACCTTCGCCTACCACTTCGCCATTCCGAACTGGAGCAACGGGACCGAACAGGCGGACTACTTCCTCGACCGGGCCGCCTACCGGCAGGACGGCGACACGCTGCCGCCCGCGTTGGACGTCGAGGCCAACCCGTACGTCGGCGACGACGGCACCGACGCGTGCTACGGCCTGAGCGACGCGCAGATGGTGGCCTGGATCCGGGACTTCCTGGCCGAGGTCAAGCGCCGCACCGGCGTCGACGCCATCATCTACACCAGCGCGAGCTGGTGGCGCGACTGCACCGGCGGGACCTCCGCGTTCGCCGGCCACCCGCTGTGGGTCGCCTCGTACGCGAGTACGCCGACCATGCCGCCGGGGTGGCCGGACTACACGATGTGGCAGTACACCAACCAGGGCTCCGTGCCAGGCATCGCCGCGGCCACCGACCTGAACTACATCAGCGGCGGCGAGGCCACCCTGAGCGCGCTCGCCACCCAGGCCGCCGACCCCGCCGGCTACACCGCGACCGACCCGGTGCGCGTGCTGGACACCCGCAACGCGGTCGGCGTCGGCACCCGCACCCCGCTGGGGCCGCGCGGCAGCGTCACGCTCGACCTCTCCGGACGGCTGCCCGCCACCGCGACGGCGGCGGTCCTGAACGTCACCGGCCTCGCGTCGGCGGCGACGTACGTGACGGTGTGGCCGAACGGAGCACCGCGACCCTCCGTGTCCAACCTGAACCTGACCGGGGACGAGACGCGCCCCAACCTGGTGACGGTCAAGGTCGGGGCCGACCGCCAGGTCCGGTTGTACAACCACAACGGGAACACGCACCTGCTCGCCGACCTCGCCGGCTGGTACGCGACCGACGCGACCGGGCTGTTCACGCCGCAGGCGCCCGAGCGGGTGCTCGACACCCGGCCGGGTGCACCGCTCGGCACGCGCACCACCCGCACCCTGGACCTGGCGCCGTTCGTCCCGGCGGACGCGACGGCGGTGACGCTGAACCTGACCGGCGTCGGCGCGACGGGCACCACCTACGTCTCGGCCTGGCCGTCCGGGCAGCCGCGACCGGCGGTGTCGAACCTCAACCTGGCCGACGCGAACGCCACCCCGAACCTGGTCACGGTCAAGCTGGGCGACGACCGGGCGGTCGACCTGTACAACCACTGGGGCACGGTGGACCTGCTCGCCGACCTGGCCGGCTGGTACGCCCCGGGCGCCGGCTCGTCGTTCGTCGCGGTCACGCCGTGGCGGCTGCTCGACACCCGGACCAAGGCGGTGACCTGGGTGCCCACCGGCGGCACCGGCCACTCGATCGCGCTGGACACCACGGACACCGCCGACGTCACCGGCGCGGTGGTCAACCTGACCGGCGTCTCCCCGAGCACCGCCACGTACGTCACGGCGCACCCGAGGACGTCGGCCACCCCGGCCCGCCCCGGCGCCTCGAACCTGAACCTCGTCCGCGGCCAGACCGCGTCGAACCTGGCGTCGACCTCGGTCGGCCCGGACGGCGAGGTGTGGCTGTACAACAACGCCGGCACGGTCGACCTGATCGCCGACGTGGCCGGCTACTTCACGCGCTGAACCGGCCGTCGGACGCCGGTAGCGCGGTCACCGGACGGCCAGCGGCAGGCGGACCTCGAAGCGGCAGCCAGGACCCTGGTTGCGGGCGGCGATCCGGCCGCGGTGGGCCTCCACCAGGCCCTTCGCGATCGCCAGGCCCAGACCGGCACCGGGCTGCGCGTCGGGAGTCAGGGTCGGGGTGCGGGCGGCCGAGCCGCGGAAGGCCACGTCGAACACGCGGTCCAGCTCGGCGTCCGGGATGCCGCCGCAGCCGTCGGCGACGGACAGCACCGCGTCGTGGCCGTCGACGCCGAGCTGGACCGCCACCGTGCCGTCGGGCGGGGTGTGCCGGATGGCGTTGGAGACCAGGTTGCGGACCACCCGGGCCAGCTCCGGGTCGCTGCCCAACACCACCGGCTCGGTGGCCGCCTCGGCCGCGACCCGCACCCGTTTGCGTTGCGCGATCGGCGCCTGGGCGGCCAGCACGTCGCTCACCACCTCCCCCAGCGCCACCTGCGACATGGTCAGCCGCAGCGCGCCCGCCGTGATGCGGGACAGCTCGAACAGGTCGTCGACCATGCCGGCCAGGCGCCTGCTCTCCCCGCCGATCCGGGTGGCGTAGCCGGCGACCTCCCTTGGCGAGGACACCACGCCGTCCGCCAGCGCCTCGGCCATAGCGCGGATGCCGGCCAGCGGGGTGCGCAGGTCGTGGCTGATCCAGGCGACCAGCTCGCGGCGGGACGCCTCCGCCGCGCGTTCCCGCTCGCGGGCCTCCCGCTCCCACACGCTCCGCCGGGCGATCGCGTGGCCGAGGAGCAGCGCCACGGGCAGCGTCACCAGCACCACCAGCAGGCACACCAGCGCCATCGTGGTCAGGGTCGCGTTGAACATGAAGCCGCTGACGCCCAGCACCCCGGCCATCAACGCGACCACCGGGACCAGCACCAGCACGGTCATCGTCGTGGTCAGCGAGCCCCGGCGGACCCAGTAGAGGACCCCGGCCCCGAGCGCGACCACCGGGAGGACCAGCGCGAGCGCCACCGGCAGGATGTGCAGGGCGTGGGTGAGCAGCTCGCCGAACGACTCGCTCGGGTCGATCATCTGGCTACGGTGCGGCGTCATAGCGGTACCCCACCCCCCACACGGTCGCGATCCGCCTCGGCTTCGCGGGGGCGGGCTCGATCTTCTCCCGCAACCGTCGCACGTGGACGGTCACAGTGGACTGGTCGCCGAAGTCCCAGCCCCACACCCGTTCCAACAGCTGTTCGCGGGTGAACGCCTCACCCGGGTGGGACAGCAGGAACGCCAGCAGGTCGAACTCCCTGGTGGTCAGCGCCAGCTCCGCGCCACCGAGGGACGCCGTGCGGGCGGGAAGGTCGACGCGCAGGTCGCCGTCGGTCAGCACCCTGGCGGCCGCGGCGGGCGGGGCGGCGGCGCGACGCAGCACCGACGACACCCGCAGGGCCAGCTCGCGGGGGCTGAACGGCTTGGTCACGTAGTCGTCGGCGCCCAGCTGCAAGCCGGCGATCCGGTTCTCCTCCTCGCCGAGCGCGGTCAGCATCACCACCGGGACCGCGCTGGTCGCCCGGAGCCGCCGGCACACCTCGAGGCCGTCGATGCCGGGCAGCATCAGGTCGAGCACCACCAGGTCGGGCTCGTTCCGCGCGATCCAGGCCAGCGCGTCCTCGCCGTTGTCGGCGAGCGCCACCTGGTGCCCGGCGAGCTCCAGGTAGCGGCGCACCACGTCCCGGACGGTGAGGTCGTCGTCCACGACGAGCACCCTCGACGGCGCGTTCATCCTCACCTACCAGTTCGTCAGCAGCACATGGTTGACCGCGAGCGCGGTCGCGGCCTGGGCGGCCAGCCACCACCGCCGGGACCCGCCCGGCAGCGTGGCGGCGGCCACCGCCAGCCACACCGCGAACGGTAGCCAAATCCGCTCGGTCTCCGCCTTCGACAGCCCGGACAGGTCCGCGGCCAGCACCGCGAGCGCCGCGCCGCGGGCCAGCGCGGGCACCGGCGACGGACGCGGCACCAGGAACTCCGGTGCCGTCCGCCGCAGTCCGGCGGCGACCGCGGGGCCGACGGCGAGCGCCAGGCAGGCCAGGTTCGCCCACACCCAGTACCAGTACGGCCGGGCCGAGGCGATGCCGTCGTGGTACCGCCGCACCAGCAGGTCGTAGCCGTCCAGCCACCAGAACCCGGCCAGCGCGAACACCCCGGCGACCGCCAGCGCGGCCGGCACCGCGTAGGCCAGCGCCCGCCAGCACCGCGTCACCAGCACCACCGCCAGCGCGACCGGTGCCATCAGCACCAGCCCGTAGGACAGGAAGACCGACCAGCCGAGCACCGCGCCACCCGCCGCGCACAGCCACCACCGGCGCCGGGCCGCGCCGAGCGCGAACAGCAGCACGCCGACGGCGGCGACCCCGGCGAACATGGCGTCCGCGGAGACCCCGAGCCACACCGCGCCCGGCAGCAGGCACCCGAACGGGATCGCGGCGCGGGCCTGGTCGACGCGGCCGAGGACGGCCACCGTGGCCGGCACGGCGACCGCGACCAGGCCGGCGACCGCGACGCAGAACAACGCGGCCGCGGTCGGGCCGCCGAGCCCGATGCGGTCCAGCCAGACGAAGGTCAGGGTGGCGCCCGGCGGGTGGCCGGACACGTGCGTGGTCCACGAGTCCGGTTGCCCGGCCGGGATCCTGGCGGCGAACTCGCGGAGCATCGCCGGGATGTCGGTGATCCCGGGCACCTCGTGCAGGTACTCCTCGCGGGTCTCCAGCCGGTGCACCACGCCCGGCCGCCACCCGTCCACCAGCGCCAGCGCGAGGATCCACGCCACCGACGTCAGGTACGCGACCGCGAGCACCGCCCGCCAGCGCAGCCGTTCGGCGAGCGCCGGACCCCAGGCGACCACGGCGGCGGCGACCAGCACGGCCAGCAGCGTGCCCGGGCCGACGTGCGGGGACAGGTGGCCGAGGACCGGGTACTCGCCGAAGCTCGGCGACGCGCCCGGGAACCGCTCGCCGCCGTGGAGCCGGGCGCCGGTGAGCATGCCGACCACGAGCGCGGCGGCCACCAGCAGCAGCGCGCAGGCACCGGCGACGAGGTCGGCACGGTGTCCGGTGCTGGTCGCCTCCTGGCGGGTCACGGCGGTGGTCACGGGGTGGACCGTAGGCCGCCCGGCGGATCCGCGCGCGGTGCGGCGGCGATCCGTCAGCACTCGGTAAGAACTCGGGCGACGTCATACTTCGGTAAGCGCCGCAACGCTTTCCGTCCGTCCCGGGTGGACCTAGCTTCGTTCGCATGAACGCTGTCGACGTGGTGCTGCCGTGCCTGGACGAGGCCGCCGCACTGCCCGGGGTGCTGGCGGCGATGCCCGCCGGCTACCGACCGATCGTGGTGGACAACGGCTCCACCGACGGCTCGCCCGAGGTCGCCGCCGAGCACGGCGCGGTCGTGCTGCGCGAGCCGAGGAAGGGCTACGGCGCCGCCGTCCACACCGGACTCCTCGCGGCCCGGTCGGAAACCGTCTGCTTCCTCGACGCCGACGGGTCGCTGGACCCCGCGTCGCTGGTCGCGCTGGTGGCGGCCGTGAACGACGGGGCGCGGCTCGCGGTCGGCCGCCGGGTCCCGGTGGCGCGCGGGGTGTGGCCGTGGCACGCACGGGCCGGGAACCGGGTGCTGGCGGCGATGCTGCGTCGTCGGGGGGTGCCGGTGTCCGACATCGCTCCGGCGCGCGCGGTCCGGCGACGCGACCTGCTGGAACTCGGGGTGACCGACCGGGCGTTCGGCTACCCGCTGGAGCTGCTGTTGCGGGCGGCGCGGGCGCGCTGGCCGGTGGTGGAGCTGGACGTGCCGTACCGGCCGAGAGCGGCGGGCACCCGGTCGAAGGTGTCCGGTTCGGTGCGCGGCACGGCGCGCGCGGTCCGGGACATGGCGGCGGTGCTGCGATGACGGCGCCGGACGCGTGCCTGCTGGTGGTGGCGAAGGCCCCCGTGCCCGGGCTGGCGAAGACCCGGCTGGCCAGGTCGGTCGGCGACCGGGTGGCGGCCGGGCTGGCCGCGGCGGCGCTGCTCGACACGCTGGCCGCGGTGCTCGCGGTGCCCGGGACGTTGCCGGTGGTGGCGATGACCGGGTCGCTGCCGGCGGCCGAGCGGTCCGCGGAGCTGACCGCGGTGCTGTCGTCGTGCACGGTCGTCCCGCAGCGCGGCGCGGACCTCGGCGAGCGGCTGGCTAACGCGCACGCGGAGGCGGGCGGGCTGTTCCCGGGCGTGCCGGTGTTCCAGATCGGCATGGACACCCCGCAGCTGCGGCCGGAGGTGCTGACCGGGGCGGTGGTGCGGCTGCTCGCCGAGGACACCGACGCGGTGCTCGGCCCGGCGACCGACGGCGGCTGGTGGGGCCTCGGCCTGCGCTCCCCCGCCGCGGCGTCGGTGCTGCGCACGGTGCCGACGTCCCGCCCGGACACCGGCAGCCGGACGCTGTTCGCCCTGCGTGGCAAGGGTCTTCGGGTGCGCCGGCTGCTCGCGATGTCCGATGTGGACACGATGGCGGACGCCGCGCGGGTGGCGGCGACGGCGCCGGGCACGCACTTCGCCCGGGCGTACTCGGCGGTGGCGTCGTGAACACCGTGATCGCCGCGGACGAGTTCGCGCCCGGACTGCTCGGCCGGCGGTGCTGGCTGGAGCTGGCGACGGGTGAGCGGATCGTGTTGCCGACCGAGCGGTGGCGGGCGGCGCCGTCACCGGGCGACGAGCTGCTGCTGCGGCACTGCACAGGCCCGACGCTGGACGTCGGGTGCGGGCCCGGACGGTTGACCGCGGCGCTGCTGGCGCGCGGGGTGCCGGCGCTGGGCACGGACGTGTCGCCGGTGGCGGTGCGGCTGGCGACCGAGGCCGGCGCGCCCGCGGTGCGGCGGGACGTGTTCGAGCCGCAGCCCGGCGAGGGGACGTGGCGGCACGCGCTGCTGGCCGACGGCAACATCGGCATCGGCGGCGACCCGGTCCGGCTGCTGCGCCGGGTGCGGGAGCTGTTGTGCGACAAGGGCAGCGCGCTGGTCGAGGTGGATCCGCCGGGTGGCGGGGTGCGGCACGGGCGGGTGCGGGTGGCGACGGCGACCCCCGAGCGCGGCCGGTGGTTCGACTGGGCGTGGGTGGCCGCGGACGCGGTGGCCGACGTCGCCGGGGAGGCCGGTATGTCGACGGGCTGGGTGCGCGCGGCGGGCGGCCGCTGGTTCGCGGAGGTGGGCCGATGAGGGTGCGTGTTCCCGAGTTTCGTGGCGCCGCACACGACGAGCGGGTGACCGTGCGGATCGGTCTCTGGCTGGGGGTGTCGTTCGGGATCTGTTTCCTGACCGGGTTGTTGAGCCACTTCGCCCAGCGCGGGAGCTACTGGCCGTCCGCGCCGGCCGACCTGTACCGGATCACGCAGGGCGTGCACGTGGTCAGCGGGGTCGCGTCGGTTCCGCTGCTGCTGGCCAAGCTGTGGAGCGTCTACCCGAAGCTGTTCGGCCGGCCGCTGGTGCGGTCGCTGCCGCACGCGCTGGAGCGGGCGTCGATCCTGGTGCTGTCCGGAGCGGCGTTCTTCGAGGTGGTCACCGGGCTGTTCAACGTGGCGCAGAACTACGTGTGGGGGTTCGGGTTCGTCGAGGCGCACCACACGGTGGCCTGGGTGGCGATCGGCTCGGTGCTGGTGCACGTGGCGGTGAAGCTGCCGGTCGTGCGGCGCGGCCTGTCCCGGCTGGACCGCGAGCCGGCGCCGGTGCTGTCCCGGCGGCAGTTCCTGCGCAGCACCTGGCTGGCGACCGGGGTGGCGGTGGTGGCGACGGCGGGTGCGACGGTGCCGGCGCTGCGGGACGTGTCGGTGCTGTCCTGGCGGTCGGCGCGTGGTCCGCAGGGCGTGCCGGTGAACCGCACCGCGCGGGCCGCCGGCGTGACCGAGGTCGACGACACGTGGCGGCTGACCGTGGGCATGCGGGAGTTCTCCCTCGCCGAGTTGCGGGCGCTGCCGCAGTCGACGGAGACGCTGCCGATCGCGTGCGTGGAGGGGTGGAGCCAGTCCGCGACGTGGACCGGCGTGCCGGTGGCCGACCTGCTGCGGCTGGCGGGGGTGGCGCCGGGTGCGCGGGTGCGGGTGTCGTCGCTGGAGGAGCGCGGGGCGTACCGGACGAGCGAGCTGCCGGGGACGCACTCGGACGATCCGAGGACGCTGCTCGCGCTGCGGCTGAACGGCGAGGTGCTGTCGCCGGACCACGGGTACCCGTGCCGGCTGATCGCGCCGAGCCGGCCCGGGGTGTTGCAGACGAAGTGGGTCACGCGGCTGGAGGTGGCGTAGGTGCGGGTCGTGTTGGCGGTCCTGGGGGTGGCGGCGCTGGCCTGGGGCGCGTGGCTGGCGGTGGAGTCGGTGTCGGTGCCGGCGTTGCTGTGGTTCGCCGGGGGGCCGGTGGTGCACGACGCCGTGGTGGCGCCGCTGGTCGGGGTGGTCGGGTTGGCGGTGGCCCGGTTCGTGCCGGAGCGCTGGCGTGCGCCGGTGGCGGTGGGGGCGGTGTCGAGCGGGGTGCTGGTGGTGCTGGCGGTGCCGCTGCTGTGGCGGCCGTACGGGGTGCCGGAGAACCCGGGCCTGCACGACCGGGACTACGTGCTGGGGTTGGCGGTGGCGCTGGGCGTGGTGTGGGTGGGGGTGCTGGTCAGTGGCCTGGCCAGACCACGTCGTCGAGGAACCTCTCGACGGCGGTGACGACCTGCCCGAGGACGGCGGCGGAGGCGGCAAGGGGGCCGGGTAGGTACATCCCGTGGTCGGCCCCGTCGATCTCGAGGACGTGCGGGGAGAGGTCACGGGCGAGGTCGCCGTCCCAGAACCGGTCGGCGGTGCCGCCGACGAGCAGGGCGGGGGCGGTGGCGCGGCGGAGCGCGTCGACGACCGGGGCGACGGTGAGCAGCGGGGTGAGCCAGACGGCCGGCAACCGGTGCTCGGCGGCGACGACGGCGGCGTGGGTACCGAGCGATTTGCCGATGAGGAGCGGGCGGGTGTCGACGGGCGGGACCTGAGCGGTGACCCAGGAGGTGACGTCGTCAGGCGGGATGGCGCCGGGCTCGTAGGGCGGATCCCAGGTGACGTGGCGAACGGAGCCGCCACGAGCCTCGACGGCATCGGCGGCATACATGAGAAGGGGCGCCTGCGGCCCGTACCGCCCACCCGGCAACACGATCGCGGTATGCCTCACGCGGCCGACGGTACCGACACCGACCAGGATTCCGATCGGACTGTGGTCGTGCGAGGCGCCGCACGCGGGCGAGCGAGGGGTTGACCGTCCGCGTGCGGCGCCGTTCGCAGAGCCCTCGAGGAGCTCTTCCGGCTCGGGGGCATCGAGCCGGGGTTGGTCTCGGCCCCTGTCCTGGGGCCGAGCGTCATGGGTGGGATTTGCCCACGCTAATCATTCAGTTTCGACCGGCTGTCCGGCAAGTGTTGCCTCAACCGTGCGCGAACCGTTGTCCAACTCGAGTCGGACCTTGTCCCCGGGGGCGTGGGCGCGAACCGCGGCGACCAGCGCGTCCGAGGTGTCGATTCGGCGTTCGTCGAGCTTGGTGACGACGTCGCCGGGTTCCAGGCCGGCCTTCGCGCCCGGCGCGTTGGGGGTGACCTCGACGATCTGCGCACCGCCCTGGTCGCCGTCGCGGACGGTCACGCCGAGGACGGTCTGGGTCGCCTGGCCGGTTTCGACGATCTGGTCGGCGACCCGCCTGGCCTGGTTGATCGGGATCGCGAAGCCGATGCCGACCGAACCGCTCTGGGTGGGGCTGTAGATGGCCGAGTTGATGCCGACGACCTGGCCCTGCATGTTGACCAGCGGGCCACCGGAGTTGCCGGGGTTGATCGCGGCATCCGTCTGGATCGCGTCCAGGACCGTGGCCTGGGAGCCGTCCTCGCCGCCGGCCCTGGTGGGGCGGTGCAGCGAACTCACGATGCCGGACGTCACGGTGCCGGACAGCTCGAACGGCGACCCGATCGCCACCACCGTCTCGCCGACGCGCAGGTCGTCGGAGCGACCCAGCTCGACCGCCTGGAGCCCGGTCTTGTCGGCGCGCACCACGGCCACGTCCGACGTCGGGTCGCGGCCGACGATCTCCGCGGCGGCGGTGCTGCCGTCCTGGAACACGGCGACGATCTGGCCACCGTCCGCGGCGGCCTCGACGACGTGGTTGTTGGTGACGATCAGCCCGTCCGAGCTGATCACGAAGCCGGAACCCTCCCCTGCCGAGGACCCGCCACGCACCTGCAACTGCACCACGGACGGCAGCACCTTGTCCGCCACCGCCTCGATCGAACCCGACGGGGCGGTGGAAGTCCGTTCCGCCGGCGGCGGACGGTCGAGCGCGTTCGTGACCGGCGCCGAGTCGTTGTTCTCCGACACGACGTACCCGCCGACCGCGCCGGCACCACCGCCGACGAGCAGGGCGAGCACCGTCACGCCGGCGACCAGACCGTTGCGTGCCCTGCGCTGCTCGGGCACCTGCGGCTGGACCCCGGTCGGCGGGCCCATCGACGGGTAGCCTGCCGTCCGCGGCCGGGCACCGCCCTGGTTGACGGCGGTGCCGAACAGGACGCCCTCGCCGTGCGGGGCGAAACCTCGCGGCGGAGTCGACGTGTCGTCGCCGAACGACGCCGAACTCGGACGGGCGTACGGCGAGCCGGGCTGGCCGCCGTAGGGCGACGAACCAGGCGTCCAGCCGGCGCCGGGCGTGGGCGAACCGGACACCTGGTCAGCCGAACCGGGCACCGGACCGGGCGAGCCGGCCACGGAGTCGGAAGAACCGGGAACCGGGCCGGGCGAGCCGGACACCGGACCGGACGAGCCCGACACGGAGTCGGAAGAACCGGGAACCGGGCCGGGCGAGCCAGCCACAGGGTCAGGTGAACCGAACGTCAGGCCGGGCGTCGATCCCGAAGGGGGCTCGGCCGGCCGGGCGGGCTCGGGCGGCGACGGCTGGTCGGCGGCGCGTGGGGCACCGGGGTCGGCGGCACCGGCAGCTGGCTCGGCGCCGGGGGCCGGGGCTGCGGGCTCCGACCGGGCCGGCTCCTCGGGACTCGGGTCCCGGTTGTCCTCGGTCATGTCATCACCTTGCGTGCTGGTCCTGAGAACGGCCTGAGACCAACCTATGCGGAGCCGGTGAGTTCAGCTCATCGGAGACATCATCGACGACGCCCCCGGCAACCGCACCGCCATCAGCGCGCCGCCGTCCGCCGACCGGCCCGCGTACACCTGACCGCCGTGCCGCTCCGCCGCGCTCTTCACGATCGCCAGGCCGAGCCCGGATCCGGGCAGTGTGCGCGCCTCGTCCGACCGGTAGAACCGGTGGAACACGTACGGCAGGTCCGCGTCGTTGATCCCCGGCCCGGCGTCCGCGACCTGCAGGAACGCGTACCCGTCCCCCGCCGGCCGCAGCTCCACCCGCACCGTCCCGCCAGCAGGGCTGAACTTCACCGCGTTGTCCAGCAGGTTCAGCACCGCCCGCTCCAACGCGGCCGGCTCGCCGAGCAGGAACCACGGGCGCAGGTCGACCTCGAAGTGCACGTCGCTCGCCCGCCGCCTTGCCCGGTCCAACGCCCGCTCGACCACCTCGACCATGTCCACCTGCTCGCGGGTCGCCGGCGGGGCGTCCTCCCTGGCCAGCTCCACCAGGTCGCCGATCAGCTGGGTCAGCTCGTCGAGCTGGGCCCGCAGGTCGTCGTGGATCTCCGAGCGGTCCTCCTCGGCCAGTGTCGGGGCGCCCGGACGTTCCGCGGCCAGCAGCAGCTCCAGGTTCGTCCGCAGCGACGTCAGCGGCGTGCGCAGCTCGTGGCCGGCGTCGGCGACCAGCCTGCGCTGACGTTCCTGCGCGTCGGCGACCGCGGCGAGCATCAGGTTGAAGCTGTGCGACAGCCGCGCCAGCTCGTCGTCGCCCTCGACCTGGATCGGGCGCAGGTCACCGGTCTGGGCGACCCTTTCGGTGGCGCGGGTGAGGCGTTGCACGGGGCTCAGGCCGGTGCGGGCCACGGCGGTCCCGGCGAGCGCGGCGACCACCACGCCGGCGCCGCCGATCAGGAACAGCACCAGCGACAGGTCGGTGAGCTGCTCCTTGGTCGGCCGCAGCGACTGGGCGAGCACCAGCGCCTGGCCGTCCCGGTAGCGCACGGACAACACCCGCGCGTCGGTCGCCGTGTCGGTGCGGATCCGGCTGTACGCCTCGCCGCGGGCCACGGCCAGCTCGGTGCCGCTGACCGGCGGCAGGTCGCGGTCGGGGAACAGCGGTGTGCCGGCCGAGTCGATCAGCACGAACTGCACGTCGGACAGCCGGAGGAACGCGGCCGGGAACGATCCGGTCGGCGTCTCGGCCACCGCCGTCGACTTGACCGTCTCGGTGGCCTTGCGGGCCAGGGTGGCGTCGATCTGGTTGTACAGGTTGTCCCGCACGGTGAGGTACGCGCCGAGCGACACCAGCGCCACCGCCCCGGCCACGCAGCTCGCCACCAGCCAGGTCACCCGGACGCGCAACGACATCCGCTGCCGGTTGATGATCGTGGCCGGGGTGTCCGGAATCACGGGGGCGTCTCCCGCAGCACGTAGCCCACCCCGCGCACGGTGTGGATCAGCCGAGGCTCGCCCTCGGACTCGGTCTTGCGGCGCAGGTAGCCGATGTAGACCTCCAGCGCGTTGCCGGAGGTCGGGAAGTCGTAGCCCCAGACCTCCTCCAGGATGCGGCCGCGGGTGAGCACCTGCTTCGGGTGCGCGAGCAGCAGCTCCAGCAGCGAGAACTCGGTCCGGGTGAGGCTGATCGACCGCTCGCCCCGGCGGACCTCGCGGGTGCCGGGGTCCAGGTCGAGGCCGGCGAAGGACAGCGTCTTCGGCGCCGCCTCGCCCGCCGCGGTGTCGAAGTTCCGCCTGCGCAGCAGCGCGCGCAGCCGGGCCAGCAGCTCCTCCAGCGCGAACGGCTTGGGCAGGTAGTCGTCGGCGCCCGCGTCCAGCCCGGCGACCCGGTCGGACACGGTGTCCCTGGCGGTCAGCACGAGGATCGGCAGGTCGTCGCCGGTGCCGCGAAGCCGCCGGCACACCTCGAGCCCGTCGACACGCGGCATCATCACGTCGAGCACCAGGGCGTCCGGGCGCTCGGCGGTGATCGACTCCAGGGCCTGCTGACCGTCGGTGGCCAGGTCCACCTGGTAGCCGTTGAACTGCAGGGACCGCCGCAGCGACTCCCGCACGGCCCGGTCGTCGTCGACAACGAGGATGCGCATGCGGCAAGTGTCGCCCGCCCTGCTGAGACGCGCCTGAGAGGCCCTGCTCAGCGCGTGCGGGGCACCAGGCGCATCTCGCCGAGCGCGAACCGCTCCGGGCGGAACTCCTCCGGATCGTCCCAGAAGTCCGGGTGCCGGTGCACGTGGTACGGGCTGAACAGGATGTCGGTGCCGGCCGCGATGGCGCCAGCCCTGCCACTGCCGCGGGTACATCCGCTGCGCCTCGTCGATCACGCAGCGGGTGTAGGCGAGCCGGCCGCAGTCGGCGAGCGACGGCGGGCGGCCGTCGAGCTCGTGGTCGACCTCCTGGCGGACCCGAGGCGGTGGAACACCCAGGTGAGCACGTTCGCGCCGGTCTCGTGCCCGGAAGAGCATCACGAAGACCTGGTCCGGAGCTGGCCGAGACGATCGCGCTGCTCCGCCTCCCGGTGACCTTCACCCCCGCTCACGTGCCCTGAAGGCGGTTCAGAACGAGTCGGCCATCCGGCACGGGTGCGGGGCGCCGGTGAGCAGGTCGAGCAGGCGGGCGTCGGCGGGGTCGGCGTCGAGCAGGCCGGCGCGGCGCAGCATCGCGGTGTCGGCCGAGCCGGCGAACCACGGGCCGAGGGCGCGGGCCTGGAGGCGGACCGCGCCGGTGCCGCCGGGTTCGCAGGTCACCGTACCGTCCTCGACGACCAGCCGGTGCCGCCCGGAATGCCACGGAGCGTGCTCGTCGACCACCTCGATGTCCACTGAGGACGGACGGAGCGCGGTGGCGGCCGGCCAGCCGCGGGCGGCCACGGCGGCCGGGAGGTCGACCACGCGGAGCATCCACGGGTGGTTGCGCACGTCGTGCAGGACCGGCAGGGTCACCAGCAGCTGCCACCACGCCGGGTCGACGATGCGCAGGGAGACCTCGTCCAGCAGCCCCGACCAGCTGCCGAGGCTCGCGAGCAGGCCGAGCGCGGTGTCGCGGTCGCGGGCGACGAGGTCGTGGCAGAGCAGCCGCTCGCCGTCCGGGCGGTCCGCGCTGACGTAGCCGAGGACCGACCCGTCCACGCCGGGAACGATGTCGACGATGTCCAGGTCGAGCACCTTCTCCGGCTGGAACGCCGCCGTGGCACGGTCGAGCATTCCGTCCACTGTGGACGCGACGCTGCGGTAGGCGTCGGCCAGGGCGGGCAGGTCGTCGCGGGTGGCGCGGCGCATGACCGGCCGCTTGGCCGGTTTACCCAGCAGTGCGAGCGCTTCGGAGCGCAGAGTGGCGCGCTCGTAGTCACCGGTCTGCTCCCAGCCGCGGGTGCGGTAGAGCGGCGGCACCGACGGGAACAGGGCGGAGATCACCTGCCCGCGCTCGCGCATGTGCGGCAGCACCGCGTCGAGCATCGCGGTGGCGACGCCGCCGCCGCGGGCGTGCGGGTGCACGGCGACGTTCGCGAGCCCACCCATCGGGACCGCGGCGCCGCCGAAGAACTGCCGGTACTCGCGCACCTTCACACTGCCGACGATCGCGCCGTCCCGCTCGGCGACCAGCCCGGTCCAGCCCGGCTGCGCCGACCACAACATGTCCGGCTCGGGCTCCCTCGGCCCACCGAACGCGAGCCGCCCGAGCTGGTACAGCTCCGCGTCGTCACCCTGCCGATAGGACCTCACTAGCACGGCATCCCCTTCACGACCAGTCGAAGAACCCCCGCCCAGTCTTACGGCCGAGCTCGCCGCGCGCCACCTTGTTACTGAGCAGCTCCGGCGGCGCGAACCTCGGCCCCAGCGCGCCCTCCAGGTGCGACGCGATCGACAGCCGCACGTCCAGCCCGACCAGGTCGGTCAGCCGCAGCGGACCCATCGGCCAGCCGTAGCCGAGGCGCATGCCGGTGTCGATGTCCTCGGCGGACGCGACGCCCTCCTCGAGCATCCGGATCGCCTCCAGCCCGACCGCGACCCCGAGCCGCGACGTCGCGAACCCCGGCGAGTCACGCACCTCGATCACCGTCTTGCCGAGCGCCTCGGCGTACCCGCGCACGGTCGCGACCGTCCCGGCCGGCAGCCCACCGTGGGTGACCAGCTCGACGAGCGCCTGCACCGGCACCGGGTTGAAGAAGTGCATCCCGATCACCCGCTCCCCCGGCAGCCCGTCCGCCAGGGCGGTGATCGACAGCGACGAGGTGTTCGACGCGAGCACCGCGTCCGGACAGGCCCGCGCGGCCGTCGCCAGCACCCGCTGCTTGAGCCCGAGGTCCTCCGGCACGGCCTCGACCACCAGTTCCGCGTCGCCGGGCAGTGCCGCCAGGTCGTCCACAGTGGACAGCCCGCCCAGCACCTCCCGACGCGGCCGGTCCAGCTTCCCCCGCTCCTCCGCCTTGCGCAACGACGCCTCGACCGCGCCCCGAGCCGCCTCCGCCCGCGCCGCGTCCGCCTCCGCGACGGTGACCGAGGTACCGGCGGCGAGCAGCACGTGCGCGATCCCCGCGCCCATGGTGCCCCCGCCGACCACCACGGCCGTGCCGGGAACCGTCACTCGACGACCTCCGCCGAGAACATCGCGACCAGGTCCATCCCGCCGATCTCGGTGAGATTCGCGCCCGACGCCTGCCACTCCGGCGAGGCGAAGGCGGCCTTCATCGCCTCCTTGGACTCGAAGTACAGCTCGGCGATGAGGTACGGCTGGGTCTCGCCGAGGAACCCGGGCACGAACGTGCGCGTGACCTTGGCGATCTCCTGCCGAACCAACCCCGGCACCGCGTCGATGAGCGGCTTGTGCGACTCGAAGTACGCCTGGTCGAACGCCTCCGGATCCGCGGGCGGCTGGTACAGGGCAACGTACTTGATCATGTAACACTCCTCGTCTCCGTCGACGCCTGCACTGTAATAGTTCGCCGCCGGAGTGAAAAAGGATCAGCCCACCTCGAGCACCGTCTTGCCGACCGTCCGCCTGGCCTCGATCGCGGCGTGCGCGTCCGCGGCCCGCTCCAGCGGGAACGCCTGCCCGACGAACGGTCGGAACCGCCCCGCGGCGGCCTCGGCCATCAGGGCGCGCAGCTCCCGCCGCGCCTCCGGCCCGTCGTACCGCAACTCCTGAATCCCGAGGTAGCGGACGCCACGGCGCGAGGCGTCGGCCTGGTCGACTCGGGGGAAATCCCCGGACGCGGCGCCGTAGGACAGGTACCTCCCGCCCTCCGCGACCAGACCGAACGCCTCCTCCCCCACCGCGCCGCCGGCCCCGTCAAACACGATGTCCACGCCTCCGACCTCGTCCAGCCAGCCGGACTCGGTGTAGTCGACGGCCACGTCGGCACCCCACTCGCGGACGAGCTCGAGCTTGCGCGCCCCCCGGGCCGCGGCGACGACCGTCGCTCCCGCCGCCTTGGCCCGGGGGACCAGCAGCGCACCAAGGCCGCCCGCGGCGGCGTTGATCAGGACGCGCTCCCCCGGCTGGAGCGCGGCGTGGTGGAGCAGGCCGAGCGCGGTGGGACCGTCGTGGAGGAACGTGACGGCGTCCCGGAGCGGGAGCCCGTCCGGCACCTCGACCACCTCGCCCACCGCGGCGACCGCTCGTTCCGCATACCCACCCATGGGGACCTGCACCTCGTTCATCGTTGGGCCGACCCGCGCGATCACGCGCCGCCCGACCAGCGCCGAGTCCACCCCCGGCCCGACGGCCGACACCGTGCCGGCGACCCCGTTCCCGGCGACGTAGGGCGGTGAGACCGCGAAGTACCCACGGCCCCACCCGGACCGGAGCTGCGTGTCGAGGAACAACACGTCCGCCACCTCGACGTCGACCACGACCTCGGCGTCACCCGCGACCGGGTCCGCCAGGTCCGCCGGCACCAGCACCTCAGGACCACCGAACCGCACAACCTGTATCACTCGCATGCCCCGATGCTCGTACCTCGATCGCACTGGAGGTCAAGCCCCCACCACGAGAAGACCCCAAGGGCGACCTGACGCCTGCCAGCAAAGCGTGGCGACAAGGTGCCCCCACCTCGACGGCCCGGCGGATGGGAAGCGCGGTTCGCGACCGGAACAACTTCTCGTAGGCCGCCTCCTGCTTCGGGTACGCGCCGATCAGGTAGCGGCCGTACATGGTCTCGGCGGCGACCGGGTAGTCGGTTCCGGGTGGGACGGGACCATCGACCAGGCGGTCGCGGGCGACGATCCGGTGCCGGTCGGGGTCCGGGTACGGGCTGTACGCCTCCACCAACAGCGTCGCGCCGGGGCGGGCGGCCAACCAGTCGACGGCCCGTCGCCACGTCGTGGGGCCGGGCGGCGGCCACGTGGTCACCACGGCCACCGCCAGCGCCGCGAGCGCGGCGCCGGTCGTGACCGGGACCCGACCTTTCATCCGCTCGACCAGGAACGCCGCCAGTGGAGCCAGCAGCAGCATCGCCGTGGACCACCGGGAACGTCAGCAGGACCGCGGCCACCGGCCACCGGCCCCGGTGGACCACGGCGACCGCCAGCAGGCCGGCCAGCGCGGCCGCGACCAGCACGCCCCTCCATGCCGTCGTGACCGGTGGCGTAGTGCCGGCGTCCAGCAGCGCGAACGGTGTACTCAGCAGAAAGAATACCGCCGATACGATTCCGGCCACGGGTAGGCGAAACAATGCCTGGCGTCTTTTCGTCACCACCAGTACGAGCACCGCCACGAGAACCGGCGTGTACTTGGCGCCCGCGGCCAGGCCGATCGACGCACCGGCGAACACGTACGCCGCCCATGTTCCGCGCCGGAAAACCCACAACGCGCCCAGCGCACCAACTCCGACGGACCCCACCCCCGGTGACGAACGCCCCCGGCCAGCCAAGCAGCGGCCCGTCGAGGTGCACTGCGGAATCAGGTACAGGAACAGGCTCGGATAGTTGAAGAAATGCGGGTTCGGGTCACCAGAGGTCACCGTGGAATCCACGACACGCAGATTTGTCGACTCGTCCGGATGATGCATGAACGGCAGATCGGTCGCCAACCCGAAAAAGGCATGACAAGCCACGACGACAAGCAACACAAGCAATGCGGAAAATCGGGTAGCCCGCGCGCGTGAATGTCACTGAACCGAGACGATCAGGCGATCAGACCGCCTCGGTAGGCGACCAGCGCCGCCTGCACCCGGTTCACCGCGCCGATCTTGCCGAGCACCGCGGACACGTAGCCCTTCACGGTCGCCTCGGACAGGTGCAGCGCGCTGCCGATCTCCGCGTTGGACAGCCCCTGCCCGATCAGCGCCACGACCTCGCGCTCGCGGTCGGACAGCGACGAGAGCAGCCGCCGCGCCGGCTCGGCCGCGCGCTCACCGTCGGCGACCGCGGACAGCACCCGCGCGGCGACCTTCGGGTCGAGCACGGCCCCGCCACGGGCCAGGTCACGCACGGCCTTGATCAGCACGGCCGGCTCGGTGTCCTTGAGCAGGAACCCACTCGCGCCGATACGCAGGGCCTCCTGCACGTACTCGTCCACGTCGAAGGTGGTCAGCATCGCGACCACCGGCGGCTCGGGCAGGCCGCGCAGCCGCCGCAGCGCGACGATGCCGTCCGCCGAGCGCATCCGGATGTCGAGCAACACCACGTGCGGACGGTGCTGGCGGGCCAGGTCGGCCACGTGCAGGCCGTCGTCGCACTCGGCGACGACCTCGATGTCACCGGAGCTGGACAGGATTGTGCGAAGTCCCGAACGGACGAGATCCTCGTCGTCCGCGAGAAGCACCTTGATCACGAACGCCTCCCCGACAGTGGGCGGTCATGTGGGCTTGCCGACGGGTGGCAGCTGTAAGCGCTGCCACATTGGAGGCAATCCTACCTGGTCGCGGGGAGTGACCACTGCTCAAGACGTGTCTCAGGCCGTTCTCAACGCGTCGGTGAGCTTGACCCGCGCGCCGCTGCGCATGACCGCGTTCGCGTAGATCCGGCCGGCGAGCCAGACCAGCACCGGGATCAGCACCACGACCAGCCCGACCGACAGCGCCGCCTCCCACCACGGCACCCCGCCCATCGCCAGCCGCATCGGCATCAGCGTCGGCGCGAACAGCGGGATGATCGACAGCACCCCGACCAGGGTGTTGCCCGGGTCGGTCGGCAGTACCGAGATGCCGACGACATAGCCGGCGATCACCATCATCAGCGCGGGCGAGATGACCCCGCCGACGTCCTCCTGCCGGGACACCAGCGCGGCGAGTCCGGCGAACAGCAGCGAGTACATCAGGAAGCCGAGCAGGTACCAGACCACCAGCCAGACGACCGTGCCCACCGCGGTCGACACCGCGATCGTCAGCACGCCAAGCGCGAGCGCCGCGGCCACGCCGAACCCGCCGATCACCGCCATCTGGAGGAACCCGACGAACCCGATGCCGAGCACCTTGCCGGCCATCAGCTGCCACGGGGTGATCGTCGACAGCAGCAGCTCGACGACCCGGCTGGACTTCTCCTCGACCACGCCCTGCGCCACCAGCTGCCCGGTGAACTGCAGCGACATGTAGATCAGGATCCCGGCGATGATGCCGAGGACGAGCTGCTGGGGGTCGTAGGGGAACGGCTCCTCGAGCGGCTCGACCAGGACCTCCGCCTCCGCCATGGTCGCGTTCACCTGGGCCGGGTCGCCGCCGAGCTGGGCGATCTCCTGGTTGAGCGCGAGCTGACCGGCGAGCACGTTGAGCGCGTTGCGCAGGTTCTCGTCGATGTCCTTCTTGACGACGACGCGGAGCTGGTCGCCCTGGCCGACGAGCAGCGCGTCCACGGACTCGTCGGCCACCTGGTCGCGGCCGTCCTGCTCGGACACCTCCCTGGTGTCGACGTTCTGGCCGATGGAGCTGGAGACGGCCTTCAGCGGCTCGGCCAGCGCGGCGTTCTGCGGGGTGACGCCGACCGTGGCGTCGGAGCCGCCGCTGACCAGCTTCATCACCAGCGCGAACCCGATGAGCAACACCACGGTGGCGACCGTGGTGATGATGTACGCCTTCGACCGCAGCTTCGTCCTGACCTCACGCCCCGCGACCAGCAGGACCGCCTCTCCGGAACTGAAAGTCCTGGTCGCTTCGGGCACGAAGGGTCCTGGTTGGTCACGTACCGGTGGCTGGCTCACGTCACGGTCCCCTGAGGTGCGGTTGGGAAGGCCGCAGGAGGCGATTGGATCACGACGCCTCCTGGTTCACTACGTTGCGGTAGAGCTCGGTGAGGGACTGGCGGCGGCGGCTGAACTCGGTGACCGGGCCGGTGGCGAGGGCGGCGGCGAGCACGGCCTGGTCGTCGGCGCCCTGGCCCAGCTCGAGGACCGTGCGGGCGCCCTCCCGGCGGCGGACGGTGACGCCGGCGAGGCCGTTCGCCCAGCCCTCCGGCGCGTGCGGGGCGTCGACGACCATCTCCGTGGCGCCGCCCGCGCTCAGCTCGTCGACCGTGCCGACCGCGACCATCTGGCCGCCGCGGATGATGCCGACCCGGTGGCAGAGCCGCTCGACGAGGTCGAGCTGGTGGCTGGAGAACACGACCGGGATGCCCTCGGCGGCCTTGTCCAGCAGGACGCCGCTCATCACCTCGACGGCGATCGGGTCGAGCCCGGAGAACGGCTCGTCGAGCACGAGGATGCTCGGGTTGTGCACGAGCGCGGCGGCGAGCTGGACGCGCTGCTGGTTGCCGAGGCTGAGGTTCTGCACGTCGTCGTCGCGGCGGGTGGCGACGCCGAGCCGCTCGGTCCAGTCCGTCATGGAGCGCTGGGCGGCCGAGGCGGACAAACCGTGCAGCCGCGCGAGGTAGACGAGTTGCTCGCCGACCTTCATCTTCGGGTAGAGGCCGCGCTCCTCCGGCATGTAGCCGATGTGGCGCCGCGTCTCCAGGGTGACCGGCGAGCCGTCCCACCGCACCGCGCCGGAGTCGGCGGCGAGCACGCCGAGCGCGATCCGCATGGTGGTGGTCTTGCCGGCGCCGTTGCTGCCGACGAACCCGAACAGCTCGCCCGCGCGCACGTCGAAGGTCGTGTCCCGCAGGGCGACCACGTCGCCGTATCGCTTGGAGATCGCGTCGACCTCCAGCCGTCCGTCGCCCATGGTCCTCCCTAATGGCAGAGCTTGACCGCACCCTAACCCCTGCGCTGCCGCCACCCGTCAGAGGGACTCTTGATCCCTCGATCGAGTGCGATTTTGACTGCGGAGAGCTATTAAATCTGCCGTTTTCGCGCGATTTTGTAGATCAAGGCAGCATCAAGTCGCACGATAGTAGTAGCCAAGTGGAATTGAACCGAAAAACCGCGCTAGTGTCGCCACCCGGTCGCATCACAGATCCGACTGGGCAGTGAGCTGCAAACAACACGAAGGAATACCGAGATGCTGAAGAAGATTGGCTTCGCGACCGCCGGCGTTGCCGCCGGCATGGTCATGCTGGGTGGCGTCGCCGCCGCAGAGGGCGCGGAGGAGTACTACCAGGGCGACGAGAGCTACGACCAGGTCGGCCTGCTCAACCTCAACAACACCGACGTGCTGCACAACGTCAACGTCAACGTGGGCGTCTGCGACAACAACATCAACGTGCTGGGCGTGCAGGTGCCGATCGAGGACGCACTCAACGGCGTCGGCATCCCCGTGCTGTCCCCCGGTGCGCACGAGGCCGAGTCCGTCTCGCCGGAGAACTGCGCCTCCGCGAGCATCGAGGACGGCGGCACCATCCAGGACAACTGAGTCCACGGGCCCGAAGTCCCCACAAGCAAGACGAAAACCGATAGGGAGTTTCCACAGTGTTGAAAGAATTCCTCGTGGGCGCCGCCGCCATCGCGACCAGCGTCATCCCGCTGGCCGGCGTCGCGTCGGCCGACGACGGCTACGGCTACCAGGGCGGCGACGACTGGAACCAGGTCGGACTCGCCAACCTCAACAACACCGACCTGCTGCACAACGTGAACGCCAACGTCGGTGTCTGCGACAACAACATCAACGTGCTGGGCGTGCAGGTGCCGGTGGAGAACGTGCTCAACGGCGTCGGCATCCCGATCATGTCCCCCGGCTCCAGCGAGGCGACCGGTGTGGTGCCGGAGAACTGCGCCTCCAGCTCGATCGAGGACGGCGGCTCCATCCAGGACAACTGACCTGGCACCAGGTGGCGTGCTGCCACCACCTCTGGTGGGGATGAGGCGGGGCCGGCCGGATTCTTTCGGCCGGCCCCGCCTCGCGTTCTCCGCCTGACGTGCGAGCTGAAGGGGTTGCTGCAGTGTCCGAGAACGTACTTTCCGGCTACGCCCCGGCGTTTCCCGTGCGGTTCCGCGGGTACGACCGCGCCGTCGTCGACCAGGAGATCTTCGTGCTGCGCCAGGCGCTAGAGCACGCCCAGGCCGAACGTGACAACGCGGTGGCCAGAGCGCTCGCCGCCGAGCCGGCCCCCGCCCCGGGCAGCGAGTCGATGCCCTCCCCGACGTCCGCGACCGTGCAGTGGCTGATCGACACCGCGGAGCAGGACGCACAGGCCATCCGCCGGAACGCGGAGACCGAGGCCGCCGGCTTCGTCGAGCAGGCGGAACGCCTGCTGCGCCAACGAGTCGCCCTCATCGAACAGGCCCAGCACGAGGCCGAGGCGTGCCGCGCCCAGGCATCCGAAGAGGCCAGAACGATCGTCCACGACGCACTGGAGCAGGCGAACGCCCTCCTACGCGGCCTACGGGAGAGCGAGGCCGCCCTCCGCCAGATGTTCGCGGCGGGCGACCTGTCCCACCGCATGCCCCCACCGCGTCAGCCCGAACCGGATCCGGCCGCCCAACCGCAACCCGTCCCGGTAGAAGCCACCGTCGCCGCGCATCACGAGCCCGCCGTCACCACCCAACCCGCCGACGCGGAGCCCGCCTTCACGGCCCAGCCCGCGCACGCCGACTCCGCCCTCGCGGCACAACCGGAATACGCGGAGCCCACCCTCACGGAATCCACCTTCACGACCCAGCCCGCCCACGCGGCCCAGCCCACACACGCCGACTCCGCCTTCACGGCACAGCCCGCCCACGCAGAGTCCGCCTTCACGGCGCAGCCCGCACACACAGAGCCCGCCCACGCAGAGTCCGCCTTCACGGCCCAGCCCGCGCACGCCGACTCCGCCCTCGCGGCACAACCCGCACACGCGGCCCAGCCCACACACGCCGACTCCGCCTTCACGGCACAGCCCGCCCACGCGGAGTCCGCGTTCACCGCCCAGCCCGCACACACCGAGTCCGCCGTCCCGGCACAGGGGGCGCACGCGGAACCCGCCCTCACAGCCCAGTCCGCACACGCGGAGTCCGCCTTCACGGCACCGCCCGCACACGTGGACGCCGCCGACGCCGGACAGTCCACAGAGGCCGACGACGTACCCAGGTTCATCCCCCAGCCGACGCCTCGGACCGAGTCGGAGTCGGTTCCGCAACAGGCCGCCCCATGGGAGGCGACGTTCGCCGGGCAGTCGCAGCCCGTCGATCCCGAGAACGCGGAAACCCAGCCCACCGCCTGGGATTCGGCCTTCGCCAGGGAATCCCGGCCCGGGTACCGGGAAGCCGATCCGGCCGAGTCCGCCTTCACCGGGCACCTCAACCAGGACACTCCGCAACACGCGCGACCCGACCCGGACCAGCACTGACCACTGAACCCAGCCGACGAACCGGATCTGTGCTATAAGAGTCTTGTTGTTCCTGTGAAGAAGCCGCAGGGCCCGGAATTCCGCATTCCCACACACCTGCGTTTGCTCCAGACAACGTCGTCCTGGGGCGACCTTACTTCTCCGACCCAAAACCCACTCACCACGGTGAGCAGGATTTCGGTACGCCGAGATGATCGAAGGTCGAACAGTGAACTGGGGCCAGCTCTACACCGACTATCGCGAAACCGTCGCCGAGGTGGCCCGGCGCGGCCTGCGCGGCAGGTGCGACGCCGAGAACGACGCCGACGACGTGGTCAACGACGTCTTCGCGGCGGTGCTGACCAATCCCCCACCGACCCCGTGCGACTGGCAGGCCCTCCTGGTCGACATCACGGTGCGCCAGGTCCGCCGCAGGATGTGCCGGCCGGGCCGCGGCGCCGCGCCGCTCACCATCGACGACCTAGCCGGCCTCGCCGACGACCTCGTGGTGATGCTCCCGGTCGAGGACGCGGCGATGATCGCGATCCGCCGGGTGAACGCGGGCGAGGTGCGGAAGCGGATCCTGCGCGTGATGGACTACATGACCGACCGGCAGCGGCAGATCACCCGGCTGCGACTGTTCGAGGGGCTCAGCGTCGGCGAGATCGCCCAGGCGATGAACACGTCGTCGTCGAACATCTCGCAGATCGTGATCCGGTGTCTGGCCAAGCTGCAGCCGGTCCTCACCCAGTTCGACACGTTCGACGAGGACGATCTGGAGGGCGTGCGCCCGCCGCGCCGGCCGTACTAGAGGTGACCGGCGCAGTCGCAGACCGGGTTGCGCAACAGGGCGCAGGTCGACGAGTGCCGGTCGGCGACCTCGCGCCGCACGCGCGGCGCCGGGTAGCTGGTCGGGCCGAGCAGGCCGAGCCGCATGACCTCGACGACCGTCTGGACCGAGGTCGCGGTGCCGAGCGCGTCGGCGGCGCGGCGCAGGCGCATCGAGACCGCCTCCACGCTGATGCCGAGACGGTTCGAGATCTGCTTGACCTGCATGCCGTCGGCGAGCATCCGGACGACCTGGAGTTCCTTGTCCGACATCGGGCGTACGGCTTCCCCGCGAGCGCGCACGTCTCCTCCTCCTGCTCCTGTTCCTGGGAATGAGGCGCCGGCCCCCGCGAGCGGGAGCCGGCGCGGCCTATCTCGTTCCGTCAGTCCAGCTCACCAGCGGCGCTGTCGACGCTGCTGGTCCAGGCACCGTCATCACCGGCGGCCGCCACGTCCGCCGAGTAACCGGCGAAGGTGCCGCCGTGACCGTGGCCGTGGCCGTAGCCGTGGCCGTCGATCTCACCGGCGGCGCTCTCGACGCTGCTGGTCCAGGCACCGTCATCGCCGGCGGCAGCGGCGTGCTCCTCGTACGCGGCGAAGGTCGCGCCGTCACCGTGGTGGCCGTAGCCACCGGCGTCGACGGCGACGCTCGAGGTCGACTCGACGAACGCGCCCTCCTCACCAGCGGCGGCGGTGGTCTCCTCGTACCCGGCGAAGGTCACGCCCGTACCGTGGTAGCCGTCGTCCTCACCGTGGTGACCGTTGTAATCATCGTGGTAGCCGTCGGACTCGCCGGCCGCACTCGAGTTCGACTCGACGTACGCACCGTCCTCGCCCGCGGCCGCTTCGGCCTCGTGGTGCCAGGCGGCGCTGCCACCGGACATGCCATCGGATTCCACCGCACCGGACTCGGAGGTCTCGACCCAGGCGCCCTCGTCGCCGGCGGCGGCCTCGAACTCATCGTGCACCACGAAGCTGACGCCGTTGTCCTCGACGCTCTCCTCGTCGGTGTCCTCGTCTTCGTCGTCCTCCTCGTCGCCCTTGATGGCGAGATGGTCGATCGAGGCGGGCCGGGCCTTCACCGGCGAAAGCGACGCCTCCTCGGACGGGGTCTCGGTGGCTTCCTCGGAGTCCACCAGGTTGGTCGTACCGTCGTACCAGGCACCTACCTCGTGCTGCACGGCCGTGGAGGACGTGCTGAGCACCGCGGCACCCTCCTCGGTGGCCACAACGCCTGCGGGGTCGGTGTCCGCCGTGGCGGTCAGGGGCGCCACCACGACCACGAACGGCACGGCAAGAGCCGCGAGAAGCGTCCCGCGGCCAGCCAGTTTCGGCATTTCACTCTCCTCACAAATGCGATCGAGAAGCGATTTCCCGACGCATCGAAAGTTACCCCCGATCACCGGGCTCAATGATGGAGCAACCCGAAAGTTGCCGCGCGCCACCCCACTGTGTCGCGAGTCGCGGCGACCTGTTCCCACAGTAACCGGATTCGCCTCCATCACCGCCTAATCGATACGCGACGTCCGCCTTGTCGAGTTGCGGCAGGTAGCCTTTTGTGACATTCCCGCTAAACCACTCGTTCAGGTGCTTACCACACGCTGACCTGCCCCAACACCTCGATAATCCGCTCGAAAGAGCCACAAGATCGTCACCCGCAAGCGTCGACGAACACGCTCCGTTGATCACGACATGCCGAGCAGACCGCCGCTAATAGCGCGAATTCGCGAACCGGCGCGAGCGGAGGTGACCGAACGATACCAATATGCCCATCGGCCGTCGTCCAGGCACCGGAAAACCCACGAAGGCACCGCCGCCAACGCCCCCGACCCGACTTGCGAAACAATCGAACCCCGGCACACGGAACCGGGCACCCGCCGGCACCACACCCCGCCGGCACCCCGAACCCGGCAGAGCCCCACCCCCACCGGCCGGCCGTACCCGCTACCCTGTTCCCTGCCGCCCTCGTAGCTCAGGGGATAGAGCACCGCTCTCCTAAAGCGGGTGTCGCAGGTTCGAATCCTGCCGGGGGCACTCACTCTGGGTGATCCCTGTTCACGGAGAGCGTGAATCGGGTCGTTCGTCGTAATTTCTGGGGAGCGACCCCCCAGACCCCCGGTGCCCCGGCGCCTGTCAGCTACCCGTGCGGATGCTGTGCGAGCCGCGCCGGGGCAGAACAGGGGCGTACCCGGGACGCACAAGCCACACCGTGCGACGGTGGTTCACCGGCTGCTCAAGCTGCCGAGGATGTGTGGGGAGTTCAGATGCACGGTGTCGCGGCGTGTCCGCAGGAGGTCACGCGGCGGCGTTCGAGTACCGCGAAGTCGAGGGGTTGGTGCGCGCCGCCCGAGCTCAATTCGTCGGCGGTGCGCTGTCCGGCGGGTTCAAGGTCACCTCGATCCGCACCCGGTCGCCGTCCCGGACGGCGGTCGCCTGGCCGGGCCGCTCGATCCCGTCGAGTCTGACGGTGAGGGGCGCTCCGTCCCCGGTGAAGTTGCGCCACCACGTCTTCTTGTCCGGGAACGAGACGTCGATCGTGAGCCGATCGCGTTCCGAGCGGTAGGCCACCGGGAGCGAGACGGCGCGGCCGGACCGCCGTCCGGTGTAACGGACGACGGTCATCCGTCCGCTCGTCAGGCGGTTCAGGCGCGGCGACGACACGGCGGGCAGGACCGCACGGTTCACGATCCTCGCCACCCGCTGCAGGAGCGTCATGCTTCCGACCCCGTTCCGCTCCGCACGGCGCACTGGATCCCGTCCACGACCGCCGGCCTGGCGGCGTGCGACGAACGTTCGATGGCCGCGATGTAGTCGGGCACGGTCGACCCTCCCTGGACGACGACCTGGTCGCCGAACACGGTGAACGGGACGCCGCGGGCACCTAGCCGCCGGGCCTCCTCGCGGTCGACCTTCAGCTGGTCCGCGTATCCGTCACCGGCGAGCGTGCCGCTGATCGCGGCCGCGGGGATGCCCAGGTCGACACCGAGCCGGGTCAGCGTCTCGTGGCCGAAGGCTTCGGCGTTGCCCGAGAAGATCTCCCGCTGCACGGCACGGGCGAACCGCCATCCGACGCAGTGCTCCTTCGCGAGGTGCACCAGCCGCAGGGGATCGCGTGACGAGCTCATCTGGCGGTCCGAGCTGTAGGCGAGACCGTCGGCCGTTGCCACCGCCGCGAGTTCGCTCTCGTTGGCGCGCGCCTGTTCGAGCGGAAGCCCGTACCGGCCGGTCATGCGCGCCAGCGCCGGCTCCACCGAGGGGTCGGCCATCGGGTCGAGTTCGAAGGTGCGCGGCTCGAGCCGGATCCTCGCGGCGTGGCCGGACTCCTCGATCGCCCGTTCCAGGCGGCCGTAACCGATGTAGCACCACGGGCACTGAACGTCCACCCACGCGTCGATCGTCAGCATCGTCATGAAGGCTCCTAGCAAATTGAGGCTGCCTCAATTTAAGTTATCAGAGGTCAGCGAGGGGTGCCACGCGGTTGCGCCGGGCCGGACGGATGTAGTTGCATCTACCCGCGTGACACCGGACCGATCCCGGCGGCGTGACGCCCGCGAGAACGCCGAGAAGCTGCGCTCCGCCGCTCTCGAGGCCTTCCTGGCGGACGGTCTCGGTGCGCCGTTGGAAGCGATCGCACGGGCCGCCGGCGTCAAGGTGGGGACCCTCTACAACCACTTCGGCAACCGGGAGGGCCTGATCGACGCGGTCGTGCCCGAGGTGCTCGCGCGGAGGTTGCTCGAGGTGACCGACACCGCCCGGTCGCAGGAGACCGCCCGGGACCGGCTCGACACCTTCGTGCGGCTGATGATCGACCTGTTGGAGCGGGAGCCGGCGCTGAGCGACGCGCTCCTGCGGCGTTATCCCGAGGCGGGCGCGCTCAGCGACGTTTGCGAGCGGAACGCCGCGATCGCCCGGACGCTCGTGCACGACGCACATCGCAGCGGATCGCTGGCCGAATCGTGCTCGGCCGAGGATGTGCTCGCACTGATCTGGCTCGCCGCGGCCGCCAGTCGCGCGACTCCGACGAACCCGGGATGGCGCCGGGTGATCGACCGGGCGATGGCGTCGGCCTGGACAGCGCCGGATGAACCCGCGCGTTCCGCTACCGGTCGAGCGCGGTGACGACGATCTCCGAACCGGCCGGGTAAATGGCGGGTGACATAGGGGGTTCCTATGGCGTCTGCTGACTTTTGGTCTTTGCTTCTCGTTCTTTTGCCGGCTTAGGCTCGGCGACAGGTTGGTGAACAATCGAAAGGAACAGTGGCATGACCACGGCCGAAAACGGGTCGGAAAAGGGAGAACTCGCGGGAAAGCGGGCTTTGGTCACGGGTGGTTCTCGCGGAATCGGGGCGGCTGTCGTGCGGCAGCTTCTGGACGCGGGCGCAGAGGTGCTCACGACCGCCAGGTCGGCGACGGGCACGACGCCGGAGGGGGCCGCGTTCGTGGCCGCCGACGTGCGGACGCGGGACGGCGCGGAGACGCTCGCCGCGGCCGTGCGGGACGTGCTCGGCGGGGTGGACGTGCTGGTGCACAACGTGGGCGGGGCACGGCCGCACCGGTCGGGGCTGGACATTCCGGACGAGGAGTGGCGGGACGCGCTGGACCTGAACCTCCTGGCGTCGGTGCGGGTGGACGCGTTGCTGGCGCCGGGGATGCGGGACCGGCGCACCGGCGCGATCGTGCATGTGTCGACGGCGGCGACCTTTCCGCCGTCACCGCCGTTTCTGCACTACCAGGCGGCGAAGGTGGCGTTGGAGAGCTACAGCCGGGGGCTGGCAGTCGAACTGGCTCCGGCCGGGGTCCGGGTCAACGCGGTGAGTCCGGGTAGGACCGCCACTCCCGGTGGGGAAGCGACTCGGAAGTACTGGGAGAGCCTCGACATCGGACCCGGGCCGACCGACACACCGCCGCTGGGGCGGGACGGGCGGCCGGCGGACATCGCGAACGCGGTGCTGTTCCTGGTGTCCGAGCGGGCGGAGTGGGTGACCGGGCAGGTCATCGGGGTGGACGGCGGGGAGTACCCCCGTGGCTGACGGCAGGTACCGCGACCGGAACGTGGTGATCACCGGCGGCGGCTCCGGCATGGGGTTCGCGTTGGCGAGGCGGCTGGTGGACGGCGGCGCCCGGGTGGTGATCACCGGTCGTTCCTCGGCGACCCTCGACGCGGCGCGGGACCTCGGCGGGAACGCGCTGGCCGTCCGGGGCGATGTGGCGTCCCTGGGCGACCTGGACGCGTTGACCGACCGGGTGAGCAGGGAACTCGGCAGCGTCGACGGGCTGTTCGTCAACGCCGGCATCGCGGGTGCCACGCCCTTCGAGTCGACGACCGAGGAGGTGTACGACGAGTTGTTCGCGGTCAACGTCAAGGGCGCCTTCTTCACCGTGCAGAAGCTCGCGCCGCTGCTGCGCGCGGGCGCCGGCGTCGTTCTCACCACCTCGGCCGCGAACGCCATCGGCATGCTGGACACCAGCGTCTACGGCGCCGGCAAGGCGGCGCTGCGCTCGCTGGCCCGCAGCCTTTCCCGCGAGCTGCTGCCGCGTGGAATTCGGGTCAACGCGGTCAGTCCCGGTCCGATCGACACCGGAATTCTGGAGAAGACGATGACCGAGGAGGATGCCGAGCAGTTCACCGCGCAGGTGGTCGCGGACAATCCGATGGGGCGTTTCGGAACCGTCGACGAAGTCGCTCGGGCGGCCGCGTTTCTCGCTTTCGACGCCACTTACACCACGGGCGCCGAACTGGCCGTGGACGGCGGGCGCACTCAGCTCTGAGCGCCCTCAGGAGACCAGTGCGGCGGGAGCGAACCAGGTTTCCTGGCGCAGGAGGTCGAGCAGGGCCGTCTCGGCCGGGCCCGCGTGCTGCCGGACGACGGCGATGACGGGCTGGGACACGACCGGGAACACCGGGCGCACCAGGTGCTCGTAGCCGTCGGGCACCGCGGAGGCCGGGACGAGGGTCACCCCGAGCCCGTCGGCCGCCCAGCGCACGGCGGTCGCCGTCTGGGACACGCGGGCGACGGTGGTCGGGTCGTCGCGCACGACGTTCCGCAGGACGGCGTCGAGTGCGCTGTCCCGGTCGAACCTGACCCACGGCTCCCCCGCCAGCGCGGACAGCTCGACGCGGTCGTCGGCGAGCCCGGGGTGCCCGGCGCCGAGCACCACGACGAACTCCTCGTCGCCGAGGTGGTGGGCGCTGGCGGGGCCGCGCTCGCAGGCCGCCATCAGGGCGAGGTCCACTCCGCCCCGGCGGCACAGTCGCTCCAGTTCGGCGCCGTTCGGTTCCTCGACGACGGTGACCTCCACGCGCGGGAAGCGGCGGCGCAGCGCCCGCAGCGCGCCCGGCAGCTGCCGGGTGCCGAAGCCCAGCTGCACCGCCACCTCCAGCTCGCCGACCAGTTCGCCGGCACCGGCTCGGGCGGTCGCCCGCGCCCGCCGGGCCGCGTGCACCGCGACCTCCGCCTCGCGCAGGAACGCGCGGCCGACCGCGGTGGGCACCAGGCCGGTCGGGGTGCGGGCGAACAGGCGCACGCCGAGTTCCCGCTCCAGGTTCCGGATCTGTTGGGACATCGACGGTTGGGCGACGCGCAGCCGCTCCGCCGCGGCGGTCACCGAGCCCTCCTCGGCGACCGCCAGGGCGTACTCGTACTGCCGAAGGCTCATGCGGCCCCTCCCGTGTCGTCGCGTACGCCACAACACGGGAGGGGACGCGTTTACTCCGCGCAGCGCACGTCGTGCTCGGGCATGGTGCCGTCGACCAGGTAGCGGGTGGTGACGTTCAGCGCGCAGGCGTTGCCGCCCAGGACGTAGACACCGTGGCCGCTGCCGTCGACGGTCACCAGGCGGGAGCGGTCGCCGAACTTCTCGTCGAGCAGTTCGCCGCCGCGCAGCGGGGTGACCGGGTCGCGTTCGTTCTGCAGGATCAGCACGTCGGCGGGGCCGTCGTCGTCGATCTCCACCGGGGGTTCGGCCGGCTCGTACGGCCAGTAGGCGCACGGCAGGACGTTCGCGGCGGCGGCGCCGAAGAGCGGGTACCGCTCGCGGTCCTCGGCGACGGCCTGCCGGTAGGTGCGCAGCTTCTCCGGCCAGTCGACGTCGTTGCACGTCACGGCGAGGAACACGGTCCAGCTGTTGTCGTACGGTGACGGCGTTCCCTCGGCGGCCGCCGGCTGGTCAGCCGCCGGTGCCTTTCCCGCGAGCAGGTCCTGCCAGCCCTGCGCCAGCGCGCCGTACATCGTCGTCCGGTACAGGGATCCGAAGGTGCTGAGCCGGAAGACCGCGCCGGTGACCCCGTTCACCGGTTGCTCGTCGAGGCGCTCGGCGAGGGTGAAGTAGGTGTCGCGCACCTCCTGCGGCGTGCGGCCGAGGCCGTAGCTCTCGTGCCTCGCGGCGGCCCACCGCGCGAAGTCGGGGAACGTGTCCGCCATGCCGAGGGCGTACCGGCGCAGCCCGTCGTGGTCGAGGTGCGTGTCGCCGATGTTGCTGTCCAGCACGACCTTGTCGACGGTCTCCTGGAACATCGACGCGTACGCGGCGCCGAGCGCGGTTCCGTAGGAGTACCCGAGGTAACTGGCCTTCTCCTCGCCGAGCGCGGCGCGGATCCGGTCCAGGTCGCGGGCGGTGTTCGCCGTCGTCAGGTGGCGCAGCCGGTCCTCGTCGTCGTTGGCGGCGCACTGCTTCGCGACGTCCTTGGCGATCTTCGCCTGCTCGACGACCGCAGCGTCGTCGACCGCGTACGGCGGGATGTTGCCGGAGTAGGCCCCTTCCTGGGTGAAGCCGCAGCTCATCGGCGCCGAGTGCCCGACCCCGCGGGTGTCCATGCCGATCAGGTCGTAGCTGTCCAGGACGCTGTCCGGCATGCCCTGGCTGTACAGGAGCTGGGGCTGGGTCAGCCCGCTGCCCCCCCGGCCCGCCCGGGTTCAGCAGCAGCACACCCCGCCGCTTGTCCGGGTTCCCGCTGGCCAGCCGGGAGATCATGATCTCGATCCGCGGGCCGTCCTGGTCGCTGTAGTCCAGGGGCACCGGGACGGTGGCGCACCGCAACGGCACCGGAACGGCCGGCACCTCCTCGGGACACGCGCCCCACGTCACGGTGGCCTGTTCGGCGGCCACCGTGGGCACGCCGACCAGCGCCCCGGTGAGGCCGAGTACGGCGACCAGGGTCGCCCCTCGGCCGACACGACGTTTTCGATCCATCCGCGCACACTCCCCGACGTAATCTCAGAAGTGGATCTGTCGACCACCACTCGACACCGTGCCCTCGGGGCACGGTCAAGGTGGAACACGAACGGGGGGCGGTCGGGGTGGCGTGGAGCACCCGTCAGTTGGCCGAACTCGCCGGCACGACGGTGAAGACCGTCCGCCACTACCACCGGATCGGGTTGCTGGCCGAACCGGAGCGAGCGGCGAACGGGTACAAGCGGTACGAGGTCCGGCACCTGGTCCGGCTGCTGCGGATCCGCCGGCTCGTCGACCTCGGCGTGTCACTGTCGGACGTGGCCGCCATCGACGAGTCGGACGAGAGCGCCGAGGAGACCCCTCCGCGCGCTCGACGCCGAGCTGGCCGCGAGCATCGAACGGCAGCAGCGGATGCGCGAGGAGCTGGCCGAGATCGTCCGGCAGCGCGAGCTGCTGGACCTGCCGCCGGGTTTCGACCCGTCCGTCGCCGAGACGTCGGAGGCCAACCGGTCCCTGCTGCTGCTCTACTCCCGCGTCTTCGGTCCCGAGGCGATGGACGCGGTCCGGGAGCTGTCCGCGCTGCCAACCGAACCGCTCGACACGGAGTTCGCCACCCTCACCGAGGACGCCGGCGAGGACACCAGGCAACGACTCGCCGAGCGCATCGCCCCGAACGTCCACCAGCAGTTCGAGCGGTTCCCGGCGCTGCGGAACCCGGCGGCGCGGTCCCCCCGGGGCGAGGCGTTCACGAACGCCCAGGTCGTCAAGGGCCTGGTCGAGATGTACAACGTCGCCCAGCTCGACGTCCTGCGCCGGGTCGGCATCCTGGTCCGGGCGGCCGACGGGTCCTGACGTTCAGCGGCGGGCCGGGTCGTCGACGACGTGGTACTCGCCGCCGCACGCCTCGGCGAGGGAGGTGCCGAAGAGGGCCGCCGGGGTGTACGCGCCCGGCCGCCCCTGCCCGGCCAGCAGGCGGCGGACCACCTCGGCCGGTACCGCGCCGGTGAACGCCTGCGCCTCGCCGACCCGCAGCCAGCCCTCGCGGGTCGTGCCGTCGGCCCACCGGATCACCGCGTGGCCCCACGAGTACTCGCGCGGGCGTGGCCTGGCCTTCACCCGCACGGCGGCCAGCCGCCGCTTCGCGAAGGCGCGCACGGGTTCGAGCGCGAGCAGCGACATGGCCACCGGCGCGACCGCGCGCACGACCGGCGACGACGGGGCCTCGCTCGACGCGGCGACCACGGTGGACGCTCCGCTGGCGCGCCGGGCCGCGAGCAGCTCGCCTAGCGGCAGGCTGGCGGTGACGACGGTCGAGCCGTCGGGGAGCGTGAGCCGGGACGGGTCGCCGAAGTACCGGGCCGGGACCAGCCGACCACCCCGGTACGCGCGGCCCTGGAACCGGCCGCCGCCCTCGACGCCGGGAAGGCCGTCGACGAGCGTGCCGGCCAGCGCCTCCCCGACCACGCCGGCCTCCATCGCCATCGAGGGCACCATGTCCACCCGGACGTGCTCTGGCGCCGGCCGTCCGTCGCACAGGGTCACCACCACGCTCTCGGTCGCGGTGACGCCGAACCCGGCGCCGGTCACGAGCGTGCGGCCGGCGGCCGCGGCCTCCTCGCCGAGACCGAGCGTGGTGGTGAGCGCGGCCAGGTCGTTCGCCAGGTCGACGTAGTCGACGCCGGCAGGCACGCCCGCGCCAGCGGTGCCGCGGTGGCGCTGAACGGGCCGACGGTGTTGACCACGACGGCCGGTCGCCGGCGACCGATCTCGGCCGCCAGGTCGTCGACCGACGCGGCCACGACCACCTCGTCCCCCTTGGCGGCCTCGGCCAGGCGCTTGGCGTCCCGGCCGACCAGCACCGGGCGGATGTCCCGCTTCCTCAGCTCGGCCGCGATCGCGCGCCCGCTGCGGCCCGTGCCGCCCAGAATCCACACCTCGGTCATTACGCGACTCCGCTCAGGGTGATGACATGACGTGTCATCAACCTACGCGCACCCGATACTCTCCGCAACGACACGCCGTGCCATGACCTAGACTGGGGGCATGAGCAGGTGGCCGCCCGACACGCGCGAGCGCCTGCGCCAGGCGGCCTTCGAACTCTTCGCCGAGCAGGGGTTCGCCGAGACGACGGTGCCGGCGATCACCGCACGGGCCGGCCTGACCACCCGCACGTTCTTCCGGCACTTCGCGGACAAGCGCGAGGTGCTCTTCACCGACGACGCCGAGGTCCCGGCGATGGTCGAGCGGATGATGACCGAGGCGCCGGCCTCCGCCAGCCCGATGACGGTGGTCCTGGAGGGACTGCGGACCGTCGCCGAGACCCGCTTCGAGCCGCGCAAGGCGGCGATACGGCAGCTCCGCGAACTCGTCCGGTCCGACGACGGCCTGCGTGAGCGCGACCTGCGCAAGCGGGCGGCCATGGCCGACGCGGTCCGGCAGGGGTTCCTGACCCGCGGCCTGGACGGCACCCGGGCCGCCCTGTTGGCCGAGACCTGCGTGACGCTGGTGTACGTCGCCATGACCGAATGGCTGGACAGCGACCGCGCGCTCTACGACATCATCCGCGACACCGCCGAGACCCTGCGCGCGGAGCTGGGCTAACTTTCCGAGATGGAAAACTTGCAATCTCGGAAAGTTTGGCTAGGGTGGCTGCCATGACCGACGGTGGGCTGCGCGAGCGCAAGAAGCGGGAGACCCGGCTCGCGCTGAGCCGGGCGACCATCCGGCTCGCCCTGGAGCGTGGGCTGGACGCCGTCTCGGTGGAGGACGTCGCCGCCGAGGTGGGGGTCTCCGAGCGCACGTTCCGCAACTACTTCGCCAGCAAGGCCGAGGCCGTCGTCGCCGCGCAGGTCGAGCGGGGGCAGCGGATCGGCGAGGTGCTGCGCGAACGCCCGGCGGACGAACCGCTCTGGGACGCGCTCGTGCACGCGGTCGTCGAGCAGTTCGAGCCCGCCACCGCCGGACCGGACGCCGACCGGTACGGCGCCGCCCTGCAGCGGTTGCTCGCCGAGCCGGCGGTGCAGCACGAGGTGTTCCGCGCCCACGCCACCGCCCAGGACGACCTGACCGCCGCCGTCGCCGACCGGACCGGCACCACGGCCGACGACCTGTACCCGCAGGTCGTGGCCGCGGTCGTCAGCGCCGGACTCGGCGCGGCGATGGCCCGCTGGACGCGCGACCCCGGCCAGTCACTCGGGTCGCTGATCCGCGACGTCTTCGACCAGATCCGCGCCGGGTTGCCCGACCCGCGCTGAACCCCCCGCACGCCAACCCGCCCGCCGGACGGGCTGCTTCGGCGTGCCCGAAAGGAGAACGACCATGGACGTGATCATTGTCGGCGGCGGACCCAACGGACTGATGCTCGCCTGCGAACTCGCGCTCGGCGGCGTCCGGCCGGTGGTGCTGGAGCGCCGTACCGAACCC
The DNA here is from genome assembly GCF_025165815.1 of Actinophytocola gossypii. Classification (GTDB taxonomy): domain Bacteria; phylum Actinomycetota; class Actinomycetes; order Mycobacteriales; family Pseudonocardiaceae; genus Actinophytocola; species Actinophytocola gossypii. The sequence goes on along the minus strand of NZ_JAFFZE010000006.1, from coordinate 566,320 downwards.
AATCCGGAGCCGCGCTCGAACGGGCTCGTCGGGCAGGTCGTCCGGATGGTCGACCGCCGGGGGCTGTTCGAGCGGCTCAGCGGACAGGCCGGCCCGCCCCGGCCCAACGACGGCTACTTCATGTTCGCCGCGATGCCGCTCGACCTCGGGCTGCTCGAGGACAGCCCGGTCTACAACCTCCCCGTGCCGGAGGTCCAGACGGTGCGGGTCCTCGAGGAACGCGCCACCGAGCTGGGTGCCGAGATGCGCCGCGGCCACGAGCTGGTCGGACTCACCCAGGACGCCGACGGCGTGACGCTCACCGTCCGCGGTCCGGACGGGGACTACGAGCTGCGCGCCGGGTACGTCGTCGGCGCGGACGGCGCGCACAGCCCCGTCCGCAAGGCCGCCGGGATCGGCTTCCCTGGCGTCACCTACGACCGGGCCACCAACCGCACCGCGCAGGCCGGCGTGCCGGCGGAGTGGCTCGACCCCGCGACCGGCGCGCTGAACGTGCCCGGCCACGGCCCGGTCCGGCCGTTCCTGCCCATCCGCACCACCGGGGGCGGCTTCTCCTACGCGCCGTTCCCCGGCCGGCCCGCGCTGGTGTCCACAACGGAATGGGACCAGCCAGCGACGGACGAACCGATGAGCCTCGACGAGCTGCGGGCCAGCGTCGCCCGGGTGCTGGGTGTCGAGGTACCGCTCGGACCGCCGGCCGGGGACGGCCCGCACGTGCTGCGCCGGATCAACGGCGGCAACACCCGGATCGCCGAGCGGTACCGGGACGGCCGGGTGTTCCTCGTCGGCGACGCCGCGCACGTGTTCGCGGCGGGCGGCACCGGGCTCAACCTGGGCATGCAGGACGCGATCAACCTGGGCTGGAAGCTCGCGGCGGCGGTCGCCGGCACGGCGGACGTGCTGGACACCTACGAGCGTGAGCGGCGCCCGATCGCCGAGCGGATGGTGACGTTCTCCCGGACCCAGGCCGCGCTCCTGTCACCGGGCGAGGACGTCACCGGTCTGCGCGCGGTGTTCGGCGAGCTGCTCACCCAGCCGGGGGTCGTGCGTGCCGTCGCGGGCCTGGTCGCCGGCGCCGACGTCCGGTACCCGGTCGACGAGGGCGCCCACGCACTGGCCGGCTGGCCCGCGCCCGACCTCGACCTGCGTACCGCCGACGGCCCGGTCCGCCTGGCCGAGCTGGCCAGGACGGCACGTCCCGTGCTGATCGACCTCACCGGCGACCTCGCCGTCGACGGTGTCGAGGTGGTACGCGCCGAGGCGGACACCGACCTCACCGCGCTCCTGCTCCGTCCGGACTCGTACGTCGCGTGGGCGTCGTCCGACCCGCGCCCCGACCGGTCCGAGCTGGCCGCCGCCGTGGCGCGCTGGTTCACGCCGGATGGCCCGAACCTGCCGACGGCCCGCCAGGCGGCGGCCGCCGGGCTAGGTTCGGATTCATGATGAAGAGGATGCTGGTCGCGGTGCCCGCTGCCCTGCTGGTCGCGTGTGGAACCGACGCCCCGCCGGACTCGGCATCCGCTCCCACGACGACCACCACCACGACGACCACCACCACGACCACGACGACGACCACGACCACCGAGGCGGTCACCACGACCACGACGCCGCCGTTCGAGGCCGCCGACGGCCGCGACCTGCGGGCCTGCGCCGACGGGACGTGCGAGGTCATCGTCAGGTCGGGCGACTCCCTGCCCGACGCCAGCGGCACCGGTCCGAAGACGATCAGCGTCGAGGGCACCGGGGTCACCCTGTCGCAGACGTCGCCGAGCGGGTTCTCGAGCACGATCGGCGGCCCGGTCGGATCGAGGCAGCAGACCAACAACCAGGTCTACGAGATCGTCGTCATCAGGGGCGCCGAGGCCGTGCTGCGACTCAGCGTGGCCTGATCAGCCGTCCTTGGCGTGGACCCGGGTGAGGGCCGCGAAGGCGATCCCGGCGACCGCGACCACGACGCCGGCGACCAGCCAGTCCGACAACGCCAGCAGCACACCCGTGGCGGCGAACAGCGCGAACTCCACCAGGAACCGGGCCGGCTCCGGTAGACGACGGCCGGCCCGGGGCCCGATGAACAGACCCCAGACGACCGCCGCGGCCGTCGGCAGCAGGACGGCGGCGGCGATGCCGAGCAGCACACCGTCACCGAGGTGAGCACCGGCCACGGCCAGACCGGCCAGCATGGCCAGCTCGGTGAGGAACCGAACGGTCAGGACCAGACCCGCGATTCCCCGTAGTCGCGCCACCGGCTTCGCTGTCATCTGCCCAGCATACGGAGGGTTCTGCCCGCCTGGCGCCACCATGGCACGCCATGGTGGCTTGCGATGGCGCCATCGTGGTGCCATAGTGGTGCCATGGATTTGACGCGGTACGTGGACAGCGTGCGCCGGGAGTTGGCCGTCGCCGCCGAGGCCGGGGGCGAGGAGGCGCGGGCGCTGGCCGAACGACTGACCGCGCCGCTGGCATCGACCATCCGGCTCACGCTGCTGGACGCGCTGTCGGCGGCGGCCGACGAGATCACCCGCGACCTCGCGCCCGGGTCGGTCGAGGTCCGGTTGCGCGCTGGGGACCCGACCTTCGCCGTCGCGACGCCCGCCGCCGACCTCGCCACCGAGCCGGTCGCGGCCGAGGCGGCGCCGGAGCCACCGCTGCCGGACGACGACGGCGCCACCGCGCGCATCAACTTCCGGCTGCCGGAGCAGCTCAAGGCACGCATCGAGGAGGCCGCCGCGGCGCAGGGGCGGTCGGTCAACGCCTGGCTCGTGCGGGCCGCCTCCACGGCACTGCGGCCGGAGCGGGGCGAGACCCCGCGCTCCTCCGGCGGACCGAGGAACTCGACGCAGCACTTCACCGGCTGGGTCAGCTGACCAGCTGAAACACCCGTTACACCACTTTCGAGGGGACACCCATGCCTTCTTACGACACCCCACAACCCATCGACGTGATCGTCGAACCGGTCATCGGCAACGTGCGGATCCTCGCCGGCGAGCGGGACGACACCGTGGTCGACGTCCGGCCGACGCGCGACTCGAACGCCTCCGACGTGCGGGCCGCGGAGCAGACGAAGGTCGAGTTCTCCGGCGGCGTCCTGTCGGTCAAGGCGCCACGGAGCCGGCCGTTCGACTTCGGCAACAAGACCCGCTCGATCGAGGTGACCATCGAGTTGCCGGCCGGCTCGCGGGTGCGCGGCAGCACCGGCGTCGGCGACGTGCACACCACCGGCCGCCTCGGCGAATGCCGGTACAAGACCGGGGTCGGGCAGCTCCGGCTCGACCACGCGGGCGAGTCGCACCTGCACACCGGAGTCGGCGACATCGTGGTCGAGGGCATCGACGGGAACGCCGACATCAGCACCGGCTCCGGGCAGGTGCGGATCGGCGAGCTCGGCGGCGGGGTGGTGAAGAACTCCAACGGCAGCACCGAGATCGGCCTGGCGAGTGGCTCCGTGCGGGCGCGGTCGGCCAACGGGGACATCGTCGTCGAGCGGGCGGTGGACTCGGTGGAGGCCAGGACCGCCAACGGTTCCGTGCGCGTCCTCGACGTCGTGCGCGGCGAACTCGTCCTCGAGACCGCGCTGGGTGAGATCGAGATCGGCATCCACGAGGGCACCTCGGCCTGGCTCGACGTGAAGACCCAGTTCGGCCGGGTGCACAACGACATGGACGCCAGCGACTCCCCGGGCACCGCGACCGACCGGGTCACGGCCCGGGCCCGTACCTCCTTCGGCGACATCAACGTCCACCGTTCCTGAAAGGTCAGCGAATGAGCGTCACGACCACCGGACTGCGCAAGTCCTACGGCGACAAGGTCGTCCTCGACGGCGTCGACTTGAAGGTCGCGTCCGGCACCATCTTCTCGCTGCTCGGCCCGAACGGCGCCGGCAAGACCACCACCGTCAACATACTGTCCACTTTGGTCACACCGGACGCGGGCAGCGCGACCATCGCGGGGCACGACCTGGCCACCGAGCCGGACGCCGTGCGCGCCGCGATCGGCCTCACCGGCCAGTTCTCCGCGGTCGACAGCCTGCTCACCGGCGAGGAGAACCTGTTCCTCATGGCCGACCTGCACCACCTGCCGCGCCGCGTCGGCCGGCGGCGCGCGGCGGAGCTGCTCGACCGGTTCGAGCTCACCGAGGCCGCGAAGAAGATCCCGATGACCTACTCCGGCGGCATGCGCCGCAAGCTCGACCTCGCGATGACCCTGGTCGGCGACCCGAAGGTCATCTTCCTCGACGAGCCGACCACCGGCTTGGACCCGCGCAGCCGCCGGACCATGTGGGACATCATCCGCGACCTGACCGCGAACGGCGTCACGATCTTCCTCACCACCCAGTACCTGGACGAGGCCGACCAGCTCGCCGACAGCATCGCGGTACTCGACGGCGGCCGGTTGGTCGCGCAGGGCACCCCGGACGAGCTGAAGCGGCGGGTGCCCGGCGGGCACCTGCGCCTCCGGTTCGCCGACCCGGTCGAGCTGCGCCGCGCGGCCGGCGCGCTCCACGAGTCCACTCCGGACGAGGACGCGCTGGCGCTGCGGGTGCCCACCGACGGCACCGTCTCGTCGCTGCGCGCCGTGCTGGCCCGGCTGGACGCCGAGGCCGTCGCGGCGGACGGCCTCACCGTGCACACCCCCGACCTCGACGACGTGTTCCTCAGCCTCACCGGGCACCGGACCAAGGAGCTGGCATGACCACCATGTCCTACGCGGCACGCGACTCCGTGACGATGCTGCGCCGCAACCTGCGACACATGCGGCGGTACCCGTCGCTGACGTTGATGCTGCTCGGTCAGCCGCTCGTGTTCCTGCTGCTGTTCGTGTACGTCTTCGGCGGCACGCTCGGTGACGGGCTCGGCGGGGCGGGAGGCCGGGCGGAGTACGTCGGCTACGTCACGCCCGCGATTCTGCTGATCACGGTGGCGAGCGCCGCGCTCGGTACCGCGGTGTCGGTCGCGATGGACATGACCGAGGGCATCATCGCGCGATTCCGGACGATGGCGATCAGCCGGGCGTCGATGCTGACCGGGCACGTGGTGGGCACGGTGATCCAGACGGTGCTCGGGCTGGTGGTGGTGACGGGGGTGGCGCTGGCCGTAGGTTTCTCGCCGACCGCCGGGTTCGGCGAGTGGGCCGCGGCGGCCGGGGTCCTGTTGCTGTTGACGGTGGCGCTGACCTGGATGTCGGTGGCGCTCGGACTGGTCGCCAAGAGCGTGGAGACGGCGAGCAACACGCCGATGGTGTTCCTCCTGCTTCCGTTCCTGGGCAGCGGTTTCGTGCCGGCGGAGTCGATGCCGACCGCGCTGCGCTGGTTCGCCGAGTACCAGCCGTTCACGCCGGTCGTCGAGACCGTTCGCGGCCTCCTGCTGGGCACGCCGATCGGCAACAGCGGATGGCTCGCGATCGGCTGGTGCTTGCTGATCGGCGGGGTGGGTTACCTGTGGTCGAAGTCCCTGTTCGCCAGGGAACGCAACCGGTGATGTCCTGGCCTCATCGGGCACCGGTCGCCACTCGTTCGAGCGACCGGTGCCCGCGGGGGCGCGTGCCGCCCGTTCCGGAAGCCGCCTACGTCAACGGGATGACATCCTCGGCAGTGCGTCACTGGACCTCATCCACGACGTGATCAGGACCTGCCATGAACACCGACTCCCCGAAGGCGCCCGGGCTCAACGTCTGGCGCAAGAGCAGCTACAGCACCTCCACCGGCAACTGCGTGGAGGTCGCCCCGTCCGCCGGTGGCGTGGCTGTCCGACACAGCAAGCGTCCCGCCGCGGGCACGATCACCCTGTCGCACCCGGCGTGGTCGGCCTTCCTGCGCGACGCCCGCGAGGGGGGCACCGTCACCAACGGGGTCGTCGCCATCGCCAGGGTCGGTGGGGACATGCTGGTCACCTCGCTCACCACCGAGGTTGAACTGCGGTTCGACGAGGGTGAGTGGTCGGCCTTTCTTGCGGGAGTCGCCGACGGGGAGTTCGACTTCGCCGGTCGGATCACGGCCTGACCTGTGCAACACGAGCGGTGAGGGCCCGCGTAGACAGGGAGCTTCGTTAACCTGATCGAGTGACACTCGATGGGTTGGAACGTGAGCGGGTGCTGCTTGCCGCTGCCGAGTGCGATCGGATCGGGCGGTCCGCCTTTCTGCGGAAATACCGGTTTCGCAAGGCGTCGACGTATTTCCTGGAGTTGGACGGGGCGCTCTACGACACGAAGGCGATCGCCGGGCGAGCGCTCGGGCTTTCCGGTGACGAACTACCCGACAGGGAAGTCGTCGTGGCGGAGGGGCTACGAGCCCTGGGGTTCGAGGTTCGTCACTTTCCCGCCATTGTGTGGACACGGGACGAGATCATCCTGGCGTGTGCCGTCGTCGCGGACAACGACTGGAAACAGCCGACCGCCAAGCAGAATGACTGGCGCATCATCGAACTCTCGGCGCTGTTGCAGGCTCCGGAGTTCCATCCCCTCGAAGGGCGCGGGCCAGAGTTCAGGAGCCCGGCAAGCGTTTCCCGCAAGATGGCGGACATCGCCACCAGGCATTCCACCCACCACGGCAAGCGCACCAACGGCAATCAGCTGGACGCCGTCGTGGCAGCCGAGTTCGTCGCTCGTCCTGCCGAGATGCGGGCCGAGGCCGAGCGCCTGCGTGCGCGGCTGCGGGGGCAGGACACCATCCCTGCGCAACCGCCTGTCGGTACGGGCGACGTCCTCGTGCGGGATGTGCCTGTCGAGATGCATCGCGTGGCGAAGTTCCGAACTCGGGCCAGGGCCAGCGAGGCGACGGCTGTCCGGCGCGAAGCCGAACTGGTGGCGCGCTACCAGTCCTGGGCGCAACCAGCGGAAGGGGACTTCAGCAGTAAGTTCATCTTCCTGACCGGCCAGGGGCATCCGCTTCGGGTTGATCTCTTCAACCTTCGTACCGAAGAACTCATCGAGGCGAAGGGGACCATTGACCGCGACGATGTTCGGCTCGCGCTCGGTCAGGTGCTGGACTACGCGCGCTACGTACAGCCCAAGCACCTTGCTGTCCTGGTGCCAGCGCATCCGGGCGACGAACTTGTCGAACTGCTGCTCAGCCATGGCGTCTCGTGCATTTACGAAACCACCCGCGGCAGCTTCGAGCGGGTGAGGTCAGCCGTGGTCTAGGGGGGCGTTGCAGGTGGGGCAGGGGTGGTCGGTGGCCTGGGGGACGCCGGACGACGTCGTCGGTGGTGGGGTGTGGTCCAGGCAGCGGCTGCGGCGGCAGCTGGTGCAGGTGAGGCCGATGGTCTCCTCCCAGCTGGCGTAGATGCGGACCTCGCCGCGCGATCGGTAGTCAGCCAGTTTGCCGGTGTCGGCCAGTTGGCCGAGCATGGAGAGCCAGGTGCGGCCGCACTCGGTGCAGGAACGGACTCCGGGGCCAGAGCCCGTCGTCGTCGGCTCGTGCTTTTCCATGATCTGGATGAGTGGCCGTTCGCCTGCCTTCGGGGTTCGGCGGCGTTTTTTGAACAGGGCCATGTACCTAGGTTATGGGGAGACTGGCGGGTGGGGGGTGGGGTGACCTGTTTCGGTCACCTCGGCCAGTGCGGTGTGGACACTCGCCAGGAGTTCGCTGTCACCGGCTTCTCGGGCGGCGGCTCGGGCCGACTCCAGGTGGTGGGTGGCCTGGTCGGGGTCACCCAGGCGCAGGTGGGCCACTCCCAGGGCGCGTAGGGCTGTGCCCTCCAACGTGCGGTGGCCGGACTGGCGGGCTACGTCGAGGGCGCGGCGGGCGTAGTCGGGGGCGTCGGCGGCTCGGTCGGTGGCCAGGCACACCTCGGCGAGGCCGCAGAGGGCGCTGGCCTCGCTGGTGGGGTCGCCGCCGTCCGCTACGGCGGCCAGGGCCTGTTCGAAGTGGGCGGTCGCTTCCTCGGGGCTGCCCAGTGCGAGCAGGGTGCGCGCCAGGTTGTTCAGTACCGGCGGGCGTAGGGCGTCCTGGCCGGTTCGCTCGTACAGGGCCAGGGCTTCCTGGTAGCAGCGTTTCGACTCCGCGCGGTCCCCTCGGCTGCCGTGGACGGCGCCCAGGTTGTTCAGGGTGGCGGCGCGGAGGGAGTGGTTGCCGATGCGTTCGTAGGCGGTCAGGGCGCCTTCCAGATGATCCAGGGCCGTGGGGTGGTCACCCAGGCGGAACGTCACCGCGCCGAGGACGCGGAGTGCGTCGGCTTCGGCTTGGGGGTCCTCCACGGCGCGGGCGGCTTCCAGGGCGCTGGTGTGCAGGGTCAGCGCGTCGTCGTGGTAGCCGGCGATGTCCAGGAAGCGCCAGAGGGTGCCGGACATTCTGGGGGCTACCGACGGATCCTGGCGGACTACGGCCAGGAGGTTGGGCAGCTCGGTGTCCAGCCAGCGGAACGCGTCGGTGAACGGGGGGAGCTCGCTGTCGGGGGTGGAGACCTTGGGTCGGCGTTCGGTTTCGTGCGGTGCCAGGACGTCCATGGCGGCGGCCGCGGCGCCCAGGTAGTGGTCGCGGAGGCGGTCGGCGGCGAGTGGATCATCGGACGGGTCGGTCAGTTCGGCGGCGTAGGCGCGGAGCAGGTCGTGGGCGCGGTACCGGGCGCCGGGGAGTTGGTCGACCAGGTGTGCGCGGCACAGGGCGTCCAGGGCGCGTCTTGTTCTTCGGACCGGGGCGGCGGCCATGGCGGCGACGGCGTGGGCGTCGGTGTCCCAGCCGGGGTGGCGGCCGAGGAGGCGGAACACCAGCGCGGTCCACGGGTCGAGGCGCTGGTAGGACCAGGAGAACACGGACCGGACGGCGGTGTGGCGGTCGCCGTCGAGGTCCAGCAGGTCCAGGGCGTCCTGTTGGTCGGCCAGTTCGGCGGCCAGTTCCGTCACGCCCAGTTCGGGGCGGGAGCGGACGAGTTCGGCGGCCACTCGCAGGGCGAGCGGGAGCCTCGCGCATCGGGCCACCAGTGCCTCGAGGGCGTCGGGTTCGGCGTCCACGCGGTCACCCAGCAGTACGCGGAGCAGCGCCCTGGCGTCGGCTTCGGGAAGCCGGGCCAGGTCCACTCGGTGCGCGCCCTCTCGTGCCACGAGCCCGGCCAGGGCGTCGCGGCTGGTGACCAGGACGGCGCAGGTCGCGCTGCCGGGCAGGAGGGGGCGGACCTGCGCGACGTCGCGGGCGTTGTCGAGGACGACGAGCATCCGTCTGCCGTCGGCGAGGGTGCGGAAGCGGGCGGATCGTTCGGCGGGGTCGGAGGGGATGGCGGAGCCTTCGACGCCCAGCGCGCGGAGGAAGCCGGCCAGTACGTCCTCGGGGGTTCTCGGCTGGTCGGGGCCGTAGCCGCGCAGGTCGACGTAGAGCTGGCCGCCGGGGAATCTGGCGCGTGCCGAGTGTGCCCAGCGGATCGCGAGCGACGTCTTGCCCACGCCGCCGGTGCCGGCCACCACCGCGAGTGCGGGGCCGTCGCCGGCCATCAGGGTGTCCAGTTCGCGTAGTTCCGGCTCGCGGCCGACGAAGCCCCGGGTGTCCGCGGGGAGCTGTGCGGGGGCGGCCGCCGCCGGCGAGGGGGCGTCGGAGTCGAGGATCCGGCGTTGCAGGTCGCGCAGTTCGGGGCCGGGTTCCAGGCCCAGCTCGGCGACCAGTGCCTCGCGGGCGGCCTGGTACGCCGCCAGGGCGTCGGCTCGTCTCCCGGAGCGGTACAGGGCGGTCATCAGCTGGGCGTGCAGGCGCTCGCGCAGCGGGTACCGGCGCACCAGGTCGCTCAGCTCCGCCACGACGGCGGCGTCCATGCCGCAGGCCAGTTCTGCCTCGTACAGGGCCTCCAGCGCGAGGAGTCTGTGCTCGGCGAGCCGGCGTGCCCAGTCGGCCAGTACCGGCACGTCGAGGTCGTCGAACGGGTCGCCTCGCCACAGCTCCAGTGCGCGGCGGAGGGTGCGCACGGCGTGCTGGGCGTCGGTGGCCTCCCGCGCCTCGGCGGCCATCGACTCGAAGCGGTCGGCGTCGACCTCGCCGGGCTGGACCCGCAGGCGGTAGCCGTCGGGGCCGTGGGTGAGGCGGTCGGGCTCGCCGAGCGCGGTGCGCAGGCGGTGGACGTGCAGCTGGAGCTTCTGGGCGGCGCGCGGGTCCGGGCGGTCGCCCCAGAGCGCGTCGGTCAGGGTGTCGGCCGGGACCGGGCGGTTGGCGCGGGCGAGCAGGACCCCGACCAGGATCCGTTGCAGCCGGCCCGGCAGCGCGCCGCGCTTCCCGTCGCCGACGATCTCCACCGGACCAAGCACCCGGAACTCCATGGCGACAGTCTCCCGCGTGCTTTGCCCGGGATGAAAGCGCGGTGAAAGTCGGCGCGCGATGCTCGTCGGGGCTCCTATGACGAGAGGAACGTCGATGAAGAGGCTTCTGGTCGCCGCGGCCGCCGTCGCCGCCGCGTTCTCGCTGGCCACACCGGCCGGCGCGGTCCAGGCGCGGGACTACTACCTCCAGTTCAACATGGCCGGCAGCTCGGTCAACGACGGCGCGCTCGGGGTGGCAAGGGCGGTGGTGTCCTCGGTGGAGGACGCCGACGTCATGCCGTTCGTGGTGACGCTGAACGAGGTGTGCGCGAACCAGTACCGGCACATGGAGAGCCAGCTCGACGACCACGGCTACGTGGGCACCTGGGGACCGACCGGGCCGAGGTGCGACAGCGGCGAGCCGTACGGCAACGCGCTGTTCATGCGCTCGGGCCGGACCACCGTGGGGAACTTCGACCTGCCGAACGAGCACGGCAACGAGCAACGCAGGCTGCTGTGCGTGCGGTCGAACGAGCGTGACATGTTCCTGGGCTGTGTCACGCACATCTCGCACAAGGCGGAGGACCAGGACGCGCAGATCGCCGCCGTGGCCGACCGGTTGAACGGCTTCCAGGACGACGGGTACCGGATCGTGGTGGGCGGTGACTTCAACGTCACGCCGGGTGCCTCGGCCCTGGACCCGATGTACGCCACGTGTTCCGGGGGCGACGGGCGGTTCCACGAGACCGACCGGGCGACGTGCGGCGGACGGGGCGGCGAGTCGACCCACGGCGACCGCAAGATCGACTACATCTTCTACTCGGCACACTTCTCCGAGCTGTGGGGCGACGCCACCCGGTCGAGCTACTCCGACCACGACCCGCTGTGGGGACGGGCGGTCGCCGGCCCGGCGTAGGGAGGTGTCGGGTGTTCGCCGGACACCGGTCGGGGGCCAGCGCTCATAGCGTGTCGGTATGACTTGGAGATACACGCAGATCCAGTTCCGACCCGGTGACCGCCCGCAGTTCCTCGGCTGACCGGTCGTCGGCCGCGCGGTACTCGTCCGCGCAGGTCCGGGCGCTCTCGCCGTCGGCGATCAGCAGGTCCGGCACGGGGTCGGCGCCGCGCCGCGCGGCCTCGCTGTCCGATGTGTACACCGAGCGGAAGGCGTCGGCGAGCCGGTCGGCGCCGATGCCGCTCTCGTTCCCGGCGATCGCCGACTTGCTGGCCGACCACGCCTCGCCGAGCGCGGTTCCGTTGTGCGCCAACCGTTGCGCTGCCTGGGCGACCTCGTCGGGTCGCATGTTCATGAAGTTCACGGGTGACTCGGCGGCCGGCCGGCGATGACGTCGCCGATGTTGTGGTACGCGGGGTCCCGGCCGTCCTTGGGGTAGAAGTAGTCCTCGTGCTGTTCGCGAATCTCGCGCGGGTCGATCTCCCACAACCGGGTGGGTTGGCGGCCTTCGGGGTCGGCGCTGAGCTGCCGGGCGCCGAACGCGTCGTCGCCGGGGTCGGCGCCGTGCGACTCGGTGTCGGCGATCAGGTCGTCGTTGTTCTCCAGCACCCAGACCCGGTCGTCCGGGATGTTCAGCTCGGCGGCGGTGCGCACGCCCATGCCGGGACTGCCGAGCACGAGCACGTCGTCGACCGGCAGGTGCTCGTCGCGGGCCGCGTAGCCGGTGACGACGGTGCCGTAGCTGTGCCCGACGACGGTGTGGTGCGCCGGCTCGCCCTCGTCGGTGGCGCGCAGGCCGTGCTGGAAGTCGTCGAGGGCGCCCTTCGCGGCCTCGGCGTAGGCGGGCGAGACGGCGTGCAGGACGGTGTCCGGGGCGTCGTAGCCGAGCCAGGTGATCACGGCGCTGGTCGGGTTCGCCGGATCGGCGCTGTTCGCGGAGGCGTACATCGCGTCGGACTCGCGCATCAGGCGGTCCAGCTCGCCGAAGCCGCTCTCCGCGCCCGGGACGTAGGTGGCGACGTGCGCGGCGGTGTCGGGGTTGCCGTGCGCGATGATCGCGGTGGCGTCCTCGCCTCGGCCTCGGGTGTCGAAGCCGAGCAGGTAGTACCCCCGGTCCAGTCTGCTCTCGATGACCCCGATGCCGCCGAGTTCCTCGTCGATCTCCGCGAGCATCATCAGCTCGGCGGAGTGCGGGCCGGGTTTGCCGGCCATGTGGTCGAGGAGCCGGTCCCGCTCGGCGAGCAGCGCGGCCTTCTCCCGGTCGAGCAGGATGCGGTTCGCGATGTCCCGGTGCGTGGTGGGGAAGCCGTCGCGGGAGCCGACGAGCTCCGGCCGTTCCCGCGCGAGGCGGTCCCGCTGTTCGGGGGTGAGCGAGCGCCAGTACGCGGCGTTCTCCTCCGGGGTGGCGCCCTCTGGCGGGGACGGCGGTAGGCCCTGCTGGCCGCTGATCCGGCCGGCCGACTCGGTGACCAGCTGGTCGACCAGGCCGGCGACCTGGGTGGCGAACACGTCCTGTGCGGCGGCCCCGAGTCCACCCGGGATCGTCCCCAGGATCGCGTAGGTGGCGAGGTTCGCGTCGACGATGTCGTTGATCCCGGTCTTCACCCGGACGATCTCGCCGGCGAACAGGTCGGCCTTCGCGGCGAGCGCGGCCATCCTGGCGACGCTGCCGCCGGCCAGCTCGCGGTTACCGCCGAGCTTCGTGTCGAACGCCATACCGACGTCGTCGCCCCAGATCGCGGCGAGATCGGCGACACGGTGGGCCTCGGCCGCGGCGGCGAAGTGCTCGCCGGCGGCGCGCCACTCGGCGCCGAGGGCCGCCACCTGCACCTCGTCGGAGGTGATCCACCCGGTGACCGCCCTGACCCTCGGCCAGAGCCCGTGGGCGCTGGTCGGCTCGGGGATCGGCATGACCGACAAGACTGACAGGTGACCGCCGCCACCCGCGGGCGGTGGCAGCAAGCGGTCAGAATATCGTGCGCGCCATGCGGATCGTGATCGCCGAGGACGACTCCCTGCTGCGCGAGGGGCTCGCGCTGCTGCTGCGCGCCGAGTCCCTCGACGTGGTCGCCACGACCGGCAACCCGGACGACTTCCTCGCCGCCGTCGGCGAACACGAGCCCGATGTGGCCATTGTGGACGTTCGGATGCCGCCGACGCACACCGACGAGGGGATCGTGGCCGCGGTGGAGGCGCGGCGGCGCAGGCCGGAGCTGGCGGTGCTGGTGCTGTCGGCCTACGTCGAGCAGGCGTTCGCGACCGAGTTGCTGGCCGGCGGCGGGGCCCGGCTGGGGTACCTGCTCAAGGAGCGCGTCGGGCGGGTGCAGGAGTTCCTCGACGCCCTGCACCGGGTGGTGGCCGGCGGCACCGCGATCGACCCGGACGTGGTCGCCCAGCTGCTGACCAGAACGCGCACCGACACCCGGATGGACCGGCTCAGCCCGCGCGAGCGTGAGGTGCTCGCGCTGATGGCCGAGGGGCTCGGCAACACCGCGATCGCCGAGCGGCTGGTGGTCAGCGACGGCGCGGTGCACAAGCACATCCGGAGCATCTTCGCCAAGCTGGACCTCGCGCCGACCGACCGCGCCGACCGGCGGGTCACCGCGGTACTGCGCTACCTGGAGGACGCGCAGCGCCGGTAGTGCTGGCACTACCGCTTTTCGTGCAGCGCACGGGATCGTGCTCCGGCGCCACGCGGAGCAGGCTCGGTGGGGTCACCATCGACCACACCGAGCGAGGGTCCCGTGTTCCGTTCCATCGTCATCTCCGTCGCCGCGCTGGCCGGTCTCGCCGCCGCGTGCACGCCCGCCCCACCGGCCGAACCAGCCGACCCACCGGCCGACGCCGTGCAGCACGCCCTGGACCGGCTGGTCGCCGAGGACGGCTACCCCGGCGCGCTGGCCGCCGTGCGGGGCGCCGACGGCGAGACCCGCGACTACACCGCCGGGGTCGGCGACCTGCGGACCGGCGCCGAGATGCCGGTCAACGGCCGGGTCCGGCTCGCCAGCAACACCAAGACGTTCACCGCCACCGTCGTGCTCCAGTTGGTCGGCGAGGGGCGGGTCGACCTGGACGCGCCGGTCGAGACGTACCTGCCGGGCGTGGTGCGCGGGCAGGGCGTCGACGGCCGCCGGATCACCGTCCGGCAGCTCCTGTCGCACACCAGCGGCCTGGTCGACTACGACGACAAGCTCGTCGTGGACTACCTGGAGATCCGGCACCGGCACTACGAGCCGCGCGAGCTGCTGGACGTGGTGCTGGCCGAGCCCGCGCTGTTCCCGCCGGGCGCCCGGTTCTCCTACAGCAACGCCAACTACGTGCTCGCCGGGCTGATCGTGCAGCGGGTCACCGGGCGGCCGGTCGGCGAGGAGATCACCGAGCGGATCATCGAGCCGCTCGGCCTGCGCGACACGTACTGGCCGGAGCTGGGCGACCAGACGATCCACGGCCCGCACCCGCACGGCTACCTGCCGACCGGCGACGGCGGCCTGGCCGCGGGTGAGGGCGCCGGGCCGGTGGACGTGACCGTGCAGGACACGTCGCTGGCGTGGGCCGCGGGGGCGCTGATCGGCACCCCGCGCGACCTGAACACGTTCCTCACCGCCCTGCTGGACGGCGAACTGTTGCGGCCGGCGGAGCTGAAGGAGATGCGCACCACCGTTCCCGCCCCGGACTTCCACCTCACCGCCGGCGGAACCTACGGGCTGGGGCTCGGCACGTTCCCCCTCAGCTGCGGGGCGTCGGCCTGGACCCACGGCGGCGACGCGCCGGGGTACGTCAGCCGCACCGGCGTCACCGACGACGGGCGCGCGGCCACGGTCGTGGTCACCGGCTCCCCCACGTCGCTGCCGGCCGCCGAGCGCGTCGAGCGGGCCCTCGACACCGCGCTGTGCGGCTAGCGCGTTCCGCTTCCCGTCACCGGCGACGCCCGGGTCAACCTCAGCACCGAACGGGCGGACCTGCTGCGCGCCGACCGGCTGGTGTTCCTGGTCAACGGTGGCGACGAGAGCGACCTGGCCGACATCCCGGCTTCGACCAGCTGCCGGCACGGTCGCGGTGCTCTACTACGCGACGATCGTCGGGCTGAACACGCCGACGCCGCTGTCCGTCACGCGGCGGCTCGTCGGGGGCGTCGCGCTGGTGCCGTCCGCGCTGGTCGGGGCGCTGGTGCTGGCCGCGTCGGACCTGGCGGCCCAGCACGTGCTCGGCGGCACCACGCTGCCGGTCGGCGTGGTGACCGCGGTGGTCGGCGGGCCGTACCTGCTGTGGCTGCTCGCGGTCACCAACCGGGTGGGGCGGGGAGGCTGACCTACGACACCGATGGCTGCGGCGTGTCGAAGGTCAGCTCCTCGTCCCCGGCGTCCACGCGGACACGGGTGCCAGGCTCAAGGGTGCCGTCCAGCATCATCCTGGACAGCCGGTTGTCCACCTCGCGCTGGATGGTGCGGCGCATCGGCCGGGCGCCGAACTCCGGCTGGTGCCCGCGCCGGCTCAGCCACGCCACCGCGGCGTCGGTGAACTCGAGCTCGATGTCCTGGGCGTGCGCGCGGCGCCTGGTCTGCTCCAGCATCAGCTCGGTGATCCGCCGCAGCTGCTCCTCCTCCAGCCTGCGGAACACGATGATCTCGTCGATCCGGTTGAGGAACTCCGGGCGGAACGAGTCGCGCAGCACCCGCATCAGCCGGTCGCGCAGCTGCTTGTCCGTGTCACCCTCGTTCGACGGGGTGAAGCCGAGCGCGCCCTGGGTGCCGGCGGTGATCAGCTCCGAGCCCAGGTTGCTGGTCATCACCAGGACGGTGTTGGAGAAGTCGACGGTGCGTCCCCGGCCGTCGGTGAGCCGGCCGTCGTCGAGCACCTGCAGCAGGATGTTGAACACCTCGGGGTGCGCCTTCTCGATCTCGTCGAGCAGCACCACCGAGTACGGCTTGCGCCGCACCTGCTCGGTCAGCTGGCCCGCCTCCTCGTAGCCGACGTAGCCGGGCGGGGCGCCGAGCAGCCTGCTCACCGTGTGCCGCTCGCCGTACTCGCTCATGTCCAGCCGGATCATGTGGCTCTCGTCGCCGAACAGCGCCTCGGCCAGGGTGCGGGCCAGCTCGGTCTTGCCGACGCCGGTCGGGCCGAGGAACAGGAAGCTCCCGGACGGCCGGTCCGGCTCGGCCATGCCGGTGCGGGACCGGCGCACCGCCTCGGACACCGCCTGCACGGCCTCGTCCTGGCCGACGACCCTGCGGTGCAGGTACTCGTCCAGCGCGAGCAGGCGTTCCCGCTCGTGCTGGGTCAGCTGCCGCACCGGGATGCCGGTGAGCCCGGACACCACCTCGGCGATGTCCTCGGTGCCGACCTCCGGCACGTCGACCGGCCGGCCGTCGGAATGGGCCCGGTCCAGCTCGGCGCGCACGGTGCCGATCTCGTCGCGCAGCGAGGACGCGCGCTCGTAGTCCTCCTCGCCGACGGCCTGGTCCTTGTCCCGGACGAGCCGGTCCAGCCGGTCCCGCAGCTCGCGGGCCTTGGTCGAGCCTCGGCGGACCCGCAGGCTGACCCGGGCGCCCGCCTGGTCCATCAGGTCGATGGCCTTGTCCGGCAGGAACCGGTCGGTGACGTACCGGTCGGCGAGCGAGGTGGCCGCGTCCAGCGCCTCGTCGGTGAACCGGACCTGGTGGTGGGCCTCGTAGCGGTCGCGCAGCCCGCGCAGGATCGTCACCGTGTCGGTCACCGAGGGCTCTGGCACCAGGATCGGCTGGAACCGCCGCTCCAGCGCGGGGTCCTTCTCGATGTTGGTGCGGTACTCGTCGAGCGTGGTGGCCCCGACGACGTGCAGGTCGCCCCGGGCCAACGCGGGCTTGAGGATGTTGCCGGCGCCCATCGAGCCCTCGGCCGCGCCCGCGCCGACGACGGTGTGCAGCTCGTCGATGAACACGACCAGCTCCGAGCTGTGCGCGCGGATCTCGTCGAGCAGCTTGTTCATCCGCTCCTCGAAGTCGCCCCGGTAGCGGGTGCCGGCGACCATCGCGGTCAGGTCGAGCTGCACCACGCGGCGGTCGGCGAGCTGGTCGGGCACGTCGCCCTCGACGATCCGCTGCGCGAGACCCTCCACGATCGCGGTCTTGCCGACCCCGGCCTCCCCGATCAGCACCGGGTTGTTCTTGCGCCGGCGGGACAGCACCTCGACGGTCTGCTCGATCTCGCCGTCCCGGCCGACCACCGGGTCGAGGCCGCCGTCGCGGGCCTGCTCGGTGAGATCCCGCCCGTACTGGTCCAGCGTCTCGGTGTCCGACCGGCGCGGCCGCGCGGCGCTCCCGCCGGAGCCGCGTTCACCGGCGGCCAGGCTCTCCGGGGTGACCCGCGCGGCGGAGAGCATCCGCCCGGCGCCGGTCTCCGGGTTGGCCGACAGCGCCAGCAGCAGGTGCTCCGGGCCGATGTAGGAGGAGCCGAGCCCGCGGGAGATCTGGTGCGCGTCGAGCAGGCTGCGCTTGACCGCCGGGGTCAGCCGCACCGGGCCCTCCCTCGGCTCGCCGACCCGCGACTGCTCCTCGATGCGCCGCGCCAGCTCGTCCGGGTCGCCGCCGGCGGCGGCCACGAGCGAGCGGATGCCGGGGAACTGGAGGGTGCCCCAGAGCAGCTGCTCGGTGTCGAGGTCCGCGCGGCCCCAGCGCGCGGTCTCGTTGGCCGCGGCGGCCACCGCGTCGCGGGCCTGTTCGCTGAGGAACCTGGTGATGTCGATCCGCTGGCCGCGCGCGCCACCCGCCGCACCGCCGCGTCCACCGAAGAACTGGGACAGGAACTCGTCGAACGGGCTGGAGCCACCAGAGTAGAAGCCGGTCATCCCCCAGGGCTTTCCACCGGCGGCCCGCACAAACCACCCCCCGAGGGGCGATTCGGCCCGGTCCGGACCGGGTAGGCGTGCTGTATGCCTGATCCTGGTAGTCACGGTTACGACGTCAAACGCACCCGGCTGCGCGCCGAGTACGACGAGCGCGGCGTGCCCGACCAGCACGCCGACCGCGCGGCGAACGAGGAACTGCAACGCGCGCATCCGCCCCGGCCGAAGGGTGACCCGGACCGCGCCGCCGGCCCGACCGGCACCCGGGGCACGAGCCGAGGCGACCCGTCGATCGAGGAGTCCGCGACGCCGGCCGACGGCGGGCTGGTGCTGCGCAGTGCGGCGTTCACCGACCACACGCTGATCCCGGACCGGTACTCCTACGAGGGCGGCAACGTGTCGCCGCCGCTGGAGTGGGGGACGCCGCCGGACGGCACGGCCGAGCTGGTGCTGCTCTGCGAGGACCCGGACGCTCCCGGCGGCACGTTCACCCACTGGGTGGTCACCGGTATCCCGCCGGAGGCGAGCGGGGTCGACGAGAACGCCCTGCCGCCGCGGGCGACTCCCGGGCGGAACGGCTTCGGCGAGTCCGGCTGGGGCGGCCCGCGCCCGCCGGTCGGCGACGACGCGCACCGGTACTTCTTCCGGCTGCACGCCGCCGACCAGCCGCTCGGCCTCGGCGACGAGCCGACGGCCGACGACGTGCGCCGGGCGCTCGGCGGGCACGTGCTCACCACCGGCACCCTGGTCGGCATGTTCGGTCGCTGACCCGGCAAGCCGCCCGGCCGCCGCAGCGAATACCGGGCATGGACACCGCACTGTCGCGACGGATCGCCGTCCTGGTCGGCGTACTGGCCGTCGGCGCGCTGACCGCCGCCCGGCCGGCGCCGGAACGCCCCGGTTCATCACCGCGAACCGGGACTTCTACCGGGTGGACACCGCGCTGGTGTCGGTGCCGATGGTCGACACCGAGCGGAGGTACTCGTTGACGTGGACCTCGGGCCGGGCGGCGACCAGGCCGAGGTCCGCGCCACCGACCGCACCGGCGACACCCAGACCCGCCGCCGCGTCCCCCCGATCCCCGACGGCGCCACCGGCTGGCACTCGGTCCAGTTCACGGTGTCCGAGCGGGGCTGACCGACCGGGCCGACACCGCGACGTTGGCGTGCGCCCGGCGCAGCCAGTTGATATGTTCAATCGGCTGTTCCACGGCTATGACAAATAGGGAGTCGCACACGTGGCGGGCAGGGGGGCCTAGACGCGGCGTTCGAAGGTGATCAGGACGCCTTCCACGCCGCCGGGACCGATACGGCCCTTGATCTCGGCGGCCGTGATGGCCTTGAGCCGCCAGCCCTCGGCCGCGTGCTCGTTGAGCAGCTTCTCCAACCTGGCGCCGGACATCTTGCCGCCGATCAGCTTCTCGCGCAGTTCCAGGACCTTGTACTCGAATCGGTCAGCCATGTCACCCATGTTGCGCGCTGGTGATCCGGTGGGCCAGTTCGACGCGGGAGCGGACGCCGAGTGCGGTGAAGATGTTGCGCAGGTGGTGGTCGACCGTGCGGTGGCTGATGACCAGGCGGCGGGCGATCTCCTTGTTCGTCTCGCCGACGGCGACCAGGCGGGAGATCTCGGCCTGTTGTGGGGTGAGGCCGGCGAGGGTGGCGGGGGCCGGGTCGACGGGTTCGCCGGTGGCGCGCAGGGCCGCCTGTGCCTTGGTCGCCCAGTGGTCGGCGCCGGCCGCGCGGAAGCCGCGTAGGGCGTCGCGGAGCAGGGGGCGGGCGGGGCGGGTGCGGCGGTGGCGGCGCAGGCAGGTGGCGTAGGCCAGCTGGGTGCGGGCCAGTTCCATCGCGGCGCCGGCGCGGCGGTGGCGGTCGATCGCGGTGCTGTAGTGGTGTTCGGCGTCGGGCAGGGTGGTGGCGAGCAGGGCGTGGCAGCGGCTGGACAGGGCGTGCCAGGCGGGGCTGGCGCCGGCGGTGACCCAGGCGTCGAAGGTCGCGAGCACGCGGGCGGCGCGGTCGGGCTGTTCGGCGCGGACGGCGGCCTCCACCCACTGCGGCGCGGCGAGTACCTGGATCGCGGGCTGCGCGCCGCTCACCCCGGCGGCCATGGTCTCCAGGCGGCCGAGGGCGTCGTCGGGGCGGTCGTCGGCGAGGTCGAGGCAGGCGGTGGCCCAGGCGGTGATCGCGCACGGGCGGCCGAGGGCGCGTTCCGCGATGCCGGGAGCGGCGGCGTCCAGTGTGGACGCGGCGGTGGCGCGGTCGCCGAGGAGGGCGGCGGACAGGGCGCGCAGGGACAGGTGCTCCACCCAGGTGTTGCGCTGCCCGGCGGCGTCCGCGGCGGCGAGCCCCTCGGCGATGGCGGCCTGCGCGCCCCGGTGCCGGTCGAGCGCGATCGCGGCCAGGGCCAGGTGGACCAGTGCCCACGGCAGTGCCGACGCGCGCCCGCCGAGCCGCGCCCGGCCGACGGCGGCGGACGCGCACTCGTGGGCCCGCTCGACGTCACCGAGTGCGAACGCCGCCTCGGTGGCCCAGACGGCGGCGGCGACGTCCGGGGCCGCCAGCCCCAGCGCGATGGCGTGCCGGAGCGGTTCGGCGGCCTCGTCGTGCCGGCCGGCGAAGGTGGCGGTGAGCCCGGCGAAGTGGGCGGCCGCGAGCCCGGTACCGGTGACGCGGCCGGCGAGTGCCCGGTAGCCGGCGAGGTCGCCGCTGATCCGGCGGGCCTCGCCGGCCAGCAGGAGCGCCTCGTCGGGTCGCTCGGGGTCGCGCGCCGCGGCCAGCTCGTGCGTGGCGACGGCGGGCTCCCCGTCGCGCAGCTCGATCTCCCCGTGCAGGAGCGCTATTCCTTGAAGGTGACCTTCCGGGCGGGCGCGGGTGAGGAGGGTACGGGCGCGGCCGGGGCGACCGGCCTGCCAGGCACGCTCGGCGGCGGCCAGCAGGTGGGCGGCGCGGGATTCGGGGAGGCGGGTGAGGTCGGCGGCTCGCTCGAGCAGGCTCGCCGCGGTGGCGTGGTCGGCGAGCGCGGCCGCGGCGACCAGCTCGTCGACGAGGGCGGGGTCGGTGGTGGCCATGGCGCGGTGCCAGGTGGCTCGGGGGCCGGTGAGGGTGGCCGCCAGGTGGGCGTGGGCCGCGTGGCGCTCGGCGGGGGTGGCCAGGGCGTAGAGCGTGTCGCGGACCAGTGGGCTCGGCAGGCGCAGGCTGGTGCCCGCGATCCGCACCAGGCCGGCGGCCAGCAGCTCGTCGACCGCAGTCGTGGTCGGCCGCTCGGCCGAACCGGTGACCGGCCGCTCGGCCGTGCCGGTGGTCGGCGGCTCGGCCGTCTCGGTTGTGGGCGGCAGGGTGTCCAGGTCCATCGGCGCTGGGTTGGCCGCTACGCAGGTGAGGAGGTGGCGGGCCGATGGGGACAAGGCGGCCAGGCGGGATCGGTAGTCGGCGCAGCGCGTTGGTGGCAACACCGTGGGTACCGGGGACCGGCCGGCCAGTTGCTCGGGCGTCAGGGCGGCCGCCGATGCCACCAGGTCGCCTGGGTTTCCGCCGGCTGCCTCGGTCAGGATCGCGCGTAGGCCGGCCGGGACCTGCCGCTCTCGCAGGAGCCGTTCGGCCGCTTCGGGCGACAGCGGGGGTAGCCAGCGGCGCGGGATGCCGGCCAGCGGGTCGTGGCCGGGGCGGGCCAGCTCCGGGCGGGCGGCGAACACCACCGTCAGGCGGTGGCCGGCCAGGCGCCGGGCGGTGAACGCCAGCACCGCCAGGGACTTCGGGTCGATCCACTGTGCGTCGTCGACGTGTAGGCGCGCGTCCGGGCAGTCGGTCAGGAGTCGGTGGACCGCGCAGCGGAGGAGGAACGGGTCGGGTTCCGTGCCCGATCCGAGTACGCGGCCGAGTGCGTCGCACAGTGCGGACGGTAGCGTGGCGAAACGGTCGGCCAGAGGGGTCAGTAGGCGGTGTAGTGCGCCGTACGGCAGGTCGCGTTCGGCGGCCACCCCCGGTACGTCGAAGGTGGGCTCCACAGTGGACAGTAGGTGGGTCTTGCCCATCCCCGACTCGCCCAGCACCAGCAGTGCGCCACCGGCGGCGAGCCGGTCGGGCGGGGTCACGGTGCGGCGGCCAGCCGGCCGCGCAGTTCGCGCTTGAGGATCTTGCCGGCGGCCGACACCGGGATCTGGTCGGTGAAGTGCACCTCGCGCAGCCGCTTGTACGCCACCACCTGCTCGTTCACGGCCGCCATCAGGTCCGCTTCGGTCACCGACGGGTCGGCCGGCACGACGAACGCCACGGGCAACTCCCCCACCGCATCGTCGGGGCGGCCCACCACCGCGGCCGCGCGGACCGCGGGGTGCGCGGCGAGGATCTCCTCCAGCTCCCTCGGGTAGACGTTGTAACCCTTGTACAGGAGCATGTCCTTCATTCGATCCACAATGGACAGGTAACCGTCCTCGGACAGCACGCCGATGTCGCCGGTGCGGAGCCAGCCGTCGGCCAGAACATCCGACGTGGCGTCGGGGCGGTTGTGGTAGCCGCGCATCACCTGCGGGCCGCGGACGCAGACCTCGCCGCGCTCGCCCGGCGGCACGGGCTCACCCTCGGGCGACATGATCCGCACCTCGGTGTCGAAGATCGGAACGCCTACCGTGCCCGGCCTACGGGTGCCGGAGCGGTGCACGGGGCCGGACGTCGCGCACATCGTCACCTCGGTCAGGCCGTAGCCCTCGCTGATCACGGCGTCGGGGGCCAGTTCGTGCAGGCGGCGGATCATCTCCACCGGCATGGGCGCCGCGCCGGAGGAGATCACCCGGACCGACGACAGGTCGGTGGTCGCGATGTCCGGGCAGGCGAGCAGCGCGGCGAACAGGGCGGGGGCGCCGCCGATCGCGGTCACCCGTAGGCGCTGGGCGTCGGCCAGGTACGTGTTCGGGTCGAGGCGGTCGTGCAGGACGACGGTGAAGCCCATCAGGACCATCGCGTTCAGGCCGGCGATCGTGCCCATGGCGTGGAACCACGGGGTCAGGTTGATCGTCACGCCGGTGCCAAGGCGGGTCGGCCACTCGGTCTCGGCGCCGACCTGGTCGAGCACCAGGCCGCCGTCGTCGTCGAGGGTGGGCCGGGAGCCGGAGACCCAGCAGGCGTACTGGAGCGTGTTCACCACGACGTTGCGGTGCGGCAGCCGCACACCCTTGGACTCGCCGGTGGTGCCGCCGGTGTAGGCCAGGTGCGCGAGGGTCTCGTGCACGTCGAACGGCACGTCGGGCGGCGCGGGCGGGTTGCCCTCGACGATCCCTGGCACGTCGGCGGCGGTCACGGTGAGCACCGCGCCGGCGTCGGTGGTCTGGCGGGCGGCGGCCGGTTCCGGGAGCAGCGGGTTGACCGGCACGAACGTGGCGCCGGCGAGCACGGTGCCGTAGTAGGCGACCGGGTACTCGAGGCAGTTCGGCATCCGGAGCGCGACCCGGTCGCCCGGTGCCACCCCGCGCGCGATCAGGCCGTGCGCGAACGCGGCCGCGCGGGCGCCCAGGTCGGTGTAGGTCAGCTCCTCGCCGCCGCGGGCGAAGGCCACCCGGTCGCCGTAGCGGCGGACCGAGCCGGCGAGGATCGCGCCGACCGGAACCTCCGGGTACACAAGGGATCCGGGGAACCCCGGCGGCCAAGTCTCGTCGATCCGGACGGGCATCGGCACTCCCTCGCGTCGACGGTGACGGCACTGTCGATGAAACACCAGGGCGATGTGTTCCACAACCCTCGTCAGGACTTCGCCTCCACCAGCGCGGCCAGCAGCGTGGACGCGGCGTCCAGGTCCGGCGCCCGGCCGGCCTGCACGTCGGAGTACAGGAACGCCTCGCCGAGCCGCACGATCGCGTAGGACAGGCTCTCCAGGCTGACCGCGGGTGTGAACCCGCCCGCGTCGACGTCCCGGCGCAGCAGGTCGACGTGCGCGGCCATCACCCTCGGCTGCACCCGGCCGTGCGGGTCGGTGAGCACCCGGATCGCGACCGTCGGCTCCTCGTCGATCAGCCGCCGGAACCCCTGGTTGCCGGCGATCGCGGCCCGGTACCGGCGCATCGCCGCCAGGCAGCGGAGTTCTCCTGCCGCGTCGCGCACCACGTCGCCGTTGGCCTCCCGCCAGGCCCGGGTCGCGGCCGCCATCGTGCGGTCGGCCATGTACCAGAGCGCCTCGCCCATCAGGTCCTCGCGGTTGCCGACCCGGCGGAACAGCGTGCTGCGCGAGATGCCGAGGTCGGCCGCGAACGTGCGGGTGTCCAGGCGGGTGCCCTGACCGATCCAGCGCGCGGCGGCGCGGACGATCTCCTCGGCGGTGGGGCTCACGAAACCCGAGCGTACGGCGCCCGGCGGCTCGGTGGGCCCGCCGCGAGCGGGACTGGCGATTCCACCGATGCGGGAACCGGCACCGGCTTGCCACAGTATGTGATCATCCGCTTCCGGTGGGTAGGAAGGCACGAACATGAGACGAACCCTGCGAATCCTCTGTGGTCTGGTCATGGCCGGCTCGGTGCTGGTGGGCACCGCCACCACCGCCCAGGCCCAGGAGAACCCCTACGAGCGCGGGCCGGACCCGACCGAGGACAGCATCGAGGACTCCCGCGGCCCGTTCGCGGTGGCCGACACGTCGGTGTCCCGGCTGGTCGTGAGCGGCTTCGGCGGCGGCACGATCTACTACCCGATCAGCACCGCCGAGGGCAGCTACGGCGCGGTGGCGATCTCCCCCGGGTTCACCGCCGACCAGTCGAGCATCGCCTGGATCGGACCCCGGCTGGCGTCCCAGGGGTTCGTGGTGATCACCATCGACACCCTGTCCCGGTTCGACCAGCCGGACAGCCGGGGTGACCAGCTGCTGGCGGCGCTGGACTACCTGACCGAGCGCTCGTCGGTGCGCGACCGGATCGACGCGTCGCGGCTGGCGGTGTCCGGGCACTCGATGGGCGGCGGCGGCTCGCTCGAGGCGTCGTCGAGCCGGCCGTCGCTGCAGGCCGCGGTGCCGCTGGCGCCGTGGAACCTGGACAAGTCGTGGTCGGAGATCCGGGTGCCGACGTTCGTCATCGGCGGGGAGAACGACTCGGTCGCGTCGGTGAACACGCACGCGATCCCGTTCTACAACTCGATCCCGTCCTCGTCGGAGAAGGCGTACATGGAGCTGAACGGGGCGAGCCACTTCTTCCCGCAGACGCCGAACACGACGATGGCGAAGTACATGATCTCCTGGCTCAAGCGGTTCGTGGACAACGACACCCGCTACGAGCAGTTCCTCTGCCCGGCGCCGAGCGGGCTGGCGATCGAGGACTACCGCGACACCTGCCCGCACGCGTAGGGGCCGCGATCAGCGTTGGTCGATGGTGAGGCAGGCGAGCCGATCGCCTGCCTTGCCGGCTTCACCCGGCCCGGTCGCCGTGGTCGGGTTCGCGTGGACGACGACCGAGGCGGGCTCCCGGTCGCCGAACCGGAACGGCACTTCGGTGCTGGCGGTGCCCGAGCCGGTGTCGTCGGTGCGCAGGTCGAGCCAGATCTCGTTGTCGGGGTTGGCGTAGGCCGGGTCGGTCGACGGCTCGTCCGCCGTCGCGGCCGGGTCGACCTCGTGCTGGAAGTGCGGGCCGGCGGCCGCGCCGTCGGCACCGCACGGGTCGGTGTGCGCGTGCGCCGCGTACCCGCGGTCGGGCTGCATACCGTCCACGGTGAGCTCCACCGTCGTGGACTCGTCCGACTCGACGATCTCCACGGCGAGCGTGGCGTCGGCGGGAGCCTGGGCGGGGTCGTAGGTGAACGCGCCGTTCGCGGACTCCGGCGGGGCGAGCGTGCCGCTCGCGCTGGTCGCCGACGGACGGTCGGCGCTTGTGATCGGGGCGTCCTCCTCCCCCGAGTCCTCCGCACCACAACCCGCCAACACCAGAGCGGCGACGAGGGTCGTGCCCACCGGCCGAAGCGACATGACCTGGTCCTTCCGTTCGGAAGAGACGATTGTCCGATCTGATCGGGCCGTCGGCCCGGTATTCACCCGGTCGAGGGCGGGCCGGATCTAGGCTGCCTCCCCAGACACTACGGGTGGAGGAACGGATGGCGGGCGACAGACCGGTCGGTCTGGTGGTCGGGTCGGTGGTGGCGATCGCCTTCGGACTGGTGTTCGTCGAGGTCAACAGCGGCGGGCTGCCGGGCGGGTGGCCGCTGGGCATCCGGGTCGGCGGGGCGGTGGTGGCCGTCGCGCTGCTCGTGGCGCTCGCGTTCGCGGCCCGGCGGGCGGCGGCCGCGCCGGACACCGACCACCGGGGGTTCGTCGACCAGCGGTACTGGCGGATCGTCGGGTTCGAGGGGATCGCGCTGTTCGTCGGGCTCGTGCTGCTCAACGGCGTACTGGACTGGCCCCAGGTGGCCGTCGCATGGATCGCGGTCGTGGTCGGGGTGCACTTCGTCGGGCTGGCGAAGCTCTGGCACATGGACCTGTACCTGGTGCTCGGCGCGGTGATGACGGTGCTGGGCGTGGCCGGGTTCGTGCTCGGCGCGGCCGGGACGTCGGCGGCCACGATCGGGCTGGTCTCGGGCGTGCTGTCCGGGGTGGCGCTGTTCGCCTCGGTCGGGGTGGCGCTGGCGCGGACCGCGGCGGGCTGAGGCCACCGGGAATTTCCTTTCCGGACATCTCTAGGTCTGGTGAAGAACCGACGTAGAGGTCAGACTCGGTCCGTGCCAAGAAAGCTGCTCGCGATCACCACCCTGACCGCTTCCCTGGTCGTGCTGAGCCCGCTCCCCACCGCGCTCGCCGACGAACCCGACCGAGGTGCCAGCACCTCCGACCAGCTCGATCAGCCGGCCGCCCGGGTCGCCGCCGCCGAGGACCCGGCGCCGAGGATCGAGACCGCCGAGCGGAAGCGCCCGGTCGCGCCGGGCGTCACGCTCCGCTCGTTCGACCGCTACGGTCCGGACGGCTACACCGGCGACCCGACCTGGCTGCAGGCCGACAGCCTCGCCGTCGACCTGACCAAGGGCACGACCGTCGACTACCTGTTCCCCGGCCAGGTCGCCAAGGGCGAGCCGCTGTCGGTACAGGCCGACCGGTCCGGCGCGGTCGCCGCGGTCAACGGCGACTTCTTCGACATCAACAACTCCACCGCGCCGCTCGGTGTCGGGATCCAGTCCGGCGAGGTCATCCAGTCCCCGGACAGCTCGCCGACCTGGCACGACTCCGCCGCGATCATCACCCCGGACGGGCTGGGGACGATCGGCGAGGTGTTCTTCGAGGGCACCGTCGACCTGCCGGGCGAGGACGACCCGCCGCTGGCCGGCCTGAACAAGCCGACCCTCGCCGACGGCGCGATCGAGGCGTTCACCCCGTTGTGGGGCACCTACTGCCGCTGCCGCGCCACCCAGGGCGCGAGCGCGGTCACCGAGGTCGAGGTGGTCGACAACACCGTCACCGCGGTCCGCGACGAGGCGGGCGAGGGCCCGATCCCGGCGGACACGATGTACCTGGTCGGCCGGGGCGAGGGCGCCGCGACACTGGCCGAGCTGGCGGTCGGCGACCCGGTGAGCATCGACTACCAGGCCCGGACCGAGGAGGGCCAGCGGATCCACGCCGCGGTCAACGGCCGGCAGCTGCTCGTGGTCAACGGCGAGGCGCAGGACGCCAGCCAGAACAACAACGTGCCGCAGGCGCCGCGCACCGCGGTCGGCTTCTCCCGGGACGGGAAGAAGATGTTCCTGCTCAGCGCGGACGGCCGGCAGTCGGCGTTCGCCCAGGGCCTCGGGCTGGACGAGCTGGCCGACATGATGGTCGAGCTGGGCGCCTACCACGCGGTGAACCTCGACGGCGGCGGCTCGTCCACGATCGTGGCCCGCGAGCCCGGCGCGTCGAACGTCCAGGTGGAGAACCGCCCGTCGGACGGCGCGCAGCGGCTGGTGCCCAACGGGCTCGGCCTGTTCACGGCGAAGGGCAGCGGGCGGCTGCACGGGTTCTGGGTGGAGCCGGTGCTCGACCCGGAGCGCGCGTCCGGCTCGTCGTCGGTCGCGCTGAGCCACCCGGACCGGGTGTTCTCCGGTCTCACCCGGACGCTGCGGGCCGCCGGGTACGACGAGACCTACGGGCCGGCGAAGTCGGACCCGCGCTGGTGGACCGAGCCGCGGCACGGCAGCGTCTCCCAGGACGGCGTGTTCCACGCGCGGCGGCCGGGCCGCACCGACGTCACGGTGTCGCAGCGCCGGGTGCGCGGCGAGGTGGAGCTGACCGTGCTGCCCCCGGTGTCCACTGTGGAGGCGACGCTGGACCGGGTTTCGCTGGCCGGGCAGGGCGAGTCCACGACGTTCGGGGTCGTCGGGGCGGACGCCGACGGCTGGCGCGCGCCGATCGAGCCGGTGGACGTGCGGCTGTCCTACGACCGGGACCTGCTGTCGATCACGCCGGGGGCGGACGGCCGGTTCACGGTGGAAGCGTTGCGCCCCACGGGTTCCACGCTGGTCACGATCGAGGTCGACGGGGTCACCTCGGTGCTGCCGGTGACCGTCGGCCTGGAGGAGGCCGTCGTCGCGGACTTCTCCGACCCGGCGGGCTGGCGGTTCTTCGGCGAGCGCGCCACCGGTGCGGTGGAGCCGGCCGAGGGCCACGACGGTCCCGGGTTGCGGCTGACGTACGACTTCACGCAGAGCACCGGGACCCGCACCGGCGGGGCGCTCGCACCCGAGGGACTGACGGTTCCCGGGCAGCCCAAGGAACTGCGGCTGTGGGTGCGTTCGTCCGGGCACGGTGAGTGGGCGTCGTTGCAGGCGTGGGACGGGAACGGGCAGCTGCTGCCCGCGATGCGAGCCGGGTACCTGGACGGGGAGGGCTGGCAACAGCTGCGGTTCGAGGTGCCGGCCGGGACGACGTACCCGTTGACACTGCGCCGTTTCTACGCCGCCGA
Organism: Actinophytocola gossypii; assembly: GCF_025165815.1. Lineage (GTDB taxonomy): Bacteria > Actinomycetota > Actinomycetes > Mycobacteriales > Pseudonocardiaceae > Actinophytocola > Actinophytocola gossypii. Next base: position 537,451 of record NZ_JAFFZE010000006.1, on the reverse strand, counting down.
GACGGACCCGTCGGCGAGCTACCACGGTGACCTGGTGCTCGACCAGCTCACCGCGATGGTGCCGCCGCCGCTGGACGTGCCGCCGGAGCCGACGGTTCGTGATTCGCTGATCGTGCGGGACGGCGACGTGTCGCGGGCGCCGTGGCGGTTCGCGGTGATGTCGGACGCGCAGTTCGTCGCGCGGGATCCGGACAGCGACATCGTCGCGAACGCGCGCCGGACGCTGCGCGAGATCCGGGCCGCCAGGCCGGACTTCCTGGTGATCAACGGCGACCTGGTGGACGAGGCCTCGGCGGCGGACTTCGCCCTGGCGAAGAAGATCCTGGACGAGGAGCTGGACGGCCGGTTGCCGTACCACTACGTGCCCGGCAACCACGAACGCGCCGACGGCGGTCTGGCCAACTTCTCCGCCGCGTTCGGCGAGACGCAGCGCACGTTCGATCACCGGGGGACGAGGTTCATCACGTTCGACACGTCCGCGCTGTCGTACCGGGGTGGTGACTGGACCCAGCTGGGCCGGTTGCGTACCGAGCTGGAACGGGCCGCGCGGGACCGGCGGGTGCGGTCGGTGGTGGTGCTGCAGCACGTGCCGCCGAGGGACCCGACGCCGGCGCGGGCGAGCGAGCTGTCGGACCGCAAGGAGGCGGCGACGATCGAGCGGTGGCTGTCGGACTTCCAGGTGCGGTCCGGGAAGGGGGCGGCGTTCATCGGTGCGCACGTGGGGACGTTCCACGCGTCGCACGTGGACGGGGTGCCGTACTTCATCAACGGCAACTCCGGCAAGAACCCGTCCACCGCGCCGGACGACGGCGGGTTCACGGGTTGGTCCCTGTGGGGCGTCAACCCGTGGGACCGGGACCGCTGGCTCGCCGCCGAGGTCCGCCCGCACGTGGATTCGCTGTCGGTCGACGCGCCGGGAACGCTCCCGGTCGGCCAGTCCACGGTGGTCACGGCAACCCTGACCCAGGACGACCGCGAGGTCCCGGTGGCGTACCCGGTGTCGGCCGACTGGTCCGCGTCCCCGTCGGTGCACGTCGGGCCGGGGAAGGCGAAACGCTGGCACGTGGCCAGGTTCGACCCGGCCACGGGTGAGCTGACCGCCCTGCGCCCCGGCCGGATCGTCCTCGCGGTCCGCGTCAACGGTGAGCGCGAACAGGTCACGGTCCGGCTGACCGCCGAGGGCCGCGGCGCCGCCTGAGTGCGGTGAAGGCTCCCTTCGTTGCGTTGAGCGCGATGAAGGGAGCCTTCACCGCGTTGCCAGGGCCTCGGTCGGAGCGAGGCGGGAGGCGCGGACGGCCCGGGCCTCGAACCGGAGCAGGCGGAGCGCGTCTTCGAACGGTTCTACCGCACGGACGCGTCGAGGACCCGGCGGACCGGAGGCTCCGGTCTGGGCCTGGCGATCGTGGCCTCGCTGGTCGCCGCGCACGGTGGCACGCGACCGTCCACAGCACGCCCGGGCGAGGGCGCGACGTTCCGCGTCACCCTGCCACCGCCCTGACCGGTGCCCACACATCGTCCTCGGTGCGCGGGTGGTGTCGGGTCCGGAGGTGGTCGAGGAGGTCGGCGAGGCCGGGGTGGGAGTTGTCGGCGCGCCAGATCACCGAGAGCGGGTAGACCGGCGTCGGGTCGACGATCGGGATTCGGCGCAGGGCATAGCTTTCCGGCCAGAGGTATCGGGTTCCTTCACCGATGAACGTGGCCAGTCGGTCGGACTCGGCGATCTCGGCCAGGAGCGCCTCGTACCCGAAGCTCGGGCCGGCGGTGTCGATCGTGAGTCCGAAGGTCTGGGCGAGGTCCTGGTAGTAGCCGACCGGCTCGGGGTCGGTCATGCCGGGCATCCAGACGCGGTACGCGGCGAGATCGGTCATGGTCACGGTGCCGGCCCCGCTCAGCGGGTGTCGCGGCCCGACCAGCAGTTCGTGGCGGTCGTCGATCACGCGGGCGGACCGGAGTTCGGCGGGGACCACGGTTTCGCGGAGCGATCGGAACGTGGCGTCGACCGTGCCGGCGGCGACCTCCGCCAGGGCGGCCTCGGCGTTCGCGTTGACCAGGGTGACGACGTCGAGGTCGATGCCGGGGTGCTGGTGGTGGAACTCCTGGAGAACGCTGCCGGGGGCGACCCTGCGGCTGACCACGTCGACGCGCAGCGGCCGGCGGCCCGGTGTCACGGCGGCCGTCGCTCGGGCGGCGGCGTGGAGGAGCTCGCGTGCGGGTGGGAGGAACGCCTGGCCGTCGACGGTCAGGGTGACGCCGCGCGCGGTACGGGTGAACAGGCGGACGCCGAGTTCCCGCTCCAGCGCCGCGATCCGTTTCGAGGCGGCCTGCTGGGTGATGCCCAGGTCGTCGGCGGCGGCCAGGAACTGTCCGTGCTCCGCGACCGCGGTGAAGGTGCGTACGGCGCCGAGGTCCACGAGTCCGGAACCTAACCGAACAACCACCGGTTGTGGCTCGCCGGGCGACGAGTTGTTGGTGCCGCGGACACGCTTTTGGGTTCGATCACCGGGTGAGGACGACGCGCGGGGTGCGGCTGGGCCGGGAGTTCGGATGGCTGTGGGCGGCCTACGCGGTCAGCGCGTGTGGCACGGGACTGGCGTTCGGGGCGTTCTCGATCGTGGCGATCGAGGTGCTCGACGCGAGTGCGGCACAGGTGGCGGTGCTGTCCGCGGGCGGGCTCGCGTTCGGGGCGGTGCTGGCGATCCCGTTGGGGCCGTGGATGGAGACCCGTGCGCGGCGACCCGTCATGGTCGGGCTGAACCTGGTCAGGTTCGCGGCGCTGGGATCCGTTCCGGTGGGCTACCTGCTGGGGGTGTTGTCGTTCGCCCAACTGCTGGTGGTGTCGGTCGTCACGGCGGCGGCGAAGATCGCGTTCGGTGCCGCCGGCGGCGCCTACCTGCGCAGCATCGTGGCACCTGACCGGCTCGTGGTGGCCAGCAGCCGTTTCGAGTCCGTGACCTGGTCGGCGACGATCGTCGGGCCGCCGGCCGGCGGGGTGCTGATCGGGCTGTTCGGGCCGGTGGTCACGTTCGCCGTGGACGCGGTCGGGCACCTGCTCTCGGCGCTCGGTGTCGCCGCGATCCGCACGCCGGAGCGGGCCGCGGCCGCGACGCGGCGGACTCGCCGGCGGGATCTCGTGGCGGGGTGGCGGTACATCTTCGCGCACGGCGCGTTGCGGCGGCTGTTCCTGAACGCGCTGCTGGTCAACGGGCTGATCATGGCCGCCGAACCGCCGCTTGCGGTGCTGATGCTCGGTCCGCTGGGGTTCTCGGCCTGGGAGTACGGGCTGGCATTCGCCGTTCCGTGTGTCGGTGGACTGGTCGGGGCGCGGCTCGCTCCTCGGGTCGTCGCCCGGTTCGGTGAGCACCGGGTGCTTCGGGTCTTCGGTGTGCTGCGGGCGTGCTGGCCGCTTGGGCTCGCGTTCGTCCAACCGGGAGCTGTCGGGTTGGTGATCGTGATGGTCACGGAAGTCGGGCTGATCACCTGCTGCGCTCTCTTCAACCCGGTGCTCGCGGCCTGTCGCCTGAAGTACACCGACGCCGGACGGCAGACCAGGGTGCTCACCGCGTGGTCGGTCAGCAGCACGATCAGCATCGCCGTGCTCACCCTCGCGTGGGGGCTCGTCGTCCACCTGACCGGGCCGCGAGAAGCGATCGCCCTGGCCGGGGTGCTGCTGCTCGGCACGCCGTTCCTGCTGATCCGGTCAGCGGGTGGTGAAGGCGCCGCCGTTGAGGTGGAGGTTCTGGCCGGTGAGGTGGCGGGCCTCGGGCGAGAGCAGGAACAGGGTGAGGGCGACGGCGTCCTCCGGTAGGCCGGTGCGGTCGAGGGCGGTCTGCGCGCGGAGTTGTTGTTCGCGTTCCCGGCTCAGTGGGCCACCGAAGAACTCCGTGTCCGCGATGTAGCCGGGCGAGACGCAGTTGACGCGGATCCCCCGCGGGCCGAGGCGTGCGGCGAGTCCGACCGCGTACGAGGCGACCGCCGCCTTGGCCGGTCCGTAGTAGCCGACGCCGTGCTCGGCGGCGATGGAGCCGAACAGCACTACCGAGGCTCCGGCCGTCATGCGGGGCGCGAGCGCGGTGACGGTGAGGGCGGCCGACGTCAGGTTGCCGTCGACCGTCTCGGCCAGTAGGGCCGCCTCGGCCTCCGGCGAGTCGGGGTCGGGACGGCCGATCGCGGGGTTGCCGCCGGCGCAGTGGATCAGGCCGTCGACGCTGCCCGGCACGTGGTCGAGCATCCTCCTGACGCCGTCCGGGGTCGCGTTGTCGCAGGCCACGGCCGTGATGCCGGGGCCGGCGTTCGCCAACGGCTCCGGTCGGCGACCGGTGATGAGGACCTGACGGCCCTGGTCGCGCAGGGCCAGGGCGATGGCGCGGCCGATGCCGGTGCCGCCTCCGGTGACGATGTACATCCCACCTCCATACGTTTAGGCCTTAATATACGCACATGAGCGACGACGACCGCGCGGCGGAGATCATGGCGGCCTGGCGGCGGGAGCGGCCGGACCTCGACCCCTCCTCCATCGGCGTGGTCACCCGGATCTGGCATCTGGCCAAGGTCTTCGGGGACGAACGGCGCCGGCTCCTGGCGAGCGCCGGGATCGAGCCGTCGCTGATGGACCTGCTCGGAGCCCTGCGGCGCGGTGGCGAGCCGTACGCGATGACGACCCGGGAACTCGCCGAGCGTGAGGCGGTGACGGCGGCCGCCATCTCCCAGCGGCTCACGCGGGCCGAACGGAAGGGGTGGGTGAGCCGGGAGCCAGGCGGTGGACGGCGCGTCGTTGTGCGGTTGACCGACGCCGGGCGCGAGGTCGTCGACCGGACGGCGGGTGCGATCTTCGACCACGAGGACGGTCTGCTCGCCACCTTGTCCGACGAGAACCGGGCGAACCTCGCCGGCCTGCTGCGGGAGCTGTGCCTTGACCTGGCCGGCGACGTGCCGGTCGGCCACGTGGGGTCCTAGATCCGGACCAGCAGGTGCTCGTCGAGCTGTCGGACGGCCCACGCGGCGGAACCGTCCTCGGCCAGCCGCCAGGTGCCGCCCTGCTCGACGGCCGCGTCCCGGACCCAGGTGAGGAACTCGTTGAGGCGCGGTGCGTTCCGGGCGGCGAGCACGCGGTTGTCCACCTCGGCGCCCCACGGCAGCCAGACGTCGCTCCAGAGGGTGACGGTCAGGCGTCCGGCCCGGCCGCCCCACCCGATCACCCCTTGGTCATGTCGCTCGTGGCGCTTGCCCGCGACGTCGGCGAGACAGTCCAGCTCCCGTTCGATGACCTCGCCGTACTCGTCGAACACGGCGAGGCGTTCCATTCCGGTATCGGCCGCGGCGATGTCCACGAACTCGACGAACTCGCGCCACCTCTCGGTCGTGGTGTCCGGGATCTCCGCCGCCCACCGCAGTACGGGTCCGTCGACCTGCCAGCGGTTGCGCCGGTCCACGGGCACGATCCGGCGCGGCGGCGGATCCGGGACGGCGGCGGCGTCGGCGTCATCGTCGAGGCGGATCAGCAGGTGGTCGTCGAGCTGCTCGTACAGGCCGGGGAACGTCGTGGCCGGATCGCTCTCCCAGCTGCCGCCCATCCGCAGCGTCGTGGCGCGGACGATGGCGAGGAACCGGTTGAGCCGCGGGGTGTGCCGGTGGGCCAGGGCGCGGTTGTCGACGACCTTCCCCCGTGGGAAACCGTCGGCGAAGAACCACGGCCACCACAGGTCGGTCGTGGGCGTGATGGACACGCTGAACCAGGTCCGGCTCGGGAACCACATCACCTCGAGCGGCGGGAAGTGCTTCAGCTGGACGCCCTCGCTCGTGGTCGCGCGCAGGCAGGACGTCTCCCGCTCCACGACGCCGCCGTCCCACTCGAACACCGCGATCCGGGACGCCTCCACCACGTGGTGCCGGCGGTCCCGGTCCCAGGCGTCGCCGTCCACCAGCTCGCGCCGGTACACGCCGGTGGTCAGGCCGGCGCGGCGCACGGTGTCCAGGAACTGCGCCAGCATCGCCGGCGCGCCCTGGTCCACCACGGCCGTCCAGTAGTGGACGGGGTCCTTGAACACCGACCAGCGGTTGCGCACGGCACCACCCTGGCGGCGTCCGTCGCCGGCCGGCCGGCCGGTGGACGGAAGCTGCCAGGGGCTTCGCCGACGATGGCCTTCCCGGTCAGCCGAACGCGACGTCGCTGGAGCGGGACTCCACCGCGGCGAGGGTGGCGCGGGCGGCGTCGTCGAAGGCGATCCCGCCGACGGCCAGGTTGGCCTCGAGGTGGGCGCGGTCGGCGGTGCCGGGGATGAGCAGGATGTTCGCGGCGTGGTGCAGCAGCCAGGCGAGGCCGACCTGGGCCGGCGTGACGCCCAGCGACTCGGCGACGGCGCGGACGGCCGGGTCCTCGGTGACCTTGGGCAGCCCCGGGTAGGCCCCGCCGAGCGGGAAGAACGGCACCCACGCGATGTCCTCGGCCGTGCAGAGCCGCAGCAGGTCCTCGTCCTCGCGGGAGACGAGGCTGTAGACGTTCTGCACGCAGACGATGCCGGCCGGCAGGGCGCGGCGCAGGCCGTCGGCGGTGACGCTGCTCAGGCCGATCGCGCCGATCTTGCCCTCGTCGCGCAGGGCGGTCAGCACCGCGAGCTGGTCGTCGAGGTCGACGAGCTGGTCGCCCTCCGGGCGCAGGCCCGGGCCGGAGTCGAGGCGGCGGAGGTTGACCACGTCGAGCCGGTCGACGCCGAGGCTGCGCAGGTTGGCCTCGACGGCGGCGCGCAGCTGCTCTGGTCGCTGCGCGGTCCGCAGTGGCAGGGGGCCGTCCGGGTCGGGCTCGGCGCCGACCTTGGTGACGACCAGGACGTCGTCCTCGGGGCGCAGGGCTTCGCGGATCACGGCGTTGGCGAAGCCGAAGCCGTAGAACTCGGCGGTGTCCACGTGGTTCACGCCCAGCTCGATCGCCCGACGTACCAGGGCGACGGCCTCGTCGCGGCGGTCGGTGAGGCGTTCGAGCTGGAGCGCGCCGTAGCCGATCCGGGCTACGGGACGGCCTTCGATCGTTTCCATGCGGACGAACGTATTGGGTTGGAATGACAGATGTCAATATCTGTCAGTTTGACGACCGTCAGCCCGTCGCCTTACCGTTCGCGGTGTTCGCTCGACAAGGAGGCACGATGCGCGGGGAGCCACTCGACGCGGAGACGATCGTGTCGGCCACCGAGGAGGTGCTGCGCCGGCACGGGCCGGAGAAGGCCACGGTGGTCGACGTCGCGCGGCTGCTCGGCGTCAGCCACGGCAGCGTGTACCGGCACTTCCCGTCCAAAGTGGCGCTGCGCGAGGCGGTGATCCGGCGGTGGCTCGACCGGGTGCGGGACGAACTGACCGAGGCGATCGCGGAGCCGGGACTGACCCAGCCCGAGCGACTGCGGCGGCTGCTCACCACCATGTTCGCGGCGAAATGGGCGAAGGCGCGGGTGGATCCGGAACTGTTCGCCACCTTCCGGGTGCTGGCGATCGAGCACAGCGCCGAGTCCTCCGCCCACGTCGACTTCCTGCTCGCCCAGGTCCGCGCGGTCGTCGCGGACGGGATCGCGAGCGGCGAGTTCGCCGCCGGTGAGCCGGACGTGATCGCCCGCGCCGTTCTCGGCGCCACCAGCCGTTTCCACGACCCGAAGCACGCCGAGGACTGGCGTTCGACCGAGATCGAGGCGGACGCCGAGGCGGTCATCGAGCTTCTCCTCCGCGGCCTGCGCTCCCGTTCGGACACTTAGCCCTTGCGTTAAGTGTTGTCGGCGGCTAATACTTAGCCTCATGGCTCAGCATTCCGCCGTGCTCGACGGCGTCTTCCTCGCGCTCGCCGACCCGACCAGACGTGCCGTGGTCCACCGGCTCGGCCGAGGTCCGGCCAGCGTGGGCGACCTCGCCGGTGCGGCCCCGATGACGCTGCCGTCGTTCATGAAGCACGTGCGCGTGCTCGAGTCGAACGGCCTCATCCGCACGAGGAAGTCCGGCCGGGTGCGCACCTGCGAGCTCAACCGGGAGCGCTTCGCGCTGGTGGAGGGCTGGCTGGCGGAGCAGCGGCGGGTCTGGGCCGACCGCACCGACCGGCTGGAGCGATTCGTCACCGACCCCGAGGAGCAGTAGTGAATCCTGATCTCGACCTTGCTGTCGACCGGATCATCCGGGCACCGCGGCAGCGCGTCTGGGACGCGTGGACCGATCCGGCGAACCTGGCGCGGTGGTGGATCCCGGCCCCGACCCGCTGCCGTGTCGAGCGGCTCGACGTCCGGCCCGGCGGGGCGTTCGTCACGTCGATGAGCGAGGACGGCGACGCGTTCGTCCCGCACCTGGACGCGTGCTTCCTCCTGGTGGAGGACCACGAGCGGATCGTGTTCACCAATGCGATCGACAGCGGGTGGCGTCCGGCGAGTCCCGTGCCGGTGTCGATGACCGCGGAGGTCACCCTGCGCGACCACCCGGAGGGCACCGACTACCGGATCACCGTGCGGCACGGCGATCCCACCGCCCGCGCGCGGCACGCGGACCTGGGCTTCGCGGACGGCTGGGGCACCACCACCGGGCAGCTCGCCGCGTTGGTGGAGAGCGGGGCCGGGCGGTGAGGATCGCGGTCACCGAGTTCGTCACGCTCGACGGGGTCAGCCAGGGGCCCGGATCGTCCACCGAGGACACCAGTGACGGGTTCAGCGCGGGCGGCTGGCTAGTGCCGTATTTGGACGAGACGTTCGTCCGGTGCGCGTCGGACTGGCTCGACCGGGCCGACGGCCTGCTGCTCGGACGGCGCACGTACACGGCGTTCGCCCGGGACTGGCCGGCGATCACCGATCCCGACGATCCGTTCACCGAGCGGATGAACAGCCTGCCGAAGTACGTGGTGTCGAACACGATCGGGACGGCCGACTGGGCGCCGACGACCGTGCTGCGCGGCGATCCGGTGGCGGCGGTGCGTGAGTTGACCACGCGGCCGGGCGGGGAGTTGCAGATCCACGGCAGCGCGCGCCTCGCCTCGGCGCTGCTGTCGGCGGGGCTCGTCGAGACGCTGCGGCTCGTCGTGGCGCCCACGGTGCTCGGGTCCGGGCGTCGGCTGCTCACCCATCCCGCCGCGCCGACCGGGCTGCGGCTCGTGCGGCACGAGGCCACGGCGCGCGGGCTGCTGCTCCTGGAGTACGCGGTCACCGGTACCGCGCCGGTCGCCGACTACGCGGGGGTCACGGACCTCTGAACGTACGACTCGCGCGACGGGAACGTACGACTCGCGGGTGTGTGGGTGGGCAGACTGGGCGGGTGGACGGGACGATCGCGGTCGGTTGGCCGCTGGCCGGGGTGCTCGTGCTGCTCACGGCGGGCGCGGCGGTGACCGTGTGGCTGGGTGGGATCGGGGGGTGGCGGCCGGTCGCCACCGCCGCCGCGCGGGCCGTGGTGCAGTTGGGCGCGGTGTCGCTGTTGATCACGGCGGTGCTCGCGTCGGGGTGGCTGACGGCGGGGTTCGTCCTGCTCATGGTCACCGTCGCCGCGTTGACCTCGGCGCGGCGGATCTTCGGGCGACGCAACGCGATCCCGTTGGTGTCGATCGTGGCGGGGGTGGCGCCGGTGTTGGCGCTGCTGCTCGGCACCCGGCTGGTGCCGCTGGTGCCGGTCGCGGTGATCCCGATCGCGGGAATCCTCACCGGCGGGGCGATGACCGCCACGACGCTCGCGGGGCGGCGGGCTTTGGACGAGCTGCGGGGGCGGCGCGGGGAGTACGAGGCGGGGCTCGCGCTCGGGTTTCTCGAGCGGGACGCGGCGTTGCTGGTCACCCGGCCGACCGCGCATCAGGCGCTGGTGCCGGCACTGGACCAGACGCGCACGGTCGGGTTGGTCACGCTGCCGGGGGCGTTCGTGGGAGTGCTGCTGGGCGGGGGTGATCCGGTGCAGGCGGGTGCCACCCAGGTCCTCGTGCTGGTCGCGCTGCTCGCCATCGAGGCGGTCGCGGTGCTGGTCACCGTGGAGCTGGTCGCGCGCGGCGTTCACCGTCGGTGACACCGAACTCCCGCCTGGCAGACCTTGTCCATTTGGCCGCTGCCCGTTCGTAGAGAGGTCATGATCCTCGACTGGACCCGCGACGAACGAGTCAGCCTCGCCGACTTCTTCGAAAGCCTCGGCGACCACGAGTGGCGGGTGCCCTCGCTGTGCGATGGCTGGACCGTGCTGCACGTGGCCGCCCACCTGACGACGTCGACCCGCACGACCGGGTGGACGATGTTCACGGGCATGATCCGCGCCCGGGGCAACTGGAACCGCATGGTGGACGACTCCGCCCGCGCCCAGGTGGCCCGCTTCACCAGGGCGGAGCTGATCGCACGGCTGCGGGAGACGGCCGGTTCGCCGCGCCGCACACCGGGTGCCGCGCTGCTGGACCCGCTGGCCGACGCGCTGGTGCACGGCCAGGACGTGGCCCGTCCCCTCGGCCGTGACCGCCCGATGCCGGTCGAGCAGACGATCGCCGCGCTGGACCACGTGCGGACCAGCCGGTTCTACGGCGCCCGCAAGCGGTTCGCGGGCCTCCGCCTGACCGCCACCGACTGCGCCTGGTCAGCCGGCGAGGGCCATCGGGAACTCCGCGGGCCGGTCGGCGACCTGCTGATGGTCGCCGCCGGGCGCCCAGCTGGCCTGGCCGCGCTCTCCGGCTCGGGCGTCGACCAGGTGGCGGCGGCGCTGTGAACGACCGCATCGCCCGCGCGTAGGACACGGCGGCGCGGGTACGACGCGACGCCAACCCGACGGAGGCGGCCCTGGGTACCCATTGACAAAATTATATTGTATATAAAGACTGTTCCTCGTGAAGGACGTGCTCTACCTCGACGACCTCGAGCAGGCCGAGGCACTGCTCAAGCCCCAACGGGTCGAAGTGCTGCGCCAGCTCGCCGAACCGCACTCCTGCACCGAGGTCGCCGGCGTGCTCGACCAGACCCCGCAACGGGTCTACTACCACGTGAAACGCCTGGTGGACGCCGGCCTGGTGCGCCAGGTCGCCGAACGCCGGGTACGCGGCATCAACGAGGGGCTCTACCAGGCCACCGCGCACTCCTACTGGCTCTCCCCCGGGCTCGTCGGCCGCATCGGCGACCGGCGGGTCCGGGACGCGCTGAGCCTCGGCCACCTGCTCGACCTCATGGAGGAGGTCCAGCACGACGTGGCCGCGCTCGACCCCGCACCCGAGCTGCCGTCGCTCGGCGTCTCCGGCGAGATCCGGGTCGCGCCGGAACGCCGCCAGGAGTTCCTCGACGACCTGCGCGACACCCTGCAGTCCCTGTTCAGCCGCTACGGCGGCGCCGAGGGCGACGCGTTCAAGCTCGCGCTCGCCTGCTACCCGAGGAGTGGCCGTGACTGAGACCATGCGCCTGCGCGCCAGGGCCGACGCGTCCCTCGACGCCGCCCGCTCCGCGCTGACCGACCCGGCCGCGCTGCGGGTCTGGCTCGCCGACAACGTCGAAGTCGACCTGCCCGACCGGTTCGCGTTCTGGGGCCCCGGCACGCCGGGAATCGAGCCGCGCCAACGCTTCCTGTCCGCCGACGACCGGTCGTTGCGCTTCGCCTGGACCGTCGGCGGCGTGGAGACCACGGTCGAGCTGGCGGTCTCGCCGGGTGCCGACGGGACGGTCGTCTCGGTGACCCACGGCGGCGTGCCGAACTGGGCCGACGCGGTCGCCGACGAGTCGAGCGACCTGGCGATCCTGACCACGTTCTGGGGCCTCGCGATCGCGAACCTGGTGGAGTACCTGGAGGGCCGCGAGCCGACGCCGCGCCCGGACTACACCTCCGCCGAGCAGCGCGCGGAGGTCACCATCGGCGCCGACCCGGCCGCGGTGTACGACTCGCTGATGAACCCCGAGGTGTTCCGCCGCTGGTTCGGCGCGAACCTCGGGGTCGAGCCGAGGGTCGGCGGCCGCTGGGCGATGGGCGGCTTCGACTTCCCCGACCACGCGGCGCGGATCCTGGAGCTGGAGCCGGCGCGGCGGGTGTCGATGGAGTGGCCGGACGGGATGGTGTCGACGTGGGAGCTGGCGGGGTCCGAGGGGCGGACGCGGCTCACGTTCGTGCAGAGCGGGTTCGACGCGCCGCCGCACACGGGCTGGACCGGGTGGCTGGCCGGGATGGTGGAGCTGCGCCGGTACCACGAGGTGCCCGGCTGGCGTCCACTGTGGATCTTCCACGACCTGCCCGGCGTGCCGGACGACATGACCGTGGTCGGCACCGGATGACCGACGTGCTGTCCTGGATGGACGGCCGGTTGACCGCGGCGGGCATCGCGCGCACCGGGCCGGTGGTCGAGCACCGGGTGCGGGCCTGGGGCACGGTGCTCACCGCGCCGACCGACCGGGGGCCGGTGTGGTTCAAGGCGCCGGGCCCGCGCACGGTGTTCGAGGTGCGGTTGTACGAGGTGCTCGCCGCGGTGGTGCCGGACCGGGTGCTGACCCCGATCGCGACGGACCCCGAGCGGGGCTGGCTCCTGCTACCGGACGGCGGGCCGACACTCGACGGTGACCTGACCGTGCTCGCCGAGGTGCTGCCGAGGTACGGGGCGCTGCAACGGGATCTGGCGTCCCATGTGGACTCGATGCTGGCGGTCGGGGTCACGGACATGCGCCCGGCCGCGATGCCGGCCCGGTTCGACGAGGCGGTCGAGGTGGCCAGGAGCCGTGCCGAGAGCCCGGACGACCACGCCGCGATCGACGAGGTGGTGGCGTCGCGCCCGGAGTTCGTCTCGTGGTGCGACCGGCTCGCGGCCTCGCCGGTGCCGTCGAGCCTGGACCACAACGACCTGCACCCGGCCAACGTGTTCGCGGACGGCACCCGCTTCTACGACTGGGGCGACGCGGTGGTGGCGCACCCGTTCGCGAGCATGCTGGTCGCGCTCGGCGTCCCGCGCCTGGTCCACGACCTGGACGACGCGGCCGTGCACCGGCTGCGCGACGCCTACCTGGAGCCGTTCACCGACCTGGCCCCGCGCGCGGAGCTGGTGGCCGAGGTCGAGCTGGCGTGCCGGGTCGCCAAGCCGGCCAGGACACTGGTCTGGGACCGCGCCCTGGCCGCCGGCGACGGCGGGTTCCGCCGCGCCCCGCTCGACACCCTGCTCGCACTGCGCGAACCCGACTGGCTGGCCCTGCGATGAGTACCTGGGAGGTCGCCCGCGGGGCGCTGACCGTGCCCGGTGTGCCGGCGGCCTACGGCTACTTCATGGACGGGGTGGCACCGGGCCTGCACCGCGGCCTCCCGTCCCGGTACCTGACGTTCCTCGTCAGCCTGGACGAGCCGGTCGGGACCGCCCGGACCCGGGACGACTGGGAACGGAACCGCCTGGCCCGCCACGATGTCGTGCTCGGCGGGCTGCGCACCGACCCCACCTACGTGCGGCAGACACGCCGCCAGGTGGGGATCCAGCTGGCCGTGCACCCGCTGGCGGCGCGATCGCTGTTCGGGCTGCCAGCCGCGTCGCTGGCCGCCCTGACCTGCGAGGGCGTCGACGTGCTCGGCGACGGGGTCCGGGCACTGCGGGAACGCCTGCACGAGCTGCCGACCTGGCCGCGGCGGTTCGCCGCGCTCGACGAGTACCTCTGGTCCCGCGCGGCCGGACGGCACGCGAGCCCCCGCCCGGAGGTGACCGCCGCCTGGCACCAGCTCAGCCACGGCACCGTGACGATCACCGAGTTGGCCAGGAACACCGCGCTGAGCACCCGGCAGCTGTCCGCCCTGGTCAACCGGGAACTCGGCATCGGGCCCAAGGCCCTGGCCCGCCTCATGCGGTTCGACCGGGTGGTCGCGGCGATCGGCACCGAGGTCCGGGCCGGCCGGCGTCCCCGGCTGGCGGAGATCGCCCACGGGTGCGGGTTCTCCGACCAGTCCCACCTGGTCCGCGACTTCCGCCGGTTCACCGGCACCAGCCCGACCGGCTTCCTCGCCGAGGAGCTCCGAAATGTCCAAGCGGGCGGGCACCGACCAGGCGCAGACTCGGCACCATGAACATCACGCGAATCGTCCCCTACGCCGACGGCGGCGACCTCTCCGCTGCCGAGGACTTCTACGCGGGCGTCTTCGGCCTCGAGGTCGGGATGCGGGACCCGGTCCTCGGCCTGGTGTCCCCGACCACTCCCGCCGCCCAGATCGTCGTCACGCCGCGGGGCATGGAGAACCCGCAGCCGCACTTCGGCATCGACGTCGGCGACCCGGCATCGGTCGACGCCGCGCACGCCGAGGTGACCCGGCGCGGCCTGCGTGTCGTCTATCCGATCACCGACGAGCCGTGGGGGATCCGCCGCTTCTTCGTCGAGGATCCCAACGGCACGATCGTCAACGTCCTGGCCCACCTGCCCCGATGATCCGGCTCGCGGGGCGCGCCGACCTCGCTGTGCTGCGCGAGATCGAACGCGCGGCCGGCGAGCCGTTCCGGGACATCGGGATGGCCGAGATCGCCGACGACGAACCGCTGACGCTCGACGAGCTGGCCGGGTACCAGGCGGACGGGCGGGCGTGGGTGTACGTCGACGGCGCGCACCCGGTGGCGTACCTGCTGGTGGCGCCGGTCGACGGGCACGCGCACGTCGAGCAGGTCTCCGTCCACCCCTCCCACGCGCGGCGCGGGATCGGCGCCCGGCTGCTCGGCGCGGCGGAGCGCTGGGCGGTGGCGCGCGGCATCACCACTGTGTCGCTCACCACTTTCACCGACGTGCCGTGGAACGCGCCGTACTACGCGCGGCTCGGGTTCACCGTGCTCCCCGACCGCGATCTGCCCGCCGACCTGCGCGCCGTCCGCGCCCGTGAGGCCGCCCACGGGCTCGACCGATGGCCCAGGGTGACGATGGTGAGAACGATTCGTGCTCAGGGTTTGACCCCGTCGGAGGGCGGTTATCCACAGCGGTGACAGGTCCGAACGACACGGGGTTTCAACCGGGACGTGCCCGGGTACCTCCCCGCGCATGTGGCTGTACACGTGTGGGCAGGTGACGGCATGAGCTCCGAGGCGTTCCAGGACGACAGTGCGGGTGGCCGCGGGTTCTCGGTCGAGGTCGAGAACCACGGTGAGACGGTGGTGCTGAACGTGGTCGGTGAGGTGGATCTGACCACGGCCCCGGTACTGGAGGAATCGATCGCCACCGTGCTCGCCCGTCGGCCGGATATGGTGGTCGTCGACCTGAGCAAGGTGGGGTTCCTGGCCTCGGTCGGGATGAGCGTGCTGGTCGGCTGCAACGAGCAGGCGGGCACCACGCGCTTCCGGCTCGTCGCCACCGGAGCGTCCACGTTCCGTCCGCTGGAACTGACCGGGTTGGCCGACGCCATCTCGATCTTCCCCACTCGCGATCAGGCGCTGACAGAGGATTGAGATTTGCCGTGCCTAGTTCCGATTCCTATGCGACATTAGGACACCGGAGGCGGAAAGGGGACTCCGGAGTGAACGCAGGGCAACAACAGCTCGACGACGTCCCGGAGGGCGACCTCCATTTCCGAGTACCCGCAGCCGCCGCGCGGCTGACCGGGTTGCGCCATGCGCTGTCCGAGTGGGCCGAGCAGTGCGGGTTGTCCGAGGAGGACCGGGACGCGCTGACCCTCGCCAGCTACGAGGCCATGGCCAACAGCGTGGAGCACGCGTATGTGGGGCAGTTGCAGGGAGTGCTCGACCTGCGCGCGGTGCGTGACGAGGAGCAGGGTCGGGTGGTGGTGACCGTGACCGACTACGGCCAGTGGAAACCACCCCCGATCGACCCCGGCTCACGCGGCCGCGGCCTGCCGTTGATCCGCGGCCTCACCCCCGACGCCAACATCACCCCGTCCGAGCACGGCACCACCGTCTCCATGTCCTGGCCCATCTCCGGCGCATGAACGCCGCCTGAAATCTCCCGTGTGACCCGCCACCGCGCGGGTAACCCGCCGACATGGCGGAGCGGAAACAACCCCCACAGCAGCAGGCCCACCCCGGCTCGACCGACGAGATGACTCCGGAGCCGAGGGACTCGATGTCCGACTACCAGGGCCGTGACCTGCTCCGGCACCGCCGGGCCCTGATCACCGGCGGCGACTCCGGCATCGGCCGGGCGGTCGCGATCGCGTTCGCCAAGGAGGGCGCGGACGTCGCGATCGCGTATCTCTCCGAGCACGACGACGCCAAGCAGACCGCGGAGCTGGTGCGCGCGGAAGGCCGGATGTGCGAGCTGATCCCCGGCGACCTCGGCGACCGGAAACACTGCCGGGACACGGTCGAGCGGACCGTGTCGGCACTGGGCGGCCTGGACGTCCTGGTGAACAACGTGGCCACGCAGGAGCCGGCCGACACGCCGGCCGAGATCACCGACGAGCGTTGGCTGCGGACGTTCGAGGTGAACATCCACAGCTACTTCCGGGTCACGGCGGCCGCGTTGCCGCACCTGGAGGAGGGCAGCGCGATCATCAACACCGGTTCGGTGAACGGGTTGCGCGGCAACAAGACGCTGATCGACTACTCGGCGACCAAGGGCGCGGTGCACGCGTGGACGTACGCGATGGCGCAGGCGTTGGTGGACCGGGGAATCCGGGTCAACTGTGTGGCGCCCGGTCCGGTGTGGACACCGCTGATCCCGTCCACGCTGCCGACCGAGCACGTGGAGAGCTTCGGCGGCAACACCCCGTACGGCCGGGTCGCCCAGCCCGACGAGCTGGCGCCGTCGTACGTGTTCTTCGCGTCGAACCAGCTCTCGTCCTACTACAGCGGTGAGGTGCTGGCCGCACTCGGCGGCGAGACCCACCCCGGATAAGGAGACCAGCGTGAAAGCCGTTACCTGGCACGGGAAGCGCGACGTGCGGGTGGACACCGTGCCCGACCCGAAACTCCAGGAGCCGACCGACGCGATCGTGCGGATCACCAGTACCGGGGTGTGCGGGTCGGACCTGCACCTGTACGAGGTGCTGGGCTCGTTCATGCGGGAGGGCGACATCCTCGGCCACGAGCCGATGGGGATCGTCGAGGAGGTCGGCTCCTCGGTGCCGAACCTGAAGCCGGGCGACCGCGTGGTGGTGCCGTTCAACATCTCGTGCGGCCACTGCTACATGTGCGAGCAGGGCCTGCAGAGCCAGTGCGAGACGACGCAGGTGCGCGCCCAGGACAAGGGCGCGTCGCTGTTCGGCTACACGAAGCTGTACGGCGGGGTGCCCGGTGGGCAGGCGGAGTACCTGCGGGTGCCGCAGGCGCACTACGGCCCGGTGACGGTGCCGGACGGGCCGCCGGACGAGCGGTTCGTGTACCTGTCGGACGTGGTGCCGACCGCGTGGCAGGCGGTGGCGTACGCCGACGTGCCGGACGGCGGGAGCCTGGCGGTGTTCGGGCTCGGTCCGATCGGCCAGATGTGCTGCCGGATCGCGCGGCACCAGGGCGTGGAGAAGGTCATCGGTGTCGACCTGGTTCCCGAACGCCTTGCCCTGGCGGCGAAGTACGGCGTGACCCCGGTGGACCTGACCGAGCCGGGCGACGTCGGCGACAAGATCCGCGAGCTGACCGCGGGCCGGGGCGCCGACTCGGTGATCGACGCGGTCGGGATGGAGGCGCACGGCTCGCCGGCCGGGAAGATCGCCCAACAGCTGACGACGCTGCTGCCGAAGCCGGTGGCGGCGAAGATGACCGAGAAGGCGGGCGTGGACCGGCTGGGCGCGCTGCTGTCCTCCGTCGACGCGGTGCGGCGGGGCGGAACGGTGTCGCTGTCGGGTGTGTACGGCGGCATGGTGGACCCGATCCCGATGATGCAGCTGTTCGACAAGCAGATCCAGCTGCGGATGGGCCAGGCCAACGTCCGCCGCTGGATGGACGACATCCTCCCCCTGGTGACCCGCGACGACGACCCGCTCGGCGTCGAGGACCTGGCGACGCACAAGCTCCCCCTGGCCGACGCGCCGCACGCGTACGAGATCTTCCAGAAGAAGCAGGACGGCGCGATCAAGATCCTGCTACGGCCCTGAACCACTCGTCGAGAGCCGAGGACACCGCCGACGGAGCCTCGACCGGGGCGAGGTGCCCGACGTCGGCCAGTTCGGTCACGGGTGGGGTTCCGGGGAGCAGGGCGCGCAGCTCGAACGCCTGGTCCACCGGGAGCCAGGGATCTCGCGTCCCCCACCCGATGCCGACCGGGCAGCGCACGTGCCCGAGGCGCTCGACGACCGGTCGAGTGTGCTCGGGGCTGAGCGCGGCGATCTGGCGGTAGAAGGCCGGTTGGCCGGTCTCCCCCAGCCAGGGTCGGGCCAGGGCGTCGACCCGGGCGGTGCTCAGCTGGTGACGTGCCGCGCCCGCGACGTACTCCTTCACCAGGGCGCCGTGGAGTGCGGCCGGGAGCGCGGAGAAGACGTCGGGGTGGTCCGCGACCAGGCGGAAGAAGGGTGACCCCCACGGATCGAGGGTCACGACGTCCCAGAGGAACAGGCCCGCGTACTCGGCGCCGTGGAGCAGGTGCGCCCCGAGCGCCACGGCTCCGCCGATGTCGTGTGCGACGACGTGTGGCGTGTCGAGCCCCCAGTGCGAGAGCAGCGCGGCGAACCGGGCCACCTGGGCGGGAAGGTCGACCGGGACCGCCGGGTCCTTGGTCGACCGGCCGTAGCCGGGCATGTCCCACAGGAACACCCGGTGGCCGGCGCTCAGGTGCCGGGCCACCTCGGCCCACACCTGGGCCGACCACGGCGTGCCGTGGCACAGCACGACGTCTCCCACCGGTGGTCGTTCCGGTTCCAGGACGTAGGTCGCGATGCTCGCCCCGTCGATCATGACGGGAACTGGCGTCTCGGTCGGGTTCATGCCCGGACGGTAGGACCTCAGGTCGACCTGAGGTCAAGCGGCGACAATGAGCGCATGAAGATCGGAGAGGCCGCCAGCAGGCTCGGCGTCGCGGTGCACGTGCTCAGGCACTGGGACGACGAGGGTGTCGTGGTGCCCGACCGCACGCCGTCGGGGCATCGCGAGTACACCGAGGAGCACTTCCACCGCCTGCGTGTGCTGCGGGCGTGCCAGGGCGTCGGGATGAGCCTGCCGGAGATCCGGCAGGTTCTGCACCGGGACGAGCCCGAGCGGGTCGGTGTGATCGAGCGGCGACTGCACCTGATCCGAACGCAACGAGCACGACTCGAGGCCGCGGAACGGTTCCTCGTTCACGTGGTCGACTGCGAACACGACCTGCTCACCAGGTGCGAACGGTGCGGTCAGTACGCCACGTGATCACTTCTTCTTCGTCTTCTTCTTGCCGGAGTCGTCGTCGGGCCAGGTGCCGGTGACCTTGCGGTAGCCGATGGCGCCGCTGCGGTCGATGGCCGCCCGGACGCCGCCGAAGATCGCGCCCTGGATGACCGCGGCCAGCAGGATCTGGCTCCACGTGCGGTTCTTGTCGGTTGGCTCGGGGGCCTCGCGGTCGCCGGTGATGGCCTCCCAGACCTTGCCGAACACGGCACTGGCGGCGACGCCGCCGAGCACGCCGAACAGGAGCCCCAACGGCTTGTAGATCAGCTTGTGCTTGCTCAACTCGTCCTCCCGTAATCTCGCGTCTCACGTACCCCGGCACGGGTGCCGCTACGCATCCTCGTGGGTTTCGGACCCCCGTCGCAGGGGTAGGCGACTCCAATGATCGACGAAGCGCTGTGGCAGGAGTTCCACGAGGTCGTCAACATGACCTCCCGGGAGCTGTCCGACTGGCTGCGCACCCGGGACGCCGACGAGGACACCGAGGCCGTGCCCGACCAGGCCGGCACCCCCACCGGGCAGCAGGTGCTGCACGTGCTCGGGAAGCGGCGCGGCGATCTCACCGACGACGACGAGCGGGTCATGCGCAAGGTCGTGGACCGGGTCCGGGCGCAGCGGCGGGAGGACCTCGAACCCGTCGCGGGGCAGACCGCGTGGCGGCACCGGCTCATGTCGATCGGGCACGATCCGTTGAAGCCGGTCTGAGGAGCCGGTCCGAACTGGATCGGTTCAGGCCGTCGGCGTTGGGGCGGTCGGCCTAGGAAGAAGACGCGAAGTCTTCTCACGTTCGACTGGATGGACTAACCCCGCACGGCACATTTCATCGATCGGACCAACGGCGCGAGTGCCGTTCAGGGTATTCGACGCGAATGCAAACGGGAAACATTCCGACGGGTATGCACACTGACATTTGCGTTTCGTACTCGGCTGCTCTCGTATTGTGACACCACTTCCGAAATCGCGTTTCGCATGAGTCCGTTCGGGCGATTCGCCGCACTCACCGTTTCTGTAGCGTCCACGCCGTACAGTGCGCAGGGAAAGGCGTGGGTTCATGAGCACGGGTGACGACCGGCGGTACCAGGTCGTGGTCAACGACGAGGAGCAGTACTCGATCTGGTTGGCGGGCCAGCAACTTCCCGCTGGTTGGCGTCTCGAGGGCACCGAGGGTGAACGCTCGGTCTGCCTGGCGCACATCGACGAGGTGTGGACCGACATGCGGCCGCGCAGCGTCCGGGAACATCTCGCCGGCTGATATTCGCTGACGTTCGCCGGCATTCTTCTTTCACTGGTTTTTTCACTCCGCATTCGCATGCGCGTTGGAGGTCATGTGCGCCCGAAAACAGCGCCGGCGGCGGCGCCGGAGGTGTATCCGGCGTTGCCGTTGCAACAGGGCATGCTCTTCAACGGGCTGCGCGCGCCCGGCGCGGGCATCGACATCGTGCAGTGCGTCGTGCGCTGGCCTGGCCTGGACGTCGCCGCCTACCGGAACGCCTGGGTGCGCGCGGTGGAGCGGCATCCGATCCTGCGGACCGGCTTCCGGCTGGATGGCGACCTCGCCCAGGTGGTGCACGCCGACGTCGAGTTGGACTTCACCGTCCGGGACGAGCGCCTGGACGGCTTTCTCGCGGCCGACCGGGAGCGGGGGTTCGCGTTCGACCGGCCGCCGCTGGTGCGGGTCACCGTGCTCGGCGGCGAGACGATCGTGGTCACGCTGCACCACGCCGTGCTGGACGGGCGGTCGCTGGCGATGCTGCTGGCCGAGGTCGACGACGACTACCGGGGGCTCGGCGAACCGCCGGAACGGCCGAGGTACGCGGACTTCGTCGAGTGGCTCAGCGGGCGGGACGCCGAGGAACGGGAGACCGCGTTCTGGCGCGACCACCTCGACGGCCTGTCCGGGCCGACCCCGCTGCCGTTCGGCCGGGTCGACGACGAGCGCCCGGCCGACCCGGTGGTCTCCTTCACCCTCGACGACGCCGAGACCGCGGCCCTGCGCCGGGTCGCCGACGACGCGGGCGTCACGCTGAACACGATCGTGCACGCGGCCTGGGCACTGGTGCTCGCCGCGCACGCGGGCACCGACGACGTGGTCTTCGGCGTCACCCGCTCGGTCCGGCACGGGTCGGTGCCTGGCGCGAACGACATGGTCGGGATGCTGCTCGCCACCGTGCCGCTGCGGGTGCGGGTCGACAGTGGACGGACGGTCCTGGACTGGCTGGGTGAGCTGCGCCGGCGCGCGCTCGGGGTGCGGGACCACCAGCTGGCGCCGCTCGCCGGGATCCAGCGGCACGCCGGCACCCCGTCGGACGTGCGGCTGCTGAACAGCCTCGTGCTGTTCGAGCGCCAGGACCTGCACACCGTGCTGCGCCAGCACAACCCGCAGTGGCAGGAGCGCACGGTCACCATGCACCGCAGGCTCTGCTACCCGCTCACCGTCTACGCCTTCGCCGAGCCCCGGCTGGCGCTGTCGATCATCCACGACCGCTACCCGCGCGCCGAGGCCGACACGCTCGCCGGACACCTGCGGGCCGCGCTCGTCGCGCTGGCCACGAGCCAGGACCGGACCGTGCGGGAGCTGGAGCTGCTCGCCCCGGGTGAGCGGGAGCGGCTGGCCGGCTGGAGCGGCGCGCCGGGCGCCTACCCGCGCACCGCCACCGTGCCCGGCCTGTTCGCCGCCCAGGTCCGCCGCGACCCGACCGCGCCGGCGGTGCTGGCCGGCGACGGGTGGTGGAGCTACGCGGAGCTGGACCGGCGCGCGGACCGGGTCGCACACGCGCTGCGGGACCGCGGCCTGCGCGTCGAGGAGCCGGTCGGCGTCGCGCTCCCCCGCGGCGCGGAGCTGGTGGCGGCGTTCCTCGGTGTGCTGAAGGCGGGCGGCGCGTACCTGCCGCTCGATCCGGCCAACCCGCCGGCCCGCACGGCGGCCATGCTCGCGGACTGCGGTGCGCGGTTCGTCCTCGCCGACCGGGGGACCGAGGGTCCGGTCGAGACGATCGACCCGGTGGGCCTGCCGGACGCGCCGCCCGGGCCGTGTCCGGCGACGGCCGAGACGATCGCGTACGTCAACTACACCTCCGGCTCCACCGGCAAGCCGAAGGGCGTCGCGGTGCCGCACCGGGGTGTGGTGCGGCTGGTGCACGAGCCGAACTTCGCCACCGTCGGCCCCGGCCAGACGTTCCTGCACGCGTCGGCGACGTCGTTCGACCTGACCACGCTGGAGCTGTGGGGTGCGCTGCTCACCGGCGCCCGCGTGGTGTGCGCGCCGCCAGGACCGCTGGAGGCCACCGAGCTGGCCCGGCTGGTCCGGGAGCACCGGGTGAGCCTGCTGTGGCTGACCGCCGGGCTGTTCCACCAGCTCGTCGAGCACGACCCGGCGACGCTGGCCGAGGTGGACCAGCTGCTCGCCGGCGGCGACGTGCTCGCCCCGGCGGCGGTCCGGGCCGCGCTCGAAGCCCGGGGCGGGCGGCCGGTGACCAACGGGTACGGGCCGACCGAGAACACCACGTTCACCAGCTGCCACACCATGACCGACCCCGCCGAGGCCACCACGACCACCCCGATCGGCCGGCCGGTGCAGCAGACCACCGTGCACGTGCTCGACGCCGACCTGCGTCCGGTGCCCACCGGCGCGCCCGGCGAGCTGTACACCGGCGGCGCCGGCCTGGCCCGCGGCTACCTGAACCGGCCGGCGCTGACCGCCGAGCGGTTCGTGCCGGACCCGTTCGGGCCGCCCGGTTCGCGGCTCTACCGGACCGGCGACCGGGCCCGCTGGCGCACCGACGGGGTGCTCGAGTTCCTCGGGCGCGGCGACAACCAGGTCAAGCTGCGCGGCTACCTGGTGGAGCCGGGTGAGCCGGAGTCGGTGCTGCGCGAACTCCCGGCCGTCGGCGACGCGGCGGTGGTCGTCCAGGGCAGCGGGGAGAACCGGCGCCTGGTCGCCTACCTCACCCCGGCCGACGTGGACCTCGACGCGGTGCGGGCCGCCGTCGCCGAGCGGCTGCCCGACTACCTGCGGCCCGCCGGGTACGTGCCGCTGGCGAAGCTGCCGCTCAACGCGTCCGGCAAGATCGACCGGCGCGCGCTGCCCGCGCCGCCCGCCGCGTCCGGGGACCGGGAGCACGCGCCGCTGACCACCGAGCCGCAGCGGCGGATGGCCGACGTGTGGCGGGCGCTGCTCGGCGCGGACGGCATCGGCTCGGCCGACGACTTCTTCGACCTCGGCGGCAACTCGTTGTCCGCCATGCGGTTGACGTTCCGGGTGCGCGAGGCGTTCGGCGTGGAGCTGCCGATCCGCGAGGTCTACCGGACACGCCGGCTCGCGGAGCTGACCGAGGTGGTCGGCACCCTGTCCGCTTCACCGACCCCGCCGAAGGTGGCGATCGTGCGGCGG
Source organism: Actinophytocola gossypii (assembly GCF_025165815.1). Classification (GTDB taxonomy): domain Bacteria; phylum Actinomycetota; class Actinomycetes; order Mycobacteriales; family Pseudonocardiaceae; genus Actinophytocola; species Actinophytocola gossypii. Next base: position 513,863 of record NZ_JAFFZE010000006.1, on the reverse strand, counting down.
GACCGGTCGGCGTACCGGGAGGCGCCGAGCGTGCCGCCGCACCAGGTGGCGCTGGACCGGAACTGGGCGCTGTGGCGGTGGGTGGAGCTGCGCGGCACCGGGTTCGGCGTCGACCCGCTGCTGCGCATCGCCTCCCCGGCCGTCGCGGCCGCCGCGGCCGAGGTCAACCGGCTGGAGCGGGAGTTCTACGCGATCCGCGGCGTCGTGCTCGACTGGATCAAGGCGGCGCTGACCGTCGCGCCGGCCGAGGACAAGCCGCGGCTGCGGCGCGACTCGAAGATGATCTGCAAGGGCCGGCTGGACGAGCTGTCTGCCGAGCTGTCGGACCGCGCGGACGTCGACGACGTCCGTGCCGCCGCCGACCGGCTCGCCGCCGCCCAGGCGCGCTACGCCGAGGCGTTCGCCGCCGCCACCGGCCCGCTCGCCGCCGCCCTGCGGGACGCTGCGGACGACCCGCGGTTCCGGGAGGCGGTCGGCTGGCAGAACCCGCGCGCCCTGCACACCGCCGTCGACTCGCTGCGCCGCGCGGCGGGCGACCCGGCGCGCAACTCGCAGTACCGGCAGTGGGAGGCGCTGGTCACCAGCTACCTGCAGCGCTACGCCACGAAGAACGACACGATCGGCTTCTTCGGCCCGGTCGGCTGGGCGCGGGTGGTCGACGACGCGACCGGCATCGACCAGCGGCCCGGGCCAGGGCTGCTCGCCAACCGCACGGTGTACCTGGAGAACTGGGCGGTGCACGCGCTCGCCGGCGCGTTGTCCACAGAGGACCGGCTGCCGTGGGCGGTGCCGCGCCGGATGCCGTTCGTCGGGATCGAGGGCGACCTGCTGCACGTTCCGCTGCGCAGCCCGCTCGCGCTCGACCCCGACGAGGCCGCCGTGCTCCGCGCGGTCGACGGGCGGCGCACCGCGCACGAGATCGCGGCCGAACTGCCCGGCGTGGACGTGTACGGGGCGTTGCGGAAACTGCGGGACGAGCGGAGGATCGCCTGGGCGTTCGAGGTGTCCCCGGCCGAGCTGGTGCCGCAGGACGCGCTGCGCCGGCAGCTGGCGGCGATCACCGACGACGACGCCCGCGAGCCGGCGCTGGCCGCGCTGGACGAGGTCGAGGCCGGCCGGCGCGCGGTGGCCGCCGCGACCGGCGACCCGGACCGGCTCACCGCCGGGATCGCCGCGCTGCAGGAGGCGTTCACCCGGCACACCGGTGCCGCCGCGGTCCGCAGGCCCGGCCAGTTCTACGCCGGCCGCACGCTGGTGCACGAGGAGTGCCGCCGCGACACCGAGGTGACGATCGGGCCGGACGTGCTGGCCACGCTGTGGCCGCCGCTGACCCTGCTGCTGGAGAGCGCGCGCTGGTTCACCTCCGCCGGTGCGGCGCTGTACCGGCGGGCGCTGCGCGACATCCACCGGGAGCGCGCCACCGCGACGGGTGCGTCGACGCTGCGGTTCGCGGACTTCTGGCTGTGGGCCAACGACGTGATCTTCCGGCTCGACCAGCGGGTGGTCGGCAGGCTGACCGGTGCGCTGCAGGAGCGGTGGGCCGGCATCCTCGACATCGACCGGGACGCGCGCGCGGTCACGTTCACCGCGGACGCCGTGCGGGACCAGGTGAGCGCCGCGTTCGCCGCGCGCCGGCCCGGGTGGCGCAGCGCCGTGCAGCACAGCCCGGACGTGCTGGTCGCCGCGAAGGACGCCGCCGCCGCGCGGGCCGGGGACGTCACGTGGGTGCTCGGCGAGCTGCACGCCGGGGTGAACACCATGCGGTCGGCGTTGTTCGTCTCCCAGCACCCGGACGCGGCGCAGCTGCACGCCGGCATGGTCCACGACCTCGGCGGACCGAGGATCGTGCTGGCCGCGACCCGCGAAGAGGGCGGCACCCCGCAGCGGCTGTCCGACGCGCTGGTGCAGCCGCGCGACCTGCGGGTGGTGTCCGCGCACGACGCGTGCGGCCCGGACCTGGCCGGCGCGCTGCTCGTCGCCGACCTGCTGGTGTCCGAGGTGGACGGCCGGCTGGTGGTGCACGACCGGGACGGCGGGCACCGGATGGACCTGGTGGAGCTGCTGAACGAGCAGCTGATGGGCCAGCTGGTGCAGCAGTTCAAGATCATGCCGACCGCGCCGCACACGCCGAGGGTGTCGATCGACCGGCTCGTGGTCAGCCGCGAGACCTGGCGGCTTCCCGTCGAGAGCCTGGCGTTCGCGTTCGCCGCCGACGAGCCGGCCCGGTTCCGGCTGGCGCAGGCGTGGCGCGAGACGCACGGCATGCCCCGGTTCCTGTTCGTCAAGAGCCCGGTGGAGCTCAAGCCGTTCTTCGTCGACCTGGCGAGCCTGCCGTCGGTCGAGCTGCTCGGCCGCGCGGTCCGCGCGATGGACCGCGAGGAGCCGGGCGGCGTGCTGACCGTCGGCGAGATGCTGCCCGGCCCGGACGAGCTGTGGCTGACCGACGCCGCCGGCGCCAGATACACCGCGGAGCTCCGCCTGGTCGCGGTCGACCGGCGTGGCGTGAACCCTTTGGAAGGACAGTCGTGAGACACCTCCGGTCAACGTCCGAAACCGCCACCTCAGGGGAACGTGACGCGACCCAGCCACAAGTACGTGACCAGGCCGAACCCAAGCTCCCCCAGGCGACCAACAGGGAAGAATTCGGGGAGGCGGTCTAGTGTTCGTCTTCCCCACCTCGTCCGGGCAGCGTCGGCTGTGGCTGCTGGACCAGCTCATCCCGGGCAGTCCGGCCTACAACCTTGGCTGGCGGGTGACGCTGACCGGGCCGCTGGACCCCGGGCGGCTCACCGAGGCACTGCGCGCGGTCGTCGGCAGGCACGAGGCGTTGCGCACCACGTTCGCCGCCACCGACGGGGTGCCGACGCAGGTGGTGACGCCGCGTACGCACGTGCCGCTGGTCGCCATCGAGCCGTCCGAAGTGGACGCTCTGGTGCGGGAGCCGTTCGACCTGGCCGGCGGTCCGCTGCTGCGCGCCGGGCTGGTACGGCACTCCGCCGAGGCGCACGAGCTGATCCTGGTGGTGCACCACGCGGTCGTGGACGGCTGGTCGTGCGCGATCCTGTTCGACGAGCTGGCTCGCTGCTACGGCCGCACGCCGCTGCCCGAGCCGCCGCTGCAGTACCCGGACTACGCGGTGTGGCAACGGGAGCAGGCCGAGGCCAACAGCTTCGCCGGCGCCGCCCGGTACTGGACCGAGGCGCTGGCCGGCATCCCGACCGTGCTGCCGCTGCCGACCGACCGCCCGCACACCGCCGCCCGCGGCCGAGGCGCGGAGCTGGTGACCGACCTGGAACCGGCGCCCGGCGCGTCGTTCGGGGAGCTGCTCGCGGTGTTCCAGGCGGTGCTGCACCGGCTGTCCGGGCAGGCCGAGTTCCTGGTCGCCACCCCGGTGTCCGCACGCACCCGGCCGGAGACCGAGCACCTGGTCGGGTTCCTGGCCAACACGCTCGCGCTGCCAGCCCGGATCACGCCGGAGACCACGTTCGCCCAGCTCGCCGACGCCACCCAGGGTGCGGTCGAGGACGCGCTGGCGCACCAGGAGCTGCCGTTCGAGCAGTTGGTCGACCTGCTCGCGCCGCAGCGCAGCATGGCGCACGCGCCGCTGGTGCAGACGATGTTCTCGGTCGAGCCGAAACCCGCTCCCGCCACGGTGGACGGGGTGACGTTCGCACCGGAGCTGCTGGGCAACGGCGGCTCGAAGTTCGACCTGTTCCTGACCGTCGAGCCGGGTGCCGACCGGTGGCGGGCCAGGTGGAACTACGACACCGACCTGTTCGACGAGGCCACCGTGGCCGGCTTCGCCGAGATCTACGCGGTGGCGTTGCGCGCGGCGCGGACCGGCCGGGACCGGCCGGTCGCCGAGCTGCCGCTGACCACCGCGACCCCGCCGGTCACCGCGGTGCGGCCGGGCGGCGCGATCCAGGTGGACCTGCGCCGGTTCGGCGACGCGCCCGCGGTGGCCGGCCCGGACGGCACCCGCACCTACGCCGAGCTCGACGCGGAGGCGAACCGGCTCGCGCACCTGCTGCGCGCCAACGGGGTCGGCCAGGACGTGCCGGTCGCGCTGTGCCTGGCCAGGGGTACGCGGGTGCCGCTGGCCGTGCTCGCCACCTGGCGCGCGGGCGGCGGGTACCTGCCACTCGACCCGTCCTGGCCGGTGGACCGGCTGACCACGATGGCCAGCGACGCCGGCGCCCCGGTGCTGGTCACGCACGCCGCCGCGGCGGTCGAGCTGCCCGGTGACTGGACCGTGATCGACCTGGACACCGTGGACCTGTCCGCACAACCGGACACGCCGCCGGAGGTCGAGGTGCCGCCGACGGCGCTGGCGTACCTGCTCTACACCTCCGGCTCCACCGGGCGGCCCAAGGGCGTCGCGGTGACCAGGGGCGGGGTGGCGAACCTGCTGGGCGCGATGGACGAGCTGCTGGACCTCTCCCCCGCCGACCGGCTGGCGTCGATCACCACGCCGTCGTTCGACGTGTCGGTGGTGGAGATGTTCGCGCCGCTGCTGCGCGGGGCGTCGGTGACGTTCGTCGCGGCCGACGAGGTCGCCGACGGGCACCGGCTGCGGGAACGGATCACCGACGCGACCGTCGTGCAGGGCACGCCGTCCGCGTGGCGGATGATCGTCGCAGCCGGTGGGGTGCCGGCCGGGGTGCGGCTGCGGGTGACCGGCGGCGAGGCGCTGACCCGCGACCTGGCCGACGCGCTGCTCGCCGACGACGCGGTGCTGATCGACGGGTACGGGCCGACCGAGACCACGGTGTACTCCGCCGCCGGCCGCGTTCCCCCGGCGCCGTACCCGATCCGGCTCGGCCCGGCGGTGGGCGGCAGCACGCTGCACGTGCTCGACCCGAACCTGGCGCAGGTACCGGACGGGGTGATCGGCGAGCTGCACATCGGCGGCGCCGGCGTTGCCCGCGGCTACCGGAACCTGCCGGCGCTGACCGCCGAGAAGTTCCGGCCCGACCCGTTCAGCGCCACCCCGGGCGCGCGGCTCTACGCCACCGGCGACCTGGTGCGCCGGCGCGGTGGCGGGCTGGAGTTCCTCGGCCGGGCCGACCACCAGGTGAAGGTACGCGGGTTCCGGATCGAGCTGGGCGAGGTCGAGGCGGCGCTGCGGGCGCACGACTCGGTGCGGGACGCGGTGGTGACCACGTGGTCGGCCGGGGACGCGGACGTGCGGCTGGTCGCCTACCTGGTGCCGCGCCGGCGGGTCGGCACCGCGGAGCTGCGGCCGTGGCTGGCGCGGCGGCTGCCGGACTACATGCACCCGAGCCGGTACGTGATGCTCGACGCACTGCCGACCACGCCGACCGGCAAGGTCGACCGGGCGGCGCTGCCGGAACCGGTGTGGACCAGGGAGCGCACGCACACCGTGGCGCCGCGTACCGACACCGAGCGCCGGCTGGCCACGATCTGGCGCGAGGTGCTCAGCCTTGGCCCGGACACCCCGCTCGGCGTGCACGACGACTTCTTCGCGCTCGGCGGGCACTCGCTGACCGCGACCCAGCTGATCGCCCGCATCCGCGGCGGGATGGCGGTCGACCTGCCGCTGGCCGCGCTGTTCACCGCGCCGACGATCGCCGGGCTCGCCGAGTCGGTCGCCGCCGGCCGCACGGGCCGCGCCGACGGCCCCCGCACCCTGCTCGACCAGCTCGACGAGCTGTCCGACGCCGAGGTGGACCGCCTGCTCACCACCCTGATCGAGGACGGTGAGCTGTGAGCCACATCGTCATCGCCGGCGCCGGCCTCGCCGGGTCGCTGGCGGCGGTGTACCTCGCCGGGCGGGGGCACGAGGTCCGGGTGGTCGAGCGCCGGCCCGACCCGCGTACGTCCACCCCGGACGGGCGGTCGATCAACCTCGGACTGTCCCAGCGCGGCATCACGGCGCTGCGCGAGGTCGGGCTGCTGGACGAGCTGTGGGGCAGGACCACGCCGATGCGCGGCCGGATGGTGCACACCGACGCCGGCACCTCGTTCCACCCGTACGGCACCGCCGACGACGAGATCCTGCACTCGATCCTGCGGGACGACCTGAACGCCGCGCTGATCGGCCGCGCCGAGGCCGACGGCGTCCGGTTCGACTTCGAGCACAAGGTGGTCGCACTCGACCGGTCGCTGCCGGTGTTGACCGTCCACGACGGACAGTTTACCCACGAGCTGAAGGCCGACCTGGTGCTCGGCGCGGACGGCGCGTTCTCGACCGTGCGCACGCTCCTGCACCGGGGCACCCGCGCCGAACTGCACCAGGAGTTCATGGACTGGGGCTACAAGGAGATCACCGTCCCGGCGAACCCCGACACCCGGTTGGAGGCGCTGCACCTGTGGCCGGGCCGGGCCGGGCTGGTGGTCGCGCACCCGAACCACGACGGCACGCTGACCGCGACGGTGTTCCTGCCGTTCGACGGGGACGACTCGTTCGCCGAGCTGACCACGCCGTCGGCGGTCCGCCGGCTGTTCGCCACCCAGTTCGCCGACCTGGCCTCGCTGGTGCCCGACCTGGTCGAGCAGTTCCTGGCCCACCCGACCGGGAACCTGGTCACCATCCGCACCGCGCCCTGGCAGCACGAGGGCCGGGTGGTGCTCCTCGGCGACGCCGCGCACGCGGTGTACCCGTTCTACGGCCAGGGCATGAACGCCGCGTTCGAGGACTGCTCGGTGCTCGACACCTGCCTCGCCGAGCACGACGACATCCCCGGCGCGCTGCGCGAGTTCGAGCGGCGCCGCCGGCGGCACACCGACGTGCTCGCCGCGCTGTCCAAGGAGAACTTCCTGGAACTGCGGGACGGCATGCGCTCCCCGCTGTTCCTCGCCCGCAAGAAGGCGGACCTGCTGCTGCACAAGGCGTTCCCGAACACCTGGCGGCCGCTCTACACGATGATCGCGCACACCACGACGCCCTACGCCGACGCGCTGGCGAGGGCCCGCCGGCAGGACCGCGCGCTCGCCGCGGCGGCCGTGACGGTCGCGGGAACCGTGGTCGCCGCGCTCGCCCGATCCAGAAGGCAGGTGCCCGGTCGATGATCACCCATCCGACCCTCGACGTACCCCCGCTCGCCGAGCCGCGCGACCTCGACGGCGGCACGATCCCCGAGGCCCTGCGACCGTGGGCCGAACCGCTGCATGACACCCTCGCCTGGGCGCGCCAGTACCTCTGCGAGCCGCACCCCGAGCTGGGCCGCAAGGGCAACGTCTGCCCGTTCGCCGACGGCGCGCTGTCCCGCGACACCTTCTACATGGCCGTGTGCGCCGGCAAGCCCGCCGGGTCGGAGGAGATCGCGGAGACCGTCACGCACTACCGCGACTGGTTCCTCGACCTGCCGCCGCGCACCGGGGCGGGCGCGCAGTTCAAGACGATCCTGGTGCTGTTCCCCGAGCTGACCCGCCCCGACCTGCCGGTGATCGACGCCGCGCAACGGCTGCTGAAGGCCGCGTACGTGGCGCGCGGGCTGATGATCGGCGAGTTCCACGACGGCCCGCCGGACAAGGCGGGCCTGTGGAACGCCGAGTTCCGGCCGCTGCGCAGCCCGGTGCCGCTGCTGGCGATCCGGCACATGGTGGCCACCGACTTCCCGTTCCTGTCCCTCGACGACGACCACGTCGCCGCGTACCTCCAGCTGTTCGGCGACCGGGTGCCGCCGCACCTGCGCGGCCAGGTGAGCCAGGCGTCCTCCCGGCTCGGAAAGGCCCTTCCGTGACTCTCGACGACGTGCCACTCGCCCGGAAGCGGCAGCTGTTGGCCGAGGCGCTGCGCCGCCGACCGGCCGCGCCCCGGGCCTACCCGCTGTCGTTCGGGCAGCAGCGGCTGTGGTTCCTGGACAAGTTCGCGCCCGGTGAACCGGTCTACAGCATCCCGATGGCGTTCCGGCTCACCGGCGCGCTGGACATCGGCGCGCTGCGGTCCAGTGTGGACACGATCGTGGGCAGGCACGCGTCGCTGCGGACCACGTTCCCCGACCAGGGCGGCGAGCCGGTACAGGTCGTGACGCCGGCCGCGCGGGCCGCGTTCGAGGTCGTCGAGCTGTCCGGGCCGGCGGACGAGGCGGCCGACCGGTTCCTGCTGGAGCAGGCGCGGCGCGGGTTCGACCTCGCGCGCGGCCCGCTGTTCCGCACCACACTCGGCGTGCTCGGGCCGGACGACCATGTGCTGGTGTTCAACATCCACCACATCGTGTCCGACGCGTGGTCGCTGTCGGTGCTGCTGAACGAGCTGACCGCGCTGTACCGGGCGGGCGGGACCGGAGCGGAGCTGCCGGAGCTGCCGGTCCAGTACCCGGACTACACGACCTGGCAGCGGGAACGGCAGCACGGCCCCGAGGTCGCGCGTCAGCTGGACTACTGGACCGACCACCTGGACGGCGCGCCCGAGCTGCTCACGCTGCCCACCGACCGGCCGCGCCCGCCCGTGCAGGGCTACCGGGGCGCGCTGCACATGGTGCCGCTGAGCGCCGGCCTGGCCGCGGACCTGGAGGCGATGGCCCGGGAGTGCGGCGGCACCCTGTTCATGGCGCTGCTGGCCGCGTTCGGCGCGCAGCTCGGGCGGCTCGCCGGGCAGGACGACGTGGTGGTCAGCACTCCGGTCGCCGGCCGCTCGGACCCGAGCCTGGAGCCGCTGATCGGGTTCTTCGTCAACACGCTGCCGCTGCGGCTGCGCACCGGCGGCGACCCGACGTTCGCCGAGCTGGTCGCCCGCGCCAAGGAGGTGACGGTCGGCGGCCTGTCGAACGCGGAGGTGCCGTTCGAGCGGCTGGTGGAGACGCTGCGGCCGGAACGCAGCCTCGGCCACCCGCCGGTGTCGCAGGTGCAGCTGATCCTGCACAACGTGCCCCGGCTGGAGATCGAGCTGCCGGGTGTCGACTGCACCGGTCTGCTGCCCGATCCCGGTGTGTCCAAACTGGACCTGTCGCTGATCCTGGAGCAGCACGACGGCGGCCTGCTGATGTCGCTGGAGTACAACACCGACCTGTTCGACGTCGAGACCGTGGACCGGTTCGCGACGAGCCTGCTCGACCTGCTGCGCGCCGCGGTCGCCGACCCGCACCGGCCGCTGTCCGAGCTGACCGCGGTGTCCGGGGTGGAGCGCTGGCAGGTCGTGGTCGGGTTCAACGACACCGCGACCGAGCCGTCCACGGCCACCACCGCGCTGGACCTGATCCCGTTCACCGGCACCGGGACCGCGGTGTCCGGGGTGGACGGAACACTGACGTACGCGGAGCTGGACGAGCGGGCGAACCGGCTGGCGCACCTGCTGCGCGCGCACGGGGTCGGCCCGGACGTGCCGGTCGGCCTGCACCTGGCCCGCACCACCGCGATGGTCGTGGCGATGCTCGCGGTGTGGCGGGCGGGCGGGGCGTACCTGCCGCTCGACCCCGCGTGGCCGGCCGAGCGGCTGGCGCTGATGGTCGCCGACTCCGGCACGTCGCTCGTGGTCGGCGACGGCACGTTCACCACCGTTCCGGTGCTGCGCCCGGACGACCCCCGACTGGCCGAGCAGCCGGTGACCCCACCGGAGGTCGCCGTGCACGGGGAGAACCTCGCGTATCTGATCTACACGTCCGGCTCGACCGGGCGGCCCAAGGGTGTGGGGGTGCCGCACCGGGCCGTGGTGAACCTGCTGACCTCGTTCGCGGACCTGCTGGCGATCGAGCCGGCGGACCGGTTGGCCGCGGTCACCACGCTGTCGTTCGACATCTCGGTGCTGGAGCTGCTGGTGCCGCTGGTCGCCGGCGCGCGGGTGGTGGTCGTGACCAGCGAGGAGGCCGCGGACGGGCCGGCGCTGCGCCGGCGGCTGGTCGAGTCGGGGGCCACGGTCATGCAGGCCACGCCGGCGACCTGGCGGCTGCTCGGCACCGCGGGCGGTGTGCCGGACGGGGTGGCGGTGCGGATCTGCGGCGGTGAGGCGTTCCCGCCGGACCTGGCCGACGAGCTGCGCGCGGACGGCGCCGTGGTGTGGAACGCGTACGGGCCGACGGAGACGACGGTGTGGTCGGCGGCCGGGCCGGTCGGTGCGGGTGGGGTGCACATCGGGCCGCCGATCGGGAACACCCAGCTGTACGTGCTCGACGGGCGCGGGGACCCGGTGCCGGTCGGCGTGGTCGGTGAGCTGCACGTCGGCGGGCTCGGCGTCACCCGCGGCTACCACGGCCGGCCCGGGCTGACCGCGGACCGGTTCCGGCCGGACCCGTTCGCCGGCGTGCCCGGTGCGCGGCTCTACGCGACCGGCGACCTGGCCCGGTACCGCGCGGACGGGCTGCTGGAGTTCCTCGGGCGCGCCGACCAGCAGGTCAAGGTACGCGGGTTCCGGATCGAGCTGGGCGAGATCGAGGCCGCGCTGCTGGCCGACCCCCGGGTCCGGGAGGTCGTGGTCGGCACGCACGGCACCGGCCAGGACGTCCGGCTGGTCGCCCACCTCGTACCGTCCACACCGGACACTCCGGACGCCGGGGAGCTGCGAGCCTGGCTGCGGCACCGGCTGCCGGAGTACATGGTGCCGACCGCGTTCACCTGGCTCGACGCGATGCCGCTGACCGCGAACGGGAAGGTCGACCGGCGTTCGCTGCCGGCGCCGGACTTCACCTCGGAGGTGGAGTGGGTCGCGCCGCGCGATCCGGTGGAGGAGGTACTGGCCGGGATCTGGCGGGAGGTGCTCGGGCTGCCCAGGATCGGGGTGCGGGACGACTTCTTCCGGATCGGCGGGCACTCGCTGCTCGCGGCGAAGGTGCTGGCCAGGACGCGGGAGGCGTTCGCGATCGACGTGCCGATCCACCGGATGTTCGCGGCGCCGACGGTCGAGGGCGTCGCCGCCACGCTGGCCGAGCTGCAGGCCGAACCCGGCCAGGTGGCCACGATCGCGAAGCTGCGGATGGACGTCGCCGGCCTGTCCGACGACGAGGTCCGGGCGTTGTTGGGTGAGTGAGCGGATGCGCAAGTTCGCGATCGTGTGGGCCGGGCAGCTGGTGTCGGTCATCGGCTCCGCGCTGTCCGCGTTCGTCATCGGCGTGTGGGTGTACCTGGAGACCGGGTCGGTCACCCAGTTCGTGCTGATCCAGTTCTGCGCGGTGCTGCCGGGGATCCTGGCCGCGCCGGTCGCCGGCACGATCACCGACCGGTGGAACCGCAGGCGGATCATGGTGACCGCCGACCTGGGTGCCGGCGCGGCGACCGCGGTGCTGTTCACACTGGTCGTCACCGGGTCGCTTTCGGTGTGGCCGATCTACCTGACGACGGCGTTCTCGGCGGCCTGCAACGCGTTCCACCTGGTGGCGTTCACCGCGCTGGTGCCGGCGCTGGTGCCGAAGAAGCACCTGGGCCGGGTGAACGGGCTGATGCAGATCACCCAGGGGGTGCAGATCGCGGCGCCGCTGGTGGCGGGGGCGCTGCTCGGGCTGGTCGGGCTGCGCGGGGTGCTGCTGATCGACCTGGTCGGCATGGTTTTCGCGGTGTGCTCGCTGCTCGCCGCGCGGCTGCCGGCGGAGGTGATCCGCCCGGTGCCGGCCGACGGGGACGAGCCGGCCGGGTTCACCGCGGGGTTGCGGTACCTGCGGGGGCGGCGTGGGTTGTTCAACCTGGTCGTGGTGTTCGCGGTGTGGAACTTCCTGTTCGCGATCGCGGGTGGGTTGGTGCAGCCGCTGATCCTGTCGTTCTCCGGGCCGGCGACGCTCGGGGTGCTGATGGCCGCCGGGGGCAGCGGGCTGTTCGTCGGGAGCCTGGTGATGGCCGCGTGGGGTGGGCCGAAGCGCCGGATCGACGGGGTGTACCTGGGGTTGGTGCTGGGCGGGGTGTTCCTGGTGCTGCACAGCCTGCGGCCGTCGGCGTGGCTGATCGCGGTGGTGGCGCCGGCGTTCCTGTTCACGCTGCCGCTGATGAACACGGCGTGCATCACGCTGATCCAGACGAAGGTCGACCCGGCCGTGCTGGGGCGGGTGCTCGGCGCGGTGCGGATGGTCAGCCAGGCGGCGATGCCGTTGGCGTACCTGGCGATCGGGCCGCTGTCCGACGGGGTGTTCGAGCCGCTGATGGCCGAGGACGGCGCGCTGGCCGGGAGCGTCGGAGCGCTGATCGGAACCGGTGACGGCCGGGGCATCGCGTTGATCTTCCTGGTGGTCGGGGTGCTGATGCTGGCGCTCGCCGGCCACGCGTACTCCCGCCCCCGCCTCCGCAACCTGGACGAGGAACTACCCGACGCGGTGGCTCCCGTGAACTCGAAGGAGACGGTGTGAGCGATCGGGAGAAGCTGTTGGCTCGGTTGCTCGCCGAGCGGGGCATCGCGCTGGCGGGTGAGCCGCGGGTGGAGCGGCGGCCGGTCGGGGCGCGGGTGCCGCTGTCGGGGGCGCAGCGCGGGTTGTGGGTGACCGACCGGCTCGGGCTCGACCAGGGGGCGTACGCGCTGCCGATGGCGTGGCGGCTGACCGGGGAACTGGACCTGGACGCGCTGCGCCGGGCGTTCCGGGTGGTGCTCGGCCGGCACGAGGCGCTGCGTACGTACGTCGTCGAGGTCGACGGGGTGCCGGAGCAGCGGGTCGCCGGGGTGGACGATGCCGAGTCCTTCACGGTCGTGGCTGATGGACCGGTGGAGCGGGTGCTCGGCGAGGCGGTGGATCGGCCGTTCGACCTGGGGCGGGCGCCGCTGGTGCGGCTGCTGGTGGTGCGGGAGTCGGCGACCGAGCACGTGTTGCTGCTGACCGCGCACCACATCGTTTGTGACGACGAGTCGATCGCGGTGCTGCACCGGGACCTGGTGGCGGCGTACGCGGGCGAGCCGCTGGGCGAGGTCGCGGTGCACTTCCCGGACTACGTGCGCTGGCGGGAAGCCCGGCTCGACGAGGGCGAGCGGGAACGGCAGCTGGCGCACTGGCGCGAGCACCTCGCCGGGGCGCCACCGGTGCTGCCGTTGCCGACCGACCGGCCGAGGACCGGCGCGCGTGGAGTGACGGGGGCGACGCACACGTTCACGATCCCGGCCGAGCTGGCCTCGGGGGTCACCGAGCTGTGCCGCGAGCACGGCGCCACCACGTTCGCCGGGCTGCTGGGTGCGTTCGGGGTGCTGCTCGGGCGCTACGCGGGCACCGACGACCTGGTGATCGGCACGCCGACCACCCGGCGGCCGTCCCAACTGGACGGAACCGTGGGGATGTACGTGACGCCGACGGCGCTGCGGCTCGACGTCTCCGGTGACCCGACCGTGCCGGAGCTGCTGGCCAGGGCGAAGGCCGAGTCGGTGGCCGCGCTGTCGCACGCGGACGTGTCGTTCGACCAGGTGGCGGCGGCTGTCGCGCCCCGGCGGGATCTGTCGCACCATCCGGTGTTCCAGGTGATGCTGGTGCTCAACCGGTCCGGGGAGCCGGCGCGCTGGCCGGGGCTGGTCGCGTCGAACGTGCGGATACCGAGGTCGACCAGCCGGTTCGAGCTGACGCTGCACGTGCGGGAGCGGCCGGGCGCGTGGCCGGTGACGGTCGACTACAGCGCGGACCTGTTCGACGCGGACACGGTCGCGCGGCTCGGGGAGCACCTGCTGGCGCTGCTGGCGGCGATGGTCGCGCGGCCGGCGGCGGCCGTGTCGACGCTGGACCTGTCCACTTCGGAGGATCGGGAGGCGTCGGCGCGGTTGAACTCGGCGCGGGGCGAGTTCCCGCCGGACGTGCTGGCGCGGGTGGAGGAGCGGGCGCGGAACGCGCCGGACGCGGTGGCGGTGCTCGGGCTCGACGGCGAGCGGGTCACCTACCGGGAGCTGGACGAGCGGGCGAACGGGCTGGCGCACGTGCTGCGCGGGCACGGGGTCGGGCCGGAGACGCCGGTCGGGCTGCTGCTGACCGCCGGCCCGGACGCGCTGGTCGGCCTGCTCGGCGTACTGAAGGCCGGCGGCTACTACGTGCCGCTCGACCCCGGCTGGCCGACGCTGCGCCTGCGGTCCATCGTGGACGACTGCGGTGCGCGCGTGCTGCTGGCGGCGAGCGACTTCGGTGGCGTGACGCTGACCCCGGACCAGTTCGGTTCGCCGGCCGCGGCGCCGCCCGAGGTGCCCAGGCCGCCGACTCGGCTCGCGTACGCCGTCTACACCTCGGGCTCCACCGGGACACCCAAGGGTGTCGGCGTGCAGCACGACACGCTGGCGAACCTGACCGGCGCGTTCGTCGAGCGGCACGGGTTCGGGCCGGGGCAGACGCTGCTGATGGTGCCACCGCTGTCGTTCGACGCCTCGGTCGGCGACGTGTTCCCCGCGCTGGTCGCCGGCATGACGCTGGTGCCGCACCCGGACCCGGCTTCCCTGACCGGCCCAGAACTCCTCCGCCTGTGCACCGAGCACGGCATCACCGCCGTCGACACCGCCGCCGCCCTCTGGCGCCGCTGGGTCGACGAACTGGCCGGGTTGGCGACCCCTGAACCGTTGCGTGTGGTGATGGTGGGCGGGGAGGCGGTGCCGACCTCGGCGGTCCGGGAGTGGGCCGCGCTGACCGGCGGCCGGGTCGCGCTGCACAACCACTACGGCCCCACCGAGGCCACCGTGTGCGCGACCGCGTACGAGACCGCCGACGGGTCGGAGGTGGACGGCGGCACGCTGCCGATCGGGACGCCGCTGCCGAACGTGCGCACCTACCTGCTGGACGCCGCGCTGCGGCCGGTGCCGGTCGGCGTTCCCGGTGAGCTGTACGTCGGCGGCGTCGCCCCGGCCCGGGGGTACCTGGGCCGGCCGGGCGCGACCGCGGCGGCGTTCCTGCCGGATCCGTTCGGGGGTGGGCGGATGTACCGGACGGGTGACCTGGCGCGGCTGCGGCGGGACGGCACGCTGGAGTTCCTCGGTCGGGCCGACGAGCAGGTGAAGCTGCGCGGCAACCGGATCGAGCTGGGCGAGGTGCGTGCCGCGCTGGCCGCGCACCCGCTGGCCGCCGAGGTCGCCGCGGCCGTGCGGGACGACGTGCTGGTCGGCTACCTGGTGCCGCGCGCGGGCGCGACGCTGCCCGGTCCGGCGGAGCTGCGGGCGTTCTGCGCGGAACGCCTGCCCGACTACATGATGCCGGCCGCGTTCGTCGTCCTGGACGCGCTGCCGTTGACCCGCAACGGGAAGGTCGACACGGCCGCGCTGCCGGAGCCGGCGGTGTCGGCCGCGCCGTACGAGGCGCCGCGTACCCCGGTGGAACGCACGATCGCCGAGATCTGGGCCGACGTGCTCGGCAACCCGGAGGTGGGCCGGCGCAGCGGGTTCTTCGCGCTCGGCGGGCACTCGCTGATCGCGGCGACCGTGCTGGCGCGGATGCGAGCGGTGCTCGGCGTGACGCTGCCGCTGCGCGCGCTGTTCGCCACCGCCGACCTCGCCGAGCTGGCCGACCTCGTCGAACGCACCCGGCGCGGGGACGCCACCGACGAGTGGAACGCCGGCATCCCGCCGGTCGAGCAGCTGCGCCGGGACGCGGAGCCGCCGGACGACATCGTGGTTACCGAACCGGTGGTGGACGGGCCGGTGCGGCGGGTGCTGCTGACCGGCGGCACCGGGTTCCTCGGCGCGCACCTGCTGGCCGAACTGCTCGCCCGCACCGAGGCGGACGTGTACTGCCTGGTGCGCGCGGAGTCCGGGCCGGTCGGCCTGGCGCGGCTGCTGGCGAACCTGCGGCGCGCGAAGCTGACCGTGCCGGACGCCGACCTGGCGCGGATCGTGGCCGTGCCGGGCGACATGGCCGAACCCCGGCTCGGGCTGTCCGAAGAGGACTACACGTTCCTGTGCGAGCACACCGACGCCGTCTACCACAACGGCGCGGTGATGAACTTCGTGCTGCCGTACCAGTGGCTGATGCCGCCGCACGTGGCCAGCACGGTCGAGATCCTGCGGCTGGCGGTCCGCGGCCGCACCAAGCCGCTGCACCTGACCTCGACGCTCGGCGTGTTCCTCGGCCACGCCTACGACGGGCGGGTGGTCACCGAGGCCGACCGGGCGCTCGACCCGGCCGGGCTGGACACCGGCTACAACATCACCAAGTGGGTGGCCGACACGATGGCGGTCAACGCCCGCGACCGGGGCCTGCCGATCTCGATCTACCGGATCGCCGCGATCGTCGGCGACGTGGCCACCGGCACCGCGAAGACCGACACCTACCTGAGCCGGCAGCTGGTGACCTGCGCGCAGCACGGCACGGTGCCGGACAGCGACGGCGTGATCGACATGGTCCCGGTCGACCGGGTGGCCGCCGCGATCGCCGGCATCTCCCTGACCGAGGTGGGCCGAGACTTCCACTTCTACCGCGCCGACGGCCTGACCTACGCGCGGCTCGGCGGGGTGCTGGCCGAGGCCGGCTACCCGGCCCGGGTGGAGCCGTACGAGGACTGGCGGGCGGCGATGCTGGACTCGCCGGCCAGCGCGTTCGGGCCGCTGGCGTTCGGGCTGCCGGCGGGCGGCCGGCCGCACCCGGTGTTCGACTGCTCGGCGACCTGGGCCGCCGCCCGCGCGTGCGGCGTCGAGTTCCCGCCGGCGGACGGGCGGATGATGCTCCGCCACGTCAGGTTCCTGATCGACAGCGGCGTCATGCCGGTACAGCAGGGGGTGCACGATGCCGATCGGGTTGGGTGACGAGGAGGCGGCGGCCTACGCGAGCGGCGAGGCTCCCGGGTCCTTCGTGGACATGCTCGGTACCGCCGCGTACCGGTGCGCGGCCGCGGCCCAGCGGCTCGGGGTCTTCGGCGCGCTCGCCGACGGCCCGCTGACCGCGCCGGCGCTGGCCGCGGCGATCGGTGCCGACCAGCGCGGGGTCGGGCTGCTGGCCGACGCGCTGGTCGAGTTCGGGTACCTGGACCACACCGGCGACGGCTACGCCAGCACGCCGGTGGCCGCGAAGTGGCTGGCGGGCTCGGCCGGGTACGCGGTGGTGGAGCTGTTCTGGCAGCGGGTGCTGTTCGAGCTGTGGGACGGCCTGGAGGAGTCGGTGCGCACCGGCAAGCCGGCGGTGGACTTCTACGCCTGGCTCGCCGAACGCCCGGAGACCTCCCGGCACTTCCAGACCATGCTGGACGCTCACGCCACGCACCTGGCGGCGGAGGTCGGCGACCTGCTCCCGGTGTCCGACGGCTCGGTGCTCGACCTCGGCGGCGGGCACGGTCGGTACTCGATCGCGCTGTGCCAGCGTCATCCCGGGCTCACCGCGACCGTCGTGGACTTCCCCGGCGCGCTCGGCACGGCGGCCGTCGAGGCGGCCGGGCTGACCGACCGCGTCACCATGCGCGCCGGGGACTACACCCGCGAACCGCTCGGTACCGGCCACGACCTGGTGCTGCTGTTCAACGTGCTGCACGGGCACACCGAGGCCAACAACCGCGCGCTGCTCGCCCGGGTCGCCGAGGCGCTCCGCCCGGGCGGCACGGTCGCGATCCTGGAGAACAGCACCGACGTGCCGCCCGAGGAGGGCCGCGCGGGCGTGGCGTTCCTGCACACGTTCAGCCTCAACCTGTTCCACGGCCAGGGCGGCCAGGTCTACCCGGCGGCCCGGATCGGCGGGTGGCTGACGGACGCGGGCTTCCGCGCGCCGACGACCACCCGCCTCCGCGAGTCCCCCGGCCAGCACCTGATCCTGGCTCAGCGCAGCGCGTAGGCCCGGACCACGGTCTCGGTGACCGCGTTGCCGTGCCGGTCGGTGGCGGTCGCGCGCAGCGACGCGTAGCCTCCCGGCTCGCCGCCGGCCGGGACGACCACCCGGTCGCCGTGCACGGTGGCGCGGCGCCAGGTGCGGCCCTCGTCGTAGGAGACCTCGACGATCACGTCCCGGATCCGCGACGCCCGGGAGCCGGGCTGGTGGGCGACGGTCACCTCGCCCCGTACCGGCTCGCCGGCCGGCGCGCGGTTGTGGTCGTCGAGCGGGAGGTCGAACCGGACGTCCAGGAACGGCAGCGCGACCCGCTCGTCGGTGCCGGCCCCGGCACGGAACGACCACACCGCCCTGGTCCGGGTGGACAGCGCCGGCTCCAGCAGCAGCGACGCCGGCCGCTCCGCCGCCGCGACGACCTGGAACCATCCCGGCCCGGGCGGCAGGTCGAACGTGCCCAACCCGGCCTCGTCGTCGCGGGCGGCGATCACCCGGGTGCCCTCGCGCACCACCGTGCTCCCCCGCTGCGTGCGGTCGAAGCCGCTGACGTTGCCGGGGTCGCTGTCGGCGAACATCGGCACCGACAGGGTCAGCCGGTCGCCCTCCCGGTAGGCCCACGGGATCGGCTCGCCGTCCTGGGCGCTGGTGTACGGCCTCGTCAGCTCCGGCCCGAACGGCGCCGCGAACACCCGCGAGGTGCGCCGCTCGCCGCGCCGCAGCGTCACCGGGATGGTGGTCTCGACGGCGGCCTCGACGTCGCCGAACGCGCCGACCGCGAACATCGACAGGCTCGTCCCGGGTGTCACGTAGTCGGTTCGGTGCGCCGGGAAGTCGAGTTCCACGTCCGCACCCGCCTGGAACCCGTCCCGGCCGAACGTCGCCGGGGTGTACCGGTACACGTCGGCGGGAAGGGTGTCGACCAGGGTGCGGTCGATCCGCCCGAGTCCCTCGCGGTGGAAGCGGAACGCGTGCCCGGCCGGGATCCGGCCGTACACCGCGTCGGCGAGGAAGTACGCCGACGGGCTCGTCCGGCGGCCGGTGACGGTGGTCTGGACCGGTCCGGCGTCCAGCAGCGTGTCCAGGTCCCGCATGTCGGCCATCCCGAACAGCAGCACCACCGGCAGCGCGAGCCGAGGGTACTCGTCCAGGCCGATCAACGGGTTGTAGAACGACAGCACGAGCTTCGCCCCTCGCTCGGCGAGCAGGTCGATCCCGTCCCGCAGCTGCTCGCCGGGCGGGTAGGCCGGGTTCGCCCAGTCCGGCGGGGAGATCAGCGCGATCTTGCCGCGCACGTCGCCCGCGGCGTCGATCGCCGCCCGGTCGGCCTTGCCGACGGGCACGACCTCGGCGGTGAGAACGCCCTCGAGGCGCGGGTAGCTGGCGACGTAGGTGTCCTCGAACTCGAACCCGCCCGGCCCCTCGACGGTGACCGTGGCCATCGGCGGGGCCCAGTAGCTGAAGTGGTGCAGCGCGACGCCGTGCAGCCGCGGGCCGCCGATCGTGTAGAGCTTCGCGCGCCGGGACACGTAGTTGGTCCTGGTCATGCTCGCCAGCACGCCGTCCACCTCGGACGACACCGCGTGCCCGCCGCCGTGCTGGGGCCGCGCTTCCGGGTCGTCCAGGTCGACGGTGACCTCCTCGCCGTCGCCGGTGTCGACGACGACCTCGGTGTCGCGGTCGACCAGCCCGGTGGGGTGCACGTAGAGGGTGTCGGACATCGGCTCGTAGTCCAGCGTGCGGCCGACGATCCGGTAGCGCCCGGTCGGCACGGTGAACGTGGCGACGCCGCCGGTGGGGTGGTGGGACATGGTGAACCCGGTGTCCTCGTTCTGCAGGAGCAGCAGGGAGGTGACCGCGCCGCCGTCCCGGGGCAGCACCCGCACCGACAGCGTGTGCGCCTCGCCGGGCAGGTTCGCGGTGAGCGGCGTGCTGAGCGTGATCCCGTCGCCGGTCGCGGTCAGCACGCCGGAGACCTCGCCGACGGGTTCGGCCGGCACCCGCGCGGTGACCGTCACCTCGGTGCTCGACCCCGCCGGCACCGTCACCCTCGGACTGTCCACGGTGAACAAGTCGCTGTCCACGTCCAGCGCGAGGTCCAGCGTGACCGGGGTGTCGCCGTCGTTGACGTAGGTCACCGTGCGGGTCAGCTCGGCGGCCCCGCCCGCCCACGCCTCGCCGAACCCGAGCACGCCCCGCGCCCGCACCGGCTGCGTGACCGCCCGCGCGACGTCGAGCCGGCCGGCGCCCTGGGCGTAGGTGTCGATGCCGGCGAGCCGGTGCGCGCTGCCGACCAGGGCGTTCTTGAGCTGCTCGCCGGTCCACTCCGGGTGCTGGCCGGCCAGGATCGCCGCGGCGCCCGCCACGTGCGGGGCGGCCATCGAGGTGCCGGACATGCGGACGTAGTCCTCGTCGACGGAGGCGGCGGGGTTGGTGCCCTCGGCGCGGGCGGCGACGATGTCCGAGCCGGGCGCGGTGATCTCCGGCTTGAGGCCGTGGTCGCCGAGGCGCGGACCCCGGCTGGTGAACACGGACAGCTCGTCGTCCTTGGTGACACTGCCGACGGTGAGCGCGCGGTCCGCCGAACCGGGCGAGCCGATCGTGCCGCGGGCGCCGTAGTTGCCGGCCGCGACGACGAACAGCGTGCCGCTCGACTCCGACAGCGCGTTCAGCCGCTGCGACACCAGGTCGGTGCCGTCGGTCGGGCCGGACCCGAGGCTCATGTTGACCACGTCCGCGCCCTGCGCGACCGCCCACTCCATGCCGGCGATGACGTCCGCCTCGGTGCCGCCCGACTCCCCGAGGACCTTGCCGACCAGCAGTTCCGCCCCGGGCGCCACCCCGGTCCGGCGGTCGTCGCGGCCGGCGATCGTGCTCGCCACGTGGGTGCCGTGGCCGACGGTGTCCACGGTGGCCGGTCCCTCGCCGGTGAAGTCCTTCGCTCCGACGACGACTCCGCGCAGGTCCGGGTGGTTGGCGTCGTAGCCGGTGTCCAGGACGGCGACCGTCGTGCCGTCGCCCCGGTAGCCCGCCGCCCAGGCCTCGGGCGCCCCGACCCTCGGCACGCTCTCGGTCAGCGTCGGCCGCACGCGCCCGTTGAGCCAGACCTTGCCGCCGAAGCGGGCGGAGGTCAGCCGCCGCCACGCCGACCCGTCCTTGGGGGTGTCCACCTCGGCGAGCCCGCCGGCGAACGCCCGGCCGCGCAGCAGACCCCGCTCCACGATGAGCGGCACGACGTCGGTGGCGCGGTCGTCGAGGCCCTGCCGGAGCAGCTCGGTGACGTCGAACAGCCGCTCGTCCACCCGGCCGCTGTCGACCAGCGGCGCGGCGTCCGCCGGGAGCACGTGCTCGTGCCCGTTCGCCTCGTACCGCCAGACCGGCTGGTGCTCGCGACCCGGCGCCATCCGCACCCCGGCGACCCGCCCGTCGGTGACCCGCACCTGGTCGCCGGTGACCAGCGTGACGGTGGTGTGCGCCGAGGCAGCAGGCGGTGTCGGCGATCCCGCTGGCTCAGCGCCCGCCGGCGCGGTCAGCAGGGTGGACGCGAGGGCGGCGCCGGCGAGCAGGCCGGCGAGTCTGCGCAGGGTCATGCCAAGAACCCACGAGGACCGGGCGGTGGAGGTTGCACGGCCCGTGACCCAGACCACAACCGAACCTGTCAGGAATCCGCGTGCCACCCCGTTCAGGAAGGGCAAGCGAACAGACAGGAGCACCGAAGATGCGGCACCACCTCATCGTCCTCGGCGCCGGATATGCCGGAGTCGCCGCCGCCGGGCATCTCGCCCGCCACCTGCACCCCGACGACGTCGAGGTCACCGTGGTCAACCCCGAACCGGACTTCGTCGAGCGGATGCGCCTGCACCAGCTCGCCACCGGCGACGAGCCCCGCCGCCACGACCTCACGAAGGTCTTCGCCGGCACCGGCGTCCGGCTGCGGGTGGCCCGGGTCGACGCCGTCGACGCCGAGCACCGGACCGTCACCGTGTCCGACGACCAGGGCACCGACCGGCTCGAGTACGACACGCTCCTCTACGCCATCGGCAGCACCTCGGGCGGCGCCGCCGTTCCCGGTGTGGCCGAGCACGCCCACCACGTCGCCGAACGGCCGGCCGCGCTGCGCCTGCACCAACGGATGACCGATCTGGGCGAGAACGGGACCGTGCTGGTCGTCGGTGGCAACCTCACCGCCATCGAGCTCGCCACGGAGATCGCCGAGTCCTGGCCGCACCTGCGGGTCACCGTCGCCACCACCGGCGAGCTCGGCGGTTGGCTCAGCCGGAAGGCGCGCCGGCACCTGCTCCGCGCCTTCGACCGGTTCGGCATCGAGGTGCACGAGCACACCACCATCGGCCGGGTCACGCCGACCGGTGCGGTCGCCGCCGACGGCACCGTGTTCGCCGCCGACGCGACCGTGTGGGCGGCCGGGTTCGCCGCCCACCCGATCGCCGCGGCCAGCGGCCTCCAGGTCCAGGACGACGGCCGGATCACCGTCGACCGCATGATGCGTTCGGTCTCGCACCCGGGCGTCTACGCCGCCGGGGACTGCGCGTACGTCATCGGCGACAACGGCCGGCCGCTGCCGATGTCCTGCGCCTCGGCCGGGTTCACCAGGATGCAGGTCACGGCCACGATCATCGGCGACCTGACCGGCCGCGCGGTGCCGGAGAAGACGTTGGGCTACCTCGCCAACTGCGTCAGCCTCGGCCGCCGGGACGCGATCTTCCAGGCGGTCGACGGCGACGCGGCGTCGAAGTCGTGGTCGCTGCGGGGGCGGGTGGCCGCGCGGATCAAGGCGTCCGTGCTCGTCGGCGCCGGGTGGGCCGCGCGCAACCCGACCTACGGACTGCCCACCCGCAGGCACCGGCTGACCACCGTCGCGGACCGCGCCGCGGAGCCGGTCAGCGCATGAACACGGCCTAGAGTCCGCCTATGGACACCGTCACCGTGCAACGCTTCGAGGCCAACCGGAACAGGTTGGCCTCGTTGGCGTACCGCCTGCTCGGCTCGGCCGCCGACGCGGAGGACACGGTGCAGGACGCGTTCCTGCGCTGGCAGGCCGCCGACCGGGCACGCATCGAGGTGCCGGAGGCGTGGCTGACCAAGGTGGTGACCAACCTGTCGCTCGACCGGCTCCGGTCGGCGGTGACGCGGCGCGAGCGCGCGGCGGGCGACTGGCTTCCGGAACCGCTCCTCGACGGCGACCCGATGCTCGGTCCGGCGGACACGGTCGAGCAGCGCGAGTCGGTGAGTGTGGCGGTGCTGATGCTCATGGAACGCCTCTCACCGATCGAGCGGGCCGTCTACGTGCTGCGCGAGGCGTTCTCCTATCCGCACGCGGAGATCGCCGAGCTGCTCGACATCACCGAGGCCGCCAGCCAGCAGCACGCCCACCGGGCCAGGCGGCACGTCACGACCGCGCGCCGCACCGAGGCGGTCGACCGCGCGTCCGCCCGCCGGGTCGTCGAGGCGTTCATCGACGCCGCGTCCTCCGGGCGCACGGAACGGCTGGTCGCGCTACTGACCGACGACGCGGTCGCGATCACCGACGGCGCCGGCTCCGGCAGGTTGCAGCGGTTCACCGATCCCGAGCGGATCGCCTCGGTGCTCCGGGCCGGCTTCAAGCCGACGTCGGCGAAGCGGCGGATCGCCGGCGGCTCCCCCGCGCTGCACGCCGCCGTGGTCAACGGCTCCCCCGCGATGGTCGCCGTGATCGGCGAGCGGATCGTCGGCGTGGTGATCCTGGAGGTCCGCGGCGAGCGGATCGCGGCCGTGCGCGGCATGGCCACCGCGTCCCGGCTCGGCCGGCTCACCGCGGAATGGCGCCGGCACGAGCACGACGCGCCGCTCGTCGAGTCGTGGTGACCGGTCCGCACCGCGGAGGCCGCACAATCGACGGATGCGAGCCGAGCGCCTGGTGACCCTGCTGTTCCTGCTCCAGCACCGCCGCCGCGCCACGGCCGCCGAGCTGGCCGAGGCACTGGCCGTGTCGGAGCGGACGGTGTACCGCGACATCGCCTCGCTGGAGGCGGCCGGCGTTCCGCTGTGGACCGAGCAGGGCCGGTCCGGCGGCATCCGGCTGGTGGACGGATGGCGCACCCGGCTGGACGGCCTCACCGGCAAGGAGGCGGCCGCGATGCTCGCCACCGGTGTGCCGGAGGTGCTGGCCGAGCTGGGCCTCGGCTCCGCGCTGACCGGCGCGAGGGCGAAGGTCCTGGCCACCCTGCCGGCCGGGTTGCGGGACTACGCCGAGCAGGTCGGCGCCCGGTTCCACCTGGACGCGCCGGGCTGGTTCCACCGGCCGGAGGAGGCGCGCCACCTGACCGCGGTCGCGTCGGCCGTGGCGGACGCCCGGCGGGTGCGGGTGCGCTACCGCCGCGCCGACAGCGAGGTGGAACGCCTGCTGGAGCCACTGGGCGTCGTGGGGAAGGCCGGGGTCTGGTACCTGGTCGCCCGGCCGGTGCCCGGTGAGGTTCCCCGCACGTACCGGGTGGCCCGGCTCGTTGCGGTGGAGCCGTCCGAGACGTTCACCCGCCCGGACTTCGACCTGGCGACCTGGTGGGCGGAGACGTCGGCGAGGTTCGAGCGGTCGCTGCTGCGCGACCGGGTGCGGCTGCGGCTGAGCCCGTGGGCGCAGCGGGTGCTGCGGGAGGTCACCGACCCGGAGGCGGCCGCCGAGGCACTGGCCGCCGCGGGCGAGCCGGACGACGAGGGCTGGCGCGAGGTCTCGCTGGCGGTGGAGGCGGAGGACGTGGCGTTGACGCAGCTCTGCGGCCTGGGCGCGGGGGTGGAGGTGCTGTCGCCGCCGTCGCTGCGCGCCGCCCTGGCCGACGTCGGACGGGCGATGGCGGCCCGCAACGAGCCCCTGTCCTGATTCCGCGGGGTGTTTTCGATTCGGCTGCGCGACTCCGCTCCGGCGTGGCACACTCCCGTTCGGGGAGGGGCGGATCAGGGGGTTGGACTCGCGTACGGCGCTCGGCGCCGTCGCTGTCGCGACCGCGCCGCTCACGGCTGGCTGCGGGATAGCGGCGTTCGGATCATCAGCGAACAGGCCGTCGATGCCACGGGCTCGACAAATCTCTGATCGCACGGACACATCACTTTTCCGCCTGCCATTTTTCAAGGGGAGACATGGGTTACACCGCTTTCCAGGACGCCATCGCCGACTTCGGTTTCTACCTGAGCGCGGAGGCCGGCCAGACCCTGCCCAACATCGAGAAACTCGCCCGCGAGGAGGGGATGAGCGACCACGGGTTCCTCGGGCTGCTCGAACCACTCGGCGACATCGTCAACGGCGAGGCCTCGGTCATGGTCGGCTCGGCGTTCAGCGAGATGCAGCGCAAGCTCTGCGACCTCGGCGACTCCGTCCTCGCCGCCGCCAAGAGCTACGGCTACGTCGACGAGGCCAACATGACGATGCTCGAACGCAACGGGCTCGACGGCGGCACCGACGAGGACATCGACTTCGGCACCGGTTACGGCGGCCCGCACGGCGGCTACGACAACCACGGCGCGGACGGCGGGTCCGACTTCAAGACCACCGAGACCGACATCTCGGACATCGACCGCCCGGACACCAACTACTCCGAGGACATCGACACCGGCGGGGTACTCACCGTTCTCGACTGGATCTGGTCGGAGTTCGACGTCGACGGCGGCAAGGGCTTCACCGACTCGATGATCTCCCCGCTCGCCGGCAACTACAACAGCATCGCCGCCAACGGCGAGGCCTGGCGCAGTGTCGGCACCAACTTCGGCCTGCTGGCCGCGAGCCTGGGCAACAACGCCAGCACTCTCGCGACCGAGTACTGGGAGGGCGAGGCCGCCACCACGTTCGAGCAGTTCTTCGACCTGTTCTGGAAGAAGGGCGCCGTCTGGGCCGGTGAGGCTCTCGGCGAGTTCGTCGCCAAGGGCTTCGACAAGATCGCCGACGTCTCCAAGCGGATCGCCCAGCTCGCCGTCGACTGCATCAACCGGCTGATCACCGTCGCCCGCAAGATCGCCACCAAGGCCCTTCCGGTCGTCGGCTGGGCGTGGACGGCCATCCAGTCCGCCGCCAAGTGGGTCGGCAAGATCTTCGGCGTCGACATCGACGACCTCTACGACGACATCATGTCGATCATCAACACGGCACAGGCGGTGTTCGACCTGTTCACGTCCATGGACCAGGTGGTGCAGAGCATGGAGGGCTACTTCAACACCCTCTCCGAACTGCTCGCCACCGTGCAGACGATCCCGGAGATCGGCAACCTGACCGACGCGGTGGAGACCGCGGAGACCATCAACGAGCAGACGACGGCCATGAACGAACAGGAGACCCAGGTCACCGAAGGCATCAACTCGGCGGACGACGCGCTGACCGAGTTGGAGGACATCGCGGCGAACGCCGAGAAGTGACCAGGGTGGACGGTGGTGTGTCCGGTTCGGCTGCGCGGCTCCTGACCGGCGTGGCAGACTCCCGTGTGGGAGGGAAGGCGAAGGGGGTTGACATGAGGCGAACGGCGCTCGGCGTCGTCGCCGTCGCGTTGCTCATGGCCGGGTGCGGCAGCGAGGGCGGGACGAACGACGATCCCGGCGGGGATCAGGCCACCAGCGAGCAGGCGGGCGGGGCCACGGGGTCTATCTCGGACCTGGCCGACGACCTGTGCTCGTTCATCGACACCGCCACGATCGAGGAGCAGTACGGCGAGTCGGTCGAGGACGCGCAGGGCGGGCTCGAGCAGGAGGAGCGCGAGTCCGTCAGCTGCACGTACGTCACCGAGTCGGTGATGGCCTCGGACGTCGAGAACATCGACAAGGCGCTCGACGTCAGCACCACCGTGCGCACCGCGAGCAGCGGGTCGACCGATCCCAAGGACGCGCTGGACAAGTACTTCGTGGACGCGGACGCCAAGACCGTCGCCTACACCCCGATCGAGGGCCTCGGCGACGCCGCCGGCTACGCCGACACGTCGCTCGAGGTCCGGATGATCACCGAGAACCACCTCGTGGCGATCCTCGAGCTCGACGACGGCCAACTGGTGGAGGTCATCACGACCTCGTCCCCGCAGGGCACGCAGGAACAGCTCCGGGCACTCGCCGACGAGCTGGTCCCCGCTGTGGAGTCCAGACTTCGCTGACGCGCGCGCCGGGTGACCACCGGGCTTGCGAATGCAAAAAGTGCCGGTCGACCCGGCCGCACCAGGAACCGACCCGGCGGACGGACGGTCTGGACTCTCAGTAGGACACTTCCTTCATCGAGACATCGCCCAAGGGGGGCACATGGGTTACACCGCTTTCGAGGACGCCATCGCCGACTTCGGCTTCTACCTGAGCGCGGAGGCGGGCTACACGCTGCCGACCATCGAACGGCTCGCGCGCGACGAGGGCATGAGCGACCACGGGTTCGTCGGGCTGCTCGAACCACTCGGCGACATCGTCAACGGCGAGGCGTCGGTCATGGTCGGCTCGGCGTTCAGCGAGATGCAGCGCAAGCTCTGCGACCTGGGCGACTCCGTCCTCGGAGCGGCCAAGAGCTACGGGTACGTCGACGAGAACAACAAGTCGCTGCTCGAACGCAACGGCCTCGGCGGCGGCACCGACGAGGAGATCGACTTCGGTCACGGCTACGGCAACGGCGACGGGTACGACCGGCACCTCGACGACGGCTCGTCGGACTTCAAGTACACCGAGACCGACATCTCCGCCATCGACCGGCCGGACACCAACTACTCCGAGGACATCGACACCGGTGGCGTGCTGACCGTTCTCGACTGGATCTGGTCGGAGTTCGACGTCGACGGCGGCAAGGGCTTCACCGACTCGATGATCTCCCCCCTCGCCGGCAACTACAACAGCATCGCCGCCAACGGCGAAGCCTGGCGCAGCGTCGGCACCAACTTCGGCCTCCTCGCCGCCAGCCTCGGCAACAACGCCAGCACACTGGCCACCGAGTACTGGGAAGGCGACGCGGCCGCCGCGTTCGAGCAGTTCTTCGACCTGTTCTGGAAGAAGGGCGCGGTCTGGGCGGGCCAGCAGCTCGGCGAGTTCGTCGCCAAGGGCTTCGACAAGATCGCCGACGTCTCCAAGCGGATCGCCCAGCTCGCCGTCGACTGCATCAACCGGCTCATCACCGTCGCGCGCAAGATCGCCACCAAGGCCATCCCGGTCGTCGGCTGGGCGTGGACGGCCATCCAGTCCGCCGGCAAGTGGATCGGCAAGATCTTCGGCGTCGACATCGACGACCTCTACGACGACATCATGTCGATCATCAACACCGCGCAGGCGGTGTTCGACCTGTTCACCTCCATGGAGCAGGTGGTGACCAGCATGCAGGAGTACTTCAACACCCTGTCCGAGCTGCTCACCACCGTCCAGACGATCCCGGAGATCGGCAGCCTCACCGACGCGGTGGAGACCGCCGAGACCATCAACGAACAGCGCACGACCATGGACGAGCAGAAGACCCAGGTCACCGAAGGCATCAACTCGGCGGACGACGCGCTGACCGAGTTGGAGGACATCGCGGCGGGCGCCGAGAACCAGTAGGGGGCAGGACCAATGCAGGGTCGATCACTTCCGACATTCGACATGGACCAGGCCGAGCGCGAGCTGGACGCGCGCATCGACTACGCCTTCGCCAAGGCGCGCGCGGCCGAGCAGCAGGCCGAGGACATGGAGCGCCGCGCGGGCCCGCCGGAGCCGCCGACCGACGAGGACGTCGAGCGGATCAAGGCCTACGTCGAGGGCCACGGGCGGACCGAGGAGTGGCAGCGGGTCATCGAGCGGATCAACCGGGGCGAGGTGACCTGGCGGCAGGTCGTCGAGGGCCTGGCGACCGGGCGGCTCGACCACGGCGTGGCCGCCGCCTTCGACTCGCTGTCCAGGGTTCCCCCGGCGAGCATGGAGAAGCTGGTCGAGATCGGCGTCGCCGAGCCGGAGCAGCCCGAACCGCCGGCCGAGGAGGAGCCGCCGCGGCCCGAGCCGCCCTCGGCCCGGCGCCGGCGCCCGGTCGAGGAGGAGGACGAGGACTCGTTCTTCGAGAACCCGCTCATGCACCGGCGGCGCTAGCGGTACCCGGTCGCGTCGGCCGGCTTGCCGGCGCTCTCGACCTCCGCGATGTAGCGCCAGGCGTCGGGGCGGCTGCCGTCGGTGTCGGTGAACCCGTACACCGGGGCCAGCTGCCCCGACGACAGGGACTGCCCCGACCAGCGGGACACGTCCGGGTCGGCGGCGAGCGCGGCGGCGGCCCGGCCGACGAACGCCGGGGACTCGGAGATCACGAAGTGCGGGTGGTCGGCGGTGGCGTCCCGCCAGTTGGCCTCGGTGACGCCGAACCCCTCGAGCATCGCCTCCGAGCGGAGCCAGCCGGGGGTCAGCGCGACCGCCGTGCAGCCGTACGGGCGCAGCTCCTCGGCCTGGGCGAGGGCCATCCGCTGCACGGACGTCTTCACCAGGTCGTAGAAGAACCCCGCGTCGGCCCGGTAGCTGGCGTTGGACTCGGCGGTGCCGTCGGTCATCTCGATCACCAGGCCGCCCGGCCGGCGGATCAGCAGCGGGAGCGCGGTGTGGCTGGTGATCGCGTGGGTCTCCACGCCAAGGCGCAGCATCCGCAGGCCGCCGTCGAGCGGGAGCTCCCAGAACTTCTTGCCGAACTCGATGTAGGGGTCGCCGCCCCAGACGTCGTTGACCAGCACGTCGAGCCGGCCCCGGTCGGTGTCGATCCGGTCGACGAGCGCCCGCACCTGGTCCGGCTCGAGGTGGTCGACGCGCACCGGGACGCCGGTGCCCCCGGCCGCGTCGACCAGCTCGGCGGTCTCCTCGATCGTCTCCGGCCGGTTCAGCTCCGACCGCCGCTCGCGCGTGGTCCGGCCGGTCACGTACACGGTCATGCCGAGCCTGCCCAGCTCGACGGCGATCGCCCGGCCGGCCGCCCGCGTTCCACCGGCGACCAGCGCCACCTTGTTGTCCGTCATGCGGGCCACCCTGCCGGGCAAACCTGACAACCGCTGGCGGGATTCCCCGCCCACTACGTTGCGTGAGCACATTGGGCCGTTCGGGTGGACACCGGCCACGAGGGTGGTGCGCCTCCGGCAGCGCTCTAGTCTCGGGTCCACGGGCCACGCGGGGTACGGCCCGGAGGTGTTCACCGAGCGAGGGCAGACGATGGGTCGCGCGGGTTTTCGTGACGTGCTGTCCGTGCGCGAGTTCCGCGCGCTCTGGGGCGCCGAGCTGCTGTCCGTCCTCGGTGACCAGTTCGCCAGGGTCGGCATCGCCGTGCTGGTGTACGCCAGGACCTCGTCCGCGTCCCTCACCGCGCTGACCTACGCGCTGACCTTCCTTCCCGCGATCCTCGGCGGCGTGCTGCTCGGCGGGTTGGCCGACCGCTACCGCCGCCGCGAGCTGATGGTGGCCGTCGACGTGCTCCGCGCGGTGCTCGCCGCGTTGATGGCGATCCCGGCGCTGCCGCTTCCGGTGCTGATGGCCCTGGTGTTCCCGCTGACGCTCGTCGGGCCGCCGTTCAAGGCAGCGCAGCAGGCGCTGCTGCCGGCGATCCTGACCGGCGACCGGTACGTCACCGGGCTCGCCCTGCGCACGGTCACCAACCAGACCGTGCAGGCCGTCGGGTTCCTGTTCGGCGGCGTGCTGGTCGCGCTGGTCGAGCCGCACGTCGCGCTCGGCCTGAACGCCGCGACGTTCCTGCTCAGCGCCGTGCTGCTGATGGCCGGGGTGCGCGACCGCCCGGCCGCCCGGCGGGACCGGGCCGAGCGGTCCACCGGCGCCGCCCGCCTGGTGTGGCGCGACCGCCGGCTGCGCGGCCTGACGGCGCTGTCCTGGTTGATCGGCGTGTTCGTGGTGCCGGAGGGCCTCGCCGCCCCGTACGCGGCCGGCCTCGGCGTCCCGGTCGCCGCGGTCGGCCTGCTGATGGCGGCCATGCCGGTCGGCAACATCGTCGGGGCGTGGCTCGTCGCCCGCGTTCCGGACCACCGGCGGGCGCGGGCGACCACCGTGCTGGCGGTCGCGGCGGGGGTGCCGCTCGCCCTGTGCGCGTTCGGGCCACCGCTGTGGCTGGTCGTTCCGCTGTGGGCGCTGTGCGGCGCCTGCGCGACGGGGTACCTGCTCCTCGCCCAGGCCGCCTTCGTACTCGCCGTGCCCGACCACCACCGGGGCGCCGCGTCCGGGCTGGTTGGTGCCGGAGTGCTGTCCTCCCAGGGACTCGCGATCCTCGGGGCGGGCATACTCGCGGACATGACCAGTTCGGCACTCGCGGTCGCCGTCGGCGGCGTGGCCGGCATCGTGCTCACTGGCCTCGTGGGGTCGTCGTGGCTTCGCGCCCGTATCCGTCCGGGCGGGCGCGAGACCGACGACGCTGATCAGCATGGGGCGATCACCAGTCCCAGCTTCGCGACATCAGACACACCTCCTTCCAGGACGAACGGCAACGGGCACACTCCCGGGTTCACCAATCCCAGCTCCGCGACATCGGGCACACCTCCCACCAGCGGAAACGCCGTCGAGAACGACCTCGTGAACGGCAACGGACACAGGGGTCACGGGCTCACCAGTCCCAGCTCCGCATCGGACGCACCTCCTTCCGGGACGAACGGCAACGGACACACTCCCGGGTTCACCAGTCCCAGCTCCGCGACATCGGGCACACCTCCCACCAGCGAGAACACCATCGAGAACGACAGCGCGAACGGTCAGCTACCGGACCTCACCAGTCCCAGCTCCGCATCGGACACACCTCCTCCCAGCACGAACGGCAACGGACGGGTACGGGGATTCACCAGTCCCAGCTACGCGACATCGCTGGCACCTCCTTCCATCGGCACGGCCGCCGAGCACGGCATGGGGGATGCTGATCAGCGTGAGGTCCCCCGACCGCCGCACCCAGCATCCCCGCCGACCGATACCCGGTCCAGGGGACCGGCACGCTGGGCACTGTGGCGTGAGCCGGCCCGGGTGCTGGCGCTGCTGCTGGTCGTGGAGACCGCGGCCGCCGGCCTGACCCTGTTCCACGCCCTGCGGGCCTCGGTCGACGGCACCGACCTCGCCATGCTCGGGATCATCGTCGGGCTCGGCGTGGCCATGGGCGAGATGACCAGGCACGTGGAACGGGTGCGCCGCCGGTTCAACGACACCCCGCACGTCAACCTGACCTCGGTGTGGACGTTCTCCGCCATCCTGGTGCTGCCGACGGCGCTGGTCCCGGTGGTGACCTGCGCGCTGTACCTGCACCTGTTCTGGCGCAGCTGGTACCGGGTGCGCAGCGTGCGCGCCTACCGGCTGGTGTTCACCGCGTCCACGGTCGTGCTGGCCGCGCACAGCGCGTCGGCGATCCGGTACCAGCTCGCGCCCGGCGACCTGACGGACTGGGGCCGCCCGGAGGTGTTCGCGGCGATCGTGCTCGCCGTGCTGGTGTACTCGGCGGTGAACCTGGGTCTCGTCGCCACCGCCATCACCCTGCACGAACAGCGGCTCAGCCTGCGGCGCGCGCTCGGCACGGGCAAGGAGGCGGCGCTGGAGTACGGCACGATCGGCCTCGGCGCGATCAACGCGATCCTGCTCGCCCTGCACCCCAGCTGGTCGCTGATGATGGTGCCGGCGCTGCTGGTGCTGCACCGCAGCGTACTGCTGCGTCAGCTCGAGGAGGCCGCGTCCACCGACCAGAAGACCGGCCTGGCGAACGCCACGGCCTGGACGAACCTGGCGACGGCCGAGGTCCGGCGCGCCGCGCGGGACGAGACCCGGGTCGGGGTGCTGATGGTCGACCTCGACCACTTCAAGGCGGTCAACGACCTGCACGGGCACCTGGTCGGCGACCGGGTGCTGCAGGCCGTCGCGGACACCCTGACCGCCTGCGCCGGCCGGTACGACGTGGTCGGGCGCTGGGGCGGCGAGGAGTTCGTTGTGCTGTGCCCGGAGATCACCCGGGAGGAGCTGCACGCGACCGGCGAGCGCATCTGCGAGCGGGTCCGCGAGCTGCGCGTCCCGGTCTCGGCCGAGGACGGTGCCGAGGTGGTCGACGGGCTGAGCGTGTCGATCGGGGTGGCGCTGTACCCGGAGTTCGGGCCGGACCTGCAGGACGTGCTGCTGGCCGCCGACGACGCGCTGTTCGTGGCCAAGGACTCGGGCCGCAACCAGGTGCAGGCGATCGTCGCCGCGATCGGCGACCTGACCCAGCGGCCGGGTTGATCCGAACGGAGTAATTCTTCTCCTGTTACATCCAATTCGGATATGTCACGTCGTCGGTCGTGCTGTGCTTTGCGCATGGGTTACACGACCGACGCGAACTACCTGCTCCAGGCGAGCAAGGACATCGCGGTCGAGGTCGGCGAGGCCGACGCGACGACCGCCGACTTCGAGGGCGGCTCGGAACTGCCCTGGCACGAGTGGGGTGAGTACGCCGCCGCGCTCCACGGGCCGTACCAGTCGGCCCGCGCGAGCATGCTGGCCTGCATGGTGCGGGTGGGCACCCTGCTCGACGCCCACGCGGACGCGCTGAAGCAGGCCGGCGACCTGTACCTGGGCCTGGAGGAGGCCGCGACGCACCGGCTGGGAGGAATCCGATGACCCTCCTCGCGGAGAAGGTGCCGCCGCAGTTCTGGCCGACCATCAACCGGATCGACGGGCTGATCGCCGAACACGGCGTGCCCGTCCCCCAACTCGGCGACACCCTGCGGAAGATCGCGCTGTTCGACCCGGACGCGGTGCGCACGGCCGCGGCCGCGTGGGGCACCGGCGGCGGGGACGGGCTGCCCGGGTCGATGGCGAACGCGATCACCCAGGACCTGACCGAGGTCGTCACCAAGGTCGGCCAGCGCTGGGAGGGCGAGGCCTGGCAGGCGTTCAAGCAGGACATGGACCTCGCGCTCGACCTGATCGCCAGGATCGGCGACCCCGCGGGACAGATCGGGGACCTGCTCACCGATCTGGCCGGTGACCTGGAGATGGGCTGGGAGGAGATCGTCGGCTGGATCCTGACGCTCGCCGGCATCGTCGTCATGCTCGCCACCTGGGAGACCTTCGTCGGCGCGGTGGTCGGCGCGGTCATCACGGTGATCGGCCTGCTGCTCGACGCGTACTCGACGGTCGTGAAGCGCCTGCTCAACGTGAACACGAGCGTCGAGGAGCTGGAGCGGCTGATCAGCGAGAAGATCCCCTCGGTCGCCGACGCGCCGACCCGGCCGGGCGCACCGCGCGACTGGGACGCCAGGACCACCGACCCGAACACCTGAGGACGATCATGACAGGCGACGAGCAGGTATTCCTCGACGCGGCCGAACGGCTGCGCGGCGCGGCGGAGCGGGCGGGCACCACGCCGTTCGACTACCTGCGCAACGGCTTCTCCGGCCGGTCCGCCGACGGCTCGGTGACGGTCTGGGTGGACGCGCTCGGGCGGGTGCGGGACACCACCATCCGCCAGGGCACCCTGTTGGAGGGCGATGAGCAACGCGTCGCGGCGGCGTTCACCGAGGCCGCGAAGGCCGCGGCGGAGGCGGCACGCGACCTGCTCACGCCGGAGGGGCCGCACCCGGACCACCCGGCCGAGCAGACCACCGACGACGTGATGGTCAAGGGTGTGTTCGATCCGCGGTCGTCCTGGTAGGGCCTAGTCCGGTTCTTCCGTTCTGGCCGCGGCGTAGGCGGCGCGGGCGCGGCTGAGCTCGCCGCGGTGGTCCTCGGCCCACTTGGCGAGCGGGAGCAGGGCGCGCAGCAGGGAGCGGCCCATCGGGGTGAGCTGGTACCAGGTGGAGCCGAAGGTGCTCGGCCGCTCGATCTTGAGGACCAGACCGTCGCGCTGCATCCGGTGCAGGGTGTCGGTGAGCACCTTCTGCCGCAGCGGGCGCTCGTGGGTGACCCAGCCCAGGCGCTCCTCGGTGCGGTTGATGTGCTCCAGCAGCTTCGAGTAGGTCATCGGCCGCGCGGTCAGCGACGCCAGCACGGCGGTCACCCACTGGCCGGAGAGCGCGCCCATGGCCTCGTGGATGCCGTGCCGGTACGGCAGGCTCTCGTCGTTCACGCCGTCACCCCCTGATCGACTTCGCTGCGTGGTCATCCGGCCACGGTGAAGTACGTTACTCCGAACGAGTGAACACGCATCCGGAAGCCCTGGTCGGAGGTCGCATACCCCCGGGTTTGGCGGCTACGCACCTTGCAGTGCGCCGAGGGCACCGGTGTACGAATCGACCTGGCCGCGGCGGACGAGTCGCGGGTCGGGGAGCCGGGGCGACGGTGACGCCGACAAATCCGAGCCGCGGGTAACCATCCTTGCCCGCGTTGCCGGTGTCACCGTCAACCTGCCCCTCGCGAGCGGCTCGTGCCGCCGCGTCCACACCTGCCGCCGGTGATCGTGAAAGAGGGGGATCACCGGCGGCACGGGACGCGTGTCTAGCGGACGACCTTCTCACTGATCAGTTCGAAGGACCGGATCCGCTCCTCCTGGTCGTAGACCATCGTGGTCAGCATCAGCTCGTCGGCGCCGGTGCGGTCGAGCAGGCCGGTCAGCTGCCGCCGCACGGTCTCCGGCGAGCCGACCGCCTGGTCGGCGAACCGGTCCTCGGCGAACGCGCGCTCCTGGTCGGTGTACGGGTACGCGGCGGCCTCCTCCGGCGTGACCAGGGCCTCGGGCTTGCCGGTCCGCAGCTTGAGGAACGCCAGCGACGCCGGCCCGGACAGGAACCTGGCCCGCTCGTCGGTGTCCGCGCAGATCGCGTTGACCGCGACCTTCGCGTACGGCCGCGAAAGCCAGCGCGAGGGGCGGAAGTTCGACCGGTACAGCTCCAGCGCCGGGATCGTGTTCGCCGAGCTGAAGTGGTGCGCGAACGAGAACGGCAGCCCCAGCACCCCAGCGAGCTGCGCACTGAACCCGGACGAGCCAAGCAGCCAGACAGCCGGCTCGTTCCCCTTGCCGGGCACCGCGACGATCCGGTCGCCGCTGCCCTCGAAGTAGCCGATCAGGTCGCCGAGCTCCTGCGGGAACCCCTCCGCGGACAGCCCGGCCATGGTCCGCCGCAGGGCCAGCGCGGTCCGCTGGTCGGTACCCGGCGCGCGGCCGATCCCCAGGTCGATCCGGCCCGGGTGCAGCGCCTCCAGCGTCCCGAACTGCTCGGCGACGACCAGCGGCGCGTGGTTGGGCAGCATCACCCCGCCCGACCCGACCCGGATCGTCGAGGTCGCGGCCGCGAGGTGCGCGATCAGCACGGCGGGCGACGAACTGGCGATGGAGGGCATGTTGTGGTGCTCGGCCACCCAGATCCGGCGGTACCCGAGCTCCTCCACCCGCCGGGCGAGCGCGGTGGTCGCGGCCAGCGCCTCGGTCGCGGTGGCCCCCTTGGCCAACGGGGCAAGATCCAGGACGGACAGCGGAACATCGATCACATCCAGGGGCAACCCGCCACCGCCGGCATTTCTTCCCGGTGCGAACCCAGCCGCGAAGTCAGCGCACCCGGAACAGCGGGCCCCTCGGCGTGAACGGCAGCCGGGCGCCCGCCGGGACCAGGAACGCGTGCTCGCGGCGGACCCGGACCACGTCGCAGGCGCCGTCGGTGATCACCAGGATGGGCCCGTCCGCAGGGAAGTCGGGCGCCCGTTCCAGCAGCGTGACGCCCGGCTGCAGCACGGTCCCGCCCCGGCCGCGGACCCGCACCCGGCCCGCGATCAGCTCCACCGGCAGGTAGCCGGCGTCGTAGGCGACCGCGTCGCAGAACACCACGCGGGCGGCCGGCACGTCCCTGGCCGTGGCGTACGAGGCGATCGCGCCGAGCGCCTTGCCGAGCAGCTCGGTGTCCATCGACCCGGACGTGTCCAGCACGACCCCGAATGTCGGCCGCGACGTCAGCTCCTCCGGCCGCACCCGGCCCGGGCGCGGGATGCCCGGGCTCGCGGCCTGCCGCCGGGACGCCCGCGCGTACGTCCGCCGGGGCTCCGCGGACCGCACGTGCTCGTCGAACCAGCGGGCGAGCTGGGCGTCCCACGGCAGCGGCGGGTGGTCCAGTGCCCGGATCTCCTCCTCGAGCCCGGCGGGGACGGTGCCCCGGTCGCTCGCGTGCTGGTACTCCAGGCCCTGGGTCAGCGCGCGGCGGTAGAACTCGTCGAGGTCGACCCGCCGCGCCCGGTCCGCGGCCCACGGCGTCGGCCGCCGCTCGCGCCGCGACGCGCGCCGCCGCTCGGCCTCCGGTTCGGACAGCCAGTCGCCGAGCACGTCGCCGGTGGCGCGGCCGAGGGTGGCGAGCTTGCGGGAGCGGCGCAGGTCGGTGGTCAACGTGTCGTACACCGACTCCGCGGACAGGTCGGTGAGCCGCTGGTCGTGCAGCAGGCCGTCGGGGGCGTGCCCGACGCCCATGGCCACCAGCCACCCGTTGATCACGTAGTCGCAGGCGACGTTCCACAGGTAGGGGTCGCGCCCGTCGACCCGGCGGTCGTGGCGCAGCGCGGCGTGCAGCATCTCGTGCGCCAGCACGAACCGCCACTCCTCGGCGGAGAGCGTGGCGAGCGGGTTGACGTAGATCTCGCCGTGCTCGGGGCTGACCGCCGCGACCGAGATGTCCCAGGCCCGCGCCACCTCGGCGTCCGGCACCAACGTGAACCCGCCGGCGACCGCGCCGAGCAGCGGGAACGACGAGACGAACCAGGACAGCGCACGGTCCCACTCACGCCGCGCCCGGCCGATCCCGGCCTGCCCGCGCGACTCCGCGGCCCGCGACATCGCCTCGGTCGCCGCGTCGGTCAGGCCGGCTGCGAAGAACTCGTCCCACGCCGTGCGCCGCGGCTGGTGGTAGCGCGGCCGGTACGCCGGGGTCGGGGTGGGCACCAGGCAGGGCTGGTCGCCGCCGGTGCCGTACGCCAGGAACTCCGCGGGCACGCCGGCCTCGCGCCAGCGGCGGGTGAGGGAGAGCTCGTCGCCGCCGGGCGGCTCCGGCAGCAGGTCCGGTGCCCGGCCCACCCGCACGATCTCCGCGAACCGGGTGACCGCGACACAGCAGGCGGTCACGTACACCGGGTCGATGCCGGTGTCGGTGACCGCGCCTGCCTCGGCGACGCGGTCCGTGTCGGTGTGGCCGAGCCCGAGGTGCAGCAGCAGGTGCGCGAACACCCAGGCCCACTCGGCCGGCTCGGCGTCCCGCTCGGCGTTCACCGTGATCGTGCCCTGGCCGTCGACCACACCCCAGCTGTCCACGCCGGTGAGGCCGGTCCGCGTGTCGATCCGCACGATGTCGGCGAGGCGGCCGAGCACCACGCTGTCGCGGACCGCGCCCCAGCCGGCGAGGACGGCCGCCTTCCGGCGCTCCCGGCGCTTCGCGTCGGCCTGGCGGCTCATGTCCGGGCGGCCACCAGCCGCGGCAGGTCGCGGGCCGCCTCGACCAGAAACCAGGACGGCAGCGTGCCGCCGTCCTCCCCCTCGGCGATGACCAGCTGCGCGACCTCGAGCGAGATCTCCGCGAGCTCCACCAGCATCGCCTTGGCGCGGAACGCGAACTGCCGCACGCCGGCCGAGGCGTGCCGCCGGTCGGCGGGCAGCTCCTTGGCCAGCCGGGCCCGGAACGTCTCGGCCAGGAAGTAGAGCAGGTCGCGGTCGCCCGGTTCGGCCGGCCAGCGCGCGTCGCCCTTGACGATCGCGTCCAGGTCGTAGGCGTGCCGGGCGACCTTCAGGTAGGCGCGGAACGCCCCGGCGTGCTTCGGGGTCAGGGTCGCGTAGGCGAGCAGCGCGACGGTCTCGTCGTCGACCGGATCGCCATAGGAGTGCAGGACGTCGGAGAGCATGTGCCAGGACCGGGGCGTGGAGAACGGCTCCTCGGTCTTCGGCGGCGCGCTCCACAGGTGGTCCGGGCGCTGGGTGAGGTACGCCACGACCCACGGGTGGATGCCGTTGTTCGCCGCCCAGGTGAGCCAGTCGTCCGGCGACGCGCGCAGGTGGACGTGCACCAGCCGATTGACCAGCGCGGACGCCATCGGCCGGGCGAGCGCCTGGTCGGTGGCCCGGTTGCCGGCGCCGATCACCACCGAGCCCGCCGGCAGCTCGTAGGAGCCGATGCGCCGGTCGAGGATCAGCGAGTAGAACGCCTTCTGCACGTCCGGCGACGCCGCGTTCAGCTCGTCCAGGAACAAGACGTACGGGGAGTTCCGCGCGATCTGCTCCGGCGGGCAGAACCGGCTGCGGCCGTCGACGATCGTCGGCACGCCGATCAGATCCTCCGGCGCGAGCTGGGTGCCGAGCAGCGACACGCACTCCAGCCCCAACGACGCGGCGAACTGGCGGACCATCGAGGACTTCCCGATCCCCGGCGCGCCCCACAGGAACACCGGCCGCACCACGGCGACATTGAGCAGCACGTCGGGCAGACGTGCCGGTGTGACGGTGAGCTGGGCGTGCACCGTCACATGATCGCCCGCCGAGCCGCCCGGACGCAGCCGAATTGGGCGGGTTGGCCGTCGCCGTGGGGGTTCGGCTGCGGCTAACGTCTCCGGCCAGCCGCACCTGTGGAGGTCGCATGTCCGTCCGTCGCGCCGCCGTGGCGCTGTTGGTTCCGCTTCTCGCCGCCGGGCTGACGGCCACCGCTTCGCCGGCCGCCGCCGCGCGGGGGCCGGAGGCGTTGCACTCGCTGCGCGGGCCGGTGACCGACGAGAACTTCTACTTCGTCATGGCGGACCGGTTCGCCAACGGGGACTCGGGCAACGACCGGGGCGGGCTGCCCGACGATCCGCTGGTGTCCGGGTTCGACCCGACGAAGAAGGGCTTCTACAACGGCGGCGACCTGGCTGGGCTGCGCGACCGGCTGGACTACATCCAGGGCCTCGGTACCACGTCGATCTGGCTCACCCCGAGCTTCAAGAACAAGCCGGTGCAGCTGGAGGACGGCCCGTCGGCCGGCTACCACGGGTACTGGATCACCGACTTCACCCGGATCGACCCGCACCTCGGGACCAACGAGGAGCTGGCCGCGCTGGTGGACGACGCGCACGACCGCGGCATGAAGGTCTACTTCGACATCATCACCAACCACACCGCGGACGTCATCGGGTACGCGGAGGGCGCGCGCAAGGAGTACGTGTCCAAGGACGCCGCGCCGTACCGGACGGCCTCCGGCGAGGTGTTCGACGACCGGGACTTCGCGGGGTCGGCGGACTTCCCGGCGATGGATCCGGCCACCTCGTTCCCGTACACGCCGGTGCTCGACCCGGCCGAGACCGACCTCAAGGTCCCGGGCTGGCTCAACGACGTGACGCTCTACCACAACCGGGGCGACACGACGTTCGTCGGCGAGGACTCCCAGTACGGCGACTTCTTCGGCCTGGACGACCTGTTCACCGAGCACCCCCGCGTGGTCGACGGGATGGCCGACATCTACGAGCGCTGGATCGCCGACTTCGGCATCGACGGCTTCCGGATCGACACGATGAAGCACGTCGACGACGCGTTCTGGCGGTCGTTCGGGCCCCGGGTGCTGAAGTTCGCCCGCGAGCACGGCAAGCGCGAGTTCTTCATGTTCGGCGAGGTGTTCGACACCACCAAGGACTACACCTCGCACTTCACCACCACCGGGCGGATGCAGGCGGTGCTGGACTTCCCGTTCCAGGCCGCGGCCCGCGAGTTCGCGTCCGGGAGCGGGCCGACCGACGCGCTCGCCCGGTTCTTCGCCGACGACGACTGGTACACCGACGCCGACTCGAACGCCTACCAGTTGCCGACCTTCCTCGGGAACCACGACATGGGGCGCTTCGGCGGGTTCGTGGTCGCCGACAACCCCGGCCAGGGTGACCACGAGTGGGTGCTGCGGGACCGGCTCGGGCACGAGCTGATGTACTTCTCCCGGGGCAACCCGGTGATCTACTACGGCGACGAGCAGGGCTTCACCGGCCCCGGCGGCGACCAGGACGCGCGGCAGACGCTGTTCGCCTCCCAGGTGCCGGAGTACCTCGACGACGACCTGCTCGGCACGTCCTCGACGCACGCGGAGGACAACTACGACACCGGCCACCAGCTGTACCGGGCGATCAGCGACCTCGCGTCGGTGACCCGCGAGCATCCGGCGCTGCGGAACGGCACCCAGCAGCACCGCCTCTCCTCCCCCGAGGCCGGCGTGTACGCGTTCTCCCGGATCGACCGCGAGCAGCGGCGCGAGTACGTGGTGGCCCTGAACAACAGCGAGGGCCCGAAGGAGGTCGCGATCCCGACGTACACGAAGCGGAAGAACTACCGCCTGGTGTACGGGATCGGCAGCCAGCGGCTGCGCACCGACCGGGACGGCGAGCTGAACCTGACCGTGCCGGCGCTGTCCACCGTGGTCTACGCGCTGGACGGGAAGGTCCCGCGCTCGAACCGGGCGCCGATGATCTCGCTGTACAGCCCGCAGCCGGCCGCCGACGCGCGCGGACGGATGCAGGTGGTGGCCGACGTGCGGGGTTCGTCGCTGTACGAGGTGACGTTCGAGGCGCGGGTCGCCGGCGGCCGCTGGCACCCGGTCGGAACCGACGACAACGCGCCGTACCGGGTGTTCCACGACGTGTCCTCGCTGGACCCGGCGACGCCGGTGGAGTACCGCGCGGTGGTGCTGGACAACGCGGGCCACACCCGCGCGAGCGGCACCGTGCGGGGCCGGGTGCCCGCGCCGTCGGTGACCATCGAGGCCCCGGCGGAGGGCGGCGGCGTGCGCGGCGCGGTCGAGGTGCGCGCGGTGGCCGACCCGGAGCGGGCGTCGCACGTGGTGCGGTTCGAGCGCAGCGTCGACGGCGGCCCGTGGACCGCGATCGGCGGCGACTCCACGTCACCCGCGTACACGGTGTTCGACGACCTGACGCCGCTGGGCCTCGAGCCGGACACGCCGGTGGCGTACCGGGCGTGGCTGTCCGGCGGCGTGGTGTCCGCGACCCGGACCGTCCGCTACGCCGGTCCCCCGCTGGAGGTCGCCACCCTGCGGTACCACCGCCCGGCCGGCGACTACGGCGAGTGGGGCCTGCACCTGTGGGGCGACGCGGTCGACCCGTCGGTGCTCGAACAGGTGGCCTGGGACCGCCCGTGGCCGCCGGCACGCGTGGAGGACGGCTGGGCGGTGTACGAGATCCCGCTCGCCGACGACACGAAGCCGGTCAACTTCATCATGCACCTGCCGGGCGGCGACACCGTCCCGGCCACCCGCGAACCCGGCGGCGACCGCTCCTTCCGCCCGATCGACGACCCCACGGTCTGGATCCGGCAGGGCGACCCGACGGTGTACCCGACCGAGCCCGCGCTGCCCTCCCGCTAGGGTCGCCGGCGTGGCAGGGAAGGGAACGCAGGCGACCGCGTTGCTGGTGAAGCAGCGGGTGGCGCACCGGGTGCACGAGTACGCGCACGACCCGAGGGCGGCGTCGTACGGGACCGAGGCGAGCGAGGTGCTCGGGCTACCGGCCGAGCGGGTGTTCAAGACGCTCGTCGCCGAGGTCGACGGGGCGTTGACGATCGGCGTGGTGCCGGTGTCGGGCCAGCTGGACCTCAAGGCGCTGGCCGCCGCGGTCGGCGGGAAGAAGGCGCGGATGGCCGAGGTCGCCGCCGCCGAGCGTGCGACCGGGTACGTCGCCGGCGGCATCGCCCCGCTCGGACACCGCAAACGCCTCCCGGTCGTCCTCGACACCTCGGCGACCGACCACGACACGATCTACTGCAGCGCTGGTCGCCGCGGCCTGGAGATCGAGCTGGCCCCGGCCGACCTGACCCGGCTGGCGAACGCCACGATCGCGCCGATCGCCACCTGAACTGCGCGCCGGGGCGATCTGGGCGAGGATCGTCGGCATGCGCTGTGTGGTGTTCGGGGCGACCGGGTACGTCGGCGGCCGGCTGGTGCCCGCGTTGCTCGACGCCGGCCACCAGGTCCGGGCCGTCGCCCGCACGCCGGGCAAGCTCGAGCACGCGCCGTGGCGCGAGCGGGTCGAGGTCGTCCGGGGCGACGTCATCGACGCCACCTCGGTGGCCGCCGCGCTCGACGGGCAGGACGTCGCCTACTACCTCGTGCACTCCCTGCACCAGCGCGACTTCGTCGACCTGGACCGGGTCGCCGCGCGCACCGTCGCCGACGCCGCCGCCTCGTCCGCGCTCCAGCGGATCGTCTACCTCGGCGGGATCGCGCCGGACGGACAGCTGTCCGCGCACCTGGCCTCCCGCAAGGAGGTCGGCGAGATCCTGATCGGCTCCGGCGTGCCGACCGCCGTGCTCAACGCGGCGATCGTCATCGGCTCCGGGTCGGCGAGCTTCGAGATGCTGCGCCACCTCACCGAACGGCTCCCGGCGATGGTCACCCCGCGCTGGGTGCACAACCGGATCCAGCCGATCGCGATCCGGGACGTCGTGCACTACCTCACCCGCGCCGCCGAGCTGCCGGCCGGCGTCAGCCGCGCGTTCGACATCGGTGGCCCGGACGTGCTCACCTACCTGGAGATGATGCGCACCTACGCGATCGTCGCCGGGCTGCCGCGCCGGTTCGTGCTGCCGATCCCGGTGCTCTCGCCGTGGCTGTCCGCGCAGTGGGTCAACCTGGTCACGCCGGTACCGCGCGGGATCGCGGTGCCGCTGATCGAGTCGCTCGTGCACGAGGTGGTGTGCCGCGAGCACGACATCGCCGAGTACGTCCCCGACCCGCCGGCGACCCACGTCGAGCGGGCCATCGAGCTGGCGCTCACCCGGATCCGGAACGCCGACGTGCCGACCCGCTGGTCCGACGCCAGCGCGCCGTCCGACCCGCTGCCCACCGACCCGGACTGGTCGGGTGGCAGCGTCTACGTCGACGTCCGCGAGCTGCGCACCACCGCCGACCCGGACGCGCTGTGGCGGGTCATCGAGGCCATCGGCGGCGAGCACGGCTGGTACTCGTTCCCGCTGGCGTGGTCGGTACGCGGCTGGATCGACCGGCTCGCCGGCGGCGCCGGCCTGCGCCGAGGCCGCCGCGACCCCCGACGGCTGCACGAGGGCGAGGCGCTGGACTGGTGGCGGGTCGAGCTGCTGGACCGGCCCCGGCGGCTGCGGCTGCGCGCGGAGATGCGGGTGCCGGGCCGGGCGTGGCTGGAGCTGTACGCGGCCCCGGGCGACGACGGCGGCGCGATCTACCGGCAGCGGGCGGTCTTCGAGCCGCACGGACTGGCCGGGCACCTGTACTGGAAGTCGGTCGCGCCCTTCCACGACATCGTCTTCGGCGGCATGGCCCGCAACATCACCGGCACCGCCGAGCACCAGGAGGTCAGGCCGAGCGCTTCGCAACCGCGCCTCGGGGGAACGTGACGCAAGCCGGCCACGAGTACGCGCGGGTCGCGGAGGAGGTCGGGGCCGCACGGGTGCACGTGTCCGGCGACGTGCGGGTGCTGAACCCGCTGCGCCAGGCGGAACGCCACGACCCGGACGGCGAGTACGTGCGCCGGTACGTGCCCGAGCTGGCGCACGTCCCGGACGGTTCGGTGCGCGAGCCGGCCTACCCCGTGATCTCCGCCGTGATCTCCGCGGGCAGGTCGAAGTACCGGTAGGTCGCGACGCCGAAGCAGGTGATCTCGGCGACCTGCCCGTCGACGATCCGCAGCACGTCCAGGCCGAACGCCCGGTACGGCCCGGAGCCAGGCGGGCGGATGTAGGTGGCGATGGCCGGGTCGCCGTTCGCGACGGTCGGCACGCACCGGAACTCCGCCCGGTCCGGGCCGTGGAAGATCGGCTGCCAGGCCTCGATCAGCGTGTCCCGGCCGGAGTACCAGGCGGGGTCGTCGGACATGTTGCCGCCGGTCCACGGGGCCTGGGCGCAGCGGGCGTCCTCGCGGAGCAGGGTGCCCAGTTCGGCGTCGGCGCCGCGTTCGAGGGCGTCCATGTACCGGTGGACCACCGCCAGCTCCTCCTCGGTCGGCTTGGCGCCTGACCAGTCGAGGCGGCGCGCGGGCAGGTGGGCGCGCAGGGTCTCGCGGGCGCGTTGCAGCGCGCTGTTGGCGCCGGCGACGGTGGTGTCCAGTTGGGCGGCGGTCTCCTTGGCCGACCAGCCGAGCACGTCGCGCAGGACGAGCACCGCGCGCTGGCGGGGCGGCAGGTACTGCACGGCGGCGAGGAAGGCGAGCTCGACGGTCTCGCGGGAGACGGCGGCCTCGTCGGGGAGCAGGGCGTCCGGGTACGGGGTCAGCCAGGGCACGGCGACCGCGGGCGGCGGGGTGTCGGTCGGCACCGGCAGGGTGGGGCGGGGGCGGC
Organism: Actinophytocola gossypii; assembly: GCF_025165815.1. Taxonomy (GTDB): domain Bacteria; phylum Actinomycetota; class Actinomycetes; order Mycobacteriales; family Pseudonocardiaceae; genus Actinophytocola; species Actinophytocola gossypii. The sequence goes on along the minus strand of NZ_JAFFZE010000006.1, from coordinate 469,130 downwards.
GTTCCAGCAGGTCGAGGCTGGCGTTGGTGGCGATGCGGTACAGCCAGGCGCGGAAGGACGCGCGGCCGGCGTAGGTCTCGCGGCGGCGCCACGCACGCAGGAACGTCTCCTGCACCAGGTCCTCGGCGTCCTCGAAGTTGCCGAGCATGCGGTAGCAGTGCACTCGCAGCTCGCGGCGGTGCCGGTCGGTCAGCTCGGCGAACTCCGCCTCGGTCAGTGCGTCCATGGGTTCGTTCCCTCCTTCGGGCATCCTGTCGCACTGTGTGACGGCCGGTGGGGGCGGAACTCATCGGTGCGGAATCGAGGACGGAGGTTCGATGAGGTTCATGCTGATGCTGTGCGGCGACGAGACCGCCGAGGCGAGCGCCGAGGTGATGACCGGCTGCGCCGAGTGGCAGCGCGAGATGCGGGGGCGCGGGGTCCTGCTCGACGCGCTCGGGCTGCACCCGCCCGCGTCGGCGGGCACGGTGCGGGTGCGGGCCGGCGAGGTGCTGCTGACCGACGGCCCGTTCGCCGAGACCAAGGAGCAGATGGGCGGCGTCACCCTGATCGACTGCGCCGACCGCGACGAGGCCCTGCGGATCGCCGCGAGCCACCCGTGGGCGGAGTTCGGCACGATCGAGGTCCGTCAGCTGTACGGCTGACCTGTCGATCCGCGCGGTGCCCGTTCGTCGGTGGGGTGTCCACCAACGGAAAGGAACTCGACATGGACAAGACGACCTCCGCCGACGGCACCCCGCTCGCCTACGACCGGGTCGGCGACGGCCCCGCGGTCGTGTGCGTCGGCGGCGCGCTCAACACGCGCCACACCTCGGCACGGCTGGCACATGCCCTGGCCGACCGGTTCACGGTGTACCTCTACGACCGCCGCGGCCGGGGCGACAGCGGGGACACCGGCCCGTACGCCGTGGACCGGGAGATCGAGGACCTCGCCGCGATCGTGGCCGTCGCGGGTGGTCCGGCGCGGGTGTACGGCATGTCGTCCGGCGCGATCCTGGCCCTGCGCGCGGAGGCCGCCGGCGTGCCGATCGCCAGGCTGGCCGGGTACGAGCCGCCGCTGCCCGCGCTGGCGCCGCCGGCACCCGAGCGCTACCCGGAACGCCTGGCCGCCGCCCTGGCCGAGGGACGCCGCGACGAGGCACTGCGCCTGTTCATGGTCGAGGTGGTCGGCCTGCCAGCCGAGCCCGCGGCGGGTGCCGCCCGGATCCCCGACCTGCTGGCGATCGCCCACACGCTCCCGTACGACGACGCGGTCATCACCGGCGGCCCGGTCCCGGTCAGCCCGCGGGTGCCGACGCTGACCCTCGCCGGCGGCGCGAGCCCGGCCTGGATGCGCGAGGCGTCCCGTGCGGTCGCCGGTGAGCACCGGGTCCTGCCCGGCCAGACCCACGACGTGGACCCGGTGGTCCTGGCCGAGGCCCTGGCCGACTTCTTCGCCTGACCCACCGACGCGGGAGGTGCCGGAGCCGGCATCTCCCGCGGGCTCAGGCCAGCCCGGCCAGGCGGTCGAGGAACGCCCGCTGCCCGCCGACGATCTTCTCCGCCGCCTCGGACAACGGGAACCACGCCACCCGGTCCACCTCGGGGAACTCGCGCACCCGGCCCGAGCGCGGCGGCCACTCCAGCTCGAACGTCCCGGGCACCACGGCCGCCGGGTCCAGGTCCCCGGCCAACGCCCACGCGGTCACCGTCTTGCCGCCGGACTGGCGGACCGTGCCCAGCTCGACCAGGTCCCCGGCCGGCACCGGCAACCCCAGCTCCTCGGTGAACTCCCGGCGCGCCGCCGCCACGGGTTCCTCGTCCGGCTCGTACTCGCCCTTGGGCATCGACCACGCGCCGGCGTCCTTGCGCGCCCAGAACGGCCCACCCATGTGCCCCAACAACACCTCGACCCCCGCCTCGGCGCACCGGAACAGCAGGATCCCCGCGCTGTGCTTCATGGTTCGCTTCGCTCCTCCGCTACCCGCCGCTCTCGCTCACGGGCACGGGTCAGTCCTGTGGGGTCAGCAGGACGACCGGGATCACCCGCTCGGTCTTCCGCGCGTACTCGTCGTACAGCGGGAAGATGTCCACCATCCTCGGCCAGAGGGTCTCGCGTTCGGCCGGGGACGCGACCCGGGCGCGGGCGGTGAACCGCCGGGTGCCGACCTGCACCCCGACGCTGGGCTCCGCCTGGAGGTTCTTGAACCACGCCGGGTCCTCGTCGGCGCCGCCCTTGGACGCCACCACCACGAAGTCGTCGCCGGAGGTGCCGTAGATCAGGCAGGTGCGCCGCGGCTCGCCGGTTCGGCGTCCGGTGGTGGCCAGCACGAGGTTGTACACGCCGTTCGACTCGTGTCCGTCGGTGCCGCCCGACGCCAGATACCTGCGGGCGTGCTCGGCGACCCAGTCCCAGGTCGAGTCGGTTGCGCGGTCGAGATCGTCGGCGACGGCCATGGCATCGCTCCCTTCCGGTGCGGATGGTACTGAAATCAGTACACCGGCGATGTCGAGAACGTGACGCCGGCTCCGTCCCAGGGGCACAGCGGCCGAGCCGGGCCGCACGACGAAGGAGAACCACCGTGAAGTACCTGCTGCTCAAGCACTACCGAGGCGCCCCAACCGCCGCCAACGACGTGCCGATGGACCGGTGGACGCCGGCGGAGGTCGACGCGCACATGCGGTACATGCACGACTTCGCCGCCCGCCTGGAGGAGACGGGTGAGTTCGTCGACACCCAGGCGCTGTTGCCGGACGGCGCGTTCGTCCGGTACGACGGCCCGGGACGCCCGCCGGTGACCGACGGCCCGTTCGCCGAGACCAAGGACCTCATCGCCGGCTGGTACATCATCGACGTGGAGTCCTGGGAGCGCGCGGTCGAGCTGGCCGGGGAGCTGTCCGCCGCTCCCGGCGCGGGCGGCGAACCGATCCACGAGTGGCTCGAGGTGCGCCCGTTCTTCACCGGGTCGCCCACGGTGAACGAGTGAACGAGGCGCTGCTGCGCGAGCTCGTGCCCGCGGTGATCGGTGTCCTCGTCCGGCGCGGAGCGGACTTCGCGTCGGCCGAGGACGCCGTGCAGGAGGCCCTGATCCGGGCGCTGGAAACCTGGCCGGACGATCCGCCGCGCGAGCCGAAGGCGTGGCTGGTCGCGGTGGGGTGGCGCAAGTTCCTCGACGCCACCCGGGCCGAGACGTCCCGGCGGGGGCGCGAGCTCACCGTCGAGCTGGAGCCGCCGGCCGGTCCGGCGCCCGGCGAGGACGACACGCTGCGGCTCTACTTCCTGTGCGCGCACCCCACCCTGCCGGTCGGCTCGGCCGTCGCCCTGACGCTGCGCGCGGTCGGCGGCCTGACCACCCGGCAGATCGCGGCGGCGTACCTCGTCCCCGAGGCGACCATGGCGCAGCGGATCAGCCGGGCCAAGCGGCGGATCGCCGGGCTGCCCCTGGACCGGCCCGGCGATCTCGGCACGGTGCTGCGGGTGCTGTACCTCGTGTTCAACGAGGGGTACGGCGGCGACGTCGACCTGGCCGGCGAGGCGATCCGGCTCACCCGCCAGCTCGTCGCGTTGACCGGCGAGCCGGAGGTCTCCGGGCTGCTCGCGCTGATGCTGCTGCACCACGCCCGCCGCGCGTCGCGCACCGGCGAGGACGGTCGCCTGGTGCCGCTCGCCGCGCAGGACCGGTCGCGCTGGGACACCCGCCTGATCGCCGAGGGGGTGACGATCCTGCAGGCCGCGCTGGCCCGCGACCGGCTCGGCGAGTACCAGGCGCAGGCCGCGATCGCCGCCCTGCACGCGGACGCGCCGAGCACCGCCGAGACGGACTGGGTGCAGATCGTCGAGTGGTACGACGAGCTGCTGCTCCGCACCGACAGCCCGGTGGTGCGGCTCAACCGCGCGGTGGCCGTCGGGGAGGCCGACGGGCCGGGAGCCGGCCTGGCCGCGCTGGCCGACGTGCCGGCCGACCTGCCCCGGTACGCGGCGGTGACGGCGTACCTGCACGAGCGCGCCGGGGACCTCGAGCGCGCCGCCGACCTGTACGCCGAGGCCGCCCGCGCCGCCACCAGCGTGCCGGAGCGAGACCACCTCACCCGGGAGGCGGCCCGCGTGCGCCACCACCTCACCACCGAATAAAACTTTTGTCTTGACAAATCTTCTTTTCGGCGCGAAGCTACTGCCATGATCGACGTGGCAGTGATCGAGGACCCGGCCGCGGCCGCGGTCTCCCTGGACCCGACCCGGGCCAGGCTGTTGGCCGAACTGGCCGAGCCGAGCTCGGCGAGCACGCTCGCCAACCGGGTCGGGATCCCCCGGCAGAAGGTGAACTACCACCTCCGCACCCTCGAACAGCACGGCCTGGTCGAGCTGGTCGAGGAACGGCGCAAGGGCAACGTCACCGAACGGCTCCTCCGGGCCATCGCGTCCTCGTACGTCATCTCCCCGGTCGCCCTCGCCGCCGTCCAGCCCGACCCGGACCGCGCCCCCGACCGGCTCTCCGCCCGCTGGCTGCTCGCGCTCGGCTCCCGCCTGGTCCGCGACGTCGGCACCCTGCTCACCGGCGCCGGCAAGGCCGACAAGCGCGTCGCCACCTTCGCGATCGATGGCGAGATCCGGTTCGCCTCCCCGGCGCGGCGGGCCGCGTTCGCCGAGGAGCTGGGTCAGGCGGTCACCGCGCTCGTCGGCAAGTACCACGACGACAACGGTCGCGCACACCGCCTCCTCGTCGCCGTCCACCCGAAAGTGGAGCGCTGACGTGGGACGCGAGTTCGAGAGCACCGACCAGGTCGAGCTGGACGCGTCCCCGGAGGAGATCTGGCGGGCCATCGCCACCGGCCCGGGCATCGACTCCTGGTTCATGGGCCGCAACGAGGTCGACGCCGCGCACGGCGCCGTGCGCCAGTCGTTCGGCGACTTCCAGCCCGAGTACCGGATCGCCGGCTGGGAGCCGATGTGGCGCCTGGCCTACGGCACCGACGAGGCCCCGGACGGTCGGTTCGTCGCCTACGAGTTCCTCATCGAGGGCCGGGACCGCTCGTCCACGGTGCTCCGCATGGCGACCAGCGGCTTCCTCCCCGGGGACGACTGGTCCGACGAGTACGACGCGATGCGTGCCGGCAACGCGATGTTCTTCGCCACGCTGGCCACGTACCTGACGCACTTCGCCGGCCGGACCGGGCGGCCGCTGACCGTGTTCGGCCCACCGGTGACCGACTGGCCGGCGACCTGGCGCGCGCTCGCGTCCGCGCTCGGCCTGGCCGGCCCGCCGATGGTCGGCGACCGGGTGTCGTTCGCGCTGGAGGGGTTGCCGCCGGCGCGCGGCGAGGTGTACTTCGTCAACTCCCAGACCGTCGGCGTGCGTACCGCCGACGGGCTCTACCGGTTCCTCAAGGGGTTCCGCGGCCCGCTGATCGCCTGCCACAGCGTGCTCACCCCCGGCTTCACCGAGACCGACCGGGACGCGGCCGAATCGGCCTGGCGCTCCTGGCTCACCACCACATCGTTCTGAAGGGAAAGAACCATGACCGAGTACCTGACCTCCGCCGACGGTACGAAGATCGCCTACGAGCGCACCGGCTCCGGCCCGTCGCTGATCCTGGTCGACGGCGCGATGTGCTACCGCGCCAGCGGCCCGGCCAGACCGCTCGCCAAGGAGCTGGCCGCCGACTTCACCGTGTTCACCTACGACCGCCGGGGCCGCGGCGAGAGCGGCCCCGGCTCGGAGATCTCCGCCGAGCGTGAGCTGGAGGACGTGGCGGCGGTGGCGGAGGAGGCGGGCGGAACGCCGTTCCTGTACGGCATCTCGTCGGGCGCGGTGCTGGCCGCGGACGCGGCCGCGCGCGGGATCGGGGTGCCGAAGCTCGCGCTGTACGAGCCACCGCTGATCGTCGACTCCGAGCACCGCGAGCCGCTGCCGGCCGACGTGCTGGAGCAGGTGACGGCGATGGTCTCGGCCGGCCGCAACGCCGAAACGGTGTCGTACTTCATGAAGTCGGTCGAGGTCCCGGGCTTCGCGATCGTGTTGATGAGGCTCATGCCCGGCTGGTCGAAGCTGAAGGCGGTCGCGCCGACGCTGCGCTACGACTTCACCTTCCTGCGCGGCCTGCAGCAGGGCGTTCGTCCGCCCGCGGACCGGTGGGCGACGGTCACGATGCCGACCCTGGTCGTCGACGGCGGCAAGAGCTCGGCCTGGATGCGCACCGGCGTACGCGCGATGGCCGACGCGCTGCCGAACGCCACCTACCGGACCCTGCCCGGCCAGAACCACCTGGTGAAGCCCAAGGCACTGGCGCCGATGCTGAGGGAGTTCTTCGCCGGCTGAGGGCCCCTTACCCCGGTTTCGGCGCGCGGACGTGCCCGTTCACCCCATGCCCGGCCCGCCACCTCAGCACGAGTCTCGACCTCGTCGGAATCCCGTCGAACGAGGAGCGAGCGAGATGAACTGGACCCAGGAGGCCGTGCGAGCCGAGCTGGCCTACCGCGTCGAGCAGGCGGTCGGCGACCGGGGAACGACCGCGGCGCACGTGCTCGCCGCACGCGAGCGCCGCCCGTCGTGGTGGCGCCGGCTGCGCACCCGGCTGGGTCACCCGGTCGGCGCGTCACCGACCTGACCCGGGACGAGCCCGGTGGGCGGGTGGCCGAAGTCGGTCACCCGTCCCACCGCACCCAGGAGCGCGCCGAGACACAGGTCGCGCAGCTCGGTGCGCGAGAAGGACTCGTTGGCCAGCCAGTCCACGCACAGCACGCGGACGAACACCAGCCAACCGGCCAGGGCGGCGGACACCAGCTCGCGCGCGTGGTCGGTCAGACCCGCGGCGTCCACCAGGCGCTGCCGCAACACCGCCAGCTCGTCGCTGATCACCGCCTGGATCACCGGATCGCCGGCGAGTGTGCGGTTGGCGGCCAGCACGGTGTTGCGGTTCGCGACGAAGTAGTCGAGGTGCGCGTCCAGGCCGGCGGACAGCTGGTCGACGACGGGCACCGCGGGGTCGAGTTCGGTCCGCGCGAGCAGACCGTCCGCCGCCTGCCGGTAGACGGCCGCGAACACGTCCCGCTTCGCCGGGAAGTGGCGGTACAACAGGGCCCTGGAGATGCCGGCCTGTGCGGCGATCTCCTCCATCCGAACCTCGTCGTACGGCCTGGCCGCGAACAGCCGCGCCGCGACGTCGACCAGTTGGGCGCGTCGCTGCGCGGGGGCGAGCCGGCGGCGTGGAGTCACGCCACCAACCTAGTTGACATGTGTCAACCACGGTCCTACGGTCAGCCAAGTAGATGGTTGTCTACTAGGACGGGGTAGGGGTCGTGGCCACGCTGCTCAGGGTGCTGCTGCTGGTCATGGGGGTCGCCTGTGTGGCGATCGGCGTGTTCCACTTCCTCCTGGGCATCGACTCGGTGCCGGGTGAAGGGTCGGCCGGCGCCACGGTCGACAGCCGGGAGCGGTACTACGGGGCGATCTTCGCCGGCTACGGCCTCGCCTGGATCTGGGTCGCCCGGCAGACCCCGATCAGGGCCGCCGCCGTGCGCTGGCTGGCCGGCATCTTCCTGCTCGGCGGGGTCGGCCGCCTGCTGTCACTGGCCCGGTACGGACCCCCGCACTGGTTCCAGACGGTGCTGACCGTGCTCGAGCTGGCGCTGCCGCCCGTCTACCTCTGGCTCGCCACCGCCGACGAGCGGCGGGCCGCGAGCGGGTAGCCACCACCTTCGAAGCGACGTTCAGGACGTGTGGGCGACCAGTTCGCGGAGGACCAGCGGCCAGTCCGGGCGGGTGAGCTCGTGGCCGACGCCCGGCATCGGGACCAGGCGGGCGTTCGGGATCTCCCTGGCCAGCGCCTCGCCGTGGGCCGGCGGGAACATGGGGTCCTCGGTGCCGTGCAGCACCAGCGTCGGCGCGGTCACCTCCGGGAGCCGCGACCGCCACGGCCCGCCGCCCTCGGCCAGGTAGTGGTTCTTGGCCGCCGACTCCGGGTTCGTGGTCCGGTCGTGCGCCAGCGCGGCCACGGCCCGGAACGCCTCGGCGTCGAACGGCCTCGTCGCCGCCGCGTACGGGCGTTGGCTCTCCACGTGGTAGTCGAGCACCGCCGCGCGGTCGGACCAGTCCGGCTCGGGCGGCGGCTCGAAGGCGCCCATCGGCGGGAGGTCGGGGTCACCGGCGCCGCCGCTGGTCGAGATCAGGGTCAGGGTGCGGACCGCCTCCGGGTGGGCCAGGGCCAGCAGCTGGGTGAGGCCCCCGCCCATGGAGATGCCGACGAGGTGCGCCGGCGACACCCCGAGCGCGGCCAGGACGGCCACCGGGTCCTCGACCAGGTCCTCGGAGCGGTAGCCCGGCGCGCCGGGCGGGTAGCTCACCGACTCCCCGGTGTCCCGGTGGTCGTAGCGGACCACGTACCGGCCCGCGTCGGCGAGGGCGGCGCAGAAGTCCGGCTCCCACCAGTCCATCGAGCAGCCGACGCCCGCGACCAGCAGGACCGGCGGGTCGGTCCGGGCACCGAACGTGGACACCGCCAGGCGGACACCGCGCACGTCGACCAGTTGCATGGCACCTACCCCGTCACTTCCGCGAGCCGTCCGGTCAGGTAGCGGCGCTCGGTGTCGCCGCCGACCAGTTCGATCGCCGCACGGTACGCCTCCGCCGCCTCGTCGCGGCGGTCCAGGCGGCGCAACAGGTCGGCCCTGGTCGCCGGGAGCAGGTGGTAGCCCGCCAGCTCACCGCGCGCCACCAGGGCGTCCACCAGTTCCAGGCCGGCCGCCGGTCCGGCCGACATCGCCACCGCCACCGCCCGGTTCAGCTCCACCACCGGCGACGGCACATACCGCACCAGCTCCGTGTACAGCGCGGCGATCTGCGCCCAGTCGGTGTCCGCCTCGGTCGGCGCCGTCGCGTGACAGGCGGCGATCGCGGCCTGCACCTGGTACGGGCCAGGCTCGCCGCGGCGCAGCGCGGACTCCAGCAGCGCCACTCCCTCCTCGACCAGCTCGACCGACCACAGCGAACGGTCCTGCTCCGCCAGCGGCACCAGCTCCCCGGCCGGGGACACCCGCGCCGGCCGGCGGGCGTCGTGCAGCAGGAGCAGGGCCAGCAGGCCGGACACCTCCGGGACCGACGGCAGCAGCGACGCCACCAGGCGCGCCAGGCGGATGGCCTCGTCGGTCAGGCCGCGGCGCACCAGGTCGGCGCCGGCGCTCGCCGCGTAGCCCTCGTTGAACAGCAGGTACAGCACGCCGAGCACGGCGCTCGTGCGTTCCGCCAGCAGGTGCGCGGGCGGCACCCGGTACGGGATGCGCGCGTCGCGGATCTTGCGCTTGGCCCGCACCAGGCGTTGCGCCATCGTGGCCTCCGGGACCAGGAACGCGCGGGCCAGCTCGGCGGTGGTCAGGCCGGTGAGGGTGCGCAGGGTCAGCGCGATCCGTGCCTCGAACGCCAGCGCGGGGTGGCAGCAGGTGAAGATCAGCCGCAGCCGGTCGTCGGGGATCTCCTCCGGCGGGTTGTCGTCCGGGGGCGCGGCGAGCGCGGCGGCCTCGCGCAGCTTGGCGGCGCCGACGGTGTCGCGGCGCAGCCGGTCGAGCGCGCGGTTGCGGGCGGTGGTGGTGAGCCACGCGCCCGGCCGGCTGGGCACGCCGTCCCGTGCCCAGCGCTCCACGGCCGCCGCGAACGCGTCGGAGGCGCACTCCTCGGCCAGGTCCCAGTCACCGGTGAGACCGATGAGCGTGGCCACGACCTGACCCCACTCGGCGCGGAACGCGGCCTCGATCTCGGGCCGGCCCCGGTCGTCCCGGTCCATTCAGGCGAGCCCGAGCGGCAGGCGGGCCATCGGCTCGACCAGCTCACGCTCCTCATAGGACAGGTGGGAGAGCAGCGTGTCGGTCAGCAGGTCGACGGCGTCGCTCAGCGCGTCGATCCCGCCGGCGTCGGTGACCGTGGCGACCAGCGCGGCGTCCACCCGGTTCAGCACGTCGTGGATCACCCGGTGTTCGGCGGAGAGCCGGTCGAGCACCGGGCCGAGCCGCGGGTCGGCCCGGCGGACCTGCGGGAAGAACGACTGGTCCTCGATGCTGTGGTGCACGGTGACCACGCGGCAGTAGCTCTCGCAGTACGCGCCGAGCGTCCAGTTGTTCTGGCGCATGGTCATCTCGTTGATCTCGGAGCGGGCGGCGCCAGCGTCCAGGGTGCCGTCGGCGACCTGCGCGACCAGCGAGCGAACCCGGGCGAGCTCGTCGCGCAGGTGGTCGTGGATCTGGATCAGGTGCCGGCCGCCAGCCCGGCCGCTGTCGGTGTAGACGGCGTCCGCCTCGGGCGCCGGGCCGGTGGGTCGCTCCGACTCGTCCCAGAGTCTGGTCGGGGACAGCCGCACACCGTCGTCGGGCGTCGGGGTGACGCCGAGCCCTTCGGGCAGCGCGGGTGCCGGCGCGGGCCTCGGCACCGACTCGGGGGCCGGCTCCTGTTCGGTGCCGAGCGCGCGTTCCCTGGCGACCAGCTCGCGCACGCCGGGGGCGACCTCCTCGGCGAAGCGGCGCAGGTCGTCGTCGCCGTCCGGGTCGACCATCAGCACGAAGCCGGAGATGCCGTCGGCGAGTGCCAGCTCGGCGAGCTGCTCCACCCACACCTTCGCCGGGCCGCGCAGGAACTCGGTGCCGTTGCCGGTGAAGGAGCCGCCGATGTTGTAGAGCCTGCGGATGTCCGACGGGGACCGTCCGGCGGCCTCGGCGGCCTCGTCGATGACCTCGTTCATGCCGGCGAGCTGGTCCGGCGGCGCGTACGGCGCGCTCGGCAGCCATCCGTCGGCGACCCGGCCGGTGAGGGCGAGCATCCGCTTCTTGTACGCGCCGAGCCAGATGCCGATGTCGTGCACGGGACCCGGGCCGGGGTGCGCGCCGGCCAGCCGGTAGTGCTCGCCGTCGAGCCGGACGCCGCGCCCGGGTGTCCACAGTGCACGGATGACGTCGATCGCCTCCGCCAGCGCGGCGACCGACTCCGCCGGCGTGCGGCGCGGGGCCCCCATTCCCTCGATGGCGTCCCAGAACGCGCCGGCGCCGAGACCGAGCTCGACCCGGCCGCCGGAGAGGATGTCGAGGCTGGCCGCCGAGCGGGCCAGTACCGCGGGCGGACGCAGCGGCAGGTTGGCCACGTTCGGGAAGACGCGCACCGAGTCGGTGCGGGCCGCGATCACCGACAGCAGCGTCCAGGCGTCCAGGAACGCGGCCTGGTACGGGTGGTCCTGCACGCTGACCAGGTCGAGGCCGACGCGGTCGGCGAGGCGGGCGAGGGTGAGCGTGTCGCCGGCGGACTCCGCCGCGGGCGGCAGGAAGACCCCGAACTCGAGGGGGTGGCCGTAGTCGGGCATGACATCAGTATGCCACGCAGATATTCTGTTGAGCAGACGTTCTGGTGTGCCGCGTACCATAGTCGTCATGACCGCTCTGGACGGCGACCTCGGCTGGACGCTCGGCGTGGTGTTCCGCGCCTACCTCAAGGCCAGCTCGGCGGCGATGACCGACATTCCCGGCGAGCACCGCGGCTACCAGGTGCTCACCGCCGCCGCCCGAGACGAGGCGCCGAGCCAGTCCGCGCTCGGCGAGCGACTGGGCATCGACCGCACGGTGCTGACCTACCTGCTCGACGACCTGGAGCGCGCCGACCTCGTGGCCCGCCGCCCCGACCCGGCCGACCGCCGCACGCGGCGGATCGTCGCCACCGACAACGGCCGCGCGCTGCTGCGGCGGCTGGAGGACCGGCTCGCCCAGGCGGAGGCACGCGTCCTCGCCGGCCTGCCCGGCGAGGACCAGGTGACGCTGAAGGCACTGCTGCGCCGGCTCGCCGCGCACACGAACGCGCTCGACCCGGTTGAGGACGCCTGCGCGGTGGTCGAGGACATCCGGGCCGGGAGCTGACGACCCGCCGATCGTCGGTAGCGGAGCGTGGTCTGGACCAGTCATCCTTTGTTGGCGCGCGCAACAAATGTTCACGTCCTGAACGAACAGGAGGGAACACCATGCCAGCCCGCGCCTTCGCGCTGCTCACCGCCGCCACCGCGGCGGCCACCCTGCTGACCGCGCTCCCCGGCGCGGCCGCCGCGCCGACCCCCGACGCCGCTCCCCGGGCCGTCACGTTCGAGGACGACTTCGACGGCGCCGCCGGCACCCCGCCGGACCCGGCGAAGTGGCGCCTGGAGACCGGCGACAACGAGAGCAACCACGAACGGCAGTACTACACCGACTCGCCCGACAACGCCGCCCTGGACGGCCAGGGCAACCTGGTGATCACCGCCCGCAAGGAGAACCCGGCGAACTACCAGTGCTGGTACGGGACCTGCGAGTACACCTCGGCCAGGCTCAACACCGCCGGCACGTTCACCCAGACCTACGGCACGTTCGAGGCCAGGATCAAGATGTCGCACGGGCAGGGCATGTGGCCGGCGTTCTGGCTGCTCGGCGAGAACATCGGCAGCGTCGGCTGGCCGGAGTGCGGCGAGATCGACGTGATGGAGAACATCGGCCGGGAGCCCAACACCGTGCACGGCACCATCCACGGGCCCGGCTACTCCGGCTCCGGCGGCATCGGCGCCGCGTACGACGGCCCCCGGTTCGCCGACGGCTTCCACACGTTCAAGGTCGACTGGCGGCCAGACAGCATCACCTGGTCGGTGGACGGAAACGTCTACCAGACCAGGACCCCGGCCGACCTCGGCGGCCAGCGCTGGGTGTTCGACCACCCGTTCTACCTGATCCTGAACCTGGCCGTCGGCGGCTACTGGCCGGGTGACCCGGACGCCAGCACCCCGTTCCCGAACACCCTGGTGATCGACTACGTGCGGGTGACCGACTGACCCATACTGTCCGCCGTGGACTCCAGGCGGCTGGGCGAGCTCAACGAGGCGGCCGCGCTCGGGCACCTGCTCGAGCGCGGCCCGCTCACCCGGGGCGACCTGCGCGAGCTGACCGGGCTGGCGAAGCCGACCGCGTCGGACGTGGTGCGCCGGCTGCGGGCGGCCGGCCTGGTGCGGGTGGTCGGGCGGACCAGCCGGGGCCGGGGCCCGAACGCGGAGGTCTACGCGGTCGACCCGGACGCCGCGTTCGCCGCCGCGGTCTCGGTACGGGCCAAGGACTCCACGCTGGTGACCGCCGTCTGCGATCTGGCGGGCGAGGTCCGCGCGCGCACCGAGACCCCGGTCGACTTCGCCCACGCCGACGCCGCGCCGGCCGTGCACGACGCGGTGCGGGTGGCGGCGCGGCGGGCCGGGGTGGCGTTGCGGCGGATCGGTCACGTGCAGTTGGGGGTGCCGGGCTCGGTGCCGGAAGGTGCCGAGGTGATCCACCACGTCGACGTGCCCGGCTGGGGTCGGCCCGGGGTGGTGGCGGAAATCCGCAAGCGTTTGCGCACCAGGGTGACGGCGGACAACGACGTGAACCTGGCCGCGGTGGCGGAGCGGCGGCACGGCATCGCGAGCGGGGTGGACGGCTTCGCACTGCTGTGGCTGGGCGAGGAGGGGCTGGGCCTGGCGATCGACCTCGGCGGCACCCTCCTGCGTGGTGCCCGCGGCGGTGCCGGCGAGGTCGGCTACATGCCGGTCGGCCTGCCACCCGCGGGCGGCGTACACGACTTCCACGACCTGGTGAGCGGATCGGCGGTCCGCGACCTCGCCCGCCGGCACGGCATCCGCTCCCGCACCGGCCACGCCGCGGTGACCAGGGCGGTGAGCACCGCGACGAGCGAAGCCACCGGCACAGCGGCAGGCAAAACCGCGGGCGCGGCGGCCAGAACCGTTGACACGGCCGCGAGCACGGGGGCGGCCGCCGACGAGTTCCTGGACGCGCTCGCCGTTCGGGTCGCGGTCGGGGTGGCGGTGGTGGTCGCGGTGCTCGATCCCCCGCTGGTGGTGCTCGCGGGTGAGGTCGGGCGGGCCGGCGGGGGCACCCTCGCCACGCGCGTTGAGCGCGCGTTGCGGGAGCTTTCCGTGCTGCACACCGAGATCGCGACGACCGGGGTGCGGGAGGACGCCGTGGTGCTCGGGGCGTTGGACACCAGCCTCGCCTCCGTGCGGCGGCGGCTTACTGGTCTAGACCCTTGACATAAAACAGGCAGGCTGCCTAACTAATAGAACCCACACGATCCTCTTCGGGGAGGCGATCGTCAGATGTCCCGTCGTGCGTCGCTCGTGCTCGTGGTTCTCGGTCTGCTCGCGCCGTTCCTCGTCGCCGCGCCGGCCGCCGCCGCGCCGACCTCACCTCCGACACCGCTCGCCGCCAACGGCCAGCTGCACGTCTGCGGCACCACGCTGTGCAACGAACAGCGCGCCCAGGTCCAGCTGCGCGGCATGAGCACGCACGGCCTGCAGTGGTACTCCCACTGCCTCAACGACTCCTCGCTCGACACGCTCGCCGGCTGGGGCGCGGACGTCCTGCGCATCTCCATGTACATCCAGGAAGGCGGCTACGAGACCGACCCCGCCGGCTTCACCGACCGGGTCAGCGGCCTCATCGACGAGGCAACCGAGCGCGGCATGTACGCCATCGTCGACTGGCACATGCTCACCCCCGGCGACCCCCACTACAACCTCGACCGCGCCAAGACCTTCTTCACCGAGATCGCCCGCCGGCACAACGACAACACCAACCTCCTCTACGAGATCGCCAACGAGCCCAACGGCGTGTCGTGGTCCAGCATCAAGAGCTACGCCGAGGAGCTGATCCCGGTCATCCGCGGCGTCGACCCGGAGACGCCGATCCTCGTCGGCACCCGCGCGTGGTCCTCGCTGGGCATCTCCGAGGGCGGGGACGAGTCCGAGGTGCTCGCAAACCCGGTGAACGCGGCCAACATCATGTACACCTTCCACTTCTACGCCGCCACGCACTCCGACAAGTACCTGAACGCGCTGTCCCGGGCGGCCGAGCAGCTGCCGATGTTCGTCACCGAGTTCGGCACCCAGCAGAGCACCGGCGACGGTCCGAACGACTTCGCGATGGCGCAGCGCTACCTCGACCTGATGGCCAGCAAGGGAATCAGCTGGACCAACTGGAACTTCTCCGACGACCACCGCTCCGGCGCCGTCTTCGCCACCGGCACCTGCCCGGGCGGCCCGTTCGACAACCTCAAGCCCGCCGGGGAGTGGATCCGCGACCGCATCGGCTGACATGCCGGCCGCCCCGAGTTGGTGTTGACTGGGATCCATGCCGTTGCAAGGAGAGTACGAACCCAGCGCCTCCGACCGGTCGCGCCAGCAGGTCGAGGAGTACGAGAGCTCGGGCGGGACCCGGGGCACCACCCTGCGCGGGATGCCCGTCGTCGTCCTGACCATGGTGGGGGCCAGTAGCGGGAAGATCCGCAAGACCCCGGTCATGCGGGTCGAGCACGAGGGCAGCTACGCGGCGGTCGCGTCGCTCGGCGGGGCGCCGAACAACCCGGTCTGGTACCACAACCTGGTCGCCAACCCGCACGTGGAGCTGCAGGACGGCCCGGTCAAGCAGGACATGATCGCCCGCGAGGTCACCGGCGAGGAGAAGGCGCTCTGGTGGGAGCGCGCGGTCGCGGCCTACCCCGACTACGCCGACTACCAGCGCAGGACCGACCGGGACATCCCCGTGTTCGTGCTCGACCCCAAGACCAGCTAGACCGGGACGAGCTAGACCGGGACGACGGCCGACGGCCGGGTGCGCACCAGCGCGATCCCGGCCGCCACCGCCAGCCCCACGCCGAGCGCCACCCCGACCCGCAGCGCGTCCGCCCCGGACACCGCCCACAGCGCCGCGCCGGCCGCCGATCCGAACGCGACCCCGAGCTGGCGCACCAGGTTCGACGTCGCCGCGGTCAGCCCGAGCCGGGACGACGGCGCGTTGCCCATCAGGAACACCTGCAGCTGCCCGTTGAACAGCCCGAAGCCCGCGCCGACGACCGCGAGCCGCCAGCCGAGGTCCGCCGGTCCCCCACCGGCCACCAGCAGCAGCACCAGCCCCGCGACGATCACCCCGACCCCGGCCACCGCGACCGGCCGGGTGCCGAGCCGGTCGGCGACAAGTCCCGCACCGTAGCTGGTGACCAGCGCCGCCACCGGGAACGCGAGCAGCACGAGCCCCGCCGTGCTCGGCGTCGTGCCGAGCCCGCGTTGCAGGACGAACGGCAGCAGGAACGTCGTCGCGAACAGCGCCGCGTACACCGCGACCAGCGCCAGGTGCGGCCCGAGCACCCCTCGGGTGCCGAGCAGCTCCCGCACCGGCACCGCGTCCGGCCCCCGGAACCACGCCGCCACCAGCGGCACCGCCAGCACCGCGACCAGCGCCCACGCCGGTCCCTCGGCGACCGCGAACGACAGCCCGACGAGCACCGCCACCGCGCCGCCGCCGAACGTGGCCGCCTCGACCAGCCAGCGACGCGCCGGCCACCCCAACCGATCGCCGAGCGGCAGCTGCCGAGCGGCGAGCAGCGCCACCGCGCCCACGGCGGGCACCGCCAGGTAGAAGATCCACGGCCAGCCGAACGACTCCACGATCCAGCCGCCGAGCACCGGCCCGGTCATCCCGCCCGCCGTGCCGAACAGCATCACCACGCCGAACGCGCGCGCCCGCGCATCCGGCCGCACCGACACCGTGGCCAGCACCGGCGACAGCGCCAGCAGCACCGCCGCGAACGTTCCCTGCGCGAGCCGCGCGGCCACCAGCCACCCGATGCCCGGCGCCAGCCCGGCCGCCACGCTCGACACCGCGAACCCCGCGCACGCCAGCCGGAGCGCCCGCCGCGGGTCGACCGCGTCCACCCACCGCCCCGCGCACAGCCCGAGCCCGATGACCGGCGTCAGGTAGCCGAGCACGACCCACTGCACCACCGCGGTGGACGTGCCGAGCGACTCCTGGATCGCCGGCAGCGCGACGTTGACGATCGTGGCGTCCAGCTGTGCGACGAACACCGCCAGCCCGGCGGCCGCGACCAGCCCCCACCTGTTCCGCTCCACGCGTTAACCTGCCCTTGCCCGAGATACATTTGATTTGCAAGCAAAGCTATTAGGAAGACAAAGGTATGTCAACGGACGGTCTCGCGCTGCCCGACGCCGTGCGGGCCCTGCTACTGCTCCTGCCCCGCGTGATCGGCCGGGCCAAGCGCACCCCGCCACCGCCGGAGCTGGCCGGGTTCGCCCTCGCCCCCCGGCACCTGTCGCTGTTCCACTACCTGCTGCTCGACGGGCCGATGCCGGTCAACGAGCTGGCCAAGCGCCTCGAGGTGGCGCCGGCGACGGTCAGCCTGATGGTCGGCGAGCTCAGCCGGCAGGGGATCCTCGACCGCCGCGAGGACGAGGCCGACCGACGGCGCACGATCGTGAGCATCACGCCCGGCCGGCGGAAGGCGGTCGAGAACTGGTGCGGCGCGGCCGCGGGCGCGTGGCGCGTCGCGCTGGAACCGCTCACCCCCGACCAGCGGCGGCTGTTCGTCGAGACGCTCGGCACATTCGAACGCGAGCTGAACCGGGAGGAGTAGGAAGGAGATCATGACATCGGAACAGTGGAGCGCCGTCGACGCCTACATCTCCGGCCTGCTGGTCAACGGGGATCCGGCGCTGGACGAGGCGCTGGCCGCGAGCGCGGCCGCCGGGCTGCCGAGGATCGAGGTCTCGCCGAACCAGGGCAAGATGCTGCACCTGATCGCGAAGATCCACGGCGCCCGCTCGATCCTGGAGATCGGCACGCTCGGCGGCTACAGCACGATCTGGTTGGCCAGGGCGCTCCCGCCGGACGGACGCCTGGTCACCCTGGAGTACGAGCCGAAGCACGCCGAGGTCGCCCGCGCGAACATCGACCGGGCCGGGTTCGCCGATCGGGTCGAGGTGCGGGTCGGCCCCGCGCTGGACAGCCTCGCGGTGCTGCACCACGAGGGCGCCGGGCCGTTCGACCTGGTGTTCGTCGACGCGGACAAGCCGAACAACCCCGGCTACCTGACCTGGGCGCTCAAGCTCACCCGCCCGGGCGGGGTGATCGTGGTGGACAACGTGGTGCGGGGCGGCAGGGTCGTCGACCCGGCCGACACCGACCCGGCCGTGGTCGGCACCCGGGAGCTTGGCCGGATGCTGTCCGAGGAGCCGAGGGTGAGCGCCACGATGGTGCAGACCGTTGGCAGCAAGGGCTACGACGGGTTCGCGCTCATCCGCATCGACGACTGACCGACGACCGAGCAGGGTCACCGGGCGGGCCGGTTGTCTTCGGCGGACTCCCCTGCGGTCCCACCGTCACGGCCCGCCCAGGACGTGTCGGGCCGGCTCAGCGGTCGGTGCCGCCGCCGCCGAGCCGGCCGTGGAAGTGCTGCAGCATCGCGAACGCCGGCACCGGCGAGCGCGCCATACACGGCTCGCACGGCATGCCGACCGGAGAGGCCAGCACTTCCCCGGACCCGGGGGCGATGCGCAGCCCGCAGAACGCGGTCAGGAGCCGCGGCATCGCGTCGGCTTCCGGCAACGGCACGAGGTGGCACGTTCGCCGGCTCTCGCCGACCATCGTCCCGTCCGGCTGCCGGGGTTTCAGTCGAACCAGGATCAATGCCCGGGTCATGTGCGGAACAGTAAAGCTCCCGAGTGGCGGGGGAACAGAAAATTTCTCGGGGTTTCTCCGATTGACGAAAACCTGACCCCGGTGGCCCATCACTCCACCCCGGCGTCCGGTTCCTCGGAAATCTCGTCTATCACGTTCTTGATGATGTCGCGTGCCGAACGGCCGTAGGAGGCCGCGGCGGCCATCGCCTCGAAGATCCGCCGGTACAGCTCGATCTCCTGCGGCTGGGCCAGGTTGAGCTCGGCGGAGAACGTCTCGACCATCACGCGTTCCTCGTCCAGGAGCCAGAAACCGTGGGTCGGGGCGACCGCGTACGGGGTGTCGAAGCCGACGATCCCGAACTTCACGTTGGGCAGCGCGGACAGCGAGATCAGCCGGTCGAGCTGTCCGAGCATGGCCGCTGGCGAGCACAGCCGGTACCGCAGCGCGGCCTCCGTCAGCACGAAATGAAATCTTTTGTCCGTGCGGTACAAAATTTCCTGACGACGAATACGCGCCTGCACGGCCTCGTCGACATCACCGCCGATGTTCAACACCTGCACGCTCTGACTGAAACGGGCGCGTGCGTATTCCGCCGTTTGCAGTAGCCCCGGGACAAAAGTGCATTCCAGCGCCCGGAACAACCTGGTCTTGGCGTCGAGTGCGGCGATCTCGGTCTGGTGCGGCCGGAGCCCCGCCCGCAGCTGCCGCTGCCACTCGATGTGTTGCACGGTGAGCATGTGCAGCGACGCCAGCAGGTTCTCCGCCTCGTCGGCGCTGGCGGTCGCGGTGGTCCAGGCCTGGATGTCGTCGCCGGTCGGGGACTGGCGACCGTTCTCCAGCTTGGACACCTTCGACGGCGGCCAGGCGAGGGACTCCGCGAGCTGGCGTCCGCTCAGCTCGGCCTGCAGCCGCAGCTCGCGGAGTCTCCTACCGAGTGCGAGCCGAGCCTCGTGGAGGCTCGACACGCCACCCGTTCTGTTCGGTGGCAAGGCGCACGTCCTCCTCGCACGGCGCGCTGCCCTCGGCCGCGCGCCACTGGTGGGGTCCGGGCTCAGACTACCCGGGGACGCGGCCAGAACGGAGAAATTTCTCGGAATATCTCAGCGAGAGTCCCCGACCAGAGCACGCCCGTACATGCGCAGGACGTCCTCGGGGATCTCGATGATGGTCTCGCCGTGCGGCACCGGACCGACGTCGGCGAGCGCCTCGGGGTCGGTCACCACCCACCCCTGGGCGATGTACGTGCGGCGATCGGTCCGGTCGGTGACGAACAGCGTCGGCGACTGCCCCTCCTGGGAACAGGGGTCCTTGCCGAGAAAGCGGGCACGCAAGGTTGGCTCCGTTTCTAGAAATACGGGGAAATTGTCTTGATCCTGAGCGTCCGGCGTCGTGCAGTCAAACCAGGACGCGGTCGTTGCGGTGAGCGGTACGAGCACTTCGGCCCGCCGATATCTCGACTGGGCATCTTCGGCGGGTTGAAGACCGCTCAACGAAAGAACCCAGGCGTGTCATGCCGGCTTAGCGTGAACGGTGCCGGACTCCTGCTCCGGCACCGATCGGCGAGGCGAGGCGAAGATGGACCAGTGGAGTGACGAGTGGAGTGACGAGGCCTGGCGCGGCCGGGCCGGCCGACCGACCCTGCGTGCCGTCTCCGGTCACGCCGTCCGCGTGCTCCCCCGGCCCGTCCACCCGTCCCTCGCCGTCCCCGAGCTCGGCCCGGTGTTCGACGAGCCGGTCGATCCGCTGGCGCAGGACGGCATCCGGGTGCTCGTGGTCGGCGACGACGTGCTCGCCCGGCGCGGCGTGCTGGCCGCGCTGGACGGCGAGCCGGGCATGGTCGTGGTCGGCGAGCACCGCACCGGGCCGGCCGTGCTGGTCACCCTCGCCCGGCGCCACCCGGACGTCCTGCTGCTGCACGGGCTGCGCGCCGAGGACGCGGCCCCGGTGCTGGCCGCGGTGCACGAGTCGGTGCGCCGGAGCGGCCGGGTGGTGCGGGTGCTCGGCATCGGCGTGCGCGACGGCGAGACGCTGCCCGACCCGACCGGCGGCGGGCTGCTGCTCGGCTCGCTGCCCGCGTGGGCAACGCCCGAGGAGGTCGTCGCCGCGGTCCGGGTCGCCGCCGCCGGATTCGCGCTGACCAGGGCCGACGACCGCCCGGCGCACCCCGTCGTGCCCGGCCGGCGCGCGGCGCGGCGCGGCGGGCTCAGCGAGCGGGAGTGCGACGTGCTGGCGCTGGTCGCGCGGGGCATGTCCAACGCCGAGATCGCCGCCGAGCTCACCGTGTCCGAGCACACCGTGAAGTCGCACATGCAGAACCTGCTCGGCAAGCTGAACCTGCGCAACCGGATCCACGCGGTGATCTACGCCTTCTCCTCCGGGCTGGTCACCCCCGACCGTCCGACGGCGCACTGATGCGGCTGCTCCTGCTCGGCCCGCTCGAGCTGCTCGACGTCCGCGGCGCCCGGGTCGAGCTCGCCGGCCGCCTGCAGCGCACGCTGCTGGCCACGCTCGCGGTGCGCGCCGGCCAGGTGGTCTCGGCGGAGCGGCTGATCGCCGAGCTGTGGGGCGGGCAGCCGCCGGCCAACGCCGCCAACGCGCTGCAGGCGCACATCGCCCGGCTGCGGCGGGTGGTCGAGGCGGCGTGCGGCGAGCCGGACCGGATCGTCACCCGGCCGCCCGGCTACCTGCTCGGCCTGCGCGCCGGGGAGACCGACGCCGGGGAGTTCGTCGAGCGGGCCGGGGCGGCCAGGGCGATCGCGGCCGCGGACCCGGCGCGGGCGATCCCGCCGCTGCGCGGTGCGCTCGGGCTGTGGCGCGGGCCGGCACTGGAGGGCTGCGCGACCGGCGACGTGTGTGCCGGCGAGGCCGCGGTGCTCGGCGAGCACCGGCTGACCACGCTGGAGACGCTGTACGACGCGTGCCTGCGCGCGGGCCGGCACGCGGAGGTGGTCGGCGAGCTGGAGGAGACCACGGCCGCGCATCCGCTGCGGGAGCGGTTCTACGACCAGCTGATGGTGGCGCTGTACCGGTGCGGCCGGCAGTCCGACGCGCTGGGCGTCTACGACCGGGCGCGTGGGCGCCTGCTGCACGAGCTGGGGGTGGAGCCGGGTCCGGCACTGCGGGCGCGGATGCGGTCGATCCTGTCCGAGCCGCCGGCGCCGCCCGCCCCACCTGGCTCCCTGGACGACACGGTGGTCCTCGGGCTGGACATCGGCCGGGAGCTGGCCGAGCTGCAGCGGCGGGTGGAGACGCTGGCCGAGCGGCAGGAGGCGCTGCTGCGGTCACTGGGTACGGAAAGACGATGAAGGTGACCTTCGAGGCGCTGGGCGTCTCGAAGGTCACCTTCATCGCGTTCATCCGTTGCAGAGGTCCAGGGAGCCGTCGGCCATCCGGACGTCGCCCTGGTCGAACGCCAGGCGGATGGTGTTGGTGCCCGGGACCGGGTGCGCGGTCACCGTGCACGGCTGGTCGAACTCGATGTAGTGATGGAAATCGAGCTCGCCACCCACCGGAATCGCCTCGGGCATCCCCGACGCGAGCAGAGCGGCCTGGCGACCCGCCTCGATGATCGCGTTGCCCGGGACGTGGTCCATCGGGTGGTCGTAGATGACGTTGTGCGCCGGGTCGACCCGGAGCAGCCAGGTGTTCTCCCCAGGGGCGTCGGCCAGCATGACGTCGATCGACGCGCAGCGGCCGACCAGCTCGTGGTCCACCGGCGCGGCGCCGGCCGGGACCTCGGGCAACGCGTCCCGGTACTGCCCGCGCAGCCGGGCGTACCCGGCCGAGGACACACAGCTCCAGCGGTAGGCGGCGGTGCCGATGCGGGAGCCGTCGCGGTAGCACTCGACGTCGAACAGCATGCCGGCGAAGCTCTTCGCCCGGCGCCTGATGTCCTTCGCGGTGACGCGCATGGTCACGTCGACCGGGTCACCGCCGTTGGTGCGCAGGCCCTCCGGGTCGTCGACGTGGAACCACTTCTGGTTGGTCAGGAACTTGAACTCCATCGGGATGTGATAGCCGGCGTGGGCGATCAGCACCCCGGCCTCGCGCACGCTCTCCAGGAAGAGCAGCGGATCGTGCCAGCGAGGCGTCGCGGGAGCGTAGAAGCTGTGGGATCCCGGCCACCGCACGCCGACCTCGAAGACGTCCTCGGCGACGATTCCGAGCTGGGTGACGAAGACGTCCGAGCTGTTGATGCGGCGGATCAGCCGGGGCGGAACGGTCTGCTTGACCAGCAGCGGTTCCGCGCTCCCTAAACCCTGCGACGACTCCGCCTGGCCGATGGTCATCGTGGTCATGCCGAACCTCTCATAAGAGTCTTCTTGGCGTCACTGCCCATACCGTGGTTTTGTCTGCACGAGCGGACCGGCCTGGTACCGCCTCGGACCTGGCCAGTTGCTTGGAGCCACTCGCGGATCGGTTGGTTTCCAACGTGGTCTGTGCCACACCTGGAACCATACCTACCACCCGGTTTTT
Source organism: Actinophytocola gossypii (assembly GCF_025165815.1). Taxonomy (GTDB): domain Bacteria; phylum Actinomycetota; class Actinomycetes; order Mycobacteriales; family Pseudonocardiaceae; genus Actinophytocola; species Actinophytocola gossypii. The sequence continues at coordinate 446,176 of NZ_JAFFZE010000006.1, read as the reverse complement.
TTTCGAGGGGCCATTGCTCGATTCTTGAGCTACGCTGAAGTGAGGGTCGACCATGGCTAGGGGCAGCCTGGTGACACGACCGAGCCGTCTTCAGGGGGTGGCATGCTGAGCGGTGAAACGGGTGGGGGCCAGCGAAGGAGGTGCGGCTTTGGCGCGGCAAGACCGGGCGGAACGCACTAGAAACGCCATCCTCGACGCGGCCGCCGAGGTGTTCGACGAGCGCGGCTTCGACGGGGCGAGCCTGTCGGACATCCTGGCCAGGGCAGGGGTGACCAAGGGCGCGCTGTACTTCCACTTCTCCTCGAAGGAGGAGCTGGCCCGCGCGCTGGCCAGCGAGCCGTGGAGCGCGGTCACCCTGCCGGCCGCCGACAGCGACCTCGGGCTGCAGGCGGTCATCGACATGAGCCACGCGCTCGCCCACAACATCTGGACGAACGTGCGGGTGCGGGCCGGGAACCGCCTGGTCATGGAGGCCAACTTCGCCTCCCCGGACGCCAAGGTCTTCGAGGACTGGATCAAGCTGGTCGCCGAGCTGCTGGAGAACGCCAGGACCCGTGGTGACCTGCGCCAGGAGTGGGACGCGAAGGACGTCGCCAACTGGGTCTCGGCGTCGTTCATGGGCGTGCAGACCCAGTCCGCCGTCCTCGCCGCCCGCCACGACATCCACGACCGACTCACCACCATGTGGCGCATAGCGCTTCCCGGCCTGGTCCCACCCCGCCGCGTCGCCCGCTTCCGCCCCGCCGGCACCATCGACTGGCCCGCCCACCGCGCCGCCGACACCGCCGCCACCGCCTGACCCACCCCTCCCCCGAACGCACGCACCCCACGACGCGAACGTACGACTCGCGCACCGGGAACGTACGACTCGCGCGCCCGGAACGTACGACTCGCGGGCTTCGCGAGTCGTACGTTCCCGTTCGGTGAGTCGTACGTTCCCGTGCGGGCGTGGTGTGGTGTCATTTCGGACATTTGGTGGGTTTCGGGCTTTGCCGGTTGGGCGGCCGTACGCATCGGGGGTGTGGGCTGTTCGGGGCACTGGGAGGCGGTCTTTTGCGAACGTTCGGCTGCGCCGGATGTCGGAGGCAATCGATTACCGAGAGGTGTACCGCTCCTCGTGTACGAGTTCGGCGGTTGGTTTGCGGCCGAGGGGGAGGCGGTTCAGGGGGAGGCGGGGGTCGGCGGAGCGTTCGGCGCTGACCAGGCGGGCGGTCGGGGCCGCGGGGTAGCCGGCGACGACCACCCTCGGGAGCGCTCGGTCCGGGGGTACCCCGAGGACGGCCTTGGCCTTGGACTCCGCCTCGGCCTTGAAGCCGACGAGGCTCGCGCCGAGGCCGTGCGCGGACGCCGCCAGGAGCAGGCGCTCGCAGAGGCGGCCGCCGTCGAAGGCGGACGACGGCGAGTCGAGCACCACGGCGATCACGAGCGGCGCGTCGGCCAGTGGCACGTGTCCGGGGGTTGCGCCCGCCTCGGCCAGGGCGCGCCGGGTCGCCGGGTCGCGGACCACCACCAGCTCCCACGGTTGCCGGTTGGCCGAGCTGCCGGTCCACCGGGCGACCTCCAGCAGGTCCGCGACGACCTCCGCCGGAACAAGCGCCTCGGCGTACCGGCGCACCGAGCGCAGGTCCCGCAGGAACCGGATACGATCTCGTGAACTTCCCATCGGATCCTCCCGAAAACCCCCGCGCCCCAACCTGATCCGGACTACCATCCCGACCGGTACGCAGCGGCGTCAAGGAGTTCGAGGATGGCTGACTTCCGCCCGCTCGGCCGCTCCGGGCTGCGCGTCTCCGGTGCGTGCCTCGGCACCGCCAACTTCGGCACCGCCTGGGGCATCGGCGTCCCGGCCGACGAGGCGCGCCCGGTCATCGACGCCTTCCTCGACGCCGGCCACAACTTCCTCGACACCGCCGACAACTACAACGCGGGCGAGTCCGAGCGGATCGTCGGCGCCGCCGTGCGGGGCCGGCGGGACGCGGTCGTCATCGCCACCAAGGCGTACCAGCCGCACGGCCCCGGCCCGAACGAGCGCGGCCTGTCCCGCGCGCACCTGACCCGCGCGCTGGAGGCGAGCCTGCGCCGGCTCGACACCGACCACGTCGACCTCTACCAGTGCCACCAGTGGGACCCGGTCACCCCGATCGAGGAGACCATGGCCACCCTCGACGGCTTCGTCCGCGCCGGCAAGGTGCGCTACCTCGGCGCGTCCAACTTCACCGCCGCGCAGATCGTCGAGGCGCAGTGGGCGGCCGAGCGGGTCGGCGGCACCCCGCTGGTCGGCCTGCAGACGCACTACTCGCTGCTCCGCCGGGACGTGGAGGCGGAGATCCTGCCGGCGTGCGCGACGCACCGGCTCGGCGCGGTCGCCTACGGGGTGCTCGGCGGCGGTGTGCTGACCGGGCGCTACCGGTCCGGCACCGACCCGGATCCCGCCTCCCGCATGGGGAAGCTCCTCGCCAGGGACACCGACGTGACGCGCCGGTGGGTCGACGGGCAGCTCAGCGCGCACAACCTGCACGTCGCCGACGCGGTGTGCGCGGTGGCGGCCGACCTCGGCACCACCCCGGCCGCGGTCGCGGTCGCCTGGGTGCGGGCCCGCACCGAGGTGACGTCGGTCGTGCTCGGCCCGCGTACGGTCGACCAGTACCGGCAGGCGCTCCCCGGCCTCACGCTCGACCTCCCGCCGGAGGCGCTGGCCCGCCTCGACGAGGTGTCCGGCCCCGCCCCGGTCCCGGTCACCGGACGGCTGCCGATGCCCTGGAGCACGGCCGGCACGCCGAAGAGCTAACCCGGCTCCAGCCGCCCACCCGGATCGACGTCGCTGCCCCCGCCGGCCGCGACACCGGGCAGGATCAGCGCCCACATGTCGCGCAGGCTCTCCCGGACACTGCCCTGGCGGATCCCGGACCACCACAGCATCTCCACGCCCGCGCACATGGTCAGTACCAGCGTGCTCGCCTGCGCGACGGCGACCGACTCCCTGATCTCGCCCGCCTGCTCGGCACTGATCAGCATCGTCTCCACCGCCGACTGCAGGTCGACGTAGAAGTCGAGGAACGGTGCCCCGCGATGCCCGCACTCGCGCGCGGTGCGCAGGCTCGCGCGGACCACCGCCTCGTGTTCCAGCCAGTGCGCGACCTCGTGGGTGAGGTCGACCAGCGCCTGCAGCACCGCCCGACCGTCCCGCAACGCCCGGTACACCGCGCCGCGCAGCAGGGTGCACGCCTCGGCCTGGATCGCACCGGCCAACTCGTCCTTGGAGGAGAAGTGGAAGTAGAAGGCCCCCTTGGTGACCCCCGCCGCCCGGCTGACGTCCTCCAATGTCGCGCCCGAGAACCCGTTGCGGTCGAACAGGTCCGCCGCGGAACGCACGAGGTGCAACCGCGTGTTCTCGGATCTCGACTGTTTTGTCACGTCACGTCCAGGCCCAGGTCCACTCAGCTCAGTGGATCTTTCGTGCGGGGGGACACCACCGTCAACCCGCCCGGTCCAGCGCCGCCGCCTCGGTGCCCACCTCGGCCAGCCTGCGGTCGGACATCAGGATCGCGTGCTGCAGGCGACGCAGGCCCGGTGACGGCTCCAGGCCGAGCTCGTTGACCAGACCGGTGCGCATCCTCCGGTACACGTCGATCGCCTCGCCACGCCGGCCGGACCGGTACAGCGCGAGCATGAGATGCGCGTGCAGGCCCTCGTGCGTGCGGTAGCGCCCGACCAGCCCGGCCAGCTCGCCGAGCAGTTCGTGGTGCCGGCCGAGCCGCAGGTCGGCGTCGATGCGGCGGTCCAGGACGTTCAGTCGCGCCTCCTCCAGGCGGTGCGACTCGACCTCCAGCAGCGGGCCGGTCTGCACGTCGACCAGGGCGCGGCCGCGCCAGACGGCCAGCGCGTCGTTGAAGTGGCGGGACGCGGCGTCGTAGTCCCCCATCTCGCGGGCCCGGTGACCGAGGGCGGCGAGGCGGTCGAACTCGCGCACGTCGACCCGGCCTCCCATCGTGTCCAGCAGGTAGCCACCAGGGTAGGTGACGAGCACCCGCTTGGCGTCGACCGGGCCGTCGGTGCTCGACTGGTCGAGTGCGGCACCGATGAGGTTTCGCAGGTGCAGGATGTAGGTCTGGACGGTGGTGTTGGCGCTGCGCGGGATGTCCTCGCCCCACAGCTCCTCGAACAGCGACGCCATCGGCACGACCTGGTCGGCGTGAACGGTCAGCATCGCCAGCACCTTGCGGGGCTTCGCGGCGGTGGGGACCACCGACGTGCCACTTTGACGAGCGGCTAACGGCCCTAAAACGTCAATGTCCACTTCGGTCTCCTGTGGCCTGTGACGACCGACTGCCAACCGCTTCTGATCGACATCGGCTCGGTCGCTCCTCGAGAATACAAAACCGACCGGGCGGTTTGTCAATAGGAAACCGACCGGTTGGTCGGTTTCAAGATCGGTAACTTTTTCCCAGGTCAACAGCCGTCACGCTGCGCGTTTAGTGACGCGCAAGGAGCGCCAAAGGGTGACTGTGCGTGGCACACGTTCCGCAGGCAACGACCTATCCGGTAGCCGCGCGGCGCCCAACCTCCGGAACGAGATCCAGTGACGGATCGTGGTTCAGGATCGCCTGCATCCGGTCCTGCAGCATGGCGGACGGCTCCATGCCCAGCTCGTCGACCAGCCTGCGGCGCACCACGTTGTACTCGCGCAGCGCGTCGGCCTGCCGCCCGGAGCGGTAGAGCGCGATCATCAGCATCTCGGCCAGCCGTTCCCGCCACGGGTAGAGCATGGCCATCTTCTTCAGCTCGCTGATCACGCCACCCTCGATGCCGGCCACGACACAGGCGTGGAACTTGTCCTCGATGGCGGCGAGGCGGCTCTCCTCGTAGTGCAGCACCGAGCTGTGGCACATCGGCCCGCCGCTGACCCCCTCCAGCACCGGCCCGTCCCACAGCTCCAGCGCCTCGGTGAGCAGGTCGCGGGCCCGCACCGGATTCGGGCCGAGCTGCGCGTGCGCCAGCGCCACCAGCCGCTCGAACAGCTTCGCGTCGATCTCGTCCGGTTCGGCGTGCAGCACGTAGCCGGTGGGCAGCGTGACCAGCCGCTCGGCGGCGAACTCCGGCCCGAACGTGGTCCGCAGCAGTTTCCGCAGCCGGGTGACCAGGGCCTGCAGCGCGTTGTTCGCCTTCGCGATCACGCGCCCCTCCCACAGTTCCTCGAAGAACTGTTCCTTGGTCACGACCTTTCCGGAATTGATCAACAATGTCGCGAGCAACGTGCGCTGCCGTTCGCCCTGGATCGCCAGCAACCGTCCGCCGGACACCAGCCCGACCGAACCGAACAACTTGAAGATCACCGTGTTCCCGGGAACCGGCGTCACCTGTCGCACCACCATCGCCCCCTCCTCCTCTCCCTGACCCCGCCGACGATGCTCGGCGACCCGCCTGACACCCCGGTGACACCCGCCTGATCCCGCGACCCGTCCACGAGCCGCCCCACATCCGCCTACAAGGCGTTCGCCGCCCGGAAGACCTGGACGAAGGCGGACAGGCTCGCGCCGTGGGAGAACGCGACGTACTCGGGCAGCACCGCGTGCGGCGCCCACTTCCGCTTGTACGCGAGCTGGGTCGCCGCCGGGTACACCGCGGCCCCGCGCACCGCCAGCTGGCCGACCAGCCACCGGAACCACCGGCTCGCCGACGGGTCCTCGCACGCCGGGTCCAGGCCGGTGAACGGGGTGAACCCGAAGTGCAGCCACGACGCGCCCTCGGCCAGGAACGTCTCGATGGCGCTGGTGTTGACCGCCTCCATCACCCCGGGCGGCGCGTCCGGCCGTCGCCGGGACAGGTCGTGCAGCCATCCCGGCCTGCTCCCGTACGCCGGCGAGTACGACACGTACCCGGTCACCCGCCCGCCGACCCTGGCCACGAACAGCCGCCGGTACCGCTGCGCCGGCCCGCCGAGCTGCCCGACCAGGAACTCCAACGGCTTCCCCTTCCCCCGCGACCACGCCGCGTCCAACTCGGCCAGCTCGCCGGCGTGGGCCTCGAACGGCACCTCGGCCACCTCGACGCCGGCGCGCACGGCCCGGGACACCTTGTTCCGCAGCCGGACGAACCGCGACCCGCGCAGGGTGAACTCCCGCAGGTCCACCGCGTAGGAGGCGCCGACCTGGTTCACCGTGAACCCGGCCGAGGTGAAGGTGTCCACTTCGGACCCCTGGACCTGGATCGCCACCACCTTCCTGCGCCGCCCGGCGGCGAACGCGCGGAACCTGGCCAGCAGCGCCGCCGGGTCCGGGCCGATCGGGCCGCCGAAGGCCACCAGGTACCGGCCGGCCTCCCGGTACACCACCACCCCACCCTCGGCGGCGAACCGGCGGTTGCCGTCGTTCAGGGCGAGGAATGCGCTCGGGTTGTCGGAACAACGGGAAACCAACTCGAGGATTTCCGGTGCCAGAGTCTCCATAGCCGCGATTATCGCCCCGCCCCTGACCTGCGACAACGCTACTCCGAGCCCGTTGTCAGCACACCATCAGACCTCTTTGTCAGACTCGATTTCGAGCACGTGAAAAATCGGCAGGCAAAGGAAACCCGGTGACGCTGAGTGTGGCGATCGACGTATCGCGGACGCCCGACGCCCCGGTCCCCACGTACCTCTCGCACGTGGCCGGCCGGGACGTCGACTCCGCGCGTCACCTGCACACCGTCGCCGCCCGGTCGGTGCTCACCGACGTCTTCGCCAGCATGACCCGCAAGCGCCGGCTCGACCAGGGTGAGAACGCCGCCACCGACGGAGTGGTCGGCCGGTGCGCGATCGCCGACGCGGAGACCGTCGCCGCGGCCACCCGGGCGGCCGCCGCGGCGGCACCCGAGTGGGCGGCGACCCCGCTCGCGACCCGGATCCGGCTCGGGCACCTGGTCCGCGAACGGGTCCGGGAACGCGCGCCTGAGCTGGTGGACCTGCTGGTCGCCGAGGGCATCCCGGTCGCGCTGGCCCGCTGGCAGGTCGGCGGCGTGCTCGACCTGTTCAGCCGCGAGACCCTGGACCACCTCGCCGGCCAGCTGCACCGCACGGTCCGGCACGGCGACCGGGAGCTGACGATCCGGCGGGTCGCCGACGGCGTCGTCTGCGTCGACCCGCCCCGCAACGCGCCGGCCGCGAGCGCGCTGCTCGGCGTCACCCCGCTGCTGGCCGGCAACGCCGTGGTCGTGCGCGCCCCGCGCAGCGCCCCGCTCGGCGTCCTGTTCGCGCTGCGCGAGCTGGTGCTGCCCGCGCTGGCCGAGCTTGGCGCGCCGCCCGGCACGCTGAACTTCTTCTGCGCCCGCCCCGGCCCGGTGCTGCGCGCTTGGCTGGACAGCCCGGACGTGCACGACGTCTTCTACACCGGCGACGTCGAACGCGGCCTTGAGCTGGAGCGGGAGTGCGTGGCCATGGGCAAGAAGCCGATCCTGGAGCTGGCCGGCAACGACTGCGTGGTCGTCTGGCGCGACGCCGACCTCGGCCTCGCCGTCGAGGCGCTCACCGAGGCCTTCTACGGCTCCGGCCAGCTCTGCCTGGCGCCCAACCAGGTCGTCGCGCACCCCGACATCGCCGACGACCTGCTGGCGCGGCTCACGGTCGCGGCCCGCGAGGTCCGGCCCGGGTACCCCGACGAGGAGGGCGTGCTGCTCTCCCCCGTGCTGCGCGCCGAGCGGTTCTTCGCGCTGGTGCGGGACGCGCTCGACCGGGGCGCGGCGCTCGTGTGCGGCGGGCGGCGGCTGGAGGTCGACGGCGAACCGTCGGACACCGGACCGTTCCTGGAGCCGACGGTGGTGCGGGTGGACGGTCTGGCCGGGGCACGGCGGATCGCCGCGGTGGCCGAGGAGACGTTCTTCCCGCTGCTGCCGGTGATCGTCCCCGAGCCGGGCCCGGACCTGCTCGACCGGGTGCTCACCCACGTGAACACCAACCGGTACGGGCTGCGGAACTCGTTGTGGGCCGGCGACGACGCCGTGGTCGAGAGGTTCCTCGCGCGTACCGGGAACGGCGGCCTGCTGAAGGTCAACGACTCACACCTGGGCTGGCTGCCCTTCCTGCCGACGCACGGCGGCACCGGGCTCACCGGCGGCGTGTTCGGCGAGGCCAACTACCCCGCGCTGCGCACCTCGCACCTGCAGGGCATCTCCCGCGCGACCGGGATCCGGCCGCGCGCGGCCGTCTTCGACAGCTACCGATTGGGGCGATAGATGCAGTTCATGGAGGCCGACCGCCAGGTGTGCGACAAGCTCCTCCCCGGTCTGCGCCAACAGCTCACCGAGATCCCGCTGCCGGAGCTGGAGTCCGAGGACAGCCCGGCGATCGAGATCTTCCGCGCACACGGCGGCACGAACCTGCTGGTGCCGGGAGCGTTCGGCGGACTGGACGCCTCGCCGCTGGACGCCGCCAGGGTGGTCCGGGCGCTGGCGGCGACCGCGCCGTCGATGACGGTCGCCACGATGATGCACCACTTCTCCCTCGGCACCCTGTTCGCGGTCGCCGAGCTGGTCCGCGACGGATCCGATGTGGACGAACTACTCCTGCGCCGGGTGGTCGACGAGAAGCTGCTGGTGGCCTCCGGGTTCGCCGAGGGTCGCACCGCGCAGGGCATCCTGTCCCCGACCATGGCGGCCACCCCGGTCGACGGCGGGTACCTGGTGAACGGCGCGAAGAAGCCGTGCAGCCTGTCGGCGTCGATGGACCTGCTGACCGCGAGCGTGGCGGTTCCCCGGCCGGACGGGTCGAGCGCGATGGGCCTGCTCCTGCTGCCGGCGGACACCCCGGGCATCTCGGTGCACCCGTTCTGGTCGACGTTCGCGCTGGCCGGGGCGGAGAGCAACGAGGTGCGGCTGTCCGACGTGCTGGTCTCCCCCGAGCAGATCATCGCGCCCGAGCCGGAGCTCGCGGACGCGATGGACCGGCTGACCACCGTCGGGCTGATCTGGTTCCAGCTCACCGTGTGCGCCGCCTACACCGGCATCGCGAGCCTGCTGGTGGAGAAGGTCCTGCACGGCGCCCGGGGCGGCGTGTCGGAGCGGGCTGCGCTGGCGGTCCGGATCGAGTCGGCGGCCGCGCTCACCGAGGGCCTGGCTCGGCGGATGATGGACGGCGAGACCGACAACGACACCCTGGCCGCCGCGCTGGTCACCCGGTACGCGGTGCAGGACGCGGTGACCGCCACGGTCGGCCAGGCCGTCGAGCTGCTGGGCGGGATGGCGTTCATCGCCACCGGCGACGTCGCCTACCTGGCGTCGGCCGCGCAGGCGATCGCGTTCCACCCGCCGTCGCGGACCAGCGCCGCGGGCGGGCTGCTCGACTACTACGCCGGCTACCCGATGGTCGTGGCCTGATGTTGTCGGTCGCGGACCCGGTGCTCGAGGGGTATCGGCGGCACCTCTCGTCCGGGCGGGCCGCGCTCGGCGAGCTGTTCGGCGGCGACGTCGAGGTCGGCTCGGCGGGCGCGTGGGTGCGCACCCGGTCCGGGCGGGAGCTGCTGAACTGCGGTGGCTACGGGGTCTTCCTGATGGGCGCCCGGCACCCGCGCGTGCTGGCCGAGGTGCGGGCGCAGCTGGACACGAACCCGGTGGGCACCCGGCTGCTGCTGGAGCCGACGGCCGCCCGTGCGGCGGAGGCGCTGGTGTCGACGACGCCGGCCGGGCTGTCGCGGGTGCACTTCGCCTGTGGTGGCGCGGAGGCGGTCGAGGCGGCGATCAAGCTGGCCCGCGCGCACGGCAAACGGCACCTGGTGTCCATGGTGGACGGTTATCACGGCAAGACCATGGGCGCGCTGTCGGTCACCGCGCGGCCGGTGTTCCAGCAACCGTTCCGGCCGCTGCTGCCGGACGTCACGCACGTGCCGTTCGGCGACGTGGCGGCGCTGTCCGACGCGCTCGCCGCCGTTCCCGGCGAGGCGTGCGTGCTGGTCGAGCCGGTGCAGGGCGAGGCGGGGGTGGTCGTGCCGCCGCCCGGCTACCTGCGCGCGGTGGCGCGGGTGTGCCGCGAGCACGACGCGTTCCTGGTGCTCGACGAGATCCAGACCGGCCTGGGCCGGCTCGGGCACTGGTGGGGCGCGGACCGCGAGGGTGTGGTGCCGGACGTGCTGCTGGCCGGCAAGGCGCTCGGCGGCGGGGTGCTGCCGGTGTCGGCGCTGGTGGCGACCGAGGCGGCGTTCGCGCCGTTCGACCGGGATCCGTTCATCCACACCTCGACGTTCTCCGCCGCGCCGCTGGGCATGGCCGCGGTGTGCGGGGCGGTCGCGGCGATCCGGGAGGACGGGCTGGTCCCGCGGGCGGCGGCCCTGGGCGACCGGCTGGTCGGTGAGCTGCGGCGCCTGCTCGGCGACGTGCTCGGCGACCGGGTGGCCGAGGTGCGCGGAGCCGGCCTGCTGATCGGGATCGAGTGCGCGGTCGACGGGCTGGCCGGTGAGCTGCTGCTGGAGCTGCTGGCGGCCGGGGTGGTGGCCAACCACTCGCTCAACGCCGACCGGGTGCTGCGGCTGACCCCGCCCGCGCTGCTGGACGACCGCGAGGTGCGGTTCCTGCTGGACGCGTTCGAGCACGCCGCGCACGCGGTGCTGAACTGAGGAGGGCAGAGCATGCGGAACGTGGCACTGACCGTACGCATCCCGGTGCGGAACGCGCGCACCGCGCTGACCAGGATCGCCGACTTCGAACGCTTCCCCAGCCTCGCCGCCGACGTGCGCGAGGTCCGGTCCCGGGCCGACGAGAGCGACTGGGTGGTGCACTTCCGGCGCGGGCTGCTGCGCTGGACCGAGCGGGACACCGTCGACCGGGACCGGTTGCGGATCGGGTTCGAGCAGGTCACCGGTGACTTCGCGGCGTTCTCCGGCGCCTGGCAACTGGTGCCGGGCATCCGCGGCTGCGTGGTCCGGTTCACCGCGGCCTGGGACTTCGGCATCGAGAGCATGGCCGGGATCATGGATCCGATCGCGGAGCGGGTGATCAAGCGCGTGGTGTGCGACGTGCTCACCGGCCTGTTCGGGCCGACCACGGTGCAGGAAGGTGCCGAAGCACTCAGCGACCTGGAACGGATCGCCTGATGACCGCCGCGGTTCACGTCGACACGCGGGCGACGAGCGCCGTGCTGCGCCTGGAGCACGGGATCGCGCTCGCGGTCTGCGTCGCGCTGTTCGTGCTACACCTCGGCGAGGTGCGGTGGCTGCCGGCGGTGGTGCTGTTCGCCGTCATCGACGTCGTCGGGTACCTGCCCGGCCTGGTCGCGCACCACCGCGCCGGTGGCGAGCGGATCGCGAAGGCGTACTACGTGCTCTACAACGTGATGCACAGCTTCGTCACCCACGCGGTGGTGGTCGCGGTGTGGGTGCTGGTGGCCGGCTGGGAGTGGGCGCTGCTGGCGATCCCGATCCACCTGTGCGGCGACCGGGCGCTGTTCGGCAGCACGCTCAAGCCGTTCGCCGAGCCGTTCGAGGCGGCGTCGTGATCACCGACTGGGACTCGGCGCCGTCGCTGCTGGACGGCGCGACGAGCGTCGAGCTGACCGCGCGGGACGCGAACCTGCGGTACTGGCTGACGAACGTTCCACAAGGGACACTGGCCGGCCGCCCGGACGGGTACGACCCGGCGCTGACCGTGCCGGCGCACATGTTCGAGCCAGGCCCGCTGCGGGACGCGTTGGTGCGGGAGTACGCGTTCCGGACGGTGGCCGAGGACAAGGCGGCGCGGGCGCTGTCGTTCCTGGTCGGCCTCGCACCGGACACCGACACGATGGAGTTTTACGCCACCCAGGTGCTCGACGAGGCCAGGCACGCGATGGTGTTCCGCGACCACCTGCGTGTCCTCGGCGTCACCGACCTCGACGCGGCCGCCGGCGACGACATCGCCGCGATCCTGGATCCGCTGGAGGAGTTCGGCCTGTCGGTGATGCGGGACGACTTCGTCGGCGGCGTGGTGATGATGGCGATCATCATCGAGGGCGCGCTTGCGCCGGCCGCGGAGCTGTCCGAGCGCAAGTGGCGGCCGCTGAACCCGGTGGCGGCGGAGATCGACCGCGGCGCGGGCATCGACGAGATCCGGCACCTGACCGTCGGCGCGTCGATCGCCCGCGAGCACCTGCTGGCGCACCCGGCCGACCGGCCGCGCGTGGTGTCGCTGATCCGCGAGGGGATGCGGATGTGGTCGGTGCTGCCGGTGCACGACATGGTGCTGCGCCGGGAGATCCTGTTCCAGGAGGGCCTCGACCGGTACCGGTCGCTGGTCGGGGACTACGAGGTCTGGCCCGGCCGCCGGCTGGTCGACACGACGCCGGAGGAACGGCTCGCCACCGCCGACCGCTGGTCGACGGAGATGAAGGAGTCGCGGCTGAGACACATCGGGCTGGAGGAGGCACTATGACCTCCGCTGTCCTGTGTGGACTGGGGACGTGGGTGCCGCCGGCCGTGGTGCCGAACGCGTCGATCGCGGCGCGGCTCGGGACGTCCGAGGAGTGGATCCACGGGCGGACCGGGATCCGGCAGCGGCACGTCGTCGAGGCGGGGATGGCCACGTCGGACCTGGCCGTGGAGGCCGGGCAGCGGGCGCTCAAGTCCGCCGACACCGACACGGTCGACGCGCTCGTGCTCGCCACCACGACGCCGGACCGGCCGTGCCCGGCGACCGCGCCCGGGGTCGCGCACCGGCTCGGGCTCGACCGGTGCGCCGCGTTCGACGTCAACGCCGTGTGCACCGGGTTCCTGTACGGGCTCGCCTCCGGCACGGGGCTGATCGCGTCCGGGGTGGCCGAGCGGGTGCTGGTGGTCGGCGCGGACACGTTCTCCACGATCGTCGACCCGGACTGCCGCGCGACCGCCGCGATCTTCGGTGACGGCGCGGGCGCGGTGGTGCTGCGGGCGGGTGACGCGGACGAGCCGGGCGCGCTCGGGCCGTTCGACCTGGGCAGCGACGGCCAGGACGCCGACCTGATCATGGTGCCGGCCGGCGGCTCGCGGCAGCGGTCGACCAGGGAGCCGGCGCCGCCCGGTGCGGAGTTCTTCACCATGGCCGGCAAGGCGGTGTTCCGCAAGGCGATCTTCCAGATGGCCGGGTCGGCGCAGGCCCTGCTGCGGCGTGCCGGGCTCGGCCTGGCCGACATCGACCGGTTCGTGATCCACCAGGCCAACGCGCGGATCATCAACGGCGTCGCGGACATGCTCGGGCAACCGGTGGCGAAGTTCGTCCGCAACATCGACCAGGTCGGCAACACGGCGGCCGCGTCGGTGCCGCTCGCGCTCGCCTCGGCCGCCGGGAACGGGGAGTTGGTGGCCGGACAACGAGTCCTGCTCGGCGCCTTCGGCGGCGGGCTGACCTGGGGGTCGACCGTGTTGCGCTGGCCGGACATCGAGGCCGGATGAAGGAGGACGACATGTCGACAACCGTGCTCGACCGCCTGTCGGAGATCCTGGTGGGCTACTTCGGCGTCGAGGAGCACGAGGTCACCCCGGACGCCACGTTCGCCGCGCTCGACCTCGACTCGCTGGCCATCGTGGAGTTCGCGCTGGTGCTGGAGAAGGAGTTCGGCGTCGTCATCGCCGAGGACGCGGTGACGCCGCGCGCCCGGGTGGCGGACGCGCTCGCCCTGCTGTCGGCGAAAGGTGTCGGCCAGGATGGCTAGCACCTTCCACGCGGCGGTGACCGGGCTCGGCCTGGTCACCCCCGGCGGGATCGGGGTCGAGGCGAGCTGGCGCGCGATCCGTGCCGGCCGGCCGGCCGCGGCGCGGGACCCGGCGCTCGCCGGGCTGCCGGTGGACCTCAGCTGCCGGGTGCCCGGCTTCGACGCGGACGCGCTGCTCGGCCGGCGGACCGCCTGGCGGCTGGACCGGTACGTGCACCTCGCACTGGTCGCCGCGCGGGAGGCGGTCGCCGACGCCGGCCTGGATCCGGCGTCGTGGGACGGCACGCGGGTGGGCGTGGTGATGGGCAACGCGCTCGGCGGCGTCGGCACGTTCACCGCCCAGCACCGCACCCTGCTCGACGAGGGTGCCGGGCGGATGTCGTCGCTGCTCATCCCGATGATGGGGGTGAACATGGTCGCCGGCTACCTGGCGATGGACACCGGCGCGCACGGCCCGAACCTGGTGACCACGACCGCCTGCGCGTCGGCCACCACCGCGATCGGCACCGCGCGGGAGCTGCTGCGGGCCGACCGCTGCGACATCGTGCTGGCCGGTGGGGCGGAGGCCGGCCTGTGCCAGCCGATCGTGGCCGGGTTCACCCGGATGGGAGCGTTGTCGGCCCGCGTCGACGACCCGGCGGCCGCGTCACGCCCGTTCGAGCGTCACCGGGACGGGTTCGTCGCCGCCGAGGGTGCCGGGGTGCTGGTCCTGGAACGGCCCGAGCACGCGCTGGCACGCGGCGCCCGGGTCCGGGCTCGGGTCAGCGGCTACGGCGCGACGGCCGACGCGCACCACGCCACCGCGCCGGATCCCACCGGGGCGGGCGCGGAGGCCGCGATCCGGGCCGCCCTCGCCGACGCGGAGCTTCGTCCGTCCGATGTGGACCACGTGAACGCGCACGCCACGTCCACCCCGGCGGGCGACGCGGCGGAGGCCGGGGTGCTGCGCAGGCTGTTCCCGGACGGGCCGGCGGTGACGTCGGTCAAGGGCGTCACCGGGCACGCGCTGGGTGCGGCCGGCGCGATCGACGCCGCGTGCGCGGTGCTGTCCGTCGAGGAGTCGGTGGTGCCGCCGACCGCGAACGTGTCCGGTCACGATCCGGACCTGGACATCGACGTCGTGCACGGCGCCGCACGGTCGGTTCCGGTCGCGGCGGCGACGAGCAACTCGTTCGGCTTCGGCGGGCAGAACGCCGTGCTGGTGCTGACCGCGAACCGAGGTGGTTGACGTGCGGGTCCTGGTGATCGCGAACCCCGCCGCGGGCGGGGCGTCGAGGGAACTGGTGTGGCGGGTGGTCCGCGCGTGCCGGCGGCCGGTGTCGGTGCGCTGGACGACGTCCCCCGGCGAGGCGACGTCCATCGCGCGGGGGTGCCCCGCCGACCTGGTGGTCTCGGTCGGCGGCGACGGCACGGCCCGCGAGGTCGCCGCCGGCCTGGCGACCGCGTGGCGCCCGGCGCCGATGATGGTGGTACCCGGCGGAACGGCGAACTCGATGTACCGGTCGCTCTGGGGCCGCACACCGTGGCCCTCGGCGTTGCGGCAAGCCCTTTCCGGCCTGCCACCCCGGCGCCTCGACCTGGCCCGGCTGGACGACCGGCTGGTCCTGGCCGGCGCGAGCACCGGGTTCTCCGCCCAGGTGATCCACGCCGCGAAGGCCGCCGGAACGTCGTACCAGGAGGCCATCGCCGCGCTGGCGCCCGACTACCGCCCGTACCCGGGGCGGGTCGTGGTCGACGGCGTAGAGGTCCACAGTGGATCGACGCTGGTGGTGAACGTCGGCGGCAGCCGGTACCGGGGCGGCGAGTTCAAGCTGCTCCCCCACTCCGCCCTCGACGACGGCCTGTTGGACGTGTGCGTGATCGGCGGCGAGCACGGCCTGCCGGAGATGCTGGCCAGGACCAGGCACGGCGCCCACGCGGATCTCCCCGGCGTGCGCTACACCCGTGGCCGCACCGTCGTCCTGGAACGCACCGACGACCGTCCACTGTGGTTCGAACACGACGGCGAGGTCATCCAGCCGGCACCCGGCCCCCGCCGCCTGACGGTCCTACCCGGCGCGGTCGAGGCCATCGGCGCACCGGTGACCGCACTCGCGGCCTGACGGTTCAGAGTTCGCCGGGGCGGGGTTTGCGGTCGTAGACGCAGGTGACGCGGCGTAGCTTGCCGTCCTCGTCGAACAGGGCGTAGTCGACGCCGGCGATGGTGGCCGAGCCGGCCGGGTCGAGCATCGCCCAGGTGTAGCGGGCGCGCTCGCGGTGGGAGAACACGTCGCTGGTCCGGCAGAACACGCGGTTCGGGTACTTGCGCTGGATGCGTGTGATGTTGTCGCTGATGGCGACGTACCCACGGGCTTCGACGGCCGGTGCGTGGTAGGTGCACTCGGCCGCCCACGCGGACTCGATCAGCACGTGCCGCTGATCGACGTCCGGCTCGTTCCACGAGTCGACGTACGTGTCGATCTGCTGCTCACGTCTCACGAAACCAGGTATAGCGCGGAACGCGCGCGCGGGGCGAGCGCACACGAGCGCACCACGACCCCGCTGCGAGGCAATCGTCAACCTCGTCACCGATTCTGCTGGGCGCCGCTCGACGACCGCTCGAGTTCCGGTCCGGAGTGGACGGCGCCGAACGTGCGGCGGTAGTCCTTCGGCGCGACGCCGACGACGCGGTTGAAATGGTGCCGCAGCAACGCCGCCGAGCCGAACCCGCAGCGCGCGGCGATGTCCTCGACCGGCAGCCGGGTGTCCTCGAGCAGGCGGCGCGCGTGCAGGACGCGTTGCATGGTCAGCCAGCGGTGCGGCGTGGTCCCGGTCTCGGCGACGAACCGGCGGGCGAACGTGCGCTCGGACATCCGCGCCCGGCCGGCGAGCGCGGCGACGGTGTGGTCGATGGCGAGGTTGTCGAGCATCCAGGCGAGCACCGGGGAGAGGCTGTCGGCGGTGCACTCGGGGATCGGGAGCTCGATGTACTGGCGCTGGCCGCCGTCGCGCTGGGGCGGCACGACCATGCGGCGCGCGATCGCGTTGGCCGCGGCGGAGCCCTGCTCGCGGCGGACCAGGTGCAGGCACGCGTCGATGCCGGCGGCGGTGCCGGCGCTGGTGATCACGTTGCCGTCGTCGACGAACAGGACGTCCGGGTCGAGCAGCGCGTCGGGGTGGCGCTCGGCGAGTTGGTCGACATATCGCCAGTGGGTGGTGCACCGCCGGCCGTCGAGCAGCCCGGCCGCGCCGAGCACGAACGCGCCACTGCACACCGACAGCACGGTGGCCCCGCGGGCGACGGCCGCCCGCAGCACCTCGAGCACGGCGACCGGGTACTGGTCCTCGTCGCGCAGTTTCACGCCGGTCACCGCGACGAGGTCGGCGCGGGCGACGGCGTCGAGCCCGTACTCGGGGGTGAGCCGCGCGCCGACACTGGTCCGCAGCGGCATCCCCGGCTCCTCCCCGCAGACGAGGAAGTCGACCCGCGGCACGCCGTCCTCGGTGCGGTCGATCCCGAACACCTCGCACAGCACGCCGAACTCGAACGGTGTGACGTCGTCCATCAGCACCACGGCCACGGTCTCCAACACACCCCGACCCTACGTTGGCAGAATATCGACGCACAAGGTCCTTTCTGCCACTAGTGGCAGGATCACACCGAGCGCAAACTTAACGCCATGGAACTTCTCGTCACCGCCCTGGTCATCGCCCTCCTCGTCTACGCCCTCGAACGCAACCACCACCGCCACCCCGCCCCCCGCCTCACCGGCAGCACCGACATCCCCGACCGCGACGCCGACCGCCTCACCACCGACCTCCTCGCGAGTCGTACCTTCCCGTCCCGCGAGTCGTACGTTCCCGTCGCGCGAGTCGTACGCTCCCGTACGTCCCGACCGCTACGCCGCGAATCTCCGGCGCACCAGCGCGGCATGCACTGCCGCGTGCAGACGTGAGGGATCACGCAGATCCTCCGCGTTGGCTCGTAGGACGGTCCATCCGCGCCGCTCGAGGTCGGCCTGCCGGAGCGAGTCGGCAGCCGCTCGATCGACGTGAGCGGAGTAGCCGTCGTACTCGACCGCCACCCGCGCCTCCTCCCATGCGAAGTCCAGCCGGTAGCGCTCGTGACCGTCCAAATCCAGGACCGGCAGCTGCTGCGCGGGAATCGGCAACCCGAAATCGAAGAACCCGAGCAGCATCCAGCTCTCCGCCGGAGACTCCGCGAGCCCACTGGCCAACAGCAGCAGGATCTCGCCGCGACGTCGCCCACGAGGGTCCCGACGGGTGAGGATCCGGTGCAGAACCTCGGCCCGGAACTCCGCCCGCTCGAAGCGCGGAGTCAGCGCGAGCGCCTGGTCCATGCAGGCCAGAGCGGTGCGTCGACGGGCGCGGCACAACAGGTCGGCGATCGCGGGCTCCAAGGCGTGGACCCGGAGCCCATCGAGGTCCACCACGTCCTGTTCGTCCAGCAGGCCCTGGTGAAAGACCATGCTCGGGGTGCGGTGGACCTGCCGCGCGTAACCAACCAGCACGTGGATCTCGCCGGCTTCGGCCGCCGTACAACCGAACAGGAGCGCCGCGGTGTGGGTGGTGATGGCAGCGCCGTCGCCGGCGACGAGTAACGCGGCGGCAGCGCGAGTGCGGAGGTCCAACTGGTGGGCCCGCTCGACCAGTACCTGACGACCGATGGCGACGAGTTCTCCCTCGCGCAGTGCCAGCCGCACGCTTCGCTCGCCGAGGTGTCGGACCAGGTCAGCGCGTCGGTGGGCACCGTGTAGACCGGATGGGAATTCCTGCATGCACCGACTTTGCCCGCCGAAAACGCACTTCGGAGGCGCACGGAGCCGAGCTGTGGACAACTCGCCCTGTTGTGGATAACTGAGCACCCGGGACTTGCGCGATGGGAACGTACGACTCGCGCGACGGGAAGGTACGACTCGCGCGACGGGAACGTACGACTCGCGCGACGGGAACGTACGACTCGCGGATGTGCTTGCCAGCGGATAGCGGGGCTGGGATGCTCGGTTTACATTCCTGCCGGAATGTATGTTGCCTACGCTGGGAGGCCCGGGATGGCTCAACCCCGTTCGCTCGCCGGGAAGGTCGTGGTCATCACCGGAGGGGGTCGGGGGATCGGGGCCGCGACCGCCGAGGCGCTGGTGCGGCACGGGGCGGAGGTCGCGATCGGGGATCTCGACCTGGCCGTCGCGGAGGAGACGGCGCGGCGCATCGGGGCCACGGCGTTTCCGTTGGATGTCACCGACCTGGCCGGGTTCACGAAGTTCCTCGAGGAAGTGGAGGGGCGGCTGGGGCCGATCGACGTGGTGGTCAACAACGCGGGGATCATGGCGCTCGGGCCGTTCGAGGACGAGTCCGACCGGTCGACCACGCGGCAGCTGGAGATCAACCTGCACGGGGTCATCCACGGCACCCGCGAGGCGATCAGGCGGATGCGGCCGCGCGGCGCCGGGCACATCGTCAACATCGCGTCCGTCGCCGGGAAGGCCGGGTTTCCCGGCGGGGCAACGTACTGCGCCACCAAGCACGGCGTCGTCGGACTGTCCGAGGCCGTCCGGGGCGAGTTGCGGGGTAGCGGCATCGAGGTGACCGTCGTGCTGCCGTCCGTGGTGCGCACGGAGCTCGCCGCGGGGCTGCAGGACGCCCGGTTCGTCAAGGCGGTCGAGGCCGCCGACGTCGCCACGGCCATCGTCGGCGCGCTGCGCAGGCCCCGGTTCGAGATCTACGTACCCGCCTCGCTCGGCCCGGTCAACAAGCTCACCCGCCTGCTCCCCCGTCCCGCCGCCGAGTGGGTGCTGCGCGTGTTCAAGGGCGATCAGGTCCTCAACGCCCCCGAGCGCGCGGCCCGCGCCGACTACGAGGCCCGCGCCGCCGCCAGCGCCCCCACCACCGACCGCGACACCTGATGCGCCCACCCTCGCTCACCGACGAGCTCCTCGACACCCTCCGCGCCCGCGTCACCGGGTCCGGCGGCACGCACACCACCACCGCCGTGTTCACCGGCGGCGACCTGGCCACCGTGCCCGAGTCCACCCCGGACGACGTGCACGCCGCCGTCGAGCACGCCGCCCGCGCGCAGCGGGACTGGGCCGCCACCCCGCTCGCCACCCGGCTCGCCGTGTTCGAGCGGTTCCACCGCCTGCTCCTGCGTCACCGCGACACCGTCGCCGACCTGCTCCAGGCCGAGACCGGCAAGGCCCGCCGGGACGCCTTCGAGGAGTTCGCCGAGCCCGCGCTCGTCACCAGCCACTACCTGCGCACCGCGCCAGGACTGCTCCGGCCCCGCCGCCGCGCCGGCGCGCTCCCCGGCGCGGTCAGCGCCACCGAGCTCCGCCACCCCAAGGGCGTCGTCGGGATCATCGCGCCGTGGAACTACCCGTTCGCGCTGTCCATCGGTGACCTGGTGCCCGCGCTGGTCGCCGGCAACGCGGTGGTGCTCAAGCCGGACCGGCAGACCCCGCTGTCCCCGCTGTTCGGCGTCGAGCTGCTGTACCGGGCCGGGCTCCCGGCCGGTCTGCTCCAGGTCGTGCTCGGCGACGGCCCCACCGTCGGCGGCGCGGTCGTCGACACCTGCGACTACGTCGGCTTCACCGGCTCCACCCGCACCGGCACCCTGATCGCCGAGCGGGCCGCGCGCCGGCTCATCGGCTGCTCGCTCGAACTCGGCGGCAAGAACCCGCTGCTCGTCCTCGACGACGCCGACATCCCCGCGACCGCCCGCGCCGCCGTGCGCGGCTGCTTCGCCAACGCCGGACAGCTCTGCCTGTCGCTGGAACGGGTCTACGTGCACGACTCGATCTTCGACGCGTTCGCCGACGCGTTCGTCGCCGAGACCGGGCGGCTGCGCCTGGCCGCCGGCTACGACTACCGCGCCGACCTGGGCTCGCTGACCTCCCGACGCGCCCTCACCACCGTCGCCGAGCACGTCGACGACGCTCGCGCGAAGGGCGCCACGGTGCTCGCCGGCGGCCGCCCGCGCCCGGACCTCGGCCCGTACTTCTACGAACCGACCGTGCTCACCGACGTCACCCCGGACATGCGCTGCCACGCCGCCGAGACGTTCGGGCCGGTGGTGTCGCTGTACCCGTTCGACGACGACGACGAGGCCGTCGCCCTGGCGAACCGGACCGAGTACGGCCTGAACGCGAGCGTGTTCGGCCGCGACCGGCGCCGCGCCGCCGCGGTCGGGGCGCGGCTGCGGGTCGGCACGGTCAACGTCAACGACGGCTACGCGTCCGCCTACGGCAGCACCGACGCGCCGATGGGCGGCGTCGGCGCGTCCGGACTCGGCCGCCGCCACGGCGCGGAGGGCCTGCTCAAGTACACCGAGTCGCAGACCGTCGCGACCCAGCGGGTGGCGCTGCTCGACCCGCCGCGCCGGCTGCCGTACGGCCTGTTCGCGAAGGCGATGACCGGCTCGCTGCGCATCATGCGCGCACTCGGCATCCGGTGACTGTCAACTGGGAAGAAGCCGTGCTTGTGGCGGCGCGGCCCGCGGGCAAACATCGAGTGACCAACTGAATACAACCTCCGCGCCGGCCACTGCCGGCGTCCCCTGCAGGAGGAACGCGTGAGACACACCCGCCCGTCCATCGTCGCGGCCGGGGTGCTGGCCGCCCTGTCCCTCGTCCTGTCCACCACCGGCTCCACCGTGTCCGCGCAACCCGCGGAACGGCCGGCCGCCGAGTACTACGTAACCGGCGAGATCGACGTCCACGTGCGCACCGCGATCGCGCGCACCGGAGCGGCGATCAACTCCGTCGACCACGCCGGCCTCGACGTCACCGCCACCCCCGAGGAGGTCCGCCGGATCGAGGCCCTCGGCCTCACCGTCGAGGCCCGCGAGTCCACGAAACCCGCCCCCGGCGCCCGGCCGCTGGACTTTCCACCGGAGGACTCCGGCTACCACAACTACGCCGAGATGACCGCCGTCATCGCCGACGCCGTCGCCGACCACCCCACGCTGATCAGCCAGCGGGTCATCGGCGGCTCGTACCAGGGCCGGGACATCGTCGCGGTGAAGATCTCCGACAACGTCGCCACCGACGAGGACGAGCCGGAGGTGCTGTTCACCCACCACCAGCACGCCCGCGAGCACCTGACCGTCGAGATGGCGCTGTACCTGATCGCCGAGTTCACCGACAACTACGGCACCGACAGCCGGATCACGAACCTGGTGAACAGCCGGGAGATCTGGATCGTGCCGGACATGAACCCGGACGGCGGCGAGTACGACATCCGCAACGGCTCGTACTCGGGCTGGCGGAAGAACCGGCAGCCGAACTCCGGCAGCGCCTACGTCGGCACCGACCTCAACCGCAACTGGGCCTACGAGTGGGGCTGCTGCGGCGGCTCGTCCGGCTCCCCGTCCAGCGACACCTACCGCGGCTCCGGCCCGGAGTCCGCGCCGGAGGTCGAGGTCGTGGCCGACTTCGTGCGGTCGAGGGTGGTCGGCGGCGAGCAGCAGATCACCGCGGCCATCGACTTCCACACCTTCTCCGAGCTGGTGCTCTGGCCCTACGGCTACACCTACTCCGACACCGCGCCCGGGCTGACCGCGCGCGACGCCGACGCGTTCGCCACCCTCGGCCGGCGGATGGCGGCGACCAACGGCTACACCCCGCAGCAGTCATCGGACCTCTACATCACCGACGGCTCGATCGACGACTGGCTGTGGGGCGACCAGCGGATCTTCGGCTACACGTTCGAGATGTACCCGTCCTCCGGCGGCATCGGCGGCTTCTACCCGCCCGACGAGGTGATCGACCGGGAGACCTCGCGCAACCGGGAGGCCGTGCTGGCGCTGCTCGAGTACGCCGACTGCGTGTACCGGGTGATCGGCGAGACCTGCGACGGCACCGAGCCGCCGGCCGGGCCGACCTTCTTCAACGACGCCGACGTGGCCATCCCGGATGCCGGCGCCGCGGTGACCAGCCCGGTCGCCGTCACCGGGGTCGCCGGTGACGCGCCCTCCGACCTGCGGGTCGCGGTCGAGATCAGGCACAGCTACCGGGGTGACCTGGTGGTCGACCTGGTCGCCCCGGACGGCACCGTCTACCCGCTCAAGGGCGCCAATGGCCGCGACTCGGCGAACGACGTGGACGCGGTCTACACCGTCGACGCCTCCGCCGAGACCGCGAACGGCACCTGGCGGCTGCGCGTGCGCGACGTGTACCGCGCCGACACCGGGTTCATCGACCGCGTCGCCCTCACCTTCTGAACCTCCTCGAAAGGACACCTGACATGACCTGGAAGAACGCCATGCGCCGGATCACACTCGTCGCGGTCACGGCCGCGGCGGTGCTCGGCGCCACCGCGGGGCAGACCCTGGCCGCTCCGCCGCCGTCCGACGTCCAGCCGCAGGTCGTCGGCGGGGTGCGGGCCGCGCAGGGCGAGTTCCCGTGGATGGTGCGGCTGTCCATGGGCTGCGGCGGCGCGATGTACACCGAGCGGCTCGTGCTCACCGCTGCGCACTGCGTCGGGCGCACCGGCCGGGACACCAGCATCACGGCCACGATGGGCGTGGTGGACCTGCAGGACCCGAACCGGACCACGGTCCGCTCGGACTACGTCTACCGCTCCCCCGGCTACCCGAACGGTGACGACTGGGCGCTGGTCCGGCTGTCCCGCGCGGTCGACGTGCCGACGCTGGCCGTGGCGAACACGACCGCGTACGACAACGGCATGTTCACCGTCGCCGGTTGGGGCGCCGCGGTCGAGGGCGGCGGGCAGCAGCGGTACCTGCGCAAGGCCCAGGTGCCGTTCATCTCCGACAGCCAGTGCCGGGAGGCGTACGGCCAGCTGATCCCGGCCGAGGAGATCTGCGCCGGCAACTGGGACGACGGCGGCGTGGACACCTGCCAGGGCGACTCCGGCGGCCCGATGTTCCGCCGCGACAACGCCGGCGAGTGGGTCCAGGTCGGCATCGTGAGCTGGGGCTACGGCTGCGCCCGCCCGGAGAACCCTGGCGTCTACGCGCAGACCAGCTACTTCGCGCCGGCCATCGCGGCCGCGGCCGCCGACCTCACCTGACGCGACGACGGGCCCCTTCACCGCGTCGCGGGCGGTGAGGGGGCCCTCGCATAGTCGGGGGCTGGCCTCGGGCGGGCTTCACGGGCAAGATGTGCGGCAAGTTACCGTGAGGTAGCGCGCTCGACGACGGGCCAGGAGCCGAGCGAGCGCCTCCGCTTCGTGCTCGAGGAGCTGAACATGCGCGAACTCGCCGTCCCCCCGCTGGCCACCGTGCCGGGCAGTGGCGGCCTCGCCGACATCGTCTTCACCAACGCCGACGAGGCCCCCGACGCCGTCTCGTTCCGGCGCAAGGTCGACGGGGCGTGGCGGGACGTCACCGCGGCGCGGTTCCTCGACGAAGTCGTCGACGTCGCCAGGGGTCTGATCGCGTCCGGGGTCGGCCCGGGCGACCGGGTCGGCATCCTGTCCGCCAACTGCTACGAGTGGACCCTGTTCGACTTCGCCATCTGGGCCGCCGGTGCCGTCTCGGTTCCGATCTACGTGACCTCCTCCGAGGAGCAGATCGAGTGGATCATGTCCGACTCCGGCGCGACGGCCGTGGTCGTGGAGACCGAGCCGCTGGCGAAGAAGGTCGACGCGGTCCGCGGCAAGCTCCCCGACCTCAAGCACGTCTGGCGGATCGACGACGACGCCGTCGGCACGCTCGTCGCCGCGGGCGCGGAGACGCCCGCCGACGCGGTCCAGGAGCGCCGGGCGGCGGTCACCGCCGACGACCTGGCGACGATCATCTACACCTCCGGCACCACCGGCCGCCCCAAGGGCGTGGTGCTCACCCACCGCAACCTGCTCGCCGCCGTCGGCAACGCCGTCGAGTACCTGGCCGCGATGTTCAAGGGCGAGCCGGGCAACCAGCAGTCGACGCTGCTGTTCCTGCCGCTGGCGCACGTGTTCGGCCGCATGGTCGAGGTCGGCACGGTGCTGGCCAGGGCGACGCTCGGGCACTGGGCCGACGTCAAGACGCTCACCGACAACCTGGCCTCGTTCCGGCCGACGTTCATCCTGTCCGTGCCGTACGTGCTGGAGAAGGTCTACAACGGCGCGCGGCAGAAGGCGCACGCCGGCGGCAAGGGCAAGATCTTCGACGCCGCCGCGGCCACCGCGATCGCCTACAGCGAGGCCGCCGGCCGGCCCGGGCTGGGCCTGCGCCTCAAGCACGCCCTGTTCGACCGGCTCGTCTACAGCAAGCTGCGCGCCGCGATGGGCGGTCAGGTGAAGTACGCGATCTCCGGCGGTGCCGCGCTCGGGTCCCGGCTCACGCACTTCTTCCGCGGCGTCGGGATCATCGTGTTCGAGGGCTACGGCCTCACCGAGTCGACCGCGGCGTCGGTCGTCAACGCGCCCGGCGCGTTCAAGCCGGGGACGGTAGGAAAGCCCTTGCCCGGCACCGCCGTCCGGATCGCCGACGACGGCGAGATCCAACTGCGCGGCGACGGCATCTTCCCGCGCTACTGGCAGAACGAGTCCGCGACCGCCGAGGCCATCGACGACGACGGCTGGTTCACCACCGGCGACCTCGGCGACCTCGACGCCGACGGGTTCCTCCGGATCACCGGCCGCAAGAAGGAGATCCTGGTGACCAGCGGCGGCAAGAACGTGGCGCCGTCGGTGATCGAGGACCGCATCTCCGCGCATCCGTTGGTGGGCCAGGCCCTTGTGGTCGGCGACGGGCAGAAGTATGTTGCCGCTCTGATCACGATCGACCCCGACTACTTCACCTACTGGAAGACGACGGCCGGCAAACCGGGTTCCGCGACGGTGGCCGACCTGGCCGAGGATCCCGATTTGCTGGCCGAGATCCAGCAGGCGATCGACGACGGGAACCAGGCGGTGTCGCAGGCGGAGTCGGTGCGCAGGTTCCGGGTGCTGGACACGGAGTTCAACCCGGAGAACGGCTACCTGACCCCGTCGCTCAAGCTCAAGCGCAACGTGATCATGAAGGACTTCGCAACGGACGTGCACGCGCTGTACAACTGACCGGTTTCGAAGACCCTGGAGGGCGACCACGATGGGGCGACACTCATCGGTCAAGTCCCGCGGCGCGCGCTCCCGGTCGCCGGTGATCCTGCTGAGTGTGTTGCTGGTGCTGGCCCTGCTCGGCTGGCTCACCGTCGACTTCCTCAGCCAACGCCTCGGCGCGTCCGACTGCGAGTCGACGACCACCGTCCGGGTGACCGCCGCCGAGGACATCGCCCCTGTGGTCGACCAGCTCGCCGACCGGGTGGCCGAGCAGGAGGGCGACGCCTGCTACGAGGTGTCGGTGACCGCCCGCGAGTCGTCGGTGACGGCGGACTCGCTGGTGTTGTCGGACGGCACCGAACGCCCGCACGTGTGGATCCCCGAGTCGACGATCTGGTTGCAGCGCGCGCAGGAGAAGGGCGCGTGGAACGTCCCGGTACAGGGCACGTCGATCGCCAGTTCCCCGGTCGTGCTGGCGCTGACCGAGGAGGCCGCGAGCCGAATCGGCTGGCCCAGCGACGAGCCGACCTGGGCGGAGGTGCTCGGCCCGGAGGCTCGCCAGGACCTGACCATCGGCATGCCCGATCCGGCGCGCGAACCGGCCGGCGTGTCCACCCTGTTCGGCGTCCGGGACCTGCACGGCGACAACGCCCAGGCGATCACCGCCGAACTGCGCACGTTGTCCCCGAACACGGTGCCGAGGGCCGCGGACCTGTTCACCAGACTCCCCGGCGTGGCAAGCAGCGAGGAGCCCCTGGACGGCTTCCCCGCCTCGGAGCTGGCGGTGTTGCGCCACAACGTCCGCGGCTCCGGAGTGCCCCTGGTAGCCGTCTACGCCCAACCCGCCGTCCCCGCCCTCGACTACCCCTACGTGGTCCTCCCCGACACCGAGCCCGCCGAACGCGACGCCGCCGAACGCTTCCTCTCCGAGCTGATCGCCCAGGAGGCAGCCGGAGTGCTGGCCGACGCCGGCTTCCGCACCCCCGACGGCGAGATGCTGCGGGATCGCGACAACGACCGCCGGACGATGGGTCGCAAGATGACCCCCGCCCCACTCCCCGAGCCCGCGCAGGTCGACCAGGTCCTCAACCAGTGGGCCGGCGTGAACCTGAGCGCCAGAATCCAGGTACTGCTCGACGTGTCCGGCTCGATGAACGAGCCCGTCCCCGGCACCGGCCGCAACCGCATGGCCGTGACCCTGCAAGCGGCCGAACTGGGCATCGGCCTCATGAAACCGACGACGAAACTGGGCATCTGGCTGTTCTCCACGAACCTGGACGGCGAGAACCGCGACCACCGCGAGCTGGTCCCGGTACGCCCGGTGTCCGACCTCCAGTCAACCGGCGCGATCGAACGCCTCCGCGAGGTCCAGGCCCTCCCCAACGGCGCGACGGGCCTGTACGACAGCACCCTGGCCGCGTACCGCTCCGCGACCCAGAACTTCGAGCCCGGCCGGATCAACCTGGTCATCGTGCTCACCGACGGCCGCAACGAAGACGCGAACGGCATCAGCCGGGAAGGCCTGCTGGCCGAACTGGGAGCGCTCCAGGACCCTCGCCGCCCCGTCCAGATCATCGGCATCGGCATCGGCCCCGACATCGACGAGGCCGAACTCCAAGCCATCGCCGGCGCCACCGGCGGCCAGGCCTTCACCACCCCCGACCCCACCAAGATCGGCGACATCTTCTACGCGGCGCTGTCCAAGCTCCTCTGCCAACCCCCGGAGTGCCAGCCCACCGAAGGCGGCTGACCAGGAGGTGCGGGTAGCGTCGCGAGCGTGCGGCCGTCGCAGTTGGTGGACATCGACGGGTTACGTCGAGTACCGGTGGCGGCGGTCGCGGTGGCGCTTTCTGGCTCGCCGCGGTGGAGGCGGCGTTACGGTGACCCGGGCTTCGCGACCATCCACTCGTGGCCGGCGGCGACGGCGGCCCAGGACGCGCCGGCCAGGGCGAGCCACAGGGTGATCCACCAGATCAGGTGGACTCCGGCGCCGAACCACGGCTCGCTGAGGGCGCCCCACATCGGTACCAGATGCACGGTGGTCAGCGCCCCCACGGTGAGCACGCCGAGGACGGCGGTGGCCGGGGCCACGCGGCGAGCGCGCCAACCACGCACCAGCAGGGTCACCATCGCCGCCAGGAACACGCCGCCGCCGGCCACGGTGAGTGGTGGGGTCGCCGCGCGCACCACGTGTGCCACCCCGTGCAGCGCGAACGTGCCGGCCAGCACCTCGACCGACAGTCCCGCGCTCGTCGCCACGGTCCGCATCCCGCACCCCCGCCACGTCGACTCCCGCGTTCGACGGAAACACGGTGGGCTCGTCCGGCCAACCGGTACCTACCCGTCCTCGATCCGACTGCGAGACTGTTCAACGTCGGCGACCTGGTGGGTCGGGGTGTCCTGCCGACGACATCCGAGATTCCGATGCGGCTCAGCACGCGGGACATCTCGGCGAACACCGCGGGCCTGTCGGCGGGCACGGCGGTCGGTCGACACGGTCGTGGCGGCGGGGCACGGACCATCGCGCTTGCCAGTTGGATCGATATCAGTCAATATAGAAGGGTGTCGATTCAGGAGGCGCTTGTCGAGCGGCGGGCGGCGGAGCTGGCGCGGGCGTTCAAGGCGCTGGGAGACCCCGTGCGGCTGCGGTTGCTGTCGATGATCGCCTCGGGAGCCGGGGGCGAGGTCTGCGTGTGCGAGCTGACGCCGGCATTCGACCTGTCCCAGCCGACGATCTCCCACCACCTCAAGCTGTTGCGCCAAGCCGGGCTCATCGACTGCGAACGGCGGGGCACCTGGGTGTACTACTGGCTCCGCCCCGACACGACCGACATGCTCGCGGCCCTGCTCGCCCGGCCGGCGGAGGTGACCGGATGACCGGGGAACGCCCTTCCGTGCTGTTCGTCTGCGTGCACAACGCGGGCCGTTCGCAGATGGCGGCCGCGTTCCTCACCCACCTGTCGCAGGGGCGTGTGGAGGTCCGGTCCGCGGGCTCGGCACCGGCGGACGCGGTCAACCCCGTCGTCGTGGACGCCATGCGCGAGGTGGGCATCGACATCGGCGCCGAGGTGCCGAAGGTGCTCAGCACGGACGCCGTGGTCGCCAGCGACGTGGTCATCACGATGGGCTGCGGCGACGCCTGCCCGATCTTCCCCGGCAAGCGGTACCTCGACTGGGCCCTCGACGACCCCGCCGGCCAGGGGCTCGACGCCGTCCGCCTGGTTCGGGACGACATCGAGCGCCGGGTCCGGGGTCTGCTGGGTGAACTGGGGTAACCGTCAGCGGTTCAGGTCGCGGATCACCCGAGCCGGGTTCCCCGCCGCCAGCACGCCGGCTGGCAGACCGCGCGTCACCACGCTGCCCGCGCCGACCACCGTGTTGTCTCCGACCGTCACCCCGGCGCACACGATGACGCCGCCGCCGAACCACACGTTGTCGCCGACCACGATGGGTTCGGCTCGCTCCCACCGCTGGCGGCGCAGTTCGTGATCGTCGAGCGGGTGCAGGGCGGTCAGGAACTGGGCCCGCGGGCCGATCGACACGTCGTTCCCGATCGTGATGGGGGCGCAGTCCATGAGGATCGCGTCGTAGTTGAGGAAGCTGTTCGAGCCCAACCGGATCAGGTAGCCGTAGTCGCACCGCAGGCGCGGCATGATCCAGGAGCCGGCGCCGAGTTCGCCGAGCAGGTCGCGCAGGATCTCCTGCCGCTCCTCCTCGGCGGCGGCCGCCGTGCCGTTGAACCGGTCGAGGAGCGAACCGCACCGCCGTCGTTCCTCGACCAGCACCGGGTCGCTGTCCTTGTACCACTCACCGCGCAGCATGCGGTCCCGTTGGGTGCTCACCCGAGAAAACTACGGGAGCAGCGTGCCGGGCCAGAGGTGTTCGTCGGCGGGGATCGTCGAGGAGTGGATCCAGGACCGGAAGAACGCCGTCAGCTCCTGGCCGGTGACTCGTTCGGCGAACGCCTCGAAGGCCGGCCAGCCGACGTGGTCGCCCGCGTTGTCGGTCGGCCATCGTTCGAGCAGGCGGAAGAACGCCTCGTCGCCGACCTGGTGGCGGAGGGCGTGCAGGGCCAGCGGGCCCTTGTCGTAGATGTTGATCCCGGGGTTCTGCCCCGGGCGGTAGAGCGCGCCCCAGAACGCCTCGGCGTCCTTGTTCGCGGTGACCTGCTCGCGGTAGCGGGCGTCGAGGTCGGTGCCGGACTTCGCCTCGTCCCACAGCCAGGTGGCGTAGACGGCGAAGCACTCGGACACGCACATGTCCGCCGGGGTGCGCGGCGCGACCGAGATGCCGTACCACTGGTGTGCCTGTTCGTGCACGACGACGTCGAGGGTCATGAAGCGCGCGTTGCCGGCACCGAGGTACACCGGTCGGGTCTGGGGCGCTGTCGCGGGGCCGTCGTCGTTGACGTGGACGAACACGTTGCCGGCGGAGCGGAACGGGTAGTCGCCGAACGTCCCGGAGAGGAACTCCAGGATCTCCGGCAACCGGTCGGCCAGCGGCTCGGTGGTGTCCCGCAGGCCCTCGGCGTACGCGCTGACCACCGGGGTGCCGTCGGGCAGCGTGGACCGCTCGAACGTGAAGCGGTCGACGGAGACCGCGACGTGCGCGGGGTCGACGGAACGCTCCCGCCAGCGGAACGTCGAGGCCCCAGGCACCGGGACCTCGCGCCCGATCGACACCACACCCCAGCCGGGCGGCACGGTCGCGGTCAGGTCGAAGGACGCCTTGTCGCGGCGTCGAAGGCGCCCGCGGGCTCGGCGGTCGCCGGTGCGGCCAGCACGCCGGTCAGCACGGCCGCGGCGACGACCAGGGTTCCGCTCGTCATGGAATCCATGGTCGGCACCCTCGCGCCTCGGTGTCGTCCTGGCGTCCGGGTTTCGTCCCGGTTCTGTCGCGGAGAACGCTGATAGTCTGCGGCGTCGTCGTGTTGGCTGGTCGGGGCCGAGGCGCGGGAGTGCCGGTGTCGGTCGAGCGGGTGGCCGCCCTGGTCGTCGGCCTGGTGGCGTTCGTCGTGCACGCGTGGCTGGCGCTCGGGGGTTACTTCGGGCAGGACGACTTCGTCCTCACGTACCGGGCGGCGGGTCCCCTCGACCTGGAGTACCTCTTCCAGGACTACAGCGGGCACCTACAACCGGGGGTCTTCCTCTACGCGTGGGTCGTGACGGCCGTGGCGCCGTTGAGCTTCCCGGTCGCGATGGGGCCGCTGCTCGTGGTGCACGGGCTGGTGCTGTGGCTCTGCTGGCGGACCCTCGTGCGGCTGTTCGGGCACCGGTGGGGCGTGGTGGTGGCGTTCGCGGTGTTCGCCTGCTCGCCGCTGGTGCTGTTCCCGACGCTGTGGTGGGCGTACGCGTTGCAGCTGCTGCCGGTACTGCTGGCGCTGTTCGGGGCGCTCCTCGCGCAGCCGCGCAACCCGTGGCTCGCGGTGCCGTGGGTGGCGTTCGGGCTGCTGTTCTACGAGAAGGCCGCGCTGATCCCCGCGGTGCTGCTCGCGGTCGCGATCCTGACCGCGCCGTCGGACACGCCGATCCTGTGGGCGTTGCGGCGGTACCGGTGGGTGTGGCTCGGGCACCTCGCGGTGCTCGCCGCGTTCGCTGTGCTGTACGTGTCGCTGGCGGACGCGCCGGCGAACGAGAACCCGGTCGGCAGCCGGGACGTGCTCACCTTCGTCTACCGGTCCGTCGTGGACACACTGCTGCCCGGGCTGTTGGGTGGGCCGCTGACCGAACCGGGCGGGGGCGCGACCTGGGTGACGCCGCCGGCCGCGGTGCGGGTGGGTACCGGGGTCGCGGCGGTGGCGCTGGTGGTGCTGAGCTTCCTGCGGTCGGGGCGCCGGGCGTTGCTGCCGTGGTTGTTCCTGGCCGGGTACCTCGCGGCCGACCTGACGATCGTCGCGGTGACGCGGCTCGGGGTGGTCGGGCCGGTGGTCGCGAGCGACCCGCGCTACCTCGCCGACGTGGTGCCGGTCGCGGTGCTGTGCGCGGCGTTCGCGTTCCTGGCGCCCCGGCGCGAACCCGCGGGGACGAGGACCAGGGTCGCGGTGGGAGCACTGACCGTGCTGGTGGTCGCCGGCGGGGTCGCGAGCTTCGTGCGGGTGGCGCCGGCGCTGCAGTTCCAGGACGCCCGCGAGTACGTCGCGACCGCGCGCTCCGCGCTCGCCGGGCGGCCGGACCTGGTGCTGTACGACACGGCGGTGCCGAACCAGGTCATCATCGACTGGTTCGTGAACGACGCGTTCACCTCGCGGGTCGTCGGGTTGGTGCCGGAGCGGCCCCGGTTCGACCGGCCGACCGAGGACCTCCACCAGCTCGACGGCACCGGCACCCCGCGGCCGATCATCGACCTCGTCGACACCACGGTCGCGCTCCCCGGCCCGCGGCCCGACTGCGGCTACCTCATCGGCACCGACACCGTGCGGATCCCGTTGGAGGACACCGTCACCGGCCGGCGGATCGTGCGCATCGGGTACTACACCGGCGACTCCGGTGACGGCACGGTCCGGGTCGGCGACACCGCCGTGCCGGTCCGTTTCGCCGAGGGCCTGCACGTGCTGCACGTCGTCGCCACCGGCACCTACACGCACGTCGAGGTCAGCCGGCCGCTGCGCCTCCGACCGATCTGCGTGACCGACGTGACCGTCGGCGTGCCCGGCTAGTTCGGCCCGTTCGCCGCCTGATCCGGCTGTACGCCAGCCAGCCCAGAACGGCGCCGGAAACGTTCAGCACCACGTCGTCGAGCGCGGCGACACCGCCGCGGTCCATCGCGAACTGGGTGACCTCGACCGTCGACGACGCGATCACGGCAACCGTGAGGACGATCCTCCCGGAGCGGGCCCGGCCACCTGACGCGACAGCCAGGGTCACTCCGACGGGAACGAACAGGACCACGTTCCCCGCGATCCCCGCGAGCGCGACGGCGGACGTCGTCTCCCCGTCGAGCGCGCGCAGGGTGTCGACGAACGGCACCAGGGAGAGACCGGACTCCCGGGTGCTCCCCAGGCGGGCCACCAGCGTCACGTACGCGATGAACAGCAGGGACAGGACCAGGCCGGCACGCGCGAGGTGAACACGTCTTCTTCCGGGCGAACCGCCGAGGTCGAGCACGACCGCCGCGAGCGAGCAGGCGAGCAGTGCGACCGCGAGCGTCGCGCTCACGGGATTCCCGAACGCTCGGACCATCTGGACCAGGACGATCCTCCGATCAGAATCAGGCGGCTAGAACGGGTCGTACGGTCCCCGGTGCCCGAACCAGCCGGCGACCGCGTGCAACCGCAGGCGCAGCAACACCTTCAGGAACACGTTGCCGCAGAACCACGGCAGCTGCCGGACGATCCGCAGCCGGTCGGCGAGGCCCGGGCGCCGCAGCGTGAACCGGGCCAGGGAGCGGCTGCGGTCCAGGTAGGTGTACCGGTCGCCGAGCAGCACCGCGACCAGCGTACCGGCGGTGACCCCGACCGACGAGAAGCAGTCGTGCACCAGGATCTCCCCGCCCGGCGGCAGGTGCGCCGACCAGCGCAGGTCGTCGACGTAGGTCCAGTAGTCGTGCTTGCCGTCCACGTACAGCAGGTCGAACGGGCGCGTCCAGCCCCGGCGCAGCTCGGTGGAGTAGCCGACGACCAGCTCCACCACGTCGTCCAGTCCGGCCTCCTTCACGTTGGCCTCGAACCGGTCGCGCGTCCCGGCTCCGCCGAACAGCCGGCCGTCGACGAACGCGTCGACCGCGACCACCCGCGCGCCGACCGTGCGCGCCGCGTGCCCCAGCACGATCGTGGACCGCCCCTGGTGGCTGCCGATCTCGACCACGGTCGCCCCGGGACCCAGCCGGCGCACGGCGTCCCACAGCATCCGCGCCTGGTCCTCGGTGAGCCAGCCCGGGATTTCCGCCACCGACGCCCACGCCTGCTCGAAGTCCACCCGGGGACCGTAGCCCTAGGATGCGGGCGATGTTAACCACCGACGGTAGGGTCGGTCGGTTGCTCCGCAACCCGGCCGCCTGGGTCATGCTCGGGCTCACCCTGCTGTCGTTCCTGCAGCTCCCCGGCCGCACCACGTTCGACACCAAGCTCGACCTGGCCGTCGACCCGGTCGCGTTCCTCGGCCGCGCGCTGCACCTGTGGAACCCCGAGGCCACCGGCGGCGAGCTGCAGAACCAGGCCTACGGCTACCTGTTCCCGATGGGCCCGTTCTTCGCCGTCGGTCAGCTGCTCGGGCTGCCGCCGTGGGTCACCCAGCGGCTCTGGTGCGCGCTGCTGCTGTGCCTGGCGTTCGCCGGGATGCTCGCGCTGGCCCGCGCGCTGCGCGTCGGCACCGAGCCGACCCGGTTCGTCGGCGCGCTCGCCTACACCCTCGCGCCCCGGATGCTCACCGAGATCGGCCCGCTGTCGGCGGAGATGCTGCCGGCGGTCGCGCTGCCGTGGGTGCTGCTGCCGCTGGTGCTGGCCGGGCGGATCGGCTCGCCCCGCCGCGCTGCCGGGCTGTCCGCGCTGGCCGTGTTCGGCATGGGCGGGGTCAACGGCGCGATGGTGGTCATGGCACTGGTACTGCCGGTGCTGTGGCTGGCGACCCGCCGGTGGACCGCCGCGCACGTTCGGCTGGTCGCCTGGTGGTGCGCCTCGGTGCTGGCGGTGTGCCTGTGGTGGATCCTGCCGCTGCTGCTGCTCGGCGAGTACAGCCTGCCGTTCCTGGACTACATCGAGTCGGCCACGAACACGACCGCGCCGATGTCGCTGTGGGAGGTGCTGCGCGGCACCAACCAGTGGGTCGCCTACGTGGTCGCCGGCACGCCGTGGTGGCCGTCGGGGTTCCTGCTGATCGACAACCCGGTGCTGATGCTGGCCACCGGGCTGGTGGCGGCGGTCGGGCTGTACGGGCTGGTGCTGGCCCGGTTGCCGGAGCGGCGGTTCCTGGTGATCGGCGTGGTCACCGGGCTGGTGCTGCTGACCGTCGGCTACGTCGGCACCCTCGACGGGCCGCTGTCGAGCACCGTGCGCGCGCTGCTGGACGGGCCGCTGGCGCCGCTGCGCAACGTGCACAAGTTCGAGCCGGTGCTGCGGCTGCCGCTGATGCTCGCGTTCACCCACGCGCTGGCCGGGCGGCTGCCCGGGATGGCGCGGGGCACGTCCGCGCTGCGGGCCACCCGCGCCCGGCTCACCGCGGGCGTGCTGCTGGTGGCGGTGCTGGCCGCGCCGGCGTGGCTGCTGACGCTGCGGCCGGGGCCGGGCTGGTCTGAGGTGCCGGACCACTGGCGCTCGGCGATGAGCTGGGTCGCCGAGCGGGACGCGCACGCGCGCACGCTGCTGCTGCCCGCGTCCGGGTTCGGCGACTACACCTGGGGCCGCACGGTCGACGAGCCGGCGCAGGCGCTCGCCCGGTCGGCGTGGGCGGTGCGCAGCCAGATCCCGCTCGGCTCGGAGGGCAACACCCGGCTGATGGACGCGGTCGAGGAGGCACTCACCAACGGGCGCGGTTCACCGGCGCTGGCGGAGTTCCTGGCCCGCGGCGGGTACCGGTTCCTGTTGGTGCGCAACGATCTCGACCAGCGCGGCGCGGACGCGCCCGACCCGGCGGCGCTGCGTGCCGGGCTCGCCGGCTCCCCCGGGCTGGAACGGGTGGCGACCTTCGGCGAGGACGTTCGACTGGACGGCGTCGGGGCGGTGCCGTCACTCGAAGTGTTCGAAGTGGACGCGGCCGTGCCGCGCGCCACCGTGGTGTCCACTTCGGACGTGCCGACGGTGAGCGGCGGCCCGGAGTCGCTGCTGCCGCTGCTGGAGTCCGGGATGCTGGACGCGGGCACGCCGACGGTGCTGGCCGGCGACGGCGGGACCGACTCGTCGACGTGGCTGGTCACCGACGGGCTGCGGTACCGGGAACGCAACGTCGGGCGGGTGCGGGACAACCTGAGCCACACGCTCACCGCCGGCGCGGAGCCGCGCCAGCAGCGGCCGTCGACCGACGTGCTGCCGTTCCGCGGCCGCGAGCACCAGACCGTGGCCGCCCTGCGCGGAATCCGCGACGTGCGGGCGTCCACGTCGGTCGCCTACGCGGACGCGGTGAACGCCTCCGACCCGTCCGGACTGCCGTTCGCGGCGGTCGACGGCGACCCGAGGACGGCGTGGCGCTCGTCGAGCTTCACCGGGCCGGACGGGCAGTGGCTCGAGGTGGAGCTGGACACGCCGCTGCCGGTGGCCGAGGTGACCATGCGGATCGTGGACGACCTGCGGGTCGGCTGGCCGGTGACCCGGATCCGGGTCACCACCGACACCGGCAGCGTCGAGCACGACGTGGCGGCCGGCGGCGGGGAGCAGCGGTTCACCACCACGCCGGGCCTGACCAGCACGATCCGGGTCACCGTGCTGGGCGTCGCGGCCGGGCGGCAGAACGGGAACGTGGGGATCGCGGAGCTGTCGGTGCCCGGGGTGCGTCCGTCGCGGGCCCTGCGGGTGCCGGCCGACGCCACACCGGGGCCGGAGCGGGCGACCGGGTTCGCGTTCACCCGAGGCCCGGTGCCGAGGTACGCGTGCGTGGCCGGGCGGTGCGCGGCCGAGCGGGCGCGGGTCGGCGAGGAGCCGTCGGGCGTGCACCGGCTGTTCCGGACCACGTCGGCGGCGAACTACCGGCTGGCCGGGACGGTGCTGCCGGCCGTCGGCGGCAGCGTGCCGGTGACGCTGGACGGCATGACGGTGTCGGGATCGAGCCAGGTGGCCGGTGATCCTGCGGCGGGCCCGCTCGCGGCGGTCGACGGCGACCCGGACACGACTTGGATCGCGGACGGCACCGACCTGCGGCCGACGCTGCGCCTGACCTGGGACCGGCCGGTCGCCATCGACGGCCTCCACATGTCCACATCGGACACCTCGGGCGGGGCGCGGCCGACCGACCTGGTGGTGCGGGTGCCCCAGGGTGAGCAGACGGTGCCGGTGACCCCGGACGGCGTGGCCAGGTTCTCGCTGACCACGGCGGAGCTCGAGCTGACCGTGGTCGGCGTCGAGGACCGGCCGGGCGCGCCGGCCGGGATCAGCGAGCTGACCTTCCCCGGCGTGGATCCGCCGGCGCCGCCGACGCGGTTCGAGGTGCCGTGCGGGTCCGGGCCGACCGTCGAGCTGGACGGGTTCCGGTACCAGACGTCGGTGTCCGGTTCGCTGGCCGACTACCTCGCGCACCGCCCGCTGCCCCTGTCGACCTGCCGTGACCTGGAGGGCGGCGTCGACCTGCCGGCGGGTGGGCACGAGCTGCGCACTGCGGCATCGGAGCACTTCGTGGTGCAGGACGCGCGCCTGATTCCGTCCACACCGGACACCTCGGCCGAGCACCGGTCGCACACGGTCACCGGCTGGGACGTCACCGAGCGGGAGATCACCGTCGGCGAGGGCCCGGCGGCGGTGCTCGCGGTGCCGGAGAACGCCAACGACGGCTGGGTGGCCTCGATGGACGGCCGTCCGCTGGAGCGGATCAGGGTGGACGGCTGGCAGCAGGCGTGGCTGGTGCCGGCCGGAGCCGGTGGCACGGTGACGCTGGAGTTCACCCCCGACGCCCGGTACCGGGGTGCCCTGGCGGCCGGCGGGGTCACGGCTGTGCTGTTGGCCGGGTCGGTGCTGGTGCCGGCGCGGCGTCGTCGTCCGGTCGACGTGCGGCCCGGCGGGCGGCGGTGGGTGCCGGTGGCGCTGGTCGGCCTGCTGGCGGTGCTCGGCGGGATGCTGCCGGTGGTGCTGCTGATCGCGTGCCTGCTGCTGCGGCTGCTGTGGCCACCCGCGCCGAGGTGGCTGGTGCTCGGCGGCGCGGTGGCTGCGACGGCGACCGCGGTGACCGGGCGGCTGCTGGAGCACGGGCAGGCGTGGGCGTACGGGTGGGTGGCGCAGGGCGCGCTGCTACTCGCGTCGGCCGCCGTGGTGTCCGTACTGGTGGACTGGTTCGACCCGTCGCCGGGACCGGAGCTCGACCAGGGCGCCGGCGGCCACCAGCAGCCCGGTGGCCACGACCGCGGCCGCGACGACGTCGGACAGCCCGTCGTTGAGCCAGAAGGTGACCAGCAGGACCTCCGCCGCGACCGC
This sequence comes from Actinophytocola gossypii, assembly GCF_025165815.1. Classification (GTDB taxonomy): domain Bacteria; phylum Actinomycetota; class Actinomycetes; order Mycobacteriales; family Pseudonocardiaceae; genus Actinophytocola; species Actinophytocola gossypii. The sequence continues at coordinate 408,524 of NZ_JAFFZE010000006.1, read as the reverse complement.
GCCCCAGATGAGTAGCGTCGAACGCCGGTCGGCGCTGGCGATCCGGGAGAACAGCAGGATCTGCACCAGCGAGAGCAGCGACCCGACGACCGCGAACGCCCACACCGGGATGGCGCTGTCCGCGTAGTCGTCCCCGCCGACCACGGCCACCACGGTCGGGCCGAGCAGCGCGCACCCGAGCACGACCACCGCGTCCAGCACCGCGCAGACGGCGAGCGCCACGGGCACGAACCGCCGCCGCCCGGCCGCGTCGGCGAGCCGGGGCAGCACGAGGATCGCGACCGCCTGGGGGAGCCAGTAGGCGGCCTTGGCGACGATCGCGCCGACCGCGTACTCGCCGGCCTGGTGGGCCGGGAGGTGGTGCCGGGCGAGCACCAGGTCGAGGTTGACCAGCAGGACGAGCGCGAGCATGGCCTGGGCGGCGTGCAGCACCTCGCCGACGTGCCCCCGGTGGTGCCGGGCGGGGCGGGGCCGCCCGATCACGACCCAGCCGATCCCAGCGACCACGAACGCGCCGATCGCCGTGCCGGTCAGCGCGGCGGTCGCGTCCCGGAAGAGGAGCAGCCCCACGACGGTCCCACCGACCCGGCCGGCGGCCTCGCACCCGAGCAACGCGGCCATCGCGGCGAAGCGCCGGCTGCCCTGGAGGACGCCGTAGCAGAGCCCGATCATGGTGATCGAGGCGAGCGAGCCGGCGACGCAGAGCGCGGGCCAGACGCTGCCGAGGTGCAGCAACCCGACCAGCAACGGCGCGGCGAGGCCGGTGACCGAGGTGACCACGGCGCTGGTGGCGAGCCCCAGCGAGAGCAGCCGGCCCCGGTCGGCGTCCCCACGCGCGACCCGCAACGCGGTGACCGTCTGCAGCCCCATGGCCGGCACCGCCCCCACGACGAGGACCGCGAGCAACGCACCGAGCTCCCCGAAGTCGGCCGGCACCAGCACCCGCGCGGCGGCGACGTTGAGCAGATAGGAGGCCGCCTGGTTCCCGGCGACCCCGACGGAGACCAACAACGCGGCGACCCGCACCCGACCGGCACCTCCCGGCGCGACTGTAGCCCGGCGACACACCCGAGTACACCGTCGGAAGTAGCGCACGCCTTGGTCGCGGCGGGTCTTCACGACATCATCACGGGCGTGGATCGCACGACGTCGGAGCGGGGAGGTGGCATGCGGCTCGCGGTGGGCGGGGTGGCGGTGGGGGTCGCGCTGCTGGTGCTCGCGCCGGTGTTGGGGCGGGGGTTCGTGTTGGTCTACGACATGGTGTTCGCGCCTCGGCAGTGGTTGTTGCCGGAGTCGGTGGGGTTGGGGTCGGGGTTGCCTCGGTCGGTGCCGGCGGACGCGGTGGTGGCCGTGCTGACCTCGGTGGTGCCGGGGGATCTGGTGCAGAAGGCAGTGCTGCTGGCGGCGTTGGTCGCGGGGCCGCTGGGGGCGGGGCTGCTGGTGCCGACCGGGTCCGTGGGCGTGCGGGTGGTGGCGGCGGTGACGTACGGGTGGAGCGGGTACGTCGCCGAGCGGTTGTTCATCGGGCACTGGCCGTACCTGCTGGCGTACGCGTGCCTGCCGTGGGTGGCGCGGGCGGGGCTCGCGCTGCGGGTTGGCCTCCGGCCCCCGGTTTCCAGCGTACCTGGGGGTACCGACAGTTCCGGGGGGCGCGAGGCGGGAGGTTCGGCGGCGCGGGCGGTGGCGGGGTTGGTGGTGTCCTCGGCGCCCGCGGTGTTGACGCCCTCGGGTGGCTTGTTGGCTGCCGCGGTCGGCCTGGTGTGTGGTGGGGTGCGGGGGCTGCGGGTGACGGTGCCCGTCGCCGTGGTGCTCAACGCGCCGTGGTGGGTGCCGGCGGTGTTGCACCCGGGGGGTGGGCTGTCGGACCCGGCCGGGGCGGAGGCGTTCACGGCTCGGGGTGAGGGGTGGGGCGGGACGCTGGTCAGCCTGTTGGGGCTGGGTGGGATCTGGAACTCCGACGTCGTGCCCGCCAGTCGGGGGAATCCGCTGGTGCCGGTGCTGGTGCTCGCGATGACGGGGATCGCGGTGCTGGGGTGGTGGGAGTGGCGGCGGAGCGCGGGCGCGATCGGGCTCGTCGCTTTGGGGCTGGTGGGGGTGGGGCTGGGGGTACTGGGGGGAACGGACCTGGTCGCCTGGCTCGCGGGGAACGTGCCGGGGGGCGGACTGCTGCGGGACTCGCAGAAGTGGGTGGCGTGGTGGGCGCTTCCGCTCGCGGTGGGGTTCGCGCTGGGCGTGGGCGTGGCGGCTCGGGCGTTGCGGCGGGCTGGGCCGGTGCTGCTCGCCGGCGCTGCGGTGGTGCCGGTCGCGATGATGCCGGATCTCGCCTGGGGTGGGTGGGGGCGGTTGGAGAGCGTGGACTATCCGCGGGACTGGAGCGTGGTGGCGGGGATCCTGCGGGACGATCCGCGGGCGGGGGACGTGGTCGCGCTGCCGTTCTCGGCGTTTCGGCGGTTCTCGTGGAACGACGGGCGGACGCAGCTGGATCCGGCGCCTCGGGTGTTGCCTCGGACGACCGTCATCGACGACACGTTGTTCGTCTCGGGGGAACCGGTCGCGGGCGAGGACGAGCGGGTCGCGGACGTGCGGGCGGCGGTGGAGCGGGGGGACGGGCTGGCCGCGCTGGGGATCGGGTGGGTGTTGGTGGAGTTGGGGACTCCCGGGCCGGGCACGGACGACACCACGGCCGGGATGGAGCGGGTTCACCGGGGGGAATGGCTTGAGCTGTACCGGGTTCCGGGGGACGTCGAGGGTGGGGACCAGCCGCGCGCGCCGGTGGGGCCGGTCGTCGTCGCGGATGTGAGTGCGGTCGCGGCGGTCGTGCTCGGGTTGTTGTGGCTCGGGTTACCTGCGGGTAGATTGGCACCGTCCAGACGTCGGCGTCGGGAGTAGGCACGTGGGAAAGCTGGTCGGTGCAGTCGCTTCCGTGCTGGTCGGGCTCGCGCTCGCCACCGGCGTCGCGGTCGCCGTGTCCTCGGCGTCCGCCCCGGACAAGGGGGTCAACCTCGACGATCCCGCCAGTCCGAACAACTTCGGGGGCGGGCTGCGCGGGTCGAACGCGGTCAACTACGGGACGACCCCCTGATCACGTAGCGCGTCGAGCGCCAGTGGGTGGCGCTGTCGTCGACCTCGCGGGTGGCGAGCACGGTGCCGCCGGCCGCTGACACCACCTCGGGGACCCTGGCGAACCTCGTCATGCGCATGGGTGCGGGGTAGCGCAACAGCCAGCGCTGGGCCAGGCGGACCAGCGGCCCCGGCACCAGCCGCCAGACCACGCCCTTGAAAGTCCACAGTGGACGGGTCGTGCACTGCAGGAGCGCCACGCCGTCGGGTGCCAGCACGCGGACGAACTCACGCAGGTACGACTCGATCACCGCGGGCGGCAGGTGTTGCAGGACCAGCTCCGAGTACACCAGGTCGAAACCTCCGTCCGCGAAACGTGCCAGGTCGCTCGTCTCGTTCAGTACGAACGTGCAGTTCGCCGGGGGGTTCAGGCCGCGGGCCACGGCCAGCATCGGCGGGGCGATGTCCACGCCGACCACCTCGTCCGCGTGCGCCGACAGCGCCTGGGACAGCCGTCCCGCGCCGCAGCCGAAGTCCAGGACCCGGCCCCACGGCGGGCCGGCGCCGAGCGCGGTCAGCCACCGCACCGACTCGGCCACGGCGGCCCGTCCGGTGGCCAGGAACTGCTCGGGGTCCCAGCGGCCGCCCCGCTTGTCGGCGGCGACGTACACCGCCCACAGCGGGTCCCGCTCACCCAGCCGCACCCAGTCGCGGCGTACGTCCTCGAAGCTCACGAGCCCCATTCAACCGCCAACACCCGCTCGAACGCGTCCACACCGTGCTCCCAGGTGAACGTCGCCGCCCGCGTCCGGCCGGCCTCCCCCAGCGACGCGCGCAGCTCCGCGGACGCCAGCAGGCGGTCCACCTGGCGGGTCAGGTCCTCGACGTCGTCGGCCAGCAGGCCGGTCCGGCCGTCCACGATGGACTCGACGACCCCGCCGGCCGCGCGGTAGGCCACCGAGGGCACGCCGTGCGCGGCGGCCTCCGTGATCGCGATGCCCCAGCCCTCCTTGACCGACGGGCACAGGTGCACCCACGACCTGGCCAGGATCTCGTGCTTGTCCCGCTCAGCGACGTACCCGTGCAGGGTCACCCGGTCGGCCAGGTCCAGCCGCCGCACGTGCTCGGCCAGGGTGTCCAGCCACCAGCCGTCGCCGACGACCTCCAGGCGCAGCTTCGGCCAGCGGCGGGCCAGCCGGGCGACCACGTCCACCGCGTGCTCGACCCGCTTGTGCGGCACCACGCGGCCCACCACCACCAGCGTCGGGTCCGGGTCGCGGGTGGCGCGCACCGGCGGCGGGGCGTCCAAACCGTTGCGCACCACGGTGGTCCGGGACGTCGGGACGCCGAGCCCGGCCAGTTCGCGGCGGGTCTGCTCGGACACCGTGACGTAGCGGCAGCCCCGGTACAGCCGGGGCGCGAGCCGCGACTCCAGCCACCAGCCGATCCGCCCGAGCACCGGCCCGACCACGGCGGGCCACTGCTCCCGGTGGACGTGGTGCACCAGCACCAGCACCGGGCGGCGCGCCACCAGACGGGAGAAGAACGGCAGGCCCGCCTGCACGTCGACCACCACGTCCGGGCGCAGCCGCAGTACCGCGACCGCCGCGCGGAGGTACACCGTGAACCGGCCGCCCCGGCGGCGGAACCGCACGCCGCGCACCCACTCGTCGGCCGGCGCGCGGCTGTGGGCCGCGCACTGGATGGTCACCCGGTACCCGCGCGCCACCAGTCCCTCGGCGATGCGCTCGGTGTACCGCTCGGAGCCACCACCTTCGGGGTGCGCGGTGTCGCGCCAGTTGACGAACAATACCGACGGCCGGCTCATCAAATCTCCAGGATGGTAAATTACCGACCGGTACAGTCGACCAAAGAAATGGCGAAGGCGATACCCCCGATGGTAGGAAATCCGGCACGCCGGGACGCGACGCTGACCCGATCGGTTCGATTGTTCCGCGCATTTCTGCGGGAACAGTCCGACCCGGACCACTTCTACGCGATCCTGGCCGCCGACTCGGTCGCCCAACTCGGCTCGTTCACCCCGCTCGACGGCCGGTCGGTGCTCGACGTCGGCGGCGGCCCCGGCTACTTCGCCGACGCGTTCCTGGCCGCCGGCGCCACCTACCTTGGCATCGACCCGGACGTCGGCGAACTGTCCGCCCGGGGCTCACCCGCGCCGGGAATGGTCCGGGCCAGCGGCACGGAACTGCCGGTACGAACGGGATCCGTGGACGTCTGCTACTCCTCCAACGTGGCCGAACACGTCGCCGACCCGGCCGCGATGCTGGCCGAGATGGTCCGGGTGACCAGGCCGGGCGGCACGGTGTTCGCGTCGTTCACGCCGTGGTTCTCGCCGTGGGGCGGGCACGAGACCGCGCCGTGGCACCTCCTCGGCGGCCACTACGCGCGCCGCCGCTACACCAGGCGGCACGGACGGGAACCGAAGAACCGTTTCGGCGAAACCCTGTTCGCATTTCGGGTCGGCACCGCCGTGAATTGGGCGCGGAATTGTGCGCAGGCCGACCTCGTGCGCGCCCTGCCCCGATATCACCCGTGGTGGGCCACCTGGATCGTGCACGTTCCGGTCCTGCGGGAATTCGCCTCCTGGAATCTCGTCCTGGTGTTGCGAAAGCGTTAGCGGTCGACGCCGGCCGGCTCGCGGCGCAGCGGGGTGCCGGCGGTGCTGCGCCGGCCGGTCGCCGAGTTCGCGGTCAGCAGCAGGAGCACACCGGCGACGATCAGCACGCCGCCGCCGATCCACATGTACAGCGGCCACGCGGTCAGCAGGCTCAGCTGGGACTTGGTGTCCTCGGCCTTGGTCACGTTGTCGTTGACCGTCTTGTCGTTGAACCCGAGCGTGCCCTGGAAGACCGTGGTGCCCTCGCCGGGATCCTCGCCCGACACCAGCAGCTCCTGCTTGCCGGCCTGCTCGCCGCGCACGATGATGCCGGTCACCGGCTCCACCCACACCGTGCGGCGCACCTGGTAGTACAGCTCCGCGGTCACCGACGGCCGGTCGTCCAGGCCGACCAGCGAACCGGGCACCTCCCGCTCGCCGATCCTGGTCGGCGGCACGGTCATCACGTACTTGTGGACGTCCAGGCCCTGGATGGTCTCCTCGCCGTCGTAGCGGGCCTCGACCGACTCCCCCACGCTGAGGTCGTAGTAGTCGTAGTCGCGCTGCTCGGCGCCGAACGGGAACTTGAAGCTCAGCCCCGGCTGCTGGATCGTGTCGCGGACGCCGGTGTTCCGCTCGCCCTGCTCCTGCTCGATGTACTGGCGCTCGCAGGGCGCGACGGCCTCGGTGGTGAACCGGTCGACGCACAGCGACCGCACCGAGGCGTCCACCACGATCCCGCTCGCGTCGTCCACGGTCCGGATGGCCTCGACGTAGACGGCGGTGTCGCCGCCCTCCTGGACCTCGGGCGCGGTCAGGTCGCCGGTGACGTAGGTGGTCGAGGTGAGGCTCAGTCCCTGCCGGATCTCCGGCACCGGGGCGCCGTCGACCGTGCGCACGATCAGCGCGGTCACGTTGTCGCCCTCCGCCACCGAGGTCGACTCCTGGTCCAGCGGAACCTTGGCGAGCTGCGGGTAGGAGTAGAAACGCAGCAGCAGGCCGAGCGCCACCGCGAACACCCCGAGTCCGAGCAGGGCGAAGCTGAGGATGCGGCGCACGAATCCTCCTCCATGAGGGACGCGTCCTGGTTCGGGCCAAATTACCCGACGGTAACCTCGACACAAGCTCCAATCGGAGTAGTACGAACGGGGGGTGGCTTCCTGCGCCGAGCGGTCCGCGCCATGATTCGGGCATGCGATGCGACGTGTGGTGGGCCAGGCCCGCGCCGGCGACCCCGCGCCTACTGGCGCTGCTCGACGACGCCGAGCGCGAGCGGTACGGCAACTACCGCCGGGAGATCGACCAACTCCGCTTCCTCACCGGCCGCACGCTGCTCCGGGCCGTCGCCGCGCGCCACCTCGGCGTCGAGCCGGAGGCCGTGATCCTGGACGCGAGCTGCTACGACTGCGGCAAGCCGCACGGCAAGCCAAGGGTGGTCGCCGAGCGCGCGCCGGAGGTGTCGATCTCGCACTCGGGCGACCGGGTGGCGCTCGCCATGGTCGACGGCGTGCCGGTGGGCGTCGACGTCGAGGAGATCCGGGACGCCGAGGTCGACGAGCTGGCCAGGATCACGTTCACCGCCGAGGAGCGGGCGGCGTTCGGCCGGGTGCCGGAGGCGGGCCTGCGGGCGGCGTTCTTCACCTACTGGGCCCGCAAGGAGGCCGTGGTCAAGGCCACCGGCAAGGGCATGTCGGTGCCGATGAGCACCTTCACCCTGTCCGCGCACGACGCCCCGCCCGCCGTGCTGGCCTCGGAGACCCCCGAGGTCGACCCGGCGACCACGCGGATGGCCGACCTGGACCCCGGCCCCGACTACCGGGCGAGCCTGGCCGTGTTCGGCACCGAGACACCCCAGGTCACCGAGCGGTCGGCGGACCAGCTCGTCGCCGACCTCGGTTAGCACCCGTCTCGCGCCGGGCCTGGTCCAGGTCGCGGTCGACCCGCGCCCCGTCCGCCTGCGCGGTGTGCGGCTTCTTCGACTGCTCCAGCGGCCGGTACGCCTCCTCGGCCGCGTCAGTGCTGGACAGTCGCGTATCCAGTCCCTGCGAAGACAGACCGGCCATCCGGGCGTCCTGGAGCGCCATCGCGCCCGACACCCCAGAGTGAGACGTGACCTAATTCTCACTCCAGGTGACTATCCGCGTCAGGCGGGCGTCAACATCCCCATCGCGCGGAGCAGGGTGGTGAACTTCGCCGAGGTCTCGGCGAGTTCCAGATCGGGGCGGGAGGCGGGCATGATGCCGGCGCCCGAGTACAGGGTCATCTCGGCGCCGGCGATCTCGGCGCAGCGGATGCCGACCACCCACTGGCCGTCGCCGCGGGCGTCGCACCAGCCGATGGCGCCGGCGTAGAAGCCGCGGTCGAAGGGTTCCAGCTCGGCGATCGTGTCCCGGGCGGCGGTGAACGGGGTTCCGCACACGGCCGAGGTCGGGTGCAGGGCGCTGGCCAGGCGCAACGACGTGACCTCCGGATCGGCCAGCTCGCCGGTGATCCTGGTCGACAGGTGCCAGACCGCGCTCGTGCCGACCAGCGACGGACGCTCCGGCACGGTCAGCGAGCGGCAGAACGGGCGCAGCGCCTCCACCACATCGGACACCACCACCTGGTGCTCGTCGTGGTCCTTGGCCGACGCGAGCAGTTCCTCGGCGGCGAGGCGGTCCTGCACCGGGTCGGGGTGCCGGGCGATCGAGCCGGCCAGCGGGTTGGCGTCGACGGTCAGCCCGGTGCGGGTGAGCAGCATCTCCGGCGTCGCGCCGACGAGCGTGCGGCCGCCGGGCAGGTCGACGGCGTAGGTGTGGCCGGTGGCGTTGTCGGCGGCCAGGTTGGCCAGCAGCGCCCGGACCTCGACCGGCTCGGGCAGCCGCAGGCGCAGCTGCCTGGCCAGCACGACCTTGTCCAGCTCCCCGGCCCGCAGCCGCCGCACGGCACGCGCCACCATCCGCTCGTACTCCTCCGGCGCGGGCACCGGGACGGCCTCGGGGATGCCCTGAAGGTGACCTCCGGGACGCTGGACGCCCCGAAGGTCACCTTCAGTGCGTTCCCAGCGGGCCGAGGTGGGGAGCACGATGTGCGGGGCGGCGGCGCGGTCGAAGGGGAGGGCGCCCACGGCGAGCGGGGCGTCGGAGTCGACGAGGGCCTTGGTGACCCGCGCGGCGAGCTCGTCCGGGTCGGGTTCGCTGACCACGGCCTGGGTGCCGGTGGCCAGCAGCGAGCGCCGCGGCGAGGTGAGGAGGAACGAGCCTGGCCGGTAGTCCGCGATGAGCCCAAGGGTCACGCCACCCATCATGCCCATCGATCGGGCCGGACAAACTCCCCCGGGGGTAGGATTTTGAACACGTTCAGGGCCCGCCGGAACTAGTCCCGGCGGGCCCTGGAACGCGTCAGTTCAGCGCGTCGATCAGCGCGGAGCGCTGGCGGTCGCCGAGGCCGGCGGCACGCCGGTCCGGGTCGATGCCGGCCTGCTCGAGCAGGGCGGCGACCTTCACCGCGCCCAGTCCGGGCACGGCCTTGAGCAGGGCGGCGACCTTCGTCTTGCCGATGGTCTTGTCTTCCTTCGCCTTACCGAGCACCGACGCGATGGTCCGCTCGCCGGACTTGATCGACGCCAACAGCTCGGACCGCGCCTTGCGCGCCTCCGCCGCCTTGGCCAGCGCCTCAGCGCGCTGCTCTGGAGTCAACGTGGGCAGAGCCACCGTGGTGATCCTTCCTAACTCGACATCTGGCTGGTCCGCGACCGGGCCCGCGCCCGTCTGGCCTTTCTGACCTGGGCGTTCCCCCGCGGTGCCGCGACCCAGTAAACACACCGTCCCTTGAGAACATACGCGCGACACGCGCATTCTTCCCGGCGAAACCGCAGGTGACCCACGTTCCGGGGGTTGTTCACCCCGACGAGACCATGTCCAGGATCACCATTTCGGCACTACTGTTCGGTAGCACCACCGCACGAGTCGGGCACGAGTCACAGGGAGCTGAACAGCGATGTTGGGCACCATGCAGGACGGGCAGCTGTCCATCGCCAACCTGATACGGCACGGTAGCCGGATCCACGCCTCCGCCGAGGTCGTGACCTGGACCGGGGCCGAGTCGCGCCGCCACACCTACGCCGACGTCGCCCGCGAGGGCGCCCGCCTCGCGCACGCGCTGCGCGGCCTCGGCGTCACCGGCGACCAGCGGGTCGCCACGTTCATGTGGAACAACACCGAGCACCTGGTGGCCTACCTCGCGGTCCCCGCGATGGGCGCGGTGCTGCACACGCTCAACATCCGCCTGTTCCCCGAGCAGCTCACCTACGTCGCCAACCACGCCGAGGACCACGTGGTCCTGGTCGACGGCACGCTGGTGCCGCTGCTGGCGAAGGTGCTGCCCACGTTCGAGACCGTCCGGCACGTCGTGGTGGTCAACGGCGACCCGGCCTCGCTCCAGGCCCCGGACGGGGTGACCGTGCACTCCTACGCCGACCTGCTCGACGGCCAGCCGGACGAGTTCGACTGGCCGGTCGTGGACGAGAACTCCGCGGCCGCGATGTGCTATACGTCCGGCACCACCGGCGACCCGAAGGGCGTCGTCTACAGCCACCGGTCGATCTGGCTGCACTCGATGCAGGTGTGCATGACCGACTCGATGGCGCTGGCCCAGTCCGACCGGGCGCTGGTGATCGTGCCGCAGTTCCACGCGATGTCCTGGGGCCTGCCGTACGCCGCGTGGATGGTCGGCTCGTCGCTGGTCATGCCCGACCGGTTCCTGCAGCCGGAGCCGCTGGCCGCGATGATCGCCGCGGAGAAGCCCACGATGGCCGGCGCGGTGCCGACGATCTGGCAGGGCCTGCTCGCGCACCTGCACGAGCACCCGCAGGACCTGGCGCCGCTGAACCGCGCGGTCGTCGGCGGCTCGGCCTGCCCGCCGTCGCTGATGAAGGCGTTCGACGAGCTGGGCGTGACCATCATCCACGCCTGGGGCATGACCGAGACCTCGCCGCTGGGCAGCGTGTCCCGCCCGCCGGCCGGCCTCAGCCAGGAGGAGGCCTGGAACTACCGGATCCTGCAGGGCCGCTTCCCGGCGTCGGTGCGGCCCAGGCTGGTCGACGACGACGGCAACGAGCTGCCCTGGGACAACGAGGCGGTCGGCGAGCTGGAGGTGGCGGGGCCGTGGGTGGCGGCGTCGTACTACCGGGTCGGCGCGGGCGAGGAGGGCTCGGAGAAGTTCCACGACGGCTGGCTGCGCACCGGCGACGTCGGCGCGATCACCCCGGACGGGTACCTGCGGCTCACCGACCGGTCGAAGGACATCATCAAGTCCGGCGGCGAGTGGATCTCCTCGGTGGACCTGGAGAACGCGGTGATGGCGCACCCGGCGGTGGCCGAGGCCGCGGTGATCGGCGTGCCGGACGAGAAGTGGGACGAGCGCCCGCTGGTGGCCGTGGTGCTGGCCGAGGGGAAGACCGCGACGCCGGACGAGCTGCGTGAGTTCCTGACCGACAAGGTCGCGAAGTGGCAGCTGCCGGAGAACTGGACGTTCGTCGACGAGGTGCCGAAGACCAGCGTCGGCAAGTTCGACAAGAAGGTCCTGCGCGCGGCGGCCGCGAACGGCCGGCTCGACATCTCCCACCTGGCATGACGGGCATCGACGAGGAGGCCACGAAGGCCCTGCACGGCATGGTGCCGTACGCGGAGACGCTGGGCATCGAGGTGCTGGCGAGCTCGGCCGAGGAGGTGCGGGCCCGGGTCGCGTGGAGCGAGGCCGGCACCACCCTCGGCGGCGCGCTCAACGGCGGGGTGCTGATGGGCCTGGCCGACAACACCGGCGCGCTGTGCGCGTTCCAGAACCTGCCGGAGGGTTCGGCCGGCACGTCGACGGTGGAGTCGAAGACGAACTTCCTGCGCGCCGTCCGCGCCGGGCACGCCACCGCGGTGTCCCGGCCCCTGCACGTCGGCCGCCGGTTCGTGGTCGTCGAGACCGACATCACCGACGACGACGGGCGCCTCGTCGCCCGGGTCACCCAGACCCAGGCGGTGCTGTGAGCGGAGCGACGGAGCGTCCGCCTGCTGGGAGCACGGCGAACGGATATGCACTGTGAACTAATGCAAATCGACCCGTTAGGGTCAGTGGGGTGCCGGAACACGGGAACAGACGGCGCAAGCTGAACGCCACGTCGTACGTGGTGCTCGGCATGCTCAGCTACGCGCCCGCGACCAGCTACGACCTCAAGCTGTGGGTGCGCGACACCGTCGGGAGCTTCTGGACGTTCGCGCACTCGCAGCTCTACGACGAGCCGGCCCGGCTGGTCGCCGACGGGCTGGTCGCCGAGACCGTCGAGGACACCGGCCGGCGGCGGCGGACCTACGAGATCCTGCCGGCCGGCCGTGAGGCGCTCCGGGAGTGGCTCGCCGAGCACACCGACGAGCAGGCCGAGGTGCGTGACCCGGGCCTGCTCAAGCTGTTCTTCGCCAACTTCGGCAACCGGTCCGACCTGCTGCGGCTCGCGCGCGACCAGCATCTCGCGCACCGGCGCCGCGCGGACGACTACAGCGCGCGCCGCGACGAACTCGCCCCGATCGCCGACCGGTGGCAGCTCAAGACGCTCGAGCTCGGCCTGCGCTACGAACGCTGCGTCGAGGAGTTCTGGGCCGAGTTCCTCCGCGAGCTGGAGGACGAGCAGTCGTAAGCTGTTTACATAACCAAGACCACGCGCGAAAATCAGCACCATGAAGGCGTTCCCCCTGCTCGTCGCCGTCGCCCTGCTGGCCACCGCCGCCTCCGGGTCTGTCTCCGTGCCCGCGTCCGCCGCCCCCCTCAGCGAGGACGCCCCCGTCGACTTCCACGAGTGGCGCTCGCCCAGCGGGTTCCAGACCGGCCAGGCCGACGGGGTCCGCCCCGGCCCGCGCGGCACCCTGGTCATCGGCCGGCCCGCCGGCACCGTCGAGCACACCGAGCCCGACCTTGGCACCACCCGCAGCTACGAGTACGGCACCTGGACCTCGCCGTCCTACCGGCCGGGGTTCGGCGCGACCGAGCTGGTGGCGTCGTGGAACGCGACCACGCCCGCCGACACGTGGCTGAAGGTCGAGATGCGGGCCGGCACCGACGCCGGGGACACCACGCCGTGGTTCACCATGGGCCGCTGGGCCTCCGGCGACCGGGACATCCTGCGCACCACCGTGCCGGACCAGTCCGACGCCAGCGGCTACGTCAACGTCGACACGTTCGTCGCCGCCGACGGGGTCACCCTGCGCTCCTACCAGCTGCGGGTGACGCTGTACCGGGAGGCCGGCACGCGGGCGACGCCCCGGCTGGCCATGGTCGGCGCGATGACCTCCGCGATCCCCGACCGGTTCACGGTGCCGACCAGCCCGTCCGCCGGCGCGTGGGGCCGGGAGCTGCCGGTGCCCCGGTACTCGCAGAACATCCACGCCGGCGAGTACCCGGAGTACGGCGGGGGCGGCGAGGCGTGGTGCAGCCCGACCTCGACCGAGATGGTCGTCGAGTACTGGGGCCGCGGCCCGACCGAGGAGGACCTGGCCTGGGTCGACCCGTCGTACGCCGACCCGAGCGTGGACCACGCGGCCCGGTTCACCTACGACAAGGACTACGACGGCACCGGGAACTGGCCGTTCAACACCGCCTACGCGGCCACGTTCGGCCTGCACGGGTACATCACCCGGCTGTCTTCGCTGGCCGACGTGGAGCGGTTCATCCTGGCCGGGGTGCCGGTGATCACGTCGCAGTCGTTCCTGGCGGAGGAACTCGACGGCGCGGGCTACGGCACGGCCGGGCACATCATGGTGATCGTCGGGTTCACCGAGAACGGTGACGTGATCGCCAACGACCCGGCGTCGAGCAGCAACGAGGCCGTGCGCAACGTCTACCAGCGGGAGCAGTTCGAGACGATCTGGCTGCGCACCAAGCGGCACAACGACTCCGGCGGCGTGTCCAGCGGCTCGGGCGGCATCGCCTACATCATCGCGCCGCCGGGGAAGCGGCTGCCGCTGTAGCGTCGGGAGGCGATGTTCCCGGACACCGACTACCCGGCGCTGCCCTACCCGGGCGCCCGGCCGGACCGCTCGTTCGTGCACGACGACGGCACCGGGTGGCCGCTGCGGCCGGACCGGGCGGCGCTGTCCGGCTGGCGCCTGGCGAGCGGCGAGGACCTGGACGACTGGCTCGCCGCGCGCGGGGCCGCGCCGCTGGCCGGGCGGGTGCCGGTGCTCTGCTACGGCTCGAACGCCTGCCCGTCGAAGCTGACCTGGCTGCGCGGCACGCTCGGGCTCGTCGGACCGGCCGTGCTGGCCCGCGCGCGGTGCACGGGCCTGGCCGCGGTGTGGGCCGCCGGGCTGCGGGTCGTCGACGACCAGCGCCCGGCGACGCTGACGGCGATGCCGGAGGCCACCGAGCCGCACGCGGTGTGGTTCGCCACGCCCGAGCAGGTGCGGGTGCTGGACCGCTGCGAGGGACGCGGCGACCGGTACCGGCTGGTGCGGGTCGTCACCGGCGAGGTCCGGCTGGCCGGCGGGGCGCTGGTGGAACCGCTGGCGTACGTGGCCGCGAGGGCCACCCAGCCCCGGCACAACAGGTACCCGCTGCTGGTGGACGGGCGGCCGGTGCGTTGCGCGGACGTGCCGCAGGCGGCCGCGGCGGCGCTGGTCGGCGAGCCGGCCGCCGGGGACGGGCTCGCGGTGCTGGCGGTCGACGGCGAGCCGGTGCCCGAGGACCACCCCGGGCGGGTGTTCGTCTACGGCACGCTGCGGCCGGACGCGTCGCACTGGCCGATGCTGGCCCCGTACGCGGCGGGCGTGCCCCGGCGGGCGGAGCTGGCGGGGACGCTGTTCGACACCGGGCTGGGCTACCCGGCGCTGCGGCTCGGCGGACCGGGGGTGGCCGGGTGGGTGGTGGAGCTGACCGCGCCGGCCGCCGCACTGTCCATACTGGACACCTACGAGGGCCGGGAGTACCGGCGTACCCGGGTGACGCTGGACGACGACACGGTCGCGTGGGCATATGTCTGGATCGACCCGTTCGACGGAATGTCGCCGCTCACCACCCACTGGGGGACAACCTGACCGGCGCCCGGGCGTCTCTTCTGGTAGGACCAGTAAGCGAAAACGGGAGGTGATCGCGTGGTCCGCCGCATGTGTGTGCTCGCCGGCCTCGTCCTGCTGATGAGTGCCTGCGGGACAGAGGATCAGGCGTCCACAGGAGACGGTCCGACCCGGACGGCCACCGAGACCGTCACGGTCACACCGTCGCCGTCCACCACCACGGCACCCGACGGCGGCACCGAGAGCGCGCCACCGGAGGCGGCCGACACCAAGTGCGTGGCGATGGAACTCGAGGGCGAGATCGCGAACGCGGACGCGGGTGCCGGGAACCGGTACGCGAACCTCGTGGTGACCAACAAGAGCCAGCGGGAATGCACCCTGTACGGCTACGGCGGCCTGGAGTTCGTCGACGCCGACGGCAACGCCAACCCGACCGACCTGGTGCGCACGCCCAACCCCGGGCCAAGCCTGGTCACCCTCGCCCCCGGCGAGTCGGCGGCGAAGAAACTGCACTGGGGCGTGGTGCCCACCGGCGACGAGCCGGCCACCGGCCGTTGCCAGCCCCCGTCGGCCGGGATCCGGGTGATCCCGCCGGACGACACCCAGGCGTTCGTGGTGTCCCACGACTTCGGGTCCGTCTGCGGTGCCGGGCACGTCGAGGGAAGCGCCTACTTCACACCCTGAGCCGGAGCGGGCAGGCTGTGGGCATGAACCCGGACCAGGAGACCGCCGCGCCGCCGGCCGACGAGCCGACGTACCGGTTACCGCCGCCGGCCGGGCGGCTGGGTGAGCAGCCCGAGCCGGTCGACCCGCTCGCCAAGATCACCCTCACCCCGCGCCGGTTCGCCGGCGTGCTGGCGGTCGCCGGGATGCTGCTCGGGCTGGTGCTCGCGCTCGTCCCGGTGCACGTCGCCAGCCTCGACCGCGACCAGGCCGGGTCGGTGAGCTGCGGCAACACCATCGGCGGGGTGGAGACGCCGCTGCTCGCCGACGGCCTCGGCAGTTCGGACCCCGCCGTGCTCGCCACCTACGTCGGCACCTGCCAGGACGCGATCGGCACCCGGCTGCTGTTCTCCTGGCCGCTGTTCTTCGCCGGCATGGTCGGGTTCGGGTGGCTCGGCGTCGTGCGGCGGGAGCCGTCAGCCGGTGAGCTTGCCCGGGTTGAGCACACCTGACGGGTCCAGCTCGCGCTTCACCGCGGCCAGCACGTCCACCCCGAGCTCGCCGATCTCGCCGGGCAGGTACGGCCTGTGGTCGACGCCGACCGCGTGGTGGTGCGTGATCGTCCCAAGTGGACGTTCAGTGCCCGCGATTGCCTGGCAGGCGGCGGCTTTCGCGCGCTTCCACTGGCCGATCGGGTCGTCCGGGTCACGCGGGACGAGCGTGGTGAAGTACAGCGACGCGCCGGTCTCGTAGGCGTGCGAGATGTGGCAGGCGATCACCGGGCGCCGGCCGTCCTCGGTCAGCGCGTCCGCCAGGGCGCCGCGCACCGCGGCCCGCAGGTCGTCCACTGTGGACCAGTAGGTCGCGGTCTCCAGGGTCTCCACGCACACGCCCCGGTCGAGCAGGGCGTCCCGCTGCCTCGGCCCGGCGAACCGGCCGTGCCGCCAGGCCTCCCCCGCCGCGGTGCCGAGGGACACCGGGCGCGAGCCCCGCAGCACGCGCAGCGCCGCCCGCCGGCGCGCGGCGATCTCCGCGGTGGACGCGCCCTCCCAGCCCAGCACCAGCAGGCACGGCTCGGCGACCCCGCGGGCACGCAGGTACCCGCGCACCAGCCTGGTCTTCCAGCCGCCGGACATGGTGAACGCGACCTCGGTCTCCTGCGGGTCCGACAGCCGGGTGACGTCGGCGAGCACCCGGGACTGGGCCAGCGCGCGCACCGCCTCGGCGCCCCTGGTCCAGCCGTCGAGCACGAACCCCTCGTAGCGGTGCACGGCCGGCCGGGCCCGGACCCGCACGGTGACCTCGGTGATCACGCCGAACGCGCCCTCGCTGCCCACGACGAGCTGGCGCAGGTCCGGCCCGGCGGCCGAGGCGGGCGCGACGCCGAGCCGCCACTCGCCGCGCGGGGTGGCGACCCGAACGCCCTCGACCATGTCCTCGAACCGCCCGTAGCCCGCCGACGCCTGGCCGGACGATCGGGTGGCCGCGAACCCCCCGATCGTGGCGCGCTCGAACGACTGAGGGACGTGACCGAGCGTGAATCCGTGCTCGGCCAGCATCCGTTCGGCCTCGGGGGCGACCACGCCGGCCTGCAGCACCGCCAGCCGGGACACCGGGTCGACCGAGACCAGCCGGTCGAGCCGGCACAGGTCGAGCACCACCACGGCCGCGTGCTCCGCCCGCAACGCCGCCACCCCGCCGACCACCGACGTGCCGCCGCCGAACGGCACGAGCCCGACGCCGTGTTCCGCGCACACCGCGACGACCGCCGCCACCTGCTCCGGGTCGGCCGGCAGCACCACCGCGTCCGGCACCGGCAGGTCACCGGTTCCCCTGTGCCGCAACAGGTCCACATAGGACAGCCCGCCCGCGCGGCCGAGCCGGTCCTCCCGGCCGAGCAGCACGTGCTCGGGCCCGACGACCGCCGCCACGGCCGACCGAGCCGCGTCGGGCAGCGCGGACTCGCCCGCCACGAGCGCGGAGTCCGGCGCGGCCGGCGTACTCATTTCGGTAAGGCCGGTTTTCGAATATAGCCAACGTGCGGCATGATCAGGCAGGATGACGTCCTGACCACCATCAGGAGTCCAGCTCCGGCGGACGGTGTGGTCACGCGTTTCGGTCACCGGTATAGTGTTACATATGACGTCCATCCGTCACACGCCGTCACCCAACCGTGTCGCCGACGACGTGCTGCTGGACGCGGCCATGGAGTGCGTCCTGTCCGTCGGCGTCCGGCGGACCACGTTGAGCGACGTGGCCCGCACGGCGTCGGTGAGCCGGATGACGCTCTACCGCCGCTTCCCCGACGTGCGCGGCATGCTGTCCGCGCTGATCACCCGCGAGTTCGGCAAGATCCTCGCCGAGGCCAACCGGGCCGCCGCCCAGGAGCCGACCGCGCGCGGGCAGCTGGTCGTCGCCTCGGTGCACACGATCCGGGCGCTCGCCGACAACCCCCTGATGCACGCCGTGATCGAGCGCGACGCGGAGATGCTGCTGCCGTACATCATGGAGCGGATCGGCACCAGCCAGCGGATGACCGAGGAGTTCGTGCGCGCCCAGCTCGCCGCCGGCCGCCGCGACGGCTCGATCCGCGACGGCGACCCGGCGGTGCAGGCGCGGTCGATCTTCCTGCTGCTCCAGCCCTACGTGTTCGCGATCCGCCCGTCCACCTCCGACCTGCCGCTGGACGCCCTGCTGACCGAGCTCGCGCACGTGCTCGACGTGGTCCTGCGCCCATGAGGACATCCCTCAACGCGGCCCGGCGCGCCGGGGAGCTGGCCGCCCTGGCCGCCGGCGAGGTGGTGGACCTGCTGGTCGTCGGCGGCGGGGTGACCGGTGCCGGGATCGCGCTCGACGCGGCCGCGCGGGGTCTGTCGGTGGCGCTGGTTGAGGCGCACGACCTGGCGTTCGGCACCTCGCGGTGGTCGAGCAAGCTGGTACACGGCGGCCTGCGGTACCTGGCGCACGGCGACGTTCGGCTCGCGCACGAGAGCGCGGTGGAGCGCGGCATCCTGATGACCAGGACGGCCCCGCACCTGTCCCGGCCGCTGCCCCAGCTGCTCCCGCTGCACGAGCAGGTCTCCCGCGGCGGGGCCGCCGTCGTGCGGGCCGGCCTGCACGCCGGGGACGCGCTGCGGCGGGCCGCGCGAACGCCGTCGGCCCTGCTGCCACCGCCGCGGCGGGTGTCCGGGCAGGAGGCGCTCGCGCTGGCTCCCGGACTGCGGCCGGCCGGATTGCGCGGTGGGCTGCTGTCCTTCGACGGGCAGCTCACCGACGACGCGCGGCTGGTGGTCGCGCTGGCCAGGACCGCCGCCGGGTACGGAGCCCGGGTGCTGACCAGGCTGCGGGTCACCGCCGTCGACGGGGACGGGGTCGCGGCCACCGACGGGCTCACCGGCGCGGAGGTCACGCTGCGGGCGCGGAAGGTGGTGAACGCGGCCGGCGTGTGGGCGGGCTCGCTGGTGGACTCGGTGCGGCTGCGCCCGTCGCTCGGCTCGCACGTGGTGGTCGACGGGACCGCGCTCGGCGGTGCCGGCACCGCGCTCACGGTGCCCGTGCCCGGCGAGCGGAACCGGTTCGTCATCGTGCTGCCGCAACGGAACGGGCTCGTCTACATCGGACTGACCGACGAGCTGTTCGACGCCGAGGTACCGGACGAGCCGACCGCCCCGGAGTCCGATGTGGACTTCCTGCTGGCGGTGGCGTCGTCGGTGCTGGAGCGGCCGCTGACCCGGTCGGACGTGCTGGGCAGCTACGCCGGCCTGCGCCCGCTGCTGGACGCGCCGGGCCGCAGCGCCGACCTGTCCCGCAAACACGCCGTGCTCACCGCGCCGAACGGGGTGCTGACGGTCGTCGGCGGCAAGCTCACCACGTACCGGAAGATGGCCCAGGACGCCGTGGACGCCACCGGCCTGACCTCCCGGCCCTCCCCGACCGCCCGACTTCCCTTGGTGGGCGCGGCTTCTCGCCCCGAATTGTCCACTCTGGACGCTCCGGCACGGCTGGTCGCGTCGTACGGAACCGAGGCGCGACTGGTCGCCGAGCACCCCGACCCCGTGGCCGGCGAGATCACCGAGGGCGAGATCCGGTGGGCCGTCCGGCACGAGGGCGCGCTGTCCGCCGACGACGTGCTGCACCGGCGCACCAGGATCGGCCTGGTGCCAACCCGCCTGGAGTCCGCCCGCGCCGCGGTGACCGCCCTGGTCGACGAGGCCCTGCTGGCCGAAAAGCCCTGAAGGTGACCTTCGAGACGTCCAGTGTCTCGAAGGTCACCTTCAGGGCGGTGCCTACTGCGCGGGCTGAGCCTGGGCCGCGCGGAGCCGGTCGGCCACCGCGGTGACCTCGGCCAGCGAGGCGTTGATCTCGAAGTGCATGTCGTCGGCGCGGTTCTGGTAGTCCCCGCCCCAGCGCACGACGCCGTCCACCTCCTCCAGGATGCGGTGGATCTCGTTGACCTGGGTCTCGGTGAAGGTGTCCCGGACGCCGAGCGGGTGCCGGGTCGCGTTCAGGTCGATCGCCGTCGCGCTGGCGTGGTTGGAGACCGCCTCACCACCGCGCACGTTGCGGTAGGCGTAGCCCCAGTCGTCCTCCTCGCCATCCACCGGGTCGTCCAGCGTGACGTCCTCGACCCGGTTGTGCACCTGCTCCGCGACGTACATCAGCACGTCGCCCGCCGGCCCGTCGGCGACGTTCAGCTGGACGTCGGTGCCGGGGATGGTGCGGTTCCCGCGCGGCGGGTTCACCGGCCAGCCGTTCTGCGACACCGGGCCGCCCTGCTGCTGCACGGTCGCCTGCGCCAGCTGGACGCCGCCGCCGGCCATCGGCGGGGCCTCCCACTGGTAGCCGGGGGCGATCGCGTTCATCAGCGTCGGCGCCCGGCCGGTGTCCACCGCGTGCTGGACCGAGCCCATGGCGCCGCTGGTGGTCACCTGGTAGCCCGACAGCGCCTGCGGCTGCTCGCCGCTCGCCTTGCCGCCGATGGTCTCCAGGAGCTGCTTGACGCTCTGCGCGACCTTCATGATCTGCTGCACGACCTTGATGATCTTCTGCAGGCCCTGCACCAGCTTCTGGATCGCCTGCATCAGCTTCTGGCCGGTCTGCACGGCCTTCTGCACCGAGCGGGAGATCCCCAGCGCCACACTGGCCCCGAACGACATCCAGGACTTCGACAGCGCGTCGATGCAGATCTGGATGATCTGCTGCACCGCCTGGCTGATCAGGTCCAGCACCTGCTTGCGGACCGACGCGAGCAGCGAACCGCCCTGCTGCATGGCCTGCGACACGCCGCGGCTGGCCTGGCTCAGCGCCGACAGCCCGTCGGCCTGGTTGTTGCTCGCCGCGCGGTAGCGGTCGGCGGCGGTGCCCTGCCACAGGCTGGTCTGGTCGACCGACGCCTGCCGGTAGCGGTCCGCGGTCTCGTGCAGGTTGCCGCAGGCGCCGTTCCACGACGACGCGGACGAGCTGATCGCACCCGGGTCGCCCTTGAGGATGTCGAACGGCTCGCGCAGGAACGAGACCGCGCCGAGCACCCAGCTGACGCCGGAGGAGGCGATCGCGCCGAGCGGGTCGCCCTCCAGGCCGATGATGTCCATCGCGACCTTGGCGACCCCGACGCCGGCGTCGAGCCAGTCGCCCTCCTCGATCGCGTTCGCGGTGGTGCGGATGTTCTCGAACAGGTCCTGCGCGGAGTTGTCGGTCGTGGTCGTCACCGTCCGTTCACCTCCGTCGTCCGAGCCGGGTTGGGTGCGGTCGTCGGCTCCGGCACCGCCGCGTCGAACAGCGACATGTGCCGCTCGTCGACCGACTGGTAGGAGTCCGCGACCTGGCTCAGGCCCGACTGGACCTGGTCGACGGTCTGGCTAGCGCGGTTGATGTCGTCCCGCAGCTCGGCGGCCGCCTGGGTGATCGCCGAGGCGAAGAACTGGCCGACCTGGCCGAACGCGCCGCCGCTCACCGAGTCCTGCGCGTTCGCCGAGGCCGAGCGGACCATCGTCGCCACGGTGGTGACCGTGGTGGCGTGCGCCCGCACCTCCCCGACGCTGACGTTGAAACCACTGCCCATGGGGATCCCCGATTTCGTCTGGTGGACTTACTTGATCACTTCTGGGGGGTTGTCGAAGTACTCGTCGTCCGGACGCTTGTCGCGGTGCGCCTCGAGGTTGAACACCTCGTCGGTGCCGTCGCCGGCGAAGCCCTCCGGGAGGTGCTCCTTGACCGCCTCCAGCGCGGCGCCCTCGCCGACGAACTTGGTCATCACGTCGACGACCTGCTGTCCGACGTCCCGCTGCGCCTGCCGGGTGGTCTGCAGGATCACCCGCGCCAGGTGCTCGTGGTCGAAGTCGCGTACCCCGGCCCGCAGCACCAGGTCGGTCGTCGCACCGCTCGCGTTGACCCGGACGGTGACCTCACCGTCCTGCGACGTGGCCGAGCCGCCGACGGTCTTCAGCGCCTTCTCGGCCTTCTCCGCCTGCGCCGCGGCGTCCCGCAGCTTCTCGTCGTACTGTGCGAACCACTTCTCCGGGTCGATGCCCTGGTCCATTCCCTCGCCACTCCAATGGTCCGTGGTGGATCATCACGTGCATCCTCGTCGGAACCTACGCGGTCGTCTGCCGCCGAAGGTCGTAGTCTGGCGAAGAATTTTCAAACGTAATCCCGGCCGGCGAGGAGGTCACGTGATCGGGCCCAGGTCGGCGCAGCCGGTCCTCCTGGTCGCGCGCCGGGAGCTCAACGCCCGGTTGCGCACTCGGTCCTTTGTGGTCAGCACGGTCGGGTCGATGGTCGTGCTCGTGGTGTTCGTACTGGCGCACAGCACGGTGTTCGACGACCGGCGGGTCAGCACGGTCGGGCTCAACGGGCAGTCGATCGCGGTCGCCGAGCCGCTCGCCGACGGCGCGGCCGCGCTCGACCTCGAGGTGCGCACCACCGAGGTCACCGACCTGGCCGCGGCCCGCGAACAGGTGGCCGACGGCACCCTGGACGCGCTGGTCAGCGGCGCCCCGGCGGCCCTGCACGTGCTGGTCCGCGGCGACCTCGACCCGGACCTGCACAACGTGCTGAACGGGATCGTGCAGCGCCAGGTGCTGTCCGGGCTGATCGCGTCGGTCGAGGAGCTGGACGCTGGCGAGGTACTGGGCACCATCGCGGACGCCGGCGTCCAGGTGCGCGCGCTCGAACCGGCCGACCCGGGGCACGACCAGCGGCTCTCGGTCGCGCTGGTCGTGGTGGCGCTGCTGTACCTGGCGCTGCTGCTGTACGGGTCGCTGGTGGCCCAGGGCGTGGTGGAGGAGAAGTCCAGCCGGGTGGCGGAGCGGCTGCTGGCCACGATCCGGCCGGGGCAGCTGCTGTCCGGCAAGGTGGTCGGGCTGGGGCTGGTGGGGCTGGTCCAGCTGGCCGCGGTCGGCGGGGTCGGGCTGTTGCTGGCGGCGCTGACCGGGGTGCTCACCATCGCCGGCCCGGCGGCGGGCGCGCTCGCCTGGGGCCTGCTCTGGTACGTGCTCGGCTACCTGCTCTACGCCGTGGTGTTCGCGGCGGTCGGCGCGCTGGTGTCGCGGCAGGAGGACGTGCAGGCGGTGCTGATGCCGGTCACCGCGGCGCTCGTGGTCGCGTTCGTGGTCGGGTTCGCCGTGCTGTCCCTGAACCCCGACGGCACGGCGGCGACGGTGCTGTCCCTGCTGCCGCCGCTGTCCCCGATCCTGGTGCCGGGCCGGATCGCGCTCGCCGCGGTACCGCTGTGGCAGGTCGGCGTCGCGCTCGTGCTCACCGTGGTGTCGATCGTGCTGCTGGCTCGCCTCGCCGGCCCGGTCTACCGCAACGCCGTCCTCCACCCGGGCCCCCGCCTGCGCCTCCGGGACGCCCTGCGGTGAAGGACGGCGTCGGGGCCTAGCGGTCGGCGACCGGGACGTACTCGCGTTCGGTGTGGCCGGTGTAGACCTGGCGGGGGCGGCCGATCTTGGTGGCCGGGTCGTTCATCATCTCGCGCCAGTGCGCGATCCAGCCGGGGAGCCGGCCGAGCGCGAACAGGACGGTGAAGAACTTCGTCGGGAAGCCCATCGCCCGGTAGATCAGTCCGGTGTAGAAGTCGACGTTCGGGTACAGCTTGCGCTCGACGAAGTAGTCGTCGGCGAGCGCGTGCGCCTCCAGCTCCTTGGCGATGTGCAGCAGGCTGTCGTCGCCGCCGAGCCGGCCGAGGATGTCGTCCGCGGTCTTCTTGATGATCGCCGCGCGCGGGTCGTAGTTCTTGTACACGCGGTGGCCGAAGCCCATCAGCTTCACGCCCTCCTCGCGGTTCTTCACCCGGTTGACGAACGATCCGACGTCGCCGCCGGAGTCCCGGATGCCCTCGAGCATGTTCAGCACCGCGCTGTTCGCGCCGCCGTGCAGCGGGCCGAACAGGGCGTTGATGCCGGCCGAGATGCTGGCGAACAGGTTCGCCTCCGAGGAGCCGACGAGCCGAACGGTCGAGGTGGAGCAGTTCTGCTCGTGGTCGGCGTGCAGGATGAACAGCAGGTCGAGCGCGCGGGCCAGGTCGGGGTCGACCTCGTAGGGCTCGGCCGGGAAGCCGAACGTCATCCGCAGGAAGTTCTCCACCAGCCCGAGCGAGTTGTCCGGGTACAGGAACGGCTGGCCGACGGACTTCTTGTAGGCGTACGCGGCGATCGTCGGCAGCTTGGCCAGCAGCCGGATGGTGGAGATCTCCACCTGGTCCTGGTCGAACGGCCACAGGCTGTCCTGGTAGAAGGTGGACAGTGCGGACACCGCGGAGGACAGCACCGGCATCGGGTGCGCGTCGCGCGGGAAGCCGTCGAAGAAGCGCTTGAGGTCCTCGTGCAGCAGGGTGTGCCGGCTGATCTTCGACGCGAACTCGTCGAGCTGGGCCTGGTTCGGCAGCTCGCCGTAGATGAGCAGGTAGCTGACCTCGATGAAGGTGGAGCGCTCGGCCAGCTGCTCGATCGGGTAGCCGCGGTAGCGCAGGATGCCGGCCTCGCCGTCGATGAAGCAGATCTCCGACGAGCACGCGGCGGTGTTCACGAAGCCAGGGTCGAGCGTGACGAGCCCCGTTGTCGACAGCAACTTGCTGACGTTGATCCCGTGCGAACCCTCGCTGGCATGCGTGACGGACATCTCGTGGTCGCCGCCCGGATAACGCAGCGCGACGGATTCCGGCGCGCCATTCTGTGCTCCCGAACTGTCGGCACTGTTGTTGCCAGTACCGGCGGGAACGGTCCTCGCGTCAGGCATGCGTAGTCCCTCTCAACAAACGTGTCTTGTTTCGCCAACGCTAGTGCGCTCGGGGCCGGCCGGACAGTCCGCGAGGTGTGGGCAACCGCACTTTACGGGTGAATTCCCAGCTCAGTCGCGTACGGCGGCTCGGCGCCCGCGCGGGAAACGGTGACCGACGCGGCCCGGGAGGCGAATTCGAGTGCCGCCCGCCAGCCGTCGGCGTCGATCTCCCGTACCCCGGCCGGGCCGGTGATTCCCGCCTCGTTCAACCAGAACAGCAACGCGCCGTGCACGGTGTCCCCCGCGCCGATGGTGTCGACGACCGCGACCGGGACGGTCGGCACCTCGATCCGGTCACCGTCCGCCGTCAGCGCGAGCAGCCCGGCGGCACCCCGGGTCAACACCGCGGCCGCCGGACCCCGGTCCAGCCAGCCCCGCACGGCGGCCTCGGTGGCCATCCCGCCCGCCAGCCACTCGGCGTCCTCAAGGGACAGTTTGAGCAGCCCGACGTCCGGCAGCCAGGAGTCGAACCGCGCGCGGTAGGCGTCCGGGTCGGTGATCATCGCGGCCCGGATGTTCGGGTCGAGGACGACCAGCCCGCCGCGCGCGGAATGCCGGCGCAGCACGGTTTCGTAGGTCGTCGCGCCCGGTTCGAGCACCATCCCGAGGGTGCCGAGTGAGACCGTCGTCACGTCCGCCGGCAACTCACCCGGGTCGGCCACCACCCGGTCGGCGGTCCCCTCGACGTGGAACGAGTAGCGGGCCGACCCGTCCGGCCCGATCCCGGCGACCGCGAGCGTGGTCGGCTCGTCGCCGCGCTGGACCAGGGCCGTGTCCACACCGGACGCGTGCAGCCGGCCGAGGAGCGCGTCCCCGAACGTGTCGGTGGACAGGCGGGAGAGGAAGGCGACCGGCCCGCCGAGCCGGCCGAGCGCGATCGCGGTGTTGTAGGGCCCGCCGCCGGGCAGCGGGAGCAGTGGGCCGAGCTCACCCGGTCTGGCCGAGGATGCCGGTACGAGATCGACCAGGGCCTCGCCACCGACACAGATCACGCGTCACCATCCCGTTCTCGACCACTACCCGACAGTAGGTCGTCATACTAATGGGCGCCCATGGCCAACGCATTGACCTGCGGAGGAATGTGTAATGCCCGCCGAGCGCCTGCTTCCCGACCGGGACGCGGAGGACCTCGTCAAGCTGACCAGGGAGATCGCCAGGGACGAGCTGGCCCCGATCGCCGCCCGGTACGAGGAGGAGGAACGGTTCCCGCGCGAGCAGTTCCGCCTGCTCGGCCGTTCCGGGCTGCTCGGGCTGCCGTACCCCGAGGCCTGGGGCGGGGGTGGATTGTCCTACGAGGTGTACCTCCAGGTCCTGGAGGAGGTCGCGACGGCGTGGATGTCGATGGGCGTCGGCCTGTCGGTGCACGTGATGTCGTGCTTCGCGCTGGCCGAGTACGGCACCGACGAGCAGCGGGCGCGGTGGCTTCCCGACATGCTGGGCGGCGAGCTGCTGGGGGCGTATGCCCTGTCCGAGCCCCAGGCGGGTTCGGACGCGGCGGCCCTGACCACCCGCGCGGTGCTGACGGACTCGACGTACGTGGTGAACGGTGTCAAGGCCTGGATCACCCACGGTGGCCACGCCGACTTCTACACCACGATGGTGCGAACGTCACCCGATGGTGGCCGAGGCGTCAGCTGCCTGCTCGTGGACGCGGCGACCCCCGGTTTGTCCGCGGCGCCGCCGGAGCACAAGATGGGCCTCACCGGCTCCCCCACCACCCAGATGATCTTCGACGACGCGCGGGTGCCGGCCGACCGCCTCCTCGGCGCCGAGGGTGACGGCCTGCGGATCGCCCTGACCGCGCTCAGCTCCGGCCGGCTCGGCATCGCCGCCTGCTCGGTGGGGTTGGCCCAGGCCGCGCTGGACGAGGCGGTGGCGTACGCGAAGGAGCGCTCGCAGTTCGGCCGGCCGATCATCGAGTTCCAGGGCATGGAGTTCCTGCTGGCCGACATGGCCGCGGCCGTCGAGTCGGCGCGCGCGACGTACCTGGAGGCCGCGCGGCGGCGGGACCGGGGCCTGCCGTTCACCCGCCAGGCGTCGATCGCGAAGCTGGTCGCCACCGACGCCGCGATGAAGGTCACCACCGACGCGGTGCAGGTCCTGGGCGGGGCGGGGTACACCCGTGACTTCCCGGTGGAGCGGTACCTGCGGGAGGCCAAGGTGCCGCAGATCTTCGAGGGCACGAACCAGATCCAGCGCATGCTCATCGCGCGGGAACTCCGCAGGTCCTGACCCCGGTCACGGTCCCCGCCGCCCGAGGTGGAAGCGGGGATTCCGCCCCGCGCCACCGAGGTGAACGAGGGCGTTCCCGGCCATCGCCCGGCCCTGGCGCCCCAGGTCACGGTCCCCGTCGCGGCTCGGCGGCGGGGACGCGACCGGTCAACACGTCGTGCACGGTGAACCGGCCGAGTTCGGTGGCGACGGCGTCGGCGACGGCGTGGTCGAGTGCGGTCAGCGCGCTCTGGATGTCGCGGCCGACCGGGCAGGCCGGATCGGGCCCGTGCAGGCCGAGTACCGGGTCGGTGCCCTGGAGCAGCCGCCACACGCGGGCGAGCGTGACGTCCTCGGCGCCGGCCGCCAGCTCCCACCCGCCGTGCGCGCCGGAACGCGACCGCACCAGGCCGGCCTCGCGCAGTGGGGCGAGCACCCGGCGCACGTACACGGGATTGACGTTCGCGCTCTCGGACAGCTCGTCGGAGCTGGCGGCCCGGCCCGCAGCCGCGCCAGCGAGGTAGGTCAGCACGTGCACGGCGACCGCGAACTGGGTGTTGCTCGATCGCGCCATGCGTCCAGGTTGTCATATCGCAACCGCCGTGGCTACGATTGCGCTAGTTCGTAACCACGATGACTACAGTTAGGAGCGGCGATGACCGTCGCCATCACCGGGGCCTCCGGTGCTCTCGGCCGGGCCACTGCCGAGCTCGTGCTGCGGGCCGTCGACCCGCGCGAGGTCGTGCTCACCACCCGCACCCCGGACGCGCTCGCCGATCTCGCCGCCCTCGGCGCCGACGTGCGCCGCGCGGACTTCGGCGATCCGAGCACGCTGCGCACCGCGTTCGCCGGGGTCGAGCGGCTGCTGCTGGTCTCCACCGACGCCGTCGGCGCGCGCCTGGACCAGCAGCGCGCGGCCGTCGCGGCGGCCGCCGGCGCCGGAGTCCGGCATGTCGCCTACACCTCGGTCCCCGAGCCGGTCCCGGCCAACCCCGCACTGGTGGTGCCCGACCACGCCGGCACCGAGCAGGCGCTGCGCGACAGCGGCCTCCGCTGGACCATGCTGCGCAACAACCTGTACGCGCACATGCAGGTGTCCACCATCGAGCAGGCCGCCGCGGCCGGCCGGCTGGTCACCAACGCCGGCTCCGGCGCCGCCGCCTACGTCACCCGCGAGGACTGCGCCGCGGTGGCCGCCGCCGTGCTGACCCAGGACGGGCACGAGAACGTCGCCTACGACGTCACCGGCCCGGCGGCACTGACCGCCGCCGACCTCGCGGCCCTCGCCGGCGCGGAAGGCGTCGATGTCGAACCGGTCGACGACGACACGTTCCGCGCCGGCCTGCTCGGCGCCGGACTCCCGGCGGAGGCCGCGGACGTCGTCACGTCGTTCGGCGCGGCCATCCGCGGCGGGTTCGCCGCGCGGGTCACCTCGACGGTCGCCGACCTGACCGGGCGCGCGCCGACGGCGCTGGGCGACGTGCTGGCGGGTGCCTACTCCCGGTAGAACGGGTTCGCGGTGACGCCGAGGCCGGTGGTCTCGTCGAAGTGGTAGACCTCGCGGCCGTCGACGAACACCCGCACCGCGCGGCTCATCACGTCCAGCGGATCGCCCGACCACAGCACGATGTCGGCGTCCAGGCCCGGCTTCAGCGCGCCCACCCGGTCGTCCAGCCCCATGATCCGGGCCGGGTTCACCGTGATCGACCGCAGCGCCGTGTCCGAGTCGAGGCCCTCCTTGACCGCGAACGTGGCCTGGTGCACCAGATAGTCGATCGGCACCACCGGGTGATCCGTGGTCAGGGCGATCCGCACGCCCGCCCTGGCCAGGATCCCCGGGTTCCGCATCGACCGGCGGCGAACCTCCACCTTGGACCGGCCGATGATCAGCGGTCCGATGATCACCGGGATGTCCTTGTCCGCCAATGTGTCCGCGAGCAGGTGCCCGTCGGTGCCGTGGTTGACGATCAGCCGGTACCCGAACTCATCGGCCAGCCGGATCGCGGTCGCGATGTCGTCGGCGCGGTGGCTGTGCTGGCACCACGGCACCTCGCCGTCGAGCACGCGCACCAGGATCTCGGACGTGTTGTCCCGCTCGAACGGCTTGCCCTCGCGAATCGCCCACTCCCGCGCCTCGCGGTAGTCCTGCGCCTTGGTGAACGCGTCGCGGATCACCGCGGCCACCCCGAGACGGGTCGACGGCAGCTTCTTCTGGTCGCCGTAGATCCGCTTGGGGTTCTCCCCCAGCGCGCTCTTCACACTGGTCGGCTCGCGCACCAGCATGTCCTCGACGGTCCGGCCCCACGACTTGACCGCGACGGTCCGACCGCCGATCGGGTTGCCCGAGCCCGGCTTGACCACGACGGTCGTCACCCCGCCGGACAGCGCGTCGCGGAAGCCCTCGTCGTCGGGGTTGATGCCGTCGAGCGCGCGCAGGCGGGCACCGTTCGGGTCGGTCATCTCGTTGACGTCGATGCCCGCCCAGCCGTCGCCCTCCTCGGCCACGCCGACGTGTCCGTGCGACTCGACCAACCCGGGCAGCACCCACGTGCCCGACGCGTCCACGATCTCCGCGTCGTCCGGAACGTCCACATCGGCCTCGGCGCCGACCGCGACGATCCGCCCGCCGTCGATCAGCACGGTCCCGCCCTCGATCGGGTCCCCGTCGACCGGAACGACATATCCACCAGTGACAGCTGTACTCACGACCACGCAACCTACTACCCGACGAGCGGGCGGATCCCCCACCGGCCGCTCCAGGTCTCCCCCGGCGCTAGCACGATCAGGTCGGTGCCGGAGTTCAGCGCGTCCGGCGGGCAGGTCATCGGCTCGACGGCGACCGCGCGGGCGCCCTTGCCGGGGAACTCGGCCGGGGTGAACACCTGTACCCAGGAGAACACCGGCTCGGCCCACACCTCGACGCCGCGGCCGTCCCGGGTGACCGTGTGGTGCACGAGCCCGTCCTCGCCCGGCTCGCAGCCGCCGAACGCGGTGTCCAGCTCCACCTCGCGCAGCGGGCGGCCGGAGCGGAAGTCCAGGTCGGTCCCCTCGACCGACAGCGGCTTGCCGACCGGCACCATCGTCTCGGCGTCCACCGGCAGCACGGTCGACGCGGCGAGCGTCAGCTCGCAGTCGTCCACGTCGGTGTCACCCGGCCGGGGGTAGGGGTGGGTGCCGACGCCGAACGGCAGTTCCTGGTCGCCCAGGTTGTGCATCGTGTGGGTGACGGTCAGGCCGCGCTCGTCGAGCGCGTAGCCGATCCCCGTGCGGAACGGGAACGGCCAGCCCTGCCGAGGGTCGATCTCCACCTCCAGGGTGACGGCCGACTCCCCGTGCCGGACGACCGTCCACTCCTCGCGCCGCACCAGCCCGTGGATCGCGTTGCCCCTGGCCGGCTCGGTGACCTCCAACTGCTGGGTGACCCCGGCGTGCGACCAGGTGCCGCCGCCGACCCGGTTCGGCCACGGCACGAGCACCGCGCCGGCCCCGAGCGGCGGCGTCTCGTCGGCCCCGTAGGTCTCCGCGTACGGCACGCCCGCCACGGTGAGGGCACGCAGCGCCGCGCCGACCGTCGTGACGACGGCCCGCGCGTCGCCGTGCCCGATCTCCAGTTGCTGTCCGGTAGGTCCCATGCGCAGACCCTATTGGCGCGCCTCAGTCGTTGAGCGCCTGCGGGTCGAACTCGGTGACCCGCTCGCCACGACCGCGCAGGTAGAGCCAGTTGACCACCCACAGCAGCATGCCGAGCGCGATCAGGACCAGCGCGATGTAGTAGTCGCTCGCCGGCCGCCCGGACAGCCACGGGACCGCCAGGTACCCGCACAGGATTCCCGCGGTGATCGGCGCCCAGGTGGGCGCGCGGAAGTGCGGGTGCTCGACGCTCTCCCGGCGCAGCACCAGCACCGAGATGTTGACCACGAGGAACACGCACAGCAGCAGCAGCGCGGTGGTGCCACCGAGCTTGCTCACCCCGTCCTCGCCCGCGGTGGCGACCAGCACGGCGGCGATGGCGCTGGTGACCAGGATCGACACCCACGGCGTGCGGCGGAACGGGTGCACGGTGCCGAACACCTTGGGCAGGATCCGCTCGTTGGCCATGCCGTAGAGCAGGCGGCTGGCCATCAGCATGTTGATCAGCGCCGAGTTGACCACGGCGAACATGCCGATCCACTCGAAGATCCACCGGGGGAAGTCGGGCGCGCCGACGCCGATCACCTCGAGCAGCGCGCCGGACTCGGCGGCGGCCAGGTCGTCGGCGGCGATCAGCAGCGACGAGGTGAGCGCGACCAGCACGTAGATCAGCGCCGCGACCGCCATGCCGGACAGCAGCGCCTTGGGGAACGTGCGGTTCGGGTCCCTGGTCTCCTCGGCCATGTTCACCGAGTCCTCGAACCCGACCATCGCGAAGAACGCGAGCGAGGAGGCGGCGGTGACCGCGAGCAGCCAGTTGGTGTCCGCGGTGTTGATCTCGACGAGTCGGCCGGGTTCGCCCTGCCCGCCGGCGACCGCGTAGATCCCGACGCCGATGATGATCGCGAGCCCGGCGAGCTCGACGCAGGTGAGCACGACGTTGGTCTTCACCGAGTGGGCGACGCCGATGAAGTTGATCCCGGCCAGGAGCAGCACGAACAGCACGGCCACGATCGCGATGACGGTGCCGGAGACCTCGATGTCGAACGCCTCCGGGAGGTAGGTGGCGCCGAACGCGCGCGCCGCCGCGGAGGCGGAGGTGATGCCGGAGCACATCACCGCGAACGCGACGATGAAGGTCAGGAACGGTTTGCGGAACGCGCGGTTGGTGTAGAGGGCGGCGCCGGCCGCGCGCGGGTACTTGCCGACCAGTTCGAGGTAGGCGAACGCGGTGAGGAACGCGACGAGGAACGCGATCAGGAAGGGCAGCCAGAGCGCGCCGCCGACTCTGCCGGCGACACTGCCGGTCAGCGCGTAGATGCCGGTGCCAAGGATGTCACCGATGACGAAGAAGAACAGCAGTCTCGGCCCCATGACCCGCTTGAGCGCCGGCTGGTTCTCCCCGGTCTGAGCTGTGTTCTCGGTCACCATGAACCAGAGCATGCCCGATCATGGTGACGATCACCAGAGTCACCGGCCGGTCACGTTCCGCTCGGCGCCCGGTACTTCCAGAATGCCGGGAGACAGCAGACCGCGACCACCGTCGCCACGATCACCAGGACGCCGCCACCACTGGCCGCGGCGGCGGTGCCCGCCCCCGCGGCCCCCCAGCCGTGCACGATGTCGGCGACCCGGGGCCCACCCGCGACGACGACGGTGAACACGCCCTGCATGCGTCCCCGCATCTCGTCGGTGGCGGCGGTCTGGAGCATGGCGCTGCGGTAGATCATGCTGACCATGTCGGCGGCGCCGCCGAGCACGAGGAAGGCGACCGCGAGCCAGAGCGCGTCCGCGAACCCGAACCCGATGACCGCGAGCCCCCACACGCACACGGCGGCCGTCACGCCGACCCCGTGCCGCCGGATGCGTCCCAGCCACCCGGAGACGAGCCCGAACAGCAGCGCCCCGATCGGAATGGCCGCGTACAGCCAGCCCAGCGCGAGCCCGCCGCCCGGCGGATCGCCGAAGGTCCGCTCCGCCATCTCCGGGAACAGCGCGCGCGGCATCCCCGCGACCATCGCGATGATGTCGAGGAGGAAGGACGCGAGCAGCACGTGCTTCGCCGCGAGATACCGGAACCCGTCGACGATGTCCCTGATCCCGGCCCGCCGCCGAACCCCGTCCAGCGGTGCCAGCGCCGGCAACGGAACGATCATCAGGGTGGCGCCGACCAGCGCGACCGCGTCGATCGCGTAGAGCACCGGCAACCCCGCCAGCGGCATCAGCGCCCCCGCCGCGAGCGGCCCGAACACCATCCCGAACGAGCCGACCGTCGAGGCCAGCGCGGTGGCCGCCGGAAGCAGCTCGATCGGCACCAGCCGCGCGACCGCGGCGGTCCGCGTAGGGATGTTCACCGCGACGAACGCCTGCTGCACCGCGAGCAGCACCAGGACGAGCCAGACGTTCCGCATCCCGAGCGCCGCCTGCCCCCAGAACAGCACCGAGGTGACCGCGATCCCGGCGTTGCTGACGATCATCACGGTCCGCCGGTCCACGGCGTCCGCGATGGCGCCACCCCAGAGCCCGAAGACGAGCAGCGGAACGAGCCCGAAGGCCCCGGTGAGCCCGACGTACCCGGAGGACCCGGTGATGTCGAAGACCTGCTTCGGCACCGCGACGGTGGTCAGCTGACTGCCGACGGCGGTGATCGCGGTGGACACCCAGAGCCGCCGGAAGGCCGGAATCCGCAACGGCCGAGTGTCGATCGCGATCCGACGTACCCGACTACCAGCGGCCTTCCCCACGAGGCCAAGAGCTTAGCCCAGCTAACGACTGACCCGACCGTGAACCCGATCACCCCGGGTGACCGAGCTCACGACCGGGCCGGTTGTGGACGACTCGGCGGTTACGGGCCGAGGCGCTCGACCTTCCAGCCGTCGCGGGTGAGCTTGAACTGGAGGCGGTCGTGCATGCGGTCGCGGCGGCCCTGCCAGAACTCGACGACCTCCGGGCGGATCCGCCAGCCGCCCCAGTGCGGGGGTACCGGGACCTCCTCCACGTCGGCGAACTGGCGTTGCACGTTCGCCAGCGCGGACTCCAGCGCGTTCCGGCCGCTCACCACGATCGACTGCGGGGACGCCCACGCGCCGAGCTGCGAACCCCTGGGCCGGCTCGCCCAGTAGGTCGCCGTCTCCGCGTAGCTCACCTTCTCCACGGTGCCGCGCACGGTCGCCTGGCGGTGCAGCGCGTACCACGGGAACGTCGCCGACGCGAAGCGCGTGGCCATCAGGTCGTGGCTCTTCGCGGACGTGTAGTTGGTGAAGAACACGACGCCGCGCTCGTCGAGGCCCTTGGCGAGCACCGTGCGGGACGCCGGGATGCCGTCGGCGTTCGCGGTCGCGAGCACCATCGCGTTCGGCTCCGGGGCGGCGGCGCGGATGGCGTCGTCGAGCCACTGTTGGAGCTGGTCGTGCCAGGTGTCGGCGAGTTCCACCTCGCTCAGCGTGCCCACCTCGTAGGAGACCCGCATCTTGGGCAGGTCCACCGTGACGTCGCTGGTCGCGA
Organism: Actinophytocola gossypii; assembly: GCF_025165815.1. Classification (GTDB taxonomy): domain Bacteria; phylum Actinomycetota; class Actinomycetes; order Mycobacteriales; family Pseudonocardiaceae; genus Actinophytocola; species Actinophytocola gossypii. Next base: position 374,528 of record NZ_JAFFZE010000006.1, on the reverse strand, counting down.
TCCTCGCCTCCGCCATGCCCGATCTCCTCGTCGTGTAGGGGGGACCACCGAAAGCACGAAGGCCTCCCGCCGGTTGCCGGAAAGCCCGTACACCACGACGTTACGGGGATTTCGCGCGCGCGGAAACCACACGACGGGTGATGGCCCCCACCCGAATCGATGCGGAAGCGTTGTGCAGCCGCCGCTTTACGCCGGACGGGTGATGGCCGCGATGAACACCTCGCGGATCTCCGTCGCGACGGCACCCGCGGGCAGCGGCGGGTCGTGCGCCTGCCACTCGCGCAGGATCCCGGTCATCGCGCCGACGAGCGCGATCGCGGTGAGGTGGTAGTCGCGCTTCGGCGCGAGGCCGGCCGCCGCCGCGCGGTCGCACTCGGCCTCGATGAAGTCGGTGTACCGGGTGAACCAGTCCCGGTGCTGGCGCTCCATCGCCTGGCTGATCCCCGGCGCCTCGACGTAGTTCAGCCTCGGGTACCGAGGGTCGGAGGTCACCGCCGCCACGAACGCGTCGAGCAGCGTGGTGATCCTGGTCAGCGCGTCGGCGTCGGCGAGCGACTCGAGCACCGGCAGCATTCGCTTCATCGCCACCGTGTTGATGTGCGCGTGCAATTCGAGCAGCAACGCCTCCTTGCTCGCGAACTTCTCGTAGAAGTTGCGCGTCGACACGCCGGCACGCGCGCACAGGTCCGCGATCTTCGTCTTGTGATATCCCCGCGTGGTGAACTCGTCCAGGGCTGCCTCGAGCAGCCGCTCCCGCCGCTCGGCACGCCGCTGCTCGGTGTCCACGCCCCGGTACATGCGGCTGTGCGGGCCCTGCCCCATAGGACCTTCTCCCTCAGCTCTCACGGCTGGGAATCCAACTTTCTGAAAATTTCAATTTTCACAACAATGGAATCCATGCGGAGGTCGTCGACGATGCGAATCTTCCCACGGTCGTTCGGTCGCGTGTCGGTTGGTTTGCTGATCCTGGTCACGACGTTGTTCACCGTGCCGGGTCAGGCCACCGCCGTCCCGGTGGGAGTTCCCGCACCATTGGGGGACCCGTTTTACACCCACCCGATCGAGCAGTCGTCGGGGGTCCCCGGAAACGTCATTCGGCACCGCGCGGTAAAAGTCTTCGCCGACCCGCTCGCTCTGTTCCCGATGCCGGTGGACGCCTGGCAGCTCATTTATCGCTCGACGTCCGCGACGGGCGCGCCGAACGCCGTCTCCGGAACCCTGCTGGTGCCGAGAACACCGTGGTCGGGCGGTCCCCGGCCGCTGGTCGGCTACGCGGTCGGCACCCACGGCCTCGGCGACGAGTGCGCGCCGTCGTATCGGCTGCGCACCGGCACGGAGAACGAGATCGCGCTGATCGGCCGGGCGCTGCTGGCCGGCTGGGCCGTCGTGCTGACCGACTACGAGGGCCTCGGGACACCGGGCCGGCACACCTACGCGGTCGGCCGGTCCGAGGGCCATGCCGTGCTCGACGCCGTCCGCGCCGCGGCCCGGATCCCCGGCGCGGGCGTGTCCCCGACGGCGCCGGTGGGGTTGTTCGGCTACTCGCAGGGCGGGCAGGCGACGGCGTTCGCCGCCGAACTTGCGCCGTCGTACGCGCCGGAGCTGAACATCGTCGGCGTGGCCACCGGCGGCGTCCCGGCGGACCTGGCGGAGGTGGCGAGGTTCAACGACGGCAACGCCGGCTTCTCGCTCGTGCTCGCCGCCGCGGCCGGCCACGACGCGGCGTACGCGGACGTCCCGTTCGAGGAGATCCTCGACGAGCGTGGCCGGGCGGCGGTGTCGCGGGTCCGGGAGGCGTGCACGGTCGAGCTGGCAACGATCGCCCCGTTCGGCCGCATCGCCGACTTCGTCACGGTGCCGGACCCGCTGCCCGACCCGCGCTGGGTGGCGCGGCTGGCGGAGAACAGCGCCGGCACCCGCGTCCCGGCGGCGCCGGTGTACCTGTACCACGGCACGCTGGACGAGGTGGTCCCGTTCGCGGTGGGCGAGGAGCTGCGGTCGGCGTGGTGCGCGCGGGGCGCCGAGGTCCGCTGGCAGCCGATCCCGCTGGCGGAGCACATCCTCGGCGTCAGTGTCGGCGGCCCCGCCGCCCTGACCTGGCTCGGCGACCGCTTCGCCGACCGCCCGACCACCTCGAACTGCTGAGGCGCTCCGAATAGTCCGACCACACCGGAAGCCATAGAATCGAGCACGTGACCGCACAGCCGCGGCCCGATCACCTTCTCTCTCCCTCGAGGAGTGGGACGCCTTACCAGAGGACACCTCGCGGCATTTCGAACTAGCTGAGGGAGTCCTCATCGTGGCCCCGCGGCCGGCCCCGAAACACCAGATCGCCGTGGCGAACCTCGCGGTGGCGCTCAACCGTCAGCTGCCGCCCACGCTCGCGGCGCTGCCCGAGGTCGAGGTCGTCATCCAGGCCGGGTTCCCGCCCACTGTCCGGGCACCCGACGTGGCGATCACAAGCGCGAACCGCTATCGGGAGAATCCGCCCAGGGTCGATGCCGGCGATGTGCTCGTCGCCGTCGACGTTCTGTCGCCGGGCAGCCGGCGGATCGACCGGATGGTCAAACCGGGCGAGTACGCGGAGCTGGGCATCCCCCACTACTGGACGATCGACCTGGAGGAACCGGCGACCCGCACCGCCCACACGCTGGTCGACGGGGCCTACGAGCCCGTCGTCGAGTCCACCGGAATCGTGAAGCTGGTCGAGCCGGCCACTGTCACCGTCGACGTCAGCCGGCTGGCCGAGCTGAAGTATTGGGACTGAGCCCGGCCGCAAACGCTTGCGCGGAGACCTGTAACCCCAGGTTTCTGAATCGTTCTCCTGAATCGTGACCGAAACCACCGGTCCGGGCAATTGCCTCGGGGCACCGGACAGGAGGAAGGTGGCCTAACCGCGCGGTGCGCCCCGATGCGGGTCGAGTGTGCGCGCCGCACGTTGGGGAATTTCGGGGAACGGCGGAGAGGCTGAGACGATGCACGGCGCGGTGCGGCAGGTCGACGAGAACGCGACGACGTCGGTGGCGGACGCCGACGACGGCTACCGGCCCGGGCTGGAGGGCGTGGTCGCCTTCCGTACCGAGATCGCCGAGCCCGACCGGAACGGCGGGGCGCTGCGGTACCGGGGTGTGAACATCGAGGACCTCGCCGGCAAGGTCACCTTCGGCGACGTGTGGGCGCTGCTGGTGGACGGCCGGTTCGGCAAGGGCCTGCCGCCCGCGGAGCCGTTCCCGATTCCCGTGCACACCGGTGACGTGCGGGTCGACGTGCAGGCGGCACTGGCGATGCTGGCGCCGATCTGGGGTTACCAGCCGCTGCTGGACGTGTCCGACGTCGAGGCGCGCGAGCAGCTGGCGCGGGCGTCGGTGATGGCGTTGTCGTATGTCGCCCAGTCCGCGCGCGGCATCGGCCGGCCCGCGGTGCCGCAGCGGCGGATCGACGAGTGCGCCACGATCACCGAGCGCTTCATGACCCGCTGGCACGGCGAGCCGAACCCGGCCCACGTGAAGGCGATCGACGCGTACTGGGTGTCGGCCGCGGAGCACGGTCTGAACGCGTCGACGTTCACCGCCCGGGTGATCGCCTCGACCGGCGCGGACGTCGCCGCGTCCCTGTCCGGCGCGATCGGTGCCATGTCGGGCCCGCTGCACGGCGGTGCGCCGGCGAGGGTGCTGCCGATGATCGCCGAGGTGGAGAACGTCGGCGACGCGCGGAAGGTCGTCGCCGGCATCCTCGACCGCGGCGAGCGACTGATGGGCTTCGGGCACCGGGTGTACCGGGCCGAGGACCCGCGGGCCCGCGTGCTGCGGCGCACGTGCCAGGAACTGGGCGCGGAGCGGTACGAGGTGGCCGCGGAGCTCGAGCAGGCCGCGCTCACCGAGCTGAGGGAACGCCGCCCGGACCGCGCGATCGAGACCAACGTGGAGTTCTGGGCGGCCGTGATCCTGGACTTCGCGGAGGTGCCAACGCACATGATGCCGGCGATGTTCACGTGTGCGCGGACGGCCGGGTGGTGCGCGCACATCCTGGAGCAGAAGCGCACGGGTCGGTTGGTACGCCCGTCGGCGCGGTACGTCGGCCCGGAGCCGAGGGATCCCCGTGAGGTCGAGGGCTGGGACACCGTCCACCAGGGCTGAGTTGTCCACAACCCGCCCGGTTGTCCACATGTTGATCTAGGTACCTCGTCCCGTGACCCAGAGCCGATAGACTGGCAAGGCGGGACGCCCCCGGGATCGGGTGGGGGTTGTCTTCGTGCGTGTGCGCGCGAGGATGGGGGCGGCTTGGGCGGTTGTCGGGTCCGGGGGCACGGGTGTCCGTCGAACGGTTGACAGCGGGGTTCAGTCCTGTGGGCGTCCCGGCGAGCGGCGTCGTGGCGACACGATTCGGGGTATGACCGCCATACAGGTTCGGGGACTGCGCAAGTCCTACCACGACGTACCCGCCGTGGACGGTGTCGACCTGGACATCCGGGCCGGGGAAGTGTTCGCCCTCCTCGGTCCGAACGGAGCCGGCAAGACCACCACCGTCGAGATCCTCGAGGGCCACCGCTCCCGCGACGCCGGTGACGTCTCCGTGCTCGGCAGCGATCCCGGCACCGCCAACCGTGCCTGGCGCGGCCGGATCGGGATCGTCCTGCAGACCGCCAACGACGCCGCCGAGTTGACCGTCCGGGAGAGCGTCCGGCACTACGCCGGCTACTACGCCGACCCCGCCCCCGTCGACGACGTCATCGAGCAGGTCGGGCTCACCGCCAAGGCAGGCGCGCGGGTCAAGAGCCTCTCCGGCGGCCAGCGCAGGCGCCTCGACGTCGCGCTCGGGATCATCGGCCGCCCCGAGCTCGTCTTTCTCGACGAGCCGACCACCGGCTTCGACCCCGAAGCCCGACGACAGTTCTGGGAGCTGATCCGCAACCTCGCCCGCACCGGCACCACGATCCTGCTCACCACCCACTACCTCGACGAGGCCGAGGCCCTCGCCAACCGGGTCGCGGTGATCGCCGGCGGGCGCATCGTCGCCGAGGGGACGCCGGCCACGCTGGGTGGCCGGTCCACCGCCAAGGCGACCGTCTCCTGGATGACGGCCGACGGTCCTCGGTCGACGCTCACCGACACCCCGACGGCCCTGATCGCCGAGCTCTCCCGGGACGGCGAGCTCGCCGAGCTGACCGTGACCAGACCCAGCCTGGAGGACGCCTACCTCGAACTGATCGGAGAGCCGGCGTGACCACCATGACCACCGCGGCCCTCCCCACCACCGCCGGAATCGGCCTCGCCCGCGGCGCCGTCGAGCTCAGGCAGTTCTTCCGCCAGAAGGACCAGGTGATCTTCACCTTCACCCTGCCGGCGTTCCTGCTCGTCCTGCTCGGCTCGATCTTCGACGACGTCTACCCGGGTGGCGTCTCGGTCGGCCAGGTCTTCGCGGCCAGCATGATCGGCGCCGGCATCGTCTCCACCTCCTTCGTCAACCTCGGCACCGGCGTCGCGCTGGACCGGGAGGACGGCACGCTGAAACGGCTGCGCGGCACCCCCATGCCGCCGACCGCGTACTTCGTCGGGAAGATCGTGCTGGTCGCGGTCGCGAGTCTGGCCGAGGTGGTACTGCTGCTCGCCGTCGGCATGGCGCTCTACGACCTGTCGCTGCCGACCGAAGCCGCTCGCTGGTTCACCTTCGCGTGGGTGTTCGTACTCTCCGTGATCAGCTGCGCCCTGCTCGGCATCGCGATCAGCGGGATCGCCAGGAGCGCGCAGAGCGCGGGCGCGGTCACCCAGCTGCCCTTCATCGCGCTGCTGTTCATGTCCGGGGTCTACATCCCCATCGCTGGGCTCCCGGACTGGATGCTGCAGGTCGGGTCGCTCTTCCCGATCAAGTGGGCGGCCCAGGGCTTTCGCTCGGTCTTCCTACCGGACAGCATGATGGCTCAGGAGGCTGCTGGCTCATGGGAACTCGGGACGACGGCGCTGATGCTGGGCGCGTGGTGCGTGATCGGCCTGGTGCTGTGCCTGGCGACGTTCCGGTGGACGAACCGCAGGAGCTGAAACCCAGCCACGAGTGGGTGCGCTGGTTCTGGCTGTGGGACGTCTACTTCGTGGTCGGCTTCTGCGCGGTCAGCCTGCTCATGGTGCTGTCCGACGCGAGCACCACGGCGAAGATCGGCGCCGTCTCCGTCCTGGCCGCGATGGCGGCGTGGTACACGTTCTTCGGCCGGCCGATGATCACCGAGAAGGTGCCGGCCACCATCCGGCAGGGGCGGATCTTCGCCGGCGGGGTGGTGCTGCTGCTGGTGATCGCGGTCATGTTCGACGGCAACGCGTCGTTCGCGCTGTTCGCCGCCTGCCCGCTGGTGTTCATGACCCTGACGCTGCGGGAAGCGGTGCCGGTGATCATCGGCGTCAACCTGCTGCCGCCGGTGTCGACGATGATCCGCGACGGCATGTCGACGACGCTCGCCGTACTCGGCCCCGGCACGCTGTTCACCACCGCGTTCGCCCTCGCGGTCGGGGTCTGGATCCACCGGATCATCGCCGAGAGCGAGGACCGCGCCCTGCTGATCCGGGAGCTCGAGGAGAGCCGGGAGGAGATCACCCGGCTCTCCCGCGAGGCCGGCGTCACCGCGGAGCGGTCCCGGATCGCCGCGGAGATCCACGACACGCTCGCGCAGGGCTTCACCAGCCTGGTCACCCTGGTCCAGGCCGCGGAGTCGGAGCTGGACCGGAACACCGACAAGGCCCGCCGGCACCTCGCGCTCGCGGCCAGGACCGCCAGGGAGAACCTGGGTGAGGCGCGGGCGCTGGTGGCCGGGCTGATGCCGTCGGCGCTCGGCACCGGGTCGCTCGACCAGGCGATCCACCGCCAGCTCGAACGGCTCGCCGAGGAAACACCCATTCGAGCCACCTATCGGGTGGACGGCGAGCTCGGCGAGCTACCGACCGTGATCGAGGTGGTACTGCTGCGGGCCGTGCAGGAAGCGCTGACCAACGTGCGCCGGCACTCCGGAGCCGGCGAGGTCACCGTCCGCCTGAACGCGGGCGAGACCACGACCACGCTGACCGTGACCGACGACGGCACCGGTTTCGACCCGACCCACGTGTTCGACACCGCCTACGGCCTGCGCGGCATGCGTTCGCGGGCCGCCCAGGTCGGCGGCAAGCTGACCGTGCACAGTGGAGCGTCGGGGACGACGATCGAGATGGAGGTCCCGCGTTGATCCGCGTACTGCTGGTCGACGATCACCCGGTGGTGCGGGAGGGCCTGCGCGGGATGCTCGACGCCGAACCCGACCTGGCCGTGGTCGGCGAGGCGGGCTCCGGCGACGAGGCGGTCGCCCGGACCAGGGCGGTCGAGCCGGACGTGATCCTGATGGACCTGCGGATGCGCGGCCTCGACGGCGTCGCCGCCACCGAGCGGATCCTGGCGTTCTCCCCGGCCCGCGTCGTGGTGCTGACCACCTACGAGACCGACGCGGACATCCTGCGCGCGGTCGAGGCGGGCGCGTCCGGCTACCTGCTCAAGGACGCCTCCCGCGCCGACCTGGCGAACGCGATCCGCGCGGCCGCCCGCGGCGAGACCGTGCTCGCCCCGTCGGTCGCCGGCCGCCTGGTCAACCGGGTGCGCAGGCCCGAGCGGCAGACCCTGTCCGGCCGCGAGGTCGAGGTGCTGGAACTGGTCGCGAAGGGCCTGACGAACGCCGAGATCGGCCGCGCGCTGCACATCACCGAGGCGACCGTGAAGACCCACCTGCTGCGCGCGTTCGGCAAACTCGACGTGTCCGACCGCACCGCCGCCGTGACGACCGCGATGGCCCAGGGCCTGCTGCGGTAACTGGTAACGACCCATGACCGATTAAGCCCGCGCGGGAGCATGGGTGAGAATGCGGGCCATGCTGCAGACCACCGAGTTCGCGTTGCTCCGCCGGGTCGCCGTCGAACAGGCGGAGCGCAGGGCTCCGTCGCTGGTCGCCGGCGTCGTCCGGGGCCAGGACCTGCTCTGGACCGGGGCGCGCGGCGCCGTCGACGGGGCCACGCCGACCGTCGACACCCAGTACCGGATCGGCTCGATCACCAAGACGTTCATCGCCGTGCTGGTGATGCGCCTGCGCGACGAGGGCAGGCTGGACCTCAACGACGCGCTGGACAAGCACGTCGGCGGCACGTCGTTCGGACACCTGACGGTGGCGCAGCTGCTGTCCCACACCGGCGGCCTGACCTCGGAGTCCCCCGGCGCCTGGTGGGAGCGCGCGCCCGGTGACGACTGGGCGGCGCTGAAGGACAGCATGTCCGGCGAGCAGGCGCTGCACCGCGCGGGCGAGCGGTTCCACTACTCCAACGTCGGCTACGGCGCGCTCGGCCAGCTGATCGCCGAGCTGCGCGGCGCCGACTGGCAGTCCGCGCTGGGCGAGGAGGTGCTCGCGCCGCTCGGGATGACCCGCACCGACCCGCACCCGGTCGCCCCGCACGCGCAGGGCTGGGCCGTGCACCCCTACGCCGACGTGCTGCTGCCCGAACCGGCCCCGCACGCCGGCGCGATGGCCCCCGCCGGACAGCTCTGGTCCACGATCACCGACCTGGCCCGCTGGCTGCGCTTCCTGGCCGGCGACACCGGCGACGTGCTGCACCCGGACACGGTCGCCGAGATGCGCGCCCCGGCCGCCGTCGAGGACGGCGACGCGTGGACCTCCGGTTACGGCCTCGGCCTGCAGACCTTCCGCGACTCCGGCCGCCGCCTGACCGGCCACGGCGGGTCGATGCCCGGGTTCCTGGCGAGCGTGGTCGTGGACCCGGCGACCACCACCGGCTCGGTCGTCCTGACCAACAGCACGGCCGGCGTCGGCGTGTCCACCCTTGGCGTCGACCTGCTGAAACTGGTCGACGACTACGAGCCGGCGCTGCCCGCCGAATGGCTGCCGCAGGAGTCCGTCGATCCGGGGCTGCTGGCCCTGACCGGCGAGTGGTTCTGGGGTCCGACGCCGTTCGTGCTGCGCCTGCTGCCGGACGGGTGGCTGGACCTGCGGCCGACGGCGGGCGGCGGGCGCGCGTCCCGGTTCCGCCCGACCGGCGCCGGGACCTGGGTGGGCCTGGACGGCTACTACGCGGGCGAGACGCTGCGCCTGCACCACCACGCCGACGGCGCCCCCAGCCACCTCGACCTGGCGACGTTCGTGTTCACCCGCACCCCGTACGACCCGGCCGCCCCCATCCCCGGCGGTCTCGACCTCGGCACCTGGCCCATCCACTGATCAACGCCTCTCAACTGGGCGAATCGGCGGCTGTCAAGCCCTGGTGATCGACATGTGGACAACCGGGTGGGTTGTGGACAACTCGGGCTTCCGGCCTGGGGGGTCGAGGCACGCACCGGCGCGATGAGGGAGACTGGCCTCGGCAACGTCGCCGTGACCCAAGCCCGTACTGCCGAGAGGCGCCGTCAACATGACGCAGTCACCGACCACGACCGACCCGACCTCACTGGTGCTGCCCGCCGACCTCAAGCCGTCCGACGGGCGGTTCGGCTCCGGTCCGTCCAAGGTCCGTCCGGAGCAGCTCGCCCGGCTGGCCTCCGACGGTTCCGCGCTGATGGGCACCTCGCACCGCCAGAAGCCGGTGAAGTCCCTGGTCGGACGCGTGCGTGCGGGTCTGCGCGACCTCTTCTCCCTGCCCGAGGGCTACGAGGTCGTACTGGGCAACGGCGGCACCACCGCCTTCTGGGACGCCGCCGCCTTCGGTCTGGTCCGCGAGCGCGCCCAGCACTTCACCTACGGCGAGTTCTCCTCGAAGTTCGCCAAGGTCACCGAGGGCGCGCCGTTCCTGGCCGACCCGGTCGTCGTCAAGTCCGACCCGGGCACCGCACCGGCCATCGAGTACGCCGAGGGCTGCGACCTCGTCGGCTGGGCGCACAACGAGACCTCCACCGGCGTCGCCGTGCCGGTCACCCGGCCCGCCGGGTCCGAGGCCGCGCTCATCGCCATCGACGGCACCTCCGGCGCGGCCGGACTGCCGGTCGACGCCCGCGACTTCGACGTCTACTACTTCGCGCCGCAGAAGTCCTTCGCCTCCGACGGTGGGCTGTGGCTCGCGCTGATGAGCCCGGTCGCGCTGGAGCGGGTCGCCGAGCTGGGCACGAACGGGCGCTGGGTGCCCGAGTTCCTGTCACTCACCACCGCGCTGGACAACTCGCGCAAGGACCAGACCTACAACACCCCGGCCGTCGCCACGCTCTACCTGCTCGCCGAGCAGATCGACTGGATGCTCGGCAACGGCGGCCTGGCCTGGACCACCGCGCGCACCGAGGACTCCGCCACCCGCCTGTACGAGTGGGCCGAGCGCAGCGACTACGCCACCCCGTACGTCGCCGACCCGGCCAGCCGGTCGAACGTCGTCGGCACGGTCGACTTCGCCGACGACGTCGACGCCGCCACCATCGCCAAGGTGCTGCGCGCCAACGGCATCGTCGACGTCGAGCCCTACCGCAAGCTCGGCCGCAACCAGCTGCGCGTCGCGATGTTCCCGGCGGTCGATCCCGACGACGTCACCGCGCTCACTCGGTGCGTCGACTGGTTGGTCGAGCGCGTGTGACCATGCAGCACGTCTACAGCGGCAAGGTCCGCGAGATCTACTCCGACGGCGCGGACCTGCTGCTGGTGGCCTCGGACCGGGTGTCGGTGTACGACGTCGTACTGCCGACCCCGATCCCGGACAAGGGTGAGCTGCTGACCCGGCTGTCCGTGTGGTGGTTCGGGCAGCTCACCGACATCGTGCCCAACCACCTGGTCTCGGCCACCGACGTACCGGCCGAGTTCGCCGGCCGGGCGATCCGCTGCCGGAAGCTGGCGATGGTGCCGTTCGAATGCATCGCCCGCGGCTACCTCGCCGGCTCCGGCCTCAAGGAGTACCAGGCCACCGGCGCGGTCTCCGGCGTCGCGCTGCCGCCGGGCCTGGTCGAGGGCAGCCGGCTGCCGGAGCCGATCTTCACCCCGACCACCAAGGTGTCCGACGGCGGGCACGACGCGCCGGCCACGTTCACCGAGGTCGCCGAGGTGGTGGGCACCGAGCTGGCGGTCCGGCTGCGTGACCTCACGCTCGAGGTGTACCGGCGCGGCGCCGAGCGGGCGGCCGAGGGCGGCATCATCGTCGCGGACACCAAGCTGGAGTTCGGCCTCACCGAGGACGGCGTGGTCACCCTCGCCGACGAGGTACTCACGCCCGATTCGTCCCGGTTCTGGCCGGCTGACGATTGGGTGCCGGGGCGTCCGCAGCACGCCTACGACAAGCAGTTCGTGCGTGACTGGGCCGCCGGCACCGGCTGGAACAAGCAGCCGCCCGCGCCCGAGTTACCCGCCGACGTGGTCGCCGCCACCAGGGCACGCTACGTCGACGCCTACGAGAAGATCACCGGTTTGGGCTGGCGCGCGTAGGCCGGAGTCGGGCAGGATCGGTTTTCGGACCGACGGCACGGTACTCGGCGCGCCTAGCTCGTCAAGGCGACCCGCCGAACTAGCGTGGCAACTGGCGAGGTGAAGTCTGTTCGAGGGAGGCCGCGATGCGTTCGCTCCGGGTCGTCGGACTCGGGGATGACGGCAAGGTCGTCATCGTCGAGGACCCGGCGCGCGGCGAGCGTTTCCAGATTCCCGCGGACGAGCGGCTGCGTGCTGCGGCCCGAGGAGACGTCACCCGACTCGGCCAGATCGCCATCGAGCTGGAGAGCCAGATGCGTCCTCGTGAGATCCAGTCCCGCATCCGTGCGGGAGAGTCAGTAGAGCAGGTCGCGGCCGCGGCCGGCGTACCGGCGAACCGCGTGGAGCGGTTCGCCTACCCGGTGCTGCTGGAGCGTTCCCGCACCGCCGAGCTGGCCCAGCGCGCGCACCCGATCCGCGAGGACGGCCCCGACGTGCAGGAGCTCGGCGAGGTGGTGGCGCAGGTGTTCACCGCCCGCGGCCAGGACTACAGCGCCGCGACCTGGGACTCCTGGAAGGGCGAGGACGGCAAGTGGGTGATCCAGCTCACCTGGACCGCCGGCCGTTCGCACAACCGCGCGCACTGGTCGTTCCACCCCGGCGCGCACGGCGGCACCGTCAGCCCGCTCGACGACCACGCCGTCGACCTGCTCGACCCGAACCCGAACCGCCAGCTGCGCACGGTCCGCCCGGTCACCGAACTGGCCGCGCAGGCCCTCCAGGCCGAGCGCCCCCCGCTGGAGCCGGTCGAACGCCGCCAGGTCGTCGGCGGCGACGAGCCGCCCCACCGCGAGCCGGCCGACGAACCCGAGCCACGCAGCGAGCAGGAGTTCGTCCAGGACATCGAGCTGACCGACGAGCCGGAGCTCCCGATAGCCCTCACCGAGCCCGAGCCCCGCAAGCCGAGCCCGCACCCCCGCAAGCCCGCCGCCACACGCCCCGAGCCCACCCGTGAGGAGCGCCCAGCCCCCGAGCCGCCCACAGCCCGCCCGGTCCCGGCCCCCGCTCCCTCCCCGGCGGAGGCGGATTCGAGGTCGGAACCTGAGCCGGAGCCCGCCGCCGAGCCGGTTGTCGAGCCTCCGGCGTCCAGGCCCACCGCCCGCGCCACACGCATCCCCGAGCCCCCGTCGGCCGCACCTCGCCAACCGGCACCCGACCGCTCGACCCACCCGGACCCCCCGGCCGACCAGCGAGCCGACCGCTCCACCCGCCCGGAACCCGCGACCGACCACCCGGCCCGCGAGGAGCCCGCAGCCGCCACCCCGCCTCCCCAGCCCGCGACGGCCAAGCCCGCCCCCGCCCCCGAGCCCGAGCCGGCCCCGGAACCGGAGCCCGAGCCCGCCCCGGCCGCCAAGGAGGAGCCGAAGCCCGCTCCCCAACCGGCCGCCCGGGCCAAGAAGGGCAAGAAGAGCCGCCCGATCGTCCCCTCGTGGGAGGACGTCCTCCTGGGCACCCGCTCCAACCGCTGACCCACCCCCGCGCGAGCACCACCAACGCCACAAGGCTCGCGAGTCGTACGCTCCCGCCCGGCGAGTCGTACGCTCCCGTCCGGCGAGTCGTACGCTCCCGTCCGGCGAGTCGTACGCTCCCGTCCGGCGAGTCGTACGCTCCCGTCCGGCGAGTCGTACGCTCCCGTCCGGCGAGCCCAGGTTCCCGTCCGGCGAGTCCAACGCTCCGGAACGTACGACTCGCGCACCCGGAATCTACGACTCGCGCACCCGGAATCTACGACTCGCGCACCCGGAATCTACGACTCGCGCACCCGGAACGTACGACTCGCGCGACGAGAACGTACGACTCGCGCGACGAGAACGTACGACTCGCGCGACGAGAACGTACGACTCGCGCGATGGGGACGTAGGACTCGCGGGTCAGACGGTGCGGGTGGTGGGGACCTCGTCCAGTAGGTGGAGGTTCCAGCCTTCGCGGTCGCACCAGTCTTCGGCTTCTTCTCGGGTCAGCCAGGTGGTGCCGGGTGGGCGGGTGGATCGCAGTCGGGTCCAGCCGTCCGGGGCCAGGACGTGTAGCTGGCCGTCGCGGAGGGCCAGGAGGCGGCCGTCGGGGAAGGCCATCGATGACTCGGTGCGCAGGAAACGCACCGGCTCCGGTCGCGTCATGTGGGAATGATCCCGCGTCCTTGACCTCCACCGCACTCGAGGTCGCAGGCTCGAAAACCAGATGCCCGCGCCCGGCCCGTTCGCCTACCGTCGACGGGCACTGATGGGGAGATCATGACCAACACTAAGGATCGCGGCCAGAACATCGCCGCGCTGCGCCGGCTCGCCCCCTACCTCCGACCCGTCCGCGCCCGCATGATCGGCTCGGGCACGGCCGTGCTCGCCTCGATGGTCTGCGGGCTCACGATTCCGCTGGTCGTCCAGCGGATTCTGGACGGGCCCGTCGCCGACGGCGACACGAGCGGGCTCGGCTGGCTGATCGCGGCGGTCGGGGCGCTCGGCGCGGGCGAGGCGCTGTTCTTCTTCATCCGGCGGCGGCTCATCTCCGGACCGAGCACGCGCATCGAAGCCGAGCTGCGGGACGATCTGTACCGGCACCTGCAGCGGCTGCCGATCAGCTTCCACGACCGGTGGCAGTCCGGACAGCTGCTCTCGCGTGCGGTGTCCGACCTCTCCACCCTGCGGCGGTTCATCGCGTTCGCGTTCATCTTCCTGATCGTGAACAGCCTGACGCTCGTGCTGGGCCTCGTGGTGCTGTTCGTGCTGGATCCGGTGCTGGGGACGATCTCCACACTGTGCTCCCTGCCGCTCGTGCTCATCTCGACGTTGTACGAGTCGAAGTACGCCGTCCTCGCCCGCCGCGCGCAGGACCAGAACGGCGACCTCGCCACGACCGTCGAGGAGTCCGTGCTGGGCATCCGGGTGCTCAAGGCGTTCGGGCGCGGGCCGCACCTCGCGGGGACGTTCGCCGCGCAGGCGCGGGAACTCCGGCGGACGGAACTGCGGAAGGTGCACGTCATCGGCCTGCTCTGGGCGGCGATCATCATGCTGCCGGAGATCGCGATCGGCGGTCACCTGCTCTACGGCGCCTTCGCCATCACCGACGGCACCATGACGCTCGGCACCATGGTCGCCGCGGTCGCCGTCGCCACCTACCTGCGCTGGCCGACCGACTCCATCGGCTGGCTGCTGGCCGAGTCGAACCAGGCCGCGACCGCCGCCATCCGCTACTGGGAGGTCCGGGACGCGCCGGTCACGATCACCGACCCGGACCGGCCGCGCCGGCTGCCCAGCGCCACCGGGCACCTGCGGTTCGACCACGTGCACTTCGCCTACCCGGGCTCCGACGGCGAGACCCTGCGCGGGGTCACGCTCGACGTCCGTCCCGGTGAGACGGTCGCGCTGGTCGGTGCCACCGGGTCCGGCAAGACGACGCTGACCGCGCTGGTCGGGCGGCTCGCCGACGTCACCTCGGGCCGGGTCACCATCGACGGGGTCGACGTGCGCGACCTGGAACTGGCCCGGCTGCGTGAGGTCGTGGCCACCGCCTTCGAGGAGCCGGTGCTGTTCTCCGCGAGCGTGCGGGAGAACATCGCGCTCGGCGGCGGCGCCGACGTCACCGAGGACGACGTGCGGCAGGCGCTGCGGGTCGCGTCGGCGACGGAGTTCGTCGAGAACCTGCCGTGGGGCCTGGACACCCGCATCGGCGAGCAGGGGCTGTCGCTGTCCGGCGGGCAGCGGCAACGGCTCGCGCTCGCCCGCGCGGTGGTCGGCCGGCCGTCGGTGCTGGTGCTCGACGACCCGCTGTCCGCGCTGGACGTGCACACCGAGGCCGAGGTCGAGCAGGCCCTGCGCAGCGTGCTGCGGGACGTGACCGCGCTGGTCGTCGCGCACCGGCCGAGCACCGTGCAGCTCGCCGACCGGGTCGCGCTGCTGTCCGGGGGGCGGATCGCCGCCGTCGGCACCCACTCGGAACTGCTCGCCACCAACCCGGAGTACCGCGCCCTGCTGTCCACACTGGACGACGAACGCAGCGAGGTGGTCGCGTGAGCACGACCGACGAGGAGCAGTGGCGCGGGGTCGCCGCCGAGGACGTCGAGGAACTCGACGCGATCGTCGGCGCCCGGCTGCAGAGGCGCTCCCGCGTGCTGCTCGGCTCGCTGGTGCGCCCCCGGCTTGGCACCGGTCTGTTCGCCCTGCTGCTGGTGATCGCCGAGAACGCGCTGACGCTCGCCGGGCCGGTGCTGATCGCGGTCGCCATCGACACCGGCATCCCGAACGCGCTGGACGGCGACACCGCCGCGCTCGCCTGGTGCGTCGGCGGCTACCTCGGCTCCGGGCTCGGCGCCGCCGCGCTGCGGTTCGCGTTCCTGAAGGTGTCCGGCCGGTTCGGCCAGGACGTGCTGCTCGACCTGCGCCGGCGGGTGTTCGACCACGCGCAGCGGCTGTCGCTGTCGTTCCACGAGAAGTACACCTCCGGCAAGGTCATCTCGCGGCTGACCAGCGACATCGACTCGCTGCACGACCTGCTCGAGGACGGCCTCGACGGGCTGCTGACCGCGGTGCTGTCGGTGTTCGGCATCGCGGTCGTGCTGCTCGTGCTCGACCCGCCGCTCGGTCTGCTGGTGCTGGCCGGGCTGATCCCGGTGCTGTGGGTGACGCGCTGGTTCTACCTGCGTTCGCGGCACGCCTACCGCGGCACCCGAGGCGCCATCGCGAAGATCATCGTCCAGTTCGTGGAGACGATGAACGGGATGCGTGCGGTGCAGGCGTTCCGCCGGGAGCCGCGCAACGAGCGGATCCTGGCCGGGCTGAACGACGAGTTCCGGCGCGCGAACAAGACCGCGCTGGACGTGATGGCCACGTTCACCATGACCGTGCGGCTGGTCGGGAACCTGTCGCTCGCGCTGGTGCTGGTGATCGGCGCGGTGCGGGTGGTGAACGGCGGCCTTGAGCTGGGCGTGCTGACCGCGTTCATGCTGTACCTGCGGCGGTTCTACGACCCGCTGGACGAGCTGGCGATGTTCGCGAACTCCTACACCTCGGCGATCGCGGCGCTGGAGAAGATCTCCGGCGTGCTGGAGGAGCGGCCGACCGTGGTCGACCCGGAGTCCCCGGTCGCGCTGCCGGCCGCCGGCACCGGGCGCGCGGTGACGTTCGCCGGCGTGGAGTTCCGGTACTCGCCGGCCGGGCCGGTGGTGCTGCCGGAGTTCGACCTGACGATCCCGGCCGGCCAGACGGTGGCGCTGGTCGGGGCGACCGGCGCGGGCAAGTCGACGCTGGCGAAGCTGGTGGCCCGGTTCTACGACCCGCCGGTCGGCACGGTCGCGCTGGACGGCGTCGACCTGCGGGCGGTGGCCGACGCGGAGCTGCGGCGCGCGGTGGTCACGGTGACGCAGGAGAACTTCCTGTTCGCCGGCTCGGTCGCGGACAACATCGGTCTCGGCCGCCCGTCCGCGAGCCGGGCGGAGATCGAGGCGGCGGCGCGGGCGGTCGGTGCGGACGAGTTCATCCGCGCGCTGCCCGACGGGTACGACACCGACGTGCGCAAGCGCGGCGGCCGGCTGTCCGCGGGGCAGCGGCAGATGGTGGCGTTCGCCAGGGCGTTCCTGGCCGACCCGGCGGTGCTGGTGCTGGACGAGGCGACGTCCAGCCTGGACGTGCCGACCGAGCGGGCGGTGCAGCGCGCGCTGGAGTCGGTGCTGGCCGACCGGACGGCGCTGATCATCGCGCACCGCCTGTCGACGGTGCTGATCGCCGACCGCGTGCTGGTGGTGGAGGGCGGCCGGGTGGTGGAGGACGGCTCCCCGGAGGAGCTGATCGCACACCCGTCCGGCGGCCGGTTCGCCGCCCTGCACCGGACCTGGCTGGAGTCACTGGCGTAGGCCGAAAAGTACCGGAAATCAGCGCTCGAAACAGCTCGACGAGCCAGGCCCTGCGTCCCACGCCGGGCCTGGTTGAGCAGGCAAGACGCGCCAGAAGACGCGATTGGCTACCGCAACGTTTCTGAAAATCTTTGACAACTCGGCGCGACCGAACCAACACTGACTGGCACCCCCACCGCGTTCCTCGACGAGGAGGAAACACGTATGAACCGTGCCAGACGGCTCCTCACCAGACTCGGCGTCGTGGCGCTGGCCGCGGGCCTCGCCGTGTCCCCCGGCATCGCCCACGCCGCCGTCACCGAGAACCAGACCGGCAACCACGGCGGCTACTTCTACTCGTTCTGGACCGACAGCCAGGGCACCGTCTCGATGGAACTGGGTTCCGGCGGGAACTACAGCACCTCGTGGCGCAACACCGGGAACTTCGTCGCCGGCAAGGGCTGGAGCACCGGCGGGCGCCGGACGGTGAACTACTCGGGCAGCTTCAACCCGTCCGGCAACTCGTACCTGACCCTCTACGGGTGGACCAGGAACCCGCTCGTCGAGTACTACATCGTCGACAACTGGGGCACCTACCGGCCGACCGGCGAGTACCAGGGCACCGTCACCAGCGACGGCGGCACCTACGACATCTACCGCACGATGCGCTACGACGCCCCGTCCATCGACGGCATCCGGACGTTCCCGCAGTACTGGAGCGTGCGCCAGGCCAAGCGAACCGGCGGTTCCATCACCTCCGGCAACCACTTCGACGCGTGGGCCAGGCACGGCATGAACCTGGGCAACCACGACTACATGATCATGGCCACCGAGGGCTACCAGAGCAGCGGGAGCTCCAACATCACCGTCGGCGGCACCCCCGGCGGCGGTGACCCGGGCGGCGGTGACTGCACGGCGTCGCTGTCGGCCGGTGACCGGTGGAGCGACCGGTACAACCTCAACGTCGCGGTCTCCGGCGCCAACAACTGGACCGTGACGATGAACGTGCCCTCGCCGGCGACGATCATCGCGACCTGGAACATCGACGCGAACTGGCCGAGCGCGCAACAGCTCGTCGCCAGACCCAACGGCAACGGCAACAACTGGGGCGTCACCATCCAGCACAACGGCAACTGGAACTGGCCGACGGTCTCCTGCAGCGCGAACTGAACCCGCGCTGTCGGGTGTTCACCTGACCCCCTCCCGGTCCCGGCGTCCCTAGGCTCGCCGGGAACCGGGAGGGATTCATGTACCACCACGCGCCGCCGGCACCGCCGTCGACCCGCATGCTGACGACCACCAAGTGGATCACCGTCGTCGTGTCGGTGTTGCTGACCGCGGTCGCCACGCTCCGGGTCGTCCAGATGCACGACAACGTGAAGCTCCTGGAGCGGTACGACGGCGTGGCGAGCCGCGCGTCCGGCGACGGCAAGGGACTCAAGGGCGGCGCGGAGGCCATCGCGTACAACGAGACCCTGATCATCGTCATGTACGTCACCGTGGCGGCGATCGCCCTGCTCGGCGTGTGCGCGCTGCTCACCGCGACCGGGCGGCAGTGGCCCCGGGTGCTCTGCGTGCTCCTGATGCTCGGGCCGATGGGCGTGGTGGTGCACGGCGCGCTCGAGGGCGGTTCGAACACCATGTGGGGGCTGGTGTTCCTCGTCCCGTTCCTCGCGCTGATGGTGCTGTGGTGCCTGCCCGGGGTGTCCCGGGGACTCGCGGTCAAGCGGGCGGCCCGGGCCCGCCCCATGCCGCCGCCGGCTGCCTGGCAACCCCGACACCCGTGGTGAGTGCGGCGCACCTCAGCCGGACGGGGCGAAGGCCTCGGTGCGGGACAGGCGGGCGGCGCGCATCGCCGGGTACGGGCCCGCGACGGCGCCGATCAGCAGGGTCGCGCCGAGGACCACGCCGGCCATGACCGCTCGCCAGGGCGACGCCTTCACACCAGGATGAACGGGAGCGCGAGCCAGGCCATGGCGATCGCGGCGGCCACGCCGTAGGCGACCCAGCGCCACACCGGTTGCCGGCGCACCAGCCACAGTGACGGCAGCAGCCCCGCCGTGACCACGACGTTCGACGCCACCGCCAGCAGCGCGTGCGTCTCGGCGAGGGTCGCGGCCAGGGTGACCACCGTGATCAGCACCAGCACCAGGCTCACCGCCGACACCGTGAGCCCGGTCAGCCACGGCGTCGGCTCCGCCGAACGAACCGGCCGCGCCGGTTCCGGCCGTGGCTCGACCGTGTGCTGCTCGCCGGTCAGCGGGTCCTGGTAGCCGACCGGCACCCCCATCGTCGCCGCCACCCGGCCCGCGAGCTGCAGTCCCCGGCGGGTGACCACCGCCCCGGCGGCCGCACCAGCCTCCTGCTCGCCCCGGCCGACCGCGGTCGCCACCCGTGCCCACTCGTGCAGTGCCTCGGTCAGCTCCGCGCCCAACGGCAGCCGGCGCGGGTCGACCGCGCGCTCGGCCGTGCCGTCGCGACCGACCAGCACCGCCCGCTCCCCCTCGATCCGCAACAGCACCCCGTCAGCCATCCGCACCGCCGAGCGCGTAGCAGGCGACCGCCCCCGCGGTGGCCACGTTCAGCGAGTCGACCCCGTCCGCCATCGGGATCCGCACCGCCGCGTCCGCCGCCTCCACCGCGTCGGCGGTCAGCCCGGGCCCCTCCGACCCGAGCAGCAACGCCACCCGCGCGGCGCCGGCGAACTCCCCGACCGGCACCGCGCCCGCCGCCGGGGTCATCGCCAGTACGGTGAAACCCTTGTCCCGCAACCACTTCAGTCCGACCGGCCACGGCTCCAACGGCGCGAACGGCACCGCGAGCACGTTCCCCATCGACACCCGCACACTGCGCCGGTACAGCGGGTCCGAGCAGCCAGGCCCGAGCAGCACGCCGTCGACGCCGAGCGCGGCCGCGTTGCGGAACAGCGAGCCCAGGTTCTCGTGGTCGCCGACGCCCTCCAGCACCAGCAGCCGCCGCGCGTCGGCCACCACATCCTCGGCGGTCCACGGCACCGGCCGGTCGGCGACCGCCAGCACGCCCCGGTTCAGGTGGAACCCGACGACCTCGGCCATCACCTCCGCCGACGTCGCGTACACCGGCGCGGTGTGCGGCGCCAGGTCGCCGGCGAGCTCCTCGATCCGGCGCGGCACGCCGAGCACCGCGCGCAGCGGGTAGCGGGAGGCGAGCAGACGCCGCACCACGACCACGCCCTCGGCGATCACGAACCCGCGCCCGCCCGGGCGGTCGGGCCGGCGGTCGGCGGTGGTGAGGGCGCGGAAGTCGTCCAGTCGCTCGTCGTCCGGGTCCCGCACCTCGATCACACGGCGCATGGTCCCACAGTGCGGGAGCCGCCCGGACATACCCGCCGGCTTGTTACGTCGCACCAGCGCATGTTTAGCAGTGCGTAACAACCGACGTGTCGTAGTGCACCTTTTTGGCCCCTAGCTTGAGGGTTCACGGGTATGTAACCGTTGGTACTCCCGCGCACACGCCGGACTTCCCCCGTCCGGCGAGGGGAGGTCCGACCATGGGACAGGATGTGGCGACCGGCGTGTTCGACCGCTCGGACCGCCAGCGCTACCGGACGAAGGTGCAGCGGTGCCTTGACGCCTTGGCGAGGATGCTCACCGAGGGCGGGTTCTCCACCTCACCCCCACAGATCGGCCTCGAGGTCGAGCTGAACCTGGTGGACGACGCGCTGCGCCCGGCGATGGCCAACAGCGTCGTACTGGAGAAGCTCGACGACCCGTCGTTCACCACCGAGCTGGGCCAGCACAACCTGGAGCTGAACGTGCGGCCCCGCCCGCTCGCCGGCGACGAGGCGAGCGAGCTGGAGCGGGAGGTGCGCGCCTCCCTCGACGACGCCAACGACAAGGCCCGGGACGCCGGCGCGTCGCTGGTGATGATCGGCATGCTGCCGACGTTGCGCGAGGAGCACTTCAAGGCGAGGTGGCTGTCCGGCAACCCCCGCTACACGCAGCTCAACGAGACGATCTTCGCCGCCCGCGGTGAGGACATGGTCCTGCACATGGAGGGCGCGGCGATCCCCGGCCAGCGCGGCGAGCGGCTGCGCAGCAGCGCCGACTCGATCCTGCCGGAGGCCGCGTGCACGTCCGCGCAGCTGCACCTGCAGGTCCCGCCGGAGGAGTTCGCGCCGAACTGGAACGCCGCGCAGTGCCTGGCCGGCGTGCAGGTCGCGATGGCCGCGAACTCGCCGTTCCTGCTGCGCAAGGCGCTGTGGCACGAGACCAGGATCCCGCTGTTCCAGCAGGCCACCGACACCCGTCCGCAGGAACTGAAGAACCAGGGCGTGCGGCCGAGGGTGTGGTTCGGCGAGCGGTGGATCACCTCGATCTTCGACCTGTTCGAGGAGAACGTCCGCTACTTCCCCGGTCTGCTGCCGGAGATCGACGACGAGGACCCGATCGAGGCGCTCGACTCGGGCACCGCGCCGAAACTCGCCGAGCTGCGGATGCACAACGGCACGATCTGGCGGTGGAACCGCCCGGTGTACGACGTGGTCGGCGGCGTGCCGCACCTGCGGGTGGAGAACCGGGTGCTGCCGGCCGGCCCGACCGTCCTCGACATGATCGCCAACGCCGCGTTCTTCTACGGCGCCCAGCGCGCGCTCGCCGCCGAGGATCGTCCACTGTGGACACAGATGTCGTTCCAGGCCGCCGAGGAGAACCTGTACGCCGGCGCCCGGCACGCGTTCGGCGCGCAGCTGTACTGGCCGGGCATCGGCTGGGTGCCGCCGGACGAGCTGGTACTGCGCCGGCTGCTGCCGATGGCGCACGAGGGCCTGCGCGACTGCAAGGTCTCCGACGAGGCCCGCGAGCGGTACCTCGGGGTGATCGAGCAGCGCTGCCTGGCCCAGCGGACCGGGTCGACCTGGCAGCGGGAGACCGTGGCCGGCCTGGAGGACCGGGGCCTGGACCGGGACGCCGCGCTGGTCGGGATGCTGCGCCGGTACGTCGAGCTGGCGGCGTCCAACCAGCCGGTGCACACCTGGCCGGTACCGTAGGGACCCGGCGGCCGTTGCCCACCTGGCATATTGTCGCGTTGTGCAGGAAGACGCGCGCTCCACTTTCGTGGTCGGCGACGTGCACGGGCACCTGGACGAGTTGCTCGCCGCGCTGGCCGACGCCGGGCTGGTCGACGAGGAGACGACCTGGTCCGGCGGTGACACGCACCTCTGGTTCCTCGGCGACTTCGTCGACCGCGGCCCGGACGGCATCGGCGTGATCGACCTGGTCATGCGCCTGGCCGGCGAGGCCGAGGAGGCGGGTGGCCGGGTCGAGGCGCTGCTCGGCAACCACGAGATCCTGCTGCTCGGCATGCACCGGTTCGGCGACACCGACGTCCCGTCCGACTTCGGCCCGCGCAGCTTCGCCCGCAGCTGGGAGATGAACGGCGGGCAGCCCACCGACCAGGACGCGATCACCGACGAGCACGTCGAGTGGCTGACCGAGCGGCCGGCGGTGGCGCTGGTCGGCGAGCACCTGCTGATGCACTCGGACACCGTCGAGTACCTGGTCTGGGGCGGCGACATCGACGAGATCAACGAGGGCATCCGGGCCGTGCTGCGCTCCGACGACCTGGTCGACTGGTGGGAGGTGTGGCGCAGACTCACCACCCGGCACGCCTTCCGCGGCCCGCACGGCGCCGAGACCGCCGGCCAGCTGCTGACCGTGCTGGGCGGCGAGCGGGTGGTGCACGGCCACAGCGTCATCGCCGACCAGCTCGGCATCGCGCCCGCCCTGGTCGACGGCCCCTACGAGTACGCGGACGGCCGGGCCCTCGGCGTCGACGGCGGCGTCTTCGTCGGCGGCCCCTGCCTGGTCGTGCCACTCCCCTGGAACCCGAAACCCGCCGAGGACGAGAAACCTTCGTGATGCTCCTCGTGCCCGGCGACGTCCTGCGCCCTCGCCCGTGGCGACGGCGATGCCGGCGTGGCCAAGGTTCCCGCTGGTCAGGATGCCGTGTACCGAGGCTGGATGGTCGGCGCCGACCGGTACGCCGGCTTCGTCGCCGCGCTGGCCGAGCGGGGTGTGGTCCCGCGTACCGGCGCGGAGGCCCACCGGCGGGCGCACGAGCTGCCCGGCTGGTACGCCGCCCTCGCGCCGGTCACGCCGAGGTCGGTGTGGACGGTCGGTGACGGCCGGGACGCCTTCGACCGGGCCAGGGCCGAGCTGGGCGGCGGCCCGGCCGTGCTGCGCGACTACCGCAAGTCGGCGAAACACCACTGGGACGAGGCCGCGTACGTACCCGATCTCGCCGACGGCGAGCACGCCTGGCGGATGGCGTCCCGGCTCCGCGAACTGCGCGGCGACGACTTCGCCCGCGGGTTCGTGCTGCGCGAGTACGAGCCGTTCACCGGGGCCGAGGCGCGCACCTGGTAGGTCGGCGGCCGCTGCCGCGTGGTGGGTCCGCACCCGGACACCCCGCACGACCCGCCGCCGGCCGACCTGGACCTGTCGGCGGGTCGAGCCGCTGGTCGCCGGCCTCGGGCTGCCGTTCGCGACCGTCGACCTGGCGCGCCGGGAGGACGGCCGGTGGCGGGTGGTCGAGCTGGGCGACGGGCAGGTCAGCGACCGCCCGGCCACCGTGGCGCCGGCGGACCTGGTGACCGGCCTCGGCGGTTGACCCCGAGCGGCATGATGGGGTCGAGCACAGGGAGGTGCGCGATGACGACCAGGCCAAGCTACGTGTCCGGGACCTCGGACAAGCCGCTGCTCGGTGACACCATCGGGGACAACCTCGACCGGGCGGTCGCGACGTTCGGGGACCGGGACGCGCTCGTGGACCGGACGTCCGGGCGGCGGTGGACGTACCGGCAGCTCGCCGACGAGGTGAACGCGGTCGCGCTGGGCCTGGTCGACCTCGGGGTGGAGGCCGGCGACCGGGTCGGGATCTGGGCGCCGAACTGTTCCGAGTGGACGTTCACGCAGTACGCGACGGCCAAGATCGGGGCGATCCTGGTCAACATCAACCCCGCGTACCGGACGCACGAGCTGAAGTACGTGCTCCAGCAGGCCGGGATCCGCACGCTCGTCGCGGCGCCGTCGTTCAAGGGCTCCGACTACGCGGCCATGATCGACGAGGTCCGGCCGGAGTGCCCGGCGCTGACCGACGTGCTGCTGATCGGCGAGGCCGACTGGCACGGCCTGGTCGCGATCGGGCGCGGCGGGTCGGCGGCGCACCTGGCCGAGATCCAGGCCGGGCTGTCGGCCGACGACCCGATCAACATCCAGTACACCTCGGGCACCACCGGCTTCCCCAAGGGCGCGACGCTGTCGCACCACAACATCCTGAACAACGGATACTTCGTCGGCGAGCTGTGCGGGTACACCGAGGCGGACCGGATCTGCATCCCGGTGCCCTTCTACCACTGCTTCGGCATGGTGATGGGCAACCTCGCGGCCACCTCGCACGGCGCGTGCATGGTGATCCCCGCGCCCGGCTTCGACCCCGCGGCGACGCTGGCGGCGGTGGCCGAGGAGCGGTGCACGTCGCTGTACGGGGTGCCGACGATGTTCATCGCCGAGCTGGCCGATCCGTCGTTCGGCGAGCACGACCTGTCGTCGCTGCGGACCGGGATCATGGCCGGGTCGCCGTGCCCGGTGGAGGTGATGAAGCAGGTCATCGAGCGGATGGGGATGACCGAGGTCACCATCTGCTACGGGATGACCGAGACGTCGCCGGTGTCGACCCAGACCCGCGCGGACGACTCGGTGGAGCGGCGGGTGTCGACGGTCGGGCGGGTGCACCCGCACCTGGAGGTCAAGGTCGTCGACCCGGAAACCGGCCGCACCGTGCCGCGCGGCGAGCCGGGCGAGTTCTGCACGCGCGGGTACTCGGTGATGCTCGGCTACTGGGAGGAACCGGCGAAGACCGCCGAGGCCATCGACGCCGCCCGCTGGATGCACACCGGCGACCTCGCGGTGATGGACGAGGACGGGTACCTGAACATCACCGGGCGGATTAAGGACATGGTGATCCGGGGCGGGGAGAACGTGTATCCGAGGGAGATCGAGGAGTTCCTGTACACGCACCCGGACGTACTGGACGCGCAGGTGATCGGCGTTCCGGACGAGCGGTACGGCGAGGAGCTGATGGTCTGGCTGCGGATGCGGGAAGGCGTCTCACCGCTGACACCCGAGGCGGTGCGCGAGTTCTGCGCCGGGCGGCTGGCGCACTACAAGATCCCGAGGTACGTGCACGTCGTGGACGAGTTCCCGATGACGATCACCGGCAAGATCCGCAAGGTCGAGATGCGGCAGGTGTCGGTCGAACTGCTCGGCCTCCAGGACATCGCCGCCGCCCGGCACGCCTGACCTCCGACGGGTCGCGACGCTGTGCACGAAAGCGCGGGCTGGTGACCCACTCCGCAACGACCTGGCCGCCTCGTGGCGTTCGCGCGCAGCCGCTGGCGGACAAACCGGCTACCCCCTGGCAGACTGGTTGGCATAGGCTGGACGGACGCGTCCTGGGTACGCCCTGGGGCGCGTTCGTCTGTGTGGAGGTGAGTCGTTGTGCCGACCGGAAAGGTCAAGTGGTACGACTCGGAGAAGGGCTTCGGGTTCGTCACACAGGATGGCGGCGAGGACGTCTACGTCCGGTCGTCAGCCCTGCCGGCCGGGGTGCCGGGGCTGAAAGCCGGCCAGCGCATCGAGTTCGGGGTGGCCGACGGGCGCCGGGGGCCGCAGGCCCTGTCGGTCCGGCTGCTCGACCCGCCGCCGTCCGTGGCGGAGGCCCGGCGGCGGCCGGCGGAGGAGTTGCACGGGCTGGTCGAGGACATGATCAAGCTCCTGGAGGCGAAGGTCCAACCCGACCTGCGCCGCGGCCGCTACCCCGACCGGAAGGCCACCAAGCGCATCGCCGAGGTCGTCCGGGCCGTCGCCCGGGAGCTGGACCCGTAATGTCCTGAAGGTGGCCTTCGAGACGCCGAGCGTCCCGAAGGCCACCTTCAGGGCTTCGCCGGAGCCTCGATCTGGGCGGACCAGACGCCACGGGACACGGCGGCCGGTTCGCCCTTGTCGTCGCGGACGAGCTTGGCGCCCGCCTGCTTGACCTCGACGGTCTGCAGCTGGGCGCCCGCGCCGGGCGGCAGGGCCTCGAAGGTGGTCGCCTTGCCGGGGGCGAACGTGGCCACGGTCTCGGGGGCCTTCTGCTCGCCGGCTCCGGTCTTGTACTGGATGACCACCGACCACGGGGTCTTGGCGACCTCGTCCGGCACGGTCACCAGCACCGGCGTCCCGGGCGCGACCTCCAGACTGACCTGCGCGGTGTTGTCCCGCTTGCAGTCCTGCACCTGCACGTCGCAGTACAGGTACGGCTTCGCGCTGACCTCGGTGTCGCCGACGGTGAAGGCGACCTCCGGGTCCTCCGGCGGCGGCTCCGACTGCCCGCACCCGACCAGCAGCAACCCGGCCACCACAAGAACGACGAGACGCACGACAGCGAGACTACGTGCGCTCCTCCGACCCGCTCGGCGGCCCCTCCTGGAACGCGGCGGCCGGCGTTCCCGGCGCGGTCGGCGTCCGGGGCGGCCGGACCGTGCGGTTGCCGCCGAACCACGGCAGCAGCGACGCGCCCTTCCTGGTCAGCATGGTCTGGGCCAGCCCGAGCGCGAGCAGGACCGACACCACCAGGAACCCGATCCAGAACGTCGGCGGCAGCAGCACGCCGACCGCCCCGCCGAACACCCACGCCAGCTGCAGCACCGTCTCCGACCGGCCGAACGCCGACGCTCGGGACTCCTCCGGCAGGTCGTCCTGGATCACCGCGTCCAGGCTGTTCTTGGCCAGCGCGCTGGCCGTGGCACCGACGAGCCCGACGATCGCCGCGGTCCCGATCCCCTCCATCAGCAGCGCGACCACCGTCGACGCCAGACAGCCCGCGATGCACCCCAGCACCACCTGCTCGGGGTGCCCCAGGTGCATCCGCGCGCCGATCCCGTTGCCGATGAAGCTGCCCGCCCCCGCCGCGCCGGCGATCACGCCGAGCAGCAGCAGCTGCATGAACGGGTCGCCCTCGGTCTGCGCGCGCACCGCGAACGCGGCGAACATCATCAGGAACCCGGTGAGGATCCGGATCGTCGCGTTGCCGGACAACGCGACGACCACATGTCGGCCCATGGGTTGTCGTTTCGGCTGCTGCGGGTTGGCCGACAGCGACGCCGGCACCTCGCCCTCGGTGACCTCGACCCAGGCCGGGATGCGCATCGCCTGGAACGCGCCGAACACGCAGATCGCGGCGGTGAACCAGAGCGCGCCCGGCGAGCCGAACAGCTGCAGCACCAGCGTCGCGACCGCGCCGAACGCGGCCCCGCCGGCCAGGCCGAACACGGTCAGCCTGGCGTTGGTCTTGGCCAGCGTGATGTCCGGCGGCACCACCCTCGGCGTGACCGCCGCCTTGAGCACCGTGAACGACTTGGACATCACCATCTTGCCCAGCGCAGCGGGGTAGAGCAGCCAGGAGTCGAAGTTCAGCGCCATGACCACGCACATCAGCGCCTGCCCGGCCGACGTCGCGCACATCGCGAGCCGGCGGCCGCGCTGGATCCGGTCGAGCGCGGGGCCGATGACCGGCGCCACCAGCGCGAACGGCGCCACCGTGATCAGCAGGTACAGGGCGACCTTGCCGCGGCTGGAGTCGGCGCTGGCCGCGGAGAAGAACAGCGTGTTCGCCAGTGCCACGGCCATCGCCGCGTCGCTGGCGTAGTTGAGCATCGTGGCGTAGGTGAGCGAGGTGAGGCCGGACTTGTCGGCGCCGTCGGCGTTCGCGGCGCGGCGGAACGCGGACACGGCCTTGCCGGTCAGCTCCCGGCCGCGCAGCGCGGCGACACGGGTGACGGTGAGCTTCTTGGGGTACTGCGGCGCGGCGGCCGGGTGCTCCGGCGGGGGCTCGTGCTCCTGGCCGGGCTGACGGGCGTAGCCGTCCGGGCCGTAGGTCTCGGGGAACTCCTCGCGCCGGGTCGGCTGGGGATGCGGCGGCAGGTGGCGGCGCGGCGGGGGCACGTCACGCCAGTTGCGCCGCTGCGTCGGCTGGGGCGGTGCCCACTGCGGAGCGGGCTGGGGCGGCTCGTGGTGGACCGGGCGGGTGCGGTGCTGGTCCGGCGGGTAGGGGCTCGCCGTCGGGATGGCGTTGGTGAGCGGTTCCTCGCGCGGCGGCAGCGGGATCGCGTTGGTCAGCGGCTCCTCGCGCGGCTCGTCCCGGGGCGGCGGCGGGGGTGCCTGGTAGCGCGCGGTCGGCGGCTTCGGGGACGGCGGCGGGGGCGGAGGTGGGTTCTGGATCGACGGCTGCGGCTGGTCGGTCCAGCGGCGGCGCTTCCGGCCGGAG
The DNA here is from genome assembly GCF_025165815.1 of Actinophytocola gossypii. Lineage (GTDB taxonomy): Bacteria > Actinomycetota > Actinomycetes > Mycobacteriales > Pseudonocardiaceae > Actinophytocola > Actinophytocola gossypii. The sequence continues at coordinate 345,918 of NZ_JAFFZE010000006.1, read as the reverse complement.
CGGGAGCGGCCACGGCGGCCCTCCGACTCCTCCTCACCCGAACCGGAACGAATCACGCCGTCCATCCTGCCGTACTTCGACCGGTTCCGGAGCCGGAACCAGGCCCTCGTGCTGGGGATTTCACCCGTCGTCACCGGTGACGAACCTCACCAGGAACATCTTCGGCCACAGCTTCCCGGTCACCAGGAACCGGTCGGTGCCCGGGACGGCGGCGATCCCGTTGAGCACGTCGGCGCCGGCGCTGTCCTCTTCGGGCAGCAGGCCGGTGAGGTCGACGGTCGCGGTGACGTCGCCGGTGGCCGGGTCGATCCGCACGATCCGGTCGGTCTGCCAGACGTTCGCGTAGACGGCGCCGTCCACGCACTCGAGTTCGTTGAGCCGCTGGACCGGGTTCCCGGCCTCGTCCCGGACCTCGACGCTGCCGGTCTCGGCGAAGGTGTCCGGGTCGCGGAAGGTCAGCTCGGCGGTGCCGTCGCTCATCACCAGCCGGGTGTCGTCGTGGCAGAGGCCCCAGCCCTCGCCCTCGTAGGAGACGCGGTCCCGCTCGGCGAGGGTCGCCCGGTCGCGCCGGAACGCGATGCCGTCCCGCCAGGTCAGCTGCCAGATCGTGTCGCCGACGACGGTGATGCCCTCGCCGAAGACGTCGCCCGGCAGCGCCTCCGCCCGCCGCACCTCGCCGGTCTCCGGGTCGAGTGCGCGGATGGCCGAGCGGCCCTCCAGCCCGGTGCCCTCGTAGAGGACGCCGTCGGCGAGTTCGAGGCCCTGGGTGAACGCGGTCGGGTCGTGCGGGCGGACCTCGATCACCTCGGGGCGCAGGGTGTCGGCGGCGGCGGGCGGCGGCGTCTCGGCGCGCGGGGTGGCGGCGCACGAGGTGACCAGCAACAGGGCGACGAGCGTCAACGGAGCCCTCACGGGAACCAGCCTCACATGCGTACGGCACAATCGTCTGTGATGAGTGTGCCGCAGACCGACGAGCTGAACGACCCCGCGCTGGTCGCGGAGGTCGACCTCGCGCGCGCCGCCGCCCAGCAGGAGGCGGGCGACGAGGAGGTCGGCGCGCACGTCGGCGCGCAGATCGACGGCGATTCGGCCGTCACCCACCTGTTCGAGGCGCACAAGCCCGGCTACCGGGGCTGGCGCTGGGCGGCGACGGTCGCGAGCGCGGGCCCGGACACGGACGCGACGGTCAGCGAGGTCGTCCTGCTGCCCGGCCCGGACGCGCTGGTCGCGCCGGACTGGGTGCCGTGGGAGCGCCGGGTCCAGGCCGGCGACCTCGGGGTCGGCGACCTGCTGCCGGCGGCGCCGGACGATCCTCGGCTGGTGCCCGCGTACCTGGCCTCCGACGATCCCGCGGTGGAGGAGGTCGCCCGTGAGGTCGGCCTCGGCCGGACCAGGGTGATGGCGCGACCGGCGCGCGAGGACGCCGCGTCGCGGTGGCGCAACGGCGAGTTCGGCCCGCGGTCGGACATGGCCCGCTCGGCGCCCGGCCAGTGCGGGACGTGCGGCTTCTACCTGCCACTGGCGGGTTCGCTCCGGGCGGCCTTCGGCACCTGCGGCAACGAGATGTCCCCGGCCGACGCACACGTGGTACACGTCGAGTACGGCTGCGGCGCCCACTCCGAAGCAGAGGTAGAGCAGGTCTCCCCCGTCCTCGTAGCCAACCTCATCTACGACGACGCCCAACTGGACGTGGAGCCCCTGCCCACGCCGGAGCCCGCGTCCGAGGCCGCGCCGACATCCTCCCCGGAGGCCGAGCCCTCGCCCTCGCCTTCACCGAAGGCCGCACCCGAGGCCGCGCCCGCACCGGAATCCGCGTCCGGGGCCGCGCCGACATCCTCCCCGGAGGCCGAGCCCTCGCCCTCGCCTTCACCGAAGGCCGCACCCGAGGCCGCGCCCGCACCGGAATCCGCGTCCGAGGCCGCGCCGACATCCTCCCCGGAGACCGAGCCCTCGCCCTCGCCTTCACCGAAGGCCGCACCCGAGGCCGCGCCCGCACCGGAGCCCGCGTCCGAGGCCGACCCCACGTCCTCGCCGGAGGCCGAGCTTTCGCCGGAGGCCGAGCTTTCGCCGAGGCCCTCGTCCTCGTCCTCGTCCGCGTCCGAGCCCGCGTCCGAGTCCGCATCCGAGGTCGAGTCCGCGTCGGAGTCCGCGTCGGAGTCCGCGTCCAAGGCCGCGTCCAAGGCCGCGCCCGAGCCAGAGGCCGAGCCTGCGTCCGAGGGGGCGCTCGCGTCCGCATCCTCCCCGGAGCCTCCGCCGGAGGCCGAGCCCGCGGCGCCGCTCGAACCCCTCGTCACCACCGAGACCGACGTGCGGGAGACCGACGGGCCGGAGGACAGCACCGGGCAACGGCCGGCGGACGGGTGAACGACCCCTTCGACACCGCGCGGCTGCGGCACGCCGTGCTCTCCTCCTGGGCGTCCTCGCCCACCCGGTTCCGCGAGGACGCCAACGCCGAGGAGGATCTCTACCTCGGCGGCTACCGCGACCGCCTGCTCGTCGAGCTCGCCCAGAACGCCGCCGACGCCGCCGGGCAGGACGCCCGGCTCCGGGTGTCCGTGGTGGACCGGGAGCTGCGGGTCGCCAACACCGGCACACCGCTGGACCGCGACGGGGTCGCCTCGCTCGCCTCCCTGCGCGCGTCCGCCAAACGTGACGGCGTCGGGCGGTTCGGCGTCGGGTTCGCCGCGGTGCTCACCGTGACCGACGCGCCCCGCGTGGTGTCCCGGACCGGCGGCGTCGCGTTCTCCGCCGAGCGCACCCGGGAGGCCGCGGACGTCACCGGCCGCGTCCCCGTCCTCCGGCTCCCCTGGCCGACCGACGAGCCCCCGCCGGACGGCTTCGACACCGAGGTCCGGCTGCCGCTGCGGGACGACGTCGACCCCGCCGCCCTGCTCGACGAGTTCGCCGACCAGGCCGTCGACCTGCTGCTGTCCCTCGACGGCCTCACCCGGGTCGAGATCGGCGACCGCGTCTGGCACCGGGACGGCGACGAACTGCACGCGCCGGACGGCGTCACCCGCTGGGTCACCGTCCGCGACTCCGGCGAACTGCCCGCGAACCTGGTCGCCGCCACCGAACAGCGTCCACAGTGGACAATCTGCTGGGCGTACAGCACGGACCGCGCCGAGCACCCGGTCCTGCACGCGCCGACGCCGACCGACGAGCGGCTCTCCCTGCCCGCCAGGCTGATAGCCACCCTCCCGGTCGAGACCACCCGCCGCCGCGTCGCCCCCGGCCCCGCCACCGACCTCGTGCTCGACGCCGCGATCCGCGCCTACCCCCGCCTGCTCGACCACCTCGAACCCGCCGCGCGCACGAACCTGGTACCGCTCCCCGATTTCCCACTGTCCGAAGTGGACGACAAGCTCCGCCAGGGCGTCCTCGGCGCGCTCCGCGCCACCCCCTGGCTCCCCCGCCCGACCGGCGACCCCGTCTCCCCCGCCGCGGCCGCCCTGCTGCCCGTCGACAGCCCGGCCCTGGCCGACCTGCTCGCCGACGTCGTCCCCGGCCTGGTCACCGCCGAGTTCGCCGCGCCCGAGCACGCCGCCGCCCTCGCCGCGCTCGACACCAGGCGCCTGCACGCCGCCGACCTCGTCGCCGCCGTCACCGGGATCGACCGCGACCCGGCCTGGTGGCACCGGCTCTACGACGCCCTGGCCCCGCTCGCCGAGGTCGACGCCGACGCGCGGGAGGCCCTCGGCGCGCTCCCGGTGCCGATGGTCGACGGCCGCACGATCCCCGGCCCGCGCGGCGCCCTGCTGATCGACGCCGACCTCGGTGCCGTCGCCATCGGTGACGCGGTGCATCCCGACGCCGCGCACCCGCTGCTCGAACGCCTCGGTGCCCGCCGCGGCGGTGCGCACGACCTGCTCGACTCCCTGCGCGACGACGTGGAACGCAGCGTCGACGACGCCGAGTCCGGCATGGACCTCACGGACCTGCACGAATCGGTCCGGGCGCTCGTCGACGCGACCGGCGCCCGCCCCGGCGAACGCCCCTGGCTCGCGGCCCTCGCCCTCCGCGACAGCGCGGGCGACTGGCGCCGCGCCGACGAACTGGCCCTGCCCGACTCTCCCCTGCTCGACCTGCTCGACGAGGACACCCCGCTCGGCGTCCTGGCCGACGACACCGCGCGCGCCTGGCCCAGGGACGTGCTCACCGCGGTCGGCGTGCTCGACACGTTCGCCGTCGTCGTCGACGAGTCACCGGCCGGGCCGGACCACGACCTCGCCGACGAGCAGGACTGGTGGGAGTCGCTGCCCGAGCCGCCGACCCGGATGACCGCGGTGCGCGACCTCGACCTGGTCGCCGACGACGCCTGGCCGGCCGTGCTGGCGCTGCTGGCGGCGAGTCCGGAGACCTGGCAGGCCCTGCACGAGCCGCACGGCTACACCGGCTGGTGGATCGGCCGGCACGCCCTGCTCGACGGGCAGCCGCCGCGCACGCTGCGGATGCCGGACGCCGACGCCCTGGCCGGCCTGTACGACGCGGCCCCGCCGGACCTGGCGCCGTCCGTGCTGCGTGCCGTCGGCGTCCGCGACCACCTCGACGTCACCGACCCGGCCGACGCGGAGGACCTGCTCGACCGCCTGGCCGACGCGGACCGCCCGGTCGGTGCCGGGGCGACGATGCGCGCCCACGCCGCCCTGGCCAGGGCCGTACGCGACGGCGACGTCGCCGCCGACGAGGTCGAGGCCCCGATCGCGGTCCGCACGCTCACCGGCGCCGTGCTGCCGGCCGCCGAGGGTGTGGTGCTCGACGCGCCATGGGTGCTGGGTGTCCTGGCTCCCGAGCGCGCGGTGACCGTCGGCCTCGACTTCGACCTAGCCGAGCCCCTGGCCGACCTGCTCGACCTGCCCCTGGCCACCGAGGTGGTCGTCGGCGTGGTCCGTGAGCGCGCGGAGCCGGTCGCCTGGACCGACCTCGGCGCGGTGGTCGACGCGTGCGACCTGGTCGGCGTCCCGGTCCCACCCGGCGGACCGATCGTGCACGAGCGCCTGACCGTCCGCATCGGCCTGATCGACCACGAGGTCCCCTGGTGGGTGGACGGCGGCGTCGTGCACTGCACCGACACCACCGCCGGCCTGGCCCGCGCCCTGGCCTGGGCCACCGCCCACTGGCCCGCCCGCCACACCTTCGCCGCCCTCCTCGACGACCCCGACACCCTGCTCCCCTGACCTCGCGAGTCGTACGCTCCCGTCCGGCGAGTCGTACGCTCCCGTCCGGCGAGTCGTACGCTCCCGGAACGTACGACTCGCGCGACCGGAACGTACGACTCGCGCGACCGGAACGTACGACTCGCGCGACCGGAACGTACGACTCGCGCGACCGGAACGTACGACTCGCGCGACGGGAAGGTACGACTCGCGGGGTCAGCGGATCTTCTGGGCGCCTCTGGCGCCGCGGCGGGAGGCGTTGCGTTGCCAGAGCATGATCGGGATGCCGATCAGGCCGAGGACGGAGCCGGCGAGGGCGGTCCACATCCAGATGGGCGGGAACACGTCGAAGGCGTAGTGGCCGACGGCGAGGACGGCGAGCGCGAGGAACCACAGGGTCGTGCCGACGTAGACGATCGGCGCCAGGGCGAGCAGCCGTGGCGGCAACGGCGGTGGGGGGATCTTCCGCGCGTCGGGTTCCGCTTCACCAGGCACGTTTGCGAGGCTACCGTCCCATGAGCACCAGGACGGCGCTGGACCGTTTCTTCCGGATCTCCGAACGCGGCTCGACCCCGGGCCGGGAGGTCCGCGGCGGCCTGGTCACCTTCGTCACGATGGCCTACATCGTCGTGCTGAACCCGCTGATCATCGGTAGTTTCTCCGCCGACCCGGACAGTCCGACCACGCACGACGACGCGTTCGGCGCGATCCTGCCGGCCGGGCAGGTGGCCGCGGTCACCGCGCTGGTCGCCGGGGTGATGACGATCCTGTTCGGACTCGTCGCCAACTACCCGTTCGCGATGGCCACCGGGCTCGGGATCAACGCGTTCGTCGCGGTCACCATCGCGCCGCAGATGAGCTGGCCGGCCGCGATGGGCCTGGTGCTGGTCAACGGGGTCGTGGTGCTGATCCTGGTGGTCACCGGGGTGCGCACGATGGTGTTCAACGCGGTCCCGGCGTCGCTGAAGGCCGCGATCGCGGTCGGGATCGGGTTGTTCATCACGCTCATCGGCCTGGTCGACGCCGGGTTCGTGCGCCGGGTGCCGGACGCGGCGAACACGACGGTCCCGGTCGGGCTCGGCATCGACGGCTCGATCGCGTCCTGGCCGACGGCCGTGTTCGTCGTCGGGCTGCTGCTGACCGGGATCCTGGTCGCCAAGCGGGTCAAGGGCGCCATCCTGATCGGGGTGCTCGGCTCGACGGTGATCGCGATCGTCGTCGAGGCCGTCGTGGGCGCCGGCCGGTCCGGCGGGACCGACCCGACCGGCTGGAACCTCGGCTACCCGGCCGTCCCGGACGACGTGGTGAGCACGCCGGACCTGTCGCTGGTCGGCCAGGTCAACCTGGACGCCTGGGTCCAGGTGCCGGTGATCACCGCGGTGCTGCTGGTGTTCAGCCTGGTGCTGACCGACTTCTTCGACACCATCGGCACCATGACCGGGCTGGGCAAGGAGGCCGGGCTGATCGGCCGGGACGGGAAGCTGCCCGGGGTCGGCCGGGCGCTGTTCGTGGACGGGCTCGGCGCGGTCGCGGGCGGCGCGGCGTCGTCGAGTTCCAACACCGTCTACGTCGAGTCGGCGTCCGGGATCGCCGAGGGCGCCCGCACCGGGCTCGCGAACGTGGTCACCGGCCTGCTGTTCCTCGCCGCGATGTTCTTCACGCCGCTGTACGAGGCGGTGCCGGTGGAGGCGGCCGCGCCCGCGCTGGTGATCGTCGGCGTGCTGATGATGGCGCAGATCCGGGAGATCGACTTCGACGACTTCACCGTCGCGCTGCCGGCGTTCCTGACGATCGTGGTGATGCCGTTCACCTACTCGATCGCCAACGGCATCGGGGCCGGGTTCGTCAGCTACGTGGTGCTGCGCGCGGTCACCGGCCGGGCGCGCGGCACGCACCCGCTACTGTGGGTCATCGCCGCGCTGTTCGTGGTGTACTTCGCGATCGGCCCAATCCAGACAGCCCTCGCCTGACTTCCGCCAGGTCGTGAGGTATGCTAACTATGTGTCGAACAGTGAGCCGGACGTAGCCGAACGCTCGCTCGCCAGCCGTCTGCGCGTGGCGACCGTGCGGCTCAACCGCAGGCTTCGGGCCCAGCGGACCAGCTCCTCGGTGACGCTCACCCAACTTTCCGCGCTGTTCTGCCTGCACAAGTGCGGCCCGCTCACCCCTGGTGAGCTCGCGGCCAAGGAGGTAGTCCAACCCCCGTCCATGACCAGGGTGATCGCCGCGCTCGAGGAGTTCGGTTTCGTCAGCCGTCGACCACATCCCAGTGACGGCCGGCAGGCCATCGTCGAGATCACCGAGGAGGGGAGCGCGCTCATCCTGGCCGACATCTCCGCGCGCGAAGCCTGGTTGGACAAGCGGCTCGCCGAGCTGAGTCCCGCCGACCGGGACGTGCTGTCCCAGGCGGCGGAGATCATCGACCGGTTGGCGAGCCAACAGGATTAGTGACAGACAGCAGAAGAACGTGTGACCCGACCAGTGCGAGCGGTCCGCCTCGAGCCGCGCTCGCCGACGCGTCGAAGACCGATGGGGACGATCGAGGCATGTTCGGATCCCTGCGGGTGCGCAACTACCGGTTGTTCGCGTCCGGGCAGGTGATCTCCAACGTCGGCACGTGGATGCAGCGGGTCGCGCAGGACTGGCTGGTGCTGGAGCTCTCCGGCTACGACCCGGTCGCGCTGGGCGTGGCCGCGGCGCTGCAGTTCCTGCCGACGCTGCTGTTCACGTTGTGGGCGGGTGTGCTGGCCGACCGGCACGACAAGCGCCGGATGCTGATGGTGTTGCAGACCGGGATGGCGCTGTGCGCGCTGGTGCTGGGCGTGCTGGACGTCTCCGGCCTGGTGGCGCTGTGGCACGTGTACCTGCTGTGCTTCGTGTTCGGCATGTTCACCGCGGCCGATCCGCCGGTGCGCCAGGCGTTCGTCGGTGAGATGGTCGGCCGCGACCGCCTGACCAACGCGGTGGCGCTGAACTCGACGATGTTCAACCTCGCGCGCGTGGTCGGCCCGGCGCTCGCCGGCATGATGATCGTCTGGACCGGCACCGGCTGGGTCTTCCTGATCAACGCGGTCACGACGGTCGCCGTGATCGTCAACCTGGCGCGGATGAACGCCGGCGAGCTGCACCGCCAGCCGAGGCCGGCGTCGCGGCGCGGGCAGCTGCGCGAGGCGCTGCGGTACGTGCGCGGGCGGCCGGACATCCTGACGGTGCTGGTGATGGTGTTCTTCGTGAGCACGTTCGCGTTCACGTTCTTCACCAGCCTGGCGATCGCGGCGGCGAACGTGTTCGGCCGGGACGCTGACGGGTACGGGTTGTTGTCGACGCTGCTGGCGGTCGGGACGCTCGGCGGGGCGCTGCTGGCGGTGCGGCGGAGCACGCGCCGGCGGCCCGGGATGCGGCTACTGGTGGGGTCGGCGTTCACGTTCGGCGTGCTGGAGGTGGTCGCCGGGCTGATGCCGACGTACCTGGCGTTCGGGCTGGCGCTGGTGCCGGTCGGCGTCGCGATGATCACGTTCATGAACACGGCGAACAACACGGTGCAGCTGGCGACGGCGCCGGAGATGCGCGGGCGCGTGATGGCGCTGTACATGCTGGTGTTCGTCGGCGGGAACCCGGTCGGGGCGCCGATGACGGGCTGGCTGGCTGCCGAGTTCGGCGGTCGCTCGCCGTTCGTGGCCGGTGGCGCGGTGGCCGTACTGGCGGCGGTGGTGTGCGGGTTCGTACTCGCCCGGCGCGGCGGGGTACGGATGCGGCCGCGGGTCCGGCCGAGGCGGTGGGTACGCCGCCGGGTCGAGCCGCGCCCGGCACCGGAACTGGAACGCGCGGACGCCGCGTAGCCGGGAAGCACGAGACCCCGGTTCGGTAGTGCCGCCTACCGGACCGGGGTCTCGTGTGTTCCCGAACTGACTGCCGCTCCCACCACGAAGCGACGAGCTAAGGTTAGCCTAACTTCAGTTCTCCTCGCAAGGGCCGTCGCCGAAGGGGTCGTGGGCTCGGCCCACGAGGTCGGCTACGGAGTCGATGACGAGGCTGGGGCGGTAGGGGAAGCGTTCGGCCGTTTCGGGGGTCGAGATGCCGGTCATGACCAGGATCGTCCGCAGGCCGGCTTCCAGGCCTGAACGGACATCGGTGTCCATCCGGTCGCCGATCATCAGGGTCGACTCGGAGTGGGCTCCCAGCGCGCGGAGGGCGCTACGCATCATCAGGGGGTTCGGTTTGCCCACGAAGTAGGGGGCGTGGCCGGTCGCCTGTTGGATCAGGGCGGCCACCGACCCGGTCGCCGGCAACGAGCCCTCGCGGGACGGGCCGGTCGCGTCGGGATTGGTGGCGATGAACCGGGCACCGCCCTCGACCAGGCGGATCGCGGTGGTGATAGCGGTGAAGCTGTAGGTCCTGGTCTCGCCCAGGACGACGTAGTCGGGGTCGCGGTCGGTCAGGATGTACCCGATCTCGTGCAGGGCCGTGGTCAGGCCCGACTCGCCGATCACGTACGCCGAGCCCTCCGGGCGCTGCGCCTCCAGGAACGTCGCGGTCGCCAGCGCGGAGGTCCAGATGGCCGACTCCGGCACGTCCAGGCCCGTGCGGCGCAGGCGTGCTCGCAGGTCGCGGGGGGTGTAGATGGAGTTGTTCGTCAGGACCAGGAACCGCTGGTCCCGTTCGCGCAGTTCGGCGATCAGCTTGTCCGCGCCCGGCACGAGGTGTTCCTCGTGCACCAGGACCCCGTCCATGTCCATGAGATAAGTCCAGGCCATGCCGAAACGCTAACCTGTCGGGGTGACCACCGCTCCAGCCGACGCTACGGTGCGTGTGCGCTACTTCGCCGGAGCACGCGCCGCGGCGGGCATCCCCGAGGAAACCATCCGGCTCGCCGCCGGTGCCACCGTGCGCGACCTCGTCGCCGAACTCGGCTCGCGGCACGGTGACGGACTCACCCGCGTGCTCACCGCGTGCAGCTTTCTGCTCGACGGGATCAGTGTCCGCGATCACGGCATCACTCTTGTCGACGGATCGGGCGTCGACGTCCTTCCGCCGTTCGCCGGGGGCTGAAAGCAAAGATCGACTTCGATCGGCATACCCCGATCGAATAGAGGCGGGTTCGCGGCGGGTAGCCACTCGTTTTCACACTGCAGCCCCGGCCGTTTTGCAGTAGCCGATATCCGGCTCTTTAGACGTGACACAGGACTCAGTTTGCGTGAACTATCTCGGTACGTTAACGCGCCTATAACGACTTCGTTCATGGGCTCGACCTGCGGAAACAGTCCAATCGTTTGAGCTTCTGACTCGTTACTGTGACCCACGCCACGTGGCGCTCAATTACCGATCTCGCTTTCGGTTACGTACCGTCGCTTCAGGTTGGCCCCGACCAACCAGGCAAGACCCGAGTGCCCGAAACGCCAAACCCGTCCGGCGGGCACTCGGGAGATATCCCCCGACTGAAAGAGAACCTCCGGACGGGATGGGGACAAACCAGCAGGCGTTGAGGGAGAGATTGAAATGGCTTACCACGGCAAGCACCGCAAGCAGTCCGCCGCCATGCGTAACATCGCCCGCGTCGTCGTCGCAGGCGCCGCCGCAGGTGTTCCGCTGGCGTTTGCCACCGCCCCCGCCCAGGCCGACTCGTCGGTGAACTGGGACGCCATCGCCGAGTGTGAGAGCGGCGGCGACTGGGGCATCAACACCGGCAACGGGTACTACGGCGGCCTGCAGTTCTCCCAGAGCACCTGGGAGGCCAACGGCGGGTCCGGCAACCCGGCCAACGCCTCCAAGGCCGAGCAGATCCGGGTCGCGGAGAACACCCTCGACTCGCAGGGCATCGGCGCGTGGCCGGTGTGCGGCTCCCGCGGCTACTCCGGCGCCAGCGCGCCGAGCAACGAGTACGAGGGCCGCTCGGAGGAGTCGTCGTCCTCCTACCAGGAGGCGCCGGCCGAACCGCAGCCGGAGCCGCAGCAGGAGACCTACGCCCCGGCCGAGCCGATCCTGGCGAAGTCGAACCCCAATGGCGACTACACGGTCAAGGCCGGCGACACGCTGTCCAAGATCGCGAAGGAGCACAAGGTCAAGGGCGGCTGGCAGGCGCTGTTCGACAAGAACAAGCAGTTCATCGGCGACCCCGACCTGATCCTCGTGGGTCAGAAGATCGCCACCAAGTGAGCTGACCGCGCTCACGAGAAGGGCTCCACCGCGATCCCCCGGCGGTGGAGCCCTTCTCCGTGGTTCAGCGCGATGAAGGGGTCAGGGGCAGTTGACCCACTCGTCGGTCCCGTCGGTGAAGGTCTGGTGCTTCCAGATCGGCAGGCGGCGCTTCACCTCGTCGACGAGTTCCGCGCAGGCCGCGAACGCCTCCGCCCGGTGCTCCGCCGACACGGCGCACGCCAGGGCCACGTCCCCGATCGCCAGCGATCCGATCCGGTGGCTGACCGCCAGCGCCCGCACCCCCGCGTGCCGGGCCGCCACCGCCGTCGCCACCTCCCCGATGACCGCCTCCGCGCTCGGGTGACCCTCGTAGTCCAGGTCCCGCACCCCTCGGCCGCCGTCGTGGTCGCGGACCACGCCGGCGAACGTCACCACTGCGCCCGCCGCGGCCTCGCCGACCAGCGTCGCGTGCTCGTCGACCGACAGGTCCGCGTCGACGACGGCCGCGCGCAACACCCTGGCCGGCACGATCTCCGCCCGCGGGTGGTCGCCGCCGTGCAGTTGCTCCACCGCGTGGTCCAGGACGCCGTCGAGCACGCCGAGCCCGTCGCGCACCCCGCCGGTCGAGCCGGGCAGGTTCACCACCAGCGTCCGGCCAGCCACCCCGGCCCGGCCCCTGGACAGCACGGCCGTCGGCACCGCCGGCAGGCCCGCCGCGCGGATCGCGTCGGCCAGGCCGGGGACCTCGTGGTCCAGCACCTGGGCGGTCACCTCCGGGGTGCGGTCGGTCGGGCTGATCCCGGTGCCCCCGGTGGTGATCACGACGTCCACGCCGTCCGCGACCGCCGCCCGCAGCGCGGCCAGCACCGGCTCACCGTCCGGCACCACGACCGGCGCCGGCACCTCGTAGCCGCGGCCGAGCAGCCAGTCGACGATCAGCGGCCCGGTCCGGTCCGCGTAGACCCCGGCGGCCGCGCGGTTGGACGCGGTCACGACACGCGCGGTGCGGGTCATCTGCCCTCCGGTCGGGTCCAGGTGCCGGTCTTGCCGCCGTCCTTGCGCTCCAGCCGCACGGCGTCCAGCACCGCGGCCGGGTCGACGGCCTTGATCATGTCGTGCAGGGTGAGCCCGGCGACCGCGACCGCGGTCAGCGCCTCCATCTCGACGCCGGTGCGGTCGGTGGTCTTCGTGGTCGCGGTGATGTCGACCCGGTCATCGCCGAGCGCGAACTCCACGGTGACGCCGGAGATGGCGATCGGGTGGCACAGCGGCACCAGGTCCGGGGTGCGCTTGGCGCCCATGATCCCGGCGATCCGCGCGGTGGCGAGCGCGTCGCCCTTCTTCAGCCCGTTCGACCGCAGCAGCGACACGACCTCGGCGGTGGTCCGCACCGTCCCGGTGGCCACCGCGACCCGCGCGGACGCCTCCTTGCCGGAGACGTCCACCATCCGCGCCGCCCCAGACTCGTTCACATGAGTCAGCTCACCCATGGCCCGAGCCTAGGCCGGTCGGCCCCCGGTCGGGGCGGCCGCCTTCGCCACGGCCTCGGCGACGGCCGGGGACACGGCGTTGTCGAACACGCTCGGCACGATGAACGACGCGTTCAGCCGGTCGCCGTCCACCACGTCGGCGATGGCGTCGGCGGCGGCCAGCAGCATCTCGTCGGTGATGCGGTGGGCCTGCGCGTCGAGCAGGCCGCGGAACACGCCGGGGAACGCCAGCACGTTGTTGATCTGGTTCGGGTAGTCGCTGCGCCCGGTCGCCACCACCGCCGCGTGCCGCTGGGCCTCCAGCGGGTCGATCTCCGGGTCCGGGTTGGCCAGGGCGAACACCACCGCGTCGTCGGCCATCGTGGCGACCGCGTCGGCACCGAACAGGTTGGGCGCGGACACGCCGATGAACACGTCCGCGCCGACCAGGGCGTCGGTCAGCGAGCCGGTGACCCGGTCGCTGTTGGTGTGCTCGGCGATCCAGGCCAGGTTCGGGTCCATGCCCTCCCGGTCCGGGTGCACGATGCCCTCGACGTCCACGGCCAGCACGTCGCCCGGCTTCTTGCGCAGCAGCAGCCGGATGATCGCCGACCCCGCCGCGCCGGCGCCGCAGACCACGACCTTGCAGTCGCTCAGCTGCTTGCCGACCACCCGCAGGGCGTTGCGCAGCGCGCCGACCACCACGATCGCGGTGCCGTGCTGGTCGTCGTGGAACACCGGGATGTCGAGCTTGTCGCGCAGCCGCGCCTCGATCTCGAAGCAGCGCGGCGCGGCGATGTCCTCCAGGTTGATGCCGCCGTAGACCGGGGCGATCAGCTCCACCGCGCGGATGATCTCGTCGGTGTCCTGGGTGTCCAGGCACACCGGCCACGCGTCGACGCCGGCGAACTTCTTGAACAGCGCGGCCTTGCCCTCCATCACCGGCAGCGCGGCGGCCGGGCCGAGGTTGCCCAGGCCGAGCACGGCCGAGCCGTCGGTGACCACGGCGACGGTGTTGCGCTTGATGGTCAGCCGGCGCGCGTCGTAGGGGTTGTCGGCGATCGCCTGGCAGATCCGGGCGACGCCGGGCGTGTAGGCGCGGGACAGGTCGTCGCGGTTGCGGAGCTGGACCTTGGGGCTGATGCCGATCTTGCCGCCGAGGTGGATCAGGAACGTCCGGTCGGACACCTTGCGCACCGCGACGCCGGGCAGGTCCTCGAGCGCGGCGGTGATGTCGCGGGCGTGCGCGTCGGAGTAGGTGTTGGCGGTGAGGTCGACGACGATGCGGTCGGCGTGCGACTCGACGACGTCGAACGCCGTGATCACCCCGCCGGCGTGGCCGACCGCGGCGGCCAGGTCGCCGGCGGCGCTGGCCGACGGCGGCGCCTCGACACGGACGGTGATGGAGTAACCGGGACCGGGGACGGGCATGGCTACTTGTTGATCTCGGTCTCGGGGTGGACGTAGCCCACCTCGTCGGCCGGGAGCGGGAAGGTGACGTCACCGTAGGGCGACAGCGCGCCCTGTCGGTCCGCGGCGATCTCGGTCACCGGGTGCTCGACGTCCGGCCACGTCGGGTCGATGCGGTGCGAGCGCTGGCCCTTGCGGCGATCGGCGGCCACGGATGCCCTCCCTGTCCTTCGGTGTCGGGGCCTTGAGGCTACCGGAAGGGTGTCACGCGTATACCGTGGTCGGGTGCCCGCCGCTCCGCTCACCGAATGGCTGCGCGGTCAGGACGACCGGCAGCTGGCCGACCTGCTGCGCGCGCGACCCGACCTGGCCGCGCCGCCGCCGGCCGACGTCGCGGTGCTGGCCGCGCGGGCCGGCAGCCGGGCCTCGGTGACCAGGGCCGCGGAGGGCCTCGACACCTTCACCCTCGCCGTGCTGGACGCGCTGGTGGTCGCCGACGCCGACCGGGCGCCGGTGCCGCTCGACGAGGTCGCCGCGCTGGTCGGACCCGAGGTGCCCGCGAGCCGGGTGCGAGCCGCGGTCGACCGGCTGGTCGGGCTCGCCCTGGCCTGGGGCGAGCCGGAGTCGCTGTCGGTGGCGCCCGCCGCGCGCGAGGCCGGTGGCCTGTACCCGGCGGGGCTGGGGCAGCCCTCCCCCGCGCTGGACGGGGTGGACATCGCCGCGGTGCTGGCCGAGCTGCCGGACGCGGACCGCAGGCTGCTGGGCACGCTCGCGCACGGCTCCCCGGTCGGCCGCACCAGGGACGCCGCCGTGGTGGTGCCGCTGGAGCGGGCGGAGACGCCGGTGCAGCGGCTGCTCGCCCGGGGCCTGTTGCTGCGCCGGGACGCCGAGACGGTGGAGCTGCCGCGTCAGGTCGGGCTGGTGCTGCGCGGGGAGAGTCCACTGGGGACGGTTCGGCTGGATGAGCCGCCGATGCAGCTGCGTCAACACTCCACTGTGGACGCGACCGGTGCCGGTGAGGCGCTGGAGTTGTTGCGGCGCGCGGAGAAGCTCGTGGAGCTGTGGTCGGTCGAACCGGCCGCGGTGCTCAAGGCGGGCGGGCTCGGCGTGCGGGACGTGCGGCGGCTCGCCCGTGAGCTGGACACCGACGACCGGGGCGCGGCGCTGCTCGCCGAGCTGCTGTTCGGTGCCGGCCTGGTCGCCGACAGCGCCACCGCCACCAGCCCGGAGTGGATGCCGACCTCGGCCGTCGACCCGTGGTTGGTGGCCACCCCGCAGCACCAGTGGGCGACGCTCGCCGCCGCCTGGCTCGACCTGCCCCGCCTGCCCGGCCTCGCCGGCATGCGGGACGCCAAGGACAAGGTGCTCGCCCCGCTGTCCGACGACCTGCGCCGTCCGCCCGCCCCGGCCGAGCGCCGCCGGGTGCTCGGCGCGCTGGCCGACCTGCCGTCCGGCACCGGGGTGGCGTCGCCGGACGAGTTGGCCGACGTGCTGGCCTGGCGCGCACCCCGCCGCGGCGGGCGGCTGCGGGACGAGATCGTCCGCTGGACGCTCGCCGAGGCCACCGCGCTCGGCCTGGTCGCACTCGGCGCGATCACCGCCGCCGGCCGGGCGCTGCTCGCCGACGGCCCGGCGCAGGCGGCCAAGGCGATGGCCGAGTCGATGCCGGAGCCGATCGACCACGTGCTGGTGCAGGCCGACCTGACCGTCGTCGCGCCCGGCCCGCTGGAACCGACGCTGGCCGTGGACGTCGGGCTGGTCGCGGACGTCGAGTCGGCCGGCAGCGCGACCGTGTACCGGGTGACCGAGGCGTCGGTGCGGCGCGCGCTGGACGCCGGCCGCACCGCCGAGGACCTGCACGAACTGTTCCGCACCCGCTCGCGTACGCCGGTCCCGCAGGGGCTGAGCTACCTGATCGACGACGTCGCCCGCCGGCACGGCAGGCTCCGTGGCGGGGTGGCGGCGTCGTTCCTGCGCTGCGACGACCCGGTGCTGCTGGCCGAGGTCGCCGCGCACCCGACGGCGGCGTCCCTGGAACTGCGCCGGATCGCGCCGACGGTCCTGGTCAGCCCGCTGCCGCTGGCCGACGTGCTGGAGGACCTGCGCAAGGCCGGGTTCGCCCCGGCCGCCGAGGGCGCCGACGGTCAGGTCGTCGACCTGCGGCCGAAGGGCCACCGGCTGCCCGCGACCGCCCGCACCCGGCGGGTGGGCACCCCGAACCCGCCGAGCGACGAGCGGCTGCGCGACATCGTCGCCCAGCTGCGTGCCGGCGACACGGCCGCCGCGACCCGCCGGGGCCGCACGGTGTCGCTGGCCGCGGGCGGCGGCGCGGCCGACACGGCCGCGACCCTGGCCCTGCTCCGCGAGGCGATCGAGCAGCAGGGCCACGTACTGATCGACTTCGTGGACTCCCGCGGCGTGGCGACCCAGCGCGTGGTCACCCCGTTCCGCGTCGGCGGCGGCGTCCTCGAGGGCCGCGACGACACCAACGACACCGTCCGCCAGTACCCCCTGCACCGGATCACCTCGGCGTCGCTGATCTCCCGGAGCTAGAGCGCCGCGTCGAGGACGGCGGGGCGGGTCCGCAGGACGGTCACCAGCTCGTGGTGGAAGCGGGAGAGGGCGTCGGTCATGTGGCGGCGGGCGGCTTCGGGGTCGGGGGCGGTGAGGGCGGCCAGCAGTTCGGCGTGTTCGTGGTGGACGCGGAGGCCGCGTTCGCCCGCGCCGGCGGCCAGGGCCAGGTGGATCGCGCGTTCGGCCTCGTCCAGCAGGCCGGTGATCGTCCTGGCCAGGCGGGTGTTGCCGCTGGCCTCGGCGACCCGGACGTGCACCCGCCGGTTCGCGGCGACGAAGGCGGCGAACGAGTCCGGAACCGACCGCCTGGCCTGGTCCAGGTCGTGGGACAGGTCGGCCACCTCGGCCGGGTCGACGTTGCCGGCGGCCAGTGCGGCGGCCTCGGGCTCCAGCAGCAGCCGCAGCCGGAACACCTCGTCGACGTCGCGCAGGGTGAGTACCGAGACCACGTGCCCGCGCCTGGGTACCGAGGTCACCAGGCCTTCGGCGCGCAGCCGGACCAGGGCGGCGCGGACCGGGGCCTTCGACAGCCCGTACGCCGAGGTCAGGCCCTGCTCGGACACCGAAGTCCCGGGCGGCAGCCGCAGGCTCACGATCAGGCCGCGCAGCGTCCGGTAGGCGTGCTCGCCGAGTGGCAGGTCGGCCACGGCTACCGTCCGGTGCACTCGGTCAGGGCGCGGTCCAGGATCTCCAGACCGGTGTCCAGCTCGGCGGTGGTGGCGGTCATCGGGGGCGCCATGCGGAGGACGCTGCCGAGGCCCGGGAACTTCACGATGTTGACGTTCAGCCCCAGTTCCAGGCAGCGGGTGGTGACCGCGACGCCGAGCTTGTCGGCGGGCTCGCGGGTGTCCCGGTCGGCCACCAGCTCGACGCCGATCATCAGGCCCTCGCCGCGTACGTCGCCGATGGCCTCGTGCCGGTCGGCCAGTTCCAGCAGGCCCGCGCGCAGGTGCTCGCCGAGGGCGGCGCTGCGTTCCAGCAGGCCGTCGGCGACGATCGTGGCCAGTACGGCGCGGCCGACCGCCGCCGGCAGCGGGTCGGACACGTGCGAGGTGAAGTACAGGTAGCCCTTCTCGTAGGCGTCCTGTTCCAGTTCCTCGGTGGTGACGGTCGCGGCGAGCGGGAGACCGCCGCCGAGGGTCTTGGAGACGGTCAGCACGTCGGGCACCACGCCGTGCCGCTCGAAGGCGAACATCGCGCCGGTGCGCCCGAACGCGGTCTGCGCCTCGTCGATCACCAGCAGCATGCCGCGCTCGCCGGCCAGTTGGCGCAGGCGGGCGAGGTAGCCGTCGGGCAGCGGCACGATGCCGCCGCTGGACAGGATCGGCTCGACGATCACCGCGGCCTGGGCGCCCACGGACTGGCTGTCCACCAGGGACATGCCGACGTCCAGGCACGTCAGGTCGCAGCGGTCGCGGCAGTGCTGGATCGGGCAGCGGTAGCAGTTCGGCGTGGGCAGCGCGGCGGTCCCCGGCATCGCAGGGCCGTAGTTCTTCCGGCCCGCGCTGTAGGTGCTCGACGACGCGCCAGCGGTCATGCCGTGCCAGGAGCCGGTGAACGCCACCACCTCGAACCCGCCGGTGGTGAGCTTCGCCAGTCGCAGCGCCGCCTCGTTGGACTCGCCGCCGGTGCTGACGAACATGGCCCGCCGCAACGGTTCCGGCAGCAGGGCCACCAGCTCGTCGGCCAGCTCCAGCACGTCCGGGCTGACCATGCCGCTGTGCAGGTGCAGTACCCGCCGGCAGGCCTCGTCGATGGCCCGCACGATCGCCGGGTGGTTGTGCCCGAGGGTCGCGCACATCTGACCCGAGGTGAAGTCGAGGATCCGGCGGCCGTCGACGGTGGTCAGCCACGCCCCGTCGGCCCGCTCGATCACCGCGTCGAGGAAGTCTCCGCCGTAGCGGATCAACGTGTGGAAGCTCACGCTGACATGTTCATTGATCCGTCGTGACATGTCAATGGGTTCGACGCACGCGCGACCGGTTCTCGAGGGAGCGGGGGCATCGTTTCGCCATGAGCAGTGACGAGCACGCCACCCCCGAGCGGCTTCGGCTCATGCGGGCGGACTTCCTCGACCGCGCCGACGTCATCGACGGGGGCGTGCGGAAACTGCTCGCGCGGCTCGACCTGCGTACGAAACCGGACGAACGGCCTGGCGACAACGAGCGGGTGCTCGACGCGCTGATGGGCGTGTGCCGGGCCGCGGACGCGCTGCGCGCGCTCGCCGCGGACGACGTGGCCGCGGCCGACGAGGCGACCTCGTCGATGGCCTACTACGCGCGACGCGCCCTCGGCTGAACCGCCGAGGGCGCGTCGTGCGAAGCGTGCTCAGCCCGCGCGGGCCGACATCCGCTGGTGCATCGCGTGCTCGACCAGCGTGATCAGCGTCTCCTTGGTCGACTCGCGGTCGCGCGCGTCGCAGGTGACGATCGGGACCGACTGGTCGACGGTGAGCGCGTCCCGCACGTCGTCGATGCGGTGGTGCAGCACCCGGTCGAAGCAGTTGACCGCCACCACGTAGGGCAGCTGCCGGTCCTCGAAGAAGTCGATCGACGCGAACGCGTCCGCCAACCGGCGGGTGTCGACCAGCACGACGGCACCGATGGCGCCGTACACGAGGTCGTCCCACATGAACCAGAACCGGTGCTGACCCGGCGTACCGAACAGGTACAGGATCAGGTCGCTGTCCAGCGACACGCGCCCGAAGTCCATCGCCACCGTCGTGGTGACCTTGTTCGGGGTGTTCGTCAGATCGTCGACGTCGACGCTCGCCTCGGTCATCACCGCTTCCGTGGTGAGCGGGACGATTTCCGACACCGAGCCGACGAGGGTCGTCTTGCCGACCCCGAACCCGCCGGCGACAACGATCTTTGCCGAGGTCGTCGGCTGCGGTGCCGCGCCACGCGGGCTGAGGGGACTAGAGCCTGCGGAGACCACTGAGCACCCTTTCCATGAATTCGATCGACGGCCGGTCGCCAACGACCATGCCGCTCTGGTGGATCAGGACCAGCCCCATACCTGCCATGTCTCCGATCAGCACCTTGGCCACGCCGAGGGGGAGCCGCAGGTGTGCGGCCACCTCCGCGACCGACCTGGTGTCGAGACACAGGCCACAGATCGACCTGTGTTCCGGTAACACGGCCGCGTCCGGGGCCTTCCCCCGCTCGCTGGTCGACACCAGCGCCTCGATGGCAAGATCATAGTTGGACCGCGTCCGGCCCCCCGTCTTGGTGTACGGCCGGACCAACGAGCCGGAGTCGCGCCCCGAGTCGCCGAGCAGGTCCGCGCCGCTGTTGAACACCCCGCTGTGGAACCCGCTCTGCGGACCGGTGTGGTAACCACTCTGGTAGCCGCTGTCCTCGTTGGGGCCGACGGTGGGGATCTCCTTGCTGTCCCACGCGGACTGCGCCGGAATCCCCGAGTCACCGTACAGCGTGGCCCCGGGCCCCCCGAAGAGCCTGGCCCGGAAGCCGTCGACGTCGAACCTGTTCGGCGCGTCGCCGACGTCATGCTCGGGGAGGTCCTCCCAACCTTTCTCCGGCATCTCTACCTGCCTCCGCTCTGACTCTCCGGCGCGCGGTAATCGACGCTGCAGGTGTCCCCGAGTCGGTCGCATGGGGCCCAGCCTCCGCTGTCAGTCCGCGCCATCGCGGTGAGCACGATTACCTTCGCTGTGCGCCCTGTAGCTGCGCACGCAGTTCCGGAGTCATCTGCTGGCCGACCCGCTCGACCAGCAACGTCATCTCGTAGGCGACGAGCCCGATGTCGCAGTTCGGCGCGGCGAGCACGGCGAGGCACGAGCCGTCCGAGATCGACATGAGGAACAGGTACCCGCGGTCCATCTCGACCACGGTCTGGTTCACCCCACCCGCCTCGAAGCACCTCGCGGCGCCCTGGGTCAGGCTGACCAGGCCGGAGGACACCGCCGAGAGTTGCTCGGCGCGGTCGCGGGGCAGGCCCTGGGAGCCGGCGAGCAGCAGCCCGTCAGCCGACACCACGACGGCGTGCGCCACCCCGGGCACTTGACGGACGAAATCTGTGATGAGCCACCCGAAGCTACCGGGCTGGTTTGTTGACGCGGTCGTCACTCCTGCTCCTCGTCTTGACGGCTGACCTCGGGACCGGACTGGTCACCAGCGTATGCCTCGATGAGTGCGTGCCGCCCACGCCGCACACCCTGCTGGAAGCTTGACATTCGACCACGGACGGCGTCGGCCGTGCGCGGCGGCAGCGGCGGGGCCGACTGCTCCTCGGTGGGCTGTGCCGTCTGGCGCGGCTGGGCCGAGCCGGGCACCAGGTGCGCCTTGGGCACCCGTTTGGGCAGACCAGCCGTGGTCTTCGTTTCCTCCGCCGGCTTGTCGAGCAGCGCCTGGGCGGCCTGCCAGCCCTCGTCACCGGGCGAGGTCCAGGCCGTGGTCTCCGCCTCGGCCTGCGGCTGGGGCGCCGGCTGGGCGGCGTGCTGCGGCTCGGCGGGCGGCGTCGAACCGTGGGTGCCGTTCGCCCCGGTGCCGTTCGCGGCGTGGGTGGCGTGCGTGCCGTTGGTGCCGTTGCCGTTGGCCGCCCCGTTCGTGGCCGCGTGCCCGGCCTGCTCCCCCTCGGCCGGCTGCCGCTGGTGCGAGCCGGTGTCCGCCGCCTCGAACCACTGGGACAGCACGGCCTCGTAGATCGGCAGGCGCTCGGTCGGCGCGTCCACGTTGTGGTCGACCTCATCGGCGGCGCGGCCGGCCCCGAGTGGCGGGTAGTCGGCCTCGTCCTGCCGAGGTGGGCCGGGGTCGGGCATCGGGTTGCCGAACAGGGTCGTGGTCTGCTCGTCGGCGTCACCCCGGTCGTCACCCTGGTCGGCCTGGTGACCGTGCGGGTCGGTACCGTTGGCCGGCACGGACCCGTTCTGGTCGGCGCCGTAGCCGGGCGAGTAGGCGGGGTAGCCCGCGACCTGCTCCGGCGTGCGGTCCTGGCTGGTCTCGGCGCCCAACGAGCTCGCCGGGTCGCCGGTGCTGCCGTCCGGCCGCAGCCTCGGCATGCCGCCGGTGAACGCGCCGGCGATGCCGCTGTTGCGGACCGGGGCCGGCGTGTTCGGCACGTTGGGCATGCTCGCCCCGAGGCCGTTCGCCGAGTCCATGGCCGCGGCCTGCAGCGAGGACGTCGTCGAGGTGGCCGACATCGACCTCGGTGCCGCGCCGACCGGCTGCACCAGGTCGGCCGGGACGTTGATCCGGGCGATCAGGCCGCCCTCGATGTCCTCGTTGTCCCGCAGCCGCACCACGATGTTGTGCCGCTTGGCCAGCCGGGCGACCACGTACAGACCCATTCGCCTGGTCACCGCGACGTCCAGGTCCGGCGGGTCGGCGAGGCGCGCGTTGGCCGCCGCGATCTCGTCCTCGGACATGCCGACGCCCTGGTCGGTGATCTGGACGGCGAGCTCCCGCTTGCGGGTCATGGCCATCCGGACGATGACCTTCTTCTCCGGCTCGGAGAAGAAGGTCGCGTTGTCCAGCAGCTCGGCGATGACGTGCACGAGGTCGGAGACCGCACGGCCCTGGACCGCGACGTCGGGCGCCGAGGCCACCTCGACCCGGGCGTAGTGCTCGACCTCGGACACCGCGGCGCCGACGACCTCGGACGCCGGGACCGGCCGGTTGAGCTGGCGGGACAGGCCGGTGCCGGAGAGCACCAGCAGGCTTTCCGAGTTCCGCCGCATCCGGGTGGCGAGGTGGTCGAGCTCGAACAGGCTGGCCAGCTGGTCCGGGTCCTGCTCGTCCTGCTCCAGCCGGTCGATCAGGGACAGCTGGCGTTCGACCAGCGCCTGGGACCGGCGGGACAGGTTGACGAAGATCGAGTTGATGTTGTCGCGCAGGAGGGCCTGTTCGGTCGCCATCAGGACCGCCTGCTCCTGGACCGCGTCGAACGAGCGGGCCAGCTGGCCGGTCTCCTCCTTGGTGAACACCGGCACCGGCTCGACCGCGTGCTTGGCGGCCTCGGCGGGGTCCGGGTCGGCCAGGATTCGCTGCACCGAGGCGGGCAGCCTACGGTTGGCGACCTCGAGCGCCTCGCGGCGCAGCACCCGCAGCGGGTTCAGCAGCGACCGGGTGACGATCGCCATCAGGCCGATCGCGAGCAGCAGGGCGACCAGCACGATCGCCGCCTCCTGCCACGCCGAGGTGGTGGCCGCGTCGGCCAGCACGGTGGCGTCCGAGCGCAGCTGGTCGAGCAGCTCGGTCTCGACCGTGCGCATCCGCTCGATGGTGGCGTTGCCGTTGTTGGTCAGGTCCGGGCCGTCGATGTTCAGCGGAGGCGGGTTCTCCCGACCGGTCCCCTCCTCGGCGGCGGTGATGGCCACGGCCTTGATCCGCTCGCGGAGGTCGACCTCCGCGCCGCTGACCGTGTCGTTGTACAGCTGCAGCTGGTCGAGCGAGGCGTTGGCGCGGAAGTCGGCGAGCGAGCCGATGTAGGAGGCCTGCGCGTCCCGCAGGCGCTGCAGCATGTCGCCGGTGAACCGGTTGTCCGCGGCCGCGATCTGCAGGATCGCGTTCTCCTGGGAGATGCTCTCCTTGGCCTCGGAGACCGCCTGGACGACCGTGCCGTCGCGCAGCAGGTCCCGGTCGGTGACCGCGCTGTTGATCTCCCGGCCGAGGCGGACGACCGCGTCGAGCACCTGGGTGTAGGTGACGAACGCGGCGGCGGCCGGGTAGTTGCTCTCCTCGACGGTGGTGCGGATGGCCGGGAGCGCGGACAGCCGCTGCAGACCGATGTTGTACCGGTTCTTCGCGGTCTCGTCGTCGATGTCCAGGTCGCTCGCCGTCTGCTGCGACGCGGCGACCGCCCCGTTCACCAGGTCGATCTGCGTGTCGAGCTCGGTGCGCGGGCCGCCCTCCTCGCCGGCCACCCAGGCGACCATGAGGGTGCGCTCCTTCTGGAGCTCGTGCACGACCTTGGTCACGTTCCTGGCGAGGTCGACCTGGCTGACCGTCTGCTGGAACTCGCCGGCACGACTCAGGTCGTCGGCGGCGCGCAGGCCGCCGAGCGCGAGCGCGGTCAGGGTCGGCACCACGATGACGGCGATGACCTTGGTGCGCAGGCGCCAGTTCCGCATGCGGAAGCGGGAGCCGCCCTTCATCGCCTTGGGACCGGCCGGTGGACGACCGGCACCCGGTTTCCGGTCTGGGTTCTGCTCGGGCACGGCGGCACCATAGACGGTCGCGTTGCCTGAGCGGGGTGGGACGTCAGAAGTGTGGTCGGGCACTCCCAGCACTCTCCCTGGTTGTCAAGCCGGTAGCCCGCCAGCTCGAACGGACAAGTACCCCAGTGCGACAGACCCCGACCCATCGCGCGCCCCCAGCGGTGGCGCACCCCTGCTGCTCTACTCCCCGGCTCCCACCACCGGGAAGCACGCGCACGTACATCTGGGCGCGCTCCTTCACCGCTTCGACGGACTTCTACCTCACTGTTGGCCACAGAAGGTAGCGGAGTCTACCTCTCGATGTAAGCCCTCCGGACGGATGGTCACACATCAGGGTCTGAAAAGTCACACCCAGGCAACGATTTTTCTTCATCGGTTTAGCTCTTCAGAGATCACGATCGGGTGACGAAGGTCTCCCCGTGCGTCATCGCCCCATCCCCAGGTCGGCACGTGGTGGGCAAGTAACCGGCACGCCGCGCAGCGGGAACAAGGGCGTCACCACGCGTTTCGCCGATGGTCATCACCTGGACGGGAGAACCCGGGCACTGATTGTGACCCGAGGACAGAGGTCTCTAGAGTGGCGACCTGGTGTACGGGGCACCACCACAATCAGCTTTCACCACCTCACCCACAGAGGAGAGGCTCCAAATGCCCAATGTCAGTCCCGGGCGCGGCCTGCGCTCCCGGCTTCCCTTGGTCGCAACGGCGTTGACGCTGGTCACGACGCTGTCCAGCTGCGGTCTGCTCGGCGGTTCGGACGATGAGTCCGAGACACCCTCGGGTGGTAACGGCAACCTGGAGACGACCGACCTCACGATCTCGATCATGAAGCCGACCGACCTCGCGCCGTTCCACCTGGCGATGCAGGAGGGCTTCTTCGAGGACGAGGGGCTCAACGTCACGCCCGTCGACGCGCCGAGCGGCCAGGACTCGCTGAACATGCTCATGGGCGGCGACGTCGACATCGCCTACTCCAGCTACACCCCGTTCTTCCTCATGGAAGCCCAGAAGTTGGCGCAGGACAAGGGCGGCATCAAGCTGGTCGCGGACGCCTCCTCCGCCGGACCGAACAGCTGCGTGGTCGTGGCGACATCCAACTCGAAGGTCAAGCGCATCGAGGACATGGAGGGGGCCAAGGTCGCGGTCACCGCCGAGAACACCATCTCCGACCTGCTCGTCAAGTCCGCGCTGAAGTCCAACGGCTTCAACGAGGAGCAGATCAAGAGCATCCAGTGGATCGAGACGCCGTTCCCGCAGACGGCCGAGGTCCTCTCGTCGGGCGCCGTGGACGCGGCGTTCGCCACCGAGCCGTTCATCCAGGACACCGAGAAGCGCGCCGGCGCCGCGCCGATCTTCGACACCGCGGTCGGCCCGACCGCGGACATGCCGACCGCGGGCTACGGCTCGACCGGCCAGTTCGTCGAGGAGAACCCGAACACCATCGACGCCTTCCAGCGCGCGATGCAGCGGGCCACCGACCTGGCGCTGAGCGACCGCGGCCTGGTCGAGCCGCTGCTGGTGGAGTTCGCCGGCGTGGACGAGGAGACCGCCAAGATGGCGACGCTGCTGACCTTCCAGTCGAAGCTGGACGAGTCGCGGCTGCAGCGGGTGCCGGACCTGATGTTGGAGTTCGGCGTCATCAACGAGAAGTTGGACGTGTCCACGATGATCGTGCCGACGGCACCGCTCGAGTCGGAGTCCTGACCTCTTGCGCCCTGTCTACCGCAACCTGATCGGCCTGGCCGGCTTCTTCCTGATCTGGGAGGGAGTCGGTCGGGTCGGCCTGGTCGACCCGACCTCTCTGCCACCGCCGTCCGAGGTGGCCGGGACGCTGGTCGGGCTGCTCGGCCAGGAGTCCTTCATCCGCGACGTGATCGCGACCATGCTGGCCTGGCTCATCGCGCTGGGCATCTCGATCGCGGTCGCCGTGCCCGCCGGTCTGCTGCTCGGCAGCCTGCCCTGGCTGCGCTCGTCGACCCGGGTACTGATCGAGTTCCTCCGGCCGATCCCGCCGGTGGCGCTGATCCCCCTGATCATCCTCACCATCGGATCGGGGCCCGACGCCAAGATCACGCTGGCGTTCTACGCGTCGGTGTGGCCGATCCTGTTCAACATCATCTACGCGCTCGACGACATCGACCCGCTGCTGCTGGACACCGCGCGGTCGTTCGGCAACAGCCGGGCCAGGGTGCTCGCCACCGTGGCGCTGCCGCACGTGGCACCGTTCGCCTACACCGGCCTGCGGCTGTCCGCGGCGATCGCGCTGATCGTCACGGTCTCCACCGAGTACCTGGCCGGCAGCCAGATCGGCGTCGGCGCGTTCATCATCGACGAGTACATCGCCATCGGCGGAATGGACGAGGTGCTCGCCGGCACCGTCGTCATCGGCTTCGTCGGCTACCTGGTCAACGAGGGCCTCGAACGGGCCGGCAACCGGATGTTCCGCTGGAGCGACACCACCCGGGCGGAGGCACTGACATGAGCCGCGTCGCCGGATTCGCGCAGCGCTGGGCGGTGTTCGTCGTCGTCGTGATCGCCTGGCAGCTGATCACCTCGGCCGCCCAGGACGTCTACTTCCCGACGCCGTGGCAGATCGTGCAGCAGGGCTGGACGCTGTGGTTCACCGACGGCGACGGCAACGTCGCCATCGCCGAGAGCGTCACCGAGGACATCCTGCCCAGCCTGGGACGGGTCGTCGGCGGCTGGTTGCTGTCGGTCGTGCTCGGCGTCGCGCTCGGCACCGCGCTCGGCCGTTCGCGCACCGCGATGGACTACGTGGGGCCGCTGTTCGCGTTCTTCCGGGCGCTGCCCTCCCCCGCGCTGCTGCCGGTGTTCATCGTGCTGTTCGGCATCGAGACCGGGATGAAGCTCGCACTCATCGTGTTCGCGTGCATCTGGCCGGTACTGATGAACACCGTCGACGGCGTACGCTCGGTGGACGCGGTGAAGACCGACACGGCGCGCTCGTTCCGCATCCCCCGCACCCAGTGGGTGACGATGGTGGTGCTGCCGGCCGCGCTGCCGAAGATCTTCGCCGGCCTTCGACTGAGCCTGGCGATCGCGGTGATCCTCATGGTCGTGTCCGAGATGGTGGGTACCACCTCCGGCATCGGCCACGCACTGCGCAGTGCCCAACGCCAGTTCGACCTGACCAGCATGTGGGCGTGGATCGTCCTGCTGGGCATCATCGGGTACGTCTTCAACCTCGCGCTGCTCGCCGTCGAGCGGCGGGCACTGCGCTGGCAGCCGACCCGTTCCGGCGCGGCGAACTCCAAGCAGACCGCGAAAGCAGGAGGATGATCGATGTCGACCATGTTGGAGGTCCGTGGCCTCGCGCACCGCTACGGTGCGGGCCCGGACGCCCACGTGGCGGTGGAGGACCTGGCGTTCACCGTCGCCAAGGACGAGCTGGCCTGCATCGTCGGCCCGTCCGGCTGTGGCAAGTCGACGCTGCTGCGCTGCATCGCCGGCCTGATCAAGCCGAGCGCGGGTGAGGTGTCCCTGCACGGCGACCGCGTGGTCGGCGTGCCGGACGACCTGGCGGTGGTGTTCCAGGACTACAGCCGGTCGCTGTTCCCGTGGCTGTCGGTGCGCGGCAACGTCGAGTTCCCGCTGCGCACCCGGGTCGGGAGCCGGGCGGAGCGGCGCGCCAGGGCGCAGGAGGCACTGGGCTGGGTCGGGCTGTCCGACGCGGCGAACAAGTACCCGTGGCAGCTGTCCGGCGGCATGCAGCAGCGGGTGTCGATCGCCCGCGCGCTGGCCACCCGGCCCGCGCTGCTGCTGATGGACGAGCCGTTCGCGTCGGTGGACGCGCAGACCAGGGCCGACCTGGAGGACCTGCTGCTGCGGGTGCGCCGCGACCACGGCAGCACGGTGCTGCTGGTCACCCACGACATCGACGAGAGCGTGTACCTGGGCGACCGGGTGCTGGTGCTGTCGAAGTCGCCGGCGTCGATCGTGGCGGACCTGAAGGTCGACCTGCCGGCCGACCGCGACCAGATCTCCACCCGGGGCTCGTCGACCTTCGTCGAGCTGCGCACCGAGATCGCGCGGCTGCTGCACGACCGGCAGCCCGCCCCGGCCGAGCCCGCCCCGGCTGCCGCGTCCGCCTCGTCGAGCGACGAGCTGGCCGCGGAGCGCTTCCTGGCCGCCGAGCGCGAGGAGGCGCACCAGAAGACGGCGACCTGACCTGGGCTTTCACTCCTTCGAGTGGCGTCGGGCGCCGGGCGGTTTCCCGGTCGGAGGGGCGGGGCACCACCCCGCTCATCCGAACCGACACGGGAGGAGACGGCCGTGAACATGTTCGACAAGACCAAGGAGCAGGCCGAGCAGGTCGCCGACGAGGCCAAGCAGCGGATGGGCCAGCGGCGCGACGAGCAGGGCGACCAGCAGGGCGACGAGGGCAACCAGAGCGGCGACCTGCGGGACCGGGCGACCGACATGGCGCAGGAGGCCAAGGACCGCTTCCAGCAGCGTTGAGTGCTCACGAAGGCTCCCTTCACCACGGTGGAGGGAGCCTTCGTGCTTTCAGACCGGGAGTACGAAGCCCTCGACCCAGCCGGGGTCGTCGCTGTCCCCGCAGACGGGGCAGGGTTGTTCGACCATGCCGCCGGGCGCTCGCTCGGCCCAGACCGTCCCGTTGCCGGGGAGGATCATCGGGCGGATGGATCCGGAGTCGTCACGGAACTGGGTCATCTGCCGGCACCCGTGGCACACGGTCCGGATCGGTTGGCTCATCGGGTTCTCAGTATAGGACCGTCGGGTTCGGGTCGACGGTGACGTGCACCAGGGTGGGGCGGTCGTCGGCCAGCGCGGCGGTGAGGGCCGGCTTCAGCTCCTCCGGGCAGGTGACCCGGTGCGTCCGCAGCCCCATGCCCCCGGCCACCGCGACGAAGTCGATGCCGCCGAGCTCGACGCCGGGCATCTTGGCGTTCTCCGGGCCGGCCAGGATGTCCACGGCCGCGTACAGCCCGTTGTCCAGCACCACGAACGTCACCGGGAGCTGCTCGCGCGCCGCGGTCCACAGGCCCTGGATCGAGTACATGCTCGACCCGTCGCCGAGCACCGCGACGACCTTGCGGTCCGGCGCCCCGATCGCGGCGCCGACGGCGGCCGGCAGCCCGTAGCCGAGCGCGCCCCCGCCGGTGCTGAGCAGGCCGGCGCGCCGGGCCCGCACCGGCAGGTACTCCCGGCGCACCAGCAGGTGGCTGGGGATCTCCTCGACCAGCAGGGTGTCCTCGGCGAGCTCGTCGGCCAGCATCGAGAACACCCACTCGACCCGTGGCGGCGTGGTCTCCGGCGGCCGGGGCCTGCGGACGCGGCCGGCCGGGGTCTCGCGCGCCGGCTCGGAGGTCGCGGCGGTGACCGCGCGGATCGCGGCCCGCACCCCGGACCGGACGGCGGTGCCCTCGCGGGCCCGCGCCAGCACCTGCTCGTCATCGCTGACCAGGTACAACGGCGGCAGCGGCAGGTCGGTGTGGCCGCGGAAGACGTGGAACAGGAACGCCGGCGCGCCGAGCACCACGACCAGGTCGTGCGCGCGCAGCGTCTCGGCGGTGCCGCGCTCCTCCGGCGGCAGGAACCCGGCGAACAGCGGGTGGTCCTCCGGGAAGGAGCTGCGCCAGTTCATCGGGCTCGCCCAGACCGCGGCCCTGGTCCGCTCGGCGAGGGCGACCAGGTCGTCGATCGCGCCCTCGGCGTCCACGCCCGGCCCGGCGACCAGCGCGGGTGCCGAGGCCGCGTCGAGCGCGGCGACCAGACCGGCGAGCGCGTCCGGATCGGGCCCGAAGCCGGGGATCGCCGGGCGCTCGGGCAGCGGGTCGCACGGCGCGTCCCAGTCGTCGGCCGGGACGGAGACGAACACCGGCCCGTACGGCGGCTGGGTGGCGACCCGGTGCGCGTGCGCGATGGCGGCCGGCACGTCCTGCGGGCGCGCCGGTTCGACGGCCCACTTCACGTAGGGGCGGGGGAAGGTGGTGGCGTCGGTGGCGCCGAGGAACGGCTCGCTCGGCATCAGCGAGCGGACCTGCTGGCCGGCGAGCACGATCATCGGCGTGTTGTTGCGGTACGCGGTGAACACGTGCCCGAGCCCGTGCCCGACGCCGCCCGCCGAGTGCAGGTTGACCAGCACGGCGCGGCCGGCGGCGTGCGCGTACCCGTCGGCCATCGCGACCGCGACCGACTCCTGCAGGCCGAGCACGTACCGGAAGTCGTTCGGGAAGTCGGTCAGGAACCCGATCTCGGTGGTGCCGGGGTTGCCGAAGATCGTGGTCAGCCCAAGCGACCGCAGCAGATCCCTGGTGACGTCACGAACGGTGTCGAACGGTTCGCTTCGCTCAGTCGCTGACACGCCGTCTTCCCTCCTCACGTGCTCGTCGCTCTCGCGCACGGTGCTCATGCTTTCGCCCTCGAGTCGTGGCCGGTTTCGTCGAAGTCGATGACCGGGGCGGTGCGCACCCCGAGCGCGCTCGCGCCGATGATCTTGCGGGCGGCCGGGTTGCTCATCGGCATGAAGGTGCCCGCCTGGGCGTCGCGCCACATGCGTTCGAACGGGAGCGCGCGGGCGTAGCTGGCGCCGCCAAGCACGTCGACCAGCCTGCGCAGCACGAGCGGCGCGTTGTTGCTGGCCACGTACTTCACCAGCGCGCAGCGGGCGATGCCCTCCTGCACGCCGAGGTCGAACAGCCGCCGCGACGACACCTCGGCCGCGTGCCGCTGGTAGAGCGCCCGGCACGTCTCCACCAGGATCTCGCACTCGCCGACGGTGTCCTGCACCAGCGGGTCCTCGCCCTTGCCCCGGCCGGTGAGCTGGCGGGTGGTCCAGTCGAGCGCGCCGGCCGCGATCCCCGTGTAGACGGCGGCGAACGCGCCCATCGCCCACGACCAGACGGTCTCCAGCACCCGCGCGTCCAGGTGCCCGACCGGCAGCGAGTGCACCACGTCCTCGTCGGCGACGAACACGTCCGCGTACTCCACGTCGTCACTCCGCGTGCCGCGCATGCCCATGGTGTCCCACGTCCGGTGAATGGTGACCCCGGGCGCGTCCAGCGCGATCCGGCACAGCAGCACGCGCGGGCCGCCCTCGGCGTCCTCCCAGCGCGCGCTGGTCGAGCAGTGCGTGGCGACCGACGAGTTGGTGGCGTAGGCCTTGCGGCCGGTGAGCCGGAAGCCGCCGTCGACCTTGACCGCGGTGGTGCGCGCGTCGGTGAGGTCGTTGCGCATGCCGGGCTCGCTGGTGATGGACGCCCAGACCAGCTTGTCCTCGCCCGCCTGGCGCAGCAGGTCGGCCAGGCGGGGGTTCCTCGTGTGCCGCCAGACGCTCGCCCACTGGCCGAGCGGCGAGACGTGGATGGCGTAGGCGAGCGCGGTCGCGCCGTCGCCCATGGCGAGCCGGTCGAGCACCGGGAGCAGCTCGTCCAGCGACGCGCCCTGGCCGCCGAGTTCGGTGGGCACGGTCAGCCGGAGGAAGCCGGCGGCGCGCAGGTCGTCGTAGTTCTCCACCGGGAACGTGTTGTCCCGGTCGTGCCCGGCGGCCCGCTCGGCGAAGGAGTCGGCGAGTCGTCCGGCGAGGTCGACGAGCTCCTGCTGACGCGGGGTGAGGCAGCGGATCACTCGGTCAAGCTACCTCACCCCAGACCGGTGATCGTCAGGTCGTTGCGTCCGGCGGCACCCGGCAGATGGTGGTCGGCGGCTCCGGGTAGACCAGTGCGTTGTCGGCGGCGTCGCCGCACTCCTCTGGGGCCTCTTTGCCCTCGACGACCTTCGACACCTTGAAGGTGACGTCCGGCGCGGAGCAGTCGACCTTCTCGTAGGTGTTCTCGGCGAGCTTGACGCAGTCGCCGGTCCTGGCGTTGAGCGACAGGCAGAGCAGCAGCTCGTTGCGGCCGGACTCGGTGTAGGCCAGGTAGGAGGGGCTGGGGCACTGCGCGCCGTCGTCCTCCTGGGTGACGGCGACCTTGTAGAGCGCGTCCGGGCTGGCGCAGTCCACGGTCTCGATGTCGGCGTCGGCCACGTCGTTGATCTTGATGCAGTCGCCGACCTCGGCCGAGGACGGGGACGAGCCCTGCAGCCACAGCGCGACGCCGACGACGACGAGGAGAACCACGACGAGCGAGACGACCTTGATGAGCTTGCTCTTGTTGTCGGCCCGGCGTTGGTCGCCGTCGTCGTGGGGGTGGTCGTAGGGGTTGTCGTAGTCGTCCGGGTCGCGGCCGGGTTCGGGGTGGAGGTCGACGGGCTCGGCGAAGGAGGTCGCCTGGTGTGCCCGGGAGGGCGGTGGGGGCGGCGGGGTGCCGTAGCCGCGGCGGTCGGGTGGTGGGGTGCCGTAGGGGTGGCCGCCGGGCGGGGTCGGGGGCGGCGGACCTTGCGGCGGTCGACCCCCGGGCGGCGGGCTCTGGGGTGGCCGGCCCTGCGGCGGCTGCCCCTGCGGTGGTCGACCCTGGGGCGGTCGGCCCTGCGGCGGCTGCCCCTGCGGCGGTCGCGCCTGAGGCGGTCGGCCCTGTGGTGGCTGGCCCTGCGGCGGTCGGCCTGGTGGTGGCGGGCCTTGGGGCGGTCGGCCCTGCGGTGGCGGGTAGCCGCCCGGGCCGGGACGGGCGGGGCCGTCGGGGCGGTGGCCGGGAGGTGGGCCGTAGGGGTGACCGGGCGGCGGGCCGTGCGGACGTTGGCCCCCCGGTGGGCGGTACGGGCCGGGTGGCGGCTGGTTGGGCGTGTTCATGTGCACCTCGCGTCGACAACGGCCGGACGTATGGTGGTGGTTGCTGCCCGCGGAGGCAGGGTGTGCCGCCCGGCAATCTAGCGTGAGAGGAAAGGCAGACGTGACCGACGGCCCGTTGATCGTGCAGTCCGACAAGACGCTGCTGCTCGAGGTCGACCACCCCAGCGCGGACGACGCCCGGATGGCCGTGGCGCCGTTCGCCGAGCTCGAGCGCGCGCCGGAACACGTGCACACCTACCGGGTCACGCCGCTGGCGCTGTGGAACGCACGCGCCGCCGGGCACGACGCCGAGCAGGTGGTGGACGCCCTCACCCGGTTCTCCCGCTATCCGGTGCCGCAGCCGCTGCTGATCGACATCGTGGACACCATGGGCCGGTTCGGCCGGCTGCAGCTGCAGAACCACCCCGCGCACGGCCTGACCATGTCCACCATCGACCGTGCCGTGCTGGAGGAGGTGCTCCGGCACAAGAAGATCGCCCCGATGCTGGGCGAACGGATCGACGACGACACGGTGATCGTGCACCCCAGTGAGCGCGGCCGCCTCAAGCAGCTGCTCCTCAAGGTGGGCTGGCCGGCGGAGGACCTGGCCGGCTACGTCGACGGCGAGCACCACCCGATCACCCTGCACGAGGACGGCTGGGCACTGCGCGACTACCAGCGGCAGGCCGCCGACACGTTCTGGGCCGGCGGATCCGGCGTGGTCGTACTCCCCTGCGGCGCCGGCAAGACCCTGGTAGGCGCCGCCGCGATGGCGAAGGCCGAGGCCACCACCCTGATCCTGGTGACCAACACGGTCGCCGGCCGCCAGTGGAAGCGCGAGCTGGTCGCCAGGACGTCGCTGACCGAGGACGAGATCGGCGAGTACTCCGGCGAGCGCAAGGAGATCCGCCCGGTCACGATCGCGACGTACCAGGTGATGACCAGGCGCTCGAAGGGCGAGTACAAGCACCTGGACCTGTTCGACTCCCGCGACTGGGGTCTGGTCGTCTACGACGAGGTGCACCTGCTGCCCGCGCCGGTGTTCCGGATGACCGCCGACCTCCAGTCCCGCAGGCGCCTGGGCCTGACCGCGACCCTGGTCCGCGAGGACGGCCGCGAGGGCGACGTGTTCTCCCTGATCGGCCCGAAGCGGTACGACGTGCCGTGGCGGGACATCGAGGCGCAGGGCTGGATCGCACCCGCGGAGTGCGTCGAGGTCCGCGTGACCATGACCGACAGCGAGCGCCTGACGTACGCGACGGCCGAGCCGGAAGAGCGGTACCGCCTGTGCTCGACGGCGGAGACGAAGCTGCCGGTGGTGCGGAGCATCCTGGCCAAGCACCCCGACGAGCCGACCCTGGTGATCGGCGCGTACCTGGACCAGCTGGAGGAACTGGGCGAGGCCCTGGACGCCCCGGTGATCCAGGGCTCGACCCGCAACGCCGAGCGCGAGCGCCTGTTCGAGGAGTTCCGGCGCGGGAACCTGCGGGTGCTCGTGGTGTCGAAGGTGGCGAACTTCTCGATCGACCTGCCGGAGGCGACGGTGGCCGTGCAGGTGTCCGGCACGTTCGGGTCACGGCAGGAGGAGGCCCAGCGCCTGGGCAGGCTGTTGCGCCCCAAGGAGGACGGCCGCCAGGCGCACTTCTACTCGGTCGTGTCCCGCGACACCCTGGACTCCGACTACGCCGCCCACCGCCAACGCTTCCTGGCCGAACAGGGCTACGCCTACACCATCCGCGACGCCGACGACTTCCTCGGCCCCGCCCTCCCGGAGATCACCGGCTAGCCACCGAGCGCCCACACATCCCGCGCGCTCGCACGGGACGCCCTCCGGTGGTCAGCCGGCGAGGGCGGCCTGGGCTACGACCTTGGTGATGCGGGCGCGGACGAGGAGTTCGCCGGGGACGGCGTTGCGGCGGCCGTACTCCTCGGCCCGGTCGTGGCCCATGTAGCGGGCGCCAAGGCGGGTGGCCCACACCAGCATCTCGGCCAGGTCCTCGGACAGGCGGGCCTCCGCGTGCACGACGAGGAACGAGTACGGCGGCTCCTCGTGGTCCACGCACAGCGCGAACCTCGGGTCCCGGCGCAGCGCCCTGCCCTTGACCGTCTCCGCGTGCGTGGTGAAGACGACCTCGTCACCGTCGTCCGCTTCGTCGATCAGGAACCACACCGGGGCCACGTGCGGGGACCCGTCGGGACGGACCGTGGCCAGTTTGCCGGTCCTGGTGCCTTCGTTCGCGAACGCCAGCCACTCGGCGCGGTCCATCACATGCATACGCCCATCGTGCCCGGTCAGAGTTCGGACAGCACCTCGTCGGTGAAACCGGGCCAGGTGTCGATGGCCCACTGGCCGAAGGGGCGATCGGTGAGGACCACGCACGCGGCGCGGGCCTCGGGGTCGACCCACAGGAACGTGCCGGACTGGCCGAAGTGGCCGAACGTCCTCGGCGAGCTGTGCTTTCCGGTCCAGTGTGGACTCTTGTGGTCACGCAGCTCGAAGCCCAGGCCCCAGTCGTTCTCCTTCTGGAAGCCGTAGCCGGGCAGCACGCCGGACAGGCCGGGGAACGCCACGGCGGTGGCCTCGGCCATGGTTTGCTCGGACACCAGGGTCGGGGCCTGCAACTCGGCGGCGAAGCGGGCCAGGTCCTCGCAGGTGGACACGGCACCGGCGCCGGCCGTACCGGCGAGGCGGGACGACGTCATGCCCAGCGGCTCCAGGACGGCCTCGGTGAGGTACTCGGCGAACGGGATGCCGGACGCCTCGTGCACCGTGTCGGCCAGCACCTCGAAGCCGGAGTTCGAGTACATCCGCCTGGTCCCCGGCTCGGCCATCACCTTGTGCTCGTCGAACGCCAGGCCCGACGTGTGGGCGATCAGGTGCCGCACCGTCGATCCGCTCGGGCCGGCCGGCTGGTCCCACTCGACGGCACCCTCCTCGACCGCGATCAGGGTCGCGTACGCGGTCAACGGCTTGGTCACCGACGCCAGCTTGAACTCCCGCGCCATCGGCCCGTGCGCGGCCAGCACCGAGCCGTCCACGCCGACCACCGCCGCGGCCACGTTCTCCACCGGCCAGTCGGCCACCGCGCGCACACTTCGCATACCACTGACGTTACCCACGCGTATCTCAGCCGCCGGGGCGGGTCAGGCCGTCCTGGGGCGCGCCCAGGGAGCCGACCACCTCGTCGGTGCGGTTCAGTGCCTCGGTCGCCCGGGCCGGGTCGACGTCGTTGGGCTCGGTGAGGTCGGTGAGGCGGATCGGCGGGCCCAGGTCGACCAGGGTGGGCAGGTACTCGGCCGTCTCGACGGCCCAGCCGTCGGCGGTCCTGGTGAACCGGAAGCGGGCCATCACGCCCTCCTCGGTGGTGCCCCTCGGCTCCTCGTGCCGGGCGACCTGGTTGCCAAGGCCGTAGGCGACCCACTTGCCGTGCACCTTGTCGAACGGCTGCACCACGTGCGCGTGGTGGCCGACGATCAGGTCGACGGCCGGGTCGGCGAGCAGCAGGTCGGCCAACCGCTCCTGCTCGGCGGTGGGTTCGTGCTGGTCCTCCACACCCCAGTGCAGGCTCGCGACGACCACGTCGGCGCCGGCCTCCTTGGTGGCGCGGGCGGCGGCGAGCACGGCGTCGGCGTCCAGCTCGTTGGACATCCACTCCTCTGGCTCCTCGGTGCCCTGGTTGAACGCGAACGTGAACGACACCTGGCCGACCCGAACGCCGTTCACCTCGGTGATCAGCGGTTCGGCGGCCTCGGCCTCGGTGCGGGCGGAGCCGGTGTGGCCGATGCCGGCTCCGTCGAGGGCGTCGAGCGTGGTGCGCACGCCGCCGGCGCCGTGGTCGAAGGTGTGGTTGGACGCGGTGGTGCAGGTGTCGTAGCCGGTCTCGGCGAGCGCGGTCGCGACCTCCGGCGGCGCGTGGAACAGCGGGTAGCCCTCGAACGGGCCCTCGGGACCGGCGAGCGGGACCTCCAGGTGGCAGATCGCCAGGTCGGCGTCCTGGACGGCCGGGGCGACGCCGGCGAACAGGTCGGTGAAGTCGCGGTCGCCGCCGCCGTCGGCGATCGCCTGCTCGGTGAGGGCGGGGTGGATCAGCACGTCACCGGTGGCGAGCACGGTGAACTCCCCCGGCTCGCTCGGCGCGGCCGGGGTCTCGCCGGGAGGCAGCGGCGGAACGTGCTCCGGCGGGCTGCCCTCCGAACCGCCCGAGCAACCGGCGACGAGCAGGGCGACTCCGCACAGGGCGGCCTTGGTCCGGCGCACCCGCGACATCCTGGCGGTCGCCCGGGCGAGGTTTCAACCCTTGCGGCGGCGCCGGGCCACGACGGCCACGACGGCGAGCGCGGCGGCGACCAGCGGCACCACCCTCTTGAGCACCGACGGGCCGGCGTAGGAGAGCAGGTCGATCGGCTCGGACTCCGGTTTGTCCGGTGGGGTGGTCACGGCGGCCAGGCGCGGTCGGGGCTCGGTGGTCGGGTCGGCCTTCGCCGTGGCGGCGCCTGCCTTCGCGCCGGTCGCGACGGCTTCGGCGCGGTCGGCGGGGTCCACGACGGTGTCGGGGACGGCGGCCAGCTTCGGTGGTTCGCCCGCGGGGGCGAGCTTGGTCGCCAGGCAGGTGGCGAACGAGTCCAGGATCTTGCCGCCGACCTCGGCGATCAGCCCTCGGCCGAACTGGGCCGGCTTCCCGGTGATCGAGAGGTCCGTGTCGACCGTGCCCGCTGTGCCGCCGCCGTCGGGGCGCAGTGTCACGGTGACCGTGGCCGAGGCGGTGCCGTTGCCGCGGGTGTCCTTGCCGGACGCCTTGATCACCAGCCGCCTCGCCGCGTCGTCCTTCTCCAGGAACTCGCCGGAGCCCTTGTACTGCAACGAGATCGGGCCGACCTTGACCTTCACCGCGCCCTTGAAGGTGTCCCCGTCGACCTCGCTCAGGGTGGCACCCGGCATGCACGGCGCCACCCGCTCCGGGTCGAGCACCGCCGCCCACACGGTCTCCACGTCGGCCGGCACCGAGAACGAGTGCTCGAGCTTCACGCTGCCTCCCTCGAAAGCCCTGAAGGTGACCTTCGGGACGCTCAGCGCCTCGAAGGTCACCTTCAGGGCATCTTATGCGCCCACGGCCGCGGACACCGCGCGTGAGGTGAGGACCCGAGCGAGGTGTTGGCGGAACTCGGCGTCGGCGTTGCCGTCGGCCGCCGGGCTGGTGCCCTCCGCCGCGTGCTGGGCGGCGGCGGTGATCGCCTCGGCCGTCGCCGGTTGGCCGACCAGGGCGGACTCGACGGCGGTGGCGCGGACGGGCGTGGCGGCCATGTTCGTCAGGCCAACCCTGGCCTCGGTGATCGTGCCGTCGTCGACCAGCACGGCCGCGGCGACCGCGACGATCGACCACGCCTGCGCGACCCGGTTGAACTTCTCGTAGTGCGCGCTCCACCCGGTCTTCTTCGGCACCCGCACCTCGCACAGGATCTCGCCGGAGCGCATCGAGGTGGTGAAGAAGTCGGCGAAGAACTCGGCGGCCGGGATCGTCCGCCTGCCGTCCATGCCGGCCACCACCAGTTCCGCGTCCAGCGCGAGCGCCGGGGCGAGCAGGTCGCCGGCCGGGTCGGCGTGCGCGAGCGAACCGCCGAACGTGCCTCGGTGGCGCACCTGCGGGTCGGCGACCACGTTCGTGGCCAGCGCCAGCAGCCGGGCGTGCTCGCGCACCAGCGGGTCGCGCTGCACGTCGTAGTGCGTGGTCATGGCGCCGACGACGAGCGTGTCGCCGTCCTCGCGCACGCCGCGCAGCTCGGCCACCTTCCCGAGGTCGACCAGCATGGACGGCGCCGCGAGGCGCATCCGCAGCACCGGCAGCAGGCTCTGCCCGCCGGCGATGACCTTGGCGTCCTCGCCCGCCTCGGCGAGCGCCCGCACCGCGTCGTCCACGGTGGTCGGTGCGACGTAGTCGAACGCTGCCGGGATCACCGGGCACCTCCTTCGGGGTTGATCGAGCCGAGACCGCCGCCGGCCTCGCCGCCGAGTCCGCCGGCGTCGGTCCGGCCGGTGCGGATCGCCTGCCACACCCGCATCGGCGTGCACGGCATCTGGACGTCGGACACGCCGAGGTGGCGCACCGCGTCCACCACGGCGTTGACCACCGCTGGCGTGGAGGCGATCGTGCCGGCCTCGCCGACGCCCTTGACGCCCAGCGCGTTCGACGTCGCCGCCGTCTCGGTCCGGTCGGTGGTGAACTCCGGCAGGTCCACCGCCGATGGCACCAGGTAGTCGGCCAGGGTGCCGGTGGTGAGCGTGCCGGACTCGTCGTGCACGGCCTCCTCGTACAGGGCCTGCGCGATGCCCTGCGCCAGCCCGCCGTGCACCTGGCCCTCGACGATCAGCGGGTTGACGACCTTGCCGACGTCGTCCACGGCGACGTAGGAGCGGATCGTCACCCGGCCCGTCTCGGTGTCCACCTCGGCCGCGCACAGGTGCGTGCCGTGCGGGAAGGAGAAGTTCTCCGGGTCGAACGTGGCCTCCGAGTCCAGGCTCGGCTCCACCCCGTCCGGCAGGTCGTGCGCGGCGAACACGGCCAGCGCGACGTCCTGGATCGACACCGACTTGGCCTCCGCCCCCGCGCCCCGGACCCCGAACGCGCCGCCTGCGAACTCGACGTCGTCCTCGGCGGCCTCCAGCATGTGCGCGGCGACCTTCGCGGCCTTGGCCTTCACCTTGTCCGCGGCCCGCACCACGGCCATCGCGCCGACGGTCAGCGACCGCGAGCCGTAGGTGTCCATGCCGCGGTGCGAGGACTGGGTGTCGCCGTGCAGCACCTCGACGTCCTCGAACGGCACGCCCAGCTGGTCGGCGACGATCTGGCTCCACGCCGTCTCGTGCCCCTGGCCGTGCGGCGACGAGCCGGTGACCACCTCGACCTTGCCGGTCGGCAGCATCCGGACCGCCGCGTGCTCCCAGCCGCCCGCCGCGTAGGACAGGGCGCCGAGCACCCGCGACGGCGCGAGCCCGCACATCTCGGTGAACGTCGACGTGCCGATGCCCAGCTGCACGGTGTCCCCGCGCTCCCGGCGTTCGCGCTGCTCGGCGCGCAGCGCGTCGTAGCCGAACAGCTCCTTGGCCTTCGCGGTGGCGGCCTCGTAGTTGCCGGAGTCGTAGGTCAGACCGGCGACCGTGTCGAACGGGAACTCCTCGTGCCGGATCCAGTTCCGCTCGCGGATCTCGATCGGGTCGACACCCAGCTCGGCGGCCAGCTCGTCCATCAGCCGTTCGATGGCGTAGGTGGCCTCCGGGCGGCCGGCGCCGCGGTAGGCGTCGGTGGGGGTCTTGTTGGTGAACACGTTCGTGCACGCGAACCGGTAGGCCGGGAACTTGTAGATCGCGTTGAACATGAACGCGCCCAGGATCGGCACGCCCGGGGTGACCAGCCGCAGGTAGGCGCCCATGTCGGCGAGCAGCTCGACCTTGAGCCCGGTGACCGTGCCGTCCCGGCGGGCGGCGAGGGTGAGCTTCTGCACCTGGTCGCGGCCGTGGTGGGCGGACAGCAGGCTCTCGCTGCGGGTCTCGGTCCACTTCACCGGCTTGCCGAGCCGGCGGGCGACCAGGAACGTCAGGATCTCCTCGGGGGTGACCTGGAGCTTGCCGCCGAACCCGCCGCCGACGTCCGGCGCGATCACCCGCACCTTGTGCTCCGGCACGGACAGCGTCATCGCCAGCATCACCCGCAGGATGTGCGGGATCTGGGTGGCCGACCACATGGTGAGCTGCTCACCGGTGGGGTCGACGACCACCGAGCGCGGCTCCATGAACGCCGGGATGAGCCGCTGCTGGCGGTAGGTGCGCTCGATCAGCACCTCGGCGTCGGCGATGGCCCGTTCCACGTCGGTGCCGGTGCCGGCCTCGGCCGAGTCGAACACCCAGGTGGCGCTGGCGTTGGTGCCGAGGTCGGGGTGCACCAGGTCGGCGCCGTCGGCGACCGCGCCCTCCAGGTCCAGCACCACGGGCAGCTCGTCGTAGTCGACGTCGACGGCCTCCAGCGCGTCGGCCGCCTCGTAGGCGCTGCGGGCGACCACGACGGCCACCGCCTCGCCGGCGAAGTTGACCTCCTCCACCGCGATCGACGGCGCGTCCGGCGACTTCATGTCCTCGGTGATCGGCCACGCGCACGGCAGGCTGCCCTGCTCGCCGGCGAGGTCGGCGCCGGTGAACACGGCGAGCACGCCGGGCATCCGGCGGGCCGCGTCGACGTCGATGTTGGTGATCCGCGCGTGCGCCATCGGGCTGCGGGCGACGGCCATGTGCAGCAGGCCGGGGAGTGCGAGGTTGTCGGTCCACCGGGTGCGTCCGGCGATGAGCCGCGCGTCCTCCTTGCGCAGCCTGGCCCGGCCGATCTCCGGTTCGATGGTCGAGGTCATCAGTTCCCGCCCCCCACCACGTTCCTGGTCTCACGCACCTGCTCGGCCTCCGGCCCGGCGCCGCCGCGCATGTGGCCGGCGGCGTCGCGGACCGCGCGGACGATGTTCTGGTAGCCGGTGCAGCGGCAGAGGTTGCCCTCCAGGCCCTCGCGCACGGCCCGCTCGTCCGGGTCCGGGTTGTCGGCGAGGAGGTCGATGGACTGCATGATCATTCCGGGGGTGCAGAAGCCGCACTGCAGGGCGTGGTTGTCGTGGAAGGCCTGCTGCACCGGATGGAGGGTGCCGTCCCGGGCCAGCCCCTCGATCGTGGTGACCTCGCCGCCGTCGGCCTGGACGGCGAGCACGGAACAGGACTTCACACTGTGCCCGTCGAGGTGCACGGTGCAGGCGCCGCAGTTGCTGGTGTCGCAGCCCACGACGGTGCCCACCTTGCCGAGCCGTTCGCGGAGGTAGTGCACGAGCAGCTGGCGGGGTTCGACCTCGTCGGTGTACGTGGTTCCGTCGACGGTGACGGTGATGCGCATGGGGCCTCCAAGGGAACGCGCGTGAGCGGGCTCACAGCCATTGAGCCTGCCTCCGGTGGCCGAAGAGGACAAGTCCTGTCGTGGGAAAGTGGACCGGAGCGAGAAAACCGAGAGGACGAGCGTTGCGCACACTGACCTACTTCGTCGCCGTGTCCATGGACGGCTACATCGCCGGGCCGGGCGACGAGGTCGACGTCTACCCCACCCCGGACGCCTACGTGGCCCACCTGGCCGCCGAGTACCCGGAGACGATGCCGTCGCACGTGCGCCCACACCTGGGCATCGCGGACGCGCCGAACCGTCGGTTCGACACGGTCGTGATGGGTCGGGGGACCTACCAGCCCGGGCTCGACCTCGGCGTGACCAGCCCGTACGCGCACCTGCGCCAGTACGTGGTGTCGACCACGACGACCTCGCCGGACCCGGCGGTGACCGTGGTGACCGACCCGGTGACCCTGGTGAAGGAGCTGAAGGCCGAGGACGGTCTCGGGATCTACCTGGCCGGCGGCGCGAAGCTCGCCGGTGCCCTGTACGGGGAGATCGACGAGGTGATCCTCAAGCTGTACCCGGTGATGCTGGGCCGAGGGGTGCCGATGATCGCCGGCGAGTTCGACGTGACCGCATTCGAGCGCGCGGACGTGACGACGTTGGACACCGGGCATGTGATCCTGCGCTACACCAGGTCGTGAGGATCGTTAGGCAAGCATACGATCGGTGACGTGGTCTCCCCCGCTGTTGCCCCGGTCGCCGAACAGTTCCCCGAGCATCGCCGCGGGGTGCTGCTCGGGGCCGCCGCGTACGGGCTGTGGGGCGTGTTCCCGCTGTACTGGGCGCTGCTCGACGAGGCCGGGACGCTGGAGACGCTCGCGCACCGGATGCTGTGGTCGCTGGTCGCGGTCGGCGTGGTGCTGTGGTTCCTCGGCCGGCGGCGGGGCACCGGGTTCGCGACGATCCGCGCGCTGGTGTCCGACCGCCGCCGGCTCGGGCTGCTCGCGCTGGCGACGGTGCTGATCGGGTGCAACTGGGGCGGCTTCATCTGGGGCGTGACGAACGGGCGGGTGGTGGAGACCGCGCTCGGGTACTTCACCGGGCCGCTGGTGTCGGTGCTGATCGGGGTGCTGCTGCTGGGCGAGCGGCTGCGGGTGGCGCAGTGGATCGCGGTCGGGCTCGGCGTGGTGGCGGTCGCGGTGCTGGCGGTCGGGTACGGGCAGGTGCCGTGGGTGGCGCTGGTGCTCGCGTTCAGCTTCTCCCTGTACGGCCTGGTGAAGAAGCTGGCCGACGCGCCGGCGGTGGAGTCGGTGGCGGTGGAGGCCGGGCTGAGTTTCGTGCCGGCGGTGACGTTCGTCTGCGTGCTGGAGGTGTCCGGGGACGGAACGTTCTTCTCGCTGGGGGTGGGGCACACCCTGCTGCTGATCGGCGGCGGGCTGGTGACGACGGTGCCACTGCTGGCGTTCGCGGGGGCGGCGGTGCGGATCCCGCTGTCGATGATCGGGCTGCTGCAGTACCTGGCGCCGGTGCTCCAGTTCGCGTTCGGCGTGCTGGTGTTCCACGAGCAGATGCCACCGGAACGCTGGCTCGGCTTCGCGATCGTCTGGCTGGGCCTGATCATCCTGACCATCGACGGCACGCGCCGTTCCAGGACGCCACGCGCCCTGGAACCATCGCCTCCCGCCTAGGGCAGTCCGAGCACGATCCGGAGCGCCTCGTTGATGCGCAACAAGGTGGCCGGTCTCAGGCAACCGGCCAACTCGCCCAGTTCCTCCCGGCCAAGCTGCTGAAGGTCGTCGGTGTTCACGTGACCGACCAGCGGATCGCCCGGCTCGAGCCGGACCCACGTGGGCAGGTCCGCGTGCTTGTCCGTAGTGGTGATCCGGACCGCGAGCACGTCGCGCAATTTACGGTTACGGAGGTTGTTGGACACGATGAGCCACGGTTTGGGACCGAAGCCGAGATCCGCCCAGTAGATCTGCCCCCGCACGGGGGTGACACTCATCCAGGCATCACCCTGTCGACCCGCTCCGCATAGCGGCGCCGCCGCTCGGCCGCCTCATCGGCGTCGTGCACCTCGTCGTACATGTCGGCAACCTGTTGGTACCCCCGCTCCAAGGCCTGTTCACGCAAGGTAGCGGCACCGGCTGCGATCAAGGCACGAATCACGGTCGCCTCCGACGCTCCCGGGGTGATCGAAATACCCAACTTCTCCGCGGCCTCGGCCAGCACCGCCGCTTCCGGACGCTCCGGGTCCGCGAAAGTCCGGACCGTCTGCTCGTCCTGGTCGGATAACGTCACAGTGGTGCGCTTGGCCATGCATCGGATCATAGCATCACTTTCCGATGCTACGGCTCGCGGTGGATTCGGCCGATGGTGTCGGTGAGGCGGGTGCCCTCGCCGCCCCAGCGGAGGCTGATGATCTCCGCGGCGATCGAGATCGCGGTCTCCTCCGGGGTGCGGGCGCCGAGGTCTAGGCCGATCGGGGAGGCCAGGCGGGCGAGTTCGGCTTCGGTCAGGCCGGCTTCGCGGAGCCTGGCCATCCGGTCGTCGTGGGTGCGGCGGGAGCCCATCGCCCCGACGTAGCCGACGTCGGCGCGCAGGGCGACCTCCAGCACGGGCACGTCGAACTTCGGGTCGTGGGTGAGGACCGCGACCACCGTTCTGCGGTCGACGCGGCCCGCCGACACCTCGGCGGCCAGGTACCGGTGCGGCCAGTCGACCACCACCTCGTCGGCCTCCGGGAACCTGGTCGCCGTCGCGAACACCGGGCGGGCGTCGCAGACCGTGACGCGGTAGCCGAGGAACGACCCGAGCCTGGCCATCGCGGCGGCGAAGTCGATGGCGCCGAACACCAGCAGCCTCGGCGGCGGCTCGAACGAGCTGACGAACACCGACAGGCCCTCGCCCCGGCGTTCACCGGACTCGCCGTAGTGCAGGGTGCCGGTGCGGCCGGTGGCGAGCATGCCGCGGGCGTCGTCGGCGACCGCGTCGTTGATCCGCGACGTGCCGAGGTCGCCGACCGTGCGGTCCGGCCACACCACCATCCGCCGGCCGAGCAGCGTGGGGTGCGCG
The DNA here is from genome assembly GCF_025165815.1 of Actinophytocola gossypii. Taxonomy (GTDB): domain Bacteria; phylum Actinomycetota; class Actinomycetes; order Mycobacteriales; family Pseudonocardiaceae; genus Actinophytocola; species Actinophytocola gossypii. The sequence goes on along the minus strand of NZ_JAFFZE010000006.1, from coordinate 301,324 downwards.
ACGACGGTCGCCAGCGCCACCGGTTCCTCGTCCTGGATCGACTTCGCCAGGTCGCCGAACTCCGGGAAGTCCTCTGCCGACACCCGCTCGGTGTAGATGTCGATGATCCCGCCGCAGGTCAGGCCGACCGCGAACGCGTCGTCGTCGCTGACGCCGTAGCGGGCCAGCACCGGCGTCCCGGAGCCGAGCACCTCCTGCCCCTGCTCGTACACCGCGCCCTCGACGCACCCGCCGGACACGCTGCCCGACACGGTTCCGTCAGCCGCCACCAGCATCGCGGCTCCCGGCGCGCGCGGCGCCGACGAGAACGTCGCCACCACCGTGCCGAGCGCGATCCGCTCTCCCGCCGCGTACCGGCGCGTCAGCTCGTCCAGCACGTCACGCACGGCGCACCTCCCTCAACAGTTCCTCGAGCGTGGCCAGACTGTGCCCGGCGAGCAGCCGGTCGACGTGCGGGAGCGCGGCCGCGATCCCGGCCTGCACCGGCGCGTACCCGTCCCGGCCGGCGTGCGGGTTCACCCACAGCACGGCGTGCGCGAGCCGCCGCAGCCGCGCGGTCTCGGTGCCGAGCAGGGAGGCGTCCCCGCGCTCCCACCCGTCGGAGAACAGCACGACGACCGCGCGCCGGGCGAGCCCGCGCTGGCCCCACCGGTCGAGGAACGCGCGCAGCGTCTCGCCGAGCCGGGTGCCGCCGGCGAAGTCGGGGACCGCGCGGGCGGCGGCGGCCAGCGCCTCGTCCGGGTCGCGGGCGCGGAGCTGGCGGGTCAGCCGGGTGAGCCGGGTGCCGACGGTGAACACCTCGGTGCTGGCCGGTGCGGCCCTGGTGACCGCGTGCGCGAACCGCAGCAGCGCGTCGGCGTAGGGGGTCATCGAGCCGGAGACGTCGACGAGCAGCACGAGCCGGCGCGGGCGGGTGCGCCTGGCCTTCCTGGCGAGCCGGACCGGTTCGCCACCGGTGGCGCGCATGGCGCGGAGGATGCGCGCGGCGTCGAGCCGGCCGGTGCGGTGCGGGCGGTGTCGCATGGCGCGGCGCAGCGGCGGGTCGAGGCGCAGGGTGGCGATCAGGGTGCGCAGGTGCTCGCGTTCGGCGGGGGTGAGCGCGGAGACGTCGCGGTGCCGCAACACCTCGACGTCGGAGGCGGCGACCTTGAGGTCGTCGGTGCCGTCGCCGGTGCCGTCGCCGGTGCCGTCGTCGGTGGTGAGCGCGGCCATCGGCGCGTGCCGGGGTCGCGGCGTGGTGGGCCGGCGGCGGGGCGGGGCGGAGAAGGAGAACCAGGCGGCGAAGGCGTCGTCGTAGCGGGGCAGGTCGTCCGGGTCGGCGCACAGGGTCAGCCGGCCGGCCCAGTAGAGCTGGGTCGGGTCGGCGAGGTCGAGCTCGCGCACGGCCCCGAGGTAGGCCCCCACCCGCTGCGCGTCGCACGGCAGCCCGGCCGCGCGGAGGGCGGCGGCGAACCCGACCAGGCCGGGCAGCGGGTCGAGGGTCTGCACGTTGTCATTGTTACTCGCCGCGAGGAAGGCCGGCCGGGATGGCTTCCCGGCCGGCCCACCTCACCCCCAGTGGCACGGTCCGCCTCCCCGGACTTATCCCAGTTGGTCCCGTTGGGAAGGCGAGTTCGGCATGGTCACGTACTTGTGGCCGGCTTGCGTCACGTTCCCCTGAGGTGACGGTTGCCCAGGTTGAGACTCACTCCTGGTGTCCGACGAGCTGGTTTGTTGGTTGTAGTGAGGGCGGCGAGTCCGCCTGCCCCATGAGTTCCGCGCTGAGCCACGCGCCGACGACCACCCCCAGGACCAGGCAGAACACGGCGAGCTTGAGCGCGAAGGAAACCGGACAGTAGGCCTGCATCTCCCTTCCCCCTCTCTCCCGGCTCTTCTCCACGTCACCGAGGTTGGCACGTGGCGGCGAAGGGCTTTGCGTCATCTGACACACAGCGGCCGATTTTCGGGGGCACATCCTGGCGCCGGCCGGATCGCGGCCGGCGCCAGGCAGGGCTTCCCGCCGCGACCGTGGCCAGGTAGCGGAGCCGGGCGCGGGATGCCGGAAAACGGACTTCGGGAAGAACCGGATGGTCGCCGCCGCGACGGGGGGCACCGCGACCGGCCCGACCACCGCGACGGCGCCATCCGGTGACACCGGACTACCGCCAGATCCCCCTGATCGCGGTGCTCACGGTGTCCTCCTCGGTTCGGCGCGCCGGGCACCACTATGCGCGACGCCGTGCGTCGAAGGCGACCGAATTTCCGCCCCCGGAACTGTCGGTGCCGCCGGGTAAGATCAAAAGAGGGGTCCCCCAGGCGGCTTGCGCATGGGCTCGGCCTGCGGGGTTCGCGAACGCAACCACCCCGTGCCTGCCTGGGTCAGCCGGCCAGGATCGTGTCCAGGCCGGCGGTGACGACGCGCTGGGCGTCCTCGCGGTACTTCAGGACCGCGCCCAGGGTCGCGGCGGCCGACTCGGCGTCCAGCTCCGACCGGCCCAACGCGCGCAGCGCGGACGCCCAGTCGATCGACTCCGCCACGCCGGGCGGCTTGAGCAACTCCACCGTTCGCAGCTTCCGCACCGCCGAGGCCACCTGCTCCGCCAGGCCCGCCGACAACCCCGGCAACCGACGCCGCAGGATCGCCACCTCGCGCGCCAGCGCCGGGTGCTCCAGCCAGTGGTACAGGCACCGGCGCTTCAGCGCGTCGTGCACCTCACGTGTCCGGTTCGACGTCAGCACCACCAGCGGCGGCACCTCGGCCCGCACCTCGCCAAGCTCCGGCACCGTCACCGCGTTCTCGCCCAGTACCTCCAGCAGGAACGCCTCGAACTCGTCGTCCGCCCGGTCCACCTCGTCGACCAGCAGCACGCACGGCGCCTCCTCCAGTGCCCGCAGCAGCGGCCGGGCCAGCAGGAACCGCCGCGAGTACAGCGAGCGCTCCGCGGCCTCCGCGTCCAGCATGTCCGACGCCGCCTCCAGCGCGCGCAGGTGCAGCAGCTGACGCGGGAAGTCCCAGTCGTACAGGGCCTGGGTGAAGTCGATGCCCTCGTGGCACTGCAACCTGATCATCGGCACGTCCAGGGCCGCCGCCAGCGCCACCGCCAGCGACGTCTTGCCCGTCCCCGGCTCGCCCTCGCAGAACAGCGGCCGGCCGAGCCGCAGCGCCAGGAACGCCGCCGTCGCGACCCCCTCGTCGGCCAGGTACCCGACCCGGTCCAGCGAGTCGGCCAGCTCGTCGGGCGACTCCACCGGCGACCACGACACGTCCACCACGACCCCGAGACTAGACCCAGGGACCGGCATCCGGGTCCGACCAGGGACGATCCCCGATGCCGCCGGGCCGCCCCGGCGGAATGCTGGAGTCATGAACACCGACACCAAACCCGTCACCAAGCTCCGCCGCAGCCGAACCGACCGGATGGTCGCCGGGGTCTGCGGGGGCCTCGCCAAGACCTTCGGGATCGACGCCGCCATCGTCCGCATCGCGCTCGTCGCCGCCACGCTGCTCGGCTTCGGCACGGGCGCCGTGCTCTACCTCATCTGCTGGATCGTGATGCCCCGGGACTGACGCCGACTACCCTGACCGGCCGTGGAGCAACGACCGGGCAGGGTCTCGCGGGTGGGGACGGCGCGCGCCCTCGTACTGCTCGGCGCCGTGCTCGCCGTCGGCGCCGCCGTGCTGGTCTGCGTCGGGACGCTCGTGGCCGGTCCGGCGCTCCTCGACCAGCCGGGGCTGTCCTGGCCGATCGTGCTCGCCGCGGTCGGCTTCGTCGTGGTCGTGATCGGCTTCGCGGTCGTCGGGAGCGTGCTCGCCGCCCGCGGCCGCACCGTGGGGTCCGTGGTATTCAACGGGTGCGGAACGCTACTGGCGGGTATCCTCGTCGGGATCACGACTTTGCTGCTGTTGATCTCGAGAATCGCCTGATACCCGCTGGTAACCACCCGAATGGCCGGTATCTGAACCATGGGCTGGGGCTCTTGAAGGGGTAGAGACGATCACGGAAAGAAAGCAGACTCCGGGGGTTGGCCCGATGGACCTGGTGCCATCATGAACTCAACCCACGAAGCGGGGTGGGAAGCGGTGACCGAACTGCAGACCGCGAGCATGACCAAGCCGTGGGAGGGCCTGGACGGCCGTGACCGGCACGCGGCGTGCCTGGTCGCCGTGCAGGCGGGCGACCGTTCGGCGTTCGACGTCCTCGTCGCCGAGCTCTCACCGCTGGTCTGGCACGTCGCGAGAGGCAACGGGCTCGACCGGACCAGCGCGGAGGACGTGGTGCAGACGGTGTGGCTGGCGCTGCTGCGGCACGTCAACCGGCTGACCGAGCCGAGAGCGCTCGCCGGCTGGCTCATCGTCACCACCCGCCGCGAGGCCAACCGCGTGCAACAGCGCGGCTCCGGCCAGGTGGAGCTGTCCAACGAGATCGCCGAGCAGCTGCCGACCACCGACCCGTCACCGGAGCACGAGGTGCTGCGCGGCGAGCGGGACACGCAGCTGTGGGCCGCCTTCCACCAACTGACGCGGCGCTGCCAGGAGTTGCTGCGCCTCACCGTCCTCGCCGGCCGCGCGGAGTACCGTGCGGTCGCCGAGGCGCTTCACATGCCACACGGCAGCATCGGACCGACCAGAGGGCGCTGCATCAACGCGCTGCGCGCCCTGTACCACGGGGACAGTGGATCATGAGAACGCACCAGTCTGACGACGAGTTGATGTCCGAGGTGGCCCGGCTGGTCGACGAGCTCGATCCACCCCCGCCGGGGCTGGTCGGCCGGGCCCTGTTCGCGGTGGCCATCGACACCGGTCTGCGCGACCTCGACGACGTCGAGTTCGAGGTGGCCCGCTGGGCCGAGCGCACGCTCGCCGGCGTGCGCGGCGGCGGCCCGGGCATGCTCAAGTTCTTCGTGGACGACCTGACCGTGATGATCAACGTGACCCGGACCGGGGAGCGGCAGCGCATCGACGGCTGGCTCGTGCCGGCCGGCGCGCACGGCGTCGAGGTCCGGGTCGTCGACCATCCCACGACCGCCACGACCGCCGACGAGGGCGGCCGGTTCGTGCTCACCGAGGTCCCCCGCGGCACCACGCAGCTGTTGGTCCGAATGCACGCCGAGCAGTCACGCACCGTGTTGACACCAACTGTCGACTTGTAGCCCGATCAGCCCTATCTCCCCCATTCGGCAGATATCCTCTGTATCTCACCGTGCCGACCCACCTCTTGTAGTGGTGAGTGGCCGGAAGATCTGCTGAGGGGAGTAGTAGTCATGACCGACTCGATCACCACGCCGAAGAAGGAGAACGACGACCCGGTGGTGCCGGACCCGGACGATCCGGACAACCCGAACCCCGAGGGCCACATCGGCACGGGCAGCTCGCCCCAGGGCCACATCGGCACCGGCAGCATCCCGCAGGCGGCGGCGGACGACCCCGCCCGGAAGAACTGATAGTCCGAGGCGGGTAGGGCGCGGGCGGTCCGATGTGCTGACATTGGTACGTGCCCCGTCCGCGCCGCTCGTCCACCGTGAGTCCGGAACCGTCCGACGACGCCCCGGACGTCGACGCGTCCGTTGACATGGCCGTCGCAGAGGCTGTCGAACAGGCCGTCGAGCTGCGTACGCGGGCGGTCGCCGAGGCGCAGGCGGCCCGGCCGGCCGAGGCGGTCAAGCTCCTGCGCAAGGCGCTGCGCGCGCTTCCGGTGACCACCGGCAACCACGAGGTCACCACGATCCGCGCCAAGGTGCTGGCGACGCTCGCGTTCGCCGAGGCCGAGACCGGGTCCGTCGCCGACGGCCTGGTCCACCTCGGCACCGCGAGCGACCTGGTGAACGGCCTGCCCGAGGGTCCGCTGCGCTCGGCGGCGCGCGGGCTGGTCAACCACCAGCACGGCGTCATCCTCATCCGGGCCAGGCGCAACGCCGAGGCCCTCGAGCTGTTCGACCTGGCGATCCCCGCCCTGGAGGCCGCGGAGTCGACCCCGGCGGCCAACCCCGAACTGCTCGCCACCGCCTACATGAACCGCGGCTTCACCTACATCGAGCTCGGCCGCCCCGGACCCGCCGAGGAGAACCAGCGGCGCTGCCTGGAACTCGCCGTCGAGCACGACCTGCCGCAGATCAAGGGCAAGGCGCTGGGCAACCTGGGGGAGATCGCCCAACTCGTCGGCGACGTTCCCGGCGCGCTCGCCTACCACGAGCAGGCCGAGGCGGCGTTCCGCGACACCGCGCCCGCGCTGCTGGCCCGCACCCAGATCGACGAGGCCCGCGCGCTGCTGTCCGCCGGGGTGCTCGACGACGCCGCCCGCCACCTCGACGAGGCGCTGCCCGTCCTGCGTGAGCACCGCAGCACCCAGGACCTCGCCGAGGCGGAGGTCGCCCGGGCCGCCGTCGCGCTGCTCCAGGACGACCGGGCGCTCGCCCGCCACCTCGCCGGCACCGCGCACCGCCGGTTCCTGCGCCGGGGCAACGAGCCGTGGGCCGAGGTGGCCGCGCTCACCCGGATGCGCGCCGAGGCCGACCCGGCGCTGGTCAGCCGGCCGGCCAAGTCGTCGCCGGCCAAGGCGGAACGGCTCGCCGAGCGCCTCGCCGAGGTCGGCCTGCCCGACGAGTCGGCGATGGCCCGCATGCTCGCCGTCCGGCTCGCGCTCGCCCGGGGAGATGTCGACACCGCGGAGGACGTCCTCGAGCGGGTGCCGTCGCCGCGCAAGCTGTCCCCGATCGACCACCGGATGCTGCTGCGGCTGTGCCGGGCCGAGGTGGCGCTGGCCCGGGGGCAGACCCGGCGCGCGCTCGCCCAGGCCAGGGCCGGGCTCGACGAGCTCGGCGCCGCCCGCGACCGGATGGGCGGGCTGGACCTGGTGTGCGGGACCGCCGTGCACGGCCTGGAGCTGGCCAGGCTCGCGCTGAACCTGGTGCTCTCCGACGCCAGCACCGACGCCGACGCGCGCCGGGTGCTGGCCTGGCAGGAGAAGACCCGCGCGCAGGTGTACCGGTACGAGCCGCAGCCCGCGATCGACGACCCGGCCCTGGCCGAGGCCGTCACCGAGCTGCGCGGGGTACTGCGGATGATCCAGCAGGCCAGGCTGGAGCGCAGGCCGACCGCGCCCCTGGAGCGACGGTCGACGGCGTTGCAGCGCGAGGTCAACCGGCTCGGCTGGCACACCAGCCACTGGGGCAAGCCCCGGCCGGTGTGCTCCCCGGAGGAGATCATCGAGCACCTCGGCGACCGCGCGATGATCAGCTTCGCCGGCCCTGGCGAGGACCTGGCGGCCGTCGTGGTCAGCGGCGGCCGGACCCGGCTGGTGCGGCTCGGGCGCCGGGAGCAGGCGCTGGAGGTGGCCAGGCAGCTGCACGCCGACCTGGACGCCCTCGCCCCGGACGACCTGATCGAGCCGCTGGTCAGCGCCGTGTCCCAGTCGGCGCTGCACCGGATCGCGACGCTGAACGAGTACCTGTTCGGCGACAACGGGATCCCGATGGAGCTGATCGACGGCCGCGAGCTGGTCGTGGTGCCGTTCGGCGGGCTGTACTCGGTACCGTGGGAGTCGCTGCCGACGCTGCGGGGCCGCGCGGTGTCGGTGGCGCCGTCGGCCACGGCGTGGGTCAGCGCGGCGGAGGCGCCGGCCACCGACGGGAAGGTCGTGCTGGTCAGCGGCCCGGACCTGCCGGAGTCGGTGTCCGAGCTGACGCACCTGCGCACGGTGTACCCGGACGCGGTCGTCCTGGACGGCGAGCGGGCCACCACCAGCGCGGTACTGGCCGCGATGGACGGCGCGAAGCTGGTGCACATCGCCGCGCACGGCACGCACGAGCCGGCGAACGCGATGTTCTCCCGGCTGGAGCTGGTGGACGGCGGGCTGCTGGCGCACGAGGTGGCGCGGCTGCACCGGCCGCCGGAGCACATCGTGCTGGCCGCGTGCGAGCTGGCGCTGTCGCACATCCGGCCCGGTGACGAGCCGCTCGGGTTCGCCGGCGCGATGCTGGCGAGCGGCTCGCGGACCGTGGTGGCGGCGGTGAACCAGGTCGGCCACCGCTCGGCCGCGCTCACCATGACCGACTACCACCGCCGGCTGGTCAGCCCCAACGCCCAGGACCTGGCCGAGACCATGACCGACTACCACCGCCGGCTCGCCTCCGGCACCCAGCCCGCCCGCGCGTTGGCCGAGGCGACCGCCGCGGATCCCCTGCGCCGCCCCTTCATCCTCCTCGGCGCCGGCTAGGGGCCGTTTGCGCAAAGATCGTCCCCGGGTCGACCATGGGGCAGGTCGAGGAACGGGGTCGGGATGCACGTCGCGCTGGAGTGGGGTGATCCGCGCTTCCTGACGCACCTGATCTCGGTGCCGCTGTTCACCGGCGTGATCGGCTACATCACCAACTGGACCGGCGTGATCATGCTGTTCCAGCCGATGCGGTTCCACGGGGTGCGGGTGCCCGGCCTGCGGTTCCTGTACCCGTACCTGCCGAGGCGGGTGCAGGTCATCCCGGCGATCACGCACGACGGGCGGTTCGGCTGGCAGGGCATCATCCCGTCGCGGGTGGCCAAGATGGCGAGCATCTCGGTGGACAAGGCGCTGCTGAAGGTCGGCAGCATCGGCGACTTCTACCGCGAGTTCGAACCGGACGCGATCGCCGACCACATCGCCGCCACCGCGCGCGGGGAGGTCCGCGGGGTGGTCGAGCGGATCATGGAGCGGGAGCACCCCCGGCTGTGGCAGGACCTGCCGCCGGTGGTGAAGGAGGCCGTGCACGCGCGGATCCAGCAACGGCTGCCGGTGATCATCCGCGGGCTGACCGACCAGCTCGGCGAGCACATCGAGGCGCTGATCGACGCGAAGCTGCTGGTGATCCGGCACTTCGAGCAACACCCGGAGCTGATGAACGACATGCTCCGCGAGGTGGGCCGCAAGGAGCTGCGGTTCATGCAGAACTTCGGCTTCTACTTCGGCTTCCCGATGGGGATCGGGCTGGTGTTCCTGCTGGAGGCGTTCCCGTACTGGTGGGTGCTGCCGCTGGGTGGGGCGGTGATCGGCTGGGTGGTGAACTGGATCGGCATCAAGCTGATCTTCGAGCCGGTGTTCCCCCGGCGGGTCGGCCCGTTCACCTTCCACGGGTTGTTCCTGCGCCGGCAACCGGAGGTGAGCGACGTGATGGCCGCGATCATCGCCGACGACGTGATCAACATGCGCAACGTCGGCGACGAGCTGCTGTTCGGCCCGCGATCGGACCGGACGCGGCGGCTGCTGGAGGACTCGCTGCGGCCGGCCGTCGACAACGCGGTGGGGTTCGCCCGGACGGCCGTGCGGGTCGGGATGGGCACCGAGCGGTACGACCGCATCCGGAACGCGGTGGCGAGCGAGGCGGTGGAGTTCGCGACGGCGTTCGGCGACTCGGAGTTCGGCCGGAAGCAGTCGGCGAAGATCCGGGCGTTCGTGGCCAGGCAGATGCGCCAGCTGCGCTCGGACGAGTTCAACGAGCTGCTGCGGTCGGCGATCAAGCAGGACGAGTGGCTGCTGTTCGTGCACGGTGGTGTGCTCGGTATCGGTGCCGGTTTGGTGCACCTGGCGATCTTCGGAGTATGAGATGTCTTCAACGTTCCGCGAGGCCACCGGCCTGCTGCGCATCGCGGCGAACACCGGGCTGAGCACGGCGCAGTGGCTGGTCAACGCCGGTGTCCACACCGGACAGAAGGTGGTCCGCGACCTCGCCACCGGTGAGCCGCCGGTGAAGATCGTGACCGAGCTGGGTGCCGAGCTGCGCGCGGCGGCCAGGGACGCGCTCGGCATGCCAGCACCGGAGCCGTCGCCCCCGCCCGCACCGGCGGACCTGCGGGCGCGGGGCGCCGAGCTGCTGCGCAAGTCGGCGGACGTGCACCACGTCGAGGACATGCACCCGGCGTACTCCCGCATCCTCGACGACCTGGTGCCCGACGAGGCCAGGATCCTGCGGTTCCTCGCCGTGGAGGGCCCGCAGCCGATGGTCGACGTGCGCACGAACCGGCCGCTGGGCATCGGCTCCGAGCTGATCGAGGCCGGCCTGTCGATGGTGGGCCGCCAGGCCGGTGTCCGCCGCCTCGACCGGACGAAGGCGCACCTGAACAACCTGTTCCGCCTCGGCCTGGTCTGGTTCTCCCCCGAGGAGGTGGACCCAGACCGCTACCAGGTCATCGAGGTCCAACCCGACGTCCAGGCCGCCATGACCAAGGCCGGCCGCACCCCCCGCGTCGTCCGCCGCAGCCTCCACCTGACCCCGTTCGGCGAGGACTTCTGCCGCGTCTGCCTCCCGCTCGACGCCTAGCGGGGCTGGTCCGCGAGGGTGGCGGTGAGGGCCTGCCACGCGGTGGCGGCGAAGGTGAGGGTTCCGGCGGAGCGGTTCTTGGTGTCGCGCACCAGGATCGCGTCGGCGGTCGGGCCGACCTCGACGCAGTTGCCGCCGTTGGGCTCGCTGAAGCTGGACTTGCGCCAGGCCACACCGACCTCGACGCAGTCACCGCCGTGGGACTCGCTGAAGCTGGACTTGCGCCAAGTGATCACGTAGTGACCAGTTCCTTCCATCGCTGCGCCTCCTCCTCGATGAGCGCGCGGGACGCGGCGGTGGGCAACGCGACCGCACGGAGCGTGTCGAACAGTACCGTCATCCTCGCGGCGGTGTCCGCGTCCTCCACGGTCTGTCCCTCCGGACCCACCAGGTACACGATCGCGGGCGGCTGCTTGGTCTCCGCGATGGTGAAGGCACCGTCGAGCCCTGGGTGCGGCAGGTCGGCCGGGATGAGCTGGATGGTGATCCTGGGCCGGTCGGTCAGCTCCACCAGCCTGGTCAGCTGGGCGTGCATGACCTCCGGGCCACCGACGTCACGGCGGAGCACCTGCTCGTCGAGCACGACCCACAGCCATGGTGGGTCCTTGCGGTCCAGGATGGCCTGGCGCTCCATCCGCGCCGCGACGATCTCGGCCACCTCGTCGGGGCAGTTGCCCGGGTAGCTCGCGATGAGCACGCGCGCGTAATCGGCGGTCTGGAACAAACCGGGGACGAGCACATGCTGGAACGTGCGCAACACCGTGGCCTCGGCCTCGTACGGGGCGAACGGGCGGAAGTTCGCCGACAGCGGGATGCCACGGATCCGGCGTTGACACCGAGCCAGCGTGCCGGGAGTGCCGAACGCCTCGTCGAGCTTCCTGGCCTGCTCGGCGGTCGGCGCCCGGTAGCAGCTCTCGATGCTCTTGATGGTGGACGCGCTGAAGTTGATCGCAGCGCCGCACTCCTCGACGGTCCAGCCCTTCAGCTTGCGCAGCGCGCGCAGCTCCTCGGCGAACAGGACCCGGTCCTCGCTGATGCCGTCGTGGCTGCCCGGCATGACATCTCCCCAATACTCCGCAGATTCCCGCAGAGCATATTCGCCAGAGCACGGTTCCGCCCGGCGAAAGACGTGTGGCCCGGACGCGGGATGCGTCCGGGCCACACGGCCTGACTAGCTGGCGTGGATCAGAAGTCCATGCCGCCGGTCGGGTCGCCACCGGCCGGGGCCGCGGCGGCCTTCTCCGGCTTGTCGGCGACGACGGCCTCCGTGGTGAGGAACAGCGCGGCGATCGACGCGGCGTTCTGCAGCGCGGAGCGGGTGACCTTGGTCGGGTCCGGCACGCCGGCGGCGAGCAGGTCCTCGTAGTCACCGGTCGCGGCGTTCAGGCCGTGGCCCTGCGGGAGGCCCTTGACCTTCTCCACCACGACGCCGCCCTCGTGGCCGGCGTTCACGGCGATCTGCTTGAGCGGAGCCTCGACCGCCACCTTGACGATGTTGGCACCGGTGGCCTCGTCGCCGGTCAGCTTGAGGCCGGCGAAGGCCTGCTCGGCGGCCTGCAGGAGCGCGACGCCACCACCGGCGACGATGCCCTCCTCGACGGCGGCCTTGGCGTTGCGCACCGCGTCCTCGATGCGGTGCTTGCGCTCCTTGAGCTCGACCTCGGTGGCGGCACCGGCCTTGATCACCGCGACGCCGCCGGCCAGCTTGGCCAGCCGCTCCTGCAGCTTCTCGCGGTCGTAGTCGGAGTCGCTCTTGTCGATCTCGGCGCGGATCTGGTTGACCCGGCCCTGGATCTGCTCGGCGTCACCGGCACCCTCGACGATGGTCGTCTCGTCCTTGGTGACGACGACCTTGCGGGCCTGGCCCAGCAGCGAGATGTCGGCGTTCTCCAGCTTGAGACCCACGTCCTCGCTGATGACCTGGCCACCGGTGAGGATCGCGATGTCCTGCAGGATCGCCTTGCGGCGGTCACCGAAGCCGGGCGCCTTGACGGCGACCGACTTGAAGGTGCCGCGGATCTTGTTGACCACCAGGGTCGCCAGGGCCTCGCCCTCGACGTCCTCGGCGATGATCAGCAGCGGCTTGCTGGCCTGCATGACCTTCTCGAGGACCGGGAGCATGTCCTTGACGGCCGAGATCTTCGAGCCGAACAGCAGGATGTACGGGTCGTCGAGGACGGCCTCCTGGCGCTCCGGGTCGGTCACGAAGTAACCGGCCAGGTAGCCCTTGTCGAAGCGCATGCCCTCGGTGAGCTCCAGCTCCATGCCGAGCGCGTTGCTCTCCTCGACGGTGACGACGCCTTCCTTGCCGACCTTGTCCAGCGCCTCGGCGATCAGCTCGCCGATCGTGGTGTCAGCGGCGGAGATCGACGCGGTCGCGGCGATCTGCTCCTTGGTCTCGACCTCCTTGGAGGCCTTGTGCAGCTGCTCGGTCACCGCCTCGACGGCCTGCTCGATGCCGCGCTTGAGCGACAGCGGGTCGGCGCCGGCGGCGACGTTGCGCAGGCCCTCGCGCACGAGCGCCTGGGCGAGCACGGTCGCGGTGGTGGTGCCGTCACCCGCGACATCGTCGGTCTTCTTGGCGACCTCCTTGACGAGCTCGGCCCCGATCTTCTCCCACGGGTCCTCGAGCTCGATCTCCTTGGCGATGGAGACACCATCGTTGGTGATGGTGGGCGCGCCCCACTTCTTCTCGAGCACGACGTTGCGGCCACGGGGGCCGAGCGTCACCTTGACGGCGTCAGCGAGGGTGTTCAGGCCCCGCTCGAGACCGCGGCGCGCGTCCTCGTCGAACGCGATCAACTTGGCCATTGCGGTGTAGGTCCTCCGTTTTGGACGTTCACGATGCGTGGCCAGGCTCGGTGCCCGCGACGGACGACCGGCACCGCCGGCCTCACCGTCCCGACCTCAACTCTGGCACTCGGAACTACCGACTGCCAGAACCGTGTTTAGCACTCGGACCACGAGAGTGCAAGAACCGCAGGTCAGAGCCACCCGTTTCGGGCTAGTCGCCGACCTTGATCGATGGCGGCGTCGCGTTCGAGCTCTGCTCCTGCTCCCGCTGGTCCCCGCCGCCACCGTCGTCGCCACCGGAGGTGAACAGGAGGATCGCGCCCACGATCAGCCCGATCGCCACCAGACCGACGATCACCGGCACCAGCCAGCGCGACGAGCCGCCGGAGTCCGAGGTGAACGCGGTGCTCGGCCCGGCCGGCACGGGCGGGCGCAGCCGCACCGGGTCGGCCGACGACGAGTGGGTGCCGGCCGGCACCTGCGGCCGCTGGTACCCACCGGGCGGCGTGCCCTGCGGCGGACGACCGGCGGGCGGTCGGGACGGGTAGGCGCCGGGGCCGGGCGGTCGGTTCTGCGCTGGGCCGGCGGGCCGGGGGCCGACCGGGACCGCGGACGGGCGCCTGGCCTGCTGCCCGGCCTGCTGCCCGACACCGGCCAGCGCCTGGCGGGCCGCGGCCATCAGCTCGCGGCAGTTCCCGTAGCGCGACGTGGGGCTCTTGGCCATGCCGCGCCGGATCACCTCGTCGATCGCGGGCGGCAGCGACACGTGCTCGGTCAGCGCCGGCACGTCCCGGTTGAGGTGGCCCTGGATCACCTCGGGCACCGGCCCCTGGAACGGCGGGCGGCCGGTCAGGCAGGCGAACAGCACGCAGGCCAGCGAGTACGCGTCGGTGCGCGCGTCGACCGGCTCGCCGCGCAGGTGCTCGGGCGCGGCGTAGGTCGGTGAGCCGAGGAAGTCGCCGCCTCGGGTGCGGTGGCCGGTGGCGCCGCGACGGGTCAGGCCGAAGTCGGCGACGTAGATGTGCTCGGCGGTCGACTCGCGGCTAGTGACCAGCACGTTGGCCGGCTTGACGTCCAGGTGCACCAGGCCGCGCTCGTGCAGGTTGTCCAGCGCCTCGGCGACCTGGCCGAGCAGCGCGAGCGCGCGCTCCGGCTTGAGCGGGCCGTCCTTGATCAGCGACGCCAGGTCCGAGCCGTCGACCAGCCGCATGGCGATGTAGAGCAGGCCGTCGACCTCACCGAAGTCGTACAGCGGCACCACGTTCGCGTGGTCGATCGCGGAGGTGTTGCGGGCCTCGTCGACGAACCGCTCGCGGAACTCCGGGTCCTCGGTCAGGTGCTCGGCGATGACCTTGAGGGCGACCTTTCTGCCCAGCCGGATGTCGGTCGCGCGGTACATCACGGACATACCGCCCTTACCGAGCACACCGTCGATCCGGTAGTGCCCCAGGCGACGCCCGGTGAGGTCCTCCGCCACTGCTCATCCATTCATTCCGTGCACCCCGACGCCAGCGAGCCTAACGTTCGCCGCACGGGCCGCGCGGCCGGTTGTGCACAAGTGTCAACGCGCCCCGTTCGCGGCGTTCAGCCAGGCCGCCATCGCGTACGGGTTGCGGGTCTGGACGAGCAGCTGACCCGGACCGGCGAAGTCCAGCAGCAGCCCCTCCCCGGTGCGCAGCGACTGCGGCAGCGACGGGCTCACCGCACGCAGCCGGCACTGCGTCTTCTCCCCGTAGGCCAGCAGCGACGTCGGCTCGACGGTGATCAGCTCACCCGCCTCCAGCGTCACCACGTCCAGCGACCCGCACGAGGCCAGCACCACCGCGCCGTCGCCGGAGACGTGCTCCAGGAACCCGACGTCGGCGCCGAACAGTGCCCGGAACCCCGGCCACTGCGCGTCGGTGCGCACCGTCGCCGGTACCGCGAGCCTGCTCCCCCGCTGCACGCACCAGCCGTCCGTGCCGTCCAGCTGCAGGGTGTAGACGTCGCCGGGCAGCGCGGGCGCCACGTCGACCCAGCCGCCCTCGGCCGGCGCGGTGAACACCGCGCGCCGCGCCTTGCCCCGGGACCCGCCCTGCGCCGGGGTGACGGACACGCCGTAGCTGGTGGCGAGCATCGCGGCGTAGTCGGCCAGCACCGCCTCACCGGGTGCCAGCAGCAACCGGGCCACCCCGGACGACGGGGTGTGCCGAGTGCGGACCTGCACCTGCACCTCCGTGATGTCACGCCTCCGCCTCGCCTACCGTACGCGGCGGCCGAGGAGGCAGGATGCGGAACGTGCCACAGACCCCGCTCAGCGTGGACGCCTACCGCGCCCGCGTCGCCGCCCTGGTGCCGCCGACCCCGGTCGTCGAACTGCCGCTCGCCGACTGCCTCGGCCTCGTGCTCGCGCGGGACGTGGTCTCGCCGGTCGCGCTGCCCCCGTTCGACAACTCCGCCATGGACGGCTACGCGGTGCGCGCCGAGGACGTGGCCGGCGCCGGGCCGGACACGCCGGTCACGCTGCCGGTGCCCGAGGACATCCCGGCCGGGCGCACCGACGTGGTGCCACTGGCGCCCGGCACCGCGCACCGGATCATGACCGGCGCGCCGGTGCCCCCCGGCGCGGACTCGGTGGTGAAGGTCGAGGACACCGACGGGGGCGAGCAGCGGGTGGTGGTGTCGGCCGCGGTGGCGGCGGGCACGCACATCCGGCGCGCTGGCGAGGACGTGGCGGGCGGCGCGACGGTGCTCACCGCCGGCAGCGTGCTCGGGCCGGCGCGGATCGGGCTGGCCGCGGCGGTCGGCCGTGCGGAGCTGCCGGTGCACCGGCCGGCGCGGGTGCTGGTGCTGTCCACCGGCACCGAGCTGGTGGCGCCGGGGAACCCGTTGCGGCACGGGCAGATCTACGAGTCCAACGGCACGCTGCTGGCGGCGGCGACGCGGGAGCTGGGCGCCGTGCCGACGCTGCTGCGGTTCGTGCCGGACGACGTGGCCGCGTTCCACGACGCGGTCGCCGCGCACGCCGCCGACGCGGATCTGCTGGTGACCTCCGGCGGGGTGAGCGCGGGCGCGTACGAGGTGGTCAAGGACGCGCTGGCCGGGCAGGGCGTGGAGTTCCTGCGGGTCGCGATCCAGCCGGGCGGGCCGCAGGGCTGCGGCCGGTTCGGTGCGCTGCCGGTGGTGACGCTGCCCGGCAACCCGGTGTCCACGGCGCTGTCGTTCGAGCTGTTCGTGCGGCCCGCGCTGCTGGCCGCGATGGGGCACCGGGAGGCCGGGCGGCCGAGGGCCGTCGCGCGGACCACCGAGGAGCTGCGGTCGCCGGCCGGGAAGCGGCAGTACCGGCGCGGGCACCTGGACGGCGACACGGTCCGGCCGGTCGGTGGGCCGGGCTCGCACCTGCTGGCGTCGTTCGCCGCGTCGGACTGCCTGATCGAGGTGCCGGAGGGGGTCACGGTGGTGCCGGCGGGCGAGCAGGTCGACGTGGTGCTGCTGCACTGAATCCGGTCACACACGGTTCGCCCTTGTTCACCTGCCGTGCGCGGTCGTACACTGCCCGTGCGGTACCGGTCGACCGGCCGGCACGTGCATGTCGTCGGGGGATGCACGGCCGGCCGGAGCGCGGCGGCGAGGGTGAGGGCGTCACTTTCCGCAGTGGGCGTAGCGTGGTGCGTATCCGGATCCACCCAAACCAGGCACCGTGCGAGGGATCTCCGCATCGATGAACGAACCCACGACCGACCACACAGAGCCTCCTGAGTCGGGCGCGCTGACCCGGCTCGTCGCCCTGACCCGCAGCATCGTGCCGCCGATGCACCCGGCTGGTCGCCCGTTCGTCGCGGGCGCCGCCGCCGGCACGTTCCTCCTCCGCCGGCTCTCCCGCCGCCTCGGGCTGGTCGGCACCGTGTTGACCGCGGCGATCGCCTGGTTCTTCCGTGAGCCCAAGCGGGTCACGCCGTCCCGGCCCGGCCTCGCGGTCGCCGCCGCGGACGGCACCGTGTCGCACGTGGTGCTCGCCGCCCCGCCGGCCGAGCTGGGCCTCGGCGACCGGGAGATGCTGCGGATCAGCGTGTTCCTGTCCGTGTTCGACGTCCACGTGCAGCGCCTGCCGGTGTCCGGTGTGGTGGAGCGGGTGGAGTACAAGCCGGGCAAGTTCCTGTCCGCCGACCTGGACAAGGCCAGCGAGGACAACGAACGCAACTCCGTCCTACTGTCCACTCCGGACGGTCACGAGGTGGCCGTGGTGCAGATCGCCGGGCTGGTCGCGCGCCGGATCGTCTGCCAGATCGGCGCGGGCGAGAAGGTTCGGGCCGGCGACACCTACGGTTTGATCCGGTTCGGGTCGCGGGTCGACCTCTACGTGCCGCCGTCGTCGCGGGTGCTGGTCGAGGCGGGCCAGCGCACCATCGGCGGCGAGACGGTGCTCGCCGAGCTGCCGGAGGGCTGAGTGGTCTCCCGGTCGTCCGGCGTTCGGTTGCTGCCGAACGCCATCACGGTGCTGGCCGTGTGCGCCGGGCTGTCGGCCGTCCAGTTCACCCTCGGCGGCAACCTGCCGGCGGCGATCGCCTCGATCGCGGTGGCGGCGGTGCTGGACAGCCTCGACGGCCGGATCGCGCGGCTGCTGGACGCCACCAGCAAGATGGGCGCCGAGCTGGACTCGCTGGCCGACGCGATCTCCTTCGGCGTCGCGCCCGCGCTGGTGCTCTACATCTGGAAGTTCGACGGCAACCGCCTCGGCTGGGTGGTCGCGCTCGTGTTCGCGGTGTGCATCATCCTGCGGCTGGCCCGGTTCAACACGCTGCTCGACGACACCGAGCAGCCGCCGTACGCCAAGGAGTTCTTCGTCGGCGTGCCGGCGCCGGCCGGCGGGCTGCTCGCGCTGCTGCCGCTGATCCTGACCATCCAGGTCGGCCGGGACGGCTGGTGGTCGTCCGGGCCGGTGGTGATGGTGTGGACGGTCGCCGTCGCGGCGCTGCTGATCAGCCGGATCCCGACGCTGTCGCTGAAGACGTTCCGGGTGCCGGCCCGGCTGGTCGCGCCGCTGCTGGTGCTGGTCGGCCTGCTGGCCGCCGCGGTGATCACGTACCCGATGCTCGCGCTGGCCGCGTTCCTGGTGGTCTACCTGCTGCACGTGCCGTACGCGGTGCGCCGCAACCACTGGCTGGCCAACCACCCGGAGGCCTGGGACGTGCCGCCGCGTGAGCGCCGCGCCATCCGCCGCGCGCACGGCAGGCGGCTGGGCCTGCGCCCGCCGATCCGCAAGGTCGCCGGCGCGGCCAAGCGCGCGGT
This sequence comes from Actinophytocola gossypii, assembly GCF_025165815.1. Lineage (GTDB taxonomy): Bacteria > Actinomycetota > Actinomycetes > Mycobacteriales > Pseudonocardiaceae > Actinophytocola > Actinophytocola gossypii. Next base: position 282,997 of record NZ_JAFFZE010000006.1, on the reverse strand, counting down.
GTGGCCGGGCCGCCGCAACGGCAACGGCCAGGACGACGGTCGCCGGGCCACGCTGGTGCTGCCGACCGACTCCACCCGGGTGCGCCGCTCGGTGCGCGGACGCGGCTGGCGACGGACCGGACTGCGCCGAAACCAGAACCGTGACCAGAGCCGGCCGCGCGGCGGTGACCAGTAGTCTCGCCTCATGCCGCAGATCACGCTCACCGTCCGGCTCACGCCGTCGGCCGTCGACACCCGCCGCGGCGTGGTGCGCCTGCACCCGGAGGTGCTGGACGCGCTGGGCGTCGAGCCGTGGGACGGGGTGCGGCTGACCGGAGCGCGGGTGAGCGCGGCGCTGGCCGCCACCGGCGACGGCCCGCCCGGCGTGGTGCTGCTGGACGACGTGACCATGTCGAACCTCGGGGTCACCGAGGGCGCCGAGGTCGTCGTGGCACCCGCCGAGGTCCGGCCGGCCCGCTCGCTGACCGTGTCCGGCTCCCGGCTGGCGTCGCTGTCGCTGACGCCGGAGACCGTGCGGCTGGCGCTGATCGGCAAGATCCTGACCGTCGGTGACGCGGTGTCCCTGCTGCCGCAGGACCTGGCGCCGCCGCCCGGCTCGGACCTGTCCGCCGTGCGCGGCAGGCTGTCGCGGGCCATCGGCACCACCTGGACCAACGAGCTACTGACCGTGACCGCCGCCGAGCCGGACGGCCCGGTCGCGGTGCACCCGTCGACCGTCGTCGGCTGGCGGGACGGCGCCCGCACCGGTGAGGCCGCCCCCACCGCGCAGCTGGCCGGGCCCGGCGGCACGGTCACCACCCCGGCGCCCGAACCGGTCGCCGTCGACGTCCCGGAGCCGGTGGTCGAGGCGCCTCCGCCGGTGACCGACCTGGTCGGCGCCCGCGAGGTCGCCGACCGGCTGGCGGAGTGGTTCGAGCTGGCGTTCAACCGGCCGGAGCTGCTGACCAGGCTCGGCGCCGCCGCCCAGCTGGGTGCCCTGCTCACCGGCCCAGAGGGGGTCGGCAAGGCGACCGTGGTCCGCTCGGTGGCGAAGGCGGCCGGCGCGTCGGTGACCGAGCTGGCCGCGCCGACCCTGGCCGCCTTGGAGCCGAACGCGGCGTCCGCGCGGCTGTCCGAGGCGATCCGGGCCGGCGACACGCCGTCGGTGCTGCTGCTGACCGACCTCGACGCCCTGCTCCCGGCGAGCAACCCGCCCCCGCTGTCGACGGTCGTGATCGACACCCTGCGGGCCGCCATCCGCACCCCGGGCCGCGCGATCGTGGCGACCACGGCGCACCCGGAGGCGGTCGACCCCCGGGTGCGCGGCGTCGACCTGCTGGACCGTTCGCTGAGCCTGCCGCTGCCGGACGCCAAGACCCGCACCGACCTGCTGCGGGTGCTGCTCCGCGACCTCCCGGTCGAGTCCGGTGTGGACTTCGGCGAGGTGGCAGAACGGACCCCAGGGTTCGTCGCGGCCGACCTGGTGGCGCTGCGCCGCGAGGCCGCCGTGCGGGCCGCGCTGCGGGACAAGGACGCCGAGGCGCCGACGATCACGGCCGAGGACCTGCTCGGCGCGTCGGAGACGGTCCGGCCGACCTCGATGTCCACCTCGGACACCCTGCAGACCGGTGGCCTGACCCTGGACGCGGTCGGCGACATGGCGGAGGTCAAGCAGTCGCTGACCGAGGCGATCCTGTGGCCGCTGCGCTACCCGGACTCGTTCGCGCGGCTCGGGGTGGCGCCGCCGAGGGGGATGCTGCTGTACGGGCCGCCGGGCTGCGGCAAGACGTTCCTGGTGCGGGCGCTGGCCGGCACCGGGAAGCTGAACGTGCTGTCGGTCAAGGGCGCCGAGCTGATGGACAAGTGGGTCGGCGAGTCGGAACGCGCGGTGCGCGAGCTGTTCCGCCGGGCCGCGGAGGCGGCGCCGGCGATGGTGTTCCTGGACGAGGTGGACGCCCTGGCGCCGCGCCGGGGCCAGTCCTCGGACTCCGGCGTGGCGGACCGGGTGGTGGCCGCGCTGCTGACCGAGCTGGACGGCGTGGAGCCGATGCGGGACGTGGTGGTCCTCGGCGCCACCAACCGCCCGGAGCTGATCGATCCGGCGCTGCTGCGTCCCGGCCGGCTGGAGCGGCTGGTGTACGTTCCGCCGCCGGACGCCGGGGCGCGTGGGGACATCCTCCGGGCGGCGGCGCGGAACACGCCGCTGGCGGCGGACGTGGACCTCGACGCGCTGGCCGGGGAGCTGGACGGCTACTCGGCGGCCGACTGCGCCGCCCTGGTCCGCGAGGCCGCGCTGACCGCGATGCGGGAGTCGCTGGACGCCACCGAGGTCACCGCGACCCACCTGGCCACCGCGCGGGAGGCGGTCCGGCCGTCGCTGGACCCGGCGCAGCTGGCGACCCTGGAGGCGTACGCGGCGTCCCGCTGACGACTACTTGTCGTTCTTCTCGGTCGGGTCGCGGTCGCCGCCCGGCCCCTGGTAGTCGTTGGTGACGATGACGATCAGGCCGGGGTCAAACCCCTCGATTCCGGGGAAGCGCGGCTCGACCCGCATGCCGAACTCGTCGCCGAGCAGCTCCGCCTGGGCCTCCTCGGCCGTGCCCGGCCGGAAGTACACGGTGGTGGTCGGGATGACCCCGCTCGGGTAGTTGCCCACCTCGGCGACGTCCCAGCCGGACTCCCGCAGCTCGTCCGCGGCCCGCGACGCAAGGCCGCCGATCGTGCTGTTGTTGTAGACGCGCACCGGCTCGGTCTTGGTCGACTCGCCGTTGCCGTCCCCGCCGGGCGGCGCCGGAACGTTCGTCCCCGGCGTCGTCGTGGTGGTGGTCGTCGTTGTCGTGGTGGTCGGGTTCGGCGAGACCGAGGTCGACCCGGCACCGGACGAGGGCGGCGGCAGGGACCCGGTGGGCTCGGCGGACGTCGTCGCCGGCGGCTGCTGGTTGTCGCCGTCGGCCTGGTCGTCGCCGTTGCCGCCGAACATCGAGACGAGCCCGATCACCAGCGCGATCGCGGCGACGCCGAGCAGCGCCAGACCCGCGACCCGCAGCGGTCGCGTCGCGGACGGCTCGGGGGAGGTCATCGGCCGGTTCGCCTCGCCGAGCGGACGCGCTCCCGGCCGCCGCGCAGCCGCCGCAGGCGCTTGACCAGCATGGGATCGGCCTCCAGGGCCGCGCGCTTGTCGATCAGCCGGTTCACCAGCTGGTAGTAGCGCGTCGGGGAGACGTCGAACAGCTCGCGGATGGCCTGTTCCTTGGCGCCGGCGTACTTCCACCACTGGCGCTCGAAGGCGAGGATCTCGCGCTCACGCAGAGTCAGAGCGTCGTCGGCCGAGCCACGCGCCGGTGGTACGGCGGCCACCGGCGGTTCGGTGGGGTCCGGCAACTCTGCGGCGTTCATCCGGCTCCTCGCCACGAAGCTCTGCTGCTGCTGGTGGAATCACACTGCTGTGATTCGCCGGTTGTCATTACATCACGGATGCTTCGTTAGGGTCTGGACCCATGGCCGTTCATCCGATCCGAATCGCCGGCGACCCGGTGCTGCACAACCCGGTCCGCCGGGTCGAGGAGTTCGACGACAACCTCCGCACCCTAGTCGAGGACATGTTCGACACGCTGGCCGCCGCGCACGGGGCCGGGCTCGCGGCCAACCAGATCGGTGTCGACCTGCGCGTGTTCGTCTACGACTGCCCCGACGACGAGGGGGTGCGGCACCGCGGTGTGGTGGTCAACCCGTCGCTGGAGATCCCGGACCGCCCCGAGACGATGCCGGACCCGGACGACGACTTCGAGGGCTGCCTGTCGGTGCCCGGCGAGGCGTTCCCGACCGGGCGGGCGCCGTGGGCGAAGGTGACCGGCCAGGACGTCGACGGCACGCCGATCGAGGTGGAGGGCACCGGGTTCTTCGCGCGGTGCCTGCAGCACGAGACGGATCACCTGGACGGGTTGCTGTACCTGAGCAGGCTGGTGGGCCGGCACGCCAGGGAGTCCAAGCGGATGCTCAAGCGCAACGGCTGGGGCGGGCCGGGCCTGTCCTGGGACCCCGCGACGCAGGTCGAGCCGGAAGTGCGCTGAGCGGTTCTTCTCTCGGGTTTCTTCTCTCGGCGAACACGGAACAACCGTCCGCTGACGCACACTTGTAGTGGGTGCAACGGTGTAATCAGACGGGCGGTGGTGGCGTTGTCGGATCACGAGGCCCTGGACGCCTACTCGCGCACGGTGACGGCGGTGGCCCGCACCCTGACCCCGCACGTCGCCAGCGTGACGCTGCGCCGGGGCAGCGGCTCGGCCGTCACGTTCACCGAGAACGGCCACCTGCTGACCAACGCACACGTGATCGACGGCCACCGGCACGGCACGACGACGTTCTCCGACGGCTCGGAGTCCGACTTCGAGGTGGTGGGCGTCGACCCGCTGTCCGACCTCGCCGTGATCCGGGCGTCGGCCGCTCCCCCACCGGTCGAGCTGGGCGACTCGGACGCGCTCGTCGTCGGCCAGCTGGTGGTGGCGGTCGGCAGCCCGATGGGCCTGTCCGGCTCGGTGACCGCCGGCGTGGTGAGCGGTCTGGGCAGGTCGCTCCCGGTGCGCCAGGGCCAGGCCGCCCGCGTCATCGAGGACGTGATCCAGACCGACGCGGCGCTGAACCCCGGGAACTCCGGCGGCGCGCTGGCCGACGCCGCCGGCCGGGTCGTCGGCATCAACACCGCCGTCGCGGGCTACGGCCTCGGCCTCGCCGTCCCGATCAACCGCACGACGAGCCGCATCATCGACACCCTGATGGTCGAGGGCCGGGTCCGCCGCGCGTACCTGGGCGTGATCGGCGTCCCCGCGCCGCTCCCGGACGACGTCGCCGAACGCACCGGCCAGCGGGCGGGCCTGCGGGTCATCGAGGTCGTGTCCGGCGGCCCGGCGAACCGCGCCGGCCTGTGCAAGGGCGACCTGATCCTGACCGTGGCCCGCGAGCAGGTGCACAACGCCCAGGGCATCCAACGCCAGCTCTTCGCCGAGGTGATCGGCACCGACCTCGCCGTCACCGTCCTGCGCAACGGCGCCATGGTCGACGTGTTCGCCCGCCCGACCGAGCTCACCGTGGGCTGAGGCTCAGTCCACGGCTCAGTCCACGGCTCAGTCCACGGCTCAGTCCACAAGCTCAGTCCACGGCGAGGACGGCACGGAGGTCGGCGAGCAGGCCGCGGAACTCGGTGCGCGGGACGGTGGCGCTGGCACCGGTGTGGGTGTGCTCGACGACGACGTCCTCGACGCCGAGCCGCAGCCGGCAGGCGTCGCCGGTGAACCGCCAGGTGCGGTCGTGTCGGACGTGGTGCTCGACCTCGTCCAGCATGGCGTCGCTGGTGCCGACCTCGATCTCGAAGAAGTCGACGAGCGGCGCCAGCGCGGGTGGCGCGGTCACCGCCAGCTCGTCGTCGACGATGGCGAAGTGGATCTGGGCCGTCGCGTGGTTCATGTGCGCTTCCGGCGGTTCCTGGCGCGGCGCGGGTACGCCGTGACGATGTCGGACAGGCCTGGTTCGGCCGGGCGTTCCTTGACGTAGCCGTCGATCCGCACTCCCCGGTATTCCCCGCGGAAGCGGCGTCCAACCGGGTCGAAGCGCCCGTTCCGCATGGCGCCGACGAACGCGGTCCGCACGGCGTGCAGGACCTCGGCGCGGGACCAGGAGTCCGGGAAGAACGAGCTCTTCTTGGTCTCGGTCGACCGGGGTCCGCGCACGAAGGCCGTGTAGACACCGTGCCGGTCCGGCCCGTCGATGATCTCGACGACGCGCAGCACGCCGTGGTCGACGCCGCCCTCGCGGTGGTGGTAGCCGGTGTAGCTCGCCCTGCCCGGCCGGTAGTGGCCCTCGAAGACGTGCTGGACCAGGCGGTCGAGACCGTCCCAGCGCAGCCGCCTGCGGATCCGCGTGATGGCGGCGGCCCAGTCCCGCGGGTCGTCGCGCAGCGCGGCGGGGTCTAGCCAGTTCCCGGGCGCCGGCGGCGGCACCACGTGGTGCACCACGAGGCTGGTGGGAGCGGGCGCGGGAGAAGCGGTCGGGGCCGGCACGGCGGTCGCCCTGGCGGCGGCGGCGATCTCGCTCGCCGACTCGTCGCCGACCGTGTCGAGCATGGCGAGCGCGCGGTGGTAGGTGCTGAGCACCTGCGCCCGCTGGTCGACCCGGACCGGTTCCGGCTCGTCCGGCCCGGTGATCACCCCGGTGAGCTCGGCCTGCTGGGTCGCGGTGAGCACGGACGCGGGCCGGCGCGGCGAGGCGGGCGGCTCGTCCGTGCCGCCGAGGGCGATCACCTCGCCGGCCTGGCGCTGCGCCCAGGCGAGGACCGAGGCGTAGGTGTCCAGGGCGGCGGCGACCCGGCCGTAGCCGTCGCCCGCGTCCTGGAAGCGCCGGGGCTGCCGCTCGAGCCACGCGTGGAACGCCTCGGCGGCGCGTCCGTTCCAGCCGCCGACGTCCAGCGAGCGGAAACCACGGCCGACGTCCTCGACGGCGCGCGCCATCCGGTTGTACGAGTCGGCCAGCAGCCAGATCTGCTCCGGGTCGCCCGGCACCAGGTCCCGGACGGTCTTCCGGGTCACGCGATGCCGCCGAACCGGCCGGCACCGTCCTCGTCGGCCCGCCGGTAGGTCCGGACCGTCTCGACGAGCCGGTGCCGGAGCGACTCCGCCACGCCGGCCAGCCGCGCCCGCTCGCGTCTCTCCCGTTCGGCGAACTCGGTGACCGCCTCGCTCAACCGGCGGTGCCCGAACACCTCGACCCCCCGGAAGGTCGCCGGTGACGCGGTCAACTCGTCCGCCAACCGGCCAGCCCGCGCGCCCGCCGCACCGAGCGCGTCAAGATCCACTGTGAAGCCGTCCGAACTCACCCAGCCTCCAACCCTGGTCACGCACAGTGCCGGGCACCTTACCGCAGGTTCGCCGAGGTCACGGAAACTCGATCGAGTCCGGCCGCGTTCCGGCGCAGGATGGGCGGATGACGTGGTCGAGTCTCGGCGCCTTCCTGCTCGCCTCACTGCTGCTCGCGCTCGTGCCCGGGGTCGGCACCGCCATGCTCGTCCGCCAGGCGGTGCGCGGGGGCCGGCGCGGCGCCTACGCGACCGTCGCCGGGCTGCAGACGGGGGTGGCGCTGTGGGCGCTGGCGGCCGCGCTCGGCCTATCCGTGCTCCTCGTGGCGAACGAGATCGCCTACCAGGTGCTGCGCGTCGTCGGCGTCGGGGTGCTCCTGGTGTTCGGCGTCCGGGCGCTCATCGGTCGCACCCGCGAACCGACGGCCCCCACCTCTGGCGGCGGCTTCCGCGCCGGGCTGCTGGTGAACCTCGCCAACCCGAAGCTCGCCGTGTTCGCGATCTCGTTCCTGCCCCAGTTCGGCGCCGGCCGCGACGAGCTCGTCCTGCTGGCCGCGCTCTGGGTCCTCGTCGACACCGTCTGGTACCTGATCATCGCCAGCCTGCTGAGCCGGGCGGTCGGCTGGCTGCGGCACCGCTGGCTGGAACGCCTGTCCGGCGCCGTCCTGATCGGGCTCGGAATCAGGCTGGCCACCGAGACCTGAACACCGCACCCTTGGCAGCGACCCGAACCGCTGGCTATGGTCGAGGGCGAGAACTCAACATCGCGCGGGAGCTCGCGCCACAGCGGGCTGAGAGGGCAAGTGGCGTCCACACGGACCCGGCCTTGCCGACCGCCTGAACCTGACCGGGTAATGCCGGCGTAGGGAGGCTTGTTCCATGACGGCTCTTGACGACCGTTCCGTCCGCCCGAGTGTCACCACCGGGCCGATCACCGGATCCACCAAGGCGTATCACGACGTCGACGGGCTGCGGGTGCCCTTCCGGCGGGTGAACCTGACCAACGGCGAGCACCTCGACCTCTACGACACCTCCGGCCCGTACACCGACACCGACGCCACCATCGACGTCCACACCGGACTCGACCGGCTCCGTGCCGACTGGGCGCTCGAACCCGTCAACGGCGCCGTCACCCAGCTGGCCTACGCGAAGGCCGGCGTGATCACCAAGGAGATGCGGTTCGTCGCCGCGCGCGAGGGGATGGACCCCGAGTTCGTGCGCCAGGAGGTCGCGATCGGCCGCGCGGTGATCCCGGTCAACCGCAACCACCCCGAGGTCGAACCCGCGATCATCGGCAAGAAGTTCCTGGTCAAGGTCAACGCGAACATCGGCAACTCGGCCGTCTCGTCGTCCATCGAGGACGAGGTGGACAAGCTGGTCTGGGCCACCCGCTGGGGCGCGGACACCGTGATGGACCTGTCCACCGGCAAGCGGATCCACGAGACGCGGGAGTGGATCCTGCGCAACTCGCCGGTCCCGATCGGCACCGTGCCGATCTACCAGGCGCTGGAGAAGGTCAACGGCGACCCGGCGAAGCTGTCCTGGGAGGTCTACCGGGACACCGTGATCGAACAGTGCGAGCAGGGCGTCGACTACATGACCGTGCACGCCGGCGTGCTGCTGCGCTACGTGCCGCTGACCGCCCGCCGGGTCACCGGGATCGTCTCCCGCGGCGGCTCGATCATGGCCGCCTGGTGCCTCGCGCACCACCGGGAGTCCTTCCTGTACGAGCACTTCGTCGAGCTGTGCGAGATCCTGCGCGCCTACGACGTCACCTTCTCCCTCGGCGACGGGCTGCGGCCGGGCAGCATCGCCGACGCCAACGACGAGGCCCAGTTCGCCGAGCTGCGCACGCTCGGCGAGCTGACCCACATCGCCCGCGAGCACGACGTGCAGGTGATGATCGAGGGCCCCGGCCACGTGCCGATGCACAAGATCGCGGAGAACGTCCGGCTCGAGGAGGAGCTCTGCGGCGAGGCGCCGTTCTACACCCTCGGTCCACTCGCGACGGACATCGCGCCGGCCTACGACCACATCACCTCGGCGATCGGCGCCGCCCAGATCGGCTGGGCGGGCACCGCGATGCTCTGCTACGTCACCCCCAAGGAGCACCTCGGGCTGCCGAACCGGGACGACGTGAAGACCGGCGTGATCACCTACAAGATCGCCGCGCACTCGGCCGACCTGGCCAAGGGTCACCCGCGCGCGCAGGAGTGGGACGACGCGCTCTCGCGGGCGCGGTTCGAGTTCCGCTGGACCGACCAGTTCAACCTGTCGCTCGACCCGGACACCGCGCGTTCCTTCCACGACGAGACGCTGCCCGCCGAACCGGCGAAGACCGCGCACTTCTGCTCGATGTGCGGGCCGAAGTTCTGCTCCATGCGGATCACCCAGGACGTGCGGAAGTACGCCGAGGAGCACGGACTGTCCACTGTGGCCGCGATCGAGGCCGGCATGGAGGAGATGTCCGAGCGGTTCCACGACCACGGCGACCGCGTCTACCTGCCGGTGACCGAGCCGTGACCGAGACCCCGCCCCGGGTGCTGACCATCGCCGGCTCCGACTCCGGCGGCGGCGCCGGCATCCAGGCCGACCTGCGCACGCTGTTCGCCTGCGGGGTGCACGGGACGACCGCGATCACCGCGGTCACCGTGCAGAACTCGCTCGGCGTCAGCGGGGTCTCGGTGATCCCGCCCGACGTCGTCGCCGCGCAGATCGAGACCGTCGTCGAGGACATCGGCGTGCAGGCGGCCAAGACCGGCATGCTGGCCACCGCGGAGGTCATCGCCGCGGTGGCGAAGGCGTGCGACAAGGTCCACATCGGACGCGACGGCGACATCCCGTTCGTCGTCGACCCGGTGGCCGCGTCCATGCACGGCAACCCGCTGCTGCGCGACGACGCGATGGACGCGCTGCGCGGCGAGCTGTTCCCGAGGGCCACGCTGGTCACGCCGAACCTGGACGAGGTCCGGCTGCTCACCGGGATCACCGTGCGGAGCCGGGACGAGGCCCGCGATGCGGCCCGCGCCCTGCACGCACTCGGTCCACAATGGACCTTGGTCAAGGGCGGGCACCTGTACGACGACCCGGAGTGCGTCGACCTGCTCTACGACGGCGAGACGTTCCTTGAGCTGCCGGCCGCCCGGATCGACACCCGGCACACCCACGGCGGCGGCGACACGATGGCGTCGTCGATCAGCTCGGCGCTCGCCCGCGGCCTGGACGTGCCGGCCGCGGTCCGGTTCGGCAAGGCGTTCGTGACCCGCTCGGTCGCGCACTCCTACCCGCTGGGCTCCGGTGTCGGGCCGGTGTCGCCGCTGTGGCGTCTGCCTCCGATCGAGCCGGAGCGGTAGCCGTCGGCCTTAGGCTGCCCGCATGGGGAAGTCGCGGGAGCTGGCGCGGGCACTGGTCGAGCACAGGCGGTTCCAGCAGGTCGTCATCTGGGTGATCGTGCTGAACGCCGTGACCCTCGGCCTGGAGACGTCGAGCACGGTGATGGGAGCGGTCGGCGGCCTGCTGCACGTCCTGGACCGGATCGTGCTGGGGATCTTCGTGGTGGAGCTGGCGTGCCGGCTGTACGCGTACGGCTGGCGGTTCTTCCGGGACCCGTGGAACGTGTTCGACTTCCTCATCGTCGGCATCTCGCTGCTGCCGGCGAGCGGGCCGTTCTCGGTGCTGCGGGCGTTGCGCGTGCTGCGGGTGCTGCGGCTGATCTCGGCCGTGCCGGCGATGCGCCGGGTGGTGTCCGGCCTGCTCGCGGCGGTGCCCGGGATGGCGTCGATCGGCGCGCTGCTCGGCCTGATCATCTACGTGGCCGCGGTGATGGCGACGAAGCTGTTCGGCCACATCGCCCCGGAGTACTTCGGTGAGCTGGGCACGACGCTGTTCACCCTGTTCCAGACGATGACCGGGGAGGCGTGGCCGGACATCGCCCGCGAGGTGATGGCGCAGGCGCCGCTGGCCTGGATCTTCTTCGTGATCTACATCCTGGTGTCGAGCTTCGCGGTGTTGAACCTGTTCATCGCGGTGATCGTCAGCGGGATGGAGAAGCAGGTCACCGACGATCTGGTGGAGGCGGAGGACCGGCACGCGGCCGACCAGGCGGCGTCGGACGCGCTGATCCTGGAGGAGCTGCGCGCGCTGCGGGCCGAGGTCGCGGAGCTGCGGGCGGAGCGGTCGAGCGGGAGCACTACCGTGTGACCCGTCGGCGGAGAGGAGAGTTTCGATGAGGGTGTCCTACAACCCGGTCTGGGCCGTGACGACGCTGGTGGTCGGCGCGGGTTGCTTCGTCCTCGGCCTCTGGGTGACCCTGCTCGGTGACTTCTCGCCGCTGGTGTTCATCGGCCCGCTGCTGGTGTTGCTGGGGATCCTCCAGTTCGCCCGCCCGTACTTCCTGTACGACGCCGGCACGCGCACGATCGCGGTCAAGGCCCTGCTCGGGCCCGCGACCCGCCGCTTCGGCGGCTCCGAGGGCACCCGCCTGATCGTCGACGTCGACCGGATCGCGCACGTCACCCCCGACGGCCGCACCAAGAAGGTCCCGGTCTCCCGCGCCATGTCCAAGCGCGACGACTGGAACGCGGTGCTCGCCGACCTCAGCTGAACGCCCTTCGGGGCATCACCGTGGCGGGCTGGACGCCTGTGCCCAGAAGCGCTGGGGCACCCGGCCGGCGGCACGGGCCAGGCGGCCGCCGGTGACCGCGTGGCGCATCGCGGCGGCCATCCGCTCCGGGTCGGTCGCGCGGGTCACCGACGTCGCCAGCAGCACCGCCGCGCAGCCCAGCTCCATCGCCAGCGCCGCGTCCGACGCGGTGCCGATGCCGGCGTCCAGGATCACCGGCACCCCGGCCCGCGCCACGATCAGCTCGATGTTGTGCGGGTTGCGGATGCCGAGCCCGGTACCGATCGGCGAGCCCAACGGCATCACCGCCGCGCACCCGGCTTCCTCCAGCCGCAGCGCCAGTACCGGGTCGTCGTTGGTGTACGGCAGCACGGTGAACCCGTCGTCGACCAGCGTGCGGGCCGCGTCGAGCAGCTCGACCGGGTCGGGCAGCAGCGTCCGGTCGTCGGCGACGACCTCCAGCTTCACCCAGTCCGTGCCGAGCGCCTCCCGGGCGAGCCGCGCGGTCAGCACCGCCTCGGCGGCCGTGCGGCAGCCCGCGGTGTTCGGCAGCGGGTCGATCCCCAGCCGCGCGAGCAGCTCCAGCACCCCGGTGCCGCCCTCGGCGTCCACCCGCCGGATGGACACCGTCGTCAGCTCGGTGCCGGACGCGACCAGCGCGCGCTCCAGGATCGCCAGGTTCGACGCGCCGCCGGTACCGGTGATCAGCCGCGACGAGTACTCCCGGCCCGCGATGACCAGTGGGTCGTCCATCGTCACCCTCCCTGCACAGCGGTGAGCACCTCGACCCGCGCGCCGTCCGGCAGCACCGTGCGCGCGTGCCAGGCGCGGGTCACCACCTCGCCGTCCACCGCGACCGCGATCCCCGCGGCCGGCATGCCGAGCGCGGCCAGGAGGTCGGCGACCGTGGCCCCGTCGGCCAGCTCCCGGGTCTCCCCGTTGACCGATACGTGCATTCGCTTCACCTCTTCGTCGGAACGTGCCGGGCTGGGTCGGCGGCCAGGGTCGTCGTCGGCGGTTGGTCGCCGTCGACGATCGCGCGCACCGCGTCCGCCGTGATCGGGGCGAGCAGCAGCCCGTTGCGGTGGTGCCCGGTCGCGACCAGGACACCGGGCTCGAGCCACCCGAGCAGCGGAAGGTTGTCCCGGCTGCCGGCCCGCAGCCCGGCCACGCACTCGGTCAGCCCGTACTCGGCGATGCCCGGCAGTACGCGCTCGGCGTCGGCGAGCAGGTCCCGCACGCCGCCGACGGTGACCTCGTCGTCGAAGCCCGCCTCGTACTGGGTGGCGCCGAGCACCAGCTCGTCGCCCGCGCGCGGTACCAGGTAGACCGGCCGGGACTCGACCAGCGCGCGCACGGTGTGCCGCAGCGGCAGCGCGCCGGGTCGGGCCCGCAGCCGCAGGATCTCCCCCTTGACCGGCCGCACCAGCCCCGTCAACGCCGGATGCAGGGCGGCGGACCAGGCCCCGGCCGCGATCACCACCGTGTCGCAGTCGAGCACATCGCCGTCCCGCAACCGCACCGCGCCCGGCTCGACCGCCGCCGCCGCCCGCCGGTCGAAGGTCACGCCGGCGTCCGTCGCGGCGCCCATCAGCCGCCGCAACAGCTCCCGGTTGTCCACGGCGAGGTCGCCCGGCACCACCAGTCCACTGCGGACCCGAGGACCGATCGCCGGTTCCCTGGCCCGCAGCTCGCGCCCGCTCAGCCGCTCGACGGCTCGACCCCGCGACGCGAGGTGCTCGGCGAGTACGTCCTGCTGGCCCGCGTCGGCGGCGTCGAACGCGGCCGAGATGGTGCCCGCCCGCAACAGCTCGACCCCGAGTTCGTCCGCGAACGCGGGCCACCGTTCGAGCGACTCGCTGCCCAGGTCGAGCAGGTCCTCCTCACCCGGCCAGGACTCCGTGACCGGCGCGAGCATCCCGCCCGCCGCCCAGGAAGCGTCACCAGGCGGGGCCGGGTCGACGACCGTCACGTCGTGCCGGGTCGCGAGCCGCCACGCCACGCTCAGCCCGACGACCCCGCCCCCGACGACAAGAATCTTCCTTCTGTGGCTCACAACACGCTCCCTGCGCCGGCATGATCCGGATCAGGTTCGACGGTCGGGATCGGCGGATCCCCTCTCAGCCCGGTGCCTCCGGACTCCCGTGCGGACCAACCTCCACCGTAGCGCACGGGATAGCGTGGTGGCGTGCCCGGACTTGACGGAGACCAGATCCGCCGCCGTCTGGCGGACGCGCGCCTGTACCTGTGCACCGGTACCCGCCCGGACCTCGCGGAGTTCGCCGGCGAGGCCCTGGCCGGTGGTGTCGACGTGATCCAGCTGAGGGACAAACGCGCCGGCGCCCCGCTGGAGGCGGCCGAGGAACTGGCCGCGTTGCGCACCCTCGCCGAGGTCTGCGCCGAACACGACGCCCTCCTGTCGGTGAACGACCGCGCCGACATCGCCCTGGCCGCCGGCGCCGACATCCTCCACCTCGGCCAGGACGACCTGCCGGTCCCCGTCGCCAGACGCATCCTGGGTGCGGAGATCGTGATCGGCCGCTCCACCCACGACGTCGCCCAGGCCACCGCCGCGGCCGCCGAACCGGGTGTCGACTACTTCTGCACCGGCCCCTGCTGGCCGACCCCCACCAAACCGGGCCGCTCCGCGCCGGGCCTCCCCCTGGTCCGCGCCACCGCGGCCGCCGCCCCGGCACGTCCCTGGTTCGCGATCGGCGGCATCGACGAGGCGCGGCTCCCGGAGGTCCTGGCGGCGGGCGCCACCCGCGTGGTCGTGGTCCGCGCCATCACCGAAGCCCCCGACCCCCGAGCCGCCGCCACCCGCCTGTCGGCGGCCCTGCGCCCCCGCTAGTCGCGGTGGGCGGTCACCAGCCAGCACGCGGCCGTGAAGCGAACCTCCGGCCCGTGCACGAACGGGTCGAACGCGGCGCGGACCGTGTCCACGATCCGGGCGCGAAGACGCTCGTCCACGTCCGGCAGCACCCGGCCGACCGGACCGAGCCGGGTCAGGTACGGGACCAGCTCCCGCTCGGGTAGCACGCACGGCGCGTCCACCCGACGGAAGCCGATCCCCGTCCACCCGGCCCGCTCGAGCACGCCACGCACCCGGTCCACGTCCGCGAACGCGAACTGCCCGGGCGCGTCCGGGTCCCTGACCGGCGACTCCGGCAGCAACGGCGCCGCGGCCCGTTCCGCCGTGGTCATGAACGGGTTCTCCGCCGGACTCCGCCACACCACGCACCGAAGCCCGGCACCCGCCCGGGCCGCGCCCCGCAGGTTCGCGAACGCCCGCACCGGATCGTCGAAGAACATCACGCCGAAGCGCGACACGACCAGGTCGAACGCTCCCGGCTCGAACGCGTGCCGCTGCGCGTCGGCGCGGACGAAGCGCGCCGGGACACCCGCCCGCTCCGCCTCCGCCGCGCCACCTCGATCATCGGCTCCGACAGGTCGACGCCGACACACCGTGACCCGAGCGCCCCGGCGATCGCCCGGGTCACGCCGCCCGTACCGCAGCCGACGTCGAGCACCGCGTTCGGTCGCTCGTCGGCGGCGGCCTCGACCAGCAGGTCCGCGAAGGGCCGGAACAGCGCGTCGAGCAGTTCGCGCTGCTCGACCCAGGCGTTCCCGGCACCGCCGTTCCACAACGTCGCCTGCGTGATCTCCACGGTCGTCTCCCTTGCCTCCGGTGAACGGGCCGCCCTACCGTGTCACTTGAAGTCGACTTGAGGTCAAGCATGACGAACCTGGACATCGCGGAGGTCGCCCGCCGCTCCGGCGTGCCGGCCTCGACGCTGCGGTACTACGAGGAGAAGGGCCTGATCGCGTCGGCCGGCCGGCGCGGCATCCGGCGCCAGTTCGACGCGACCGTGCTGGAACGGCTGGCGCTGATCCTGGTCGGCCGGTCCGCCGGCTTCACGCTCGACGAGATCGCCCTCATGTTCGCGCCGGACGGCCGGCCACGCATCGACCGGGCCGCGCTCACCGCGAAAGCGGACGAACTGGACGCGACGATCACCAAACTGACCGCCATGCGCGACGGTCTGCGCCACGCCGCGGCCTGCCCGGCACCGAGTCACCCGGAGTGCCCCACGTTCCGCCGGATCCTGGAGAAGGCCGTACCCGGCGCCGCGCCCTGACGGCCACGTCGACCGTCCAACGCCGTCACACAGGTCGGCCACCGCTGGGCGAGAGCGGCGGACGGGCCGGCAGGGTCGGCCCGTCCGCCGCGGGGTCACGTCAGCCCGTGTACAGGGTCATCCCGTACCGGTTCAGGACCTCGGTCACCGGCTGGTAGTACGTCGTGCCGCCGGTGCGGCAGTTGCCGGAGCCGCCGGAGGTCATGCCCAGCGCGCGCACGGTCGAGCCGCTCGGCCGGGTCACCAGCGAGCCGCCGGAGTCGCCCGGCTCGGCGCACACGTTCGTGCGGATCATCTGGTAGATGCAGCCCTGCTGGTAGCACACGGTCGTGTTCGTGCCCGTGACGCTGCCGCAGTACCAGCCGGTCGTCGAGCCGGAGCGGCACACCGCCATGCCGGTGGACGCGTTCGCGGCACCGGTGACCGTCACGTCGCCGCCGGAGCTGTACCGGTCGACCAGCGGGGTCGACTGCGCCGAGGACGACTGCACGGCGATGACGCCGTAGTCGTCCCCCGGGAACGACGACGCGGCGACGCCGCCGATCGTGCCGCCGGTGCCTGACCACGTGCCACCGAGGTCGGTGCAGTGGCCGGCGGTGATCACGTAGCGCGAGCTGCCGATCCGGGCGTTGAAGCCCAGTGAGCACCGGGAACCGCTGGTCGTCGTGATCGCCTGGCCGCCGATCAGGCTCCAGTACGGCTGGGGCGCCTGGGCGACCTTCCGGACCTGGATGTCGGTGGCGCCGTGCTTCGCGGCCCACTTCGCCACGCCCGCGTCGGCGCCGTGCACCTCGACGACGAGCGACTTCGACGACTGGTCGACGTACCAGCCGGTCACGTTGCTCGGCCGGGACGAGGCCGCGCTGTCCAGCTTGGCCTGGGCCGCGGAGAGCTGCGCCGCGCTCGGCGCAGCGACGTCCACCGCGGCGTCCGCCGCGTTGGCCGGTGCGGTCAGGGTGAGCGCCACGCCGGCTGCCAGCAGCGCGCCGCCCACCAGTCTCGCGATTGTGCGTTTCATCGATGTTCTCCCTCGTCTTGGGTAGCAGGGGGACCCGAGAACGGAAAGGGGTGATCCGTCTCGGGCAACAAGAGGGATCAAATTCGCCATCCGGTCAGATGACGTTCACGAAGCTATTTACTGAACGCGCATTCGGGTAGCGCCCATTGGGGGACAACAGTTGCCATTGGGCGACGTCTCGGCTACGAACAGTTAGTCATCGCTGGCCGGCGGCGGCGAGGCCGAACCGGTCGGCTCGGCGTCGGTCGTCGTGGTCGGCGGCGTCGTCGTCGTGGCGTCCGGTCCGCTCGGCGGAACGCTCGGCTCCTGGTCCTCGCTGGTCGGCGGGGGTGCCGTGGTGACGGTGACGGTCGACACGTCGGTCTCGGCGGGGGCCGTCGGCCGCTGACCCGGCGACGACGGTGCCGGCGCCGGCTCGTCGCGCACGTCGGTGCCGCGGTCGCCGTGGTGCGGCCGGACGATCCCCTCGACCGTCGTGCCGTCGCCGCCGGACAGCGGTTCGCCGCGCAGCCATTCGACGCCGGTGATCACCGCCATGCCGAGCACGAACGCGAGCGCGCTGCCGACGATCACGGCCGGCCAACTGATCCGCCCGGCCCGCGGCGGCCGCTCCTGGTCGCCGTCCTCGCCGTCTTCCTCACCGGCTTCGCCGGGCGTCTCGTCCGGTTTCTCCTCGGTGACGGTGACCGTCGTCGATCCGGCGCGGGTGACGACGCGGTCGCGGACGTTGCGCACGCTTTCGCCGGTGCGCTGGATGGACCGCAGGTAGAGGGCACCCCCGACGGTGCTGACGACGCTCGCGACGCCCGCGCCGACCACGGTGCCCGCGACACCCATGGTCGAGCCGAGCAACGCGGCCGTGACCGCGGCCAGCGCGGCGGCCACGACCTGGCTGACCCGGATGCTCTCGGTGTCCTGCTTCTTGCTCATGATCCCGTTCTCGCCCGCGACTGCATCGATTCCAACGAGAGCGACGGCGGTGGTGCTCCCGCGGTTGGGCGAAGGTGAGCAGCATCATAGTCCATTGTGGACAGTGCATACTCGTAGGCGTGAACCTGATCAGCGTCGAGGACGTGCACGCCGCCGCCGAGCGAATCAAGGACGCCGCAGCCGTGCGGACCCCGCTGCTGCGGTGCGACTGGGCGGACCCGGCCCGTCCGCTGTGGCTCAAACCGGAGAACCTGCAGCCGATCGGCGCGTTCAAGATCCGCGGCGCGGCCAACGCGATCGCCCGGATCCCGGCGTCCGCCAGGGCGAACGGCGTCGTCGCGTACTCGAGCGGTAACCATGCGCAGGCGGTCGCCTACGTGGCGAAGCGCTTCGGCCTCCGCGCCACGATCGTCGTCCCCGAGAACACCCCGACGACGAAGATCGAGGCGACCCGGGCCCACGGCGCCGAGGTGGTCGTGGTGCCGATCACCGACCGGGAGATCGTCGCCGAACGGCTGGTAGCGGAGCGTGGCGCGACGCTGATCCCGCCGTTCGACCACCCGGACGTGATCGCCGGTCAGGGCACGATCGGCCTGGAGATCGCCGCCGACCTGCCGGATGTCGAAGCGGTTCTGGTCCCCGTCAGCGGCGGTGGCCTCGCCTCCGGCGTGGCGACCGCGATCAAGGCGTTGTGCCCGAAGGCGGCCGTGATCGGCGTGGAACCGGCGTTGGCCGGCGATGCCGCCGAGAGCCTGGCGGCCGGCCACCGGGTCCGGTGGACCGACGAGGACCGAGCCCGCACCATCGCCGACGGCCTGCGGGCGGCCCCGTCGGACCTGACGTTCGCCCACCTGAGGGAACG
This sequence comes from Actinophytocola gossypii, assembly GCF_025165815.1. GTDB lineage: Bacteria > Actinomycetota > Actinomycetes > Mycobacteriales > Pseudonocardiaceae > Actinophytocola > Actinophytocola gossypii. The sequence goes on along the minus strand of NZ_JAFFZE010000006.1, from coordinate 264,604 downwards.
CGTGGACACGATCGTGACCGTGTCGGAGGAGGAGATCCGCGCGGCCGTGGTCACCCTGGCCACCCGCGCCCGCCTGGTAGCCGAACCCAGCGGCGCCGTGACGACCGCGGCCTACCTCAACCGAACCGCGGACCTACCCCAAGGCCGCACCGTGGCCATCGTCTCCGGCGGCAACCTCGACCAATCCCTCCTGGCCGAACTCCTGACCCACCCCACCCCGTAAGCCACTGGGCTGGGTTGTGGACAACTCAGGCCGCTGGGTCGGCTCGGGTTTCGCGGGGTGGTACGACGTGTGTCGGTGGGTCGACGATGCCGCACTGGACGCACTCGCCCGGTCGCGGGGCCTCGGCCGGTCCCTCCTCGACCACCGGGGTCAACACGTCGTTGCGCACCCCGAGTGCGAGCAGGCCACCCACCACCGCCAGCCCCGCGCACAGCCACATCGCCGACTGCCAGCTCGACGTCAGGGCCGTCGGGTCCACGTACGCCTCGCCGCTCAGGCCCACCGCCGCGGGTAGTACGGCCACCGCCAGGAGGCCACCGGTTCGAGCGATCGCGTTGTTGACGCCGGACGCCACGCCGGCGTGGCGGTCGTCGGCCGCCGCGAGGACGGTCGCGGTGACCGGGGCCACCACGGTCACCAGGCCCAGGCCGAAGACCACCATCGCGGGCAGGACCACCAGCCAGTACGACGCCCCGGGGGTGACCAACGTCAGCAGCGCCATCCCGGCGGCCAGCACCATCGGGCCGACCACCAGGAACCAGCGCGGGCCGAACCGCTGGGCGGCCTTGCCCGAGCGCGCCGAGAACAGCAGCATCAGCAGCGACATCGGCAGGGCGGCCATGCCCGCCGCGGTCGGCGAATAGGACAGGGACGTCTGCAGCTGCAGGACGAACAGCATCATCACGCCGCCAAGGGCCGCGTAGACCACGAACGTCAGCGCGTTCGCCAGCACGAACGTCCGGTCGGCGAACAGGCCCGGCGGCACCAGCGGATCCCGCTGCCGGCGCTGCGCCACCACGAACGCCGCCAGGGCGGCGACGCCGACCACCAGCGACGCGGCCACCAGCGGGTCACCCCAACCGCGCGGTGGGCCTTCGACCAGCGCCGCCGTCAACCCCGCCAGGCCGAGCGCGCCGAGTACCGAGCCGATCACGTCCGGTCGACCGCCGGCCGTCCGGTCGCACGACTCCGGAACGTACCGCCTGGTGAACCACACGCACAGCACCGCGAGCGGCACGTTGACCAGGAACGCCAGCCGCCACGACCACGCCTGCACCAGCAGGCCACCCACCAGCGGGCCGAGTGCGCTGGCGATCCCACCCAGCCCCGACCACGCGCCGATCGCCCGCGCCCGGTCACCGCGCACGAACGCCGACTGGATGATCGCGAGCGCGCCCGGTGTCAGCAGCGCGCCGCCGACGCCCTGGAGGACGCGGGCCAGCACGAGCATTCCGGTGTTCGCCGCGACGCCGCACAGCACCGACGCCGCGCCGAACCACACCACGCCGACCAGGTAGACCCGGCGGCGGCCGAACCGGTCGCCGAGCGAGCCCGCGACCAGGATCAGCGCGGCCAGCGACAACAGGTACCCGTCGACGATCCACTGCAGACCGGACACCGACGCGTCGAACTCGGCACCGATCCTCGGCAGCGCGATGTTGACCACGGTGCCGTCCAGGAACGCCATGCCCGAGCCGAGGATCGTCGCGGTCAACACACCGCGCGCCGCCGGGCTGCCCCAGCGGACCTGGTCCCCGGCCGGGGACGTCACGACGGCTTGTTCAGCTCGGCGACGAACTTGTAGCGGTCGCCCCGGTACACCGAACGGACCCACTCCACCGGCCGTTCGGTCGTGTCGTAGACGTGCCGGGACAGCAGCAGCATCGGCATCCCGACGTCCGCGCCCAGCAGTTCCGCCTCGTGCGGGCCGGCGAGCGCGGTCTCGATCGTCTCCTCCGCGTGGCCCATCTCGACGTCGTAGCGCTCCTTGAGCACCTGGTAGAGCGAGCCGCCCGCGGCGACGTACTTGCGCAGGCCGCGGAACCGGCCGAGCGGCAGGTGCGTGGTCTCGATCGCCATCGGCTCGCCGTCGGCCAGGCGGAGCCGTTGCAGGCGCAGCACCTTCGCCCCGGCGCGCACGCCGAGCAGGCCCGGCAGCTCGCTCTCGGCCGGGATCTCGGACATGTCGAGCAGCCGGGAGGACGGCTCGCGGCCCTGCGCGCGCATGTCCTCTGTGTACGACGACAGCTGGAGCCGTTGCGCCACCTTGGGTTCCGCCGCGAACGTGCCCTTGCCCTGCACGCGAAGCAGCCTGCCCTCGACGGTCAGGTCGGCGAGCGCCTGGCGGACCGTGGTGCGGGAGACGTCGAACTCGGCGGCCAGCGAGCGCTCGGTCGGGATCGGCGAGCCGGGCGGCAGCGACCTGAGCAGCTCGAGCAGGTGCCGCTTGAGCCCCCAGTACTTGGGCTCCCGCAACGCGCGAGCGGCGGTGTCGGGCTGCTCCTGCGCTGCCGACGTTTCCAGCATGGCTCCTCCAGACGACGGTCCCGGTTACAGGATGCCTCCCCCTCCCCCGACGGCGCAGGCACACCCGCCGGATGTGGGACATCCGTTACTCCCCTCGCGTCGGACCACCCTACAGCGATACCATGATTGGTCTAGACCTACTTGGACGATCGTGAGCGGGATCGTGGACGGGGAGGATGCATGTCCGAGGCCGGTGCGCGGATGTCGGCGGAGATCGCCGAGCAGCCGTCGGTGTTCGACGCGGTGCTGGCACGACGAGCGGAGCTGGCCGAGGTCGCCGCGCTCGCCGCGGCCCGCCGGCCGCGGTTCGCACTGCTCGCCGCCCGCGGTTCGAGTGATCACGCGGCGTTGTACGCGAAGTACCTGATCGAGGTACTTCTCAATCTTCCAGCTGGCCTGGTCTCGCCGTCCACGACGACGCTCTACGGCGCCGAGCCGGATCTGGAGGGCGTGCTGCACGTCACCGTCAGCCAGAGCGGCGGTTCACCCGATCTGGTGGAGGCGACGAAGGCCGCCCGCGGCCGGGGCGCGCTGACCATCGCGGTGACGAACACGCCCGACTCGCCGCTGTCCGCGGTCGCCGAGCACTCGGTGCACATCGGCGCGGGCGAGGAGCTGGCGGTCGCGGCTACCAAGACCTACTCGGCCACCCTGCTGACGCTGTACCTGCTGGTCGACGCCGCGCGCGGCGGCTCGGGCGAGTCGGTCGCCGGCCTCGGGGAACTGGCCGCGCAAACGCTTGCGGACTCGGCCGACGGCGTCGCGGCCGCGGTGGAGCGGTACCGCTCGGTGGAGCGCGTGGTCACCACCGGGCGCGGCTACTCCTCGGCCACCGCCGCCGAGGCCGCGCTCAAGCTGGCGGAGACCAGCTACCTCGGCGCCCGTTCGTACAGCGGCGCGGACCTGCTGCACGGCCCGGTCGCCGCGATCGACTCGTCGACCGGCGTGGTGGCGGTGACCAGCCGGGGCCGCGGCGGGGAGGCGATGCACGACGTGCTCGCCGCGGTGCGCGACCGGGGCGCCGACGTGCTCGCGGTCGGCTCCGCCGCCGGCGACGTGCCGGCCGACCACCGCATCGAGCTGCCGGCGACGGCCGAGGAGGTCGCCCCGATCCTGGAGATCCTGCCGCTGCAGCGGCTCGCGCTCGGCCTGGCGCTCGCCCGGGGCGGCGACCCGGACCAGCCACGCGGACTCAGCAAGGTGACCCGAACGAGGTAATGCATGCGTTCGGCGCATTACGGTCCGCGTTCGCGCGGCCTACACTCCCCGGGGTGCGAAGGACCTCGTTCGCCCGCTGGCCGTGTTCCATCGCCAGAACGATGGACCTGCTCGGCGACCAGTGGACCCTGCTGGTGCTGCGCGAGGCGTTCCACGGAGTGCGCCGGTTCGACCAGTTCCAGGCGGCGCTCGGGATCGCACGCAACACGCTGACCGAGCGGCTCGACCGGCTGACCGGCGCCGGCCTGCTCGCACGCGTCCGCTACCAGGACCGGCCGGCGCGCTACGAGTACCCGCTGACCGAGATGGGCCGCGACTTCTTCCCCGCACTCGCCGCGATCATCCGTTGGGGTGACACGTGGCTCGATGGTGGCGCCGGCCCGCCGGCCCTGCTGCACCACCTCGACTGCGACCACCCCACCGAGGCGGCGGTGAACTGCGCACGCTGCGGAGTCGAGCTGACCGCCGACCGGGTGAGGTTCGAACCCGGCCCCGGCCTGGCGACCGTGGAGGGACACCGTTGACCGAGCACAGCGTGGATGTCGGCGTCGACGTAGGCGGCACGTCCACCCGAGCACTGGCCGTCCGCCCCGACGGCACCGTGCACGGCCGCGGCACGGCCGGCGGCGGCAACCCCAACTCCCACCCCACCGACCTGGCCGCGAAACGCGTGGCCGAGGCCGTCCGCGACGCGCTCGCCGGCGCGCCCCGGGTGCGGGCGTGCGTTCTCGGCATGGCCGGCGAGAGCAAGTTCACCGACCCCGCGGTCGTGGCGGCCTTCGAGACCGCCCTCGACCAGGTCGGGGTCACCGGCCCGGTCACCGTGGTGAGCGACGCCGAGGTGGCCTTCGCGTCGGCGACGTCCGAACCGACCGGCACCGTGGTCATCGGCGGCACCGGCGCCGTCGCGGCGCGGATCGTCGACCACCGCAAGGCGTCCTGGATCGACGGCTGGGGCTGGCTCCTCGGCGACGAGGGCTCCGCGTACTGGATCGGCCGCGAGGCCGTCCGCGTCACGCTGCGCACGCTCCAACTGGCCGAACCCCCGGGCCCCCTGGCCCGAGCCGTCCTGACCGAGGCCCTGCCGACGTTGTCCGATGTGGACACGAAGACGGTGAACCACCTGATCACCGCCGCGAACGCCGAGCCGCCGATCCGCCTGGCCCGCTTCGCGTCCACGGTCAGCGCCCTCGCCGCGACCGACCCCGCCGCCGCCGACATCGTCACCCGCGCCGCCGAACACCTGGCCGCGATCGCGCAAACGGCCCGCCAACCCGACGAGGACACCCCCATCGTCCTGGCCGGCTCCGTGATCGGCCCCGAGAGCCCGGTCGGGGCCGCGCTGCGGGCGAGGTTGGCATCCCTGACCGAGGCCCCGGTCCTGTTCGCCCCGGACGGCGCGCTGGGTGCCGCGTGGCTGGCCGCCCTCTCGGTCACCGGCCCAACCGCACCACGCCCCCACACCTGACCTTGACGGAACGAGGTTCCTCGTCAGTCGTCGGTGGGGTGAGGTGGGGCTTCTCGATCGGCGGCCTCGGGGCGGCGACCGGGAGCCGGGGTCTCCGGGGTGCGCGGGTGACGGAGTCCCGGGTGATCCGACGGCAGGGTTCGGCGCAGCACCACCGCGCTCGTCGCCACCGTCAGGGCTACCAGGGGCCAGCTGAGGGCGAGTCTGGCCACGCCGAGCGCCACCACCCAGCCCGACCACCACAGCGCACCGAACACCAGCACCCGCAGCGTGTACTGCCCGAACACCCACACCCAGCTCGCGCGGGCGTACGCGCGTAGCAGGTCCGGGTCGCGACGCCACCTGGTTCGCTGACCGAGCAGCGTGCCGACCACGACGCCCAGCAGCGGCCAGCGGATCAGGATGCTCACCGCCCACGCCAGGGCGCTCGCCACGTTCGCCAGCACCTGCACCAGGAAGAAGTCCTGCGCCCGACCCGTGTACAGCGCGAGCAGCGCCGCTCCCGCCACCGCGGCCACGCTCGCCAGTACCGCCGTGACCCGGCCGCCCCTGGCCAGGCGCACCGCTCCCAGTACCGCGCCGGTGGTGATCGCGGTGAGGGCGGCCCAGGCGATCGAACGGTCCGACAACAGCCAGGCGACCACGAACACCGCCGGTGGGATGCTCGCGTCGATCGCGCCGCGGCGTCCACCGAGCAGTTCGCGCAGCCCCAGTTGGTCGGTCGGCCGCTCCGTCACGAGGTACAGCGTGCCTCATCCGTTCTGGCACCCGGTGCGCACACCGTGCTGACAGCACGTTTTAGAATTGCGTGCGGACACGGAATCGACACGGAAAAGTGTATGGCCAACGTAGACCAGCCGAGCACCTGCCTGGCGTGCGGGCGCGCACTGCCGCTGCAGCACGGAAAAGGGCGGCGACGTCGGTATTGCGACGCGACCTGTCGGAGCGCGGGCAGGCGGGCGCGCGTCAAAGCAGGGTTGACGACCGAAGCACGTCAAGGATACGTTGACAACGAGGGAGGCGGCGGCCCACCGCTGGACGAGGTGGCGCGGGCCCGCGACCACGCCCGTCGCGCCGAGGAGGTGTTGCGGCGGTCGGTCGAGCGAGCGCGCGCCGCTGGCCACACCTGGCAGGAGGTCGGGGAAGCACTCGGCATCTCCCGCCAGGCGGCGTTCCAGCGGTTCGGGCGGCCGGTCGTCCCTCACCCGGGAGCTGACGCACTCCCCGACGCCGCGGAGCGCGCGATCGCGCTGCTCGGCGACCTGGTGGCGGGCGACTGGACGGCCGTGCGGCGGGACTTCGACGAGCGGATGCGCGCGGAGATCCCGGCCGAGCAGGTCGCCACCGTCTGGGCGACGGTCGTCGGCACGATCGGGCGGTTCGAGCGGATGGGTGAGCCCTACACGGTCCTCGCCGGCGAGTTGACGGTGGTCAACGTGACGCTGCACTGCGAGGCCGGCGAGGTGCTCGGGCGGGTCAGCTTCCACCGGGACGGATCCGTCGGCGGGCTGTACTTGCTGCCGACCTGACCGAGAAGGAGCGGCATGCGCCGTCTGGTAACGACAGTCCTCGTGCTCGTCGCCCTGGTGGTGCCGAGCGCACCGGCGGTGGCGAGCCCGCCGGCCACCGCCGAGGAACAGCTGGCGTGGTTCGTCGACGCGTCGGCGCGCGCACCGGTCTCCGAGGCGGAGCAGCGAGCACACCTGTCGGCCGAGTTCCTGGCCGCGATCGGTGGGCCGGCGGCGTTCAACGAGACGCTGACCGGGCTCGGACCGTTGACCCTGGACCGGATCGTGGACTCGTCCCCGGCGTCGCTGCAGGCGGTGCTGTCGGACTTCCTGGTCGTGCTCGCGGTCGACGACGCCGGTCTGGTGTCGACGTTGCAGCTCACACCGCACGTGCCGAGTCCGCAGTCCTGGTCCGAACTGGACAGTCGACTGCGGACACTCGCGCCTCAGGTGTCGTTCACCACCTCCTCGGTCGACGACGGGTGCCGACCGATCCACGAGGTCGACGGGAACCGCGCGCGTCCGCTCGGGTCCGCGTTCAAGCTGTACGTGCTGTCCGCGCTCGGCCGGGCCGTGGCCGACGGCCGGGCGAGCTGGGATCAGAACCTGCCGATCCGCGACGAATGGAAGAGCCTGCCGAGCGGGGTACTGCAGGACCGGCCGGCCGGAACGCCGGTGACGTTGCGCGAGCACGCGAACCTGATGATCTCGATCAGCGACAACACGGCGACCGACCACCTCGTGCACTTCCTCGGGCGCCGCGCGGTGCTGCGTGAGATGACCGCCCACGGGAACGACCGCGATCGGAACAAGCCGCTGCTCACGACCCGGGAACTGTTCACGCTCAAGGGTTTCCGCTACCCGGCCCTGGCCGACACGTACCTGTCGTTCCCGCGCGGCCTGCGCGCCGCACTGCTGCCGGTGCTGAACGAGGTGCCGCGCGAGCGGATCGTGCCGTGGACCGAGCCGCGCGACATCGGTTCGATCGAGTGGTTCGGGTCGCCGACGGACATGTGCCGGATCCTCGCCGGCCTGCGGTCGCTCGACGACCCGGCCGTGGCGACCGCGATGTCCATTTCGGACGGTCAGATCGGCCTGGACCGCGACGAGTTCCCGACCGTCTGGTTCAAGGGCGGTTCGGAGCCAGGAGTGCTCACGGTCAACTACCTGGCCCGCACGGCCGACGGCCGCACCCTGGTGTCCTCGGTGATGCTGGCCGACCCGGACGGCGCGCTCGACCCGTCGATCACCCCCAAGGCCATCGCCCTGGCCCGCGGCGGCCTGGAACTCGCCTGAACCCTGGTCAGCTCGGCCTGATCGGCGTAGACACGCTCGCCGGTGATGGCGGTGAACCGCCGGTGACGGCTTCGGTGAGGCGGTGGGCCAGCCGCGCGTTGTCGGCCGGCCACACCGTCACCCAGTCCTCGCCGTCCTGGCCGGGGGTCGTGGTGGTGGCGTAGCGGCCGTCGTCGGTGTCGAACCAGGTGATGCCGGGGGCGCGGTCGCGGCGACCCGACTCGTCGACCAGGGTCACGCCGAGCTGCCCGGCCCGCAGCACCGGGCGCTCCATGATCGCCGCGATCGCGCGGAGCTTGCTGTCCGCCGCCGCCCGGGGCGTCACCGTGCGCAGGACACCACCCGGGCGGGCGCGGGCGTGGCCGCCCACTCGGAGCGCCGCCACCGGCTGGGTGATCGAGGAGCCAGGACCCGCCGGCGTGCGCGGCAGCAGACCGACGAGCACCTCCGCCAGCTCCGTGTCCCGCGTTCCGCGCAGGCACACCGTTCTGGCGCCCTGCACGGCGAGCAGCCCGTGCCGGCCCCGCAACGCGCCCACCGCCCGGACCGGCACGTCGTCGGACAGGTCCAGCAGCGCCACCAGGTCGAGGGCCGCCGCCGGTTCGGCCAGCAGGCGCAGGGCGTCGGCCAGATCGCCGGTCGACAGGCCGCGGCCCGCGAGGTCGTCGTAGACGGCCGCCTTGATGCCGGCGCGCGCGTCGGCCGTGTCGCCGTGCACGGTCACCTCGAGCGGGAACGGCACCCGGCCGAGGCCGTGATCCTCCCAGAGCGTGTCTAGCGCGGCGAGCGACAGCTCGACGTTCATCCCTCGTCCGGCCCGCCGAGGACCGCGGGTGCGGTGCGCACCGCGTCGCCGGAGTCGTCGAAGACATCGTCGAAGACGCCGTCGACGGTCCGCAGGAACCCGGTCGGCGCGTCGGCGACCGGGCCGCCGGGCTGCGCGGGAATGGCCACCCGCACCGGCGCCGGCGCGGGTGGCGGGGTCGCGCGGGACACCCGCACGGCCGAGCCGTCGAGCGTGGGCGGGAGTTCGAACACGGCGACCGTCCCGGCGGCCGAGTGCATGGCGTTGTCCCGTTCGGTCACCACCCGGACGGCCTCCGCGTGCGCGGCGTCGTGCCGCTGCTTCTGGGCGAACAGCCGCTGGGGCAACGCGGCCAGGCCCAGCAGCCCGCCGCCGCTCGCCTCCCGGATCATGCCGGCCGGGTCGTACGGAACCGGCTCGGGCATCGCCCGGCGCGCGGTCTCGGCGGCCTCCCCCTGTCGGGCGACCGCCTGGCTCGCCTCGGTGATCCGAGCGCCGGTGGTACGGCTCCACGCGGCGATCTCGTTCAGCCGGGCGCGCATCGCCTCGGCCGCCTCGCCGGTCCAGCCCGACTCGGACGTGGCACACGCGCGCCCGAGCGCGTCGCCCGCCTCGACCAGCGCGGCGCCCGTGCTGGCCCAGTGGTCCGCGACGCCCTGGGCGGCACCGGGCTCGGCCTGGTCGGTCCACTGTTTGAGCTGTTCGTGGTCGAACGCGGCCGGGTGCACCGCCGCCGTCGGTACCCGCCGCTCACCGTGACCGGTCATCCGTTCATCCTCGCGGGTGTCCCGGCGTCAACAAATCCCCAATTCGGGCGCAATGTGGGGTCACTCAGCGGAGTCGGGCCGCACCGACGCGACGTGCGCCGCCCCGCTCTCGTCGGCCGCCAGGTAGGTGGACATGCTCTGCGCCACGGCCTCACCGAGCCGGTCCAACTGTTCGCTGAACCGGTCCAGGACCTCGGTTCCCTCGAGCGCCCACTCCTTGTTGAACGCCTCGACCTGCCGGGCGTAGCCGCCGCCGAGACCGTTTCCGTCGGCCTGGGCGAGCCGGCGCAGGATGTCGACCTGGTCGCGCACCGAGCGGATCGCGTCGATCGTGGCGGCGCCGGTGACCGGGTCGACCCGCAGGTTGCCGATGGTCACGGCCTTGATCAGATCGCGCATGCCGGCTCCGACGACCCCGCCCAGACTCGCGTCGCTGGGGCGGGTGGTCTGCTCCTCCGGGGGCGCGGCGTTCGGGTCGATGTACACGAGGAAATCCCCTCGGTGGTCAACTGATGACGCTCCGCATGATAGCGAAGTCGAGCACCGCTGAAAGGCGGTGGCGCCGGGTGGGAATGACACGGCATCCTGGGGGTTTAGGGAAAGGGGCAGGCTCGCAGGGAGGGGAGGGACCGTGCCAGGGGTGACCAGCTGGGTGGCCATCGGGGACAGTTTTACCGAGGGGTTGAGTGACGAGGGTCCGGACGGCGGCTACATCGGATGGGCCGACCGGCTCGCCGAGACGCTCGCCGCGCGCGACCCCGATTTCCGGTACGCGAATCTCGCGCTCCGGGGGAAGCTGTTGCGGGAGATCATCGACGAGCAGGTGCCCGTCGTCGAGCAGGTGCGCCCGGACCTGGTCACGATGTGCGCGGGCGGCAACGACCTGATCGTGCCGGGCAGTGACGTGGACGAGCTCGCGAACGAGTTCGAGGCGGCGGTGGCCGCCCTGCGCGCGGCCGGCTGCGAGGTGGTCGTGTTCACCGGGCCGGATCCGCGCAACCAGCCGGTGGTGCGGCGGGTGCGCGGGAAGGTGGCGATCTACAACGCGCACCTGCGCGCGATCGCCGACCGGCAAGGCGCCCGGGTCGTGGACCTGTGGGCGATGCCGGTGCTCGCCGACGTGCGCGCGTGGAGCGACGACCGGCTGCACTTCTCGCCGGAGGGACACCGGCGGATCGCGTTGCGCACGGCCGAGGTGCTCGGCGTCCCGGTCGGCGAGGACTGGCGCGAGCCGTGGCCGCCGACCGAGCCGACGCCGTGGATCCGGTCGCGCCAGGCGGATCTCGTCTGGACCCGCACGCATCTGCTGCCGTGGGTGCGGCGGCAGCTGCGCGGCGAGTCGATGGGCGACGGGCTGGTGCCCAAGCGCCCGGAGCTCCGGCCGATCACGCACGACCACCAGGCGACCGCCTGAGGAACAACGCGACGGACACAGCGAGAACCGGCCGGCACACGTCCCCCACGGTGCCGGCCGGTTCGCTCGGGCAGCACACCCCCACGTTGGCAGTGCCGCCCCGGCACTCGACGATCTGGCTCCGGGACAACGAGTACCGCGGCGAGAGCCTTTCACCTACCGGCGGCGAACGGCTAACTGTTCGCTAAACGACGAGCCGCACCGACCGGCTGAGCACCAGCGGCCCCAGCGTGCGGGTGCCCTCGGCGAACTCGCTCGCCATCCGCGCCAGCTGCACGATCTCCTCGTCCTGGCCCGCCTCCAGGCCGGACTCCACCACCGCCAGCAGGTTCGTCCACTCCTGCTCGATCCACTCCGCGGCATCCCGCTGGGTGTCGATCGGGACACGCACCGTGTCCGGGAACCGTTCCGCCAGCGCCGGCTCGTCGTCCGGCTCGTCACGCAGCCCGCGCCGGGCCGCGTCCGCGCCTACCAGGTAGTAGCGCAGCAGCCGCCGACGCGCCACCGATGTGTCCTCTTCGGACAGCTTGGCGGCGAGTTCGTTGGCGTGCAGGCGAACCAGGTCGTGCATCAGGAACACGTCCCGGCTCGCCTCGGTCACCACGAACGAGGCGGCCAGCGCGCGCAGCCGCCGGCGCGCGACCTCGACCGGGATCCCGCACAGCGCCGCCACCGGGTACGGGCCGAGCCGGGGACCGGGGAACAACCCGAGCAGGCACACCGTGTCCGCCAACTCCTGGGCCAGGCTCCGGTAGGTCACGTCCAACGCGGCGCGCACGCTCGTCGCCGGGTCGTCCAGATCCAGCGCGGACAACCGGCCGCGTTCGTCGGCCAGCTCGGCCACCAGGTCCGCCACCGACCACTGTGGACCGCCGGCCAGCCGCGCGCCGGCGATCCGCAGCGCGAGCGGCAGGTGCCCGCACAGCCGGGCGAGGCGCCGGCGCAGCTCACGGTCCCGGCCCTCGGCCGGTGAGCCGGCGATCAGCTCCAACACCTGCTCGGCCGCGTCCGCCGCGAGCGTGCCGAGCACCCGCAGCCGCGCGCCGGTCCTGGCGACCAGCGCGTCCAGCCGCAGCCGGGTGGTGACCAGCACCAGCGACGACGACGCCGGCGGCAGCAGCGGCTCGATCTGCTCGGCATCCCGCGCGTCGTCGAGGACCACCAGTACCCGCCGGTCGGCCAGGATCGAGCGGTACAGCGCCGCCCGGTCGTCCAGCCCGACCGGCACGTCCTCGCCGCCGACGCCGAGCGCGAGCAGGAACCGGGTGAGCACGTCGGCCGCCGCCATCGGCGCGTGCCGGGGGTCGAAGCCGCGCAGATGCGCGAACAGCTGGCCGTCCGGGAACCGCTCGGCCGCCCGGTGCGCCCAGTGCACGGCGAGCGCGGTCTTGCCGACACCGGCCGCCCCGGCGAGCACGCCGGTCGCGGTGGCCCCCTCGCGCGGCCGGTCGCCGGGGAGCAGCCGGTCCAGCCAGGCCAGCTCGTCCTCGCGGCCGGCGAACCCGGACGGCGTCCTGGGCAGCTGGGCCGGCACGAGCACGCCGACCCTCGGCGCCACCACCGGCTCCGGCGACGGCTCCAGCAGCGTGGTGTCGTCGCGCAGCACCCGGACGTGCAGGCCGCGCAGCAGCGGGCCGGGGTCCATGCCGAGTTCGCCGGCGGCGCGCTTGGCGAAGCGCTGGTAGGCGGCGAGCGCGGTGGCCCGGCGGCCCGAGCGGTAGAGCGCGAGCATGAGCTGGCCGACGAGCCGTTCGCGGTACGGGTGTTCGTCGACCAGTTGTTGCAGCTCGCCGATGATCTCGTGGTGCCGGCCGAGTTGGAGGTCGGCGTCGAAGCGGGCCTCCAGGACGGCCAGCCGCAGCTCGGTCAGCTCCGGCGCGGTGACCCGGTTGCTGACGTCGGCGAGCTCCGGGCCGCGCCAGAGCGCCTGCGCGGTGCGGAGCAGCTCCGCGCGCCGGGTGGCCGAGGTGCCGCGGGACTGGGCGAGCAGGTCCCGCGCGACGGTGACGTCGATCAGCGACTCGTCGAGGACCAGCCGGTACCCGGGCGGGGTGGTGGCGATGCGGACGGCTCCGGTGCCGTCGAGCGCGGCGAGCCGCTGGCGCAGACCGGAGACGTAGCCCTGGACCATGGTGCGCGCGCTGGCCGGCGGCTCGTGCGCCCACAGCACGTCGACCATCCGGTCCAGCGGCACCACCTGGTTGGGCTCGAGCAGCAGCATGGCGAGCACGCCGCGCATGCCTGGCCCGCCCATCGGCACCGGGTGCTCCCCCACGAGCACCTGGACCGGGCCGAGCAGGCAGAACCGGGGGCCGGTGCCCCAGCTGTCCCGACGGTCGGCCACGGGTCACCACCCCCACAGTTGCACCCGGGCCCACTCTGTACCGCCCGGCCGACTCAGCACAAGGTACGGGCTCGGGCTCCCGGACGTGCGGTTTCCGGCCGATCCGTCATCCGGATGGCCTAACGACCACTCGGTACGCGCAGGTCAGAGGCCAGTTTTCGGCGTCCGGTCACACTTGCCGCCCGGCGCGGGTCGTAGCGGTGAAGGCATCGAACGAACCGATGAGGAGCACATCATGTCCACCGCGTACACCATCGTCACCATCGTCGGCGCCGCCATGGTCGGGTTCTCGGCCGTCTCGGTCTTCCTCCACGCGAAGTGGGTGGTGGAGCCGCTGGCCGAGTACGGCGTGCCGCGCTCGTGGTGGCCGTGGCTCGGCACCGCCAAGGCGGCCGGCGCCATCGGCCTGGTCGTCGGCCTGTTCGTGCCGGTCATCGGCGTGGCGGCCGCCGTCGGGCTGGTGCTGTACTTCACCGGCGCCGTCGTCACCGTGTTGCGGGCGCGCTCGTACGCGCACGTCCCGTTCCCACTGATGTACGCGGCGCCGGTGGTCGCCTCGCTCGTGCTGTGGATCTAGTGCGGGGTCTAGCGGTGCAGCGGCGTGAAGTCGCGGTCGGCCACGAAGACCGGCCGCGTCGGGGCCCGCAGGGTGTTCTCCACGCTGTTGAACACCAGGAAGATGTTGGCCTTGGGGAAGGGCGTGATGTTGTTGCCGGAGCCGTGCATCAGGTTCGCGTCGAACATGACCGCGGCGCCGGCGTGCGCGGTGTACTGCTCGATCCCGTACGCACTGGCCAGGCTGGTCAGGTGCGCGGTGCTCGGCAGCCCGATCTCGTGGTCGCGCAGCGGCGTGCGGTAGTGCTCCGGGGGCGTGCCGCCGGAGCAGGGCACGAACGTGCGGTGCGAGCCCGGCATCATCATCAGCCCGCCGTTGAACGGGTGGTGGTCGGTCAGCGCGACCGACATGCTGACCGCGCGCGGGGCCGGCATGCCGTCCTCGGCGTGCCAGGTCTCGAAGTCCGAGTGCCAGTAGTTGCCCCGGCCCTCGAACGCGGGCAGGTAGGTCGCCCGGCTCTGGTGCACGTACACCTCGGAGCCGAGGATCTGCCTGGCCCGGTCGAGCACGCGCGGGTCCCGCACCAACTCGGCGACCAGCGGGCTGACCCGGTGCACCTGGAAGATCGTGCGCACCTGGCCGTCCTCGACGATCACCCGCCGGTCACCCTCCATAGTGGACGGCAGGCGGTCGAGCTCGTCGCGGAAGGCGGCGACCTCGGGGGCGCTCAGCAGGTCGTGGTGGATCGAGTAGCCGCGGCTGTCGTGGGCGGCGAGGGTGGCCGGGTCGATCGGACCCGCCATCCCGGTCGTCCACACCGTCGGCTCGTACCGGTCGAGCAACTCGGGATCGCCGGACATCCTTGTGGGATAGGGATCGGCGGTCCCGGTGTCGGTGAGCGTCATGCGCTCTTCCCCTCCATCACGGTCGACGGCTCGCCGGCGGCCTCCTCGACCACCAGTGGGTAGACGCCGTTCTCGTCGTGCACCTCGCGCCCGGTCACGGGCGGGTTGAACACGCACACGGTCCGCATGTCGGTGCGCGGGCGCACCTGGTGGTGGTCGTGCTTGTCGAGCAGGTAGAGGCTTCCCGGCTTCAGTTCGTGCGTGGCGCCGGTCTCCTTGTCGAGCAGTTCGCCCTCGCCCTCGACGACGAACACCGCCTCGATGTGGTTGGCGTACCAGAAGTCGTTCACCGTGCCGGCGTAGAGCGTGGTCTCGTGCACGGAGAAGCCGACGCCCTCCTTGGCCAGCACGACCCGCTTGCTGCGCCAGTTCGGCGTCTTGATGTCGCGATCGGTGTCGTCCAGGTCATGCACCGAGCTGACGAACACGTTGACTCTCCTTCGATCCTCAGGCGCACACGGCGCGCACGGCTGCGGTGAGCCGGTCGAGCCCGTCGGCCAGCTCCTCGTCGGTGACGGTCAGCGGGGGCATGACCTTCGCGACCTCGCCGTCCGGACCGGAGGTCTCCATCAGCAGCTTCCGGTCGAACGCGGCGCGGCAGACCTTGCTGGCGATCTCACCGTTCTCGAAGGACAGCCCGCGCGCGAGCCCGCGGCCCTTGGCGAGCATCGGGGTGCCGGGGTGCGCCTCGGCCAGCTCGGTCATCACCCGGCCGACCTGCTCGCCCTTGGCGAGGGTGCTCTTCTCCAGCTTGTCGTCGCGCCAGTAGGTGCGCAGTGCCTCCGTGGAGGCGACGAACGCCGGGCTGATGCCGCGGAAGGTGCCGTTGTGCTCGCCCGGCTCCCAGACGTCCAGCTCCGGGCGCAGCAGGGTGACCGCGAGCGGCAGGCCGTAGCCGCCGATGGACTTGGACAGGCAGACGATGTCCGGGGTGATGCCGGCGGACTCGAAGCTGAAGAACGGGCCGGTGCGGCCGCAGCCCATCTGCACGTCGTCGACGATCAGCAGCATGTCGTGGCGCTTGCACAGCTCGGCGAGGCCGCGCAGCCACTCGTCGCGGGCGACGTTGATGCCGCCCTCACCCTGCACGGTCTCCACGATGACCGCGGCCGGCTCGTTCAGGCCGGACCCGCTGTCCTCGAGCAGCCGCTCGAACCACAGGAAGTCCTCGACCTTGCCGTCCAGGTAGTTGTCGTAGGGCATCGGGGTGGCGTGCACCAGCGGGATGCCGGCGCCGCCGCGCTTCATCGAGTTGCCGGTGACCGACAGCGCGCCCAGCGTCATGCCGTGGAAGGCGTTGGTGAAGTTGATGATCGACTCGCGGCCGGTGATCTTGCGGGCCAGCTTGAGCGCCGCCTCGACCGCGTTCGCGCCGGCCGGGCCGGGGAACATGATCTTGTAGTCCAGGCCGCGCGGGCTCAACACCGTGTCGGTGAAGGTCTCCAGGAAGTCACGCTTGGCGACGGTCTGCATGTCCAGCGAGTGGGTCACGCCGTCGCGCATGATGTAGTCGACCAGGGCCTGCTTGAGCACCGGGTTGTTGTGCCCGTAGTTGAGCGCCCCCGCGCCCGCGAAGAAGTCCAGGTATCCGTTGCCGTCCTCGTCGTACAGCCACGACCCGGTGGCCCGGTCGAACACCACCGGCCAACTACGGCAGTAACTCCGCACTTCCGATTCGACCGTCTCGAAAACGTTCACGATTCTCCTCAAATGGGGTTTGCCCCACGCGCTGTAGCGCGATTGTTGCGATTCGTTCGGCATACGGTGGATGAATACGAGCTACGATGCCGCGCGCACTCCCGGTGCGGCGAACGGCCCGATCCGGAACCGGATCTCGGACTCGTGCTCGTCGGGGAAGTCGCCGGCGTCGAACGTCCCGGCCTCGGCCATGGTCGTGTCCCAGCGCTTCGCCAGGGCGGCGAACAACGCGTTGGACGCGGCGTTGTCGGGTGTGATCGTGGTCTCCATGTGACGCACGCCCTGTTCGACCAGGCGCTCCATCAGGGAGTCGAGCAGCGCCCCGGCGGTACCCCGCCCGCGCTGGGAGGCGTCGACCGCGATCTGCCAGACCACGACGGTGTCGGGTCTGGCCGGTCTGCGGTAGCCGATGACGAACCCGACCACTTCGTTGTCCACGCGCGCAACGGCGGAGGTGTCGGCGAAATCATGACACCACATGAGGTAAGCGTAAGAGGAGTTCAGATCAAGCTTTCCGGAATCGCGCGCGATCCGCCAGATCTCCGCTCCGTCCGAAACAGACGGTTCGTCGATCACCTGATCCGCCGCCCCTCGCTTGTCGCCCTTGGCACGGTTTGCGTGCTTTCCGGACATACCAACAGAACGTAACAGAGAATTTTCCGCGGCTCAGCCCGAGCGCGTGACGGCCCCCCGGTCACCTGGGGATTCGCGGAGATTGCTGTGACAACGATGACATCAGGGTTGTGATCATTTGTTCGAATATGGTATATAGCCGGGTGACCTACAGGATCTTCCTGGTTGACGACCACGAGATCGTCCGGCGTGGCATCGCCGACCTCTTCGAGGACGACCCCGAGCTGGAGATCGTCGGTGAGGCGTCCAGCTACGACGAGGCCGTCGACCGCATCCCGTCGGCGGCGGTCGACGTCGCCGTCCTCGACGTCCGCCTCGGCGAGGCCGACGACGGGCGCAACGGGGTTGAGCTGTGCCGGGAGCTGCGATCTCGGCTGCCGGAGCTGCGCTGCCTGATCTTCACCTCGTTCTCCGACGACGAGGCGTTGTTCAACGCCATCATGGCCGGCGCGTCCGGTTTCGTGCTCAAGCAGGTTCTCGGCCACGACCTGACGAGCGCGGTGCGCACGGTCGGCGCGGGCGGCTCACTGCTCGACCCCGCGACCACCGACGCCCTGATGAAACGCCTCCGCCGCGACGACGCCGACGGCCCGCTGGCGAGCCTGACCGACCAGGAACGCGCGGTGTTCGACCTGATCGGCGAGGGCATGACCAACCGCCAGATCGCCGAACGCCTGCACCTCGCCGAGAAGACCGTCAAGAACTACGTCTCCCACCTGCTCGCCAAACTCGGCATGCAACGCCGCACCCAGGCCGCCGTCCTCGCCGCCGAACTCAAGTCCCGCAACCCCCGCAAACCCCCCACCCCCTGACCCCCACCCGCCCCGAACGTACGACTCGCACACCCGGAACGTACGACTCGCGGCCTTCGCGAGTCGTACGTTCCCGTTCGGCGAGTCGTACGTTCCCGTTCGGTCAGGGGGTGGGGAGGGGGGCGCGCCAGGTGAGGCGGGTGCCGCCTTCTGGGCCGGGGGTGACGTTGAGGGTGCCGTTCCAGCGGGTGGCGCGGCGTTCGATGCCGAGCAGGCCGCTGCGGGCGACGCCCGGGGGGAAGCCGACGCCGTCGTCGACGACGTCGATGACCAGGTCGGTGCCCGCCTCGACGGTGACCACGATGGTGCCGGCGTGGGAGTGGCGGACGGCGTTGCTGAACGCCTCGCGCAGCACTGCGGTGGCGTGCACGGCCAGTTCCTCCGGGACCAGGGTGTCCACGGCGCCGGAGATCCGGACCGACCGCGTCACCTCCGAGTCGCCGCTCAGCTCGTCGACGATGTCGAGCATCCGGCGGCGCAGGCTCGCCGACCCGTCGAGGCCCGAGGTCTGCAGGTCGAAGATCGATGTACGGATCTCGCGGACCGTCTCGTCCAGTTGCTCCACCGCGCGGCTGACCCGCTGCCGCACCTGGTCGTCGGTGATCCGGGGCACCGTGCCCTGCAGGCTCATCCCGGTCGCGAACAGCCGCTGGATGACGTGGTCGTGCAGGTCACCGGCGATCCGGTCGCGGTCGGCCAGCACGTCGAGCATCCGCTGGGCCCGGTGCTGCTCGGCCAGCGCCATCGCCACCGCGGCCTGGTCGGCGAACGACGCGAGCAGCGGCACCTGGTCCCGCCGGTACCGCGCCTCGCCCTTGTCCCGCAACGCCAGCAGCACGCCGCCGGCCACGTTCGACGCGCCGAGCGGCACCGCGACCGCCGGGCCGAAGTCGCCGCCCGCCGCGCTCCAGCCGTCGGGCAGCAGCGCCGACACGTCCGGGATCAGCGCCGGGCCCGTCCCGTGGAACATCGCCTCGACCAGCCGCGTGTCCGCCGGCACCCGCATCCCGACCAGCCGCTCGCCGCGCTCCTCCGCGCCGGCCCGCACCACGACGTGGTCCGGCGGGTCGGCGAGCAGGATCAGCGCGCAGTCCGACCGGGACAGCTCGCGCGCCCGGGACGCGATCAACGCGAGCGCGTCCTGGTTGGACGCGCCGCCGAGCAGCGCGGCGTTGACCTCGCCGGCGGCCTCCAGCCACCGCTCCCGCATCCGGGACTGCTCGAACAGCCGCGCGTTCTCCACCGCGACGCCGGCCGCCGCGGCCAGACCCTGCAGCACGACCTCGTCGTCGGCGGTGAACTCGGCCGCACCGCGCTTCTCGGTCAGGTAGAGGTTGCCGAAGACCTCGTCCCGCACCAGGATCGGCGCGCCGAGGAAGCTGCGCATCGGTGGGTGGTTGGGCGGGAAGCCGACCGACGCCGGGTGCTCGGTGAGGTCGCCGACGCGGATCGGGTGCGGGTGCTCGATCAGCAGGCCGAGCAGCCCCCGGCCCTCCGGCAGGTCGCCCATGGTCGCCTTGGTGTCGTCGTCGACGCCGATGGTGACGAACTCGGACAGCCGCTCCTGCTTGTCCTGGCTCAGCACGCCCAGCGCGCCGTAGCGGGCGTCGACCAGCTCCACCGCGGTCTGCACGATCCGGTTGAGGGTGCCCTCGAGCTCGAGACCCGCGCCGACCGCGACCACCGCGTCGAGCAGGCCCTGCAGCCGGTCGCGGGTGCGGACGATGTCGGCCAGCCGGCCGCGCAGGTCACCGAGCAGCCCGTCCAGGAGGCCCTCCGGCGGCACGCCCGCCTGCGCGTCTGGCATGGCAACCCCGACTGTCCAGGGGAAAGGCGACATGGCACGCACGTCGCCCGAATTCGGCACATCGGCTATCGGTGTCCGTGCACGCGGCGTTACCTCACTACGCACCGTGTTCCCCCCGGTGCGCTGCGGAGCCGACCTGAACCGGTCATCCTGGGGCGAAAGCAACCGTTCGGGGATGTGGACCGTCTTGGCTTACATGGGTATCGACAGGCGTCCGGCGCACATGGTGACCGCGATCCTGGCGGTCGGCCTGCTGGCGGGATGCGGCGCGGAGACCGTGCCGACGTCCTCGATGGCCGGCCCGACGAGTGCGCCCACGACGACATCCGACCAGACATCCGACCAGACATCCGAACTCACGACCACCGAGCCCGCGCCGCCCTCGACGGCCGCCGGGGACCCGCTCGCCGGCAGGTCACCGCTGTGGCCGTTCAGCACGTTGGCGGAGGCCCGGCAGTGGCGGCCAGGCGCCGGCCATTCGCCGTGGCACGCCGACGCGGAGGCCACCGCGCTCGCGTTCACCACCGGCTACCTCGGCTTCACCGGGGTGGACAAGGTGATCGACAGCGAGATCGGCGCCACCGAGGCCACGGTCACCGTCGGCTACCAGGGCGACCTGCCCGAGCCGGCACCCGCGGCCACGCTCCGCCTGGTCCGGTACGGCGACGGGCCGAAGGCCCCGTGGGAGGTCGTCGGCACGGTCGACGACACGCTCACGATCACCGCGCCCGAGCCCGGCGCGCGGGTGGACTCCCCGATGACGGTCAGCGGCCGCATCACCGGCGTGGACGAGAGCATCCGGGTGCAGGTGCGTGACCCCGACCGCCCGAAGCCGGTCGGCGAGTCGTGCTGCCTGCCGGCGGGCGGGCAGAACACGCCCTGGTCGACCACCGTGCCGATCCGGGATGCGAGCAACACCACGCTGACCGTCGTCGCCGCGACTGGCGGACATGTCGCGGATGTGGAACGGTTCGCGGTAACCGGTATTCACCCAGCCGGGTGACGTTCGATCAGGGTCCTTGGGCCCTGGCGTCGTGGACATGCCTCCCGAATGCTCCTCGCTCGGAGGCGGGGTGGGGCGAGGGAGGTGACCGGTTGCGCGGCGAGCCACGCCGGCTGGCGGAGCTGACGCGTCCGGAGTCCCTGCGCCTGCTCGACCAGGTGCCGATCGGCCGGATCGTGTACACGGTGCGCGCGCTGCCGGCGATCGTGCCGGCGAGCCACCTGGTCGACAACGGCATGGTGGTGGTGCGGACCCACGTCGGCGCCGAGTGCGCCGGTTCCGTGGTCGCCTACCAGTCCGACGACATCGACGTGCACGCCAGGACCGGCTGGAGCGTCACCGTCACCGGCGTCGCCCGCCGCGTCCTGGACCAGGACGAACTCACCGCCTACGAGAACCGCCTGACGCCCCTGATCAACGCCAGGGACGTCGGGACGATCCGCATCTATCCGGAGATCGTGACCGGCTACCGCCTGGTCAACGGCCCCGAGAACTGACGCGGCCGGAGCGGATCAGTCCGGCCCGGTGCCGATTCTGTCGGCGGGCACGCGTTCGATGCGGGTCCAGCCCTTCCAGCCGCGCTCCTCCAGGATCGCCACGAGCCGCCTGCCGGGCGGTGTGGACACGACCAGGGCGTCCAGCAGGTCGGCGAACGGTTTGTCGAACGAGATGTCATCCACCTCGCCGGCCGCCGACGCGCGGACCATCAAGCGCTCCAGGGTGTCGGCGATCTCGACGACCCGTGGGTCGTCGGCCGGGCAGTCGACGGCCTCGCTGATCAGGCTGTAGAGCCTCGTCATGTCCGGGTCGCCCAGTTGCTCGTGCTTGTCGGCCATGACGGCGTCGATCTCGTGCGGTATCCGGGCGGCGACCATGATCCAGGCGTCCCGCTCCAGCTCGATGTACCGCTCTCGGACGCCGAGCTCGCGCAGCCGGTCGAGGTAGTCCACGACGCTCCGCGGGAGCGCCAGGTGTTCCCCGGCGGCGAGCCGGGCGAGCCGTTCACGGGTGCCCCGCAGGCGCCGGATCTCGGCGCGCAGGTCCTTGTCGATCTCCTGGATGCCGTCGGCGAACTCCTCCTGGTCGGCGTCGAGGAGTTCCTGCACCCTGGCCAGCGGCACACCGGCATCGGCCAGGGTGCGGATCCGGATCAGTCGCACGACCGCGGCCGCGTCGTAGGTCCGGTATCCGGACCGGTCACGCTCGGGCTCCGGCAGCAGCCCGATCTTGTGGTAGTGGCGTACCGCCCGTACCGTCGCCCCGGCGTACGCCGCGAGCCGGCTGATGGTGAGCATGGTCCCCAGCCTGCCCCAGTCAGGCGATCTTCTTGCGGTAGGCGGCCATCGCGAAGAGGTAGGCCACGACGAGGATGCCGGCGCACCAGGCAAGGGCGGTCCAGATGTCGTCGCCGACGGGCTGCTGCGCGAACAGGCCGCGGATCGTGTCGACGATGGAGGTCACCGGCTGGTTCTCCGCGAACCAGCGGATCGGGCCGGGCATGGTCTCGGTGGGCACGAACGCCGAGCTGACGAACGGCAGGAAGATGAGCGGGTAGGCGAACGCGCCCCCACCTTCCGCCGTCTTCGCGGAGAGGCCGGCGATCACGGCGATCCAGGTCAACGCCAGCGTGAACAGGAGCACGATGCCGGCGACCGCGAGCCAGGCCAGCGCTCCGGCCCCCGAGCGGAAGCCCATGAGCAGGGCGACGCCCACGACCAGCACGAGCGAGGCCAGGTTGGCGACCAGCGAGGTCAGCACGTGCGCCCACAGCACGCCCGACCGGGCGATCGGCATGGACTGGAACCGTTCGAAGATCCCGCTCGCCAGGTCGGTGAAGAGCCGCAGCGCGGTGTAGGCGGTGCCGGACGCGATCGTGATGAGCAGGATGCCGGGCAGCAGGTAGCTCACGTACCCGTCCGACCCGATGTCGATCGCGCCGCCGAACACGTAGACGAACATCAGCATCATCGCTATCGGCGTGATCGCGGTGGTGATGATGGTGTCCACGCTGCGCGTGACATGGCGCAGGGTCCGTCCCGTGAGGACGGCGGTGTCACCGAAGACGTACGTCGTCATCGTTCCCCTGCGCCTTTCGTGTCACCGATCACCGCGAGGAAGACCTCCTCCAGGGTCGGCTGCTTCTCGACGTACTCGACCTTCGCCGGCGGGAGGAGCCGCTTGAGCTCGGCGAGGGTGCCGTTCGCGATGATCCGGCCCTGGTGCAGGATCGCGATCCGGTCGGCCAGCTGCTCGGCCTCGTCCAGGTACTGCGTGGTGAGCAGCACCGTCGTGCCGGACCCGGCGAGCTGCTTGACCGTCTGCCACACCTCGATGCGCGCCTCCGGATCGAGCCCGGCGGTCGGCTCGTCCAGGAATACCACCGGCGAGTTCCCGATCAGGCTCATCGCGATGTCCAGCCGGCGGCGCATCCCGCCCGAGTAGGTCGACACCCGGCGGGTGGCCGCGTCGCTCAGCGAGAAGCGCTCCAGCAGCTCGTCCGCGATCGCGCCCGGGTTCGTGAGATGCCGCAGCCTGGCCACCAGCACGAGGTTCTCCCGACCGCTGAGGATCTCGTCGACGGCCGCGAACTGCCCGGTGAGGCTGATCGACGCCCGCACGTCCGCGGCCTGCGTGGCGACGTCGAAGCCGTTGACGCCTGCCGTTCCCGCGTCGGCCTTCAGCAGCGTGGCGAGGATCCGCACGGTCGTGGTCTTGCCCGCCCCGTTCGAGCCGAGCAGGGCGAAGACGCTGCCCCGGGCGACGTCGAAGTCCACGCCCCGGAGCACGTCGAGCTTGCCGTAGGACTTCTCCAGCCCCCGCACGCGAATCGCCGCGCCGGCGGGTGTCGTCATCGTCTTCCTCCTTCGTGGAGCCATCGCGGTCGGTCCGCGAGGAGGCTCCCGCCGGAAGGATCGAGGGTTGACCCGACGTCAAGGTCAAGACCGTCGCGTGCGTCAGGGCCGGAGGCCGGCGAACACCACGTCGAGGGTGCGGCGGCGCAGGTCGGGGGGCCAGTTGCCGGGCAGGGCGCCCTGCGTGGTGGCCAGTACCAGGACACGGCCGCCATGGCGGAGGCGTTGCGCGCGTCCTAGTCCGGCAGCGCGTCCTGGTCGGTGGCCAGTGCCAGCAACCGGGTGCGGACACCGGTTCTGGCCAGGTCGTAGGCACTGTCGTCGCCGTGCAGGACGGAGCGGGCGTTGGCGGCGTCGACCAGGGCCGCCAGCTCGAAGGTCAGCTGCCGGATGTCGCATGTGGACTCCAGCTGGCCCAGCTGGCGGGCGTCCTCGGCGGCCCTGGCCAGCGTGCTCGACCAGTCCGTCAACGCGGCGGCCACGGCGTCGCGGATCCGACCCGGACGCGCGTCGTACTCGGCGGCCGCCGAGGCGAAGAAGCACCCGCCGGGGAAGATCCGTTCGCGTGAGTACGTGAGCCAGCCGGCGCACAGGCGCCACAGGCGGGCCAGGCCCGGTGGCGCCTCGAACGCCGGTCGGACCACCGCGTCGACGAACACCTCGCGCGCGGCGGCGACCGTCGCCAGCTGGAGCTCCTCCTTGGAGCCGAACCGGGCGAACACGCCGCTCTTGCTGACCTCCAGCTCGGCGGCCAGCCGGCCGATCGACAACCCGTCCAGCCCCTCGACCGACGCGATGCCGATGGCGTGCTCGAGCACCGCCGCCCTGGTGCGTTCCCCGCGCAACATCCGTCCGTCCACCCCAACAAACTAGACGACCGTGCCTGTTTTCTCCACAAGTGTGGACAACACCTGTGGATGGGCGCTACGTTTCCGACAAGGATTTAGCACGATCGTTCACAAAGGGGTTCGGATGGATGTCATGGAGCTCGACCGCAGGGCGCGCGCGGCCACCGGCGCGATCATCGACCGGGTGCCGGACGCGCTGCTGGACGCGCCGACCCCCTGCGACAGCTGGACGATCCGGCAGATCGTCGAGCACATGGTCGACAACAACCGCGCCTTCGTGAGCGCGCACAAGGACTCCACTGTGGACATCGGGCACGACTTCGCGGAGACCGGCCAGGCGGTCGACGACCTCTTCGCCGATCCCGCCGTACGGGAACGGACGTTCACGCTCGCCGGCGTCGACGTCGACTGGCGTGGCGCGGTCGCCGTGCACTTCGCCGACGTCCTGGTGCACGGCTGGGACATCGGCCGCGCCGCCGGCCTCGACGTCACCATCGACGACGACCTCGCGGCCGCCGCGCTGCGCGTCACCTCGCGGTTTCCGGACAGCGTGCGCGGACCGGACCGCGGCTTCGACCACCCGCGACCGGTGCGGGACGACGCGCCGGTGTGGATTCGGCTGCTCGCCTTCCTCGGCCGTGACCCGGAGTGGACCCGCCGAGCAGAATGACCGGCATGCGGAACATCGGCATCCTGCTGTTCGAGAACGTCGAGGAACTGGACGCGGTCGGCCCGTGGGAGGTGCTCGCCTACTGGTGCAAGCGGTTTCCCGACGCCGGGTGGGCGGTGCACACGCTCGCCAGGGACGGCGGCGTGGTGCGCTGCGCCAAGGGCATGGACATCGTCGCGCAGCACTCGTTCGCCGACGCCCCGCCGAGCGAGATCCTGGTCCACCCCGGCGGGCGCGGCACCCGGCCGCTGCTCACCGACGACGACCACCTCGCCTGGGTGCGCGAGCGGCGCGCGGCGGTCCCGCTGCTGACCAGCGTCTGCACCGGGTCGCTGGTCTACGCGGCCGCCGGGCTGCTCAGCGGGCGGCCGGCGACCTCGCACTGGTCGACCGTCGACCAGCTCGCCGAGCTGGACCCGACCGTCGAGGTCCGCCCGGACGACCGGTTCGTCGACGACGGCGACGTGATCACCTCGGCCGGCATCTCCGCCGGGATCGACATGGCCCTGCACATCGTCGCGCGGTTCGGCGGGGCCGATCAGGCCAGGACCGTTCGGCGCGGGATCCAGTACGACCCGCTGCCGCCGGTCTGACGAACCGGTATAAACCGAACCGTGGACTACGTGCGACTGGGATCGTCGGGGCTCAAGGTCTCGCCGGTCTGCCTCGGGATGATGAGCTACGGCGACCCCCAACGGCGCGCCTGGTACCTGGACGAGGAGGCCGCGGCACCGATCGTCGCCAGAGCGGTGGACGCCGGGGTGAACTTCTTCGACACCGCCGACATGTACTCCGACGGCCTGACCGAGGAGATCACCGGCAGCCTGCTCTCCCGGCTGTTCGCCGACCGGGACGACTACGTCCTGGCGACGAAGCTGTACTTCCCCACCGGCCCCGGCCCGAACGACCGGGGACTGTCCCGCAAGCACGTGCTGTCCGCGATCGACGGATCGCTGCGCCGGCTCGGCACCGACCACGTCGACCTGTACCAGATCCACCGGTTCGACGACGAGACCCCGATCGAGGAGACCCTCGAGGCACTGCACGACGTGGTCAAGGCCGGCAAGGTCCGGTACCTCGGCGCGTCGACGATGCCGGCGTGGAAGTTCTCGAAGGCGCAGTACACCGCGTCCGCGCACGGCTGGACGCGGTTCGTGTCGATGCAGCCGTACTACAACCTGCTCTACCGCGAGGAGGAGCGGGAGATGCTGCCGCTGTGCGTCGACCAGGGCGTCGGGGTGGTCCCGTGGAGCCCGCTGGCGCGCGGGATGCTCGCCGGCACCCGCGAGCGCGCCGGCGTGCGGAACACGACCCGGGCGGGCAACGACGCGTTCGCCGACCAGCTCTACACCGAGGACGACTTCGACGTGGTGGACGCGGTGCGCGCGGTGGCCGCGGAGCGGGACGTGCCGCCGGCGCGGGTCGCGCTGGCCTGGCTGCGCGGACACCCGGCGGTGGCGGCACCGATCATCGGCGCGACCAAGCTCCACCACATCGACGACGCGGTCGCCTCGGCGGACCTCACGCTGACCGCCGAGGAACGCGCGCGGCTGGAGGCCCCGTACCGCCCGCACGAGGTCATGCCGAAGAACTAGCCCCCGGCCTCACGGCGTGGTGGTCAGTCGGGTGAGTGCGATGCCGCCGACGATCAGGGCGAGCGCGCCGAGCCGGGTGAACGTGACCGGGTCGTCGTCGATCACGATGCCGACGGTGACCGCACCGATGGCACCGATGCCGGTGAACACCACGTAGGCGGTGCCGACGGGGATGGTGTCCATGGCCCGCGAGAGCAGGTAGACGGAGCCGACCATCAGGCCGAGACACAGCACGGTCGGCAGGAGGCGGGTGAAGTTCTCGGTGGGCTTGATGCTGACCGCGAATCCCACTTCGACGACTCCGGCGGCGATGAGGACGAGCCAGTTCACGGCCTCGCCCGCCGGCGGGTGATGTCGGCGACGACGTCGGGTACGCGCGCGGTCGCCGTCGCGGCGGACTCCTCGTGTTCCCGCGTTCGGGGTTCGAGCGTGGGGTCGACCAGGGCGTTGACCAGTTCGGCGTTGACGAAGGTCACGTCGTCGACGCCGTAGTGGCCGTCGATGAAGTCGCGCAGGTAGCTCTCGTGGTGGTCGAACGGGAACCTGGGGGTACCGGGCAGATAGGAGCCGCCGCGGGCCCCGGCGACGACGAACGTGCGCGGCGCGAGGGACATCCTGGGAAAGGTGACCTGGTCGATCCACGCCTTCAGCGACGCCGGGATCGAGAAGTTGTACATCGGAGCGCCGATCAGCACGACGTCGGCGGCCAGCAGTTCGTCGAGCAACGGCCGTACGACCGCCCAGGCCTCCCGCTGCGCGGCGGTGCGCACGGCATCCGGGTAGCGCGTCGGGTCGGTGATCCGCCGGCGGAGCAGTTCGTCGCAGATCTCGGTCCAGCCCTGGCCGATCGGCGGCACCGGGGTGGCGGCGAGGTCGCGGTGGACGTAGTGGCCGTTCGGGTGCGCCGACGCCCAGGCGTCGGCGAAGGTGCGGCCGAGACGCCGGGAGAACGAGTTCGCGCGAGCGCTGCTGTCGAGGTGTAAGAGGTTCAGCGGTGCCATGGTCGGCCTCCTGCGGCGAAACGGACGGTGCGTCCATATCACTCTAACCGGACGGTCGTCTCGGTTGTTCCGGTAGCCTCGGCTCGTGGTCGCAGAACGGGCCGACGCCGCGCGCAACCGCCGCCGGGTGCTGGCGGCCGCGGCGGCGTTGTTCGCCGAACACGGCGCCGCGAACGTGTCGATGGAGCAGATCGCCGCCGAGGCGGGCGTCGGCAAGGCGACGCTGTACCGGCGCTTCCCCGATCGCGCCGCGATCGCGGTGGCGCTGCTGGACGAACACGAGCGCGCTCTGCAGGACGAGCTCATCTCGGGAGCGCCACCGCTGGGACCCGGCGCGGCCCCCGCCGAGCGCCTCGCCGCGTTCTACGCGGCGATGGTCGACCTGCTCGAGCAGCACGGCCACCTGGTCCTGGGCGCGGAGGTCGGCCACCGCCGGTTCGACGTCGGGGCCTACCAGTTCTGGCGCACCCACGTGCTGACGCTGCTGCGGGACGCGCACGTCGAACGGCCGGAGGTCATGGTGGAGCTGTTGCTGGCCCCGGTGGCACCCGAGGTGCACCGCCATCAGCGGGAAGCCCTGCACCACACCGCCGAGCGGGTCAAGGCGGCGTTGGCCGAGCTCGCGCACCGCGTCCTCGACCGACCGGAGACCGACAAGGGCACCTAGATGTCGGCCAGGTGGGCGATGTTGGCCTGGTCGGCGGCGTCGTCGGAGGGGGTGCCGGCGAACCAGGCGTCGAGGATCTCGGTCAGTTGCGGGGTGCTGGTCAGGCGCAGCGACAGGGCCAGCACGTTCGCGTCGTTCCAGCGGCGGGCGCCGCGGGCGGTCTCGGCGTCCACGCACAGGGCGGCGCGCACGCCGGTGACCTTGTTCGCCGCGATGGACGCGCCGGTGCCGGTCCAGCACGCGACGATCGCCTGGTCCGCGCGGCCCTCGGCGACGTCCCGGGCGGCGGTCTCGCTGGCCCAGGCCCAGTCGTCGCGCTCGTCGTCGTCGAGGGCGCCGTGCGGGAGCGGCTCGTGGCCGCGGGCGCGCAGTTCCTCGATGATGGCCTCGGCTACCCCGACCCGCTCGTCGGCGGCGACAGCGATCCTCATGCGTCCATTCTCCCAGCCGTTCCTCACAGCCGCCGGTACATGATGTGCAGGCCGACGAAGCCCTTCGTCGGGTGTTCGAAGCCCTCCGGCAGGGTGGCGACCACCTCGAAGCCGAGCGAGCGCCACAGCGCGACCGCGTGCGTGTTGGTCTCCACCACCGCGTTGAACTGCATCGCCCGGTAGCCGTCGGCCCGCGCCTGCTCCAGCACGTGCTCGCCGAGCGCACGGCCGACGCCCCGGCCGCCGTGGTCCGGGTGGACCATGAAGCTCGCGTTCGCGATGTGCGCCGCCGGGCCCTGGTGGTTCGGCCCCAGCTTGGCGGTGCCGAGCACCACCTCGCCGTCGACCGCGACCACGGTGCGGGCCGGCGGGGTGGACATCCACATCTCGCGGGCGCGTTCCTCGGTGACGTCCGTCGGCCAGGTGTAGGTGTCGCCCGCGGCGACGATCTCGCGCAGGAACGGCCAGATCCGCGCCCAGTCCGCGGCCGTCGCCGCCCTGATCTCCATACCCGCCAGGGTGACGCCGCTGTCGCTGCGTAGTCAAACGGGTTGTGACGGACACGATCGGGCGTTACCGGTCAGTCGCTCTGCCGCTCGCGCGCCGGCACGTCCACTGTGGAGACCATGACATCCCTTCGGCTCGGTGGCGTCCTGCTGGCCGCCGCCGCCCTGCTCTCCACCGCCACCGCCACCGCCGCCGCCGAACCCGGCACCTCGTCGGTGACGCTCGTCGTCCACGCGAAGGCCGGCACCACCGACGTGGCCCGCCTCCAGTGCGAGCCCGCCGGCGGCTCCCACCCCGACCCGGACACCGCGTGCGCCGAGCTGATCGCGGCGAACGGCGACTTCGCCGAACTCGAGGGCCAGCAGACGATGTGCACCATGGAGCTGAACCCGGTCACCGCACGCGCGAACGGCGTCTGGGACGGCGAGACGATCGACTGGCAGCAGGAGTTCAGCAACCCGTGCGTGCTGATCGCCGCGACCGGTTCGGTGTTCGACTTCTAGGCGAACACCCGTCGGAACGGCAGCGCGAGCACGAGCGCGGCCGCGACGAGGACCGCGCCGACCCATACCGGTCCCAGCTCGCCGAGCCCCGTGCCAAGCGCGACGGCACCGACGGCCGGGCCGGCGACCGCGCCCACGTTGAGGGCCGCGGTCGCGTACGCGCCGGCCATCGTCGGCGCCTCCGCCGCCTCGTACAGCACCAGCGCGATCAGCGTGCTGCCCACCGCGAACGACAGCGCGCCCTGGGTGAACGCCAGCACCACCAGCGCAGCCGGTGCGTCCGCAGTGAGGCCGAACGCGATCCAGCCGGCGAGCAGCAGCGGCCCACCGACCGCGACGACCACACCGGGACGGCGGTCGGACAGCCGCCCGGCGACGGTGACCCCGGCGAAGGATCCCAGGCCGAACAGCACCAGCACCACCGGGATCCACAGTGGACCGAGCCCGGCGACGTCGGTGACGACCGGCGCGAGGAAGGTGAACGCGCCGAACGTCGCCGCGTTCACCAGTGCGCCGAGCAGCAGCACCAGGATCAGCCGCGGCCGTCGCAGTTGCGCCAGCTCCCGGCGCACCTGTCGGCCGCCCCCGGTGTCGGTCGGTCCGGCCGGGACACCGCGCAGCACGCCGAGCGCGGCCGGCAGGCACAGCAGGGCGACCGCCCAGAACGTGGCGCGCCAGCCGAGCAACGTGCCGAGGAGGGCTCCGCCGGGCACGCCGACGACGGTGGCGACCGTGGTGCCCGACAGCAGGACGGCCAGTGCCCGTCCCTTCCTGTCGGCGGGCACGAGGTCGGCGGCGGCGGTGAGGGCGACGGCCAGGAACCCGGCGTTGGCCAGGGCCGCGACGACCCGGGTGGCGAACAGCACGGCGAAGTCGCCGGTCAGCGCGCCGGCGACGTGCGCGGCCAGGAACACGCCGAGAAAGCCCACCAGTGCGGTCCGGCGCGGCCAGCGGCGGGCCAGCGCCGCCACCAGCGGGGCTCCGGCGGCCATGCCGGCCGCGAACGCCGAGGTCAGCAGGCCGGCCGTGCCGACCGGAACGTCGAGGCTCGCGGCGATGTCCGGCAACAGGCCGGCGAGCATGAACTCGGAGGTGCCCATGGCGAACACGGCCACGGCGAGCAGGTACAGGGACAACGGCATGCGAGGACTCCGGGGGTGCGGAAGATCGACTGGGTCTTCTCGTCACCGCCGGTCAGCGGAACTGGGTTCAGGGGGCTGACGGGGTGACCGACAGCCCCACCCTGGATGCCTCCGGGCTCGACACGGCCCGGACCATACTCACCCCGGCCGCGCGGGAGCACCTGGTTTTACGCGGCAAGGTCCGTGACGTGCAGGCCGCCGTCGTGCAGGAAGCCGAGGTCGCCGGTGCGCAGGTAGTTGTCGGTGGAGCCGCGCAGGCGCGCGCAGAAGGTGCGCTCGCTGGCCTCCGGCTTGCCCAGGTAGCCGACCGCCACCGTCGGCCCGGACACCCAGATCTCCCCCGCGGTGCCGTCCGGGCACCGGGTGGCGGTCAGCGGGTCGACGATCGCGACGTCCACCTCGTCGGCCGGGCCGCCCCGGTCGAGCACCGGCGTGCCGGGCGACCGCGGCTTGGTCAGCCGGCCGGGGGCCAGGCTGTCCGCGTCGAACGACGTGACCGAGGGCGCCCGCCGGCCGGCGACCAGCGACGTGGCCTCGGCGAGCCAGTAGCACGGGAAGAACGCGCTGCGGCGGAACCCGTTGCGCCGCAACCGGTCGGTGAACCGGTCCATGGTGGACGACGCGGCGTCGGTGAACGCGATGTCCCATGTGGATAGATCGATGCCGGCCAGTTCCTCGTCGGCGAGGCCGCCGCACAGGTCGAAGGCGACACCCGGGCCGCCGCTGATCCTGGCGTGCCGGTCGGACACCAGGCGCAGCCAGCGCGCCGGGTCGGCGCGGAACTCCCGCGGGTCGAGCAGCGTGACCCGGCGGCCGGCGACGATCGGGTGCAGCACGCCGGCCAGCAGACCCATGTCCTGGTACGGCGGCTGCCAGCTGACCACGCCGGCATCGGGGTCGGCCCCGAAGTGGCGGGTGAGCTGGCGGCAGCTCGCGAGCAGGTTGGCGTGCGAGACCATCACGCCGTGCGGATCGGCCGGGCCGGACGGGTACTGCAGCAGCGCGAGGGTGTCCGGGCCGACCTCGGGGCGCCGCCACGCGCTCGCCGGGAACGCGAACAGGTCCGGAGTGGACAGTACGGTGACGTCGCCGAGCGCACGCGGGTCGGCGCCGGGCGGCACGATCGCGGCGTCCGGCGCGGCGTCGGCGAGTACGGCGCGCTGCCGGGCGGGCAGCGGGCCGGTGTCCGGGAGCGGGGCCAGCGGGACGGCGACCGCGCCCGCGTACAGGCAGCCGAGCAGTACCGCGACGTAGTCCAGGCCGGGCGGGAGCAGGACCAGGACGCGGCGGCCGGTGAGCCCCCGGTCGGCCAGGGTCGCGCCGATCGTGCGGGCCCTGCTCTCCAGCTCGGAATAGCCGACGGCCGAGGTGCCGGACCGGTCGACGAACTCGAAGGCGAGCCCCGCCGACGCGGCCGCCCGCTCTCCCAGCACGTCGACGAACGTCGAGGCCATGCCACCCCTCCCGTCTCGGGTCGTGTTCCGCTCGACCATGACATCGGGGAGGCCTCGAACCGGGCTCGAGAGGCGCTCAGGACACGTTGACGATCTTCGCGTCGACCAGGGTGCCGTCGGTGATGTGCAGCACACCGACGGTGCCGTGCGGCTGGCGGCGTTTGTCGGTGGGCGAGCCGGGGTTGAAGATCCGCAAGCCGGCGCCGGTCTCGTCGAGCGGGATGTGCGAGTGGCCGAACACGACCAGGTCGGCGTCCGGGAAGCGGCGGCGCAGCCGCGCGGCCCGGCCCTCCTTGCGCCCGCTGTCGTGGATCATCGACACCCGCAACCCGGCCAGGTCGAGGTCGAGGGTCTCCGGCGCGCCCCAGGCGGCGACGTCCCGGCCGTCGTTGTTGCCGAGCACGACGTGCACGGGCGCGAACCCGGCCAGCTCGTCGAGTACGAACGGCACGCACACGTCGCCGGCGTGCAGGATCGTGTCCGCGCCGTCGAGCACCCTGGCCACCGAGGACGGAAGGGCCTTCCAGTGCCGGGGGGCGTGGGTGTCGGACAGGACCACTACGCGCAATGTTTCACCTTTGACTTATAAAAGCACCGGTCATTACCGTGGCTGTCATGCATGCCTTCGACGTGCTCGGCGACCCGGTCCGCCGCCGCATCCTCGAGCTGCTCGCCGACGGCGAGCTGGCCGCCGGGGAGGTCACGTCGGTGGTGCGGGAGGAGTTCGGGATCACTCAGCCCGCCGTGTCCCAGCACCTCAAGGTACTCCGCGAACACGGGTTCGCGCGGGTCCGGGCCGAGGGCACCCGCAGGCTCTACGCCGTCGACCCGGCCCCGCTGCGGGAGGCCGACCAGTGGCTCGCGAACTTCCGCCGCTTCTGGACCCCGCACCTGGACGCGCTGGCCACCGAGATCGCCCGCGGCAAACGCGAACGGCGCGGGCGGGGCTGAGGCGTCAGCCGGCCGGCACGTCCCCCAGGTCCTCGACCACGGCCGTGGTCACCGAGGTGTACGACACGACGGTCCCGGCCGGCACGCCCTGGTAGCCCTCCTCGGTGATCTCCCGTTCACCGAGGAACCGCCCGGTCGCCGGGTCGATGATGATGTCGTGCCGGACACCCGCCGCGCTGATCCCGTAGGCGACGCCCTCGTGGCCGTCCAGGTTGGCGACCTTCTCGGTGACCTCGAGGCCGGGCACCAGGCCGAGCGTGCGGTACAGCGCGGCCCGCAGGTCGGCCGGCACCAGCCCGCTGCGCAGCAGGTCGGCGACGTACACCAGCATCTCCAGGTCCGGGTCCGGCCCCCGGCCGTCGGTGTCGTCGCGGAGCCGGTGGTACAGCTCCTCCTGGTCCCGCGGCAGTTCGGCCATGAACTCCGCGTCCGGTTCCTGCCAGCCGCCTTCCTGGGTGCACGGCGCCCGGCCGTCGTTCTCGGCGTGGAAGTCGCCACACGGCGCCCGCAGCTCCGGAGCCTTCGGCGGACGGTCGAAGGAGACACCCGCGGCCTTCGCCTCCTCCTCGGTGCCGTCGATCCACTTCCGCTCACCGGTCACCGTGTCCCGCCGCAGCCACTCCTGCCGCTCGTCGGCCGGCACCCAGGTCTCGATCACGCGCTCCTCCAGGTAGGAGAAGGAATCGTGCGGGAGCACCGCGGTCGACATCCACCAGGCGTGCGTCGCGATGTAGCGGTACCGGCCGGCGGGGACCGGCTCGTCGCTGACGGCGACCCGGTCCACGACCAGGTCCGCGACCACGTTCAGGTCCGCCGCGACCGCGTTCGGCTCGGGCTGGTCGAGCCGTACCAGCAGCAGGCTCGCGACCAGCGCCACGGCCGTCGCGCAGGCGGCGGCCAACCAGGGCCACCGGCGGGACCGGTTCCTTCCCGGCGCCGCCGGTTCGGCCGGCGTCCCGCCCGCTGCGGTGATCAGCTCGGTCCGCGACCGGGCGAGCACCGCGGTGTCGGTGTCCACATCGGACCGAAGGGTGCGGAGTGCGAGGTCCAGGTCGTCGTCGGACCAGATCTCGCGGACGGTGTCGTCACTCATCGCCGGTCTCCT
Source organism: Actinophytocola gossypii (assembly GCF_025165815.1). Classification (GTDB taxonomy): domain Bacteria; phylum Actinomycetota; class Actinomycetes; order Mycobacteriales; family Pseudonocardiaceae; genus Actinophytocola; species Actinophytocola gossypii. Next base: position 230,114 of record NZ_JAFFZE010000006.1, on the reverse strand, counting down.
CTCGGGGCGCGGTGGCGCGCAGCGACCTGCGCACCCGGTGCAGGCGGGAGCGGACGGTGCCGACCGGGATGCCGAGCGCGTCGGCGACCTCGTTCGAGTCGAGCCCCGCCCAGGATGTGAGCAGCAGGACGTCCCGGTCCCCTTCGGACAGTCCGGCGAGCGCGCCGGCCAACCGGGCGGCCATCGCCGCCGCGTCCACCCTGGCGGCGACCGCGTTGTCGTGGCCGGAGTCCTGACCGGCCGCGTGCCCGGCGGACCTGGCGGCCGCGCGCAGGCCGCGCACCTCGTCGCGGGCCCGGCGGCGCAGCAGGTTCGTCGCGATCCCGTACAGCCAGGACCGGACGACCCCGCGCCGGGGGTCGTAGTCGTGCCGCTGGTTCAGCGCGACCAGGAACGTCTCACTGACCAGGTCGTGCGCGGCGTCCTGGCCGACCCGGCGGGCCAGGTACCGGTGCAGCGGGCGGGCGTAGGTGTCGAACAGCCGCCCGAACTCGACGGCCGGCTCGGGCCCGCCCAGGTGGGGGCGGTCCCGGTGGGCCGGCACGTCGTCGGGCGGCTGCCGTTCGGTCATCGTCATCACACCGGGTGTTGCCCGACGACCGCGGGGACGTTCGCGCTACTCGGACAACAGCTGCGCGCAGCGGATCAGACCGAGGTGCGAGTACGCCTGCGGGTGGTTGCCCAGCGACCGCTCGGCGACCGGGTCGTACTCCTCCGGCAGCAGCCCGGTCGGCCCGGCGGCGTCGACGATCTGCGCGAACAGGTCCTCCGCCTGGGTACGCCGCCCGGTCAGCAGGTACGCCTCGATCATCCACGCCGCGCACAGGTGGAAGCCGCCCTCGTTGCCGGGCAGGCCGTCGTCGCGGTGGTAGCGGTAGACCGTCGACCCGCTGCGCAGCTCCGCCTCGATCGCGGTGACCGTGGCGTGGAAGCGCTCGTCGCTCGGGTCGAGCAGGCCGACCATGCCGATCAGCAGGGTCGCCGCGTCCAGGTCGGTGCCGTCGTAGGCGGTGGTGAACGAGCGGACCTCGTCGTTCCAGCCCTTGGTCAGCACGTCGTCGGCGATCCGGGCGCGCAGGCCGGGCCAGTTCGGCTCGATGTCGCGGCCGTAGGCCTCGGCGAGCGTGATCGCCCGGTCGATGGTCAGCCAGCACATGACCTTCGAGTAGACGTGGTGGCGCGGCCGGTGCCGCTCCTCCCAGATGCCGTGGTCGGGCTCGTGCCAGCGCCGGGCGACGGCCTCGGCCATCGCGCAGACCATCTTCCAGTCGTCGTCGGTGAGCTTGCCGCGTGCCTCCGACAGCGCCGCGACCAGATCGACGACCGGGCCGAACACGTCCAGCTGGACCTGCTGGTTGGCCAGGTTGCCCACCCGGACCGGACGCGAGCCCGCGTAGCCGGGCAGCGTGTCGATCACGGCCTCGGCGGGCAGCGTGGTGCCGGCGATCGTGTAGAGCGGGTGCAGCAGCTCCGGGCCGGGCAGTGTCTCGAGCACGCCGTGCAGCCAGGACAGGAAGCCCTCGGCCTCGCCGATCGAGCCGACCGACACCAGCGCCTTCGCGGTCATCGCGCCGTCGCGGAGCCAGCAGTAGCGGTAGTCCCAGTTGCGGATGCCGCCGAGCTCCTCCGGCAGCGACGTGGTGGCCGCGGCCATGATCGCGCCGGTGTCGGCGTGGCACAGGCCGCGCAGGGTGAGCGCGGAGCGGGCGACCAGGTCCTTCTCCACCGGCGGCAGGGTCAGCCCGTCCAGCCACTCCGACCAGTACCCGGCCGACCGCGCGGCCCGGTCCGACTCGGCGACCGGGTGCGGGTCGAGGTCGTTGGTGCCGCAGCGCAGCTCCAGCACGATCGGCGTGTCGGCGGTGGGGTGCACGACCGCGCGGGCGGTGTCGTGCATGCCGTCGGAGGTGATCTCCCAGGACACGCCGGGCGCGCGCAGGGCGACCGGGTCGGAGGTGCCGAGCACGCGCAGGCCGTCGGCCGACGGGATCAGCCGCACCTGGACCTGCGCGAACTCCGGCCGAGGCGCGAACTCGACGACCGCCGGCGCGGTGCCGGAGATCACCCGCACCAGGTCGGTGCGGTGCGGGAACGAGTAGTGGTCGAGGTAGTCGGTGACCAGCAGGCCCGACCAGCGGGTCTCGGCGGTCATCGTGCCCGGCAGGTAGCGCTGGCCGAGCGGGAGCCCGCCGCGCTCCGGGGTGATCGAGAAGTGGCCGGCGGCGGTGCCGCCGAGCAGGTCGGCGAACACCGCGGCCGAGTCCGGCTCGGGGTGGCACAGCCAGGTCAGCCGGGCGTCCGGGGTGATCAGCGCCACCGAGCGCTCGCTGGCGAGCATGGTGAGCCGCTCGATCGGCGGGGCCTGCTCGCCGTAGAGCCAGTTGCGGCGCTCCTCCAGCAGGAACGCGAGCACCATGCCGACCTCGGCCGGGTCGGCGATGTGGTAGCCGGCAAGGCTCTCCCCCGGGCCGACCTTGACGCCCAGGTCGGGCCCGGACAGCCGGGCGAAGGCCTTCTCGTCGGTGACGTCGTCGCCGACGAACACCGCGGCGGTGGCACCGACCTGGTGGCGCAGGACGTCGAGGGCGCGGCCCTTGTCGGTCTGGACGACCGCGAGCTCGATGACCTCCTTGCCCTCGGTGACCTGCACACCCTCCCAGGTGCACGGGCCGGAGCGGACGGCCTCGGTGACCCGGTCGCTGGTGGCGCGCTCGGCCCGGCGGGTGTGCACGGCGATGCTGGCCGGCTTGATCTCGAGCTGGACGCCGACGGTGTCGTCGATGATCCGCTCCAGCTCACCCTCCAGGCGGCGGTGCAGGTCGCGGGCCTCGTCGTCCAGCGCGTGCACGAAGCCGATGTCGAACTCCGAGCCGTGGCTGCCGACCAGGTGCACCTCGGACGGCAGCCGGGACAGGGTGGCGAGGTCGCGCAGGGCGCGGCCGGAGATCACCGCGGTGGTGGTCTCGTGCAGGCCGGCCAGCGAGCGCAGCGCACCCACCGACTCGGTCATCGGCCTGGCCTCGTCCGGGTTGGCCACGATCGGCGCCAGCGTGCCGTCGTAGTCGCAGGCGACCAGGAGCCGGGGCGTCCGTGCGATCTGCACGATCGCACGGCGCAGGCCGGCGGGGAGGGCCTCAGCGGTCATGGCGCGTCCCTCGGCTTTCGCACACGGGTTCAACGGTCACGGTCGTTCGACTCTCTACGCAAGGGGGTGTGTGCGCGAGCACGTCACCTGAGGCTGGCACACTGCGGCAGAGCCGAACTGTATCGCCCGTCGAGAACGGCGGTCCGCGGCGTATGCCGTCGTGCCCCGTGCTGAACGGGCCCGGGTCCCCAACGGCAGGAACAGGTCATGACCGCACCGCGCACGGCACCGCGCGCCCGCAAGCACCATGTCGATCTGATGCGGGTGATCACGTTCGCCTGTGTGGTGCTGGTGCACACCGTCGGCTCGGTGATGAGCCACTCGACCGCGCCGGTAGCCGCGCTCGACTACCTCATGCACTTCACCCGGTACGCGTTCGTCGCGATCACCGTTTTCGTGCTGTTCGTCGGGTACTACCGCCGCGACGACGGCGTGCTGCCGTTCTACCGGCGGCGGTTCGGGCTGGTGGTGCTGCCGTACCTGCTGTGGTCGGGGATCTACCTGGCGCTGACGCTGTCGAACTCGCCGTGGCGCGGGTTCGGCGGAACCCTTCGGTTCATCGGGCACAACATCGTGTACGGGTCCAGCTGGTACCACCTGTACTTCCTGCTGGTTTCGATGCAGATCTACCTGGTGTTCCCGCTGCTGAGGTGGCTGCTGCGGCGCACCGAGGGGCACCACGGGCTGCTGGCGGCCGGGGCCTGGGTGCTGCAGCTGGGTTACATGTATGTGGTCGCGTTCGTGCCGGCGCCGGCCGGGTGGGCCGGCTGGCTGCTGTGGGGGCGGAGCTTCACGCTGCTGCCGATGTACATCGGGTTCGCGATCCTCGGCGCGCTGGCGGCGGTGCACTACGAGCGGATGCACGCGTGGGTGACGTCGCACCTGCGGCTGCTGGGGGCGGTCGCGTCGCTCGGGCTGATGGCGACCGGGGTGATCTTCTACGTGCGGGTGTACGAGCTGGACACGCCCCCGCGCCGGGCGGCGATGGCGATGCACCCGGCCCAGGTGGTGCCGGCGCTGGCGATGATCCTGGCGCTGTACGTGGTCGGCACGATGTGGCTGGCCCGCCGCCGCGACGACGACCCGCTGGCGCGGTTCGTGGACGCGGGGTCGGTGCGGGCGTTCGGGGTGTACGCGTGCCACCCGCTGGCGATCTGGCTGCTGGGGCAGTGGTTCACCCCGACGCTGCTGGCGGAGATCCCGTACAACGTGGTGCGGGTGCCGATCGTGGTGCTCGCGGTGTACGTGACCTCGGTGGTGCTGGTGGAGCTGATGCTGCGGTCGCCGTTCGCCAAGCAGCTGGTGGCCAGGGACCGGATGCCGCTGCTCCCCCGCCGTCAGCTCGCGACCGCGAGCTGAGGTTCACCGCGCGGCGTCGTACCGCCACAGCTCCGGCAGGGTGCGCAGCAGCAGCACCACGGTCAGCACCGTGAGCAGACCGCCGACGCCGATCGCCGGACGCGCACCGAGCCCGGCCGCCGCGAACCCGTGCACCACGTTCGCCAGCTGCGGCCCGCCCATCAGCACGACGGTGAGCGCGCCCTGGATGCGGCCGCGGAGCGCGTCGTCGGTGTGCGCCTGGGAGATCGCGTTGCGGCACGTGCTCAGGACGAAGTTGACCGCGCCGCCCGCGGCCAGCGCGGCCAGCGCGAGCCACAGGTCGGCGGCCAGCCCGAGCAGCACGACACAGACACCCCAGGCGATCGCGGCTGAGGCCAGCAGAGCGCCGTGCCGCCGTGTCCGGCTGAGCCGCCCGGACAGCAGCCCGGTGAGGAGCACCCCGGTCGGGTAGGCGGCGAACAGCAGACCGAGCTCGGTGCCGCCGCCGGCTGGGCCGCCGTGCACGTGCTCGGCCAACTCCGGGTACAGCGCGACCGGCATCGCGAACACCATCGCGGCCAGGTCCACGGCGAGGATCCCGACCAGGAGACGTTCCCCGGCGAGGTACCGGAAGCCTTCGCCGAGGCGGCGGAGCACGTCGTGCGGTGCCGGTGCGCCGGCGGCCGGCGGCAGCGCGGGCAGGGCCGCGACGGCCCGCAGCACGGTGCCCAACGCGACGGCGTCGAGCAGGTAGAGCGTGCCGAGGCCGACGGACGGGATCAGCGCGCCGGCGAGCAGCGGTCCGACGACGGCGCCGGTGTAGCGGGCGAGCGCGCTGAGGCTGTTGGCCGCGACCAGTTGCTCCGCGGGCACGACCCGGGGCACCACCGCGCCGGAGGTGGTCAGCGTGGCGCCGAAGCAGAGCCCGTGCACACCGACGAGCACCAGCAGCACCGGGACGGAGTCGAGCGCGGTGTTCCCCCACAGCCCGAGGTAGGCGATTCCCAGCCCGGCGTTGCCCGCCAGCAGCAGCCGGCGCCGGTCCGTAGTGTCGGCCAGCACCCCGGACCAGAGAGCGGACACGACGAGCGTCCCCAACGAGATCGCCGCGGAGGCACCGACAGCCGCCGACGAGCCGGTGAGCGTGAACAGCTGGGTCGGCACGGCGACGAGGCTGAACGACCCGCCGACCGCGGTGACCGCCGAGGCCGTCCACAGCCGACGGAACGCGGGAATCCGCAGCGGTCGCCGGTCGATGAGGTAGGTACCCAGGTTCACCGCGTTTCCCCTTCGCCGTTCGCGTACCGGCGAGGGTGGGCCCTGCCCATGGGGCAAGGTCCAGCGCTGGCCTCAGCGCAGCACGAGCAGGTCGAGCTGGTTGGTCCTGGGTTCGGTTCCCGTGGCGTGCCGGAGCCGTTCCCGGCCCCGCCGGAACTCCTCCTCGGAGAGACGACGGATGTTGGTGTCCGCCCGGCGGAAGGCGTCCAGCTGGTCGAGGAACTCGGCCGGGCTCATGAGGGTTTCGGGCACCGCCTCGAGCGCGTCCCGCCGGAACCCCGCCGTGGCGAACGCCCGGCACACCTCGTCGACGGAGGGACAGGTGTCGGTCACCATCCGAGCGACCTCGGGAAAGAACTCCCAGGGAAAGGTGCGCACCGCGTCGACCCTGCCCGAGAACCCCTGCCGGAGCAGTACCGGAGCGCCCGGCCGAAGAACCCGCCGAACCTCCCGCGCGGCGGCCGCGAGGTCGGAAACGTGGTGAACGACAAGGGAAAGCCAGACACCGTCCACGGAGTCGGCCGGAAGCGGAAGGTCGCCGACGTGCCCCTCGAACACCTGGATGTCCGGCCGAGCCGGGATCCACGCCCGCATCGCCGCCGACGGCTCGACCGCGAGCACGTCGACCCCGAACCAGTCCGCGAACGCGGCCGCGAACGCCCCGGTCCCCGCGCCGATGTCGGCCACGGTCATCCCGGGCCCCGGCCCGAGATGCCGACGAACGGCGTCCCGCCAGTGCGCGAGCCCGTCCCGCCGGATCTCCCGTACCGCCTTGAACGCCGCCGCTGTCTGGTCGTCGTAGCTGATCCTGGCCATGCCGCGCCTCCTGACCGCCCCCGAGATCATGCATACCGGCCCCGCCCGGCACGACGCCACCCCTTTCCGGCGCCCACCCGTGGCCCGACGCCACATTGACCGGCCGTCGGCCCGATGTGCAGAATCCCCGCCATGTCGATCACCCGAAAGGGCGATGGCGCGTAAACCGCCCGCCCGGATCCGCGAGAACACCCACGACATCCCCAGAAAGCGAATCCCCACACCCAACGGCCTCTCACCACGAGGCGTCTCTCCTCCGGCTCGAACGCACCCGGCTATGGCCCGGAGCCGCCGCCGAAGCACTGAGAGCATGGGAACGGTTCGCCCGCGACCCGATACATCGGCTGTGGGATGCCCAATACGGGTGCGGAGTCATGTCGTGCTGTCCCGATCCCGACGAGCTGCGCCGGCTCCTGGAGCTTGTCGCGCACGCTCTGCCAGCCCGCGACGCCAGAGCCTTCCGCAGACGGCTCGCCGCCATCGACGACCTGATTTAGCAGAGCACCCGACCCCGACGAGAAGCCCGGCGCCAAAGACAAAGGTCACGGCCGAAGACAGTCGATGTCGGGCGGATGCCTTCGGTGCGACGAATGCCTTCGGTGGCGGCGTCCGCCAACGGCGGAGGCCGGCGTCATCGGGTGCCAACGGCGCGAGCGGGTACCAACCATGCCGGCCGGTGCCGACCCGGTGCCAACCATGCCGGCCGGTGCCAGCGGGTACCAACGGTGCCAGCGGGTACCAACAGTGCCAGCGGGTACCAACAGTGCCAGCCGGTGCCAGCGGGTACCAACGGTGCCAGCGGGTACCAACGGTGCCGGCCGGTGCCAGCCCCGGCCAGCGGTGCCGCCGGGCATCAACGGGTGCCGGCGGGTGCCGGCCGGTGCCAGCGGGCTGGCGGGTGTCGGCGGTGCGAGCAGGTGCCAACGGTGTAGGCCGGCGCCAGCGGGCGCCAGCGGTGCCAGCGGTTCCGGCGAGCAACAACGGTGCCAGCCGGTGCCAACGGATGCCGCCGGGCGCCAGCGGGCGCAACAGTGCCGCCGGGCACCGTTGGTGCCGGCCGGGCGCCAGCGGGCACCAACGGCGCCAACGTCGACAGCGGGCACCGACCGTCCAGCGATGCCAGCGGTGCAGGCGAGCGGCAAGGTGCCGGGGTGCCAGCTGGTGCCTGGGGTGCCGGCGGGCACCAACGATGCTGGCTGCGCCATCGACGGCACCGCCGGTTCTTCGCAGGCGAACCTGAGAGGGACACCTTGATCGCTGTGGCGGGTACCGATCCGGCTCGCCGGGGTATGGGCGTCGATCCGTGCGGCGCCGCGATCGGTGGCTTGGCGGGGCCTGCTCCGGTTCGCCGCGCGTGATCAGCTGCGTGCTGGTGGCGGAGCGAGCGCGAAGCGCGCTCCCGACGCCGAGCTGGCCGAGCGAGCGCGAAGCACGCTCACTGCGCTGGCTGGCACGGCACGTTCCGTTGACGAGCACGGTTGACGGACCGCCCGATCCCGGGTCGGCGGCCTATACGGCGCCCTGCGTGGCCGGTGGGGAGCTTGGTGGCTTCCTGGGCACCGTGTCGTTGCCGACGTCGGGGAGGACGGGGTGGTCAGTCGAGGAGGACGGGTAAGCGGTCCACGCCGTAGACGATGGAGACCTTGCGGTAGTTGAGGTCTTCGGCGGGGGTGGCCAGGCGCATGGAGGGGAAGCGGCGGACCAGGGCCGGGTAGGCGGCTCGGAGTTCCATGCGGGCCAGTTCGGCGCCGATGCAGCGGTGGACGCCGTAGCCGAAGGCCAGGTGGGACGTGGCGGGGCGGGTGGGGTCGACGGACTCGAGGTCGGTGCCCAGGGCCGGGTCTCGGTCGGCCGCGGCCAGGGAGACGATGACGGCGTCGCCCTCCTTGATCTGGGCGCCGGCGATCTCGATGTCCTGGCGGGCGAATCTGGGGAAGGCCACCTGGACGACGGTGAGGTAGCGGAGGAGCTCCTCGACGAAGTCGTGGACGGCGGCGTCGTCGTCGTGGACCAGTTTGAACGAGTCGGGGTCCTGGAGGAGGACCAGGGCGCCCAGGGCCAGCATGCTCGCGGTGGTCTCGAAGCCACCCGTGAGCACGCCGTCGGCCAGGCCGGCCAGTTCCAGGTCGTCGACCTTGTCGCCGTGGTCCTTGATGATCATGCCCAGGAGCCCGTCGCCCGGGTTCTCGCGTTGCTTCTTGACCACGCCCTGCAGGTACTCGAGGGACTCGCTGATCGCGCCCAGGGACGCGGTGGCGCCGGCGAACAGGTCGAAGCGGGCCATCGCCAGGCGTTGGAAGTCGGCGCGGTCCTCGTAGGGGACGCCGAGCAGCTCGCAGATCACCAGGGACGGGATCGGCAGGGCGAACTCCTCCACCAGGTCGACCGGGCCGTCGGCGGCTGCCATCGCGTCCAGGCGCTGGTCGACGATGGCCTTGATCCCGGGAGTCAGGCGGGACAGGCGGCGCATGGTGAACTCGGGCGTGAGCAGCTTGCGCAGGCGTGTGTGCTCCGGCGGGTCGGCGAAGCCCAGGCCGCCGGGGCTGTGGTTCTCGGACGCCCCGTGCTGGCCGACCAGGTTCGCGAAGTCGTTGCTGTAGCCCTTGGCGTCGCTGAGGACGGCCTTGGCCTCCTCGTAGCCGGTGACCAGCCAGACGTTCACCCCGAACGGGATGTTGATCTTGCTGACCGGCTCGCGGGCACGTACCTCGCCCAGCTCCGGCACCGGGTCGAGCCCGGTGCGCTTGAGCGGCATCAACGCCGAGTCCGGCAGCAAGGCCATCTTGGACAGGTCGAAGCCCTTGCGCTGCGCACGGGCCAGGTACCAACGGGTCAACGCCCCGACGACCCGATCCTTGAGCCCCATGATTACCCCCTAACAACTCCCGTACGCCGGGAGGGTAGACCTCGATGGCGTCGACGCTACGAGCGGCGGGGGCGGTCCACCACGGGGTTTACCCCAATAATTCCCTGGGGTTTACCTCACCCCGTTCGGGTGACCCTGCCCTGCAGGTACCGCTGCTCGGGCAGGCTGACCGTCCGTTTCGCCGCGCGTCGGTAGTGCTCGCGGGCCTGCTCACGCTCCCCGGCGAGCTCGAGCAGGTGCGCCCGGACCGCGTCCAGCCGGTGGTGCCCGGCGATCCGCTGGTCGGCGTCGAGCCCGTCGAGCAGGTCGAGGCCGGCCCGCGGGCCGTGCGCCATCGCGGCCGCGACCGCCCGGTTCAGGGTGACCACGGGGTTCGGCGCGATCCGGTCGAGGATGCCGTACAACACGAGGATCTGTGGCCAGTCGGTGTCCTCGGTGCTCGGTGCCTCGGCGTGCACCGCCGCGATCGCGGCCTGCAGCAGGTACGAACCCAGCGGCGCGGTCGCCATCGTACGCTCCACCAGCTCGACGCCCTCCCGGATCAGGCCGCTGTCCCAGCGCGACCGGTCCTGCTCGGCCAGCGGCACCAGTTCCCCCTCCCGGGTGACGCGGGCGGTCCGGCGGGCGTCGGTCAGCAGCATCAGCGCGAGCAGGCCGGCCACCTCGCCGTCCGCCGGCAGCAGCCTGTGCACCTCCCGGGTGAGGCGGACCGCCTCCGTGGTCAGCTCGACCCGCTGCAGGTCGGGGCCGGAGGTCGCGGTGTAGCCCTCGTTGAACACCAGGTACAGCACGTGCAGCACCACCGCGAGCCGCTCCGCGCGCTCCGGCCCGGCCGGTATCGCGAACGTCGCCCCGGCCCGCCGGACCGTCTGCTTGGCCCGGGTGATCCGCCGCGTCATGGTCGCCTCCGGCACCAGGAACGCGTGCGCGATCTGCTCGGTACTCAGGCCGCCGACCGCGCGCAGGGTCAGCGCGAGCTGCGAGGGCGCCGACAGCTCCGGGTGGCAGCAGAGGAACAGCAGCGTGAGCGTGTCGTCGGTGGCCCGGTCGAGCTCGTCGGCCGGGTCCGGGGCCACCAGCTCGTGGTAGGGCAGGCGGGCCGCGACCTCGGTCTCGCGCCTGCGTCTGGCCGACTCGCTGCGCCACTGGTCGGTCAGCCGCCGGCCGGCGACGGTGACCAGCCAGCCGGCCGGCTCGGTCGGCACGCCCTCGGCCGGCCACCTGGTCGCCGCGGCCAGCAGCGCCTCCTGGACGGCGTCCTCGCAGGCGTCGAACGCGCCGTGCCGGCGGACCAGCACCGCGAGGACCCGCGGCGCCAGCCGGCGCAGCAGGTCCTCGATCGCCGGTGTTCCACTCACTCGTCGAGCCCGGCGGAGAACATCACCGGCCGCACCTCGACCGCGAAGCCGTCGAACCGGGTGTCCGGGATCATCCTGGCCAGCTCGACCGCGCGCTCGTGGCTCTCGCAGTCGACCAGGTAGAAGCCGCCCATGTGCTCCTTGGCCTCCAGGAACGGCCCGTCGGTGACCGCCGGAACGCCGCCGGTGCCGCGGACTGTGGTGGAGTTCACCGGATCGGCGAGTGCCTGGGTGACGATCAGCTCGCCGGACTCCTTCACCGACCGCATGAACTCCTCGTGCCCCGCACCGATCGAGTTGCGCTCCGCCTCGGTGAGTGCCTCCATCGCGGCCGGGTTCACCTGCATGATCAACAGATACTTCATGTCGCTCTCCTGTCCTCGCCGGCCCCCTCGGGCCGGGTCGTGAGGAAGTCGGAGCGGCCGGTCCGGGCCGGACATCATCCTCGACGAATTTTCCGGCCGGTGGTACACACGCACAGGATTTTCGAGCGTGAAGTAGGTGATCGAATGGGGTCTCGGCGGCTGGAGCGGTCGGCGCGGCGGCTGCTGGACCGTCTGCACGACCAGGTAGGCGCGGGGCTCGTCGTGGCGGCGGCGGTGCCGGGGCTCGCGGCGGTGGTGGACCAGCACGCGGCGGCGGTGCGCGACATCCTGACGACCGGGGTCGAGGCGGGGGCCGCGGTGGCGGGCAGCGTCCTGCTCGCCGGCTACGCCCAGGGCGTGCTCGACCACGTGCGGGAGAAGGGCGAGCAGCTGCGGGTGCCGGCCGACGCGGCGGACTGGGCGCGGGCCGACTGGTTCAGCATGCGGCTGGTCGCGGTGTGCTCGCTGGCCAGGAACCTGCGGCCGGGGCACCCGGTGGGAACCACGGACGAGCTGCCGTCACTGGCCTGACTTCGGTGCTGACTTCCGCGGCGGCCGGGAGGTGGGCACCGGCCGCCGCGGGGGGCTCAGGTACCCATTGGCGGCGGGGTGGCCGGGCCGGTCGTGGCCCGGTGCGCGGCCGGCCGGGCGCCGGTGCGGGCGGCGTCCTCGCGACCGCGCTGGTACGCCTCCGCGGACGCCTTGGCCTGCGGGATCTCGTCCTCGGCCCGGTTCAGCCAGCGGTCCCAGCGGGACTGCATCGGGCGCACCAGCCCGCCACCGACACCGACGACGGCGATGCCGCCGATGGTGGCCAGGACGGTGATCAGCACCGGCGTGGTCACCGTGGTGGCGACGCCGATCTGGTTCAGCGCGGCGATGATGCCGAGGCCCCAGATGAAGACCGAGGCGAGCGTGCCGAGCAGCCGCCCGTAGGACAACGAGCCGAGCGCGCCGGTCACCAGGTCCTTGACCGCGCTGGCGATGGCCCCGGCGACCACGACGATGACGATGGCCACCACGGCCCTCGGCAGCCAGGCGACGATGCCGGTGAGTACCGCGCTGACCGGGTTCGGCCCCCACACCCCGAAGGCGACCTGCAGCGTGATCAGCAGGATCGCGTAGTACAGCAGCTTGGCGATGATGTCCGAGGCGTCGTACTTGCTGTTCGCCAGCATCCGCTTGACGCCGCCGCGCTCGACCACCCGGTCGAACCCGACCCGCTCGAGCACTTTGTCGACGACCTTCGCGACGACCTTCGCGATGATCCAGCCGATCAGCAGGATCACCAGGAAGGCCACGAATTTCGGAACGAACGTGGCGATGGAGTTCCAGGCGTTGGATAGGCCCTGTCCGAAGTCGACGGACAACGTCACCGCCCCCTTTCCAGGCGTCACCAGCACGTCCCGGACGAACGCGCTCTGACCAGGAACTTCCCCCACACCTCCCACACCACACCCCAAGTACCTCGATCGAGTGAGCCCCGACGCGACGGGAACGTACGACTCGCGCGACGGGAACGTACGACTCGCGCGACGGGAACGTACGACTCGCGCGACGGGAACGTACGACTCGCGCGACGGGAACGTACGACTCGCGGGCACAGCCGGGGCGTCCCAGAGGGAGCCGCTGACAGGACTTGAACCCGCAACCGTTCGCTTACAAGGCGAGTGCTCTACCGATTGAGCTACAGCGGCACGGCCACGGGAGGTGGCCGGGACTCATCGTAGGTCACGTGGTGCACGCCACGGCGGGAGTCCCATAACACGGGGAACCGGCGGTTCGATGTGCCCTGGGATAGCGTCGGAATCGCCGTGACCAAGGTGGAGGTGACAGCAGTGTGGTTCGCGCAGCGGAACCGGCCCGCGCGTTCGCACAACCAGCCTCGGTTCGTCCGTGATCGTCGGGTCGACAGTCAGGTTCCCGCAGTTCAGGGGCCCGCACTGCCGGACGAGGCCACAGTCCACTATGTACTGGACCTGGCCGTCCGGATCGGCGAGGTGCAGATGTCCTCCGGCGCTGGCGCCTCGGACGCGACGGCGACGATCATCGCCGTGGCGAACGCGTACGGGCTGCCGCACTGCGAGGTCGATGTGATCTTCACCTCGATCACCGTGACATGCCACCGTGGGGTGGACTATCCGCCGCTCACCTCGCTGCGGGTGGTCCGCTCCCGCAGCCTCGACTACACCCGCCTCGCCCTGGTCGAACGGCTCGTCCGCGACATCACCCGCGGCCGGATCCGGGTGCGGGACGCGCACATCGAGCTGAACAAGATCACCACCGCGCCGCACCCCTACCCGCGCTGGGTCGCCACCCTGGCCTGGGGCGGCATGGCCGCGGGCATCACCGTCCTGATCGGCGGCGACGCCCTGATGGCCCTGTTCGCGGGCCTGATCACCGCGCTGGTCGACCGGGTCGGGCGACTGCTGAACCGGCGCGCGCTGCCGTTCTTCTTCCAACAGGTCGTCGGCGGCGCGCTGGCCACCACGTGCGCACTGCTGCTGGTCGCGAGCGGCGTGTTACCCGACGACACCCGGCCGACGCTGGTCGTCGCGGCGGCGATCACCGTGCTGCTGTCCGGCCTGTCGGTCGTCTCGACCGTGCAGGACGCCATCACCGGGTACAACGTCACCGCGGCCGGCCGCACGATCGAGGTCTCGATGATGACCGCCGGCCTGATCGCCGGCGTGGTGCTCGCGCTGAACGTCGCGGTCTCGCTCGGGCTGCCGCCCCAGGCGCTGGCCGACCCGCTGGCGCCGTCGTTCTTCCGGTTGCCGGCGCAGATCGTCGCCGGCACGGTCGCGGCCGCGTCCTTCGCGGTGGCGAGCTACGCCACGCCGAGGGCGGTGCTGGTCGCCGCGGTCGCCGGCGGCGCGGGCGCGGGCAGCTTCAGCGCGCTGGCGATCGCCCACGTAGGGCAGATCACCTCGGCGGCGGTCGCGGCCACGGCGATCGGGTTCGCCGGTGGCCTGCTGTCCCGGCGGCTGCGGATCCCGCCGCTGGTCGTCGCCGTGTCCGGGATCGTGCCGCTGCTCCCCGGTCTCAGCACCTACCGGGCGCTGTTCGAGCTCGCCGTGGAGCGCACCATCACCGGACTGCCGACCCTGATGGGTGCCGCCGGGACCGCGCTCGCCCTGGCCGCGGGCGTGGTGCTCGGCGAGTACCTGGCGCAGCCGGTGCGCTACGGACTGGGCAGGCTGGAGCGCAGGCTGTCCGGTCCGCGCCTGGCCGGGCCGCTGCGCCCGACCCGCCGCAGGCTGGAATGAACGCGCTTTCTCCGTGATGCCGGCAATCTCCGTCACCCACGGAGGTATTGCATTGACTAATCTCGAATCCGGACGGTTTCGAGGGAGGCACGCGCGGCGTGACGAATGACAGCACGACCGACATTCCCGACGGCGGCGGCGCCGATTTCATCGTGGTCGCCAACCGGCTCCCGGTCGATCTGGAGCGGCTGCCGGACGGGACCCAACGGTGGAAGCACAGCCCAGGTGGCCTGGTCAGCGCGCTGGAGCCGTTCCTGCGCACCCACAGCGGCGCCTGGGTCGGCTGGCCGGGAGTTCCGGACGTCGAGGTGGACAAGTTCACCGAGGAGGGCGTCTGGCTGCACCCGGTGACGCTGACCAGTGACGAGGTCCGCGACTACTACGAGGGGTTCTCCAACGCCACGCTGTGGCCGCTGTACCACGACGTGGTCGCGACCCCGGTGTTCGACCGCGGCTGGTGGGACGTCTACGTACGGGTGAACAAGCGCTTCGCCGAGGCCAGCGCGCAGATCGCGGCGCCGGGCGCGGTGGTGTGGGTGCAGGACTACCAGCTGCAGCTGGTGCCGGCGATGCTCCGCGAGCTGCGCCCGGACCTGCGGATCGGCTTCTTCCTGCACATCCCGTTCCCGCCGACCGAGCTGTTCATGCAGCTCCCGTGGCGCGCGGAGATCATCCGCGGGCTGCTCGGCGCGGACCTGGTCGGCTTCCACCGGCCGGGCGGCGCGCAGAACTACCTGTGGCTGGCCAGACGCCTGATCGGCCTGGAGCCCAGCCGCGGCGCGGTCGGGGTGCGCACCAGGCCGGGTGTGGTGCAGGTCGGGGACCGGTCGGTGCGGGTGGGGGCGTTCCCGATCTCGATCGACTCGTCCGGGCTGGACACGATGGCCAGGACTCGCGAGGTGATCCAGCGGGCCAGGCAGATCCGGGCCGACCTCGGCAACCCGCGCAAGATCATCCTCGGGGTGGACCGGCTGGACTACACCAAGGGCATCGACCTGCGGCTGTACGCGCTGCACGAGCTGCTGACCGAGGGCAGGGTCGACCCGTCCGAGGTGGCGATGGTGCAGCTCGCCACCCCGAGCCGGGAGCGGGTCGAGCACTACCAGCGGATGCGCGGCGAGATCGAGCAGGTGGTCAGCCGGATCAACGGCGAGTTCGCCCGGGTCGGCCGGCCGGTGGTGCACTACCTGCACCAGTCGATCGACCGCAAGGAGCTGGCCGCGTTCTTCTCCGCCGCCGACGTGATGCTGGTGACCCCGGTGCGGGACGGCATGAACCTGGTCTGCAAGGAGTACGTGGCCTGCCGGCACGACCTGGGCGGCGCGCTGGTGCTGAGCGAGTTCGCCGGCGCGGCGGCCGAGCTGACCAGCGCGTTCCTGGTGAACCCGCACGACCTGGACGGTGTGAAGAACGCCATGCACGCCGCGCTGACCCTGGATCCGGCCGAGGGCCGCCGGCGGATGCGCGCGCTGCGCCGCCAGGTCCTCACCCACGACGTGGACCGCTGGGCCCGCTCGTTCCTGGACGCGCTGCGGCCCTCGACCCAGGACGCCGTCACGTAGCGGCGGACTCGTGGAGGGCCTGGAGGGCGGCCCCGAGGTCCGGGGTGACGGTGGCCCGGATGCCGTCCGGGATCGTGCCGGAGTCCGGGGGGACGAGCGCGCGGGTGAACCCGAGCCGGGCGGCCTCGGCCAGGCGGGACTTGACCCCGGTGACCCGGCGGACCTCGCCGGCCAGGCCGACCTCGCCGAGGACCACCAGGTCGGGCGGCAGCGGGATGTCCCTGGCCGCCGACGCGACGGCCAGCGCAAGGGCGAGGTCGGCGGCGGGCTCGTGGATGCGCATGCCGCCGACGGTCGCGGCGAACACGTCGGACTCCGACAGCCGGATCCGGCCGCGGCGTTCCAGCACGGCCAGCGCCATCGCCACCCTGGCCGAGTCCAGGCCGCTGACCGCGCGCCGCGGCGACGGCAGCGCCGACTTCGACACCAGCGCCTGCACCTCCCCCAGCAGCGGCCGCTTGCCCTCGACGGCGACGGTGACGGCGGTGCCGGCGACCCCGGTGTCGCGCCGGTTCAGGAACAGGCCGGACGGGTCGGGCACGCCGAGGATCCCGTCGTCGACGAGCTCGAAGCAGCCGACCTCGTCGGCCGGGCCGAACCGGTTCTTCACCCCGCGCACCATCCGCAGCGAGGTGTGCCGGTCGCCCTCGAAGTGCAGCACCACGTCGACCAGGTGCTCCAGCACCCTCGGCCCGGCGATCGCGCCGTCCTTGGTGACGTGGCCGACCAGCACCACCGGCAGCCCGCGCTCCTTGGCCAGCGCCACCAGCGCGGCGGTGACCGCGCGGACCTGGGTGACCCCGCCGGGCGTGCCGTCGATCTCCGTCGACCCGAGGGTCTGCACCGAGTCGACCACGAGCAGGCCCGGCCGCACCACGTCGACGTGCCCGAAGACGGCGCCGATGTCGCTCTCGGCGGCCAGGAACATCGAGTCGTGCACGTTGCCGGTGCGCTCGGCCCGCAGCCGCACCTGGCCGGCTGACTCCTCACCGGTGACGTAGAGGGACGGGCTGGCGGCGCCGTCACGGGCGGCCCAGCGGAACGCGACCTCCAGCAGCAGCGTGGACTTGCCGACTCCCGGCTCACCGGCGAGCAGGACGACCGCACCGGGCACCAGACCGCCGCCGAGCACCCGGTCCAGCTCGGACACCCCGGTCCGGCGGGCGCGGGCGGTCTCGACGTCGACCTCGGCGATCGGCCGGGCGGGTGCGCTCGGGGCGCCGGCCGAGATCCTGGCCATGGTGGCCCGGGTGGGCACCCCTACCTCTTCGAGCGTCCCCCAGGCCTGGCACTCCTGGCAGCGCCCGAACCACTTGGCGGACTCGTGCCCGCACTCGACGCAGCGGTACCCGGGCTTGTTCGACTTCGTGTTCCTGGCCACGGCACCAACCTAGGGGCCGGCACCGACAGTCCTAGTGCGCCTCGTCCTCGGTGGCCGGCGGGTCGTGGCGCGCGGTCGCCGGCGGGGCGATCGGCAGCTGGATGGTGATCTCGCCCGCGTTGGCGAACACGAACGTGACCGGCACGTTCTTGCCGGCCGGCAGGTCCTGCACCAGGTCGAGCAGGACGATGCTCAGCACGCCGACCTCGTCCGGGAGGTTCGTCGGCGTCTCGGTGGCCTCGGAGTCGGACGGGGAGTCGGTCAGCGTCGGCGGGGCCTCCGAGCCGGGCGGCGGCTCGGCGGACTCGTCGCCGGTCTCCGCGGGCGGGGAGGGGTTGGTCACCGAGGTGTCCGAGTCGGGCTCCGACGATCCGCCCGGGCTCGAGGTGCCGGTGGTGGTGGACGGCGCGCTCGTCTCGCCGACGGGCTCCTCCGGCACGACCACCCGCAGCGCGTTGTGGCCGGGCAGCGTCGTGTCGCCCTCCAGCGCGACGTCGCGCGCGGCCGGGCTGGACACGGCGACCAGCTCGTCGTCCTCCCCGCCGCTGTTGACGATCGTCAGCGTCAGCGGGGCCTGCTCGCCCTCGGTGTAGCCGTCGGAGTCGGGGTGGGCGAGCTGCACGTCGCGCAGCGCGATCTCGCCGACGTCGCCCCGGTTGCCGTTGACCGCCGGCTCCATCGAGTCGGTCTGGGTGACCTGCCCGGCACCGCAACCGGCCAACAGCGCGGCGAGGCCCACGGCCACCGCCGGCAGGATCGTGCGCAGCGGTCCGGTCGTACGACTCAGCATCGCGGTCCTTCCTCGGGCGTGCCTACTCACGCGGAAGGGTAGCGGGGGGCGCGGACGGCCCGGTCGAGTGGTCCGCCGGATTCCCCGATCACGGTCCATTGTGGATTGCCGGCGGGGCGGAGCACATTCCCCTACCGAAACGCTGGAGCATGCCTGGAGCGGGTTTGTCAAGCCCCAGACCGTTCCGCCTTCTGCCCGCTGACCTGCGGTAACGGTTCATGGGTCGGATACACCCCTACCGCCGTACGTGTTAAGATGGATGCAGCGAAAGGGGCAGAGGACACATGGTTTTCAAGGTCGGAGAGACCGTCGTCTACCCGCACCACGGTGCCGCACTCATCGAAGCAATCGAGACCCGCGTGATCAAGGGCGAGGAGAAGAAGTACCTCGTCCTCAAGGTCGCCCAGGGTGATCTCACCGTACGCGTTCCCGCTGACAACGCCGAGATCGTCGGTGTTCGGGACGTCGTCGGTCAAGAGGGTCTCAACCGGGTCTTCGATGTTCTGCGTGCTCCTCACACCGAGGAGCCGACCAACTGGTCCCGGCGGTACAAGGCCAACCTCGAGAAGCTCGCCTCGGGCGACGTGAACAAGGTGGCCGAAGTGGTGCGCGACCTCTGGCGGCGCGAGAAGGATCGCGGACTGTCCGCCGGCGAGAAGCGCATGCTCGCCAAGGCACGGCAGATCCTGGTCAGCGAGTTGGCGCTGGCCGAAGGTACGGACGAGGGCAAGGCCGAGGTCATCCTCGACGAGGTCCTCGCCACGGCGTCCGTCTAGCCGCCCTGAACGACAACCGAATCACATCCGCCGTCGCGCTCGTCCCCGCAGCGGGGCGAGGCGAGCGCCTCGGTGACAAGGGCCCCAAGGCACTCGTGCCGGTCCACGGGGTTCCCCTCGTCGTACGCGCCGTACGCGGCCTGCTCAGCGCGGGCTGTGTGCGGCGTGTCGTCGTAGCGGCCCCCGCCACCGCGCTGGACACGATGCGGACCGTGCTCGCCGACGCCGGTGCCGACGCACTCGTCGTGCCCGGCGGTGCCGACCGTACCGAGTCGGTGCGCCTCGCGTTGGACGCCGCGCTCGGCGAGTCGCGGGACGTCGAGATCGTGCTCGTGCACGACGCCGCCCGGGCGTTCACCCCACCCGAGCTGGTGCGTGCCGTGGTCGCCGAGGTGGCCGGCGGCTCGCCGGCGGTGGTGCCGGTGCTGCCGGTCGCCGACACGGTCAAGCGGGTGGACGCCGACGGCGTGGTCACCGGCACCGTGGACCGGGCCGACCTGCGGGCCGTGCAGACCCCGCAGGGCTTCCAGGTCGACGTGCTGCGCCGCTGCTACGCGGCCGCGGCCGGCCAGGCGACCGACGACGCGGGCCTCGCCGAGCGGATCGGCGTGCCGGTGTCGACCGTGCCGGGGCATCCCGCCGCCATGAAGATCACCACCCCGTTCGACCTGCACGTGGCCGAGGCGCTGTTCGGGGTGCGCGCATGATCCCCCGGGTCGGCGTCGGCACGGACGTGCACCCGGTCGAGGCCGGGCGGGAGTGCTGGATCGCCGGGCTGCGCTGGGATGGCGTCGACGGCTGCGCCGGGCACTCCGACGGGGACGTGGCCGCGCACGCGCTGTGCGACGCGCTGCTGTCCGCGGCCGGGCTCGGTGACCTCGGCGCGGTGTTCGGCACCGGCGACCCGCGCTGGTCCGGCGCGCACGGCGTGGTGCTGCTCGCCGAGGTGCGGGCGCGGGTCGAGGCGGCCGGCTACCGGGTCGGCAACGCGGCGGTGCAGGTCATCGGGAACGCGCCCAAGATCGGCCCGCGGCGCGCGGAGGCCGAGCGGGTGCTGTCGGACGCCGTCGGCGGCCCGGTCTCGGTGTCCGGCACGACGACCGACGGGCTCGGCCTCACCGGCCGCGGCGAGGGCGTCGCGGCGGTGGCCACGGCGTGTGTCGTACCCCACGACTAGGCTGCTGAGTCTCAGCACTCCCCCTCCCAGGAAGAGAAGACCCGTGACCCTGCACCTGTTCGACAGCGCGAGCCGGAGCGTGCGGGAGTTCCACCCCGTGCGGAACGGAACGGCGTCGATCTATGTGTGTGGGCCGACCCCGCAGGGCCCGCCGCACATCGGGCACGTGCGCAGCGCGCTGAACTACGACGTGCTGCGCCGCTGGCTCACCCACGCGGGCCTCGCGGTCACCCTGGTGCGCAACGTCACCGACATCGACGACAAGATCCTCACCAAGGCCGCCCAGCACGACACGCCGTGGTGGGAGTGGTCGGCACGGTTCGAGCGCGCGTTCGACGAGGCCTACGACACGCTCGGCGTGCTGCCGGCCACGATCGCGCCGCGCGCCACCGGGCACGTCACGCAGATGGTCGAGCTGATGCAACGGCTGATCGACCGGGGGCACGCGTACGCCTCGGCCGGCGACGTGTACTTCTCGGTGTGCTCGTACCCGGAGTACGGATCGCTGTCCGGGCAGAAGCTCGACGAGGTGCAGCAGGGCGAGTCCGCGGGCGAGGGCAAGCGCGACGGCCGCGACTTCACGCTGTGGAAGGGCGCCCGGCCCGGCGAGCCGTCCTGGCCGACGCCGTGGGGGCCCGGGCGGCCGGGTTGGCACCTGGAGTGCTCGGCGATGGCGCTGACGTACCTGGGCAGCGAGTTCGACATCCACGGCGGCGGGCTGGACCTGGTGTTCCCGCACCACGAGAACGAGCTGGCGCAGTCCCGCGCGGCCGGCGACGCCTTCGCCCGGTTCTGGATGCACAACGGCCTGGTCGGCATGGCCGGCGAGAAGATGTCGAAGTCGCTGGGCAACGTGGTGTCGATCCCGGCGCTGGTCGAGAAGTACCGCCCGCAGGAGCTGCGGTACCACCT
Organism: Actinophytocola gossypii; assembly: GCF_025165815.1. Taxonomy (GTDB): domain Bacteria; phylum Actinomycetota; class Actinomycetes; order Mycobacteriales; family Pseudonocardiaceae; genus Actinophytocola; species Actinophytocola gossypii. The sequence goes on along the minus strand of NZ_JAFFZE010000006.1, from coordinate 209,099 downwards.
GGTCGCGCCGCACTACCGGTCGACGCTGGAGTTCTCGGAGGCCGCGCTGGAGGAGTCCGTGCGGGCCTACCAGCGCGTCGAGTCGTTCGTGCACAAGGTGGCGGCGCGCACCGGGTCGGTGCCGCCGGGCGAGGTCGGTCCCGAGTTCACCTCGGCCATGGACGACGACCTCGGCACGCCGGCGGCGCTCGCGGCGGTGCACGGCACGGTGCGGCAGGGTTTCACCGCGCTCGACGCGGGCGACGACGCCGGGGCGCGCGCCGCGGCCGCCACGGTCCGGGCGCAGACCGCCGTGTTGGGGCTCGACCCGTTGTCGGAGCGGTGGTCGACGTCGTCGGACCCGGCGGCGTCCGGGGCGCTCGACGCCCTGGTCGGCGCGCAGCTGGCGGCCCGCCAGGAGGCCCGCGCGAACCGCGACTTCGCCACCGCCGACGCGATCCGCGACCGGCTGCTGGCCGCGGGCATCACCGTCGAGGACACCCCCGACGGTCCACAGTGGACATTTAAGGACAGTTGACGTGGCGGGAAACTCCAGGCGCCGGGGCGCGATCCGCAAGACCGGCACGAAGAAGGGCGCGGTCGCCGGCTCCGGCGGGCAGCGGCGCAGGGGGCTGGAGGGCAAGGGCCCGACCCCGCGCGCGTCGATGCGCCCCGGCCACCCCGCGCAGCGGCGCGCGACCGCCCAGGCGAAGGCGGCCCAACGGCGTTCGAAGGACAAGCCGACGAGCGAGCTGGTCGCCGGCCGCAACCCGGTGGTCGAGTGCCTGCGCGCCGACGTGCCGGCGACCGCGCTGTACGTGCAGCTGGGCGTGGACGCCGACGACCGCGTGACCGAGGCCGTGCGGCTGGCCGCCGACCGGGGCATCTCGGTGCTCGAGGTGGCGAAACCGGAGCTGGACCGGCTCACCGGCGGCGCGCTGCACCAGGGCCTGTCGCTGCAGATGCCGCCGTTCGAGTACGCGCACCCGGACGACCTGCTGGAAGCCGCGGCCGAGACGGCCGAGCCCCCGCTGCTGGTGGCGCTCGACGGCGTGACCGATCCCCGCAACCTGGGCGCGGTGATCCGCTCGGCTGCCGCGTTCGGCGCGAACGGCGTCCTGCTCCCGCAACGCCGCAGCGCCGGCGTGACGGCGGTGGCGTGGCGCACGTCCGCCGGTACGGCGGCGAAGCTCCCGGTGGCGCTGGCGACCAACCTGACCAGGACCCTGCGCCAGTACGCCGAGGCCGGCCTGATGATCGTCGGCCTGGACGCGGACGGCTCGGTCGATGTCGACGGCCTGTCCCTGGCGACGTCCCCGCTGGTGGTGGTCGTCGGGTCGGAGGGCCGCGGCCTGTCCCGCCTGGTCCGCGAGACGTGCGACGAGACGGTGTCGATCCCGATGGCGGCCGGCGTGGAGTCGCTGAACGCGTCGGTGGCGGCCGGCGTGGTGCTGGCGGAGGTGGCGCGACGCCGGCGGGCGGCGGGCCGCACCTGATCCGCACACCTCTCGGATAAGGTCAGGCGTCCTTGTCTGGGGAGGTGAGGTGGGGGGATGTCGTTCGCCAGCCCGTTGTTCCTGTGGATTTTCACGCCGCTGGTGCTCGCACTGGTACTGGCGTGCCCGCGGAGCTGGCGCAACGGCATCGTCGCGGTGGCGAGCCTCACGTTCTACGCGGTGGGTGCCGGGGCGACCACGATCCTGCTGCTGGTCACCATGGTGGTGAACTTCTTCGCCGGTCAGGCCCTGGAGCCGGACGACTGGGCACTGGCGGCGCGGCGGAAGCGGGCACTGCTGATCGCGGTGATCGTGTTCGACGTGGCGACGCTCGTGGTGTGGAAGTACGCGGGCTTCCTGACGATGCAGCTGGACGGCTTCGCGAGGCTGTTCGGCGGCGAGTTCCCGGTGGTGCACCTGCTGCTGCCGATCGGCATCTCGTTCTACACGTTCCACAACATCTCGTACGTGGTGGACATCTACCGAGGTGAGCGCCGGGCGTTGCGCCAGCCGGTCGCGTACGCGACGTACATCTCGATGTTCCCCCAGCTGATCGCCGGTCCGATCGTGCGGTACCGCGAGATCGCCGACCAGCTGCCCCAGGAACGCACCCACCGCCTCGACGACATCGCGGCGGGCTTCCCCCGTTTCGCGCTGGGCCTGTGCAAGAAGGTCATCATCGCGGACTCCCTGAGCCCGGTGGTGGACGCCTGCTTCGCGACCCCCAACGACGAGATGACCTTCGCCACGGCGTGGCTGGGGGCGTTGACGTACACGTTGCAGCTCTACTTCGACTTCTCCGGCTACTCGGACATGGCCATCGGCCTAGGGCGGATGCTCGGCTTCCGCCTCCCCGAGAACTTCGCCCGCCCCTACTCGTCGGTCACCGTCACCGAGTTCTGGCGCCGCTGGCACATGTCCCTGTCCAGGTGGTTCCGCGACTACGTCTACATTCCGTTGGGCGGCAACCGCCAAGGCAGCGCCAAAACCTACCGAAACCTGTCCATCGTCTTCGTCCTGACCGGCTTCTGGCACGGCGCCAACTGGACGTACCTGGTCTGGGGCATCTACCACGGCGCCCTCCTGATCATCGAACGCGGCTTCCACTGGGAGAAGACCCCGCCGACGGCCGGTCGCATGATCGCCCGCCGAGCCCTGACGTTCCTGCTGGTGGTGATCGGCTGGGTCTTCTTCCGCTCCACCGACATGTCCCAGGCACTGACGATGATCGGCCACATGCTCCTGCCCGACTTCACCGGCGTGACCGACGTCGTCGGCGAGGCGTTCACGAACCAGCGCACCCTGATCCTGCTGGTAGCCCTGGCGATCGTGTTCCTCCCGGCCCACCCGAGCGGCCCGCTGCTGGAGTCGTCCCGCAGCCGCCCCGCCGCCGCCCTCCGCATCACGGTGATGACCGTGGGCCTGTTCTACGCCGCCATCCTCGTCGCCACCGGCACCTTCAGCCCGTTCCTGTACTACCAGTTCTGACGACGGAACCACGCGTTCCGCTGAGCCGCAGTCTCGTCATTCCGATTGTCGTCTTTGCTCGCCCATGCTCCTCAGGGACACCCCGGCGCGACAGGTTCGAACACCGGGAATTCAGAGGTAACGAAGTTTCATCCAGTCACTTAGCGTAAGGGCTGGTCAACTGTGAGCAAGACATGATCGTGACATGTAATACTTCAGTAGTTGAGCGTGCACGTAGCGCTCTGAACAGGTGTTACTCCGCCTCAAGGGAACACATGTTTGACCGCTGATCGTCCGAGACGGACCGTTCGTCGTAGGCCATATGAGCCTCACTATAGGCCGATTGGCGCTCCGATCCGCTTGGCGCGGTCCGCGCGCCACTGAGCGCTACCGAGCTCCTGTGAATGGATTTCGTCTTACGCGGATGTTGTTATGGAATCAGCGCGTGGCAGAGGGCCAGGCGTGGAGAATATGTCGGCAGCGTCAACTCGTTGTCGACATCCAGAGAAAGGAGACCCGCCTTGCGGGAACCCTTGGGTACGACGCGGAGGACGGGGCAGACCTGCCCCGAGAGCGGGGTGTGGAAGGTCGATGGGGCCCCCAGCACCACCGCACCGATCGCGAAGAACAACAAGATGCCGCCTTACCGCAATGAGGCGGTGACCTGGAAGCTCATCAGCTACGCCTGATGGGCACGCGACCGCGACGCCTGAAGGACACAACCGAATAGAACGGACCCCCGTGCATCCGAAGTGCTGCAATCACCTCGGAGACTCGGGGGTCCTTCGTATGACAGTAGGGCCGCAGTCGCGGCACCGCTCGTTGGGTCGCTTGAGCTGAGGTGCGCGTTACAGGGAACCTCACTTTGTTCCGGCCGCGTCGTTGGAACGCTGGAGGCGGATGCAGCACAGCGGACGTTCTCGTGCGCGTCAAGCCGGATCCGCGGTTGCCGGGGCCGGGGTCGCGGGGCTGAACTCGAGTAGGCAGCGTTGGTGGGTCAGGTCGGTGACCGAGGCGAGGGTCAGGCCGTGGGGAGCGGCGAGGGCGCGGAACTCGTCGATGGTGCGTTCGCGGCTGCCGAATATCGCGAGCATGGCCAGGTTGAACTCGGTTTCGGCGTGGCGGTCGCCTACTGGTTCTACTACCAGGATGCGGCCGGTCGGGCCGGCGGCTTCCGTGCAGCGGGTCAGGATGCGGTGGGCGTGCTCGTCGTCCCAGTTGTGGAGGATGTCCAGCAGGAGGTAGGCGTCGGCGCCGGGTGGGAGGGGGTCGAAGAAGCTTGCTGGGGTTGTCTGGGTTCGAGCGGCGACGCCTTGGGTGGTGAAGGTGTGGCGGGCTTCGGCGGCGGTGGGGGGCAGGTCGATCAGGTGGCCGTGCATCTCGGGGTGGGCGGCGAGGATGGCGGCCAGGACGGTGCCTCGGCCGCCGCCTACGTCGACGAGGGTGGTGAAGCGGGACCAGTCGTAGGTGGCTACCAGTTCGGCCAGCTGGTCGCGGATTCGGTGGGTCATCTGGTGGTCGAACGACTCGCGGAGGCGGGGGTGGTCGGTCAGGTCCGCGTAGAAGTCCTGGCCGTAGCGGTGGGGGTAGGCGGCTCGACCCGTGGTCACGCTGTGGGCCAGCTCTACGAACGCCAGCTCGGCGCGGCCGCCGGCGGTGTTCAGGTCCAGGAGGTTGGCCAGGCCGTTGCCGGCGTCGGTGCACAGGTTCGTGCCGTACTCGGTGGTGCGGTAGGTGTCGCCGTGGCGGTCGACGATGCCCAGGGTTGTCAGGTGGGCCAGCAGGAGGTCGAGGGCTACGGGGTCGGCGTCGAGTTCGGGGGCCAGGTCCTCGACGGGTGCGCCGGGGCCGCGTAGGCGGTCGGGCAGGTTCAGGGTGACCGCTACGCGTAGGGCCATCGGGGTGGCCAGGGCGGCCATGGTGCGGATTGAGTCCGCGTTTCGTCCCACAAGAAACACTGTGTCACGGGATACTGTGGGCCGGTCGACGAGGGGTTCGGTGTGGGTGGGGACTTTGTTGCGCACTGGCCCGTCTACCTGTCCATGCCGTTGGTCGCCGCCGTCATCGGGTATCTGACCAAGCGGGCCGCGATCGAGATGATGTTTCGGCCGTTGCGGTTCGTGGGGATCAAGGAGCCCTGGTTGGGGTGGCAGGGGGTTGTTCCTCGGCATTCCGATCGGATGATTCGGATTTCCGCTGATCTGTTGACCAGGCGGCTGGTGGACGCCCGGGAGATATTCGGCCGGCTGGACGCTGATCGGTTGGTTCGGGAGGTTGAGGGGCCTCTTCTGCTCGCGGTCGACGATGTTGTTCGGGATGTTCTTGGGCGGTTTCACGGGAGCGTGTGGGACGCGCTTCCGCCTATTGGGCGGGAGCTTGTGGTGAAGCGGGCGCAGGCGGACACACCGGTGCTGGTTCGGCGGGTGCTGGACGAGATTCGGGACAACATCGGGGACGTACTGGACATCGAGCGGGTGGCGGTAGCCGCGATGGGGCGGGACAAGCGGTTGCTGATCGGGCTCGTTCGGGAGATTTCTCGGCCGGAGATGGGGTTCATCGCTCGGTGCGGGATCTACTTCGGACTGTTGTTGGGGCTGGTGCAGACCGTGGTGTGGGCCGCCACCAAGGAAGCCTGGGTCTTGCCGGTTTTCGGGGCGCTCGTGGGGTGGTTGACGGACTGGCTCGCGATCAAGCTCGTGTTCTTTCCGCGGGCCGCGCGGCGGATCGGGCCGTTCACTTTTCAGGGGGTTTTTCAGCGGCGGCGGGACGAAGTCGCCAAACAGTACGCGGAGATCGTGGCTCGGGACGTGATGACGGTGCCGAACATTCTCGACGGGCTGTTGCGTGGACCCCGGTCGGACCGGCTGCTCGCCGGGATTCGGCGGGTGGTTCGGGAGAGTGTGGCGGAGCAGGCCAGGGCGGTGCGGCCGTTCATGAATGCGGAGCGGTTCAACGGGATGGTGGACGCGGCGGCGGACGGGGCCGTGCGACACCTGCCGGGGGCGATCAGTTCCGCGCGGGACTACGCGACCAGGGCGTTGGACGTGCGGGACACGATCGCGTCGCGGATTCGGCGGTTGGGTCGGGTCGAGTACGAGGGGCTCCTGCGGCCCGCGTTTCGGCAGGACGAGTGGAAGCTGATCGCGGTGGGTGCCGTGATCGGCGCGATCATCGGGGAGTTGCAGGTACTGCTGTTGTTGCACTAGCCACGCCGCGCCGCGCCCGGCCTCGGGTGAGGCTGATGATCCAGCACACCAGGTAGATGAAGAACGAGATCGCCGTCACGAACGCGCTCACGGGGGCGCCGGGGGCCAGGGACAGGACGATGCCCCCCACCGCGGCGAACTCGGCGAAGACCACCGCGAGGACCGTCGCCTTCAGCGGGTTGGCGGTGACGCGGCAGGCGGCCGCCGCGGGGGTGATCATCAGGGCCAAGACGAGCAGGGCACCCACCGTCTGCACGCCAAGGGCGGTCGCGATGCCGACCAGGACGGCGAAGACCAGGGACAGCGCACCGGTCGGCACGCCCCTGGCGCGGGCGACGTCCGGGTCGACGCTGGCGAACAGCAACGGGCGGTAGATGAACAGGAGCACCGCCAGGACCGCCACCGCGCAGCCGCCGAGCAGGGCCAGTGACGCGAAGTCGACGCTGACGATCTGGCCCACCAGCAGGCCGAACTTGTTCGACGCCCGCCCGGGGTAGAACCAGAGCAGCAGGACGCCGACGCCCAGGCCGAACGCCAGGATCGCGCCGATCACGGAGTCGTGCTCCGACGACCGGCGGGACAGCAGGCCGAGGACCAGCGCGGCGACGACCGCGCCGGCCAGCGCGCCGTGGCCGACGTTCACGCCGAGCAGCAGCGCCGCGGCGCCGCCGGTGAAGGACAGCTCGCTGGTGCCGTGCACGGCGAACGCCATGTTGCGGCTGACGATCAGCGGGCCCAGCACCCCGGCCACCAGGCCGAGGATGGCGGCCGCGATCAACGCCGTCCGCACGAACGGGAAGTCGAGCAGCTCGGCGGTCAGCTCGAAGTCGAACAACTGGTCCATCAGTTCCGGTCCTCGTGGTGGTCCTGCTCGCACAGCCCGGCCTGGGCGCCCACCACGTGGATCTGCCCCCGCACCCGCACCACGTCGATCTTCGCGCGGTACAGCTCGGACAGCGTCCGGGCGGTCATCACCTCGTCCGGCGTGCCGATCCGGAAGCGGCCGTCCACCAGGTACAGCACCCGGTCGACCAGCGGCAGTACCGGGTTGATCTCATGCGTGACGAACAGCACCGCGGTGTTCGCCGTGCGGCGCCTGCGGTCGATCAGGGAGCTGACCACCTGCTGGTTCGCCAGGTCCAGCGACAGCAGCGGCTCGTCGCACAGCAGTACCTCGGGATCGCTGACCAGCGCCTGCGCCACCCGCAGCCGTTGCTGCTCGCCACCCGACAGCCGGCCGACCGGCGCGTCGGCGAAACCGTGCGCGTCCACCGCGTCCAGTGCCGCGTCGACCCGCTCCCGCCTGGCCCGCATGCCGAGCAGGCCGATGCCCCAGCGGTGCCCGTCCAGCCCGAGCCCGACCAGGTCGCGGCCGCGCATGACCAGGCTCTCCTCCATCGCGCGCTGCTGCGGCACGTAGCCGATCCGGCGGTTGCCGCGGCCGGGCGACTCGCCGACCACCCGGACGCTGCCCGAGGTCACCGGCTGCAGGCCGAGCAGCACGCGCAGCAGGCTCGTCTTGCCCGACCCGTTCGGGCCGAGCACGGCGACGAACTCGCCGGGCGCCACGTCCAGGTTCAGGCCGGACCACAGCACGCGTCGGCCGTAGCCGAGCGTGGCGTCGCGCAACGACACCACGCTCGACTCCGGCCGGGTGTGCTCGGACCGGCCCGGAGCGGCGTCCCGCTCGACGGTCACGACTTGTCGAGAGCGCCCGCCAGGGCGTCCACTGCGCTGGTCATCCACTCAACGTAGTCGGTCACGCCCTCGGGCAACGTCTCGGTCACGTCCACCACCGGCACGCCGGCCTTGGTGGCGGCGTCCTTCAGGGAGTTCGTCACCGAGGTCTCGGTCTGGGAGTTGTTGACCAGCGCGGCGACCTGGTTCTTGCTGATCAGCTCGGTGGTCGCGGCGACGGCGGCCAGCGGCGGGTCGGTCTCCTCCTCGATGGCCTCGGAGAACTCCGGCGGGGTGACGTCGGTCAGGCCGGCGGTGTCCAGCAGGTACTTCGCGACCGGCTCGGTCGCCACGACCTTCGCGCCGGGGTTGGCCTCGCCGATGCCGGCGGCCTTGGTGGCGAGGTCGTCCAGCTCGGTGCCCAGGGCCTCGGCGTTGGTGGTGAAGGTCTCCCGGTGGTCGGGGGCGAGGGTGCCGAACTCCTCGGCGAGCCGTTCGGCCACCTTGTGCACGGTCTCCAGGTCGTACCAGACGTGCTCGTTGACGGCGCCGTGCTCGTGGCCGTGCCCGTGCTCCTCCTCGGCGTGCTCCTCGCCCTCGTGGGCGTGCTCCTCGCCCTCGTGGGCGTGCTCCTCGCCCTCGTGAGCGTGCTCCTCCTCGCCCTCGTGGCCGGCCTCCTCGGCGTGGGCGGACAGCTCGAACGCGTTGACCCGCGGCACATCGGTGCCGGTGGTCTCCACCAGCTTGGTGAAGAACTCGTCGTAGCCGCCGCCGTTGTAGACCGCCACGTCGGCGTCGGCCAGCTTCGCGGCGTCCGACGGCTTGTCCGGGTGCGCGTGCGGGTCGGCGGAGGCGTCGGTGATCAGCGCCTCGACGCTCACCGCGTCACCGCCCACCCGCTCGGCGATGCTCCCCCACACGTTCGTGGACGCCACCACGGTGATCGTGCCGTCGGCGGCCGCCGGATCGCCGCCGGCTCCTTCGCCGTCGTCGGAACCGCAGCCGGCCAGTGCGAGCACGGTCAGCGCCAGGCCGGCGACGGGTGCGGATCGGGTCAGTTTCATCAGGCACTCCTCAGCGACACATGCGCAGTTGACTATGGAAATGGAAACCGTTTCCGACTACGCTCCGACGACTATACGACGCCTATCGGCCGACCAGTGCCCCTACCGGGTGAATTAGGACGCACGCCAACTGGTGAATGTGGCGTGTGCCGCCGGGCTTCTGCAATTGGTTCTGAACCGTTACGGTCAGCACATGGCCCGGCCTATGCATGCACGTCGACCGGCGACACTGGCGTCGCTGGCGGCGGAACTCGGCGTGTCACGGACCACCGTGTCCAACGCCTACAACCGGCCCGACCAGCTCTCCCCCGAGCTGCGCAGGCGGGTACTGGAGACCGCGCGCCGGCTGGGCTACCCAGGCCCGGACCCGGTCGCGCGGTCGCTGCGCACGCGCAAGGCGGGCGCGGTCGGGCTGCTGCTCACCGAGAACCTCTCCTACGCCTTCCGCGACCCGGCGGCGATCGGCTTCCTCGAGGGCCTCGCGCTCGCCTGCGAGGGCGCCGGCCAGGGCCTGCACCTGGTGCCGGTGAACCCGGAGCGGGAGGACGTCGCCGCCGTGCACAGCGCGGGCGTGGACGGGTTCGTCGTGTACTCGGTGCCCGACGACGACCCGCACCTGGCCGCCGTGCTGTCCCGCCCGGTGCCGACCGTGGTGTGCGACCAGCCCAGGGTGGACGGCGTCGACCTGGTCGGGATCGACGACCACGCGGCCATCGCGCAGCTCGCGGGTCGGCTGATCACCCTCGGGCACCGCAACGTCGGCGTGCTGTGCATGCGGCTCGCGCGGGACCGCAACGACGGCTTCGCGTCGGTGGCGCGGCAGCGGACCGCGCACTTCCACGTGCAGCGGGCACGGCTCGCGGCGCTGGCCGACAGCTTCGCGGCCGCCGGCGTCGACTGGGAGCGGGTCCCGGTGGTGGAGCGGTTCGACCACAGCTCGGCGATGGGCGAATCGGCCGCCGCGCAGCTACTGGACGCGAACCCCGAGGTCACCGCCCTGATCTGTACGTCGGACATCCTCGCGCTCGGCGCGCTGGCGGAGGCGAAGCGGCGCGGGCTGCGGGTGCCGCACGACCTGACCGTCACCGGCTTCGACGGCATCGTGGAGGCCGAGCGGGTCGGGCTGACCACGATCCGCCAGCCGGTGCTGGAGAAGGGCCGGGCCGCCGGCAAGCTCCTGCTCGGCGCCGCCGACCACAGCCGCCCGCGCCACATCACGCTGGACACCGAGCTCGTCCTCGGCACGACCTCGGCCCCACCCCGCACGACCGAGCAGCCCTGGTTCGGCCCGTAGTTCGCTACGGGGTCAGGCGGAGCGGGGTCGGGGCGCCGGTGAGCGCGCCGAGCTTGCCCACGACGCGGTAGGTGCCGGCGGGGACCCGGGTGCGGTCGACCGGGCAGCCGGGGGCGGAGGTGCGGCCGGCCCACCGGAGTTCGAAGGTGAGCGGCTTCCCCGGCTCGAGCACGCGCTGGTCGGTGCCGGGCTCCTGGTAGCAGTCGTTGCTCGACCACAGGCGCTTCTTGCCGTCCGCGCTGTGGACGAGCAGCTCGCGGAGGTTGTGGCTGACGTCTCTGGTGCACGGGACCTTGCCGGCGTTGAGCACCAGCAGGTGCAGCAACGGCCGCTCGCCGACGCGGTAGCTCGGCGCGTCCGGCTTGGCAACGACCTTGATCGACGAGTCCGGGCAGGGCTTCAGCGGGGCTGGTGGAACCGTCGTGGCCGGCGGGGGCGTCGTCGGGGTGACGGTCGGGGCCGGCGAGGTCCGGCGGGACGAGGTGGCGCTGGCCGGCGCGGACGTGCCGGAGGCCGGGCGGCTCGACCCGACGGCCGGTGAGCTGGGGGCCGACGCCAGGTCACGGGAGGAACCGGTGCCGCGCACCGGCTCGTCGTCCGCGCTGCCGACGAAGCCGCCGATCACCCAGGCCAGTACGACCACCGCGAGGACGCACGCACCCGCCGCCACCGCCCGGCGGCGCCAGTAGACGCCGGCGGGCAGTGGACCGGTCGGTTCCATCATGGCCCGAAACCTAACCCCGGCCCGCGGCGATTCCGTGGATCTTTAGTGTCCCCGATCGAGGGATAGTCGCAGGTGAGACGACTGCGCGCGGTAACCAATGCCATATTGCCGGCGATGCGCGATCCTTGATCCAATGAGCCGACAAGCCGCGCGAGCCGGGAGCGGAACATGAGTGCGATCGACGAACTGCTCGACCGACACGCCAGGGGCACCGACACCGGCGCCCCGCAGGTGCCGACCCCCGTTCCCGGCCTCCACCTCGCCGTGGTGACCTGCATGGACGCCCGGATCAAGGTGTTCGACGTGTTCGGCCTGCGGCACGGCGAGGTGCACATCCTGCGCAACGCGGGCGGGGTCGTCACCGACGACGTCGTCCGGTCGCTCGCGATCAGCCAGCGCAAGCTCGAGACCCGCGAGATCGTCGTCATGCAGCACACCTCGTGCGGCCTGTCGCTGATCACCGACGACGAGTTCAAGGACGAGCTCGAGCAGGACACCAAGCTCCGTCCGCCGTGGGCGATCGAGGCGTTCCGGGTGGTCGAGGACAGCGTGCGGCAGTCGGTCGAGCGGGTGCGGCGCAGCCCGTTCCTGACGCTCACCGAGAGTGTCCGCGGCTTCGTCTACGACGTACACACGGCCGAGCTGACCGAAGTGGACTAGAGTCTTTCGGCGATGAGCCTCGACGCCCGGGTGCTGACCGAATGGTTCGCCGATCGGGCCCGGGACCTGCCATGGCGGGCGCCGGGCACGTCGGCCTGGGGCGTCCTGGTCAGCGAGATCATGCTCCAGCAGACCCCGGTCGCCCGGGTCGAGCCTTCCTGGCACGACTGGATGGCCCGCTGGCCGACGCCGTCCGCGCTGGCCGCCGCCACACCGGCCGAGGTGCTGCGTGCCTGGGGCAAGCTCGGCTACCCGCGGCGCGCGCTGCGGCTGCGCGACGCCGCCACGGCGATCGCCACCGAGCACGGCGACGTCGTCCCCGACGACGTGGACACCCTGCTCGCGCTGCCCGGCATCGGCGCCTACACGGCCAGGGCGGTCGCCGCGTTCGCGTACCGGAAGCGCTGCCCGGTGGTCGACACGAACGTGCGCCGGGTGATCGCCCGGGCCGTGCACGGCGCTGGCGACGCCGGGCCCGCGTCCACCGCCCGCGACCTCGCCGACGCCGACGCGCTGCTGCCGGCCGACGACGAGTACGCCGCCAGGATGTCGGCGGCGATGATGGAGCTCGGCGCGATCGTGTGCACCGCGCGGGCGCCGCGCTGCGCGGACTGCCCGGTGTTCGACGACTGCGCCTGGCAGCGTGCCGGGAAGCCCGCCTACGCGGGTCCGGCCAAGCCGGTGCAGAAGTTCGCCGGCACCGACCGGCAGGTGCGCGGGCTGTTGCTCGACGTGCTGCGCGGCACCGACACCCCGGTCGAGAAGGCGAAGCTGGACGTGGTCTGGTCGAACGCGGGCCAGCGCGACCGGTGCCTCGACTCGCTGCTGGTCGACGGTCTGGTCGAGCAGACCGTCGACGGGATGTTCGCGTTACCCGGCGAACACTGATCCACCTCAGCCAAGTCTCAACGGGAATCTCTGGTAATTGGGGAACTCTTGTCGTCGGGTCACCGGGTGACTACCGTCGGATAGGCCAGTCACCGATCTGGGGCAGAGTCGCCCCCTTGTCGAGGGAGATCGAAGATGGCCGTATCTCGTCGTGCCGTTTTACGCGGCGGACTCACCGTTACCGCGGTCGGCGCGTTGGGCGCCACCGTTCCCATCGCCGCGAACGCGGCAGGCAGCAGGGCGGCCGCCAGGCCGACCATGCACGGCACCGCCGATTGGGGCGCGCGCCCACCCAACGGCACCATCACGGTGCTCGACCGCAAACCGACCTACATCGTGGTGCACCACACCGCGGGAGGGAATTCCAGCGACAAGTCCCTGGAGCACGCGTTCGAGATCTCGCGCGGGATCCAGAACTTCCACATGGACAGCCGAGGCTGGGTCGACTCCGGCCAGCAGTTCACCAACAGCCGGGGCGGGCACATCACCGAGGGCCGGCACCGCAGCCTGGAGGTCCTGGACGGCGGCGTCCAGCACGTGCAGGGCGCGCACGTCGGCGGGCACAACAGCGAGACCATCGGGATCGAGAACGAGGGTCTCTACACCGACGTGGACGTCACGCCGGAGCTGTGGGACTCGCTGGTGCAGCTGGTCGCGTACATGGCCTCCCAGTACGGCGTCACGCCGGACCTGATCCGAGGGCACCGCGACTTCAACGCCACCGAGTGCCCCGGCACCGTGCTGTACGGGCGGCTGCCGGAGCTGCGGGACGCGGTCGGCGCGGTGCTCGGCACGCCGGTCAAGCCGGTGCGCACCTGGCCGCTGCTCAAGCCGGGCGACAGCGGGCCGAAGGTCCGGGCCGCGCAGCACCTGCTGCGGGCCCGCGGCGCGGACGTGCCGGCCGACGGCGTGTTCGGCCGAGCCACGTTCGACGCGGCGAAGGCGCTCGGGGCGGACTACCAGCCCTGCTACGCCAGCCGGGTCGCGGACGAGAGCGGTTTCGTCGGGACGCCGACCTGGCAGCTGCTGGTCCGCGAGGTCCCCGCGACCGACCCGGGCGAGGCAGGCAAGGCCGCCAGGGTGCTGCTGTCGGCCAACGGCAGGCGGGTCGCCGCGAACCACGTGGTCGACACCGCGGAGTGGCAGCGCCTGTTGAGCTGACGGCGTCCTCTGGCACCCTGCTGCCCATGGCGCAGGCGCTGGAGTTCCTGTTCGACGGCGAGGCCGATGCCGCCGTACGTGGGTTGTGGCGCGAGCTGGAGCGTGCGGGTGTGCCCAGTCTGGACACCCGCACGCACCGGCGGCACCGGCCGCACGTCTCGTTCGCGGTCGCCGGGGGCATTCCGGCGCGTACCCGCGAGGCGCTGGCCGACGACCTGCGGCTGCTGTCGATCCCGAGCCTCTGGCTGTCCACGCTGTCCGCGTTCCCCGGACCGGACAGCGTGCTGATGCTCGCGGCCGTCGCGGACACCGAGTTGCTCGCGGTGCACTCCGCCGTGCACGACGTGCTGGCCAAGCGGGTGAAGTCGCCGTCGGCGTACTACCTACCCGGCTCGTGGGTACCGCACTGCACGCTGGCCCAGGGCATCGAGCCGGAGCAGGTCGTCGCGGGCTTCGCCGCGCTGTACCCGGTGACGCCGATCCGGGCCAGGGTCAGCGAGGTCGCCGTGGTCGACACCCACACCGGCGAGGCGGAAACCCTGCTGCGGCTCACAGTTCCGCCTCCCCGGAATTAACCCTGTCGGTCGCGTTGGGCAGTGCGCGTTCGGCTGAGGTGCCGGTTGCGGGAGATTGCCAGAAGTGTCTCAACGCGTGAGTACCTCGGACAGGAACGCCTCCACGGCGCCCCGGTAGGTCAGGGGTGCGTCCCGGTGCACGACGTGGCCGGCGCCGGCGACGACCAGGTGGTGGCCGCCGCCGGGGGCACGTACCGGCAGTCGCGCCTGTTGGCCGGGTGGCATCGCGGTGTGCTCGGCCTCGATCGCCAGCAGTGGGCAGGTGACGCGCTCGACCAGCGGCCAGAAGTCCCGCTCCCCCCATTCGGCGGCGATGCCGTACAGGTCGTCGAGGTCGGCGGTCAGGTGGTAGCCGTCGGCGCGTTCCTCGAAGCACTCGGCGAAGTAGTCGCCGACCGGACCGCCGAAGTACGCGCGCACGTCGTCCAGGGAGGCGAACGGCACCGGCCAGGACGCGAAGTGCGCGCGCCACGGGTCGACGGTCCGGCCGCGCTGGTCGGGGGCCATGTCCTCGACCACGACCGCCCGCACCAGCTCGGGGCGGATCGCGGCCAGGGTCCACGCGTGCAGGCCGCCCATCGAGTGGCCGACCACCACCGCGGGGGCGCCGAGTTCCTCGACCGCGGCGGCCGCGTCGGCGGCGAAGTCCTCGGTGCGCCAGCCGCCGCCGCGGTGCGGGCTGGCGCCGTGCCCGCGCGCGTCGAGTCCCACCACCCGGCCGTACCGGGTCAGCCAGGGCGCGACCGGCCGCCAGGTGCTCGCCCGGCCCATCAGCCCGTGCAGCAGCAGGATCGGCGGCCCGCTGCCGCCGAAGTCGACTACCTCCGGTCGGGTGACAGTCGGCTCCGCCACACGCGACACCTCCCGATCCCACTCGCGCATCACGGCTCGTCGGCCATGATGGCCCAGGTCACCACACCAAGGAGCCTTGTCACGATGCACCACCGCTCGTCCGTGCGCGCCGCCTGCCTCGCCCTGGCCGCGCTCGCCTCGCTCACCGCCTGCACCGCCGACGGCGGGGACGACGGTGGCGAGGCCGCACCGCGCAGCCTGCCGACACGCACCGAGCCGGTCGAGACCGAGCCGGGCGCGGACGGCGCCGGCGACCCGTACTACCCGGACGACGGCAACGGCGGCTACGACGTCGAGGGCTACCACGTGTCGATCAGCTACCAGCCGGGCACGCGGCGGCTCGACGGCGACACCGTGGTCACCGCCACCGCGACCGGTGACCTGACGACGTTCAACCTCGACCTGCACGGGCTGACGGTCGACTCGGTCGAGGTCGCCGGCCAGCCGGCCGAGTTCACCCGGGAGGGCGAACACGAGCTGGTGATCACCCCACCGGAACCGGTCGAGGACGGCGCCACGTTCGAGACGCGGGTGCGCTACGCGGGCGTGCCGGCGATGATGGGCCGGGGCGCGCTCGGCGAGAACGGCTGGCACGTGGCCAGCTCCGGCGGCGCGTTCGTGGCCGGTCAGCCGCACTCGGCGACCAGCTGGTACCCGGCCAACGACACCCCGAAGGACAAGGCCACGTTCCGGCTGGACGCGCGGGTGCCGAACGGGTGGAGCGTGGTGTCCAACGGCGTGGAGCAGGCGCCGACCCGCGGGTCCGACGGCTGGACGACGTTCCACTGGCGGGAGCCGAACCGGGTCGCGACCTACCTGACCACGGTCGGCATCGACAAGTGGACGTTCGAGCGTTCGACGCTGCCCGGCGGGACCCCGGTGGTGAGCGCGTACGCGCCGGGGGCGGAGGACAAGCGTCAGGTCGAGGCGCGGCTGCCGGAGATCATCGAGTTCCTGGAGTCGAAGTTCGGGCCGTACCCGCAGAGCGCGGCCGGCGGCATCTACGTCAACGAGAGCATCGGGTTCTCGCTGGAGACGCAGGGCAGGCCGATCTACGCCGACTGGGCGCAGCTGCCGGTGGTCGTGCACGAGAACGCGCACCAGTGGTACGGCAACTCGGTGAGCGTGTCGTCGTGGGCGGACATCTGCCTGAACGAGTGCTTCGCGAGCTACGCGCAGTGGCTGTGGGAGGAGGAGAAGGAGGGCGTCGACCTCGACGCGCGGTACCGGACGGAGGTGGCGCGCTCGGCCGAGCGGCTCTGGCAGGGCGAGCTCTACGACATGGGCGCGGGCAACGAGTTCAGCGCCGTGTACGAGAAGGGGCCGCTGGCCCTGCACGCGCTGCGCCGGCAGATCGGGGACGAGGCGTTCGACCGGCTGCTGCGCGAGTGGCCGGAGCGGCACCGGGACGGCAACGCCTCCTGGCCGGAGTTCGAGCGGCTCACCCAGGACATCGCCGGGCAGGGCCTGACCGGCTTCCTCCTCGCCTGGTTCCACGACGGCGGCAAGCCGGCCGACGAGTACCTCTACCCGGGCTCGCTGCGGCGCTGAGCTCTACGGCAGCACGATCTCGGCCAGGACGGCGTCGTGGTCGGTGCCGGGGACGTCGAAGACGGCGTAGCTGCCGATGGCGCAGCGGCGGTCGACCAGGATGTGGTCGATGGTCACCGGTGGGCCGGTCGGCATGCTCGACCAGGTCGGGGTGAGGGCCTGGCCGGTCTCCTCGGCGGCGTCGGCGTAACCGCGGTCGACCACGTCGCGGAAGGCCGCGTGGTCGAAGGTGGCGTTGAAGTCGCCGGCGAGGACGCGGATCCGCTCGTCCGGGGTGGGGTGCGGGAGCGCGGCCAGCTCGTCGTGCCAGGTGCCGGCGGAGTTCGCCCGGACGCCGGGCATGGTGTGCACGGCGGTCAGCTCGACGTCCTCCCGGCCATCGAGGTCGACGACGACGGAGGGCTGGGAGAGGGTGGTCTCGTCCATCAGGACGATCTGGCGCAGCGGGAGGCTGGCGGCGATGCCGGTGCCCTCGCCGCCGACGCCGACGTCGTAGACCTGTTCGGGGAGCAGGTCGCGTAGGCCGGCGCGGTCGAGGTCGTCGGCGGCGTCCTGGGTGAGCTCGGGCAGGACGAGGACGTCGACCTGCTGGGAGCGGACGAGGTCGACGACGGTGTGCGGGTCGGCGCTGCCGAGGTACAGGTTGACCGCCATGATCCGGAGCCGTTCGCCGTCGGCGCCCGGCTGGGTGTCGGACAGGACGCGCGGGGCGAGCAGGCTGCCCAGCGCGACGCTCAGCAGGAGGACGAGCCCGGCGGCGAGGCGGCGGCGGAGCAGGAGCGCGAGCAGGCCCCAGACCAGTCCGAACCCGGCGACGTACGGGCTGACCGCCATGGCGGCGATGAGGTACTCGGTGGTCTCGAGCCCCCAGAGGCGCAGGCCGGCGTAGGCGAGGATGACGAGGGCGACCAGCCAGACGACGAAGCCGACCTTGCGCCCGCCTGGACGTCGCCGGGGGGCCGCGTCGCCGGTCGCGGGAACGTCGGTCTCCTCGACGACGCTGGTCCTAGGCACGCTCGTTGCCCCGCTTGTAGTTGCCGGTGGCGCGGGCGAGGAGGTGCTGGGTCTCGTGCTCGTCGGCGCGTTCGAGCTTGGCCAGCAGCCGACCGGCCGCGCCGCCGCGGATCGTGGTCACGGTGCGCCCCCCGCGCGAGACGAGCACCTGGCCGTCCTTCGTGGACCGCCAGTCGAACGGATCGTCCTCCAAACCCATGCACCCAGGATGCCCGACCCGACCGCCCGCCCGCCGACGCCCCGCCGCACACCGCCCCTCCCCGCTCCCGCACCAGCCCCGGGAACGTACAACTCGCAACCCCCGCGAGTCGTACGCTCCGGACCCGCGAGTCGTACCTTCCGGACCCGCGAGTCGTACCTTCCGGGAACGTACGACTCGCCCGACGGGAACGTACGACTCGCGCGACGGGAACGTACGACTCGCGCGACGGGAAGGTACGACTCGCGGGCAAAAGGCGAGGGCCGCACCTCCGGGGTGGGGGTGCGGCCCTCGGCGTTGTCGGGTCCGGTGGTTAGGCGGACTCTTCGCCTTCGGCGGACTCGGGGCCACCGGCGGCCATCTCGACCGGCGGGGCGTCCGGGACGTTGGCGGGCTTGGCCTCGCCACGGAAGGTGAAGGTCGCCTTGTCCGTGGACGAGTTCTCGTCGCCGTCCCAGCCCTCGACGTCGCAGATGATGATCTGGCCCGGCTCGAGCTCGCCGAACAGGATCTTCTCCGACAGCTGGTCCTCGATCTCGCGCTGGATCGTGCGGCGCAGCGGGCGGGCGCCCAGCACCTTGTCGAAACCACGCGAGGCGAGCAGCTTCTTGGCGTTCGGCGTGAGCTCGATCGCCATGTCCTTGTTGCGGAGCTGCTCCTCGACCCGGGTGATCATCAGGTCCACCATCTTCACGATCTGCTCTTCGGTGAGCTGGTGGAACACGATGATGTCGTCGATGCGGTTGAGGAACTCCGGCCGGAAGTGCTTCTTCAGCTCGTCGTCGACGCGCTGCTTCATCCGGTCGTAGGTCTGGCCCTCACCGCCGGCCGAGAAGCCGAGGTTGACCGCCTTCGAGATGTCCTGGGTGCCCAGGTTGGAGGTGAAGATGATCACCGTGTTCTTGAAGTCGACCGTACGGCCCTGGCCGTCGGTCAGGCGACCGTCCTCCAGCACCTGCAGGAGCGTGTTGTAGATCTCCTGGTGCGCCTTCTCGATCTCGTCGAACAGCACCACCGAGAACGGCTTGCGCCGCACCTTCTCGGTGAGCTGGCCGCCCTCCTCGTAGCCGACGTACCCGGGAGGGGCGCCGAACAGCCGCGAGGCGGTGTAGCGGTCGTGGAACTCACCCATGTCGATCTGGATGAGCGCGTCGTCCTCGCCGAACAGGAAGTTCGCCAGCGCCTTGGACAGCTCGGTCTTACCGACACCGGACGGGCCGGCGAAGATGAACGAGCCGGAGGGGCGCTTCGGGTCCTTCAGGCCGGCACGGGTGCGGCGGATGGCCTGCGACACGGCCTTGACCGCGTCCTCCTGGCCGATGATCCGCTTGTGCAGCTCGTCCTCCATGCGGAGCAGACGCGTGGTCTCCTCCTCGGTGAGCTTGAACACCGGGATGCCGGTCCAGTTGGCCAGGACCTCGGCGATCTGCTCGTCGTCGACCTCGGCGACGACGTCCAGGTCCCCGTCCTTCCACTGCTTCTCCCGCTCCGCCTTCTGGCCGAGCAGCGTCTTCTCGTCGTCCCGCAGCTTGGCGGCCCGCTCGAAGTCCTGCGCGTCGATCGCGCTCTCCTTGTCGCGGCGCACGTCGGCGATCTTCTCGTCGAACTCGCGCAGGTCCGGCGGCGCGGTCATCCGGCGGATCCGCATCCGGGCACCGGCCTCGTCGATCAGGTCGATCGCCTTGTCCGGCAGGTACCGGTCGTTGATGTACCGGTCGGCCAGGGTGGCCGCGGCCACCAGCGCCGGGTCGGTGATCGTGACGCGGTGGTGCGCCTCGTACCGGTCGCGCAGGCCCTTGAGGATCTCGATCGTGTGCTCGAGACCCGGCTCGCCAACCTGGATCGGCTGGAAGCGGCGCTCCAGCGCGGGGTCCTTCTCGACGTACTTGCGGTACTCGTCGAGGGTGGTGGCGCCGATGGTCTGCAGCTCGCCGCGGGCGAGCATCGGCTTGAGGATCGACGCGGCGTCGATCGCGCCCTCGGCGGCACCCGCGCCGACGAGGGTGTGGATCTCGTCGATGAACAGGATGATGTCGCCGCGGGTGCGGATCTCCTTGAGCACCTTCTTGAGGCGCTCCTCGAAGTCACCCCGGTAGCGCGAGCCGGCGACCAGGGAGCCGAGGTCGAGGGTGTAGAGCTGCTTGTCCTTCAGCGTCTCCGGGACCTCGCCCTTGACGACCATCTGCGCGAGGCCCTCGACGACGGCGGTCTTGCCGACGCCGGGCTCGCCGATCAGCACCGGGTTGTTCTTGGTGCGGCGGGACAGCACCTGCATGACCCGCTCGATCTCCTTGGCCCGCCCGATGACCGGGTCGAGCTTGCCCTCCCGCGCGGAGGCGGTGAGGTTGCGCCCGAACTGGTCCAGCACCAGCGACGAGGACGGCGTGCCCTCGCCCCGGCCGCCGGTCTCCGCGGGCTCCTTGCCCTGGTAGCCGGACAGCAGCTGGAGGACCTGCTGACGGACGCGGTTGAGGTCGGCGCCGAGCTTCACGAGGACCTGGGCGGCCACGCCCTCGCCCTCCCGGATGAGGCCGAGAAGGATGTGCTCGGTACCGATGTAGTTGTGGCCGAGCTGCAACGCCTCCCGCAGCGACAGCTCGAGGACCTTCTTGGCCCGGGGGGTGAACGGGATGTGCCCGGCTGGCGCGTGCTGACCCTGGCCGATGATCTCCTCGACCTGCTGCCGCACGCCCTCGAGGGCGATCCCCAACGACTCCAACGCCTTGGCGGCGACACCCTCACCCTCGTGGATCAAGCCCAGGAGGATGTGCTCGGTGCCGATGTAGTTGTGGTTGAGCATCCTGGCCTCTTCCTGGGCCAGGACAACCACCCGCCTCGCGCGGTCGGTGAACCTCTCAAACATCTGCACTCCTGACTGCTGCGCCGGCGGCCCTTGCCCCACCGTTCGTTCCCGCTCGCGGTGGGTTCAGCACCGTGAGAACCACTGTAGTCGCCCGGCCTGTCGCTCTCAGTACCACTTGCGGCTGAGCGTCGCGGTCTTCGTCGGCTGGTTGACCGTCACAGGGAACAACGTGCGGGTATCGGGATGGATTCCGCAACAACGGGCTGTCCGCTGAGCGCGAACAGTGCCGATCCGCGGGATCACGTCCCCGTCGCACGCGCTTCGGACATTCGGTAAGTTAAGGCATACCTCACAACCACTCGGACCAGTGGAGACCGCCCGTGCGGACCAGTACGAGCCTACGCTTCGTGACCGACACCCGGCGAGACGCCCTCGCCGAGTCGGTGGCGCGCGCGGGGTCTCGCCAGGCCAGGGTGGCTCTCCAGGTCGGCACCCCCGAGGATACCCACGATTGGGTGAATTGCGCATCGTTACTGTCCGATGTCAGCTTGTTCACCCGCTGGCGGGCCGAGCTCGGCGAATGGCTGATCGACCAGTACGGCGAGGCACCCGAACGGGCCACGGCCGGTTACGTCATGACGTTCTATCTGTCGGTGCCCGCGTACCTCGCGGCGCTGCTGTTCCACCACGAGCGGCGGGTGCCGTCGTTGCGTCCTGAGCACCTGGCGTTCCGGGTGGCTCGACCGAGGCCCCATCCCGAGTCGATCGCGCTGCTAGACCGGGGGTTCGTGTGCCTGCCGGAGGACCCGGCGGCGGGGACGCCGGAGGCGACGGTGGTGCCGGACGAGCGGGCGCTGGCGGCGGTGCTGCGGGGCCGGTTTACCGCGCACGCGTCGCGGTTCGTTGCGGCGTTCGCCCCCACGGTGCGGTTCGGCCGGCACACGCTGTGGGCGGCGGCGACCGATGCGCTGGACGACTCGATGTTGTTGGCCGGGCGGTACGGGGGTGACGAGGGTGCCGGAGTGGTGGACGGTGCGCTGTTGCTGCCGGAGCGGTTGGTGCCGTTCACCTCGGGGTCGACGATGCGACCGGCCGAGACGGGCGCCGGGTGGACCAGGCGGCGGGAGAGCTGCTGCTTCCACTACCTGCTCGAGTGCGGCAAGGGCCCGTGCTCGACGTGCCCCCGAGTGCTGCCCAGGTAGCCGTCAGGACGTCGCCGCGAGCGCGTCGCCGAGTGGTGTGCGGCGGTAGAGGACCGACCGGCCCGCGCGGGCCTTCGTGACCAGGCCGGACCGGTGCAGGACCGCCAGGTGGTCACCGACCGCGCCCGGGGCCAGGCGCAGGGTCGTCGCGAGCTGGGTGGTGCTCGCCGGTTCCGACAGGGACGCCAGCAGCCGCGCGCGGGAGCGGCCGAGCAGCTCACCCAGCGCCTCCGGCGCCGGCGAGGACTCCGGCTCCAGCAATGCCGCCGTCCCCCGGGCCGGGTAGGCGAGACCGTGCGGCCACGGCGCGTCCGTGTACACCCCGAGCTTCGGCCACACGAACACCGACGGCACCAGCAGCATCCCCCGCCCGCCCAGGTCGACCTCCTGCTCGACCATGTCCCGCACCCGGATCTCGCCGTCGTGCCAGCTCACCCGTTCGTGCAGGCCGACCAGCGCGCCCGCCCAGCCCGAGCGGCTCAGCAGACCGGCCCGGTAGACGACGTCCCGCTCGCACACCGCGCGCAGCGCCGGCCAGTCCGCCCCGACGAGCTCGTGCCACGCGGTCTCCAGCGTGTCGGCGACCACCGACACCACCGACGGCGACTCCAGCACGTCCATGACCGCTCGCGGCTGCGCCGGAAGACCCCGCAGGCACCGGGCGATCTCACTGCGCGCCAGCGCCAGCGGCGTCGCCCGGACCTCGGCGAGGTCGTCGTCGATGGTCTGGGCCAGGCCGGCCGGCGGCGGCGACACGAAACCCGCCCCCCACCCCGGCCCGTGCAGCGCCTGCACCGCGGGCAGGGCCGTCGTCCGGCGCAGCTCGCGGTACACCGGGCGCAGCCGCGCCAGCCACTCCGGCGGCAGCCGGCTCGGGGTGTGGCCGTCGAGCTTGCGGAGCAGGTTGTCCAGTTCGAACAACGGCGACACGGCGAACCTGCTGTTCAGGAGGTCGTCGCGGTGGACGGTGAGCCGGAGCATGCGATTGACCTTACGTCCGGTGACGAATGATTCGGCCGAAGTGGAGCCGGGCGTCCAGGATCGGCCGGTGGCTACGACGTTCCGGCAGGTGCTGGCCGAACCGGTCTTCCGCGTGCTGTTCTGGACCCGCTCGGTCGCCATCGGCGCCGACACCCTCCGCACGGTCGCCCTCTCGGTCGTGGTGTTCACCTCGACCGGGTCGGTGTTCCTCAGCGCGCTGACCTACGGCATCTCGTTCCTGCCCCAGGTCGTCGGCGGGCTCGTGATCGGCGCGCTGCCCGACCTGGTCCGGCCGCGACTGCTGATCGTCACCGGCTACACGCTCGAAGCCGCCGGCGCCGCGGTGCTCGCCCTGGCCGGGCTGCCCGTGTGGGCCTGCCTGGTCCTGGTCGCCGGCATCGGCTGCCTCGCGCCCGTGTTCAACGGCACCACCGGGCGCCTGACCGCCGAGACGCTCGACGGGGACGCCTTCGTGATCGGCCGCGGGCTGTTCCAGCTCGCCGCCTCGGCCGCGCAGGTGCTGGGGCTGGCCGCCGGTGGGGCCGCGGTGGCCGTGCTCGGACCGACGCACGCGCTGCTGGTCGTCGCCGGCCTGCACCTGACCAGCGCGCTCGGGACGCTGACGCTGCTGCCGAACCTGCCGGCGCCCGGCCGGTCCGGCGAGCGTCAGCTGCTGCGGCGCAGCTGGCGGGGGAACCGGGAGCTGCTCGGGGATCCGGTCGTGCGCCGGCTGCTGTTCGCGATGTGGCTGCCGCCGGCGTTCGTCACCGGGGCGCTCAGCCTGATCGTGCCGTACGCGCTGCTGCGCGGCTTCGCCGAGTCGTCACCGGGGCTGCTGCTGGCGTGCGAGGCCGCCGGCATGTTCGTCGGGAACCTCGTGGTCGCCCGGCTGCTCGCGCCGCGCCGCCGGGAACGGCTGGTGGCGGCGCTGGTCGTGGTCCAGGGACTGTCGCTCGCGGGGTTCGCCCTGGACGTGCACATCGCGGTGGCCGGCGCGCTGCTCGTGGTGACCGGGTTCGGCTTCGCCTACGCGCTCGGGCTGCAGGAGCCGTTCCGGCAGGCCATCCCGGACGATCGCGGCGGCCAGGCGTTCAGCCTGCTCTCGACCGGGCTGATGACCTTCCAGGGTGTCGGACCGACGGTCTTCGGCCTGCTCACGGAGGTGCTGCCGGTCGGGACGGCCATGGCACTGGGCGGGGTCTCCGCTGTGCTCACGGCGATCTGGATCGGCCGGCGGGTGTCCGTTTCCCGGCGGGAAAACGTCAACTCCCCCGCTCACCTCGAAACCGTGCGGTGAGCGACGCTAATCAAGGTTTGGGTCACGCCTGCGCGTTGTACGCGTCCGTGACCTCCTTCGGGATTCGACCGCGATCCGAGACGTTCATGCCCTGCTTGCGGGCCCACTCGCGAATTGCCTGGTTCTGTTCGCGATCCGCCGACGCGGTGCGCGGCGGCCGGCCGGCACCACCGCGGCCGCTCGGCCGCTTACGGCCACCGGCGCGACGCGCGTGCTCGACGTATTCGGCGAGCGCGTCCCGCAACCGCTCCGCATTGTCCTCGGACAGGTCGATCTCGTAGAACGCGCCATCGAGACCGAACTCGACGGTCTCCTCGGCCTCGGAACCATCAAGGTCGTCGACCAGGGTAACCATGACCTTCTGCGCCACTGCGCCCTCCTAGGTTTGCTACTCGAGGCCGAACACGCGTCTCGACGGCTCGATATATAAATACTCCCACTTAGGAGGTCAACGCAAATCGCGTCTCAGGTTTAGTGATCGAGCCGACGCCGAGCACTCATTCGGGGCGCACGAGCGGAAACAGGATCGTCTCGCGGATGCCCAGGCCGGTCAGGGCCATGAGCAAGCGGTCGACGCCCATTCCGACACCACCGCTCGGCGGCATTCCGTACTCCAGCGCGCGCAGGAAGTCCTCGTCGAGTCGCATCGCCTCGTCGTCGCCGGTCGCGCGGAGCTTCGCCTGGTCGACGAGCCGCTCGCGTTCCACGACCGGGTCGACCAGCTCCGAATATCCGGTCGCCAACTCGAACCCGCGCACGTAGAGGTCCCACTTCTCGGCGACCCCTGGCTCGGTGCGGTGCTGGCGGGTGAGCGGGGACGTCTCGACCGGGAAGTCACGCACGAACGTCGGCGCGACCAGGTGTTGCCCGACCAGGTGCTCCCACAGCTCCTCGACGAGTTTCCCGTGACCCAGCTTCGGGTCCACCTCGAGGTCGCGGGCCTCGGCGTGCTTGTGCAGCGCCTCGGCCGGCGTGTTCGGGGTGATCTCCTCGCCGAGCGCGTCGGACAGCGACCCGTACATGGTCAGCGACGTCCACTCCCCCGACAGGTCGTACGGGGTGCCGTCGGCGAGGGTGACCTCCCGGGTGCCGAACACCGCGTCCGCGGCCTCCTGCACGAGCTCCCTGGTCAGCACGGCCATCGAGTCGTAGGTGGCGTAGGCCTGGTAGAACTCGAGCATCGCGAACTCGGGGGAATGCGAGGAATCGCTGCCCTCGTTCCGGAAGTTGCGATTGATCTCGAAGACCTTCTCGATACCGCCGACCACGCAGCGCTTCAGGAACAGCTCGGGCGCGATCCGCAGGTAGAGATCCATGCCCATGGCGTTCGAGTGTGTGACAAACGGCCGCGCGGTGGCACCGCCGTGCAAGGTCTGCAGCATCGGGGTCTCGACCTCGATGAATCCGCGCTCGTGGAAACTGTCTCGCAATGCGCGCGTCACCCCGGCGCGGGTGCGGACCGTATCGCGGGCCTGCGGTCGCAGGATCAGGTCGACATAGCGTTGCCGAATGCGAGTTTCCTCGTTCAACGCCTTGTGCGCGACCGGCAGCGGCCGCAGCGACTTCGCCGCCATTCGCCACTCGTCGGCCAGTACGGACAGCTCGCCGCGCCGGGAGGTGATTACCTCGCCGTGCACGAAAACGTGGTCGCCGAGGTCGACGTCGGCCTTCCACGCGGAAAGAGAGTCGGATCCGACGTTGTTCAGGCTGAGCATCGCCTGCAGTTCGGTGCCGTCCCCCTCGACCAGGGTCGCAAAACACAACTTGCCCGTATTGCGCACGAACATCACCCGACCGGTGATGCCCACCACCTCTCCGGTGGACGTGTCGGGCGGCAGGTCGGAATGGGCGCGCCGGATCTCCGCGAGGGTGTGTGTCCTCGGCAGTTCGACCGGATAGGGGTCGAACCCCTCGTCCAGCAGCCGCGCCCGCTTCTCCCGGCGGATCCGCAGCTGCTCCGGCAGGTCATCGGGCTGGGCAGGCGCTTCGTCGGTCACGGGGAAAGGGTACGGAGAACGTTCCCGCGCGGACTATCGGGTTACGGTGCGACCATGACCGACAGTGAGCCGGGTCGCGCGCGGTCGTTCGGCCGGCGCCCCGCCGCCTACCACGAGCACCGGCCGGGCTACCCCGCCGCCGCGATCCGCTGGGTGCTCGACGTGGGCACCCGCGAGCCGCGGCACGTGCTGGACCTGGCGGCGGGCACCGGCAAGCTCACCGAGGGCCTGCTGGGCCTCGGCTTCGAGGTGACCTCGGTCGAGCCGGACGACGGGATGCGCGGGGTGCTCGCCGAGCGGTTCCCGGCGGCGCGTGCCATGGCCGGCACGGCGGAGGCGATCCCGCTGCCGGACGCCTCGGTGGACGCCGTGCTGGTCGGGCAGGCGTTCCACTGGTTCGACCTGGTGGCGGCGCTGACCGAGATCGCGCGGGTGCTGCGGCCGGGTGGCGCGCTCGGTGTGCTCTGGAACGGCGAGGACCCGGACGTCGACTGGGTCACCGAGCTGATGGCGGCGTCCAGCACGAGTGCGAGCCCCGGGTTCCAGGGTGGACTCGAGCTGCCGCCGCACGAGGGGTTCGGTCCGGTCGAGGGGGCCCTGTTCCGGCACGCGCTGCCGAGGACCGTGGAGTCGACCGTCGGCTACCTGAGCACGCACTCGCGCCTGCTGATGGTCGACGCGGCGGAGCGGGCGGAGGTGCTGGACCGGGTCCGGGCCTACCTGCGTGCCCGGCCGGAGACCGCGGGCGGCGAGTTCGACCTGCCGCTGGTCACGAACGCGCGCCGGCTCCGCCGTCGCTAGCGGGTGTTGCGCTCGAAGACCAGGCGGAGGCCCAGGAGGGTGAGGTCGGGGCGGTGGTCGACGATCGTCTCGGACTCGTCGACCACGAGGGGGGCCAGGCCGCCGGTGGCGATGACGGTGACCTCGCCGGCGTGCGGGGTGTGGTCCAGCTCGTCGACGATCCGGCGGACCAGGCCGTCCACCTGGCCGGTGAAGCCGTACATGATCCCGGACTGCAGGCACTCCACGGTGTTCTTGCCGATCACCGTCCTCGGCCGGACCAGCTCGACCTTGCGCAGCGCCGCCGCCCGCGCGGCCAGCGCGTCCACCGAGATCTCGATGCCGGGCGCGAACACCCCGCCGAGGAACTCGCCCTTGGCCGAGATCACGTCGATGTTCGTCGACGTGCCGAAGTCGACCACCACGCACGCGGTCTGGTGCAGGTGGTGCGCCGCCAGCGTGTTGATCACCCGGTCGGCGCCGACCTCCTTCGGGTTGTCCACCAGCAGCGGCACCCCGGTCCGCACGCCCGGCTCGACGATCACCCTGGGCACCGCCCGGTAGTACCGGCCGAGCATCACCCGCAGCTCGCGCAGCACCGCGGGCACCGTGGACAGCGCGGCCACGCCGGTGATCGCGTCGGCGTGCTCGCCGAGCAGGCCGCGCATGGTGAGAGCCAACTCGTCGGCGGTCATCCGCGCGTCGGTGCGCATTCGCCAGTCCCGCACCAGGTCGTCGCCCTGGTACAGGCCGAGCGCGATGTTCGTGTTGCCGACGTCGATGGCGAGCAGCACCGGCGTCAGCTCTCCGGCTGCAGCAGGGCGTCGAGCAGGGCGGCCTCGGCGGTCTCGGACTCGTGCTTCGACTCGGACTCCCCGCCGGACGCGGTCTCCGCGCCGGACACCAGGCCCGAGCCGGCGGGCACGGCGGCCGGGTCGGCGCCCTCGTCGAGGATCGCGTTGTGCTCGTCGACGAACACGATCTTCGGCCGGAACGCGGCGGACTCGGCCTCGTCCATGATCCCGTAGGCGATCAGGATGACGATGTCGCCCGGGTGCACCAGGTGCGCGGCGGCGCCGTTGATGCCGAGCACGCCGCTGCCGCGCTCGCCCTCGATGACGTAGGTCTCCAGCCGGGCGCCGTTGGTGACGTCGACGATGGTGACCTGCTCGCCGGCCAGCAGGTCGCTGGCCTCCATCAGCACCGGATCGACGGTCACCGAGCCGACGTAGTGCAGGTCGGCCTGGGTGACGGTGGCTCTGTGGATCTTGGACTTGAGCATCGTGCGGAACATCGCAGTCCTCCCCTACTGGTGTTCGCCGGGCACTTCGCCGAGGAACACGGACACATTGTCGATCAGGCGGGTCTCCCCGACGCGGGCAGCCACCAGCAGGCGGGCCTCCCCGCGCTCCGGTGCCGGTCCCAGGTCGAGCCCGCGCAGTGTGAGGTAGTCAAGTTCGATGCCGGGCTCCTTGTCGAGCACGGCCCGCGCCGAGTCGAGCACCGCCTCGCCCCCGCCGACGCTGACCCCGGCACCGGCGGCCAGCGCGGCGGACAGCGCCACCGCGGCGGCGCGCTGGCCGGGATCGAGGTAGGCGTTGCGGGAGGACAGCGCCAGACCGTCCGGCTCGCGGACGGTCGGCACGCCGAGGACCCGCACGTCCAGGTTCAAATCCCGGACCATCCGCTTGATCAGCACGAGCTGCTGGTAGTCCTTCTCCCCGAACAGCGCGTAGTCCGGGCGGACGATGTTGAGCAGCTTGGCGACGACGGTGAGCACGCCGGCGAAGTGCCCCGGCCGCGCGGCGCCCTCCAGCTCGTCGCCGAGCGGGCCCGGGTGCACCGTGACCTGCGCGTCCGGCGGGTAGAGCGCCTCGCGGGCCGGGACGAACGCCAGCTCGACCCGCTCGTCGCGGCAGACGTCGAGGTCGGCGTCGAGCGGGCGCGGGTAGCGGTCGAAGTCCTCACCGGCGCCGAACTGGAGCGGGTTGACGAAGATCGACGCGGACAGCACGGCGTTCGGCAGCCGGCGGGCGGTGCGCAGCAGCTTGCGGTGGCCGTCGTGCAGCGCGCCCATGGTCGGCACCAGCGCGATCTTGCGGCCGACGGCGCGCAGCGCGCGGGTGGTCCGCACGACCTCGTCGACGTCGGCCTGCACGTGCAGCCGGCCTGGCGTGAACTTCGGGCTGGTCAATCTGGCTCCTCACCGAGGCCGTGCTCGAGCGCGGCGGTGACGTCGGGGGCGAGGTCGGCGCGCAGCAGGCCGGCCCGTTCGGCCCGGCCGGCCGTGCGCGCGGCGAGCGCGCGGTAGGCGGGCAGCATGTCAGGTGCGTGTTCGGCGAGCACGTGCAGGTGCGCGCGGACGGTGCCGGCGTCACCGCGGGCGACCGGGCCGGTGAGCGCGCGGTCACCGTGCCGCAGCGCGTTGTCCAGCGCGGCCGACAGCAGCGGGCCGAGCATCCGGTCTGGGCTGCCCACGCCGGCGTCGCGGAGCAGGTCGGCGGCCTCGGCGACCAGCGTGACCAGGTGGTTCGACCCGTGCGCGAGTGCGGTGTGGTAGAGCGGCCGGGCGGCCTCGGGCACCCGGACCGGCTCGGCGCCCATCTCCACGACCAGCGCCTCGCCGACGCTCCACGCCGCCTCGTCGCCGTCGGCGGCGGTGACGCCGAAGCAGCAGGTGGCGATCCGTTCCAGGTCCTCGGCGCGGCCGGTGAACGTCATCACCGGGTGCAGCGCTAGCGGCAGCGCGCCGTGCTCGACGGCGGGTGCGAGGACGTCGACGCCGTGCGCGCCGCAGGTGTGCACGACGATCTGGCCGGCGCGCAGCGCGCCGGCGGCGGCCAGCCCGCGCGCCATGCCGGCGAGCGCGTCGTCGGGCAGGGCGAGGAGCACCAGGTCGGCCCGGCGGACGACCTCGTCCGGTGGCAGCAGCGGGACGCCGGGCAGCAGGTCCTCGGCGCGCTGGGTGGAGGCGCGGGAGACGCCGGACGCGGCGACGACGGTGTGGCCGGCCCTGGCCAGGGCGGCGCCGAGTACCGCGCCAACCCGGCCGGTGGAGACCACGCCGACGGCCAGGCGCGCCGGTCGGTTCATCGTCGGCCTCCCGTGTGCTGCGTGAAATCGAGCGTAACCATTACCGAACAGGGGTTCACGAACCGGGTGATCAGGGTCACCGGGAGCGCGGTGGGGACTCGCGGTTGGCGCGCGCGGTGAGCAGTGCGGCGACGAGCTGGGTCTCGCGTTCGGCGGCGTCGGCGCCGGCGAGGCCGAGCCGGATCGAGTGCCAAAGGAAAGCGAGTTCGGTGACCGCGGCCTGGTAGCCGCCGAGAGCGCGGGCCGCGGGCCGGCCGTCGCGTCGGGCGACCTTCGCCCGCCAGGCGCGGCGGGCGGCGAGCGTGGCGAGGCGCCGGGTGTCGGCGGGGTCGACCCAGCCGCGTTCGACCATGCCGGGCAGGGCGTGGGCGACGATGCGCTGCTCGCGGCGCCGGTGCCAGCCGACGAACAGCAGGCCGGCGATGAAGACCGGGACCATGACGAGGAAGTACACGTTGAGGAAGGTCTCGGCGGTGCCGAGGGTGGCGGCGGCGTTCCACATGGCGTGCAGCAGGACGGCGGCGAGGTACCCGCCGACCGGTGCGAGGACGCGGACCCAGCGGCTCGGAGTGCGCACGGCGAGCCCGATCCCGATGCCGATCATGGCGGTGAACAGCGGGTGGCAGAACGGCGCGAGGACGCCGCGGAGGATGAACGCGGTGATCACGCCCGGGGTGGTCGGGTCGCCGAAGCCGTACTCGGCGAACGCGCGGCCGAAGTAGTAGATGTTCTCGGTGAACGCGAACCCGGCGGCGACGAAGCCGGCGTAGACGACGCCGTCGATCACGCCGTCGAACTCGTTGCGCAGCCAGAGCATGATGCCGAGGACGAACGCGCCCTTGGCGGCCTCCTCGAACAGGGGTGCGGAGACGACCGCGCTGATCGTGTCGCCGTGCCCGTGGCCGAGCAGCGCGTCACCGACCGCCTCGGCGGTGTTGTTGATCAGCAGCGCGGTGATCGCGGCGACGCTGGCGCCCCAGCCGAACGCGAGCCACAGCAGGCGGGCGGGCTCGGGTTCCCACCGGTCGATCCAGAGCAGGGCGGCGACGACCGACCCGACCGGCACGAGCGCCGCGACGATCCCGACGAGCTCGGCGACCAGCCCGACGTTGGCGGTGCTGATGGCGAGGAGCGCCAGCCCACACCCGGCGAGCACGACGAGCCCGATGGCCGGCAGCAGCACCGTACGACGACGCGGCGAGTGCCGGTGCGGAACGAGGGGCTGGCTCACGGGATCACCCTACGATGCCGATCACACCGGGAATCGCCCATTTGCGACGGTGCGGCGCGTCCGGGTGCTCCCGACCGGAGCGCGGTTCAGTCTTCGCGGCGGCGACGGCGGCGGCGGGGGGTGTTCGGCGAGTTGGGGCTGCCGTGGGAGGCGAGGAGTTCGCTGACGGAGCGCCCGGCGGCGTGGGAGCCGGACGGGGCGGCCTCGTCGGCGTGGGCCTCCTGCCAGGTCGGCTGGCCCTCAGCGCGACGGCGGCGGCCGCCGGTGTCGGGGGTGCTGGGGGCTTCGCCGCCGGTCGGCGCGGGAGCGGAGTAGCCGGACGATTCGGCACGCTGTGCGGAGGTCGGGCGGACCGGGTGCCCGTAGCCAGAGGGCTCAGCGGGGGTCGGGCGGGCCGGGTGCCCGTAGCCAGAGGACTCAGCGGGAGTCGGGCGGGCCGGGTGCCGGTAGCCAGAGGACTCCGCCGGGTTCGTGGCGGGCGCGTGACCGGCGGGGCGGGCGAAGCCCGAGGACTCGGCACCGTTCGTCGACGCCGGGTGGCCGTAGCCCGACGACTCGGCGGGGCTCGCGGGCGAGGCGTAACCGGCGGGGCGGGCGAAGCCCGAGGACTCGGCACCGTTCGTCGACGCGGGATGCCCGTAGCCCGACGACTCGGCGGGGCTGTTGGGTGGGGCGGGGGGGCGGTTGTAGCCGGAGCCGTCGGGCCTGGTCTGGTAGGCGCGGGGGCGGCTGACCGGCTCCATGTACCCGGACGCGACGGTGTGGCGGTTCGGCTGGTTCTGGTGGGTGTCCCTGGTTCGCTGCACGTACTGGCGGGCCGCGTACGGGTGGGGCTCCGGCTGCTGCGCGGGCTGGTCGGTGCCGAGGCCGTCCGGGACGAACCAGCGGTCGGAGACCTCGGCCGGGTGCTCGACCCGTACCGGCTCGGGGGGTTGCGGCAGGGGGAAGTCGGCCGGGCGCCTCGGTTCGGGCTCCACCGGGCGCGTGCGGTGCAGCTCCTGCACCCGCTCGATCAGGTCGGTCTGCGCATCCTGGACCATCGACGGCACGATGTCGTCGAGGTCGCCGTCCCTCGGGCGCGCCGGGGGGAGGCGTTTGAGCGACGGGTCGTCGATGGAGCGCATCCGCGTCGACTCGGCGCGCAGGGCGTACCGCTCGACGAGGAACTCGCCGCCGAGCAGGCTCTCCAGGGTCTGGCGCAGGCCGGACAGCTCCTGGCGCAGTGCGGCGATGTCGTCGCGGGCGTCCGCCTCGGCCTTGCGCTTCGCCTCGGCCGTGACCTCGAGCTCGTACTCGCGGCGCGCGGCGATCTCGCGCTCCAGCTCGAGCTCGTAGCGTTCCTGCCGCTCGGCCGCCGCGTCCTCCTGGTCGGCGACCTGCCGGCGGTAGCGGGCGGCGAGGAACGCGCCGGCGAGCGCGGCCCACAGCGCGGCGACGATGCCGAGCCGCAGCCACTTCAGCTCCTCGCTGAGGATCAGCACGGCGGTGGCACCGAGCGCGAACACGACCGCTGCGCTGAGTAACAGCCTGCCGCCGAACGAGCCGCGCGTGGGCTCGTCGGACGAGTCGCGGCGGGCGTTCATGGCACACACCGTACCGGCCCGTTACCAACGCGAGACCAATCCGTGCCGAACGATCTGGTCAGGCGGCGGGTCCCGACCGGTACTCGGGCGGTTGATTGTCCTGGTCATCGGGGGTTTGGCAGCACCACTCGAGGTACAGTGCGGCCCCGATCAACACCGCCGAACAACCCACGCCGATGATCACGCCGGGGGTGTCCGCGGCCGCCGCGGTGAGCTCGGCGCGACGTGGGAGCACGTACCCGAGCATCGCGAGCCACGCGCCCAGCATGATCGCACCGAGTAACGACGAGGCCTTGGCGAGCGCGACCGCGCGGGCCGCGGTGAGCGCCTGCACCGGCCGTCGCCGGTCTCGGCCACGGTCACGGATGCGGGAACGCAGCGAGGCGCCCAGCGCGGCCTCGACGATCGCCAGCACGAGCAGGGTCACCCCGGCGAGCCGCGGGATCGACGGCAGGTCCCCGTAGCTGGTGGTGACGAGAAGGTAGACGACCCCGGTGGCCAGCACCCCGGCGACCACCAGGTCACGGGCCCGGGTGAAGTGCATGGTCCCAACGTTACAGTCGGCGCTTGACTCTCCAGCAACTGGAAGGTTGAGCATCGTGGCCATGGGCGACAGCGGGTTGTTCACGATCGGCGAGCTCGCTCGCCGGACGGGCCTGACCACCCGGACGATCCGGTTCTACTCCGACGAGGGGTTGCTGCCGCCCGCCGACCGCACGTACTCCGGTTACCGGCTCTACGACGCGGCGTCACTGGCGAGGTTGGAGCTGCTGCGCACGCTGCGCGAGCTCGGCCTCGGCCTGGACGACGCCGCCGAGGCGCTGGCCGGCCGGTCGAGCGTGGTGGAGCTGGCGAAGGAGCACGTGTCCGTGCTCGACGAGCAGATCCGGGTGCTGCGGCATCGTCGCGCGGTGCTGCGTGCGGTCGTGCGCAATGGTTCCGAGCTGGATGAGGTGAAGGTGATGAAGGACCTGGCGGCGATGACCGACGAGGAGCGCCGGCGGCTGATCGAAGGTTTCTGGGACGAGGTGCTGGGTGGCCTGGACATGCACCCGGACTTCGAGGCCGCGATGCGCTCGGCGAAGCCGGAACTGCCGGACGATCCGACGCCGGAGCAGTTGCAGGCGTGGATCGAGCTGGCGGAGCTGGTGCGGAACGAGGACTTCCGGCGCCGGATCCGCGGCATGGGCGAACACCACGCGGCGACCCGGGCACGCGGCGAGGACGAGAAGCTGGTCGCCCCGTCGGACGAGCAGAACCAGCAGTGGTGGGGCTGGTCGACCAAGGCGGGCGAGGCGATGGAGCGCGGTCTGGCGCCGTCGTCCCCGGAGGGCCGGGCACTGGCCGAGGAGGTGTCGACGGCGATGGGCGTGCCGCCCGGGGAGGCGGCGGACGCGCTCGCCGTGGGGACGGACGCGCGGGCCGAGCGCTACTGGCAGCTGATGGGCATCATCAACGGCTGGGAGCCGGTGCCGACCCAGGTGCCGAAGGCCGAATGGATCATCGCCGCACTGCGGGCGGCGGCCGGCTGAGGTGATCGGGGGTCGGCCTCCGGGCCCCGATCACCAGCTTACCGAGGAGTGGGGCGGTTTCGGGGGTTGGTGGAAGGGCTGTGGACAACTCGCGCCGGTGAATGGCGGGGTCGGTTGGTCGGGTCAGGGGCGTAGGACGAGGTCCGGGCGGGGGCGGACCGCCTGGTGGTCTTCGGGAGGGAGGGCTGCCAGGAGGTCGGCGATCGGGCCGTGGGTGGGGAGTTCGGCTTCGGGGGCGATCGCGAGCCAGGGGATGAGGACCGTGGCTCGGGTGGGGGTGCCGGGGTGTGGGAGCAGCAGGTCGGGGTGGTCGCTGGTGACGCCGTCGACGGTGACGATGTCGACGTCGAGGGTTCTCGGGCCCCAGCGGCGGTCGCGGATGCGGCCGGCCTGCTGTTCCAGCGCCTGGGCGCGGTGCAGCCACGCCCACGCGTCGGCCGTTGGGTCCCGGACGATCAGGACGGCGTTCAGGAAGTCGGGCTGGTCGGTGACGCCCCAGGGGGCCGTCTCGTAGACGGGGGACACCGCTTCCAGGAACTCGGACAGGCCGGTTACGGCGATGCGGAGGTTGGCCAGGCGATCACCTAGGTTGGCGCCGATGGACAGGACCGCCCTGGTCACGCGCGGGCCCGGCCGCCTCGGCGGGAGCGGCGGACGGTCACGGCCACGTCGGCGAACGGCACGGGGATCGGGGCGTTCGGCTTGTGGATGGTGACTTCCACGGCATGGACACGACCGTCGCGCATGACGCGGTCGGCCACTTCGGCACCGACGGTCTCGATGAGGTCCCGGGCGGGGCCCCCGACGATCTCGGCCACCTGTTCGGCCAGTTCGCCGTAGTGGAGGGTGTCTTCCACGGCGTCGGTCCGGGCGGCCTGGGCCAGGTCCAGCCAGGCGGTGACGTCGACCAGGAAGTCCTGGCCGTCGCGCTTCTCGTGGGCGTACACGCCGTGGTGGCCGCGTACGCGGATGCCGGTGAGGGTGATCCTGTCGGTCACAGAGCGTCCTTGGTCATGGCTTCGACCACCAGTACGGCGTCCAGCGAACGGATGACGTCGTGCACGCGCACGCCCCACGCACCCGCCGACGCCACCAGCGCGGACAGGACGGCGGTGGCCTCCTCGCGGCCATCGGGGGGCCTGGGGGTGCCGGTCTTGTCGGCCAGGAGGGTGCCGAGGAAGCGTTTGCGGGACGCTCCCACCAGGACCGGGAAGCCCAGACCCAGCAGCACGTCGAGGCGGCGGAGCAGCGCCCAGTTGTGCTCGGCGCGCTTGGCGAAACCCAGCCCGGGGTCCAGGACCAGGGCGGACGCGTCCACTCCGGCGGCCAGCGCGGCGTCGGCGCGGGCGGACAGTTCGTCGCGGACGTCGGTGACCACGTCGCGGTAGGTCGCCAGGGTGTCCATGGTGTCGCTGGGCCCGCGCCAGTGCATCAGGATCCACGGCGCGCCCGCGTCGGCCACCACCCGCGCCATGTCGGGGTCGGCCAGGCCGCCGGAGACGTCGTTGACCACGCGTGCACCGGCTTCGAGCGCGGCGGAGGCCACGCTGGCTCGGGTGGTGTCGACGCTGACCGCCACGCCCGCAGCGACCAGGCCCTCGACGACGGGCCGGATCCGCGCGATCTCGGTGGGGGCGTCGATCCGGGCGGCACCGGGGCGGGTGGACTCGCCGCCGACGTCGACCAGGTCGGCGCCCGCGGTCCACATCGCGACGCCGTGGGCCAGGGCGTCGTCCAGGTCCAGGTAGCGGCCGCCGTCGGAGAACGAGTCCGGGGTCACGTTCAGCACGCCCATCACCGCGCACCGGCCCGGGCGGGGCAGGGACGGGTGCACGACGGTCACCGGCTCCGTCCGCGGATGAGGTCCAGGGCCTCGGCTCGGGACGTGGACGAGGTGCGCAGCATGCCGCGCACCGCCGACGTGGTGGTGCGGGCGCCGGGCTTGCGGATGCCGCGCATGGCCATGCACAGGTGTTCGGCCTCGACGACCACGATCACCCCGCGCGGGTCGAGCTTGCGTACCAGCGCGTCGGCGACCTGCGAGGTCAGGCGTTCCTGCACCTGCGGGCGCTTGGCGTAGAGGTCGACCAGACGGGCGAGCTTCGACAGACCGGTGACCTTGCCCTGCACGTTCGGGATGTACCCCACATGGGTGACGCCGTGGAACGGGACCAGGTGGTGCTCGCAGTTGTGCGTCAGGTGCCCGGCGACCAGGAACGTCGGGTGCGGGTCGCAGGTGAAGCTGTACACGGTGAACGGCGAGTCGGCCGGCGCCTCGAACGGGCGCACCGTGGTCACCCGCTGCCAGCGGGACTCCACCAGCTCGGTGTGGTGGGACTCCTTGGCGAACCCGTGCCGGCGCCACCAGCCGTCACCGCTGCACGGAATTTCGGCGGGCACCTCGACGGGAACGGACCTGCGGCGAGGCAGCGCGTGGGCGCGGGGGCGGGTCAGCGCGGCCGGTGAGGTCCACTCGACGGCCGTGCCGGCCACGTCCGCGGCCTCCGCCCAGCCGTTCGGCGTGGCCAGCGGGTGGTCGGGGGTGACGATGAAGCCGCCGCCCGGGGTGACCACCTCGACCAGCTGCCGCGCGGGCCGGGCGGTGATCCGGGTGACCGTGGTCGGCTCGGCGCGGCCGGCGGCCAGGGTCCACAGCTGGTCGCCGACCCGCACGTCGGCGGCGTCCAGTGGCCCGCCGACGGCGTCCACCGGCTGCCGGGCCGGCACGCACGTCGAGTACGTCGGGATGTCGGTGACCAGGACCAGCTCGTCGTGGCTCTCCGCGAAGGTCTTGTCCAGCACCTCGTCCGGGTTGGTGTAGAGGCCGCCGAACATCTCCAGGTACGCGCGCGCCACCCGGGCCGGGGTGTCCTGCAGACCCTCCCGGTCCGGGTCCTCGCCGCACGCCAGTAGCAGCTCGCGCACGGCCTTCTCGGCGCGGGCCTGGTCGAACATCGGCAGCGGTCCACCCGTGCGATACAGCGGGCCCTGCTGGGAGCTGTCAGCCGTCAACGTGCCTCCGGAGTTCTGGGCTCAGCGCCCAGCATCCCACTCCGGGCCCTGACCCCGGTCGTCCGGTTCGGACCGTCCACCATGTGGACCCGGCTGCTCCCGGTTGCGGTCGCCCTGCTCCCACGACGGCCGCCACGGCTGCTGGGGCTGCTGGGGCTGCTGCTGGTTGGGGTGGCCGGGCGGCGTGGTGGCCGGCTGCCACCCGGGCGGGGCGCCGTAGTTCGGCGGGCCCGAGTTGGGGCCGGTCGGACCGGGCTGGCCGTACGGCGGGGGCTGCGGCGCACCCGGGTACGGCTGCCCGTACGGGCCGGGCTGCGGCGGCGGACCCGGATGCGGCAGGCCGTTGGGCCCGGCGCCGTTGCCGCCGGGAGGCGCGGGGTTCGGCCGCGGTGGGCCGCCCGGCACCTCGGCGCCGCCCGGCGCGGTGCGCACCGGAGTCGGCTCCTCCTCGGTGACCGGCGGCCACGGCTCGCCGCGTTCCTTGGCCAGCTCGCCCGGGGTCTTGATGGGCGGCTTGTCCGACGGCGTGCGGCCGCCGAACTCGTTGAACGCGGTGATCCGCGGGCGCTTCTCCACCTTCGAGAAGATCCGCTCCAGGTCCCTGCGCTGCAGGGTCTCCTTGTCCAGCAGCTCGATCACGAGGTTGTCGAGCACGTCCCGGTAGGTGTTGAGCACGTCCCAGGCCTCGGTGTGCGCGGCCTCGATGAGCTTGCGCACCTCCTCGTCGATCTCGTGCGCGACCTCCAGCGAGTAGTCCGCGCCATGGCCCATCGACCGGCCGAGGAACGGGTCGCCCTCGTCCTTGCCGTACTTGACCGCGCCGAGCCGGGCGGACATGCCGTACTCGGTGACCATGGCCTTGGCGATCTTGGTGGCCTGCTCGATGTCGGACGACGCGCCCGTGGTCGGCTCGTGGAACACCAGCTCCTCGGCCGAGCGTCCACCCAGCGCGAACACCAGCCGGGCGATCATCTCCGAGCGGGTCATCAGCTGCTTGTCGTCCTCGGGCACGACCAGCGCGTGCCCGCCGGTTCTGCCGCGCGGCAGGATCGTCAGCTTGTAGACCGGCTCGAGGTCCGGCATCGCCCACGCGGCGAGCGCGTGCCCGCCCTCGTGGTAGGCGGTGATCTTCTTCTCCTTCTCGGAGATGATCCGGCTCTTGCGGGCCGGACCGCCGATCACCCGGTCGACCGACTCCTCCAGCGCGGCGCCGTCGATCATGGTGCCGTTCTGCCTGGCGGTGAGCAGCGCCGCCTCGTTGATGACGTTGGCCAAGTCGGCGCCGGACATGCCGACGGTGCGCTTGGCCAGCCCGTCGAGGTCGGCGTCCTGGTCGAGCGGCTTGCCCTTGGAGTGCACCAACAGGATCTGCTTGCGGCCGGCGAGGTCGGGCGCGGACACCGGGATCTGCCGGTCGAAGCGGCCGGGGCGCAGCAGCGCAGGGTCGAGGATGTCCGGGCGGTTGGTGGCGGCGATCAGGATGATGCCGCCGCGCGCGTCGAAGCCGTCCATCTCGACCAGCAGCTGGTTGAGGGTCTGTTCGCGCTCGTCGTGGCCGCCGCCGAGGCCGGCGCCGCGCTGGCGGCCGACCGCGTCGATCTCGTCGACGAAGATGATGCACGGCGCGTTCTGCTTGGCCTGCTCGAACAGGTCACGCACCCGGGAGGCGCCGACACCGACGAACATCTCGACGAAGTCCGAGCCGGAGATCGAGTAGAACGGCACACCCGCCTCGCCGGCGACCGCGCGGGCCAGCAGCGTCTTGCCGGTGCCGGGCGGGCCGTAGAGCAGCACGCCCTTGGGGATCTTGGCGCCGAGTGCCTGGTAGCGGCCGGGATTCTGCAGGAAGTCCTTGATCTCGTAGAGCTCCTCGACCGCCTCGTCCGCGCCCGCGACGTCGGCGAACGTGGTCTTCGGCATGTCCTTCGGCAGCTGCTTGGCCTTCGACTTGCCGAAGTTGAGCACCCGGTTGCCGCCGCCCTGGACGTTGTTCATCATCCACATGAGCAGCAGGAGCAGCAGGCCGAGCGGGATCAGGAAGATCAGGATCTGGGTGAGGAAGCTGTCCGTGGTGACCGTGGTGTTGATCTCGGTCTCGTCACTCGCCTGCTCCTGGAGCTGCCGGTAGATCATGCCCTCGGCGGCGTCCGGGTACTGGGTGATGACCTGGGTGACGTCCTGACCCTCGACCTCGATCGGCTCCTGGAGGGTCAGCTTGATCCGCTGTTCCTTGTCCTCCAGCTCCGCCGACTCGATGTTGCCCTCGGTCACCTGGCTGATCGCCCTGGAGGTGGGCACCTCGGTGTAACCGCGGGTGTCGTCGAACAGCATGCTGATCAGGAAGTAGAGCAGCAACACCACCAAGATCCACACCAGCGGGTTGCGCAACAGGCGCTTGCGGTCCATCAACTTACGGCCGCGGTGCGGCCCGACCCTCCCTGACTTGCGTGGTGGGGGCAATGGCGCCCATTACCCGGCCGGACATGCACTCCGGTCCACCCAGCGTACCGCCCGTTCCTGAGCGACCACGTCGCGAATACCCGGCGTGGTGCTCTCCTCACCTCAACGCCCGCGGGTCCCGATCGGTTCCCGCGGGCGCCGACGCTGGTCAGCGGCGGTCGGCGGTGAGCTGGGTGGCCAGCTCACCGATGCGGTGCCGCAGGGTCGCGGCGTCGGCCGGGGCGAAGGTGGCCCAGCCGTCGCGGGTCTGGGTGAGGTAGCGGCCGCTGTCGTTGTCGAACCAGGACAGCACCGGGGACCGGCGGCGGCCGCGCACGTCGGTGCGGCTGTTCACCCCGATCTGGCCGCCGCGCCGGTTCGGCATCGCGGTCAGCGTCGCCAGGGCCTTCCTCGTCTCGACGTCGCTGGTCCGCTGGGCCGCCCCGGCCGGTACCGCCGCCAGCTCAGCCGCCGGAACGGAGATCGACTGCTCGGTGCCGCGCGGGGCGCCGGGCAGCATCGCGACGATCGCCGACACCAGGCCGTCCCGGGGGATCGGGCGCAGCCGCAGCTCCTGCCGGTGCTGGACGGCGAGCACGGCGCCGGCGCGGCCGGCCGCGGCCAGCGCCAGCACCGGCGGCGCGTCCAGCTCGGGCAGGAAGACCGAGTCGATGCTGAGGTCGGGCTGGGCGAGCACGCCGAACCAGTCCTCCAGCTCCGGCTCGAGCCGGCCGCCGTGGTCGATCAGGCCGGCTGAGACCAGGTCCTCGCTCACCCGGCGGCGCAGCGCGGCGCGCTCGTCCATGGTCGCGCCGTGCGAGCGGACCTCGAGCGGATAGGGCAGCTCACCCGCGCCGAGCGCCTCCCAGAGGAAGTCCAGCGCGAGCGGCCCGATTCGGCGCTCACCCGGCATGTCACTCGTTCCCGTCGCCGCCGATGACCGACGGGGCGGTGAGCTGGTCGCTGCCGAACGCGCTGTCCGGGTCACCCTCGACCAGGTACGACGGCCGCTCGTGCTCGTCGTCGTCCTCGCCGTTGGCCTTGCGTCCGCCGGCACCCATGGCACCGGCGCCGACACCGCCGCGGCCGGTCACGCCGCCGGTCGTGCCCGCGCCGCCGGCACCCGCACCGGTCGGGCCCATGCCGCGTGCGCCCGTGCCGCTGCCCTGGCCGGCACCCGTGCCGCCAGCACCGGCGGCGGTGCCGCCCGCGCCGCCACCGGCGCCGAAGTTGCCGAACGCGCCGCCGAAGCCGCCCGCACCGGCCGCCGGGGCCGCGGGGGCGCCGCCGGGGACGGAGCCCGGCATGCCGCCGGGCGACACGCTGGGCGTGACCGAGGGCGTGTGCGACGTGAAGCCGGAGGCGGAGGTGTTCGGGATCGTGCCGGGGATGGTCAGGTCGCCGGTGTCCAGCTCGCCCTCGCCGAAGGCCGGCGTCTGTCCGCCGACCGCCGAGCCGGGAGCGGCGCCGACCCAGCCGCCGCCGGGGTTGCCGGTCGACGTGCCGCCCTCGAACCCACCGCCGGAGTGCGGCACCGGGACGGACGAGCCGGTGATCCGGGATCCGCCGCCCGCATCGGGGTTGATGGAGCCGGTCGGAGGCGGGACGAAGCTCGGGGTCTGCTGGTCGACATCGCTCATCGAGCGGGTGTAGGCCTCGAGGTAGCTGATCTGCTCGCGCTTGACCGCGTTGGCGGCCTCCCGCTGGGCGCGCAGGTCGGCCTGCATGGCGGCCGGGCCGCCGGTGAGCATCGACTGCATGGCCTGCTGCTGGTCGACCTCCTGCGGCGGCGGCAGCTTGCGCACCTCGGTGGCGGCCACGGACTGGCGGGACATCTGCACGCCCATCATCTGCGCGGTCTGCCCGGTCTGGCCGGCGGCCTGCGCGAGCGGGGCGAGCGCGGCACGAGCGGAGTCGGCCGCCACGCCGGTCCAGGCACCTTCCAGCGCGGTGACGGCCTCGAAGAGCCCGTTCGCCGCCTCCGCGAGCCGGTTGCCGCCGTCGGTGAAGCCGCGGCCGAGCGCGTCCGCCGTGCTGGGGACGTTGCCCCGCATGGCGAAGTCGTACAGCTGCTGGCTGGAGTACCCGTGCCAGTTGGGGGTGTCGCCCAGGACGTGGTCGTCACCCATCCGCACCTCGGGCGCGAGGTTGCTCGCCTGCGCCGCGCTGATGGTGTTCTCGAACTGGGTGCTGAACGCACCGCCCATGAAGGGGATGTTCTGCAGGGCGTCCGCGGTGTCCCCGGCGTACACCTGGGTGTTGTAGGGCTGGTTCTCGTTGTTGGGCGCCATGGCCTCCCCCTTGTCTAGTCGTCCTTGACTCTCGGCACGGTGATGGCCGCGAACTCGTCGACCACGGCACACGAGTCGTACTTGCCCTCACCGCTGGAGAGTGGTCCCGCACTGATGCTGAACAGGGTGTCGCTCGGCAGCTCGAAGAGCAGCTCACAGGCTTTGAGCGACGGAGTCTTCTTCCGCAACGCGGACATATCGGCCACCTCGGCCGGTTCGAGGATCTGGTCCGGACCGCTCTCCAAGCCCTCGGTCGTGCCACCCGGCTGCGCGCCCGCGACCAGGTACATCTCGCCGCGCCAGGTGCAGAGGTCGGCGCCGGTCGAGACACTGTTGGTCGGCCGCCCCTCGGACGGGGCGTGCAGCCGCGCCGCCTCGTCCGGTTCGAGCAGGCCGCAGAGGTCGGTGAGCGTGTAGTCGTCCGGCTCGGTGGCCGGGGCCTCGCTCGAGGTCTGTTCCTCCTGAGCTGGCACGTCGGACGGCATCGGCTCGCCGGCCGTGGACTGGCCGCACGCGGCGAGCACCGTGAGACCGGCGGCGCAGAGCAGCGCCGCCGCCGTCACGGCACGGTTCACGCCTGGCGCCCGTAGTGCTGGGCGTGGCCCAGGTCGATGTCGGTGTAGTTGTCGATGCTGCGCCGCAGGGCCCGCTCCGCCAGGTCGGTCTGCTCCTGCAGGAGGCGCAGCGCCGCGACGAAGGAGTCACCGCCGTCGTACCGGCCGACCGACTTGCGGGCCATCGCCTGGCCGACCGGGTTGGCGCCCAGCTGCACGTCCGCGCCGCCGGACCCGGCGTCACGCAGCAGCGTGGTCAGTTCGTCCTTGACCTTGGTGATCTTGGTCAGGGCGTCCTGCGCCGCCTCGGCCTCGATGGAGACCTGGCCGCTCGCCGCCGCCTTGCTGAACGCGCCTACCGCGCCACCCACTGCCTCGTACACGCTGCTCCCCTGTTCAACCCTCGCAGCACCGCCCCAGGTGCGATGCGTCACCGCAACCGAGGTTATCGCACGGCCCACACGGCCGTGTACGGAATCACCGGACCAACGACCCCAGCATCTCGATCAACCGGTGCCGCAGCGTCGGCGCGTCGGCCGGCGCGATCGTCACCCAGCCGTCGGTGGTGTAGGTCAGGTAGCGGCCGGTGT
The DNA here is from genome assembly GCF_025165815.1 of Actinophytocola gossypii. Lineage (GTDB taxonomy): Bacteria > Actinomycetota > Actinomycetes > Mycobacteriales > Pseudonocardiaceae > Actinophytocola > Actinophytocola gossypii. The sequence continues at coordinate 165,907 of NZ_JAFFZE010000006.1, read as the reverse complement.
CGGTGTCGAACCAGGACAGCACCGGCGACCTGGCCCGCCCACCGAGCCGCCTGGCGTTCGCCGCTAGCTGGCCGACGCGCAGGTGGCGCTGTTCGGCGAACCGGGCGAGCACCTCGCGGTCCGCGCCGGTCCGGCCGCCGGCGGCCAGCTCGTCGGCCGGCATGGTGACCGACGGCTCGGTGCCGCGCGGCGCGGCCGGCAGCAGGTCGACGACCGACGACGCCAGCGAGACCGGGTCGATCGGGCGCAGCGACACGCCGTCGCCGTGCTGGGTCGCGAGCAGCGCCCGGTCGTCGAGGGCGGCGGCGATCGCGGAGGTGGGACGCGCGTCCGGCTCGGCCAGGAACACGGCGTCGACGCTGCGGTCGGCCCTGGCCAGCACGGTCAGCCAGTCCTCGACGTGGTCGACGACGGGCCGGTCGCCGAGCACCCGGCGGCGCAGCGCGCCCCGCTCGTCGACGGTGGTGCCGTGCGAGCGGGACTCGAGCGGGTACGGCAGCTCGCCGGCGCCGACCGACTCCCACAGGAAGTCCAGCTCCAGCGGCGAGAGGATGTTCACGAGGAGTAGACCTTCGGGTCGAGGGTGCCGATGTAGGGCAGATCGCGGTAGCGCTCGGCGAAGTCGAGCCCGTAGCCGACGACGAACTCGTTGGGGATCTCGAAGCCGACGTACCTGACCGGCACGTCGACCTTCACCGCGTCCGGCTTGCGCAGCAGTGTGCACACCTCGAGCGACGCGGGGTTGCGCGAGGCCAGGTTCTTGAGCAGCCAGGACAGGGTCAGCCCGGAGTCGATGATGTCCTCGACGATCAGCACGTGCCGGCCGGCGATGTCGCGGTCGAGGTCCTTGAGGATGCGCACCACGCCGGACGACGAGGTGGCCGAGCCGTAGGAGCTGACCGCCATGAACTCCATCTGCACCGGCACCGACAGCGACCTGGCCAGGTCGGTCATGAACATGACCGCGCCCTTGAGCACGCCGACGAGCACGAGGTCGTCGCGGTCGCCGCGCTCCGGGTAGTCGTCGGAGACCTGCTTGGCCAGCTCCCCGATCTTCTCCTCGATCTGCTTCTCGGTGATCAGCACGGAGGCGATGTCGTCGCCGTACACAAGGTCCCCTCTCAACTCACCGTGAGCCTGCCACTCGCCCGGCGGACCTCGAGGCCGCCCGGCAACCACACACCGCCCTGGCCGCGCCACTCGCCGATCAACGCGTCGACGGACCGGAGCTGGGCGTCGGTCAGCTCCCGGACCCCGGCGCCCAGGAGCCATCGTCGCAGCACGCGGCGGCGCAGCGCGGGCGGCTCCCCCACCAGCGCGGCCACCTCGATCCCGTCCTTCTCGACGGGCACCCGGGCGGCGAGGGCGTCGAGCGCCTCGGTGTCCTCGCGGAGCTGGGCGGCGGTGCGGGCGAGCGCCTTCGCCACGCCGCCCCGCAGGACGTCCTCGAGCAACGGCAGCACCTCGCGGCGCAGCCGGACGCGGGTGAACGCGGGGTCGGCGTTGTGCGGGTCCTGCCACGGGTCGAGGCCGAGGTCGGCGCAGGCGGCGGCGGTCGTGGTGCGCGGGAGGTCGAGCAGCGGGCGCGCCCACGGCGGGTCGAGGCGGCGCATGCCGGCGATCGAGCGCGGGCCGGAGCCGCGGCCGAGGCCGAGCAGGACGGTCTCGGCCTGGTCGTCGCGGGTGTGGCCGAGGAGGACGAGCCGGCCGGCGGCGGCGTCGCGCAGGGCGGCGTAGCGGGCGCGCCGGGCGGCTGCCTCCGGGCCGCCGGGGCCCTCGACGTCGACGGTGAGCACGCGGACCTCGGGCAGGCCGAGGTGGTGGAGCTGCTTGGCGGCCCGCTCGGCGACGTCGGCGGAGCCGGGTTGGAGGCGGTGGTCGACGATCAGCCCGAGGACGGCGAGCCCGCGCCGGTCGGCGAGCTGCTGGGTGGCCGCGGCGAGCGCGAGGGAGTCGGCCCCACCGGAGACGGCGACGGCGACGTCGGTGGGACCGCCGGCCTCGTCGAGCAGGTCACGAACGGCTCGCCGAGTGTCGTCGACGGCCTGGCTCGCTGTATCTATGGTTCGCTCCGCTCCTCCGCTACCCGGCGGCTTCCCTCGTCGCGTGCTCGGCGCTGGCGCGCCTGCGCGCGCTCCTCAGTCCAGCCGCCGGACGCTCCGTCGCTCCGCTCACGATCACGGGTGGACACGGCGGACCCAGGCGGCCGGGTCGCCGAGTTCCGCGCGTAGCGGGAGGGTGTCCGGCGAGGTCCAGATCGCGTTGAAGCCGGTCATGCCGACGGCGTCGACGACGTGCCGGGTGAACGACGCGCCGACCGCGTACTGCTTGACCTTGGCGTCGACGCCGAGCACGGTGCGCAGCACGCGGTCGAGCATGCCGCCGCCGCGGCGGCGGGCGGTGAAGCGGGCGCGGATCGTGGCGACGCTGGGCACCACGCTGGGGCCGACGGCGTCCATCACGTGGTCCGCGTGCCCCTCGAGCAGGGTGGACAGGGCGATCAGCCGGTCGAACACCTCCCGCTGCTGCGGGGTCTGCAGCATCTCGACCAGCCCGATCGGGCCGCTGCTGCTGGTGGTGTCGTCATCCGGACGGCGGCGCATGGTCCGGATCATCTCGGGCAGCCGGTTGAACGCGCCGGACGCAGAGTCGTCCAGGTCGGTGAGGAACCGGCGCACCTCGCCGGCGAAGTAGTCGCGCAGCCACGGGACCGCGGTGAACTGCAGCCGGTGGGTGCACTCGTGCAGGCACACCCACATCCGGAAGTCCTCGCCCGGCACGTCCAGCGCGCGCTGCGCGGCGACGATGTTCGGCGCAACCAGCAGCAGCCGGCCGCCGTTCTCGTCCCCGCCGAACGGGTCGTACTGGCCGAGCACGCGGCCGCCGAGGTAGGCCAGCACCATGCCGGCCTGCACGCCCGCGCTGCCGGCGAGCACGCCACCGATCGCCCGGCCCTGGCCGGCGGCCGGCAGTGCGCCATCGGTGAGCGCCTCGAGCCCCTCGGCCGCGGCGGTGACCCAGCCGCGCCGGTCGACGACGTCGCCGGGAAGCAGCGGCAGGTCGGCGCCGAGGCCGGTCAGCTCGCGCACGTGGGCCTCGGCGACACCGGTGACCTCGCGCAGCTGCCCGACGGTGCGCTCGGCCTCCTCCTTCGGCACCACCGGGCCCGGCTTGATCAGCCGGTGGGCGGTGGCCACCGCGATGCCCCAGTCGACCGGCGTGTTGGGCACCGTCGACTCCTCCGACTCCGCGGCTGCGCTCACACCGGCGACGCTACCCGACGGCCCGTGAGGTGGCCGTGCGGACGGATGCGCTACCGGCAGCCGCAATCGCGCAGCGTGGCGGCGATGGCGTCCAGGGCCGGGCGGGCGCTGGACGTGGTGCCCGCCGTCATCAGGGCGAACACCAGAACCCGGCCGTCGGCGTTCAGCACGATGCCGGCGAGCGAGTTCACGCCGGACAGCGTGCCGGTCTTGGCGCGCACGTAGCCCTTGCCGGCGGTGGAGGCGGCGGTGTCGTAGCGGTCGTCGAGGGTGCCGCTGCCGCCGGCGACGGGCAGGCCGCCGAGCAGCGGACGCAGCTTCGCCGTGCGCGGGTCGTCGCCGCTGGGGGCCGCGGCGACGTTGAGGATCTCGCCGAGCAGGGCGGCCGGCACCCGGTTCTCGGTGGACAGGCCGCTGCCGTCGGCCAGCTCGACGCCGGTGAGGTCGAAGCCGTTCTCGGCCAGGACCTCGCGCGTCGCCTCGCTGCCGCCCGCGAACGACACCTCCTTGCCCGCGGCCTTCGCCACCTCGCGGGCGACTGCCTCGCCGAGCACGTTGTCGGAGGTGCGGAGCATGTTGTCGACCAGCTCGACCATCGGCGCCGAGCGGACCTCGCCGAGCACCTTCGCGCCTTCCGGGGCGGTCTGCTCGGCGGCGGACGGCACGGTGGCGCCGATCCGGTCGGCGAACTCCTCGGCCAGCGCGCGGGCGGGGTTGTCGGTGCGGGTGCCGTTCTGGGCCTGCGGGTCGTCGGCCCGGCCGCCGTCGAGCATGGCCGGCACCATGGGCGTGATGTAGCCGGCGGCGACGTCGATATCGAGCCAGCCGGGGGCCATGCCCTCGCCGGCGTAGCGGCTCAGGTCGACGTACACGGTGTCGACCTGGACGCCGCTGGCCTTGACCTGCTCGACGAGGTCGCTGAGGTGCGGCGGGCCGGTGTAGACGGACTCGACGCCCTCCTCCAGCGAGGACAGCGTGGGGTCGCCACCGCCGACGATGACGACCGAGCCCGGCTCCTCGCCCTGGACGACCCTGGTGACGAGTTGCTGGGTGGGGTCGAGGCTGAGCAGGGCGGCGGCGCCGGTGAGCAGCTTGGTGGTGGAGGCGGGGACGAGCGGGGTGTTCGGGGCGCTCTCCCAGAGCGTCTCGCCGGTGGCCGGGTCGAGGACGACGCCGGTGAGGGTGCCGAGTTCGGGTGCCGCGGCCGGGCCGGCGAGCGCGGCCTGGACACCGTCGGGAGTGGGGGCGGGGGCGTCGCCGCCGGGAGCGCGCAGGCCGGGGCTGAACTCGACCGGCGGCGCGGGGGGTCCGGCGGCTTCCGGGGTGGGGTCGGTGATGCCGAGCCGGTCGGAGAGCCCCGGCACGGCGAAGACGACGCCCGCGGCGAGCGCGACCACCGCGACGACGGCGACGGCGATCAGGAGGCGGGTGCGGTTGCGGGGTGCGGGCCGTTCGGGTTCCGGCTCGGGCCGGGGTTCTGGCTTGGGGTCCGGTGGGGGGCCGACGCGTACGGGCGCGGCCCGGGGTGGCTCGGGCGGGGGCCACGGGGCGGACGGGCGCGGCGGGTGCTGGTCCCAGAAGGCGGCGCCGCGCTGGGCGGGGCGTTGTTGTGGGGGCCGCTGGAGCGGCGGAGGACTCTGGGGCGGGGCGGGCGGCCCTTGACGCGGCGGTGCGCCCTGGGGCCCGCGTGGTGGCGGGCCCTGGGGCGGCCGCTGACGCGGGGGTGGCGGTGGGGTGAGTGGGCGGGGGACGCGGATGGTGGCGTCGGCGCCCGGGTCGTGCCGCGTGGGAGCGGGCCACTGGGGGCTTGGCTGCTGGGGACGTGCCTGCTGGGGGCTTGCCTGCTGGGGACTTGCCTGCTGGGGACTTGGCTGCTGGGGACTTGGCTGCTGGGGACGTGGCTGCTGGATCGTGGTGTCGCCGGAGGAGTCCGGTTCGGGGTGCCGGGGTTCTTCCGGGACGGGCTCCTGCGGCCAGCCCGGCTCCTCCGCCGCCGGCCAGGCCGGACTCGACGCGGTCTCGGGGGTCTCGGCGGTCTCGGGGGCGGGCGGCTCGTCGAGCTGCTCGTCCGGAGTGGGCTCGGGCGCCTGCTCACTCCGGACCGGCTCCTCCGGCGCCTGCTCGTCCGGGACGGACTCCTCCCGGAGGGACTCGTCCGGCTTCGGCTCGCCGGCCGGCTCGGCCGGCGCGTCCGGGGTCGGAGCTTCCGACACGGGCTCGTCCGGCGTCGGTTCGTCCGATGTCGACTCGGCCGGTGCGGGCTCGTCCGGCGTCGGCTCGTCCGGGGTGGGCTCGGGCTCCGAGTCGTCGGAGGCCTGTTCCTCGGGCGCGGGCTCCTGCTCGGCGACATCCTCGACCGACTCCGACTCCGACGCAGGCTCCGACGCAGGCTCGGGCTCGGGCTGCGGTTCCGGCTCCGGCTCCGGCTCGGATCGAGGCTCCGGCTCGGCCTGAGGCTCGGGCTCGGGCTCGGGCTCGGGCTCGGGCTCGGGCTCGGGCTCGGGCTCGGATCGAGGTTCCGGCTCGGGCTCCGACGCGGACGCGGGCTCCGGTTCGGACTCCGGTTCTGGTTCCGGCTCGTCGGCCGGTTCGGTCACCTCGGGCACCGGCAACTCCGCGGTCGGGCCCGACGAGACAGCCTCCTCGACGCCACGGTCGCCCGAGTCGTCGCCGGAGTGGTCGCCGTCACGGTCGTCGTCGACGGTTGGCCAGCCATCGTTCGACTGCGGCACATGCCCTCCCCGTGGTGGTCCCCTGCGGTGGTTCAGACTACTAATCGCACACCAGGACAAGCCGACCCGAGCGAGGCAGCGTGGAGTTCGACGTCACGATCGAGATCCCCAAGGGGGAGCGCAACAAGTACGAGATGGACCACGTGACCGGGCGCATCCGGCTGGACCGGACGCTCTTCACGGCCACTCAGTACCCGGCCGACTACGGCTTCGTCGAGAACACGCTCGGCGAGGACGGCGACCCGCTCGACGCGCTCGTGCTGGTGCAGGAGCCGACCTTCCCCGGCTGCCTGATCAAGTCCAGGGCCATCGGCATGTTCCGGATGACTGACGAGGCAGGCGGCGACGACAAGGTCCTGTGCGTGCCGGCGGCGGACCCGCGCACCGAGCACCTGCGTGACATCCACCACCTGGCCGAGTACCACCGGCTCGAGATCCAGCACTTCTTCGAGGTCTACAAGGACCTCGAGCCGGGCAAGAGCGTCGAGGGCGCCACCTGGGTCGGCCGCACCGAGGCGGAGGCCGAGATCGTCCGCTCCTACCAGCGGCTCAAGGACGCCGGGGAGCCGCCGCACTGACCGCGGCGGCCCCCGGGGCTCCTCAGTGGACGGCGACTCAGTGGACGGCGACCGGCGCGGCCTCGTCCTCGGCGACGCGCTCGATGCCCGACTTGTCGGACAGCGGCACCTCACGGAGGAACCACATCAGCACGAACGCGACGGCCATCACGAACCCGCCGACCATGAACACCGTGTCGATCGACTCCGCGAATCCGGTCAGCACCGGCCGGGCCAGCGCGGGGTCGATGGTGTTCAGGAACTCGGTGTTGTTCAGGTCGAGGCCGCCGCTGCTCAGCGACTCGGCGAACTCCGGGTTCTCGCGCAGCGCGGCGAGGAACGCGGGATCGGTCCGCGCGCTCGCGAACGCGTTCGCGATCCGGCCGCCGACCACGCTGAACAGCACCGACAGGAACACCGCCGTGCCGACCGTGCCGCCGATCGAGCGGAAGAACGTGGCCGACGAGGTCGCCACGCCCATGTCCCTCGGCGGCACGTCGTTCTGGATCGCCAGGATCAGCGTCTGCATGCACAGCCCGAGTCCGAGGCCGGCGAAGCCCATCACGAGCATCGTCTGCCACAGCGGGGTGTCCACGCCGATCTGCGCGAACAGGAACATCGCCACCGACACGACCCCGAGCCCGGTGACCGGGAAACGCTTGTAGCGCCCGGTCTTCGAGATCAGGATGCCGCTGCCCATGGACGCGACCAGGATGCCGGCGGTCATCGGCAGGGTCAGCAGGCCCGACTCGGTCGGCGTCGCGCCCTTGACGATCTGCAGGTACAGCGGCAGCGACATCATCATGCCGAACATGCCGATGCCCATGATGAAGTTGATCACGTTGCTGAGTGAGAACACCGACCGCCGGAACAGCCGCAGCGGCAGCAGCGCCGCGTCCCCCATGGCCCGCTCGACCAGCACGAACGCGGCGATGCCGAGCGTGCCGATCACGTACATCAGCACGGCGGTGGTGGAGCCCCAGCCCCACTCCCGGCCCTGCTCGGCCACGATCAGCAGCGGCACCAGCGCCACGGTCAGCGCGACGGCGCCCCAGTAGTCGACGCGCTGCTTGACCCTGGTGTGCGGCACGTTGAGGAACTTCGCGACCACGACCAGCGCGATGATGCCGATCGGCACGTTCACCAGGAACACCCAGCGCCAGCCGTCGATCCCGGCGAAGCTCTCCGCACCGGCGAAGAAGCCGCCGACCACCGGACCGGCCACACTGGACACTCCCCAGATGCCCATGAAGTAGCCCTGGTAGCGGCTGCGCTGCCGCGGCGACACGATGTCGGCGATGATCGCCAGCGCGAGCGACATCAGACCGCCGGCGCCGAGGCCCTGCACCGCGCGGAACGCGGCGAGCTCGTACATCGAGTTCGCGACGCCGGCCAGTACCGAGCCGGCCAGGAACAGCGAGATGGAGGTCAGGTACATCGGCTTGCGGCCGAAGATGTCGGACAGCTTGCCGTACAGCGGCGTGGAGATCGTCATCGTGATCAGGTACGCCGTGGTGACCCAGGCCTGGATGGTCTGGCCGTGCAGCTCGTCGGCGATCGTCTTGGTCGCCGACGCCATGATGGTCATGTCCAGCGCGGACAGCAGCATGCCGAGCATCAGCCCGGCGAGCACCGTCATGATCTCTCGGTGTGACAGTGCGGTCGGTCCCCCTGAAGACCGATCGCCCACCTCGGCACGCGAGGTTGGTTCGGACATCTAGCTCTCCCCTTCGGAACGCGGCTTGGCGCATTCGTTCAGCAAATTCGGCAGCGCGCGTTCGTGGTCGGCCACGAAGCGCTCGAGCAACTCGAGGAAGCGGGACACGTCCTCGGGTTCCCACTCCCGGACGACCCTGGCCAGCGCGAGCCCTAGCCGCTCACGCTGTTCCTCGAGCAGGCGGAGACCGGCCTCGGTCGGTGCGAGCACGCTCGCGCGGCCGTCCTCCGGGTCCGCCCGGCGTTCGACCAGGCCGTCGCGGACCAGCGCCGCGACCTGCCTGGAGACCGTCGAGGGGTCGGAGTGGACGGCGCCGGCGAGCTCACTGGACCGGCTCGGGCCGTACGCGACCATGGTCTTGAGCAGGACGATCGTTGAGCGGTCGACCCCCGACTTGCTCATTCGATGCCCCAGGCTCGCCTGCTGCTTGCCGAGCCCGAACATGGCGCCGGCCAGCCGGCGTCCGACCTCGATGTCCTGGTCGTTCGCGATCTCGGTTTCCACGCGCGGTCTCCTGATTGCTTGCATCACCCATCTAGTTGATCGATACAAGCATGCGCCTCCGGCGGTTCGTTCGGCAAGCGAATTACCTGTGAGCCGGCACTCATCGTGAAGGATTCAGCAGCAGTCAGTCTGATTTGTTAGCTTTCCACGGTTCACAGGTGACGCGCGACACGTAAGACTCTGGGGCCATGAGACGCCTCCTCAGCTCCCTGCTCACGGTCGCCACCGCGTTTCTGGTGGCCCCGGCCGTGTCAAGTGCCGCCACCCCATCGGGTGGCTACGAGTGTCCGACGCCCGACCCGGCGACGCCCAAGCAGCAGATGCGCGCCGAGTGGATCGCGAGCGTGGCCAACATCGACTGGCCGTCCAGCCGCGACCTGACCGCCGCGCAGCAGCAGGCGGAGCTGGTCCGCTGGTACGACGAGGCGGTCGAGTTGGGGCTGAACACCGTGGTCGTGCAGGTGCGGCCGACCGCGGACGCGTTCTGGCCGTCGCCGCACGAGCCGTGGTCGCACTGGCTGACCGGCACGCAGGGCCAGGACCCCGGCTACGACCCGCTCGGGTTCGCGGTCGCCGAGGCGCACAAGCGGAACCTGGAGTTCCACGCCTGGTTCAACCCGTACCGGGTGTCGATGACCGACGACCCGGGCACGCTGGTGCCGGAACACCCCGCGCGCGTGCACCCCGACTGGGTGATCCCGTACGGGGGGAAGCTGTACTACGACCCGGGCCTCCCCGAGGTCCGGCGGTTCACCATCGACGCGATCATGGACGCGGTGACCCGGTACGACATCGACGCCGTGCACTTCGACGACTACTTCTACCCGTACCCGGTCGCCGGCGAGACCTTCGCCGACGCGGACACCTACGCCGAGCACGGCGGATCCTTCGACAACATCGCCGACTGGCGGCGGAACAACGTCGACCTGCTGATCTCGGAGCTGTCCTCGGCGATCCGGGCCGCCAAGCCGCACGTGCAGTTCGGCGTCAGCCCGTTCGCGATCTGGCGGAACTCCTCCACCGACCCGGAGGGCTCGCCGACCCAGGGCGGCGTGGAGACCTACGACGACCTGTACGCCGACACCCGCAAGTGGGTGCGCGAGGGGTGGCTCGACTACATCGTGCCGCAGGTGTACTGGAACATCGGCTTCACCGTGGCCGACTACGCGAAGCTGGTGCCGTGGTGGTCGTCGGTGGTGTCCGGCACGGGCGTGAACCTCTACATCGGGCAGGCGAACTACAAGGTCGCCGACCCCAACCAGGGCGCACCCTGGCACGACCCGAACGAGATGAGCGAGCACCTGACGTTCAACCGCGACCACCCCGAGGTCGGCGGCGACATCTACTTCTCGGCCGTCCAGGTGCGCAAGAACGCCCTCGACCACATGGGCATCGTCAAGGCCGACCACTACGGCCAGCCGGCGGTTCCGCCGACCCCGGCGCGGCTCGAGGCCGCCGGTCCGCGGGCGCCGGTGCTCGCCACGGCGCGCCGGGCGGCCGACGGGGTACGCCTGGTCTGGGTGTCCACGGACCGGCGGGCCACGGACTACGCGGTGTACCGGGTGGAGGACCGGAACGCCCACTGCGCGACGGTAGACGCTCGGCACCTGGTCGGGGTCGTCCAGGACGGGTGGGGGCCGCTCCAGTCGTTCGTGGACGAGACCGCCGAGCGTGACGGGCGGTACACGTACGTGGTGACCGCCCTGGACCGCGTGCACAACGAGAGCCGGGCCAGCTCCCCGCGCCGGCTCGGGTAAACGCGCTGAAGGCTCCCTTCGCCGCATTCGACGCGACGAAGGGAGCCTTCATCGCATCACGCCCAGCCGGGCATCGGGTAGGCGGAGAGGAACTCGCTGACCTCGGCGGCGATGGTGCCGATGGCGGGGTCGTCGCCGTCGTTGGTGGCGGCGATGGCGCGGTCGATCCACTCGGCGACCTGCGGCATCTGGTCGACGCCGAGGCCGCGGGTGGTGATCGCCGAGGTGCCGAGGCGCACGCCGGACGGGTCGAACGGCTTGCGCGGGTCGAACGGCACGGTGTTGTAGTTCAGCTCGATCCCGGCCCGGTCAAGCGCCTGCGCGGCCGGCTTGCCGCCGATGCCCTTGCTGGTCAGGTCCATCAGGATCAGGTGGTTGTCGGTGCCGCCGGAGACCAGGTCGAACCCGCGGCCGAGCAGCGCGTCGGCGAGCGCCTTGGCGTTGGCGACCACGTTCGCGGCGTACTCGCGGAAGTCCGGGCGGGCCGCCTCGGCCAGCGCGACCGCGATCGCCGCCGTGGTGTGGTTGTGCGGGCCGCCCTGCAGGCCGGGGAAGACGGCCTTGTCCAGGGCCTTCGCGTACTCGGCGTCGGACATCAGCATGGCGCCGCGCGGCCCGCGGAGCGTCTTGTGCGTGGTGGTCGAGATGACCTGCGCGTGGCCCACCGGCGACGGGTGCGCGCCACCCGCGACCAGCCCCGCGATGTGCGCGATGTCGGCCACCAGCACGGCGCCGACCTCCTTCGCGATCTCCGCGAAGGCCGGGAAGTCGATGGTGCGCGGGATGGCGGTGCCGCCGCAGAAGATCAGCTTCGGCCGCTCCGCGCGGGCCAGGTCACGCACCTCGTCGAGGTCGATGCGCCCGGTGTCCTTGCGCACGCCGTACTGGACGGCCCGGAACCACTTGCCGGTCGCCGAGACGCTCCAGCCGTGGGTGAGGTGGCCGCCGGCCGGCAGCGCCATCCCCATCACCGTGTCGCCCGGGGCCGCGAGGGCCAGGTAGACGGCGAGGTTGGCGGGCGAGCCGGAGTAGGTCTGCACGTTCGCGTGGTCGACCCCGAACAGCGCCTTGGCCCGCTCGATGGCCATCGCCTCGATCTGGTCGACGAACTGCTGGCCCTCGTAGTAGCGCTTGCCGGCGTAGCCCTCGGAGTACTTGTTGGTCAGCACCGTTCCGGTGGCCTCGAGGACCGCGGTCGAGACGTAGTTCTCGGACGCGATCAGCCGCACCTTGTCGAACTGGCGCTTCGCTTCGCCCTCGATGAGCTGGGCGAGCTCGGGATCGGCCGCGGCCAGGTGCGGGATCGCCGGCTGGTGCATCGTGGGTGCCTCCAAGAACGGGATTGACTCGAACGACCAGGAAGACACTATCCGCCCGCGCGCTCCATTCGTGCTCGCAGGTCACCGACGACACGTGCGAGACCACGACGAACTCGTCCGAGCCGAGCACTCCACCCAACGTGACCTCGCCCACAAGGACTTCATGGAACGGGCCCTAGTATCGCGAAGCAAGAACGACGGCTGGGGGCCGAATGTCCGACCCGGTGTTTCCCGGGGTGCACGCACTGCTCGCCCTGGTCCGCACGCTGTATCGCAGACCGCGTTACTTCGAGCGGGACGACGACCTCAAGGTGCGCGGCGACCTGCCGCTCCCCCTGGTCTGCCTGCTCCGGAAACGCGGCACGCACGACTTCCTCCCCCGGCTCGGCAAGGCGTTGGACACCGAGCTGCAGGAGGTGCCGCACGTCCTGGTCGACGCGGCCAACGTGCACAAGCAGGACACCGTGCTCCCACTGCTGCACGAGCTGCACGACCAGCTGCGCAAGCGGGGGTTCGGCAAGCAGGGCTCGATCAAGCGGTTCGACAACTACGAACTGGCACACCACCTGACCGGTGTGGAACTGCCTCCGCGCGAGGGCAGGCGGGACGAGCCGATCAAGCGGGTGCTGCACGCGTGGAGCCGCGGCGACCGGCCGAGCCTGTCGCCGGACGACGTGCCGACCGACCGGCTGCGGACCGTCGTCGCGCTGTTCAAGCTCACCGGGTACCTCATCGGTCTCTACTGGGGCCGGGACCGGGTGCCGGGGTTGTTCCGCGAGCGCCGCTGGTTCATGCGCCAGCCCTACATGGTGCCGAGGCACTCACCCGGCTTCCTCCGGTTCGCCGCGCGGCTCACCAAGGACCAGCGCGAGGAGGAGAACCCCGACCAGGTCCGCAAGCTCCTCGTGCACGCCCTGCTCGAGGACCTGCGGATCGCCTATCGCCGCAACCGGCTGCGGTTCCTGCCCCGCAGGCGGGGCTGGCGCCGCACCGCCTACGTGACCGTGCTGCTGGACAACGTCGACGCCAACGGCGGCTGGGAGCTGCTCCGCCTGATCAACGAGGTCCGCAACGAGACCGGCCGGCTCGACCCGCTGCTGGTCATCGCGTCCGGGGACCGTGCGCCGTCCTGGCTGCCCAGTGAGCCGCGCAAGCCGACCGAACCGACCGTGGCCGAGGAGTCCCTCGCCGCCTGGAAGGACCGGCTGCCCCGCCGCCGCCAACTGCTCGCCGCGGACGCGCGGTACCTGTTCGTGGCCCTGCCGGCGTCCGTCCCGGCGGCCGACCTGTCCGAACGGGACGCGGACGCGTGGCAGACGGCGGCGGACGACGGTCCTCGGCCCGCGCCGAGGCTGGCCCGCCGCGGCATCGGCGAGCTGATCGTGGCCGCGGTGCTGGTCGCCGCGCTCACGCCGCCCGCGCTGACCGCGATGAACCACTGGGGTGTCGGCTGCGCGTTCTTCGGCGCGGCGACCGACGGGATCGCCACCGAGGTGGTGCGCATCGACGGCCACGACCAGTGCGTCGGGTACAGCGACAACGACGGCCAGGTGTTCGGCCGCAACGAGCGGCTGCGGTTCGCGCAGCGTGCCGTCTTCGCGCAGAACGAGGTCGCCGAGCAGCTGCACGACCGGTTGCCGGACCGGCCGCTGGTCAGCCTGGTCTACTTCGCCGGCCTGACCAGCAACAGGAGCGCCCCCGCGGCCGAGCACTCGGTGGCCGAGGAGCTCGAGGGGCTGGTCATCCGGCAGCGCGAGCTGAACGACCCGACGTCGACGGTCGAGCCACTGCTGCGGGTCGTCGTGGCCAACGGCGGCACCGGGATGGCCGCCGCGCCCGAGGTGGTCCGGGAGGCGCTCGTGCCGCTGGCCGAGTCGGACCGCGGCATCCTGGGCGTGGTCGGCCTGGATCGCAGCGTCGCCGAGACCGAGACGGCGATCCGGGAGCTGGGCCGGCACGGCATCCCCGTCCTCGGCACCACGCTGACCAGCGTGGGACTCGGCGAGCTGTCGCCGCTGTACTTCCAGCTCGTGCCGGACAACACCATGCAGGCTGAGCTGGTCAGCAGGTACGCGCAACAGATGAACGCGACAAAGGTGACGATCTACCACCCACCGGTGAACGGGTCGAACAGCTACGTCGACACCCTGGTCGAGGTGATGCGCAAGCGCCTCGCCGACAACGGCATCGAGGTCGTCCCCGAGCCGTGGGAGCACTCCCCCACCGAGCTGGACGCGCTGTGCGTCGGGTCGGCGGACCGGAGCTCCGAGATCGCGTTCTACGCCGGGCGTGAGCTGGGCTTCGGCGACTTCCTCCGGACGACCCACCGCAACTGCTCCGATCCGGACAAGCTGCCGCACATCGTGGCCGACGACGCGGTGTCCCGGTTCGTCGCGCACGCGCCGGGCCGCAGGCAGAGCGAGCTGAACGGGATCAGGGTCTCCTACGTCGCGATGGGTGGGCTCGTGGTGCTCGCCGGTGCGGAGTGTGTGGCGGGCAGCCCCGAAGCGCTGCCCGGAAGCGGTCGCGCGCTCGCCGCGTTCTGCGCCGGATACCGCGAGCTGCGCGAGGACCAGGCGGAGCTGTCGCAGGAGGAGCGGCCGACCGCACCGTGGCCGGGGGAACGCGTGGGCGGGCTGTACGACGCGGCCGGCATGTTCGTCGAGGCCGTGCGCCGCGTGCGGAAGCAGACCGGCGGCGGGGCGCCGCACCGGGCCGCTGTCGCCCAGGAGTTCCGCGAGATGACGTTCCAGGGCGCCACCGGCGAGATCAGCTTCCAGGAGTCCCGGATCGGCAACACCCGGAACCTGGCGATCCTGACCATCGAGGACGTGTACGAGGTGACGGGCGAGGACGGGATTCCCACCTGCGACCTGATGATCGGCCGGCTCTACCAGGGCAACAGGACGCAACGACCCCACGGCTGCCCGATCACCGGTTAGGCCGATGCCCCGCGCACCAGCGCCGCGTCCGCCCGTTCGTGCGGTCGACGAACGGGGTGTCGCACCGCTCGCAGCGCTTGAACCGGGACCACCCGGCCACCGCGACCAACGCGACCACCCCGCCCGCCGCCGTCACCAGGTCGCCCTCCTCCCCCGCGCCGTCCACCAGCACCACCCGCCACCCGCCCGCGCCGCCGCGCAGCCTCGGTCCGGCGCCGAGCGACGCGAGCAGCGCGTTCAGCCGCGCGGCCGCCGCCCGCTCGTCCGGCAACGCGTCCAGCACAGTGGACAGACCCGGCCCGGCGAGCAGCCGCTCGGCGGCCGCCAGCGCGGGATCCAGGGTCCGGAACGGCGGAATGGCCGCGCGTCGCACCGCTCAGTCCGAGATGGACACGCCCATGGACCGCGCGGTGCCGGCGACCGTGCGCATCGCGGCGTCGAGGTCGGTGGTGTTCAGGTCCGGCAGCTTCCGCTCGGCCACCGCGCGCAGCTGCTCGCGGCTCAGTTGCCGGGAACCGTTGCCGCCCAGCGCCTTGCGGATGAGGAACGAGGTCGGCGGCGTCTTCAGCCGCAGCTCGAACGAGCGGTCGTCGAACACCGTGACGACCGCCGGCACCACCTCGCCGCGCTGGGCGGCGGTACTCGTGTCGTACGCGCGCTTGATCTCGACGAGGTTCACGCCGGTCTGGCCGAGCATCTTGCCGAGGTCCATCATCGGCGCGTCGCCCGCCGGCATCTCGATCGTGACCTGGGCGGTCTGCTTCTTCGCTGGCATGCGCCGCACGCTAGGAATTGACGTTACGTGAAACTCAACCCCGTTCGTGGCCACCGTCACACAACCGGGTCACTCGCGTGACTCGGTCGGGTCCGCGTGAGACGGTGCCCGGTACGCAACCGGAGACGGAAGGAGCACCGCGTGCCCGGTCTGGACGAGCGGCTCGGTGACGTGTACGACGAGGTCCTGCGGCGCAACCCGGGCGAGACGGAGTTCCACCAGGCCGTGCACGAGGTCCTGGACAGCCTCGGTCCCGTGGTCGCCAAGCACCCGGAGTACACCGACAGTGCCGTGATCCGGCGCCTGTGCGAGCCGGAACGGCAGATCATCTTCCGGGTGCCGTGGGTCGACGACACCGGCACCGTGCGGATCAACCGCGGGTTCCGGGTCGAGTTCAACTCCGCGCTCGGTCCGTACAAGGGCGGCCTGCGCTTCCACCCGAGCGTCTACCTGGGCATCGTCAAGTTCCTCGGCTTCGAGCAGATCTTCAAGAACGCCCTGACTGGCATGCCGATCGGCGGTGGCAAGGGCGGCTCGGACTTCGACCCGAAGGGACGGTCCGACGGCGAGGTCATGCGGTTCTGCCAGGCCTTCATGACCGAGCTGTACCGGCACATCGGCGAGTACACCGACGTGCCGGCGGGTGACATCGGGGTGGGCGGCCGCGAGGTCGGCTACCTGTTCGGCCAGTACAAGCGGATCACCAACCGCTACGAGTCCGGTGTGCTGACCGGCAAGGGCCTGGCCTGGGGCGGTTCGCAGGTCCGCACCGAGGCCACCGGCTACGGCACGGTGTTCTTCGTCGAGGAGATCCTGCGCACCCGGGGCGACTCGTTCGACGGCAAGAAGGTGGTCGTCTCCGGGTCGGGCAACGTCGCCATCTACGCGATCGAGAAGGTCCAGCAGCTCGGCGGCCGGGTGGTCGCCTGCTCGGACTCCGGCGGCTACCTGGTGGACGAGAACGGCATCGACCTCCGCCTGCTCAAGGAGCTCAAGGAGGTGCGCCGGGCGCGGATCGCCGAGTACGCCGAGGAGCGCGACGGGGGCACCCGGTACGTCCCGGACCGGCCGGTGTGGGAGGTGCCGTGCGACATCGCCGTGCCGTGCGCGACCCAGAACGAGCTCGACGGGTCCGCCGCGGCGACGCTCGTCGCGAACGGGTGCGGCATCGTCGCCGAGGGCGCCAACATGCCGTGCACGCCCGACGCGGTCCGGCTGTTCGCCGAGTCCGGCGTGACGTTCGCCCCCGGCAAGGCGGCCAACGCCGGCGGGGTGGCGACGAGCGCGCTGGAGATGCAGCAGAACGCCTCCCGTGACTCGTGGAGCTTCGAGTACACCGAGCAGCGGCTCAGCGAGATCATGCACGGCATCCACGACCGCTGCCTGGAGATCGCGGACGACTACGGCACCCCGGGCAACTACGTCGCCGGCGCGAACATCGCCGCGTTCACCCAGGTCGCGGACGCCATGCTCGCCCTCGGCGTGATTTAACTCGGGCGCGGTTTCGTCGTCGCGCCGCTACCGTGGCCGGCATGCTGGATCGCGACGTGCGCACCTACTACGACCGCGGCGGTGAGCGGACCCGGTTGGACGGGACGCTGGAGCTGTTGCGTACCAAGGTGTTGCTCGAACGTCTGCTGCCCGCGCCACCGGCGTCCGTGCTCGACGTCGGCGGCGCGTTCGGCGTCTACGCGACCTGGCTGGCCGACCGGGGTCACCGGGTGCGGCTCGTCGACCCGGTGCCACTGCACGTGGACACCGCGGCGCGGGAAGGCGTCGACGCGGTCGTCGGCGACGCCCGGTCGCTCGACGAGCCGGACGGTGGCTGGGACGCGGTGCTGCTGCTCGGCCCGCTGTACCACCTGCTCGACCGCGCCGACCGGGTCGCCGCGTTCGCCGAGGCGCGGCGCGTGGTGCGGCCCGGCGGGGTCGTCCTGGCGGCGGCGATCAGCCGGTGGGCGTCGACGTACGAGGCGCTGCTCACCGAGCTGGGCACGGTGCCCGGCTTCGCCGACCTGGTGCGCGCCGAGCTGGCCACCGGCACGCGGCGCGACTCGGTCGACCTGCCGCACGGTTTCACCAACGCCTACTTCCACCGCCCGGACGAGCTGCCCGGCGAGGTCGCCGACGCCGGCCTGCGCCTTTCCGACCTGTACGCGGTCGAGGGCATGGCGCACTGGATCCCGGACCAGGTCGCCCGACTGTCCGATCCGGACTTCCGCGCGCTGGTGCTCGACCTGATCGCCCGCACCGAGCGGGAACCGGCGACGATCGGGGCCACCTCGCACCTGCTGGTCGCGGCGAGGCGGCCATGACGGATCCGGTGCTCGCCGCGTTCGACGCGGAGCTGCGCGACACCGTCCGGCCCTCGCTGGACGGCGGCATGTTCGAGCGTGCCGGGCGGGTGATCCGTTGTGTCAGCGAGGATCCCGACGGCTGGAACGGCATCGAGTGGTCCGATGTGGACGAATCGTCGGCCGACGCGGTGATCGCCGAACAGGTCGCGTACTTCGCCGGTCTTGGCCGCTCGTTCGAGTGGAAGTACTACGGCCACGACCGTCCCGCCGACCTCCCCGACCGGCTGCGCGCCGCCGGCCTCGAACCGGACGAGGAGGAGGCGCTGATGGTCGCCTCGGTCGCCGACGTCCCGGACACCCCCGCGCCGGACGGCGTCGAGCTGCGCACGGTGACCTCCGAGGCCGAGCTGGCGCTGGTGCGGCGGGTGCACGAGGAGGTCTTCGGCGGCGACCACACGGCCGTGGTGGCGAGCATCCGGGAGCGGATGCCGACCGGTGCCGTCGCGGCGGTGCTGGCGATGGCCGGCGACGAGCCGGTGTCCGCGTCGCGGGTCGACTTCCACGTCGGCACCCGGTTCGCGAGCCTGTGGGGCGGCGGAACGCTGCCGGGGTGGCGCGGCCGCGGCGTCTACCGGGCGATGGTGAGCCACCGGGCACGGCTGGCGGCCGAGCGCGGCTACGAGTACCTGCGCACGGACGCGTTGCCGACCAGCCGGCCGATCCTGGAGCGGATCGGCTTCCGGCAGCTCACCACGACCACCCCGTACCGGTCCCGCTGACTCAGTCGACGGGAGCTGTCCCGTCCCGGTGCCGGCGCGCCAGGTCGCGGTAGATCGCCGGGTTGCCGTCCACCCACTGCTTCGCCGGGCCCGTCAGCGGCGCGAACCGCCTGGCCGGCGAGCCGAACGCGACGGTCTCGGGCGGGACCTCGGTACCCGGCGAGACGGTCGACCCGGCGGCCACCAGGGCTCGCGCGCCGACCACGGCGCCGTCGAGCACGGTCGACCCGTTGCCGACGAGGGCCTCCGCGCCGATCACGCAGTGGTGGATCACGCACAGGTGGCCGACGGTCGCGTCCGGCCCGATCTCGCAGGTGCCCTCGCCGACGTGGACGACCGAGTTGTCCTGCACGTTGGCGCCGGCCCGGACGACGATGGCGCCGAAGTCGGCCCGCAGCACGACGCCGTACCAGACCGAGGCGTCCGCCTCGACGGTGACGTCGCCGACCAGGGTGGCGGTCGGCGCGATCCAGGCGTCCGGGTGGATGTTGGGACGCTTGCCCTCGAACGAGTACAGCGGCATCCGTCCACAGTAGGCCTAGCCGCCGGCCCGTTCGACCAGTTCCACGACGAGCGCGGCGACCTCGTCCGGGGTGAACTCCATGGCGTTCTCGCCGACGGTGAGCTCGAACCGGCTCCGGTCCGGCAGCGGCTGGCTCTGCGCGCGGACGAGCACCTGGACGTCACGCTCGTCGAGCATCGCCTTGGCCGCGCGGGTGGCGGCCTCGGCGCCGACCGGCAGGTGGACGTGGAACATCGGCGTCACCGGCGGGTTCGGGTGCACGGTCGCGGTTCCGTCGGCGGTGAGCGCGGCCGCGATGGCGACGGCGTGGTCGCGGAACTCGGCCATCCGCGCCGGCAGCTCGTCCAGCCCGACCAGCGCGGCGATGGCCAGCGGCCAGGCGTCCGGGATCGCGCCGCCGAGACGCTGCCGCCACACCGCGGCCTCGGCGACGAAGTCGTCGTCCCCGGCGAGCACGGCGCCCCGAACCCCGCCGAGTCCTTTGTAGAGGGAGACGTAGACGGTGTCGAACAGCCCGGCGATGTCGCCGTACGGGCGGTCGTAGAAGGGTTGCGCCTCCCAGAGCCGAGCCCCGTCGAGGTGCGCCGCCGCGCCCTGGTCCGAGGCCCAGCCGAGCTGCTCACCCAGTTCGTCCCAGGTGGGCAGCAGCCCGCCGATCTCCCGCTGGGGCAGCTCGATCAGCAGGGTGCCGGGCCGTTCGCCGACGTCGTCGAGCTGGGCGCGGGTGAGCGGGGAGTGGGCGTCGCCCGCCGGCAGGTAGCGCAGCCCGTGCACCGCGGCGTACCCCTGCTGCTCCCACAGGACCAGGTGGTTGGTCCGGTGCCCGGTGAACCCCCAGCGTCCCGTGCTCTCGGCGTGGATCCGGAGCGCGACCTGCTGGGCCATGGTGCCGGTGGGGAAGAACAGCGCCCGCGGCTTGCCGAGCAGTTCCGCGAGCCGCCGCTCGAGCTCCTCCACCGGCTCGGTCGTCGAGGTGTCGGCGGACACCCGACCGAGCATCCGCCGAAGCATCACGTCCGGCGCCCGCCGCACGTGCGCGTGGTTGACCAGCGATCGCGTCACGCCCTCAGTCTGCCCGGGCTGTCGACCGAAATCCGCTTCCCCCGACCGCTAACCTCGGTCCCGTGAGCTTCTTCTTCCGACACTGAGCGACCCGCCGGCACCGCGCGGACCACCCGCCGCCGGCGACGCGGAACGGGCAAAACCGCCCGTTCCGGGTTGCGACGTGGGAGAAGACACGTGATCCGTGAGATCGAACCCCGTCCTGGCACCGTGCTCGCACGGTGACCCGCGCGCGCCTGCTGGCGCGGACGGTGCGAGGGATAGAACGTGTGGTCGCGGACGAGATCCGCGAGCGCGCGCTTGGGCAGGTGAACCAGGTCGGCCACCGCGAGGTCTGGTTCGACACCGCCACGCCCGGCCCCGCCGTACTCGACCTGCGCACCGCCGACGACGTGCTGCTCATCGCCGCGGTGGTCGACGGCATCGGCACCACCCGCGCCGACCTGCGCCACCTGACCCGAGCCGCCCGGACCCTGCCCCTGCGCGGGCTCCTGGCACTCCGTTCCCGCTGCGGCGGCCCGGCCGAGTTCGACGGCGTCGACGTGTCCGCGTCGTTCCTCGGCCGCCGCGCCTACACCCGCTACGACATCGAGGACGCCGTCGGCGAGGCCCTGTCCCAGGTGATCGGCACCCCGTACCGCAGCAGACGAGGCGGCCAGGCCCCGCCACCCGACAGCCTCCCCTGGCGCGTGACCATCGCCGGCGAACGTGCCGTGGTGTCGCTTCGTGTGGGGGCCCGCCCACTGCACCGCAGGAGCTACCGAACCGCGTCCCGCCCCGGCAGCCTGCACCCGCCCCTGGCCAACGCCCTGGTCCGCCTGGCCGCGCCCGCACCCGGTGCCCGCCTCCTCGACCCGTGCTGCGGCACCGGCACGATCCCCATCGAAGCGGCCCTGGACCGCGGGCTCAAGTGCGTGGGCGCCGACCACGCCCCCGCCGCGATCACCGCCGCCAGGACCAACGACGTCACCGCCCACGTCACCTGGCTGCTGGCCGACGCCGCCCGGTTGCCCATCGACACGGAGTCCATCGACGCCGTCGTAGGCAACCCACCGTGGCACCGCCAGGTCACCCCGTCCGGCCAACTGGCCCGCGACCCCGCCCGCTTCTGGACGGAGCTGACCCGAGTCCTCCGCCCCGGCGGCCGAGCCGTCCTCCTACAACCCGACAAGGACCTGATCGCGCCCGCCGGCCTCCTGCCCGTGAGCTGTTGGCCGATCAGCCTGAACGGCAGACACCCCGTGATCGTCCTCGCGCGGCGCCCCTAGCGCCGATCAGGGCTTACGCCCCACCGCCACGAGCCCCCTGGAAAGCTGAGGTTCCACCACGACGTCGGACGCCTCCGGATGCCACTCCGGCGTCCACACGACACCCGGCTCGACCAGCTCCATCCCGGCGAAGAAGCCGGCCAGCTCCGCACGCGTACGCCCGACGATCGGAACCGCGTCCTTCTGGTAGAGGTTGCGCGCCTGCGACTGCTCCTCGGAATCCTCCGCGGCGATGTGCGAGATCACGAGGTAACTGCCGGACGCCATCGCGTCCACGTACCGGGCGACCGCGCCGTAAGGCTCGTTCCCGCCGAGAAAGTGCAACACGGACACCATCAACACGGCCACCGGCTCATCCAGGTTGAGCAGCCGCCGCACCGGTTCCGACCCGAGCAGCTCGTCCGCCTCAAGCAGCTCACCCCGCACGACGCCGGCGTTCTCGTTGCCAGCAAGCATCAACTCGGTGTGCGCCACGGCAACCGGCTCGACATCCACGTAAACGACCCGCGCCGACGGTTCCGTCCGCTGCGTGATCTCGTGCACGTTCCCGACAGTGGGAATCCCCGACCCGATGTCCAAAAACTGCCGAATCCCGTGACGCAGGCAGTAGTTCACCGCCCGCCGCAAGAACGCCCGGTTCCCCCGAGCCAACTTCGCCGCATCCGGCGCGATCTCCAACAGCCGCCCCGCGAACTCCCGATCCTTCGCGAAGTTCGCCGACCCCCCAAGCAGATAGTCATACACCCGCGCGGCATTGGGCCGATCAAGATCAACATCGTCCGGTGCCCAACCAGGCCGCTCTGTCGACATACCGGTGATCTTAGTACTCTGCGGCGGCGTCAGGGGAAGTACTTCTCGCGCCCACGGTGGCCCCAGATCGTGCCTCACGACCGTCGAACTTCCTGTGCTCAACACAATCCTCGCTGGAATGCGCAACGCCCCATCGAACGCCACCCGCACACCGTTGAACCGGCATATCGGGAACTCGTCGAGGTCATCACGCCCGCAACCGTCGTGCACGATGTGCTTCAAGCCGAGCTTCCCCGTGCTCGAACAACCCTTGAGCAACTTCCCGCGCTCGACGAGGAGTTCCACCATTTGCCACGCAGGAAGGCGGATACGCCGCCACGGCGTTCGCCGACCTCGTCGACCACCCTCAAGAGCGAGCGGGCGCCGGTCTACCGGCGAGAGCAGGCTGGCGACATCGGCTAGTTGTGATGTCCCAGGGACGTTGTCCTGGTTTGGAATGATGTTGGGCCGAGCGGTGAAGCGCGGAGGAATACGTGACGGAGGACTGGCCCGCGGTCGCGACGGCGATCAACGAGCGCATGACCGAGCTCGGCGTGAACCAACGCGAGCTCGCCGGCCGGTCGCGCGTGGCCCTGTCGATCGTCCGCGAGATCGTGCACAACACGGTCCAGCGCCGCCGCAGCGGCCGGACCCTGGAAGCCCTGTCGGTGAGCCTCGGCTGGCACCCGCGCCACCTGGCCGCGGTCCTGCTCGGACACGCCCCACCAGCACCAGACGCCCCCGTCGACCTCGCCGCAGACACCGTGCCCGCCCGGCTGGCCGCCATCGAGGACCACCTCGCCGAGATCACCGAACGCCTCGACAAGCTGACCGCGAACCTGTCCACCCTCGTCGACCGCCAACAACCACACGACGAGCGGTAGCAGGTTCGTGAGTCTGGGTGTCCTTCTCCCACTTGAGCGCACACCAAAGCCGGGTTCGCGTCACATGATGTGGCACGCGAACCCGGCTTCCGGGTGTTACCGGCTCTCACCTGGAGCCGCCTAAGGGAATCGAACCCTTGACCTGCTCATTACGAGTGAGCCGCTCTGGCCGACTGAGCTAAGGCGGCGGTGCGTCCTCAGTGTAGCTGGCCCGGTCGCGTCACCCGCAGGCACCGGGGTCGTTAGAAGGGTGGAGTCGCTTCTCGGCAAGGAGGCCCGGGCGATGCGTGGACGCTCCCTCGTCGCGACGGGGTTCGGGGTTGTGGTCGTCGTGCTGGGGTTTTCGGTGGCGCCGGCGGCTGGGGAGCCGGTGACCACGCCGGTGCCGGCTCCGCCGGGGTCCGGGTCGCCGCCTATGTCGGCGCCGGTGGGAGCGGAGCCGACGGCTCGGGTCGTCGCGGATGCCGGGACCGGGCTGGGGATCGTCCGGGTGTTGCCGAACTCGACGCCGACCAGGTCGATCTTGCCGGAGATGGCCGAAAAGCTGCCTCGGCAGGCGGCGGTCGAGCTGGGGTTCGGGGTCTCGTCGGCGCAGGTGAACTCCGAGGCCTATCTCGCGTTCGAGCAGTCGGTGGCCGAGGCCGCGCCGGGTGGGGTCGCGGTGGGCGGGTCCTCGCCGCGGGCGCCGGGGGCGTTGGCGCAGACGGCACCGCCGGACAACGCGGAGCCGGTGCACGCCGGGCTCTCGCTGCCGGAGACGCCGCTGGACTCGTTGATCACGGGCGGCGCGCTGCGCGGGCAGGTGCACGCGCAGTGGGACGACGTGCTCGGGCCGTGTGTGGGCACGGTGTCGGACGCGTCGACCGAGGTGGGGAGCCTGTCGTTGGTGAACGCGATCCCCACCTTGCCGGACGTCGGGGATCTGACGGGGGTGTTCGACGCGCCTGGGCTGGACGCGGGCGCCGATCGGGCGATCATCGACGGGATCCGCCGGCTCGCGGGGCCGTTGAGCACGCTCGGTGGGGTGCTGTCGGGGGACGGGGCGCCGCGGGCGGACGGACGTGGGTCGCTGGTGAGCCTGCCGAACACGCTGGCCACGCGGTCGATCGTGCAGCTGGTGGACCTGCCGGGGTCGCCGAACAAGGCGGTGCGGTCGACGTCGACGTTGCGGGTGGCGGCGATCGAGCTGCTCGCGGGGACGCCGTTCGCGCTCGAACTGCGCGTGGTGAGCCAGCCGACGTTGCAGGTCACCGCGACCGGGAACGCGCGGACGTCGTCGGTCGAGTACACGGCGCCGGTGATCGAGGTGTGGCAGGGCGGGCGGCAGCTGGGGCGGCTGGACGCGGCCGACCCGAACCTCGACGTGCCGATCGGGATTCCGCTGCCGGACGTGCCGGGTGCGGAGAAGCTGCCGGTCATCGGCGGGCTGCTGGCGAACGGGCAGCGGGTCGACGACGCGGTGCGGACGCTCGACCTCGGCGTCCTCCGGCTCGGCGTCGCGCGGCTGGACGAGAAGCGCGCGGCGATGACCGACCCGTTCGAGGGCTTCCAGCTGGGGGCCACGGCCCGGATGCTGGACGTGCAGGTGCTGCTGACCGAGGCGCTGGGGTTGCCGAACCTGCCGTCGGCGTTGGTGCAGGTGTCGCTGGGTGAGCAGATCGCGCGCGCGTACGCGCCGACGGGCGGCGTGGTGTGCCGGACGTCGGATCAGCCGCAGCCGCCGCCGGACCCGGAGCCGCAGGGCCGGGCGCCGCGCGAGCTCGCGTACACGACGCTGGCGTACAAGACGGTGCCGATGTTCTGGGCGGGCACGGCGATGCTGCTGATCGGCGTGGTGCTGGTGGCCGCGGTACCGA
Source organism: Actinophytocola gossypii (assembly GCF_025165815.1). Taxonomy (GTDB): domain Bacteria; phylum Actinomycetota; class Actinomycetes; order Mycobacteriales; family Pseudonocardiaceae; genus Actinophytocola; species Actinophytocola gossypii. The sequence continues at coordinate 140,883 of NZ_JAFFZE010000006.1, read as the reverse complement.
TGTCGCGGCCGGCACGTGGGGCGGCCGGGGCGAGTGGCGGCGGCGACCCGGCGGGAGCGGACGAGATCGAAGGCGACGCACCCGACACGGGCACGAACGCCGACGCCGACGCGAACACGAAACCCGAGCCGAAGGCCGACACCCACCCGGAAGCTGGCGCGGAAGGCGACGTAGCAGCCGAGAGCGACGCAGGCGCCGACCCGGAGTGAGCCAGGTGGCGCGCGGCGAGGGAGAGTCGCGGTCAGCCGTGGTGGAGGGTGGTGAGCATGGCTTCGATGGCGATGCGCGGCTTGACGTTCTGTTCCAGCGCCTCTCGGCAGGCCAGCACGGCCTCCAGCCGGCGCAGGGTGGCTTCCTGAGTCCACGCGGACGCGGCGGTGCGGGCGTCGGCGGCGCGGTCCGGGTGGTTCAGGGTCGCCGGGGACGCCGCGGCCGTGACCAGGACATCGCGGTAGAAGCCGGCGAGGTCGACCAGGGCCAGGTCGATCGCGTCGCGTTGGGTTCGGGTGGCTCGGGATTTCTGGCGGCGTTCCAGCTCCTTGATCGCGGCGGCGCTGCCTCTGGTCGCCGATGCGGTGCCTTTGCCGGTGCCGCCGTGGCCCATGGCCGTTTTCAGGGCCTCCTTCTCGGCCTCGTCGCGGGTGCCGCTCACCTCTACCGCGTCGGACTCGGCGGATTTGACCAGGTTGTCGGCGCACGTGAACACATCGGGGAGGCGGCGGAGGCTCAGGGGGATCCGCAGCACCGACTCGCGGCGAGTGCGGGCGGACTCGTCCGTCGCCAGGCGGCGGGCTCGGCCCACGTGACCACCGCACACCGACGCGGCCCAGGTCGCCATCTCGTCGGGGATGCCGTCGCGGGTGCGGAGGACCTCGGCGATCGCGGACGGGGACGGGGTGCGCAGGCCCAGGTGACGGCAGCGGGAGCGGATCGTGACCGGGACGTCCTCTGGGTGGTCGGACGGGGCACAGAGCAGGAACACCGTGCGTTCGGGGGGTTCCTCGACCGCTTTGAGGAGGGCGTTCGCGGCACCCTCGGTCAGTCGGTCGGCGTCGGTGATGATGACCACCTGCCAGCGGGCGCCCGTCGGCCTGCGGGCCGAGATCTGTACCAGCGAGCGCATCTCGGCGACCGAGATCGACAGGCCCTCCGGGACCACCACGTGGACGTCGGCGTGGGTACCGGCCATCGACGTGCGGCAGCCGGGGCAGTCACCGCAGCCCTCCCCGGTGTGGCACTGCAGGGCGGCGGCGAACGCGCGGGCGGCCACCGAGCGACCGGAGCCGGGCGGGCCGGTGAACAGCCACGCGTGCGGCACCGGCGACGCCGAACCGGTGAACGTGCCGTCGACCATCGACGCGGCGACCGCCGCCGACGACGTCAGCACCGCCACCGCGTCGGGCTGACCGACCACCTGCGACCAGACACTCACCCGCTAAGTCTCCACCTTCGGCACCGCCGACGCGGGTACGGGGGCCGCGCCGTCGCTCGGCACCAGGCTCGCCAGTCGCCGGCCGGCCAGCGCGGCCTGCACCGCCAGCCGCACCCGCACGGCCACGTCCTCGGGCGCCCCGTCGCCGTCGACCACCACGTACCGGTCCGGCTCGGCGGACGCCATCTCGGTCAGCACCCGCTGGACGTGCCAGTGGTGCTGGGGCTGGCGGCTGCGCCCCTCCGGGAGCGTGCTCGGGTCGCGGTCCAGCAGCACGGTCACGTCCGGGCGCAGCCGTGCGGTGGCCCAGTCGGCCAGGCCCTCCAGTTCCGCCGGGTCCAGGTCCGCCGCTGCGGACAGGTGCGCCAGCGGGCTGTCCACGAACCGCTCCATCACCACCAGCGCGCCCCGCTCCAGCGCCGGGCGGATCTGGCGTTCGACGATGTCGGCGCGCACCGCCGCCGCCACCAGCGCGTGCGCTCGCGCGCCGTCGAGCTGCGCGCCGGACAGCACCGCCTGGAGGCGCTCGTCGTCCAGCGCCGGGTCGCTGGCGAGCAGCACCTCCTTGGTGCCGGGGCGGCGCAGCCAGTCCGCGAGCAGGCTCGCCTGGACGGCGGTGTCCTGGACGGTGTCGCCCTCCACCGCGATCAGCAGGCCGGTCGAACGGCGCGGCTTGCGGCGGATCGCGGCCAGCAGGTCGGCGATGATCGGCTCGCTGCGGCGGTCGTCCATCTGCCGGTAGGCGAGCACGCCGACCACGGCGGCCAGCAGGCCGGCGGCGAGCAGCACCGGGCGGGTGCCGTCGATCGTCATCTCCCGGCCCCAGACGATCACGGTCCTCGGTTGCACCAAGCCGACCAGCACCGGGGTCAGACCCATCGCGCCGGCCAGGATGATCTTCATCAACGCCTGGTAGATCGCGTTGATCCGGCCGCGGATGGCGTCCTCGATCTGCGAGCCGATGATGGTCACGCCGGTCAGGAACGCCGCACCGGCGCACGCGCCGACGACCATCACCGTGGCCAGCGAGACCGCGAGGTGCGGGGACAGCGCCACCAGGCACATCACCAGGCCGGCGAGCACGATCGCGATGCCGAACAGACGGTTGTGCGGCAGCCTGCGGGCCAGCTTCGGCGAGCCGGCCATGCCGGTGGCCAGGCCGATGAACATCGCCACGAACAGCAGCCCGAACGTGGACTCGCCGCCACGAAGGCTGTCCGCGTACAGCTTCGCCGAGCCGACCAGCGCGCCGGCCGCGGCGAACGCGCCGACCAGGCCGGTGAGCAGACCGCGTACCAGCGGTGTGGTGCGCACGAATCTGCCGGCGTCGCGGACCATCGCGGTGAAGCCTGACTTCTCGCCCTCGTTCCTCCGTTCCCGGCGGGCCGGCGAACCGGGGTCGCGGAGGGACAGCTCCGGGATCCGGGTCGCCACCAGGATCGCGCTGGTCAGGTAGAGCAGGCCGTTGATGACCAGGATGATCTTGGCGATGCCGAGACCGGCCGGGTCGGGCTGGATGTCCAGGTTGGTGGTGATGCCGGTGATCGCCGCGTACAGCCCGGCGCCGGTGATCACCGAGATGCCGTAGGTCATCACCATGCCGAGCTGGCTGGCGGTCTCCACCTGGTCGGGCCGGCGCAGCAGGTTCGGCACCGCCGAGTCCTTCGACGGAATCCACATCAGCGCGCAGCAGCCGATGAGGAAGTTGCCGATGAACAGCCACCACGTGGTGCCGACGATCGCGATCGACAGGAACAGCCCGCACCGCAACACGTCGCAGATCACCATGATCTTGCGGCGGTCGAACCGGTCCGCGAGCAGGCCGCCGAGCGGCGCGAACAGCAGGCCGGGCAGCAGCTGGGTGAGCACCACGCCGGCGAACGCGAAGCTCTGCGCCTGGTATCCCTCGGTGAGCTTGGTGACCAGACCGGTCAGCGCGAGCAGTGACAGCCAGTCACCAACGCTGCACAGGTAGGTGACACCCCAGAGTCTGCGGAAGGCCCGGATGGCGAGCACGCTCCGCGCTCGGTGCGTGATCGACGCGTTGGACTGGGTCGGCGCCGCCGCGCCGGCCTCCGGATCCGGACCAGTTCCCCCGCTGATAGCCGCCACCCCATCTCCACGCAGCTCGGCACCAGGGTAACCGGGACTCGAGCACGTCAGGATGGTCGGACCGTAGTAGGTGACCCATGGCACCGTCGCCCGGGGTGTACCAAGGCTAGGCGAACAGCGACCCGATCGTGTCGAGGAAGCTCGCGATGAGCACGATGACGAGCACCGCGATCACCAGGAGTAACACAATGGTCGCCGTGACGCCCGGGGCCGAGGACTTGCGGCGGATCGCCCCCGCCGGCTTCGGCGGCCGTTCCCGGCGGAGCCGGACCGGCAGCCGCCGCGGCTGCTCGACGTTGCCCGATGTGGCCATCCGGGCCGTGCCGCCGCCCGGCTCCGGCACGGTGGCCGTCGACGTGGCCGGCCGGGCCTGGGCCGGGATTCCGGCCGGCGGGGTCGGATCCGGCTCCGAGGCCGATGGCTCCTCGGGAGCGTTCTCCGGCGAGGACGCCTGAGCCGGGATCTCCGCGGTCCGCTCGGCCGGGGAATCGGAACCGGAAACGGCGGGGTGCACGAGGTCGAAGTTCAGCTCGGAGTCCTCGTCGAGCATGCCCGCCATCGCCTCGCGGACCGCCGAGATGTCCGGCATCGGGGGCTCGACCACCCGCACCTTGAGCGGCTCCGGTGCGTAATGTGACCCCGTGACCAGGCCGGCCGAGGGGTCGGACAGGACCGGCGGCGGACCGGGGTCCTGTGTGCCGTCGTTGGTCATGGTTCGGCGTCTCCCTGTGCTACCTGTCGGTGACCGTCCGCATACCAGGGTAAGGGTGCCCTGTCCTCCGGGCGAGATAAACCTGCCGAACCGCGAGGCTGACGCGAACGTCGGCCAACAGCGGGTCGAGCGCCGAGCCGCGCCGGTCCTGCCGGACCACCGGCGGGAACCCGCGACGGCGGAACCACGCCTCCACGGCCCGCCGCTCGAACTCGCCCCGGTCCCCGGTCACGCGGCGAGGCTAGCGCCCCCGGGAACGCCATGAAGGTGATCTTCATGGCACTTCACGCCTTCTTGGCCGGAGCCTTCTTCGCCGGAGCCTTCTTCGCCGGCGCCTTCTTGGCGGGAGTCTTCTTCGCCGCCGTCCGGCGCTTCGGTGCCGGGCCCTTCGCGCGCTTCTCGGCCAGCAGCTCGGCCGCGCGCTCGTCGGTCAGCGTCTCGACGTCGTCGCTCTTGCGCAGCGACGCGTTGTACTCGCCGTCGGTGACGTACGGGCCGAACCGGCCGTCCTTGACCACCATCGGCTTGCCAGAGGCCGGGTCGTTGCCCAGCTCCTTGAGCGGCGGCGCCGCGGCGGCCGCCTGCCGGCCCCGGCGCTTGGGCTCCGCGTACAGCTTGAGCGCCTCGTCGAGGGTGACGGTGAAGATGTCCTCCTCCTTGGCCAGCGACCGGGAGTCGGTGCCGCGCTTGAGGTACGGGCCGTACCGGCCGTTCTGCGCGGTGATCTCCTCGCCGCTGTTCGGGTCGTTGCCGACCACCCGGGGCAGCGACAGCAGCTTGAGCGCGTCGTCCAGCGTCATGCTGCCGATGTCCATCGACTTGAACAGCGAGCCGGTACGCGGCTTCGGCCGCTTCGTCTTCGGGACGCTCTCGTCCTCGGGCAGGACCTCGGTGACGTACGGGCCGAACCGGCCCTCCTTGGCCACGACCTCGTGCCCGGTGACCGGGTCGGTGCCCAGCGACCGGCCCTCGACCGGGGTGGCGAACAGCTTCTCCGCGATCTCTACGCTCAGCTCGTCCGGCGGCAGGTCCTCCGGCAGGTTCGCCCGCTGCGGCTCGCCGTTCTCCCCGTCGCGCTCCAGGTACGGGCCGTACCGGCCGACCCGGACCACGACCGTGCGCCCGTCCTCGCCGGTGAACAGCGGGATCGAGTTGATCTCCCGCGCGTCGATGGTGTCCACGCCGGAGCCGACGAGCTTCTTCAGCCCGCCGGACCGGCCGACCGAGCCCTCGGCACCGACGTCGCCGCCGAAGTAGAACCCGGTCAACCACTGGGTGCGCTGCTGCTCGCCGGCCGCGATCCGGTCCAGCTCGTCCTCCATCGCGGCGGTGAAGTCGTAGTCGACCAGCCGGCCGAAGTGCCGCTCCAGCAGCCCGACCACGGAGAACGCGACCCAGGACGGCACCAGCGCGGAACCCTTCTTCCACACGTAGCCGCGGTCCTGGATGGTGTTGATGATCGACGCGTACGTCGACGGGCGGCCGATGCCCAGCTCCTCCAGGGTCTTGACCAGGCTGGGCTCGGTGTAGCGCGGCGGCGGGCTGGTCGAGTGGCCGTCGGGGTTCAGCTCGCTGGCCGTGACGGCCTGGTCCTTGGTGAGGTTCGGCAGCCGGCGCTCGGCGTCGTCGGCCTCGCCGCCCTCCTCGTTGTCCACCGTCTCCACGTAGGCCCGCAGGAAACCGGGGAAGGTGATCGTCCGGCCGGACGCGGCGAACGTGCACTCCTCCCCCGACGCGGCCGTGCCGGTGATCCGCACGGACATCGTGGTGCCGCGCGCGTCGGCCATCTGCGAGGCGACCGTGCGCTGCCAGATCAGCTCGTAGAGGCGGAACTCGTCGGACTCCAGCTCACCGGCGACCTGGCCGGGGGTGCGGAACACCTCGCCGGCCGGGCGGATCGCCTCGTGCGCCTCCTGGGCGTTCTTGACCTTGCGGTTGTACTGGCGCGGCTGCGGGGACACGTAGGCGTCGCCGTACAGCTCGCGGGCCTGCGACCTGGCCGCCGCGATCGCCGTCTCGGACAGCGTCGTGGAGTCGGTACGCATGTAGGTGATGTAGCCGTTCTCGTACAGCCGCTGCGCGATCCGCATCGCCCGGTCGGCGGAGAACCGCAGCTTGCGGCCCGCCTCCTGCTGGAGGGTCGAGGTCATGAACGGCGCGTACGGCCGCCGCGTGTACGGCTTCTCCTCGACGCTGGAGACGGCCAGCGAGGCACCGGTGAGCGACTCCGCGAGCCGGCGGGCCTCGGTCTCGTCCAGCCGCAGCACCTGGCCGGGGGCCTTGAGCTGGCCATCCGGGCCGAAGTCGCGGCCGGTGGCCAGGCGGGTGCCGTCGACGGTCAGCAGCCGGGCACCGAACTCGCGCGGCTCGGCGTCCGCCCCCGCGTCCAGCTTCGCCGAGATGTCCCAGTAGGAGGCGGAGACGAACTTCATCCGCTCCCGCTCGCGGTCGACCACGATCCGGGTGGCGACCGACTGCACCCGGCCGGCCGACAGCCCCCGGGTGATCTTCTTCCACAGCACCGGGCTGACCTCGTAGCCGTACAGCCGGTCGAGGATGCGCCTGGTCTCCTGGGCGTCGACGAGGTCCTGGTCGAGGGCGCGGGTGTTGTCGGCGGCGGCCCGGATGGCGGACTCGGTGATCTCGTGGAACACCATCCGGCGCACCGGGATCTTCGGCTTGAGCGCCTCGAGCAGGTGCCAGGCGATGGCCTCGCCCTCGCGGTCGCCGTCCGTCGCGAGGTAGAGCTCGTCGACGGTCTTGAGGGCTTCCTTCAGCTCGGTGACCGTGGACTTCTTGTCCGGGGTGACGATGTAGATGGGCTCGAAGCCGTTGTCGACGTTCACGCCGAGGTTGGACCAGGACTCGCCCTTGTACTTCGCCGGCACCTCGGCGGCCTTGCGCGGCAGGTCCCGGATGTGTCCACGGGAGGACTCGACGACGAAGTTCCGGCCGAGGTAGGACGCGAGCTTGCGCGCCTTCGTCGGCGACTCGACGATCACGAGCCGGCGCGGCTCGGCCCCGTTGGTCGCGCCGCTTCTCTTCGTCTTGGTAGACCCTGCCACTCGATCCCGCTCTCTCGTCCCGCTCTACTCACGTCGAGCTCACTCTCAGCTCGACAGTGTGCACGTTGCCGTTCGTGTTACCTACCCCCAGGTGCCTCGCAGCACACTTCGCGTAGGCGTTCGGTGGGCGCTCGGTGAGCGCCCGTTCCCCTTTACCTGAGTAGCACATCCTCAGGCCGGCTGGCGCACGCGGGATACCGCCGGCCAGTTCGACTCGGCCGCGGACAGCGGCGGCGGACCGACCAGCTCGGCGAGCCGCGCGAGCCGCCGCCGGCCCGATATGCGCAGGCCGGGACCGGTTTCGCGACCAGCGTAGAGGATCGACGGCAGACCGGCGCCGGCCAGCGCCTCGGCGATCCGGTCGTGCGTGTCCGGCACGAGCGGGTCGAGGCCGAGCAGGTAGCCGCCGTCGGTCCAGCCGCCCGCGGCCAGCGCCCAGAGCCGCAGGGCCGCGCCGCCGAGAGCGAGTCCGTCCGGAGGAACCTTCTGCGCGTCCCCGTTGCTCCACGTGGCCGCCAGCCGGATCAGGTCGGCGCGGAACGCGGTGCGCACCAGCAGCCCGCCGTCGCACGTGTAGAGCGTCGCCTCCACCCCGCGCTCGCCGAGCGCGCGGACCAGCGCGCGGCCGCGCCAGGCGTCGGCGACGGTGACCGAGAGCCGCGCGGTGACCCCGCCGAAGCTCACCAGCTGCCCCGGCCCGCACAGCAGCCCGGCGAGGTCCGCCCTGGCCGGCGGGTTCGCCTCGGCGGAGTAGAACGACAACTGCGCCACCCGGCCAAGGATAGAACACTCGTTCGATCTCGCGGAAGTGCTGTGCGTGACCGGGTAACGACAAAGCGGCCCCAGCACGGTGACGTGCCGGGGCCGCCCTTCGACGCGAGGTCAGGAAGCGCCGTTGGTGACCGGGGTGTTCGTGCCCTGGTCGGCCGGGTTGTCCGCGATCGCGGTGCCCCGCCGCTTGGACAGGAAGATCGCCGCAGCGACCAGCAGCGCCGCGACGACGGCGATCGCCACCCGGGCGCCGGTGCTGGCGCTGTCGCCGACGGTCAGCGTCACGATCGCGGGCGCGATCAGCAGCGAGACCAGGTTCATCACCTTGATCAGCGGGTTGATCGCCGGGCCGGCGGTGTCCTTGAACGGGTCACCCACGGTGTCGCCGATGATCGTGGCCTCGTGCGCGTCGGAGCCCTTGCCGCCGTGGTTGCCGTCCTCGACCAGCTTCTTCGCGTTGTCCCACGCGCCGCCGGAGTTGGCCAGGAAGACCGCCATCAGCGTGCCGGTGGCGATGGCGCCGGCCAGGTAGCCGGCCAGCGGGCCGACACCGAGACCGAAGCCGACCGCGATCGGCGCGAGCACCGCCATCAGGCCCGGGGTGGCGAGCTCGCGCAGCGAGTCCCGGGTGCAGATGTCCACGACGCGGCCGTACTGCGGGCGGACCGTGCCGTCCATGATGCCGGGGTTGTCGTGGAACTGCCGGCGCACCTCGAACACCACCGCGCCCGCGGCGCGGGACACCGCGTTGACCGCGAGCCCGGAGAACATGAACACGACCGAGGCGCCGATCGCGATGCCCACCAGCACCTTCGGGCTGAACACGATGAAGTCCATCAGGTTCAGCGTCGACGCCGCCTCGCTCAGCGCATCGGTGATCGCGTTGAGGTAGGAGCCGAACAGCGCGGTCGCCGCGAGCACGGCGGTCGCGATCGCGATGCCCTTGGTGATGGCCTTCGTGGTGTTGCCGACGGCGTCGAGGTCGGTCAGGATCGCCGCGCCCTCGCCCTCGACGTCACCGGACATCTCGGCGATGCCCTGCGCGTTGTCCGAGACCGGGCCGAAGGTGTCCATGGCGACGATGACGCCGACCGTGGTGAGCAGACCGCAGCCGGCCAGGGCGACCGCGAACAGCGCCACGAACAGCGAACCGGACAGCAGGAACGCGCCGTAGACCGAGGCGCCGATGACCAGTGCGGTGTAGACCGCGGACTCGAAGCCGACCGAGATGCCGGAGAGGATCACGGTCGCCGCGCCGGTCAGCGAGGACTTGCCGACGTCCTTGACCGGCTTGTACTCGGTGCCGGTGAAGTACCCGGTGAGCAGGAGGATGACGACGGCCAGCACGATGCCGATGAGCACCGCGACGGCCGCGATGATCGCCGGGCTGCCGGAGATGTCGGGCTCGGCCGCGCCGGACAGGTCGGCGAACGAGCCGGGCAGGAAGATGAACGCCGCGGCCGTGCAGAGCACCGCGGAGATCAGCGCGGAGATGTAGAAGGAGCGGTTGATCGCCGCCAGGCCGCTCTCGCCGGTCTTGGCGCGGGTGATGTAGACGCCGATGACGGCGGTGATCACGCCGAGTGCCGGCACGATCAGCGGGAAGATCAGGCCCTGCGCGCCGAACGCGGTGGAACCGAGGATCAGCGCGGCGACCAGGGTCACCGCGTAGGACTCGAACAGGTCCGCGGCCATGCCGGCGCAGTCACCCACGTTGTCGCCGACGTTGTCGGCGATGGTGGCGGCGTTGCGCGGGTCGTCCTCGGGGATGTTCTGCTCGACCTTGCCGACCAGGTCCGCGCCGACGTCGGCGGCCTTGGTGAAGATGCCGCCGCCGACGCGCATGAACATGGCGATCAGCGCGGCGCCGAAGCCGAAGCCCTCGAGCACCTTGGGCGCGCCGCCCGCGTAGACGAGCACGACGATCGCGGCGCCGAACAGGCCGAGGCCGACGGTGGCCATGCCGACCACGCCGCCGGTGCGGAACGCGACGCGCATCGCGATCTCGCGGCCGCCCTGCTCGCGGGAGGCCGCGGCGACGCGCAGGTTGGCCTGGGTGGCCAGCCACATGCCGAGCCACCCGATGCCGAACGAGAACACCGCGCCGAACACGAAGAAGATCGAGCGCCCGATCCGCTCGCCCCAGCCCTCGGCGGGCAGGAAGAACAGGACGACGAACACGATCGCGCCGAAGATCAACAGGGTGTTGCGCTGACGCTTGAGGTACGCGCCCGCGCCCTCCTGCACGGCCTTGGCGATGTCCTGCATCTTCGAGGTGCCCTGACCCGCGGCCAGGACCTCTTTGAGCAGCACGTAGCCAACGGCCAGGGCAGCGAGAGCGATCACGGCCACCACGACGACTATGCCGCGATCACCGCCGGTCAGCGACGGGCCTTCCGCTAGGTACTGCCAGGACATCGGTCCTCCAGGTACTAATGCCTGAGGTGGGCGCGTGTGCGGGGCGGCCTGGACCGACCGCGACAAAGCCCCTGGTTGCAAGGGGTGCGCCACCAGTTGTTGATGGGACGACGGCGGAGTCTATTGGTTCGCCGGACGGGACCGTCGACGTGGCCCGCCAACTGCGCTTTCCTCGACTTTTCGCGGGTTTCCCGTGATCGATTAAGAGTATCGATCAAGAATTGCTGCTTTTCGTGGTCGGCCCGGTGTCGCCGGGCTGTCGGGGCGGTGTGCGAAGCTCGTGCGCGTGAGTGAGCAGCGTGGCGCCCGGCTGCTCGAGCGCGTGCTGGCCGGGGTGCCGTCCGGCGAGAACCCGCTGCGGCACGCCCGTGAGCTGCCAGAACGCGCGGCGACGCCGGTGCCGTGGCCGTCCTGGGTACCCGAGGAGCTGCGTTCGAGGTTCGCGTCGTGCGGGATCGACGCGCCGTGGGCGCACCAGGTGGCGGCCGCCGAGCACGCGTGGGCCGGGCGGCACGTGGTGATCTCCACCGGCACGGCGTCCGGGAAGTCGCTGGCCTACCAGCTGCCGGTGCTGACGACACTGGCGGAGCGGCCGAAGGCGACCGCGCTGTACCTGTCGCCGACCAAGGCGCTCGGCGCCGACCAGCTGCGCGCGCTGTCCGCGTTCTGCGCCGCGGACGTGCGGCCGGCGGCCTACGACGGGGACACCCCGATGCCGGAGCGGGACTGGGTGCGGGCGCACTCGCGGTGGGTGTTCAGCAACCCGGACATGCTGCACCGCGGGATCCTGCCGGCGCACGCGAAGTGGGCGCAGTTCTTCCGGCGGCTCGCGTACGTGGTGGTCGACGAGTGCCACGGGTACCGGGGGGTGTTCGGTTCGCACGTCGCGCTGCTGCTGCGCCGGTTGCGGCGGGTGGCGCGGCGGTACGGGTCGGATCCGGTGTTCGTGCTGGCGTCGGCGACGGTGTCGGACCCGGCGGAGTCGGCGTCGCTGCTGACCGGGGTGCCGTGCGAGGCGGTGACCGAGGACGCGTCGCCTCGGGGGGCGCGGACGGTTGCGTTGTGGGAGCCGCCGCTGTTGCCGGAGCTGGCCGGGGAGAACGGCGCGCCGGTGCGGCGGTCGGCCGGCGCGGAGACGGCGCGGATCCTGACGGATCTGGTGGTCGAGGGCGCGCGGACGCTGGCGTTCGTCCGGTCACGGCGGGGCGCGGAGCTGACCGCGTTGTCGGCACGGCAGGCGTTGTCCCATGTGGACGCATCGCTGCCGGAGCGGGTGGCGGCGTACCGGGCGGGGTTCCTGCCGGAGGAGCGGCGGGCGTTGGAGCAGGCCCTGGCATCCGGTTCGCTGTTGGGCGTGGCCAGTACGAACGCGCTGGAGCTCGGGGTGGACATCGCCGGGCTGGACGCGGTAGTGGTGGCCGGGTATCCGGGGACGCTGGCGTCGTTCTGGCAGCAGGCCGGGCGCGCGGGGCGGGCCGGGGACAGCGCGCTGGTGGTGTTCGTGGCGCGGGACGACCCGCTGGACACGTACCTGGTGCACAACCCGTCGGCGGTGCTGGACAAGCCGATCGAGGCGACGGTGATCGACCCGGCGAACCCGTACGTGCTGGCGCCGCAGCTGGCGTGCGCGGCGGCGGAGCTGCCGGTGACCGAGGCGTGCCTGCCGTCGTTCGGGCCGGTGGCCGCGGTGCGCCGGGTGCTGTCCGACCTGGTGGCCGACGGTGCGTTGCGGCGGCGGCCGACGGGGTGGTTCTGGACGTCCCGCGAGCGCCCGCACGCGTCGGTGGACATCCGGGGTTCGGGTGGCGAGCAGGTCGCCGTGGTGGAGGGCGACTCGGGCCGGATGCTGGGGACGGTGGACTTCGGGTCGGCGTTCACGTCGGTGCACGAGGGGGCGGTGTACCTGCACCAGGGGACGTCGTACGTGGTGGACGAGCTGGACCTGTCGTCGGGGTTGGCGTTGGTGCACCGGGAGGATCCGGAGTGGACGACGCAGCCGCGCGAGGTGGTGGACATCGCGGTGCTGTCGACGGAGACGTCCCGTTCGTTCGACGCGGTGTCGGTGTGCCTCGGCGAGGTGGCGGTGACCTCGCACGTGGTGGGTTACCTGCGCCGGCTGCCGACGGGTGAGGTGCTGGACCAGGTGCCGCTGGACCTGCCGTCGCAGACGCTGCGCACGCGGGCGGTCTGGTACACGGTGCCGCCGTCGGTGTTGTCGGCGGCCGGTGTGCCGAAGGCGGACGTACCAGGAGCGTTGCACGCGGCCGAACACGCGGCGATCGGGCTCCTGCCGTTGTTCGCGACCTGCGACCGGTGGGACATCGGCGGCGTGTCCACGGCGATGCACCCCGACACGGGCGAGGCAACGGTGTTCGTGCACGACGGACATCCGGGCGGGGCGGGGTTCGCGGACCGCGCGCACGCCGCACTCGTCCCGTGGCTGACGGCGACCCGGGACGCGATCGCGGCGTGCGAGTGCCCGGCCGGGTGCCCCTCGTGCGTCCAGTCCCCCAAGTGCGGCAACGGCAACGAGCCCCTGGACAAGGCTGGCGCGGTCGCGATCCTCACCGCCGTCCTCGACGCGGTCACCGCAGAACGCCCAGCCGCCTGACCCCACCGCGACACGCGGTCGGCCGAACGCCCAGCCACCAGACATCGCCGGGACACGCGATCGACCGAACGCTTGGTCGCCAGACTCCAACGCGACACGCGGCCGACCGAACGCTTGGTCGCCAGACTCCACCGCGACACGCGGCCGACCGAACGCTTGGTCGCCAGACTCCAACGCGACACGCGATCGACCGAACGCTCCGCTGCCCGGCACCGCGCCCGGTACGCGGTCGGCCGAACCTCCGCGGCCTGTTGCCGCCCGGTGCGGCAATGCCCTGAACGACCATTTGGGACGTTGGGCGTCCCGTACGGGTCGTTCGGGGCATTCGTGGGAGATGCGGCAGCGCGCCGGGGGCCGGAGCGGGTTCCGGTGGCCCCGGCGCGCTGCGCTACGCCAGGCACGCGAGGAGCGGTCTGCTACCGCTCGGGTCGGTGCGTGGTCAGCGGTCGGGCATCGGCGGGGCGTCCGGCGCGCGCGGGGCTTGCGGGGAGGCTGAGACCTCCGCGTGCGTCGGGCGTCCCTGGGGCCAGGTTCTCGCCGATGGCCCGGTGCTGGTCACGCCGCGGGAGGCCGTCTCCTCCAGCGAGTGCCCGGCATGCTGCCCGTTCCCGGTTCGGCCGCCTGGTTGCGGGAGCGGCGGCGAACGTCGGAACGGGTCGTTCGCGGTGTGGCGGCATTTCTGCGGAACGCCCACCGCGGGTTCGCCGGAAGGGAGCTTCCGGCGAAGCGTGTGTCTCGGGTACTGCTGAGCGCATCCCACTCATCCCAGGTCGTGTCCGTCCGGGTCAGTCGGCGGTGACGAGGTCGGCGACCGGGCGGGCGACGGTCTCGCGGGCCAGCGCGTCGAGGAGCGCGTCCTGAACCGTGCTGGAGGCGGGGATCTGCCAGCCGCACACCTCGGGGTTGACCCGCCAGTGCACGACGCCGTGCCGCACCGGGGTCGGCGGCAGCGGGACGTAGTCGCCGTCGGCGTGCAGGACGACGTCGGGGTGGTCGGCGAGGGTGCGCGCCAGCGGCCGGCCGGTGGTCACCAGGAAGGTCCAGCGGTCGTCGGGGGTGGCGATGATCGGCACCGGGAGCCCGACGGTACGGAGCTCGCGGGCGGCGCCGCGGCCGAGGTCGCCGGGGACCTCGATGGCGTCGAAGGTGACGCCGGTGGCGAGCAGGACGCTGTAGGGGCGGCCGCTCCACCAGGAGGCGACCTGCTCCGGCTCGGTGCCGACGCGCGCCTGCCAGTCGTCGTGGACGGGGTGGGGACCGGTGTGCTCGGGGAGTTCGCGGCCCGCCCAGTGCGAGCCCGCCGGATAGGTGCCTGGCAGTACCGGCCAGCCACGCCACGCGAGGCCGATGGCCTGCGCCCGCAGCTCGACGCGGAAGGCTCCGCGCCAGCTATCCGACCATTCCATGTCCAACATGTCGGGAACTTGCCTCCTTGGTACTTCGAGCGCCCGCATCATCGCGAGGTGCTCCACGTCTCATTTGACGGCAGAGCCGTCGCGGAGGAAACGTGCTGTCGACAACTGGTCGTTGTGGCACGGTGAACGCATAACGAAAAGGTGACGGGCTGAAGCCCGATCGGCCGGTCGTCGCGGTGTCGGGAGGTCGAGTAACACCGCTTACCGTTCCGGGACGACCGTTCGCCTTGGCTCGACCACCGGTTTCCCTGGTCCGGCCCTGGCCCGCGCTTCCGCCGGACCGAAGCCGGCGAGCACGCCCGGCGGGGCGGCGGTGATCTCCACCAGGGCGTTCCAGCCGTCGAGCCGGCAGGAGGCGAGCGTCACCCGCATCCGGTCGGCCACCCAGCTGGCCTTGTCGCACGCCGACCGTTCACCGTGGATCGCGCTCCCGGCGGCGGCGAGCGCGGCGAGGTCGGCGGCCGCCGCGGCGCGGTGCCGGGCGTTCGCCGCGGCCCCGATCCACACGACGACGACCGTCACCACCATGACGGCGGCGATGGCGCCGGCGGCCCAGAGTGTCGCCACTCCGCGGTCCCCCGGGTGGTCCGGCTCGGTCTCGGTCTCGGTCTCGGTGGCGGTCACGGGCTCGGCGCCGGTGCCGGTTCGGCGATGGCGTAGGCGTCGGCATGCAGGTCGATGCCGGGGAACGGGGTGGCGGTGACCGACACGTGGATCTCCTCTCCGTCGGTGGTGACGTGGATGGTGGCGCCGTCGGGGGCGATGTGGCGGGCGGCGGAGGTGGCCTTGTCGGATTCGCCGCGGGCGGTCAGGCGGGCCGCCTCGCGGGCGGCGTCGGTGCATCTCAGTTGGTCGATCGCGGCCGAGATCGCGCCGAGGGCGATGCCGAGGACGGCGATGAACGCGGTGAGCGCGATCGCCGCCTCGACGGTGACCATGCCGCTGTCGTTGTCGCGGCCGCGCCTGACGTCGGCCATCAGTGCACCGACAGCGCCCGGTCGATGATGTCGGCGAGCTTGTTCATCACGGTTTCGCTGCCGGCGACCGCGATCAGGATCCCCGCGAGGGCGGCGGCGGCCAGCGCGCCGATGACGTACTCGACGGTGGTCATGCCGTCGTCGCCGAGAAGGAACTCGCGGGTGGGACGGGGTGGGACGAACATGATTGCTCCTAAATGGACAGTTGGGCGGCCAGGCCGGCCACCACGGGGACGATTCCGAGACAGATGAACGCGGGCAGGAAGCACAGCCCGAGCGGCGCGGCGATGAGCACGCCCGCCCGTTGGGCCCTGGTCTCCGCCTCGTCGCCTGCGTCGGCGCGGACGGAGGTGGCCAGGGCGCCGACGATGTCGGCGAGTGCGGTGCCGGAGCGGGTGGTGTGACGCGCGCCGCGGGCCAGGGCGGCCGTGTGCGGGCAGTGCAGTGCGGGCAGCCAGGCGTCGGCCGGGTCGGCCCCCAGCGCGAGCAGGTCGGCGGTGGCTCGCAGGGCTCGGCGCGCGTCCCCGGGTAAGTCGTCGGCGACGGAGGTGACGGCGGTCGCGACGGGGAGGCCGGCGCGCAGGCACGCGGCGAGCAGGTCCCAGGCGGCTGCCAGTGCGAGGGGGTCGGGTGCGGGGGCGCGGGTGCGTCGGCGGGTCAGCGACCAGGTGAACGCGGCGACGGCCGCGCCGGCGATCGGGCCGAGTGGGAGGCCGGCCGAGAGGGCGGTCAGGAGACCCAGCGTCACGGCGAGCGCGGCGTGAAGGACGGCTGGGCTGGGTGACCGCGATCGTCGGGTGCCGCTGAGCGCGGCCAGGCGACCGCTTGTCGCGCGTGGCCGCGCGGACAGCGGTAGGGCGGCGGCCAGGAGCAGGAGCGCGGTACTGGTCGGGTTCATCGCGGCACCGCCGGTGGGCTCGGCTCGCGTCGGGTACCGCCTGGGTGGGCGGACGAGGTGCCACCTGCAGAGGTTGGGTGACGGCGGAGTGGGGACAGTTGGCGCACCGCCTCGGTGATCAGGGCCGAGCGGTTCACGTGATACCAGCGACGAAGTGAAGTCATTGCGGCACCGCCTGCGTGGTGAGCCGGGCGGTTCAGATGGCGCAGGCGGCGGCGAGGTGAAGTCATTGGGGCACCGCCTGCGTGGTGAGGCGGGCTGTCCAGGTGATGCCCGCGGCGAGGAAGGCGACGCCGACGACCAGGAGGGCGCCGCCGAGGGGGGTGGTGGTCAGGACGTGGAGGGGGTGGGCGCCCATGGCTTCGCCCAGGGCTATGCCGAGGGCTGGGAGGGCGGCCAGGACGGTGGCGCTGGTTCTCGGGCCGGCCATGCGGGCCAGGACCTGGCGGGTGAATCTGACTCGTTGGTCCAGGTCTCGGGCGACGGCTTCGAGGACGTCGGCCAGGGGGAGGCCGTGGCGTTGGGCCAGGGACCAGGCGCGGGCTATGCGGTGCTGGACCGGTGGCGCCGTGGACAGGGCCTGGGTGATGTCGCCGTTTAGGCGGGCCACCGCGGCTACGGCGCGCATGGGACCGGCCGCGGACGGGGGTGCGTCGGTGGCGGCGGACTCGGCGGCGTCGGCGGGGTGGGCGCCGGTGCGGAGGGCCGCTACCAGGGAGTGGACGGCTTCGGCGAGGGCCGCGGTGGCGGTGAGCGAACGGGTGCGGGTCTGGCGCGCGTGCCAGCGGCGTTGCAGGGTCACCAGGGCGACGGCCGCCGCCGCGGCGCCGGGGAGTCCGGCCACGAGCCAGCCGGCGGCCGCGGCTGCGCAGGTGAGGGTCACGGCGCTGGGGCGGGGTGGGTGCCAGCGGTGGCCGCGGGTGGGGGTGAGGGTGTGCAGGCGCCTGGCGGCGTGGGCGGGTGGCCACGTGAGGAACGCCAGGCACAGGACGGCCGCGGTCACCATGGCGGGGTCACTCCCCTCGACTCGAGCAGGTCGGCGAGTTCGGCGCTCGGGTGTGGGTCGTCGGCGTGCCAGGTGGGGACGACCCAGACGGCGTTGTCCAGGCGGTCGAGGACGCCGATCTCGGCGAGGCGGCGGGTGCCGTCGGGGTGGCGGCGTAGGTGGAGGACTACCTGGAACGCGGCGGCCAGCTGGCTGTGCAGGGCGGGGCGGGACAGGCCGCCGAGCGCCGCGAGGGCCTCCATGCGGGCGGGTAGTTCGGCCGGGGAGTTGGCGTGGACCGTGCCCGCACCGCCGTCGTGGCCGGTGTTCAGGGCGGTCAGGAGGTCGCAGACCTCGCTGCCGCGGACCTCGCCGACGATCAGGCGGTCGGGGCGCATCCGTAGGCCCTGGCGGACCAGGTCGGCGAGGGTGACTTCGCCCGCACCCTCGACGTTCGGGGGTCGGGCGATGAGGCGGACGAACTGGGGGTGGTCGGGGGCGAGTTCGCCCGCGTCCTCGATGGAGACGATGCGTTCGCTCGGGTCGACGCTGGTGAGCAGGGCCGACAGCAGGGATGTCTTGCCTGCGCCGGTGCCGCCGGTGACGACGAACGCCAGGCGGGCGGCGACGACGGCCTCGAGGACGCGTTGGGTTCGCTCGTCGAAGGTGCCGAGGTGGCGTAGGTCGTCGAGGGTGTGGCCGGCGCGGCGGAGCACCCGCAGCGACAGGCACGTGCCGTCGGCGGCGACGGGCGGGAGCACGGCGTGCAGCCGGACCCGGCCGTGGGCGCTGACCGGCAGCCAGGCGTCGACGAACGGTTGGGCGTCGTCGAGGCGGCGGCCGCAGGCGAGGGCGAGGCGTTGGGCGAGGCGGCGGACGGCGTCCTCGTCGGGGAAGGTGACGTCGGTACGGCGGAGGCCGCCGTCGCCGTCGAGCCAGACCTGGTCGGGGGCGGTGACCAGGACGTCGGTGACGAGGTCGGCGCGGAGCAGCGGGTCGAGCGGGCCGGCGCCGACGAACTCCTGGCGCATGAGGTGGAGCGCGCTGAGCACGTCGGCGTCACCGACCACGCCGCCGGCTTCCTCGCGGACGGCCTGGGCGACGACGGCGGGGGTGATGTCGGTGGCCGTGCTGGCGAGTCGGCTGCGGACGCGGTCGACGAGGGTGGTGTCGGTCATGGGTGGTGGCCTTTCTCGGGTGGTTCGGGTTCAGGCGGCCGCGCCGCCGCAGGGTTGGTGGGGGCAACACCATCGGCTGGTGCAGCAGAGGTAGGCGCGGACGCGGCAGGCCGGGGTTCGGCGGTGGCGGGTGCCGGTGAGGCGGGCGGTTCTGCGGCGTTCGGCCAGGTCGATCACGGCGGCCAGGCCCTCAGGGTGCGGACAGGGGTACGGGCGTGGGGTGTTCATGGCTGGGCTCGCTTGTCGTTGGCGAAGTGGGTGGAAACGGGATCGCGTGGTGTGCGGGAGCGACCGGCGTGGCTCGGGCGGCCGGACGCGAACGGTGGGTCGTGGCCGCTTACGGGTGCGCCTGGTCGGGTGGACCGGCGCCACGCCAGGCAGGTGCGGCGATGGGGCGCCGGGGGGGGCTGAGAGTGCTCATGAGGTGGCTCGTCGGGGTTGGGTGGAGAGGTGGGTTAGGGCGGTGCGGGCGGCTCTGGCCAGGGGGCCTTTGGGGCGGGGGGTGAAGTTGCCGTCCTCGAGGGCCTGGGGGAGGTTGGGTTCGGGGCGCATCACGGTCAGGAGGGGGTGGCCGATCGCCTTTGTCATTTGTGCTGGGGTCAGACGGCCTGGGGACGGGCCTCGGATGACCAGGTGTGGGGTCACGCCCAGGTCTGCCAGGGAGTCGGCGAGGAGGCGGGCGGACAGGCAGGCTCGCAGTTCTGCCGGGACGATCATCAGGGTCACGTCGGCTTTTGCGAGGGCTGCTCGGGAGCCGGGGTCGAGGGACCTCGGTAGGTCGCAGATGACTGTCTCGCCTGCTCTGCGGCCTGCTTCCAACACCGCGGCCACCGCCTCGGGGGCGGGGGACGTGCCTTTTCTCGCTCCGGAGAGGAGGGTCAGGCGGGTTTTTCCCCTCGTCCTCGTGGGGAGGGCGTCGTGCAGGGACGTGGCTGGTACGCGGCCTGTTCTCAGTTGGAGGTCGGGCCAGCGGAGGCCTTCCTCCTGCTCGGCGCCCAGGACCACGTCCAGGCCGCCGCCGAGGGGGTCGCAGTCGATGAGGAGGGCGTTGTTGGCCGTGCGCAGCGCGGTCAGGCCCAGCGCCGCGGCGAAGACGGATGCTCCGGCGCCACCTCTGGCGCCGATGACGGCCATGGCTCTGCCGGTGGTCGACGCGGGTGCTTCGGTGGCGTCGGCCAGGGCGGTCACCAGGTGGGTCTCGGCGGTGGGGAGTTCCAGGACCTGTTCGGCGCCCACCGCCACCGCTTGGCGCCATGGGGGGTCGGTACCGGGTTCGGCTGTCACCAGGTAGACGGCGACGCGGCGCGGTAGGCCGGCTTGGGCGCAGTGTTCGGCGGCCCTCGTGTCCAGCACCACGACGGGGGCGGTGTGCCAGCGCGACCGGGCGGCCGCCACGTCCGGCGGGCACTCCAGCTCACAGCCGGCGGCGGCGGCCACTTTCAGTACGTCGTCCAGCAGGTGTTCGTCCTCGACGTAGGCCAGTGGGCGGGTCTGCTCCACCTGACGTCCCCGTTCGTGTCGGTGGGCCAGGCGGGTTCCTGGCCTCGACGAACACGATCGGTCCGGAGTGGGCGTGACTCAACGACGCTTGATCAACATGTGGACAGGTGCGGGGGGTGTGGACAACCGGGGGGAGACGGCCGTTGGGGACGCCCGAATGTCGGGGGGCGGGAGTACCGTCGGAGGGTTGTCCCTGGCGCGCATTGGCCGGATGTGGGACGACCCCCGCCAGGGGGGAGGGACGGGGGTCGTCAAAGGTTCAGCCCCGGGGGGTCGGGCTGAACCCGCCCGGCAAATGCCGGACGCCACCACTGTATCCCGTTCCCGTTCACGTCGTGGTTGCAACTTGCTCAAAGTGCCGTGACGGCTACATACATCCGATGTCCTCCGGCACGCGGTGGATCATCGGGACCTATGCTGTTGCGGTGAACGCGAGCGGTGAAACGGCTGTTGAGCGGCCTCGGGCGGCCGCGTTCTTCGACCTCGACAAGACGGTCATCGCCAAGTCCAGCGCGCTCGCGTTCGGCCGGACCTTCCTGCGCAACGGGTTGATCAACCGGCGAGCGGCGCTCCGGAGCGCCTACGCCCAGTTCGTCTTCGCCGCCTCCGGTGCGGACGCCGAGCAGGTGGAGCGCATGCGCGCGCACCTCACCGAGATGTGCACCGGGTGGGACGTCCGGCAGGTCCGCGCCATCGTCGAGGAGACCCTGCACGACATCGTCGACCCGCTGGTCTACGCCGAGGCCACCGAGCTGATCGCCGAGCACGCCACCGAGGGCCGGGACGTGGTCGTGGTCTCCGCCTCCGGCGCCGAGATCGTCTCCCCCATCTCGACCATGGTCGGCGCCACGCACAGCATGGGCACCCGCATGGTCGCCGCCGACGGCCGCTACACCGGCGAGATCGAGTTCTACTGCTACGGCCGGAACAAGGCCACCGCCATCCGGGAGCTCGCCGCCGAGCGCGGCTACGACCTGGCCGCGAGCCACGCCTACTCCGACTCCATCACCGACCTGCCGATGCTCGAGGCCGTCGGTCACCCGACCGTGGTCAACCCCGACCGAGGGCTCCGCTCGCTCGCCCTGGAACGCGGGTGGCCGATCCTCGAGTTCAGCAAGCCCGTGTCGCTCCGGTCGCGGATCCGGGTCCCCCTCGGGACCGCCGCCGCGGTGACCGCGATCGGGCTCGGCGCGGTCGCCACCGCGGGCGCCTGGTACCGGCTTCGGCGCCGTGGCCGATGAGCCCAGGAACACGGCTCCGAGCTGGGAAAAGAAGGAACAGAATACGCTCACTGAACGTATCCGTCGACACCTTTCAGTCTCTTTAACGGTGCACCGGATCGAGGGCTTGAAGTGACCTCCATCACTGGGTAGAAAGGACATGCGGACCCCCGATCGGCCAGGGTCGGAACGGAAGAGAAGTTCAGGCCACCCCGATGGGGCTCCGTGCACGAGACACCGGGAACCCACGCGCAGCCAGCCGCGGGAGGCATGTCGTCAACGGACTGCGTACCGGGACGCCGGACGCCGAGGCCAGGTAAGTACGACACTGTTGCACGCTTGGTACCCCGAGTCGTCTCGTGCGGAGCGATTGGGCGACCCCGGTTTACGGACTGGGGTCGCCCAGTTCCGTTTGCGGACTCCCGCTCAGCAGCTAACTTGGGCCGAACGCGTGCTTGCCCACGCCCGATTGGCGTGGGTAACTTACCGATGCTGCTTGTTCTCGGTTAAGAGGTTACGTAGTGGTCCTGTTGGCCGGCCAGGGAGGCCGTGTTGCCCAAGTCGTTGCCCATGTCCCGCACATCAGCCAGACGCGGTCTCTCCGCAGCCGTCGCGACCATCGCGAGCACGGCCATGGTTAGCGGCGTCTCCCCCGCCGCCGCGGTCTCCGGATCGCCCCAGGCCGACCCGCGCACCCCGAACGCCGAGGCGGTCGCGCTCGCCGAGGCGCGCACCCGGATGCTCGGCATGTCGCTCGAACAGAAGATCGCGCAGCTGTTCGTCGTCTCCGTCTGGGGCACGGCCGCCGACGACCCGCACCCGACCAACCGGGCCGAGTACGGCGTGGACACCCCGGCCGAGGTCATCGAGAAGTTCGGCGTCGGCGGCGTCATCTACTTCAACAACAGCAGCACCGACAACGTCGAGAACCCGCGGCAGATGGCCGCCTTCTCCAACGGTCTGCAGCGCGCCGCGGTCCGGCACAACACCCGCCTGCCGCTGATCATCAGCATCGACCAGGAGGGCGGCAACGTCACCCGCCTGGAGTCGCCGGCCACCGAGTTCCCGGCGAGCATGGCGGTCGGCGCCGGCCGCAGCACCGAGGACGCGAAGACCGTCGCCCGGATCAACGGCCGCGAGCTGCGCGCCATGGGCATCAACCAGAACTTCGCCCCGGTCGCCGACGTGAACTCCAACCCGCTGAACCCGGTCATCGGCGCCCGCTCGTTCTCCTCGCGCCCCGAGCTGGCCGGCCGGATGGTCGCCGCCGAGGTCGAGGGCTACCAGGAGGGCGGCCGCTTCCACCAGACCGTGTCCTCCTCGGCCAAGCACTTCCCCGGCCACGGCGACGCGGCCACCGACAGCCACCACGTGCTCCCGGAGATCGACCGCACCGAGGCCGAGTGGCGCGCGATCGACCTGCCTCCGTTCCAGGCCGCCATCGACGCCGGCGTCGACTCGATCATGACCGCGCACATCACCGTGCCCAGCCTCGACCCGTCCGGGGTGCCGGCGACGCTGTCCAAGCCGATCCTCACCGGGATCCTGCGCGAGGAGCTCGGCTACCGGGGCGTGATCGTCACCGACTCGCTCGGCATGGGCGGCGCGCACGTCTTCCCGCCGGAGGAGATCCCGGTGATGGCGCTGGAGGCCGGCGTCGATCAGCTCCTCATGCCGCCGGACCTGCCACTCGCCCTCACCGCGGTCAAGAACGCCGTGGAGAGCGGCCGGCTGTCCGAGCGCCGCATCGACGAGAGCCTGCTCCGGATCCTGCTGCTCAAGCTCAAGCGCGGCATCCTGACCCACCCGTTCGCGGACGAGAAGAAGGTCGACCGGATCGTCGGCACCCCGGAGCACGTCGCCGCGATCCAGGAGGTCACCGACCGCACCCCGACCGTCCTGCGCAACGACGCCGGCCTGCTCCCGGTCGAGAACCCGGGGAACGTCCTGGTCACCGGCCACGGCGACGCGCGCAGCCCCGGCTGGCTCGCCGACGCCCTCGCGAAGCGCGGGGTCGGCGCCACTCCCCTGCCGACCGGCTCCAACCCAGACCAGGCGACCGTCGACCAGGCCGTCACCGCCGCCGACGCCGCCGACCTGGTGGTCGTGCTGACCAACAACCTCAGTGGCCGGGAGCGGCAACGTGCCCTGGTCGAGGCCCTGCTGGCCACCGGGAAGCCGGTGGTCGCGGTCGCCTCGCAGATCCCCTACGACGCCGGGTTCGTCGACGCGCCCACCTGGGTGGCGACCTACGGCTGGCGGGCCAACCACCTGGAGGCCCTGACCAAGGTCCTGCTCGGCGAACGGGCCCCCACCGGCAAGCTCCCGGTCGACATCCCGGCCGGCGACGACCCGAACACGATCCTGTACCCGTACGACACCGGATTGGCGTGGTGACCGTGGACCGTCGACGTTTCCTGGCCGCGTCCGCGCTCGCCGCGCCGGCTCTCTCGGTGGCCGCGACCCCCGCGGTGGCCGAACGAGGCCACGGCCGCCGGGTGATCCCGGCGTCCGACCGGCTCGCCGACGACCGGTGGCGGATGCTCCGCGGCCGCAAGGTCGGCATCCTCACCAACCCGACCGGGGTGCTCCAGGACCAGACGCACACGGTCGACTCGATGGTCGCCGCCGGCGTGCCACCCGTGGCCGTGTTCGGGCCGGAGCACGGGTTCCGGGGCACCGCGCAGGCCGGCGGCTCCGAGGGCGACTACCTCGACCCGCGCACCCAGCTCCCGGTCTACGACACCTACGGCGCGTCGGTGGACAAGATCGCCGGGCAGTTCACCAAGGCCGGCATCGACACGCTCGTGTTCGACATCGCCGACGTCGGCGCGCGGTTCTACACCTACATCTGGTCGATGTACTACGCCATGCAGGCGTCGGTGCGCACCGGCGTCGACTTCGTGGTGCTGGACCGGCCCAACCCGGTCGGCGGCGAGGCCCACGGGCCGATGCTCGACCCCGCGTACTCGTCCGGCGTCGGCCGCAAGCCGATCGTGCAGCAGCACGGCATGACCGTCGGCGAGCTGGCCCGGTTCTTCGACGCCGAGTTCCTGCCCGACGACGCGGGCGGGCGGCTGAAGAGCCTGGAGGTCGTGGAGGTCCGCGGCTGGCGGCGGCGCGAGTTGTTCTCCGACACCGGGCTGGCGTGGGTGCTGCCGAGCCCGAACATGCCGACGCCGCTGACGGCGCTGGTCTACCCGGGCACCTGCCTGTTCGAGGGCACGGTGTTCTCCGAGGGCCGGGGCACCACGCGCCCGTTCGAGATGATCGGCGCGCCGGGCCTGGACTGGCACTGGGCGGAGGCGGTCAACCGGGCGCGGCTGCCCGGCGTCGACATCCGCGAGGCGTACTTCGTGCCGACGTTCAGCAAGTGGGTCGGCGAGGTATGCGGCGGCGTGCAGGTGCACGTCACCGACGAGCACCGGTTCGACGCGATCCGCACGGCGGTCACGATGCTCGTCACCGCGCGGGAAGTTCACCCGGACGTGTTCGGCTGGCGGCCGGACAACTTCATCGACAAGCTCTCCGGCTCCGACCGGCTGCGGCTGATGATCGACGCGGGCGCGGACGTCGACGACGTGATCGGCGCCTGGCGCCGTGAGCTGGCGGCGTTCGAGCGCAAGCGGGAGCGGTATCTGATCTACCGGTGACTCCTTCGGTGCTGACGACGAGGTGGCCATGTCCAGAGGTGTCCTGTCCAGGCGGGTCATCGGCGCGTTGGTCGCCGTGCTCGCCACCGTCACATCCGCGACGGTCCCGGTGAGCGCCGCGCCGCACGGCGACCGCGACGGGCGGTTCGACCAGCCCCGGCAGGGGTTCGCGCCGCCGTGGACCACGCTGCGGGACGCGCCGCCGGGTCGGGTCGGGCTGGACTCCGGGCCGATCGACGCGGCCGTCGCGCGGGTCGAGGAGTGGACCAGGACCCACCCCACGCCCGGCACCGACCACCCGCTGTACTCCGGCGCGGTGTCGCTGCTCGCGCACGACGGGGCCGTGGTCAGCCGGTCGGCGGCCGGGTACGCGGTGCGGTACGCCGACGGCGAGGGCACCGAGCTGCCGGCCGCGGAGCAGGTGCCGATGCACACCGACACCATCTTCGACCTGGCGTCGGTGTCGAAGCTGTTCACCTCGATCGCGGTGATGCAGCTGGTCGAGTCCGGCGACGTGGACGTGGACGCGCCCGCGGCGACCTATGTGCCGGAGTTCGGGGTGAACGGCAAGGAGTCGATCACCGTCGCGCAGCTGCTCACGCACACCTCCGGACTGGTGTCGTGGCTGCCGCTGTGGTCGGCGTACCCGGACGTCCCGTCGCGCATCCAGGCCGTGATGGACGTCGCCCCGCAGAACCCGCCCGGGACGAACTACGAGTACTCGGACCTGAACCTGATCACGCTCGGCGTGCTGGTCGAGCGGGTCACCGGGGATCCGCTGGACGAGGTGGTCGCCGCGCGGATCACCGGTCCGCTGGGCATGGTCGACACCGGGTACAACCCGCCGGCGGCGAAGCTGGACCGGATCGCGGCGACGGAGTTCCAGTCCGCTCCCCCGCGCGGGATGGTGCGTGGGTCGGTGCACGACGAGAACGCGTGGTCGCTGGGCGGGGTGGCCGGGCACGCGGGGGTCTTCTCGACCGTCGACGACCTGGCGATCCTCGCGCAGACGATCCTGAACGGCGGCACGTACCGCGGCGAGCGGATCATGCGGCGCTCGACGGTCGAGGCGATGCTGGAGAACCACAACGAGGCCTTCCCCGGCAACGAGCACGGCTACGGGTTCGAGCTCGACCAGATCTGGTACATGGGCGGGCTGACCGGGCCGCGCACCGCTGGGCACGGGGGGTACACCGGCACCGACCTGGTGATCGACCTGGCGTCCCGGTCGTTCGCGATCCTGCTCACCAACCGGGTGCACCCGAGCCGGAGCTGGGGTTCGATCAACCTGGCGCGGGAGACGCTGAGCACCGGGCTGGCCAAGGCGCTCGCGGTGCGGCCGGTGCGGGGGCGGGCGTCCTGGTACACCGGGATCGGGGACGCGTCTCAGTCCACTCTCAGTACTGTCTCACTGCGACCACGCGGACACGTTCGGGTGAAGTTTGATGCCTTCGTGGACTCTGAGATAACGGATCGGCTCACACTTGAGGCGCGTGCCGAAGGGGGCGCCTGGACGGCCGTCCCGCTGACCGTCACCGGTCGTGGGGCCCCATCCGGGGAGGTGGCGGCGTTGTCGGGGACCGGTCACCGCACCTGGTGGCAGGTCCGCGCGGACGTGCCGCACGCAGCGGAGATCACGCTGCGCTGGCGGTTCATCACCGACACCCGGTACACCGGGCGCGGAATCAATGTGGACAATCTCCTCGTTACGGACCGTGGCCACACGCTCCTCAACGGTGAGAAAGAACCCCACAAACTACAGCCGGACGGGTGGGACCTCAGGTCACGATAGTGCGGTAAAACTGGTTGAAACGCTAACGACCCGGGTTCGATCGTCGATTCCGAGGTTAGGCAACCACCGCGTACCCTGAAGTTTCAGCCGTAGACGAGTAGCGTTGTCCTTGGGCGGCCGCTGCCACCTTCGTTGTCCACATGCCTGTTAGTAAGTTTCCCACGTGAGCGCGAGTGTCATGACCACACAACACACTGAGTCAAGTCCCCTGGTCCGAATCCGGTCACTGCTGCCCGGTCTGGCCCGCGCCGAACAGCGCGTCGCCAAGGTCGTCCTGGACAGCCCGTCGACCGTGGCGCGCCGGAGCATCACCGAGGTGGCGGAGGCGGCCGGCACCAGCGAGACGACGGTGACCCGGTTCTGCAAGGCCATCGGCGTCGGCGGCTACCCCGAGCTGCGGATCGCCCTGGCCGCCGACACCGCCCGCTCCGAGGCCCGCGCCGAGCGCGACCTCGGCGGCGAGATCGCGCCGGACGACGACCTCGCCAGCGTCGTCGGCAAGGTCACCTACGCGGACGCGCGCGCGGTCGAGGAGACGTCCGCACAGCTCGACGTCGGCGTGCTGGAAAAGGTGGTCGACGCGATCGCCGGCGCGAAGCGGGTGGACGTCTACGGGGTCGGCGCGAGCGCGTTCGTCGCCGCCGACCTGCAGCAGAAGCTGCACCGGATCGGCCGGATCAGCTTCGCCTGGAGCGACACGCACATCATGCTGACCTCGGCCGCGGTGCTCGGCAAGGGCGACGTCGCGTTCGCGATCTCGCACACCGGCGCGACCCAGGACACCGTCGAGGCGCTGCGCGAGGCCCGCAAGGCCGGTGCGACCACGGTCGCGCTCACGAACTTCCCGACCGCGCCGATCAGCGAGGTCGCCGACCTGGTGCTCACCACCGCCGCGCGGGAGACGACGTTCCGCTCGGGTGCGATGGCGAGCCGCATCGCCCAGCTGACCGTCGTCGACTGCCTGTTCATCGGGGTGGCGCAGCGCCACCTGTCGGAGTCGATGCGTGCGCTGGACGACACCCGGGACGCGGTGGGCAGCCACCGGTTGGAGACCCGCCACGACGGTCGTCGCAAGTCGCGAGAGACCGGGAAGTGATCCATGGGGGAGGCCGCAAGATGACCGTGCCACGGCAGGCCGTGCACGTCGACTCACCGACCGAGCGACGCAACCCGCGCACGACCGACCTGGACCAGCTGTCCACCCTGGACGTGCTCCGGTCGATCAACGCCGAGGACCGCCTGGTGCCCGACGCGGTGGCCGCCGCGCTGCCGGCGCTGGCCACCGCCGTCGACTTCGCGGTCGAGGCCCTGCGCGGTGGCGGCCGGGTGCACTACGTCGGAGCCGGCACGTCCGGCCGGATGGCGACCCTGGACGCGGCCGAGCTGGCGCCGACGTACAACGCGCCGGCCGAGTGGTTCGTGGTGCACCACGCGGGCGGCGGCGCGGCGTTCACCAACGCCGTCGAGGACGCGGAGGACGACGAGGAGGCGGGTGCCGAGGAGCTGCGCGCGTCGGTCTCCCCCGGTGACTTCGTACTGGGCCTGACCGCGTCCGGGCGGACCCCGTACGTGCTGGGCGCGCTGCGCGCGGCGGGCTCGATGGGGGCCAGGACGGGCCTGGTGTTCAGCAACCCGCACGCCACGCGGCTGATGGACATCGACGTGCTGGTCGAGGTGGACACCGGCCCGGAGGTGGTGGCCGGGTCGACCAGGATGAAGGCCGGAACCGCGCAGAAGATCGTGCTCACCGCGTTCTCCACGGCGGTGATGGTCCGGCTCGGCCGCACGTACTCGAACCTGATGGTCAGCATGCGCGCGACGAACGCGAAGCTGCGCGGCCGCACGCTACGCATCCTCCGCGAGGCGACCGGCCTGGACCAGCACGAGTGCGCGATCGCCCTGGACGAGGCGCAGGGCGACCTGAAGGTGGCCCTGGTGCACCTGCTCTCCGGCGTCGACGCCAAGACCGCCGCCGCCGCCCTCGCCGGCGCCGACGGCCACGTCCGCCAGGCCCTCGACGCCCTGGGCGCCGCCGCGGTCTGACCTGGATCACTCGCGGCCGGCGGAAGCGCTGAACAGGACACCCACCAGTCCGCTGATCCCCATGCGGTGACGGCGGGCCGAGGCGCTAGGAACCTCGGCCCGCCCCCTGTGGGATCCCACCACACAGCGAGGAAGGGGACTCGCACTTCCCATGGTGCGGGGCGCTGGACGAGACGGGCTGGACGCGCGCTGGAGTCAGCGTCGGATCAGCGGCGGTCGGCCAGGGTGGAGTCGGCGATGCCGACCGCCTCGCTCGCGCCGGCCTCGACCGCTTCGCAGGTCAGGAGGATCCATTCGGCCAGGCCCTCGTCGGTGCCGGTGGTGAAGGCGGACGCGGCGGCTCGGTAGCGGTCGGCGCGGCGGTAGTAGAAGACCTCGGGCACGGTGAGGCCCTTGGGGTCGAGGCCGGTGCCGATCATCGTGAGGCGGGCGGCGGCGCGGGCTACGACACCGTCGGCGGAGGCGAAGGGGGACAGGGCGAGGAGTTCGCCGTGGACGACCGCCACCAGCACCGGGCCGGGGACGGCGGTGCCGCCGGCGATGATGTCGCCCAGGAGATCCAGGCGGCGGGAGACGCCTCGGCTGGCTCGGGGGCGACCCAGTTCCTCGTCGGGGACCAGGTCGGCCGCCGCCAGGACGTGCAGTTTGGCCAGGGCCTGCATGGGAGCCCGCTGCCACGTCGGGAGCATCGGGCCGATGGACTCGGCGATCCGCAGGGCGCCGGCCAGCCTCGGCTCCGTCACCTCGCCGGTGGTGGGGATCTCGGTGTCGGCACCGTCGAGGGCCGCTGACGCGCGGGCGGCGCGAACCGACGCCTCGGCCGCCGTCGTTGGCCAGCCGCGGCGGTTGGCCTGGTGCGCGTGCACCTGGTCGACCGCCTCCCGGGCGGCGGCGACGGCGTCCGCGACACCGGGCAGGTCCAGCAGTGGCGCCAGCGGGTCCATCACGAGCCGCGACCCTACCGGGTGTCCGCCGACCGTGGGGCCGGTGCGCGTCACTTCACGCTGTTGCCATGGGCGTTCCCCTACTACGGTCGTGGTCGACATCTCCACCCTGGGTCGAGGAGGATCCGCACCATGACCGAGCAGCCCGGCCAGGGCCAGACGTTGGACAACCTGCTCACCGAGAGCAGGACGTTCCCGCCGAGTGCCGAGTTCGCGGCGCAGGCCAACGCCACCGAGGCGATGTACGACCAGGCCGCCACCGACCGGGAGGCGTTCTGGGCCGAGCAGGCCGGGCAGCTGCGCTGGGACACCCAATGGGACCAGGTGCTCGACTGGTCGGACGCGCCCTACGCGAAGTGGTTCGTCGGCGGCAGGCTCAACGTCGCGGTGAACTGCGTCGACCGGCACGTCGACGCCGGCAACGGCGACCGGGTCGCGATCCACTGGGAGGGCGAGCCGGGCGACGGCCGCACGATCACCTACGCCGAACTCCAGCGCGAGGTCGCCAAGACCGCGAACGCGCTGACCTCGCTCGGCCTCAAGGCGGGTGACCGGGTCGCGATCTACCTGCCGATGCTCCCCGAGGCGATCTTCTCCATGCTCGCCTGCGCGCGCCTCGGCCTCACCCACAGCGTGGTGTTCGGCGGCTTCTCCGCCGAGGCGCTGCGCTCGCGCATCGACGACGCCGAGGCCAAGCTCGTGATCACCGCGGACGGGCAGTACCGGCGCGGCAAGCCGGCGCCGCTCAAGGCCGCCGTCGACGAGGCCGTGGCGCGCACGCCCTCGATCGAGAAGGTGCTGGTGGTCCGGCGCACCGGCATCGACGTCGAGTGGACCGACGAGCGCGACGTGTGGTGGCACGACCTGGTCGACGGACAGTCCGACACGCACACCGCGGAGGCGTTCGACGCCGAGCACCCGCTGTTCATCCTGTACACCTCCGGGACGACGGGTCGACCGAAGGGGATTCTTCACACGTCCGGGGGTTTCCTCACCCAGACGGCGTACACGGTGCGGAACGTCTTCGACCTCAAGCCGGAGTCCGACGTGTACTGGTGCACGGCCGACATCGGGTGGGTCACCGGGCACAGCTACATCGTGTACGGGCCGCTGGCGAACGGCGCCACGCAGGTGGTCTACGAGGGCACCCCGAACACCCCGCACGAGGGCCGGCACTGGGAGATCGTGCAGAAGTACGGGGTCACGATCTACTACACCGCGCCGACGCTGATCCGGACGTTCATGAAGTGGGGCAACGACATCCCGGCGAAGTTCGACCTGTCGTCGCTGCGCGTGCTGGGGTCGGTGGGCGAGCCGATCAACCCGGAGGCGTGGGTCTGGTACCGGGAGACGATCGGCTCCGGCCGGACCCCGGTCGTGGACACCTGGTGGCAGACCGAGACCGGCGCGATCATGATCTCCCCGCTGCCCGGCGTCACGCACGCCAAGCCCGGCTCGGCGCAGCGCCCGCTGCCCGGGATCTCGGCGAAGGTCGTCGACGACAAGGGCAACGAGGTCGGCAAGGGCGGCGGCGGTTACCTGGTGCTCGACCAGCCGTGGCCGTCGATGCTGCGGGGGATCTGGGGTGACGACCAGCGGTACCGGGAGACGTACTGGTCGCGGTTCGGCGAGCAGGGCTACTACTTCGCCGGCGACGGCGCGAAGTACGACGCGGACGGGGACGTCTGGCTGCTGGGCCGGGTGGACGACGTGATGAACGTGTCCGGGCACCGGATCTCGACGACGGAGGTGGAGTCGGCGCTGGTGTCGCACCCGACGGTCGCCGAGGCCGCGGTGGTCGGCGCGACCGATCCGACGACGGGTCAGGGCATCGTCGCGTTCGTGATCCTGCGAGGCGGGGTGGCCGAGGACGAGGCGAAGGGCGAGGCCGCGATCAAGGCCCTGCGCGACCACGTGGCGAAGGAGATCGGGCCGATCGCGAAGCCCCGGCAGATCATGGTGGTGCCGGAGCTGCCGAAGACGCGGTCGGGCAAGATCATGCGCCGCCTGCTCCGCGACGTGGCCGAGAACCGCGAGATCGGCGACGTGACCACCCTGGCCGACTCGTCGGTGATGGACCTGATCTCGTCCGGCCTCAAGGGCTCCGGCTCGGACGAGTAGACGCGGTGCGGGACGCCTTCGCCGCACTGGACGCGGCGGAGGCGTCCTTCACCCCGTTGACGACGTCTTCGTCATCGCCGAGAACGCACTGCGCGAGTTCGCCCGGCAGGGCGGCGCGCGCTGGACGAGATCGCGCGGGCGCGTGCGGCGGGGTTGAATGAGTCGGGTGGAGCACGCGCACCCCGGTGAGCAGCACCGGAACGGGCTCGGGTCGCGGCTGAACTGGCTGCGGGCGGGAGTGCTCGGGGCCAACGACGGGATCGTGTCGGTCGCGGGGCTCGTGGTGGGAGTGGCCGGCGCGACGACGGACCGGACGGCGATCGTGGTCGCGGGGGTGGCGAGCCTCGTCGCGGGGGCGTTGTCGATGGCGGGCGGCGAGTACGTCTCGGTCAGCACCCAGCGCGACACCGAACGCGCCGCGCTCGCCCTCGAACAGTACGAACTCGACACCATGCCCGAGGCCGAGGAACGTGAGCTCGCCGACATCTACCAGGACAAGGGCCTCTCCCCCGGCCTGGCCGCCGAGGTCGCCCGCGAACTCACCCGGCACGACGCGCTCGAGGCCCACGCCGAGGCCGAACTCGGCATCGACCCCAACGAGCTGACCAGCCCGTGGCACGCCGCCTGGGCCTCGCTGGCCGCGTTCACCTGCGGCGGCGTGCTCCCACTCGTCGCGATCGCGCTCCCGCCGGTCGCGCTGCGGGTGTGGGCCTGCGCGGCGGCCGTACTGGTCGGGTTGACGCTGACGGG
This sequence comes from Actinophytocola gossypii, assembly GCF_025165815.1. GTDB lineage: Bacteria > Actinomycetota > Actinomycetes > Mycobacteriales > Pseudonocardiaceae > Actinophytocola > Actinophytocola gossypii. The sequence continues at coordinate 108,286 of NZ_JAFFZE010000006.1, read as the reverse complement.
GGCGCTCAGCGCGCGGCTCGGGAACGCCCCCGCCGGCCGCGCGGTGCTGCGCAACGTCGGCGTCGGCGCGCTGACGATGCTGGTCACCTACGTCGTTGGCGTCCTGTTCGGAGTCACTACCAGGTAGAATGGATTTCGGAGAGCCGGGAAGCCTGGTCGGCGGCACGACCAACCTGTGCAGCCGAAAGGACATGTGTGACACGACGGCTTCCGGCCGTCGGCGAGTTCGTGCGCTACCTGCGCACGGAGACCGTCGGCGGCGTCATTCTCCTGGCCGCGGCGGCGATCGCCCTGATCGCGGCGAACGGGCCGTGGGCCGACATCTACCACTCCGTGCGCGAGACGACGATCGGCCCGTCCGCGCTGCACCTCGACCTGACCGTCGGGGACTGGGCCAAGGACGGGCTGCTCGCCCTCTTCTTCTTCGTCGCGGGGCTGGAGCTGAAGCGGGAGCTGGTGGTCGGCGAGCTCTCCCGGTTCAGGAGCGCGATCCTGCCGGCCATCGCGGCGGTCGGCGGGATGGTGGTGCCCGCCCTGGTCGCGGTCGGGGTCGGCTGGGGTGACCCGCGCATCGGCGACGCCTGGGCGATCCCGGTCGCCACGGACATCGCGTTCGCGCTGGGGGTGCTGGCGCTGACCGGGTCCGGGCTGCCGAGCAGTGCGCGGGTGTTCCTGCTGAGCCTCGCCGTGGTGGACGACCTCGGCGCCATTCTGCTGATCGCGATCCTGTTCACCAGCACGATCGACCTGATCGCGGCGGCCGCGGCGGTCGTGCTGCTCGCGGGGTACTGGGTCCTGCAGCGTCGGCGGGTGCGCAGCCCGTGGCTGTACGTGCCGCTCGCGGTCGGGGTCTGGATCGCGGTGCACGAGACCGGGGTGCACGCGACCGTCGCGGGGGTCGCGCTCGCGCTGCTGACCCGGGTACGCCAGGACCCGGACGAGGAGCACTCGCCGTGCGTGCGGCTCGAACACCGGCTCCAGCCCTGGTCGGCCGGGGTCGCGGTGCCGGTGTTCGCGCTGTTCGCGGCGGGCATCCCGGTCGACGGGGAGAGCCTCGCGCGGCTGGTCGACGACCGGATGGCGCTCGCGGTGGTGATCGGGCTCGTGATCGGCAAGCTGGTCGGGATCGCCGGCTCGGCGCTGCTGGCCGTCCGCCTGCGGATCGCCGAGATGCCGGCCGGGCTCGGCAAACGGGACCTGGTCGCGGTCGCCATGCTCGGCGGGGTCGGGTTCACCGTCAGTCTGCTGATCGCCGAGCTCGCGATGGACGGCGAGGACATGGCGATCGCGAAGGGCGCGGTGCTCGTCGCCTCCCTGGTCGCGGCGCTGGTCGCCGCCGGGCTGCTGCGGTGGCGCAGCCGAGCGCACGAGGACAACGGCGCGCCCGAACAGCCCCTTTGATCGGCACATGGCACGATGACGCGGTGACCAGTGCGCGCGAGAACTCAGAAGGCCTGCCGCGGGTCCCGTCCATCCCGCTCGCGGACGAGACCGGCGCCGCGGGCGAGCAGTCGATCGGGAACTTGGTCAAGGACGCGACCACGCACCTGTCCACGCTGGTCAGGGCCGAGGTCGAGCTGGCCAAGTCCGAAGTCGCCGGCGAGATCAAGAAGGGACTCAAGGGCAGCGTCTGGTTCATCCTCGCCCTGGTCGTCCTGGCGTACAGCTCGTTCTTCTTCTTCTTTTTCGCCGCCGAGCTGCTGGCCGAGTGGCTGCCGCGCTGGTCGGCGTTCCTCATCGTGTTCGGCGCGATGCTGGGGGTCGCCGGGCTCGCGGGCTACCTGGGGTACCGCAAGGTCCGGGCGATCCGCGCGCCGAAGCGCACGATCGACTCGATGAAGGACACGGCCGCCGTACTCCGCAGCCGCGGCGACGACGACGAGCCAGGACCAGCGAACGCCCCGGCCCGCCGTGTCTGATCGGACCCGGCACTGAGCACCGCCGTCGTGCGCTCCCGGCCCGACCCGTCGACCGTCCGGATCGACGGGCCGTGGCAGCACCGGGACGTGCACGCGAACGGCATCCGGCTGCACGTCACCGAGACCGGCGAGGGCCCGCTGGTACTGCTGCTGCACGGGTTCGCCGAGTTCTGGTGGACCTGGCGGCACCAGCTCACCGCGCTGGCCGGCGCCGGCTTCCGCGCGGTCGCGGTGGACCTGCGCGGGTACGGCGACTCGGACAAACCGCCCCGAGGCTACGACGCCTGGACGCTCGCCGGTGACGTCGGCGGGCTGGTCAAGGCGCTCGGCGAGCCGAGGGCGCACCTGGTCGGGCACGGCTGGGGCGGCACGCTCGCGTGGACGGTCGCCGCGATGCACCCCCGGCTGGTGCGCTCGGTCAGCGCGGTGGCGGCCGCGCACCCGCTCGCACTGCGCCGCGAGATCCGGCGGACCGCGTTGCGGCGCAAGGGAACCAACCAGGCGCGCGCGCTCGGTCACGTGTTCCGCGCGCAGGTCCCGCTGCTGCCGGAACGCTGGCTGACCCGCGACGACGCGGCCACCGTCGAGACCCTCCTACGCCGCTGGTCCGGTCCGGAGTGGACTGTCCAACCAGGATTCGACGACGTGGTGGAACGGTACCGGCGGGCCATGTCGGTGCGGGGCGTCGCGCACAGCGCGCTGGAGTACTACCGCTGGGCGGTGCGCGCGCAGCTGCGCGGCGAGGGCAGGCGGTTCGGCGAGGTGATGCAGCGGCGGATCACCACGCCGGTGCTGCAGCTCGCGGGCGCGGCCGACCCGTGCGTGCTGCCCGGGACGATCCGGGCGTCGGGCGCGTGGGCGCACGGCCCGCTGCGCACCCGGCTGCTGGACGGGGTCGGGCACTTCCCGCACCAGGAGGCGTCGGCGATCAGCAACCGCGTGCTCACGGAGTTCCTCTCCGGGTCGTGACCCCGGGACTTCTCGGGGACTTCCCGGAGCCCGCGCGGCCCTGCGCGGAGCAGCATTCGAGCAATGAGACTGCTTCGCACCACGACACTGCTCGCCGCGGTCGCGGTCGGCGCCACGCTCGCCGGTGCCGCCACCGCGGCCGCCACGCCGGACCTCGACTGGGCGCAGTGCGGCGAGAACGCCGCCGTCGAGTGCGCGACGATCACGGTGCCGATCGACTGGTCCCGGCCGCACGGCGACACGATCGAGGTCGCCGTGGCCCGCCGCGCCGTCGAGAATCCGATCGGCACGCTGTTCTACCTGCCCGGCGGGCCCGGCGACTCGGGCGTGCGGCGGCTGCTCGACCGCGACCCGCTGCCGGACGAGATCGGCTCCCGGTTCGACGTGGTGAGCTTCGACCCGCGTGGCACCAACCGCAGCGCCCCGGTGACGTGTGACGCCGAGCTGGTCGCGAACCTGCCGGTCACCAACCCCGACGCCGGCGCCACGCTCGCCGGCATGCGGGACTACGCCCGCGCGCTCGGGGAGAGCTGCCGCGAGCACACCGGCCCGCTGCTCGACCACCTGGACAGCGTGAGCGTCGCCCGGGACGTGGACGCGATCCGGGCCGCGCTCGGGGAGCGTGAGCTGTCGCTGTACGGGCGTTCCTACGGCACGCTGGCCGGGGCGATGTACGCCGAGCGGTACCCGCACCGGGTGCGTGCCCTGGTGCTCGACAGCGTGTTCGACCACAGCCTGTCGCCGCGGCGGTTCCTGTGGACGCAGACGGCGACCGGTGAGGACTCGTTCCGCGAGTTCGCCTCGTGGTGCGACCGCGCGGAGGAGTGCGCGCTGCACGGCCAGGACGTCGACGCGGTGTACGACACGCTGTACGCGAAGTCGGTGGCCGGCGAGCTGGTCGACCCGACCTCCGGCGGGCCGGTGCGTCCGATGGACCTGGTCAACCGGACGGTGAGCTTCTTCTACGGCCCGAGCTCGGCCGAGGCCGCGGTGTTCCTGCGCTCGCTCGCCGACGGCGCGCCGGCCGCGCGGGTGGCGGCCGAGGAGACGGAGCCGTTCCCCGTGGCCGCGTTCTGCGCCGACCACCGCGTGTCGATCCGCTCGGAGCGCCAGTGGCAGCGGCTCTGGGCGCAGCAGAACCGGGCGGCGCCGACGCTGCGCACGCACTTCGCCTGGCTGCCGGTGACGCTGTGCTCGGCCTGGCCGGCGGAGACGAACAACCCCCAGCACCGGCTGGACATCGACCACACGCCGGTGCTGGTGCTCAACTCCGCGCACGACCCGGCGACGTCGATCGAGTGGGCGCGGAACGTCACGCGTCAGATCGACCACGGCCGGCTGCTCACCTACGAGGGCTGGGGGCACGGCGTCGTCGACCGCACCCCGTGCACGGTCGAGGCCACCACCCGTTATCTGGTCGACCTGGAGCTTCCGCGCCGCGGGGCGACCTGCCCGGCGGATCGGTCCGGTGGATGAGCCGGCGCTACACCGGTCGGCCGACGAAGCCGGCGAGCCGGAGGTACACGTCGGCGTCGTCGGCCACCGGGGTGACCGGTCCGAACTGTCCGCCCTCGCCGCGATCCTCCGCCGTGAGGTTGTGGGTGAACCAGTCGAGCGCGACCTCCGCCAGAACCGGGTCGAGGTCGGCGCTGCGACCGGTGACTCGGGCGAGATCCCAGGAGTGGACGGTGAATTCGTGCGTGTACGCCGCCAGCAGCTCCTGTCCGCTCAGCGTTGCCCAGGGCAACCTGTAGCTCTTGCCGAGTGCCGAGTCGGACGTCCAGACCTGTTCGAGCTCGGCACGAGCGCCGCGGAACGTCTCACCCCAGTCGTCGGTGTGGTCGTCGGCCGGGTCCGGCACGTCGGCCGTGCCCTCGCCGTTGCCGAGAGCCGTGAGCTTGCGCAGAACCGCGACGAGGTGAGCCAGCAGGGTCCGCAGGTCGTACTCGGCACACGGTGTCGGCAGGCCCAGGTCGGCGTGTCCGACCGCGTTGATCTGGTGTTCGGTCTGGTCGAGCGCGGCGCGTAGCCGCGGTCGCGGATCTGTTTGTGTCACCGGCGCACCCTGTCACGAGGTACCGACAATCACGGGTTCGTCCTCGACGGGCACCGGGCCCGTCCGTCCGGCGCCGGTACCGTCCGGCGGATGAGCTGCCGCATCACCGAGTTGATCCTGGACTGCGTCGACCCGGAACGGCTGGCCGAGTTCTGGTCCGCCGTGCTGGGTTACGTCGAGCTCGGCCGGGAGGGTGAGGACATCGAGATCGGGCCGCCGGACGTCGGGTTCGGCGGCCCGCAGCCGACGCTGATCCTGAGCCGGGTGCCGGAGCCGAAGCGGGACAAGCTGCGCCTGCACCTCGACGTCAACGCCACCGACCGGGACCAGGACGCCGAGCTGGAGCGTCTGCTGGCCCTCGGCGCGCGGAAGGTCGACGTGGGACAGACCGGCGAGGAGTCCTGGCACGTGCTCGCCGACCCCGAAGGCAACGAGTTCTGCCTGCTCCGGCGCCGCGTCGATCCGGCACACGCACATTGACAAAACTCGCGTTTACGTAAAAACTGAATTTGTGAACCTGGCCGTGGAAGTGTTCGTGTCGGTGGACGGGTGGGCCGGTAGCGCGGTCTCCCCCGGCTACTTCGGCTATCACGGGCCTGAGCTGCGGCAGTGGATCGACGAGCAGCTGGCCGAGCCCCAGCTGCTCGTCCTCGGGCGGCGGACCTACGAGATGTTCGCGGACCCGCCCGAGGAGGTCCGGGACGCCGACTGGGACCGGATGACCGAGCTGGACAAGGTGGTGTTCTCCCACACCCTGCCAGCCGCCACCTGGCCGAACACTCGCGTCTGCCGGGACCTGGTTCCCGAGATCACCCGGCTCAAGCGCGAGGGCGGCGTCCCGATGCGGACGATGGGCAGCCTGTCGATCGCGCGGCAGCTGTGTGCCGCGGGTCTGGTCGACAGGCTGCTGCTGATGACGTTCCCGCTGCTCGTCGGCCCGGACGGGCGGGAGCCGTTCTTCGCCGGCGCGGCCGCGGCCGACCTGGAGCTGGTCGGCCACCGGGCGCTGGACGGCCGGGTGCTGCTGCTGGAGTACCGGCCGACCGGGCGCGACATCCCGCGCGCCTGACCCGGCGACGGGAACGTACGACTCGCGCGACGGGAACGTACGACTCGCGGGGGTTAGGCGGCGCAGGAGCCGGTGCCTACGGAGCGGGAGAGGTCGGGGGCGGATTCGAGCTCGTCGGCCACTTCGTCGGCGGTGAGGGCGAAGCCGGTTTCGGACTTGTCGACGGCGGCGCCGAAGATCACGCCGATCACGCGGCCCTGGGTGTCGATCAGGGGGCCGCCGGAGTTGCCGCTGCGGACCAGGGCGCGGAGCGTGAAGACCTCGCGGGTGACGGTGCGGGAGTCGTAGATGTCGGGGCCGGTGAGGTTGATCAGGTCGCGGACTCGGGCGGGGGACGCGGTGTACGGGCCGTCGAGGGGGTAGCCGAGGACGATGCCGTCCTGGCCGGACTCGGCGGGGTCGTCGGCGAACGGGAGGGGGGTGGCGGACAGGCCGGGTACGGCCAGGATCGCGACGTCGGTGTTCGGGTCGTAGTGCACCACCCGCGCGTCCAGCGGGCCGTCGTCGGTTTCCACGCTGACCTCGCTGGTGCCGGCGACCACGTGGGCGTTGGTCATCATCCGCTCGGGGGAGATCACGAAGCCGGTGCCCTCCAGCGCCCTGGAGCAGGACGGCGCCTTGGCGTGGATCTTGAGCACGCTCGGCCGTACCCGCTGCACGACCGCGCTGCCCTGCAGGGCCGGATCGGGCGGGGCGACGTCCTTGCTCGGGGTCCGGTCGAACGGGTCGACGGCGGCCGGGAAGCCGGAGACGTCGAGCAGCTTGCGCAGCTCGTCCGGGAGGTTCTGCGCGGCCGAGGGCATCACGTTGTTCACGCCGCCGAGCACGGTCGACCCGCGGATCGCCGAGGCCAGGCCGGGCAGGCCGCCGACGGTGACCAGCGGCAGCGCGATCAGCCAGGCGACCACGAACACGACCGCGCCCTGCACGACGGCACCGAGCGCGTTGTCCACACCGGCGAGCTTCGGTGAGCGGATCCGCTGCCGGATGCTGCGTCCGAGCCACACCCCGAGCGTCTCCCCCAGCGCGACCAGCAGCACGAACACCGCGACCGCGAACGCCACCCTGGTCGGCGTCGACTCGATGTGCCGGACCACCATGGGCGCGAGCTTGATCCCCGCGATCGCGCCGAGCAGCACCCCGACGAACGCGGGCAGCGCGGTGAGCACGCCCTGCCTCGCCCCGGAGATCGCGGCCAGCACCGCCAGCGCGATCACGAGCACGTCGACCCAGTTCACGCGTCCACCTCCCCGACGACCGAGCCAACTGAACGCCATGCCGCGTCAAGATCCCGTATGTCGCCACCGTCCCACGGCCGCTCGAACCCGCCGACGTTCAGCACCAGGGTCAGCACCATCGCGGTGAACCCCCACACCAGCATGCCCGGTAGCGCGAAGCCAGGCCCGAGGTACCCCGACGGGGACCGCAGCTGGAACCGGTTCGCCGGGTCCGCCAGGTCGGCCAGCGGCGCCCTGGCCACCGCGGCGGTCTCCGCCGGGTCCACCGCCCACACCCTGCTCGGCCGCTCCCAGTGCGCGATCACCGGCGTGACGTGGAAGTTCGACACCGGGATGTGCAGCCGGGGCAGCAGCGCCACCGGGCGCACCCCGGCCGGGTCGACGCCGGTCTCCTCCACGGCCTCCCGGAGCGCCGTGCCGACCGGGCCGTCGTCGCCGGGCTCGGCCGACCCGCCGGGGAACGCGACCTGGCCGGCGTGCGCGTCGTCGCCGCCCGCCCGCAGTTGGAGCAGCACGTCCGGGCCGCGGGTCTCGTGCTCGCCGAGCAGGATCAGCACCGCCGCGTCACGCCCGCCCGCGTCCGGCGCGGACAGCCGGCGCAGCGTCGGGTGGTCCAGGTCGCTGGTGCCGGCCACCAGCGGACGCAGCCAGGCCGGCAGCCCGGCCGGGTCGACGAGCGGGCCGGCGCTCACGGCGCATCGACCGCCCGCCGTACCTCCTCGACCGACCGGAACAGGCGCGGGTCGCGCACCAGCCGCACGGTGCCGTCTGCCTCGACCACGTAGCTCGCGGGCAGGCCGGCCGGCAGCTCAAGCGCCCGCGCGGCCGCCTCGCCGGTGTCCAGGACCATCGGCAACCGCACGTCGAGCGCGGCCAGCAGGTCCAGGGCTCCGGCCTCGGTGCTCTGCACGGCGAGTCCGACGACCGGCACGGCGTCCGGCTCGGCGGCGTACCTGGCGAGCAGCGGCAGCTCCTCCCGGCACGGCTGGCACCACGTGGCCCAGACGTTCACCAGCACCGGGCCCCGGCCGAGCACCGCCGCGAGGTCCACCTCGGACCCGTCGGCGAGGCAGGTGACCCCGACGCCGGTGAGCGTGCTCGGCCCGTCGGAGCCGGCCGCGCACGCGGGCAGCGCCGCCGCGCTCCTGGCGGCGGCGAGGTCGGGCGTGGGCGGCTCGGGGGCGGGCGGCGGCTCCTCGCCCCTCGGCCAGATCGCGATCACGGCGGCGACCACCAGGATCAACCCGGCGATCGACCACCGCGCCGCGCTGGTCACGCGGAGCCGACCCGTCCCGGCTTGTAGCCGTTGCGGACGCGTTCGGCGAGGTCGATCAGGTGCGGCGCCTCGTCGCCCTTGACCAGCTTGGCCGCGGTCTCGAGGTCGGTCGGCCCGGCACCGAACGACGGGCAGTCCTTGGCGAGCACGCACGCGCCGCACGCGGGCTTGCGGGCGTGGCAGACGCGGCGGCCGTGGAAGATCACCCAGTGCGACAGCATCGTCCAGTCCTTGCGCGGGACCAGGGCGCCGACCGCGTGCTCGACCTTGACCGGGTCGTCCTCCTCGGTCCAGCCGAACCGGCGGACCAGCCGGCCGAAGTGCGTGTCGACGGTGATGCCGGGGACACCGAAGGCGTTGCCGAGCACCACGTTCGCGGTCTTGCGGCCGATGCCGGGCAGGGTGACCAGGTCCTCGAGCTTGTTCGGCACCTCGCCGTCGAAGCGCTCAACGAGCGCCTGGCCGAGACCGATCAGCGAGGACGTCTTGTTCCGGTAGAACCCGGTCGGCCGGACCAGTTCCTCCAGCTCGGTGCGGTCGGCACCGGCGTAGTCGGCGGCCGTGCGGTAGCGCGCGAACAGCGCGGGCGTGGTCAGGTTGACCCGCACGTCGGTGCTCTGCGCGGACAGGATCGTGGCGACGGTCAGCTCGAGCGGGTTGGTGAAGTCGAGCTCGCAGTGCGCGTCCGGGAAGGCCTCGGCGAGGACCCGGGTCATCCGCCGGGCGCGGCGGACCAGCGCGGTGCTCGGCCCCGTTTCGGCCGAGTCGCCTCGGGGTAGTTGACGGGTGGCTGGTGGCACCCCGATAGCCTACGGGCCGCCGAACAACCCCAACCGTGCCCTGGACGTCTACTCAGCGAAACCCTGCGATCTCCACCGACCTGAGCGAGGATCAAGGATCTATGGCTGTCTGGTTCGTGTTCGCGGTGCCCATCGTGGTGATGTTCTTCGCGCTGTTCATGGAGCGGGTGGAGAGCCGACTCCGGCACGTCGCCGTGCAGGAGGACGAGGTCGAGGAGTTACTCGAGAACGCCCGGCCGGACGAGGTGCGGGCACTCTACGGGCACGGCATCGGTCGTGCGCTGGAGCTGTTCCGGCTGCGGCGGGGCAGGGCGAAGGCCCGCGCGCGCAAGGTCATGCGGCAGCCGACGGTGCGTATTCCCAGGCCGGGGCCCTGACCGCGACATACCGGTAGTACGCCCTGCGAGGTGATCCACCGCACACGCCCTACACTTCCACTGGTGATCAGGGGCGGAGTAGCCCTGGATCGAGGGCCGGCGCGCTGCCGGCCCGAGTCTGATTGGGAGGGACGAAGGTGGACGAGACCCTGGCCAGGGCCGGCATCTTCCAGGGCGTCGAGCCGGCGGCCGCCGAGGCGCTCGCCCAGACGCTGGAGATGGTCGAGTTTCCACGCGGGCACGTGATCTTCGCCGAGGGCGAGCCCGGTGACCGCCTGTACATCATCCAGTCGGGCAAGGTGAAGCTCGGCCGGAAGTCGCCGGACGGGCGGGAGAACCTGCTGGGCATCATGGGCCCGGCGGACATGTTCGGCGAGCTGTCGATCTTCGACCCGGGACCGCGCACGTCGACCGCCACGACGGTGACCGAGGTGGTCGCCCGCACGATGGACCGGCCGGCGCTGCGGCAGTGGATCTCGACCCGGCCGGAGATCGCCGAGCAGCTGCTGCGCGTGGTCGCCCGGAGGCTGCGGCGGACCAACGGCATGCTCGCGGACCTGATCTTCACCGACGTGCCCGGCCGGGTGGCCAAGGCGCTGCTGCAGTTCGCGCAGCGGTTCGGCAGCCAGGAGGCCGGTCTGCTGCGGGTCATGCACGACCTCACGCAGGAGGAGATCGCCCAGTACGTCGGCGCGTCGCGGGAGACCGTGAACAAGGCGCTGGCGGACTTCGCGCACCGCGGCTGGCTGCGGCTGGAGGGCAAGAGCGTGCTGATCCTGGACCCGGAGCGACTGGCCCGTCGCGCGCGGTAGCGATTTCACGATTTGTCGACATAGAAGAAGAGCCGGGCGCCGCCCCCGACGCGGCGCACCGGCTCTTCTTGCGTGGATCATCCCCCGACGACCCACGCTCCCCGCCCTCCGGCATTAAGGCCCCGACCCATGTGCCCGGAGGGAGTTCGAACGGTCCAACACAAGTAGGACTCACTGGTATGCCCTTCCGTTGTGCGAGTTGACCGGATTTCTTGTCACCGTTACCGGATCGAGACCGTTTTCGTTGAACGATCGCGGTGACGGGGATCGCCGGAAACTAACTGGTACGGACGTACCAAAGATTGCATACTGGGACGTGTGTCCCACTCCGCACGCGTCTCCGACTACCGCGCCGCGCTGACCACCCCGGGCGCCGGCTGGCCGGTGCTCACCTCCCTGCTGGCCAGGATGCCGATCGCGATGATCGGGCTGTCCCTGCTGCTGTTCGTGCAGCGCGAGACCGGCTCGTTCGCGGTCGCCGGGGCGGTGTCGGCGGGGTCGCTGATCGGTGTCGCGGTGGGCGCGGTCGCGCAGGGGCGGATCATGGACCGGCTCGGGCCGACCCGCCCGCTGCTGGTCGTCGCCACCCTGTTCGCCGCCGCCATCACCGCGGTGGTGCTGGCCATCGAGGCGCACCAGCCGTCGGTCGTGCTCGTCGCGCTCGGCGGCCTGGTCGGGCTGACCGAGCCGATGGTCGGGCCCGCGTCCCGGGCGCTGTGGGTGCACCTGCTGCCGCCCGGACCGGTCCGGCACGCCGCCTACGCCTACGAGGCCATCAGCCTCGAGGTGTTCTTCATCCTCGGCCCGGCGCTCGCCGGGGTGCTGGTCGCGGCGCCATGGGGCGGCACCGGGGTCGTGCTCGGCTCGGTGTGCATGATCGCCGGCAGCGTCGGGTTCGCGCTGACGCCGGTGGCGCGCGCGGTGCGGCCCGAGCCGGTCGCGCACGGGCCGCTGCTCGGCGCGCTGGCGTTCCCGGGGATGCGGACGGTCGCGCTGGCCGCGTTCGGCTTCGGGATCACCGTCGGGTTCGTCGAGGTCGCGGTGCCGGCGGCGGCGACCAACGCGGGCGAGGCGTGGCTCGGCGGGGTGATGCTGGCGATGTGGTCGCTGACGTCGGTGGCGTTCGGGCTGTACTACGCGGTCCGGCCGTGGCCCCGGCCGATGCACCTGCGGCTGCCGGCGCTGCTCGGCGGGTTCGCGCTGCTGATCGCGCCGATGGCGATCGCCCCCGGGCTGGTCTGGCTGTCGGTCGCGATGCTGGTGGCGGGCATCCTGATCACCCCGCAGTCCACCGCGCACTCGACGGCGATCGAGCAGGTGACGCCGCAGGGGACGGCCACCGAGGCGTTCGGCTGGGTGATCACGTCGGTGACGCTCGGGCTGGCGGCCGGGCACTCGACCAGCGGATGGCTGGTGGAGCACGTCGGGGTGCCGGCGTCGTTCCTGGCGTCCAGCGGGGCGGGCCTGCTGGTCGCGCTGCTGGTGTGGCTGCGGCGCGGCACGGTCGCCTCGGGGGTACCGGCTCCCGCCCTGGTCGGCTGAACTGTCGGTGGTCGCCGTTAGGTTGTCGGCATGGACCTCGATCTGACCGTCGGCACTGGTGACCTGGCCTCGGCCGCGTCGGCGCTCGTGCGGCTGGTGCCGGGCAAGCTCATCGACCCGGTGCTCTCCGGTGTGCTGCTGACCGCCGGGCGCGACGGCGTGTCGCTCGCGGCGACCGACCGGGAGCGCGCGGCCAGGGTGGAGCGCGCCGCGGTGGTGCACACCGAGGGCCGGGTGCTGGTGCCGGCCAAGCCGCTGGCCGACACGCTACGGGCGCTGGACCTGGAACAGGTCCGGCTGGTCGTCGAAGGGTCGAAGCTGGCGATCCGCGCGCCGGGCGCCCGGTTCGCGCTGCCGCTGCTCGACGCCGACGTGCACCCGGGCGTCGCGGAACCGCCGGCACGGGTCGGCACGGTCGACGGCGCGGTGTTCGGCAGCGCGCTGGCCACCGTGGCGACGGCGGCGTCCCGGGACGAGGCGCTGCCGATGTTCACCGGCGTGCGGGTGCGGTCGGAGGGCGCGCGGCTGGTGCTGGTGGCGACCGACCGGTACCAGATGGCGGTGGCGTCGCTGGGCTGGCGGCCGGCCGGGGAGCCGGTGGACGCGCTGGTGCCGGCGTCGCTGCTGGCCGAGATCGCCAAGCAGGCAGCGGGCGCGGGTGACGTGGTGCTGCACGCCGACCGCGACCGGTTCGGGCTGTCCTGGTCGGGGACGCACGCGGCGACGTCCGTGCTGGACGGGAGCTTCCTGCACGAGTCGAAGGTGTCCGTGTCCGACGTGGACACCACGCTGGAACTGGAAGCCGACGCCCTGGCCGGAGCCGTCCGCCGGGTCGGCCTGTACACCGACGCGCGGGGCGTCCTGCTGCTGGAGGTCGGCGACGGCGAGGTCCGGCTGCGCGGCGCCGACCAGCGGGCCGGCGAGGCGGAGGAGTCGGTGAAGGCCACCGTGACCGGGGACCGGACCTCCCAGGCCTACCAGTCCCGGTTCCTCACCGACGCGCTCCGCCCGTTCCTCGGCGGTCCGGTGCGCGTCGAGATCCAGCCCGGCATGCGCGCGACCGTGTTCCGCGCCCCCGAGCCGGCCGACCTCGATCTCCGCTACGTGGTGATGCCCATGCTGCCGCCGAAGAACTAACCGTCGCGCAGGTACTCGAGCTGCGCGGCGACCGACCACTCGGCCGGGCCCCACAACGCCCGGTCCACGTCGGCGTAGACGACCTCGACGACCTGCCGGGCCGTCGCGTCCTGTCCGAGCCGGTCGAGGGCGGCCCGGACCTGGCCGAGCCGTTCCTCCCGGTGCGCGAGGTACTCGGCGGCGACCGGCGCGAGGTCCGGGAGCTCCTGTCCGTGCCCCGGCAGCCCGGCGGTCCCGGCCGGGAGCCCCGCGAGCCGCCGCAGGCTGGCGAGGTACGGGCCGAGCGCGGAGATGACGGTCGTGCCGCGGCCGAGGATCGTGTCGCCGGTGAGCACCGCGGTGCCGGTGTCGTGGGTGACCTCGAGGCAGACCGAGTCGTCGGTGTGGCCGGGGGTGTGCAGTACCCGGACCCGCAGCCCGGCGGCCTCGATGACCTCGCCGTCGGCCAGCGGCGGGGCACCGAGGGACTCGCCGGCCGAGCGGACCGGTGCGCCGACCCGCTCGGCGAGCCAGGGCGCGCCCCGGCCGTGGTCCGGGTGCCCGTGCGTGACGAGGATCAGGGCCACCTCGCCGGTCTCGGCGACGCGGGTCAGGTGCTCGACGTCGTCGTCACCCGGGTCGACGACGATCGAGGCCGGGGCACCGGGGGCGCGCAGCAGCCAGGTGTTGGTGCCGTCCAGGGTCATCGTGCCCGGGTTGTCCTCGAGCAGCACGGACGCGACCGGCGTGACCGGCCGGACCACCCCGTACGCCGGATGGCTCATGACCGGTCCCCCGGTTCGAGGTGGGCGGCGCCCTCGTCGTACAGCGGGTCGCCGGGCAGCACGATCCGCAGCACGTCGCCGTCGCGGACCACCCTCGGCATCAGCCGGGTGATCGTGCGTTCGCGGGCCATCGCGTCGGCCACGCTCGCGCACTCCTCCAGCTCGGCCAGCGTCGTCCAGGTCGGCGGCAGCAGCCCCACCCGGCCGGCCCGCCACTCCTCCAGCGCCTCGGCCGGGCGCTGCCAGCGTGCCTCGGCGGCCTCGGTGGTCGCGCCGTCGGCCCGCTGGCCGGACGGGAGCGCCGCCAGGAAGAAGCGGGCGTCGAACCGGCGCCGCTCCTCCTCCGGGGTCACCCAGTCCGCCCACGGCCGCAGCAGGTCCGCGCGCAGCACGAGCCCGGCCTCGGCGAGGAACCCGGCCATCGACAGCTCCCGGTTCACCAGCTGCGCCCGCGCCTCGGCGTACGGGCGCACGTCGGAGACGACGGTGTCCTCGGACGGCCCGGCGAGCAGCACGCCCGACTCCTCGAACGTCTCCCGCACCGCCGCGCACACCAGCGCCCGCGCCAGTCCCACGTCACAGGCGAACCGCGACGCCCACCAGGCGGGCGACGGGCCGTGCCAGGCGAGTGAGGTGTCCGCGTCCCGCCGGTCCACCCCGCCGCCCGGGAACACGGTCATCCCACCGGCGAAGGCCATGCCCAGCACCCGGCGCATGAGGAACACCTCGAGCCCGGCGTCGGTGTCGCGCACCAGCATGACCGTGGCGGCGTCCTTCGGCGGCACGGGCGGGTCCGGCACCTCCGGTGGGACGAACCCCTCCGGCAGTACCAGTTCCCTCGGCAGCTCACGCACACGCCAGAGCCTACGCACTCCTCGGACTGCCAGGATGTGATCCATGAACGACACCACGCTGCGCATGGGCCTGGTCGGCGCCGGCCCGTGGGCGCACCGCGTCCACGGCCCCGGCATCGCCGCGCATCCCGGAACCGACCTGGTCGCCGTGTGGGCGCGCCGTCCCGAGGCCGCCTCGTCCGTCGCCGCGGTCGCCGGCGGCGCGACCCCGATGGCGTCCTTCGACGACCTGCTCGCGACGGTCGACGCGGTGACGTTCGCGGTGCCGCCGCAGGTGCAGGCCCCACTCGCGCTGCGGGCGATCGAGGCCGGCAAGCACGTGGTCCTGGAGAAGCCGCTGGCGAGCACGGTCGAGGAGGCCGGGCGGCTGGTCGACGCGGCCGAGCGGGTCGGCGTCGCCACCCTGATGGTGCTGACGTTCCGGTACGCCCCCGAGGTCGCCGGGTGGCTCGACGACGTGCGGCGGGTCGGCGGCTGGCACGGCGGGGCCGCGCGCTGGATCTCCTCGACGCTGCTCGACATGCGGTACGAGGCGTCCCCGTGGCGGCACGACGGCGGAGCGCTCGCCGACATCGGCCCGCACACGCTGGACCTGCTCGACGCGGCTCTCGGCCCGGTCACCCGGGTGCTGCACGCGCACTTCGCCGAGCCGGGGGCGGTGTGGCACCTGCTGCTCGGGCACGAGTCCGGCGCCACCAGCACGGCGACGCTCACCATGCACACGCCGGCGGAGCCGCAGGTCAACGACTTCACGGTGTTCGGCGAGCACGGCTACCGGCACCTGGACGCCTCCGGCGACCCCGGTAGCCGGTATGCCGCCCTGCTCGACGCGTTCATCGACCTGGTGCGCACCGGCGGGACGGAACACCCGACCGACATCCGGCGCGGCCTGCACCTCCAGCGGTTGCTGGGCGCCGTGCAGGCCGCGCTGGTGGACTAGGCGGAGCCGTAGCCCCGGTCGGGGTGCGGCGGCACGCCGTTGACGGCGATCGGGCCCTTCCTGCCGTGCCGGCCGGAGCGCCACGGGCCGGGGTTGTCCTGCTTCTCCCGGCGGGCGAGCTCGTCCTGCAGTTCGCGCAGGAGGTTGCGCTCCTGGGTGTTCAGCATCTCGTCGACGAGCGCCGCGGAGTGCTTGTCGACGGTCGGCGTGGGCTCCGGTTCCGGAGCGGGGACCAGCCGAGGCCGCGACGGCGGCTCGTTCTCGGCACGCCGTGCCCGCCGCCGAGGCGATGGCCGCGAGTTCGTCGGATTCTCCGCGCGGAGAGCCGACGGCGGCTGCGGCGGGGTCTCCTCCTCGGGCAACCGCTCCTGCTCGAACACCGACTTCATCGACTCGACCGGCTTCGGCCGCGACAGCCGAGTAGGCCGCTGGGACGGAGGCGGCGGCGAGGCGGGAACCGAGTCGATCGGCGGCGGCTCCACCCCGAACGGCGACGGCGGCTTCACCTCGGCCACGGGCGCCGGCGCGGGCTTGCGCCGCGGCAGCGCGTCCCCGTCGGAGGCCGCCAGCGCCGCTTCGGCAGGCGACGGCGCGGCGGCGACCGGCGGGGTCTGCGCTGCCGACCCGTCGGCGGGTGACGAGGTGGAGGCCGCCGGGCCGGCATCGGCAACCGGCGACGCGAAGGCCGGGACGTCAGCGGCCGGCGACGCCGAAGGATCGGCGACCGGCGGCACGGGAGCCACCGGGCCATCGGCAGCCGGCGGCGCGGGAGCAACTGGGCCAGGCGCGGCAGCCGGTGGCGCGGCAGGCACCGCGCCGTCAGTGGCCGGCGGCGTGGAAGCCGGGCCATCAGCGGTCGACGGCGTCCCGGACGCCGAGTCGGCTGCCGGCGACGCGGAAGCCACCGGGTCAGCCCCAGCAACCGGCGGCACGGCGGGCACCGGGCCGCCAGCGGCCAACGCCGCGAAAGCCGGGCCATCGGCGGCCGGCGGCGCGACAGCCACCGGGTCATCAGGCGCCGACGACACCGCGGGCACCGGACCGGCGGCGACCGGCGACACATCCGCCACGGAAACATCAGCAGCCGGGGCGTCGGCCATCGGTCCATCGGCGGACGCCGTCACCGGACCAGGGGCAGCCGACGGCACGGAACCATCAGCGGCCGGTGGCGGGGAAGCCACCGGGCCGGCGCCCGCGGCCGAGTCACCGCCAGCCGGCGGCGCGAAAGCCGCCGAACCATCGGCCGTCGACGGCCCAGCAGACACCGGACCATCGGCAGTCGGCGCCGTGAAGGCCTGCGGCACGGCAGCCGGCGATCCGAAAGCGACCGGACCACCAGCACCCGCCGCAGGGGTCACCGAACCTGCGGCCGGCCCGGAAGCCGTCGGACCACCAGCACCTGCCGCAGTGGCCACCGAACCTGCGGACGCCGTCGGACCGGCGTCGGTCTTCGGCGGGGTCGGGGGGTCGGCGGGGGCCGACAGGCCGCTCGCGGGCGGCATCGGGGCCGGTGAACCGTTCGTGTTCGGAAGGGGTGGCGGGGTGGCCGTTGGGGGTCGGTGGGCGCTGGTCGCGGGTACCTCGGCTCGGTCCGGGGTCGCGTGGGCGCGGACCGGTTCCGCGGCGAAGGACTCCGCGCGGACCGGCTCTGCCGGGCTCATCGGCGGGCGGCCACCGCCACCGCCTGGCCCGGGGTCATCGAAAGGGACCTGTCGCGCGCAGCGCATCGCCTCCTGGTGGTAGTCGGTCGGCTGGGCGCCGTCGACGAGGACCTCCACGGACGCGCGGATGCCGGCCCGGCGCAGGGCGTACTCGACCCGGTACGCCGTCGCGGGCGCGAAGCCCCCCGGGCCGACGCCGACCAGCACCACGCGGTGCGGCACCGGGCCGGAGATCGGACCCGACGGCGTCAGCCGCCACACGCACCACATCGAGCGGACGTCGGGCAGGACGTCCAGGACCGGGCGCACCGCCTCCGCCACGCCTCGGTCGGGCTCGACGCCATCGACCGGGCCGACCGCGAACCGGTGCCGGTACGGCGGCGTCTTGTCGCTCGCGACCACGCGGTCGATGACCGACGGGTCGAGGTAGGTGCTCGCGAACAGTTCCTCGAGCTCCTGGTGCTGCGGTCCGGTCAGCACCACACGCCCGGCCGCGAGGCAGCCGGCGACGAACTCCAGCGCCCGGTCCAGCTCGGCGGACGCGAGCATCTGGCGAGCGTCCGCCAGCGCGTCGTCGTCCAGCCGGCCGGCGAGGCCGAGCAGGAGCTCATGTATTCGGATCGGCAACGCAACACCTGGCCGGTTCCCCCGGGAGACCTGGGTCACGGTCGGCTCCTTCCGCTCGTCTGGGCCGACGCGGCGGGAAGCGAGCTGCTACCCCTGAGCCACGACCATCCCGGGGAGCAACGGCTCGGACGCCGCGAGCGCCGCCCTGTGGTACGGCGGGAGGTCGATGCCCTCCGGCATCACCTCGACACCCGGTTCGTGCGTTCCGAGCGCCCGCAGCACGCGCTGCAACTCCCCGGTCAATCGAGCGCAGCCCGAAGACGCTGTGACCAGCACGATCCTGGTGGCCGGACCGACCCCGGACCGATGCCGTCGCCAACTCCCACGCACATCGACCAGCTCGGGACGGCCATGGAGGATCGCCCCGAGCACAACTGCTTCGGAGTCACCCGTGTTCACCCGTTCGGGCGACTCCGATGTGAATGTGTAGTCGACTTCGTCGATTTGGTCCACCCAGGGGACGGCGTGCAGGCGGCCGGCGTCGGCTCCCGCGTCCAACAGCGCGGCGTTGAGCAGCAGAGACTCACGCGCGGTGATCGCGACACGTTCTCTGAGCAAGGTGAGCGGAAGCGCGCGGGCGAGCGCGTCGATGGCGCCGCCGGCGAGCCAGTCACGCAGCCGCCACAGCTGCCGGTCGGGCAGCCGCCCGGCGAGCCGGAGGAGCAGTTCGTGGCACGGGTCCCCGTGGTCTTCGATGTCGGTCATGCCGCCTCCCTAGGACACTTCCACGATGAGCTCGACCTCGACCGGAACGCCCAGGGGCAGCTCGGCGACGCCGACCGCGGAACGGGCGTGCCGGCCCGCGTCGCCGAACACCTCGCCGAGCAGCTCGGACGCGCCGTTGACGACCGCCGGCTGACCGGTGAAGCCCTCCGCGGACGCGACGAACCCGACGACCTTCACCACCCGCACGACCGAGTCGATGCCGACCAGGTCGTGCACGGCGGCGAGCGCGTTGAGCGCGCAGAGCCCGGCGAGGCCCTTGGCCTCCTCCGGGCTGATCTCCTGGCCGACCTTGCCGGTCGCGGCGACTTGCCCGTCCACGATCGGCACCTGACCCGCGGTGTAGACGAGGTTCCCGGTCCTGATCGCCGGCACGTAGGCGCCCGCGGGCGCCGGGACGGCGGGCAGGTTGATGCCGAGCACGTCGAGCCTGTCGCTCCAGGTCGTCATGGCGGTCAGCCCTTCGGGCGCTTGAGGTAGGCCACCATCTGCTCGCCGGTGGGACCGGGCAGAACGGTCACGAGCTCCCAGCCGTCCTCGCCCCACTGGTCGAGGATCTGCTTGGTCGCGTGGATCAGCAGCGGCACGGTGGCGTACTCCCACTTCGTCATGACCCGGGACTGTAACCGGCCCGGCGCCCGCGCGTGCCCCAGGTTCCCCCGTGCGCCGGATACGGTGATCGTGTGGAGACGTGGCGGGTGCTCGCGGCCGTGCTGCTCGGTGCGGGCGGGATCGTGCTGGTGTTGTTGACCATGGCCCGTACCCGGGACCGGCGCGGTGCCACCGGGGGGCAGGTCGCCGTGAACGGAACGATCGCGTTCACGATCCTCGTCGTGCTCTGTGTGCTCACGTTGACCGTCTTCTCGCCCGCCGTGGCCTGGAGTGTGGCCGGCGGGGTGGCGGCCGTGGTCGGCGTGATGCTGCTCGCTAGTTGACCCGCCTGTCCGGCACCTGCCCGAACTGTCCACTTACTCTGGAGTTGTGAGCTGGACCCAGCAGGTATCCCGGGCGCGGCTGCACGTGGTCACCGGCAAGGGCGGCACCGGCAAGACCACCGTCGCGGCCGCGCTGGCGTTGGCGCTCGCCACCGGCGGGCGCCGAGTCCTGCTGGTCGAGGTCGAGGGGCGGCAGGGGATCGCGCAGCTCTTCGACACCGCTCCCCTGCCCTACGAGGAGCGGCGGATCGCCTCGGCGCCGGGTGGCGGTGAGGTCCGGGCGCTGCACGTGGACGCGGAGGCGGCGCTCCTCGAGTACTTCGCGATGTTCTACAACCTCGGGATCGCCGGCCGCACCCTGCGGCGGATGGGGGCCATCGAGTTCGCCACCACCCTCGCGCCCGGGCTGCGGGACGTCCTGCTCACCGGGAAGGTCAAGGAGACCGTCGGGCGGACGGACGGCAAGGGCCGACACGCCTACGACGCGGTCGTGCTCGACGCCCCGCCGACCGGGCGGATCGTCAAGTTCCTCGACGTCACCAAGGCCATGGCCGACCTCGCCAAGGTCGGGCCGATCAAGGGCCAGAGCGACGGCGTCGTCCGCCTGCTGCACTCCCAGGACACCGCCGTCCACCTCGTCACCCTGCTGGAGGAGATGCCGGTCCGGGAGACCATCGAGGCCGTCACCGAACTCGCCGCCGCCGAGCTGCGGCCCGGGGCGGTCTTCGTGAACCGGGTCCGGCCGCCTCGGCTGCCGGCTCGGTCGGTGACGCCGGCAGCGGGCGGGCGGGTGGACGCGTCGCGGGTGCGCGCCGGCCTGGCCAGCGCCGGTCTCGACCTCGCGCCGGCGGACCTCGACGGGCTGGTCGAGGAGACCGTCGAGCACGCGGTGCGGGTGCTCGCCGAGCAGCGCGCCCGGGAGCGGCTCGCCGAGGTCGACCTGCCGGCCCTCGAACTGCCCGAGGTCATCGGGGGCATCGACACCACGGCCCTCTACGAGCTCGCCGAGGACCTGGTCGAGCAGGGGGTCCGATGACACTGGACATCGACGCGCTGATCGACAACCCGGACATGCGGGTCATCGTGTGCTGCGGCTCCGGCGGGGTCGGCAAGACCACCACGGCCGCCGCCGTCGCGCTGCGGGCCGCCGAGCGCGGGCGCAAGACCGTCGTGCTCACCATCGACCCGGCCCGGCGGCTCGCCCAGGCGCTCGGCCTGCGCGAACTGGGGAACACGCCGCGTGAGGTCGAGGTCGACGGTTTCGAGCCCGACGGGCAGCTCTCCGCGATGATGCTGGACATGCGCCGCACCTTCGACGACATGGTGCTCGCGCACGCCGGCGAGAAGCGCGCCCAGGAGGTGCTCGCCAACCCCTTCTACAAGACGATCTCCACGTCGTTCTCCGGCACGCAGGAGTACATGGCGATGGAGAAGCTCGGCCAGCTCGCCGGCGAGGGCCGTTGGGACCTGATCGTCGTGGACACGCCGCCGTCGAGGTCGGCGCTGGACTTCCTGGACGCGCCGCAGCGGATGTCGACCGCGCTGGACGGGCGGATCATCCGGCTGTTGTCCGGGCCGGCCCGCACCGGTGGGTGGGGGCTGCGCAAGGTCGTCGGTGCCGGGGTCACGATGTTCACCAAGGCGGTGTCCACGATCGTGGGTGGGCAGCTGCTGGCCGACGCGTCCGCGTTCGTGCAGGCGTTCGACTCCATGTTCGGCGGGTTCAAGGCCCGGGCGCGCAGGACCTACGAGCTGCTGCGGTCGGAGGGCACCGCGTTCGTCGTGGTCGCCTCGCCGGAGCCGGACGCGCTGCGCGAGGCCAGCTACTTCGTGGAGCGGCTGGCCGGCGAGCAGATGCCGCTGTCCGGGCTCGTGATCAACCGGACGCACCCGGTGCTTGCCGGGCTGTCCGCGTCGAAGGCGACCGCGGCCGCCGACCGGCTCGACGAGAGCGGCGAGGCGCCGCTGGCGTCGGCCGTGCTGCGGCTGCACGCCGACCGGGTGGCCGTGTGCGAGCGGGAACGCCGGCTGCTCGCCCGATTCACCAAGGCGCACCCGTCGGTGCCGGTGGTCGACGTCCCGGCCATGCCCTCCGACGTGCACGACCTCGTGGGTCTGCGCACGATCGGCGACCGGCTGGCCGGGATCTGACCCCGAACTCAGCCGACCCGGACGTCCTCGTCGGCGTCGGAGTGCCGACGCCGGGCCGACTGGAGCAGCTCCAGCCAGGACGACACGTCCGGGCGACGGCGCAGCAGTGCACGG
This sequence comes from Actinophytocola gossypii, assembly GCF_025165815.1. Classification (GTDB taxonomy): domain Bacteria; phylum Actinomycetota; class Actinomycetes; order Mycobacteriales; family Pseudonocardiaceae; genus Actinophytocola; species Actinophytocola gossypii. Next base: position 86,322 of record NZ_JAFFZE010000006.1, on the reverse strand, counting down.
CGCTCACGCTCCGTCATGCCACCCCAGACACCGAACTCGATCCGGTTGTCCAACGCCTCGGCCAGACACTCCATGCGCACCGGACACGCGATGCACACCAGCTTGGCCTTGCGCTGTTCCTTGCCCCGAACGAACAATCCGTCCGGGTCCTGTTCGCGGCATGACGCGTTGACTCGCCAGTCCGCCTGCTCGATATACATAACCCCCGCCCCTAAAAGCGTCGTCGCGACCCATCACCCCGGTTCCCCTCGAAGGTGCCTTCCACCTCGTACCCACCGGGGTGCCGACCACCTGGCTGGTGCCCTGTCGTCGGCTTCTGTCGTTGAGACGTTGACGGACTCTAGAGCTTCTCGGTTCCCATCCGGGTGACGGGGTCCGCAGCTGTTACCAACTGTCAATAACTCGGTTGGGTAACGGAGGCTTGATTCCACCCCGCGTAGGCTGGTTCGCGTGCGAGTGGGAGACGGTCTGCTGAAACTTCTCGGTCTTTGCCTCCTCGCCGGCGTGCTCATGGCCGGCATGCTGTTCCCGGTGGTCGGGGCATTGGGGGTGGTGTCCAACCGGGCGAGCGACACGATCGACAGCGTGTCGGCCGAGTTGGTGTCGACACCTGCCCCGATGGTCACCAGCATCACCGACTCCAAGGGCAAACCGATCGCGTACCTGTACGACCAGTACCGCCTTCCGCTGACCGCGGACCAGATCTCGCCGGAGATGAAGGCCGCGCTGATCTCGGTGGAGGACCGGCGGTTCTTCGAGCACCACGGCGTCGACTGGCAGGGCACCCTGCGCGCCGCGATCAGCAACCAGACCAGCGAGGACACCCAGGGCGCGTCCACGCTCACCCAGCAGTACGTGAAGAACTACCTGATCAACGTCGTCTACCGCGACCAGGTCGGGGAGGAGCCGGACCCGGCGAAGAAGATCCAGCGCGAGCGGGCCCAGGAGCAGACCATCACCCGCAAGCTCCGCGAGGCGCGGCTGGCGGTCCAGCTCGAGCAGACGATGAGCAAGGACGAGATCCTCGCCGGCTACCTCAACGTCGTCGAGTTCACCGACCGGATCTTCGGCGTCGGCGCCGCCGCCCGCGCGTACTTCGACACCACCGCCGACAAGCTGACCATCCCGCAGGCCGCGCTGCTCGCCGGCATGGTCAACAACCCGTACCTGTACAGCCCGTGGTCGAACCCGGAGGAGTCGCTGCGCCGGCGCAACCTGGTGATCGACACGATGGTGGGCACGAAGAGCATCACCGAGGCCGCCGGCGAGGAGGCCAAGAAGCAGCCGCTCGGCGTGCTGCCCGAGCCGGTGAAGCCCGCGTCGAACTGCACCGGCGCCGGCCCCGAGTACGGCTTCTACTGCCAGTTCGTCCTCGAGTACCTGCTGGAGATCGGGTTCACCGAGGACCAGCTCTACGCCGGCGGCTACACGATCAAGACGAGCTTCGACGCCCGCGCCACCCGCCTGGCCAAGCAGGCGGCGGAGAACCAGGTGCCCAAGACCACCGACGGCATCAACAACTCGATGGCGATCGTGCGCCCCGGCAAGGAGCGGCACGAGGTCGTCGCGCTGGTGTCCAACCGCGACTACGGCCTGAACGCCGACGCCGGCCAGACCACGCTCGGCTACCCGTACGACGTGGAGAACAAGTTCGGCGCCGGATCCATCTACAAGATCTTCACCTCGGCCGCCTTCCTGGAGAAGGGCGGCGGCATCAACAACGTGATCGATACGCCGTCGCGGCACGTGTCGAACGTGTTCACCGGCGGCAACCCGGAGAACTGCCCGCAGACCTCCGACCCGATCGACGGCGACACGACCTGGTACTGCCTGAGCAACGCCAACGACGACTACCCGTCGCAGATGACGCTGCGCGAGGGGCTGAAGACCTCGCCGAACACCGGCTTCGTGATCCTCGAGGAGCGGGTCGGCATGACCCCGATCGTCGAGATGGCGAGCCGGCTGGGCCTGCGCAAGAGCATGGCGACGAACATGTCCGGCAACACCCCGAACCCGGACGCAGAGATGCACGAGAACCAGGTCAGCCAGACCGAGTTCTTCCGCGCCAAGGGTCCGAACCGGCCCGGCAACGCGTCGTTCACCCTCGGCCCGTCGCCGCTGTCCACGCTGGAGCTGGCCAACGTCGGCGCCACGCTGATGAGCGGCGGCGTGTGGTGCCCGCCGACGCCGCTGGTCGAGGTGCTGGACCGCAACGGCAACAAGGTCGACATCAACGAGCAGCCGTGCGAGCAGGCCGTCGACCCGGGCCTGGCGAACACCCTGGTGCACGGCCTCAGCGACGACCACCACCCCGGGGGGACCGCGGCCAACGCCGCGTCCCAGTACGACTGGACCCGGCCGATGCTGGGCAAGACCGGCACGACCCAGCAGCACCGCTCGGCCGGCTTCGTCGGCGCGACCCCGCAGCTGTCCGCGGCCGTCCTGACGTTCAACGACGGCCGTTCACCGGAGGGCATCTGCGACTCCGACCCGCCGACCCTGTGCGGGGAGAACGGCAACATCTTCGGCGGCAGGATCCCGGCCAGAACGTGGTTCGAGGCGATGAAGCCGATCCACGAGGGCGCGCGGGTGCTGCCGCTGCCGCCGACCACCCCGCGCTACGTCGACGGCGGCGCGGAGAACCGGGTGCCGAACGTGGTCGGGGACAGCGAGGAGGACGCCACCGCCGAGCTGGAGGAGGCCGGCTACAAGGTGGTCGCCGAGGAGATCAACTCCTCCCAGCAGCAGGGCACCGTGGTCAGCCAGTCCCCGCGCGGCAACGCGCTCAAGGGCGAGACCATCACGATCCTGATCAGCACCGGCTACGTGCCGCCCCCGCAGACCGAGCAGGACGAGCCGAGCCTGCCCCCGGAGGGTGACGGCGGCAACGGCGGCGACGGCGACAACGGAGGCGGCAACAACGACGGAGGCGGCGGCAACGGAGGCGGCAACGGCGGCGGACCCGGCGGCGGAGGAGGCGGAGGCGGCGACGGCCGACCACCGGACGGCGAGGAAGGCCCCGGCACGCCTCCGTGACCTCCCGCCGGGCGGCGCCCCACAGCCGTGGAGCGCCGCCCGGCGAAGGCGGACCAACGCACCGGTACATTCGCGCGACGACTTGTCCACAGACCCGCCACGACCCCGCTGACCAGGCACTACCCCTTGTAGACTGGGCTCGGGGCCGGCCCCCGGGATCGGGTGGGGATGTGTACTGGGGTTGGCCGGGTGCTGCCGGTGCGGTTTCGGGAGTTGCTCAGCCGGTCAGTCTGGCGCGTACGGCCGCCGCGACCCGGCCGCCCTCGGCGCGGCCGGCGACTTTCGCGTTCGCGGCCTTCATGACCTGGCCCATCTGCCGCTGGCCGGGCGCGTCGCCGAGCTGCTCGGTGACCTCGGCTACGGCCTCCGCGACCAGGGTCTCCAGCTCGTCGTCGGTGAGTTGGGTCGGCAGGTAGGCCTCGAGGACCGCGGCCTCGTCCTGCTCCGCCTTGGCCTGCTCGGCGCGGCCGGCGCCGGCGAACGCCTCGGCGGCCTCGCGGCGCTTCTTCACCTCGCGGGTCAGCACCCGCTGTACCTCGGCGTCGGACAGCTCGCGCGCCGCGTCGCCGGCGACTTCCTCGGTGGTCACCGCGGACAGCGCCATCCGCAGGGACGCCATGCGGACGGACTCCCGGTTCTTGATCGCCTCCGCGAGGTCGGCCCGCAACCGTGCCTTGAGCTCAGCCATGGCCCGAACCCTACTGTGGGCGGTCATCTAGGCTCGGTATGTGGGCAACATGGCGCGCAACATCGGACGAACCGCACTCGGCGCGACCGCGGTCGGCACCGCCACCGTGGCGTACGCGGCCGGGATCGAACGAACCCGCTGGACGCTGCGCCGGGCCGAGCTGCCGGTGCTCGCCGAGGGGGCGCGGCCGCTGCGCGTGCTGCACCTGTCCGACCTGCACATGATGCCCGGGCAGAAGTCCAAGCAGCGCTGGGTCGCCGCGCTCGACGAGCTCGACCCCGACCTGGTCGTCAACACCGGTGACAACCTCGCCCACCGGCACGCCGTGCCCGCTGTGCTGCGCGCGCTCGGCCCGCTGCTCCAGCGCCCCGGCGTGTTCGTCTTCGGCAGCAACGACTACTACGCGCCCCGCCCGAAGAACCCCGTGCGGTACCTGGTGAAGTCGAAGCGGAAGATCCACGGCATCCCGCTCCCCTGGCGCGACCTGCGCGCCGCCCTCGTCGAACGCGGCTGGCACGACCTCACCCACGTCCGCCAGCTCGTCACCGTCGCCGGCCAGCCGATCGCGATGGCCGGCGTCGACGACCCGCACCTGCACCGCGACCGGTACACCGACATCGCCGGCCGCCCCAACCGGTCGGCCGCGCTGCGCCTCGGCGTGACCCACTCCCCCGAGCCCAGGGTCCTGGACGCCTTCGCCGAGGACGGCTACGACCTGGTCATGGCCGGCCACACCCACGGCGGCCAGCTCCGCGTCCCCGGCTACGGCGCGATCGTGACGAACTGCGAGCTGGACCGGACCCGGGCGCGCGGGGCGTCCCGGTGGGGCGCGCACATGTGGCTGCACGTGTCGGCCGGCCTCGGCACGTCCCCGTACGCCCCGGTCCGGTTCGCCTGCCCGCCGGAGGCCAGCCTGCTGACCCTCGTACCCCGCCCGACCGGCGGTAACGGCGCCGACAGCAGCAAACAGGGCGCCCGCTTCGGAGCCGGCGCGGACGTCGGCTAGACTTCTGCTCGGACCTCCGGGGTGTGGCGCAGCTTGGTAGCGCGCTTCGTTCGGGACGAAGAGGTCGCAGGTTCAAATCCTGTCACCCCGACCGCAGGTCAGGCCCTGTTCACAGAGGATGTGGACAGGGCCTGATTCGTCTATGCCTGACTAGCTGCCTGACTGCGAGCTCTTGGCGCTTGTCGTCCCCGTGCGAACTGAAGCACGACGAGCCGAGACTGCGGGTCTGCGGGGCGGGTCCTTACCTGACACCCATGTTTAGGTCGTTCCCTCACAGACGGCCCTTGAAGTGCACCGGACTGTCGGCCTAGACCGTGTGGACGAGTTCCTCTCCTACTTGCGTCAGGTGTATAACCTGGCGAACGGATACGACTCGTCACGTGCCTCAAAACTGACCCTTGGAGTGGCTGGGCTACCCGAAGTACAACGACTTCCAGTGGCGCACGATCTTCAAAGACGTGGACGAAGGAACCACGCCACCACCGCGAAATGCCTACTGCTGAAGGGTGCCGGTGACCTCGGCGGATGGTGCGGCGATCTCATCACTTTCTACGGGGAATGGGTCCGCGACGAGCCCGCGAACAAGAACGGCTACCAATACGCCATGTCGAGGATCGCGAAGACGAACGTGATCACCACGTTCATGCTCAATGACCTCGTCGAGGACATAGACCGCCACCACATCGGCATGATGATTCGGGGCGGCGCGAACGTCGCAACCCAGTTCGAGTACGTACTGCCGGCGGCGGCCACCTGACGCGAGTCAACCGGTTCTTCGACAGCCGCTACGACACCATGACGGACACCAACCTGGCCGCAGTGGCCAGTCGACGCGGCGAAGACCTGCGGGCCTTCTGCAAGGGGTACGCCGATATCCTCAATGCTCTTCGCAGGGAGGAGAACCGACGCCTCCGCGCCCTGAGTGAGGATTGACCAGGACCGTGGAAGAGTTCGCCAGCGACATCGCCCTCATGTTCCTGGTCTGCACCCCGCTGCTGGTGTTCGCCAAGGTCGTGCACGGGCTCGCCGCGCAGCGCCTGTCTTTCGCTTCACGTGGCTCGCGCGGAGTGAAGGTCGAGTTGGTGGCGTGGCTGCTCCTCGGGGCAGTCGACTCGCACACGTTCGCGTTGTGGTCAGGCGTGGCCAACCAAGCAGAGGACCTGTGCGCGAAATATCGCCCAGAGTTGGGCGACAACGTCTATCTCAGCGGCGGGTACTTCTTCGAATATCCCGTCAACGTTCAATGCGTGTGGCCAGCTGGGGGAACGGTGACCGTCACACCGTGGCCCCTCAACGCCGCTACCGCGCTGTTCGCTGCGGCAGCCGTCACTGTTACCGCGTACACGGTCATCAGCGCCTACCGCCGTTCCCGCCACAACACCGCACGTTAACGCGCAGATCTGCCGCGACCACACGTGGAGAGCAACCATGACACCGATCAAGGCGGGTCCGGGCCGCGGGCACAAGGTACGGGCACTTCCTCGCAGCCTGCTCTGAGCTTCCCCCGTTGCTCGGACTGCGGCCCTAGGGCCTGTTCGTTGATGTGACGGTTTTTCGGGTCCGGCACCGGTCTGGTGGGTATCGTGGCCGCGACATCGGATGCGATCATGGAGCACCTCAGATGATCATGCGACGTAGCGTTGCCGGGGTGGTCGGCGTCGGGGCGGCCCTCCTGTTGGCGGTGAGTGGATGCTCCGACGACACGTCCGCCGACCCGGTGGGGCAGGTTACGGAGACCACCGACGAGCCCGCTGTCACGACGATCGAGCTGACGGTTGGCGGGGAGCCGGTCGAGCTGACCGACTCGGTGTCGACGTGTTACGACCACGAGGGGCACCTGATGGTCGAGGCGTACAACGCCGACGATCCCGACGCCTCGCACTTCCTGATGGACCACTACCAGGACACCGTGTCCCTCAGCATCGGCGTTCGGGACGGGGAGCTGTTCCGGTACGAGGAAGGCGCGAACGGGCAGACCGCCGAGGTTTCGCGGGACGGGAACTCCGTCACGGTCGACGGGACGATCGGGGTCTCCGGTGACTCCTCGGAGCCTCGGGCGTTCACGATCGACGCCGAGTGCGCGGAGTTCGTCGACTCCCCGCCGGACAGCAGCAAGGTCGATCCCGGCGAGCTGCCGAGCATCCCGGGGTCCTGTCCGCCCGGGCAGGCCGTGTGCATCCCCGACGGGAACTAGTGGCCTACCGGCCCCACGGATGAGGCAGGATCCAGGGGGTGAGCAATCATCCCTTGGCTGTGGTTCCCGAGTCGCTGTTCGATGACGAGGAAGCGGAAGCGCGATGGCGTGCGCGGTTCACCGCCGCGCGGGTGTCGCTGCCCCGGTGGGCGCAGGACGCGCCCGACCGGAACCTGTTCCTGTCCAACTCCAGCGGGGTCTGGGAGGTCTACGCCTGGGATCGGGTGACCGGAACCCAGCGCCAGGTCACCGACCGGCCCAACGGCACCTCGTACGCGGCCATCAGCCCCGACGGGGAGCACATCTGGTGGTTCGCGGACTCCGACGGGGACGAGTTCGGGAGCTGGGTCCGGGAGGCGTTCGCCGGGCGGCCCGCCGGGGCGGACGCCGAGGTCGCGATGCCGGGGAGCGTGCCGGGGTATCCGGCCGGCGTGGAGATCGGGCGATCCGTTGCCGCGGTCGGGGTGTCGAACGACGACGGGACGACCGTCTTCGTCGCGCGGGGCGACGAGCCGGCCGAGGTGGTGTACCGGGACCCGCACGACGGCGGGGTCGCGGCGCTGTCCCGGGACGAGACGTTGCTGGCCATCGCGCACTCGGAGCACGGGGACAACCGGCATCCGGCCTTGCGGGTGTTGGCGGTCGCGGACGGGTCGACCGTCGCGGAGCTGTGGGACGGGGCCGGGAAGGGGCTCGACGCGCTCGCGTTCAGTCCGGTCGCGGGGGATCAGCGGTTGCTGGTGCTGCACGAGCGGCGGGGGCGGGAGGAGCTGCTGATCTGGGACCCGGTGGCGGGGACCGAGACCGAGCTCGGCCTCGACCTGCCGGGGGAGGTCACCGGGGAGTGGTGCTCCGACGGGCGGTCGATCGTCGTTCTGCACACGCATGAGGCGCGGAACTCGTTGTACCGGTTGGATCTCGACACCAACGCACTGTCCAGATTGGACACTCCGAACGGGACGATCGGGTCGGCGTCGGTGCGGCCGGACGGGACCGTGGAGTACGCGTGGTCCAACGCGGCCCAGCCGACCGTGGTGCGGGCGTTGTTCCCGGACGGGACCGGGCGGGTGCTGCTGGAACCGCCGGGGCACAAGGCGCCCGCCTCGGTCGAGCTGCAGGACGTGTTCGTCGAGTCCGACGGGATGGTGCACGCGTTGTACGCGCGGCCGGTGCTCGCTCCGGAGGGGCCGCTGCCGACCGTGTTCATCCTGCACGGTGGCCCGCACTCGGCCGACGAGGACCGGTTCTCGGCGTACCGCGCCGCCTGGCTGGACGCGGGGTTCGCGGTCGTGCACGTCAACTACCGCGGGTCGACCGGGTACGGGTCCGCGTGGCGCGACGCCATCGAGGGGCGGCCGGGGCTCACCGAACTCGAGGACGTCGCCGCGGTGCACGCGTGGGCGGTGGAGAAGGGGCTCGCCGACCCGGCTCGGTGCGTCGTGAACGGGGCGTCCTGGGGCGGCTACCTCTCGCTGCTCGCGCTCGGGACGCAGCCGGAGCTGTGGGCGGCGGGGGTCGCCGGCGTGCCCGTGGCCGACTACCTGGCCGCGTACGCCGACGAGATGGAGCCGTTGCGCGCGTTCGACCGGGCCCTGTTCGGGGGCTCGCCGGACGAGGTGCGGGAACGCTACGTCGAGTGCTCGCCCATCACCTACGTCGACGAGGTGCGGGCGCCGGTGCTGGTGGTCGCCGGCGAGAACGACCCGCGCTGCCCGATCCGGCAGATCGACAACTACCTCGACCGGCTGGCCGTCCGGCGCGCCGCGTACCAGGTGTACCGGTACGACGCGGGACACGGCTCGCTGGTCGTCGCCGAGACGATCAAGCAGGTCGCCATCGAGATCGAGTTCACGCGGCGGGCACTCGGCATGTCCAATCATTGACGCTTGTACAAGCGCGTGTTTGTATTCGGGCATGCCACTCGTGGACCTGCTCGACGAGGCGTACGCGTGGACCGGGAAGCGCCTGGCCGCCGTGCCGCCCTCGGCCCTGGACGCGCCGACGCCGTGCCCCGACTGGAACCTGCGGCAGCTGCTGAACCACCTGGTCGGCGCGCTGGCGATGCAGCTGGACGCGGTCGAGGGCACGCCGGCCGCCCAGGGGGTCACCTTCGAGGAGGTGGCCGACCGGGCCGCGCGGGTCTGGGCCGAGCCCGGGGTGCTCGACCGGACCTGTCCGATGCCGTTCGGGCCGACGCCGGCGCGGGTCGTGCTCGTGCTGCACGTGACCGAGGTCGTCCTGCACGGCTGGGACGTCGGCGTGGCCACCGGGGAACGCGCGACCATCCCGGGCTGGCTCGCCGAGCCGCTGCTCGACGCAGGGAAACCGCTGGTCACCGACGCGCACCGGGGGCCGGTGTTCGGGCCGGAGCTGCCGGCGGGCGACACCGGGGAGTCCAGGCTGCTCGCCTTCTACGGGCGGACACCGTGAGCGGGCTCGAGGCGGCGTTGCGCGCGCTCGGGGACGGCAACCGGCGCGCGATCCTCGAACTCGTGCGGGACGAGCCGCGCGCGGTCGGCGAGATCGCCGAGCGGGTCGCGCTGTCCCAGCAGGCCGTGTCGCACCACCTGCGGGTGCTGCGCGGCGCCGGCCTGGTGACCGAGCGGCGCGAGGGCACCCGGCACCTGTTCGCGGTCCGGGTGGACGGCTTCGGTGCGGTCCGCGAGTACCTCGACTCGTTCTGGCCCGACCGGCTGGCCGCCCTCAAACAGGCGGCGGAGCGGAGGTCGGCCGATGGCTGAGTACCGCGGCTCGATCGACATCGACGCGCCGCCCGAGGTCGTGTTCGAGCACCTCACCACCCCCGAGGGCATGGTGGCCTGGATGGGTCAGCACGCGGTGCTCCACCCGGAGCCGGGCGGCGAGTTCACCGTCGACGTCGACGGCACGCCGATCCGCGGCCGCTACGTCGAGGTCGAGGCGCCGCATCGGATGGTGGTCACCTGGGGCGTGGCCGGCAGCGAGGAGTTCCCGGCCGGCTCGTCGCGGGTCGAGTTCCGCCTCACGCCGACGACCACGGGCACCAGGGTCGACCTCGAGCACACCGGGCTGCCGGGCACCAAGGGCAGCGGGTACGCGGCCGGCTGGGTGTACTTCCTGGACCGGCTGCGCACCGTTGCCGCCGGCGGGGACCCCGGCCCGGACCTGCTCACCGTCACCACCCGGGAGCTGTTCGACGACCTGGCCGGCGAGCAGCTGCGCCGACCGGGCGTGGTCATGGGCCGGGCCATGCGCAAGGACGTGCTGCGCGTGCACGACAGGGTGTACGCGTTCGTCACCAAGGACCGGCTCGTGGTCAAGCTGCCCGCAGAGGTCACCGCCGCGATGGTCGACGGCGGCGAGGCCGTGCCGTTCCGCTCCGGCGGGCGGCCGACCCGCGAGTGGGTGATGGTGCCCAAGCCGACGATGCCCGCCGAACTCGACCGGTGGCGGCGGCTGGTCACCGAAGCCCGGACGTACGTCGCTACGCCTTCTGCGCCTGCCACATCCAGTGCTGCTTCTCCAGCTCGGCGGCGATCTCGATCAGCAGGTCCTGGGTGACCAGGTCGGACTTGTCGGTCTCGTCGATGCGCTTGCGCAGCCGCTCGATCAACGCGCCAAGGATCTCCACGATCGCCGCGACCGTCGACTCCACCGACTGCCAGTTGTCCGGGTACTCCGGGATGCCGGAACTCTCCAGCACCGTCTTCGTCTTGCCGTTCGGGGACACGCCGATGGCGTTCGCGCGCTCGGCCACGTCGTCGACGAACTGACGCGCGGCGGTGACCAGCTCGTCCAGCTGCAGGTGCGCGCTGCGGAAGTTCGGGCCGACCACGTTCCAGTGCGCCTGCTTGCCGATCAGCGACAGGTCGACGAGGTCCACCAGTGTCGCCTGCAGGACGGCACCCGTGGACGTGCGGTCGGCTTCCGGGAGAGGGCTGGTGATGGGTGACTTGGTCATGGTCCGGGACTACCCAGACCGAAGTGCGGTCATACCCGCGCTGTGGCGAACTCCACCACCTGTGACCCGATCGTGCGAAGGGACGCCGCCACCTTCTCGTCCGAGCAGTCGCCGTCCGGGTCGAACAGCACGTCGGCGGAGTTGACCGCGGCCCCCAGCGGGGTCGGCCAGCCACGCAGCGCGTGCACGATCGAGCGCAGCGACGTCAGCGTGGTCACCGCGGCCTGCCAGCCCCTGGCCGTCGCCACACAACCGACCGCGCGGCCGTCCAGGTACGGGCGGCGGTCGTCGCGGAGGTCCTCGACGTAGTCCAGGGCGTTCTTGACCAGGCCGGACACCGTGCCGTGGTAGCCGGGCGAGACCAGCACCACGCCGTCGGCGGCGCGCAGCTCCTCGACCAGGCGGTGCGCCAGCGGGCCGCGTTCCGGCTCGGCCGGGTCGTAGAACGGGAGCACCAGGTCGGCGCCCGACACGAGCGTGGTCTTCGCGCCGGCCAGCGCCGCACCGGCGAGCGCGATGCGCAGAGCACGCTCGGACTGGGAGTCGGTCCGCAGTGAACCGCCGATCCCGACCACGTTGACCGTCACCGCCGCTCCCTTCCCGCGTGGGTCGCCTCCTCCGATCATCCCCCATTCGCCTACCCCGATCGCGGGTCTGGGCGTGTTCGCTACCGCGTCGCAGGTCAGGGGTGCAGACTTGGCGCATGTCGAGCGCGTTGAGCAGGGTTCCGTTGTCGGTGCAGGGCGCCGCGCTGCACGCCGTGTTCGCCCTGCCCCAACCGGCGCGCCGGCTGCTCGCCGGGCCGCCGATCCGCCGCGACGGCCTCGAGCTCGCCCTGGACGCCCAGCTCCTGCTGCGGATGGCCGCCCTCACCGACCAGTCGCTGACCTCGACGACCGCCGAGGGCGCGCGGGCGCGAATGGAGGCCGGGCGCACGCTTCTCGGCGGACCCATCGTCGGCGGCGTGGACACCCGGAATTTGAACCTGCCGGTCACCGACGGCACGATCCCGGCCCGGCTGTACGAGCCGGACGACCTGCCGGCGGGCTCGCCGCTGCTGGTGTACTACCACGGCGGCGGCTGGGTGATCGGCGGCCTCGACACCCACGACGGCGTCTGCCGGTACCTGGCCACGCACGCGAACGTGCGGGTGCTGTCGGTCGGCTACCGGCTCGCGCCGGAGTACCCGTTCCCGGCCGCGGCCGACGACGCCTACGCCGCGTTCCGGTACGCGGCGGCCAACGCGGAGTCGCTCGGCGCCGACCCGTCGGCGATCGCGGTCGGCGGGGACAGCGCGGGCGGCAACCTGACCGCGGTCGTCTGCCTGGACGCGGTGCGCCGGGGCGGGCCGCGTCCGGTGTTCCAGCTGCTGTTCTACCCGGCCACCGACCCGTCGGTGCGGCGCCGCTCGCGGGACTTGTTCGGCGACGGGTTCTTCCTCACCGACGACGACATGACCTGGTTCATCGACCACTACTGCCCCGACGTGTCCGCGCGCACCGACCCGAGGATCGCCGTGCTGCTGGCCGACGACCTGCGTGGTCTGCCGCCCGCCTACATCGCCACCGCCGGGTTCGACCCGCTGCGCGACGAGGGCAACGCGTTCGCCGACCGGCTCCGGGAGGCGGGCGTGCCGGTGGTGAAGCGCCAGCACGACGACCTGATCCACGGGTTCGTCAGCTTCCTGAGCCTCGGGTCGCGGTTCCGGGAGGCGGTGTCCGAGGCGGCCGGCGCGCTGCGCACCGGGCTCGCGCTGCGGTCCAGGGCCAACGTGGTGGACCTGTTCCGGCCGACCGCCTGAGTCGGACGCAACCAGAACTGTCGGTAGGCGCTCGTAAATTGGTTGCCGAAAGGCGATCACGAGAGGTCAATCAAGCCATGCGGCTCTACCGACAGATGTTCGCCCTTCCCGGCGTGCGCACCCTGATGGTGCTCATCTTCTTCGCCCGCATCCCGGCGACGGCGGCGGGCATGGTGCTGACCCTGCACGTCGCGGTCGGGCTGGAGCACGGCTACGGCGCCGCCGGCCTGGCCGGGGCCGCCGCCACCATCGGCATCGCGCTCGGCGCGCCGGTCATGGGCCGGGTGGTCGACCGGTACGGCCTGCGGTCGATGGTGCTGGTCACCACGCTCGGCGAGGCCGCGTTCTGGCTGTTCGCGCGGTTCCTGCCGTACCCGGGGCTGCTGGTGGCCAGCTTCGTCGGCGGGCTGCTGGTGCTGCCGGCGCAGTCGATCGGACGGCAGGCCATCGCCGCGCTGGTGCCCGCCGACCTGCGGCGCACGGCGTACTCGATGGACTCGATCTCCACCGAGCTGTCGTTCATGGTCGGCCCGGCGCTGGCGGTGCTGCTGGCCACGCAGTTCGACACCAGGACGGCGATGCTCGCGATGGGGTTCGGCGTGCTGACGGTCGGCGCCGCGGTGTTCCTGGTGAACCCGGCCGTGCGGACCGCGGACGAGCAGGCGGAGGCGACCGGGGAACGGCTGCCGAGGCGGGTGTGGCTGACCCCGAGGATGATCGCGGTGCTGGTGATCGGCGCCGGCGCGGTGTTCATCCTGGCCGGCTCCGAGGTGGCGATCGTGGCGCAGCTGCGGGAGAACGGGGAGCTGTCCTACACCGGCGTGGTGGTGATCGTGTGGTCGGCGATCTCGGCGATCGGCGGGCTGGTGTACGGGGCGCTGTCGCGGACCCCTGGCCAGGTGACGCTGATGGCGTGGCTGGGCCTGCTGACCGTGCCGATCGGCCTGGCCGGCGGCGAGTGGTGGGTGCTGGCGCTGGCGCTGCTCCCGGCGTCGGCCCTGTGCGCGCCGACGATCGCGGCCACCGGCGAGCAGGTCAGCCGCCTGGCCCCGGCGGCGGCCCGCGGCGAGGCGATGGGCATGCAGTCCTCGGCGTTCACCATCGGGGCGGCGGCCGGGGCGCCGCTGGTGGGGTTCGTGGTGGACCACTCGTCGCCCGGCTGGGGGTTCGCGCTGGCCGGCGTCGGCGGGGTGCTGGTGGCGGCGGTGGCCGCGGTCCTCATCGCCCGGCAACGTCAGGTGGAGCCGGTACCGGCCGTGCCGGTGTGAGTCAAACCTTGATCCACAGTGGGTACACGGTCGCCGCGTTGGCCTGCTCGTCGTAGCCGAGCTTCTGGCCGACGCACTCGACGACGACGGTGTTGCCGGGGGCCAGGAGGTGCTGCCCGGCGTTGCGGACGGACGACAGGGCCATCGGCACGACCACGACCAGGCCGCTGGCCGGGTTTCGGTACACGAGGTGGTTCACCGCCTGGTCGCCGCGCATGGCCGGGTCGAGGGCGGTGAAGGCGGCCACCACGGACGCGTAGCCGGAGTTGTTCGTGATCCGCTGGTCGCGAGTGGCGGCCAGGTCCGCCTGGCGCCGGTTCACCAGCTCCTTCCCGGCGTTCACCAGCCGCTCGAGGTTCGACCCCCACCGCCGGTCGAGGCCGCGGGCGACCAGCTCGAACGTGTCGCCGTTGGCGAGTTCGCGGAGCACCGGCTCGCGGAAGTCGCTCGTGGGGGCGTCGAAGTTGATCCGGTCCAGGCGCCAGGTGCGGACCAGCTCGGCCTCGATCCGGCTCGCGCGGATGATGTCGGAGTCCGGGGCCTGGTAGATGTCGTTGGTGCCGGACATGGTGCCGCCGGACCGCTGCAGCTGCATCCAGTTGGCGAAACCGCCGGTGGTCTGGGCGCCGGTGGTCCGCTGCTGCTGGACCTCGCGACCGGTCAGCCGGAGGCCGGGGAACAGCTGGTCGTGCAGGTCGGCGACGAACTGCGCGTCGAGGTAGATGTACGAGGTACCGGGTCCGGGCACGGCGGTCCTCCTGAGCGGCGATCTCGCCTGGGAAGTCGCGCACCCGGCCGGTTCGTTACCTCGGTTGCCGTTCGCAAGTTGTCCACAGGGAGTGTCCACATGTTCACAACCCTCACGCGAACGGGTCGAACGGGATGGCGTCAGGCTTGGCCTTGCGGAGGTTGTCCTCGAACGCGCCGTCCTTGATGGCCAGGCTGGCGCTGCCGAAGTCGGCGGCGACGAGGGTGGCGCGGATGCCGGCCGGGTAGTGGTCCCAGCTCACCAGGTCGGGGTACTGCCAGGTGCCGTAGTGGTTCTCCGGCTGCTCGTCCTTGCCGGCGATGCGGAAGCAGTGCGTGCTCCACCCGTCCTTGTGGTAGACGACCTTCGCGTGCGTGCCCTCCCAGCCGACCTCCGACCGGGGGTACGTGGCGTAGTCGCCGTGCGCGGACACCGAGACGTACTCCGCCGTGTCGCTGGTCTGGTTCACCCACACGACGACGTGCTCGATGTCGTGCCGGTGGCCGCAGCAGTCGATGCCCGGCACGGCCTGGTCCTTCTCGAAGTACAGGTCGTACAGGTACGCGCACCAACCGGCGTCGCACTTG
The DNA here is from genome assembly GCF_025165815.1 of Actinophytocola gossypii. GTDB lineage: Bacteria > Actinomycetota > Actinomycetes > Mycobacteriales > Pseudonocardiaceae > Actinophytocola > Actinophytocola gossypii. The sequence continues at coordinate 71,054 of NZ_JAFFZE010000006.1, read as the reverse complement.
GACCGGGAGTACGAGTTCGTGTTGTCCAGGTCCGACTGGTCGTGGCAGTTGCCGTTCAGCGCACCCGAGTTGTTCAGGCCCGGGTTGAGCGTGCCGTCCTGGCCGATCGCGGGGGTCGGGTAGCAGCCGTCGCCGTCGTAGTCGAACGCCGGCTGCCACCGGCCGTCGGCCTCGGCGAAGCTCGCCGGCAGCGCGGTGGGCGGTTCGGCGTGGGCGACGCCGGGCACGAGCACCGTCAGCGCTACGGCACCCAGTACGGCACGGAACGTGAGCGACAGTGTTCGACGAGTCACACGATCGACTGTAACGGGGTGTACCCACTCCGATACAGCGACGAACGTCGGGTCACCGCTTGGCGAGGGCCTCCGCGATCTCGTACGTGTTCAGCGCCGCGCCCTTGCGCAGGTTGTCCCCGCACACGAAGAAGTCCAGCGTGTTCGGGAAGTCCAGCGCCTGGCGGATCCGGCCGACGTACGTGGGGTCGCCGCCGACGACGTCCGCCGGCGTCGGGAACACGCCGTTCGACGGGTCGTCGACCAGCGTCACCGACGGCTGGGCGGCGAACAGCTCGTGCGCGCGCTCCACGGTCACCGGCTGCTCGAACGTGGCGTGCACGGCCAGCGAGTGCGTGGTCACCACCGGGACCCGCACGCAGGTCGCGGACACCTTCAGGTCCGGGATGCCCAGGATCTTGCGCGACTCGTTGCGGACCTTCAGCTCCTCGGAGAACCAGCCGTCGCCCTTGTACGAGCCGGCCGACGGGACCACGTTCAGCGCCAGCGGCGCCGGGAACGGCGAGTCCGCCAGCGGCAGCCCGGCGGCCTCCAGCGCCTCCCGGACGTCACCGGCGCGCACGCCGACGCCCTTGCCGACCACCGCGGCCAGCTCCGCGTACAACCGCTCGACGCCGGCCACGCCGGCACCCGACACCGCCTGGTACGACGCCACGACCAGCTCACGCAGCCCGAACGTGCGGTGCAGCGCGCCGAGCGCGGCCATCATCGACAGGGTCGTGCAGTTGGGGTTCGCGATGATCCCGCGCGGGCGGTCGGCGATCTTGTCCAGGTTGCACTCGGGTACGACCAGCGGCACGTCGTCGTCCATCCGGAACGCGCCGGAGTTGTCGACCACGACCGCGCCCCGGGAGGCCGCGATCGGCCCCCACTCGGCGGACACCTCGTCCGGAACGTCGAACATCGCCACGTCGACGCCGTCGAAGACCTCGGGGGCGAGCGCCTGGACGGTCAGCTCCTCGCCGCGGACGGTCAGCTTCTTGCCGGCCGAGCGCGGGGACGCGATCAGCCGCACCTCGCCCCACGGCCACTCCGGGCGCGCGTTCAGGATGTCGATCATCACGGAGCCGACGGCACCGGTGGCGCCGACCAGCGCGAGCGTGGGAGCCATCAGCGACCACTCCCCGCGTACACCGTGGCGATCTCGTCGCCGCCGAGGTCGAACGCCTCGTGGATCGCGCGGACCGCCTCGTCCAGCTCGGTGTCGCGGATCAGCACCGAGATCCGGATCTCCGAGGTGTTGATGATCTCGATGTTCACCCCGGCCCTGGCCAGCGCCTCGCAGAACGACGCCGTGACGCCGGGGTGCGAGCGCATGCCGGCGCCGACCAGCGACACCTTGCCGACGTGGTCGTCGTAGAGCACGGACGTGAAGCCCAGCTCGTCCTTGATCTTCTCCAGCGAGGACACCGCGGTCGGCCCGTTGTCCTTCGACAGGGTGAACGTGATGTCGGTGCGCCCGGACATCGTGCTGGACACGTTCTGCAGCACCATGTCGATGTCGATCTCCGCGTCGGCCACCACGCGGAAGATCCGGGCCGCGACGCCCGCCTTGTCGGGCACGCCGGTGACGGTGACCTTGGCCTCGGACCGGTCGTGTGCGACGCCGGTGATCATTGCCTGTTCCACGGAAAGGTCCTCCACTGAGCCGGTGACGATCGTGCCCGGCTTGTTGGTGTACGACGAGCGGACATGGATGGTGACGCCGTAGCGGCGGGCGTACTCGACACAGCGCAGCATCAGCACCTTCGCGCCGGAGGCCGCCAGCTCGAGCATCTCCTCGTAGGGCACCCGGTCGAGCCGCCGCGCGTCGGTCACGATCCGTGGATCCGCGGTGTAGACGCCGTCCACGTCCGTGTAGATCTCACACACGTCCGCGTTCAGCGCGGCCGCCAGCGCTACGGCGGTGGTGTCCGAGCCGCCCCGGCCGAGCGTGGTGATGTCCTTGGTGTCCTGGCTGACGCCCTGGAACCCGGCGACCAGGCAGATGTACCCGTCGTCCAGCGCCTGCCGCACGCGGCCGGGCGTCACGTCGATGATCCGCGCCTTGCCGTGCGTGGAGTCGGTGATCACCCCGGCCTGCGACCCGGTGAACGACACCGCCTCGGCGCCGAGCGCACTGATCGCCATGGCCACCAGCGAGTTGGAAATGCGCTCACCGGCGGTGAGCAGCATGTCCATCTCCCGCTCCGGGGGCACCGGGTTCACCCGTTGGGCGAGATCGAGCAACTCGTCGGTGGTATCCCCCATCGCCGAGCACACCACCACCACGTCGTTGCCCGCCTTGCGGGTGGCGACGATCCGCTCGGCGACCCGCTTGATCCGGTCCGCGTTCTCCAGCGATGAACCGCCGTACTTCTGGACCACGAGCGCCACTGTCCGAAACCTCCTCGAAGCGACCGATAGCCGAGCCTAGTCGAGTCGGCGAATCGATTCCGTCCTTCGTGTGGCCCCCGCCACGTGCGGAGATCTTGGATTCGGGCCCGGTTTCCGCACGTGACGTGGGAGTACGCCGGCCGATTGGACCACCTCCCTAAGCTGTAGCCGCCGGGCAGATGTGACGTGGGAAGGATCGGGGTGTCTGCGACGGATGTGACGGGCGCCGACACCGAGACCGCGCCACCCCGGGTGACCGAGCGTCGCCTGATCGACACCGTTCGTGCTCGGTGGCCGGCACGGCGGATCTGGACGCTGCTCGCGCCGGCGCTGATCTTCCTGGGGATCCGCGAGTTCGGGCTGCTGGTGCTGACCTGGATGGCCGCGGCCACCGGCCGGTCGGTCACCGAGGCGCTGCGGTCCTGGGACGGGCAGTGGTTCCTGGCGATCGCCGAGAGCGGGTACGAGGGCGTGCCGGCCGGCCTGGTCGACGCGTTCGGCAACCGCTCCGCGGAGACCCCGCTGGCGTTCTTCCCCGGCTACCCGATGGTCGTCCGCTGGTTCGCCGCCATCGACGGCGACGGCGGGATCGGCCTGGTGACCGCGGCGTTCACGGTGACGATCGCGTTCGGGGTGGCGTGCGCGTACGCGCTCGCGCGGCTCGGCCGGCACATCCGGGGCGGCTCGCCGAGGACCGGGCTGATCCTGGTGGCGCTGTTCGCGGCGTCGCCGATGTCGATCGTGCTGGTGATGGCGTACTCCGAGGCGATGTTCTGCGCGCTGGCGGCGTGGTCGCTGGTCGGGGTGCTGGAGCGGCGGTGGGTGCTGGCCGGCGTGTGCTGTGCCGCGGCCGGGCTGGTGCGTTCCACCGGCGCCGCGCTGGTGCTGGCGGTCGGGCTCGCGGTCATCGTGGCCGTGGTGCGGCGGCGGGACGGGTGGCGGCCGTGGGTCGGCGGCGTGATCGCGCCGGTCGGGCTGCTCGGCTACCTGGCCTGGGTCGGGGTGCGGACCGGCGAGTGGAACGGCTGGTTCGGCCTGCAGGAACGCGGCTGGGGCACCGGTTTCGACGGCGGCGTGGCGACGGTGACGTTCAGCCTGGAGGCGCTGGCCGACGCGCGGTCGGTGCTCGAGGTGACCACGGTCGGGCTGATCGTGGTGGCGCTGGTGCTGCTGGTGGTCGGGTTCAAACGGCGGGTCGAGTGGCCGCTGATGGTGTACGCGGCCGGGGTGCTGGTGATGGACCTCGGCTCGAACGGCCTGATGAACTCCAAGGCGCGGCTGATGGTGCCGGCGTTCACCCTGCTCATCCCGGTGGCCACGGCCCTGGCGAAACGGAAACCATCGACGGCGGTGCTCACGCTGTGCGCGCTGGTCGTCGCCGGCTCCTGGTTCGGGGCCTACTCGATCACCTCATGGGGGTACGCGATCTGATGGAGCCCGACAAGTCCGCCCGGACCAGTGTCCCGGTGCACGAGCTGATCCGGACGCGGTGGAGCCCGCGCGCGCTCGACCCGGACGGGCAGGTCGGCGAGCCGGCGCTGCGGGCGATGCTGGAGGCCGCGCGGTGGGCGCCGTCGCACGGCAACACGCAGCCGGCCCGGTACCTGATCGGCCGGCGCGGCGACGAGACCTACGGGCGGCTGCTGGACCTGCTGTCGCCGAGGAACCGCGAGTGGGCGTCGGCGGCGGCGGTGCTGGTGCTCGGCTGCGTGGTCACCGAGAACGAGAAGGGTCCGCTGCCGTCGGCCGAGTACGGCGTCGGCCTGGCCACGGAGAACCTGGTGCTGCAGGCCGTGGCCGAGGGCGTGGTCGCGCACCAGATGGGCGGGTTCAACAAGGACGGCGCGAAGCTGGTCCTCTCGCTGCCGGAGAACGTCCGGCCCCTGGTCGTGATCGCCATCGGCACCCCCGGCTCACCCGACCTCCTCGACGACGACCGCCGGGAGCGCGAGCTGGCCCCGCGCCGGCGGCTCCCGCTGTCGGAGATCGCGTTCGCCGGTGAGTGGGGCTCCCCCGCGTTCTAGCCGAGCCGGCGGATCAGCCGGGACAGGACGCTGGAGACGATCAGCCAGAACAGTGCCGCCAGGCCGAAGTTGACCAGGACGCGCAGTTCGGCGTTCTCCGGTGTGAACAGGTTCCGGAACGCGAGTGCCAGTGGGTCGGCGGCCTCGGCGAAGAAGGTCGTGATCCCGTTGTCCGGGTTGGCCTGGCCTACGGTGAGCAGTACGTGGATGACCAGGGTCAGCGCCAGGACCAGCCCGACCCAGCGGACCACCCCGGCCACGACTCCCACCACGGTGTCACGTGCGGCCATGGCGGGAGTGTGGCACGAGATCGGCTCAGCGGGAAACGAGCCGCGCGATCAGGCCGGCGACGACGATCCAGAACACGGCGGCGAGGCCGTAGTTCACGATGATCTCGAGGTTGTTGTTGGCCATCGGGAACAGGCCGGGGAAGAACAGCGCGAGTGGCTCGGCCAGCGACCTGACGAACTGGAAGAACTGGTTCGCCTGGTTGGCGCCGAAGAGGTGCAACAGGATGTAGACGACCTCGATCAGCGCGAACAGGGCGCCGATACCGGTGATGACTCGCGCCGCTGTGCCGCGGCCACTGCTGACGGCCCACCTACTACGAGTAGTCATGGGAAAGGAATGCCCGTCGCCGTTCTGGGCGAAACGGCGCGTGGGAGCAACCTCGCTACGCCGTTCGGCCCAGAATGTGGGACCGGGGTTTCGCCGCCCGGGGTCGCGGTGGCTAGGCTGACGGCCGTGGCGCGTGCTCTCCTCCTTCGTTGCCGCGACGGGGCCTGACCAGACCGGCTCCCCGCCGCGGGGCGAAGCCTTGCCGGTCGACTTCATTCACCCGGCACGCAGGAGCTTTCGCACATGACCATCCAGGACACCCCGCCCGTCACCAGCCGTATCCGTGTTCCCTCCCGGCCGGCACCCGCCGACCAGCCGACGTGGAACACCCAGCGCGGGTCGGGCATGCCGGTCCACCGCTACCGCCCGTTCGCCCAGGTCGTCGAGCCGGTGACGCTGCCCGACCGCACCTGGCCGGACAAGGTCATCGACCGCGCGCCGCAGTGGTGCGCGGTGGATCTGCGGGACGGCAACCAGGCGCTGATCGACCCGATGTCGCCCGCGCGCAAGCGGAAGATGTTCGACCTGCTGGTGCGCATGGGCTACAAGGAGATCGAGGTCGGCTTCCCGGCCGCGTCGCAGACCGACTTCGACTTCGTCCGCGAGATCATCACCGACGGCGCGGTACCGGACGACGTGACGATCCAGGTGCTGTCGCAGTGCCGCCCGGAGCTGATCGAGCGGACGTTCGAGTCGCTGGCCGGCGCGCACAAGGCGATCGTGCACATCTACAACTCGACGTCGATCCTGCAGCGGCGGGTGGTGTTCCGCGAGGAGCGCGAGGGCATCAAGAAGATCGCCACGTCGGCGGCGGAGATGGTGCAGGAGCTGGCCGGCAAGAACCCCGACACGGAGTTCCGGTTCGAGTACTCCCCCGAGTCCTACACCGGCACCGAGCTGAGCTACGCGGTCGAGGTGTGCAACGCGGTCACCGAGATCTGGCGGCCGACGCCCGACCGCCCCGCCATCATCAACCTGCCGTCCACCGTGGAGATGGCGACCCCGAACGTGTACGCCGACTCGATCGAGTGGATGCACCGCAACCTCACCCGGCGCGACGCCGTCGTGCTGTCCCTGCACCCGCACAACGACCGCGGCACCGGCGTCGCGGCGGCCGAGCTGGGCTACCAGGCGGGTGCCGACCGGATCGAGGGCTGCCTGTTCGGCAACGGTGAGCGGACCGGCAACGTCGACCTGGTGACACTGGGGATGAACCTGTTCAGCCAGGGCGTGGACCCGCAGATCGACTTCTCCGACATCGACGAGATCCGCCGGACGGTGGAGTACTGCAACCAGCTGCCGGTGCCCGAGCGGCACCCGTGGGGTGGTGACCTGGTGTTCACCGCGTTCTCGGGGAGCCACCAGGACGCGATCAACAAGGGCTTCGACGCGCTGCGCGCCGAGGCCGAGCGGGCCGGGCGGCCGGTGGAGGAGCACCCGTGGGAGGTCCCGTACCTGCCGATCGACCCGAAGGACGTCGGCCGCACGTACGAGGCCGTGATCCGGGTGAACTCCCAGTCCGGCAAGGGCGGCGTGGCGTACGTGATGAAGACCGAGCACCAGCTCGACCTGCCGAGGCGGCTGCAGATCGAGTTCGCCCAGGTCGTCCAGCGCCACACCGACAACGAGGGCGGTGAGGTGTCGCCCACGCTGATGTGGGACACCTTCGCCGCCGAGTACCTGTCCACGTCGACGCCGCTGGCCCTGCGCGAACACCGCGTGTCCGACAACGGCACCGGCCACGACGAGATCACCGCCGTGATCGACGTCGAGGGCGACCGGCACGAGATCACGGGCGCGGGCAACGGCCCGATCGCGGCGTTCGTCGACGCCCTGGCGTCGGTGGGCTACGACGTCCGCGTCCTCGACTACACCGAACACGCCCTCACCGCCGGCGACGACGCCCGCGCGGCCGCGTACGTCGAGTGCACGATCGGTGACCGCGTGCTGTGGGGCGTCGGCGTCCACAGCTCGATCGTCACCGCGTCCCTGCGCGCGGTGGTCTCGGCCGTCAACCGCGCGAACCGCTGAGTCAGGGACCGAACGGGGACCTGCCGTTCGCCAGCCTGCTCCAGCCGAGCAGGAAGCGCGGGAAGAAGCAGAGGACTCCCACCACGATGGCGAGCAGGGGGAGCGTGAGCCACGGCCCCCTGCTCACCTCGGACACGGTCAGCCTGGTCTCACCGGTGACGAGGGTGACCTCCTGGTCGCAGGTGATCGTGGCGTCGCCGGAGAAGTCCGGGGTCACCCGCCGGTGGACCGGGATGTCGTAGTCGGTCCTGGTCTCCTCGCCGTCCGGTGTGAGCCGGCAGTACATGGTCGTGCCCTGGTCCCCGTTCTCGGCGAGCGGCACGCGGTAGAACGCCACGGTCTCGCCCGCGGGCCAGGTCGCCTCCGACCCCGGCCCGGCCGGCGGCCCACCCGACGCGACGAATCCGGCGCCGACCATCAGCACCAGCCCGAGCAACCCGCCGAGGAACAACCCCCACGCGGTACGCCGCAACGGCTTGCGCGCCCGTCCGCGATCGGTTCTGGTCATCGGTTCCCCCCAGGTCACGAACCGTGATGAGGTCGAACCTGGAGCAACCGGGGTGCGGCCGACCAGTCCCGCACCGCGCTCAGCGAGGTGGTGGGAGCTTCAGCAGCCGCCGGACCCAGCGCGGGTTGGAGACGTGCGCCATGGCGTGAACGAACCGCGGGACGAACAGGAAGCCCCCGATCACCGCCATGGCCAACGGCACGCCGATCGCCGGCCCCTGCCGGGTGATCTCGGAGATCGACCTGACGGTCCCGGTCTGCACCGTGACCGCCAGGTCACAGCTGATCACGGCATCGCCGGAGAAGTCCGGCGTCCGCGGTTCCCAGACCGGCACGTCGAGGTCGCGCCAGGTGGGCTCGTTGTCGGACCTGAGCCGGCAGTGCGCCACGTCGTTGTCGCCGTCGCCCCGCAGTGGAACCGGATACAAGGTCATCGTCTCCCCGGCGGGCCAGGTCGCTTCGTGGCCTGGCCCCGCCTCGGGCTGTTCGCCGACACGACCAGCCCGGCGCCGACCACGAGCACGAGTCCGACCAGGCCGGCGATCAGCAACCCCACGCCGTGCGGCGGAGGGGCTTGCGCGGTCTGCTCGGCGTGCTCAGGATTCCTCCCGCAGTGTCGTCAACGCCATCGTCGCCATCGTGGTCGCGCGCCGACACTCCGGCTGCGGCCCGTCGTTCACGAGCAGCGTGACTGGACATCCTCCTCGTGCAGAGCGGGCGGCTGGACCGTACTCTCCGAGGGAGATTAGGGCAGCCGGCCAGGCGTCAGGGGCCGAGGGTTTCGGTGACGGAGGCCGGGCCGGCGAGGCTGTTGTCGTCGGCGCCGGTGTCCCAGTCGTCCTGGGTCAGCTGGGGTTTGACCTCGTGGGCGCGGATGCGGCCGTCACGGATGTCTTCGGCCCAGTGGCAGGCGACCTTGTGGCCGGGGGCGAGTTCGCGGAGTGCGGGGCGTTCGGTGTCGCAGCGGGACTCCTGGCGCCAGGGGCAACGGGTGTGGAAACGGCATCCGGTCGGCGGGTTCGCGGGGGACGGGAGGTCGCCGGCCAGGAGGATGCGTTCGCGGACGTCCTCGACCACCGGGTCGGGGACCGGGACCGCGGACATCAGCGCCTTCGTGTACGGGTGCAGGGGCTCGGTGTAGATCTGGTCGGAGTTGGCTTCCTCGACCAAACCGCCGAGGTACATGACGCCGACGCGATCCGAGATGTGACGGACCACGGCCAGGTCGTGGGCGATCACCAGGTACGTGAGGCCGAACTCGGTCTGCAGGTCCTCCAGCAGGTTGATCACCTGCGCCTGCACCGACACGTCCAACGCGGACACCGGCTCGTCGGCGACGATCAGGTCCGGCTCCACGGACAGCGCCCTGGCGATGCCGATGCGTTGGCGCTGACCGCCGGAGAACTCGTGGGGGTACTTGCGCAGGGACGTGCTCGGCAGGCCGACCGCCGACAGCAGTTCGCGCAGGCGGCGACCCGTGGACTCCTTGCCCTTGTCCAAACCGTGCGCGCGCATGCCTTCGACCAGCAGGGACTCCACCGACTGCCTCGGGTCCAGGGACGACATGGGGTCCTGGAAGACCATCTGCATCCGGCGGCGCATCGTGCGCAGCGGCTCGCCCTTCATGCTGGACAGGTCGACGCCGTCGAACACGACCTTGCCCGCCGTCGGCTCGGTGAGCTTGAGCATCGCGCGGCCGAGGGTGGACTTGCCGCAGCCGGACTCGCCCACCAGGCCGTAGGTCTCGCCCTGGCGGATCGACAGGTCGACACCGTCCACGGCGTAGACGTAGCCGACGGTCTTGTCCAGCACCACCCCGCGCTTGATCGGGAAGTGCACCTTCATGCCCTCGACCTCGACGAGGGTCGACGTGGTCACCTGGGTCACGTGAGGATCTCCTGCTCGACGCGGTCGGCCGGCTCCACCGGGTTGTGGCAGCGCAGCAACCGCTCGCCCGCCACCACCGGGTCGGGCTCCATCGCCGGGGTCACCTCCACGCACGTGTCGATCGCGTTCGGGCACCTCGGGGCGAAGGCGCAACCCTGCGTCCACGGGATGTTGTCGGCCACCGAGCCCCGGATCGGGGACAGGCGTTCGCCCCTCGGCGCGTCGAGCCTGGGGATCGACGCGAGCAGGCCGTGGGTGTACGGGTGGCGCGGCACGCGGAACAGGTCGTGCCGGCCCGCGCGCTCGACCACCCGGCCGCCGTAGAGCACGTTCACCTCGTCGCACAGGCCGGCGACCACGCCGAGGTCGTGGGTGATCATGATCAGTGCGGTGTCGGTTTCCTTCACCAGCTCGGCGAGCAGCGCGAGGATCTGGGCCTGGATGGTCACGTCCAGCGCCGTGGTCGGCTCGTCCGCGATCAGCAGCCTCGGCCGGCAGGCCAGCGCGATCGCGATCAGCGCGCGCTGCCGCATCCCGCCGGAGAGCTGGTGCGGGTACTCCGACAGCCGCCGCTTCGGGTCCGGGATGCCGACCTTGTCCAGCAGCTCGGCCGCCTGGACCGACGCCTCCTTGCGGGACAGGCCGCGGTGCCGCTCGATCACCTCCGCGACCTGCAGGCCGATCGAGATCACCGGGTTCAGCGACGACAGCGGGTCCTGGAAGACCATGCCCAGCTCCTGGCCCCGCCGGTCACGCATCTGCTTGTCCGACAGCGTCAGCAGCTCCGTGCCGTCGAACTTCGCCGAGCCGGAGACCTTCACCCCACGCTTGGCGAGCAGGCCCATGATCGCCATCGACGTGACCGACTTGCCGCAGCCGGACTCGCCGACCAGGCCGACCGTCTGGCCTGGCTCGACGTCGAAGCTCACCCCGTCGACCGCGGTGAACGGCTCCTCGCCCTTGCGCTTGAACACGACCGAGAGGTCACGCACCTCCAGCAGCGCCATGTCAGATCACCGCCTGCTCTTCGGGTCGAGGGCCTCCCGCAGCGACTCACCCATCAGGGTGAAGCCGAGCGCCACCACGATGATGCAGGCCGCCGGCCAGTAGGCGAGGTGCGGGTGGCTGTCGATGGCCTTCTGCGCCTCGCCGAGCATCGCCCCCCACTCCGGGATCCGGTCGTCCGGGTTGCCGAGGCCGAGGAACGACAGCGCGGCCGCGTCGATGATGGAGATCGCGAGCACCAGTGTCGACTGCACGATCACCGGGCCAAGCGAGTTCGGCAGCATGTGCCGGAACACGATCGCGCGCTGCCGGACCCCGAGCGCCCGCGCCGCGAGCACGTGGTCGCTGTGCCGTTGGGCGAGCATGGAGCCGCGCAACAGCCGGGCGAAGATCGGCACCTGCACCATCGCCACCGCGAGGATCACGGTGAACTGGTTGGGCTGGGAGAACAGCGCCCCGATCGACACCGCGAGCAGCAGGCCCGGGATGGACAGCATCACGTCGACCGCGCGCATCACCACGGTGTCGACCCAGCCGCCGAGCGCGCCGGCCAGCGTGCCGAGCACGAGCCCGCCGGTGAAGCCGATCAGCGTCGCCAGCACGCCGACCATCAGCGTCTGCTGCGAGCCGATCAGGATCCTGGACAGCAGGTCGCGACCCACCTGGTCGCCGCCGAGCGGGTGTCCCTCCTGCGGCGGCGGGATCTGGTCGCGGGCCCGGATGACCTGGTCGCCCAGCATCCGCTCACCCGGGTCGTACGGGGCGAGCCACGGCGACAGCAGCGCCAGCGCCACGAACGCCACCACGATCGCGGCGCCGAACAGGAACACCGGGTTGCGTCGCAGCCTGCGCCACGCGGCGGCGGCCACGCTGACGCCGGCGCTGTCCGTGCGCGCGGCCTGCTCGGCCAGCGCGTCGATCTTGTCCGTGCGGGTGCTCAATGCCCACCGCCTCGGGTGCGGATGCGCGGGTCGATCAGCGCGTAGGACAGGTCGACGAGCAGGTTGATGAGCACGAACACTCCGGCGGAGCACAGGATGAGCAGCAGCAGCACCGGGTAGTCCCGGCGTTCGAACCCGATCGCCAGCGCCTGCCCGATGCCGGGGAACGCGAACACCGTCTCGGTCAGCACCGCCCCGGCCAGCAACGCGCCGGTCTGCAGGCCGATCGTGGTGACCACCGGCAGCATCGCGTTTCTGAGCACATGTCGTCGCCGGATCACCGGTGTGGTGAGGCCCTTGGACTCGGCGGTGCGGATGTAGTCCTCGTCCACCACGTCGAGCACCGAGGCCCTGGTGATCCGGAAGACCACCGAGAACGGGATGCTGGCCAGCGCGACCGCCGGCAGGATCAGGTGCACGAAGGCGTCCCAGGCCGCGTCCCACTCCTGGGTGAGGATCCCGTCCAGCACGAAGAACCCGGTGACCCGGGTGGCGTCGATCCCGCCCTCCTGCCGGCCCGCGGTGGGGAACCAGCCGAGGTCGACGGCGAAGACCTGCTTGAGCAGGAACGCCAGGAAGAATACCGGCACGGCGACACCGATCAGCGAGCTGACCACGCTCAGGTTGTCCAGCACGCTCCCACGGCGGCGGGCCGCCAAGTAGCCGAGCGGGATTCCGATCGCGATGGCGATGATGATCGCCAGGATCGACAGCTCCAGCGTCGCGGGCAGGCGCTGCAGGAAGATGTCCAGCGCCGGGTCGCCCGGCTGCACGCCGGTGGACACCCCGAAGTCGCCGGACAACGCGCGTCCGACGAACTTGATGTACTGCACGAAGATCGGGTCGTTCAGACCCAGCTCCTCGGTGAGCCGGGCCCTGGTCTCGGCAGTGGCGCGCTCGCCCAGGAGGGCCGAGACCGGCCCTCCTGGGAGCGAGCGCAGCCACGCGAACAGCAGCAGCGACAGCACCCCGACGACTATCAGGAGTTGCAGCAGCCGCCGAATCGTGTAGCGAAGCACCTAGTCGGTTTCCTGTGGTGGGAGCGGAGTCGTGGTCAGCTGCCGATGCTGACCGTGTTGAACTTCTCGTCGGTCAGCGGGCTGGCGACCAGGCCAGACACGTTCTCCGCGATGACCAGGGCCGGCGGGGAGTGCGAGATCGGGACGGCCGGCAGGTACTCCGCCTTCAGCTTCTTGTTGATCTCCTCGTACATGCCCTGGCGGGTTTCGTCGTCGACCTCCGAGTCGGCGGCCTTCAGCTCGTCGGACAGCGTCGCGCCCCACGGGGAGTTGCCGGTGCCGAAGCGGTTGTTCGGGTCGGAGAAGAAGTTGCCGAGGAAGTTGTCCGGCGTGTTGTAGTCGCCGTTCCAGCCGAGCAGGAACAGGTCGGCCTTGCCCTGGTCGACGTCCTCCAGGTAACCGCCGTTCCACGGCTTGGAGACCACGTTCAGCTTGATGCCGACGTCCTCCAGGTTGCCCTGGATGAAGCCGAACATGGCGCGCGGGTCCGGCATGTACGGGCGGGTGACCTCGGTCGGCCAGTAGAAGTTGACCGACAGGTTCTGCGCGCCGGCGTCGGCGAGCAGCTGCTTGGCCTTGTCCGGGTCGTGGTCGTAGGACTGCACGTCGTCGGTCCAGCCGAACACGGTGTCCGGGTAGAAGTTCTCCGCGACCTCGGCGCCCTCGGGCAGCATCTGCTGGACCAGGCCCTCGCGGTCGATCGCGTGCGCGATCGCCTGGCGGACCTTCAGGTCACGCAGCTGCGGCACGTTCTTCTGGCCGATGCCGACGTAGAAGATGTTGAACGCCGGGCGGATCAGCAGCTGGAAGCCCTGGTCCTCGAGGTCCTGCCAGTCGGCCGGGCCGGGCAGGTCGTAGCCGTCGATGTCGCCGGCCTCGAGCGCCTGCTTGCGCGCGGTCTCGTCCGGGATGGCGCGGAAGATCAGCTTGTCCAGCTTGGCCTTCTCGCCCCAGTAGTCGTCGTTGCGGACCAGCTCGACGGTGCCGTTGGCCTCGTCGTAGCGCTCGAACTTGAACGGCCCGGTGCCGGTCGGGTGCTCGGTCGCGTACTCCGGGAAGGCGAAGCTGTCACCCTGCTGCGTGACCTCGTTCGCGTTGTACTTCTCCAGCGCGGTCGGGCTCTGCATCGACCAGGACGGCAGGCCGAGGATGTCCGGGAACTTGCTGGTGTAGCGGGTCAGCTTGACCTCGATGGTGGTCGGGTCGCTGACCGTGCACGACTCGTACAGCGACGGAGCCTTCTTGTCGGCGAACCCGCCGAAGTTGTCCTGCCAGTAGCCGGTGACCGCCGGGCTCTGCGCGGCGCCGGTGGTGTTGTACCAGCGCTCGAAGTTGAAGCAGGCGGCCTCGGCGTTGAAGTCCGTGCCGTCGTGGAACTTGACACCCTCGCGGAGCTTGAAGGTCCAGGTCAGGCCGTCCTCGCTGTTCTCCCAGGACTCGGCGAGACCCGGCGCGGCCTCCGCGGTGCCCGGCTTGAACTCGACCAGGCCCTCGAAGATCTGCTGGGAGGTGCGGAAGGTGGGGCCGTCGGTGGCGTAGAAGGGGTCGAACAGCTTCGGCGCGCCCTCGGTACCGAAGGTCATCGTGCCGCCGGTCTGGCCGCCCGCGTCACCCCCGTCGTCGCCCCGCTCGGATTCAGCGCACGCGGTCAGGACGAGCGCGGCGGTCAAGCCGAGCGCGGCCATGCGGACCGGGCGAATGTGGACCATTTCGCACCTCAGGATGTCGGTGTCTCACGTTTCGGTCGCCGACCTTATCCCGATCGGGTGGTTGGTCCGCAAAGCCTACGGGTCACAACTCGGTCACGCATGCCCGTTATCCGAACTATCCGTGCCGTTCACGACGATGTGGTCGGCTCGTTGCTCGGTGCCGTCCACCGCGAACCACCCGCGCTCGAACGCCTGCCAGGCCAGCAGCGCCTCCCTGGCCCGCTCGCCGTCCCTGGCGACGGCCCGCGCGAGCCGCTCGGCCGGGTCCGGGACCGCGCACCAGACCAGTCCGGACAGGCGCGGCGCGATCGAGCGGCGGCCGGCGGAGACGCCCTCGAGCACGAGGATCTCGGGGACCTCGACGGTGACGGTCGCGCCGGGGTGCGGGCGGCCGCCGGTCCACTCGGTGCGGACGTAGCGCCCCGGCCGGCCGGCGGCGAGCGGGTCGAGCACGCCCTCGACGAGCCGGGGCCACCAGGAGACCGGGTCGTCCCAGGTGGCGAAGTCGTCGGTGCTGACCAGGGCGGCCCCGAGCTCCCGGGCCAGCTCGGCGGCGTAGGTCGACTTACCGGACCCGGACGGCCCGTCGACCGCGATCAGCCGCACCCGGCCGAGCCGGGCCGGTCCGGGTCGGACCAGGCGCACACGGTCGTCGGTGGACGTTCCCCCGCTCACACCGTGCGACGGCCCGAGAGGGCACGGCCCAGGGTCAGCTCGTCGGCGAACTCCAGGTCGCCACCCATGGGGAGGCCGGAGGCCAGGCGGGTCACGGTGAGGCCGGGAAAGTCGCGGAGCATGCGCACCAGGTAGGTGGCGGTGGCCTCGCCCTCGGTGTTCGGGTCGGTGGCGAGGATCACCTCGGTGACCTCCTGGTCGGAGATCCGCGCCAGCAGCTCCCGCACCCGCAGCTGGTCGGGGCCGATGCCGGACAGCGGGTCCAGGGCGCCACCCAGCACGTGGTAGCGGCCCTTGAACTCGCGGGTCCGCTCGATGGCCAGTACGTCCTTGGGCTCCTCGACCACGCACACCGAGCCGGGGTCGCGCCGGGCGTCGCGGCAGATGCGGCAGGTGGCCTCCTCGGAGACGTTGCCGCAGACGTCGCAGAACACGACGCCCTCCTTGACCTTCTGCAGCGCCTGCTGGAGCCGGGCGATGTCCGCCGGGTCCGCACCGAGCAGGTGGAAGGCGATCCGCTGCGCGCTCTTCGGACCGACGCCGGGCAGCCGCCCCAGCTCGTCGATCAGGTCCTGGACCGGGCCCTCATACATTCCTACATACCCGGCAGGCCGAGCCCGCCGAGACCACCGGCCAGCGGGCCCATCCGCTCCTGCGCCAGGTCCTGGGCGGCGTTGGACGCGTCGCGCACGGCGGCGACGATCAGGTCGGCGAGGGTCTCGACGTCCTCGGGGTCGACCACCTTCGGGTCGATGGCGAGCGCCTTGAGCTCACCGGCACCGGAGACGGTCGCGGTGACCAGGCCGCCGCCGGCGGTGCCGGTGGTCTCCGCGTTGGCCAGGTCCTCCTGCGCCGACACGAGCTGTTCCTGCATCTTCTGCGCCTGGGCCAGGATCTGCTGCATGTCGGGAACGCCACCGGGTTGCACGCCGGCTCCTCTCGATAAGTACGTCTGGCTTCCCAGCGTAGCCGGGTCAGCGGTCCAGCTGCCGGGCACCGAGCTTGTCGGTGAGCAGCTTGACCATGTCCGCCTCCGGGTTGCGCAGCGGCGGCTCGGGAGCGGGGAGCGAGTCGGGGGCCGGGCCGGCGTCGTAGTCGGCCAGGTCCGGCTCGTCCGGCTCGTCCGGGGGCTCCGGCGGGGGCGGTTCCTCGGACACCGGTGCCGGCTTGGGCTCGGGAGGCTGGGCGGCCGGCGTGGGGCGCTGGAAGGTCGGGGCGGGCTTGGACTTCTCGGCTGGTGGCGCGGCGGCGGCGGTCGGGTCGGCGTGCACGCAGCGGACCCGCCAGGTGCCGCCGAACACCGCCGCGAGGGCCTTGGCGATGGCGTCGACGTTGCGGCTCTCGGCGAGGCGGCGGGCCAGCGGGGCGGCCGTGTGGCCGATGGTGACCGTGTCGCCCTCGACCGACTGGACGCTGGCGTTGGTCAGCATCGCCTCGGTGCTGCGGCTGCCCTTGCGGACCTCGGCGAGAAGCTCCGACCAGAGGCGACGGATGCCGGCGGCGTCCACGGACGCGGAGCCCGACTCACCCGCGGCCTCGGCGGCCGGGGTGGTGACCGCGGGGGTCTGGTCGGGCTGGGCGGCGGGCGCGCTCGCCGGCGGGGGCGCGGACGGCCAGGACGAGCGCGGGGATGACTCCTGAGCCGGCTCCGGCGCAGGCGCGGATGGCTCGGGTCGGGAGGGGCGCTGGTAGGTCTTCTGCGCCGCGGGGGGCGCTGTCGCCTGGGCCTGCGCCGCGGGCGGGGCCTGGTTCGGCGCCTGGGCGGGGGCCGGGGCCGTGCCGCTCGCGCCGACTCGGCGTTCCATCTGTTCCAGGCGCTGCAGGACCGCGGAGTCGGCGGCCGCGTCGGTCGGGACCGCGCCGGGGAGCAGCATCCGCGCGCACAGGAGTTCCAGCAACAGCCGCGGCGCGGTCGCCCCGCGCATGTCGACCAGGCCGGTGTGCACGATCTCCGCGTACCGGGTCAGCGTGCCGGGGCCGAGCTGCTGGGCCTGGGTGGCCATCTTCTCCAGCTCGTCGCCCGGTGCGGCGACCAGCCCGCGGGTGCCCGCGTCCGGCACGGCCCGGAGCAGCACCAGGTCGCGCAGCCGGTCGAGCAGGTCGGTGGCGAACCGGCGCGGGTCGTGACCGGCCTCGACGAGCTTGTCGACGGTGCCGTAGACGGTCGACGCGTCGCCCGCGGCCAGGCCGTCGACCATCTCGTCGATCAGGGCGACGTCGGTGACGCCGAGGAGGGCGACCGCGCGCTCGTAGGTCACGCCCTCCGGGCCGGCGCCGGCGAGCAGCTGGTCGAGCACCGACTGGGTGTCCCGCGCCGAGCCGCCGCCGGCCCGGATGACCAGCGGGAACACCGCGGGCGCGACGGTGGCGCCCTCGGCGGCGACGTTGCGTTCCAGCAGGTCGCGCATCGAGCTCGGCGGGATCAGCCGGAACGGGTAGTGGTGGGTGCGCGAGCGGATCGTCGGCAGCACCTTGTCCGGCTCGGTGGTGGCGAACACGAAGACGAGGTGCTCCGGCGGCTCCTCGACGATCTTGAGCAGGGCGTTGAAACCCTGCGTGGTGACCATGTGCGCCTCGTCGATGATGAAGACGCGGTAGCGCGAGGAGGCCGGCGCGTAGAAGGCCCGGTCCCGCAGCTCGCGGGCGTCGTCGACCCCGCCGTGGCTGGCCGCGTCGAGCTCGACCACGTCGACGTTGCCCGGCCCCTCGGGAGCGAGCGAGATGCACGAGTCGCACACGCCGCACGGATCCGGCGTCGGGCCCTGCTCGCAGTTGAGCGAGCGGGCGAGGATGCGCGCGCTGGAGGTCTTGCCGCAGCCGCGCGGGCCGGAGAACAGGTACGCGTGGTTGACCCGCTTGGCCGACAACGCGACCCGCAGCGGTTCGGTGACGTGTTCCTGCCCGACGACCTCGGCGAAGGTCGCCGGACGGTACTTGCGGTAGAGGGCGAGCGCCACGGCGTGGACCATACCCGCCGGGTCCGACACCCGACCCACCCACGGGCCGGGTCGGGCGGGCATGGCTACACTGAACGTGGACCCCATGCGGCGTTCATCTCGTGAACCTCCCCAGGGCCGGAAGGCAGCAAGGATAAGCGGGCTCTGACGGGTGCGTGGGGTCCCCTCGACCTCTGGCCGACCCTGCTCGGTGGCTGCGCCACCTTCGCGGGGTCGGTCTTCGTCGTTCATTCCGGGGGGGCCGAGCCCCCCCGAGACCCCCCACGGTGCGATCGGTGCTGACTCAGCGTGCTTACGTCCCGCTATCTGGAGCGGAACAGTCGTTGACTGATGAGATCAACGCTGCTCTCGATGACATCGGAGACGGTGATCACTCGGGAGGGGTGGCCGTTGGTGCTGGACGGCGGGGGCTGGTGCGGACGGACGACGAGTGGGGATCGGTCGGGGCGAGCGCTGACCTGTAGCGGCGGTTGGACCGGTCGGGGGAACTGTCCGCACGTTCGGGTGCTTGGTTTCCGGGGTGCTTGGCCTTCGGTGGTGCGTTTGGTTGCCTCTTCCTAGGCACGGTGCGACCGGAAGGGCCCTCGTTTGATGCAGCCGTTCGAGCTTCCTGAGTTCTACATGCCTTATCCGGCTCGGCTGAATCCGAATCTGGAGCGTGCGCGGGAGCACAGCAAGCGCTGGGCGTACGACATGGACATGATCGACGTGCCGCAGCACGGGACGAAGATCTGGGACGAGGGTGACTTCGACTCACACGACTACGCGCTGCTGTGTGCCTACACGCATCCGGACGCCTCGGGCGAGGACCTCGATCTGGTGACCGACTGGTACGTGTGGGTGTTCTACTTCGACGACCACTTCCTCGAGCTGTTCAAGCGGACGGGGGACCTGCCGGCGGCTCGCGGCTACCTGGACCGGCTCGCGTTGTTCATGCCGGTCGACGGGGAGATCACCGAGGAGCCGGAGAATCCGGTCGAGCGCGGGCTGATGGACCTGTGGAACCGGACCGTCCCGGCGCACTCGGCGGACTGGCGGGCGCGGTTCGTGGAGAGCACCAAGAACCTGCTCGACGAGTCGCTGTGGGAGCTCGCCAACATCAACGAGGGCCGGGTCGCCAACCCGATCGAGTACATCGAGATGCGGCGCAAGGTCGGCGGGGCGCCGTGGTCGGCGAACCTGATCGAGCACGTCGCCGGGGCAGAGGTGCCGGCCGGGATCGCCGCGTCCCGGCCGATGGTGGTGCTGCGGGACGCGTTCGCCGACGGCGTGCACCTGCGCAACGACCTGTTCTCCTACCAGCGCGAGGTGCAGGAGGAGGGCGAGCTGTCCAACGGGGTCCTCGTGTTCGAGCGGTTCCTCGGACTCTCCACCCAGGAGGCCGCGGACAAGGTCAACGACCTGCTGACCTCCCGCCTGCACCAGTTCGAGCACACCGCGCTCACCGAGGTGCCGCCGCTGTTCGCCGCGCACGGGATCGACCCGGCGGCCCAGGCCGGCGTCGGCGCCTACGTCAAGGGCCTGCAGGACTGGCAGTCCGGCGGGCACGAGTGGCACCTGCGCTCCAGCCGGTACATGAACGAGCAGGTCACCCCGGGCGGCGTGCTCGGCGGGCCGACCGGGCTGGGTACCTCGGCGGCGCGGATCGCGGCGTCGGTGGCGTCCACCATGCCGCTCCGGGCGCGCGCGTTCCAGCACGTTCCGTTCGAGCCGGTCGGGCACGTCGAGCTGCCGGAGATCTACCAGCCGTACCCGCTGCGGCTGTCCGAGCACCTGGACGCCTCGCGCGAGCAGGTGGTCCGGTGGGGGCGCGAGTGGGGCCTGCTCGACGAGGGCGTGTGGACCGAGCGCGACCTGCGGAACAACGACCTGCCGCTGTGCGCGGCCGGCATCCATCCGACGGCGAGCGCCGACGAGCTGGACACGTCGTCGGGCTGGCTGATGTGGGGTACCTACGGTGACGACTACTACCCGAAGGTGTTCGGCCGGGTGGGTGACGTGGCCGCGGCGCGGGCCAGCAACGAGCGGCTCCTGCAGCTGATGCCGGTCGACGGACCGGCGCCGATCACGCCGGTCAACGCGGTCGAGCGGAGCCTGGCCGCGATGTGGGTTCGTACGGTCGAGTCGATACCCGAGGCGGGTCGACGGACGCTGCGCGACGCCGTCGAGCGGATGCTGGACGCCTGGCTGTGGGAGCTGGAGAACACCCGGCAGAACCGCATCCCGGACCCCGTGGACTACGTCGAGACGCGCCGGCAGACGTTCGGCTCGGACCTGACCAAGGCGCTGGCCCGGCTCGCGCACGCGGACTCGCTGCCGCCCGAGGTGTACGCGAGCGGGCCGGTCACGTCGATGGAGAACGCGGCGATGGACTACGCCACGCTGCTCAACGACGTGTTCTCCTACCGCAAGGAGATCGAGTTCGAGGGCGAGCTGCACAACGCCGTCCTGGTCGTCCGCAACTTCCTCGACGTCGGCCAGGACCAGGCGATGGCGATCGTCAACGACCTGATGACCGGGCGGATGCGGCAGTTCGAACACATCGTGGCCGAGCTGCCGGCGCTGGCCGACGAGTTCGGCCTCGCCGAGGAGGGCAAGGCGGCGCTGGCCGAGTACGTCCAGGACCTGCAGGACTGGATGGCCGGCATCCTCAACTGGCACCAGGGCTGCCACCGCTACGAAGACGCCGTGCTCCGCCACGAGCAGGCCTGGCTCGGCGCCCCCACCGGCCTCGGCACCTCCGCCATCCGCACGTCCCGGCTGCTGTCGGTGCGGTGATCTAGCCTCGGACCATGCTCCCCTGGTCCGCCGAACTGGCCGGTCGTATCGAGTCCGGTGTCGTCGACAGCGCGCTGCTGCGCGGTAACCGGCTCGGCGACCCGCACGAGCGCCCGATCCACGTCTACCTGCCGCCCGGCTACGACGACTCCGACCGCCGCTACCCCGTCGTCTACACGATCCAGGGCTACACCGGGCACGTGCGGATGTGGTTCAACCGGATGCCGTTCCGCCGGCCGTTCCCGGAGCTGGCCGACGAGGTGTTCGCGAACGGCACGCCGCCGGCGATCGTGGTCTACGTCGACGCGTGGACCGGGGTCGGCGGCAGCCAGTTCCTCGACTCCCCCGCCACCGGGCGCTACCACTCGTACCTGTGCGACGAGGTGGTCCCGTGGGTCGACGCGCGCTACCGGACCGTCGCCGACCGGGAGCACCGGGCCGTCGCCGGCAAGTCCAGCGGCGGCTACGGCGCCATGGTCACCCCGATGCTGCGCCCGGACGTGTTCGGCTCGCTGGCCACGCACGCCGGCGACGCCCTGTTCGAGGTCAGCTACCAGCCGGACTTCCCCCGCGTGGCCCGCCTGCTGCGCGACGAGTACGGCGGCTCCTACGACGCGTTCCTCGCCGACTGGCGCGGCCGGCTGCACGGCACCCGCGAGTCGGACTCGGACCTGATCGAGATGTACGGCTACGCCGCGGCCTACTCCGGCAACGAGGACGGCTCGGTCGACCTCCCGTTCGACGACACCGGCGCGCTGGTCCCGGACGTGTGGGCGCGCTGGCTGGCGCTGGACCCGGCGCTGATGGCCGACCGCCCCGAGTACCGGGACGCGGTGCGCTCGCTGGACTCGATCTGGATCGACGCGGGCACCCGGGACGAGTACCACCTCGATTTCGGCGCCGTCGCCTACCGCCGCGCGCTGGACCGGGCCGGCGTCGCCGACGAGAAGGTCCACTTCGAGCTGTTCGACGCCAGGCACGGCGCCATCGAGTACCGCTACCCGCTGTCGCTGGCCTGGCTCTGCGAACGGTTCCCCACCCGCGGCTGACGGCTGAGCCTGGCCGGCCACCAGATCTTCGGCCCGATGTCGACGGTCAGGGCCGGCACCAGCAGCGACCGCACCACGACGGTGTCGAGCAGCACCCCGAACGCGACGATGAACGCGATCTGCGCGAGGAACAGCACCGGGATCACCGACAACGCGGCGAACGTCGCGGCCAGCACGACGCCGGCCGAGGTGATCACGCCGCCGGTGACCGCGAGCCCGTGCAGCGTGCCGGTTCTGGTGTCGGTGCGCAGGGACTCCTCGCGCACCCTGGTCATCAGGAAGATGTTGTAGTCGATCCCCAGCGCCACCAGGAAGATGAACCCGAACAGCGGGATCGCCGGGTCGGCGCCGGGGAAGTCCAGGACGTGGTTGAACACCAGGGCGGACACGCCCATGGTCGCCCCGAACGACAGCACGACGGTGGCGATCAGCACCAGCGGCGCCACCAGCGCCCGCAGCAGCAGCGCGAGCACCAGGAAGATCACCACGAGCACGATCGGGATGATCACCTGCTGGTCGCGGGCCGCGGCCTGCTGGGTGTCGAGCTGGATCGCGGTCTGCCCGCCGACCTTCGCCTCCGCGCCGGCGATCGCGTGCACGGAGTCCCGCATCCGCGCCACGGTGGCCTGCGCGTCCTCGGAGTCGGCCGCGTCGTCGAGCACGGCCTGGATGAGCACGTACCCGCCCCGGCGGTCCACGATCGACGAGGTCGCCACCCCGTCCACCCTGGTCGCGGTCAGCACCTCCTCGGCCTGCAGGTCCCGGGCGATGACCACGGTCGGCGCGCCGGAGCCGCCGGGGAAGTGCCGGGACAGCGCGTCCTGCCCCGCCGCGGAGTCCACTTCGGACAGGAACAGGTCGGACTGCGCCGTCCCGCTGGCCTTCAGCTGCGGCACGAACGCGACCCCGGCGAGCAGCACGACCGTGGTGACGATCCAGACGACCCTCGGCCGCCGCCCGACGAGTCCCGCGATCCGCCCCCACAGCCCGCTGTGCTCGGGCTTCGCCGACCCGTGCGCGGGCCGGAACGGCCAGAACGCGGTCCGCCCGAGCAGCGCCAGCACGGCCGGCAGGAACGTGAGCGACGCGATCAGCGCGGCGCCGATCCCGATGGCCGCGACCGGGCCGAGGCCCTTGTTCGAGTTGAGGTCGGAGAACAGCAGGCAGAGCAGGCCGGCGATGACGGTGCCGGCGGAGGCGGCGATCGGCTCGACGGTGCCGCGCCAGGCCCGGCCGATCGCGACGAAGCGGTCGTCGGTCTCCCGCAGCTGTTCGCGGAACCGGGAGACCATCAGCAGGGCGTAGTCCGTGGCCGCGCCGACCACGAGGATGAACAGGATCCCCTGGCTCTGCCCGTTGAGGGTGAGGACGTCGGCGTCGGCGAGCAGGTAGACGACGAAACTGGCGGCGCCGAGCGCGGCCACCGCCGAGAACAGCACGACGATCGGCAGGATGGGGCTCCGGTAGACCACGATGAGGATCACCGCGACGACCGAGGCGGCGACGAGCAGCAGGAGGCCGTCGATCCCGCCGAACGCCTCGGAGAGGTCGGCGATCTGCGCGGCCGGCCCGGCGACCAGGACGGTCAGCCCGTCCGGAGTGCCGTCCTCGAGCGCGGCCCGTAGCTCCTCGACGACCGCGGCCGGGTCGCCGTCCCCCCTGATGGAGACGACGAGCTGCGCGGCCGCCCCGTCGGGGGCCGGCCGAGGCTGGGGCGGGGCGACGACACCGTCGAGCGCCGCCAGGTCACGGGCCCGCGTGGCGAGGTACCGGTTGTCCTCCTCGGTGAGCCCACCGGCCCGCTCGGCGACGACGACCGCGGGGATGACCTCCTGGTCGCTGAACCGCTCCTGGAGCCGCTGGACCTCCGTGGCCTCGGCCGACTCGGGCAGGAACGCGGCGTTGTCGTTCTCGGCGACGTCGGCGAGCTTGCCGGTGTAGGGCCCGCCGACCGCGCCGAGTCCGAGCCACACCACCACCAGCAGAGCCGGCAGGAACCACCGCATCGGGAACCACCCCTCGCTCGCTCGTCGCCCCGATCATGACCGCCACGGCGGCCGCCCGCATGACAACCCCGGTTTCGGCCTTCTGACCGGCCCGCCGGGCCGATAGGATCCGCTGCGGGACCACGACCTCCGGTCGGTCCACAATGGACAGGAGGACGCCGTGGCGGCGGTCGGGTCACCGGTCCGACGGGTCGATCCGCTGCCACGCTTCGCCGCCGGGGCGGTCGGGATCGTGGTCGCGCTCCAGGTGGCGGTCCTGACGGCGCTGTCCGGCCGCTACGGGTTCCACCGCGACGAGCTGTACTTCATGGCCGCCGGCGACCGGCCGGCCTGGGGATACGTGGACCAGCCGCCGCTCACCCCGCTGCTGGCGAGGGCGTCGACCGCGCTGTTCGGTGACACCCCCACCGGCCTGCGCGTGGTCGCGACCCTGATCGGCGCCGCGACGATCGTGGTGGTCGCGCTGGTGGCCAGGGAGCTGGGCGGCGGCCGGGCGGCCCAGGTCGCGGCGGCGGCGATCGCGGCCGGCTCGCCGATTCCGCTGGCGACGGCGCACATGCTGTCGACGACCACGCTGGACACGCTGCTGTGGGTGGCGACGGGCCTGGCGGCGCTGCGCCTGTTCCGCACCGGCGACGGGCGCTGGTGGCTCGTGGTCGGCGCGCTGGTCGGCGTCGGGCTGGCGAGCAAGTGGCTGATCCTGCTGCTGGTCCTCGCCCTGGGCGTCGGGGTGCTGGTGGCCGGTCCGCGGCGGGTCCTGCGCACGTGGTGGCTCCCCGCCGGCGTGGTGCTGGCCCTGCTCGTCGCGGCTCCCACCCTGGTCTGGCAGGCCACGCACGACTTCCCCCTGCTGACCGTCGCGAGCGGCATCTCCGCCGACGACGGCGCGGAGAACCGGATCCTGTTCGTGCCGATGCAGCTGGCGTACGTGGTGCCGGTGTGGCTGGCGGGGATCGCCCGGCTGTGGCGCGATCCCGAGCTGCGCTGGGGCCGGTCGTTCGCCGTCGCGTACCCGGTGCTGTGCGTGGTGCTGCTCGTGCTGGGCGGCAAGCCGTACTACTCGGTCCCGCTGCTGTTGCCGCTGGTCGCGGCCGGCGCGGAGTCCGCCCTGCGCTGGGTCCGCGGCCGGCGGTTAACCGGCTACGCCCTGGCCGCCGTCGTCCTGGCCGTCAACGTGGTGATCAGCCTTCCGGTGCTGCCGCCGAGCGCGCTGGCCCCGGTCCTGGCGATCAACGCCGAACAGGGCGAGCAGGTCGGCTGGCCGGAGTTCGTGGACTCGGTGGCCGACGCGTGGCACGCGGTTCCCGACGCCGAGGTGATCCTCACCGGCAACTACGGCCAGGCGGGGGCACTGGAGCACTACGGTCCCGACCGGGGTCTGCCGGCTCCGTACTCCGCGCACATGTCGTACTGGGACTGGGGCCCGCCGCCGGACGGTCTGACCGGCCCGATCCTCCTGGTCGGCGACTTCGACGGCGGCACACCGCCCGAGTTCACCGGCTGCGAGCCGATCGCCGAGCACCGCGGCATCGTCGACAACGACGAACAGGGCACCGATCTGGTCGTGTGTGCCGGTACGAGCGCGCCGTGGTCCCAGCTCTGGCCCGAGCTCCGCCACTACTACTGAGTCGTCGAACGGCTGTTCGAGTTATCCCCAGTGTTGTCCCCACCTGTGGAGAACCCGAGTGGCTAACGTCGGGGTCGAGGAGGTCGGTATGGATCCACTAGTCAGCGTGCTCGTGCTCGCGGCGCTGCTCGTCGCGGTGGTGTTCGCGCTCCGCCGCCGCCCCCGCCCGGCGCCGGCACCCGCTCGCACGTGCGTGTTCTGCCACCGCCCGATCGCGGGCGCGGATCACATCGCCGCGCTGAAGGAGAACGCGGTGCGCGACCTGCAAGGCCGGGTGCCCGCCGACCACCCGCCGGCCACGGACCCGCTCGGCAACCTCCGCTGGCTGGCCCACGTCGACTGCGCGAGCGAGGCCGGGGCCGACCTGCGCACCGCCGGCAAGGTCACCGGCGATGGACCGCCACCCGTGAGCGAGGACCCGATGGAGCGGGTGTGCCCCGCGTGCGGCCACCGGTTCCGGCGCCCGGACGTGGTGATCAGCACCGAGGACTGGGCGCGCAGGCACGGCCCGAGCGCCGAGCAGTGCCCGCGCTGCCATCACATCTGGGACACCGGCGACCCCCCGAGGTACACGATCCGCGGCTGAGCCGGCCTGTTACCCTCTTCGACGGAGGATTCGCATAGTGGCCTAGTGCGCACGATTGGAAATCGTGTTGGGTGTTAAAACCCTCGCGGGTTCAAATCCCGCATCCTCCGCGCTCCTGAACAGGCGAAACGCCGGGCGGCTCATCGAGCTGCCCGGCGTTTCGCCGTTGTGCGGTCCCGCTAGTCCTCGTCCGGCTTGGCGTGGTTGGCCACCCCCGGGTTCGGGTCCCGGCCGAGGTCGATCAGCGGGTGGAGGTCAGCCCCCTCGGGGGCGGAGTGACGACCGTGCCGTGGCTCGTGCCCGGTGGCCGTGTCCTTCCGCTCCTGCTGGTCAGCATGCATGACGTCCTCCTCGTCTCCCACGTCAGCTGATCACGCACCGGGCAGTATTCCCCACCCCCGACCCGGCGAACCCGGTCAGGTATCGTTCTCGGCGGTAGCGTGTCCGAGCGGCCGAAGGAGCGCGCCTCGAAAGCGCGTGAGGGTTCACGCCCTCCGTGGGTTCAAATCCCACCGCTACCGCTCTGAGCAGCAGGAACGCCAGGTGAATCTTCGCGGGTTCACCTGGCGTTTCTCGTTGGTCCGGCGACGCGGTAGCGCAGGTGCGTGACCTGCCGTTCTGGATCGACGTCGGCGGATGTGGTCATCCGGCGTACCAGCTCCAACTCGACGTGGTCGGGCGGCAGGTTGTCGAACAGGCGCCTGCCCTGGCCGAGCAGCACCGGCACGACGTGCAGCTCCAGTTCGTCGAGCTCACCGGATCGCAGCAGGGCCTGCGCCGCGCCGGCACCGTGCACCAGGACGGCCTCGTCGCCGGCCGCGGCGCGGGCGCTGTGGGCGGCCTCGTGGACGTCGGTGACATAGCGGGCGCTGCCCGGCGGTGGCTCCTTCGGTATGTCGTGCGTGAGCACGAAGATCGGCACGCCGTCGTGGTGGTCGCCGTGCCACCTGTTCGCCAGCTCGAAGGTGCGCCGGCCGGAGATCACCGCGCGGGTGGCCATCGCCTCGGCGTACACCTCGCCGCTCGGACCTGGTTTCTCGCGTAGATCTAGCCAGTTGAAGAGGCGGAACCCGCCGACGCCCAGTGGCGCATCGGGGGTGTCGTCAGGGCCGGCGACGTAGCCGTCCAGGGACATGGTCATGTAGAGGCGGATGGCGCCCATCGCTTCAGCCCTTCGATCGCACGCGGTAGCGCAGGTGCTGTACGTCGTTCCCGTCGAGGACGCGGACCAGGTCCAGCTCGACGTGGTCCGGCGGCAGGTTGTCGAACAGGCGCCTGCCCCGGCCGAGTAGCACCGGCACCAGGTGCAGCTCCAGCTCGTCGAGCAGGCCGGCCCGGAGCACCGCCTGGGCGGCGGACGCGCCGTGCAGCAAAACGTCCCGGTCGCCTGCCGCGGCCTTCGCCCGCGCCACACCGGACTCGACGTCGGCGACGTGACGCGCGTGGCCGACGTCCGGCCTCGCGGTCCGGCTCAGCACGAAGACCGGCACACCGTCGTGGTGGTCGCCTGCCCAGTGCCCCGCGTGGTCGAACGTGCGCCGGCCGGTGATCACCGCTCCGGTGGCCATCGCCTCGGCGAAGACGGTCGCGTCGGCGCCGCCGGCAGGACCGGCCGGCCGGCCCGAACCACGGGCACCGGAACCCAGCCAGTCGTGCAGGCGTTCGCCGCCGACGCCGAGCCCGTGCTCGATTCCGTCCTCCGGGCCGGTGATGAACCCGTCGACGGACATCGACATGTACAGCCGAACCACACCCATTTCGCGGCCTCGTTTCCTTCGCTGAACTTCGTGGCCCCAGCATGCGGAACCCCGGTCCCGGGGCGGAATCCCAGAATTCTGGGGTGGCGCGGGTCGACGGGCGTAGGGTCGGCGCATGGGGAACGCGATGGCGGCGCGGGCGGCGGTCCGCGACGACATCGCGCGCCTGGTGCACCGCGCCCTGCCGGTGGCGGAGTTCTCGCGGGCCGTCGGTGCGGCGCTGACCCGCGCGGTGCCGGCCGAGGGCACCTGCCTGATGACCACCGACCCGGCGACCCTGTTGCCGACGGCGGAGTACGTCGAGAACGGCCTTCCGGCGGCCGAGTTGCTTCGGCTCGTCGAGATCGAGGTGCGCGAGCCGGACTTCAACAAGTGGGTGGAGCTGACCGGCGCCGGCCGCCCCGCCGCCAGTCTGAGTGAGGTCACCGAGGGCGAGCTGGACCGCAGCCTGCGGCAGCGGGAGATCCGGCGGCCTGGCGGTTTCGCCGACGAACTGCGGGTGGTGCTCGCGAGCAGCACCGGAACCTGGGGCGAACTGACCGTGTTCCGGGAGGCGAGCAGCCCGTACTTCGACCCAACCGAGGTGCGGCTGGTCTCGTCGGTCGCCGGGCTGATCGCCGACGGGCTGCGGCGCGGTCTGCTCCTCGACAGCGCGCGTGCCGGCGATGAGGACGCCGGCATGCTGGTCCTCGACCCCGATGACGGCGTGCGGATGTCGAACCGGACCGCGGAGCGCTGGCTCGACGAGCTCGGTGCCGGGAACCGGGCCGGTGCGCGGTTGCCGGTCGTGATCCCCGCCGTGGCTCGGCAGGCGCGCGCGGTCCTGAACGCGCCGGCGGGTGCGGCACCGGCCACGGCCAGGGTGCGCACGCACACCGGTCGGTGGCTGGTCGTTCGCGGCTCGGTGCTGGGCGACGACGCCGCGTCGCCGGTCGCGGTGCTCCTGGAGGCGGCCCGTCCCGCCGAGCTGGCGCCGCTGTTGGCCGCCGCGTACGGTTTCACCCCCAGCGAGCGGCAGGTCACCGAGCTCGTGGCACAGGGTCTGCCCACCCGGCGGATCGCCGACCGGCTGAAGGTGTCGACCTACACCGTGCAGGACCACCTGAAGTCGATCTTCGCGAAGTCCGGCACCGGATCCCGCGGAGACCTCGTCGCCAGGCTGTTCTTCGACCACTACGCCCAATCGCTGACCGCACCCGGCTCCTCAGGTCGTCGAGGTGATCACGGCGGCGGCCGTTGACGAGGTGCTCGCCGCGGAGGTCCAGGTGACGGCGGTGCGCACGGCTTCGGCGCCCCAGTTGCCCCGCTCCAGTTCCCTGCCGCGGTCGTGGACCTTGCCGGACCTCCTCCGGGGCCGGGTCGAGGGTCGGGAGGATGCCGCTGGACGACAGGAGCGCGTGGGTCCATCGCAGCCGCCGGCGGGGCCTCCCGTCAGTGCGGCGGCGTCACCACTTCCGTGTGACGCGGTGTCACTGGCGGTGCTGGGCGAAGAAGTCCTCCAGCAGGGCGCCGCACTCGTCGGCCAGGACGCCGCCGATCACTTCGGGGCGGTGGGTGAGGCGGCGGTCGCGGACCACGTCCCACAGCGAACCGACCGCGCCGGTGCGGGGTTCCCATGCGCCGAAGACGACCCGGGCCACCCTGGCCAGGACCAGGGCGCCGGCGCACATCGTGCAGGGTTCGACGGTCACGGCGAGGGTGCAGCCGGTGAGGCGCCAGCCGTCGCCGTGGTGTCGGGCGGCGGCGCGGAGGGCCAGGAGCTCGGCGTGGGCGGTGGGGTCGCCGAGGGCTTCGCGGGCGTTGCAGGCCGCCGCCAGTTCGGTGCCGTCGGGGGCGTAGACGACGGCGCCGATGGGGATGTCCTCGGTGCGGGTGGCCTCGCGGGCCACGTCGAGCGCGCGGCGGATCAGGGGCTGGGTCACTGGGTGATGGTGTCGAGCAGCTTGGCCAGTTCGTCGGCGAAGCCACACCTTTGGGCGATCATCTGGAGCTGCTCGTCGGGGTAGAGGTCGACCTCGCCGACGATGACGCGCAGTTCGGCGGCGGGGAGGCCGATGTCGGCGAGGATGTCGAGGGCGCCTTCGGGGTAGATCTCCTCGTCGTCCTCGGAGGGGGGCTCCACGCGGAGCAGGTCCAGGGCGTCGGCGGCGATGTCGTAGTCGAGGGCCGCGGCGGCGTCCGAGAGCAGGAGGGAGATGCCTCGGGGGCTCGGGCGCAGCAGCAGGAAGAACTGGTCGTCGACGCCGAGGAGGCCGAACACCGCCCCGGTGGACCGGACCTTGCGCAGCTCGGTGATCGCCGCGTCCAGCTCGGTCAGCACGGCGGCGTCCATGGCGGTGCACCGCCATCTGCCGTCCTCGCGTACCACCGCGACCGCGAAGCCTGGCACCGCATCCTGCTCGGACATGCCGCACACGGTATTCCTGAACCGGCCGAGTCGGAAGCACCGGTGCGATCATCATGGGCATGACACCCGCCGATAGCCCCGTCCCGGCCGACGACCCCCGGTTCTCCGGGCTGCTCGAGGCCGCCCGCGCGCTGCAACCCCGCACGGTCGCGCTGCGCCGCCAGCTGCACAAGCACCCCGAGCTCGGGTTGCGGCTGCCGCGCTCGCAGGCCGCGGTGCTGCACGCGCTGGAGGGCCTCGACCTGCACGTCACCAAGGGCGAGTCGTGCGACTCGGTGGTGGCCGTGCTCAACGGGGCCCGGCCGGGACCGACCGTGCTGCTGCGTGGCGACATGGACGCGCTGTCGATGCCGGAGGACAGCGGGCTGGCGTTCGCGTCCGAGGAGCCGGGGCGGATGCACGCCTGCGGGCACGACACGCACACCGCGATGCTCGTCTCCGCCGCGCGGCTGCTGCACTCCCGGCGGGAGGCGTTGGCCGGGCGGGTCGTGTTCATGTTCCAGCCGGGCGAGGAGGGTCACCACGGCGCCCGGCACATGATCGACGAGGGCGTGCTGCAGGCGGGTGGGCGGCCGGTGGAGCGCGCGCTCGCGCTGCACATCACGGCCACCGCCACGTCCGGCGTGGTCACCTGCCGGCCGGGGCCGATCATGGCGAGCGCGGACGCGTGGCTGGTGCGGGTCACCGGCCGCGGCGGGCACGGCGCGATGCCGTTCCACGCGATCGACCCGGTACCGGCGGCCGCGGCGATGGTCGGGGCGCTGCAGACGATGGTGACCAGGCGGTTCTCGGTGTTCGACCCGGCGGTGCTGACGGTGGGGCGGATCACCGCGGGCACCACGTCGAACGTCATCCCGGAGACCGCCGAGCTGGAGGGCACGCTGCGCACGTTGTCGCCGGAGGTGCGGGCGCGGGCGCTGGCGGAGATCCCGAAGGTGTGCGAGCACCTCGGCGCCGCGCACGGCTGCACGACGTCGTTCGAGGTCACCACCGGCTACCCGCCGACGCGCAACGACGAGGCGGTGGCCGCGCGGGTGCTGGAGCTGGCCGGCTCGGTGCTCGGGTCGCGGTTCGGGCCGGTGATGGCCGACCCGCTGATGGCCGCGGAGGACTTCTCCTACGTCGCCGAGCAGGTGCCGTCGACGCTGGCGTTCCTCGGTGCGTGCCCGCCGGGCGTCGAGCCGGACGAGGCGCCGCCGAACCACTCGAACCGGGTGCACTTCGACGAGTCCGCGTTCGCGCACGGCGTGGCGATGTACGCGGCGTTCGCGCTGGACACGCTGCGATGATGGGTCCCGTGCGAGCGGTGTGCGTGATCGGACTCGGTCTGATCGGGGGGTCGGTGCTGCGGGCGGCGGCGCGGGCCGGGCGGCCGGTGTGGGGGGCGACGGCGTCCTCGGAGGACCGGGAGGCGGCGGTGGCCGACGGGTTCACGGTGCTGCCGGTCGAGGAGGCGCTGGCCAAGGCGGCGGAGGCGGATGCGCTGGTGGTGCTGGCGGTGCCGCTGCCGGCGGTCGACGAGGTGCTGCGGACGGTGGCGTCGGTGGCGCCGTCGTGCCTGCTCACGGACGTGGTGAGCGTGAAGTCGGCGGTGGCGTCGGCGGTGGCTCGGCGCGCGCCGGGGGTCCGGTACGCCGGCGGGCACCCGATGGCGGGGCGGTCGGCGTCCGGGTGGGCGGCGGGGTCGGCGGACCTGTTCGACGGCGCGCCGTGGGTGGTGGCGACGGACGAGGAGGTGCCGGCGGAGGCTTGGCGGGCGGCGGTGTCGTTGGCGTTGGGCTGTGGGGCGCACGTGGTGCCGACGACGTCGGGCGAGCATGACGCCGCGGTGGCGCGGATCTCGCATCTGCCGCACGTGCTGGCGGCGGTGCTGGCGGCGACGGGTGCGGACGGAGGGCCGCTGGCGTTGTCGCTGGCCGCGGGGTCGTTCGCGGACGGAACCCGGGTGGCGGGGACGCGGGCGGAGCTGGTGCTGGCGATGTGCGAGGGGAACCGGGAGCAGCTGCTGGACGCGGTGGACGACGCGCTGGGGCGGTTGGGGGCGGCCCGTGGGGCGTTGGCGTCGACGGGCGGGTTGGCGGCGACGATCCGAGCGGGGAACGAGGCGCGGGCCGGGTTGGTCGCGCTGCGGGAGACGCCGCGGGAGGAGCTGCGGATCGACCTGACGGACCCGGAGGCGTTCGAGGACCTGCGCTCCCTGGGCTCGGGCGGCGGCCGAATCCTGCGCCTGGAGGGCGACATCGCGATCGCCGACCTACCGGACTGAACCCACCCCGCCCCGGCCCGCTCTCGCTGCCACACCCTCGCGCGCACACGTCAAGGGCATCCCCCACCCGTTCCCGGGGGCTCCCCTCAGGGCCAGTCTATCGGGGTGTGGGGGGTGGGGGTAGGGGGCAAGATCCACTTGTGGACAAGTGGATCGGGTGTGTCCGGCGGGGTCAGACGCGGGTGGCTATGCCGGGGTAGTCGATGACCAGGCCGTCGCGGTCGACGGTGAGGTTGGTGGTGAAGTCGGGGACGGAGTAGTTGATGACGGCGCCCTTTTCGGAGACCGAGACGGTGCGGTAGGTCTGGTGGACCAGGGTGACCGTGAGGTCGGGCATCGAGACGTAGACGACCGGGAGTACGTGTTCGCCGGGCTCACGATGTAAGCCCAGGCGGCGGATGGGTAAGGACGTGAACGTCACCGAGCCCGAGACGTCCACGTCCACGGCACCGTCGAAGTCGTTGCGTTGGGTGCCGTCGCCGTGGTCTATGAGCCAGACGCCGTCCTCGGTGCGGCCTACCGAGATCTGGCGTTCCTCGTCGGCGGTGATCGTGCGGAGGAGGCCTTTGCCCACGTCGCCGCTGCGGGGGACCGACAGTTCGAAGGACGCGTTGAACGCTCCGTGGCCCCGTGCCGGGTTGGCCGCGGCGACGATGCGGCCGGACGCCCGGAGCCGACCGTCGGACACCAGCAGCCGCGCCGACTCGAGGTACGGGGCGGCTACGCCCTGCCAGGTCATCATCAGCGGCGAGGTCATCGGGCAAACCTACTACGGCCCGGTGGTGGCCCCGGCCGACAGCACGAACGGGCAGGGGCCACCGGACGGTCAGGCTCCTCGGCGGCGGCGCAGGACCAGCAGCGCGCCGATACCGGCACCGACCAGCACCAGACCGATCACGACGGGCATCAGGATCGACGCGCCGGTCGTCGCCAGGCCGCTGGTGTTCCTCGGCTGCGGCACCGGGGCTGCCTCCGACGAGGTCGACGTCGGTTCCGTCGTCGTCTCGGGGGCGGTGCTCGTGGGGGGCGCGGTGGTGGACGTGTCGCTGGTCGGGGGCACGGTCGTCGTGGGCGGTGCGGCGGCCCAGTCGGCGCCGATCGTCACGGTGATCTTCGTGCGGGTGGACTTCGCGGTGATGAGTGACTGGGTCTTGTCGCCCTTGCCGTAGTTCTCGCCGACGAACAGGCGGCCGGTGTCGATGCCGGCCCGCGCGGTCAGCTCGATGGTGACCGCGCCCTGCTCGGCGTCCGCCGGGACGTCCAGGTACAGGTCGGTGCCGTTCTCGATCTGCTTGGCGGTCAGCTCCTCGCCGTCGGCGTCGGTGATCGTCACGCCTTCTGGGAGGTCGGCCTTGAGCTTGGTGACGTTGCCGGTGGTGGTCACGGTGAACGGGCCGATGCGTTCGCCCGCCTCGCCGGACAGCTCGGTGGGGGTGACCTCGAGGGCGGGGGTGGGCTGGTCGCCCAGGCCCTCGTTGGCGTCACCGGTGAGGTAGTCGTAGAGGGCCAGGACGTCCTTGTCGAAACCCTTGCCGACGACGGGGAGCGGGTTCTTGCGGTTCAGGTCCACACCGTCGCTGAAGTGCCAGATCGCGGCCTGGGTACCGGAGATCGCCTCTTCGCGGTTGAGGCCGCCGTTGTGCAGCTTGACGCCCTCGTCCCGCAGGGTGCGCTGCAGTGCCTTGCGGCCGACCGCCGGGAAGCTGTTGTGCAGGATCCAGTTGATCTTGTCGCGGTTGGCGTGGAACGGGGAGTCCGCGTCGGGGAACGCGTCCCACGGCTGCTCGACCAGCTCGTGCTCGGGGTCGCTGCCTCGGCGGACCTGGACGCAGTACGCGTCGACGGTGCTGCCGTCGGACAGCTCCACCTTGAACACCTTGGCGAGGATGTCCCGGAGCTTCCCCTTGCCCACGTTCACGTGGTAGCCGGTGACCTCGCCCGTCGGCAGGCCGGTTGCCGGTTCGGCCGTCGCCGGTATCGCCGCGGTCATCGTCACCGTCACCGCTGCGCCCAGCACCGCGACGGCGGTGCGGACGGCCCTGAACCTGCTGGCCATGCGCTCTCCTAGTTGTGCGTCGTGCAGCCCTCGCCTACTCGTGGTACAGGGAAGTCGATCAGGCGGAGCCGCAGCTTACTCACAGGCACCAAACACGCCCATGTCAGGGGTGGTGTCACTCTGACGATCTACCCCCGCTCGGGGAGCGGCGTCTATCGTCCGGGTGTGCACGGATGGCCGCCGCCTCCCCCGCCGCCGCCCTCGCGGCTGCCGATGATCCTCGGCGTGCTGGCGATCACGCTCATCGTCGGCGCGGTGGTGACGATCGCGCTGGTGAACCGGAAGAGCGGTGGCACGCCGACGGCCGCGCCCACCGCCGCCGCTCCGGCTACGACGACCTCCACAGAGACAGATACAGAGACAGAGACCGAGGACGGCTGGCGGCTGGTCGACAACACCGCCGACGCCGGCCTGACCTACCAGGTGCCGGACGACTGGAAGGTCGTGCCGGACAAGCGCGACAGCGGGCTCGGCGTCGACTTCACCGGCACCGCCGACCACGGCAGCTACACCTGCCAGGGCCAGACCTACATCCGCAGCTTCGCCACCAGCGGCGACGTGCGCGCCAAGGACGGCTCCGACCTCGACCTGGCGAAGACCGTGCGGGAGTTCGCCACGTCCTTCGCCACGGGCTCGTTCAAGGCCGGCGCCCGGGTCGAGGTCGGGAAACCACAAGAGTCCGAGCTGGACGGGCGGCCCGCGATGACGCTCACCGCGAAGGTCACGCCGCGGGTCACGATCCCGGAGTGCCAGGCCACCGAGGGCGAGATCGCCATCCTCGGCGTCGCGCTCGCGGAGGACGGCGAACCGACCGGGGTGACCATGCTCGTCGTGGTCAGCGACGTCGCCGGCGGCCCGGCCGAGCCCGCTCCCCTGCCCACCTCCGTCGCCCAGGACATCCTCGCGTCCGCCGCGGTCTCGTGAACGCCATGAGGGTGACCTTCGGGACGCTCAACGTCCCGAAGGCCACCCTCATGGCGTTGGAATGCTGGGCACGGTCCGGACGTTGGGACCGTCCGGGCCGGGTGGTGGACGACGTGTGGGGTGGGTGATCGCGGGTGGATGCCGCATCGGGGACGACGACGGCGGCATCGGGGGCACCGGGGTCCAAGCGCCTACCCAGGGAAGTCTGGGTGCTGGTCGCGGCCAACTTCGTCATCGCGGCCGGGTTCGGGCTGGTCGCGCCCGCGCTGCCGACGTTCGCCCGTAGCTTCGACGTCAGCGTCACCGCCGCGTCGATCGTGGTCAGCGCGTTCGCCGTCGCGCGGCTGGTGTTCGCGCCGGCCGCCGGGCGGCTGGTCACCATGCTCGGCGAGCAGAAGATCTACCTGGTCGGCATCTCGATCGTCGCGGTCACCACCGGGGCCTGCGCGTTCGCCGCCGAGTACTGGCAGCTCGTCGTGTTCCGCGGGGTCGGCGGCATCGGGTCGACGATGTTCACCGTGTCCGCGATCGCGCTGCTGATCCGGCTCACCCCGCCGCACCTGCGCGGGCGCGCGTCCGGCCTGTGGGGCACCGGGTTCCTGCTCGGCAACGTGATGGGCCCGCTGCTCGGCGGCGGGCTGCTGACGATCTCCCTGCGCGCGCCGTTCCTGGTCTACGCCGGCGCGCTGTTCGTGGCCGTGTTCATCGTCTGGTGGTTCCTGCGGCACTCGACGCTCGCCGCCCGCTCCACCGACGACAAGGCCCCGACCATCACCGTGCGGCAGGCGCTGCGGCACAAGGCCTACATCGCCGCGATGAGCTCCAGCTTCGCCAACGGCTGGGCCGTGTTCGGGGTCCGGGTGTCGCTGGTGCCGCTGTTCGTCACCGAGGTGCTCCGCCGCGACGACGCGTTCGCCGGCACCGCGCTCGCCGTGTTCGCCGCCGGCAACGTGGTCATGCTGCTGGTGTCCGGCCGGCTCGCCGACACCCTCGGGCGCAAACCGATCGTGCTGGGCGGGCTGCTGGTCTCCGCCGGCGGCACGATCTGGGTCGGGCTGACCGACACCGTGCTCACCTTCATGATCGCCACCGTGGTCGCCGGTCTCGGCGCGGGGCTGCTCGCGCCGCCGATGCAGGCCACGGTCGCCGACGTGATCGGCTCGGACGGGCGCGGCGGCCCGGTGCTCGCGACGTTCCAGATGTCCGCCGACATCGGCGCGGTGCTCGGGCCGATCGTCGCCGGGCTGCTCGCCGACCAGCTCTCCTACGGCGTCGCGTTCGCGGTCACCGGCGCGCTGTGCCTGGTCGCCGCGCTGGTGTGGCTGCCGGCGCCGGAGACTCTGCCGAAGGCCGAGTCGAGCGCCGACGACGAGACGGTCTCGGTGGCCGTCCAGGAATCAAGATAGGGGCGTAGTTTCCGACCATGGCAACGATGGTGACCTTCCATGCCCACCCCGACGACGAGTGCATCGCCTGCGGGGGCGTCATGCGGAAGGCCTACGAGCAGGGGCACCGGGTGGTGCTCGTGGTGGCGACCCGCGGCGAACTCGGCGAGGTGCCGGACGGGTTCCTCGGCGAGGGCGAGGAGCTGTGGCAGCGGCGGGTCAAGGAGACCGAGGACGCGGCCGGCATCCTCGGCGCGGCGCGCGTGGAGTTCCTCGGCTACACCGACTCCGGGATGATGGGCGAGCCGACCAACGACGCGCCCGGCACGTTCTGGACCGCCGACGTCGAGGAGGCCGCCGAGCGGCTCGCGGCGATCCTGCGCGAGGAGAACGCCGACGTGCTCACCGTGTACGACGACCACGGCGGCTACGGCCACCCCGACCACATCCAGGTGCACCGGGTCGGCATGCGGGCCGCGGAGCTCGCCGGCACGCCCCGGGTGTACCAGTCGACGATGAACCGGGACGCGGCCAAGCGCGGGCGGTCGCAGTTCGCCGAGGTGGCCGGGTTCGAGATGCCCGACCTCGGCGACGACTTCGGCAGCCCGGAGGCGATCCTGACCACCAAGGTCGACGTGACGCCGTGGGTCACCTACAAGCGGCAGGCGATGCGCGCGCACCCGAGCCAGATCAGCGAGCAGTCGTTCTTCCTGGCGATGCCGGACGAGGTGTTCGGGTACGTGTTCGGCACCGAGTGGTTCATCCGCGTCGGCGCGGAGCCGGGGATCGCCGAGTACGACCTGTTCGACTGATGCTCTTCGACGAGGTGCTGGCCGCCGGGCCGGTACGCGCGCAGGTGTCCGACGCGGCGTGGCTGCAGGCGATGCTGGACGCGGAGGCCGCGCTCGCCCGCGCGCAGGCCGACGCGGGCCTGATCGACCAGGCCGTCGCCGAGGACATCGCGGCGGAGTGCGTGGCGTCCCGGTTCGACGTCGCCGAGCTGGCAGGCGCGGCGGCCGCGACCGGGAACCCGGCGGCGCCGCTCGCCCGCGCGCTGACCGAGCGGGTGCCGCCCGAGGCCCGCCGGTTCGTGCACCGGGGCGCGACCAGCCAGGACATCCTGGACACCGCGGCGATGCTGGTGGCGCGCCGCGCGGTGTCGGCGGTGCTGGTGGACCTGTGGGCGTGCTGCGACGACCTCGGCACGCTGTGCGCGGAGCACCGGGACACCGTGCAGGCCGGGCGGACGCTGCTGCAGCAGGCGCTGCCGACGACGTTCGGGCTGACCGTGGCCGGGTGGCTGTCCGGGCTCGGATCGGCCGGGCGTTCCCTGGACGGGGTGCGGCCGGCGGCGCAGCTCGGCGGCGCGGTCGGCACGCTGGCGTCGCTGCACCCGGCCGGCCCGGCGGTGCTCGCGGCGTACGCGCGGCGGCTTGGCCTGCGGGAGCCGGACGTCCCGTGGCACACCGAGCGCGGGCGGATCGCCGACCTGGCCGGCGTGCTCGGGCGGGTGTGCGGGTGCGTGGCCAAGATCGCCGGCGACGTGGTGCTGCTGGCCCAGACGGAGGTCGGCGAGCTGACCGAGTCGGCCGATGGTGCCGGTGGCTCGTCGACGCTGCCGCACAAGCGGAACCCGGTCGCCGCGGTGTCCGCGCGGGCCTCGGCCGTGCGGGCGCCCGGGCTGGTGGCGACGCTGCTGGCGTGCGCGGCGCAGGAGCACCAGCGGGCCGCGGGCGCGTGGCACGCGGAGTGGGAGCCGCTGGCGGACCTGCTGCGGGTCACCGGCTCGGCGGTGTCGTGGCTGCGGACGAGCGTGTCCCGGTTGACCGTGCACCCGGAGCGGATGCGCGCGAACCTGATGGGCGAGGCGCTGCTGGCCGAGCGGGTGGCCGCGGAGCTGGCGCCGACGATGGGTCGGGTCGAGGCGCACGACGCGGTGGCGGAGTGCGTACGCGCTGGCCGGGACCTGACGTCGCTCGGCGTCGACCCGGAGCTGCTCGACCCGGCCGGGTACCTCGGCGCGGCCGGCGAGTTCGTCGACCGGGCCCTGGCGGCGCACGCTCGACGGAGGGACGGACGGTGACCCTGTTCCACGAGGTGCGCGGGCCGTCGGACGGGCCGGTGGTGGTGCTGTCCGGGGCGCTGGGCACCGACCTGACGATGTGGGACCAGCAGGTGGACGCCCTGGTCGGCGCCGGGTTCCGGGTGGTGCGGTACGACCACCGGGGGCACGGCCGGTCGCCGGCGCCACCCGGCCCGTACACGCTGGCCGAGCTGGCCGGTGACCTGGTCGCGCTGCTCGACCGGCTCGGGATCGCGCGGGTGTCGTACGTCGGCCTGTCGCTGGGCGGCATGGTCGGCATGTGGCTGGCCGCGCACGAGCCGGCGCGGGTGGAGCGCCTGGTGCTGTGCTGCACGTCCGCGCGGCTCGGCCCGCCGGACATGTGGCTGGACCGGGCGCGCGCGGCCCGCGAGTCCGGCATGGAACCGCTGGCCGACGCGGCCGTCGGCCGCTGGCTCACGCCAGGAGCGGACGCCGGCCTGGCCGCCCGCCTGCGCCGCATGGTCGCCGCGACCCCGGCGGAGGGCTACGCCTCCTGCTGCGACGCCATCCGCACGATGACCGTCGAGGACGACCTGGGCTCGGTGCGCGTGCCCACGCTGGTGATCGCCGGGGCGGAGGACAGGGCCACCCCGCCGGAGCACGCCCGCCGGATCGTCGAGGCGGTCCCGGGCGCGCGGCTGGCGGTGGTCGAGGGTGCCGCGCACCTGGGCAACACCGAGCGGCCGGCGGAGTTCACCGAGCTGATCCTGGCGCACCTGCGCCCGTCCCGGTACGCGACCGGGATGGCCGTCCGCCGCGCGGTCCTCGGCGACGAGCACGTCGACCGGGCGGTGGCCGGGACCACGGAGTTCACCCGGCCGTTCCAGGAGTACGTGACGGAGTCCGCGTGGGGTGGGGTGTGGGCCCGGCCGGGGCTGGACCGGCGAACCCGCAGCGCGGTCACGCTGGGCGCGCTCACCGCGCTCCGGGCGTTCGAGGAACTCCCGATGCACGTCCGCGCCGCCGTCCGCAACGGCCTCACGCCCGCCGAGATCGCGGAGATCCTCCTGCACACCGCCGTCTACGCCGGCGCCCCGGCCGCCAACACCGCGTTCGCCATCGCCCGCGAGACCCTCGACGACCTGGACTGAAACCCACCGCCCGGCGCGGACGCTTCACTAGCATCGGCGGATGTCGCGTCCGGGGGTCAGGGTCACGCTGCTGGTCGTGATCGTGGCGTTGCTGGCGTCGGGTGTGGTGGCGGTCGTGGGGCTGTCCGTGCTCAACGGGCGTTACGCACCGCCCGCGCCGCTGCCCGAGCCGGGGCGGGTGTCGGTGGCCGACGGGGCCCTGGTCGACACCGAGACCGGTCACTACCGCGTGGTGACCGGCGAGCGCGGGCTGGTGGTGGTCGACGCCGAGGGCACCGCGGTGTTCGGGTCGCGGGACGGGCGGTCGGCGCTGGCGGCGGTGCGCGGGCACGTCGACTGGCGCGAGCACACCGGGCACTTCACCGCCACCGAGCACCGTGCGGCGGTGTGGACCTCGATGCGGGTCGGCCGGGTCGACGCCGGGTCCGACCAGGTCACCGTCGCCGGGGAGCTGGCGGGTTCCGGTCAGACGGTGCCGTTCGAGCTGCGGCTGGGAACCGGTGACCCGCACCGGCTCGCGGTGTCGGTGCGGGTTCCTGGCGCCGACGGTGTCGTGCTCAGGGTCCGTCGGGACGGCGGCGAGGCGGTGCACGGGCTCGGGGCCCAGTTCAGCGGGTTCGACCTGTCGGGAAAGTTCGTTCCGGTCGTGACCAGGGAGCAGGGTGTCGGGCGCGGGCGGCAGCCGTTGACGATGCTCGCCGAGGCGACGGAGGGCGCCGGCGGCGCCGAGTTCTCCACCTACGCACCGGTCCCGTTCGCCATGGTCGGGGGCCGGCGGGCGGTCGCGCTCGACACCACCCGGTACTCCACCTGGGACCTGCGGCGCCCGGACCTCGTCGACGTCACGCACTGGCACGACGAGGTGGACGCCACCGTCTACACCGGTGACCGCCCGGCCGACCTGCTCGCGCTCCGCACCGAGGACACCGGCCGGCCGGACGCGCTGCCGGGCTGGGCGCTCGACGGGGCGATCGTCGGCCTGCAGGGCGGCTCCGACCAGGTCCGGCGCAAGCTCGCGGCACTGCGTGACGCGCCGGTCGCCGCGGTGTGGCTGCAGGACTGGACCGGAGGCAGGCGGACCGACTTCGGCGACCGGCTGTGGTGGACCTGGCAGGTCGACCGCGAGCGGTACCCGGACTGGGAGCGCCTGGTCGCGGACCTCGGCGAACGGGACATCCGGGTGCTGACCTACGTCAACCCCTTCCTCGTCGACGCGGCCGGACGGTCGGGCAGGAACCTCTTCCGGGAGGCGGAGGCCGCCGGCTACCTGGTTCGCGACCAGC
The DNA here is from genome assembly GCF_025165815.1 of Actinophytocola gossypii. Lineage (GTDB taxonomy): Bacteria > Actinomycetota > Actinomycetes > Mycobacteriales > Pseudonocardiaceae > Actinophytocola > Actinophytocola gossypii. The sequence continues at coordinate 29,693 of NZ_JAFFZE010000006.1, read as the reverse complement.
GGGGCGGGCCCTACCTGCTCGACCAGGGCGGGTTCTCCGCCGCCCTGGTCGACCTGAGCAACCCGGCGGCGGTCGACTGGTACGTCGAGGTCATCGCGACCGAGGTGGCCAGCGCCGGGATCGCCGGGTGGATGGCCGACTTCGGCGAGGGACTGCCGTTCGACGCCGTCCTGCACGGCGGCGACCCCGAGGAGTGGCACAACCGGTGGCCGGACGAGTGGGCCAGGGTCAACGCGGCGGCCTGCCGGCGCGCGGCACTGCCGGACTGCCTGGTGTTCCACCGGTCGGCCGGCCAGGACACCGCCGCTACGGCTCCGCTGTTGTGGGCGGGCGACCAGTTGGTCGACTTCGGCGCGGCCGACGGGATGACCTCGGCCCTGCACGGCATGCTCGCCGCCGGCGCGTCCGGCATGCCGCTGACGCACTCCGACACCGGCGGCTACACCGGCCTGGCCCAGCCGCTGGTCGGGGTGCGCCGTACCCCCGAGGTACTCCGCCGCTGGACCGAGCTGTCCGCCTGGGGGCTCCTGCTGCGCACCCACGAGGGCAACCGTCCCGCCGAGAACGCCCAGGTGTACGACGACGCGGGCGCCGCGGCGGCGTTCGCCGAGCAGGCGAGGGTGTTCGCGGCGCTGGCCGACTACCGAGCCGAGGTCGTCGCCGAGGCGGCCGCCACCGGGATGCCCGTGCTGCGCCACGTCCGGCTGGTCCACCCGGAACGGCCGTGGCCGGCCGGCAGCGACGACCAGTTCCTGTTCGGACCGTCCTTCCTGGTCGCCCCGGTGCTCGAACCGGGCGCGACGACGGTGACCGCCCACCTGCCGCCCGGCCGGTGGGTGCACCTGTGGACCGGAACCGAGCACGGCGACACCGGGTCCGTGTCCTCGGTGACGGTCGCCGCACCGCCCGGCCGTCCCGCTGTGTTCTTCCCGGTCGGCGACCGGTGGGGACAGCGGATCCGCGACCGCGTCGTCACCGGCTCGGGGACCAGGTAGGCGCCGGCTACCCGGCCAGGCCGCGGGTGCGGCAGCAGCGCTTGTACCGCTGACCCGAGCCGCACCAGCACGCGGCGCTGAGGTCGGGGGGCCAGGTGCCGGCGACGGGGAGCGTGCGCAGATAACCGCTCAGGGTGGTGCCGATCGGCGGGAGGCCGCGGGTACGGGCGTTGAACGCGTCGAAGTCGGCCACCCCGTACGTCGGGTCCTGGACGCGGGCCAGCGTGCGTTCGACGGTCGTGCGGTGCTCGTCCCAGTCGGCGCCGAGGTCGTCCTTGAGGGTGGGCCACGTCGCGACGGCGCGGGCGTGGTCGGACCTGGGCCAGAACAGCACGGTGGGTGGCACCGACGCCACCGACGCCGGTGTGCGGGAGGCGCCGCCGTCGCGGGCCCGGTCGGCGGCCTTGTGGAGCTGCGCGGCCAACCGCCCGGAGGCCAGGGCCTCGCCCGCGGTGTAGACGCGGACGGCGGCCTCGAAGTCGCCCGCGGCCTCCAGTGCCTCGGCGTAGAGCTGGTGTTCGGTGGCACCGGCGCGGCCGAGGTCCACCAGCTTGGCGAACTCGCGGGCGGCCTCCTCGCCGCGTCCGGTGTCGGCGAGCAGCGCCGCCAGGTAGGCACGGGGCTCACCGAGCTCGTCGTGCACGTCGTCGGACACCGCGAGGCGCAGGGTGGCCTCGGCCTCGGGGGCACGGCCGTAACGCAGCTGCAGCTCGCTGACGGTCAGCATCGCGTGCGCCACGCTGAACTCGGGGCCGCGCAGCGCGGCGTCGTGCACCGCCGCCATCAGGCGGTCGATCGTCGCGTCCGGCGAACCCTGGTCGATGGCGTCGCGCACCGCGAAGTCGATGTCGTCGCCGCTCACTCTCGCACCACGCATGGGCGGAGATTACTCAGAGCACCGTCCGAACGTCCGGCCGACCTCGGTTGGCCGCGTACCTCACCTGAAGCAGGGCCCGGGCACGGTCCTCTCAGACCACCAAGGCCACCAAGGCGGCCGGGTCGGGCGCGCCGTCCGCGACCACCACCGTGTAGCCGTAGGACAGCGTCTGGTCAGCGGCGACGGTCACCTCGCGGTCGAAGAACGGGGCCGGGCAGACCGCGGCGAACGGCTCGGAGCGGACGAACCACTTCGGCTCGTCGGGGGCCACGAACACCAGGGTGGACTCGCCGCCCCGCTCGTCGTGCCGGCCGCGGAACGCCAGCCACGGGGCGCGGACGCCCATCAGCTCGTCGCCGCCGGTCCGGCCGGGGACGTGCACGCCGCCGCCGGTGAACGAGCGCGGGCCGCGCCAGAACAGGCCGCCGTAACCCGCGTTCGGCCGGCCCTCGGTGGTGGGGCTGCCGATCACCACCTCCGCCTCCGACACGTTCGTGAAGCTGGTGCCGAAGCCGAGCGCCCAGCCGCCGGCCACCAGCTCGACGCTGATCATCCGCTCCTCGGCGAACCAGGTCTCCCCCTGCTCGGTGTCCCAGGACAGCGACTCCACCAGCCGCACCCGCTCCGGGCCGGGGTGCACCACCGAGAAGTCGACGTGCCGGGTGGCGCCGTTGTTCGGCAGCTGCACGTAGCCGCGGTCGCGGACGTAGGTAGGGCCGCCCCAGAAATTCGCCGGCCCGGCCGGGGAGATCACGTTCGGCAGGGACCAGGCGATGCCCTTGTGCCACACGTGGTCGTGCGGGCGGTACAACGACACCAGGCTCCCGCCGAGGGTCCGCAGCGGGTGGAAGTACGGGCGCGGGGACTCCAGCCGGGCGTCCGTCGGGCCGTACACGTAGCGCGCGATCTCCGTGCCGTCGCTGGAGATCCGCATCGCGGAGCCGTGGTCCTCGACCAGGGTCAGGACCATGGCGCCCCCGAACCGTCCATCCGGTGGTAGAACGGCGAGTCCGCGTCCAGCTCGCCGGCGGTGATCCGGCGGCCGGTGAACGCCGACGCGTAGATCGCGGCGATCAGCTCGACCGTGCGCCGGGTGTCCGGCAGCGACACCGGCGGCGCCACGCCCGCGTCGAGCGCGTCCAGGACCGCGGCCAGCTGGGCGTCGTGCCCGCTGCGTACGCCGGTCGGCGCCGCCGCCCACGCCGCGGCCACCTCGTCGGAGTGGCCGGGTGCGGCGGTCACCGTCCAGTCGTCGTCGCCGTAGCCGTACACGTGGTTCAGCTCGACGGTCGCGTGCTCGAAGTCGAACCGCAGGTAGCTGGCCTCGCGCGGGGAGACCACGCTGTTCACCACGGTGGCCACCGCGCCGTTGGCGAAGGTGACGATCGCGCACGACAGGTCCTCGGTCGCGGTCGGCTTCGCCTGCCTGGCGGCCACCGCGACCACCTCCCGCCAGTCCCCCATGATCGACAGCAGCAGGTCGAACTGGTGGATGCCGTGGCCCATCGTCGGCCCGCCGCCCTCGACGTCCCAGTTCCCGCGCCACGGCACCGCGAAGTACTCGTCCGGGCGGAACCACAGGGTGTGGCACACCGCGGCGGTCGGCCGGCCGAGCCGCGGGTCGCCGATCAGCCCGCGCAGGCCCTCGGCGCCACTGCCGAACCGGTGCTGGAACACGGTCGCGAAACGCGCCCGGCCCGCGGCCGCCGAGATGGCGTCCAGCTCGGCGAGGCTGAGCACCGGCGGCTTCTCGCACAGCACGTGGCAACCCCGCTCCAACGCGGCGACCGCCTGCGCGGCGTGCAGGCCGGGCGGCGTGCACAGGTGCACCAGGTCCGGCGACTCCTCGGCGAGCAGCGTGTCCAGGTCCGGGTAGCGGCCGGGCACCGACCACTTGTCGGCGAACACGTCGAGTGCGTTCGGATCGATGTCGGTGGCGGCGACGATCCTGGACCGCCCGCCCAGCCGTTCCAGACTCGCCGCGTGGAAGCCGGCGATCACACCCGTTCCGACGATCGCGCTCGTGTAGGTAGCCACGTCAGGTCACGGTAACGGCAACCGTCGGGAAGTGGGTGTCCTCGATCCGCAGCTCCGGTCCCACCAGCCGCACCCGCACCACGTGCCGCACGACCGCGCTGGAGGTCGACAGCCGCAGCTCCAGCTCACCCGGTTCGACCACCTTGTGCCCGGCCAGCCCGGTGAACGCCGACGCCGACGCCGGCACCAGGAACTCCACGTTCCGCGACTCGCCGGGCAGCAGCCGCACCTTCGCGTAGCCGACCAGGCGCACCACCGGCCTGGTCACCTGCGCGACCGGGTCGTGCAGGTACAGCTGCACGACGTCCGAGCCCGGCCGGTCGCCGGTGTTGGTCACGGTCAGGCCCACGGTGACCGCGCCGTCGGTGCCGGTCTCGTAGCTCGACGGGCCGTAGCCGCTCCACTCGAAGTCGGTGTAGGACAGCCCGTGGCCGAACGGGAACAGCGGCGTCGGGTCCACCGAGCTGGCGTCGTTCAACCGGCCGAGCACCGGCGCGAGGTAGCCGGCCGGCTGGCCGTACGGGTCGGCGGGCACGCTGACCGGGAGCCGCCCGGCCGGTTCGGCGCGGCCGGTCAGCACGCCCGCGACCGCCGGGCCGCCCTCCTCACCCGGGAAGAAGGCCTGCACGATCGCGGCGGCGCGGTCGGCGTACTGGCCGAGCGCGTACGGGCGGCCGGTCATCAGCACCAACACCACCGGGGTGCCGGTGTCGAGCACGGCCGCCAGCAGCCTGCCCTGCGCGCCGGGCAGCCGCAGGTCCGGCACGTCGCAGCCCTCGCCGGAGGTACCCCGGCCGAACAGGCCGGCCCGGTCGCCGAGCGCGACCACGCACACCTCCGCGCGCCGGGCGGCGGCAACGGCCTCCTCGATCCCGGCGGTGTCGTCGGTGTCGTCGGTGTCCACGGAGCAGCCGCGGGCGTGCTCGACCAGCTCGGGCGGCACCTCGCGGGTGAGCGCGTCGAGCAGGGTCGGGATCTCGATGCCCAGCGAGGTGTCCGGGTGCTTGCTGCCGACGTGGCTGGGGAAGGTGTAGCAGCTGAGCATCGCGCCGACGGTGTCCGCCTGCGGGCCGACGAGCGCGATCCGGGTGCCCTGGCGCAGCGGCAGCGTGCCGTCGTTGGCCAGCAGCACCACCGACTCCTCGGCGATCCGGCGGGCCAGCTCCCGCGCGGGCGGCGGGTCCAGCGACATCCGGCCGTCCACGACCGGCGGCCGCCAGTCCGGGTCCAGCAGTCCCAGCTCGAACTTCTGCCGCAGCACCCTGGCCGCCGCACGGTCCACAAGGGACTCCTCGACGGCGCCGGTACGGACGGCCTCGACCAGGGGTTCGCCGTAGCAGTACACGTTCGGCAGCTCGACGTCGACACCGGCGCGGAGCGCGAGCGCGGCCGCCGACGCCGCGCCGGCCACCAGCCGGTGCTGGGTCTCGACGAACGTCACGGCGAAGTAGTCGGACACCACGGTGCCGGCGAAGCCCCAGTCCTCGCGGAGCAGGCGGGTGAGCAGGTCGGTGTCGACGGCGGGCGGGATCCCGTCGATCTCGGCGTAGGAGTTCATCACCGAACGCGCTCCGCCCTCGGTCAGGGCGTGCAGGAACGGCGGCAGCAGCACGTCGGCGAGCTCGCGGCGGCCGATGGCGACCGGGCCGAAGTTGCGTCCCGCGTGCGAGGCCGAGTAGCCGACCAGGTGCTTGAGGGTGGCGACCACACCGGCGGACTGGAGCCCGCGCACGTACGCGGTGCCGACCGTGGCGACCAGGTACGGGTCCTCGCCGATGGTCTCCTCGGTGCGGCCCCAGCGTACGTCCCTGGTCACGTCGAGCACCGGCGCGAGTCCTTGGTGGACACCCAGACTCCGCATGGTGGCGCCGATCTGGCCCGCCATCTCGCCGACGAGGTCGGGGTCGAAGCACGCGCCCCAGGCCAGCGCGGTCGGGTAGATGGTCGCGCCCCAGGCCATCAGGCCGTTCAGGCACTCCTCGTGCACGACCGCGGGGATGCCGAACCGGCCGGCGGCCATGATCTCCGCCTGGAGGTCGGCGAGCCGCGCGGTGCCGGCGACCGGGGTCACCGGAGCCGAGCCGAAGTGGCGGGTCAGCTGGCCGAGGCCCTGCTTGATCAGCGTCGACCAGTCCGGCGCCGCGTCGACCTGCTCGTGCTGGAACGGGGCCACGTCACCGCCGCCGTCGTCCACGCCGTCGTCCTGGCCGAGCCAGACCCCGTAGAGCTGGGCCACCTTCTCCTGGAGTGTCATCCGCGCGAGCAGGTCCGCGACCCGCTCGTCGATCGTGCGACGCGTGTCGCGCCACGGTTCGACGACCGTCGCCGCGCCGTCAGCCTCGTTGAGCATGCCGCCGTCCGTTCGAATCAATGTTCCGAAAACTTTCGGAATCGATGCATCCACGCTAACCCTGTTATTACGACGGTAGCAAGGGATTGACGCTCTGCTGGGCCAGTCGTAACCTCTGCCTAACTCGTCGCAACTTTACGTTTGACGACCGAAACTTTTGTGATCGCGGACCACTTCGTGGAAAGGCGCGGCTCATGTCCACTCTTCCCAGGAGAAAGTTCCTCGGGCTCGTCGGCGCGGGGGTCGGCGCCGGTCTGGTCGGCACCACCGCCAGCGGGTGCGGCACGGACGCCACCGGCGGCGGTGGCGACGGCGGCGAGCAGATGCAGATCTGGGTACTGCAGGAGGAGGCGCAGAACGTCGCCCACCGGGTCGCGCTGGACAGCTTCAACAGCGACGCCGAGGTGCGCGGCCGGCTGGTCTCGACCAGCAACGACGGCTACCGGGACAAACTGCACACCGCCATGGGCTCGGCGGACAACGCGCCGGACGTGTTCTACAACTGGGGCGGCGGCAGCATCCGCTCCTACGCGCGCGACGACCTGCTGGTCGACCTCACCCCGCACCTGGAGCAGGACCAGGCGTGGAAGGACAAGTTCATCCCGTCGGTGCTCGACGCGGGCATGATCGACGGCAAGTACTACGGCATCCCCGCGCGCGGCATGCAGCCGATCATCCTGTTCTACAACAAGGCCGTCCTCGCCGACCACGACCTCCAGCCGCCGACGACCTGGGACGAACTGCTAGCCGCGTCCGACCGGCTCAGCGGCAACGGGGTCATCCCGTTCGCGCTCGCCGGCGGCGACGCCTGGTGCGAGCTGGTGTGGCCGGAGTACCTGGTGGACCGGATCGGCGGGCCCGAGGTGTTCCGGGCGATCGCCGCCGGCGAGGAGGGCGCCTGGCGGCACCCGGCGCTCATCAGGTCGATGAACATGATCACCGACCTGGTGGAGCGCGGCGGGTTCGGCGACAGCTTCGCCTCGGTCCGCTGGGAGGGCGGCGGCGCGTCCACGCTGATCGCGCAGGGCCAGGCCGGCATGCACCTGATGGGCTCGTGGGAGTACACCAACCAGGTCACCGACCAGCCGGAGTACGCGGCCAACGACCTCGGCTTCGCGGACTTCCCGGCGGTCGACGGCGGCGTCGGCGACCCGAAGGCGATCGTCGGCAACCCGACGAACTACTTCTCCATCTCCAAGAGCTCGCCGAACGTGGACGCGGCGCTGGAGTTCCTGCGCACCGAGATGGCCTCCGACGCCTACATCGACGCCTGGCTCAAGGCGGGCGACGTCCCGGCGACGACGAACCTGGAGGCGCGGATGGACGCCGCGGCCAACCGGGACTACGCCGAGCTGGTCTACAACATGGTCGTCGACGCGCCGAGCTTCCAGCTGTCCTGGGACCAGGCGGTCGAGCGCCACCTGGCCCAGCCGATGCTGGACGCGCTCGCCAAGGTGTTCCTCGGCCAGCTGGACGCGGAAGGGTTCGTGGCCGCCAACGAGAACGCGGCCAAGTGACCGCAACCGTGCGGGTCGCCCCCGAGGACGGGTCGGACGCCACCGCGCCGGCCCGCCCCGTCCCGCGCCGCCCGTCACGGCCAGCGACCAGCCGGCCCAGCTCGTGGTACCTGCTGCCGGCGGCGTTGTTCTTCGGTGTCTTCGCGGCGTTCCCGCTGGTGCTGGTGGTGTTCCTGTCGTTCACCTCCTGGGAGGGCATCGGCGACCCGGCGCTGATCGGGCTGGACAACTGGGTCCGGCTGGTCGGCGACGCGCGGGTGCTCGACGTGGTGGGGACGACGCTGCTGCTGACCGTGCTCGGCTGGGCGACGCAGACGCCGATCGCGCTGCTGCTCGGCGTGTGGGCGGCCGGTCCGCAGCGCAACCGGGCGATCCTGTCGTCGATCTTCTTCCTGCCGCTGCTGCTGTCCAGCGCGGCGGTGGCGCTGATGTGGAGCCGGCTGCTCGACCCGTACTTCGGGCTGGCCGCCGAGTTCGGGCCGTTCCAGAACATCCTCGGCACGCCGTCCGGGGCGCTCGCGGCGATCGTGTTCGTGACCGGGTGGCAGTTCATCCCGTTCCACACGCTGCTGTACCAGGCGGCGGCCAGGAACGTGCCGAAGGTGCTCTACGACGCGGCGACCATCGACGGCGCGACCCGCTGGCACATGTTCTGGTACATCACGTTGCCGCAGCTGCGGAACACGATCATCACCTCGTCCACGATCATGGTCGTCGGCTCGCTGACCTACTTCGAGACGATCCTGCTGCTGACCAACGGCGGCCCCGGCACGTCGACCTACACGGTGCCGTTCGAGATGTACATCCGCGGCTTCCGGTCCTTCGAGTTCGGCTACGCCTCGGCGATCGCGACCGTACTGGTGGTCGTGGCGACCGCGATCTCGCTGATCATCGTCAAGTTCTCCGGCTTCGCGAAGATGCGCTCCACGATGGAGGGAATGTGACCGTCGTATCGGACGTCAGCGTTTCCGGCCCCGTGTCGACCCCGCCGAAGGAACGCCCGAACCGGATCGCGGGTGTGTTCGCCGCGATCTGGCTGGTGATCGTCGGGGTGCCGATCTACACGATGGTCTCCTGGAGCCTGCAGGAACGCGACGACTTCCTGGACAACGGGCCGGTCGCGCTGCCGAGCGCGATCACCCTGGAGAACTTCACCGAGGTGGTCACCGGCGGGTTCGCCAGGTACCTGCTGAACACGGTGATCGTCACCGTGGCGTGCGTGGTGCTGACGCTGGCGGTGGCGATCCCGGCGGCGTACGCGATCGTGCGCTCGACCAGCTGGCTGTCCGGGTTCGCGTTCCGGATCTTCCTGCTGGGCCTGGCGATCCCGGCGCAGGCGACGATCATCCCGCTGTACCTGATCATCAACCGGATGCAGCTGTACGACTCGCTGACCGCGATCATCCTGCCGACGGTGGCGTTCGGGCTGCCGCTGTCGATCCTGGTGCTGGCCGGGTCGCTGCGGGACGTGTCCAACGAGCTGTACGACGCGATGACCATCGACGGGGCCGGGCCGTTCCGGATCCTGTGGCAGCTGGTGGTGCCGATGTCGCGGGGCAGCATCGCGGCGGTCGGCACGTACGCGGCGCTCGGCGCGTGGAACCAGTTCCTGTTCCCGCTGATCCTCACCCAGAACCCGGACCTGCGGGTGCTGACGCTGGGCCTGCAGCGGTTCCGGCAGGAGTTCCAGATCAACCTGCCGGGCATGATGATGGCGGTCATGCTCACCGCGCTGCCGGTGTTCGTGCTGTACCTGGTGGCCAGGCGCTGGCTCATCGCCGGGCTGGCCGGCATGGGTAGCAGGTAGCCTTCCGGAAGAGTTTCAGAAAAGTCGGAGGGGCGTTGTGAGCAGCACGGACGGGGAGAAGAAGGTCACGATTACCGTGATCGCCCAGGAGGCCGGGGTCTCGGTGCCCACGGTGTCCCGGGTGCTCAACGGGCGCTCCGACGTCTCCCCGCAGACCAGGGCGCGGATCGAGGCGCTGCTGGCCCAGCACGGCTACCGGCGGCGGGTGTCGCGGCGGCGGGAGAGCGCCGGGCTGATCGACCTGGTGTTCAACGACCTGGACAGCCCGTGGGCGGTGGAGATCATCCGCGGCGTCGAGGACGTCGCGCACGCGGCCGCGGTCGGCACGGTGATCAGCGCGGTGCACCGGCACTCCGGGGCCACCCGGCAGTGGCTGGAGAACCTGCGGCAGCGCGCGTCCGACGGCGTGATCCTGGTGCTCTCCACGCTCCAGCCCGCCCACCAGGCGGAGCTGCGCAGGCTGAACGTGCCGACCGTGGTGATCGACCCGGCCGGCGGGCCCGCGCTGGACGTGCCGACGATCGGCGCGACCAACTGGGCGGGCGGGATGGCCGCGACCGAGCACCTCACCTCGCAGGGGCACCGGCGGATCGGCTTCATCGCCGGCCCGCCGGGTCTGCTGTGCAGCCGGGCCAGGCTGGACGGGTACCGCGCGGCGCTGGACGCGGCCGGGATCGAGGTCGACGACACGCTGATCCGGCCGGGCGACTTCTACCACGAGTCCGGGTTCCGCGGCGCGGGCGAGCTGATGGACCTGAAACAGCCGCCGACCGCGATCTTCGCGGCCAGCGACCAGATGGCGCTCGGCGTGTACGAGGGCCTGCGCCAGCGCGGACTGCGGGTGCCGGACGACGTGAGCGTGGTCGGGTTCGACGACCTGCCCGAAGCGCGCTGGTCGTCGCCGCCGCTGACCACCGTGCGCCAGCCGCTGTCGGAGATGGGCATGCTGGCCGCGCGCACGCTGCTGCGGCTGGCGCGGGGCGAGGATCCGGACAGCCCCCGGGTCGAGCTGGCCACCGACCTGGTCGTCCGGGACAGCACCGCCAAGCACGCACAGTAGCCAACAACCGCACACAGGGTCGCCGACTCGCCCGGCAGAACGTGTTTCGTGTGCGGACCGCGACCGTTACATCCGCCATCCGAGGGGATCTGGCTGCGTTCGGATGACACCGGATGACACGGACAGTCCGTGCGCCGCACAGTATTGGACATGGTGGGGGCGAGGCTCGACGAGCTGAACGGCCGGTTACTGATCCAGTGTCAACCCGGGCAGGCGAAGAACGCGGCACGCGTCGCGGCCGCGCACGACACCGGCCTGGTGCTCACCGGCCACACGCCCGGCCCGGTGGTGCGGGCACTGCGCGAACACGGCTTCACCGGACCGATCCTGTGCGACGCCGCCCGGTACGCGGGCCGCCGCCGCGCGTTCGCCGAGTCGGGCCCCGGCTGGTCGTGGACCGCCGAGCAGCACGACCTGGGCCTGCTGGCCCTCACCGACTCCGGCTACCTCGCCGAGCACGACTGGCCCGGCCTGCGCCGCATCCTCGCCGGTGCCGCCCGCCAGCCCGGCCAGGTGCTGCCGGTGCTGCCGCTGGCCGCGCGCTGGTTCGAGCACTCGGTCGACGGCCTGGTGGCCGAGCTGAACCGGGCGAGCCTGCCGGTGGCGGTGGCGATCGAGCACCAGAAGGACCCGTTCAGCGTGCGGTACCTGATCCGCGGGTTCCTGTCGCTGCTGGCCGCCGAGGTGCCGGTGGTGCTGCTGCGCGCCGACGTGTCCGCTGTCGCCGCCCTCGCCCACGGCACGCACGCCGCCGCGATCGGGACCACGACCGCGTTGCGGCACGTCTACCCGCGCACCGGTCGGCTGCCGGTCCCCCGATTACCGTCGATCTCAGCCTTCGTCCCCCAGCTGCTCGACTACCGCCCGCTGCCCACGATCGCGGCCAGGACCGCGCCGTCGTGGCACTGCGACTGCCCCGAGTGCGACGGCCGCCCGCTCACCACGCTGGCCCGCTCCGCGCGACCGGAGGCGTCGGCGTTCCGGCACTCGCTGAGCGCCCAACTCACCCTGCACGACCACCTCCGCGACCATCCAGCCCCGGTCGTCGGCTGGCACGACCTGTGCGCGTCCGCGCTCGCCGAGCACCGCGCCCTGGCCGAGTCCCTGCCCGACTGGCACACGCCGACGAACCTGCGCGCCTGGCACCAGCTCACCCGCCTGCCGGCCGCGGTCAGAAACCCGCCTCGACCGGCGGCGTCGTCGTGACCACGGTCGGAGCCGGTGCCGGCGCCCGCCCCCCGTCCACGCGGCCGCCGACACCGACCCACAACCCGACCACGACGCCCAGCGCGAACCCCAGCGCGACCATCCGCACCAGCAGCGACATCGAGACCAACACCGCGACGCACCTCCCCGCCTCGCTCACACCCGGAGCATGCGCCTCCGCCCTGCATCCCGGCCGGACCAGACCCGGACGAAGCTGACCTTCACCGCTCTTCGAGCGCGGTGAGCCAGGCGGCCGCAGACGGGCGGGTGCCGGGGCGGGCGGCGCGGGTGGCCAGTGCCGCCAGGGCCGGGTCGAGCGCGGCGCAGCGGTCGTCGGCCGGGGTGGCGGCGTGGTCGGCGAGCAGCAGGCGCAGCACGACGAGCGCGAGCTTGTAGCGGTCGGTGTCCAGGCTGGCCTCGCCGGGGCGGGCGGCCGGGTCGAGCCAGCCGGCGGTGCTCGCGGGCCGGACGGCCGGCCGGCGGCCGAGGACCCGGAACCCGTCGCAGTCCAGGGCGAACACGCCCGCGCCGCCGGCGGTCGACCACAGCAGGTTGCGCATCGACACGTCGCCGAGGAGCACGCCGTTGCCGTGCAGGGTGTCGAACAGCCGCGCGTACCGGACCGCGAGCCCGCGCCGCCCGTCGGCCGACGGCAGGGCCAGCTCCCGCCACATCGCGCGCCTCGGGTAGAGCAGGAACTGCAGCTCCAGCAGCCGCGCGGAGCCGGCGAGCGAGGTGGCGAACCGGCGGGGAGCCTCCCGCATGAGCAGTCCGACGCAGCGGCCGCGGTCGAACACCCGGCCACGCGGCCACGCGGTCGAGGTACCGACCAGCCGCCGGGCGGCCGGGGGGAACCGGGCGGGCAGGGCGATCAGCGCGGCCAGCTCGTCCGCGTCGACGGCGACGTCCTCGTGGTACAGCTTGACCAGCAGCCCACCGGGCCGCGCCGGCCGGTACACCGCCCCCTGCCCGCCGTCGGCGATCCGCCGGACCGGCCCGAGGTCGCCGAGCCGGACTTCGGCGCGCGGCGCCCCGCTCATGCGCTCTCGCTGCCGGCCCAGATGACGGCGGCGGTCCGGTCGTCGTCGTAGGAGCGGACGTTGAACTGCAGCTGGTGCAGGAACGCCACCGGTCCTGGCGGCTCGGCCCAGGCGTCGGCGAGGTACGCGCCGGCCTCGGTCTCCCGGAGCGGCACCCCGACGCCGTCCGAGGCCAGTACCAGCGCCTCCCCCGGCGCCAGCACCCCCGCGACCCGCTCCACCGGGCCGGCCGGGGCGGGCAGGCTGTCGGTCGCCGGGTCGTGGAGCTCGCCCTCCACGTCGTCGAACAGGGCCCGGAAACGCCCGTGGGCCAGCACGAACGCCGGACTGTCGCCGACCCGGGCGACCCGGAACGCGTGCCCGCCCGCTCCCGGCGACACGTCGACGGCGGCGACGGTCAGCGTGGTGGAGCGGTGTCGTGGCGCCGGTCCCGCCCGGCCCACCGCCCGGTCGGCCGCGTGCACCGCCGCCGCGACGTCGACGGCGTCCAACAGGCCGTCCAACGGGCCGTCGGGCATCGCCCAGGCCAGGTAGCCGAGCGCGTGCCGGACCGCGAGCCGCGCGCCGTGGTGCGCGTCGGTCGCCGCGCCCACGCCGTCCGCGACCGCGGCCAGCACCACCCGCCCGGCCGGCGCGGACAGGCCGACGGCGTCCTGCCGCACGTCGCCGTCGCAGCGGTGCGCGAATCCCCGGGTGGACGCCGCCCGCACCTCCAGCGCGCCGACCCGGCCGGCGTCGAGCACGGTGTCCGGCACGTCCGCGAACGGCCCGAGCCGCCAGGGCGCCTCCGCCGCTGCCGCGCGCGGCCCGACCTCCCTCGGCCGGAACACGCCCCGGTCTCCCCATGTGGTGTCCACGGTCATGCTCACACCTGGTCGATTCGCAGGGCGGTGAACCCGGTGACCTGGCGCGGGATGCGCAGCACGAGGTCGCCGTCGTCGAGGGGTTCGCCGGAGCTGACCACCGACCGGGTGAGCGCCCGCGCGAACTCGTGCAGCGCGGCGGACGGGCTCAGCCCGCCGTGGCTCATGAACGCCTGCACGGTGCCGACCCGGTCGATGGTCGTCTCGTCCGCGTCGCCGATGCCGAACGAGATGATGTTGGGCCGGGCCGGCCAGTCGGGGTCGAGCAGCCGCTCGTAGGCGGCGGGCCAGGCGGCGGGGTCGGTCGGCTGCCCGTCGGACAGGAAGAACACCGCCGGCCGGTAGACCCGGTGCCCGTCGGCCTTCAGCCGTTCGACGTCCCGCTCGACCGTGGTCCGCAGCAGCTCGAACGCCGCCGCGAAGCTGGTGGCCGGACTGACCTCCAGCTCGACCATGGTCACGATGTCGGACAGCGCGCACAGCGGTTGCAGCACCCGCGCGTCCCCGGCGAAGCCGATCAGGCAGAACCGGGTCTTGTCGGCCACGACCGGGTCGGTGCCGACCGCGCGGTGCAGCTCACGCAGCCCGCCGTTCAGCCCGTCGAGGTGGTCGGCCATCGAGTAGGACTGGTCGCACACCACGTAGAACGGCAGTATCTGTTCCGGCATAACCGGAGGATGGCGCGCGCTCCTGCATCAGGTCTGGACCAGACGTTGACGAGGTCAGCGCCGGCGCGCGGTGACCAGCCAGGCGGCGGAGTCGAACCAGACGCCGTCGCCGGTGTCGTGGTCGTCGAGCATGGTCGTCAGCCGGTCGAGGGCGCGAGCCTTCTCCGTGCTGTCCAGGTCGGCGACCAGGCCCTGGACCATCCCCAGCTCGAACAGGGCGTCGCGGGCGGCGGCGGTGTCCTCGCCGTAGTGGACCGGCTCGCGCACGTCGGTGATCTCGACCGCGGTGAAGCCGGCGGCGGTGAGTACGCCCGCGGTGGCGGTCGGGTCCGCCAGGGAGAAGGCGGCGTGGGGCGGCGCCTGGCGGTCACCGGACAGGGCGTACCGGACGGCGGTGGACCACTCCTGGCGGTCGTGGGTCTGCCAGACCAGCTGCGCCAGGCGTGCTCCCGGCCGCAGGGCCCGGGCGATGTTGGTGAACGCGGCGACCGGCTCGGCGAAGAACATCGTGCCGAACCGGCTGAGGGCGAGGGTGAAGTCCGCCGGCGGGAAGGGGTGGAGCTGGGCGTCGGCGCACTCGAAGTCGATGTTGCGGATTCCGTCCCGCTCGCTGAGGTGGCGGGCGCGGTCCAGCATCGGTCGGGACAGGTCCACACCGAGCGCGCTGCCCGAGGTCGCGGCGCGGGCGGCGGCCCGCGTGGTCTGTCCGGCGCCGCAGCCGATGTCGAGCACGCGATCAGCGGTTCGGACGTCCGCGGCGGCGCGCAGGCGGACGTCGTAGCGGCTCAGCTCGGCGTCGTAGTCGAACATCTCACCCTCGTTTCGGACGTCCGGTGGTTCCGCCACGGTAGGCCGGAAGCACTCATCGTCGAAAGCGATGGTTTTCGATCAATTCGATCGTTGTTCGCGATATTCTGAGCTGGTGACCGAGGTCGAGCTGCGTCATCTCGCGGCGATGGTCGCCGTCGTCGACGAGGGTTCGTTCGGACGGGCGGCCGCGCGGCTCGGTTACACGCAGTCGACGGTGAGCCAGCAGATCGCCGCGTTGGAGCGGGCCGTCGGCGGTGCGGTGTTCGACCGGCCCGGTGGGCCCAGGCCGGTGCGGATCACCCCGCTGGGTGCCGTGGTGCTGGAGCGGGGTCGCGAGCTGTTGGCGACGGCCGAACACCTGGCCGCCGCGGTAGAGCGGTTCAACGCGGGCGACGGGCGGATCGACATCGGCACCTTCCAGAGCGTGTCCACGGTGATCCTGCCGGCCGTCGTGCGGCGACTGCGGGACGAGCACCCGGCCTGCGAGATCCGGTTGTCCGAGGAGGAGCCGGAGCAGCCTCGGATCGGCGACCTCGACCTGCTGTTCCACGACGGACCGGTCGACGGGGACGTCGAGCACGTCACGTTGCTCGACGATCCGTACCTCCTGGTGGCCGGCGACGGCGTCTTCCCGGACGGTCCGGTTGACCTGGAGCGGCTCGACGGCTCACCGGTGGTGGCCTGGCCGTTGACCTGCGACCAACCGGGCCTGGAGCGGGCACTCGAGCGCGGCGGCGCCCGTCCGCGCGTCGTGTTCCGCAGCGCGGTCAACGACACCCTGCTGTCCATGGTGCGCGCCGGCCTGGGCTCGGCGGTGCTGCCGTGGCTCGCGATCCGGGGCGCCGACGTCCTGGCCGACCACCGGCTCCGCGTCCACGAGCTGCGGCCGGCCCCGCCGGCACGGGAGATCCGCCTGCACTGGCGGGCCGGACGAACCCACTCACCGCTCGCCGCGCGGGCCATCGAGATCGCCACCGAAGTCGCCACCGAGGTCGCCGCCTCCCGTTGTCACGGTGAGTAGAGTTCTCGGCGTTCCTCCTCGGGCTGGACCAGGGGTTGACGCATGGACTTTCGGCTCTTCGGACCGTTCGAGGTCCGGCACGACGGCGGACAGGTCGAGCCGGGTGACCTGCAGCAGCGGCTCGTGCTGGTCATCCTGTTGCGGAACGCGAACCGGTCGGTGTCGCGGCAGTACCTGCAGGACACCGTGTGGCCGGGGCAGCAGCCGAAGTCCGATCTGATCACCAGTTACGTGGCGCGGCTGCGGAAGGTGTTCCGCGACGCGGGCGCGGACGGCGTCGAGATCGACAAGACCACCACCGGGTACGTGCTGCGGGTCGACGAGGACACCATCGACACCGTGCGGTTCACCCGGTTGTGCCGGGAGGCCGGGACCGCGCGGCCGGCCGAGCGCAGGCGGCTGCTGACCGAGGCGCTGGATCTGTGGCGTGGCCGGTACCTCGCCGACCTGGACATCGACCGGGCCGGCGGACCGGCGGGGGCGCCGTCGGAGGAGGCGCGGGCGGACGCGCTGGTCGACCTGACCGAACTCGAGCTCGCGGCCGGGGAGCACCGGGCGATCCGGGACCGGCTGCGCGCGGTCTGGGAGGAGGATCGCGGCCAGCAGCGGGTCGCCGCGGCGCTGATGCGGGCGCTGGTCCGTGGCGGCGACCAGGTGCGGGCGGTCACCGTCTACCACCAGACCAGGGACGCGCTCGACGACCTCGGCATGGAGACCTCGCGGGAGCTGCGGGACATGGCCCGGCTCGCGCAGTACGGCGAGCGGCACAGCTCGCTGCCGGCCCGGCCGCCTCGGTTCACCGGGCGGGAGGCCGAGACCGCCAAGGTCGAGCAGGTCGCGTCGGACACCGTGGACGTCCCGGTGTTGTGGATCAGCGGCATGCCGGGGGTGGGCAAGACGACGCTGGCCGTGCACGCCGCGCACCGGGTGGCCCCTCGGTTTCCCGACGGCACGCTGTTCGTCGAGCTGAACGGGTTCACGCCGAACGTGGCGCCCACCGACCCCGCGGACGCGCTGGCGCGGCTGCTGGGCGACCTCGGGGTGCCGGCCGAACTGGTCCCGGCCGGTACCCGCGCCCGGGCCGACCTGTACCGCGCCCAGCTCGAGGGCACCCGGACGCTGGTCGTGCTGGACAACGCGGCGTCCGAGGCGCAGATCGTCGACCTGCTGCCGGTCGCCCCGGGCTGCCTCGCGATCGTGACCAGCCGGGATCTCGGTGCCGACCACGCCACCGACCACGTACACCTCGAACCGCTGCCGGCGGCCGAGGCCGTGGAGCTGTTCCGGCGGCAGGTCGACCCGGAACGGGTCCGCGCCCGCGGCGACCTGGTGGGCGCCGTCGTGGAGCGCTGCGGGCGGGTGCCGCTGCTGATCCACGTCATCGCCGCCCAGTTCCGCCGGCACACCCGCTGGCCGCTGGAGCACCTGCTGACCCTGCTCGGCGCCTTCCCCGACGCCGCGGCGGCCGCGTTCACGGTGTCCTACGAGCAGCTGACCGAGCCGCAGCGGGCGCTGTTCCGCCTGTTCGCGCGGGCCCCCGGGGTGGAGCTGTCGGCCTACGGAGCCGCCGCGCTCGCGGACCGCCCGGTGCCCGACGCCCGCGGGCTGCTGGCCGACCTGCACCGGGCGAGCCTGCTGGAGGAGCCGGCGCCGGAGCGGTTCGGGATGCTCGACCCGCTGCGCGCGTTCGCCCTCACCCTGCCCGGCGGCGACACCGACGACGACACCGCCGTGCCGCGCCTGCTCGACTTCTACCTGGCCTCGACCGCCGCCGCGATGCAGGCCGCGTTCCCGCACGGCGCCGACCGCCAGCCCGCCGTCGAGCGGACGAGCCACGCGATACCCCGGTTCGCCGACCAGCCGGCCGCGCTGGCCTGGCTCGACGCCGAGCGGCCGAACCTGGTGTCGGCGATCCGGCACGCGGCCGGGCACGGCCGGCCGGAGCACGCCTGGCGGCTCGCGGTGCTGCTGTGGCGGTACTTCTACGTCGGCGGGCACCTGCGGGACTGGGCGGAGACGCTGCAGCTGGCCGAGGACGCGCTGGCCGGCTCGGACAACCGGCTCGGTCTGGCGCACGTCCGGCTGTGGCTGGCCAACGCCCGCCTGCACGCGGGCGCGATGGCCGACGCGCACGCGCTCGCCAGCTCGGCGCTGCCGCTGTGGATCGAACTCGGCGAGGTCCGCGGCGAGGCCGACACCCGGCGCGCGATCGCCACCACGGCCAAGAACCTCGGCGACCACGCCGAGGCGCGCGAGCAGTACGACGCCGCGCTGGCCGGCTACCGCTCGACCGGCGACGGGAAGGGGCAGGCAGCCGTGCTGGACCACCTGGCCCAGCTCGACGAGCTGCACGGCCGGCTGGCCGAGGCGGAGACCGGGCGGCTCGAGGCGCTGGCGCTGCTGCGCGCGCTGGGGCACACCGAGGGCACCGCGCACGTGCTGGACAACCTGGGCGGGGTGCGCCAGCGGCTCGGACGGCTGGACGAGGCGCTCGCCGACCACACCGGGGCCCGCGCGCTGGCGGAGGCGAGCGGCGACCGGGTGTGCGAGGCGTACGCGCTGAACAACCTGGGCAACACCCACCGGCTGCTCGGCGACCTGGACGAGGCGGCGCGGTTCCAGCAGCGGGCCCGCGCGGTCGCGGACCTGGTCCTCGACCCGAACCTGCGCACCCAGCTGTACCTGGACCGCGGCGAGACCACCGTCGCCGCCGGCGACACCCGCGCGGCCCTGCACGCCTTCCGCGCCGCGCTCGACCTGGCCGCGGGCACCGGCGACCGCACCCAGCAGGCCCGCGCGAACGCCCGCCTCGGCGCCGTCCTGCACGACGCGGGCCAGCACGCCCCGGCGGCCACGCACTGGCGTGCGGCCATCGCCGGCTACGACGCGCTCGGTCTCCCCGACGCGCCCCGCCTCCAGGCCGAGCTGGCCACCCTGCACTGCCCCTGCGCCGCCGGAACCCCCTGAACGGCGTCGTTCACGGCATGTGCAGGAGGGCCATGAGGTGGGGGTGCAGGGTGCGGACGTCGGGGTGGGTGTGCCAGCGGGCGAGGGTACGGGCCAGCTGACGGAGGTCGATGCGGACGGTGGCGGAGTCGACCTGGGCGGCGTCGGTGAGCACCTCGCGGGCCACGGCGCACGCCTGGTCGACGTCGCCCTGTTGGGCGTGGGCCAACGCGCGGCGGGTGCCGAAGCGGGCGCGAGCCCGGCGCGCGGCGGGCGGGATGCGCGGCACGTGGTCGTCGAGGACGGCGGCGGCCTCGGCGGGCCGGCCGAGGTCGTACAGGGACCAGCCGTGCGCGAGCGGCACCTGGTCGGTGACGCTGGCCGAGCCGAGTACGGGGGTCGGCCCGTCGGCCGGGGCCGCCAGCAGGGTGCCGGCGCGTTCCATCGCGCGCTCGTAGGCGGCGCGGTCGCCGGCCAGCGCGTGGCCCTGGGCCTCGCAGCGGGCGGCCTGGCCGAGGATCCGCGGGCCGGCGGCGGCGCTCGTCTGCGCCTGACGGGCCAGCGCGACGGTGGCGATGGCGTCCTGCCGGTACATCGCCAGCTCCGCGCGGCGGACCAGCGCGAAGCTCGCCAGGTGCGGGTCGCGGCCGGCGGTGGCGTAGCGGACGGCCTGGTCGGTCCAGCGCAGGGCGGCCGACTCGTCGCCCGCCTCCTGGCTCATCCAGCCGGTGTACTCGGCGATCCTGGACGCCAGCAGGAGCAGCTCCGCACGCACCGGCTCCTCGCCGTCGGCGGCCAGCGAGCGCACGGTGGTCAGCTGGGCCATGGCCTGGCCGAGCACCACGACCGGGCTCATCATCGTGCCGAGCGAGCGGAGCTGGTCGAACATCACGCGCAGGGTGACCACGGTGTGCTCGTCGGCGGCCGAGCGGGAGCCGCGGACGAGCGCGTCGCCGAGGATCGCGCCGGCGCCGGCCAGTACGACCCGGCGGGGCAGCTGCCGGTAGCGCAGCTCGCCGGTCTCGTCGAACGCCATGACCAGGACCTCGTCATCCGGGGAGGGGGCGGGGGCGGGCGGCGCCGGTGCCGTGCGCAGCGACCGGACCAGCTCGCCGCCGGTGCGCAGGACCTCGTCGCAGAGCCGGGCCAGCATCGGGTTCGGCGGCTTGTGCCCGTTCTCGATCTTGCTGATGTGGCCCTTGCTGTAGTTGGTCCTCCTGGCCAACTCCCCCATCGTCATGCCGGCCGCGAGTCGGCATTTCTGTAACCGAGCACCGAACGAGTCGCCCACCTGGACCTCCCCGGTTCATGATGGCGAGAAACCCGAGTACAGCATTTCTCAATGTCTTTTGGCAATGATTCGGGCCCCGCCTGGGTCGACGGGGCCCGAATCTCCCCCGAAGGTCAGCCGGACCAGTCGTGCCCCTCGGTGGTGGTGGTGGGCGGCGGGGGCGGCGGCGCGCCGTCGTCGGCGGACGCACCGGTGGCGAACGTGATCGGCGCGGCGATCGCGATGGCGGCCGCGCCGAGCAGCGCGGCGATCTTCGCCGTGAAAACGGCAGCACGGGGCAAGGACATGATTTCCTCCTGGTATTCGCCGGATCAACCCGATCCGCGTACCAAAAGAATTCGCTATCCCACCCGGGGCGAACAAGATATTGCCCGTTGCCCGCTATTCCAGGAAACGGGAAACGCTATTCGGCCAGGCCCCGGACACGTGCGGTGAGCACCGCGAACGTGCTTCCGGCGTGCGGCAGCTCGCCGGCGAGCACCAGGTCGAGCACGCGCGCGAACGGCAGCCAGTGCAGTTCGAGATCGGCCTCGCCCGCCTCCAGGCACGCGCGGCCCTCGGTCAGCCCGGTGGCGAGGAAGGCGTGGTCGCGGTGGTTGGTGAACGAATCGGCGCAGTGGATGGCGCCAAGCGGTGTCCAGGTCTCGGCGTGCACGCCGGTCTCCTCCGCCAGCTCCCGCCGTGCCGCCGCGGCCGGGTCGGCGTCGCCGGGTTCGATCCCGCCGGCCGGCAGCCGCCACTGGATCTGCCCGTGCACGTAGATCCACTGCCGGGTGACCGCGACGTGCCCGTCGGCGCGCACCGCGAGCACGGTGACCGCGCTCGGCGCGACCACGTGGTCGTAGCTGGTGCGGCTGCCGTCCGGGCGGATCGCGTCGTCGCGGCGCACCTCGAACCACTCGGAGGAGAACCGCACGGCCGAGGACAGCCGCGCCCACGCGGCGCGCCGTTCGGTCATGAGGGGAAGCCAACCATTGCGTGTATCCGCCCGTATGCGTCAGTCGCCAGGGTCCCCCGCAAGGGTGAACTTTACGTGGACGACCGGGCCAAACGCGCACCACATCCACCTCCGGTCCAGCTCTGGTTCAGCTCCCGGGACGACGATGAACCGTCAACAACCCGAGGAACACGCATGGGACCACTGCTCGGCGACCGCTACCAGGTCGTGCACCCCCTGTGGCGGGACCGGCTCGGCGAGACCTACGTGGCCCGCGACCGGCGCACCGGCACCCCCGTCACCGTCCGCACCCTGCGCGGCGACCTGGCGGCGCCGCCGGTCGCCCGCCGGCTGCACGAGGAGCGCCACCGCCTCACCGCGCTCCGCCACCCGCACCTGGCCGCGGTCCTCGACCTCACCGAGGATCGGGACGCGCTGATCATCGTGTCCGAGGCCGTCGAGGGCGCCACGCTGCGCCACCGCCTCCGCACCGGCCGCCCACCGGACCGCGACGAGGTCGCCCGCATCGCCGCGGGCGTCGCCGCCGGCCTGCACGCCATGCACGACGCGGGCCTGCTGCACCAGAACCTCCGCGCCGACACCGTCGTGCTCACCCGTACCGGCGAGGTTCGGCTGACCGACGTCGCCCTGGCCCACCTGGTCAGCGCCACCGCCGCCGGCCGGGACCGGCTGCGCGCGGCCGCCCCCGCTCCCGAACTCGCCGACGGCGCCGCCCCCGGCCCGGCCGCGGACCTGTTCGCGCTCGGCGTCCTGCTCCGCGACCTGAGCCGGCGCGGCCCGGTGCGCGGCCTGGCCCGGCGGCTCCGCGCCCGCGACCCGCGCTCCCGCCCGACCGCGCGCCAGGCGCACACCGTCAGCGCTTCGGCCAGTGCCAGGACGGGCGGTCGAGCAGGCCCTGGCCGTCCAGAATGGTCTGGCTCCGCTCCTTCACCAGGGTGAGCACCGCCGCCTCCTCGTCCAGCGCGGCCAGCGCGCTGACCAGTGGCCGGGCGTGCGTCACCACGACGACCTGCACCCGCCGGGACGCGGTGGCGACCAGCGCGGCCAGCGGGGGCAGCAGGTCGGGGTGCAGGCTCGTCTCCGGCTCGTTGAGGACCAGCAGTTCCGGCGGGCGCGGGGTGAGCAGCGCGGCCACCAGGAGCAGGTACCGCAGCGTGCCGTCGGACAGCTCGGCGGCGTCCAGCGGGCGCAGCAGGCCGGGCTGGCGCAGGCGCAGGGTGAACCGGGCATCCGCGTAGCCGATCTCCACCCGCGCGCCGGGGAACGCGTCGGACACCGACTCGTCGAGCGCGGCGGCGTCGCCGATCTCGCGGATGGTCTGCAGGGCGGCGGGGAGGTCGGCGCCGTCGTCGGCCAGGGCGGGGGTGCGGGTGCCGATGCGGGTCGCGCGGGCCGGCGCGTCGGGGTCGGTGCGGAACTGGTCGTAGAAGCGCCACGAGCGGATCCGTTCGCGCAGCAGCAGGACCTCCGGCTCGGCGGACTCGCTGAGCATGCTGTCGGAGGGGGCGATCCGGTGCTGGCGGCGGGACCAGACGCCCTCGCCGTCGCGGGCGTTCACGACCGGGCCGGCTCGGTCGGCGACCAGGGTGGACTTCCGCAGCACCGGGCCGTGCCAGAGGGACTCGCGTTTGAACTCGGGATCGCGGTCGAACAACGACGAGTTGGGCACGGGCTGGCCGAGGTCGAGCGCGTAGCCGTAGTCGTCGGTGGCGAAGCCGAGGCGCAGTGCGATGGGCTTGGTGCGGACGGTGCCGGTGGAGCCGTTGCCGGACTCCGGCCCGGCCCACAGGGTCGACTGGAGGCCGCCCTCCCGGGCCAGCGCCGGGACCGCGCCGTTGCGGGCGGCGTCGGCGAGTAGGCGGAGCGCCCGGTAGAGGCTCGACTTGCCGCTGCCGTTCGCGCCGGTGACCACCGTCAGGCGGGCCAGCGGCAGGGTCAGGTCACGCAGCGATCGGTAGTTCTCCACAGCCAGTGTTCGCAGCACGCGACCCAGGCTAACGATCGCGTTACGTACACCTGCGCGCTTTTTTCCGGACACCAAACGTACTTAGGCTCCGGCAGGTTCAACCCGCCCATGGAAGGCCCGTCAATGCCACGCAGACGTCCGTTATCCCGCGTCGGGACACTGACCGCGATCACCGCGATCGCGTTCACGGGTGCCCCGACAGCGGCCGCCGAGGAGCCGGCCGCGCCGAGTATCAGCGAGATCCACTACGACAACACGGGTACGGACACCGGTGAGGCCATCGAGGTCGAGGCCCCGGTCGGGTTCGACCTGACGGGCTGGCGGCTCGCGCTGTACAACGGCAACGGCGGCTCGGTCTACGACAACCGCACCCTGTCCGGCACCGTGCCGGACGCCGGGGTGGTGGTCGAGACCTACCCGACCAACGGCATCCAGAACGGCTCCCCGGACGGCGTCGCGCTGATCGCTCCGGACGGGACGGTCGCGGAGTTCCTCTCCTACGAGGGCACCATGACCGCGGGCGGCGTGACCGCCACCGACATCGGCGTCAGCGAGGCCTCCGACACCCCGGCCGGCCACTCGCTGCAGAAGGTCGACGGCGTCTGGCAGGCCCCCGCCCCGCACAGCTTCGGCGCCCGCAACACCGGCGGCGAGGACCCCGGGCCCGACCCGGAGCCGGTCGACTGCGACGTCCCGGTCACGCACACGATCGCCGAGGTGCAGGGCACCGGCGACGCCTCCCCGCTGGTCGGCGACCAGGTCGTGGTCGAGGGTGTCGTCACCGCCGACCACCGGACCGGCGGCTACAACGGCGTCTACGTGCAGACCGAGGGCTCCGGCGATCGCGCGCCCGCCGCGGGCACCGCCTCCGACGCGGTGTTCGTGTACCTGACCACGAACTCCGCCAACCACCCGGACGTCGCGGTCGGCGACCAGGTCCGGGTGCGCGGCACGGTCGGCGAGTACTTCGGCCTCACCCAGGTGACCATCGGCGCCCGCACCGACGTGCAGGTGTGCGCGAACGACGCGCCGCTGCCCGCCGCCGCACCACTGGAGCTCCCGCTCGACGCCGCCGCGCGCGAGTCGGTCGAGTCCATGGTGGTGGCCCCGGTCGGCCCGTACACCGTCTCCGAGGTCTACAACACCAACCGCTACGGCGAGGTCGTGCTCACCGCCGGCACCGAGGCCGCGCGCATCCCCACCGACCTGCACCGGCCCGGCACGCCGGAGGCCAGGGCGGTCGCGGAGGCCAACGCGCTCGGCCGGCTCCTGGTCGACGACGGGCGCACCACGAACCTGTCCGAGGCCGGCCAGGCGCCGCCGTACGTCTACCCGGACGCCCCGCTGCGCGTCGGCGACCAGGTGGAGGCGTTCGGCCCGACCGTGCTGTCCTACGGGTTCGACGAGTGGCGGCTGCAGCCGACCACCCCGGTGAACGCCGACACGCCGGCGATCGACCGGACCACGTTCAAGTCGACCAACCCGCGCACGCCCGCGCCGGAGGACGTCGGCGGCGACATCCAGGTCGCGAGCTTCAACGTGCTCAACTACTTCGTCCACTTCGGCGGCGAGGCGCGCGGCGCGGACGACGAGGCCGGGCTCGCCCGCCAGGAGGCCAAGATCGTCTCGGCGATCACCGCGCTGGGCGCGGAGGTCGTGGCGCTGGAGGAGATCGAGAACTCGGTCAAGTTCAACGCCGAGGACCCGCAGCAGGCGCTGAAGCGGCTGGTCGAGGCGCTGAACGCGGCCGAGGGTGCCGGTACCTGGGACTACGTGCGGTCGCCGGCGAGCCTGCCGGGCGCCGACGCGCAGGACGTGATCACCACGGCGATCATCTTCAAGCCGGGCGCGGTGACCCCGGTCGGCGAGTCGCGGTCGATCGACGACGAGTCGGTGTGGTTCAACGCGCGCGAGCCGATCGCGCAGGAGTTCACCGCAAGCGACGTCACCTTCACCGTGGTGGCCAACCACTTCAAGTCCAAGAGCGCCTCCGGCGACCCGACCGGCGACAACGCCGACTCGGGTGACGGGCAGGGCGCCTACAACGGCGACCGGACCCGTCAGGCGCGGTCGCTGGTGTCCTTCGTGGCGGGTCTGGAGAACGTGCTCCTGCTGGGCGACTTCAACGCCTACACGCAGGAGGACCCGATGCGGGTGCTCTACGAGGCGTCGTTCCAGGACCTGAACGACACCGGCGAGTCGAGCTACGTGTTCGCCGGCGAGTCGGGCTCGCTGGACCACGCGGTGGCCTCGCCCGCGCTCGCCGAGCGGGTCACCGGCGTGGACGTGTGGCAGATCAACTCGCACGAGTCGTACGCGTTCCAGTACGACGGCCACCCGGCCTTCTACTCGGCCGACCCGTACCGGGCCAGCGACCACAACCCGATCGTGGTGGGACTGTCCACTGAGGCCGCCGGCCCGGTGGAGCTGGATCTGTTGAGCGTCAACGACTTCCACGGTCGCCTGGAGTCGCCGGCGAGCGACGAGAACGACAACCCGATCGGCGGCGCGGCGCAGCTGGCCGGGCTCGTCGAGCAGCAGCGGCAGGCGAACCCGAACACGCTGTTCCTGTCCGCGGGCGACAACATCGGCGCGTCGACGTTCGTCTCGGCGATCGACGACGACAACCCGACGCTGGACGCGCTGAACCTGATGGAGCTGGACGCGTCGGCGGTCGGCAACCACGAGTTCGACAGGGGCATGGACGACCTCACCGGCCGGGTGACCGACCGGGCGGACTTCCCGTACCTCGGCGCGAACGTCTACCGGGGTGACGAACGCGCCCTGGCGCCGTACGTGGTGCGGGAGGTCGACGGGGTCGGAGTCGGCGTCGTCGGCGTGGTGACCGAGCAGACCGCGTCGCTGGTCAGCCCGGACGGCATCGCCGGCATCACCTTCCGCGATCCGGTGGCCGAGGCCGAACTGGTCGCCGGCCAGCTCAAGGACGGCGACGAGGCGAACGGCGAGGCGGACGTCGTGGTGCTGCTGGCCCACGAGGGCGCGGCGACGGAGAACATCGACTCGGTCGAGGAGCTGCGGGCGGACCCGGTGTTCGGCGAGTTCGTGGACCTGAGCGCGAACGTCGACGTGATCTTCAGCGGGCACACGCACCAGCCGTACGCGTTCACCGCGCCGATCCCCGGCACCGACCGGCTGCGCCCGGTCATCCAGGCCGAGGACTACGGCACCCGCCTCGGCAAGGCCACGCTGACCGTCGACCCGGCCAGCGGCGAGATCGTGAACACGGGCGCCGAGCTGCTCGACGTGGTCGGCGTGCCGGAGGACCAGGAGGTCGCCCAGCTGGTGGCGGACGCCATCGCGAACGCGGAGGTGCTCGGCCAGGAGCCGCTGGGCGAGATCACCGCCGACATCACCCGGGCGTTCACCGAGGACGGCACGGAGGACCGGGGCAGCGAGTCGGTGCTCGGCAACTTCGTCGCCGACGTCCAGCTCGCCGGCACCGCCGAGGAGGGCCGGGGCGGGGCGCAGATCGCGTTCATGAACCCCGGCGGGCTGCGGGCCGACCTGACCTACGCGCCGGACGGCGTGGTCACCTACGCGGAGGCGTTCGCGGTACAGCCGTTCGCCAACGACGTGGTGACCAAGACCTACACCGGTGCGCAGATCAAGCAGGTGCTGGAGGAGCAGTGGCAGCCCGAGGGCGCGTCCCGGCCGAAGCTGCACCTGGGCGTGTCGAAGGGCTTCACGTACACCTACCTGCCGGACAACCCGACTGGTGAGCGCATCACGTCGATGTCGCTGAACGGTGAGCCGATCGACCTCGACGGCACCTACCGGGTGACGGTGAACTCGTTCCTGGCCGCGGGTGGGGACAACTTCGTCACCCTGGGCGAGGGCACCGACCAGGCCACCACCGGCAACAACGACCTGACGATGCTGACGGAGTACCTGGGCGCCAACTCGCCGGTCACCGCCGACCCGGAGCCGCGCGCGACGGTCGGCGACCCGCGGCCGGAGCCGGAGTGCACGGAGACGATCACCGGCCTGCGGCTGTGGAAGGTCGACGTCCGCGCCGGCGAGACGTGCCTCGACGACGCGGTGGTGCTCGGGTCGGTCCGGGTGCACGACGGCGCGTCGCTGACCGCGACCGACGGCATGGTGCTCGGCACGCTGACCGCGACCACGCCGGAGCGGGTCACGGTGTCCGGCACGCGGGTGCTCGGCCTGGTCACGGTCGCCGGCGCCACTGGTGAAGTGGTGGTCGAGAACGCCTCGGTGACCGGGACGCTGACGCTGCTCGGCAACCGGAGCGGCGTGCGGCTCGACGGCAACCGGGTGACCGGCCCGGTGTCGCTGGTCGACAACACCGGCGGGGAGCACGTGGTGTCGGCGAACCGGATCACGGGTTCGCTGTACTGCGTGCGCAACGACCCGCCGCCGACCGACGCGGACGCGCCCAACCGCATCCGTGGCGCGGCGATCGGGCAGTGCCGACGGCTCTGACGGGAACGGGGACGCCTTCCGTGCATTGAGTGCGCGGAAGGCGTCCCGCGCCGGGGCCCGTTCTGTGGGAAACTTGCCCATTCCGCGTGATCAAGGTCGATCCGTTGGAGGGCAACGTGTCTGAAGAGACCAGCAACCGGACCGATGTGGACAAGGCCCTATTGGGCAGCGCGACCTACCGCAGCCTCGGCGAGCAGCGCCTGTCGCCACGCGAGGAAAGATTCGAGAAGGCCCGGCGGACGACCGGGCTCTGGCTGGCACCCCTGATCTCGGTGGTGTTCCTGTTACTGCCGCTGGACATGCCGGCCGACCAGCAGACCCTCGCCGGCGTGCTGCTCGGCGTCATCGTCCTGTGGGTCACCGAGGCGGTGCCCATCCCGATCGGCGGCCTGATCGGCGTCGCGGCCATCGTGATTTTGAACGTGGTGCCGCCGGACACCGCCCTGGAGCCGTTCGGCTCGTCGACGATCTTCACGTTCATCGGCGCGTTCATCCTGGCCCAGGCGATGCTCAAGCACGGCCTGGCGCGCCGGTTCGCGTTCCGCATCCTGGCGCTGCCCAGGCTCGGCCAGTCGACGACGGGCGTGATCATCGCGTTCGGCCTGATCACGGCGGTGCTGTCGGCGTTCGTGTCGAACACGGCGACGGTCGCGATGCTGCTGCCGACCGCGATCGGCATCCTGTCGGTGATCGCGAAACTGCTGCAGGAACGCGGCCTGGTGGAGTCGAACTTCGACCCGCTGCGCCTGCGGGTCGGCGCCGCGATCATGCTGATGCTGGCCTACGGCGCGTCCGTCGGCGGCCTGCTCACCCCGGTCGGCAGCCCGCCGAACCTGATCGGCCGGGAGCTGATCGAGGAGGCGACCGGCGAGCGGATCTCGTTCGCCCAGTGGATGGGCATGGCGCTGCCGATCTGCGCGGTGATGTTCGTGATCCTGGCGATCGTGCTGCTGCTGCTCAACCGCCCGGAGATCAAGCGGATCGAGGGCGTCGCGGAGTACGTGGCGCGGCAGCGGGCGGAGATGGGCCCGCTGTCGCGCGCGGAGAAGAACACGATGATCGCGTTCGGGATCACGGTGACGCTGTGGATCTTCCCCGGCGTGCTCGCGGTGATCTTCGGCAACGACTCGGCGGTGTACACGGAGGTGTCCGAGCGGCTCGACGAGGGTGTGGTCGCGGTGCTCGGGGCCGGGCTGCTGTACGTGTTGCCGACCACGTGGCGGGACCGGGAGTTCACGCTGCGCTGGCGGGACGCGGCGGAGATCGACTGGGGCACGATCGTGCTGTTCGGGACCGGGATCATCTTCGGCTCGCTGCTGGCCTCGACCGGGTTGGCGGAGACCCTGGGCAACGGCGCGTCCGACGCCCTCGGCCTGTCCAGCGGCGTCACGATCACGATCTTCGCGGTGCTGCTGGCGATCATCGTGTCGGAGACGACGAGCAACACGGCGTCGGCGTCGGTGGTGGTCCCGATCATCATCCCGGTGGCGGCCGCGGCCGGGGTGGACCCGTTCGTGCCTGCGCTGGCGGCGACGTTCGCCGCGTCGTTCGGCTTCATGATGCCGGTGTCGACCCCGCAGAACGCCGTCGTCTACGGCTCCGGCGCGGTGCCCATCACCACGATGATCCGCTCCGGCGCGTCGTTCGACGTCCTGGGCGCGATCCTGATCATGCTGACGATCCCCACCATGGTGGCCGTCCTCGGCCTGGGCAGCTGAACCGGGCGGCGCCCCCGGCGGGGTACCCCGGGGGCGCCGCCCGGTTCACTCCTCGTCCACGCGGACGGCGTCCTGTTCCGGGCCACCGGGGTAGGCCGG
>NZ_JAFFZE010000005.1 GCF_025165815.1 Actinophytocola gossypii | reverse complement strand
GACGTCCTGGGCGCGATCCTGATCATGCTGACGATCCCCACCATGGTGGCCGTCCTCGGCCCGGTTCACTCCTCGTCCACGCGGACGGCGTCCTGTTCCGGGCCACCGGGGTAGGCCGGGTCGTACTCCTCGGCGATCGCGGTGGGCTCGGTGTCGCCGGGTTCGCCGCCCCCGCCCGGCACGGTGAGCTGCTCGGCCGGGTCGGGGTCGGCGTTCTCGGCCAGGTCCGGGTCGTGGTCGCGCCAGGCGCGCGGGTCCTCGTACGGGGGCTCGGCGTCCAGCTCCAGGTCGCCGTCCTGCTCGGAGCGGGGGTCGGTCATGGTCAGCTCCGGGCCTTGGCGGTCTTGCGGTTGTTGGCCTTCTCGATGGCCTTGACCAGCTCCTGCTTGTTCATCGAGGAGCGGCCGCGGACGTCGAGCTGCTTGGCCCGGTCGTAGAGGTGCTGCTTGGAGGCGTTGGCGTCCACCCCGCCGGCGGTGTTGCCCTGCTTGGCCGTGCGTCGCTTCGCCTGCTTGTCCGAGGGGCCCTTGCTGTCCTTGGCCTCCCAGTGGTCGCCGACCTTCTCGAAGCTGTGCTTGAGCGCGGCGAACGCGGTGCGGTGGGCGCGCTGGCCCTCGCCGTAGGTCTCGACGGCGGAGTCGTGGGCCTTGCTCCAGGTGCGCTGGGCCTTCTTCGAGGACCGTTGCAGTGTGCTGGGCAGTTCCTGTGACGCTGGCATCGTCGTGCCACCTCCTTCTGCTGGATGAAGGTTTCCGCCGACCAGGCGTGTTGAAACGTCAGGCGTTGTCCTGCTCCGCCTCGATGGCGGCGCGGATCTCGTTCATGTCCACGTCCCGCACCTTGCCGATCAGCTCCTCCAGCGCCGGTGCCGGCAGGGCCCCCGGCTGCGCGTACAGCACGACCCCGTCCCGCACCGCCATCAGCGTCGGGATGGAGGAGATCCCGAACGCCTGCGCGATCTCGGTCTGATCCTCCGTGTCCACCTTGCCGAAGGTGATGTCCCCGTGGTCGTCGGACGCCTTCTCGAACACCGGCGCGAAACTCCGACACGGCCCGCACCAGGCGGCCCAGAAGTCGATCAGCACCGTGCCCTCGTTGCCGACCACGTCGGAGAAGTTCTCCGTAGTCAGCTCGACGGTCGCCATTGCGGCCTCCTCAGGTCGTGTTCGGTGAGGTTTGCCGCCGCCCGACGCTGGCAAACCCCCATCACAGGTCCTCGGGCGGTGGGAACGGGTCGAAGTCGGGATCATCTTCGATCGCGGTGCGGGCTGCCTCCCGGTTCTCGTCGATCACCCGGGTGAGCAGCCCACGCAGCAGGACCGAGTTGGGTGACTCGCCGGAGAAGATCGCGCTCCAGTCGTCTCGGCCTTCGTCGACCCGGCGTGCCAGCTCTTCCATGTCGAAGCCGAGCTCTCCCCGCAGCGCCGCGTCCTGCAGCTGTCGCAGCTCCGCCTGCGTGGGCTGGTTCTCACGTCGAAAGCGAGCCAGGTCCTGCCTGGCCTGGGCGACTACCCGATCGAGTTCGGCGGCGGCAGCGCGAAAGTCGTCCGCGAGGCCGGAGAAGTCACCGGTCACGCCGGGACCTGCGCCGAAGGCGCCGGCGGCAGCGATTCCGCACTGAAGGTGCTGATCGCGGCGATGAAGAGCGCCTTGACCATGTTGAGTGCGTTCCAGAAGACCATGATGACCTTGCGCGCACTGTTGATCATGGTGATCGCCTCTTGACGGTCTTGATCAGCTTCCACTGGCCGTAGGCGGGAATCGCGGCGTTGCTGAGCGCGGCGGAGACCAGGCTGATCACCGTCTTGATGATGTCGACGACAACCTGGGCCATCTTGACCGCCTGGTCGACGGCGTCCCGAAGATGGGCGGCGACCTGCCGCATGGCCGAACTCTGTTCGGTCAGGCAGGTGCTCCACAGGTCCATGTGGGAGGCCGAGGCGGTGGACGCGGCGCCGGTCCAGGTGCGGGTGATCGCGGCGCGACCCGAGTCGAGATTGACGTCGACCGCGTCGACGCAGTCGGCGACATGTTCCCAGGCGGAAACCTGGCGCGACGCCTTCGCCACGTCGCCGGCGATCCACTGGGTGACGTACTCGCGCGGATCAGGGCCGCCGACCCAGACCACGAGTTCACACACCTTGTCGAGGATCCAGCCGAAGGACACCTCGGGAAGCGTTTCGCCACCATCGGTCGGTGGCGTCAGCTTGGCGGCGGCCGCGGCCTGGTCCGTGAACCCGTTCGCGGCCCCGTCGTCGGTGATGTCGGCGGTCTGACCGTCTATTTCCGTCAACCGGTTCCGGGAGCGGTCGTCCGCCGCCTGGTAGGTGTCGGCGCTGGCGTCGAGTGCCGACATCGCGCGGTCGAGGCCGGCGGCGTCGGCCTGGAGAACGGTGTGGAAGGCGGTGAGAAGTGCCTGGTAGTCGTCGGTGATCAGCTCGAGGATCCGGCCGAAGTCGGCGTCGGCGATGTTGCTGGTGGCATAGCCGTGGGCCGCCTCCAGGTCGCCAGAACCTCGCTCGACCTGGTCAGCCCAACCCCGCAGGTCACTGAGTTCCACCGTGAAGTCCGCCATGAGCTCCCCCTCATACCCGCCTTCGATGGGACTCGGCGAGCATGTCACGGCGAGCGACGCCACAGGTGCGGAACGCGAAAACGACTAACTTGTTTGCCAGAAGGTGACCATCAGCGCGACCTGAAGCGCGAGTACACCGAGGAGCACGGCCCACTGGCGCCCGAACGACCAGTGTCGTGCCACCGCGACCAGGACGAGCACGACACCGACCACCCCCGAGGCCACACAGGCGACCGCCCAGGCCACCTCACCCGAGGTCGCGCCGATCACGGCGGCGATGACCGAGAACAGCACCGCACCCGTGATCATCGCCTCGCGGAGGAACCCCTCGGCGAGGGCGACCAGAGCGGACGGGATGAAGCGGGTCCAAGCCTTCCGACGCTCAGCACCCGGCCCCGCCCGGTCGACGGCGTCCGCGTGCTCATGAGCCGATCGAAACAGGGGGCCGTCCTCAGGCGTCGGCTCCCGTCCAGGCACGATCCCACCCTAGTGGCCACGCCCGCCAAGCTGGTAGTCACGGAAGTGGCACCGGCACGATCTCGGCTGGCGACCGAAACCCGTGCCTCCGCTCGTCCGCCAGCACCGCACACCCCAGCTGACTTACGCCCACACGGTCACTTCGATGCCAGTGAGCCGCACTCCGCGGTCATCTCAACACGATCGGCGAAGGCGACGCCCGACGTAGCTATCCAGCTGTCGGGATCGTCCGCCGACGACGGCGAACAGGCGCGGTCTCGGTCCTCCCCCAAGCGACGGCTATCAACCTGGTCACCGGCGCAGCCAGCCACACCGACACAGTGCCGCCGTCCTCCGGACGGGTGAGTCTGCGCGAAGCGGTCCTCGATCAGGGAGTTCCGTCGTACCCTCAGGTGCGCCGAGTGCTGAGGGGAACACGAACAGTAGGATTTGCCCGACCTGGGGAGGTATGGGGTGACGGACGACCACGTACTGGGCAGAGCCGGCGAGGCCATCTCTGGCGGCGGCTACTTCTTCGCTTCGCTGGAGGAACTGGACCATGTCATCAAGGAATGGACCATGATCCGCGACGACATCGAGTTCGACAGGCAGGTGCTTGTCCAAGCGCAGAGCCTCATCGAGCCGCCCGCCAAGGACATCATGAGCGATCTCCAGCCAGCCGCCATGAATCATTCATTGGACAAGGCAATCACACATAACGCGAACATGAGCGCATACGCTCGAGCTTATATAGAGAAGCTGACCGCCACCAAGAAACAGTATTCCTCGGACGACGAGTCGGGCGCTGTACGAATGCGAGAAATCGATGTGGAATGATGTAGTAAAGTCCCGCATCCTTCCGGCTTTGAGCCTGGCGTTCGTAACTCTTGCCGGCACAGCGTGCTCTACGGACGCGGACGGCACTCCTATTCCACAAACTTCCTCCGGCCGAGCAGAAGAGAGTCGAACGACGGACCCTTCGACCGACCCCGAGGTCGAGAACCCGTTGGATGCGAGCCGGTTTCTCGCCGATCCGTGCGCCGTTCTCACTCAGACGCAGCTAGCAGCATTCGACGTCACCAGGCCAGGAATCCCGGAAACCACGGGTTCCGTGGCGGAACGATCCGGCCCGTTCTGTGTCTGGCACGCTGCAGCAGAACTCGGCAGCACGATAGGCGTCGGCTTCATCACGGGCAACAAGGACGGTTTGTCCGACATCTATCGCGGTCGCGAGCAGTTCGAAGACTTCCGGCCGGTCGAGGTGGACCAGTATCCCGCCGTGTTCGCCAACAGTCCAGACCTTCGTTCATCGGGCATGTGCACCGTGTACGTGGGAATCAGCGACACCCTGGCCTTTCGAGCCACCGAAGGAGGCCAATTGGACGCGTCCGGTTCCTGCGATCGGGCCAAGCAGGTGGCGGCGGCGGCGTTGACGACGATTCAAGAGGCCCGCTGATGTTCGGCATGAGTGGCGACGCCATCTACCGGAACTTCCAGGAAGGCAAAGGGCCGGCTGGGCTCACTGGCGGCGCCGACATGGTGAGCAGCATCGCCAAGACCTACAGCACACGGGCCAAACAGATTCGGCGGTTGGCCGGTCGGATGGAGTCGGCCTGGCAGGGGCAGGCGGCGGGGTTCGCCCGACGGGGAGCGGAGCCACTGGCCGCCGAGCACGAACAGGCCAGCATGGCGCTGTCCACAGCCCAGGATCTGACCGGGCGACAGGCGGGGTCGTTCAGTGAGGCGAAGGGACGGGTGGTGCCCGTGCCACCGAAGCCGAAGCTGGAAAATCCGATGCAGGTTCTCGTCATCCCTGGGGCCGTGTTCGACCACGAACAGCAGGTCGACGAGCACAGTGTGGCGGCGCAGAACAACGTGGACGTGATGAACGGCTACTCCGGCGCGTCCGCGTACAACATCACCAACCTGCCGGGCAGCTACGGCACCCTGAGCGACGACTTGACCGGGATCGGGATCGGGATCGCCGCCGAAGGAACCACAACGGGTTCAGCCGGCTCTGCCGCCGACACCGAGGTCGGCAGCAGAGGATTTGGTGGGAGCACCGGTCCGCGCATGGGTGGGGGCAACCCCACGCCCGTTGGCGCGTCAGTCGACGGTCCTGGGCATGCGGTCCCGGACGCCCCCGACGCCGGCACGTCGCACGCGGGCAGCGCCACACCGGGGAGGGCCGCCGTACCCGGTGGCACCACCACGCCGGAGACGTTCGTGCCCGGTCAACCGGTTTCCCCGGCGGAGCCCGGAGCGGCTCGGGTGCCCGGTGCAACGACCGGTGGACCGGCGCCTGGCCTGGGTGTCGTCGCGACGGGACCGGATGGCGCCCCGAGTTCACCACGCGGTGGATTCGGCGGTCGCGGGTTCGGCAGTGGCGGCCCCGGTAGCGGCTTCGGAGCGCGTAGCGGTGCGGTGCCGGGAGGACCGGCCGCTGGTGTCGGGGCGGAGCCCCATGGTTCGGGCACACGGTCAGGGCCAGCAGCCGGGCCACTGGCGGCGGCCGGGCGAGGCGGCGCGACGGCGGGCGGGTTCCCGATGGGGGCTTCGGGCCGGGGCCGCGACGGCGAGGACACCGAGCACAAGCGGCCGGAGTGGCTGGAAGGCGGTGACCCGGACGAGTTGTTCGACACCGACGTCCTCACCGCGCCGCCAACGATCGGCGACGAGGACGACTGACATGGTGCTGCCAGCGCCGGTTCGGGTGCCGGCGTCGCTACTGGCGTGGCTGGTCACGGACGCGAACCTCGGCGAACTGCACAAGACACTCGCTCCGGAAGCCCTATGGCTGCCGCCTGCCGGGCAGGACGCGCTACGCCGGCAGGGACACGACATGCTCACCGAGCTGGGGTGGCGGGACCGCCACGGCAAGCTCGAACGGGAAGTCGCCGGATCGCTCACCGTGCTGTGCAGGCCGCGGGTCGAGTACTACGGCTGGATCGCACACGACGAGCAGACCATCGGAGTGCTCGCCGGAAGAATCGGCAAGGAAGCCGTGCTCGCCGTGAACCAGCCGGGCTCCACGATCTGGCTGACCTCCGTCAACTCCACCCGGCTCGCGGAACGAC
The DNA here is from genome assembly GCF_025165815.1 of Actinophytocola gossypii. Lineage (GTDB taxonomy): Bacteria > Actinomycetota > Actinomycetes > Mycobacteriales > Pseudonocardiaceae > Actinophytocola > Actinophytocola gossypii. Next base: position 46,547 of record NZ_JAFFZE010000005.1, on the reverse strand, counting down.
TCGTCGCGCAAACACCGGACATGCCGGCCGGACGGGGCGGGGCGTTGACGGTGTCCCCGGCCGAGGTGCGAGCGACCCGGCGCGACGGGCGGCAGCGCACGCCGGCCGGGGTCGGAGTCCGGCGGGCCGGGCCGGAGGTGCGGGACGCGCAGCGGCTCGCCGCGTTGCCAACGACCGGACACGGGGAGCTGTCGGTGGCGAAACGGGACGAACTGGGACGCCGACACCGCTACCCGCGACCGGTGCGGTACACCGACACCAGCGAAGGGCGTTTCGTCCTGCTGTTCGACAGTGACGACCAGGTGCGAGTGGAACCGGCGGGACGGGTCGAGCTGGTACGGCACCTGGAGCGCATGGTTCAGGCGCTGCCGTGACGGCTGATTACGACCTGTTTGGCCGCGGCGAACTCGACCTCGGTGAGGACCCCCTGCTGACGCAGGGTGGCCAGTTTCGCCAGTTCGTCGACGAGCGTGCTCTGGCCTGACACGGGGACGTTCGCTGTCAGCCGCTTGGCCTCGGTGATCCTGGCCCGTAGCTCATCAAGTCGCGATGCCACCTGGCGGTAGATCGTGGTGGACAGGGGGAGGGTGTTGGACAAGGTTGAGATGTCGTTCGCGTCGGCGGTGCCGCGGTGGCCCGGCGTCAGGATCTCGAGCACGCCGGAAGCAAGGCCCGCTTTGTACTCGATGGCGGTGATCTCGCCGTAGGGAAAGGTCGTTGCCCGACCGTCGCCGCGGCTGTCGGCCGTGATCGCGGTGAGCGCCCCGACCTTGACGATCATGCAGCGGTCAGTGAAGGCCGCGAATACGCCACCTGCCCCAGTACCGATGACGAACAACGGCGCCTCGTCCGGTGTGGCGTGGTCGCGAAGGGTCTGCCAGGCCTCCTCGCTGGGCGCGTTGCCGATGACCTCGACCTGGTCCCACCGGTCCCGTCCCACCGACACCTCGGCGACCTGCGCCAGCACCGGGCCCTGCAGGTCGGTCGGAGTGCCCGTCATGCACAGCTGTTCGGCGATCTGACGCACCGCGGTGGCGTCCTGCTTGTCGACTGAGCCGAGGACCAGTTCGTCCCCGGACCGGCGATGGGCAACCAGGTAATGGCTGCCCCGGCGAAGGTCGATCTCGACCCGGGCGAGGTCGCTCGCGAAGACCTCCAGCCGCGCGCCGTTGAACTCGACCTCGGCACCGTAGAAGGCGAGGATGCGGGCATTGGTGACTGCCAGGCCGTCGCACAGCGGGCGCAGGAGGCCATTGCGTACGAGAGCCAGGACCTGCTCGCCCGGCTGGAGACGATGAGCCAACGACGCCAGCCACGCGTCACGGCGCTTGTCCTTGACTTTCCCGCCAACCAGGAGCTGCACGACCTCATACGTCGTCGGACGACCAGATGGTGTTTCACCGAGTGTCCCAGGTCAGGTACAGACAGCGGTCGCACGGTGACAGGTCGGTGCCCACCGGGTTCGGTTCGTCGACGGTGGCGCGGCCGCACAGCGACCAGACGATCGTCAGGCCGTGGAAGGTCATCCGATCGGCCGTGGTGATGACGACGTGATGGCGGGCGGTGAACAAGCCGCGCCGCCAGGTGGGGTCGCCGAGCGGCGGACCGGTCATGGTGAGCGCTCGTCGAGCAGGTCGAGGCAGGTCGCGCACCTCGGGAACGTGCCGTGCTGGTCGGGGAGGTCGGCGACCAGCCAGGCGCCGCAGATCGCGAAGCCGACCGACACGCCGCCGACCAGGTAGGTGTCCGGATCGCGCACGTGTCCTCGGGTGGGTTCGAGGACCGAGTGGCCCCAACTGACGTCGGCGGACACAAGTCACTCCGGGGTCGGTGGGGTGATCCAGACCAGCCGGGCAGTGACGTCCGGGGCGAGGCTGAGAAGGTGGCAGGCGCGGTCCGGATCGCGGAGGCTGAGGCGAGTGCCGCAGTCGGCGATGACCTCGACGTGGTCTGCGAAGGCCATGCCCCACGCGGCTATCCGGCCGTCAACTCGTTCGCCGAGCTCCTGAACCACGGCGAACAGCCGAGGCGCCTCCTCGTCGATCAGTTCCTTCATCAGCTCGGCGAACTCGTCCTCGCCGCACATCGCTGTCAACTCGCTCATGCCACATCCCGTGTTCGAACCATCACCTGCCGTAAACTACGGTCGCTCATCAGACCTTGGACTGAAAAGTGGGAATCCCATTTTCCACTCGAACGGGGGTAGCGATGCCTGACGAGAACGAGTGGGTCGTGACGGCGACCGTGCGGCGCTGGCAGCTCACCGAGACGCTGCGCCAGCTGCGGGAACAGCACGGGTTGACGATGGAGGAGGTGGTCGAGCGGCTGGCGAAGATCGGCGGCAAGTGGTCAACGTCGAAGATCAGCCGGATCGAGACGCGGCAACAGGGCGTGAAGTCGTTCGACGTGGAGCGGCTGCTCGACGCCTACGAGGTGACCGACGCGAACACCCGCGAGTGGATCATGGGCCTGTCCGAACGGGCGGACAAGCGCGGCTACTGGCTGGCGATCCGCAAGGACCTGCCGGAGGACTTCCAGCAGCTACTCCACGTCGAAGCCACCCTGCTCGCCGCCCGCCAGATAGAGACACAGGTCGTGCCTGGCCTACTTCAGACGCCGGACTACACCAGGGCGCTGATCATCGGAGCCAACCCCGCACTGGACTTCGAACTGACCGAACGCCGGGTGCTCGCTCGCATGGCCCGCCAGCGAGTCCTCAACCGGCCGAAGCCGCTGAAGTACCACGTGATCCTCGCCGAGACGGTGCTCAGCACGCCCGTTGGCACGCCGTCGGTGATGCGTGGCCAGATTGCGAGACTGGTCGACGCGGCCGAGGCCAGGCACATCACCATTCAGGTGCTTCCCCGCTCGGCCGGCGCGACCCCAGCTCTGGACGGTCCGTTCACGATCCTCACCCTGCCCGACCCGATCCCCGACTTCGGCTACGCGGAAGGACAGGGCGGATCGATGTACATCGAGGATCGTGAGCACGTGCGAGAACTGCTGCAACGGTGGGGCATCCTTACCGAACGCGCACTGTCCCCCGCCGAGTCGCTGGACGCCATCAAGGCCGCCGGGGAGACTTGCGGGTAGGACAAAACCCGGAAGGATTTCCATGACCCTCGTCTGGCGCAAAAGCAGCTTCTCCGGCAGCGGAGGCACCGGCGGCGGCAACTGCGTGGAGGCCGCGCTGCTGGACGGCGACCGGTTCGCCTTGCGCGACAGCAAGAATCCGGACGCAACCGTGTTGACGGGAACCCGCGCCGGTCTGACCGCACTACTGCGGCACGTCAGCCGGTAGAGCAGAGACACCACGCCCGTAGCCGGCCGCATCCATGTGCGCGGCTGGCTGGCGGCCTTCCCGTAACTGGTGGGCGCCCGGGGACGATGGAGGAGAAAGCCGGACGAGGCATTCTGTTCCACCTACCTGGAGAATCCGTGGAGAAGAAGTTCACCAGCGACGAGGTTCCGCTCGGCCAACTGTTGGACCAGGCCAGAAGCGGAAGCCTGCAACTGCCTGACTTCCAGCGCGGTTGGGTCTGGGACGACAACCACATCAAGAGTCTGCTCGTCTCGATCTCGCTGTCCTACCCGATCGGCGCCGTTATGACGCTGCGCACCGGGAACCCCGACGTCCGGTTCCGGCCGCGGCCGCTGGAGGGGGTCGACCTCGCGAGAACCGTCGAGCCCGAGGTCCTGCTGCTGGACGGCCAGCAGCGAATGACCTCGCTCTATCTCGCGCTCCGGTCGGGAAATCCGGTTCCCACGCGGGACGACCGGCGGAACAAGCTCTCCAGGGTGTACTTCGCCGACATCAACAAGTGCCTGGATCCCAACCAGGATCCGGAGGACGCGATCGTCAGTGTTCCCGAGGGCGGCGTGGCGCGAACGTTTCTCGGCGAGACCACGACGGACGTGTCGACCAGGGACAAGCAGGTCGCGAGCGAGATGTTCCCGCTCGGCATCGTCTTCGACTCCGAGGCCAAGGGCGCGTGGCAGTTCACCTACCTCGAGCACGGTCCTGGGACGCTGGAAGAGCGGTTCGGCAAGTGGCGCCGCTTCCAGGAAGGCGTGATCAACGCGTTCGAGCGGTACCAGGTGCCGACGATCGAGTTGGCGAAGTCCACGCCCAAGGAGGCGGTCTGCCAGGTCTTCGAGAAGGTCAACACCGGGGGCGTGTCCCTCACCGTGTTCGAACTGCTCACCGCGACCTACGCGGCCGACGACTTCAACCTGCGCACGGACTGGGACGAACGATCGGCCCGCCTGACCGAGCACACCCTGCTCGAACGGTTCGAAGCCACCTACTTCCTCCAGATCCTGGCCCTGCTCTCGACGTTCGACCGTCGACGGCGCCACCTCGCCGACAAGCCCGGCGACGACAAGCCACCCGCCGTGTCCTGCAAGCGCCGAGACATCCTCAACCTTCGGTTGGAGGACTACCGAAAGTGGGCCGACCAGGCCACCGAGGCGCTCAGCAGGGTCGTCCGGTTCCTGCACGCCGAACACATCTACAAGGCTCCCGACCTCCCGTACGCGACCCAACTCGTGCCGCTCGCCGCGATCTTCGCCGTGCTCGGCGAGCAGGCGGACGGGCACGGTATTCACCAGATGCTGCGGCAGTGGTACTGGTGCGGGGTGTTCGGCGAGATGTACGGCGGTTCCACGGAGACCCGGTTCGCGATCGACCTGCAGGACGTGACCGCGTGGGTGCTCAACGCGGAGGACGAGCCGCGAACTGTGCGTGAGGCGCAGTTCCAGGCACAGCGCCTACTGACCCTGCGCACCCGCAACAGTGCCGCGTACAAGGGAATCTACGCGCTGCAGATGAAGCGGGGCGGGCGCGACTTCCGCACGGGCAACACGATCGACATCCACGCCTACTTCGACGACGCCATCGACATTCACCACATCTTCCCGCAGCGATGGTGCGCGACCAACGGTGTCGCGGACCGAATCGCGAACTGTGTGGTCAACAAGACCGCGATCGACGCGCACACCATCCGGCGGATGGGCGCCAGCGCGCCGAGCAAGTACCTGGCGCGGCTGGAGAGCAACGAGCGCATCGAACCGGCGGACCTGGACGCGATCCTGCGCTCACACGACATCGACTCGGTCGCCCTGCGCCGCGACGACTTCGCGGCGTTCTTCAACACCCGTTTCGAACGACTCCTCAAACAGATCGCGGAAGCGATGGGGAAGCCGGTCAACCGCACCGCCGACCGGTCCGAGAGCCCGTACGCCGACAGCAGGCTGGGTGCCGAGCACGTCCGGTCGAGCATCCAGGCGGTGATCGACGCCCAGGAGAGCAAGGTCGCCGAGTTCAAGTCAACCGGGCGAAAGAACCTGGCCACCGGCGAAAAGGACCCGGCCATCGAATGGGGCGTGGTCAAGACCATCGCCGGGTTCATGAACGCACACGGCGGCACGCTGCTCGTCGGCGTGAACGACCAGGGCGGCGTAGTCGGAATCGAGGAGGACTTCCCGTTCGTCTCGAAGCGCGACCAGGACGGTTGGGAGCTCTGGCTCACCGAGGTGGTCGCCCGAACCCTCGGCAAGGCCAGCGCGGCGGAGTTGAGCGTCCAGATGGGCCAGTTCGACGAGGGCACCGTGGCCCGGATCGATGTCGGTCCGTCCGCCACGCCAGTGTTCGCGACAACACCACTCAAAGGCGACAAGAAGCCGAAGTTCCTCGTGCGAATCAACAACTCGACGCAGGAGTTGGAAGGCCAGGAAGCGTTGAAGTACCAGCGGTCCAGGTGGCCGACCTGATACCGATTCCTGCCGAGGCTGTAACGCGCGTGCTGCGACGCTTGACGCGCTCGCGGTAGCGCTTGATGACGGCCGCCTCTGGCCACCGCTCGGTGAGCACGGCTACGCTGCTGACCTGCCGAGATATGATCATCGCCAGCACCGAACGGCCCTGACCGGAGACGCCTCACCGATCAGCCAAAGAACAGCGTCCCCTCCTCGGCTACGGGCGGGCCGCAGCCTTGGCGCTCTTGCGCCTGATGGCGTGCCGCCCGGCCTTGACCTCTTCGTCGTAACACTTGAAGCTTCAGCTCCAGCAACCGATCGAGGATCTCGACCTGCACAGTGGGGTCGATCGTGAACCGCCGCCCCTGGCGCGTGTCGTAGAACCCGTGGCGCAGGTCGAGGTCGGTCCACCCGCCTGACCAGTCGGCACCCACACCGGTAAACCTGTGTTTGCTGACACGCGCGATCACCAACTCGCTCAAGTCCAGCGATTTCGCGGGTTAATCCTGGCCGTGAGGTCCAGATCTTCCACCACTCGTCGACCATACGCGCGGATACTTCTCTGCGTCCTTTGATGCGTTGAGGCCGAACTGTTCCACAACACGCAAACCATGGATTCGCATATCGGCGAGCTTCCGATTCGGACAGCGTGGCCGAGTTCAAGTTCTCGCTATGGTCCGGCGGCGACAAGATGCGCAAACGCACTGTGACCGCAGACCTCGTTCACCTCGCGCTCGACCGGTCCGGGCGCAGGCCCGAGCTATGGGTGGCTGGCGACAAACCAATACGTTTCCTGCGCGTCGGCACCCCGTGGTCACCAATCTGCTGTCCAGGCCGTCCCAGCACCTTCGCGCCCGATACGAGGAGCGATTCGGTGCCGACCCGCTGTCGCTTCGAGATTTCGTGGCCCGACACGCCTCGCCTGTTCAACTGCGCAACCTGGCCGAGGTACTGCCACCGGACCTGTTCTGAGCCCGTCCGACCGGTTAGCCCGATCGGACGAATCTCGCGTGCGCGTGTGACGTTTGCGTGGTGCACTGACGATGCAGGCAGGGAGTGCTGCTCGGGCACCACCACTTTGATGGTCCACACGGCAAGGACGGGATTTCCGTGGCCCACCTCCCTGAACACGATCCCGTGTTGCGCGACAAGGTCCGCCGGCTCATGGGTGTGCTCCGGCAGCTCGCCGTCGCCAAGACGCGGCCGATCCGGTCCATCACCGCCTACGAGGAGATGCTGCTGCTCGCCGACGCGGCCGAGCACCTTCCGGTGCGCACCGCGACCGAGCCGGGCGACGAGATCCTGCGGGCCGACCGGGTGCGGCGCGATCCCGAGCCGCCCTGCCCACGGGTCGTTGTCCCCTGGGTCGAGCGCGTCAAGGGGTCGCTCGACGAACCTGTACTGCGGGACCGCGTCGTCCTGCCGGGGGCGAGCCGGCCCAGCTCGATCGCCGATCACCCCGACGTGACCCGGCAGTTCTCGACCTGGATGCGCGACTGGCGGCCCTGGGCGGCCGAGGAACGTCGGCGACGGCCGCGCGCCGAGCTGTTCCAGAAGCTGTTCGACCTGCACCGGATCGCGCAGGAACGCCCGGAGTCGATCGAGATCGTCGTCGCCGCCGGGTTGCTGCACGCTCCCGGCGAACAAGGTGAGGCCGGTGTCCGGGTGCACCTGCTCACCCAGGCCGTCAGCGTCGAGCAGGACCAGCAGTCCGGCGCCATGGTGTGCACGCTCATGCCGGAGAGCGCCGTCCGCATCGAGGCCGAGGAGGTGCTGGCCGGTCTGGAGATGTTCGACCAGAGCGGTACGGCGGTTCTGCGCGATCGCCTGCTGGAGACGGTGTCCTCGCCGCTGGACCCGGCCGCGGTCGCGTACCTCAAGGAGTGGGCCGGGCGGGCATTGGTGACCGGGCACACCGTGAGCGATGACTGGGCGCTGCCGAGCGGGCAGACCACCCAGCTCGGGTTCGCTCCGGCCCTGGTGGCCCGCCGGCGTGGAGCGTTCGCACTCCGGGAGTACTACGACGCGATCACCAAGTCGCTCAACGACGAGGACACTCCCGTTCCGCTTGGCCTGGCCCAGCTCGTCGAGGCTATCGAGCCGGCGGACCGGCTGGCGTGGCTGGAACGCACCGGCGAGGTCGGCGGTGCCGCGCTGGCCGAGGACCCGCTCTTCCCGCTGCCCGCGAACGACGACCAGGCGCAGATCATCGGCCGGCTCGGCGGCGACAGCGGCGTCGTCGTGGAGGGTCCTCCTGGCACCGGCAAGACCCACACGATCGCCAACCTGGTCAGCGCGCTGCTGGCCAGTGGGCAGCGGATCCTGGTGACCGCCGAGAAGGCGCAGGCCCTGCGGGTCCTGCGGGACAAGCTGCCACCGCAGATGCAGGATCTCTGCGTCTCGCTCACCGACGCGTCCGCACGGGGCAACTCCGACCTGGCTCGCAGCGTCGCGGCGTTGGCTGGCGCGAAGACCGACTTCAACCCGGCGGCGGTGGCTCGGCGGATCGCCGACCTGACCGCGCGGCGCGGCGGCGCTCGGGCTCGACAGAGCAGGATCGTCGAGGACATCCGCGCCCTGCGCGAGTCGGAGACGTACCGGCATCCCGAGATCGCACCCGGATACGGCGGCACGCTCGCGGACATTGCCAGGCAGTCCACCGCGAACGCCGAGGTCGACGGCTGGATCCCCGGACAGGTCTCGGGCCAGGAGCCGCTCTCGTCGAGCGAGATCCTCCAGCTGGTCGAACTCATGCGCACCGGAAGCGACCAGCGCCGCTCGCGTCGCGACCAACGGATTCCGAAGACCGGCTCGCTCCCTTCCGACACGTGGTTGGCGAAGCAGGCCGAGACCGTCGCCCGGGGCGACTCCGTGCGGGCCGACGACGCGAGCGGGCTGGTCGCCGTCCTCGGTGCGTTGCCCGGCCAGGTACTGCACGACCTCGACGCCGCCTGCCGCCGGACCGCGGAGGCGACCGCCGCCCTACGCGCCGCGCCCACCGACGCCGCGTGGGCACTCCACCTCACCGACTCGTTGCTCGCCGGCACCTCACTGCACCTGTGGCAGCGCGCGACCGGGCAGCTCCCGCTCGTCGACGATGCGATCGCGCACGACCAGCACGCCGGTTTCGTCCAGGTGTCGGTGTCATCGGGCCTCGATCCGGAGATCGGTGCCGGCGTCTTCGAACGGTTCGCCGCACACCTCGGTTCCGGTGGGCAGCTGCGCAAGGTGTTCAAGAGCGACGAGCAGAAGGCCGTCGAAGCCCTCGGCGACGCCGTCCTGGTCGCGGGCACCGTGCCGAGCACAAGCGAGACGGCCACCACCGCCGCCAGGCACCTGCGGGTCCTGGCGCTGGCCAGGATTCTCGCCATGGGGTTCGCGCCCCTCGGGCTGACGATTGCACTGGACCTGGACCGCGGCTCCCTGGTGGAGCGCCTGCGGCAGGTTCGGCACGTCTGCTCGCTGGTCGACGCGGTACTCGCTGCCCGCACCGAACTCGTGCAACCCCTGTCCGTCCTGCCCGCGACGACTCGCCCTCCGCTGACGTCGGTTGAACGTCTGGACCTGATCGGCTCGGTGACGAGCGCCGTGGCGGACAGCATGCAGGCCGCCTTGGCACGGGCCGAGGTGGACCGCACAGCCGATGAGGTACTCGCACTGGTTCCCACGACCGCACGGCCACCGGAGCTGATGGCCGTGGCGGACGCGATCAAGACGATGGATCCGCACCGCTACGTCGAGGCATTGATCAGCCTGGAGCACGCGCGGACCCAGCAGCGCGACCAGCACGTCTGCGATGAGCTCGACCAGCGGCTCGCCGCCGCCGCGCCCGGACTGCGCATCATGCTGGCCGAAACGCCGGACGACCCCGCGTGGTCGGCGCGGCTCACGCGGTGGTCATCGGCGTGGGCGTGGGCGTGCGCCAGGACGTGGCTCGACCAACGAGCCCAGCCCGGCCTGGAGGACCAGCTCGACGCCGAGTTGCACTCGACGGTGCGGGACGTCTCCGTGCTGACCGTCGACCTCGCCGCAGCCAAGGCATGGAAGGCCTCGATGGAGCGGATGAGCGCTCGCCAGGTGCAAGCCCTGCAGAGCTACCGGTCGGCCATGGCGAACGTCGGAAAGGGCACCGGCAAGTACGCGGAGAAGTTCCGGCAGGCGGCCCGGGAGGCGATGGTCGTCGCCCAGGGAGCCGTGCCTGCCTGGGTCATGCCGGTGCAGCAGGTGCTCGCGTCGATCCCGGCCGAACCCAACGCGTTCGACGTGGTGATCGTGGACGAGGCCAGCCAGGCGGAGCTGACCAGCAGCTTCCTGCTGTGGCTGGCACCCCGGGTGATCGTGGTGGGCGACGACAAGCAGTGCACGCCCCCCGAGATCGGCGCCGGTTCGCTCGACCCGATCTTCCAGCGGTTGGACACCGAGTTGCCGGACGTCCCGCAGTACCTTCGGGCGGACCTCACCCCGAAGTCGAGCGTCTTCTCGATGCTGCGCTCCCGCTTCGGACAGATGGTCCGCCTGCGCGAGCACTTCCGGTGTATGCCGGAGATCATCGCCTGGTCGTCGAACGAGTTCTACCGCGACGCCCCGCTCGTCCCGGTGCGGCAGTTCGGCGCCGACAGATTGCCCCCGCTGCGCACCACCTACGTGGACGGTGGCTATGTCGAGGGGCAGAACGCCACTCTGACCAATCCCGCGGAGGCGCGGGCCATCGCGGACTCCGTGCTGGCCTGTCTCGAGGACCCGGCGTACGAGGGCAAGACGTTCGGTGTGGTGGTGCTGCAGGGACAGTCCCAGGTGGACGTGATCACGGCCGAGATCAGCGCACGGATGAGTGCCGAGGACTGGGACCGGCGGCGCTTCCGGGTCGGCACGCCACCAGACTTCCAGGGCGACGAACGACACGTGGTGTGGTTGTCGCTGGTCGTCGCGCCGGAACAGAACTTCGCGGCGCTGACCCGGGACGAGTTTCGTCGCCGGTTCAACGTGGCCGCCTCCAGAGCTCAGGACCAACTCTGGCTGTTCCACTCGGTAACCGCCGATCTGCTGCGCACCAACGACCTGCGCCACTCGTTGCTGACCTACATGCTGAGCACCGGTTCGGCACCGCTGTCGCCGGCACTCACCGACGTCTCAGCCGACGTCCGGCAGCCACCGTTCGACTCGCTGTTCGAACAGCGCGTGTTCCTCGACATCAGCGCACGCGGGTACCACGTCACCCCGCAGGTGGAGACCAACGGCCGAAGGATCGACCTGGTGGTGACCGGGGCAGCGGGCAAGCTGGCCGTTGAGTGCGACGGCGACGCCTTCCACACCACCCCGGAACAGCGCGCCGCCGACCTCCAGCGCGAACAGGAGCTGAAGCGCTGCGGCTGGACGTTCTGGCGGGTGCGAGAGTCCCAGTACTACCTGAATCGCGAACGCGCGCTGTCGTCGCTGTGGCCCACGCTCGACCGGTTGGGCATCGGCCCACACGCCACCGGAACCGACGCTCCCGAGACGGTGTGGACCCCGACGAGGACCGCACTGGCGCCAGACGAGGCCGTGCAGGACGACCTCGAGCCCGACGAGATCGAAGCCGTCGAGTCGGTGCCGGTTGTCGCCGTTCCCATCGACCCCGTGGTGACGGCGCCACCGCCACCGTCTCCCACGGTGTCGGACCTGACGCACGACGAGCTGACCAGGTCATTGACGACGCTGGCCAACGCCGGTCCGCTGTCGTCGGCCCAGGTCGCCGAGGAGTACGGGATGACCACCGCGGAGGCACGCGAGGTGCTGACGCGCATGGTCTCGGCCGGGTTGCTGGAACGGACCGGTCAGACCCGCGGTACGCGTTACGTCCTGCCAGGAAGTGTGGCGTCCACCGGCGAGCCCGAGAGGCTGTGGGCCACCAGAACGGTGGTGACCGACGAGGACCGTGCCCGGGTGCTGCACGCGGCCGGTCGGCAGGCGCTGACCAACGAGATCGTTCGGGACCTTCTCGGGGTGGACGCCGACGCGGCTCGGACCACGCTCGCGGCCATGGTCGCCGAAGGACTACTCGACAAGCAGGGACAGCGTCGAGGGACGCGGTACGTGCTCGCCGAGCCGCGAGCGGAACAGCAGCGTGCCGAACCCGAGGTGCTCGACGACCCCGAGCTGCGTGCGGTGTGGGAGCTGGCCGCCGGCCGGTCGATCAACAACGCCGACGTGCGCACGGCGTTGCGGGTGAGCGCCAACCATGCCCAGGATCTGCTCCGCGCGCTCTACGAAGGTGGCCTGCTGGACCGCCGCGGCCCGCGGGGTGAGCGGCGGTACAGCCGTCGGACGTGAGGTCAGCTCAGCGAAGCTGGTCGAGCAGGGTGGCGAAGGCGTCCTCGCCCGTACTGCCGGGCCTTGCCGGCCTTGCCGGACAGGGAGTCCGGGTCGGCGGCCACGAGCAGGCGCGTGCGCTTGGTGACGCCGCCGGCCGTGACGGTGAGACCGAAGGCCGCCGCTCGGGTCTCCCACTCGTCGCGTTGGGTCGTCATCTGGCCGGTGACGCGACGGTGTCCCCCGGTTGCAGGCGAAAGGCCCCCCACTTCGGTGGGTGCTGCTCACTGCGGGCGTCGGTCAGGACGGAGTCGACGTCATCGGGTGTCAGGCCGAGAAGACCCGCCACCGCCAGCAGGTCCGCACGCTCAGCCTCGGTGACCACGCCGTCCTGCCACGCCGTCTGGGCGAGCGCGCGGAGGTAGCGCCGGTGCAAACCCATGGCGGTGTCGAGCCGAGAGCCTGATCACGCTCGGCGAGCGCCCGGCGGACGCTCGCGCGGTCGGCCGGATGTGCGCTGGCGCGCTGGCGCGCGGGCAGTTCAGCGCCCGCCGGGCGGACCGGGACGGACGGCTGCGTGCCGCGCGGCGGGTCGTCGGCTACCACGACACCCCTGCGGGCCGCTTCCTGCAGCTGCGGCGCGACGGGTGGGTCGCGTTCACCCCGGCCACCGGCGTCCAGCTGGTGGCCCAGGTCGACCAACTGCTCGACGAACTAACCGAGGAAAGGACGCGGCGATGACCGGCGACTCCGCCATCGACTACGCAACCGACTCCGCGATCGCCGAGCTCACCCGGCTCGCCGACGGCGCGGACCGCGAGGCACGGGATCTGACCGACCGGCTGGACCGGGTCACCGCCGAACTGGCCGCGAAGCGGTTCACGGCGAGCGCGGGCGGGGTGACGGCGACGGTGACCGGTGCGGGCGCGCTCGTGGCCGTCACGATCGCACCGGTCGACCGCAGGCGGCCCAGGACCGAGCAGCTGTCGGCCGATCTCACCTCGGCCGTGCTGGCGGCGCGGGCCACGGCGTCCGCCGAGGTCGCCGCGCGCATGCGTGAGGTCGTACCCGGTCGACGAGGACGCGTACAAGCCGAAGAAGGCAGGATGACTCAGGGCCGCGACCCGGCGCTTCCCCGCACTGGTCATAACTACGTCTTGTAGGTACATTGGTGCCCGTGGAGACAATCGGTCTGCGAGAGCTGAACCAGAACCCGTCGAGAGCGGTGGCTCGTGTCCGCGCCGGGAACAGCATCCTCGTGACCGACCGGGGGCGACCGGTGCTCCGCATGGTGCCCGAACCGCGAACGGGCGACATGCTCCACCAACTGGTCGCGAACGGGGAGGTGCGCGCTCCGGCCCAGTCCGGCATGCCGGATGTCGTCGATGACCTTGTGCCCGAAACAGAAAGCCTCACCGATCTCCTGATCGCGGATCGCGATCGGGAGCGCAACCGGTGATCTATCTCGATTCGTGCGTCTTGCTGAAGTTCATCAAGCGCGAAGCGGAGACCGACGCGCTCCGGTCCTGGCGTCAGCGGTTGCCGCCGGACACCGAACTGCTCACGAGCGAACTCGCCGAACTGGAGATCACCCGCGCACTGCTCCGGATCGGAGTCGACCACGAGCGGGTGCCATACCTGGTCGACCAGGCAGTGCACGGCGTGTACGTCGCCGACCTGACCAGCACCGTGCTGGCGCGGGCGAAGACATACCGCACAGCGAAGCTGGGCTCGCTCGACGCCGTGCACCTCGCCACCGCCGACCCGTTTCGGGGCGACCTGACCGCTTTCGTCACCTACGACCACGAACTCGCCACGGCCGCGCGCGACGTCGGACTACCGACGCACGCACCCACCTGAGTCAGGAGTCCCAGGTGGAGCGGTAGACGTCGATGAGCCAGGCGTCGGCCGCGGTGTGGTCGGGTTTCGGGGGCAGGTGGCTCGTGTCGAGCAGGGTCAGTAGTCGTGCCTCGAGGTCGTCGGCGGCGGCCAGTGCTTCCTCCTTGGTGTGCTCGCCTCGGCGGAGTTCGCGGAGCCACGTGCGCCACTCGTCGGGCATCGGGAGGGTGACGTGGGCGTCGGTCAGCAGTTCGACGCCCTGCACGCCGAGGCGGACCATGTGGTATGCGAACTTGGTGTCGAACCCGAACCGCTCGACCAGCTCGGGGCGGTTGGTGTGCTTCCTGCCCTTGAGGCCGAGGAGCTGGTCGCGCTGGGAACGCAGGTAGCCGACGAACCGCTCCCCCGCCTGCCGGGACAGCACCAGCTCGGGGTGCGCCCTGAGGTACCGGCCGTGCCGGTCGATCTCCACGACCTCGGTGTCTGGCACGAACAGGGGCAGCAGCACCGTCGGGTTGCCCTGTAGCGCGAGGCGCATCCACTTCCGCAGCGAGTACACGATCAGGTCGAGGTCCCCCGGCCCGGAACGATGACCGAACGGCTGGGTGCGGTACTCGTACTGCTCGAACCGCCGCAGGCCGACGACGTACTCGGCTGGCTCGACGCAGATGCCCATCTCGTCGCGGTCGTCCTGGTCGTCGATGGACACCCCGTGCACGCCGGAGCCGACCTGGGTGCGCAGGATCGTGAACCGCTTCGCGATGTCCGCCTTCTCGGCACTGCTGTGCTTGTAGGTCATGTTCGGTCCCCCAGGCCGCCGGAAGATCAACCGGGGCAACGATCCTCCGTAGGAACAGGGTGGATCAACCGAATTGCATCATCAGCACACCGTGATGCGCTGATGTCTAGGGGTGTGCGAACCACCGTCGATCTCCCGGACGATCTGCATCGGCAGGCGTTGTCGATCGCGCGGGACACGTCCCGGACGCTCAGCGAGACCGTCGCCGACCTGATGCGTCGGGGGCTCAGTCAGGGCGGCGGCAGCACGACGGTGACCCGCAGCAGCACCACCGGCCTGCCCGTCGTCCGGCTCGGCACCGTCGTCACCACCGAGGACGTGCGTTCGCTGGACGACGACTCGTGACCAACCTGCTCGACGCCAACGTGCTCATCGCGTTGGTGGTCGTCGACCACGTGCATCACCCGGCCGCGGAGACGTGGCTCGCGAAAACCGACGAGCCGTTCGCGACCTGCCCGATCACCCAGAGCAGCTTGGTTCGGCTGCTGATCCGCGAAGGCCAGTCGGCGGTGACCGCGCAGGCGATCCTCGCCGCGCTCGCCGAGGACGGACGGCACGAGTTCTGGGCCGACGACGTGTCCTATCGCGACGTTCCACTCACCGGGGTCATCGGGCACCGGCAGGTCACCGACACCTACCTGGCACAGGTCGCCCGTCAGCGGGACGGACGCCTGGTCACGTTCGACCAGGGCTTGGCCGAGGCACATCCCGATGTCGCCGAGCTGGTGCCGGTCGGCACTCCCCTGCCGCGCTCGGGCGACTGACCGCCGCCCGAATCAGACTTTCGTCGACATCGTCGGCTGCTTTGGGCGCTGGTGGCCCGGGGCGCGGTCGCGGTGGACTGGGGGCGACGAAAGGGGGCACGGGATGAACGGGTGGCAGCGGTGCGCGGCGGTGGTCGCGGTGGTGTTCGGGCTGGTGGGCGGGGTTCCGGCCAGTGCGGGGACCGATCCGAGCCTGGCGCGGACCGAAACGGGGCTGGTGCGGGGAACCGTGGACGGGGACGCGGTGGTGTTCCGGGGGATTCCGTACGCGGCGCCGCCGGTGGGGGCGCTGCGGTGGCGGGATCCGGCGCCGGCGCAGCGGTGGCGGGGTGTTCGGGACGCGACCCGGCCCGCACCGGCCTGTGCGCAACACCGGGGTGAGTTGCCGGAGGAGAGCCGGAGCGAGGACTGCCTCTACCTCAACGTCACCGCGCCGGCGGGGCAGGACCGGCGACCGGTCGTCGTGTGGTTGCACGGTGGGGGCTTCTACATGGGCGCCGGCGGCAGCTACGACGCGACGCGGCTCGCCGCGAGGGGGGACGTCGTGGTCGTCACCGTCAACTACCGGCTGGGGGTGTTCGGGTTCTTCGGGCATCCGGAACTGAAGGGGTCGGGGACGTTCGGGCTGCGGGATCAGCAGGCGGCGCTTGGCTGGGTGCGGCGCAACATCGGGGCTTTCGGCGGGGACCCGGGGAACGTGACCGTGGCCGGGCAGTCGGCGGGCGGGATCAGCGCCTGCGCACACCTGACCTCGCCCTCGGCGGCCGGGTTGTTCGACCGGGCGATCATGCAGAGCGGGTCGTGCGACCTGTCCTGGTTGGACAACTTCGAGTACCGGGGCGAGCGGGCGGCGTCGATCTTTCCGCCGGTCGGCGGCGTCGAGGAGCAGGGGCGGCGGGTGGCGGCGGATCTCGGGTGCGGAGACCCCACGACCGCCCTGGCCTGTCTGCGGGGGCTGTCGGTGGACGCGCTGATGCCGGTGCAGCGGAAGTTCATCAAGCCCGCCTACGGGACGCCGGTGCTGCCGCTGCACCCCGCCGACGCGGTGCGGCGCGGCTGGTTCCACCGAGTGCCGGTGCTGGCCGGCAACACCCGGAACGAGGCCACCTCGTCGACCTCGATCTACGACGGCGGGCAGGCGATGAGCGAGCGGACCTACGACGCCGTCCTCGCGGCGACGTTCGGGGACGACGAGGCCGCCGTCCGGGCCGAGTACCCGCGGTCGGACTACGACTCGGCGGCGCTGGCCTGGTCGGCGATCGTCACCGACCGGAAGTGGGCGTGCTCGCAGTACGCGACGTCCCGGAAGCTGGCCCGGCACACCAGGGTGTTCCAGTACGAGTACGCCGACCCGCAGGCACCGCCGCTGTCGCCGTTGCCGCCGACGATGCCGATGGGCGCGCAGCACGCGTCGGACCTGTGGTCGTTGTTCGACCTCGGCGGGATGGCGCCGCCGTTCACGGCGGG
This sequence comes from Actinophytocola gossypii, assembly GCF_025165815.1. Classification (GTDB taxonomy): domain Bacteria; phylum Actinomycetota; class Actinomycetes; order Mycobacteriales; family Pseudonocardiaceae; genus Actinophytocola; species Actinophytocola gossypii. Next base: position 29,633 of record NZ_JAFFZE010000005.1, on the reverse strand, counting down.
TCAGCAGCGGCTGTCGGACCGGATCATCGAGGACTGGACGACGTTCGCCGAGACGGGCCGGATCCCGGGGTGGCCGGAGTTCGACACCGGGTACACCCGGTCGTTGGCGCCCGGTGACATCCGCCCGGTCGACCTCGCGGCCGAGCACCACTGCGGGTTCTGGAACTGAACCGGGGCGGGCGCCGGCCCGCCCCGGTTCACCGGGTCAGCCGCAGTGTTCCCACGGGCTGGTGTAGCTGGCGGAGCCGACGGAACCGCCCCACTTGACGCAGGTGCCGGGGGCGGACTTGACGACCGGCCCGGCGTAGTAGGAGAACGAGCCGGAGTCGGTCCCCCGGGTGCCGCCCTGGGGTTCCAGGAAGGCCGACATCGGGGTCGCCTTGCCGACGTTGGTCGTCTTGATGGTGACCACGCAGTTCTTGCCGGAGTTGTACAGCAGGTAGACCCGCCCTGCGTCGCCGAGCCGGTGCGAGTTGATCACCGAGTAGCCGGAGCCGCAGACCTCCTGCGGGGTGTACGGGTTGCCGCCGCCACCGCAGTTGTTGCTGGTGTAGCTGCGGGTGCCCCAGTAGTAGATCTGGGAGCCGTTGAACCTGATCTTCACCGCGACGCCGCCGGAGCGCTGCTCGTAGTGCAGGTGCGCGCCGGTCGACCCGCCGGTGTTGCCGACGTCGCCGATCCGCTGGCCCTTCGAGACGCTCTGGCCCACGCTGACGCGCTGCACCGACAGGTGAGCGTACCGGCTGGTCCAGCCGCTGCCGTGGTTGATCTCGATCCACCGGCCGTAGCTCGTGTTGCCCTCGTTCGCGACCCTGGACACCGTGCCGCCGGCCGACGCGACCACCGGGTCACCGGAGTCGTTGGTGCGGTTGAAGTCCACCGCGTTCGCCGGGCTGTGGTTGGTCCTGGTCTGACCCTGCCACGTCTGCCCGCAGGGGAAGGGCATCTGGAACGCCGGCGCGGCACTGGCCTGCGGGGTACCGACCACGTTGACGACCGTGGTGGCGACGAGTGCCGCGCCGACTAATGCCGCGAACCATCGTGTCCGTTTCACTTTGCCTCCATCTGTCACACCAACCTGCTGTGACCATCCGAACACACGAGGGCACCCCATGGGAAGGTTTCGGGACCGATCGACATCTGGTTATCGATTCACCTGTCATCCCGGGGCGGCCACGCCGGTCGCGGCGGATGGCCCCTTATCAAATGACCGGAAAGGCGTTCACGGCGGCATTCCGATTTTCGACCAGTCCGACATGAGCTACATCACGGTTGTATCACCCGAACAGCCTAGTAACGCTCCTCGAACGACTCAGGGCATCGGGCTTTGGTGCTTCTTCCGTGGCGGACCTGGGGGAACGGGCAGTGTCGACCATCGGACACAGACACTTTCCGGGCTGTTTTCGACCACGCTCCGTCGCAGCTCCGACCATTGACTGGGCCATCGGTGGGAGCGATTCTGGGCCGCATTCCCCGATCACAGCTCAGAAGTGGAGTTGACCTTGCGTCGTTCCCTGACCACCGTGGGCGGACTCGCGGGCGCCACCGTGCTGGCCGCTCTGCTGAGCACCGGCCCGGCCGCCGCCGACCCGCCGGACGGCCCCAGCGGTTCCGCGTTCGCGCTCTCCGTGCGCACCGAGCTCCTCGACGCGCCGCTGGTCGAGATCGACCCGCGCCCGAGCGTCAGCTACCCGGACGGCGGCGCCGAGTCGGTCGCCCGGATCGGGCCCGACCTCGCCGGCCTGGTCAGCGCGAGCGTGCTCGACGCCGCCTCCGACGTCGACGGCGACGGCGTGCTCACCAGCCGGGCCGACATCGCCCAGGCCGTCGTCCAGGGCGTCCTCAGCGCCAAGGCGGTCACCGCGGAGTGCCAGGCCGGCCCCGACGGCCTCACCGGCGAGTCGAACATCGCGGAGCTGACCGTGCTCGGACAGCGGATCGACGTCACCGCCCCCGCGACGATCAACGTCCTCGACGTCGCCACGGTCCGGATCGGCGAGCAGATCCGCACCGGCGACACGCTGACGGTGAACGCCGTGCACGTGACCGTCGGCGGCCCGATCGGCGGCATCGCCGGCGCGGACGTCGTGCTCTCCCAGGCGACGTGCACCGCCGGCGGCGCGCCGACCACTCCCCCGGAGACCACCGAGCCGACCACCGAGCCGCCGACCACGACCACCGAGACCCCAGGCGGCGGCGACGCCCGGGGCGGCGTCACGCCCGCGGCGAACGACGACGTGCTGGCCAGGACCGGGGTGAGCACGATCCTTCCGGTGTCGATCGGCGCCGTGCTCCTGCTCGCCGGCGGCGCGACCGTCTACCTCGCCCGGCGCCGTACCTGACCGCGATCGCCGCGCTCCGGTTCGATCCGGAGCGCGGCGATCGCTGTCGCCAGCAGCTCGTAGTGGCCGACCAGCAGGCACAGCTCGACGCACTCCCGCTCGTCGAGGTGCCGGGACAGTGCCCGCCACGCCTCGTCGGACAGGTCGCGTTCGTGGTGCAGCAGATCCGTGGCGGCGAGCAGCGCGCGTTCGCGGGACGTCCAGCCGTCGGCCGTGGGTCCGGCGACGACCCGCTCGGCGTCGGCCTCGGAGACGCCGGCGCGGGCGGCCAGCCGGCGGTGGTGGGCCAGCTCGTAGGCGCACTCCCGCAGGTGCGCGACCCGCAGGATCACCAGCTCCGTCTCCCGCCTCGGCAGCACGCCGCCCGGCATCAGGCGGCCGGCGAACCGCAGCCAGCCCCGGAACAGCCGACGGTGCCGGCCGAGGACCAGGAACAGGTTCAGCGGCCCGGTGCCCGCCACCCGGCCGGCGACCCGCGCGGCCACCCAGGTGAACAGTCCGACCTCGCGCCGCGAGCCAGGACGCACGCCGGCGGTCACGAGTCCGGCTGCGGGGTCGTGAACGGCGCGTCCTCGGTGCGGGCGATCTCCAGCGCGGCCGCGACGTGCGACCGGCGGTGCCGTTCCACCACGGGCTGCACCGCCATCCGCAGCGGCAGCAGCGGACCGACCCAGCGCGGCGAGACGATCCGCCTGGCCCGCCGGGCGATACCGCGCTCCAGCGCGTCGACCGCACCGGCCAGCGGCGCGGTGCCGGTGACCGTGCCGCCGCCGGTGAGCGCCGCCGCCGCGCGGGTGCCGAAGCCGCGGCTGGTCATGTCGGTGTCCAGCTCGGCGAAGTAGGCCACGCCGACGCGGGCTCCGGACGGCGCCAGCTCGACGCGCAGCGTGTTGCCCAGTGCCTCGACCGCGGCCTTCGACGCGCTGTAGGCGCCGAGCAGCGGCAGCTGCACCGCGGCAGCGAGCGAGGACACCGCGAGCGCGTACCCGCGCCGGTGCGACACGTGCTGGCCGGCCGCGCGCAGCGTGTAGTACGTGCCGAGCGTGTTGACCCGCATGGTCCGCTCGAACACCTCCGGGTCACCGCCGACGACGGCGAGCTGCCGCGCGATCCCGGCGTTCGCGACCACCACGTCCAGTCCGCCCAGCTCGCCGGCCAGCTCCCCGACCGCCAGCTCCACGGCGTCCCGGTCGGCCACGTCGCACTCCCGCCACGGCGCCCCGCACTCGTCCGCGACGCCGGCCAGTGTCTCCGGTTCCAGCCCGCACAGCGCCACCCGCGCGCCCCGCCCGGCCAGCCGCCTGGCGAGCGCGGCCCCGATCCCCCGCGCGGCACCCGTGATCAGTACCCGCATCCACCCACGGTAGTGCGTGGGCCGCTAGGCCTCACACAGGGCGGTACCCAGCACGTCGTACCGGGTCGGTGCGTTCTCGCCGGCGGGGAACGTGTTCGTCGTCATCGAGGCGTACCGGCCGTCGTCGGTGACCATGGTCACCGAGGAGTGGCCGGTGGTGAGGTTGCCGGCGTGGCCCCAGGCCTCGCCGCCGCAGGACAGGTTCAGGCGCATGATGCCCAGGCCGTAGTCCAGGTTGTGCGCGCCGGGCACGGTCGTACGCATCTCGGCCAGCGACGCCGGGGACAGCAGCGTGTCGAGCTCGCTGTGGAACGTCGCCAGGTCGGTCAGCGTGGACGTCATGGCGCCCGCGCTCGCCGCGTACGTCATCTCCAGGTTCGACGTCGTCTCGATCCAGAACTGGAACGAGCCGATGCGGACGCCCTGGTAGCCGTGCACGTACGGGTCGGGCAGCGACCGGTCGCCCGGGGCCGGGACCGACGTGGCGGTCAGGCCGAGCGGCTCGATGACCAGGTCGGCGACCGCGTCCGCGTACGGCTGGCCGGTGATCGCCTCGATGAGCATGCCGAGCACGTGGTAGTTGATGTTCGAGTACCCGTAGCCGGTGCCGGGGGCGAACTGCGGCGCCTGCGCCAGGCCGGCCCGGACCAGCTCGGCGAGGTCGAAGGTGCCGTCCGGGTTGGCCTGGGCGTTGATCGCGTCCCTGGCGATCCCGCTGGTGTGCTGGAGCAGCTGCCGGACGGAGATCGCGTTGCCGTCGTAGTGCTCGCCGCCGACCACGCCGGGCAGGTAGGTCTCGATCGGCGCGTCCAGGTCGACCAGGCCCTCGTCGACCAGTCGCAGCACGGTGGTCGCGACGAACGTCTTGGTCTGGCTGGCGATCCGGAAGTGGTCGGTGGCCTCGATCGGCCGGTTCGCGCCGAACCTCGACGTTCCGCTGGCGACCGTCCACGACTCGGTGCCGTCGCCGGCGTACACCGCGGCGCCGGGACCGGCCTGCAGGAGGTACTGGTCCAGCACGGTCTGGGTGTCCGGGTGGTCGGCCGCCTGGGCGGGGGCGGCGAACGCGGTGCCGGCGGTGGCGGTGAGCGCGGCGGTCACCAACCACCGGGTGATCTTCCTGGTCACACGAGCTCCTCTTCGCGGTCCGTGCTCGGCTGGTCGTCCGGCTCGGTGGTCTGCTGGTCTTCCGGCTGGGTGGTCTGCTGCTGCTCTGGCTGGGTGCTCTGCTGGCCGATGGGGGTCAGTACCTGCTTGACCAGGTCGAGGACCGCGAGCGCGGCGTCGACGAGCTTGAGCAGGTTGTCCCCGCTGGCCAGCAGGGCCGCCAGCTTGCCGAGGATCCGCTGGCCGTAGTCGACGGCGATGCCGACGCACTGCGGGATGGCCGCGACGATGCTCTGGCCGAACGTCGCCGGAGCGGCGGCCACCGCCTGGGTCATGATCGGGACGATCTTCCCGACGGCCTCGGCGACCAGTCGGGTCACGATGTCGACGACCTGCGCGACCACCTCACCGGCACCCGCTACGGCGCTGGCGACCGTGGTGCTCGCCTCGCCGAGCGCGGCGAGCCCGTCGGCCTGCTGGGCACCGGCCGCGCGGTAGCCGTCGGCGGCCTCGCCGGCCCACTCGTCGGTCTCCTCGGTGGTCGAGCGGCGGTAGTCGTCGGCCACGGTGGCCGTGTCTCGCCCGGCGCCGTCGAAGCCGTCGGCGCCGGCCGCGACCGGGTCGGGGTTGCCGCGCAGCTGGTTGAGCGGCTCCTCGAGGAACGACACCATCGGCATCAGCCAGTCGAGGCCGGCGCCGGAGAGCCCGGTCAGCGGGTTCTCGGTGGAGCCGAGCGCGCTCAGCGTCGCCGTCGACCCGGTGATCTCGCCGGACAGCCACGCCTTGCCGCGCACCGCGTCGGTGGTGAGCCGCAGCTCGACCAGCAGCTCGGCGGTGGTGGGCTGTTCCTTGGCCGCCGGTTGCTCCGTCGTCGCCACCTCGGTCGCCGTGCTCATCGGACTCCCCCCTCGAAGGTGCCGGCGTGGTCGTCGTCGACGCGGCGGTAGTCGTCGGCGGCCTGCCGCAGCCCCATGCCCATCGTGTCCACGGCGGACGCGGCGTGGGTGTAGGCGTCCCTGGTCTGGCCCATCGCCCCGCCGAGTCCGGCGGTCAGGAACTGGGCGAACGCGCCGAGGGACGCCTCGCCGAGCCCGTCGGGCAGCCGGCCGCCGACGTCGATGAGCCGGTCGGCGACGCCGCCGAGAGTGCCGGCGTGACCGAGCAGCTGGTCGGGTGAGGTGCCGAAGCCGGTCACTTGGCCACCTCCGGGAGGTTGGCCTTGACCATGTCGAGCGCCGGCCCGTCGCCCAGGTACCGGGTCATGATGTCGATGACCTGGGTGCCGACGGCGTGCTGGGCCTGTCGCGCGGTGTTCAGGATGAGCCGGGCGAGGGCGTCGGCCTCGAGGGCGCGGGCGGCCGGTGTCAGCCGCAGGTCCTCGAGCGCTCCGCTGGCGCCGACCGACACGGTCACCTCACCGCGCGGCGAGCTCGCGGTTCCGCCGACCTCCCGCAGGCCGGCGCTGGCCGCCTCGGCCCCCTCGGCGGCACGGGTGAGGCGGGCGTCGTAGTCCGCGAGCCAGTCTCGGGCCGATCGTCGTGCTGTGTCCATTTCGTGTTTCCCCTTCTTGATCCCCTTATTCGGCGGCCGCGGTGATCGCGGTCCGCAGCTCGGCCGGGCGCAGCGCGTTGACGCTCGTCCAGCCGTCGTCGGCCTGGTCGATCCGGACCCTCCCCTGTGGACCGTCTAACCAGGACAGATCGGTGCCGGCGCGGACGGTGCCGGCGTCGGTGCGTCGGGTCGCGCCGAGCTGGCCGCGGCCGGTGATGCTCGGCAGCAGGCCGGCGAGCTGGTCGACGACGCCCGGGTCGCCGCCCTGGTCGCGCACGAGGTCGCGGAGGCGTTGCCGGGTGGCGGCCTCGTCCTGGTCGACCAGCCGGAGCGCGTCGCCGACCACGCCGGGCGGGAGCGTGATCGGCAACGTCGGCGCGGCGGGAACGTCCGGGATCAGGGCGGTCAGCTCGTCGGCCAGGGCCGCGCGCGGGACCCGCCGGACCCGGACGGTGGCGGCGAGGTCGTCGTCGAGCACCTGGTCGCAGACCACCACGCCGGTGCGGTGCGGGAGCGCGACGGCTCCGGTCGCGCCGCCGGGCCGGACGACCACGACGTCGACCGTGCCGCGGTGCTCGCGCAGCGCGGCGACCAGGTCGGCGGCGGTGCCGGTGGGGCCGTGCTCGTCGGCGAGCCCGCGTTCGCGCAGCGTGTACCCGGCGGTGGCCAGCAGGCTGTCCCGGTCCTCGGCGACCCGGCCGAAGGACGGCACCCGCAGCGGGTACGGGAAGCCGACCCCGGCGTGCGTGGCGAGCAGGTCCAGTTCGACCAGTCCGAACTGGACCGACTCGGCGACCGTCGTGGTCACGACCGGTCCTCGGCGGTGCGCAGGGTCGTCTCGGCGGTGGCGTCGGTGGCGGCGTAGCTGTCGGCGGTGGCGCGCAGGGCGCGGTGGAAGCCGTCCAGCTCGGCGTTCGCCGCGCGGACGGCGCCGGTGAGGCCGTCCGGGCCGGCGGCCGCGCTCAGCCGGGCCGCGGAGTGCTGGGCGGGTGGGGCGGTGCCGAGCATCGGCAGGTGCTCGGCGAGCTTGCCCGCGGAGGCCACCAGTGCGCCGGTCTCGTCGGCGAGCGCGGTGAGGGCGGTGATCCGCTCGGCCAGCTCGTCGGGGTCGATGCGGTACTCGGACATGGCTGCTCCTGGACGTTCTAGCCGATGACCGAGGAGCTGGTGCGCGTCGTCACGACGAACAGCTCCCGGTCGATGACGGGCATGCGGTTGCGGTGCTCCTCGTCCTCGCTCTCCCGGCCGCGCGAGGCGACCGGCGGCATGACGCCGTGGCCGCCGGGGCGGGCGGAGGCCGCGTCGGGCACGGCGCCGGCGACCGTCGCGGGGGCGGCGCCGGGAACGGGCGGCAGCAGACCGGCGACGGGACCGGGGCCGGGGGTCGGGGTGGTCACCCGGAGCGGACCGCCCCCGCCCCCGACAAGCTGTTGCCACGGCACGCCGGGGCCCGTCGGGGCTCCGCTGGGGGGTGCGGTGACCACCGGGTTGTTGCCGAAGGGCATGGGGGTGACGCTGGACGGGCTGGTGCTGGCGATCAGGTCGTCGCCGGCGCGCAGGCTCGACTCGTAGGTCCGCATGGCGTGCACGGCCTGGGCCTTCTGCTGGGCGGCGCCGTCGGCGCCGTAGTACATGCTGTACCCGCCGGTGTCGATGGCGTTGAACGCCGTGCCGGAGCCCGAGGTGGGCTGGGACCCGCCGAACGTCTGGGCCATGTTCCGCCCCAGGTCGGCGTAGCTCTGCCCCATGGTCTTGTAGGTCTGGGCCATGTCCTGCCCCAGGGCCGCGTAGTTCTGCCCCAGGTCGGCGAAGGTCTGGCCCATGCCCGCGTAGCTCTGCCCCAGATCCGCGAACGAGTTCGGCGCCGTCGCGAACTGGTCGGTCGGCGCGGGTGTCGAGGCGCCCATCGGCGCCGGGGCCAACGAGCCCGGCGACGGTACGGCGGCCGGTGCCGGGGCGAACGTGGTCGGGTCCGCCGGCGGTGGCGGCATCATCGCCCGTGCCTTGGCCAGCGCGTCGGCGGCGTCCTGCGCGGCGCGTTGGCCGGCGGCGGCGTGCGCGGCGATCTCGTCGACCCGGTCGGCCAGCCGGCCGAGCCGGTGCGCGGCCTCCTCGCCCGCCTCGCCGTGCCAGCAGCCGAGCAGCGCGGTCCGCTCGTCCCGCAGCCGCGCGGCCTGGTCGGTCAGCGCGACGCCGTGCCGGCGCCACTCGTCGGCGACCGCGCTCACGTCCGCGACGTCGGCGCCTTCCCACAGCATCCGGTACAGCTCGTCGTGGGTGTAGGCGTCCCAGTTGACGCCGGACCCGTCCCCGCTTGTCACCCGGAGTCCCCTTCCCCTGTTGCCTGCCGGTCGAATCGTGTCCTCGGGCGGGCGCGCGGAACCAGGCCAGCCGCCCGGCCACTTCTGGCCGGGGGCGGTGACCAGGGGAAAGAGGGTCAGCGCGCCAGGTGGTCCTGGAGCCTGGCGTGCCGGAACTGGTAGACCGCACCCGCGCGCCGCAGCACCCCGCGCCGGTAGGCGTCGTCCAGGAAGGCCGGCAGGCCCCAGGGCAGCCGGCCGGTCAGCGGCAGCCACAGCCGCGCGAGCACCACCCACTGGCCCCACGCGGTCAGGCTCACCGCGTACCCCAACCCGCCGGCGAGGCCGCCGATGATCCCGATCAGAATCGTGTACAGCGGGGCGAGCACGAACTCGGCGGGGGCCACCAGCAGGTTCGCCAGCAGGACCACCAGCCGGCCGACGAGCTGGGCCACGACCGCGAACGAGAGCCCGACCAGGAGCGCCTGGACGAGCACGGTGGAGCGGTTGGCGCGCAGCAGGTCGGCCGGGCTGGCGACCGACTCGATGTCCAGCGGTGTCTCGAACAGGGCCGACAGCGCGGCGACGAACCCCGCCGAGAGACCGAAGATGGTCCCGAACAGGAGCGAGTCCGCGACGGCAACGAGCGGCGACAGCGCGTCGCGCAACAGGAGCCAGGGCAGCACGTCGCGGACGATGATGTAGCCGATCCCGACCATGAAGCCGAGGCCGAGCCCGATCCCGAACCGGTGCCGCACGCCCGACGGCCTGGTCATCCGGCCGAACCGCAGCCGGACCCGGGACGGCTCGTGCTCGGTCCGTCTGGTCGCGAGGCCGTAGGCGAGCCCGAACGCCAGCCCGGTGCCGAGCCCGAACACGGTCCCGAAGGACACCAGGTACAACGTCGTCGCGCCGAGCACCATCCCCTCGACGACGATGTCCACCGCGGCGACGATCGACCCGACGACGGCCGCGATCATCAGGACGCGGACCCAGCGCGGGGTGGAGGTGCCGACCCGCCACCAGGCGAGGTCGCGGGTGCCGAGCCGGTGCAGGTGCCGGGCGAGGTAACCGAACCACCGCTGGACGTGGTCGGGGTCGAAGCGCCGGTTCTCCGGCTGGTAGCGGTAGACGGTGGGGACGAACCGGCCGAGCAGGTGCTCCTCGACGGCGGCCGAGGTGGGGAACCGGGTGGTGTCGAGGAGTTCGGTGGGGTCGTGGTCGGGGGTGTCGCTGTAGATGGTGCGGGCGAGGCCGACCATCAGCGGGGTGGCCAGCACGGTGGCGAGGTGCGGATGGTCGCGGAGCTCGTCGAGGACGGTGTGCCACTCGGCCTTGCGGGTGGTGCGGGGGAGGTAGCCGGCGAGGTCGTCGATGGTGAGGTCGGTCAGCCGCACGCCGCCCGCGGCGGTGAGCACGTCGGTCCCGGCGACCGCGGCGGCGTACTCGTCCGGGCGGCTGGTGAGCAGCAGCGGCAGGGTGGTGCCGTTGAGGGCGGCCAGCGCGGCCCGGTGCAGTCCGGCGGCGATCTCGTCGAAGCCGTCGAGCACGGGCAGCACCCGCCCGGTCTCGACGAGGGCGGCGGCCAGGGTGGTGCCGTCCGGTCCGGGAGCGCTCAACGCCGGGTGGTCCCGCAGCAGCTGCTCGATCAGCCAGTCCCGCAGCCCGGTGGTGTTCGGGTTCCACGCGCCGAGCCCGAAGATCACCGGCACCGGGTCCCCGGTCGCACGGTTCCCGAGCAGGTCGAGCACGAAGCGCAGGGTGAGGATGGTCTTCCCGGAGCCGGCCTGCCCGAGCACCACCAGCCGCCCGGACGGGATCCGCCGGTAGACGTCGACGATGTGGTCGAGCTGCCCGGCCAGGTCGAGGGGGGTGGCGGTGTCCTGGGCGCGGACCTGGCGGATGTTCGCCCAGGAGTCGGTCAGGTCGGGCGGCAGGGTCTCCCAGCGGACCGGGAGCGGGAAGGGGTCGTGGATCTGGCGCTGCTCCTCCTCGCGCTGCCACCGAGTGCGGACCGCGTGCGCGAGCTGGCGGGCCGCGCCGCCCAGCCCGTCGTCCACCGGGGCGGCCGGTGTCGGTGGTTGGGCCGTGACGTGCCCGGCGGCGGCGAGCAGCTCGACCCGCTCGGTGTCCGCGAGCCCCAGCGCGTCGGCCAACTGCCGAACGGTGGCGACCCGAGGGTCCGCCCCGTCCCCGGTCTCCAGTCGACGAACGGTGCGCACACCGAGGTTGGACCGGTCGGCCAGGGCTTCCTGGGTCAACCCCGCCCGCCGTCGAAGCTCCCGCAGCAACGCCCCGAAGTGGCTGCTCACATCGTCCCTCTCGCCACCGCCGACCCCGGGATTCACCCTATCGATGCGCCACCGGCCACAATTGGCCGGTTCGTGACCGGCGTTCTACGACCCCCGGGAGACACCGATGCGCAGCGAGCCGATGGAGCACCTGAACGTCCTGACCGGAACGTGGCGAACGACGCTGCGAAACGCGTGGTTCCTGGAACCGGCCGACCTCGAGGTATCCGGTTCGGCGACGGGCGAGTGGCTCGGCGACGCCTTCGTGGTCTTCCGCTGGACGATGGAGGGCGAGGTCGGCAAGGCCACCAGCGAGATGGTCCTGGTCCTGGGCCGCAGCGACGCGAACGACCAGTACGTGGCCCTGTACCACGACGAACGCGGCGCCTGCCGCGTCTACCCGATGACCTTCGACGGCGCACACTGGACGCTGAGCCGCGAGGACCCGGACATGTTCCAGCGGTTCGTCGCCGAGGTGGGCCCGGACCGCATCGACGGCCGCTGGGAGGCGTCCGACGACCGGGGCGCGACCTGGCGCAAGGACTTCGACCTCGTCTTCGACCGGGCGTAGCGACGCCGGGACTGAGTCAGAGCCAGCTCGACCACAGCCGGGCGTAGATGCCGTCCTGGTCGAGCAGTTCCTGGTGGGAACCGACCTCGACGAGCCGCCCGTGGTCCATCACGGCAATCCGGTCCGCGTCGTATGCCGTGTGCAGGCGGTGTGCGATCGCGATGACGGTGCGGCCCTCGAGTACGGTCCCGAGCGCCCGCTCGAGGCTTCTGGCCGAACCCGGACTGATCTGCGAGGTCGCTTCGTCGAGAATGACCACCGGCGGATCGGCCAACAACAGGCGGGCCAGGGCCAGCTGTTGCGCCTGCGCGTCGGTGAGCGACTCCCCGCCGACGCCGACCGCGGTGTCCAGGTTCTCCGGCAGGTCGGCGACCCAGTCGCTCGCGCCGACCGTCTCCAGCACCCGCCACAGCGCGCGGTCGTCGGGATGCGCCCGCTCGTCCCAGTCGGCGCGGGAGGCGGACATCTCGAGGTTCTCCCGGAGCGAGCCGCCGAAGATGTACTGGTCCTGGGTCACCAACATCACGTGCCGGCGTAGTTCGTGCGGCGGTATCTCGTGCAGCGGCACCCCGGAGATCCGCACGTCGCCCACGTGCGGGCGGTAGACCCCGGACAGCAACCGGGCGAGCGTCGACTTGCCGCTTCCGGTCTGACCGACGATGGCGAGCCGCTCTCCTGGCCGCACCGCGAGGTCGATCCCGTGCAGCACCTCCGGGCCGTCCTCGTACGCGAAGTGGACACCGCTCGCGGACAGGTCGGACGAGGAGATGGCGCCGTTGCTCGTGGGCGTCGGCTCGGTCTCTTCTGTCTCCGCGACGCCGAGTACGCGCGCCAGGGACGCCTTGCCCTGCTGGAGGATGGCCACCCAGCTGAGCATGGTCTCGAGCGGGATCATCGCCTGCAGGATGTAGAGCGTCGCGGCGGTGACCTGGCCCAGGTCGACCCAGCCCTGGCTGTAGGCGTAGGCCCCGAGCGGCAGGACGACGGGCAGCGGCAGGACGAAGAGGAACTCCTGGACCGGGTACAGGACCGAGCGAAGCCGTAGCGTCCGGTCGACCGCCTGGTACCAGACCCGGGTGTCGCGGTCCGTGCTGTCGACGCGGTCGGCCTCCAGGCCGTACGCCTCGACGGTGGTCGCGCCCTGGATGGTCGCCGTCAGACTTTCGGTGATGCGGGCGGACGCTTCGGCTTCACTCAGGAACGCGTCGTAGCTGCGGGCCAGGTACCACCGGAGGACGATCAGCAGGGGCGGCACCACGACCAGGGCCGCCAGCAGGAGAATCCAGGACACCAGCAGCAGCGCGCCGAGACTGAGCAGGATCCACACCGCGCATTCGATGACCTGAGGTATCGCCTTCTGCGCGGTTCGGCGCAGCGAGTTCACGTCTCGCGAAGCGCGGTTCACCAGATCGCCGTTGTCGGCTCGCTCGACGACGGCCAGCGGAAGCCGGAGCGTGTCGTCGACGAACTTCTCGCGGATCTCGCCCAGGACGGTAGCGGCGAGCCGGCCCGCCGCGCGGAAGGCGACGCGGATGAGATAGGCCTGCAGCAGAACGAATCCGATGAGCACGCCGGCGATCGCCGTGATGTCGCCCGTGGTCGCCGTACCGTCGCGCACGCCCTGGACGATGTTGCCCATCAGCCTGGGCCCGACGAGGCCGCTGGCCGCGGCGATCCCGTACTGCACCAGCACCAGTACCAGTTCTCGCCGGTGGTGCCGCGTGAGCGTGACCACGAACCGGCGAACCGTCCGCCGGTCGGCGACGGGAAGCATGTGCACACTCATCAGTCGTCGACCACCGCGGCTTCGTCGCGCATCATCAGGTCCTGGTAGCCGGGGTGCTGTTCGAGCAGCTCGTGGTGCTTCCCGGTGGCCACCACGCGACCGTCGACCACGTAGGCGACCAGCTGCGCGTGCTGCAGCAGCAGTGGACTCACCGTGAACACGATCGTGCTCCGGCCGTCCGGAAGAGCGCGGTGGTACCTGGCCAGGTTCGCGGCGATGGCGTCCTCTGTGTACGCGTCGACCGCGTTGGTCGGCTCGACCAGCAACGTGATCTCGGCGTCGGCCAGGATCGCGCGGGCGAGTCGCAGTCGTTGCAACTCACCGCCGGAGAACGTGCGGCCGCGCCCGTGCATCTTCGTGTCCAGGCCGTCCGGAAGGGCTTCGATGACGTCCCCGGCGCAGGCGACCTCGAGAGCGGCCGCGATCCGCTCCGGACCGGCCGACGCGAACGGTGCGATCTCGTGGCGCACGGTTTCACCGAAGAACCGGTCGCTGTTGTGCGCCAGCAGCACTCGGGAACGCACGACCGAGATCGGCAGCGAATCGAGCCGCTCGCCGCCCAGGGTGACCTCGCCGGAGTCGTCGGAGCGCGTCAACCGCTGAGCGAGCAGGTCGGCATCGGAAGAATCGGCGCAGGCGACCGACATCAGCGTCGACGGTGGTACGTCCAATCCGGATACCGGATCGACGAGGCGGGCCCCGTGCCAGTCCCCGGTGGGCGTGTCCGGGCGCGTCCGGTCCGGCACTTCGGTGTTCAGCAACGCCGTCACCCGACCGGCCGAGACGAGCGTCTGGGTCACCTGGCTCGCGCCCATCATGATGTCGTCGAGGGGCAGGGCGAGGAAGACCGCGAATCCGTAGAACGCCACCATCTCGCCGATCGTCACCTGCTGGTCGAGCGCGAAGCGCGCCGCGGCGTAGGTGACGATCGCCGTGATCAGTGCCGGTACGAGGATGCGGGCCGAATCGAGACTCGACTCGGCCCGGGACACCTCGGTGTCGGCGACCCGCAGTTGTGCGGAGTCGGAATGGAAAGCCGCCGAGAAGTGCTTTTCGCCGCCGACCCCCCGCAGCACCCGCAGGCCCGACGCGATGTCGACGGCTCGTACCGCCAACTTTCCCTGCTGCGACCGGTAGGCGTCCTGGTTCCGGTGCAGGGTTCGTAGGAGCAGCCCGCTGAGCGCGAGGAGGGCGGGAACCGTCACCAGGACCAGAAGGCCGAGCGGTACCGAGATCGTCAGCATGATGATGGTGACGGCGATGACGGCCACGACCGAGCCGAGGACCCGGCCGACGTGCAGCAGCCCGAGTCCGATGGTGGTCACGTCCGAGGTCACCGTCGCGGTCAGGTTGCCGACGTCGTGCTCGCGCGACAGCGAGCGGCCGAGCTTGGTGACATGCCGGGTGATCAGCTGCACCGTCAGGCCACTGGACACGGTCCGGGTGATGATCGTCTGTCGGTAGAACGCGACTCCCGCCCCCGCTCGCACCAGGCCGAGTACGAAGACGACGCCGGACCACAGGATCAGTTCACCGGTGTCACCACCGGTGATACCGCGATCCACCGCCAGACCGATGAAGACCGGGATGAACGCCTGGCTGACGTTCCACACTCCGGAGGTCACCACGCCCCAGGCCGTGCTGGCCTTCTGCAGCGCGATGAGCCCGAGAAAGTACCTGGCAGCCGATCGGTGATCGATCCCTTCTGGCCCGAGCTCGGGGATGCGGTGCGTGAACGGGGCCACGCCTCTCCTCTCAGCTGCTCAGGCTCACGCACCGGCATTCGCGCGTGGACAGTCTCGCCCGATTCGACCAACAGGCGCCAAAAGATCTTCTATCGTGGCGTTCGGCCAACACGGTAGCATCGCTCGGGACCTTGTCTTCGGCAGACAGCCACGATCTGGGGGGAGACATAAGTGACCGCAACGTTCCTGCTCGAGCGAGTCAGCGATATCGCCGCACGGGACCCACGCCGAGCCGCGTTGCGCGCCGGCGAAGGATCCCTCGACTACGGCGATCTGCTGTCGACGGTGCGGGGCGTCAGCGATCTCCTGCTGGCTCAGGGTGTCGGCCCGGAAGACGTGGTCGCGACAGTGTTGCCGCGCGGCGGGAACCCGGTCGTCGCGGTGCTTGCCATCTGGATGGCCGGGGCGGCGTACCTGCCGGTCGACAAGAACTGGCCAGAGCGCCGGCGTGAGCTCGTCCTCGCCGAGTCGGCCACCTTCGTCCTGGAGCCGGCCGACGCCGGGGCGACGCCCGGCATGCCGGGGGAATCCGGACTCCGGGTCCGGCGCCTGGGCGAGGCACGCACCCGGGCGCACGGCGCGAGCGCGACCGAACGGAATCTCGCTTATGCCATCTGCACGTCCGGCTCCACGGGCGTCCCGCAGCCCGTCGGCGTCGAGTACGGCGCGTTGGACAACTACACGAAGTATCTCCATGACCTGGTGACCCAGCCGGGCGTGCACCGCGAGGGCGACCAGCGGGTGCTGCTGTCGGCCGACCTGTCCTTCGACGCGTCGCTCCGCCCCGTTCTGCTGCTCGCCGCGGGCGCCGAGCTCGTCGTCGCACCGGACCTGACCGAAGGCTCCTGGCAGGACCACATCGACTGCATCGCGGAACACAAGGTCACGGTCCTGAGTGGCGTGCCGTCGTGGTACTCGGGATTGTTGGGCGCGGGATACCTGCCCGACTCGAACGTGCGACTCGGATTCATCGGCGGCGAAGCGGTGCCCAACAACCTCGTCCGCACCCTGGTCGCGAACGGCTGCACGGTCATGGTGCAGTACGGGCCGACGGAAACGACCGTCGCGGCGACGGGCGGCCGGTTGGACAACGACGAGTTCGTCGAGGCGCCGATCGGCGCGGCTCTGCCCGGGGTGCACGTTCAGCTGTACGGGAACGCCGATCTCGACCCCGCGGTCGACGGCGAGCCGGCACACCTGTACGTGGGCGGCGCGGGTGTCGCACGCGGTTACCTGAACAACCCGCGGCTGACCGCCGAGCGATTCGTTCCGAACCCGTCCGGTCCGCCCGGGTCGCGGCTGTTCCGGACCGGCGACCTGGTGAAGCCGTCGTCGAACGGCGCCTACAGCTTCCTGGGTCGGTTGGACGACCAGGTCAAGGTCAACGGCCGGCGGATCGAACTGACCGAGATCTCGACCGTCCTCAATCGGCATCCCGCCGTCGCCCAGTCGGTCGCGTTCGTCCACCGCGACGCACCGAACCCGATCCTGGTCGCCTGCTACGTCGGCAACGGTGACGGTGACGGCAGCGAGGCGAGTGTCCGCGACCACCTGGTGAGTGAACTGCCCGCGTACGAGGTGCCCGCGATCCTTCGGCGGGTGGAGTCCCTGCCGGTGACCGAACGCGGGAAGGTTGACGTCTCGGCGCTCGCGACACTGGTCAAGCCGGCGGAGACCGACGCGCCGGACGCCGAGGACGACGACGCCGGCCTGAGCGACGTCGAGCGGCGAGTCATCACGATCGTGCGCACGACGTTGGACAGCCACTGCTCGATCGACGACGACTTCTTCACACTGGGACTCAGTTCGCTGGACTCGCTGAACATCCTGGCTCAGATTCGCGAAGAACTCGGCGTGCGGGTGCGACTGCGGGACTTCTTCCAGGCGCGCAACACCCGGAACCTCTGCAAGCTCATCCGGGTCGTGCATTGACGGGCACGGGTGCCGACGAACCGGCGACACCGTTCCCACTCGGCCCGCTGCAAGAACCGATCTGGAATTTCTGGCGGCACAACCCGCAGAGCCCGGCCTACGTCATGCCGGAGGTCTACTTCTTCGAAGGCGTCTTCGACCTCGCCGCCGCCAGGTTCGCCTTGCACGAAACGGCGCGCCGCCACGAAGCCCTGCGTACGACGTTCCACGAGACGGCGGACGGCGTCGTGCAGATCGTCAGCCCCGATCCGGAGCGCATCCCGATCGACGTGGTCGATCTGCGGACGCTGTCCGGTGCCGAGCAGGCCGAGCGGTTGGAATCCGCCATCAGCGCCGCGGCCGACGCGCCGTTCGACCTGACCGCCCGGCCGGCGATCACGCTCACCGTCATGCTGTTGTCGGACGACCGGACCGGCTTGGTCCTGGCCGCTCACCAGATCGTCTGTGACGGCATCTCGATAGCGGTCGTCGTCGACGACTTCGGGAAGTTCTACCGCTCGGCCCGGCTGGGCACGACGCCCGACCCCGAGCCGGCCGTGCCGGGATACCGCGCCTTCGTGACCGAGCAGCTCGCCGGCTTGGCCGACGACGCGGCCGGTGCGGACCTGGCGTACTGGAGCGAACGGCTCGCGGGAGCCATCGGCAGTGTGCTGCCGGGAGACTCCACCTCGGTTTCCACCGCACCGTTCGCCACCATGCTGGTGAGCATGACGCTCGACACCGAGCTGGCCGCCGCGGTGTCCGCGTTCTCGCGCCGTGCCGAGTCGACGCCGTTCGCCGTGCTGTTCGGCGCGATGAACGTCATGATCGCCGCCGCGACCGGCGGCGACGACGTGTGCATCGGGGTCACGACCAGCAGTCGCGGCCCGAGATTCGCGCGCACCGTGGGGATGCTGGCGAACACGGTCGTGCCCCGGTCGCGGGTCGATCTGTCCAGGACGTTCACCGACACGCTGGCCGACGTCTCGCTCGGTCTGCTGGATGCCATCGACTACCAGGACGTGCCGTTCAGCCGGGTGCTGGAGGTCTGGCGCAAGGACGCACCGTCCGACGCCGAACTGGTCCGGACGACGTTCTCCGCCGGGACCGCCGGCGGGCTGAGCCTGGGCGAGGGCAACCTGTCGGAGCGGGTCTCGCGTACCTCCCAGGGGCCGTTCGACCTCGGCGTGGTCTGCGACATCACCGCGGCCGGCATCGCCCTGGACTGGCAGTACGCGTTGCGCGCGTACTCACCTCGACTCGCCGACCGCTACTGCGACGCGTACCTGGAGATCCTGGCAACCCTGCTGCGGCAGCCCGACAACGCGATGGACTCGCTCGGGCTGACCGAGATCCTCAAGCGGTAGCCGGACGGCCCCGCCGATGAATGAAGGCCCGAATGCGTGAGCCACTGGCCATCGTGGGGATGGCGTGCCGAGTTCCCGGTGCCAACGACTATCGCGCGCTGTGGGCCAATGTCGAGGCCGGTGCGACCGGCATGGTGGAGGTCACCGAGCAGGATCGCCGGCGCGAGGGGATCAGCCTCCCGGCGGAGGTGGGAAACCGCTACGTCCCCGTCGCGGCGCCGATCGAGCACCACGACGAGTTCGACCACGCGGCCTTCGGCATCACCGCCGGGGAGGCCCAGGGGATCAACGTCAATCACCGGGTCATGACCGAAGTCGTCCTCGAGGCGCTGGAGGACGCCGGGTGCGACCCGCTGCGCCATCCCGGCAGGATCGGGTTGTTCGCCGCCGGGGGCGCCGCGTCGCCGATCACGGTCCTGGAGCGCGTCGGCGACCCGAGGTACGGCGACGCGACGAGGCCGCTCAAGTCGTCGGAGGCGATCAACTGGGTCGCGCTGCTCGACCACGACTTCCTGTCCACCCGGATCGCCTATGCCCTCGACCTCCGTGGGCCCTCGATGACCGTGCAGAGCGCCTGTTCCAGCTCGCTGGTCGCACTGCACCTCGCCGGCCAGAGCGTGCTGTCCGGTGAGTCCGACGTGGCCGTGGCGGGCGGCGTCAACGTCGAGCACCCCCAGCGGGGTGGCTACTACCACCAGGAAGGCAGCATCTGGTCCGCCGACGGCCGCTGCAGCCCGTTCGACGCCTCCGCCAGTGGCACGATCTCGGCGAGTGGGGCGGGGGCGGTCGTCATCAAGCGACTCGACCACGCGCTCGCCGACGGCGACGCGATCCACGCCGTCATCCGCGGCAGCGCCATCAACAACGACGGCAAGCGAAAGGTCGGGTTCACGGCGCCGAGCGTCAACCAGCAGAGCCAGGTCGTCAGCGAGGCGCTGGCCGCCGCGGGGGTGGACAAGGGCGACATCGGTTACGTGGAGACCCACGGCACCGCCACCGAGGTCGGCGACGTCGTCGAGTGGGAGGCCCTCGAACGCGCACTCGGTGTCGACGGGACGCGGTGCGCCATCGGCGCGGTCAAGGCGAACGTCGGCCATCTCGGTCCCGCGGCGGGCATCGTCGGACTGATCAAGACCGCCCTCGTCCTCGGCCACGGCCGGATTCCCCCGGTCGCGAACTTCGCGCGGCTCAATCCGCGGATCACGCCGAGCGCTCGGTTGTTCGTTCCCGGCGACTCGACTCCCTGGGAGGACGACGGACGTCCGCGACTGGCCGGCGTGAGCTCGCTCGGTGTCGGTGGCACCAACGCGCATTTCGTCCTCGAACAGGCGCCGGTGCCCGAGCCGGCCCAGCTGCCGAGCGACGGCGTCCACGTGCTGCCGGTCAGCGCCGCGTCGCCGCGCAGCGCCGAGGACACGGCGAACCGCGTGACGGACTTCGCCACCGGGAACCCGGACGTTCTCGGCCGGCTCGCCCACACGATGACGACGGGCCGGCGGGTGCTCGCCCACCGGGAGGCGGTTGTCGTCGTGCGGCGCGCCGAGCATGTCGGCACGTGGCGAACGGGGATCCGGCGGGCGAAGAAGAAGCACCACACCGTGCTCGTGTTCCCCGGCCAGGGGACCGCGCTCGGTGACCTGACCGTGGCCGAGGACGAGATCGACGGATTCGCCGACGTGTTCTCGGCGGCTTTGTCGAGTCTGGCGGTCGAGGACCGGCCGCTGGTGGCGGCCCGGCTCACCGGTGCGCCGGCGGCGGAGGCCACGCCGCGGATCACCGAGCTCGCGATGCTCGTCCGATCCGTGGCGATCGCGAGATCGTTGCTCGCCGACGGCATCCAGCCCCGGTCGCTGTGCGGCTACAGCCTCGGCGAGGTCGCAGCCGGCGTGGTCGGCGGGGTGTTCACCCTGGCCGATGCCGCGGCCGCGATCACCGATCGGGCCCGCATCCTGGCGAACGCTCCGGCCGGCGCGATGATCCGCGTGCGGCTGCCGGCGGACTCGGTGCCTCGGTACCTCCGCGACGGTGTCTCGGTGGCGATCGTGCCCGGCGCCAAGGACTGCATCCTCAGCGGCGAGTCGCTCGCGGTGGAGGCCGTCGCCGCCGAGTTGCGGGCCGACCGGGTCGCCTCGGTCCGGATTCCGGTCGCGCACCCGTTCCACAGCGCGGTCCTGCGGCCGTTCGTCGAGAAGTACACCGAGACCTGGGCCCAGCTCGACCTGCGGGCCCCGGCGCTGCGACTGATGTCGCCGACGACCGGCGGCTGGCTCGACGAGGCGACTGCCCGGGACCCCGCGTTCTGGGCCGGCCAGCTGATCCGGACGGTCCGGTTCGGTGACGCCATGAGCGCGCTGCACGCGGACGGCGCGAACCTGGCCGTCGTCCTGGACTCCAGCACGGGCGTCACCCCGTTCGTCAAGGACGTGTTCGGTACCGACGCGGTGGCCATGACCACCGCCGACCAGGCCGGGTACGACGCGAACTCGCGCGCCCGGCTGCTCGCGACGGCCTGGACGGCCGGGCACGACCAGGTGCTCCCGACCACCACAAAGCACCGCGCGGACGGCGCGCCGGCGGTCGTCCATGCCCCCACCTACGCGTTCGACCGCAGCGACGTCGACCGAGGCGACGTCGACCGAGGCGGCGAGGAGAGGGAGCCAATGTCGGCAGAACCAAGCCCGGCGCCGGCGCAACCGCTGCCGAACGCGGACCGCCACAGCATCGAAGAAGGCATCCGCCGGGTCGTCGCGAAGCTGGTGGGACGCACGACGCAGGAGGTGGCGCCGAACGCGTCCTTCATCGACATCGGGTACGACTCGTTCCTGCTCATTCAGCTGGCGGACGCGCTGTCGGCCGAGTTCCGGGTCGCCGTCGACATCCGTCTGCTGTACTTCGAGCGGGATTCGCCCGCCCTCCTGGCCGAGCACCTCGCCGGCATCGTGCCGGCGAGCTGGCACCCGACGGGCGACGGTGCAGCGCCCGCCGCGGCCCCGGCGCCGGTCCGCACCCCGGCTCCGCCGTCCGAGCCCGCCCGGTCGCTCGAGGAGACCGCCGCGCTCCCGGCGGAGGAGGAGCAGGAGTGGGCCAGGCGCACCCCGGTGTCGAAACGAGTCACCGAGGAGGACCGGTACACGCTCGTCGACCAGCGGAACGTGGTGTTCTCGCTGCGTACGGGCCGGCGCGAGGTGAGCTACCCGGTGGTCGGGGTCCATGGTGAGGGCTCGCACTTCGTCGACGTGGACGGCTGCGAGTACCTCGACCTGTGCATGGGCTTCGGCGTCACCATGCTGGGACACGCGTCCGAACCGGTGCGGCAGGCCCTGAGCTCCTTCGATCCCTCCGAACTGTTGCTCGGCCCGCAGTCGTCGACCGCGGGTGACGTGGCCCGCGGGATCGCGTCACTGACGGGGGTCGACCGGGTCGGTTTCGCCACCTCGGGAACCGAGGCGGTGATGGCGGCGGTGCGCGCGGCTCGCGCCAGGACCGGACGAGACCTGATCGCCGTGTTCACCGGTTCGTTCCACGGCACGTTCGACGGCGTCATGGTGGCTCCTCGGGCCGGTGGGCTGCCGGGCGAGACGACGACCCTCGGCCGGGGCACGCCGGCCGGCATGGTCCAGGACGTCATCGTCGTCCCGTACGACGAGTCGGCGATCCCCATCCTCGAGTTCTACGGCGAACGGCTGGCGGCGGTGCTGGTCGAGCCGGTCCAGAGCCGACGTCCCGGATACCAGCCCGGCGAGCTACTGCGGCGGCTGCGCACGCTCACCAGCGACCTGGGTGCCGCCCTGATCTTCGACGAGATCATCACCGGCTTCCGGTGCCACCCGGCGGGCGCGGCCGGGTACTTCGGCGTCCGCCCGGACCTGGTCACCTACGGCAAGGTCATCGGTGGCGGCATGCCCATCGGAGTCATCGCGGGCGACGCGGAGTTCATGGCGCCCATCGACGGCGGTCGCTGGCGGCAGGGCGAACTGCCGCAACGGCCGAGCATGGTGTTCTCCGGAACGTTCAGCAAGCAACCGATGGCGATGGCCGTCGCGCAGCACATGATCGGATACCTGAAGAAGGTGTCGCCCCGGCTGCAGGCCGACCTCAACCGGCGGACCGCGGACCTGGCCGAGGCGATCAACTCGCACTCGGCGGCGCACGGTTATCCGGTCACGGTCGAGAGCTTCTCGTCCCTGTTCCGCATCAACGTCGGCGGCTCCGAGCGCGCGGAGAACATGTTCTTCCTCGGCCTGCTCAGCCGCGGCGTGTACGTGTGGGAGGGGCGTACCTGCTTTCTCAGCGCGGCGCACGACGACGCGGACCGCGAACGCATCGTGCGGACCGTCGCCGACACCGCGGCCGAGATCGCCGCGAGCGGCCTGTGGCCGGGAACCAGCGCGGCGCCAGCACGGCCGCGGTCACCGCAACCGCCGACCCCCGACCCCGCCGACACCACCGACGACCCAGCGCGGGTCGTCGGCGAGGCTCCGCTCACCGACGGTCAGAAGCTGCTGTGGATGAGCAGCGAACTGGGCGGCGAGCGCGGAGCCTCCTACCAGATGTCCGACGTGCGCCGGGTCGACGGCGCGATCGACGAGCAGCGGTTGGCGGACGCGATCGCGACGGTCGCGCAACGGCACGAGGCGCTGCGGATCGGGTTCGACCAGGACGGCGCCGCCCAGAACTGCGTCGCCAGCGCCGTTCCGAAGCTGACCACGTGCGCCATGAGCGACGCGTCGGCTGAGGACGTCGAGGCCATCCTCAGCCGGTTCGCGAACCGGCCGGTCGACATGTCGGTCCCGTCGCTGTTCCAGTTCCAGCTCGTGCGGACCGGCGACACCTCGTTCGTTCAGGCAACCGCGCCGCACGCGGTGGCGGACGGCTGGTCGTTCGAGGTTCTGTGGTCGGAACTGTCGTCCTGTTACCTGGGGGATGCGGCGAGCGAGGCCCTACCCACGCCCGCCAGCTTCCTGGCGTACGCGCGGTCCAAGCGAGCCGAGGAGGACGCCCGGTTCGACGCGAACGCCGCGGTGTGGCGGCCGAAGCTGGACAGGTACTGGACGGCGGGCCGGATGATCGACGGTACCGGGCCGTTCGTCCCGGTCAGCCGCGTCGACTCGTTCTCCGAGCAGCGCCTGGCCGACCTGCGTGGCTTGTCCCGCGCCGGCCGGTCCACGATGCACACTGCGGCGCTGTCGGTGGTGGCGGTGGCGTCGTCGCTGCTCATGGGGGTCCCGCAGGCCATCATGATGGCCCACCGGACCGGGCAACCGCACTACGCGGGCAAGCCGCTCGTCGGCTTCTGCGTCGACCAGCTACCGGTCGTCGTGGAGCTCCCCGACAGTCACAGCGTGACGGACGTGACCAGGGACGTGCAGGCGCAGCTGGTGGACACCTCGGACGCCACGGCCGGCCTGTACCGGCTGTTGCAGGAGCGGCGCTACCGCCAACTTCCCGCCGCCTTCATCGCGTTCGACTACGCGTACGAGAGTCCAGGGGACCTGTTCGGGTTCCCGGCCGCACCACTGGCGTTGCCGCGCGAGCACATGCCCCGGCCGGCGTTGGTGACCGTCGAGGAGCACGGCACCGGGTTCGAGATCCTCTCGGAGCTGTCGCAGGCCAGTGACCTCGCGCCGTACGCGGCGGACCTGGCGGCCACGGTGGAGCAGGTGCTGTCCAACCCCACCGTCCCGCTCGGCGAGCTACGCCAAGGCCGTTGATGGTCCCAGCTGCCATCGCATGTTGATCATCCGACCGAACGTACAACTAAGCTAGATCCACGACCTGAGGGTCAGCGGAGTAGGGGGTTCAGATTGGCCGGCGACCGGACAGACACCGTGATCGACGACTTGGACCAGGCTCTCGGCACCGCGACCGCGGCGTCCGGTCCGGTCGAGTCCTACAACGAGTGGGATCCGCTCGAGGAAGTCATTGTCGGCATCGTCGACAACGCCCATTTCCCGCCGTGGCACGTCGCCGTCGGCGCGCCGCTGTCGCCCGCACAGCGCGAGGTCTTCCGGCAGCGGGCCGGGCAACCCTTCCCGGCCGATCAGGTGGCCGCCGCGCGGGACGAGCTCGATCAGCTCGCGGACATCCTGGTGAGCATGGGCGTCGTGGTGCGTCGGCCGGAACCGCGCGATCACTCCGTCTCGTACGGCGTTCCCGGCTGGTCGAGCACCGGGCTGTACGACGCGATGCCGCGCGACCTGTTGCTCGTCGTCGGTGACGAGATCATCGAAGCGCCGATGTCCTGGCGGTCGCGGCACCACGCGTCGTCGGCGTTCCGACCGCTGTTGAAGGAGTACTTCCGGCGCGGGGCGCGCTGGGCCTCCGCGCCGATGCCGGAGCTGACCGACGAGCTGTACGTCGAGGGCTGGACCGACCAGCCCGACGGTGAGCCGTTCCGCTCGGTGATCACGGAGTTCGAGCCGACCTTCGACGCGGCCGACTTCATGCGCTTCGGCCGGGACATCTTCGCCCAGCGCAGCCACGTCACCAATGCGATGGGCATCGAATGGCTGCGCCGGCACCTCGGCGACGACTACCGCGTCCACGAGGTCACGCTCGACGACGACCACCCGATGCACATCGACGCGAGCCTGGTGCCGCTCGCTCCCGGGAAGCTGCTCATCCAGCCCGAGCGGGTGCCGGAGGTGCCCGACCTGTTGAAGGACTGGGAGGTGCGAGCCGCGCCGCCACCGGTCATCCCGGACAGCCACCCGCTCTACATGACCAGCAAGTGGATCAACATGAACGTGCTGATGATCGACGAGGAGCACATGCTCGTGGAGGCGCAGGACGAGCCGATGCGGCGGCTGGCCGAGAGCTGGGGCATCACCCCGGTCCTCTGCCCGTTCCGCAACTTCAACAGCTTCGGCGGTTCGTTCCACTGCGCGACAGTCGACGTCCGCCGTCGCGGCGAGCTGCAGTCCTACGTATGAAGCCGGTCATGGAGCCGGGATCGAGCCTGGTGCACCGGCTCATCGAGGCGCAGGTCGAGCAGACCCCGGACGCGGAGGCGGTGGCCTGGGACGGCGGAAGCCACACCTTCCGCGAACTCGACCAGCGGGCGACCGTGCTCGCCAACCTGCTCGTCGAACTCGGGGTGCGGCCCGAACGCCTGGTAGGCGTGAGCATGGAGCCCTCGCCACTGCTCCTGGTGGCGATGTTCGCGATCTGGAAGGCCGGCGGGGCGTACGTCCCGATCGACGCGTCGCTGCCGCGCGACGTCGCCGAGGGCATGGTCTCGGACGCCGGGGTGACCTTGCTGATCGGCAACGGTCCCGTCGCGGTGGAACTCGCGGGAGTTCGGACGATCGACCTCGACGGCCTCGACCTGTCGGGCCCGCCCACGGTCCTGCCGCCGGTGAAGGTGTACCCGGCGAACCTCGCGTACTGCGTGTTCACGTCGGGCTCGACGGGCAAACCCAAGCTGGTCGCGGCCACGCACGCGAGCTTCGCCAACCACGCGCTGGCGTTGCGGGACCAACTGTCCCTCGGCCCGCGGGATCGTTCGCTGCAGTCCACGGCGATGGCCTTCGACGCCGCGCTGGAGGAGATCCTCCCGGCGTGGCTGGCCGGCGGTGCGGTGGTGATGCCCGCCCAGCGCAAGTTCACCAGCTGGGAGTTCACCAGCCTCGTCGAGCGGCTGTCGGTGACGATGGTCAGCCTGCCGAGCGCCTACTGGCACCTGTGGGTCGACGACCTGGTGGCCGGCGCGGTGCGCCTGCCACCGAGCCTGCGCACCGTGTTCATCGGTGGCGACAAGATCCTCGTCGAGAAGCTGGCGGCCTGGTACGAGGTTCCGGGGGCGGAACGGATCAACTGGGTGTCGGACTACGGGCCGACCGAGACCTCGATCAGCGTCGCCCTGCACCATCCCGCCCGCGACGGCATCGGCGGTTCCGACGGTTCCGACTATGCCCTGGTATCGCTCGGCCGTGCGTTCGCGCGGGCGGCGCTGTACATCCTCGACGACGAGCTGCTGCCGGTACCCGACGGCGAGCCCGGCGACCTGTGGGTGGGCGGCCCGCCGGTGACCCGCGGCTACTACGGCGCCCCGGCGATGACCGCCGACCGCTACCGCCCCGACCCGCAGGGTCGGCCCGGGGCACGGATGTACCGGACCGGCGACCGCGCCGCCCGGGCACCCGACGGCACGCTCTCCTTCCTCGGCCGCTCCGACCGCCAGGTGAAGATCCGTGGGAGCCGGGTGGAACTCGGTCAGGTGGAGAGCGCGCTGCACCAACTGGACGGCGTCAAGGATGCCGTGGCCGTCGTGGTCGACGACCCGGCAACGGGATCGTCCCTCGTCGCGTACGTCGAGGCCGGACCCGACGTGTCGGAGGCGGGGCTCAGGACCGGGCTCGTCGAGCGGCTGCCCGAGTCCATGCTGCCGTCGGCGATCGTGCTGATGGCGAAGATCCCGCGCTCGCCGCTGAACGGGAAGGTGTCCCGCGCCGCCCTGCCGCCGGTCGGCAGGGCACGAGCCGGAGGTCTCGACGACGCGGCCATGACCACGCTCGAGCGCGCTGTCGCCAGGGTCGTCGCCGACGTCCGCGGCGTGCCGGTGCACGACCGGCACGAGAACTTCTTCTCGGTAGGCGTGGACTCGCTGCAGGGCATGCGGATCCTGAGCCAGGTCGCCGAGGTGACCGGCGTGGCGCTGACCTTCGCGCAGTTCCGCGCGGCCCCGCACGTCGCCGGGATCGCCGCGGCGGTGACGCGCCTGCGGGCCGCCGGCACCCCCGAGCAGGCGATCGTTCCCGCCGCGAGCCGCGACGAGTGGCAGCCGGCGTCGCGTGCGCAGCAGGCCCTCTGGTACCTCGACCAGGTGAACCGAGGTGCGCCCCTGTACGCGATCCCGGTGTGCTACCAGATCACCGGACCGCTCGACCTCGAACGCCTGGACGCCGCCCTGACCACCATCGTCGCCCGGCACGAGGCGCTGCGAACGGTGCTGGTCCGGAAGGGCGGCTCGGTGTGGCAACACATCCAGCCCGCCGAGCCGGTCCGGACCGAGGTCGTCCGCGCGGACGACTTCGCGGACGCCGCCGACCGCGCGCAGGCCGCGGCCGAGGTGCCCTTCGACCTGGGCAGGGGACCGCTGCTGCGCTCGTCCGCGTTCCAGCTCGACGGCGAATGGTTGTGGTTGCTGAACGTGCACCACGCGGCGTTCGACGCCTGGTCGCTCGCGGTGTTCTGGCGTGAGCTCACGGCGCTCTACGAAGGCAGACCGCTGCCGGACATCACCGTGCGGTACGCCGACTACGTCGCGTGGCAGCAACGCTGGTTGGCGGGGCCGGACGCGGCGGCGCAGCGGGCCTACTGGTCGGCGCAGCTGACCGACGCTCCCGCGCTCGCGCCGTTGCCGGCGGACCGAGCGGGTCGTACCACCGGGCCCCGCCGCGCCGGCTCGGCCGGCTTCGCGCTGCGGGTGCCGCCGTCGGCCATCGACACCGCGGCCGTCGAGCGCGTGGCCCGCGAGTGCCGGTCGACTCCGTTCACCGTCCTGCTCGCGTCCTTTTTCCTCGCCTTGGGCCGTGCGGTCGGCACGGACGAGCCGGTGGTCGGTCTGCCGGTCGCCTGCCGCAACCGCCCAGGTACCGAGAACATCATCGGGTACCTGATGAACATGGTCGTGGTGCGCGCCCGGTTGGACCAAACCATGAGCTTTCGCGATGTGGTCGCCGACGTCGACGTGGCGATGACCGAAGCCCTGACGAACCAGGAGTTGCCCTTCGTCGATGTGGTCGAGGCGTCCTCGCGCAGCTCACGGGCCGGCGACAACCCCATCTTCCAGGCAATGTTCGGATTCCAGTCGACACCGCTCGACAGCCTCGACGGCATCGCCGGGCTGACCATCGTCGAGCATTTCGTGCATTCTCGAACGGCGAAGACGGCACTGAGTTGGACGGCGCGGCACGAATCGACCGGCCTGGTCGGCGAGATCGAGTACGCCGCCGACGCCTTCGACCCGGAGTCCGCCGCGCGGTGGCGGGCCGACCTGCTGGCCATTCTGGATGCGGCGCTGACCGGGCCGGACCAGCCGATCGGCACGCTCCTCGACCGGCCCGCGCGAGGTGATCTCAGCTCCTAGATCGTAACGGTGGAGTTGGCTACAGTCGGAGCATGTCGCCAAATATCGACGACACCATGTCAGGCGGTCGAGGGACTCGTCATCGGTTCGCTCCGGAGATTCTCGACGCCGTCCGCGTCGCGTCTCGTCCGGACAACTGGCACGGTCCCGCCGAACTCGTCCGGCACTGGTTCTGGATCGCGTTCTGGTGCGCGGCGTCGGTGTGGACGTTCAACAACCTGGCGCTCTGGGCGTCGATCCCGGTGTACGTGGTCGCCGTCTACTTCATCGGCGGCCGGCAGCGCGCGGTGGCGGGCGTGCTGCACATGTCCGCGCATCGCGCGTTCATGGCCAACCACCGTGTCGGCACTGTCCTCGGTGCCCTCTTCGGCGGGTTCCCGGT
The DNA here is from genome assembly GCF_025165815.1 of Actinophytocola gossypii. Taxonomy (GTDB): domain Bacteria; phylum Actinomycetota; class Actinomycetes; order Mycobacteriales; family Pseudonocardiaceae; genus Actinophytocola; species Actinophytocola gossypii. The sequence goes on along the minus strand of NZ_JAFFZE010000005.1, from coordinate 836 downwards.
GCTGCAGAGCATGACCGCGTACCGCGCGTCCCACCTCGGCGAACACCACGGCCGTCTGGGCGACCCGGAGCGCGATCCCGACTACCGCCAGTACAAGGACAACGGGCTGTGCGGCGACAACCTGGGCCGCCCGGCGCTGAACCGCTACCTGCGCAAGGTGGTCGGCCCGAAGTCCACCGGCTCGTACATCCTCTACCTGCTGCGGCACCGGATCTGGTCGAAAGCTGAAGCACCGCTCGAGCGCGCCCTGCGCATCGCGTTGCTCGTCGCCGTGCTGGTGTGGGCCGTGCTCGGCGGCTGGTGGCTGTGGTTGATCCTGCTCTGGTTCGTTCCGCTGGTGACCACCCAGGTCTGGATCGGCGCGGTCGCCGAGCTGATGGAGCACTTCCCGCTCATCGAGAACGCGCCGCGCATCGACCTCTACATGTCGTGGAACCGGGACTACGGGTTCTGGACCCGCTTCTTGTTCGGTGAGACCGATGGCGAAGGATTCCACCTGGTCCACCACCTGTTCCCCAGGACGCCGATGTGGCGCCTGCGCGAGGTCGACGCCATCCTCGCGCAGGACCCCGAGTACGCCGCGCTCCCCCGGCTCAGCGGGGTACTCGGTGGCATGGTGCAGATCTACCGATCGCTGCCGCCGACGGCACGCGCACAGTCATCCGCGATTCCCAAGGTGGCCTGACTCGCGCATCGCTCAATGAGGTGAAGGTATGGGGGACGCGTCCATGTCGTTGGTTTCGCGGTTCGGGGTGCGGGTCGGGTCGACGCCGGATGCGGTCGCGATCGAGGATTCGGGTCGGTTTGTCACCTACGGTCAGCTCGATCGGTGGTCG
>NZ_JAFFZE010000040.1:2500-5293 GCF_025165815.1 Actinophytocola gossypii | reverse complement strand
GAATGCTCGGCGGTGTCCTACTCTCCCACACCCTGTCGAGTGCAGTACCATCGGCGCTGGAGGGCTTAGCTTCCGGGTTCGGAATGGGACCGGGCGTTTCCCCACCGCTATAACCGCCGAAACTCTATGAAACAACCAACACCACACAACAGGTGGTTGGTGCCTCAGAATCACACAGTGGATGCGAACACGTAATTGATCGTTTGTGAGGTAAGTCCTCGGCCTATTAGTACCAGTCAACTCGAACACCTCACGATGCTTCCATCTCTGGCCTATCAACCCAGTCATCTCACTGGGGGCCTTAACCCACAAAGGGGTGGGAGACCTCATCTTGGAACAGGCTTCCCGCTTAGATGCCTTCAGCGGTTATCCCTCCCGAACGTAGCCAACCAGCCATGCCCCTGGCGGGACAACTGGCACACCAGAGGTTCGTCCGTCCCGGTCCTCTCGTACTAGGGACAGCCTTCCTCAAGTCTCCTACGCGCGCGGCGGATAGGGACCGAACTGTCTCACGACGTTCTAAACCCAGCTCGCGTGCCGCTTTAATGGGCGAACAGCCCAACCCTTGGGACCTACTCCAGCCCCAGGATGCGACGAGCCGACATCGAGGTGCCAAACCATGCCGTCGATATGGACTCTTGGGCAAGATCAGCCTGTTATCCCCGGGGTACCTTTTGTCCGTTGAGCGACACCCCTTCCACCAGGTGGTGCCGGATCACTAGTCCCGACTTTCGTCCCTGCTCGACCCGTCAGTCTCACAGTCAAGCTCCCTTGTGCACTTACACTCAACACCTGATTGCCAACCAGGCTGAGGGAACCTTTGGGCGCCTCCGTTACTCTTTGGGAGGCAACCGCCCCAGTTAAACTACCCACCAGGCACTGTCCCTGGACCGGATCACGGTCCGAAGTTAGACACCCAGTACGACCAGAGTGGTATTTCAACGATGACTCCACCCATACTGGCGTATGAGCTTCACAGTCTCCCACCTATCCTACACAAGCCGAACCAAGCACCAATACCAAGCTATAGTAAAGGTCCCGGGGTCTTTCCGTCCTGCCGCGCGTAACGAGCATCTTTACTCGTAGTGCAATTTCGCCGGGCCTGTGGTTGAGACAGCCGAGAAGTCGTTACGCCATTCGTGCAGGTCGGAACTTACCCGACAAGGAATTTCGCTACCTTAGGATGGTTATAGTTACCACCGCCGTTTACTGGCGCTTAAATTCTCAGCTTCGCCACACAAGGTGACTAACCGGTCCTCTTAACGTTCCAGCACCGGGCAGGCGTCAGTCCGTATACATCGTCTTGCGACTTCGCACGGACCTGTGTTTTTAGTAAACAGTCGCTTCTCGCTGGTCTCTGCGGCCGAACAGCCCTAGCCCGCAACGGGGCTTCAAGCCACCCGGCCCCCCTTCTCCCGAAGTTACGGGGGCATTTTGCCGAGTTCCTTAACCACAGTTCACCCGATCGCCTTAGTATTCTCTACCTGACCACCTGTGTCGGTTTGGGGTACGGGCCGCATGAACACTCACTAGAGGCTTTTCTCGGCAGCATGGGATCACTCTACTTCGCCTCATTCGGCTATGCATCACGTCTCAGCCTATTGCACCGCGGATTTGCCTACGGTACGGCCTACACGCTTACACCAGTCACCATCAGCTGGCGGAGCTACCCTCCTGCGTCACCCCATCGTTTGGCTACTACCACCTCAGGTCCCACGCTCCCCCACCAACAACCCGAAGGCCATCGGCAGGTTTGGGTGGTTAGTATCAGTGGGCTCGCCAGGGACGCATTCACACGGGTACGGGAATATCAACCCGTTGTCCATCGACTACGCCTGTCGGCCTCGCCTTAGGTCCCGACTTACCCTGGGCGGATTAACCTGGCCCAGGAACCCTTGGTCATCCGGCGGCAGAGGTTCTCACTCTGCTTTCGCTACTCATGCCTGCATTCTCACTCCCACACCCTCCACCAGTAGTTCACACTCTGGCTTCCCTGGATGCAGGACGCTCCCCTACCCACCCACACCACTACACACCCCAACCGAAGTCGAGGAGCGGATGTATTTGTGTGAGTGACACAGCTTCGGCGGTACGCTTCAGCCCCGCTACATTGTCGGCGCAGGACCACTTGACCAGTGAGCTATTACGCACTCTTTCAAGGGTGGCTGCTTCTAAGCCAACCTCCTGGTTGTCTCGGCAATCCCACATCCTTTACCACTTAGCGCACACTTAGGGGCCTTAGCTGGTGTTCTGGGCTGTTTCCCTCTCGACCACGAACCTTATCGCCCGCAGTCTCACTGCCACACTCTCACACACCGGTATTCGGAGTTTGGTTGATTTCGGTAAGCTTGTAGGCCCCCTAGACCATCCAGTGCTCTACCCCCGGCGTGAAACATGTGACGCTGCACCTAAATGCATTTCGGGGAGAACCAGCTATCACGGAGTTTGATTGGCCTTTCACCCCTACCCACAGCTCATCCCCCAGGTTTTCAACCCTGGTGGGTTCGGGCCTCCACGACGTCTTACCGTCGCTTCACCCTGGCCATGGGTAGATCACCCCGCTTCGGGTCTAGAGCACGCGACTACAACGCCCTATTCAGACTCGCTTTCGCTACGGCTACCCCACACGGGTTAACCTCGCCACGCACCACTAACTCGCAGGCTCATTCTTCAAAAGGCACGCCATCACAGTTGCTACGACTGCTCTGACGGCTTGTAGGCACACGGTTTCAGGTACTCTTTCACTCCCCTCCCGGGGTACTTTTCATCTTTCCCTCACGGTACTAGTCCGCT
>NZ_JAFFZE010000039.1 GCF_025165815.1 Actinophytocola gossypii | reverse complement strand
ATCCGGCACCGCAACGTTCTCGCTCTCATCGATGCCGCTCAGTCCCGTATGGACTTCGGTTCCACCGATGTCTGGTCCCTGTTCCACTCCTTCAGTTTCGACTTCTCGGTGTGGGAGATGTGGGGGCCGTTGCTGACGGGCGCTCGGATCGTCCTCGTCCCGCAGGACGCGCGACTGGACCCGCAGGCCTTCGTCACGTTCCTGGCCCACGCTCGAGTCACGATGCTCAACATCGTCCCGTCGGTCTTCCGGCATCTCGTCATGTCGGGTGAAGGTCCGCAGGACGAGCTGGCGGTGCGTCAGGTCGTGTTCGGCGGGGAGGCGGTCGATCCGGTCGCGGTGTCGACCTGGCTGTCGACGCTGCCCGACCGTCGACGACCAGCGGTGGCGAACATGTACGGGATCACCGAATCGACCGTGCACGTGACTCTTCGGCAGATGACCGACATCGACTTCTCGCGCAGCGGGGCCGGCACGCTGATCGGCACACCTCTGTCCCACGTCCGAATGCGACTGGTGGACCAACAGTTGCGGCCGGTGCAGTCCGGGGACGTCGGCGAGATCCTCCTCGACGGTCCCGGAGTGAGCGAAGGCTACCTCGGCCGCGCGGAACTCAACCGCGAGCGGTTCCCCGTCGTGGCCACCGCGGACGGATCGGACGAGCACTGCTTCCGCACCGGCGACCTCGCCAGTTGGGACGAGACCACGGGCAGCTACGTCTACCGAGGACGCATCGACAACCAGGTGCAGCTCCACGGCCACCGCATCGAGTTGGGTGAGGTCGAAACGGCGCTTCGGGCCTGCCCCGGCGTGTTCGACGCCGCCGTGGTGCTGCACACCCCTCCGGGGCGTGACGCGAGCCTGCTCGCCCACGTCGTCACGACGCCGCCCGCCGACGACCCCGAACACACCCGCCGAACCATTCGGGAGATCCGACGCAACCTGACCAGCATCCTGCCCCGACACATGATCCCCCAACACATCCGACTCGTAGCGGACCTGCCGCGAACCGAATCGGGCAAGACGGATCGTGGTGCTCTTGTTCCGCCTTCCCTCCCCGCGGAGCGGTGAAAGCTACCCGCGAGCGTCCATCGCCTGCCGCAGGCTCCTGGGGCGCATGTCGGTCCAGACCTCGGCGATGTGGTCCAGGCACTCGTCCTTGCCGCCCGTGTGCCCGACTTCGGTCCAGCCGGCCGGCAGTGGTCGACCGGCGAGCCAGATCGAGTACTGTTCCTCATCGTTGACCACGACCGAGTAGGCCCGGTTGTCCTCGTCGACCTCGCTCACGACCTGCCTCCGTGGGTTCTTCACCAGATGGCACAAGCCTATCGTTCCGGCCGGGCACTAGGCTGGCCGCGGCGCGAATGGAGTGACCGATGGCAGAGTCCGATCCGATCACGATCGAGGACATGTACCCGCTCGGTTACCTCGACGTGCCCGAGCGGGCGCAGAGTCGCAGTTATGCCCCCCGACGGCCCGGCATGCTGTACGAAATGGTCGACGACCTGGACATCGGGCCGGGGGATCTCGTGCTCGACATCGGCGGGCGCGACGCGTCGCACTCACTCGCGCTGGTCACGATGTTCGGCTGCGACGCCGTTTCGGTGGATCCGTTGGCGAGCAACAACGTGCAGGCGAAGGCCGCCGTTGCCGAGCACCCGTTCGGCGGCAGGGTGACGATCCGGCCCGGCGTGATGGAGGAGATCCCCGCCTCCGACGGCGAGTTCGACCTCGTCTTCAGCCGCGACATGTTCTTCCATGTCGTCGGTGCCGACCAGGCACTGGCCGAGGCTCGGCGCGTGCTCAAACCCGGCGGACACCTGCTGCTGTACCAGACCTTTGCCACCGAGCGCCTCGAGCCGCTCGAGCGAGCCCAGCTCTACACCGACCTGGCCGTCGCGCCCGAGCGCATGTCCCCGGACGACTTCCGGCGGCGGGCGCTGGCGGCCGGTTTCACCATCGAGTCGGACGACGTCATCGGCTCGGAATGGCGTGAGGCGTGGGAAGAGGACGGTGACGGCGTGACGTCGCGGCAGCTGTTGTACGCGGCACGACTGATCCGCAAGTCCGAACAACTACGTGCCGAGCTCGGAGATGTCGACTACCGCATCGAGCTCGGCAATGCCCTGTGGGGCGTCTACCAGATGATCGGGAAGCTCGAGCCTCGGGTCTTCCTGTTGCGGAACCCCTGAACCCGAAACACCGGACGTGCGTCGGTGTGCACCTTCGTCACCCGCGGGCGGCGAGGAACTCGTCCATCCGGTCGAAGGCCTTCGGCAGTGCCGAACGTCCGAGCCCGACGCGGAACCGGTTGTCGGTGGTGTCGAAGACGGTGCCGGGTAGTAGCAGGACACCCTGGTCGCGGACAAGATCGGTGACGAAGTCCTCGACCGGGGTGGGTAGCAGCAGCCGCGGGAACGCGAGCATGCCCGCGGCCGGCGCCGCCCAGGCGAACGTGTCGCGATGCCGGCCGAAGAACGACTCGGCGTGGGCGAGATTGGCCTTGATGATCGTCCGGCTGCGCTCGATCAGGCGATCGTGCGCCCGCAGCGCGATCAGCGACAGGATCTCGGCCGGCGCCGAGGAACACACCGTCGTGTAGTCCTTGAGGGTTCGGGCCGCGTCGGTGATGGCCTGGTCGCGGGTCGCGAGCCACCCGATGCGCAGCCCCGCCAGGGCGTACGCCTTGGACATCACCCCGACGCTGACAGCGCGCTCGTCCAGGTCGCAGGCCGCGGGAAGAGTGTCGGCGTCGTCGTACTCCAGGTAGCGGTAGACCTCGTCGGAGACGACCGTGACCCCGGCGTCGCCGGCCATCGCGAGCAGCTCGGCGAACTCGGCGTGACTGGGCAGTGCACCGGTCGGATTGTGCGGGAAGTTGACGAACAGCGCGCGGGTGTTCGGCCGCAGCGCCTTCCGCACGGCGCCGAGGTCGAGGTGCCACTCGTTGTCGGCGTCCAGCTCGACGGCCGTGATCGTGGCGCCGAGCGACGGCGCGATGCGGTGCAGTGACTCGAAGGCCGGCCACACCACGACCGCGTGGTCTCCCGGGCCGAGCAGGGTGTGCGCGAGCAGGAACAACGCCTCGACCGCGCCGCCGGCGCACACGGTGACCTCGTTGGCCGAGATCTCCGGGTACTGGTCGGCGATCGCCTCGCGAAGCAGTGGATGGCCGGTGGTCTCGGTGTAACCGAGTTCGAGCCCGTCCCACAGTGCCCTGGTGTCGGCGTCGGCCAGCTCCAGCAGCTCGCGGAGGGACAGCGGGTCGACGTCCGAGGCACAGGCGTGGTACTTGACCTCGGGGTCCCACCGGCCGAAGAAGTCCTCGATCTCGCAGCGGTTCGGGATCACGTCAGCTCGCGTCCTGCGTCCGGCCCTCGTGCAGCAGCGACCGGCGCCGGTCGAGGAAGCCGAGCATCGCCGGTACCGGGCTGATGATGCGCGGCTGAGCGGCCAGTCGTTCCTGGTGCCGGGCGTTGATCGCGGGCATCTGCGACCAGTGGGTAGCCGGGCTCAGGTGGTGTTCCTGGTGGTAGCCGTCGTTGAACGTGAGGAGGTTGTAGAACCGGCCGTAGTGGCTGACCGAGTCGGTCATGCGGGAGTCCGGGTTCGCTCCGTAGTGACGGTAGTAGTTCTGCACGTTCACCAGCGCCAGCGCGCAGAAGAACGCCGGCAGGTAGACCATCACCGTCCACTGCCAGGAAATCACCGCGAGGCCGACCAGCGCCAGGGAGTGGGCGGCACGGTCGACCTGGAGCTGGCGCAGTTCCCGACGGCGCCGGTCCGGCTTCTTGGACGCCAGGGCGAGCAGGTTCGTCTCGCGGGCACTCACCCGCCACAGCCGAACGATCGCGGCCAGCTCAACGAACCGGCCGACGGTCGACTCCACCGCTCCGCGCAGCACGTAGGGCAGGAGCGGCTCGTGCTGCCCGTCCTTCCCGTTGCGGTACGTCGACGAGCGATCGCGGGTCGAACCGCCCGCCTCGGGGCGGTCGTTGTTGTACCGGTGGTGATTGCGGACATGCGTCAGCTCGTACGCCTGCACCGACTGGCCGATGTTCACCGAGTTGACGACCGACACGACCGCGTTGAGCTTGCGGCTCACGAACCACGGCACATGGGTGAACAGGTGGGACACGACAATGATGTTGTAGGCCATCATGACGGTGAGCAGGACCCCGCCGGCGATCCGTCCCCAGAGCGACATGAGGTCCCACGTGCTCGCCAGCGTGAACGTGGTGGCGAACTGCACCACGGTGATGGCCACCAGTATCGCGTCCTTGCGGCTGTGCTTCCAGAGCGTCATGAACGGTCAATCCTCTGCGAAAGCGGGCATTGAGCTGCGGGGTCCTGTGTGGAGTGATCGTGGGCTAGCGGGTGCGGAACGAGTAGCCGCGCTGGTTCTCGGTCGCGATTCGGTTGAAGCCGTAGTCGTCGACGCCGGAGACGAGCACGGCGCCGTACTTGGACAGATCGATTTCGCCGCCGTACTCGGCGACGCCGCCGGTGTCCGGGTAGACCCTGACCTTGGTCGGTACGTAGCGGGCCGCGAATCCCATGCGGTAATCGCGCACGCTCCCGGTGTGTGGCAGGGACGCGTGCATGAGAGTGGACCAGAAGATGACCGCCTCCCCACGCTTCATGACCAGCGGGAACGCCTGGGACTCGTCCGGCTTCCAGTCGGGATCCTTCTGCAGCTGCCGGTAGTCGTAGCCGAAGAAGCCCCGCTTGACTCCTTCTTTCACCGTGCTGTTGAGCGTTTCGGGTCGATAGTCCATGGGCTTCGACTCGTCGTAGTTCATGTGGTGATGGGTCCCCGGCATCAGCTGGAGACAGCCGTTTTCCAGGGTGGAGTCGGTGAACGCCGTCCACACCGTGATGGTGCCGCCGAACGCCGGCTCGCCGTCCTCCGCCGGCCACGCGATCTGCGGCCTCTTGCTGGCGTTCGCGAAGGTGGCCGCCTGGTGCCAGTCCGTTCCCTCGTCGCCGGCGTACTTGGGGAAGAACTCGGTGCGCCAACACAGGACATCGGGGCCGAGAATCGACGCCACCCGGTCGACGATTCTGGGATTCATGACGTGCTCCGAGAGCAGATCAAGATCCAGATGGCGGTCGTAATTCGCGATGTTGGTCGCCGAACTCCGGGCATCCGTGGAGTAGATGGCATGAGACCGATCGACGAGTTGACGCCGCACGGTCCGCCAGCGCTCCTCCATTTCCTCAGGCTCGTAAATCTGAACCGGGCCGATGAAGCCGTCCCGATCGAACTGTTCCCGTTGTTCCTGAGACAAGGCGAAGTGACCGCCCGCGCCGTTGTTCGTCATTGTGCATGATCATATCACGATCGACGGGTTGCGGGGTAGTATATGATCGGCCGAAATTCGGGATCCAGGGGCGGAAGGCGGGTTGTGGGCGACGTCGACGAGGACAACCGTACGTACTCGGTCGTGGTCAACGATGAGGGGCAGTACTCGATCTGGCTCGCCGGCCGACCGCTACCGGCCGGCTGGACCGAGGCCGGTCACACGGGCGGCAAGGACGAGTGCCTTGACCACATCGGCGAGGTCTGGACCGACATGCGGCCCAGCAGCCTGCGGCAGGCGATGGACGCTCGTGAGGGCGTCGACCGCAACTGATCCCGGGGATTCGGATGATCGACTCATTGGCCGACCGCGATTCGCTCGGCCGGCTCGGTAAGCGGCTTCGCCTGGCCGGCTACGAATCGCAGCGCCTGCGTGCGTTGCTCGGGCTCAAGGCATCGGTGGACGTCATTCTGTCCGATATTGCCCGGCACTCGCTGTACTACCGCGACAAGCTGTCCCGGGTCGACGACGAGGCCGCGATATTGTTCGAGTTGTTCCTGCTGTGCGGAGAGGTTCCCGAGGAACGTTGGCAACGCCTCGACCCGGAACTCGCCGCGCTGCTCGCCGAACTCGAACTCGTCGAAAGCCTGCCCACCTCGCACCGGCGCGGCACGGTAGCCATTACCGAATACGCGAACCGGCTTTTCCTCTCCGACCGACTGTTCGAGAACGGTCCCGACGGACTGACGCGCAACTGGGCCGACGACATCTGTATGCCGCCGCACGCCTCGTCGATCGAACTACGCCGCGGCGTCCAGCAACTCGACGTCCCGGGCGAATCGTTTCTCGACATGGGATGCGGGACCGGTTGCCAGTCCCAACTCCTCGATTTCGATTGTGCGCGACGAGTGGGCGTCGACACCAGTCACCGGTCACTGGCGTACGCCGCCGCGAACGCGACGCTCAACGGCGTCGACGCCCAGTACGTTCTCGGTGACTGCACCACTTATACCGACCCGGGCACCTATTCGCGGATCGCGTTCAACGCTCCGGACAGCGCGACGGCCTTCGCGTTCGTCAACACCACGCTTCGTGACCTTCTCGACCCGCGGGGCGTCGCACAGGTCTGGTGCGATGTCGAGGTCACCGCCGGGGACGGCTCCCTCGAGGGCCTGCTTCGCCGGATGATCCCCGATCTGGACGGTTGGCGGTTCGACACCATGGTCGACAGTTCGTCGCCGTACTCGCTGAGCCGGGACATGATCCGCGCACGTCGGTTACCGCAACGCACCCTCCTCGCGGACGGAACCGAGCGGGACGCCTATCACGACGCACTCGCCGAACGCGGAGTCGTGGAAGTGCAGAGCATTGTGCTGTGCCTACAGCACGCGCGCTGATCCCGGGCCGGTCAGTCGACCCGGTTCACGAATCCCGCATCGACCGGAAGGTTCGTGCCGGTGATGTAGCGGCCTTCGTCCGAGCAGAGGAACGCAATGGCGGCGCTGACGTCGGCCGGCTCCAACAGCTCGACCGGCAGCGCGTTCAGGTGGTGCGAGCCGTTCGCGACCTGGTCGGCCAGGTACGCCTGCATCCCCTCGTTGGTGGCCATCAGGGTGTTGACCGCAGTGGGGTGCACGGCGTTGACGCGGATGTTGTCCTCGGCCAGCTCGTTGGCCAGGCCACGCATGATGCCGACGATGCCGTGCTTGGCCGCCGTGTACCCGCCGGCGCCCACGCCACGCAGCCCCGCCGTCGAGCCGATGAAGACGATCGAGCCGCCCCGGCCACCGGCGACGATGTAGGGAATGGCGGCCTGCACGGAGTTCCAGGCTCCGGTCAGGTTCACCGCGATGACATCGTTCCACGCCTGCTCGTCCTGCTCCGGCGTCGTTATCTTGAAGTGTGCGGTGCTGATGCCGGCGTTCGGCACGGCGAAATCCAGGCGTCCGAGCTGCTCGACACCCTCCTGCACCGCCTGCCGCAACGCCGCGGAGTCACGTACGTCCGCGACGCGGGCGACTATGCGCCGGCCAAGTGCCTCCACCTGCCGGACCGTTTCGTCCAGGTCATCCTTTGTGGACATCGGATAAGCCGTGGAGTCGATGTCGTGGCAGATGTCGACGCCGATGATGTCCGCACCTTCGGACGCCAACCGCACCGCGTGACTACGGCCCTGGCCCCGGCCGATCCCGGTGATGAAAGCGACCTTGCCTTCGAGACGCGACACATCTTCCCCTGACGTCGAATGGTTTCGGACCCGGTCACAGACTACTCGAAACTGCTCGTCGCCCCTACCGGTTCGCCTGCTGCGATCGCGGAACAAGAGCACCACGATCCGTCTTGCCCGATTCGGTTCGCGGCAGGTCCGCTACGAGTCGGATGTGTTGGGGGATCATGTGTCGGGGCAGGATGCTGGTCAGGTTGCGTCTGATCTCCCGAATGGTTCGGCGGGTGTGTTCGGGGTCGTCGGCGGGCGGCGTTGTGACGACGTGGGCGAGCAGGCTGGCGTCGCGTCCTGGAGGTCGGTGGAGGACCACGGCGGCGTCGAACACGCCGGGGCAGGCCCGCAGTGCTGTTTCGACCTCACCCAACTCGATGCGGTGGCCGTGGAGTTGTATCTGGTTGTCGATGCGTCCTCGGTAGACGTAGCTGCCGGTGGTCTGGTCCCAGCTGGCGAGGTCGCCGGTGCGGAAGCAGTGTTCGGCCGGCCCGTCGGTGGTGAGGGTGGGGAAGCGTTCGCGGTTGAGTTCCGGGCGGCCGAGGTAGCCTTCGCTCACTCCGGGACCGTCGAGGAGGATCTCGCCGACGTCTCCGGGTTTGACCGGTCGCAGTTGTTGGTCCACGAGTCGCATTCGGACGTGGGGCAGGGGTGTGCCGATCAGGGTGCCGGGTCCGGTGCGGGTGAAGTCGATGTCGGTCATCTGCCGGAGGGTGACGTGGACGGTCGATTCGGTGATCCCGTACATGTTCGCCACCGCTGGTCGTCGACGGTCGGGCAGTGTCGACAGCCAGGTCGAGACCGCGACGGGATCGACCGCCTCCCCGGCGAACACGACCTGACGGACCGCCAGCTCGCTCTGTGGGCCTCTACCTGTCGCGACGAGGTGCCGGAAGACCGACGGGACGATGTTGAGCATCGTGACTCTGGCGTGGGCCAGGAACGTGACGAAGGTATGTGGGTCCAGTCGCGCGTCCTGCGGGACGAGGACGATCCGAGCGCCCGTCAGCAACGGCCCCCACATCTCCCATACCGAAACGTCGAAGCTGAAGGAGTGGAACAGGGACCAGACATCGGTGGAACCGAAGTCCATACGGGACTGAGCGGCATCGATGAGAGCGAGAACGTTGCGGTGCCGGAT
>NZ_JAFFZE010000038.1 GCF_025165815.1 Actinophytocola gossypii | reverse complement strand
CCAACGCCGACGCCACCTCACCGGGATCCACATCCGGGTGGGCGCGCACCCAGTCCCGCAACCGGCGAACCTGACCCGCCAGCGCCTCAGGCGAACGAGCCGACACCGACCACACCACCGGCCCCGAGACGGTCGAGCTGGGGGTCTCCTCCTGCGGTGGCTGCTCGATGATCACGTGCGCGTTCGTTCCACTGGCCCCGAACGCCGAGATCCCCGCCCGGCGAGGACGCTCCACCGCAGGCCAGTCACGCGCCTCGGTCAACAACTCGACCGCGCCGGCGGACCAGTCCACCTTCGGTGTCGGCTCGTCAACGTGCAGGGTCGCGGGCAGGCGCCCGTGCCGCATCGCCATGATCATTTTGATCAGGCCGGCCGCGCCGGCGGCTCCCTGGGTGTGGCCGATGTTGGACTTGACCGACCCCAGCCACAGGGGCTCGTCCCGCCCCTGGCCGTAGGTGGCGAGGAGCGCCTGCGCCTCGATCGGGTCGCCCAACACGGTCCCGGTGCCGTGCGCCTCGACCGCGTCCACGTCGGCGACCGACAGGCCCGCGTTCGCCAACGCCGCCCGGATCACCCGTTCCTGCGACGGACCGTTCGGCGCGGTCAACCCGTTGGACGCACCGTCCTGGTTCACGGCCGAACCACGGACCACGGCCAACACCCGGTGCCCGTTCCGCCGCGCGTCCGACAGCCGCTCCAGCACCAGCACACCGACACCCTCGGCCCAGCCCGTGCCGTCCGCTCCGGCCGCGAACGACCGGCAGCGCCCGTCCGCGGACATGCCCTGCTGCCGGGAGAACTCCACGAACACGCTCGGCGTCGCGTTCACCGCCACCCCGCCGGCCACCGCCAGCGAACACTCACCGCGCCGCAGCGACTGCGCCGCCAGGTGCACCGCCACCAGCGACGACGAACACGCCGTGTCGACCGTCAACGCCGGACCCTCGAACCCGAACGAGTACGCCACCCGCCCGGACACCACGCTCCCGGCCGAGTTGATCCCCCAGTACCCCGCCAGCCCCCGATCCGCCCGCGACAGGTACCCGTAGTCCGACCCACACGCTCCGACGAACACCCCGCTGTCACTGCCCCGCAACGACGTCGGATCGATCCGCGCGTGCTCGATCGCCTCCCACACGCCCTCCAACAGCAACCGCTGCTGGGGGTCCATCGCCAACGCCTCACGCTGGTTCACGCCGAAGAACCCCGCGTCGAACCCCGCCACGTCCGCCACGAACCCGCCCGACCGCGCGATGCTCGACCCGGGGTCGCTCTGGTCCGCCAACGTCGCCAGGTCCCAGCCCCGGTCCGTCGGGAACCCCGACACGGCGTCCACCCCGGACGCCGCCAGCTCCCACAGCTCCTCCGCCGACGACACCCCGCCCGGGAACCGGCAGGACATCCCGACCACCGCGATGCCCTCGTCCGGGTTCACGTCGGACACGACAGGCACCTCAGGCGACGGGTCGTCGTCCGGCGCGATCCGGCTCACCAGGTAACGGGCCACCGCCGCCGGGTTCGGGTGGTCGAACAGCAGGGTCAGCGGCAGCTCCAGGCCGGTCGCCTGGGACAGCATCTCGGTCAGCAGGACGGCCGCCATCGAGTTGTAGCCGTAGTCCTGGTAGGCGCGCTCCGGTTCGACCGACTCCTTGTCCTGGCCGATCAACGCAGCCGTCTCCGCGCGCACCAGGTCGAGGGTCACGGCGTACTTCTCGGCCGGCGACAGCCCGTCCAGAGACAGCATGAGGCGCTCCTTCCTCGAAGGGATCAGAAGATCTGCGCGCGGACCAGGTGCGGGTACCGGTCCTGCACCGCCAGCGCCCTGGTCACCACCTTGCTGCCCAGGAACGCGATCGGCTCCGGCGGGAAGCCCCGCTCCTTGCCGTTGACGAACAGCAGGTTCGTGTAGACGCTGTCCCGACCCAGGATCAGGTCACGCAGCGACTTCGACGCGGTGTGCGTCACCGAGATCCCGTTGCCGCAGTAGCCGTGCGCGTAGAACACCCCGTCGCCCGCGCTGCCGACGTGCGGCACCATCTCGCGGGTGATCGCGACACAGCCGCCGTAGGTGTGGCTGAACGGGATGTCCCGCCACTGCGGGAAGTACCGGGACAGCACCCCGCGCAGCGCGGCCGTCGCCGCCGGGCTGTCGATGTGCCGGCTCTCGTCCATGTCGCGGCCGTAGTGGTAGTTCGCGCGGCCGCCACCGAACAGCAGCCGGTTCTCCGCGGTCAGCCTGCCGAACACGATGAAGTTGCCCGCCTCGACGAAACCCTCGCGGTCTGGCCAGTGCACCTGCGCGAGCTCCCGGTCGGTCAGCGGCCGGGTGACGGCCGCGTAGCTCCACACCGGAACGACCTTGCGCCGCATGGCCGCGAACTGGTGCTGGTAGGCGTTCGTGGCCAGCAGCACCTTGGGCGCGGTCACCCTGGCGTACGGGGTTGTCAGTACGTGCCCGCCGGCCGCCCGGCGCATCGCGGTCACCGTCGTCGACTCGTGGATGTGCACGCCGAGGTCCCGCACCACGCGGAACAGGCCGCGGGCGAGCTTGTGCGGGTTGATCAGCGAACCGCCGACCTCGAACGCACCGACGATCGCGGGGGAGTCGACCCGCTCCCTGGCGTCCGCGGCGCCGAGCAGTTCGATCGACTGCTGCCCGCCGAGCTGTTCGATCAGGTCGAGGTCGCGCTCCAGCAACCGCAGCTGGTTGCGGTTGGACGCCACCTGCAGGTAGCCGGTCGGCTCCAGCTCGGCGTCCACCTCGTACTTGCGGCAGAACCGGCGCAGCTCCAGCATCGACCGGCCGACCATCGAGTAGGCGAGCTTCGCCCGCTCGGTGCCGAACCGGTGGATCAGCGCGCTCAGGCTGTGCCCGATCGTCGGGGTCATGAACCCGTCGTTGTGCCCGGACGCGCCCGCGCCGGCGTACTCCGCCTCCAGGACGTGGATCTCCAGGGACGGGTCGGCCTGCTTGAGGTAGAACGCCGTCCACAGCCCGGTGTAGCCGCCGCCGATGATGGCCACGTCGCAGTGCACGTCCTCGCGCAGTGCCGGGCCGGCCGTCACCGGTTCGGTGTCCCGCCAGTAGATCTCGTGCTTGACGGGGACGTTCGCCGGTGCGTCGGTCAAGGCGTTCGCGGTCTCGGTCACTTGCCGCCTCCTCGAGCACAAATCAACAATGGGGTTCGAGAATTCTTCGAGTGGACCGCTAGATCGTGTCGACCGGCGGCGATGGAATCGAACGCTACCGCAAATCTCCCGGCGTCGGGAGATTCGCTGACGGGTGGCCGACCCGCTGCGGGGAACCATATGCTCGCCATTCGGTGTGGGTCCCACACATTTCCCACAGAAAGGGGGCGCCGTGGCGAACCAGCTCGATGTCTCCGCCGAGCTGCTGGCCTACGTCCGGCGGGTCTCGCTGCGCGACGATGAGGTGCTCCGCGACCTCCGCGAGGTCACCGCCGAGCTCCCGGGCGGAGAGAAACTCCTGGTCATGCCGGAGGAAGGGCAACTGCTCGGGCTGCTGGCCGGGCTCTGCGGAGCGCGTCGCGTCGTCGATGTCGGCACGTTCACCGGATACAGCGCCCTGTGTCTGGCCCGCGCTCTCCCGGCCGACGGAACTGTCGTCACCTGTGATATCCGCGAGCGCTGGTCGACGATCGCTCGAGAACACTGGAAACTTGCGGAGGTCGCCGATCGAATCGACTTCCGAATCGGCGACGCCAAACAGGTGCTCGCCGATCTACTCACCGAGTTCGGCGCGGAATCCGTCGACCTCGCGTTCATCGATGCGGACAAGTCCGGTTATCGCGACTACTACGAGGCCGCGCTGCGCCTGATCCGCCCCGGCGGCCTGGTCGTGGTCGACAACACGCTCCTGTTCGGCCGGGTCGTCGACCAGGCGGCACAGGACGCGGACACCGTCGCGGTCCGCGCGCTGAACGAACTCCTCCACGCCGACGACCGCGTGGACATCGTGCTGCTCCCGATGGGGGACGGCATCACCCTGGCCAGGAAGAAGCAACGGGAGACCCGATGACACGTCGAATCACCGTGCTCGGTGCCGGGGTCATGGGCACCGGCATCACCACGCTCGCGCTCGCTCACGGCATCCCGGTCACGCTCGTCGACCTCGAGACCGCCGTGCTGGACCGCGCCCGGGCGTCGGTCGGCCGGCAGTTGCGGCACGCCCAACTCCTCGGCGCCGCACCGGACGTGCCACCGGGCGAGCTGACCACCAGCACCTCCGCCGCCGACTGCGCCGGATCGATCGCGGTGATCGAGGCCATCAGCGAGCACGCCGAGCAGAAGGACAAGATCCTGCGCGAGGTGTCCGGCATCGTCGACCCGGGCACGGTGATCGTGTCGAACACGTCCGGCATCCCGATCGACGAGCTGGCGGCGTCGGTGGAACGGCCGGACGAGCTGGTCGGCATCCACTTCATGAACCCGCCGTACCTGATCACGATGGTCGAGATCGCGCGTGGCCCGCGCACCAGCGACCGCACCATGGAGTCGGTGCGTGATCTGCTGAACCTGGTGAACCGCCGCGGGATCGCGGTCCGCGACGCGCCCGGCTTCGTCACCAGCCGCCTGCTCCACCCGATGATCAACAACGCCGCGCGCATCGTCGGTGAGGGCGTCGCCGACGCCGCCGAGGTCGACGAGCTGATGGCCGGCTGCCTCGGCCACCCCACCGGCCCACTGCGCACCGCCGACCTGATCGGCCTCGACAACCTCGCCGACTCGCTGTTCGCCCTGCACGAGCGGCTCGGCGACCCGCAGTTCCTGCCGTGCGAGCAGCTGCTCGACCACGTCCGGGCCGGCCGCCTCGGCCGCAAGTCCGGCTCCGGCTTCTACGAGTACGAGGAGATCACGCGATGACCACCGACCAGGCCGTCGACAGCGTCCCGTCGACGATCAGCTCCTACCTCGAGACCAAGGCCGGCGGGCCGGTCGAGCACGACGCCGACCTCGCCGCCGCCGGTGTGCTGACCTCCATGGTCGCCATGGAGATCGTCGTCTTCCTGGAGTCCACGTTCGGCATCTCGATCGTGGGCCGCGACCTGAAGCTCGACAACTTCCGCACCGTCGACAGCATGGCCGCCCTGGTGACCCGGCTCCGCGAGAACCGGGACAATGCCTGAGATCCTGCCCGCCGAGTACGACACCCTCCTCGCCGAGCACGCCGACACCTGGGACGCCGCCGGCGAGCTGCCGCACGACCTGCTGCGCGAGCTCGGCAAACGCGGCCTGCTCTGCGCCCAGGTCCCGACCGTCCACGGCGGACTCGAACTGGACAGCGGCACCAACGGCGAACTCACCGCACAGGTCGGCGCCCGGTGCAGCTCGACCCGCAGCGTCATGACCTCACAGGGCATGGCCGCCTGGGCGATCCAGCGGCTCGGCGACCCCGAGCAGCGGGCCACGTTCCTGCCTGACCTCGTCGGCGGGCAGCTCGCCGCCGTCGCGATGACCGAGCGGGACGCGGGCAGCGACCTGTCCGGCGTCGCCACCGAGATCACCCTCGACGGCGACACCGTCCTGGTCACCGGAGCCAAACGGTGGACGACCGCCGCCACCTACGCCGACCTGTTGGTGGTGTTCGGCCGGCACGACGACGGCGCCGCGGCGGTCGTGGTGCCGACCACCGCGCCGGGCGTCACGATCGAGCCGGTACCGACCCCGCTCGGCTGCCGCGCCGCCGGGCACGCGCACGTCGACCTGGACCGTGTCCGGGTGCCTGTCCGCAACGTCCTCGGCGGCGGCGGGCCGTCGCTGGCGCTGCTGGTCACCACCGCCCTCGCCTACGGGCGGATGTCGGTGGCCTGGGGCTGCGTCGGCATCCTGCGGGCCTGCCTGCGCGCCTCCACCGAGCACGCCGCCCGGCGCGAACAGGGCGGCAAACCGATCGCCGGCCACCAGCTCGTGGCCCGCCAGCTCGCCGACCTGTACGTCGCCGAGCGCGCCGCCACCCTGGCCTGCGAGCACGCCAGCGCCCGCTGGGACGCCCGCAGCCCGGACATGGTGATGGCCGGCGTGCTCGCCAAGTACACCAGCGCCCGGCACGCCGCCGCCGCGGGCGCGACCGCGGTGCAGATCCTCGCGTCCTGGGGCGCGGCCGACAGCGGTCCGGTCGCCCGCGCGTTCCGTGACGCGAAGCTGATGGAGATCATCGAGGGCACCAACGAGACCTGCCAGCTGCTGCTGGCCGAGCACGCGCTGACGGCAAGGAGCCTCCCGTGACGCACGTCAAGTGCCTGGTCTGGGACCTGGACAACACCCTGTGGAACGGCACCCTCCTGGAGGACGACCGGGTCGAGCTGGTTGACGGCGTACTCGACACGGTCAGGGCCCTCGACGAACGCGGCATCCTCCAATCGGTGGCCAGCAAGAACGACGCCGACCTCGCGCTGCGCCGGCTGACCGAGCTGGGCGTCGCCGACTACTTCGTACTGCCCAAGATCGGCTGGGGCCCGAAGTCCGACTCGGTGCGGGAGATCGCCGAGGAGCTGCGGTTCGCACCAGAGGCGGTCGCGTTCGTCGACGACCAGCCGCAGGAGCGGGCCGAGGTCGAGTTCGGGCTGCCGGCGGTGCGCTGCTACCCGGCCGAGCAGGCGGTGTCGCTGGCCGAGCTGCCCGAGTTCACCCCGACGACCGTCACCACCGACTCCCGCCGGCGTCGGCGGATGTACCAGGCCGGGTTCCGCCGCGACGCGGAGCGCGCCGCCTTCCGCGGCCCGGACCAGGAGTTCCTCCGCTCGCTGGAGCTGGAGATGACGATCGGCAAGGCCACCGGGCAGGAGCTCGGGCGGGTCGAGGAGCTGACCGTCCGCACCACCCAGATGAACACCACCGGCGTCTTCTACGCCGAGGACACCCTGCGCGGGATGATCGCGAACCCCGCGCACGAGGTGCTCACCGTGACCATCACCGACCGGTTCGGCCCGTACGGCGCGGTCGGGGTCGTGGTGCTGGACCGGCACCCGGACGCCTGGCACGTGAAGCTGCTGGCTACCTCGTGCCGGGTGGTGTCCCTCGGCGCTGGCGCGCTGGTGCTGAACTGGCTGGTCAACGAGGCGGAACGGGCCGGCGTGCACCTGCTCGCCGACTTCCGGCCGACCGAGCGCAACCGGATCATGGAGGTCACCTACCGGTTCGCCGGGTTCGAGGACGACCCCTGCGCGTGCGCCGGACCGCTGCCGGCCCAGGACGACGGCGTGCTGCGCCTGCACCTGACACCCGCGCCGCGCGAGCTGTCACCGGTGATCCGGCTGACCGCCGCCGACCTGTCCGAGCCGGCGCGGACGTCCGTCGCGAGCTAGGTGGTGACCTGGCAACCGCAGTTCGGGCACACGACGACGTCGACGGTGTCCTTCTTCTTCCTGGTCGTGGCGCGCCGGCCGCGGGCGCGGACCTCGTCGCGCAGGCCGCGCACGGACAGCTTGGTCCGCTCGGCGTGGGTCAGCAGGTCGTCCTGGTCGGCGGTGTCCAGTGCGGACACCTCGGCGTGGTGGCTCCAGGACAGCGCGGCCCGGCGCCGGTGCTGGGGGAACCGCGCGGCCACGTAGGCCATGTTCATCAGCGTCTGCGCGTCGTAGCCGGTGATGCGCGCGGCCCGCGAGTACTTCTCGCCGAACTTCGCGTTGCCGTAGTTCACCCAGTCGCCGATCCACCAGGCGATGCCCCGGCCGATCGACCCGAGTCGCTCGCCGTGCAGGATCCACTGCGCGCAGTCGAGTTCACCGGTTGGCTCCCAGGCGACGGCGCTCACGGTCGCCCGTTCCCGGAGCCAGGTCTGGGTACTTCCGGTCCGTACGGGACGGGTCAGCACGTGTGGCACTTGGTTCTCCTTGCCTCCGGCGCGTCCAGCTAGGCAGCGAAGCTACTCCGCGCGGCGGCCCGCTCCCGGGAGTCCGCTAACGGTCCTCGAGCAGGCTCCTACCGAGGCTCCGGCCGTCGATGCTGCCTCGACGGCCGGTCTCGGCGGGCTCGAAGAGTGCTGGTCGCGCCGTCCAGCGGCCATAAGCTCGGTCGGTCATCACCAGCTATCCCGGGGGTGCGCCATGACCGACGACAGCAAGGTGTTGTCCTACCTCAAGCGGGTGACCACCGAACTGCAGGAGACCAAGCAACGGCTCCGGCGGTCGGTCGACGCGGCGCGCGAGCCGATCGCGGTGGTGGGCCTGTCGTGCCGGTTCCCGGGCGGGGTGTCGGATCCGGAAGGATTGTGGCAGCTGGTCGAGTCCGAAGTGGACGCGGTGACGGAGTTCCCGGCGGATCGTGGCTGGGACCTGGAGTCCCTGTTCGATCCGGACCCGGACAACCCTGGGACGAGCTACACCCGGTCGGGTGGGTTCCTGGACGATGTGGCGGGGTTCGACGCGGGGTTCTTCGGGATCAACGCGCGTGAGGCGTTGGCGATGGACCCGCAGCAGCGGTTGCTGTTGGAGGGTGTGTGGGAGGCGTTCGAGGACGCGGGAATCGACCCGCACTCGGTGCGCGGCAACGAGGTTGGCGTGTTCGCCGGAGCGTCCACAACGGACTACAGCCACCTGTCGCACACGCGCTCGGACCTGGGTGGCTACTGGGGGATGGGTTCCTCGGGCAGTGTGGTGTCGGGGCGGGTGGCGTACTCGTTCGGGTTCGAGGGGCCGGCGCTGACCATCGACACGGCGTGCTCGTCGTCGTTGGTCGCCGTGCATCTGGCGGCGCAGTCGCTGCGGCGCGGTGAGTGCACGCTCGCCGTCGCCGGCGGCGTGACGGTGAACTCGACACCGAGCGTGTTCGTGGAGTTCTCCCGGCAGCGCGGACTGTCCGTGGACGGGCGGTGTCGTTCGTTCGCGGCCGGTGCGGACGGCACGGGCTGGTCCGAGGGCGTCGGCGTGCTGGTCCTGGAGCGCCTGTCCGACGCGCGCCGCAACGGGCACCGGGTCCTGGCTCTCGTGCGCGGTTCGGCGGTGAACCAGGACGGCGCGTCGAACGGGTTGACCGCGCCGAACGGGCCATCCCAGGAGCGGGTGATCCGGGCGGCCCTCGCCGACGCGGGGCTGTCCGCCGCTGACGTGGACGCGGTCGAGGCGCACGGCACCGGGACCGTGCTCGGCGACCCGATCGAGGCACAGGCATTGCTGGCGACGTACGGACAGGGGCGCGACGAGCCCCTGCGGTTGGGGTCGATCAAGTCCAACATCGGACACGCGCAGGCGGCGGCGGGTGCGGCCGGGCTGATCAAGATGATCATGGCGATGCGCCACGGCCGGTTGCCGGCCACGCTGCATGTGGACGCGCCGTCGCCCAAGGTGGACTGGTCGTCCGGCGCGGTGGAGCTGTTGACCGAGGCCCGCGACTGGCCAGCGGTGGAGCGGCCGTGGCGGGCCGGTGTCTCGTCGTTCGGGGCGAGCGGGACGAACGCGCACGTCATCGTCGAGCAGGCGCCGCCGGAGGAGGTGCCGTCGCCGGCGTCGGGTCCGGTGGTGTGGGCGGTGTCGGCGCGGACCGAGGACGCCCTCGCGGACCAGGTTCGCCGGCTGGAGGAGTGGGTGCGGGCTCACCCGGACGCGGCGCCCCAGGACGTGGCGGCGACGTTGTTCGGGCGGGCGGTGTTCGATCACCGCGCGGTGGCCGTCGGTGAGACCACTGAGGAGCTGCTGTCCGAACTCTCCCCTGGGGTGGTGGCCCGGTCGGGTCGGGTGGTGTTCGTGTTCCCGGGTCAGGGTGCGCAGTGGGCGGGGATGGCGGTGGAGCTGTTGGACACCTCGCCGGTGTTCGCACGGCGAATGGGGGAGTGTGCGGACGCGCTCGGCCCGTATCTGG
>NZ_JAFFZE010000037.1 GCF_025165815.1 Actinophytocola gossypii | reverse complement strand
CAATCCGACACCGAACGCCGAACCGCCCTACCAGCCTGGCTCCACTTCTACAATCACCACCGAGCACACTCCGCCATCGGAGGCCAACCACCTATCACCCGGCTAACCAACCTCCCTGAACACCACATCTAGGCCCGGTCGTAGGTGACCGTGACCGGTTCGCCGTCGGTCACGACCTGGAGCGCGATGCTCGTGCCGTCGGCCGACGCGCCGAGCACCGACACCCCGTCGAACAGCGTGCGGGACTCGCCGGTGCGCACGTCGATCAGCTCGAGGCCGCGCAGCGACCTGCCGGGAACCAGCGCGAGGTCGCCGACCAGGGCGGCGTGCTCCAGCGCGTTCACCCGGTTGTCGATCCGCCACAGTGGTTCGCCGGTGGCCAGGTCGCGCGCGGTCAGGTGGGCGAACGTGCCGCGCTCCGGATCGGACTCCGAGCTGACCACGACGTCGCCGAGCAGGACGCTCCGCTCGTGGTACTTCGCCGCCGTGGGTGGCAGCTCGGCCGACCAGCGTTCCTCGCCGGTCCGGGCGTCCAGCGCGACCAGGCGGTTGTGCAGCACGTTCGCCGGCTCGTCGAACCGGGCCGCGCGCACCACGACGGTGTCGAACGCCATGCCGACGACCTGGGGCGCGAAGTCCTCGTGCGCCCAGTCCCACAGCGGGGCGCCGTCCTCGGCGGCGTACGCGTACAGCCGCCGGTCGGCCGGGGTGACGCGATCGCGCTCGTCGACGGCCAGCTCCCACGCGCTGGTCCCGTCCTCGCCGGCGGCGCCGAGCACGATGACGTCACCCGCCGCGTGCGCGTACTCGACCGACGGCGGCACGGCCGGCTCGCTGGTCCACACCGGTTCCGGGCGGTTCGGGTCGACCAGCGACAGGGTGGTCGTGTCCTCGTGCCGGCGCAGCAGGGCGACCGTGCGCCGCGCGACGTCCACCACGGTCGCGGTCTCCGCCGCCCGCTCGCCGCCGGGGAAGGTCACGCAGTCGCGGACCTCGCCGTTCTCGATGCCGACGCCGACCGCCGTGGCCGGGGCGTCGTCCCCGCGCTGGAGCAGGACCAGCTCGCCGCCGACCTGGCTCGCGCCGTACACGTCACCGTGCTGCTCGAACGCCCACAGCCGCTCGCCGGTCCGCGCGTCGACCGCGCCGACCACGTCGCCGTCGCGCAGCACCAGCGTCCCGCCGACCGCCATCCGCCCGGTGCCGGGAACGACGACCCGCTGCCGGCCGAACGGGGGCGCGACCCGGTCGGGTAGCTCCAGCCGCGGCGCCGGGGCCGGCCCGTCGGTGGCGGTGACCGCGGCCGCGCACGGCTCCTGGCCGGTCCACGGCCGCCAGACCAGCAGGCCGGCGGCCAGCACGACGGTAAGACCCAGGCCGGTGTACACCCATCGCCTACGTGTCACAGTCGGGGAGGCTAGCCGCTCCGGTCCGCGCGTGCGGTGAGTTCGGCGAGGCGGGAGCGGGCGTAGCCGGGCTCCAGCCGCCAGCCGGCGGCGGCCTCCCAGGCGTCCACGGCCGCCCTGGCGACGCGGTTGCGCTCGAACGGCAGTTCCGCGTCCGGCAGGTCGGCCAGGTCCAGGTCGGGGTGGTCGACCCGGGCCTCGTCCCAGTCGAGCAGGCCGACGCCCGCGTCGCCGACCCGGACGTTCGCCGTCTGCGGGTCGCCGTGCACGACCGTGTGCGGGCCGTCGAGGGCGGCCCAGGCGGCGCGGCAGGCGGTCACGGCCTCGGCGGGCATCGCGGTCAGGTCGACCTCGCCGCCCGCGTCGGCGGTCAGCAGGGCGCGGGTGGAGGCGAAACCGGGGCGTTGCGGCCAGCCCGCGGTCAGGGCGTGCAGGCGGGTCAGTTCCCTGGTCACCGCCGGCCAGTCGTAGGAGGTCGGCTCGCGGCCGGGGAGCCAGGTCTGCACCACGACGCCGGCCACGTGCCGGCGGCCGTCGTCGGCCGGGACCGTGACCGGCACGGTGAACCCGTTGGCGGACAGGAACTCCATCAGGTGCAGCTCCCAGTCCAGCGACTCCGGGCTCCGGCGGGTGGCCCGCGCGACCAGGCGCTCGCTCCGGCGGCGCAGCTCGAAGACGTCGTTCCGGTGCCCGCCGCCGAGCCGGCCGACCACTGTCGCACCCCACGGGGTCACGTCGATCACCGGTAGAACGTTCTGATCTCGTCGACGACCCGGTCCACGTCCGCGTCGGCCAGGCCCGGCCACAGCGGCAACGACAGCTCCTCGGCGTAGAACCGCTCCGCGCCGGGGCACAGCCCGCGCCGGTACCCGAGGTCGGCGAACACCGGGTGCCAGTACACCGGGACGTAGTTGACCTGCACGCCGATCCCGCGCTCGCGCAGGAACTCGTACAGCTCCCGGCGCCGCCCGCCGAGCACCCGCAGCGGGTACAGGTGCCACGCCGGCTCCGCGCCGGGCAGCGTCACCGGGGTCGCCACGCCGTCCACGTCGGCCAGGCCGGCGTCGTACCGCGCGTGCAGCTCCGCCCGCCGGACCACGAACGCCGGCAGCCGGGACAGCTGGCTCGACCCCAGCGCGCACAGCACGTCCGGCAGCCGGTAGTTCAGCCCGAACTCGTGCACCTCCTGGTGCCAGCCGCCCTCGTCCGGGAACCGCTGCCGAACCTTGTCCCGCACCAGCCCGTGGTTGTGGAACTCCCGCGCCCTGGCGAGCAGCTCCTGGTCCGCGCAGGACACCGCGCCGCCCTCGGCCGTGGTGAGGTTCTTGGTCGGGAAGAAGGAGAACGTCGTCAGGTCCGCCCAGGAGCCGACCGGCCGCCCCCGCCAGGACCCGCCGACCGAGTGCGCGGCGTCCTCCAGCAGCAGCGCGCCCGCGTCGTGCGCCACCTCGGCCAGCTCGTCCAGCGCGGCCGGGTGTCCGGCGTAGTCGACGGCGGCGACGACCTTCGTGCGCGGGGTGATCGCGGCGCGCACCGCGTCGACGTCGACGTTCCCGGTCTCCGGCGAGGTGTCCGCGAACACCACCGTCGCGCCGCGCAGCGCCGCCGTCGCCGCGGTGGCGACGAACGTCATCGGCGTGCACACCACCTCGTCGCCCTGGCCGACGCCGGCGGCCGCGTAGGCCACGTGCAGCGCCGCGGTCCCCGAGGTCACCGACACCGCCGGCACCCCGCCGGTGTGCGCGGCGAGGTCCGCCTCGAACCGCGCCACGGCGGGGCCGGTGGTCAGCCAGTCGCCGCGCAGCACCTCGGTCACGGCGGCCACGTCGTCCTCGGTGATCGACTGGCGGCCGTAGGGGAGCAGGTCAGCCATACTGCTCGACCAGGGCCCGCAGGTCGTCGTCGGTGAGCCACAGGTCGTTGGTGTCCGAGCGGTACGCGAAGCCATCCGGCACCGGGCGGCCGTGCTCCGGCGGCTCGTAGCCCCAGCCGGCGATGTGCGGCATCACGACGTACCGGTCGTCCACCTGCAGCGTCCGGCGGGCGTCGTCGAGGGCGATCATCTCCTCGTGCAGCTTCTCGCCGGGGCGGATGCCGACCTCCTTGAGCGGCGCGCCCGGCGCGATCACGCGGGCCAGGTCGGTGAGGCGCATGCTCGGGATCCTCGGCACGTACAGCTCACCGCCGTGCATCTGGTCGAACGAGTCGACAACGAACCGCACCGCCTGCGGCAGCGTGATCCAGAACCGGGTCATCCGCAGGTCGGTGATCGGCAGCGCCTCGCCGCGCTCGGCCAGCGACCGGAAGAACGGGATGACGCTGCCGCGCGAGCCCATCACGTTGCCGTAGCGGACCACGGAGAACCGGGTCGGGTGCCCGGCCGCGTAGTGGTTGCCGCTGATGAACAGCCGGTCGGCGCAGAGCTTGGTGGCGCCGTAGAGGTTGATCGGGCTGGACGCCTTGTCGGTGGACAGCGCCACGACCTTCTTCACGCCGCAGTCGATCGCCGCCTCGATCACGTTCTGCGAGCCGGTGACGTTGGTCTGCACGAACTCGAACGGGTTGTACTCGGCCGTGTCGACCTGCTTGAGCGCGGCCGCGTGCACCACGTAGTCGATGTCGAACATCGCGCGCTCCAGCCGGCGCCGGTCGCGCACGTCCCCGATGAACCAGCGCAGCCGGGGGTCGTCGCCGAACAGCTGGCGGGCCTCGTACTGCTTGAGCTCGTCGCGGGAGAGCACGACCAGGCGGCGCGGGTTCAGGTGCTCCAGCGCGTGCGCGATGAACGCCTTGCCGAAGGACCCGGTCCCGCCGGTCAACAGGATGCTGGCCCCGTCGAGCAGCGCCATCGTCACCTCCGTGAAAGTCGTGCGCCATCATGGCACCCGTGCGAGTTCACGCGGTCATCCAGGCACGGATGTCCTCCACCCGGCTGCCGGGCAAGGTCCTCCGTCCGCTCGGCGCGCGCAGCGTCCTGGCCTGGGTGGTCCGGGCCGCCGCGCGGGTCCCGGCCTTCGACCAGGTGATCGTGGCGACCTCCGAGGCCGCCGACGACGACCCGGTCGCCGCCGAGGCGGAACGGGCCGGCGCCACCGTGGTCCGCGGCCCGCTGGACGACGTGCTCGGCCGGTTCGAGCTGGCCGCCGAGCGGCACCCGTGCGACGCCGTGGTGCGGCTGACCGCCGACTGCCCGCTGCACGACCCGGCCCTGCTCGCGCAGGTCGCCGGGGTCTGGCTGGCCGACCCCGACCTGCACTACGTCAGCAACACGCTCCTCCGCCGGCTTCCGCGCGGCTTCGACGCCGAGCTGGTGCGCCGCGACGTGCTGGCCGAGCAGTACCGCGTGGCCACCGGGACGCACCGCGAGCACGTCACCTCCGACATCCACTCGCGCCCGGAGGTGTACCGGTGCGCCGGCGTGGTGCCCGGCGAGGACGACTCCGACCTGCGGGTCACCCTGGACACCGCCGAGGACGCGGAGCTGCTGGACGCCGTGGTCACCGCGCTCGGCGACGGGGTGCCGCGCTGGCGCGACGTGGTGGCGCTGCTGCGCGCGCGGCCGGACCTGGTGGCGCTGAACGCCGGCGTCGCCCAGCGCGTCCCGTGACGAGCCTGCTGCTGCGCGCCGACGGCGGCCCGACCATCGGGGTCGGGCACGTGGCCCGCTGCCTCGCGTTCGCGGAGGCGGCGGTGGCCCGCGGCTGGACGGTGACCTTCGCCGGGGAGGCGGCCTGGCTGGCGGACCGGTTCCGCGCCCTGGACGTGCCGGTCGTCCCGGCCGCCGACTGGGCCGCGGACGTCGTCCTGGTCGACCACTACGGCCTCGGCGAGCTGCCCGAGACGCGCGGCCGGGTGGTGTCCATGGAGGACGGCACCTACGGCCGCCGCGCCGCCGACGTCGTGGTCGACCCGAACCTGGTGCTTGCCCCGCGCGAGCCGGACGGCACGGGCGTGTACCTCGGCGGCCCGCGCTACGCCCCGCTGCGCGCGGACGTGGTCGCCGCCCGCCGCGCCCGCTCCGGCGTTCCCGGTGACCCGCCCCGGGTCGTGGTCGTGATGGGCGGCGGGGCCGCGGCCGACACGGTCGCCGCCGCGGTGGCCGCGCTGCGGGACACCGGCCTACCGATGTCGGTACGGGCGATCGCGGCCGGCGAGGTTCCGCTGCCGCCAGCGGGTCCCGGCCAGCACTTCGCCGTCGGCCCGCCAACGCCGGAGCTGCCCACGCTGTTCGCCGAGGCCGACCTGGTGGTGAGCGCCGCCGGCGTGACGCTGACCGAGCTGTGCTGCGTCGGCGCGCCGGCCGCGCTGGTCCAGCTGGTCGACAACCAGGCCACCGGCTACCGCGCCGCCCTGTCCCTGGGCCTGGCCGCCGGCCTGGGCACCCCCGCCGACCTGCCCGCCGCGAGCGCGGACCTCCGCGACCTCCTGTCCGACCCGGACCGCCGCGCCGCCCTCGCCGAGGCCGCCGCCGCGACCGTCGACGGCGGCGGCGTGGACCGCGTCCTCGACGCCGCCACCCTCACCGTCCGCGAGGCCACCCTCGCCGACGCCCGCACGCTCCTGGCCTGGCGCAACGACCCCGACACCCGTGCCTGGTCCCGAGGCTCCCAGCCGGTGGCCGCCCAGGTGCACGAGTCCTGGCTCCGGCGCACCATCGCCGACCCGGACCACCTGCTCCTCGTCGTCGAGCGCGACACCACCCCGCTCGGCACCGTCCGCTTCGACCGAATCGAGCCAGGCACCTGGGAGGTCAGCATCGTCGTCGCCCCCGAGCACCGCGGCCACGGCCTCGCCGGGCGGATCCTCATGGTCGGCCAGGGCGCCCTGCACGCCCGCGTCGGCCCGGCCACCCTCCTGGCCACCGTGCACGAGGCCAACACCCCGTCCATGGCATTGTTCCGCCGCGCCGGCTACCACCCAGCCACCCGCCCGGCCGAGCCCCCTTTCGCCGTACTCGAAAGGCACTCGAGACCGGCTTGAGGACCGCCCCCGCGAGGGTCGTTCTCCGGCAGGCTCGGACCCATGGGGACCGCACTCGACACCGAGCTCCACGACGCCCTGTCCGAAGTGGAGGAACGCCTGCACAAGGTGCTGGCCGACGCCGAGTTCGAGTTCGCCGCCATCGGTGGCAGGCACCTCGTCACCGCGGGCGGCAAGCGGATCCGTCCCCGGCTCGCCCTGCTCGGCGCCCGGTTCGGCGATCCGGACGACCCGCGCGTGCTCGACGCCGCCGTCGTCGTCGAGCTGGTGCACGTCGCCACCCTGCACCACGACGACGTGATGGACGGTGCCCAGCGCCGCCACGGCGTCCCCAGCGCCAACGCCCTGTGGGACAACAAGCTCTCCGTCCTGCTCGGCGACCTCGTGCTCGCCCGTGCGTCCGAGCTCGGCGCCGACCTCGACCCGCGCTGCCTGCGGCTGCAGTCCGACACCCTCGTCCGCCTGATCCGCGGCCAGATCAACGAGGCCGCCGGCGCCCCGGCCGGCGGCGACCAGATGGCGCACGCGATCGAGGTCATGGCGGACAAATCCGCGTCGCTCATCGCCATGGCCGTCGAGCTCGGTGCCCGGGTCGCCGGCGCGGACGAGACCACCTGCACCGCGCTCGCCCGCTACGGCGAGGCCCTCGGCATCGCGTTCCAGATCTCCGACGACGTGATCGACATCTGCACCCCGGCCACCGAGTCCGGCAAGGTCCCCGGCACCGACCTGCGCGAGGGTGTGGTCACCGTCCCGATGCTGCACGCGCTCGCCGCCGGCGACGACGCCGCCGCGCGGCTGCGCGTGATCCTGGACACCGGCCCGGTCACCGACGACGCCCGGCACGCCGAGGCGCTCGAACTCCTCCGCGCCTCGCCCGGCATGGCCGCCGCCCGCGCGGACGTGCACCGGTACGCCCAGGCCGCGCGGGACGAACTGGCCGACCTGCCGCCGCTGCCGGCCCGCGACGCGCTGGCCGCCCTCGCCGACTACGTCGAGTCCCGCACGGCCTGACCAGGATCTACTTCACACCGGAACCCCGGTTGTTACGTGCGACGATGCCGGCATGTCAGCTCGGTTCAAGGATCTGGTCATCGACGCGACCGATCATCACAAGCTCGCGGACTGGTGGTGCTCCGCGATGGGCTACGTACGCCGCGACGACCACGAGCCGCCCGGCGACGGCTGGCTGCGTCCGCACGACTGGCCGGTGCCGATCGTCGACCCGGACGGCGGCGGCCCGGCGATCTGGTTCGTGCCGGTGACCGAGGCCAAGTCCGTGAAGAACCGCGTGCATCTCGACATCTGGGGAAGTGTGGACGAACTGGTGGAGATGGGTGCCGCCGTGCTGCGCGGCCGGGACGGCGAGATCGACTGGGACGTCCTCGCCGACCCCGAGGGCAACGAGTTCTGCGTGTTCACGCCGAACCAGGCATGACGGCGGAACCGACCGGGGTGTGCGCCGCATCTCACCCGCATGACCCGTCACGTGAAGTTGGCGATCTGGGCGGCGGTGCTCGGCCTGCTGCCGTTCGTCGTCTTTCTCGGCGTCACCAGCCACCAGCTCCACAACGGCGAACTGGTGGCCTACAGCTACCTGAACTTCGCCGCCATCGCCGGCGGGGGCGCCACGGTCGCGGTCGCGGTGGCGATGGCGCGCCGGCCGTACCTGGGGGAGCTGCGCCCGCCGCGGCCGGGCTGGGTGCTCCCGGTGTGCGCGGTGCTGATCGTGCTCGGCGCGGTCCAGCTCGTGCGCGGAGCCGGCTTCTTCCCGATGATCCTCGGCTGCGAGACCGAGTCGGGCACGATGGGCTTCTGCCGGCCGGCCGTCGTCGGCTGACCCTCCCGGCCTCCCGGTGACCCCGCTCGAAGGGGTCCTCGTCGCGGTCGTCGGCGTGGTCGCCGGCGGCATGAACGCCGTCGTCGGCTCCGGGACCCTGGTGACGTTCCCGGTGCTGCTCGCGATCGGCTACCCGCCGGTGATCGCCAACGTCTCCAACGGCATCGGCCTGGTGCCCGGCTCGGTCAGCGGCGCAGTCGGCTACCGGCGCGAGCTCGCCGGCCAGCGCGGCAGGCTGCTGCGGCTCGGCGCGATGAGCGCGCTCGGCGCGGTCGCCGGCGCCCTGGTGCTGCTGGTGCTCCCGCCAGGCGCGTTCGAGCTGATCGTGCCATGGCTGATCCTGCTCGCGCTGGTCCTGGTGCTGATCCAGCCGTGGCTCGCGCGCCGGCTCGCCGCCCGGACCGTCCGGCACGAGCACGGCGGCCCGGTGCTGATGCTCGGCGTCCTCACCGTCGGCGTGTACGGCGGCTACTTCGGCGCGTCGCAGGGCGTGCTGAACCTCGCGCTGATGGGGATCATGCTCGACGAGGACCTGCAGCGGCTGAACGCGGCCAAGAACGTGCTCACCGCGACCGCGAACCTGGTGGCCGGCCTGGTGTTCGTGTTCGTCGCGGACGTCGCGTGGCCGGTCGTGCTGCTGCTCGCGGCCGGGTCGATGATCGGCGGGCACCTCGGGGCGAGCATGGGGCGCCGGCTGCGGCCGCTGTGGCTGCGGATCCTGATCGTCGTGGTCGGCGTGGTCGCCATCGTCCAGATATTGGTCTCGTGATTACTCCGATCGGCTGGGAACTGTTGACTCGTGTTCATGTCGGCGTGATTGGCTACTCGGATGTCTGCCACCCGCACCGAACTCGTCCGGCTCGCTGACGGGCGCGCACTCCGCATGACGATCGCCGAACCGCCCGGTGTGGTCCGCGGCGGGCTGGTCGTGCTGCACGAGGCGCGGGGGATCACCGAGAGCGTGCGCGGCCTCGCGAGTGGGCTGGCCGCCGAAGGCTGGCTCGTGGTCGCCCCGCACATCTACCACGGCGGAAGCGACGGGGACATCTCCGACGACACCGCCGCCGGTCTGGTCAGCGAGCTGTCCGGGGACTCCGTGCTCGCCGACACCGACATCGCGTTCGGCTGGCTGGCCCAGCACGGCATCGGCGCCGACCGGATCGGGGTCGTCGGCTTCGAGGTCGGCGGCTCGGTCGCCATGGTCGTCGCCGCCCGGCGCGGGATCGGGGCCGCGGTCACGGTCGCCGGCGGCGGCATCCTGCGACCGCTGTCCGACGGGCTGCCCGCGCTGGTCGACGTGGCAGGCGAGCTGCGCTGCCCGTGGCTCGGGCTCTACGGCGACAAGTTCGCCGACGAGGTGGAGCGGCTGCGCGAGGCGGCGTCCCGCTCGGAGACCGCGACCGACGTGGTGCTGTTCCCGGCCGCCGACCACCGCTTCGACATGCACCCGGACGGCGCGTTCGAGGCATGGCAGCGGATGCTGAACTGGTTCGACGCTCACCTGCGATGAAACCGCTGTGACTCCCGTCGCGTCTGGGTACTGTGACATCCTGTACCCGAACGTCAGATAGGGGGTAGCCGTGACCGACAGCGGGATCCCGGCAATGGCCCCGGGCGCGCTGACCCCGGTCGCCGGCAAGGTCGAAGAGGTCAGGGACGAGGCGGCGCTCGGCCGCCTGCGGATCGACCTCCCCGCCGCCGAGAGCCTGCTCGAGCAGATCCAGCGGACCCGGATGCGCGCCGGAGACCTGATGCGCGACGGCCGGAAGCTGGACGCGCCACTGCGGTTCGGCGACAACTGGATCGGCCAGATCATGTCCGAGCGGCTGCGCACCGTCGCCGTCGACAAGGACGGCGGGGTGAGCCCGGTACTGCGCCAGTTCCACGAGCTGCTCGACTCGGTGGAGGCGGTGGTCCGCCTGGCCGCCGGCCTCTACCGCACCACCGACGAGCAGGCGGCCGGCGAGCTGCACCGCGCCGCCGGCCGGATCGGCGCCCAGTTCGGACAGAACGGAACCCAGCCATGACGTCGATCGCGCCGGGCGGCTGCCACCCGCCCCACTGGCCGAGCCCGCCGACGTGCTACCCGCCCATGCCGTTGCCGCCGGAGGAGGAGCCGACCTCGCTCGACGAGCAGGTCGACTACCTCACCTTCACCCACCGCGACCTGCACCGCATGGTCCACCAGGGCCTCGACCCGAGCGGCGCGATGGAGGTCTCCGCCGACTGGGCCAGGCTCGGCGACGAGCTGACCGAGATCAGCGAGGAACTCGGCCGGATCGTCACGGCGGCCGCCGCCGCGTGGGAGGGCGAGGCGTCCGACCTGGCCAGGCAGACCCTCGCCGGCCTCACCCACTGGGCCGCCGAAGCCGGCACGCAGGCCACGAAGGTCTCCGCGTGCGTGACCATGGAGGTCGACAACGTCCTCCAGGCGCGCGACGCCATGCCCAAGCCTCCGCGCGAGCCGATCGCCGAGCTGCCGGAGGTCCAGCCGCTGCTGGCGAACGACTGGGGCGCCGCCCGCTCGGTCACCGCGGACCCGGCCGGGCCGCTCGCCGAGGAGCAGGCCATGCACCAGCAGGCGGCGCGGGTGATGGAGCGGTTCCAGGAGGCCTCCCGCGAGGTCTACTCGACGGTCCCGCAGTTCAGCCCGCCCCCGGTCGGCGGTTCGATCCTGGTCGGCCCGCCGCAGCCGCCGCCACCCCCGCAGCCCCCGGTCCCGCCGCCTCCGACTCCGCCGGCTCCGGTTCCGGTCCCGCCGCCCCTGCCGCCGCGCACCGGTGTCCCCGGCTCTCCCGGCGTTCCCGGTGCCCCGGGATCCACCGGCACCCCCGGCCGGGTCCCGGTCGGCGGTCCCACGCCGGGTCCCACCGCCGGCCTCACCTCGGGTGCCGGGGAGCCGGCCGCCGCGCAGAACCGTCCCGGCGCCGGCACCACGTCGTCGTCCGGCCGAGGCCCCAGCATCAGCGGCATGCCGATGGGCATGGGCGCCGCCGGCCGCGATGACGACACCGAGCGCAGGGTCGCGGACTACCTCAAGGAGGAGGACGACATCTGGGGCCAGCACGAGCGGCCGACGACGCCCCCGGTGATCGGGGAGGAGCGGCCCCGTGCGTGACCCGGCGTCCGGCTGGGTCCAGGTCAGCTCGGTCGAGTTCTTCCTGCTCTGGACCGCGATGGGTCTCGGTGAGCCCCCGGTGCCGCTGGAGGTGAGCCACGTCGGCCGCACCCCACGGGCCCGCGCGCAGCTGGTCGAGGAGGCGTCCGAGGCGTTGGCCGCCCGCGAGCTGGGAACCGTGTCCGAGCCGGCCCGCGACGTGGCCCTGGTCCTGCGCACCCTCGCCCGCGGCGGCGCCACCCTCGACCTGCGCGTCCTCGGCCAGGGCTCCCCGCTGCTCGGCTACGCCACGGCGAGTGAGGGCGGCGCCGCGGTGGCCGCCAGGGTCGACGGCGAGATCCGCATGGGCAGCGTCCGTCCGACCGCCGTCGCCCCAGCCCTGCTGGACTCCCTACCCGCCCTCCCCGCCGGTTCCGGACGCCCGGCGAACATCGCCGTGGCCGACTACGACGCCGCGTGCGCCGAGGCCGAACGCGAGGGCGTGACCGGCTTCGTGCGGGCCCTGCACGCCGCCGGGGTGCGCCAGCCGGAGGCGAGCATGCTGGCCCAGGCCCTCACCACCAGGACCGGCGGCGGCCAACTCGGCGTCACCGGCCGGGGGAGGGCGCTGGTCACCTGGCTCGACGCCGAGGACGGCCGCTACGCCCTCCGCCAGCACGGTGCGTGGCTGACGGTGACCCCCACGGACCTCCCGAGGCTGGCGTCGATGGCCGAGGAGATGCTCGCCGACGTGCGGTAGACGTCCGGTAGGTGTGTGGTCCGGCACCATGGCCAGCGCCCGCGATATGGGATAGGAACGGGGGCATGACCTCCACTCCAGAGCTGTTGTGGCGCCCGGACCCGGCCCGCGTCGAGGCCAGCCGGATGGCCGAGTTCCGCCGGTGGCTGCGTGCCGAGCGAGGCGTGGAGGTAGAGGACTACCAGGCCCTCTGGGAGTGGTCGACCAGCGAGCTGGAGGCGTTCTGGTCCGCCGTGGCCGAGTTCCTGGACGTCCGCTTCCACACCCCGCCCGATCGCGTCCTGACCGACGAGCGGATGCCCGGCGCCGAGTGGTTCCCCGGCGCGACCCTGAACTACGCCGAACACGCCCTCCGCGAGGGTCCAGGCAGGTCGGACACGGACCTCGCCGTGATCTTCGACCGCGAGGACGGCGTCACCGAACACCTCACCTACGGCGACCTCCGCCGCCAGGTCGCCGCGATCCGCGCCGCCCTCATCGACCTGGGCGTCGGCAAAGGAGATCGTGTCGTAGCCCTGGCCCCCAACACCCCGCGGACCCTCGTCGCGTTCCTGGCCGCCGCCAGCCTGGGCGCGACCTGGTCGTCCTGTTCCCCCGACTTCGGCGTGCGGGCCGTCGCCGACCGCTTCACCCAGATCGAACCCGTGGTCCTGTTCGCCGTGGACGGCTACGTCTACAACGGCAGGTCGTTCGACGTCCGCCCCACGATCGAACGCCTCCGCGCCGAGATCCCCACCCTCCGCGCGACGGTCCTGATCGACTACCTGTCCGCCGAGGCCGACCTGCCGGACTCGACCCCGTGGGCGGAGCTGGTCACCCGAGAAGCCGACCTGTCCTTCGATCCGGTCCCCTTCGACCACCCCCTGTGGATCCTCTACTCCTCCGGAACCACAGGTCTCCCCAAAGGCATCGTCCAAGGTCACGGCGGCATCGTCCTGGAACATCTGAAGACCCTGGCCCTGCACTGCGACCTCGGCCCGGGCGACAGGTTCTTCTGGTTCACCACGACCGGCTGGATGATGTGGAACTTCCTCATCGGCGGCCTCCTGGTGGGCACCACGATCGTCCTGTACGACGGCAGCCCCGCCCACCCCGACCTGAACACCCTCTGGCACCTCGCGGACCGCAACGGAGTGACGTACTTCGGCACCTCCGCCCCCTACATCCAGTCGTGCCTCAAACAGGACCTCACCCCCGCCAAGACCCACGACCTGACCGCCCTCAGGGCGTTGGGATCCACCGGCGCCCCGTTGAGCCCGGAGGGCTTCACCTGGATATCCGACCAGGTAGGCCGAAACGTCCAGATCGCCTCCGTCTCCGGCGGCACCGACCTCTGCACGGCGTTCGTCGGAGCGTCCCCCGACGTCCCCGTCTGGCGAGGCGAACTGTCCTGCCGAATGCTCGGCGCCGCCGTCCAGGCCTACAACGACCAGGCCGACCCGGTAACCGACGAGGTAGGCGAGCTGGTCATCACCCGCCCCATGCCCTCCATGCCGGTGCACCTCTGGAACGACCCCGATGGTGAGCGTCTGCGAGACGCCTACTTCACCCCCTACCCCGACACCTGGCGCCACGGCGACTGGATCCGCATCACCCCGAGGGGGTCGGCGGTCATCTACGGCCGCAGCGACTCCACCCTCAACCGAGGCGGCGTCCGGATGGGTACGAGCGAGTTCTACCGCGTGGTCGAGTCCTTCCCCCAAGTGGAGGACTCCCTGGTAATCGACACGTCAGCGGGGGAGGAAGGCGAACTTCTCTGCTTCCTCGTCCTGGCCGAAGGTGTGACCCTGGACACCCTGGAGCCCGCCCTCCGCAAGGAGCTGCGCCAAGCGCTGTCGCCGCGCCACGTCCCCGACAGGTTCCTCCAGGTCACCGAGGTCCCCAGGACCCTGAACGGCAAGAAATGCGAGGTCCCGGTGAAGAAGATCCTCGCCGGCACCCCTCCCGAGCAGGCGGTCAGCCGGGACGCCCTGGCCAACCCCGGAAGCCTGGACGCGTTCGTCGACCTAACCCGTTGAGGGGCTCGGCAGGTGCTGTAGTAGGCTCTCGCTGAGCGGCCTGGGGCCCCGGGAGGCTTCGCCTAGTCTGGTCTATGGCGCCGCACTGCTAATGCGGTTGGGGGCAACCCCTCCCGGGTTCAAATCCCGGAGCCTCCGCCATTCGGCTCCGGCCGAGTGACAACTGAACATGCGCCCGTAGCTCAACGGATAGAGCATCTGACTACGGATCAGAAGGTTAGGGGTTCGAATCCCTTCGGGCGCGCTGTCTGGTTGAGACAGTAGTACCAGGTTGGGGCCTTGTTTCGGTTAACGCCGGGCAAGGCCCTTCCTGTTGCTTCGTCTCGGTACGCGGCTCGTAGGGTGCGGTGTGCCCGCAAGAGCGTAGACGGGTTCGCTCCCGATTCGCGGAGACGAACATAGAACCGCTCGATGTGTTCCGGCTCCGACTTCTCCAACCGGTGTGTGCCGATGCAACGCATCCGCCCGGCTCTGGAGCAGCTCGACACCCGGATCGGGTTGTCTAATGCGTTGGCGAGTCGGCGTCTGTACACCGACGGCGCCGAGGTGCGGTTCGACTATGCCCACACGATCGACGGTCCTGGCGCGCACAGAGCCGGCTCGGGGTTGCGCCGGGACTGGTCGCGCTGGCGAAGCCGATCGCGGCGTTCGGGTGGCCCCTGCGTGCTCGAGGCCGCGCGACGACGACTCGGTACCGCGACGATGAAGGACACGGTGAACACCGCCCTTCGGCTCGCGGCCGACGAGGCGGGCCGGCGCTCGAATGTGTCCGAAGCTCCGCACACCCTGGCGGCCTTCGGTGTCGCCGATCGAGCGCAGGCATGGCGCTGACCTGGCTGGTCGACACCGCTCGGTGGGTCGTGGAGCGTGGCACGGTCGAACGGTGAGGACGGTAAAGTCGCCGGGTGAGTGGTTCCAGGCCGGACATGATCAGTAGCACGGCGAATCCCCTGGTGAAACGGGTGCGCTTGCTCGCCGACCGCAAACACCGCAAGCGGGAGGGCGCGTTCTTCGTCGAGGGCGTTCGTTCGGTCTGGCAGGCGGTCGACGCGGGCGCGGAGATCGAGACCCTGATCGTGTCCACCGAACTGCTCGGCGACTCTCCTGCGCTCGGCGTCGTCGAAGACCTGGAAGGTCGCGGGGTCCGCGTCGCGCACCTGACCGCCGACCTGTTCCTGCGGCTGTCCGACCGGGACGGGCCGTCCGGGCTCGCCGCGATCGTGCGTAGCCGGCTGTTCGACCTGGCCGGCCTCGCCGTCCGGCCGGACGCGATCTTCGTCGCGCTCAACGAGATCGCGAACCCGGGCAATGTCGGCACGATCATCCGGACCGCGGACTCGATCAACGCGGCGGGCGTCATCCTGCTGGGTCAGACCACCGACCCGTTCGCGCCCGCCGCGGTCAAGGCGAGCATGGGCGCCTTGTTCACGGTGCCGATCGCCCACTCGGCCGACGCGGGGGAGTTCTTCGCGTGGGCTCGCGAGCGGGGGGTGAGCGTCGCCACCACCTCCGCTCGCGCCGAATCCGACCACTGGGCCACCGAGTACCCGATGCCGCTGGCCCTGTTGATGGGCAGCGAGGGCGACGGTCTTCCGGGGGACCTGATGGCTC
Source organism: Actinophytocola gossypii (assembly GCF_025165815.1). Lineage (GTDB taxonomy): Bacteria > Actinomycetota > Actinomycetes > Mycobacteriales > Pseudonocardiaceae > Actinophytocola > Actinophytocola gossypii. The sequence continues at coordinate 13,251 of NZ_JAFFZE010000037.1, read as the reverse complement.
GCGGGGACCTGCGGGTGCGCATCCCCATGGTCGGCGCGGTCAGTTCGCTCAATCTGGCCGTGGCGACGGGGATCCTGCTCTACGAGGTGCGGCGTCAGCAGGTCGGGCCGGACGTCACCCGGCATCGGGTCACGGCTGGTCCCGCGTGACGGACTCTACGATGGGTGCACCGACCCGACCCGGACGCCGACAGAACGGACTGCCTTGATGGATTTGCAGCAGATCGGCGTGCACCATCCCAAGATCAAGCAGCTCCGCTCGATCCAGAAGAACACCGCGCCCAATCCGAAGAAGCTCTTCATCGCCGAGGGATTGTGGGCGCACAATCTTCTGCTCAACACCGATACCCACATCGACTCGTTCTTCTGGTGTCCGGAAGCGGCCTACGGGAATGAGGCCGTCAAGCGGTCCGAGGAAATCGCCGCCCGGGCGGGACGCGCCTACCAGATCTCCGACAAGACGCTCGCGCGGATCAGCGAACGCGACCGGCCGGACGGGCTCATCTCGATCGCCCAACTACCCCTGTGGGACCCGATCGACGTCCGGTTCGACCGCAGTGCTTTGGTGATGGTCGCCGACGGGATGGAGATTCCGGGGAATCTCGGCACGCTCGTGCGCACGCTGGACGCGTGCAACGCGGACTGTCTGGTCCTGACCAACCGGCGGACGAGACTGACCCATCCGAAGGTGTTCCGCGCGAGCCAGGGCATGATCCTCACCATGCCCGTCGTCGAGTTCGACCAGCCGGAGGACGCCGTCGCCTGGCTGCAGCGGAACTCGTTCGACGTCTATCTCGCCGACGCCAACAACGCCAAGAACTACCGGAACTACCGCTACGCGGACCGCCGCACGGCTTTTGTACTGGGCTCGGAGCGGTACGGCATTCCCAAGCCGTGGTACGAGGCCGGTTGTGAGTCCGTCTCCGTTCCCATGCTGGGGTCCGCGGATTCGCTGAATGTCTCGATCTCGGCCGCGGTGCTGCTCTTCGAGGCCCGAGCCCAGAAGGATCACTGGTAGCGCGCCGGACGCGGCTCCTCGATGAGGCTGGTACTGGCGAACCCGGCCGCGAGAGCCCGGAGCGCGGCGTCCAGGTACACGGTCAGGTCACCGTCGGCACGGGCGGACCAGCGTTCGTAGGCCGCACGGCAGGCGGCGAGGGTGGCGCGGCCCGCGGCGAGCGGGTACAGGGAGTCCGCGGGCAGCCCGCAGCGACGGCCGACGAACTCGGCGATCGCGCCTTCCCAGGCGTCGTAGTGGACCGTGGCGCTCGCGGCCAGTTCGGGCACCGTGCTGATCAGGTGCATCCGCATACGCAGTTCCGGTACGTCCTCGGCGCGATAGTGGTTGGCCGCGATCACCGCCTCTCGGACCGCGTCCATCAGGGGCAGGTCGTCCGGCACGCCGTCGAGCGTCGCGCGGATCGTGGCCACCTCGGTGTCGAACTCGCTCCAGAGGACCTGTGCCTTCCCGTCGTAGTACCGGAAGAACGTCCGGCGGCTGACCCCGGCCTCGGCGGCGATCCGGTCGATCGTCGTCTCGTGGAAGCCCTGCTCGGTGAACAGCCGTAGCGCGATCAGCTCCAGCTCGCGCGCGCTGGTGCCACGCGGACGGCCGCGGGGGCGGTCGCCGGGTGCGGGGCTTGTCTTCGGCACCAGGGTGACGTTAACGTACGTCAAGATTCGTCACATGGTGTCGAAAACCTGGCCCCCGGCGGAGGAGTCGTAGATGGCGGACATCCGGGCACAGACGATCGACCAACCGACCGTCGAGTCGGACGAAGCCGTTCTCGTCGAGGAGTTGCTGGTCGAAGAGGTCTCCATCGACGGCATGTGCGGTGTCTACTGACTGACGTTCTGGACGCGGCCTGGTACGTGCCGGAACAGGTGTCGATCCGGCCGGAGCGGTTCGGCGCTCTGCTGTACCACTTCGGCACCCGCCGCCTGTCGTTCCTGAAGACTCGTGCCCTGTTCGACGTCGTGCGGACGCTCGCCGACCATCCGACCGCCCGCGACGCCTGCGCACAGGCCGGCGTGCCGGCGGCCGACCTGCCGTCCTACCGCGCGGCACTGCGCAGCCTCGCCGCGTCCGACATGATCAGGGAGCGGGGATGACCGCACAGCCGCTGGTGGAACAGTTCCAGTACGGGCTGGACGCGCCGATCTGCCTGACCTGGGAACTGACCTACGCCTGCAACCTGTCCTGTGTGCACTGCCTGTCCAGCTCGGGCCGCCGCGATCCCCGCGAACTGTCCACAGCGGAATGCAAGGCGGTCGTCGACGAACTCGAACGCATGCAGGTGTTCTACGTGAACATCGGCGGCGGTGAACCGACCGTGCGGCCGGACTTCTGGGAACTGGTCGACTACGCGACCGCACACCATGTCGGTATCAAGTTCTCCACCAACGGCGTCCGGATCACGCCCGAGATCGCGCGGCGACTGGCGGGCAGTGACTACGTGGACGTGCAGATCTCCCTCGACGGCGCCACGCCCGAGGTCAACGACGCCGTCCGCGGCCCAGGCTCCTACCGAACGGCCCTGCGGGCCATGGACAACCTCGCGGGCGCCGGCTGCACGGGGTTCAAGGTGTCCGTCGTGGTCACTCGCCAGAACGTCGACCAACTCGACGACTTCAAGGCGATCGCCGACCGGTACGGTGCCCAGCTGCGGCTGACCCGGCTGCGTCCGTCCGGGCGGGGCGCGGACGTGTGGGACGAGTTGCACCCCACCGCCACCCAGCAACGGACCTTGTACGAGTGGTTGCTCAGGCACGGCGAAAGCGTGCTCACCGGCGACTCGTTCTTCCACCTCGCCGCGTACGGCGACGCCCTGCCCGGGCTGAACCTGTGCGGCGCCGGACGAGTCGTGTGCCTGATCGACCCGGTGGGCGACGTCTACGCCTGCCCGTTCGCCATCCACGACAACTTTCTCGCCGGCAACGTCCGCGCCGAGGGCGGGTTCACCCGCGTATGGCGCGAGTCCGAACTGTTCACCGACCTGCGGCGGCCGCAGACCGGTGGCGCCTGCGCGTCCTGCAGCGCGTTCGACAGCTGCCGAGGCGGCTGTATGGCCGCCAAGTTCTTCACCGGCCTCCCGCTCGACGGCCCCGACCCGGAATGCGTCAAGGGCCACGGCGAAACCGCGCTGTCCACAGTGGAAAGCAAGCCGAGACCGGCCCTGGATCACTCGCACCGGCGTGGACCCGTGCCGGTGACGATCGGCATGCGGCGGCCGGACCGGACATGCGACGAAAGCCCGGTCGCCGGGTTCACGCCGTGACCAGGGTCGCGCTGGTCACCGGGGCGGCCCGCGGGATCGGCGCGGCGACCGTGCGCGCGCTGATCGCGCAGGGCTGGGAGGTGCTCGCGGTCGACCGGGCCAAGGACGACCCCGCGCTCCCGTACCCGCTGGGCACCGAGTCCGAGCTGTCCACCGTGGCCACCCACACCTTTGTCGCCGACGTCCGGGATCCCGGTGCGCTCGCGGCGGCCGTCGCCGAAGCCGAGTCCCGGTGGGGTGGGCTGGACGCGGCCATCGCGGCGGCCGGGGTGATCGCCGGTGGCGTGCCGACGTGGGAGGTGACGCCCGAACAGGAACAGGCCGTGCTGGACGTGAACCTCGGCGGCGTGCTCAACCTGGCCAGGGTGGCCGTGCCGGCGCTGCTGCGTCGCCCGGAACCGCGCTCCGGGCGGTTTCTCGCGGTCGCCTCGGCGGCGGCCACCCGCGGGCTGCCGATGCTCGCCGCCTACTGCGCCGCGAAGGCCGGCGTCACCGGACTCGTCCGCGCCCTGGCCGCCGAGCTGGGCGACACCGGCGTCACCGCGAACGCCGTCAGTCCCGGCTCCACCGACACCCCGATCCTCGCTGAGAGCGCCCGGCTCTACGACCTCGCCGGACCGGCGGACTTCGCCGCGCAGCAACCGGTTCGCCGCCTGCTCGCGCCCGCCGAGGTCGCCGACGTGCTCGCGTTCCTGGCGGGCCGGGGAAGCAGCGGCATGACCGGCGCGGTCGTGCCCGTCGACGGCGGGATGGCACTGTGACCCCCCCGACCGCCCCCCTTCCCGTCGGTTTCCGGGTCGTCCTCGACGACGCCACCCGGCGGCTCACCGAGGACAGCTGGTTCGGCGGCTCACCGGCCAGGATCGTCCGCATGACCCCGGCCGGGCGGGCGGCGTGGGCCGAACTGTCGGCCGGTCCGGTGGCCTCGACCGCCGCCGGGGTGCTGGCGCGCCGGCTCACCGATGTCGGACTCGCGCACCCGCGGCCCCCCGAAGCCGCCGAGGCCCCGGACGTGACGGTCGTGATCCCCGTGTACGGCCGGGTCGACAAGCTGCACCGCTGTCTCAGCGCCGTCGCGGAGGAGGGGTACCCGGTCGTCCTCGTCGACGACGGCTCCCCGGACGCGGACGAGGTCGCGCGGGCCGCGCGCCGGTTCGGGGCCCGGCTGGTCGTGCGGTCGGTCAACGGCGGGCCGGCCGCCGCCCGCAACACCGGCGTCGCGGCCTCCGACACGGAGTTGGTGGCCTTCGTGGACAGCGACTGCGTGCCCCCGCCCGGCTGGATCTCCCTGCTGGCGCGGCACTTCGCCGACCCACTCGTCGGAGCCGTCGCCCCGCGCATCGTGCCCGTCGCGCCGGACGACTGGGTCGGCCGCTACGCCACGACCACGTTCGGCCTCGACCTGGGCGCCACGCCCGCCGCCATCGCCCCCAACACCCGCGTGTCGTGGGCGCCGACGGCCGCGCTCCTCCTGCGCCGCACCGCGCTCGACTCCATCGCGCGGGACGGTGTCCTGCTCGACCCGTCGTTCGCGGTAGCGGGCGAGGACGTCGACCTGGTGTGGCGGCTGCACGACGCGGGCTGGCGGCTGCGCTACGACCCCACTGTCCACGTGCGACACCTGGAACCCGAGACCTGGCAAGGCCTGCTGTACCGGCGGTTCCGCTACGGCACCTCCGCCGCTCCGCTCGCGGTGCGGCACCCCGGCCAGGTGCCGCCGCTCGTGCTGTTCCCGTGGCCGACGCTCACCGTGGGCGCCGCGCTCGCCGCCCGTCCCCTCCTCGCGGCCGCCGCCTACGCCGGGTCCGTCCTCGCCACCCGGCGCGCGGTGCGGCGAACGAGCCGGCCGGATCCCGGCGTCGCCCGGATCATGCTCGACGCCGCGTACCAGACGTGGCTGGGCGTCGGCCGCTACGGCGTCCAGTACGCCCTGCCCGCGGTCGCGGCCGCGGCCGTCCCCGGCGGACGCAGGCGGTGGCGCCGCCGCGCCGCCATCGCGTCCCTCGTGGTCGGGCCGCCGCTCGCCGAATGGGCCCGCGGTCGCCGGACGCTCGGCCCGGTGCGGTTCACCCTCGGTCGCCTCGCCGACGACGTCGTCTATGGCGCCGGTGTCTGGGCCGGGAGCGTCACCCACCGCACGGCCAGGGCGCTGCTCCCGCATCTCCGCCGCCCGCTACGAGACAGGACGACTACCTGAACATGGCCAATTCCTGGTTCGAGTCCGTCGCCGAGGCGCAGCGGCGTGCCCGCAAGCGCTTGCCCAGGTCCGTCTACGGTGCGCTGATCGCCGGCTCGGAAAAGGGCGTCACGCTGCGCGACAACCAGGCCGCGTTCGACGAACTGGGGTTCCTGCCGCGGACCGCCGGCCTGCCGGCCAAGCGCGAGCTCGCAACCACGGTCATGGGCCAGCACGTCGAGCTGCCGGTGCTGATCTCGCCGGTCGGGGTGCAGGCGGTCTGCCCCGACGGCGAGGTCGCGGTCGCCAGGGCCGCCGCGTCCCGGGGCACCGCGATGGGGTTGTCCTCGTTCGCCAGCAAGCCGGTCGAGGAGGTCGTGGCCGCCAACCCCAGGACCTTCTTCCAGACCTACTGGTGCGGCACCCGCGAGGAGATGACCGGGCGGCTCGACCGTGCCCGCGCCGCCGGCGCGGTCGGCGTGATCGCCACCCTCGACTGGTCGTTCAACCACAGCCGCGACTGGGGCAGCCCGCACATCCCGGAGCGCCTCACCCTGCGCGAAGCGCTCCGGTTCGCTCCCCAGGCCCTCGCGCGTCCCCGCTGGCTGTCGGCCTACCTGCGGACCGGACACGTGCCCGACCTGACGGTGCCGAACATGGCCGTCGGGGACGCCCCGGCGCCGCTCTTCTTCGGCGCGTACGGCCAGTGGATGCGGACCCCGCCACCCAGCTGGGACGATCTGCGGTGGCTGCGCGAACAGTGGGACGGACCGTTCATGCTCAAGGGTGTCTACCACCCCGACGAGGCCCGCCGCGCCGTCGACGCCGGCGTCGACGCCATCTCCGTGTCCAACCACGGCGGCAACAACCTCGACGGCACCCCCGCCACCATCCGCGCCCTCCCCGCCGTCGCCGACGCCGTCGGCGACCAGGTCGAGGTCCTCCTCGACGGCGGGATTCGGCGCGGCAGCGACGTGGTCAAGGCCCTCGCGCTCGGTGCCCGGGCCGTCATGATCGGCCGCGCCTATCTCTGGGGCATGGCGGCCGGCGGCCAGGCCGGTGTCGAGAACGTCCTCGACATCCTCCGGGCCGGCATCGACTCCACCCTCCTCGCCCTCGGCCACAGCTCCATCCACGACCTCGGCCCCGACGACGTCCTCGTCCCGCCGAACTTCCGGATTCCGGCAGCGGGCAAGTAGGTCACAGTGCCCGGCAGGCTTGGCGGTCGATCTTGCCGTTGGCGTTGAGCGGCAGGGCGTCCACGTGCACGAACCGTGCGGGAACCATGTGGACCGGCAGGTTCGGAAGTAGCCGGTTGCGCAGTTCGGCCGTCTCGACGGCGGTGCCGGTGTAGACCGCGGTGAGCTGATGGTCGCCGGTGGGGCCGGGGACGGCGACCACGGCGACGTCCCCGACACCGGCCCACCGCCGTAGCGCGGCTTCCACATCGCCGAGTTCGAGGCGCCGGCCCATGATCTTGACCTGTTCGTCGAGGCGTCCCAGGTGGACGAGATCGCCGTCGACGTCGGTAACCCGATCGCCGGTGCGGTACCACGCGGCTTCGTCCACCGAGCCGGTGTCGCCGGCAGCGGGGTCGGTCGTCGTGGGGTCCCAGAAGCGGCCGGCGTTGTCGGCGTGGTCCAGGTATCCGTCGAACCGCTGTGGCCCGCGGACCTGGAGCTCACCGGTCTGTGGGTCGATGCGGTGCTCGAGGTGCGGATACACGGGGCCGATCGGCACCGTCGCGTTCTCGGTCCTCGGCCACGCGGCTCGATCGGCCGGCAGTTGGTAGGCCGTGACGGTGATGGTGAGTTCGGTCGGCCCGTACAGGTTCTCGATCGTGCTGTGCGGCGCGGCGTCCGACCACACCCGCGCCTGTTCCAGCGTCAGTTGCTCCCCGGCGAACAGGCTGCGGCGCAGGGTGGGCAGGCTGCCCGGTTCCAGCGACCCGGCGTCGTGCACCCACGAGACGATCGAGGGCACCGAGTACCAGTGCGTGATGGCGTGCTCGTTGACGAACCCGACCGGGTCGATCAACTCGGCGCGCGACGGCACCACCAGGGTGGCGCCGCTTGCCCAGGCGACGGCCATGTCGAACACCGACGGGTCGAAGGTCAGCCCGAACGTCTGGGACAGGCGGCAGCCGGGACCGACGCCGTACCGGTCCACCTGGTACCGGATGAACGTGTCGAGATTGCGGTGCCGGATCGGCACCCCCTTCGGCACGCCGGTGGATCCCGAGGTGAACAGGATGTAGGCGATGTCCTGCGGGTCGTCCGAGTCCTCGACCGGGTCGGCCACGGGCGACTGGGACACCTGCTTGGCGTCCTGGCTGTCGATCTCGATGACCGGCAGGTCGAGGCCGCCGAGGAACTCGAGGTCGCGGCCCTCGTCGACGATCAGGGCGTCGAGCTCGGCGATCTCGACGACCTGGCGGTTGCGCTCGGCCGGGTAGTCGACGTTCATCGGCACCACCGCGTCGCCGCCGCGCACCACGCCGAGGTAGCCCCCGTAGGCGCCCACACTGTGCGCGGCCAGCAGCCCCACCCGGGCGGGGCGTCGACGCGTGGCGTCGGCGACGATCGCGGCCACGCTGCGCGCGACCCGGTCGAGCTCCAGGTAGGTCCACTGCTCCCCGGCCACGACCAGCGCGACCTCGTCAGGGAACCGGTCGGCGGTGGCGGTGAACCAGGAATGGAGTGTGTTCACTGGGGTGAGGTCCTCCGTGTGCTCATCGCGGGGGTCGGGTCAGGGCGTCGGCGATGATCGGGCCGGTGTGGCGGACGGTCGGTGTGTCCATGACGTCGGCGTGCGGGCAGGTCAGCCGGTGTGTCGTGGCGCCGCCGGTGGAGAGGTCTGCCCACGTGGTCCCGGCTCGGTGGCGTAGCGGCCCGGTCTCGTCGGTCTCGAAACTGATGGTGTGGCCGGTGAAGTGACGGGACTGGTGCGCGGTCATCAGGCGGAGGTTGTGGGTGGCCGTGCTCAGCAGTTCGTCGAACAGGGACTCGGTCAGCTCACCGGTTTCGCTGCCGACGGATCCGTGGATCGACGCGGTGATCGCTTCCAGGTCCTCCGGTGAGATGGGTTCGTCGGTACGGTCCGTTCTCGGCACCGCCGGGACGGCGTCGAGGAGGACGAGCTTGTGCACCGCGCGTCCGGATTCCTGCGCCAGTACCGCGATCTCCTGCGCGACGACCCCGCCGAAGCTCCATCCGACCAGGGACAACGGCCTGTCGGTTCGGTCGGCGATGAGGTCGAGGTAGCTCTCGGCCACCTGCCGTAGCGTCGCCGGCCGGTCCGCGTCGGAGGTCGGCCGTGTCGCCTGCAGGCCGTGGACCGGACGGCCCTTCGGGACGAAGGGCAGGAACCGCGCGTAGGCCCAGCTGAGACCGCCGATCGGCGGCAGGAAGAAGACCGGGTCGAGGTCGCCGCCCGCGCGCAGCGGGAGCAGTGGCGCCAGCGAGTCGGGCATCGCGCTCCCGAGGCGATCGGCGATGTCGGCCACCGTCGGCGACTCGAACAGCCACTGGATCGCGACGTCCAGCCCCAGCACCGCCCGCACCCGCGACGCCAGGCGGCCGAGCAACAGCGAGGACCCGCCGAGGTCGAAGAAGTTGTCGTCGACGCCGACCGTCTCCTCGCCGAGGACCTCGGCGAAGAGCTGAGCGAGGATCTCCTCGCGGGAGTTCTTCGGCGCCCGGCCAGGAGCCGGCGACTCCGGCGCCGGCCCACTCGGGACCGGCTCGTCCGCACCGGACCGCGGTGCGGACCCACGGTCGACGAGCCGGCGGACCGGAATCCGGCGTTCATTCCGGACGCTCGGCGCATCGCCGTGGGAACGCGCCGGCGCGTCGGGCACCGTGCTCCCGAGACGTTCGGCGAGTCCGGCCACCGTCGGCGACTCGAACAATGTTTTGATCTTGAATTCCAGCCCCAGCGCCGCCCGCACCCGGGACACCAGGCGCAGGATCAGCAGGGAGTGCCCGCCGAGGTCGAAGAAGTTGTCGTCGACGCCGACCGTCTCCCGGTCGAGGACCTCGGCGAAGAGCTGGGCAAGGATCTTCTCCCGGGAGTTCTTCGGTTCCCGGCCAGGGACCGGCGACTCCGGCGCCGGCCCACCCGGAACCGCGTCGTCCTCGTCGCGCCGGGGTGCGGGGGCGTCCCCACGGTCGACCAGACGCCGGACCCGTTGCTCCCCGCCGGACCCGGCGGTGCCGGCCGGCAGCAGGCTCGCCAGCTCGACATCCGGGTGGGTGATGGCCGACTCCGCGAGAGACCGGTAGATCTCGACGAAGGACGCGATCGTCGACCGGTCGAACAGTGCGGTACGGAACGCGACATCGGTCTCGAAACCGCGCTCGCCCCAGACGACCGACACGCCGAGATCGAACTTGGTCGTACTGGTGTCGGTCTCGAGGTGCGTCACCCCGAGGCCGTGCCACCTGGCCGTTCCCGACGCCTCGTACTCCACGCCGAGAACGGTGTCGAACAGGTCGGGACGCATCCCGTGTTCCGAGGTCGCGAGGGCGGAGACCAGATGGGCGTACGGGTATCCCTGGTTCTCGTAGGCGTCCAGCAGGGCACCCCGTACCCGGCGCAGCAGATCCCGGAACGTGCGGTCGCCGGACGAGTCGACCCGAAGCGGCATCATGTTGACGAAGTAGCCGACCGTGTCGCGCATGGTGTCGGGGCGGTTGGAGACCGGGCTGCCCACGACGATGTCCCGCTGGCCGGTCAGGTACGCGACCGCCAGATGATGCAGCGCATGAGCGAACATGAACGGCGTGAGCCGCTCCTGCGCGAGTAGCGAGCGGACCGCCTCGAACTCCCGCTGACCGATCGTGAACCGCGCGTCGCCACCCGCCACCGACGAACCCAACGACCGCGGCCGGTCGGTCGGCAGCGTGAGTTGCGGGGCACCGGCAAGGGTCGCGCGCCAGAAGTCCAGCTGCTCGCGACTCTCCTCCTGATCCAGCCAGGCCCGCTCGTCGATCGCGAACCGGGTGTACTCGCCGGTCGGCTCCTTCTCCGCCGCCCTGGCTCCACCCACCTCGTCGGCATAGAACTCGGCCAGCTCGTCCACCACGATCTCGAGCGAGCCGCCGTCGAAGACGATGTGGTGTGTGGCCAGCACCAACACCTGCTCCCGCTCGCCGCACCTGAGCAAGGTCGCCCGGAACAACGGAGCCGCCGCCAGGTCGAACCCCCGACCGGTCTCCCGCGTCAACCGTTGCCGGATCCCCGACTCACCGCCGGCCACGTCCTCGACGATCAACGGCACCCGCACATCGTCGTGTACGACCTGGAACACCTGGTCGTCCTGCTCGACGAACGACGTCCGCAAAGCCCCGTGCCGAGCTACGAGCCGATCCAGCGCCCGCTCGAGCGCGGCCACGTCCAGCACGCCGACCATCCGGAACGGAAACGTCATCAGGTACTGGGACGTGTCCGGCGTCACCTGCTCGATGAACCACAGCGCTTCCTGGCCGACCGAAACAGGCGCCATCACCAAATCGGACATATCACCTTCACCGAGTCGTTGGCAGCTGCGCGCAGAAGTCGCGCAGCTCAGGGTGGTCGAACAGCAGCCGCATCGTCGCGGGCGCGACCTTGCGGCGCACCAGCGCCACGGCCCGGCTCGCCACCATCGAGTGGCCGCCGAGTTGGAAGAAGTTGTCGGACGGCGCCGTGACCGGGATGTCCAGGATCTCGGACCAGATCGCGGCCACGGCTTCCTCGACCGGTGACAGCACCGCATCGTCAGCCGCGGGGTTGTCGGACGTGCCCGCGGCGGGGGGCTCCACACCGGACGTCACCGAATTCGGCGCCCCGGCGGCCGAGGGCGGGTAGGCGTTCGGGACGAGGCGGGCCAGCACGTCGGTCAGCTTGAGCGAATCGATCGGGGCGTCGGGATCGCGTAGTAGCGCGGCCAGGATCTCCCGATAGGCGTCCCGGTAGCCCGCCGCGGTCTCGCGCGAGTACGAGCGCAGCGCGAACTCCCAGTCGAGGGCGACCACCTCGCCCATGACGTGGCACAACACGATGAGTTCGAACGGGCCCTCGACCCGGTAGGCGGGAATTTCGTAGTCCCGCTTCGCGCCGGCGTCACGGCCGCTGCTCGCGGCCGCGACGAACATGGTGCGGACGAGATCGTCGCCCTGGCCGCGCCCGGAGCCGTGGAGTTCGGCGATCACGCGGCTGTAGGGCAGATCCTGGTAGTCGAGCGCGTCCATCACGTCGAGGGACACGTCGTCGAGCACGGCCGCGAAGGAGGCGGCCCGGTCGATGGCCGACTTGATCACGACTGTGTTCGCGAGCATCCCGACGGTGGCCGCGAACCGCCGCGGCCGTCCGCTCGTCACGGTGCCCAGCGCCACCTCGTCCTCGCTCGTCCCGATGGCGATCATGACCTGCATCGCGCACAGGAGAACGGCGAACGGAGTGGTCCGCGCCCGGCGGGCGTGCTCGAGCACCGCGGCCGCGAGCTCGGGTTCGAGGACGGTCGACACGGCGTCGGTCCGCAGCGAGTTCGCCGTCGGCCGGCTGTCGCGATCGCGCGGCAGCGCACTGCCGCGGACGCCGGTGAGCCGGTCGCGCCAGTAGTCGAGTTCCTCGCGGAGGTTCGGCCCGGAGAGCGCGGCGAGCTGCTGCCGGACCACCTCGGTGTAGCCGGGGGGAGCCGGCGGCAGGTCCGGGGGCGTGTCCTCGCGCGCCGCCCGGTAGAACGCCGCGTACTCCTTCAGCAGGCACGCTATCGACGTGCCGTCACACACGATGTGATGGACGACGAGCAGGACCGACGTACGCGCGTCGGTGACCCGGATGGCGGTGAGCCTGACCGGTAGGTCCGTCGCCAGGTCGAACGGGGCGTTGGCCTCGTCGTAGAGGGTGGCGGCAAGCCGGTCCGCACGCTCGGTCTCCGGCACGCCGCGAAGGTCGGTGACCTTGACCGGCATCGGCAGCGGGTCGGGCGACACGACCTGGACGACACCGGATTCGGTCTCCCGGAACGTCGTGCGGAGCGCCTCGTGTCGTCGCACGGTCTCGTCGAGGGCGAACTGGACGGCGGCGGGGTCGAATTCGCCGTCGAAGTGGATGACCTCGGGGATGTTGTACGCCGGGCTGGTCGGGTTCAGCTTCCAGAACACCCACAAACCCTCTTGCAGCGGCCCGATGGGGAGCGTCCCGGTCGTGTCGCCTGTCATGTCCGCCCTTCGTCGCGCCGGTGCCGCCTGCGGGGCCCAAACTACGCCACATCCGGCCGTGGGTGGGCGCGTTGACACAGCTGGATGATCTCGAGGACCGACAGGGGGACCGCCCTGGCCTACGGCTACATTCGTCGTCACTGAGCCCGACCGGTGAGCGCCGGTGGCAGACGCGACACGCAGGAGGTTGCCGACGATGGCGGTGCAGGAGGAAGAGGTCGCCCGGATCTGGGCCGACGTGATCGGGGTCGACGTCTCCGAGATCGACACGGACGAGACCTTCTTCGATCTCGGGGGGAATTCGCTCCTACTGATCAAGCTGGTCGACGAACTCAATGCTGCCCTGGGCATCGAGACGGACATCGTCATGCTGTTGGAGTTCGCGACGATCGAGGAGTTCGTTTCGCACTGCAATTCTGAACTGGACGGTGCGGAGTCGGCTTGATCACATGCTCGCGTTAGGTGGAGGTATGGGGGACGCGTCCATGTCGTTGGTTTCGCGGTTCGGGGTGCGGGTCGGGTCGACGCCGGATGCGGTCGCGATCGAGGATTCGGGTCGGTTTGTCACCTACGGTCAGCTCGATCGGTGGTCG
>NZ_JAFFZE010000036.1 GCF_025165815.1 Actinophytocola gossypii | reverse complement strand
ATGGATAGAGTGCTGGTACAACCCGAAACGCCGACACTCCAGCATCGGCATGCACAGCCCCGTCACGTTCGAAGCCCTGCACACCAGGTCAGACCAAGATCACTGACCCCACACCACTGGTGTCCGGCAAACGGGGGGAACCTCAGGCACCATTTTGCCCAGAAACACCGACAGTACGCAGCTACGGTCCCCTACCGAACAGGAGACTGCCACTCGCTCGCGGCATTTCCGCCGGCATTAGGAGTTGCTCGCGCTGGGCGTCAGGTTGAACCCACCGGATCTTACGAGCTTCTCGATCGACGACCCCCCTGGCCCATACCCCGCCGGGTGACCCCGAACCGACCGACCCAATGGGCCGATTCCGAGTGAGCTGGGATATCCGGTCGCTCGTGTGTCGCCTCGGGCGCACACTGGCCGGATGGTCAACACGTGGGTCCAGGTGATCCAGAACTTCGAGGCAGGTACGCGTGCTGTCGTGCTGTCGACCGGAGAGTGTGTGCTCGAACTCAGCGGCCGGTCCCCGATGGCCGCGGTGGAGGGCTACGCGATCGGCATCGGTTCGCGCTGGTGCTCGCGTGTGACCTGGTGGTGGCGAGCCGGTCGGCGTTCTTCGCCCACCCGGCCGCCGCCGCGGGAATGCTCGCCGACGGCGGCCTGGTCCGGGACCTGCACCGCCTGGTCGGCTACCGCCGCACCATGGACCTCCTGCTGCGCCGCCGGCGCCTGACCGCGACGGAGGCCGCCGACCTGGGCCTGGTCAACGAGCTCACCGAGCCGGGGGAGACCCACGCGGCGGCGTCAGCCGTGGTCGCCGGCTTCGCTGACCTGCCCGCGGAGGTGCTGTTCGGCCTCAAGGCGCTCTCCGCGTCCGCGTCCTCGTCGGTGGACGGCTCCTTCCTGGCGCACGAGAGCACCACGATCGCCCTGCTCAAGGGCCGCACCAGCGCGGAAGCCCGCCGCCGGTTCCTGTCCGGCGAACGCTTCTTCACGGACTCGTGACATGCGCGACGCCGTGATCTGCGCTCCGCTGCGCACCCCGATCGGCCACTTCGGCGGCGTGTTCCGGGACGTGCCGGCGGTGTCGCTCGCCGCGACCGTGCTCCGCGAGCTCGTGGCCCGCACCGGCCTGTCGTCCGTGGACGACGTGATCCTCGGCCAGTGCCACCCGAACGGCGAGGCCCCGCCACTCGGCCGGGTAGCCGCCCTGGACGCCGGCCTTGGCGTCGCCGTGCCCGGGCTGCAACTCGACCGCCGCTGCGGCTCCGACCTCTGGGCCGTCCTGGACGCCGCGATGCGCGTGCAGACCGGCGTTGCGGACGTCGTGATAGCCGGCGGCGCGGAAAGCATGAGCCAGGTGGAGCACTACACCCCAGCCCTACGCTGGGGCACCCGGGGCACCGTCGAACTCGCCGACCGACTGGCCCGCAGCCGGGTGACCGCCGGCGGAACGAACTTCCCCGTCCCCGGCGGAATGGTTGAGACCGCGGAGAACCTCCGCCGGGAGTTCGGCATCACCCGGGAAGCCCAGGACGCGCTGGCGGTGTCGTCGCACCAGCGCGCCATCCGCGCCCAACAGGAGGGCCTGTTCGACAACGAGCTGGTCCCCGTCGGCGACGTGACCCGCGACGAGCACCCCCGCGCCGACACGACACCCGAGTCCCTGGCCCGGCTCCGCCCGGTGATGTCCAAACAGGACTCGTCCGCCACGGTGACCGCCGGGAACGCCAGCGGCCAGAACGACGGCGCCGCCGTCTGCGTCGTGACCACCCGCGACCACGCCGAGGCGCTCGGCCTGCGCCCCCTGGCCCGCCTGGTCACCTGGGCCGTGGCCGGGGTCGAGCCCGCCAGGATGGGCCTCGGCCCAGTGCCCGCGACCGACCGGGCGCTGACCAGAGCAGTCCTCCGCCTGGCCGACATGGACCTGATCGAGCTGAACGAGGCGTTCGCCGCACAGGTACTGGCGGTGACCGCGGCGTGGCGTCTCGCCGCCACCGACTTCGACCGCCTCAACGTCAACGGCTCCGGCATCTCACTCGGCCACCCGGTGGGCGCGACCTGTGCCCGAGTTCTGACCACCCTGCTCCACGAGCTCGACCGCCGCGCCGCCCGCTACGCCCTGGAGACCATGTGCATCGGCGGCGGCCAGGGCCTGGCCGCCATCTTCGAACGCGTGCGGTGATCAGCCGTAAGCAGGGTGGACGTCGTCCGCGCGGGCCGACACGACGTCGAGCCGGGAGTCGTCCACGAGCGCGTCCACGGCGGCCTGCTCGGCCCCGATCCCGGCCCAGTGCGGATCCACGTCACTCGCGAAACACCACCGGTGGTCCGCCGGCCACACGAGCGCGGGCGGCGGACACGGCCCTTCGGAGCCGAGGCTCTTCTCCCAATCGTCGGTGTCGCCCAGCGATCCGCGGAGCATGGCGTAGCGCCGGTGCGTGAGGTCCACCATCCGCCCATCCCGCACCGCGGGCGGGAACTCGATGTCCGAGTACCCGTCCCAGGCGCAGAAGTAGCAATCCCCAGGCGTGTCGGTGAACCGCGCCAGCCGGCGCAGCGCCAACCGCGCCTGCGCGAAGTCGGAAAGATGGTCGTCGGGAACGTCGACGTCCGCTTCCGCCTGGCCGGGCCGGCTGGGATCGGGAATGAACCGAAGCCGCGCGTACGCCTCGAAAACCGGCGGCCCGAAAGTGACCAGGCGATGCCACGGCGCACGAGACCCGACGATCCAGTCCGCGGCGGACGTTTCGGTGCAGTAGCTGAGTCCCACCACGTCAGGCTACTTACCACCGGCTCCGGAACCAGCGCCGGACGAGGGTTCCCGTGGTGAGCATGAGCACGAGGAAGATCCCGGCGCGCCACAGGTCGCCGGAGTCCCCCGTCCGGCCGGTGTAGGCAGCCTGCCCGTAGAAGAAGAACGCCACGTCCACCGCGAGGATCACCAGCACCGCCCAGCCGGCGCGCGAACGCGCCTGCCGGAACGTGTTGTTGTTCGTGACGTTCAGGTTGTTGTTCGTGGTGTTGTTGATCCGCTGGTTGCCGTTCTGGACCGAGTAGACCGTCCCACTGCCCGACGCGTTGTTGCCCTGCTGGTTCTGTGTGGTGAAACGGCGGCTCGGCTGGTTCATCCCCGTGCCCCGTCCCGCCCGTGCGTCTTGATCACCTGGGACCCGTTCTGGCTCACGTAGGCGACACCGTTCCCGCCGACCGTGGTGTGCTGCACGTTCGAGGCGCCGGCCGGCGGCGGCACGGTCGCGTCGGGGTCGAGCTTCTCGACGAGCGCCTGGAGGTCGGCGGCCCAGCTCTGGTGCCGGACCTGGTGGAACGTCGAGAGCGGCAACAGCCCGAGGTCCTCCGGCAGCTGTTCCCTGGCGGGCAGCGGTGTCCCGTCGAGCAGGACCGGCACCACCGGGATCTCCTGGCGGAACGCCATCCGGAGCTCGACGCGGACCCAGTCGCGTGGGTCGTCGATACGCCGGCGGTCCCGGCCGTCCCGCGACTCGAGCCAGCGCGGACCGATCACCGCCAGCACGACGTCGCTGCGCTCCAGGGCGCTGCGGATGCGCCGGGGGTAGAGCGTGCCGACCCGCAGCGAGTCGTGGTCGCGGAACACGCGTTCCCGGCCGAAGTGCCCCGCCAGCCGGTCCGAGATCGCCATTGTGGCGTGGACGCTGTCGTCCGTCCGGTAACTCAGGAAGATTGTTTTCATGCGCCCTGCTCCGAAACGGGAGTTCACCTGCTGATCTGGCGGCTGACCTGCTTCTGGAGCTTGTGCTCCAGGCCGCGCTGGAACCGCTTCATGTTCGCCGCGTACGGCGCGAGGCGCAGCATCAGGAAGATGAGGTGCGTGATGGCGTACGATAGGGCTTTGATGCCGGACGCTTCCCTCGGGTTGTGGGTGCTGCCGATGTACAGCTCGCTCGTGCTGGCGCGGACGATCGAGCCGCTGCCATTGGGGTGAATCTCGATCTGCCCCTCGTCGCCGCGTTTCGTGCCGAAGGTGAATCCGCCGGCGCCGACCGGGGTCACCGAGATCCGCGAGAACGCGCTCTTCACGACGGCTTTGGCGCCGCGGCAGTACAGGGCGGCGACCGCGGCGGCGACCGCGGCCGGCGGCTCGGAGATCCGGAACTCGACGCCCTCGAACGCGGCGGACTTGTTGCGGTGGTTCCAGATCACGCCACCGACGACCGCTGCGACGACGAGCAGTACGATGACCGCTTCCATGGACTTTCTCCCTTTTCGGTGACGACGGTTGTCCCGCCTCGTTCGTGCTGTCGGATGAGTCGGAGATCCTCGGCGATCGTTACTCCGGATCGAGGTGGAAAACGCGCGAGATCGCGGCGGATCCCCTCCCCTCGGCGTGGACCAGAGCCGGATCGCGCACGTATTTCCTGGCCACACGGATTTCCCTCACCCGTGGCGGGGATATCCGGCGGGTCATGTGCGCTGCTCCCGTTCTCGTTGGCCAGTTCGTGAACAATTCCCGCGCGGGGGAAACGAACTGTAACGACCCGAACGGGAATGTCGATTCGCCGGATTGGTACGCCACCGCAGACAAAGTCCAGTGTGGACTGACCGGCGTAGGAGGAAATGTGTCCCCGGTACGATCCGTGCTCGTTGCCAAGTTGTGTTCTTCGTGCGGCCGTGAACTGGCGCCGGTGGACAACTTCTGCGACCAGTGCGGGGCACCCGCCCACCAGCGCGACGAACCCCGGCACGACCGGCCCGTGACTCGTCGCGCGGCGCCCACCCCCGCCGCTGTCCTCCCGGGACCGGACCGTGCGCTGGCCCGTTCGCTCGTCCGGCAGGTGCGGCCGGTCCCGGTCGGCCGGGCGCTCCGTGACCCCGACGGCGCCATGTGTCTCGCGTGCGGCGCCGACCTGCCCGGCGACGTCCTCGCGTCACCCTGCGCGTCCTGCGGCACCCCGACGACCCTGGTCTCCGACGGCGTGCCGCTCGCCACGGTCACGGTCCTCGGCGGTCTGCACCGGCGCCGCGCCGGCCTGCGCAAGCGGCCCGCGATGCTCGTCGCCCGCGGTGCCGACGACTGCACGTTGTTGCTGCACAACGGCCGCACGCTCACGGTCGCGCCCGGCGACCTGCCGGCCACGACCGATCCCGGCCCCGGCCCCGACACGCCGGTGCTCCGCAGCCCGGTCGGGCCGATCCTCCGGCACGCCGTGACCGGTGACGGCTCGCTGCCCTGGCCGGCTGACCTGCTGCTGCGCCACGCGTTCGACGCGCTCGCCACGGTGCCGTGGGCCCGACGGGTCGCCGCGCTCGACCTGCTCGCGCTCGGCCGGCCCGACCTCCTCGGCGGATGCGGGCTCAGCCGGACCGAGACGACCTGGCTCACCCTGGTGCACGGGGCCCGGCGCGGCGACGCCGCCGAGGTGGTGGCCGCGGCCGCCGCACTGCCACCGGACCGGTACCGCCGCAAGATCGCGATCGTCGCCGCGCTGCTCGCCCAGCTCCGGCAGGTCCCCGGTGCGGCCGAACGGCTCGCACCCGCGCTGCGGGCCTTCGCCGGGACCGAGCCTCTGGCCGCGCTCGCGCAGCGGGCGCTTGGCCTGGCCGGCCACCCGCCCCGCCAGCGGATCGACGACCACGTCACCCGCGCCGGCACGTTCCCGGTGCCGGTCGAGCTCGTCCACCTGCTCGACGCTCGAGCGGCCGGTTCGAGCGCGCTGCTCGGTGCCCGCGGCCGCCTCGCGGTGCTCCACGCCGCGGCCGACCCCGACCCCGGCCTGGCGGTCGCGGTGTCCCTGGACGACGCGCCGCTGGCCGTGGTCGACGACCTGATCGACGCCGGCAAGGTGACCGATCTGGCCACCGTGTCCGCCGGCAGGCCGGACGACCAGCAGGCCTACCTCACCGCCCGGATCGCACCGGACCGGCTGAGCGACGCCCAGCTCGAGCGGGTGGGTCACCGGGACGAGGCGATCCGCCGGCGCCTGCTGGCCGGCGGCACCGACCCCACCGACCCCACCGACCCGGACCGCACTTCGCCGATGGCCCGCCACGCCGCGAGCGTCGACCACGTCCTACGTCGCCGTCCCCAGGACGTCGTGGCCGGCCACGTGCTGCCCGCGCACCGCGAGGTCGCTCGGCTGCTCACCGACGTGATCACCCGCGCCGACGCTGGCGAGGAGCCGGCCGCGCTGCTCACCGGCCCGCTGCTCGCCGACCGCAGCACCTGGCTCCCGCTCGTGCGCCTCTTCGGCGCCGAACGCCTCCGTGGCGCCGGCGGTGAACTGGTCCGCGGGTTCTCCGACTTCTTCGAGTGGCTCGACCTGACCGCCGCCCGTGAGCACCTCTTCCTCGCCGACTGGCAGCGGGCAACCGACGCCGCCCGCCGCTGCCTCGAGCTGGCGACCGGCGAGGCGGTGCGCGACGAGGCGCAGAACCTCCTGGCCTGCGGGCTGCACAACCTCGGTGACCACCACGGCGCGATGCGCGAGCTGGAGCAGGCCATCGAGGGCAGCTACTCGGTGGCGCTGCTGGCCAACATCGGTGTCGTCGCCGCGCATCTCGATCCCGAGCTCGCGGCCGGCCACCTCGGCCGGATCGTCCGCGAGGGGCCGACGACCGCCATGCGGGTCAACGCCGCCCGCCAGGCGCTCGCCGCCTGGCGGAGCGACGACGGCAAGCTCTGGGCCGGCGACGGATCCGACCGGCGCGCCCTTCCGACCGTCCTGCGGGAGCCGCTGCGCTCGATCGTCGTCGAGCGGATCGACCTCGACGACTTCCGGGCGGTCGTGGCCGCGCTCGCGACCCACGACGCGGCCTGGCTCACCGCCCCGAACAGCCTGCGCGCCTCGCCGCACCGCGACACCCTCGATGCGCGCTACCACCTCGCGGTCGCCGCCGAGGACATGTTCCTCTCGGTCGTCGACGTGCTCGCCACCATCCAGGACTGGGCGGCCGCGCCCGAGTGGCTGTGCACGGCTCGCGACGAGCTGGTCCACCAGACCATCGACTTCCTGCTCGGCCACATCGACGACCCGGACAACATGGCGGGAATCGTCGCGCGTGCGCTGGTCACCAAGGTGCGCGGCCTGCCGGAACGGGACCAGGTCGTCCTGGCCCTGCTCGCGGTCGCCACGCTGGCCCACCATGTCACCGAGCAGGACGAGGAGCTCGCCGACGGCGTCGTCGACCTGTTCGGCGCGTACGAGGGCCGGGTCGCCGCCCTCGACGCCGAGCAGCGGGAGGCGGTGGCGGGGCTCCGCGAGCTGTGCGTCCGCCGCATCACCCTCAACCTCGCGTTCTCCCGCAAGCGTGAGATCGGCACGCTGGTCGACCTGTACAACGCGGCGCTGGACGTACTCGACCGGGTTCAGCGTGGTTCCCCGCTGTGGTTCCGTGCGCGCGGCCAGGTGGCCGAGACGGTCGACGCCTGCCAGCGGACCAAGGCGCAGCTGCGGCCGTGGGTGCGCAAGCTCGAGGACGCCGACGTGCGCGACATGGTCCTGGGCTTCCTCGACCACTGCGCCGATCTGGAGCTCAAGGCACAACGAGTGCTGGGAAGTTGAGGCGGACATGGTCACCAGGAACCCGTACCTGTTGCTCGGCGTCGACTACGGCTGCGAGCCGGACGCGGCCCGCAGGAGCTTCGCCAGGGCGGCCAGGCGAATCCGGCGTGCCGGCACCGACCGGATCAGCACCGAGGACCTCACCTGGGCGCTGCACGAGATCCAGAACAACCACGCGGACCCGTCCAACGAGGTCGACACGTACCGCGTGCCCGCCGACCCCCGGGTGTTCGCGCCAGCCGGCGAAGGGTTCTTCGCGCCGGCGCCAACCCCGCTGACCCGGCGGACCGAGACCACGCCGTCCGATGTGGACACTTTGACCGCGGGGCTCGCCGACGACGTGGACCTGCTCCTGGCCGAGGTGCTCCCGCACGTCGTCCGGTTCGACTACGGCTACCAGACACCAGAAGGAACCGAGCTATGACCAGACACCAACGCCACCTGCTCCACCGGTTGTCCGAACTGGAGCGTGCGGTCGACCGGATCTCGCGGTCCATCGAGAAGATCGAGGTGGCGACCATCGTGCGCGAACCGTCCTCGGGGGTGGCGGTCGACGCCTACGACGGGCTGCGCCGGCAGATCGTGGCCGCCGCGGGCGAGCGCATAGCCCACCTGCACCAGCTGGCTCGGTTCGCCGAGGCGGTCGGCGCCGAGCGCCCCTCGGCGGAGCTAGCCTCCCTGGTCGACGAGTGGCTCGTCCAGGCGGGGCTGGAGCGGGTCACCGACCCGCACGAGCACGACTACTTCGACGTCCTCGGCGGCACCGGCAGCCGGCTGCGCGTGCTGCGCCCCGGCTACCGGGACCGCGTCACCGGGAGACCCGTCGTCATGGGACAGGCCGAGCGGGTCGAGCCCGCGGCCACGGGCGGCCAGCGGGAGGGTGTGCGATGAACCCGTTCGGCATCGACTTCGGCACGACCAACTCCGTGCTCGCGCAGTGGAACGGCACCGAGGCCGAGGTGCTGACCATCGACGAGCCACCGGCCGAGTGGGCCGAACTCGGCTTCGACCGGGTCCTCCCGTCGGTGATCGGGATCGACCACGGTAGGCAGGTCTCGTTCGGCTGGGGCGCCAAACACGGCGCCGCCCCGACCCTCGGTGCGGTCAAGCGGCTGTTCGCCACCGAGAACACCGTGGACATCGGCGGGCACCAGGTGTCGGTCGAGGAGGCGGCGGCGCTGCTGTTCGCGCACCTCCGCACCGCCTCGCCCGGTGTGAGCGTCGACCGGTCGGTGGTCACAATCCCCGCCAACAGCAGAGGCCTGGCGCGCTTCCGCACCAAGGTGTGCGCCGGGCTCGCCGGTATCGAGGTGCGGGCCCTGGTGAACGAGCCGACCGCCGCGGCGATGGCGTACTCGGTCGACGCGACCCAGGACCAGAACGTGCTGGTGTTCGACTGGGGTGGCGGCACGCTGGACGTCACCGTGCTCGAGACGATCGAGGGCGTGTTCATCGAGCGGGCGTCGAAGGGCATCCCGCGGTCCGGCGGCATCGACCTCGACGAGGCGTTCGCCGCCGCCATCATCGCACACCTCCCGTCGCGGCCGTCCTGGAGCGGCACCGAGCAGGCGCAGTTCCGGCTGGAGGTGGAGCGGGCGAAGATCCTGCTGTCCACCCAGGACGAGACGAACCTCCGGCTGCCGGACGGCCGGTACTTCCCGGTGGCCCGCGAGCTGTTCCTCAAGGCGATCGACGACAGGCTCGAGGAGGTCCGGCAACCGATCGAACAGTGCCTCGCCGACCTGTCCATCGGTCCGAACGGGATCGACCAGCTGGTGATGGTCGGCGGCAGCAGCAAGATCCCGGCCGCGCGCCAGCTGGTGTCGGACCTGCTGCGCCGGGAGCCAGCCACCGGCTGCGACCCGATGACCGCGGTCGCCCAGGGCGCCGCCATCGCCTCGGCGATCCTGGCCGGGCAGCTGGACAAGGACTTCTTCGTGGCCACCGAGCACGCGCTCGGCACGATCGTGGTCGACGACGGCCACCGGCAGCGCTTCAGCGAGCTCATCCCGCGCAACCACCAGCTGCCGGCCAAGGCGACCGACGGCTACCTCCCAGCCCAGCCCGGCCAGCGCGACGTGCGGGTCCAGGTCATCGAGGGCGACCCGACCAAGCCGGTCGACCACGAGGACAACGTGGTGCTCAAGGAGTGGGTCGTCCCGGTCGACCCGACCCGGTCCCAGCAGGACGCCGCGTTCACCATCACCTACGAGTACAACGTCGAGGGCATCCTCTACATCACCGTGGTCGACCAGCTCACCGGCCGCCAAATGCTGCACGACGACGTGTCGTTCGGGGTCACCAAGGACCGGACGCAGCTGGTCGAGGTCGCCCGCCGGGTCCGCACCACGATGGAGACCAGGACCGTCGACGGGACACCGGCCCGGTCGGTCACCGTCGCGGTCGCCGACCCGGAGGTGGTGGCGCTGGTCGCCAGGGCCAGGACCAAGGTGGTCCCGTTCGTCGACGACACCGAGGCGGCGCGGCTGGAGAGCATCTGCGTGGACCTCGAGAACGCGCCCGGTTCCGCGCTCGCCGAGTGCCGGGACGCCCTCGACGCCGCCCTGCGCCAGTACTCGTACCTGTTCTGAGGAACCGGCATGACGAGCCCCGGCCGCGCCACGATCCTGCCGATCTACGTCGTCTGTGACCTGTCCGGCTCCATGCGGGTGGACGGGCGGGCCGACGCGGTGCGGGACGCGCTCGTCGCGCTGCGGGACGCCGTCTGGCTCAACCCGGTCGTCAGCGACCAGGCACGGATCGGGGTCGTCGGCTTCGCGGGTACGGCGACCGTGCTGCTCCCGCTGTGCGACCTCGCGACCGTCGGTGAGCTGCCCGATCTCGAACCGGGTGGGCTCACCAGCTACGGCGCCGCGTTCCGCCTGCTGCGCGAGACCGTGCGCGCGGACACGGCGCGGCTCGCCGCCGACGGTTACCGGGTGTTCCGGCCGCTGGTGTTCTTCGTCAGCGACGGGGAGCCGACGGACCGCCGGCCGGACTGGGCCGCCGAGCACGCCCGGCTGGTCGGCCGGGACGGGCCGGAGATCGTCGCGTTCGCCGTGGGGGAGGCCAGGGCGGCGACGCTGGCCGCGGTGGCCACCTCGCGGTGCTTCGTCGCCAGGACCGACGTCGCGGTGCGCGACGCCATCGCACGGATCGGCGACGTCGTGATCCGCAGCGTGGTGGCTTCGAGCGTCACCGGCGGGCAGACGGTCGTGGGGCCCGCTCCCGGCGCCTTCGACGAACTGGACCTGCTGTGACCCCGTTCGCGGTCGACGCGGCCGCGCTTCGGCAGGGGCCGGTCCTCGGCCGGGGCGGCCAGGGCGAGGTCGTCGAGGTCCTCGGGGTCGACCTTCCCGGCTGGCCGGCGACCGAGCACCTGGTCGCCAAGTGGTACCTGCCGGCCGTCGCACCCGACCCGGCCGCGCTGACCCGGCTCGTGTCCTGGCGCCGCTCGCTCGACGACCGGGGACGGGCCGCGGTCGACGAGGTGGCGTGCTGGCCGAGGGCCGTGCTGCTGCGCGACGGCCGGGCCGCCGGCGTGCTGCTGCCGCGAGTGCCGGCCGAGTACACGTTCACGCCGCGCAGCCCGTCGGGTGGCCGCGTCACGGTGCTCCGCGAGCTGCAGCACCTGATCGCCGGTCCGGCGCTGCTGGCCCGGCGTGGCATCCCCGACACCGACCCGGCGACGCGGGTGCGGGTGCTGGCC
Source organism: Actinophytocola gossypii (assembly GCF_025165815.1). Taxonomy (GTDB): domain Bacteria; phylum Actinomycetota; class Actinomycetes; order Mycobacteriales; family Pseudonocardiaceae; genus Actinophytocola; species Actinophytocola gossypii. The sequence continues at coordinate 21,268 of NZ_JAFFZE010000036.1, read as the reverse complement.
GGTCTCGCGTCCGCCGTCGCGTTCCTGCACGAGCGGGACGTGGTGCTCGGCGACCTGTCGGTCAAGAACGTGCTGTGGTCGCCGGTGCGGGGCGTGTACCTGCTCGACTGCGACGCGCTGCGACTGACCGGGACCAACCCGCCCGTGCGGCAGCCGAACTCGCCGGGCTGGGACGACCCGGCGTTCCCCGGCACCCAGAACCAGCAGTCCGACCGCTACAAGCTCGCCCTGACCGTGCTCCGCGTACTCGCCAGGGACTTCCACACCAGGAACCCGGAGTCCGCCGCCGGCGCGCTCGGCCGCGAGCTCCTGCCGATCCTGCGGGCCGGCCTGCACCACGACCCGGCCGCCCGGCCGGCGGCCCGCGCGTGGCGTGACCTGTTGCACCGACGCGAACAGCCGACACCACAACCGAAAGAGGTGACCGACGTGCCGAAACCGACAGTCAACGCGCTCAGGGGGAACCGCGATGGGTGAGGACCGCGCCAAGCTCCTGCCGTTCTACCTCGTCATCGACATGTCGTACTCGATGGAGGGCGAGAACCTGCAGGCGGCCAACGACATCATGCCCGCGCTGGCCGACGCCATCGCCGAGAACCCGATCATAGGCGACAAGGTCCGGTTCGGCCTGGTCGACTTCGCCGACGACGCGCAGGTGCTGCTCCCGCTCTGCGACCTGCTGGACCCCGACATCACGCTGCCCGGCCTGATGACCAGGGGCGGCACCTCCTACGCGGCCGCGTTCCGCCTGATGCGCAAGCAGATCGAGCACGACGTGCTCCAGCTCAAGGCCGACAACTACAGCGTGCACCGCCCCGCGATGTTCTTCCTCAGCGACGGAGCGCCGACCGACCACGACCACGACTGGCGGTCGGCGTTCCACGAGCTGACCCACTACGACCGGCAGACCGGCACCGGTTTCGCCATGTACCCCAACGTAATCCCGTTCGGCGTGGCCAACGCGGACCCGAGGACCATGCAGTCGCTGATCCACCCGGCCGACGGTGTTAAGCAGATGCGCATGTTCGTCATGGACGAGGGCAACAAGCCGGCCGTGGCCATCCGCGCCATGGCGGAGATCCTGATCTCCAGCGTGCTGAACTCCGGCATGGGCATGGCGACCGGCAGCTCCGGCATCGCCCTGCCCGACCCCGACCAGCTGCCCGGCGGCGTCAGCTCCCACACCGCCGACGAGGACTTCCTGTGAGCGCGCCGGGCGGCCGGCACGCCGCGGTCGAGCGACCGGAACGGCCGCCCGGCCGCCCGGTCGACATCGGCGATCCTGGCCGGGCCGCAGCCACCGTCGTACCCCGCCCGGACGGCCGGTTCCCGTTCCACAACGACATCGTGGCCGACGCCGCGCGCGTCCCCGGCCCGGCGGGCGGCGAGCTGCACCTGCTCGCGGCGAGCGTGCGTGGACTGTCCCACCTGTACTACGGCAAGGTGCGCCAGGACGCGTTCGGGCACCTCGTCACCAGGGACGGCCGGTGGCTCGTGGCCGCCGTCGCCGACGGGGTCTCGGCCGGGTCGCACTCGCACGTCGCCGCCGAGATCGTCACCCGGCTGGGATGCCGCCTGCTCGTCGAGCAGCTCGACGATCGCCCGGCAGCCGAGCTGGACTGGCGCGCGGTGCTCGACGGCGTGGGCGGCGAGATCGTCCGGCACGCCCGCCAACGGCTGGGACTCGTCGACTCGACTCTCCCGGACGTCGCCGGCCGCCTCGCGGCGACCGCGTTGTTCGCGGTGGTGGCCGTGGACCCGGCGGAGACGGGGGACCGGCCGGTGCACGTGATGTCGCTCGGCGACACCTCCGCCTGGGTGCTCCGCCCCGGCGCGCCACCGGCTTGGGACCCGCTGCAGGCGGTGAAGAACGACGGCAGCGTGGTCGCCTCCGCCGCGACCATGGCGCTCCCCGGCGTGCCGGTGGAGCTGGCGCCACCGGTCACCACCAGCCTGACGCCGGGGGAGGCGCTCGTGCTGATGAGCGACGGCGTCGGCGATCCGCTCGGCGGCGGCACCGGCGAGGTGGGGGAGTACCTGGCCGGCGCGTGGCGCGAGCCGCCCGACCCGTTCACGTTCATCGCACAGGTCGGGTTCCGCCGGCGCACCTACGACGACGACCGAACGGTGCTCGCCGTCTGGCCGGTCCAGTGACGCCATGACCGACGAACTGGACCGGTCCGCCGTCGGACGGCTCGGACCGCAGTTGGGCAGCGGCGGGCAGGCGGTGGTCTACCTCGCGCCGGACCTCCGCCTGCCCGACGTGTCGGGGACGCTGGTCTTCAAGCAGTACAAGGGAAACCAGGTCTCCCCGAACGGACTGCGGGCCATCGTCGGCGTGCGCAGCAAGCTGGACCCGGCCGGGCGCACGCGGCTGGACTCGATGGCGGCATGGCCGGCCCGGGTGGTCCGGGACGCCGGCCGGATCTGCGGTGTGGTCCTGCCGCTGATCCCGGACACGTTCTTCCAGGAACGCGTCCTGCCGACCGGCCGGCACGTCCGCGGCGCCCGCGAGGTGCAGAACCTCTTCGTGGACCCGGCGCTCGCCACCCGGCTCGGCATGCCCAGCCTCACACCGCGCCAGCGGTTCGGCGTGTGCCGGGACCTGGCCGGGGCGCTCGCCCTGCTGCACGAGAACGGGGTGGTGTTCGGCGACGTCAACGCGAAGAACGAGCTGTACCGCGAACACCCGGAGCCGACGGTCATGCTCGTCGACTGCGACGCGGTGCGGATCCGGGGCAGCGCCCCGGTGGTCAGGCAGCTCAGCGCGCCGGACTGGGATCCGCCCGAGGGAGCGGTGCTCACGCAGGCGACGGACCTGTACAAGCTCGGGCTGTTCGTCCTGCGGGTGCTGAGCCCAGGACCGCAGGCGTCGACCGCCCGCGACCCGGCGCGCCTCACCGGCCGGCTGGACGCCGAGGGCCGCGACCTCGTCACCGCCGCGCTCGGACCGGTCGGATCGTACCGCCCGACGGCGGCGGCCTGGTCGGGCTACTTCGCCAGGCGGACCTCCCCCGCGCCCCCGGACCGGACCCCCACGTCCGGCTGGCGCCGGGACCCGGGCAGCGGCCGGTGGGTGCCGGCACGATGACGTCCGGGTGCACGGTGTGCGGCGCCGCCCCGAGCGAGCCGATGCGGCGATCGCTGCGGGGCGAGCTCACCTGCGTGCGGCACCCGGCCGACGTCCGGTGCCTGTTCTGCGCGCGGTCCTCCGACCTGACCGAGCCCGGCTGGTCGGAGGTGTCCACGTCCGCGTGGCGCTGCCCGTCCTGCTCGGCGGAGGCCGTCGACACCGAGGCGGAGTTCCGCCGGCACGTGGTCGAGGTCCGTCGGATCACCCGCGACCTCGGGTTCGGGCTCAGCGTGCCGGTGCGGGTGGTCCTCGCGCCCGGTGGCCCTGGCCCCACACTGGCCCACACCGAGCTGGTGCCGACCGGCCCGAGGACGGCGGACGTGACGTTGGTCCGGGTGACGCCGGGGCCGCCGGCGTTCCTGTTCGGCCGGTCCGTGGCCCACGAGGTCGGGCACGCCTGGCTCGCCCAGGCCGGTGCCCGTCCACAGCGCCTCGAAGTCGAGGAGGGCGTCTGCGAGCTCGTGTCGTACGCGTGGCTGAAGCGCTCGGGCCTGCCCCACGCCGAAGCCGTGCGCGACATGATCCGCCGCAACCCCGACCCGACGTACGGGGCCGGGTTCCGCGAGGTCCACGCGGCGGTCCGCCGGCACGGGCTCCGACCGGTGCTCGCAAGCCTGGCCGACAGCGGAGAACTACCGCCCTGACCGTTGTTTCACTTTGTTCCCGAAACCGGGTATCGCGTTTATCGGTTGCGTAGTTCGGTGGCGTCCGCGTAACCGGTCGTGTGCGAGATCATCTTTGCGTAGCAGTCGTCGACAGGAATTCCTTCCGCGTCGCACCAGAGATTCGCGGCCGGGCCGTCGAGCTGGGGGAGGGGCACGACGGTGATCCAGAAGTTCCCGTACCGGAAGCTGCTGTAGTCGCCGGAGAACAGCAGCAGGGCGTCCGGGTAGCGCGCCTGCGTGCCGAGGAAGTCGCGCAGGATCTCCAGGTGGTCGTAGGTGATGCCGTTCACCACGAGACCGGGCCGCTTGGCCGAAAGCTGGGGCACCCACTGTTCGACCAGGGCCTCCACCTCGGGACGGTCCTCGTCCCGGAGCCGCTGAAGCTCCGCCAGGGCGCTCGCGTCGTCGTCCGGTTCCGGCTCAACGGACTCCCGCGGCTCGCTGGGAAGAACAGCGCCCGAGGCCGGCACCTCGGTGGTCTGGTAGACAGTGACCCTGCCGGCCGGACGGTCCGCCTCGGTCGGCTCCCCGGAGCCTCCGCTGGTCAGCGTCACTGCCGCGACCACGGCGAGCACGGCGACCGCCACCGCCCCGGCCACCGCGCCCCCCGCCAGCCCTCGCCGGGAACCGCCACCGGGCGGCGGCGCACCGAACGCCATCGGTGGCGGCGGCGCCGGCGGCACCTGTAGCGGCTGGCCGGGTGCCGCCATCGGTGGCGGCCCCTGAAGCCGTACCGCCGGCGGTGGCGGGACCGCGGCCCCGCAACGGGTGCAGAACCTGGCCGTCGGGCCACCGGTGTGCCCGCACTCCCGGCATGTCGTCATCATTTCCTCCGCACCACTCGACCAATCCTGGGAAGGCCGCCGAAATATGTGTCGTGATGCCAGATCCGGCGTTACCCGGAAGGGCGGAGAAAGCCTATGATGTTACGTCTCGAGTACTGACCGGTGAGAGATTCGGAGACCGTAGTGAGCATCCTGGCCGCCCTCCGGCGCCGCCGTGCCACCGGTTTACTGCTCGCCGTGGCGGTGGGCGCCGGAACAGCACTCGTCGGCGTACAGGACAGCGACCAGGTGACCCCCGGACGGCCGGTGGCCGCACCCTCGTCGGCTCCCGCAACCTCGTCGGCTCCCGCACCGACCGTCGTGCGTCCCGCTCCACCCGAGCCGGTGGACGCGTGCGCCGACGTCATCCGGACGCTCCCGCCGCGACGCCGGCTCGCCCAGTTGCTCGTGGTGGGGGTCGACCCCGGATCGGTGCGCTCGGCGACGCGGGTCGTCGCCGAGCACGGCGTCGGCGGGATCTTCGTCGGCGGCAACGACACCGCACTGCTGGTCGGAGACGCGCTGGTGGCGGTACGCGAGACGGCGACCGTCCCGCTCTCGGTGGCGGTCGACGAGGAAGGCGGCCGGGTACAGCGGATCGACGCGCTCGACGGCGACCTGCCCAGCGCGCGCGTGATGGCCAGGACCATGACCGTCGACCAGGTGCGTGCCATGGCCCGCGAGCGCGGCACGAACCTGCGTGCCCGCGGCGTGACGGTCGACTTCGCCCCCGTACTCGACGTCACCACCCAACCGGACGACGACGTGGTCGGCGACCGATCCTTCGGCTCCGACCCCGCAGTGGTCGCCCGCTACGCGACGGCGTTCGCCCTCGGCCTGGCCGACGCCGGGGTGCGCCCGGTGGTCAAGCACTTCCCAGGACACGGCCGCGCCACCGGCGACTCGCACGTCACCGCCGTGAGCACGCCGCCGCTGGCGGAACTGCGAAAGGTGGACCTCCTCCCGTACCGCGCACTGCTCGGATCGGCACCGGTGGCCGTGATGGTCGGACACCTCACCGTCCCCGGCCTGACCGACGGGCTGCCGGCGACCCTGAGCCCCGCCACCTACCGCCTCCTCCGAACGAACCTCAACTTCGACGGCGTGGTGATGACGGACGACCTCGGCGGCATGCGCGCGGTGTCCGCGTCCTACCCGCTGCCGCGAGCCGTGCTCACCGCCCTGACCGCCGGCGCCGACATCGCACTCTGGTCCACCGGCGCGCGGTACACCGGCGAGGTACTCGACGTGCTGGAGAAGGCGCTGGCCTCCGGCCGGCTGCCACCAGCACGCGTCGACGAGGCACTGCACCGCGTCCTGCGCGCGAGAGGCGCCTGCTGAGCGGTCCGGGTCCGCCGCGAGTCCCCCCCGATAGATTGCCCGCCATGGAGAACGCGGTCGAGATCCACACCGACGGCGCGTGCTGGGGAAACCCGGGACCGGGCGGCTGGGGCGTCGTGCTGCGGTACGGCGCGCACGAGAAGACGCTGTGCGGCGGTGTCGCCGAGGAGACCACCAACAACCGCATGGAGCTCACCGCGCCGGCCGAGGCCCTCGTCCATCTCACCCGACCCGCCGTCGTGCACCTGTACACCGACAGCACCTACGTCCGCGACGGCATCACGAAGTGGGTCGCGAACTGGAAGCGCAACGGCTGGCTGACCACCGCCAAGCAACCGGTCAAGAACGCCGACCTGTGGCGACGCCTGGACGAGGCGGCCGCCCGGCACGATGTCGAGTGGCACTGGGTCAAGGGCCACGCCGGCAACCCCGACAACGAACGCGCCGACCAGCTCGCGCTCGCCGGCCTCGAACAGGCGCTGCGCGACACGGGCGTCGACCCGGCGACGTACCGCCTTCCCCGCCGCCCGGCCGTTCCCACCACCGCGTCGACCCCGCGAACCTGCGTGGCGACGACCAACCGTGGCCGGCCGTGTGCCAACGGCGCGCGCCCCTCCGGCCTGTGCCACCTGCACGACCCGGAGGTGCAGTGCGGTGCGCCAATCGGTCTCGGGGCCCGGTGCACCGCCCCGACCGGCGGCGAGCTGTGCCAGAAGCACAGGCGGAACCCCGACGGAGAGCAAGGCCTGTTCTGACCAGGCCGGGCGTCGCTACGGCAGGTCGGCCACGTGCAGCGTCGCACCGAAGTCCAGCTCGATGCCGCACTCGGCGTGCATACGTTCCGCGCCGGCGAAGAACTCCGCGCGGAACTCCTCGGCGCGGGCGGGCGGCAACGCGGCCAGGACTGCGGGCACGCCCTGAGCCTCCAGCCACTCCCACGGGTGTGTCGCCTTCGGCGATCGTCTCGATATCGGCGCGGGAGAACCGCAGGTGCTTGCCGACAAACCGGCACGGCACCGCTCGTGCCGCGGCTTTGCGCCGCAACCACGACGGACGCACCTGCAACAACGCCGCCGTCTGCTCGGCGGTATAGAGAAGAGGCTCCTCAGCGACACGGGCCTGAGCGCTCCCGGATCTGTTCGCCCCGTGCGCTGCATCGTCGTCGGGAGGGCCAGCTGGCAGAGGTCGAGTGATGTCGCGCGATCGCTGCCCGACCCCCGGCTTCTCCGCCTTAGTACTGCAACGACAGGTTGTGATGGCCCCGTCTGGTGTAGTGGCTCATGCGGGCGCGGGTTTGGCTTGTTCGTCGCCAGTTTGACCAGTGCACGATGTGGTGGATGGTGTGGGATATGGGGATGGTGATCCGGTTCCATAGGCGGCGGATCTCGTTGGTAGACAAGGGGATCAGGGCATGGCCGTTACCGGATTCGTTAGCCCCTTTTTCGCGGCGTCGCGGATGATCGCGAGGAACGCCGCCGCGGCTAGGGACAGGGTGATATGGCGATACCAGGCTTCGTAGCCGCGGATTTGGTAGTGGTCCAGCCCGGTCTCGTTCTTTGCGGTCTGAAAGCATTCCTCGATGGCCCACCGAGAACCCGCGACACGCACGAGTTCCTCGATCGTCGTTTCGGTGGGGTCGAAACACACGTAGTAGGCGATGTCGGTGGGGTCGGCGCGGCTGCGACGAGCCAACAACCAGTGCCCTCGGTCGACCAATCGCAGCGGCCGGATGTCTGTCATCGCCCAGTCGTAGATCCTCGGCCCATGAGCACCGTCACCGCAGCTCATCGGCGTCCATGCGTCCTCGCCAAGCTCGGCGATGACCCGGTCGACACGCGCTTTGGTCAGCTGCATCGTGACCACCATCGAGTTCTTCGCCACCGCCAGCACATGAGCGATGTCTTCTGATTCCAGCCACATCCGCAACTTTGTGTCCACGCCGTAGGCCTCATCCCCGGTCACCCACCCAAACGGCACCCCTGCCTCGACCGCACGGCTGATCATCTGTTGCGCCAGAACGATTTTGGTCGCCATTTTCACGTCATCTGGAATGCCAGCCTGCCGACAACGATCACGGTCTGAGGTCCACTCCTTGGGCAGATACAGCTCCCGGTCGATCAACGCCCGGCCACGCGGGCTGGCGTAGGCCATAAACACCCCGATCTGGGAGTTCTCGATCCGCCCAGCGGTGCCGGAGTACTGACGGGCAACCCCTGCGGACATGCGGCCCTTCTTCAGGAAACCGGTCTCATCCACGACCAGCACACCCTGCCGCTCGTCACCGAGCACCTCGACGACCGCAGCGCGGAGGTCATCACGCAAGCCGTCGGTGTCCCAGGCGTAGAAGTTCAACAACCGCTGCATCCGCTCCGGACCCACATCTCCTGCGGCCTCGGCCAGCGTCCAGCCGTTCTTCCGCTCCGTCTCGCTGAGCAATCCCCGCACATACGACCGCATCTGCCGCCGTGACTCCACCCGAGGAAACCGGCCGGCGAACCGACCCACGAACGCCTCGAAGCTCGCGGACCACCCGGACACCATCTCCACCAACACACAAGATCAACTACCAGAACCTAGCCCAGATCACAACCTGTCGTTGCAGTACTAAGGGCGAACCGTTCGCTGAGGTCGAGGCCGGGTTCGGGGTCTCGACCACTACGTGCTGGCGGTAGGGTCTGCTGCACGGATTGGTGACATCTGAGTTGGCTTGCCCAGGTGGTGAGCTGGGAGGATGTCGCTGTGCCCAAGCCCTACCCCCAGGAGTTCCGCGACGATGTTGTGCGGGTCGCCCGTGGCCGCGAGCCCGGTGTGACCGTCGAGCAGATCGCCAAGGACTTCGGGGTCCACCCGATGACGTGCACGCCTCGCGCGCAAAAGTTCGAATACGCCCACCGAGTGTGAGAACGGTAGTACCCTACGCAACCTCAGGCACCTGAACGGGGGGAGAGGGCATGGCTTTCGAGGACCAGCTGGACCAGACCGTCGAGCGGATCATCGACGAGGCCATCGATTTCTACATGTACTGCCTCGGGTGGACCCGACACGGCGGAAACTACATGAACGAACTGATGCACGGCTGGGAGATCACGCCACCGGTGAACCCGTCGCGAAGGTCCGGTGGGCTGTGCCTGTACAACGGCCAACCGGAACACTACGCGTTCGAGTACGGCGAGGGGACCAACGCGGCATCCTTCGTCTACGCGCACTTCGAGGACACCATCCGGGACGTTTTCGAGTGCTGGCGGTCCATTCCTGACCCGAAGGAATTCGAACCGCATCTGGACAACCTTCTCAATGGTGCCTGGTTCATCTCGCTGACCACGCAGGGAGACAAGCTCAGCGAGATCGGCAACATCGAGATGGAGAAGATCAAGACCCTGCAGTCGCGCATCGGGAACGATGACATGGGCGGGACGATGATTCTGACGTTCGAGCAGAACTTCGTCACCCCGCTGCCCGCGGTCATCCACGGCCAGTACGCCGTCGTCGTGCTCGTCGCCACGACGTTGCTTGCCGAGCAGCGAATCTGGGCCAAGGCGAGGGAGGACGTTCTCTCGATCGCCGAGAAGACGCACGCGGCGATGAAGGAGCGAGGGACTGCCAATGTTTTCGACCTCGGTACGATCACCGCGTTCATCGATCTGCTCGGCATGCTGCCCACTGGGGCGAAGCCCATCCTGAACAAGGTCGGAGAGGCGCTGGGCCCGCTCGCGACGTTGCTCGGCATCAAGGACTCGCCGAGCAAGCCGCCGGTCGAGTTCGCCGGCGACTGGCCGAAGGACGTCATCGACAAGACCAATGCGGCGCTTCGGAAACTGGCCGAGATCATCAAGGGTCGCGAGCGGGTCATCGACCGTCAGATCAAGGAGGCGATGCGGACGGTGGTCAGCCGCAGCGGCTCGTTCGACCTCCCGAAGCCGGAGGTGCTCTCCGAGACGCAGATCGACGGCATGGCGGTCAACCTGGAGACCCTGAAGTTCCTCGCCACGAACACGTTGCCGGTCATCGAGAGCCAGCTCAACAAGGCCGCGGACCTGGTCAACGCCTCGCGGTACGTCGGAGGTCACTGGTACCGGCGGGCGGAGCTCAACACGTGGGACACCGAGTACGGGCCGTATGACACGTGGTCGGCGCTGGCCGACCTGGCCGAAGGACTCATCACCGACCTCGCATGGGAGGTCAAGGAGTCCGCCACCCACCTGTCGCTCGCGGCCGACGACCTGGGGCGGACCGAGGCGGAGGTCGAGGCCTCGATGGTTAAGCACGCCGAGCAGCTCGGTGGTGGCAGCGGTCACACGCCCATCAAGGACGCCAACGACTGGCTCGAATCGGGTCAGTGATGGTTGTGGACCGGAAGAAGTCGGCCCTGTGGATCGCAGTGGGGGTGGTGGCCGCGCTGGCCGCCGTCCTCGTGGTGGTGCTGGTCAGCCGGGACGAGGACCCGCCGCCACCCGGGACCCGAGCCGAGCTGTCCCCACTGGCGCTGTCCGATCGCGTCTGGACGGCCGATGGTGTCACGCTGTCACTCAACCGGGGGAGCGTCGCCCTGCACGACGGCCGGCTGCTCGCCCGCACGGAGGAGGGCATCGAACTCCTCGACGTCGGGTCCGGCAAGGCCCTGTGGGCGCAGGCCGACCAGGCGGACCTGCCGGGCAGGACCGTCGCACTGGACCTGAGCGCCAGCCCGCGGCTGCCCCTTCTGGTGGGCAACGGCGTCCTGGTCGGCTACAACGTGTTCCGGTGCGATCTGGTCGAACCGGGTGTGGCGTTGCTGTCGGGCGATACCGGCGACGTGGTGTGGCAGACACCGACGACGCCGGCGGAGGGCTGCGCGCAGAACAGGGTGGGTTGGAAGCAGGAACTGTGGGCGGCGGACGACACCACGGCCCTGGTCACCGTGACACCGGACGACGGCAGTCCGGCCGACCTGTCACAGGTGCGGGTCGTGGCCCTGGACGTGGCCACCGGTCAGCGGAATTGGGAACACCAGGGCGCGTGGCCGTACGCCACAGCCGGCGGCGTCGCACTGCTGTCGACGACCAAGCCGCTCCCGGCTGGACGCTTCACCGGCTCCGGCACGGTCACCGCGCTCGACCTGGCCACCGGGCAGCCCACGTGGAGCGTCGACGACGCCCACCTGGTGCGTACGGCCGGTGACTTCGTCGTGATCGTGACCACAGATAAGACCGTTCGGGTCCTGGACGCCGCCACGGGTCGCGAGGTCGCGAGACTCCCCGACGCAGACCCCGAGTCGTGCGTCGCCGACACGACGCTGGTGGCATGCCAGGCCGGCATGCGACTGGTGACGTTCCGCCTGAACGACAAGGCGGTGAAGACGGCACCGCTCGACACAGGCACGACTCTGCTGTCAGTCGTCGAGGGCCGCATCTCGGTGGAGAACCCCCGACGGAACCCGCCGATCGTCACGATCGACCGCACGGGCCACGTCGTCGACGAGAAGCCGCCCGGCGAGCTCATCGCCATGACAGACGACCTGCTGCTGGTCAGGGTCACTCGATCCGAGGACGACGATTTCCTGGCCGCCTACCGGCTCAAGGCCTAGTCCGAAGCGCAAGAGGCCCGTCCCCTGGTGGCGGGCCTCCCGGTGCCGGGCGCTTTCCACGATACGGGCGCTGAACGTGCCGCCTCCGCTGCCGTGGGCCCCGAGTACCGCGCCGTAGATGTGTTCCCAGACCACGCGGCTCACGTCGCGGGCGGGCACGCCGCGGTGCGGAAGGCCGCGAAGACGAGGTCCAGTCGTGATGAAGGAGAAGGAGAAAATCGGGAGAGTTCACTATGCCGTTGATGAGGTAAACCGCATTCAATCGACCTGAGCTACTCTGTTCTGTGCAGGGGATTCTCTATTCCTGCACGTCAGAGAATTGCCTGGGGGTCAAGGGGTCGCAGGTTCAAATCCTGTCAGCCCGACGGCGAAGCGGGTTCTCGCAGCTCAGAGGCTGTGAGGACCCGCTTTTGACGGTCCTGGTGGGCCTCGATTTGGTCTAGCACAGCGGTTCACGAGGAGCACAGCGTTCGTAGACCCCTTGACTCGTGTCGGCACCTTTGACTGGTTTGGCCGTTCGGTTTGACCGAAGGGGGTCTACTGGCGAGTAGAATTGATCTTTCTGTCGCCTTGGACATCACAGCGTACGTCCCATCACTCTTTGCCGGCTATGGCTTGCGGAAACACACTGTTGCAAGCCCGACGTCCACGCCGATCGATACAGAGTGAGGCGTAAAGTCAGGCTGTTCGTTGGGCCCAATGACGATAGGTGTCAAGCCCCGGGTTTGATGGGAGAGTTTTTTTTATCTGGTTTCCAGGTTTGCGGTGACTGGGTGGGTCATCGCGTGTAGTGCTTCGTACTCGGCGGGCGGGACGTGTCCGAGTTCGCCGTGCAGGCGCCGGTTGTTGTACCAGTCGATGTACTCGACGGTGGCGATCTCGAGGTCGTCAAGGCCTCGCCAGGGGCCTTTGTTGCGGACGAGTTCGGCCTTGAACAGCGAGTTGAACGCCTCGGCCATGGCGTTGTCGAAGCTGTCGCCTGTGGACCCAACTGAGGTGACCGCGCCGGCCTTGGCGAGACGCTGGGTGTAGCGAATCGCTCGATATTGGACGGCGCGGTCGCTGTGCTGCACGAGCCCGGTCAGGTCCGCGTCGGCGGCGTGGCGGCGCCAGATCGCTATCCGCAGCGCGTCGAGCGCCAGGTCGGTGTAGAGGCTGGTGGCGACCTGCCAGCCGACGATCATCCGGGAGAACACGTCGAGGATGAACGCGGCGTAGACCCAGCCGGCGGCGGTGCGGACGTAGGTCAGGTCCGCGAGCCACAACTCATTCGGGCCGGCGGCGGTGAAGTCACGTTCGAACAGGTCACCAGGCCTGCCGGTCTCGGCGGCCGGGCGGGTGGTGCGCGGCGTCTTGTCCCGCACCAGCCCATGAAGTCCGATCTCGCGCATGAGTCGCTCTACCGTGCACCGCGCCACCTCCACGCCATGCCGGTTCAGCTAGGCCCACACCTTCCTCGCTCCGTAGACGCTGTAGTTGTCCTCGTGCACCTGCTCGATCCGCAACGCCAGCTCCCGGTCCCCTTCCACACGAGCCGACTCAGGCCGGGTCTTGGCGGCGTAGTAGGTCGACGGTGCGATCTGGGCAGGCGTCTGCTTGAGCGCCTCCAAGACCGGCTGGACACCGTGGGTCTCCCGCTGGGAGTCGACGAACTCGACTTTCATCGCGACGGACGGTCCAGCTCCGCTGTGAAGAAACTGGCCGCTGACTTCAAGATCTGGTTCGCCCGCCGCAGCTCACGCACCTCGCGTTCCAACTCGGCGACCTGGCCGCATCGGTCGAGGTAGTGCCCGACCGCGCCCCATAATCGATCTCGGCCTGCTTCACCCACGTTCGCAAACCCTCCGGATGCACCCCGAGCTGATCGGCGATCCGTTTGATCGCCCCACCAGCCGACGCCGGGTCCCGCCTGGCCTCAACGGCCAGACGCGTCGCCCGCTCACGCAACTCCTCCGGGTACTTCCGTGGTGCCGCCATAACAGTCGATCCTCCGGTGTTCGATGTCTCCATCAAACCCCGGGGCGGGACACTGGCAACGACCAACCAGTCCACAAGTCACAAACCCGCAGCGCACACCTGGCGCACGAACATGGACCCGTGGTTCAGAGCAGCCCAGCCTCGTACAACCTGGGCAAACCTGTTACGCAGCCCGCAACCCCGGTGACGCAGGCCAGGTTAAAGATGGTCGCCCAGGCAAGGCAAAAGGTCCGATACGCGTGCATACGGACCTCAGGCTTGGTCTTCTTCCCGTAAGCGACTCTGAGCGACCACACGGCGACGCCGAAGGCCGCGATGGCGCAGAACCCAGGGATGAGGATCTGAAGAATCGGCATGACCCAGTCGAAGGTGTTCACGCGCCGACCGTACCAGTCGCGTTGCGCGCCGGTCGCTTGTAGCGTACAATACAGCTCTTTTCGCGCGTGAGGGTCTTGACCAGCGGAAATGTCAACTACGCAACCGGCATACCCGCACAACGTCAGGGATGCGGTCAGGTAACACATTCGAGTGATATCTCGACGTATCGTGCCTGATGGGAATGCCCCTCGCCGACCCGTTCGTGTTTACTGGACGCCGGGTCCTGTTCGATGGGGTTGCCAGAACGGCCGATCCCTCACACGACTCTGATCGTTAACACCGGCCCGCCGGCATCAAGGGCGCTGACGCGTCGCTCCGCGGTGGGCTACGCCCACCTGACCGGGTCCCCGGATAGTGGTCCGTCTGGTGTGAGAGTCCGATGCCCGATGATGGGTGTAGGAGGACTCGAAGACGATGGCTACTCGACGTCGGCGGCACACGCCGGAGCAGATCATCCGCAAGCTGCGGGAGGGCGAGAAGCAACTCGGGCAGGGTGCGGAGCTGCCGGAGGTGTGTCGGCGCCTGGAGATCACCGAGGCGACGTGGTACTGGTGGCGCAATCAGTACGGCGGTATGAAGGGCGATGACGCCAAGCGGTTGGAGGAGTTGGAGCGGGAGAACGCCCGGTTGAAGAAGATGGTCGCCGAACAGGCTCTGGACATCGACATGCTCAAGGAGTTGAACCGGGGAAACTGGTGAGCCCGGGCGGACGGCGTCGCGCGGTGGACGGAGATCGAGGCCAGCGAGACATCTACTGTCGAGCCAGGCGGGCGTCCTCGTAGACCTGGCGCAGTGCGAGCTCGTGGGCGGGGCCGCGGGCGTAGCCGCGGCGGGCGAGGTCCGCGCGGCGCTTGGGCGAGGGTGTAGCTGGGCCGGAAGTACTCGTAGCGGTTCTCCGCGCAGAGGTAGACCGGGACGGTGTCCTCGGTGTGGGTGTCGGTGAACTCGCCGAGCCCGAACAGGTCGGGGTCCTCGTCGTGCTCGGCGACCGCGGTGACGGTGAACCCGGCCAGCTCGGGTCGGTCGTCGAGCAGGAAGGTGATCGCCTCGCCGGGCCCGGTGCGGTAGCGCGCGGTGCGGGCCGCGGCGGCGGTGGCGCAGCGGTAGGCGTGCGCGGCGGGCAGGCCGTCGCGGCGGAACCGTCGGTAGCGGTGGATCGTGTCCGCGGTCGCCGGCGGTGGCGTCGGTGGCGGAGGGTTGGATGAGGATGCGGGCACAGCTGCGGGCATGACGTCTTCCTTGTCGTGGACTGGAGTGATGCGCCGGATGCGGGCGGCGGGGCGCCCCGGCCGATCCCGTCCGCGGCCCGGCCGGCCGGGCCGCCCGACGCTCGGTGAGCCGGGTTACTGGGTGGCCTCGCGGGCGAGTTCGGCGGCGCAGGGTGCCTGCTCACGGGTGCCGTGGTGGCGGGAGCCGACACACCAGTGCAGACCGGCGAAGGTGACCCCGCCCGGTTGGTGTGCCAAGACGGCCAGAGCGCGGGCCAGGGCGGTGAAGGCCGGTCGGCAGTGCTTGCCACCGAACATCAGGTCGTCGCCGTGGGAGGCGATGGTGGTCGAGGCGTCGGCGGCCAGCCGCTGCCGTTCGGTGTCGGTGAAGTGGCTGACCTCGTCCAGCGCGGTCAGCACCGCGACGGGCAGCATCGCCTCCAGCAGCGGGTGGTCGGCGAGCGGATCGTGGGAGGTGGGCATGGCGGCGGTCCTTGGGTGCTGGGCGCGCGCGGCGCGCGGGTCATGGGGTCGCGGCGCGGCGCATTACGCCGTGCGGCCCGGCGGGGACGAAGCCGAAGCGGGCGTACCAGCCGGCCAAGGCCGCGGTCGGCGCGGCGAGTCCGGTCGCGCGGCCGGGGTGCAGGGCGAGCACCAGCGCCAGCAGTCGGGTGCCGAGTCCGTTGCCGCGCAGGCCGGGCGCGACCTCGATGGTGTCGATCCAGACGGTCGCGTCGGCACAGGCGATGAACAGCAGGAATCCCAGCTCGGTGCCTTCAACGACGAGTGTGATGCGCCCGTCGTTGTCCTCCTCGGCGTGGGGCGGGTCGATGGCTACCGTCCAGGCGCCGATGTTCACCGCCTCGGGCGACCTCCGGCAGGCGCGGCTGGCCGGTTGGGGTGGGAAGCGACGGGCGTGGGCATGGAGCGTCAGCTCCCTTCAACGCTCAGGCGGTGTCCGCAGAGCGCAGCGCGGGCCCGCACGGCGTGGGGTTCGGCCGCGCGGCCCGCGCTGCGGGTGAGGCGGGGCTGGGGACGTGCCGCTGCTGGGCTCGGGGTCCTCATGGTCGGTGTAGTGGTAGCCGACGCCGGCGACCGGCTGCACGTGGCTGGGGCGGTGGGAGCTGCTGGTGGCGTCGGCCAGCGCGCGGGGCGAGACGCCGCCCGGTCGGCGCCGTGGGGTTCGGGGTGGCGCCGGCCGGGTCGACGGGGAAGCCCTTGTAGCCCTCGTGGGCGCGCAGCGCCGGCGATGCAGGGCTGCGCGGTGTAGGCGGCGCGGGCCTGCTCGATGGTGTAGGTGCTGGCCTGCCAGGCGGCGTCCACCGTCTCCAGCTCCTTGCGGGACCGGTCGAGGAAGTGGGCGTGCGCGTCCGGGTCGGAAGTCTTCAGCGCCTCGGCGGCGTCGATGTCAGCCAGGTCGAGGTCGGCCAGCACCGCGTCCAGGGCCTCCTTCTCCAGCTCGCGCTTGGGCCGGGGCGCGGCCTTCTCCGCGTCCCGGACGCGGTCGGCGAACACGTTCCAGGGCAGGTGCTGCGGGGTGCCGTGCACGACCGCGGCGTACTCGTTCCAGTTGTCGACGGCTTGGGCGGCCGCGGCGTCGCGCATGCCGGCGAGGTCCAGGACCTCGGTTGACCAGGCGCAACGCGAAACTCCGACGAGCGAACCGTGAACTGACCGAGACCCTGCGGGTCGCCATGGCCCAGATCCAACGGCTGACTACACAGAACCACCACCTGCGGTCCGCGCTGGAAGCCGCCAGCCAGGTTAGCCAGCTCGATCCGAGATCTCAAGGACACGAGGAGTCCGAAAGCATCGCGCGATCGATGAGGACAATGGAGCCCATGCGCGACGACGTCAGCCCCAACAAGGTCATCCTCGCCGTCTCCAAGGCGATCGAGGCGAAGTTCGATCGAGGAGACTGGGTCGAGTTGGGCATCCTCACCGACACCCGGGACGTGGTCGAGGGCCACGGTCGGCTGCTTCGCAGCTTGAATTGGAATGACCCCGACTACCACGGCAACATCTTCGATGTCGTTCCTGACATCCTCGGGCAGCGAAAGAAACGCGGGGGCGAAACCGTCTTCGAAAGCCTTTCTGTCGTTGAGGAGTTCCTCGGCCTGCCAGAATGGCTTCGCACGCATGACCCTG
The DNA here is from genome assembly GCF_025165815.1 of Actinophytocola gossypii. GTDB lineage: Bacteria > Actinomycetota > Actinomycetes > Mycobacteriales > Pseudonocardiaceae > Actinophytocola > Actinophytocola gossypii. The sequence continues at coordinate 4,031 of NZ_JAFFZE010000036.1, read as the reverse complement.
CCCTGCACGCCGACCTCTACGGCGGGCAGGAGACGCACGAGAACGCGACGGATGACCTTCAGGCCGCAGCTCAACAGCTAGGACTGCGCGATGTCGACGAACATGCTGCTCGGATCCGGCTCGGTATGCGGGACGACCCGCCGCTGGCGATCGGGGCCGCCAAGGAGCTACTGGAGACCGTATTCAAGGCCATCCTCGGGCTGGAGGGCACGGGGAAGGAAACCAAACTGGACCTGCCCGACCTCGCCAAGAAGGTCAACATCACCCTCGGACTGGACGACCAGGGCATCCGAGGTGACGAGCCGGGGGCCAGGCAGCGCCGCGGCGTGCTGAAAGGACTTAACTCCATCGTCAACGGCATCGGAGAGATCCGGAATGAAGGATTCGGCACGGGACATGGTGTCTACGGCCGTCCTGAACTCGACGTTGCAACCGCTCGACTAGTGGTCACGGCCGCATCTGCAGCGGCAACCTTTTACGTCGAGGCATACGCCGCAGCTGACGAACACGATCTCACTGCGTCAACGGGAGAACTCGGCCTTTGATCAAGCCACAGCTACCGGCACCTTGGTCCGCGGCCAGGGCCAAATCCCTCCACAATGCGCCGGGTGTGTGGGCTTCACCTGTAGCCGACTCCCAGCTCATGAGCTTACGCCCCTGGTCAGTTGATGTCGATCAGCAGCTATATCGCGTTCGGTGCGCCGCGCGGACATTTTCTGGGATGATCGCGGCGTGAACGAGGACGAGCCGCGGGCCACGGCCCGCGAGGCGGTTCTGATCGGCGTCTCTAGTTACTCCGACACCGAGATGCCGGACTTGCCGCAGATCCGCAACAACCTCCAGGACCTAGCCCAGGTCCTGGAAGAGCAGGGCGGGTTCCGTACGACCGTGATTCAGGACCCGGACGATCCGATCGTACCGGCGACCACGCTGAGCGATGTCGCCGAGACGGCGGATGTGCTGGTGGTCTACTACAGTGGGCACGGCCTTGTCGACGACCACGGACATTTGAACCTGGCGACAACCCGGACCAACGTCAGACTTTTGCATAGCACCGCGCTGAGTGCCGAGCAGGTAGCCCACGAGTTACAGGGGAGCAGGGCGCGGGTGCGGATCCTGATCCTGGATTGTGCCTACAGCGGCCGTGCCATCCTGCCGGCGACCAAGGAACTGCCTACTCTCGAGCCGCATGGCGCCTTCTTACTCGCCTCAAGCGGGCCGAACGAGATCGCGCTCGCGCCGGCGGGCGAGCTGTACACCGCGTTCACCGGTGAGCTCATTCGCAGCCTGCGTCAGGGCATTCCTGACGCAGGCGCTGAGCTGGCTCTGGACGACGTGTATGAGGCCGTCCGCCGGCGCTTGGTCACGCTTGGCTATCCGGCCCCGGTGGCGAGGGGTGATGCTTCCGCCGGACGTGCTCCGCTCGTCCGCAATCTCGCAGGTGGCGGGCCGCCACCGCCGACAAGCCACCGGCCGGCGTTGGCGGAGTACCCCGACTCGTTTGATCCAACGGAACGGGTTGGCTCAGGCGAGGAGGATTTGGACTGGTCTGATGACAACCCGGCTGAGGTCGACCTGCTCAATCGGGGGCCACTGGCCACGGTGATCGGAATGCGGCTGGTAGAGATGCATGCCACCCGACCCTCCACATCGTTTCTGCTGCACTTGGACGGACCATGGGGGTCGGGCAAGAGCACCTTGCTCAACCTGATGGAGGCCCGCCTGGGCGGGTTCTTTCGAGTGGCCCGATTCGACGCGTGGCGCCAGTCCCGGCTTGCCCCGGCGTGGTGGTCGTTGCTGACCGTGTTGCGCGCGGAGATCCGCAGCGGCAGGTCATGGTGGCGGCGCCCGCTGTTGCGTGTAAGTGAGTCGGTCGCCCGGGTTCGTCGGACTGGCGCGCCCTACTTGGTGGCGCTTGCCCTGGTGGCTGCGGTCGCTGCGGGGGTCGGGATGCTCATCTGGCCCTCGGGCGGCGCGGTCACCGGTTGGGAGCAACCGCTCAAGGCGATCACAGCCTTGGCCGCCGCGCTGGCTACGCTGACCGGAGGCGCACTGCTGGCCGCGCGACTGCTCCTGTGGGACTCCGTGCGCGGCGCTCGACTGTTTGAGCAAACCCAGTCGAACCCGATGGCCGATATCGCCGCGCACTTTCGCTGGTTGTTGGAGCGCTCGGACAAGCCGGTGGTGTTCTTTGTCGACGACCTGGACCGGTGCGACCAGACGTACGTGGTGGACCTGCTGGACACCGTGCAGACGCTGGTGCGCGCCTCCAGCGACCCTCGCGAGCGGGCGCGGCGCGCTGCCTACTTCGTCGTGGCTGCGGATGGGGCGTGGCTGCGCCGAGGCTACGAGGCGCGGCACGAACAGTTCACCAAATGCGCGGACGAACTGGGCACCCCGCTGGGATACCTGTTCTTGGACAAGCTGTTCCAGCTCACCGTCCCGATGCCTGCGCTGACCGGGGCAGCACAGTCTGCCTTCCTCGACAACATGCTGCGCATTGCAGCGCCAACCACGTCGCGGAGCGGTGTGGCCGACCCCGCCCCGGCTCCCCAGACGCGGCGCCGCATCAGCGGTCTGGAGGCCCGGTTACGTGCGTTCGAGGAAGGGCAGGCTGCGTCGGTCGTCACCGCGCTGTCAACCGCGGCTGAACGTGGGCGGGCCGAGCACACGCTGCGGAAGTTCGCGTCCGTGCTTGGCGACAACCCGAGATCGGTCAAGAAGTTCGTTAACACGTTCAGTCTGCTGCGCTCAATCCGTTTCCTTGAGGACTCTGACGTGGACCCGGACGCGCTGGCCCTATGGTCGCTGGTGGTGGTCCGCTGGCCGGACGTTGCGCACCACCTGTCCGCACATCCAGACGCCGTCGCAGGCATCTTGGAACCGCTGTGGTGCGCCGATCATTTCCCAGAACGGCTACGCATTGCCGCCGCGTCGGAGGACCTGCGCGCGATCATCCGGACGACCGACGGCGGTCCGCTCACCGCCAACGTCATTCGCAAGTGTTGTGGCGCGCCGCACCTCCGTCCCTGACCTGCTCGTGTTAATTCCCGACGCAGGCCCTGGGGCAACCAGATGCCGGTGACCGCCGGCATGTACGCGGGCAGACGCCAAGCACGGCTGGCAACTCGGGCTGAACCTCATGTCGCGGCGACTCTTCGATGGCAACTATTGCACGTCGTCACGCCCATCAATCGCCGACCATAGAGCCCTTGACCTGCATGTTCGCGGACAAGACGGTTCTGTTGACGATTTCCATCCCGGCTTCTTCACCAGCTCGGCCGAGAACGTGTACGTGTCGCCGGCCTGTTCCAGCCGCACATCCACACCGCTCTCGGTCTGCCGCGGGATCTATCTTTGGGACCCAGCGGCGACCTGCACATGCCGATCATGTGCATGATGAATCTCGATGACTTTGGCCGCACTTGTGGATCACCAGGGCGGACTCGAGGACGCCGCATCCTGGACCTGAGCCCCCGAGGGGTTACTTGCCGACGGAGTGCCAGGGCTGGCACTCACGCCTTCCTACCGATGCACTCGGTCGCTACCGCAAGGAACGCCCTCATACCTCTCTCGTCATGCCGCACAACCTCCTCCTACACACCGGAAGGAGATCGACCGTTTCCATGCTGCAGCCGATACGCCGACATCGACACCGTTGAGTTGCTCTGGTTCCCGCACACATGACCCGTTGTTGTTTCGCCCGCCGTGCACCTGCCCCTGCGGGGCACCCTTTCAGGGTCGACGCCCGTCAGCACGTTCGCTACACCCGAGACAGCGTGCCCCTCTGGCACCTACCCCGGCCTCTTCTGCCCTCAGCGCGCGCGAGTGGCCGTTGCTCGCATCGAACCGTGCACATCACCCGCTACTGACTGTCGCGGCACGTTGAAAAGGTGACCGGGCCGGGTCTATCCCATGATCGGTGTGTCCGGCGTTGTTGATCAGTAGGTCTCGGCTCCCGGCCAGCGGTCACCGAACGTGATGGCGAAGGCGTTGAGTACTGGCTTCCAGCGCATCGTCCACTTGGTGCG
>NZ_JAFFZE010000035.1 GCF_025165815.1 Actinophytocola gossypii | reverse complement strand
TGGTCGCTCCCGCTCACGGTGGCTTCGGTTCGCTCCGCTCCTGCGCTACCCCCCGGCTTCCCTCCTGTGCTGCTCGCCGTTCGTTCCTCACGGCTGCGCTGCTCGTCGGTCCAGCCGGCGGACGCTTGGTCGCTCCCGCTCACGGTGGCTTCGGTTCGCTCCGCTCCTGCGCTACCCCCCGGCTTCCCTCCTGTGCTGCTCGCCGTTCGTTCCTCACGGCTGCGCTGCTCGTCGGTCCAGCCGGCGGACGCTTCGTCGCTCCCGCTCACGCGCTCATCTCCCCGATCGGAACCAGGCGCACGTCCTCGACGTGTTCGGTGAGGGCGGCTCTGGCCTCGTCCGGTAGGCCCTCGTCGGAGATGACGACGTCGGCGTCGGACAGGCGGGCGATCGTGGACAGGCCGACCGTGCCCCACTTGGTGTGGTCGGCCAGGACGACCAGCCGGCGGCCGGCCGCCACCAGCGCGCGGTCGGTGTCGGCCTCCAGCAGGTTGGGCGTCGTGAACCCGGCGGTCTCGGCCATGCCGTGCACGCCGAGGAACACGATGTCCAGGTGCAGCTGCCCCAACGCGGACACCGCGATCGGGCCGACCAGCGCGTCCGACGGGGTGCGCACGCCGCCGACCACGACCACGTTCTGATCCGTCGACGGCCGGGCGTGCAGCACGTCGGCGATGCGCATCGAGTTCGTCACGATCGTCAGGCCGTCGACCTGGCGCAGCACGTGCGCGAGCGCCCAGGTCGTGGTGCCGGCCGAGAGCCCGACCGCGGTCCCCGGCGAGACCAGCTCGGCCGCGGCCTGCGCGATGGCCTCCTTCTCCGGCTGCTGGCGCAGCGACTTGGCCTCGAACCCCGGCTCCTCGGTCGAGGCCGAGCGCCGGGTCGCCCCGCCGTGTACCTTGTCCAGCAGTCCTTGCTGGGCCAACGCGTCCAGGTCGCGGCGGATCGTCATGTCCGAGACGCCCAGCATCTGCGCGAACTCGATCACACGGACGGCGCCCCGCTTGTGGATCTCCTCGACGATCCGGGCCTGCCTCTCCGCTGCCAGCATCGCCTCTCCCAACCCGACCCCGTGAAGTTCCCGAATCCGATCGCCATTCAACCATAAACTAACGCAATCGAACATCTTTGCCCGACGTGTCGCCCCAGAAGGGTGACGCGCGGGCGCCGTCACGATCTGGGCGTCGCTTCCCGCCCGGCCTCTTGACAGCCCGCCCCGGGGTTGGCCAGGGTTTCGATTCTGAGAGGTCGCGTTCAGTGTTGTTCGACTTCGGCCCGAGGAGGCGCGTTCGATGATGAACCCTCGACCCTTAGCCGGCGGGGTCTCCGCCATGGCGATCCGGCGACGGACCCTGCTGAAGGGAGCGCTCGGCGCGGGTGCCCTCGCCGGCCTGGCCGGCTGTGGCGGTGGCGACGACGGCGGTGGCGGCGGCGGTGCCGTGACGTTCGGGTCGAACTGGTCGGACGAGGTCCCCAAGAACGCGATCGCCGCGATGATGAAGGGCCACGACGCCGAGGTCTCCATCAACACCGTCGATCACAACTCGTTCCAGGAGAACATCAACAACTACCTGCAGGGCGGCCCGGACGACGTCTTCGGCTGGTTCGCCGGCTACCGGATGCAGTTCTTCGCCGAGCAGGGCCTGGTCGGCGACATCTCCGACGTCTGGTCCGACATCGGCTCCGGCTTCTCCGAGGCCATGAAGCAGCAGGCCACCGGCGCCGACGGCAAGCAGTACTTCGTGCCGCTCTACTACTACCCGTGGGCCGTCTTCTACCGGAAGAGCGTCTGGGCCGAGCGCGGCTACACCCCGCCCGCCACCATGGACGAGTTCGTCGCGCTGTCCAAGCAGATGCAGGGCGACGGCCTGGTCCCCCTCTCCTTCGGCGACTCCGACGGCTGGCCCGCGATGGGCACCTTCGACTACCTGAACCTGCGGATCAACGGCTACGACTTCCACGTCGAGCTGATGGCCGGCGAGCGCCCGTGGAACTCCCAGGAGGTCAAGAACGTCTTCGACGCCTGGCGCGAGCTGCTGCCCTACCACCAGCCGGACGCGCTCGGCCGCACCTGGCAGGAGGCGGCGCAGACGCTGCTGCGCAAGGAGTCCGGCATGTACCTGATCGGCATGTTCATGGGCCAGCAGTTCCCCGAGGGCCCCGAGCGCGACGACCTGGACTTCTTCCCGTTCCCCGAGATCGACCCCGCCGTCGGCGCCGACGCCGTCGAGGCCCCGATCGACGGGTTCATGATGGCCGCCCGCCCGCGCAACGAGGAGGGCGCCAAGGACCTGCTGCGCTACCTCGGCACCGCCGAGGCCGAGGACGCCTACCTCGCCGTCGACCCGAACAACGTCGCCGCGCACGACGACGCCGACACCAGCGGCTACAGCGCGCTGCAGAAGAAGTCGCAGGAGCTGGTCTCCGGTGCCAAGTCGATCTCCCAGTTCCTCGACCGCGACACCCGCCCGGACTTCGCCTCGACCGTGATGATCCCGTCGCTGCAGGCGTTCCTCCGCGACCCCGACGACGTCGACGGGCTCACCAAGAGCATCGAGGAACAGAAGGCGTCGATCTTCGGTGGCTGACCAGGCGGTGCGCCGCCCGCCCCGCCGGCCGCGCCGCGTGCGCACGCTGTCCGGGGTCGACGTCCTGACCGTCGCGTTGATGGTCGCGGTGCCGACGGTGGTGGTGGTCGGGCTCGTGTGGGGTCCGGCCCTGGCCACCGTGCTGCTGTCGTTCACCGACTGGAACGGCATCGGCAACCTGAGCGAGATCAACTTCGTCGGGTGGCAGAACTACGAGGACGCGACCACCAACTACCCGCCGTTCGGCCCCGCGATCCGGCACAACGTCCTCTGGCTGGTCGTGTTCTTCGTCGGGCCGACCCTGCTCGGCGTGATCCTCGCGGTCATGCTGGACCGGGAGCTGCGCGGCAGCCGGATCTACCAGAGCATCTTCTTCATGCCGGTGGTGCTGTCGCTGGCGCTGGTCGGCTTCATCTGGCAGCTGATCTACTCCCGCGACCAGGGGCTGCTCAACGAGGTGCTCGGCCTGGAGGGCGGCGCCAGGATCGACTTCTTCGGCAACCCGGACATCAACCTGTGGGCGGTGCTGGTCGCGGCCGGCTGGCGGCACACCGGCTACATCATGCTGCTGTACCTGGCCGGGCTGAAGGCGGTCGACCCCGCACTGCGCGAGGCCGCGGCGGTGGACGGCGCCGGTGAGGTGCGGACGTTCCTGCGGGTCATCTGGCCGGTGATGCGGCCGGTGAACATCGTCATCCTGGTGATCACCGTGATCGAGTCGCTGCGCGCGTTCGACATCGCCTGGGTGATCAACAAGGGCAGAAACGGCCTGGAGCTGATCTCCACGCTGGTGACGCAGAACGTGATCGGCGAGGCCAGCCGGGTCGGCTTCGGCTCGGCGCTGGCGACGATCATGATCGCGATCTCCACGGTGTTCATCGTGATCTACCTGATCCAGGTCATGCGGGAGCAGAAGTGACAGCGGCGGTCAAGAAGCGGCGCAAGCCCGTGCGACCGGCGCGGGTGGTGTTGCAGGCGTTCCTGATCGTGATGGCGGTCGGCTGGATCTTCCCGATCGCGTGGGCGGTCTACAACTCGCTGCGCGACTTCGACTACACGTCGGTCAACGGGTACTTCTCGGTCGGCGGGTTCACCCTCGACAACTACGTCGAGGCGTGGTCGCGCGGCGAGTTCGGGCAGTCGTTCTACAACACCGCGATCATCGTCATCCCGTCCGTGCTGATCACCCTGCTGCTGGCGTCGATGGTGGCGTTCGTGCTGGCGCGGTTCAGCTTCCCGTTCAACCTCACCCTGCTCGCGCTGTTCACCGCGGCGAACCTGTTGCCACAGCAGGCGTTGCTGGTGCCGTTGTTCCGGCTGTTCCTCAACTTCGAGCTGTCCTACGACGTCAGCGACTCCGGTTCGCTCTACGACACCTACGTCGCGGTGATCGCGGCGAACATCGCGTTCCAGACCGGGTTCTGCACGTTCGTGCTCAGCAACTACATGAAGACGCTGCCGCGCGAGCTGACCGAGGCCGCCCTGGTGGACGGCGCCGGCGTGCTGCGCCGGTACTGGCAGCTCGTGCTGCCGCTGTGCCGCCCGGCGCTGGCCGCGCTCGCCACGCTGCAGATCACCTGGGTCTACAACGACTTCTTCTGGGCCGTGGCGTTCATGCGCACCGGCGACAAGATGCCGGTGACCAGCTCGCTGCAGAACCTGCGCGGCCAGTTCTTCACCGACTACAACCTGCTGTCCGCCGGCTCGGTGATCGTCGCGATCCCCACGCTGATCATCTTCTTCGTCCTGCAACGCCACCTGCGCGCCGGCCTGACCCTGGGAGCCACCAAAGGATGACCGTCGTCCACCTCACCTCGGACACCGTCAGCCTGGTCCTCGACGCCCGCGGCGGCGGTCTGCCGGTGGTCGTGCACTGGGGCGCCCCGCTCGGCGACCTGTCCGAGGACGACCTGCTGGTCCTCGCCGACACCGCCGTGCCGCCGCAGGCCAACAGCACCCCGGACGCGCCGGTCCCGGTGTCGCTCCTGCCCGAGGCCGTCCGCGGCTACCAGGGCCGCCCCGGCCTGCGCGGCCACCGCGCCGGAACCGCCTGGGTGACCTCGTTCCGGGTGGCCGACCTGCGCGTCACCGACACGTCGGTGCTCGTCGTCGCCGAGGACCCGCACGCCATGCTGCACCTGGAGCTCACCGTCGAGCTGACCCGCTCCGGCGTGCTCCGGCTGCGGTCGCGCCTGGTCAACGACGGCACCGACCCGTACACCCTGGACGGCCTGGAGGCCGCGCTCCCGGTACCGGCCCAGGCGACCGAGCTGCTCGACCTCACCGGCCACTGGGCCCGCGAACGCCACCCGCAGCGCAGGCGGTTCGATCTCGGCACCTGGTCCCGCGAGTCCCGCCGCGGCCGCACCGGCCACGACGCCACGCTGGCGCTGCTCGCCGGTACCGCGGGCTTCGGCTTCCGCCACGGCGAGGTGTGGGGCCTGCACGTCGCGTGGAGCGGCAACCACGTCACCCACGCCGAGCGGATGCCCGAGAGCCCCGCCGTCCTCGGCGGCGGCGAGCTGCTGGCCCCCGGCGAGGTGATCCTGGCGCCGGGGGAGGAGTACACCTCGCCGTGGCTCTACGCCGCGTACAGCGGCCGTGGGGTGGACGGCCTCAGCGCCGCGTTCCACACGTACCTCCGGTCGCGCCCGAGGCACCCGGCCACGCCGCGCCCGGTCGTGCTGAACACGTGGGAGGCCGTCTACTTCGACCACGACCTCGGCCGCCTGCGCGACCTCGCCGACGTGGCGGCCAGGATCGGCGTCGAACGCTTCGTACTGGACGACGGCTGGTTCCGCCACCGCCGCGACGACACCGCCGGCCTGGGCGACTGGTACGTCGACGAAACCGTGTGGCCGTCCGGCCTCACCCCGCTCATCGAGCACGTCACGGGCCTCGGCATGGAGTTCGGCATCTGGGTCGAGCCCGAGATGATCAACGAGGACTCCGACCTGTTCCGGGAACACCCGGACTGGGTCCTCGCGCCGGGTGACGGCACGCTGCCGCCGAGGGCGCGGAACCAGCAGGTGCTGAACCTGAACGTCCCCGAGGCGTACACGTACGTGCTGTCCCGCCTCGACGAACTGCTGCGCGACAACGACATCGCGTTCGTGAAGTGGGACCACAACCGCGACCTGGTCGCCGCCGGGCACCGGGGCCGTTCCGGCGTCCACGGCCAGACCGTCGCGATCTACCGCCTCCTCGACGAGCTACGCGCACGACACCCCGGCGTGGAGATCGAAAGCTGCTCCAGCGGCGGCGCCCGGGTCGACCTCGAGATCCTGGCGCGCACCGACCGCGTGTGGACCAGCGACTCCAACGACGCCCTGGAACGCCAGACGATCCAACGCTGGACCGCCCTGCTGTTGCCACCCGAGCTGACCGGCGCCCACGTCGGCCCGCCGACGGTCCACTCCAGCGGCCGCACCCAGCACACGTCGTTCCGCTACGCGACGGCGCTGTTCGGCCACTTCGGCCTGGAATGGGACATCGCGTCCGCCTCCGAGTCCGAAGTAGCCGCTATGGCGGCGGGAATCGCCTACTACCGCGAACACCGCGCCCTCCTGCACACCGGCGAGGTCGTACGCGCCGACCACCCCGACCCGTCGGTGTACGTCCACGGCGTCGTCGCACCCGACCGGTCGGCCGCGCTGTTCGCCCACGTCCAGCTGACCACCTCCGCCAACGCGGTCCCGACCGCGATGCGCCCGCCCGGCCTCGACCCGGACCGCCGGTACCGCGTACGCGTGGTCGAGCCGGCCGGGCCGCCGATGACCGTGGGGTCCTCCGGCCCGGATTGGTCGCCGAGAGTGCTCACCGGCCGCGCACTCGCCGAGGTGGGCCTGCGCCCGCCCCTGCTGGCCCCCGAACAGGCGTGGCTGGTGGAACTCACCGCCGAACCCTCGGCCTGACGTAGGCCGGCCGCGTCGTCATGACGCCGCCTTTTCGGGGCGGTACCGCCAACACATGGTCGGCGACCTCCACCAGGCGTGCCAGGGCCGGGCGTTCGAACACCACGTTCACCTCGTCGTTCGAGGAGCCGAACGATACGTGGATGTCGCCGTCGGCGGTGAATCCGGCGCGTAGGTGCGTGCTTCGGGGAATGTTCAGCCAGACGGCGGCGTGCGGCGAGTTGCATTTCACGCTGATTCCCTGACCGCGTTCTCTCGCTCGAACAGGGCGTCCATCTCGACCATGGCCGTGCCGGTGGACTGGGCCAGTTTGCGCAGGCCTTCGGCGTTGAAGACCAACTCCAGGCTGTGGTTCTCACCGGCGATCGCGATCGTCGCCATGTCGCTGCCCTCCACCTTGCAGGTCATCGAGCAGCCCTCGTCGAGGTTGGCCCAGATGCCCGTTGACGAGTTTCGCATTCTGCCGGTTCCCTTTCCGTGCGGTAGCTTGTGTCGTGGACTTGCTGAGTATTTTCCAAGCCCACAAAAGATTGCCAATGGCTTGCGGTCACCGCATCAGGTGAAGTTTGCGGTAACTCTCCGATAGGAATTTCACGATGGCTCGAACCCCGAAGGCTCTCGCGCTCGGTGCGGCACTGCGCCAGGCGCGTGAGGAGAAGAAGCTGCTCCTGCGTCAGCTCGGAAAGGCGATCGATCGGGACATCGGCGTGCTGTCCCGATGGGAGACCGGCGACCGAACGCCGAAGCCCGAGCAGGTGGCTCAGGTCCTCACCACGCTGGGCGTCAACGGCGAACGCTACGAGGAGATCATGACGCTGGCGTACGGCACCGCTGAGTCACAATGGTCCGCGACCACCCTGCCGGAGCAGCGCCAGCAGATGACCGCCTACCTCGACTGGGAGCAGAACGCCAGCAGGATCGTCGAGGTGGCTCCGCTGCTGGTCCCCGGCCTGCTCCAGACTTCCGATTACATCAAGGCGATCATGACGGCCGGTGGTGTACCGACCAGCGAGATCGCCACCAGAGTCGCGACGCGGATCGGCCGCCGAGATGTGCTGACGAAGCGCAACCCTGCGGATATCCTGGTTCTGCTCGGCCGAGGTGCACTCAATCAGGAGATCGGCGGCAGACAGGTGATGATCGAGCAGCTCCGGCACCTGCTGGAGATGGCTGCTCGTCCGAACGTCGATCTGCGCATCGTTCCCGACCATCGGGGCTGGCATCCAGGACTGGAGGGCGCGTTCACCCTCATCGAGTCGAGCGATGCCGCCACTGGCAGGCGGGTGTTGGCGCGTAGCGCAACGATCGCCTTCGTCGAGACGCGGCGGTCGATTCTCATGCTGCACGAGGACCGTGATGTTCGCGCCTATCGACGCTCGATCGAGCAGATCATGCCGCTGGTTCTGTCCGCGGACGCGTCGGCGAGACTCGTTGACGATCTGCGTAAGCGAATGGAGGAGACCTGTGACAACCGAGCACGTGTGGCGGAAGTCGAGGCGTAGTCAGAACGGTCAGAACTGCGTTGAGGTGCGCAACACGCTGGATCAGGTGCGGGACTCGAAGAACGTGGCGGGTCCCGTGCTCCGCGGGGACGCGCTGGCGCTCACCAGGGCGATCCAGGCTGGGCGCTTCGAGCGCTGAGGGTTCGGGGCGCAACGCCGGAAGGCCTCGCCGAGGTGGGCCTGCGCCCGCCCCTGCTGGCCCCCGAACAGGCGTGGCTGGTGGAGCTCACCGCCGAACCTGCGACCTGACCCCGGTCACGGGTCCTGTGGGGGTTTGACGAGGCCGATCTCGTAGGCGAGGACGACGGCCTGGGCGCGGTCACGGAGGTCGAGCTTGGTGAGGATGCGGCTGACGTGGGTCTTGACGGTTTGTTCGGCGATCACGAGCCGGGTGGCGATCTCGGCGTTGGACAGCCCGCCGGCGATCTGGGTGAGGACCTCGGTCTCGCGGTCGGTGAGCCGGTCGAGCTGAGCACGGGCGGGTGCCCGGACCGCGCCGAGCCGGGCGAACTCGCTGATCAGCCGGCGGGTGATCGAGGGGGCGAGCAGCGCGTCGCCCGCCGCGACGACGCGGACCGCGTCGGTGAGGGTGTTGGCGGAGGCGTCCTTGAGGAGGAAGCCGCTGGCACCGGCCCGCAGGGCCTGGTAGACGTACTCGTCGAGGTCGTAGGTGGTGAGCACGAGCACTTTGCCGGCCAACCCGGCACGGGTGATTTGGCGGGTCGCCTCGAGGCCGTCGAGAACGGGCATCCGGATGTCCATGAGCACGACATCCGGTTGGAGCCGAGCGGTTCTGTCGACGGCTTCCCGCCCGTCGGCGGCCTCGCCGGCGACCTCGATGTCGGCCTGGGCGGCGAGCAGCACGGCGAGTCCCTCGCGGATCAGTGCCTGGTCGTCGGCTATCAGCACCCGGATGGTCAACTGCCCTCACCTTTCCGTTCCGGCAGGACGGCTGTGACGAGGTAGCCGCCGTCGGGCAGCGGACTCGTGGTGAGTCGCCCGTCGAGCATCGCGGTCCGTTCGCGCATGCCCAGCATGCCGTGTCCGGTACCGGTGGATGGTGCTGGTGGACTGGAAGGCGGTCCGTTGCGGACCCGCAGCCGCAGGGTGCTCGGCTGGTAGGCGATCTCCAGGTCCACCTCGGCGCCGGGTGCGTGTCGCATGACGTTGCTCAGGGCCTCCTGCAGGATCCGGTACGCCGACAACTCCAGCCCCGGTGGCATCGGGCGCGGCGTGCCGGTGACCGCCACGACCGGGGTCAGACCGGCGGCGCGGGCGCCGGCGACCAGGACGTCGACGTCGCGGAGGGTGGGTTGGGGTGCGATGGGCGCCGCGGTCTCGGCCGTGGGTTCGGTCGCGCGGAGGACACCGAGGACGCGACGGAGTTCGATGAGGGCGTCCGTGGCGTGGCTGTGGATGGTGGCGAAGCTCCGGGTGAGCGGGTGCGGCGGGTCGGTGACCCGGTAGGGCGCGGCCTCGGCCTGGATCGCGATCACGGACATGTGGTGGGCGAGGACATCGTGCAGTTCGCGGGCGATCCGGCTGCGCTCCTCGAGCATCGCCCGCCGTTCCCGCTCGGTGGCGCTGACCCGCTCCTGCTCGGCCAGCCGCCGGCGCGCCTCGCCGCGACCGCGCAACGCCCCGGCGGTGAGGAGCGCGACCGCGGACAGGGCGCTCAGCTCCAGCAGGTCGGTCGCGTCGTACCCGGCGGGCATCCGCTGCACCAGGATCGCGCCGGCGAGCAGTGTCAACAGCCACATCTCCACGAGGACCCTCGGCCGCGTCCGCAACGCCACCAGGGCGAGCACACCCAGATGGGCCAGGACCGCCGGCTCTGCCCACACCGGGCCGAGCGCGCCTGCCCTGGACACCTCGCTCACCAGCATCCCGGCGATCAGCGACACCCACCACCCGGCCATCGGCCGGTACAGGCACAGCACGAGCGGCACCCCCTGCAGCGCACCCAGCAGGACCGCCCCCTGCCCGGCATCCGGAGCAGCCGAGGACACCGCCCGCCAGGCCAGCACACCCACCACGACCGCGCCGGCCAGGACCAGCGTGTGCGGCAACCAACCCGCCCACGGCAGCCGCGGGGCGTGCCATCGCCGCAACGGCGCGCCGGCCATCGGGTTGAGGTCCCGCCACAGTTCCGACGGCACAGTGGCCATCCCCCGGGTCACGGCCCGCCATCGTGGTGCGTCGAACACCATCGCGCTCCTTTGATCATGCGTCAGACGTCGCGGCGCCGCAGTAACCACCCGGCCACCACCAGCGCGGCCAGCGTGTAGGCGCCGACCAGGCCGAGCGACTGCCACGGTCCGAGACCGCCCGGGGCGTCGGGTGCGGCGTCGGTGCTCTGCGCCAGCTTCTGCACGGCGGCCATCGGCGACGCGCCGACGACCCACCGTTGCCATGCGCCGAACAACGGCCCGAGCAGCGAGGGCAGCAGGACGACACCGACCACGGCCACCACCGCCGCCGCGGCATGCCGCAGGATCGCCGCCGCCGCCAACCCCAGCACCGCGACTGCGGCGAAGCACGCTGCCATGCCGAGCAGCGCCGGCAGCGGATCGCCCGTGGCGTAGCCCTTTCCGGAGAGCACCGCGAGGCCGGTCAGCAGAGCGCCGGCACAGGCCAGCAACGCCACGACGAACACCAGCGTCGCGACCACGGCCACCTTCGCTCCCAGCACGGGAAGCCGCCGCGGGCAGGCGCCGAACGTCGCACGGATCGTTCCGGTGCCGTACTCGTTCGACATCGCCATCGCGCCGAGCAACCCGGCGACCAGCATCCCGAGCACCGATCCGTTGGCCGTGCTGCCCAGGATCGTCTCGCCCCGCTGGATGCTCTCGGTGATCCCCCCGAGGAACGCGACCCCGACAGTGACCAGCACCAGCACCACCGGCGCCCACCTGGTCGAGCGAACCGTGCTCAGCTTGACCCACTCACCGGCCAGCACCCCGGTGAACCTCGTGGTGACCTCGACGGTCGGGTGCCGGGTCACGATGACGTCTCCGTTCCGCCGGCAATGGCGTGCCGGGCGGTCCGGTACTCCACCGCGTCCCTGGTCATCCGGGTGTAGACCTCCTCGAGCGAGCGGTACCGCGGCGTCAGCTCGCGCAAGCTGAGCCGCTGTGCGTTGGCCAGCTCGCCGATGGCCGTGGCGTCCAGCCCACCGACGATCCAGCCGCCTCCCGGATCCGGCCGGATCGTGGCCCCTCGCTCGCGCAGGAGCGCGGACAGCCTGTCCTGGTCGGTGGCCCGGACCACGGTCGAGGTCTCGGAGTTGGCCGCGATGAACGCGCGCATCGGCATGTCGGCCAGCAGCCGACCCTGGCCGATCACGACCAGATGGTCGGCGGTCAGCTCCATCTCGCTCATCACATGGCTGGACAGCAGTACCGTGCGTCCCTCACCGGCCAGTCCGGTCAGCAACCCGCGCAGCCACCGAATCCCCTCGGTGTCCAACCCGTTGATCGGCTCATCCAGTATCAGCACTCCCGGATCACCGAGCAACGCGGCCGCGATTCCCAGCCGCTGCGCCATCCCGAGCGAAAACTCCTTCGCGCGGGACCGGGCGACCGCGGTGAGACCGACGAGGTCCACCACCTCGGTGATCCGTCGCCGCGGGATACCCGCGGTCACCGCCAGGAACCGCAGGTGGTCGTAGGCGGTGCGCCCGCCGTGCACCGCGCGCGCGTCCAGTAACGCACCGACCTCACGCAACGGTGCCGGCAGCCGTCGGTACGGCCGACCGTTGACCCGCGCGCCGCCCTCGGTCGGTTCGTCCAGACCGAGAATCATCCGCATGGTCGTGGACTTCCCGGCCCCGTTCGGACCGAGAAAGCCGGTCACCCGCCCCGGCCGGACATCGAACGAGAGCTGGTCCACCGCCAGCTTCCCGCCATGGCGCTTGGTCAAACCACGTAGCTCGATCACCAGAACCCCAACGTTTCGTGTTGTCTCCTGGGACCAAAGTAGGCATGGGCGGGACTCACCGTCGTCACTCCACGGAGCCAATCTCGGACGTAGCTCTCCGGTATTACGCTTTCGGTCGTGACAAATCGCTGGTGGGTGATCCCGCCGATCGTCGCCGAATATCCGGCGTAACGCCGGGCGCCCTTCGGTCGACGCGAGTCAGTGAGTCGGGGTCCTGTCTGCCGAAAGGACGCCTCGATGTCCGTCGAACCGCCCTCCCGATCGCCGCGTGTCTGGGTGCTGGTCGCCGGTGGCTGGACCGCGCTGTGCTGGCTCGGCGTCGTCCTGTGTGTACTGACCGGGCAGTTGGGGCCGGTGCTGCTGCTCCTGGTCGCGCTGGTGCCGGTGAGCCTGCTGTGGCGGTTCCGGTACTGGCGCGCCCGCCGCACCCCCGAGTACAAGGTCGTGCGCAAGGCCCCGACGAGCGGCTTCACCACCGACCACCTCCTGGTCGCGATGTCGCACAACCAGAGCCGGGACCGCCGGGAGTTCGACCGGGCGATGGCCGAGGCCGACCGAAATCAGGAACAGGGCGCCAACCCGACCGGCCGGATGCTCCAGCGCGGCGTCAACCGCGGCCTCGGTGGCTGGGTCGCCGGCTTCGTACTCCCGATGCGCGACGCCGTGCGCGAGTACCGCTGGGCGAACGGCCGGGGCAAGCCGCCGGCGCTGTGAGGCGTCAGGCCGCGGCGGTCTCGGGCGCCCGGCCCGGCTCCAGACCGTGCCACTTCCGCCAGTGGTCGCGGATCTGGTAACCGGCGTACCCGGCCGCCACCACCGCGACCACCCAGTTCGACCACCCGTCCGGCAGCGCGACCGTGCCGTCCGGGGCGGTCAGGTAGCCGAAGGTGTAGCTGAACAGCAGGAACGTCAGCCCGAGCCACGGCTGCCGGCCGCGTTCCATGACGTTCAGGCAGGTGATCGACCCGAGCAGCAGGCCGCCGAGCGCGGCGAGCCAGCCGAGAACCACCAGGCCGCCGGCGTCCAGCGCGAAACCCGCCGCCACCAGCCCGATCGCCAGCAGGGAGCTGGGCCGGCGCAGCGCCTCCACCGCCGACCGCCGGGTCGCCGCGAGCACCAGCAGGCATCCCAGCAACACGAAGCTGATCACCGCCGGGCCGCCGACGAGCAGGAACACGCCGGTGGCCACGTCGTCCTCGGTCGGTCGCTCGGCGCCGGGCAGCAGTCGCGGCAACAGCGCCCCCGCCAGGAACAGCGCCTCGATCAGGGTGGCGTCCCGCCACATCCGCAGCCGCAGTCGGGTGGCCGCCGCGGGCGGCTCCACCACCCGCACCACGCCCGCCTCGGCCAGCGCGGGGATCTCGGCGCGGCGGCGGAAGTCCCAGGAGAAGTACGCCGCGACGGCGAGTACGCCGAGCACCGACAGCGCCAGCAGGCCCGGCTGGTCGGCTTCGTCGACGTCGGAGAGATCGCCCCGGGACGCCACCACGGCCAGCGCGGCCACGAGCACGAGCCAGGCGACCAGCGTGACCCCGAACGCCGGCGACGTGTACGGGTTGTACGAGCCCCGCGCCACGCAGGCGGCGACGTAGCGGCGGGACAGCGCCACCCGTAACCGCCGCAGCGCGAGGAACACCACCGGCCCCACCACGAGCGCCACGAGCGAAGGCCCGTCCACCCCGTCCGCCTCGCGCGCCAGCAGCACCGCGGGCGGGAAGGCCGCCGCGACCGCGATCAGCCCCATGAGTACCGCCATGCCGCGCCCGGCCGTCGCGTTCACGGCCCTTGCGTCGACCGGGACCGTCCACCCGTTACGTTCGACGGCATGCACCGGGAGATCCGCGGGTTCCAGCCAGGGGACGAACGCGCGCTGTACGACATCTGCCTGCGCACCGGCGCGAGCGGCGAGGACGCCACCGGCATGTACCGGGACCCGGACCTGCTCGGCCACGTCTTCGCCGGCCCGTACGCCGCGCTGGCCCCGGACCTGGCGTTCGTGGCCGTCGACGACGACGGCGTCGCCGGCTACGTCCTCGGCGCGGCCGAGACCCGGGCGTTCGAACGCGCCTGCGAGCGCGACTGGTGGCCGGCCCTACGCGCCCGCTACCCGCGCGACTCGGCCGACCAGGACACCAACGACAGCTGGCTGGTCCGCCTGATCCACGAGCCCATGGAAGTCGAACAGGACGTGGTGGAGCGCTACCCGGCGCACCTGCACATCGACCTGCTCCCACGCCTCCAGGGCCACGGCTACGGCCGCCGCCTCCTGGAAACCCTGTTCGACGCCCTCCGCGCGGCCGGCGCCCCCGGCGTCCACCTCGGCGTGGCCCTCGCCAACACCCGCGCGATCGGCTTCTACCACCGCATGGGCTTCACCGAGGTCCGCCGCCACCCCCACTCACTGGTGCTCGCCAAGTACCTGTAGCCCTGTCCTTCATGGCATCCCGATCAGGGTGGCCAGACGGTCGGTGTGAGTGTCGGGGTCGCCGTAGGTGAGGGCCGAGGCGATGGCGTGGCGGGTGTGGAAGTGCAGGTCGTGCTCGGCGGTGAAGCCGATCGCGCCGTGCACCTGGTGGCCCAGGGCGCACACGCGCTGGTAGGCCTCGCTCACCCAGCTCTTCGCGACCGCCACCTCCGTGGCCGCGTCCAGACCACGGGCCAGTCGCCAGATCGCCTCGTACGCGATGAACCTGGCACCCAGCACGTCGATCGCCATGTTCGCGCAGTGGTGCTGTACCGCCTGGAACGAGCCGATCGGCTTGCCGAACTGGGAACGTTGCCCGGCGTAGGCGACCGTCTCGTCCAGTACCGCCTGCGCGCCGCCGACCATCTCCGCGCACACCGCCGCGGCGCCGAAGGACTCCACGTCGCCGGCGGGCACGGCGGACGGCAGCGAGTCGAACCGCACCCGGTACTTCGGGTCCAGGCCGATCACGTCCTGGCGCTCGACGGACACCACGTCGCCGGCCGGTACCACCGACACCGCGGATCCGTCGGACACCACGAACGCGTCGGCCGACGCCGCGTACGGGACCAGCTCCGCCACCCCGTCCACAACCCGCGCGTACGTGTGCACCCGCCCGGCCGACACGTCCTCGCGCACCGACGGGGCCGCCATGCCGCACACCACCGACGTCAGCAGCGGCGACGGCACCGCGAACCGGCCCAGTTCCTCGAACAGCAGGCACGCCTCCAGGAACCCGCCGAGGTCGGCGTCGAACGCCAGGCCGGTCCAGCCCAGCTCGACGAACTCCTTCCACAGCGCCGCCGAGTACCCGCCCGGCTCGGCGCCGGCCACCCTGGCCGACGCCGAGTCCGCCCGCGCGGCCAGCAGCTCCCGCGCGGTCCGCTGGACCAGCTCCTGGTCCTCGGTGAGCGTGAGATCCATCAGCTCGCCGCCGGCGCGATCTTGTCCGAGCGCACCCACACGCCTGGCCGCTCCTCCCAGAACAGCTGCACCAGCACGCCGCCGGTCTGCTTGGGGTGCACGAACGTGTGCTTCCACGCCGCCCCGTCGGTCACACCCTCCTCGTCGTCGAAGGTGTTCAGGCCGTGGTGCTCGCACGCGGCCTTGGCGGCGTCCCAGTCGGACACCTGGAAGGTCACGTGGTGCGCGGCGGCACCGTTGCGGGCGTAGAACTTCTCGATGAACGAGTCCTCCCCGCGCGGCATGATCACCTCCCAGCAGATGCTCGACCCCGGCACGTTCAGCACCAGGTCGGCCATGTCCGGGTGCTCGTCGTCCGGCGTGCGCCACACCTGGACGAACCCGGCCAGGTCGGCGTACCAGCGGGCCAGCTCGTCACGGTCCAGGAACGCCTGGCAGATGTGGTCGAGCGCCACCACACCGAGTGTCGGGCCGTCCACAGCGGACGCCTCCACCGGCGACGGCGAGTCGTCACCGCACATCGCCAGCGTGCCAGGACCGCGCAGCCGCCACAGCACCCCCGGCCCGTGCTCCGGCGGCGACAGCGACGCCTCCGCCCACTTGCCCGGCACGCCGTCGGTCAGCGTGAGCCCGCGTTCCTCCA
This sequence comes from Actinophytocola gossypii, assembly GCF_025165815.1. GTDB lineage: Bacteria > Actinomycetota > Actinomycetes > Mycobacteriales > Pseudonocardiaceae > Actinophytocola > Actinophytocola gossypii. The sequence continues at coordinate 21,009 of NZ_JAFFZE010000035.1, read as the reverse complement.
GCTCGACGATCGCCGCGTCCAGGTCGGGCACCTCGGCGCCGACGTGGTGCAGCCCCGGCCGCCCGCCGTGCTCGTCCAGCCACGTCCGCAGCGGGGACTTCTCGTCGGTGGGGGAGAGCACCAGCCAGGCGTGCCCCCAGCTGCCGGGGATCTCCATCCGCACGCCGCGGGTGCCGACCGCCTGGTTGTCCCACCTGGACACCGCGCGGAAGCCGAACACGGTCGACAGCAACGAGACCTGCGCGTCGAGGTCGGGCACGACCTGCGCGACGTGGTCTATCCGGTAGATACGCATGCGTTCCCTCCTCAGCTGGGGTGCGGCTCGATCCAGTCGTACTCGTTGTTCACCAGTTCCTTGACCAGCCGCAGGTTGTAGCGGTTCATCGCGGCGATCCGCTCGGCCAGCTCGCCGACGTGCTTGTCGAACTCGTCGGCCGGGAACACGTTGTTGACCAGCCCCAGCTCCAGCGCCCGCTGGGGGTCGAGCCGGATGCCGGTGAACAGCAGCTCCTTGGCCCTGGCCTTGCCGATCCGCTTCGGCAGCCGCTTCACCCCGCCCCAGCCGGGCGCCGACCCGCCGAACGCCGGCTGGTCCGGGTCGGGCTTGCCGTCCATGAACTTCGGCTGGTACGGCGGCCGCGCGGACAGGGTGATCTCCACCAGCCCCATCTTCGCGTTGTCCGCGCACACGATGAAGTCCGCGGCCAGCGCGAGTTCCAGCCCGCCGCCGACGGCGTAGCCGTGCACGGCGGCGATGACCGGGATGGACAGGCGTTCCATCATCGCGAACGTCTTCTCGCCGAGCCTGCCCTGCTCGATCCGCTCCGCCGGGGTCAGGCCCTCCGACCAGCGCACGTCCATGCCCGCGCAGAACGCGCGTTCCCCGGCACCGCGAAGCACCGCGACATGCACGTCCGGGTTGTCGTCGAGGTCGGTGAAGAGCGCCCGCAGCTCGTGCATCGACTCCGGCGTCAGCGCGTTGAGCTTGTCCGGCCGGTTGAGCGTGATCCAGGCGACCCGATCCTCGATCTTCACGTCCAGGGTTTCGTAGGCCATGTTCTCCTTCTCCATGAAAGGGTTCAGCGGGGCAGTCCCAGCCCTCTGGTTGCGATGACATTACGCTGGATCTCGGTGGTTCCGCCGAGGAACGTCGCGGCGACCGAGTCCAGCCGCAGGTGGGTGAACGCGGCACCGAGCGGCGCGCCCTCGCGGCCCCACAGCTCGGCGAACGCGCCGAACGCCGTCGCGCCGGTGCGCGCGATCCGCCCGGCGAGCTCCGCGCCGAACAGCTGGTTCACCGACGCCTCGTAGCCCGGCACGTCGCCCGCGACCTGCTTGGACACGGTGTAGCGGGCCAGGTTGTAGAGCACCCGCACCTCGGCGTAGCGCCGCGCGATCTCCTGCCGCAGCCCCGTCGTGTCGGCGCGCAGGTAGCGCCTGCCCTCCTCGCTGTTCACGTAGTCGACCAAAGAGGACAGTGCCTGTTCGAACTTGACCGTGGCGCCGATCCCGGCCCGTTCGAACGACAGCGCGGTCATCGCCACGTACCAGCCGCGGTTCTCCTCGCCGACCCGGTTGGCCACCGGCACCCGCGCGTCGGAGAAGAACACCTCGGCGAACGGCGTGTCGCCCCGGATGTCGACGATCGGGCGCACGGTCACGCCCGGGGTCCTCGTGTCCACCAGCAGGAACGTGAGGCCCTTGTGCCGGTGCGCCTCCGGGTCGGTGCGGACCAGTACGAACAGCCAGTCGGCGTACTGGCCGAGCGAGGTCCACACCTTCTGGCCGTTCACGACGTAGTCGTCACCGTCGCGGACCGCGCGGGTGCGCACGGACGCCAGGTCGGACCCGGACTCCGGCTCGGAGAAGCCCTGCGCCCAGGTGCGCTCGCCGCGCGCGATCGGCGGCAGGTGCTCGGCCTTCTGCTCCTCGGTGCCGGCCGCCAGCAGGGTCGGGCCGAGCAGGAACGCGCCGATGCCGTTCACCGTCGGCACCCGCGCGCGCATCATCTCCTCCTGCAGGATGAACTCCCGCATGGTGGACAGCCCGGCGCCGCCGTACTCGGTCGGCCAGTGCGGGGTGATCCAGCCGCGCTCGGCCAGCGCCGCCGCCCAGGCCAGGGCGCCGTCGCGCCGGTCGGGGTCGTCGCTGACCCGGTCGGCCGGCCAGTTGTAGCCCCAGACGTCCTCCGGCTCCAGGCTGTGCTCGCCGCCCCGGTCCGGCCGGTAGCCCGCCGGGAACCTCTCCTTGACGAACCCGCGCACCTCCTCGCGGAACGCGGCCTCCTCGGGAGTGTCCTCCCAGTTCATGCGCTCTCCTGTCCCGACTGTCCCGCCGCCGGTGGACTCTCCCGGTCCCAGGTGGACGGTGTGATGCCGTGGTCGCCCTCGGCCCGCAACCGGTACTTGGCGACCTTGTCGGTCGGGGTGCGCGGCAGGGCGTCGATGAACTCGATGTAGCGCGGCACCATGAACCCGGGTAACCGCTCGGTGCAGAACTCCACCAACTCCTGGTGATCCAGCGACGCGCCGGGGCGCAGCACCACGGCGAGCTTCACGTCCTCGTCCTCCAGTTCGGAGGGCACCCCGATGGCGGCGCTCTCCAGGATCGCCGGGTGCAGGTTGACCTCGCACTCCAGGTCGAACGCCGAGATGTTCTCGCCGCGGCGGCGGATCGAGTCCTTCATCCGGTCCAGGAAGTAGAAGTACCCGTCCTCGTCGCGCCACATCTTGTCGCCGGTGTGGAACCACAGGTTGCGGAACACCTCCGCGGTGGCCTCCGGCGCGCCGTAGTAGCCAGAGGTGATCACGTGCGGCTGCTTGGGCCGCAGCACCAGCTCACCCGGCTCGCCCGGGCCGACCTCGCGGTCGTGCTCGTCCACCACGGCCGCGTCGAACCGTTCCGAGTGGACGGTGCCGCAGGAGCCGACCCGCCACTCCCCGTACGGGCTGCCGATCGCGATGCCGGCCTCGGTGGAGGTGTAGGTCTCCACCGAGCGCACCCCGAACCGCTCCCGCAGCGGCTCGTCGAGCACCGACTTGCCCATGTAGAACATCTCCAGCGGGTGGTCGCGGTCGCGGTCGGTCGGCTCCCGGTTCAGCAGGATCGGGATCATCGAGAACACGCTCATCGCGACCTTCGCGTCGAAGTGCCGCACGTCGTCCCAGAACCGGGAGGCGCTGAACCGGTCGACCACCGCGAGCGTGCCGCCGCCGAGCAGCGCGGAGAGCATCCCGTCCCACAGCCCGGCGGCGTGGAACAGCGGCAGCGGGCAGTAGATCGTCTTGCCCCACCGGTCGAGGAAGTTCAACGAGTCGTACGCGCAGGTCAACGCGAGCGCGTGCGAGCACATCGCGCCCTTGGACGGCCCGGTGGTGCCGGACGTGTACATGATCGCCTGCAGGTCGGCGAACGTGACGCCGGCGCGCGGCTCCTCGTCGCCGTGGTCGAGCAGGGTTCGGTACGACACCGCGGGCTTGCCGAGCACGCCGAGCGGAACGTGCTCCCCGACGTCGGTGTTCTCCCGCACCACCAGCCCGGTCAGCGTCGGCAGCCGGTCCGCCACCGGCGGGATCCTGTCCACAAAGGACGAGTCGACGATCATCGTGGTCGAGTCCGAGCTGGACAGCACGTGCCGCAGCAGCTCGCCGCGGTGCGCGGTGTTCACCGGCACCGCGACCGCCCCGATCCTGGCCAGTGCGAAGACCACCGGCACGAACTCGGGGCAGTTCGGCAACATCACCGCGACGTGGTCACCCTTGCCGACTCCCAACGCGATGAGCCCTCTGGCCACCCGGTTGGCTGTCGTGTGCACGTCGCCGTAGGTCAGTTCACCTTCCCGGAACTTCAGGAAAGGCTCGGTCCCATGGGTTTCCGACCGGGACCGCAGGACGTCGCCGAGAACGAAACTCTCCAACGTCTCCTTGCGCATCTCACCTCCGCTGGCGCCCGAACCCCCACACAAACACGAATCGGGCTTAGATGCCAGCCTCGGGTGATCCCTGCCTCTCCGGTTCGGCGTCTGCGCAGGTCAGGCGCGTGCGGTCCGGCCGATGGCGGCGATGCTGAGCCAGCTGTAGTCCACGTAGGCGGGGTTCGCGTACGCGGCGTAGGCGACCTCGTGGTCGGTTACGGAGGCGAGGCCGTCGGCCACCGCGGTGCCCTGGGTGAGCCGGCACGTCTCGGCCAGCCAGCGGGCCATCGGCGACCCGCCGCGCACCGCGAGGGAGAGCCCTTCGGCGGTGCAGTCGACCAGGCCGGCGCGCTCCAGCGGCAGCGGCATCGTGCGCGCCCACCAGGGGTCGGTGCCGACCGACCGGCCGAGCACCTCGGCCATCGCGGCGAGCGTGCGGCCGACCGCCGGGTCGCCGGTCACCTCCGGTACGGGGGTGGCGGTCTCGACGACGAGCACGCCGCCGGGCTTGAGCCAGGACGCCATCCGGCGCAGGGCGGTCTCCCGTTCGGTGACGTGCTCGAGCACCTTGCGGGTGTGGATCAGGTCGAACCGGCCGGGGGCGTCGTCGCGGGTGACGTCGTGGCGCAGCACCCGGACGCCGAGGTCGGCGAGCGGGGTGAGGAAGTCGGTGCTCATGTCGGTCGCGGTGACGTGCTCGGCACCGGCCCGCTCGGCGAGCATCCGGGCGACGGAACCGGCGCCGGCGCCGACCTCGAGGCAGTCCCAGCCCGGCCGGACGCCGACCTGGTCGAGCAGGCGCGCGGTGCGCGGGTCGAACGCCTCCTGCAGCAGGGTCAGTCGGTCGTGCTCGACCGGGGTCGTCGTGTCCACGTACGAGGTCCAGTTCAACGACACGATTGACGATCGTACGGGAATTTCATGATCAACCGAGATCTGATGTATTCACGGCTCGTCTGCCGGTTCTGCCTCAACCGACGCTGGTGAGCGCCTTTACATCGGATGTATGGTGCCCGGAGTCGACGACAGTAGGGTGGGTGCGACTGATCGCGCGCCCAGGTGAGGAGCGAGTGCCTTGCGGCTCATGCGAGTGGGCGCCGCCGGCGCCGAGCGGCCGGTGGTGACCGACGACGAGGGGCGGGCCTTCGGCCTCGCCGGCCTGACCGACGACCTCGACGGCACGTTCCTCGCCGCCGACGGCATCGCGCGGGTACGCGACGCCCTGGCCGCGGGCGACCTGCCGGCCGTCGACATCGAGGGCGAGCGGGTCGGCGCGCCGATCACCCGGCCGTGGTCGGTGGTCTGCGTCGGCATGAACTACGCCGCGCACGCCGCCGAGTCCGGCGCCGCGCCGCCCGCCCAGCCGGTGGTCTTCTTCAAGCACCCCAACACCGTCGTCGGCCCGTACGACGAGGTGCTGCTGCCGCGTGGCGCGGAGAAGGTGGACTGGGAGGTCGAGTTGGGCGTGGTCATCGGCCGCCGCGCCCGCTACCTCGAATCGCCCGAGGAGGCGCTGGCCCACGTCGCCGGCTACACCGTGTCCAACGACGTGTCCGAGCGGCACTTCCAGCTCGACCCGGCCGTCTCCGGTGGACAGTGGGGCAAGGGCAAGTGCTGCGAGACGTTCAACCCGCTCGGCCCGTGGCTGGTGCCGGCCGACGAGGTCGACCCCGGGTCGCTGCGCCTGCGCTCGTTCGTCAACGGCGAGGCCAGGCAGGACTCGACGACCGCCGACATGCTGTTCGGGGTGGGGGAGCTGGTGCACCACCTCAGCGAGTTCATGGTGCTGGAACCGGGCGACCTGCTGAACACCGGCACCCCGCAGGGCGTCGCGCTGTCCGGCCGGTTCCCGTACCTTGCGGTCGACGACGTGATGGAGATCGAGATCGAGGGACTCGGGCGGCAGCGGCAGGTGCTCGCCAGGGCCTAGCTTTTCGGAAGGGGTGCGGGTGACCACGCGCGTCGCGCTGATGGCGACGTGTCTGACCGACACGTTGTACCCGGACACCGCGCGGGCGGTGGTCCGGCTGCTGGAGCGGCTCGGCTGCGACGTGGAGTTCCCGGACGCGCAGACCTGCTGCGGCCAGATGCACTACAACACCGGCTACCGCAGGCAGGCCACCACGCTCGCCCGCCACACGGCCAGGACGTTCGACGGCTACGACGCCGTGGTGGCGCCGTCCGGCTCGTGCGCCGGCATGGTCCGCGACCTGTACCCCGGCCTGCACCGCTCGACGGTCCGGGTGGCCGGGCGGACCTACGAGCTGTCCGAGTTCCTGGTCGACGTGCTCGGCGTGACCGACGTCGGCGCGTACTTCCCGCACCGGGTCACCTACCACCCGACCTGCCACTCGCTGCGGATGCTCGGGGTGGGGGACAAGCCGCTGCGGCTGCTGCGCGCGGTGCGCGGGCTCGACCTGGTTGAGCTGCCCGGCGCGCGCGAGTGCTGCGGTTTCGGCGGCACGTTCGCCCTCAAGAACGCCGACACGTCGACCGCGATGCTGGCGGACAAGATGCAGGGCGTCCTCGACACCGGCGCGCGGGTGGTGACCGCCGGTGACAACTCGTGCCTGATGCACATCGGCGGCGGGCTGTCGCGGCTGAACACCGGGGTGCGGGCGCTGCACCTGGCGGAGATCCTGGCGAGCACGGAGGAGGAGCCATGGGTCGCAACCCGGTGACCTGGCTGGGCAGCCCGACCTTCCCGTCGGCCGCCCGTGCCGCACTCGCCGACACCCAGCTGCGCGGCAACCTGGCCCACGCCACCGGCACGATCCGCACCAAGCGCGCAGCGGTGGTCTCCGAACTGCCCGACTGGGAACGCCTCCGCCTGGCCGGCGAGGCGATCAAGGACGACGTCCTGGCCAACCTGGACACGCACCTGACCCGCCTGGAGGCGGCCGTCACCGCCCGCGGCGGCGTCGTCCACTGGGCGCGCGACGCGGCGGAGGCCAACGAGATCGTGCTCGGCCTGGTCCGCGCCGCCGAAGCGTCCGAGGTCGTCAAGGTCAAGTCGATGGCCACCGCCGAGATCGGCCTCAACGAGGCCCTCGCCGCCGGCGGCGTGTCCGCGGTGGAAACCGACCTCGCCGAACTGATCGTCCAACTCGGCGACGACCGCCCGTCGCACATCCTGGTCCCGGCGATCCACCGGAACCGGGCGGAGATCCGGGACATCTTCCGCGCCACCATGCCCGGCGCGTCACCGTCCCTCTCGGACAGTCCCGCCGACCTGGCCGAGGCGGCCCGTGCTCATCTGCGGCGCAAGTTCCTGTCCGCGAAGGTGGCGATCTCCGGCGCGAACTTCGCCGTCGCCGACACCGGCTCGGTGGTGGTCGTCGAGTCCGAGGGCAACGGTCGCATGTGCCTGACCCTGCCCCGCACCCTGATCACCGTGATGGGCCTGGAGAAGGTCGTGCCCACCTGGCGCGACCTCGAGGTGTTCCTCCAGCTGCTGCCGAGATCATCCACGGCCGAACGGATGAACCCCTACACGTCCGTGTGGTCCGGCGTGACCCCCGGTGACGGCCCCAGCGAGTTCCACCTGGTGCTCCTGGACAACGGCCGCACCGCGACGCTCGCGGACGAGGTCGGCCGCCAAGCCCTGCGCTGCATCCGCTGCTCGGCGTGCCTGAACGTGTGCCCGGTGTACGAGCGGACCGGTGGCCAGGCGTACGGCTCGGTGTACCCGGGTCCGATCGGCGCGATCCTGACCCCGCAGCTGGGCGCCGGCACGGACGATCCGTCGACGGCGTCGCTGCTCCGGTCGCTGCCGTTCGCGTCGTCCCTGTGCGGGGCGTGCTACGAGGTGTGTCCGGTGCGGATCGACATTCCGGAGGTGCTGGTCCACCTCCGCTCCCGGTCCGTGACGGAGAAGGGCCCGTACACCCCCGAGGCGGTGGCGATGGCGGCCGCGTCGTGGGTGATGACGTCGCCGAGCCGTTTCCGGCTCGCCCAACGCCTGCTCGGCCCACTCCGGCTGCTGGCCAGGCACGGCCGGGTGCGGCGGCTGCCGTGGCCGGCCTCGCTGTGGACGGACTCGCGGGACGTGCCCGCGCCGCCGAAGGAGACGTTCTCGGCGTGGTGGCGCCGCACCCGCGGCCCGACCTCGCGGGCGTCGTCCGGCTCGCGGACACGGTCCCGTGCACCGGCGCCGGGCCGCACCGCCCACTCGGCCCTGTGGCGACGCCTTCGCGGACGCGGCACCCTGCCGAACGACGCCGGAACCGCGCCGCCGGACACCGGCGCCCCACTTCTCGGCGGCGCCTTCGCCGACCTGGTGCGGCGTGTCCGTGGAGGCCGTCGTGGCTGACGCGCGGGACGTGGTGCTCGGCCGGATCCGGGCGGCGCTGGCCGACCGGCCCACCGCGGCGCCCGTGCCGCGCGACTACGACACCTCCCGGGACGTCCAGGACGTGGTCGGGCTGTTCGCCGAGCGGGCGGCCGACTACCGGGCTGTGGTCCGCCGAGTACGCCCGCGCGAGCTGGCCGAGGAGATCGACGTGTCCCTGCGCGCCAGGGGCGCGCGCCGGATGGCCGCCCCGGACGACCTGCCCGCCTGGTGGCGGATCGGCGAGGTGGTGTGGTCGCTGGACGAGCCGGGCCACCCGCTGTCCATCCGCGCGCTGGACCGCTCCGACGGGGTGCTCACCGGGTGCGCCGTCGCGATCGCCGAGACCGGCACGGTCGTGCTCGACGCGGGCGAGGCACAGGGTCGGCGGGCGCTGACGCTGCTGCCGGACTACCACCTGTGCGTGGTCCGAGCGGACCAGGTGGTCGGCACCGTCCCGGAGGCGCTGGCCCGGCTCTCGCCGACCAGCCCGCTCACCTTCATCAGCGGCCCGTCGGCCACCAGCGACATCGAGCTGGACCGGGTGGAGGGCGTGCACGGCCCCCGCAACCTGGAGATCCTGATCGTCAACTGATCGGATCAATCCCCCTGCCTTTGGGTGCCAGGGGTGGCCTGTGCGCGCCGGATCGGGTATACATCGGATGTCTGGTTCGTGAGGGAAGGGGACCCTGCCGTGGCGCACATCGTCGGCATGGACGTGTTCGACGTCCGGTTCCCGACGTCCAGGCAGCTGGACGGCTCGGACGCGATGAACCCCGACCCGGACTACTCCGCCGCCTACGTGGTGCTGCGCACCGACGACGGGCCGGACGGGTACGGGCTCGCGTTCACCATCGGCCGCGGCAACGAGGTGCAGGCCGCCGGCATCCACGCGCTGGCGCACCTGGTCGTCGGCCGCCCCACCCCGGACACGGCGGCCGAACTCGCCGCGCTGTCCGCCGCCCTGGTCGGCGACTCGCAGCTGCGCTGGCTCGGCCCGGAGAAGGGCGTGGCGCACATGGCGATCGGCGCGGTGGTCAACGCCGCCTGGGACCTCGCCGCCCGGCGCGTCGGCCGTCCACTGTGGAGCTTCCTGGCGGAGATGTCGCCGGAGGAGATCGTCGGGCTGGTCGACTTCCGCTACCTCACCGACGCGCTCACCGAGGCCGAGGCGCTCGACCTCCTGCGCGCCGCCGAGCCGGGCCGCGCCGAGCGTGCCGCGCACCTGCGCGCCGCCGGCTACCGCGCGTACAGCACGAGCGCCGGCTGGCTCGGCTACTCCGACGAGAAGCTCGTACGCCTGGCCAAGCAGGCCGTCGCCGACGGCTTCGACATGATCAAACTCAAGGTCGGCGCGTCCGTCGAGGACGACGTACGACGGATGCGGCTGGCCCGCGAGGCGGTCGGCGACGGTGTTCGGATCGCGGTGGACGCCAACCAGCGCTGGGACGTCGGCCCCGCGATCGAGTGGATGCGCGCGCTCGCCCCGTACGACCCGTACTGGATCGAGGAACCGACCTCGCCGGACGACGTGCTCGGCCACCGCGCCGTGGCCGACGCCGTCCGCCCGATCCGGGTGGCGACCGGCGAGCACGTGGCGAACCGCGTGGTCTTCAAACAACTCCTGCAGGCCGGCGCGATCGACGTGCTGCAACTCGACGCGGCGAGGGTGGGCGGGGTCAACGAGAACGTCGCGATCCTGTTGCTGGCGGCCAAGTTCGGCGTGCCCGTGTGCCCGCACGCCGGCGGCGTCGGCCTGTGCGAGCTGGTGCGCCACCTGTCGATGTTCGACTACGTGGCGGTGTCCGGCACCGACGAGAACCGGGCGATCGAGTGGGTGGACCACCTGCACGAGCACTTCACCGACCCGGCGGTGGTGCGCGGCGGCCGCTACCTGGCACCGACCGAGCCGGGCTTCTCGGCGCGGATCCGGGATGAGAGCCTTGCCCGGTACGCGTTTCCCGACGGTCCGGAGTGGAGGGACGGTCTCCTGTGAACGACTTCGAAGGCCTGCGCGCGGTGGTCACCGGCGGCGCGTCCGGCATCGGCCTGGCCGCGGCCCGGTTGCTGACCACCCGCGGCGCCCGAGTGGCGGTCCTCGACGTGGCCCCGGACGTACCCGAGCCCCTGCTCGGCTACCGCTGCGACGTGTCCTCCACGCCCGAGGTCGAGCGGGCCGTCACCGAAGCCGCGACCACCCTGGGCGGCATCGACGTGCTGGTCAACAACGCCGGCATCGGCGCCCAGGGCGACGTGACCACCAACAACGACGCCGAATGGCACCGAGTGCTCGACGTGAACGTGGTCGGCATGGCACGCGTGACCAGAGCGGCCCTCCCGCACCTGCGCGAGTCGAGTTCGGCCGCCGTGGTGAACACCTGCTCGATCGCCGCGTGGCAGGGGCTGCCGAACCGAGTCCTGTACTCGGCGAGCAAGGGCGCCGTGATGGCCATGACCCTGGCGATGGCCACTGACCACCTGGACGACGGCATCCGCGTGAACTGCGTGTGCCCCGGTACGGCCGACACCCCGTGGGTGGGCCGCCTGCTCGACTCGGCCGCCGACCCGGCCGCCGAACGCGCCGCCCTGGCCGCCCGCCAGCCGATGGGCCGCCTGGTCACCGCGGACGAGGTCGCCGGCGCCATCGCCTACCTGGCCAGCCCCGGTTCCAGCTCCACCACCGGCACCGCCCTTGCGGTCGACGGCGGCATGTACGGCCTCCGCCCCCGCCCAAGGCCCTGACCCGTGCCATTCGCCGCCCCGAGTTGTCCACAGCCGCCGTGAGCCCCCGCCACCCCCCGGCCGAACCGGCTAGGCTGGAAAGCGGGGGGCCCCCGCGCCCGGGGCCATGCCTCGTCGGCCCGGGGCCATGCCTCGTCGGCCCGGGGCCATGCCTCGTCGGCCCGGGGTCACGCCTCGTCGGTGGGGCCGAGGGTTGTGCGGAGCCACTGCTCGACCCCGGCCACGTGCACGGTCGCCCACGAACGGGCCAGTTCCGGCTCCCGGCCGGCGATCGCCTCGTAGATCGCTCGGTGCTGTTCGCGGGTCTTGGCCACGGCGTTCTCCTGGGTCAGGCCGCGCCAGATCCTGGCCCGCGTCGTCGGGCCGGACAGGCTGTCGATCAGCGAGCACAGCACCGGGTTGCCCGACCCCAGCGCGATGCGGCGGTGGAACTCCAGATCGTTCGCCACCAGCGCCTCGACCGTCGGCGACTCGTCCAGGCCCTCGAGCAGCTCCGCCAGGTCGGCGACGTCGTCGTCGGTCATCCGCAGCGCGGCCATCGCGGTCGCCGCGGGCTCCAGGATGCGCCGCACGGCCAGGAAGTCGAGCACCGTGTCGTCCCGGTGGAAGTCGACCACGAACGTCATCGCGTCGAGCAGCAGCTTCGGCTCCAGGCTGGTGACGTACGTGCCGTCGCCCTGCCGCACGTCCAGCACCCTGATCAGGCACAGCGCCTTGACCGCCTCCCGCAGCGAGCTGCGCGACAGCCCGAGCCGGCCGGCCAGGTCCGCCTCCTTCGGCAGCCGGTCGCCCGGCGCCAGCTCGCCGGAGATGATCATGCCCTTGATCTTGTCGATCGCTTCGTCGGTGACCGGCATGGCACGACCCTTTCCACAGACCTCGGATGTCTCTCAGCCCAGCGTGCCACGAATGGAGGATCCATGCGGGTAGCCCTGCACACCCGGCTCAAGCCGGGCGCCGAAGCCGAGTACGAACGCGTCCACGCCACGATTCCCGACGACCTGGACGACGCCCTCCGCGCCGCCGGCGTCACCTCCTGGCGCATCTGGCGCGACGGCCTCGACCTGTTCCACGTCGTCGAGGTCGAGGACTACGCCGCCATGCGCCACGCCCTGCGCGACCACCCCGGCAACCAGCGCTGGCAGGCCAGGATGGCCGAACTCCTCGACGTCGAGGACGACTACTCCGGCACCGACACCGGGCTCGGCCTCGTCTGGGAGCTTCCCGAGCGGGTCGGACCATGAACATCCCGAACCTCGGGCTGGGGTGTGCGCAGCTCGGCAACCTCTACCGCGCGATGTCCGACGAGACCGCGGCCGCGATCGTCGACACCGCCTGGGCGCGTGGAATCCGCTACTTCGACACCGCTCCGCACTACGGGCTCGGGCTGTCCGAGCGGCGGCTCGGCGCCGCCCTCGCGGACCGGCCGCGGGACGACTACGTCCTGTCCACCAAGGTCGGGCGGCTGCTCGTGGACAACCCGGGCGACCCGGGGGAGCGCGACCCCGAAGGCTTCGACGTTCCGGCCACCCACGTCCGCCGCCGCGACTACAGCCGGGACGGTGTCCTGCGCTCGCTCGAGTCGAGCCTGGAACGTCTCGGCGCGGACCGGATCGACATCGCGTTCGTGCACGATCCAGAGGCTCACGTCGACGAAGCGCTCACCGGCGCCCTGCCCGCCCTGGTCGAGCTGCGCGAGCAGGGGGTGCTGCGCGGAATCGGGCTCGGCATGAACTTCGACGACGTCCTGGCCGAGTTCGTCCGCCGGGCCGACGTCGACGTGGTGATGATCGCCGGCCGGTACACCCTGCTCGAACAACCCGCCCTGGACGAGCTGCTGCCGCTGTGCGAACAGCGCGGCGTCGACGTGATCGCCGCGGGGGTGTTCAACTCCGGCATCCTCGCCTCCGACACCCCGGGCCACACCTACAACTACGACGCCGCCCCCACCGCGCTCGTCGAGCGCGCCACCAGGATCGCCGAGGTCTGCGCGCGGCACCGGGTCACGCTGCCCGAGGCGGCGGTCGCGCTCCCGGCCGCGCACCCCGCCGTGGCGAGCGTCGTGCTCGGCGCAAGCTCCCCGGCCCAGGTCGAGGCCAACGCGGCCCGCGCGTCCGCCCGCGTCCCGGGCGCGCTCTGGGCCGACCTGGTCGCCGAGGGCCTGCTGCGGGCCGACACCCCACTGCCCGAGGAGGCCACGTGATCGACGCGCACCACCACCTGTGGGACCCCGCGACCAGGGACCACCCGTGGATGGCCGGCGACGCCCTGGCCCCGATCCGCCGCCCGTACACCCTCGACGACCTTCGCGCGGTCACCCCGGCCACCCGCACGATCCTGGTGCAGACGGTCTCCGACGAGGCCGAGACCGACGAGTTCCTCGCCACCGCCGGCGGCCTGGTCGCCGGCGTCGTCGGCTGGGTCGACCTGACCGCCCCCGACATCGCCGACCGCCTCGCCGGCCACCACGAACTCCTCGTCGGCGTCCGGCACCAGGCCGAGGACGAGCCCGACCCGCGCTGGCTGCTGCGCCCCGACGTCCTGCGCGGCCTGCACGCGCTCGCCGACGCCGACCTCGCCTACGACGTCCTGGTCCGCCCACCCCAGCTCCCGGCCGCGGTGGAACTCGCCGGACGGGTGCCCACCCGCCTGGTGCTCGACCACGCCGGCAAACCCCCGATCGCCACCGGCGCCATGGAGCCATGGGCGACCGCGATCACCGAGCTGGCCAGGCACCCCAACGTCACCTGCAAGCTGTCCGGCCTGGTCACCGAGGCCGACTGGGCGACCTGGTCGATCGACGACCTGCGCCCGTACGCCGACCACGTGCTCACCGCGTTCGGCCCGGACCGGGTCATGTTCGGCTCCGACTGGCCGGTCTGCGAACTCGCCGCCACCTACTCCCAGGTCACCGCCGCGGCCGAGGCTCTCACCGCCGGCCTGTCCGAGGCGGAGCGGGCGGCGGTGTTCGGGGGCACCGCCGCCCGGGTGTACGGCGTCTAGGCGCCCCAGCCGGCCGCGGCCCCGTCCGCGCGCTCGGCGCGGATCCGCTCGAAGTGGCCGGAGCGGCGGTAGGCGGCGATCGGGTCCGGGTCGAGGCCCATGTCCTCGCGCAGCTCGGCCAGCAGCGGGCGGACGTCGGTGGCGAACGCGTCGGTCAACACCGCGTTCGCCGACAGCACGTCACCCTCGCGCTGGAACCCGCGCAGCGCGGCCGCGTCGACGAGCAGGGCCTTCGCCGTCGCCTCCTGGACGTTGAGCACCGAGCGGATCAGCGCCGGGATCTTCGGCTCGATGTTGTGGCACTGGTCGAGCATGAACGCCACGCCCGCCGCCGGTTCGAGCCCGCCGCCGAGCACGATCTCCACCATGATCCGGAACAGCTGGTACGGGTCCGCCGCCCCCACCATCAGGTCGTCGTCGGCGTAGAACCGCGAGTTGAAGTGGAACCCGCCCAGCCGCGACCGCGCCAGCAGGAACGCCACGATGAACTCGATGTTCGTCCCCGGCGCGTGGTGCCCGGTGTCCACCAGCACCTTCGCCCGCGGCCCGAGGTCGACGCAGTGCGCGTACGACGTCCCCCAGTCCGGCACGTCCATCGTGTAGAACGCGGGCTCGAACAGCTTGTACTCCACCAGCATCCGCTGCCCGTCGCCCAGCCGGTCGTACACCGCCCGCAGCGCCTCGGACAGCCGCTCCTGCCGGTCGGCGATCGAGTCCTGGCCGGGGTAGTTCGTCCCGTCCGCGAACCACAGCGACAGGTCCGCCGAACCCGTGACGTCCATGATGTCCACGCACTCCAGCAGGTGGTCCAGCGCCTTGCGCCGCACCGCCGGGTCCGGGTTGCACACGCTGCCCAGCCGGTACTCGTCCTCCTGGAACACGTTCGGGTTGATCGCACCGATCCCGATGCCCCGCTCCCGCGCGTGCCGGGCCAGGTCGCCGTAGTCGGTCACCCGGTCCCACGGGATGTGCAGCGCGACCGTCGGCGCGACCCCGGTGTAGCGGTGCACGACGGCCGCGTCGTCGATCTTCTCGTAGGCGTCGCGCGGCACCCCCTCCTGCGCGAACACCTTGAACCGGGTGCCGGAGTTGCCGTACGCCCACGACGGCGTCTCGATGTGCTGGGTGCGCAACGCCTCCCGCACCGCCCGCTGGTCGGTCATCGGACCCCCTGGTCAGAAGTCGTAGTCGTCGATGTTCTCGGCGTCGAACACGGTCGGCGGGCCGAGGATGACCTCGCCGTCCGCGCCGATCGTGCGCTCACCGAGCTTGCCGGCCTCGAACGTCTCGCCCTCCGCGCCGGAGATCTGGCCGGAGGCGAGCGCGGCGGCCGCGTAGCCGGCCAGGTAGCCCAGCTCGGCCGGGTCCCACAGCGCGAACTCGGTCACCGTGCCGTTCTTGACGAACTGGCGCATCTGGTTCGGCGTGCCGAGACCGGTCAGCGCCACCTTCCCCTTGTACGGCGAGGACGACAGGTACCGCGCGGCCGCCGCGATGCCCACCGTGGTCGGCGAGACGATGCCCTTGAGGTCCGGGTGCGAGCGCAGCAGCGCCTGCGCCTCCTGGAACGACTTCTGGTCGTCGTCGTCGCCGTAGACCGTCGCCACCAGCTCGATGTCCGCGTACTCCGGCTTCTTCAGCTCCTCTTCCATGATCGCGATCCAGGCGTTCTGGTTGGTGGCGTTCGGGGTGGCCGACAGGATCGCGATCTTGCCGCTGCCACCGATCTGCTTGGTGATCAGCTCCACCTGTGTGAGCGCGATCTCCTCCGCCGACGCCTGGTTGACGAACACGTGCCGGGCGTCCTTCGCCGCGTCGGAGTCCACGGTCACCACGGCGATGTCCTGGCTCATCGCGTCCTTGAGCGCCGGCGCCACCGCGTTCGGGTCGTTCGCGGCGATCACGATCGCGTCCTGCTGCTGCTGGATCAGCGTGTTGATGTAGGACACCTGGGAGGACGCCGACGCGTCGGACGGGCCGACCGCCTTGCCCTCGCCGCCGGTCTCGGCCACCGCGGTGGTGCCGCCCTCGTCCATGATCGTCATGTACGGGTTGTCGATCTCCTTGGGCAGGAAGGCGATCTTCAGCCCCTCCTGGATCTCGGCGTCCGGGTTGGCGCTGCGCTCGTTGCCGCCACCGCCGTCACCCTCCGCCGCGTCCGACCCCCTCGTGGTCCCCCCGCAGGCCGCGAGCGCGACCACCGCCAGGATCGCCACCAGTGTCCGATGTAGACTTGTCGAGCGGAGCATCCTTGGTCCTCCTCGGCTTGAACAGAACAGGTACGAGTACGGAGACGATCAGCAGCAGGCCGGTGATCACGTTCTGGATCTCGTTGCTGACGTCGTCGAGGAACAGCACGTTGCGCAGCCCGGCCATCGCGAGCAGCGCGGTCGCCACCCCGAGCACGGTGCCGCGCCCACCGAAGATCGACACGCCGCCGAGCAGGACCGCCGCCACCGCGACCAGCTCCATGCCGTTGGCGTTGTCCGCTCGGGCGCTGTTGTAGCGCAGCGTGTAGAGCAGCGACGCGAGCGCGGCCAGCGCGCCGGAGAGCACGAACAGCGCGAGCTTCACCCGGTCGACGCGGATCCCGGAGAACCGCGCGGTCTGGGTGTTCAGCCCGATCGCGTACAGCGACCGGCCCACCGGCGTCACGTGCACCAGCAGCGCCACCCCGATCCCCACCACGAGCACGAGGACCGTGGCGTAGGGCAGGAACCCGATCGAGTCGGTGGCGAGCGGGCGGTAGTTGGCCGGGAAGCCGGTGACCGCGCGGTCGCCGAGCAGCACGTATGCCAGCCCCCGGTACAGCCCGAGCGTGCCGATCGTGACCGCGAGCGAGGGCAGTCCGAAGTAGACGACGAGTACCGCGTTGACCGCGCCGAGCGCGGCGCCGGCCAGCAGCACCAGCGGCACGATCGTCTCGAACGGCAGCCCGGCCTCCCACAGGGTTCCGGTGAGCGCCGAGCAGAAGCCGAGCGTGGACGCCACCGACAGGTCGATCTCCCCGGTGAGCACGATCGGCAGCAGTGCCAGCGCGAGCAGCGCGACCTCGCTGTAGTCGAGCAGCAGGAACGCGAGGTTGCCCTGCTCGGTGAACCCGTCGGTGGTCGCCGCGCCGTAGGCCAGCACGGCCACGCACAACGCGAGCAGTACCGCTTCCCAGCGCAGGGTCCTCATGTCGCACCCCCTGCCCGGCGCCGCCCGCGTTCCTCCCGCAGCCGGGCCGCGAGCCGCAGCATCACCGCCCGGTCCAGCGAGATCGCGACCAGCAGGGCGGCGCCGTCGACCGCGCGCTGCCAGAACGCCGGCACCCCGAGTACCGGCAGCGCGCTGGTGACCGTGGTCAGCAGCAGCGCACCGAGCGCCGCGCCGACGACCGTGCCGCTGCCGCCGAAGATCGCCACCCCGCCGACCACCACCGCGGCCACCACCGACAGCTCCTCGCCGGTGCCCACCGAGGCGTTGATCGTGCCGAAGTACGCCGCGTGCAGCACGCCGCCGAGCCCGACCAGCGCGCCGGAGACGACGAACGCGCCGAACACCCTGCGCCCGCTCGGGATCCCGGCCAACCGCGCGGCGTCCGGGTTGGACCCGATCGCGTACAGCTCGCGGCCGGCGCGGTAGTTGTGCAGCCCGTACGCGGCGACCGCGAGCACGGCGAGCGCGATCAGCGTCAGGTTCGGTACGCCCAGCACCGAGCCGGAACCGAGCGAGAGGAACTCCGGCGACATCTGGTACGCGTTGACCTGCTGCACGTCGGTCGCCGACGCCCACGCGTAGTCGACGCCGCGGAACACGTACAGCGTGCCGAGCGTGACCACCAGCGCCGGCACCTTCGCGATCGCGACCAGCGCGCCGTTGACCGCCCCGCACACCGCGCCGAGCGCGATCCCGGCCAGCACGACCAGGATCACCGGGGTGTCCTTGTCGTTCAGGAACATCTGTCCACTGAGGAACGCGGTCAGCCCCATCACCGACCCGACCGACAGGTCGATGTTCCTGGTGATCACCAGCAGCGTCTGGCCGACGGCGAGCAGCGCGATGATCGAGGCGTTGAGGAACAGGTCGTGCAGGCCCTGCGCGGACAGGAAGCTCGGCCGGGCGATCGTCGCCGCCCCCACCACCGCCACCAGCGCGATGACGATCCCCAGCTCCCTGCCGGCGAACGCGCCGCGGGTCCGGGTGGCCTGGGTGCTCACGGTCCACCCCCGGTGGCGGCGTGCATGACGGCCTCCTCGGTGGCCTCGGCGCGGTCCAGTTCCGCGGTGAGCCTGCCCTCGTGCATGACCAGCACGCGGTCGGCCATGCCCAGCACCTCGGACAGCTCCGAGGAGATCATCAGCACCGCGATCCCGCGCGCGGCGAGGTCGGCGAGCAGCGCGTGCACCTCGACCTTCGCGCCGACGTCGATGCCGCGGGTCGGCTCGTCGACGATCAGCACCGCCGGCTCGGTGGCCAGCCACTTGCCCAGCACGACCTTCTGCTGGTTGCCGCCGGACAGCGTGGCGACCGGGTCGCCGAGCCGGCGGAACCGCAGCCCGAGCCGCCCGGCCCACTCGCCGGCGACCGCGCGTTCCCGCGCCCGCCGCACCACGCCGAGACGGGACACCGCGCGCAGCCGGGCCAGGGTCGCGTTGCGCTCGATCGACAGGTCCAGCACCAGGCCCTGCTCGCGGCGGTCCTCCGGCACCATGGCGAGCCCCGCCGCGATCGCCGCGCGCGGGTCACCGGTCCGCAGCGGGCGCCCGGCGACCGTGACCGTGCCGGCGTCCCGCTCGTCGACCCCGAAGACCGCCCTGGCCACCTCGGACCGCCCGGACCCGACCAGCCCGGCCAGGCCGACGACCTCCCCGCACCGCACCGTGAACGACACGTCGTGGAACACCCCGGACCGGGTCAGCCCCTCGACGACGAGCGCGTCCTCGCCCGGCTCGTGCTCGCGGCCGGGGAACAGCAGCTCGACGTCGCGGCCGACCATGCTGCGCACCAGGGTCTCCCGGTCGATGTCGGCCATCATCGCGGTGGTGACCAGCGCGCCGTCGCGCAGCACGGTCACCCGCTGGCACAGCGCCGCCAGCTCCTCCAGCCGGTGGGAGATGAACAGCAGCGCGGCGCCGCCGTCGGCGAGCCGGCGCGCCACCCGGAACAGCCGCTCCGCCTCCACAGTGGACAGTGCGGCGGTCGGCTCGTCCATCACGATGATCCGCGCCTCGGCGGCCAGCGCCTTGGCGATCTCGATGATCTGCTGGTCGGCGATGGACAGCCCGCGGGTGACCCGGTCCGGGTCGATCGGCACGCCGAGCGAGTCGAACAGTTCCGCGGTCCGCGCGCGCATCGCCGCCCGGTCGATCCGCCGGCCCGCGCGCAGCGGCTGGCGGCCCATGAACACGTTCTCCGCGACCGTGAGGTCGGGGAACTGGCTCGGTTCCTGGTGGATGACCGCGATGCCGTGCCGCTGGGCCTCGCGCGGGCCGCGCAGCCGGGTCGGCTCGCCGTCCAGCAGCAACTCGCCGGCGTCCGGCCGGTGCTCGCCGCCGATGATCCGGACCACGGTGGACTTCCCGGCGCCGTTCTCGCCGGCCAGCGCGTGCACCTCGCCGGCGAGCAGTTCGAGGGAGACCCCGCGCAGCGCCCGGACCGCGTCGAAGGACTTGTGCACGTCACGGAGCTCGAGCAGGGGCCGCGTCGCCGTCATGTCTCACCTGCCCGTAGGTCCGTATGAAACGTTTCACAGGTGCTGCGGGGAAGCTAGCCGAGGCCGTGCCGCAGCGTCAAGACACAGCCAAGGCACACTCGGTCGGGTGACCATCGATGAGCTGTCGACCGACCCGCACCCGCTGCTGGCCCGGCTGCGCGCGACCGAGCCGGTGGCGTGGCTGCCGGACCTGAACGGCTGGCTGGTCACCCGGCACGACCTGGCCATGGCCGTCATGCGCGACCCGGCGACGTTCACCGTCGACGACCCCCGGTTCTCCACCGGGCGCGTGATCGGTCCGAGCATGCTGTCGCTGGACGGGGCCGAGCACGCGCGGCACCGGGCGCCGTTCGTGCCGCCGTTCCGCCCGGCGCCGGTGCGCGACCGGTACACCCCGCTGGTCGCGCGGCTCGCCGGGGAACTGGTCGACGGGTTCCCGCCCGGCGAGGTGGAGCTCCGGTCGGCGTACGCGGGCCCGCTCGCGGTCGCGGTGGTGGCAGACGCGCTCGGCCTCGCCGGCGTGGACGTGCCGACGGTGCTGTCCTGGTACGCGACGTTCGTCGAGTCGGTCTCGACCGTCACCGCGGGCGGCGAGCCGACGCCGGCGGGGGAGGAGGCGTACGCGGCGCTGCGGAAGAGCGTCGCCGGCACCCTGGCGGCCGGCGATCCGCGCTCGGTGCTCGTCGGCTCCGGCCTCACCGAGGACGAGGTGGTCTCCAACGCGGCGGTGCTGATGTTCGGCGGCATCGACACCACCGAGGGCATGATCACCAACCTGGTCCGCCACCTGCTCCTGCACGGCGGGACCCCGGATCCCGACGCCGTCGAGGAGTCCGTCCGCCTGGAACCGGCGGCGGCCATGGTCGACCGCTACGCCACCCGCGACGTCACCCTCGCCGGCGCCCGGATCCGCGCGGGCGACCTGGTGTCGGTGTCGATCGCCGGCGCCAACCGCGACCCGGCCGTGTTCCCCGACCCGGACCGCTTCGACCCGCGCCGGCCCAACGCCCGGCAGAACCTCGCGTTCGCGCAGGGCCCGCACTTCTGCATCGGCGCCCGGCTCGCCCGCACGGAGGCCGAGCTCGCCGCCCGCACCCTGTTCGACCGCCTCCCCGGCCTACGCCTCGCCTCGGACGACCCGCCCCGCGGCCTGGTGTTCCGCAAACCCCCGGCCCTGCACGTCCGCTGGAGCTAGGTGTGGTGTTCAGGGAGGTTGGTTAGCCGGGTGATAGGTGGTTGGCCTCCGATGGCGGAGTGTGCTCGGTGGTGATTGTAGAAGTGGAGCCAGGCTGGTAGGGCGGTTCGGCGTTCGGTGTCGGATTG
>NZ_JAFFZE010000034.1 GCF_025165815.1 Actinophytocola gossypii | reverse complement strand
GGCCGGCGGCTCGAAGAGCCGCCGGCCGCCGCTGGTCAACCGCAAACGCCCCCACGCTGGTTCCGGTGGAGCTCGCACCGTGGGGGGCTTGGGGGGCTCGGCCCCCAACGTGATCCGAAACGAGCCGGCGAGCGCGTTCCGCGAGCATACGTACGCCGAGTGGAGGTGCCGGGAATCGAACCCGGGTCCTCTGTCGCCTCGACAGGGCTTCTCCGTGCGCAGTTCACTGTGCCTCTACTCGGCCCCACCGGTCACGTGAACAAGCCGGTGTGACGGGCCCAGCCGCTGAAGATGTCCCGCCGCGGCTCCGCGGCCGATCCGCGGCGGTAAGCCTCCTAGCTGATGCCGGCGAACCGGGTCGGAGGCGACCCCGGGCCGACAGACATCGCTACTCGCTCAGGCGGCGAGTGCGACGTCGCGCTGGTGATTAACCTTGGC
Organism: Actinophytocola gossypii; assembly: GCF_025165815.1. Lineage (GTDB taxonomy): Bacteria > Actinomycetota > Actinomycetes > Mycobacteriales > Pseudonocardiaceae > Actinophytocola > Actinophytocola gossypii. The sequence continues at coordinate 41,517 of NZ_JAFFZE010000034.1, read as the reverse complement.
GCTTATTGGTTTGCGGCGACGCTTGAGGTGGCCATCCGCCTGCACCTGCACGCTTCCCCTGACTCAACGTCCAGAGTCGAAACCGTTCACCCCCTAGTCGTGGGAACTTCCACACCCAGTCTAACGCGCCGGGCGCTCCGGATCATCCCGATATCGGAGGTAGGGAAAACCCCACCCCGAAGTGTGCGGATCACCCCATGGTTCCGCACACCCCCGCACCGACATCCTGGAAGGGCGACACGACGAAGGAGACCTCGATGACCACCGACCGCGACGGTACCCAGCCCGATCCGCCCCTGTGGGGCTCGCTCGCCTACCTGGTGCTGAACCTGCCCATCGGCATCGCCTCGTTCGTGTTCGTCGTCACGATGACCTCGGTCGGGCTGAGCACGGTCGTCATCTGGGTCGGGCTCGTCGTCCTCGCCGTCGCGGCGGTGGTCTGGCGCGGCGCGGCCCAGCTGGAACGGATGCGCGTGCACGCCATGCTCGGCACCTACGTCGCCACCCCGTACCGCCCGCTGCCCGACGGCGTCACCAAGCGGGTCGGCGCGCGGTTCAAGGACCCGGCCACCTACAAGGACATGGCCTACCACCTGCTCCTGTTGCCGATCGGCGTCGCTGAGTTCACGATCATGGTCACCACCTGGGCAACGAGCCTGTGGCTGGTGCTCATGCCGGTCTACTACCCGTGGCTGCCCGGCGACTGGCACCCGGTCACCTGGGACGGCGGCGCCTTCGACGTCGACTCCTGGTTCGAGACGCTGCCGTGGGCCGCCGCCGGGCTGCTCGTGCTGGCCGTCACGCTCACGCTGACCAAGGTGCTCGGCCGGGCGCACGCCCGCTACGCCCGCGCCGTGCTGGGCCCGAGCCAGCAGCGGATCGACCGCCTGGCCAAGCTCGACACCGCGGGCGCCATCGACTGGAACACGTCCGCGGCGGTGGGGCGATGACCAGCGCTGAGCCCCTGTACCTGGTGCCGGACCCGCCGGAGCGGGATCCTGTCCCCGTGGCACCACCACCCCCCGCTCCCGAAACCGAGCAGTCGCTGCTGCGCCGAGGGGCAGGCTCGGCCCTGTTCATGCTGGCCGGCTTCCCGCTGAGCCTGGTCGCGTTCGTCCTCACCGTCGTGCTGCTGACGGTCGGCGTCGGCACCCTGGTCATCTGGGTCGGCCTGGGCATCCTGCTGATCGCCACCCAGCTGGTCTCCGGGTTCGCCGCCGCGAACCGCGGACTGATCCGCGGCACGCTCGGCGTCGACATCCCGACCCCGAGGATCGAGCTCGACAAGTCCGGCTCGTTCTGGCGCCGCTACCGCGCCCGGCTGCTGCACCCGCAGGTGTGGCGCAACGTGCTGTACCTGGTCGCGTCGTTCCCGCTGCACTGCTTCGAGTTCGGGCTGGCGATCGCCGGCATCGTGCTGCTGCCGATCGGCCTGTTCGTGCTGCCGGTGGTCGCCGCGCTGCACGTCATGCTGGCCAAGGCCCTGCTCGGACCGAACGAGACCGAGCAGCTCACCGAGAAGGCAGAGCATCTGCAGGCGTCCCGGGCCAGGGGCGTCGACGCGGCCGAGGCCGAGCGGCGACGGATCGAGCGCGACCTGCACGACGGCGCCCAGCAGCGGTTGGTCGCGGTCGCCATGGGTCTCGGCCGGGCGAAGTCCAAGCTCGACGCCGACCCGGCCAGCGCCCGCGAGCTGATCGACGAGGCGCACGCGGACGCCAAGCTCGCGGTGTCCGAGCTGCGCGACCTGGCCCGCGGCATCTACCCGGCCGTGCTCGGCGACCGGGGGCTCGACGCGGCGCTGTCGTCACTGGCCGCGAAGTGCCCGGTCCCGGTCGAGGTGCACGTGGCGATCGACCCCCGCCCGCCGGCCGCGGTGGAGAGCACGGCGTACTTCATCGTGGGCGAGTCGCTGACCAACCTGGCCAAGCACTCGGGCGCCACCGAGGCCAAGGTCAACGCCTGGCGCGAGGAACGTCCCACCGGTGACCTGGTCGTCGTCGAGATCACCGACAACGGCGGGGGCGGCGCGTCGATGCGGACGGGAGGTGGGCTCGCCGGCCTCGCCGACCGGGCTGCGACGATTGACGGCGTGATGACCGTGGTGAGCCCCGTGGGTGGGCCGACAGTGATCAGGGCGGACCTTCCGTGCACGTGGTGATCGCGGAGGACTCCGTACTGCTGCGTGCCGGGATCCAGCGCCTGCTGGCCGACGAGAAGATCGAGACCGTGGCCGCGGTCGAGGACGGTGAGGGCCTGCTGGTCGCGGTCAGCGAGCACCGCCCCGACCTGGCGATCGTCGACGTGCGGATGCCGCCGACGTTCACCGACGAGGGCCTGCGGGCGGCGCTGCGGGCGCGCGAGCAGCTGCCCGGCCTGCCGGTGCTGGTGCTCTCGCAGTACGTCGAGGAGCGCTACGCGGTCGAACTCCTGTCCGGCGGGGCGGGCGGCGTCGGCTACCTGCTCAAGGAACGGGTGGCCGACGTGGCGGAGTTCGTGGACGCGGTGCACCGGGTCGCCGGCGGCGGCACGTGCATCGACCAGGAGGTGATCGCGCAGCTGATGGCACGAGGCCGACGCAACCCGATCGACGTCCTGACCCCGCGCGAGCGCGAGGTCCTCGGCCTGATGGCCCAGGGCCTGACGAACGTCGCGATCGCCAAGTCCCTGACCGTCTCGGACGGCGCCGTGGAGAAGCACGTCGGCAACATCTTCTCCAAGCTCGGCCTGGAACCGAGTTCGGAGGAACACCGCAGGGTCCGCGCGGTCCTGACCTTCCTGGAACGCGCCTGACTCAGCCTGGCGCCGGCAGGCCGTAGCGTTCCCGGACGTCGCACACCACCCGCCACGCCACCCGAGGATCGACGGCGAGCTGCACCCGGGCGGTGCCCAGCAGCTCGACCCCGAGGGCCAGGCCGGACTCGGTGAGGTCGTTGGTGAACACCTGGCGGACGGTCGCGCAGAACAGCACGAAGCACGCGCTCTGCCACCGCAACCCGGGCATCGCCGACTCCGCACCGGGTGCGAGCCGTCCGGCGAGTTCGAGCAGTTCGGCCGGCGTCCTGGTCAAGGGGATCAGCAGCAGGTCCGCGAGATGCTCGGTGGCCTCCGCGCTGTCGTCGAGCCGACGCGCGGCCGCTGCGAACGCGTGTGCCTTGCGGTCCAGCTCCAGACCGACCATCGCCGCGGTGATCGACTCGAGGTCGCGCGAGTCGGTCGCCTGCGAGATGTTGATCATGTCGACGGTGCTGCGCCGAAGGTCCCGCGGCAGACCGCCGGACAGGCAGTGGCACAGGCAGCTGAACGGCACCGGCACCCCGAGCAGCCGCCGCCCCATCCAGCGACGGCTCTCCTCGAGCGTGAACGGGTCCATCCGGATCATCTCGGAGAACGCGCTGTCGAAGGCGTCCCGGACCGGCAGCCCGCGCCGCTCGAACGCGGAGATCGCGTCCTCGGACACCGCGACCAGGAACAGGCACCCCTCGACCCCGAAGATCCCCTTGATGTCGTTGACGAACTCGTGCGCCTTCTCCGGCTCGGCGATCTTGTCCAGTTCGTCGACGGCGACCAGGATCCGCTCGATCGCACGGCGGCGGATGAGCACGGCGGCCGCCTGGCCGGCGAACTCGCGGAACGCCTCGACGACCTCGGGGTGGGTGAGCTGCTGCTCGGCGCGCTGGCTGCCCCGCGTCCAGCCCAGATCGGAACCGGGCAGCGGGATGCCGACCTTGCCGGACCAGCCGCTGGTGTAGGTCTGCAGGAACCGGATGCGGTCGAGCTGCCGCACCGCCTCGGCGCGCAGCGCGGCCACCTCCGGCTGCCGAGCCGACCGGGAGAGCCGCCGCAGCCAGTCCACCAGCCGGGACAGCGTCGTGAGCACCACTATCACCGGCGCCGCCGCGGCGCCGGTGAGGAGGATGCCGGCGACCGTGTTCACCCGCAGGCCCACTGGCCGGTCGTCGAAGACCCACAACAGGTCCAGCAGGTATCCCGGGAAGTCCGCGATCACAGCGGCACCGAGGTGCCGCACCCCCGCGGGATCGGCCAGGTACGCCGCGCCGAGTAGCGGGGCGGTCACGACGACGAGCCGCACCAGCCGGTTCACCGCCGCCCGGCCGAGGCGGATCAGCCGGCCGGCCCTGGGCTGGTCCCCGTCGCGCGGCAGGTCGAGCAGCGATCCGGTCAGCGCGAGCACCCGCTTCGCGAGTACCGCGTGCAGGTGGAGCACGAAGTCCCGGGCCTCGTACCGGGACGGCGCCGAAACGACCACACCCAGCGGCACGGCCACCCCGGGGTCGCTGAACATCCCCCGCGCGGCCGCACGGATCGCGGTGGTCTTGCCCACGCCCCGGTAGCCGGCGATGGCCACGGCGTCCGAGGTGGGACGCGCCATGATCCGCCGCAGCCGCTGCCCGGCCGAGGTGACGATGACCGGAGCGTCGTCCTCCTCCTGGTACAGGCTGTACACGTGCTCGATCGCCAGCGTGGTGTCGTAATCGGGCGCACGCCGCTCGTCGATGAACTGGCGCAGCCGTGGCAGCACGACCTCGTCGAGCGCGTACCGGCGCCAGTTCCGCCAGTCGCGAGCGTTGCGTACGGCGATGACCACGCTCCACACCTCCTCGCCGGCGAGGCCGACCGCGAACCCGACGGTGGCCACGAACCCGGCGAGGCTGAGCAGGTTCGCCCAGAACGGCATGACCGGCACCGACGCGAAGGTCAGCCCGAGATACGCCACGACCACGAGCGTGGCGATGACGAGCCGGACACCGGGCCGGAGCCCGGCCAGCCGCCCGGAGCGCAGGCCCCAGTTCCGGACCGACACGTCGTCGGTCCACACCCGTCGCCATTCGCGGATGTCACGCAGTGCGGCGAGGACGTTCGGGTCCTCGATGGTGGTGCTGCGCGCCTCGGCCGGGGGAATCCCCTCCTCTTCCAGCGCCTCGGCGATGTCCGGGTCGGTCAGCGCCTCCTCGAGCAGGGCGTGCAGGTCCCGCTGGGAGTGCAGCCACGACTCGGCGACGGCCGTGCTGTCGGCGGTCGGTCGGCTCAACGGTGCGCCCACCGGACCATCCTGCTGCACGCCCGCCGCGCCGGGAGGGCCGGGACGCGCCCGGCCCCCCGAGTCGTCACGCGGCGGCGGTCGCCATCGCGGGGGCCGGGGCAAGGGCGACGTCCAGCACCTCGCGGACGTCGGCGGCCAGGTGCACGGTCAGCTCGTCCAGCACCGACGCCGGCACGTCGTCCAGGTCGGGCTCGTTGCGCTTGGGCAGCACGACCGTGGTGATCCCGGCCCGGTGCGCGGCGAGCAGCTTCTGCTTCACCCCGCCGATCGGCAGCACCCGGCCGGTCAGCGACACCTCCCCGGTCATCGCCACGTCCGCGCGTACCGGGCGCCCGGACAGCAGCGACGCCAGCGCGGTCGTCATCGTGACGCCGGCGGACGGGCCGTCCTTCGGCACCGCACCGGCCGGAACGTGCACGTGCACACCCTGCTCGGACAGCGAGTCCACCGGCACGTCCAGGTCGGCGCCGTGCGAGCGCAGGTACGACAGCGCGATCTGCGCCGACTCCTTCATCACGTCGCCCAGTTGCCCGGTCAGCGTCACACCCGTCGCCCCGGACTCGGACGGCGCCACCGACGCCTCGACGAACAGCACGTCGCCGCCCGCGCCGGTGACCGCGAGGCCGGTCGCGACGCCGGGCACGGCCGTCCGCTCCGCCGACTCCGGCGTGTGCTTCGGCTGGCCCAGGTACCCGCGCAGGTCGCCGACGTCGACGGTCAGCGGCAGCGTCACCGCCGAGACCGCCAGCTGCGCGGTGATCTTCCGCAGCACCCGCGCGATCGCCCGCTCCAGCTGCCGCACCCCGGCCTCACGGGTGTACTCGCCGGCCATCAGCCGCAGCGCGTCGTCGGTGACGGTCACCTCCTCGGCGGTCAGGCCGGCGCGCTCCAGCTGCCGGGGCAGCAGGTGGTCGCGCGCGATGGTGACCTTCTCCTCCTCGGTGTACCCGTCGAGGGTGACCAGCTCCATCCGGTCCAGCAGCGGCGCCGGGATCTGCTCGACCACGTTCGCCGTGGCCAGGAACACCACGTCCGACAGGTCCAGCTCGACCTCCAGGTAGTGGTCCCGGAACGTGTGGTTCTGCGCCGGGTCCAGCACCTCGAGCAGTGCCGCGGTCGGGTCGCCCCGGTAGTCGGCGCCGACCTTGTCGATCTCGTCGAGCAGCACGACCGGGTTCATCGAGCCGGCCTCCTTGATCGCCCGGACCAGCCGGCCGGGCAGCGCGCCGACGTAGGTGCGCCGGTGCCCCCGGATCTCCGCCTCGTCCCGCACGCCGCCGAGCGCGACCCGGACGAACTTCCGCCCCATCGCGCGGGCGACCGACTCGCCGAGCGAGGTCTTGCCGACCCCGGGCGGACCGGCGAGCGCCAGCACGGCCCCGCTGCGCCGGCCGCCGACGACCCCGAGCCCCCGCTCGTCGCGGCGCTTGCGCACGGCCAGGTACTCGACGATCCGGTCCTTCACGTCCTCGAGCCCGGCGTGGTCGGCGTCCAGCACCTCGCGGGCGCCGGTGATGTCGTAGGCGTCCTCGGTGCGGGTGTTCCACGGCATCTCCAGCACCGTGTCCAGCCAGGTCCGGATCCAGCCGACCTCGGGCGACTGGTCGGAGGTCCGCTCCAGCTTGTCGACCTCGGCCATCGCCGCCTCGTGCACCGCTTCCGGCAGCGCGGCGGCCTCGACCCGGGCGCGGTAGTCCTGCTCCTCGGACTCCGGCCTGCCGTCCAGCTCGGCCAGCTCCTTGCGGATCGCGGCGAGCTGCTGGCGCAGCAGGAACTCGCGCTGCTGGCGCTCCATGCCCTCCTGGACGTCCTTGCGGATGGTCTCGGCGACGTCGAGCTCGGCCAGGTGCTCGCGGCCCCACTCGAGCAGCTTCTCCAGGCGCTCGGTCACGTCCGCGGTCTCCAGCAGCCAGACCTTCTGCTCGTCGGTCAGGTAGGGCGCGTAGCCGGCCATGTCGGCGAGCGCGGACGGGTCGTCCTCCTGCTGCACGGAGTCGACGACCTGCCAGGCGCTGCGCTGCTGGAGCATGGTGATGACCAGCGACTTGTACTCCCTGGCCAGCTCCCGGGTCCGCTCGTCGGCCGGCGGCACCTCCGCCACCTCGGCCTGCACCCACAGCGCCGCGCCCGGCCCGGTGGTACCGGCGCCGATGCGCACCCGCTCGGTGCCGCGCACCACGGCGGCGAGCTGACCGGCGGGCAGCCGACCGACCTGCTCGACCACGCCGAGCGCACCGACCCTGGCGTACTTGCCGTCCAGCCGGGGCACCATCACGACCCTCGGCTTGTCCCCTTCGGCGACCGCCTGGGCGGCCTCGACCGCCGCGCGGACCTCCGCCCCATCGGTCCCGGCGAGCCGGATCGGCACCACCATGCCCGGCAGCAGCACCGTGTCGTCCAGGGGCAACACCGGGAGCGTCATCGACTCTGCCATGAGAACACCCTCCAAAGTTGAGCTTGTCCTACTCAACCCACGGTGGGGTCCGGTTGTTTCCGGCTAGCGTTCGCCCAGAGCGAGCAGCCGTCGCGGCGTCTCGTACAGCACGGACCGCAGGAACGCGTCGCCGAGCCGGTCGTCGGCCCGCGCCCAGGACGCGATCGCGTCCAGCTGTACCGCGTAGTCGTACGGGATGTTCGGGAAGTCCGTGCCCAGCGCCACCCGGTCGGCGACGTCCACCAGCCGCGCCGCCCAGTCCGCCGGCAGGCTCCGGTCCGCCGCGTTGAACGGCACGCCGACCATCGTCGTGTCGAGGTGCGCCCTCGGGTACCGGGCCAGCAGGTCCAGCGCGCCGGCGAAGTCCGGCGCCCCGGCGTGCGCGAGGACCGCGACCAGCCGCGGGTGCCGGGCCAGGACCTGGGCGAACACGTCCAGGCCGGTGAACTCGCCACGCAGCGGCCCGTGCCCGCAGTGCACCACGACCGGCACCCCGGCCTCGGCCAGCAGCCCCCACGCCGGGTCGAGCACCGGGTCACGCGGGTCGTACGCGCCGACCTGCACGTGGGCCTTCACGCACCGCGCCCCCGCGGCGAGCGCCTTGGCCAGGTAGTCGGCGACGTCCGGTTCGGGGTGGATGGTCGCCGTCGGCACCGCGCCTGGCGTGCGGGCCGCGAAGTCGAGCACCCAGTCGTTCAGCCACGCCGCCATGCCCGGCTTGTGCGGGTAGACCAGCGGCGCGAACGCCAGCACGCCCAGCCCGCGCAGCACCGCGAGCCGCTCGTCGGCCGGTAGCCGGTACCGGATCGGCCACGGCGTGCCGTACTCCTCGACGGCGCGGTCGAAGAACGCCCACACCTTGCGCTCCACCTGCTCCGGCAGGAAGTGCACGTGCAGGTCGACGAGCCCGGGCAGCCCCAGCGAGGCGACGAACCCGGGGACGTCGGAATCGTTCACAGGCGGCCCTTCGCCCGCCGCCCGGCGACCTTGGCGATCTCCCGCTCCGCGTCCCGCTTGGCCAGCGCCTGGCGCTTGTCGTAGGCCTTCTTGCCCTTGGCCAGCGCCAGTTCGACCTTGACCTTGCCGTCCTTGAAGTACAGCGACAGCGGGACCAGCGACAGCCCGCTCTCCCTGGTCTTGCCGATCAGCCGCTCGATCTCCTTGCGGTGCAGCAGCAGCTTGCGGGTGCGCCGCGGCGTGTGGTTGGTCCACGTGCCGAGCACGTACTCCGGGATGTGCAGGTTGCGCAGCCACACCTCGCCGTCGTCGACCGTGGCGAAGGCGTCCACCAGGGAGGCCCGGCCGAGCCGCAGCGACTTCACCTCGGTGCCGACCAGCGCGACCCCGGCCTCGTAGGTGTCCAGGATCGCGTAGTCGTGCCGCGCCTTGCGGTTCTGCGCGATGACCTTCTGGCCGCGTTCCTTGGACATGACGACAACTCTACGTGCCCGCGCACCCGGTTATTGCCGCACGTACAGCCGTAGCGTCACGTATCCGGTGGTCGCGGAGATGCCGATCGAGGTCAACAGCAGCCATGGGGACACCAGTAGGATGTCCAACCCGCTGACCGGACTGATCACCCCGGTGGAGAACACTCCGCTGAGCACGCTGTCGAAGAACCACGCCTTGAACGCCACCAGCAGCCCGATGGCCAGGATCGCGCCGATCAGGCCGGCGACCACCGCCTCGAGCAGGAACGGTAGCTGGGTGTACCACCTGGTCGCGCCCACCAGCCGCATGATGTTGACCTCCGTGCGTCTGGTGAACGCGGACACCTGCACGGTGTTGGAGATCAGCAGCAACGCGGCCACGGCCTGCACCAGCGCGACCGCGAAGGTCACGTCCCGTACACCGTTGAACACGTTGAACAACCGTTCGAGGAACTCGCTCTCGTCGACGATCGAGTCGACGCCCACGCTGCCGGAGTAGGTCTGCGTGATCACGTCCGCGCGGCTCGGGTCCTTCAACTGGACGTTGAACGACGCCGGCAGCGACTCGGGCCGCACGAGCTTGAGCAGCTCCGGCTGGGCCTCGAAGATCTGCTGGAAGCGGTCGTAGGCCTGCTGCCGGTTCTCGAAGCTGACCACCTCGACAGCCGGGTCCGACTCCAGCTGCGCGCGCAGGCCGGCACAGGGGTCCTGCGCGCACTCGGGGTCGTTCGCGCTGATGTCGTTGGTGAGGTAGACGTTGACGTCGACCTCGTCCTCGTACACGTCCTGGGTGTTGTCGACCATCCGGACGACCAGAAGGCCGAGGCCGAGCAGCGCGAGGGAGATCATCGTGGTGAGAATCATCGCCACGGTCATCGTCACGTTGCGCCGGAGGCCGGTCAGCACCTCACTGAACACAAAGCTGGCACGCATCGGGGGAAAGTGTCCTCGGGGTTGGACGGTCGGGGGTGGCCGAGTGGGGACTCGGGGGCGGGAGCCTAGCGGCCGACGCCGTAGACGCCGCGTGAGTCGTCGCGGACGACCTGGCCGAGGTCGAGCTCGACGACGCGGCGGCGCATCGAGTCGACGATCGAGTGGTCGTGCGTGGCCATGAGCACCGTGGTGCCGGTGCGGTTGATCCGCTCCAGCAGCAGCATGATGTCCTGGCTGGTGTCCGGGTCCAGGTTTCCGGTCGGCTCGTCGGCCAGCAGCATCAGCGGCCGGTTCACGAACGCGCGGGCGATCGCCACCCGCTGCTGCTCGCCACCGGAGAGCTCGTGCGGCATCCGCGCCGACTTGCCCTCGAGGCCGACCAGCTCCAGCACCTCGGGCACCACCTTGCGGATGGTGTTCCTCGGCTTGCCGATGACCTCGAGCGCGAACGCCACGTTCTCGTGGACGGTCTTGTTGTTCAGCAGCCGGAAGTCCTGGAACACGCAGCCGATGGACTGGCGCAGGCGGGGGACCCTGCGCCGGGCCATCCTGGCGACGTCGAAGTTCGCCACGTACACCCGGCCTCGGCTGGGCACCTCCTCGCGGAGCAGTAGGCGCAGGAACGTGGATTTTCCTGAGCCGGATGCCCCGATGAGGAAGACGAACTCGCCCTTGTCCACCCCGACGGACACGTCCTGCAACGCGGGACGCGTCGAGGTCTTGTACACCTTCGATACGTGCTCGAGCCGGATCACGAGGCGCGAGTCTACCTCCGCCCGTTATCAGGCTGTTGTGAAGGCGAGATCAGGCGGCCAGCGGTACGTTTCCGGCGGTCAGCGGCCCGCGGCACCCGTTTGGCGATCAGATGTCGGGCCAGGGCGCCCGGTCACGCCACCTGGGTCCGGCGCCAGCGGATGCCGGCCTCGATGAAGCCGTCGAGGTCGCCGTCGAGGACACTGCCCGGATTGCCGACCTCGAACTCGGTGCGCAGGTCCTTGACCATCTGGTACGGGTGCAGGACGTAGGAGCGCATCTGGTTGCCCCAGCTGGAGCCGCCGTCGCCCTTGAGCGCGTCCATCTCGACCCGCTCCTCCTGGCGCTTGCGCTCGAGCAGCTTGGCCTGGAGGACGCGCAGGGCCGCGGCCCGGTTCTGGATCTGCGACTTCTCGTTCTGACAGGACACGACGATGCCGGTCGGGATGTGTGTGATGCGCACCGCGGAGTCGGTGGTGTTCACGCTCTGCCCGCCGGGGCCGGAGGAGCGGAACACGTCGATGCGGATGTCCTTCTCCGGGATGTCGACGTGGTCGACGGCCTCCACGAACGGCAGCACCTCGACGCCGGCGAACGAGGTCTGCCGGCGGCCCTGGTTGTCGAACGGGGAGATGCGCACGAGCCGGTGGGTGCCCTGCTCGACCGAGAGGGTGCCGTAGGCGTAGGGCGCGGTGACCTTGAAGGTGGCCGACTTGATGCCGGCCTCCTCGGCGTAGGAGGTGTCGTAGACCTCGACCGGGTAGCCGTGCCGCTCGGCCCAGCGCAGGTACATGCGCATGAGCATCTCGGCCCAGTCCGCGGCGTCCACCCCGCCCGCCTCGGAACGGATGGTGACCAGGGCGTCACGCTCGTCGTAGTCGCCGGAGAGCAGGGTGCGGACCTCGAGGGAGGCGATGTCGGCGCGGAGCCGGGCGCGCTCCTCGTCTGCCTCGGCCGACTCCTCGGCTGAGCCCTCCTCCTCGGCGAGCTCGTACATCACCCCGAGGTCGTCCAGCCGCTGCCGCAGCTCCTCGAGACGGCGGAGCTCGGCCTGCTTGTGCGAGAGCGCGCTGGTGACCTGCTGCGCGGACTCCGGGTCGTCCCAGAGGTCCGGCCGGGCGGCCTGCTGCTCGAGATCGGCGATCTGCGAGCGCAGCGCGGCCAGGTCCGACACCTGCTCGACTCCGGCGAGGGTGTCGGACAGATCGTTGAGGTCAGCTGCGACGTCCGGGTTCACGTCTCAAGAGGTTACTCGGCGAAGTCGTGAACCCGGGCGCCGACCGACTCAGGAGATGGGAATGGCGTCCAGCAGCTTGAGCACCGCCTTCGCGCGGGCGACCCCGAACTCGGCGATGGCCTTGGCGTAGGGGTCCTCCGCGGCCTTCACCGCTGCCTTGTGCGCGTCCTGCTCCTCGGCGTAGATCCGCTTCGCCGAGTCGATCAGGGCGGTGCGCTGGCGGACGGTCAGTGCGTTCGCGTGCACGAGGCGCAGGATCAGCGGGCTGCGGAGGTGGTCCGGGCCCGGCTCGCTGGCGAGCCAGCTCTTGAACGCCTTCTTGCCGGCAGCCGTCACGACGTACTGCTGGCTCGAACGCGGGCCTTGCTTCCCCAGCCGGACGAGGCCCGCGTCGGCCAACGCCGGGAGTTCCCGGTAAACCTGGCTCCGGGTGACGCTGAAAAAGGAGCCGAATCGGTCACGGGCGGCCGAGACCAGCTGTCCACCGGTTGCCGGGCCGTCGTGCAGCAGCCCCAGTAGGGCGGCGGCGGTTGCATTCAGTTCAGACACCACTCCACCGTGCCACGAACAGGCGTCGGTGTCCACAGTGGCCGAGCATCTGTCCACTGTGGCGCGACGGGGGCTTTTGGGACTGTTGAGCGGGAGTCCAGTCGAACTGTACGCCGAGTTTCGCCGACCCCGTTGCGTGGCCCAAAAATTCTTAGCCGCGCAAAAGACATGTCACCCGGAAACACGGCGACGATCCCCGTACCAGCGAGAACGGTCACGAGCGCGCGCGCGTCCGGGCCAGTCGTGGCACCGAAATCGCCGGGGATCGCCCTTGCCGCAACCGTGATCGCGCCCCGCACTCGGCCCCGACCGACACCGCCCGACGGCCACGATCACGGCGGAAACGGGCACTACTCCATCCGGGTACAAATGTGACGGCGAGGCTCTCCGGAACCGGCTTCCGCCCTCCGGAGCGGAAAACGCCCGTGCGGATGCACGCGCATCGTCCCGCCGCGACAGGAGGTGCGTGCGAGGCGGACAGTCACCTGTGTACGGCATTCGCACCAACGCGGTGCGCCAAGCGCCGAGGTGGTCCTGTGTGGACAGGCTCCGGGATGAACCCCACCCCCCCCCTCGCGACGGCCGTCGAGCCGATCCGATCCATGCGCCGAACGGCCATCGCTTCGACATCGGACGACGCCCCCCGTTCCCGCGAGCGCCGAACTCGGACACCGCAGACCTCGCCAGAGCGGAAACCCGCAGGTCAGACCCCAAACAGGGGGCCCCGTACACGGCCCTCCGAAGGCATGTATAGTTAGTGACACAACAGCGCGGGGTGGAGCAGCTCGGTAGCTCGCTGGGCTCATAACCCAGAGGTCGCAGGTTCGAATCCTGTCCCCGCTACCAAGAGATGGCGACAGCCGGACCGATGATACGTCGGTCCGGCTGTTGTCATACATGGGCACCTTCCTCAGAACCTCACCGGTGACGACGCACCCACGTCCACCCCGGACCAGAGCCGGCTCCGGGTAACCGACGTCACACCACAGAATTCTGCCCTAAGGCGGCTCCGGTGTGGACGGTCGGGACGAAGCCAGGCAGGATATCGGCGAACAAAAGCGCCCCCGGGCGCTATCACTTACGGGACAGCCGGCTCGAGTCTGGACATCTGGACTAGCGGGAACACCGCACGTCAGACGTTCGTTCCAGGGTCGAGGAAGATATTTGCTACTGTTCCGTCACAAACCAACGGGTGTGCACGATTGTTCGTGCGCGGCGGTCGAGGGAGCAACCGAATGGCACAGAAGGTATTGGTTCAGCTCGTTGACGATCTCGACGGGACGAGCTCGCAGGACGTGACGACCGTCCTCTTCGGTCTCGACGGCGTCACCTACGAGATCGACCTGACCGAGGCGAACGCCGAGCGACTGCGCGAGAGCCTGTCGGAGTACGTCGAGTCGGCGCGGCGGGTCGGCGGTCGGATCAAGCGCGGTACCCGCCCGGCTGCCGGCAGCAAGGCAGCGAGTGCCAACGAGGCTGCGCAGGTCAGGGAGTGGGCACAGGAGAACGGCTTCGAGCTGGCCGGCCGTGGCCGGATCCCCTCGCACGTGGTCGAGGCGTACAAGGCCGCCCAGGCGGAGACCAAGCCGAAGGCGACCTCGCCGGCGACCAAGCGGCGCACCCGGGCGAAGAAGGGCTGACTCCTCGGGCGCGTTCGACCGCACGCCCGCCGTGGACCCGGCCGATCGGCTCGAGTGTCCACAGTAGATAACAGGCGCCCTGCCCGCCAGCGCCCGTAGGGTGCGAGTTCTCGATAAGTGAGAACGGCCTCTCGTCCCCCGAGGGGCCGTTCTTCGCTTGTCCGTGACCCCGGCCGATGTTCGACCATTTCTCGAACCAACACCGACCGCGCACTCGACCACGGCGGCCGTCACAAATCGAAGAATGCGCATGCGCCGCCGCCACGACCCCCACCCCGAATAGCCCCCAACCGGCTCGCCGGAGCGCCCCCCTCGGCCACTCGCCCGCTCGTGTCCGAGCCCGTTCGTTCCACGCCTGATGCGCGTTCCGGGGCCCCCGGCTCCCAGCCTCCCGGGGGGATCGCAAGCGTCCGTCCAAGCGTCGCTGAGCCACCCGTAGCGTGCACGCACCACGCGGTCAATCCCGACCCGGACAGCGACGGCTGCACGACGCGCTGCCGCTACTGAGGAGCGACCCGACCGCGGACCGTGTTCGACAAGCCCGCCCAGTGGCCAGCCAGCTGCTGGTCACGGTCGTCCAACCGGCGCGACGGTCCGAGCGCTACCGGTCCCGTTCGCCCGCGCGGCGCGCCACCACATGCCCGTCCGCCCGACTGGCGATGCGCTAGACCGCCGACATCCACCCACGCCGCGCCAAGACCGACCCCATCAGCATCGTCGACGACGCCCGCCCCACACGCTGCACCGGTCGACGTCGACAACGAAGCCGTGCCCGAGCTGAACGTGCTGACCCGGCTCGATAACGACCTGGCCGGCGAGGTCAACGCGGTCCGCGGCCTACTCACCGGCATCCACCCCAGCGATGGACGGGGCCAGCCCAGCGACCCACCCACCGACGAACCACGCCTACCCAGCGACCCACCCACCGACGAACCACGCCTACCCAGCGACACCCACTCCACCATCGAACGGCGCCAACCCCAGCAACCCACCCCACGGTCGAACGGGGCCAACCCACCGGCATCCACAGTGCGGCCGAACGCGCCACCAGCCCCCATGTTCAGCCACCCCCCTGCGGTGGGCGCTGAAGGCAGCGCAAGCGCGTCGAGGCGTCCTGCATGCGCACCCACATGCCAAGGTCCTGACGTCGATGCCGGGCATCGACGTCAGGACCTCGTCAGTCAGACTCCTCGAGATCGGCTTCGCCGGGTGTCGTCAGCCTCCGCCGTTGCCTCGGGCCTGGTCGATAGCCGCCATCGCCGCTTCGAGGTCGGCCAGCGCCTCGCCTTCGGCGGCGTAGTTATCGGCATCCCGCGCGGCCAGCCAGCGATCCCACGCGTCAGACGCCTCCTGCAGCGCCTGGTCCAGCTCGGAGTCGGTACCACCGCCACCCGGCGGCGGTGGCTGGCCCTGGGTCGGCGGGGGTGACTCGCCGTCCTCCGGTGGCTGCTGTTCCTCCTCCTCCGGCGCGGGTGCGGTCTGCCCGGCTCCCTCACCGAAGATGTCGGCCAACGCCTCCTGGATGGTCGACCCGTACCCGACCTGATCGTTGAAGTACACGAGCACCCTCGCCAGCTGCGGGAACGCGTTCTCGTCACTTCGCTGGATATAGATCGGCTCCACGTACAGTAATCCGCCCGCCACCGGCAGTGTCAGCAGATTGCCGTTTCGCACGTCGACATCCGTGTTACCGAACAGCGTTCTGTCCTGGGTGAACTCGTCAGTCGTCTGGAACGTGTTCTGCACCTGCACCGGGCCCTCGGTTTGACCCTGTGTCGTGGGAAGTCTCAGCACGCTGATCTTCCCGTACTCATCCCAGTCCGATGACACCGAGACCCATGCGGCCAGGAACTGTCGTTGCAGCAGCGTCATCGCGCTCTGCAACTGGAAGGTGGGTTCCTCCTGGCCGGGCGCCTGCGCCAGCACGTAGTACGGCGGCTGCTTCGCCGCGTTGGCGTCCGACGCGTTCCCCGCCGTCGGGTCGGGGGCGACGTCCCAGAAGGTCTGCGTGCGGTAGAACTCCTGCGCGTTGTCCACGTGGTACCGCTGGAGCAGTTCCCGCTGGACCTTGAACATGTCCTCCGGATAGCGGAAGTGACTCTTCAGCTCGTCGAACTTGCCGGTCGTGTCGTTCAGCAGCTCGTGGCTGACCGTGCCGGGAAAGACGTTCTCCCACGCCCTGAGCACCGGGTCCTTGTCGTCGATCGCGTGCAGCGTCACGGTGCCGTCGTAGGCGTCCACGACCGCCTTGACCGAGTTGCGGATGTAGCTGATGTCCCGGTCTTCCTGCCTGGCCACGCCGGTGAGTGCGTCCGCGGTCGCCTCGCCGAGCGGTGTCTGCTTGGAGTACGGGTAGTTGTCCAGCGTCGTGTACCCGTCGACGATCCACTTGATGCGTCCGTCGACCACCGCCGGGTAGGGGTCCCCGTCCACGGTCAGCCAGGGGGCGACCTTCTCCACCCGGTGCCGCGGGTCCCGGTCGTACATGATCTTCGAGTTCTCGTCGATGTCCCCGTTGAAGAGGATGTTCCGCTCACCGTAGTGCGCGAAGAACACGAACCTGTCGAAGAAGTTGTCGAGAGGCACCCCGCCCGCGCCCTCGTAGCTGTAGTTGCTGTCGGTCGGGGTGTCGTACTCACCCCGGGCGTTGACGATGGCGTAGTCGGGATCGGCGAACAACTCGCCGTAGTAGACCCGGGGTTGTTCCACCGGGATGTTCATCTCGGCGTCCCGCTCGAGCGCCTGCACGTCGCTGACCTCGAAGACCGGGTATCCGCCCTGGTTGCCGCTACCGGCGCTCTCCGAGTCCTCCGTGTTGAACGCCCGGTCGATCTTGTTGGCCGGCGCCGCGACGAAGCCGTTGCCGTGGGTGTAGACCATCCGCTGGTTGATCCACGACCGCTGGTTCTCCGCCAGACCGTTGGTGTTGATCTCGCGGACGGCGACGATGTAGTCCTGCACCTTGCCGTCGACCTCGTACCGGTCGATGTCGAGCTTCTCCGGGAAGCCGTAGAAGTTCTCGCCACTGACGCGCTGGGTGAAGGTCGGGGACAGGATGTTCGGGTCGAGCAGTCGGAGGTTCGGCACCGTGCCCGTGTCTTCGCGGACGAGCTGTGCGGTCTCGTCCGCGGTTCCGTCCGGCCTGCCGTCGTAGTCGGTGTACTCGACGTGCTCCTCGGTCAACCCGAACGCGTTCCTGGTCGCCACGAGGTTTCGTTCGATCGACTCCTCTTCCTTCTCCGCGGCGTTCGGCTTCACCGAGAACTGCTCGAGCACCGCGGGCCAGGCCCATCCGACGAGGATGCTGGACAGGATCAGCAGCACGATCGCGATCGCGGGCAGCTGCAGGTTGCGCACGAACGCGCCGACGAAGAAGGCCACCGCGCAGAACCCGGCGATGAACATCAGGATGAGCTTCGCCGGCAGCACCGCGTTGAGGTCGGTGTAGGTGGCGCCGTCGAACAGTTCGTTGCGGTTGGAGAACAGCAACTCGTACCGGTCGAAGAAGTAGTCGATGCCGAGGATCACGACGAACACGCCAGCGGTGATCGACAGCTGCACCCGTGCCGGTACCGAGAAGTTGTCACCCCTGGTGCCGAGGCGGATGCCGCCGAACACGTAGTGGGTGACCACGGCGCCGATCAGCGAGATGATCACCGCGACGTAGAGCCAGGTGATCAGCCAGGTGATGAACGGCAGGGAGAAGGCGTAGAAGCCGATGTCCTTGCCGAACTCCGGGTCGGTGGTGCCGAACGCGGTGCCGTTGAGCATCAGCTGCACCGGCTGCCAGTCCGCCTGGCCGGTCGCGCCGGCGATCAGGCCGACGACCACCGGGATGCCGATGCCGAACAACCGCACCCGCTGCACGATCGTCGAGCGGTACCTGGCCAGCGGGTCGTCCGCGCCGGAGACCGGCACGAACACCGGCCGGCTGCGGTAGGCGATGGTCAGGCTGACCGCGAGCAGTCCGCCGACCAGCACGGCTATGGCGAAGAACAACACGATCCTGGTGAGCAGGACCGTGGTGAACACCGACCGGAACCCCACCTCGCCGAACCACAACCAGTCGACGTAGGTGTCGAGCAGTCGGGCGCCCACGAGCAGCAGCAGGATGAGTGCACCCGCGATGCTGAGCAATATCTTGGCGCGTCGGGAAAGTTTTGGCATCCCGATCGGGGGCCGTGTGGCCACGGTGCACTCTCCTGGATCGCGTTCGTCAGCTCCGAGCGGACGGCACAAGGCTGTCCTAGATGTCCAACTCTATTCCGGCCCTGTCAGGTTCCCGTTCGGGTGTGCTGATTTGGTGATGGCGAGGATAGGTGAGGATGGTGCCCATGTCCGTCAGCCCCACCCAGCACCTGTCCGCGCTCACCCGTGAGGTCGAGGAGTTCGTGTCCTCGGCCGGGTGGAACCAGCCGCCCCAGCTGTTCGCCCTGGTTCCGACAGCGGAGTTGGTGGAGCGGGAACCCGAGCTGGCCGACCAGGTGGACCAGGGCGCGCCGCTGACCCCCGTGGCCCAGGACGCCCTGCCCGACGGCGACCTGGCCGACGCGCTGGCCGGCATCATGTGGCCGGAGGCCGTGCACGGCTGTGCGTTGGCGCAGGAGATCGTCGTGCTGCCCCCGGAGGCGGAGGCGACCCTGCCGACCGGTGACACCACCGCCGAGTCGGACGCCATGCGCCGCATCGCCGCCGAGCACCCCCGCCGCCGGGAGGCCCGCCTGGTCGCCGCGGTGCTGCGGGACGGCACGACCGCCTGCGTGCTCCGCCTCCGCGGCGGTCCCGACCAGGACGACGACGACATCGTCGAACACCCCGAACTCGCCCCGAACCTCACCGATGCCCTGCTGACGACCCTACGCTGACCCACCCGCCCAGCACTCGTTCCGAGCCGGAGTCATCCACAGGCTTCGGAGGTCGTCGAAGTTGTCCACAGCCCACGCCCGCGCACCCCCACCCGACGGCCATCACGGGATAGTGTGAATCTTGGGGTCCCCCTTGCCGGCACGGACAGGTCTGATCCTCGGCGTTTGCGATCGCACAACGTCCTGTCCCGGCCATCGCGGCCGGGACGTGGTCGGGCCGCGAGCCGTTCACCCGCGAGACGCGGCCGCGGGGCGGCGACTCAGCAGCTCGGCGGGGTCCGACCCGCCTCGAGGTCCTCCAACGCCTCCACCGCCGACGCCAGCGTGTCGACCTTCACCAGCCGCAACCCGTCCGGCGCGTCCGCCTTCGCCTCGGCGCAGTTGCTCGCCGGCACCAGGAACGTGTCGGCACCGGCCTCGCTCGCCGCCACCAGCTTGAACGAGATCCCCCCGATCGGCCCCACGTTGCCCTTGACGTCGATCTCCCCGGTGCCCGCGACCGTCCGGCCGTCCTCCAGCTGCCCCGGGGTCAGCTTGTCCACGATCGCCAGCGCGAAGATCAGGCCGGCGGACGGCCCGCCGACGTCCTCCAGGTGGATCGTCGTCTCGAACTCCACGTCCGCGCGGTCCACCGGGGCCAACCCCAGGAAGCCCTCCGACCGCTCCCCCGCGCCGAAGTCCGACGCGTTGCCGAGCTCGATCGTGCTGGTCCGGGGCGGCTCGTCACCGCGCTGGAACGTGATCGCCACCTGGTCCCCCGGCTTGGTGTCCCGCAGCGCCTCCGACACGTCCTCCTGCACGGCGATCTGGCTGCCGTTCACGCTGAGCAACTGGTCACCCGGTTCGAGCACGCCGTCGACCGGCGCACCACGAGTGATCTCCTGCGCGACCACCTGCACCGGGTAGTCCAGGTACCGCAGGGCGGCCACCTCGGCGGCGCTCTGCGAGTTCTGGAACATCTTCGTGTTCTCCTGCTCCAGCTCCTCCTCGGTCTGCCCGGGGCCGAAGTAGACGTCCCTCGGCTGGAGCGCGTACCGGCCGCTGACCCACAGGCCGAGCGCGCCGAACAGGCTGATGTCGTCGCTCACCGACACCGTGGTCATCCGCAGCTGGCCGCTGGTCTCGTAGGTCTCCTCGCCGTCGACCTGCACCACGGCCTGGTCGTTCACCCGGCCGAGGGTGTCGTAGGTCGGACCGGGACCGATCGAGACGTACGGCACCCGCACGAGCCCACCGACCAGGCCGAGCACCGCCGCGATCGTGAAGCTGAGCACGATCGTCCAGCCCCGCCTGGTCAGGCGCGGGCCGGATCGCTGTTCGGGTGCGGCGGGGGACTGCGTGGTCGGTGCGTCGCTCACGATCGAGAGGGTACGGCCTGTTCTCGCCGAGCGAATCACCGCGCGTCACCGATCGGCCCGTGCCGCGTACCGTGTGAGGTATGACCGAGTTTCCCTTCGGCTTCGGACCGCCGAACCCTGAGGACCGTGACAAGAAGGACTCGTCCGGCCAGGGCGGGCAGGAGAACCCGGCCGAGGCGTTCAACCAGCTCGGCCAGATGCTGAGCCAGCTGGGCCAGATGCTGAGCCAGGCGGGGAACTCCGCCGGCCCGGTCAACTACGACCTGGCCAAGCAGATCGCCCTGCAGAAGCTCGCCGGCCAGCCCGGCTTCGGGCCGCCGCCCGACTCGGTGAACGCGGTCAAGGACGCGGTGCACCTGGCCGAGATGTGGCTCGATCCGGTGACCATCCTGCCGGCCGGTGCCACCAGCTCCCGCTCGTGGACCGCGCGTGACTGGGTCGAGCACACCCTGCCCACCTGGCAGCGACTGTGTGACCCGGTGGCCAGGCAGGTGTCCGGCGCGTGGGTGGAGGCGCTGCCAGCGGAGGCCAAGGAAGCCGCCGGCCCGCTGCTGTCGATGGTCGGCCAGATGGGCGGCATGGCGTTCGGCTCGCAGCTGGGCAACGCGCTGGCCCAGCTCGGGTCCGAGGTGCTGACCTCCACCGACATCGGCCTGCCGCTCGGCCCGCCGGCCACGGCGGCGCTGGTGCCGGCCAACATCGAGGAGTTCACCAAGGGCCTGGAGCGCCCGAGCAGCGAGGTGATGGTGTTCCTCGCCGCGCGGGAGGCCGCCCACCAGCGGTTGTTCGCACACGTGCCGTGGCTGCGGCAGCGCCTGCTCGCCACCGTCGAGGAGTTCGCGAGCGGCATCCGGGTGGACACGTCCGCGCTGGAGCAGCTGGCCACCCAGGTCGACCCGACCAACCCGGCGTCCATCGAGGAGGCCATGAAGTCGGGCATGCTCGAGCCGGAGACCACGCCCGAGCAGCAGGCGGCCCTCAAGCGTCTGGAGACGCTGTTGGCCCTGGTCGAGGGTTGGGTCGACGTCGTCGTCGGGGACGCGGTGACCAACCGCCTGCCCGGCGCGGAGGCCATGCGCGAGACCCTGCGCCGCCGCCGCGCCAGCGGAGGTCCGGCGGAGCAGACGTTCGCCACGCTCGTCGGCCTCGAGCTGCGGCCCCGGCGGTTGCGGGCGGCCGCGTCGCTGTGGCGCCTGGTCGGCGACCGGCACGGCCTGGAGGTCCGCGACGGCGTGTGGGCGCACCCCGACCTGGTGCCGACGGCCGACGACCTGGACGAGCCGATGGACTTCGCCGACCGTCTCGCCGGTGCGTCCGCCGGCGGCGACCCGATCGACGACCCGATCGCGGCGATCGAGCGCACCGAACGGGCCGAGCGCGAGGACGACGACAAGTAGCTCCTTGGCGGGGGTGCGGGCCTCGTACCGCACCCCGCGCTGGACTCAGTCCTCTCCGGTGATCCCCCAGCCGGCCGCCGCGGACAGGCCCTCGAGGTAGCCGATGGCCCGGTCGGTCCTCGGGTAGTCCCGCACCAACTCCCAGAACCTGGCGTTGTGCGCGGGCACCAGCAGGTGGGCGAGTTCGTGCACGAGCACATAGTCCAGCACCCAGGACGGCACCTCGCGCAGGTGCTCGCTGACCCGGATGGAGCCGTCGGAGGGCGTGCACGACGCCCAGCGGGTGCGCATCGGCGCCACCCACCGCACGCTCGTCGGCTCGGCCCGGCCGTTCAGGTGTTTCGCGGACAGCTCACGGCACCGGCGAAGCAGGGTCGCGTCGGACTGCTTCGTCGGTGGCCGGCGCTTGGTCTCGCCGCGTAACAGCTTCCGCTGCATCTCGGCGACCCAATGCGCCTCCTCGGCCTTCGACAGCCGAGCGGGGATCAGCACTACCAGCGTGTCGCCTTCGCGATACGCGGTGACGGTGCGGGTGCGGCGCTTGCTCCTCCGCACCTCGACGCGGGTTTTGGACACGGTAGTCACGTTACGACCAAGCACCGACATCGCGGGAGCACCGATCCACAGATTTGCGGGAACGTGTCGAGCCTGTGGACAACCGTTTGGGGACGGACCGCCGGACGGGCAGCCTCGAAGCATGGAATCCACTCTGCCCAGGCGCCCACGCGCCATCCCTGACCTGCGGATACTCCGCCGCGGCCCGCACGAGGTGCAGGTCGGCCTCGACCCTCGGCTCGCCGCCGTGCTCACCGCACTGACCGAACCCGTGGTCGCCGCCCTGCAGCGGCTCGCCGGCAACCGCGACGTCGACGAGCTCGTCGCCGAGCACGGCCCCACGATGCGCAACGCGCTCATCGCGCTGACCACTCGCGGCCTGGTCGAGGACGCGTCCAGACAGCCGGTTCCGCTACCGGGGCGGCTGGCGGGCGACCGGGCCGCCGCCGCGATGCGGGCAGCCGCCGACCTGGATCACGGTCCGGACGCCCCGAGGACGGCTCCGGTCCGCCATGACGAACCGGCCGTTCGGCGCGGGTACGCGGTCACCGTGCGCGGCGACGGGCGGCTGGCGGTGTCGGTCGCCTGCCTGCTCGCCGCGGCCGGTGTCGGCTGGGTGCACGTGGAGGCCACCGGCACGGTCCGCCCCGAGGACACCGGCACCGGGTACCGGCCCGAGGATGTCGGCCGTCGGCGCGGCACCGCCGCCAGGAACGCGGTCGCGCGGGTGGACGCCGGCGTGCGCACCACGGCGTTCCGCGCCGATCGCCGCCCCGACCTGGTGATCCTTACCGACACGCTGGTGCACGAACCGGCCTGGGTCACCGCGCTCAACGAGGCGAACGTGCCGCACCTGAACGCGCGGATGCGCGACGGCATCGGCATCGTCGGTCCGTTCGTCGTGCCCGGCCACACCAGCTGCCTGTTGTGCGCCGACCTGCACCGGTGCGACCTCGACGAGTACTGGCCGAGGGTCGCGCTGCAGCTGGCCGGGCAGGTGCAGCTGGCCGACCTGGCGAGCACCCAGGCGACCGCCGCGTTCGCGGCCACCCAGGCGTTGGACGGGCTGAGCTGGCTCAGCGGCTCGGCCACAGCGCCGCGCACCTGCGAGGCGACCGTCGAGCTCGACCTGGGAGCCGCCGCGGTCCGACACCGCAGCTGGATCCCACACCCTTCGTGTTCGTGCGGTTCCTCACGATGCTGCTCCGATGTTGCTGCGAACACCAACGAGGAGTTGAGACAATCGAGGGCGTGACGGAGATGCCTCGAAAGACCGCGGCCCGCACGGCGCGGCTCGCCAGCATCCCGCTCGGAGTCGCCGGCCGAGCGGTCGGCGGCTGGGGTAAACGCCTGGCCGGGCAGAACGCCGAGCAGGTGAGCGCCGAACTGTCCGCGCGGACCGCCGAGCAGCTGTTCGCCGTGCTCGGGCAGCTCAAGGGCGGCGCGATGAAGTTCGGCCAGGCCCTGTCGGTGTTCGAGGCCGCGGTGCCGAACGAGATGGCCGAGCCGTACCGCGAGGCGCTGACGAAGCTGCAGTCCGCCGCCCCGCCGATGAGCGGCCAGACCACCCGCCGGGTGCTCACCGAGCAGCTGGGCCGCTCCTGGCGCGACCGGTTCTCCTCGTTCGACGAGACCCCGGCCGCGGCCGCCAGCATCGGCCAGGTGCACCGCGCGGTTTGGCACGACGGCCGCGAGGTCGCGGTGAAGGTGCAGTACCCGGGCGCGGACGAGGCGCTGCTGTCCGACCTGCGGCAGCTGCAGCGGTTCAGCCGGCTGTTCCAGATGCTGGTGCCGGGCACCGAGGTCAAGCCGCTGCTGCAGGAGCTGTCGGACCGGATGAGCGAGGAGCTCGACTACCGGTCGGAGGCGGCGAGCCAGCGCGCGTTCGCCAAGGAGTTCGCCGGCGACCCGCACACGCTCGTGCCCAGGGTCGTGGCGAGCGCACCGAAGGTGCTGGTCAGCGAGTGGGTGGACGGTCGCCCGCTGGCGTCGGTCATCCGCGACGGCAGCCGGGCCGAACGCGACCGCGCCGGGTACCTGCTGGCGGAGTTCCACTACTCGTCGCCCGCGCGGGTCGGCATGCTGCACTCCGACCCGCACCCCGGCAACTTCATGCTGACCGACGACGGCCGCCTGTGCGTGATCGACTTCGGCGCGGTGGCGCGCCTGCCCGAGGGCCTCCCCGAGGCACACGGCCGGATGCTCCGGCTCGCGCTCGACGGCGAGTCGTGCGCGCTGCTCGACCTGCTGCGCGCCGAGCAGTTCGTGCGGCCCGACCAGGAGCTGAACGCCGATCACGTGTACGCGTACCTGGCGCCGTTCGTGGAGCCGGTGCGCACCGAGACGTTCCACTTCACCCGCAGGTGGATGCAGAAGCAGGCGCTGCGGGTCGGTGACACGCGCGGCCAGGACTTCCGCACCGGCCGGTCGCTGAACCTCCCGCCGCAGTACCTGCTGCTCCACCGCGTGCTCGGCGGCTCGACCGGCATCCTCTGCCAACTGGACGCCGAGCTCCCCGTCCGCGATCTCATGGCCCGCTGGCAACCAGGTTTCAGCACGTAGACAGGGGTCTCCCCAACCAATCGGTACATTCGCTCCGCCGAGTTGTCCACAGCCTCGCGCCCACCCTGGCCCCACCCCAGAACCCGGCCGATGATCGAGGCATGACAAACCCCGCCCATGCCCGACACCGCCCCGCCGCCCCCGACGCGGTGATCCGCAGCGCCGACCTCCGCGCCTCCGGACTCACCCAGCACGCCATCGCCGTCAGATGCCGTCCCTCCGGCCCCTGGCAACGCCTGCTACCCGGCGTGGTCCTGCTCTCCAACACCCCGCCGACCCGACGCCAGCGCGTTCGCGCCGCCCTCACGTACGCGGGTGCGGAGGCCGTCCTCACCGGCACCGACGCCATCACCGCCCACGGCGTCCCCGTGCCCCAGAGCGACGAGGTCCTGGTCCTCGTGCCCGCCGCCCGCCGAGCAACCAGCCGCTCGTACGTGACGGTCGAACGCACCACCCGCCTCCCCACGCCCGTCCGCCGCAACGGCCTACCCACCGCTCCCCTGGCCCGGGCCACCACCGACGCCGCCCGCCACGAACGCGACCGCGAGCGCCTGAGAACCACCCTGTTCGCTCCCGTCCAAGCCGGCAGCTGCACCATCGCCGACCTGCGACAGGAGCTGAACGTCGGCAACCAACGCGGCAGCGCGGGCCCCCGAGCCCTACTCGCCGACAAGGACCACGAGGTGGTCCCCTTCATTCAGGCCCTGGCCACCCGGCTGCTCCGTTCCGCCCCACTCCCCCCGCCACGCTGGCAGGTCCCCCTCCACACCGCGAAAGGAACGAAACTGGGCGTAGCGGACGCATGGTGGCCGGAAGCGGGTCTGGCCTGGAACCTCGGCGCCCAGCACCACCCCCTCCCGACCACCGAACAAGCGAAACCGCTCCTGGCGGCCGCCGGCATCACCGTCCTCCACACCGACCCGGCCCGCCTGAGTACCCACCCCACCGACGTCGTCGCAGAACTGGTCGACGCCTTCACCTACGCCAGCAAGAACCCCCACCGCCGATAACCGCCCTCACGACCACCAGTTCCCACCACTCCGAGGCCAGATTCGCCAACCATCCCCCGACACCACACCGACAACCGAGCTACCAACAAATCAAGCCCATCTCCACCCAGAAAGCGCCCGCCCAGCAAACTTCGTCATCGATACAAGAGACCCACACCAAACCCAAAGATGGGTCCGCGTGGCAAAGCCTGACAACCACTCAACACGATGTCCACGATTGATCAAAACCCCACGGATTGCGATCCATGAACACGATTCCCCAACTGCCACCATTCCAATAGACGCCAGCCCCCCGAATCGAATGAACAACTTCAACCTCATCCCAACAACCGACCACCTCCCTCCGCACTGGCCTCCGCACCTCCTTCACGAAAGGTCACGAAGAAGCCGATGACATCCACCGTCCACCACACACGTCGGCACCAGGCTCACGCGCCCAGCGGCCACCCCGATCCATCGCGTCACCAGCAAAGGACCCATCGACACGACCCAGGTAACAAAGCTTCACCGCTCCGACCGACGCACCCGTCGCTGATTCAAACGGCAAGATCGATGGCCTCGCCGTGGTGGAGGCCACGGCCACGCCACAGGGCCGCTTTGCCGAACGCGCCGCCGTCGCTGCTGGTGCGCATTTTCTGAAATCGGGGGTGGTCAGGCTTCGGCCGCTACGCCATTAGGCCGGCCTCCACCATCACGGAGTTTGCCGTCCTCTGGCCAGGGGCGCAGCTCGAGAACCCGCACGGCTCGCATTTGTCGACGACGAGGTCGTTGAGGACACCCGCCGGTCTCGATCAGTGCGGACGCGATGGCCGCCGCGCGAGCCCAGCGAGTCGGATTTCCTCGCGCCACAGCTCGGCGTAATTGCTCTGCGCGTCGATCACCAAGGACCGTCGACAACACCGATCCGGTCGAACCCGAACCACGGAGTCAGCATGATCACCAGTACTCGGAAGGCAGTTTCCCCTCGATGTCACGAACATGCGTCCGAGCGCATCCCGGGCACAGCCAGCGCGGGCCTCGCCGGTCGTTCTCCATGCTCCACGCGAGCGCCTCGGCCGGTGGCGAGTCGGCTCGCGATCGTCCGCAGCGTTCACATATCGGGGGTTCCTGGGAGCGGTCCGCCATGACGCGTCATCGTACGTCAGGCACTTCTCCGTCCCAGATGGACGGTCGTGGCGGAGAGCAGGAACACGTCGTCGCGCCTGGCGACGTACGCCTCGTCGGCCGGGTCCAACAGCCGCCGCACCACGGCGCGGTCCGGCTCGTCGAGGTACTCCTCGGCGGCGCTCGACACGCGGTTCAGCCAGTCCACAACGGACAGACGCACCAGTTCGTCCGCCGGTGCCGGCAGGTCCGTGAGGTAGCTGAACGACGACGTGTCGACCAGCCCGGCGCCGTCGAGCGCTCTGGTCCATCCGACGGGCAGGCGTACCGCGCCCGGCATCTCCGCCCGCATCCGGGCGAACCACGCGTTGCCGGCGGCGGTCAGCCGATCGCCGAGCCCCGGCTCGCCGAGTCCGACGTCCCACGGCAGGCACTCGGTCCGCAACCCGCCCTCGGACAGCGCCAGCCACCCGCCCGGCGCCAACGTGGTCGCCAACCGGTTGATCGCCCGCTGCTGGTCAGGCAGGTGATGCACGACGCGTGACGCCCACACCAGATCCGCCGACGGCAACACCGAGGCCAACCCCTCGTCGGCCGCGTCGACCGACACGGCGTCGACCCGCACCCGCTCACCGGCGACCGCACGGACGTGCTCACTGGCGGCCGACAGCAACGCGTCCACCGCGTCGGCCAGTACCACCCGCCCGCCACCACGCTCAGCGAGCACGGCGGCGAAGGCGGCACCCATGCCGCCGGCACCCGACCCCACGTCCACCACGACAGGAGGCTCAGCACGAGAAGCCAACATCCCGACCAATCGCTCGGCGACCCGCCGGTCAACCGCCGCCGAAACCTCGTCGGCCCGTCGAAGCGCGGTGAGCCGCTCGTCCCAGTCGATCCCGTCGTGCGTGTGCGCCATTCCCGCGAGCCTAAACGCTCGCCGACAAGATGCGGAGGAGGTGATCACCTCGAGAACGTGATGACCCGATCGTCACCGGTACCGGAGGCGGGTGTCACGAACACGGCTAGAAGGCGCTGATGTTCTTGGCGCGTTCGCGACGGGTGAGGGCGCTGACCACCGCTGCCTGGCCGTGCCGGCGGACGGCAAGGCGCACGAGCAGGTCGCGAACCGGCGCGAAGGCCGGCTCGGGGAACTCGGGGGGCGGCAGCGTGAGGCTCACGGCGAGGTCGGTGGAGTGGACGACGATCTCGAGCAACCGTGTGTGCAGGAAGTCGTGGCGACGGAGAGCCCAGCCCTGCCACGGGACGGGGACGATCTCCTGGGCGCTGCCGTTGCGCAGGCAGCGCGTCGCCCTGGACAGGTCGTCGTCCAGACGGTCGAGCATCCAGGCACGGCTGAGGCTTGCTTCGGCGTCATCGTCGTGGCGGTCGTTGGCGGGGTCGGCGAGAGAGGAGGCGGTGACCCAGGCGGCGCGCGCGTAGTGCTCGTCGACCGAGGTGAGGACGGGCAGTGTCGTGGGTGTGACGAGCAGCTCGGCAACGCGGGTGACCTGGCGGGCCAGGTGACAGGCCAGGGCTCCGACCGACATCTCGGGTAGCGCGCTGGGCTCCGTCCAGCCTCCGCTCACCGGGTCGGTGCGGAGGAGGTCCGCCGCCACGGCGGCGCCGGCAAGGAACGCCTCGTCGAGGTTCTCGCTTTCTGCTCTGCCCATGGAGGCAGCTTGGCACGGCTCCGGGCCGGATGCGGAACGGCGAACCGCCCGCCTCCCCGGGGCGGGGTGACGGGCGGTTCGCCGTTCGGTTGGGGCTCAGGCCAGTTCTTGGGCTCGTTCGGCGCGGCGGGCGGCCCAGGCGGACAGCCGTTCCCAGCGCCTGACGGAGCTCAAGCGGCGGACCAGGCGGTACTCTCGCGCAGCCTGTTCCGCCTCGCGCATTCGTTCTCTGGCGAGATTTTCGTAGATCAACATTGTCTTCGAACCCTTCGGGCGGATGTCGTTCATGTGGTTGTTGTGCTGGTCGAACACGGCCGGGTTCATGCGGCTGCCTCCTGGGCGCGTGCGGCCCGCTCGGCCGCCTCACGAGCAACGTCCTCCTTGCGCGGGCGGCCCCTCGGCCGCTTGCGGGCGATCACCACGCCGCGCTCGAAGATCTCGCCGCCCCAGACACCCCACGGCTCCTGCCTGGCCAACGCGCCGGCGAGGCACTCGTTCCGGACCGGGCAGTCCAGGCAGAGCCGCTTCGCCTGCTCGAGGTCGGCGGGGGTGTCGGCGAACCACAGGTCGGGGTTGTCGCTCGACCGGCAGGGCAGGTCGAGGCCGGCCGACGGCGCGACGTCGAGCAGGTCGCTCACGCCGGGCCCCTGGCCGAGCAGTTCCGGAGGTGCCCCACCTTGCAGCGGGACAGTCGCGGTACTCATCAGTGGGAACTCCAGTTCTCTCATCGCGGTTTTTCTTGCCATACCTCAAAAAACACGAAGGCCGCGGATCCGATTACGGGTCCGCGGCCTTCGTGAGCCTGGCGACTTGACGTGGCGTCAAGTTCTGCGCTCGCGAGTTAAAGCGGACGGGTCGGACAGGTAATCGACGGCGGCGATCGGCGCCTGGACGCGGACGGTGGTGGCGGCGGTGATGGTGACGACGGCGGAGATGCGCTCGCGGCGCACCGGCTTCATCGCGTGGACACACTTCACCTGCGGCATCTGCGCGAGAAACGCTCCACTCACCGGGAACGCACCAGTGGCCCCGGACACGGGGAGGCCAGGGGTCCGCATCAACGTGATGTTCTCCACGACTGGCCACCTCCTCCGAAGATCTCGGGCGCTTCTGTCCTGCCTGTGCAGGCTATTCGCCCACACCACAGGCGTGCAACAGGTTTTTCGGTACTTCCCTCTGGAGCGTTACGGGTCACACCCCAGGACGCAGCAACGCGAGCACCTCGCTGCCGAACTTGTCCAGTTTGGTCGCCCCGATCCCGGCAATCGACACCAAAGCCGACGCGTCCGCCGGCCGCTGCTCGGCGATCGCCATCAGCGTCGCGTCGGTGAACACCACGTACGCGGGCACCTTCAGCGCCCGCGCCCGCTTCGCGCGCCACTCCCTGAGCCTGGCCAGCAGCTCCTCGTCCAGGTCGGCCGGGCAGGTCGCGCACCGGCCGAGCTTCGTCGCCACCGCGTTGATCAGCGCCGCACCGCACACCCGGCAGCGCGCGGCCGCCGCGGGCCCGGTCGCCGCACCGCCCGCCCGGCGGGCCCTGGTCAACCGCGCGGTCGGGTGCTCCTCCGGAATCAGGCCGTAGAGGAACCGGCTCCGCCTACGCGGCCGCCGGTTGCCGTCACCCCGGGACAGCGACCACGACAGCGCCAGGTGCCGGCGCGCCCGCGTCACCCCCACGTACAACAACCGCCGCTCCTCCTCGACCGCCGCGTCGTTGCCGTCCGCGTGCTGGATCGGCATGGTCCCCTCGACCAGCCCGACCAGGAACACCGCGTCCCACTCCAGCCCCTTCGCCGCGTGCAGCGACGCCAGCGTCACCCCCTCGACCGTCGGCGGGTGCTGCGCCCGCGCCCGTACGTCCAGCTCGACGACGTACTGCGCCAGGTCCGCGCCCTCGACGTGGCTCGCCAGCTCCTCCGCCAGCTCGACCAGCGCCAGCAGCGACTCCCACCGCTCCCGCGCCGCGCCCCCGGCCGGCGGCTCCGGCGACAACCCGAGCGGCTCCAGCAGCTCACGCACGACCTTCGGCAGCTCCCCCGTCGGCGCCGACCCGGCCGCGGTACGCAGCGCGGCCATCGCCTGCCGCACCTCCACCCGCGCGAAGAACCGCTCGCCGCCGCGCACCAGGTACGGGATGTCCAGCTCGGACAGCGCCTGCTCGTAGGCCTCCGACTGCGCGTTCACCCGGTAGAGCACCGCGATTTCGCTGGCTGGCGTCCCCGCGTCGATCAGCTCCCCGATCCGGCGGGCCACCGCCGCCGCCTCGGTCGGCTCGTCCTCGAACTCGGCGAACGACGGCTCCGGGCCGGACTCCCGCTGGCCGACGAGCTTGAGCCGCGACCCAGCCGGCCGGTCCCGCGCGGCCCCGATCACCCGGTTGGCGAGCGACACCACCTCCGGCGTCGACCGGTAGTCCCGCTCCAGCCGCACCACCGCGGCGTGCGGGAACCGGCGGGTGAAGCCGAGCAGCGGCCGCGGCGACGCACCGGCGAACGAGTAGATCGTCTGGTTCGCGTCGCCGACCACGGTCAGGTCGTCCCGGTCGCCGAGCCAGGCGTCCAGCACCCGCTGCTGCAGCGGGGTGACGTCCTGGTATTCGTCGACCACGAAACACCGGTACCGGTCGCGGAACTCCTCGGCCACCGCCGCGTGCTCGTCCAGCGCGGCCGCCGTGTGCAGCAGCAGGTCGTCGAAGTCCAGCAGGTTCGCCTTGGCCTTCAGCGACTCGTACCACCGGTACACGCTCGCCACCTGCTCCGCCGGCGCCGGCGACGCGCGCCCGGCCCGCCCAGCCTCCGCGACGTAGTCGTCCGGGGCGACCAGCGACGCCTTGGCCCACTCGATCTCGGTGGCCAGGTCACGCAGCACCTCGGACTCGGTCCCGACCCCGGCCCGGTGCGCGGCCTGGCTGACGATCCGCAGCTTGCCGTCGAGCAGGTCCCACTGCGGACCGCCGACCACCCTCGGCCAGAAGTACCGCAGCTGCCGCAGCGCCGCCGCGTGGAAGGTGCGGGCCTGCGCGCCGTGCACGCCGAGCCCGCGCAGCCGGGTCCGCATCTCCCCGGCGGCACGCGCGGTGAACGTCACCGCGAGCACCTGCCCGGGGGCGACGTGCCCGGAGTGGATGAGCTGCGCGACCCGGTGCACGATCGTGCGGGTCTTGCCGGTGCCCGCGCCGGCCAGCACGCAGACCGGGCCGCGGGGTGCCCGCACCGCGGCGAGCTGCTCCGGGTCCAGACCGGCGAGCAGAGTGTCCGCCGGTTCCCCATGCGCTACCTGCCGCCCAACCATGGAGGGCATCCTGACAGACCGAGGTGATCGAGTCGGGGACGGACACGGACACGGCCCGACCGAGGGGTAGGCGGGGCCCGTATCCTGTACTTATGGCGCAGAAGCAGGACAAGGCGGCCGCCGCCGAGGCGAAGAAGGCTCGGAAGGCGGCGTCGAAGGCCAAGCGGCAGCAGCTCTTCCAGGCGTTCAACATGCAACGCAAGGAGGACAAGGCGCTCATCCCGCTGATGGTCGCCGCGTTCCTCGTGGTGACCGGCGTGGTGTTCGGCATCGGCTGGCTGCTCGGCGTGCAGTGGTTCCTGCTGCCGGTCGGCATCGCGTTCGGCCTGCTCGCGGCGGTGATCCTGTTCGGGCGCCGGGTGCAGCGCAACGTCTACGCCAAGGCCGACGGCCAGCCAGGTGCCGCCGGCTGGGCGCTGGACAACATGCGCGGCCGCTGGCGCGTCACCTCGGCCGTGGCCGGCACCACCCAGGGCGACTTCGTGCACCGCGTGCTCGGGCGCCCGGGCGTGATCCTGGTCGCCGAGGGCGCGCCGCACCGGGTGAAGTCCCTGCTCGCGCAGGAGAAGAAGCGGGTGTCCCGGGTCGTCGGCGACACCCCGATCTACGACTTCGTCGTCGGCAACGACGAGGACCAGGTCCCGCTGCGCCGTCTGCAGAACCGGCTGATGAAGCTCCCGAACAACCTCAAGCCGGTGCAGATCGACACCCTGGAGAAGCGGATGTCGGCCCTCGCGCAGCGCGCCGCCGGTCCGCAGATGCCGAAGGGTCCGATGCCGCAGGGCGCCAAGATGCGCAGCGTCCAGCGCGCCATGCGCCGGCGTTGACCAGCGGACACAATCAAAGATCCGTACTTCGTGCCAGCATTGGCCAGCATCGAAAAGGAGGAGCCGTGATCGCCATGCCCAGGCCCGCACCTGAGCCAGCCCATTCGCTCCATCCGCTGACCATCGCGGAGTACGCCGAGCTGGGTGAGACCGAGCACGGTTACACCGAGCTCGTAGAAGGCCGCCTGCTCATGTCGCCCAGTCCCACGTTTCACCACAACCGCGCACTCGGGCGCCTCCACGTGCAGCTGTCGCAGCAACTCCCCGCCGACCTCGAAGCGATTCCCGAACTCGACGTCGACCTCGAACTGACCGCGCCCGATGAGCCAGGGCACAGCCGCAGGCCCGACATCATGGTGGTGAAGGAGGAAGCCGGCAAGCGGATCGCGGACGAAGGTGGGCTCGTTCGCGCGTCCGAGGTGATCCTCGTTGTCGAGATCGTCTCGCCCGGTTCCCGACGCACGGATCACGTCGACAAACGTCGCGAATACGCGGACGCCGGCATCCCGCACTACTGGATGCTCGACATCGACTACCCGCCTGCTATCACCGCGTGCCACTGGACCGAAGAGTTCGGCTACCAGGACGACCAGGTCACGACCGGGATCTTCCGGACCCGGTCGCCGTTTTCGTTCGAGGTCGACCTCGGACGGCTGCGCTAGCGGGTTCGGACCACGATCGTGCCGACGGCGCGGTCGTGGAGGCCGCGGCCGTTGGCGTCGGCGAGGGCGGCCGGGAGGATGATCGCGGTCAGCAGGGTCCTGGGGATCGCGCGCAGGGGGCCGACCATCGGTGTGCCGTCGAGGCGGACGACGCGCAGGCCGAGGGCGAACTTGCCCACCGTGAACCCGAACAGCGACACGGCCACCGCCGACACCACGAACCACACCAGCAGCGCCCAGTAGTTGAACGTCTGCATGACCTCCGGGCGCTGCACGTCCATCTCCACGAACAGGCTGGTCAGCAGGGCCGCGACCACGAGATCCAGCAGGAACGCGCCCAGCCGCACCCCCCGGCCGGCCACCGAGCCGACCCCCTCCTGGGGCAGGCCGAAGCGCTCCCCCGGCCACCGCTGCGACTCGTCGTCCGGGCCGTTGGCCGAGCCCGGCCCCGACAACCACGTTCCGGTCCACCTCTCGCTCACCCCTCCAGCGTACGGCCGGGTGCGCCACCGCCCGCCAACTGGCATGCTCAGGGGTTCGCACGCGGTCGTTAACATCCGCGAAACACGCGGGTGATGGTCGGGCAACACCGCACTCATAACTTGGCCGCGACGGCGTAGCCGGCCAGCGAGTTAAGGAGCCAACGAGCGTGTTCAACACTTCCGACGAGGTCCTGAGCTTCATCTCCGACGAAGAGGTGAAGTTCGTCGACGTCCGGTTCTGTGACCTCCCGGGCATCATGCAGCACTTCACCGTGCCGGTGCAGTCGTTCGACGAGGACACGATCAACGAGGGCCTGGCCTTCGACGGCTCCTCCGTGCGCGGCTTCCAGGAGATCCACGAGTCGGACATGCTCCTGCTCCCGGACCTGGCCACCGCGCGGCTGGACCCGTTCGTCAAGAACAAGACCCTCAACATCAACTTCTTCGTGCACGACCCGCTGACCCGCGAGGCGTACAGCCGCGACCCGCGCAACATCGCGCGCAAGGCCGAGGAGTACCTGACCGAGTCCGGCGTCGCCGACACCGCCTACTTCGGGCCAGAGGCCGAGTTCTACATCTTCGACTCGGTGCGCTTCGACTCCGCCGAGAACGGCTCCTTTCACGAGATCGACTCCGTCGAGGGCTGGTGGAACACCGGCGCCGACGAGCCGGGCGGCAACCGCGGCTACAAGACCAAGTACAAGAGCGGCTACTTCCCGGTCGCCCCGGTCGACCACTTCGCCGACCTGCGCGCCGACATCTCGCTGAAGCTCGCCGAGGCGGGCTTCACCGTGGAGCGCGCGCACCACGAGGTCGGCACCGCCGGCCAGGCCGAGATCAACTACAAGTTCAACACGCTGCTGCACGCCGCCGACGACCTGCAGCTGTTCAAGTACATCGTCAAGAACACCGCGTGGGCCGCCGGCAAGACCGCGACGTTCATGCCCAAGCCCCTCTTCGGCGACAACGGCTCCGGCATGCACTGCCACCAGTCGCTGTGGCGGGACGGCGAGCCGCTGTTCTACGACGAGTCCGGCTACGCGGGACTGTCCGACTCCGCCCGCCACTACATCGGCGGCCTGCTGCACCACGCGCCCAGCCTGCTCGCGTTCACCAACCCGACGGTGAACTCCTACCACCGCCTGGTGCCCGGCTACGAGGCGCCGATCAACCTGGTGTACTCGCAGCGCAACCGCTCGGCCTGCGTCCGCATCCCGATCACCGGCGACAACGCCAAGGCCAAGCGCATCGAGTTCCGCTGCCCCGACTCCTCCGGCAACCCGTACCTCGCGTTCTCCGCGATGGTCATGGCCGGCCTCGACGGCATCAAGAACAAGATCGAGCCGCCGACCCCGATCGACAAGGACCTCTACGAGCTGCCGCCCGAGGAGGCCAAGAACGTCGCCACCGTGCCCGGCTCGCTGAACGCGGTGCTGGACAGCCTGGAGGCCGACCACGAATTCCTGCTCGAGGGCGGCGTGTTCACCCCCGACGTCATCCAGACCTGGATCGACTTCAAGCGCGAGCACGAGATCGACCCGCTGCGGCTGCGCCCGCACCCGTACGAGTTCGCGCTCTACTACGACGTGTGACCGCACGTCACCGGCCTCGGGCCGGCGGTCCTGGGGCAGCCCGGCCGCCGGCCCGTTTCGTCGGGGCTAGTCGCCCGCGGCGAGGACCTCGGCGCGGAAACCGGCCGCTTCGAGGACCGCCCTCGGGTCGGCGACCAGCTTGCGCGCGTCGAGGTCCATGACCCCGAGGACGCAGGTGACCTCGGCCGCGACCGTGCCGTCCGCCTTGGTGATCAGCGAGTCGACGGCGAACGTCTTGCCGGTGCCGAACTTCGCCTCGCAGGACACCTCGATCGACTCGTTGGCCCGCAGCTCCCGGCGGAAGTGCACCGTCGTGGACAGCAGGACCGGTGCCGCCCGCCCGCCGCGCATGTCCTCCCACTCGCAGCCGGCCGCCTGGAAGCCCGACATCCTGGCCACCTCGGCGTACTGGTGGTACACCGCGTGGTTCACGTGCCCGAGCGAGTCCAGCTCGTAGCTGCGCACGGTGAGAGGGATCCGATACGTCACCCGCCCACTGTATGAGCGTGGCCCGACAGTTCCGCGCGTTCGTGACCGACGGCTCAGTCCCGGCTCAGTCCTCCGTGAACAGCCGCTCCACCACGCTCCGCGCGCGCCGGGTGGTCCGCCGGTAGGAGTCGACGAACTGCCCCGGGTCCGGGTCCGTCGTCTGCCACAGCACGCCGGCCACCGCGACCAGGTCGCGGCCCGAGGTCGGCAGCTGGTCGGTGACCTTGCCGCGCACCACGGTCAGCGCGTTGCGGGTCCTGGTCGCCAGCAGCCACGCCTCCCGCAGCGCGGTCGCGTCGACCGGGTCGACCAGGCCGGCGTCCTCGGCCGCGCCGAGCCCCTCGATCGTCGACGTCGTGCGCAGCGCGGGCACCGCCGAGGCGTGCCGCAGCTGCAACAGCTGCAACGTCCACTCGACGTCGGCCAGGCCGCCCCGCCCGAGCTTGGTGTGCAGCGCCGGGTCGGCCCCGCGCGGCAGCCGCTCGGTGTCCACCCTGGCCTTGATGCGGCGGATCTCCCGCACCCGGTCGGCGTCCAGCCCGCCGTCGGGGTAGCGCAGCGGGTCGACCAGCTCGACGAACCGCGCGCCGAGGTCCTCGTCGCCGGCGATCGGGCGGGCCCGCAGCAGCGCCTGGGCCTCCCACACCTCGGCCCACTGGCCGTAGTAGGACCGGTAGGACTCCAGCGTGCGCACGATCGGGCCCTGCCGACCCTCCGGCCGCAGGTCGACGTCCACCTGCAACGGCGGGTCCTGGCTCGGCGCGCCGAGCAGCTTGCGCACGCTCTGCGCCACCCGCGACGCGTACTTCACCGCGTCGGAGTCCGCCACACCGTCGACCGGCTCGCACACGAACAGCACGTCGGCGTCGGAGCCGTAGCCCAGCTCGGCGCCGCCCAGCCGGCCCATGCCGACGACCGCGATCCGCGCCTGCCGGCCGGCGGCCACGCTCTCCGCCCGCTCGGCCGCCGCCAGCGTCGCGCGCAGCACCGCCACCCACACGCTCGACAGCGCGTGGCACACGGTCAGCACGTCCATGAACCCCAGCAGGTCCGCCGACGCCACCCGCAGCAGCTCGTGCCGGCGCAGCGACCGGGCCGCGGCGACCGCCTCGCCGAGGTGGCTGTGCCTGGCCACCGCCTGGCGCAGCGAGGTGGCCACCTCGGCGGTGTCCCGGCCGGCGAGCCGGTCCGGGTCGCCGAGCAGCCGCAGCACCTCGGGGGCCCGCACCACCAGGTCCGGCACCAGCTTCGACGTGCCGAGCAGCACCGCGAGCCGCTCGGCGACGGCCGCCTCGTCGCGCAGCACCCGCAGGTACCAGTCGGTGCCCGCCAGCGCCTCGGACACCCGCCGGTAGGCCAGCAGCCCGCCGTCCGGGTCGGGGGTCTCGGCCAGCATCTCCAGCAGCGCCGGCAGCAGCGTGCCCTGGATCGCCGCGCGCCGGGACACCCCGGTGGTCAGCGCCGCGATGTGCCGCAGCGCGCCGTCCGGCGCGGCGTAGCCGAGCGCGGCCAGCCGGGCCTGCGCGGCCGACGGCGACAGCCGCAACGCCTCGCCCGGCACCCGGGCCACGGCCTCCAGCAGCGGGCGGTAGAACAGCTTCTCGTGCAGCCTGCGGACCCGCCGCACGTGCCGGCGGTACTCCTCGAGCAGGATCTGGTCCGCGCCCCGGCCCCGGTCCGGCCGGATGCCGGCGGCACGGGCGAGCCGGCGCAGCTCGTCGCGGTCGGACTCGGCGGGGAACACGTGCGTGCGGCGCAGCTTCTGCAGCTGCAGGCGGTGCTCCAGCATGCGCAGGAAGCGGTAGGACTCCCCCAGCTCGGCGGCGTCGGTGCGGCCGACGTAGCCGCCCCCGCCGAGCGCGGCCAGGGTGTCGACGGTGGAGCGGTGCCGCAGCGACTCGTCGTTGCGGCCGTGCACGAGCTGCAGCAGCTGAACGGCGAACTCGACGTCGCGCAGGCCACCCCGGCCCAGCTTGAGCTCCCGGTCAGCCAGCTCCGCTGGCACGTGGTCCTCGACGCGGCGGCGCATCGCCCGCACGTCGTCGACGAAGTTGTCCCGGTCGGCCGCCGCCCAGACGTGTGGTTCGACCACGTCCAGGTACTCCTGACCCAACTCGGCGTCACCGGCGAGCGGGCGAGCCTTGAGCAACGCCTGGAACTCCCAGGTGCGGGCCCAGCGCTCGTAGTAGGCGGCGTGCCCGTCGAGCGTGCGGACCAGCGGACCGGCCTTGCCCTCGGGCCGCAGGGCCGCGTCGACCTCGAAACACGCCTGGCCCGCGACCCGCAGCATGGTGCTGGCCAGGCGGGTCGCGACGTCCAGGTCGCCGTCGCCGACGAACAGCACGTCGACGTCGCTGACGTAGTTCAGCTCGTGGCCGCCGCACTTGCCCATGGCGATCACGGCCAGCCGGCACGCCTTCCTGGCGTCACCCACCTCGGTGGCGGCCACCGCGAGCGCGGCCCGGATCCCGGCCTCCGCGAGCGTGGTCAGCCGGGTGGTGGTCGCGGTGTAGCCGGGAGCCGGCAGGTCCCGCTCGACCAGGTGGCCGAGGTCGTCGGCGGCGATCTCCAGCAGCAGCCCCCGGTAGGCGGCGCGCAGCGCGCGGACCGCGTCCGAGCCCGTCAGCGCCGCGGTGCCGTGCTCGTCGGCCTCGACGGCCTCCAACAGCACCCTGGTGTAGTCGGCAACCGAGTGCTGCCGGTCGGTGAGCAGCCGCCGCCACTCCCCCGGCCGGGCGATGACGAAGTCGGCCAGCGCGCTGGACGCCCCGAACACGGCGAGCAGCCGGCCGCGCAGCCCCCGGTCGGTCGCGACCGCGCGGTCGACGGCCGACCAGCCGTCCTCCTCGGCGGCACGCAGCCGGTCGATCGCGAGCAGCGCCAGGTCCGGGTCGGGCGCGCGGGACAGGCCGACCATGCTGGCCTCGTGGTCCGGCGCCGGCCCGGTGTCGGACCACCAGCCAGCGGCGCGCAGGTACTCGGCGGCGCGGTCGTCGGTGAGCCCGTACCTGGCGATCGAGGGCGTCGAGCGGACGGGGTCGGCCATGCCGGCGCTCAGTGCCCGAGCAGCGGCAGCTGCGGGCGCGCGGCCGCGTCCAGCTCACCGGCCGCGAGGCGGACGAACCGCTCGGCCACCGGTCGCCAGGTCTCCTCGAGGTCGGCGTGCAGCCGGTCGAGCCGCTCGACGGTCAGCGCGTCCGGGCGTGCGAACTCGACCGGCTCCGGGTTGTCGCGCGCCCAGGCGAGCACGGTGTCGGTGGTGGTCTCGATGTGGAACTGGAAGCCGTAGCCGCACCGGCCGACCCGGAACGCCTGGTTCGGGTAGCGGGCGGCGGAGGCCAGCAGCTCGGTGTTCGGCGGCAGCCGGTCGACGACGTCGGAGTGGAAGTGCAGCACGTCCGGCATCAGCGGCAGTTCGGCGAGCAGCGGGTCGGTCCAGGCCGCGTCCCGCTTGGCGACCACGTCCGGGCCGACCTCGGGGCCCTCGTCGCCGACGCTCACCCCGCCGCCGGCGGCGACCGCGAGCAGCTGGGCGCCGAGGCAGATCGCGAGCGTGGGGACCTGCCGGGTGACGGCGTTCGCCAGCAGCCGCCGGACGTCGGCGAGCCACGGATGGTCGAAGTCGTCGTTGGCGCCCATGGCGCCGCCGAGCACGACGAGCCCGGCATAGCCGTCGAGGTCGGCCGGCAGCCGGTCGCCGTAGATGCCGTTGCCGTTGCCGTCGTTGCCGTCGTTGCCGTTGCCGTTGCCGTCGTTGCCGTCGCCGTCGCCGTCGCCGCCGCCGTCGCCGTTGCCGCCGGGGGTGACGACCCGCGGCTCGGCGCCGGCCGCGGTGAGCCAGTCGCCGAGCGGGCCGAGCGGGTCCGACGGGTCCGGCTGGATCACGAGCACGCTGGTCACGGCTCCAGGGTAGTCACGCGCCGCCGAGTCGGAACGGGGCGGTGAACGCGATCTCCGCGATGTCGGACACCGGGCGGTAGCCGATCTTCTGGTAGATCGAGTTGGACGTCGGGTTCGCCAGATCCGTGAACAGCAGCACGTGCTCGGCACCGGCGTCGAGCGCCCAGCGGGACGCGGCCGCGGTCACCGCCGAGCCGTAGCCGTGGCCGCGCTGGTCGTGCGGGGTGTAGACGGGTCCGATGCGGGACATGCCCGCGACGGGTGCGCTCGCCCCGGCCCACGACACGGTCCGGTCGTCGTGCTCCCACAGCACCAGGGCGTCGCCGATCTCCAGGTACCGGCGCAGCTGGCGTTCGAAGTCGTGTGGATGCTCGTGGCCGACCGCCTCGCGCAGGAACGCGCGCCGCCACTCGACCAGCAGCGGGAGGTCCGCCTCCGTGGCCAGGCGCGCGCGGCCGGGCACACCGGGCGGACGCAGGTCGCCGAGGCCGTAGAGCCGGCCGGCCATCACCTCGCGGGTGGCGGCACCGGTGTGCGCGGCCCAGGCCGCGGCGAACGCCTCGGACAGTTCGCGCGGGCCGTTGACGCCCGGCAGGTCCGGGTCGACCTGGTGCAGGCGCGCGGCCGCTGCCGGGGCGGCGTCGGCCGGCAGACCGCTGACGATCAGCGGCCAGGGCGGAGTCCGCAGCGCCACACCGTGCAGGCGGCCGTCGTGGTGGGCGGTGAGCATGACCGGGACCGGCCGGTCGCCGTCCAGGTTGTTGTCGTCCTCCACGAACCGCCGGATCACGGTGAGCGCGAGCGTGTGCCGCACCGGGTCGGCCGAGTACAGGTCGCCGTACGCGGCGCGGAACTGGCGCGGGTCGTCGTACA
Source organism: Actinophytocola gossypii (assembly GCF_025165815.1). Taxonomy (GTDB): domain Bacteria; phylum Actinomycetota; class Actinomycetes; order Mycobacteriales; family Pseudonocardiaceae; genus Actinophytocola; species Actinophytocola gossypii. Next base: position 836 of record NZ_JAFFZE010000034.1, on the reverse strand, counting down.
CCTGGACGTCCATGGCCATACGGTGGCCCGCCCACCGGTGACCGGTCCAGCGAATTAGCCGGCCTGCTCCTGGTCACGGCGGTACGACTCGAACCAGTCGACGAGCGCGTCCGGGTGGCCGAGGGCCAGCAGGTGCCCGCCGGGCATCTCGTCCGGGACGACGCCGAGCCGGTCCTTGGCGACCCGGCGGGCGAGTTCCAGCGGGAACAGCCGGTCGTCCCGGCCCACCACCACGCGGGTCGGCACGTCCGGCCACGCCTCCAGCGGCCACGGCTGCCCGAAGATGCTCTCGGCCTGCGCCGGCACCCCGTGGTCGAGCACCGCGACGACGACCTCGCGCGGCACGTCATGCATGAACGTGGTCAGCACGTCGAAGGTGGCGTTCGGGTCACGTCCCGCACGCTCGTCCAGTTCGCGCTGGGCCCGCGGCTGCCCGGTGTTGTCCCACCACTCGGCCGGCGTCTCGCCCGGCGCCGGGATCATCGGCGCGACCAGCACCAGCTGGGCGACCGAGAGCCGCTGGCACACGATCGGCGCGGTGTAGGCACCCATCGACTGCCCGACGACGACCAGGTCCGACCGGTGTCCCACCGTGTCCGCCACGGCCTGCACGACGGTGTCCGCGTAGTCGGCGAAGGTCGCCTTCTCGTCCCCGATCGGCAGATCGGGCGCGACGACGTCGTGACCGAGCTCGGTGAGCAACGGGATCACCCGATGCCAGTAGAACGCGTCGGAAGCTCCGTGGATGAGTACGTAGGTCGCCACGCGCCCACCCTTCCGCAGAAGCCCCGAAAAGCCAACAGGCCCCCCGGCGAAACCGGGGGGCCTGTGGCAAA
>NZ_JAFFZE010000033.1 GCF_025165815.1 Actinophytocola gossypii | reverse complement strand
GTGGATTCGCAGTGTGGGACGGATTTGGAGGGGCGGATTCGTTCGGATGACTGTGATTTGAATGATGAGAACAAGGAGTATGTGCGGCGGGAGTGCAAGGCGTGGATTCGTGATTCGTTCAATGTTGATTTGCATGATTCTTTGTATGAGACTTTCACGCAGACGTGTGATGACGCCGCGGAGGCGGTGAACAGGTTTTATGAGGAGTTGAATTCGTATTTGGGGGAGTACGAGAACAAGTTTGGTGAGGCTTTGCCGCCGCAGCAGCCGGGTCCGACTGGCCCCGGCCCGACCGGCCCAGGCCCGACCGGGCCGGGGAGCCCCGGTGGTCCGAGTGGTCCCGGTGGACCCGGCGGTCCCTCGATGCCGCCGGTGAGCACCCCGCCGCCGAGCATGCCCGACCCTTCGTCCACCGACATGTCCTCCGCGGACGTGCCGACCGTGCCGTCCAGCGTGGGCGGTCCGTCCGGTTCGACGAGCCCGCAGTTCTCCGGACCCGGCTTGGTGCCACCCGGTTCCTCGTTGGGGGACACCGGCCTGTCCGGTCTTCCCGGCGGTCAACTGCCCGGAGCGTCCCTTCCCGGTGCCGGCATGCCGGGCGCCGGCAAGGAGGTGACCATCCGCGACGGCAACCGGACGATCACCGTCGGGCAGCCCGACGTCCGCGGCCGCAGCACGGTCACCGTCGACGACGGCAAGGGCGAACCGTCGGAGTACGTGGTCGACTGGACCGCCGAGCCGGGTGAGGTGCCCGAGGACGGCGTCATCCAGGCCGAGAACGGCAAGGCGGTGATCCAGGACGGCGACGCGGCGATCACGCTGGAGCAGGTCCCCGGCCCGACCGACCGCCTGAAGATGACCGTCGACGACGGCACGCCCGAGACCTACGACATGGACTTCGGCCCGGACTCCGATCTGCCCGGCGCCGACACCCCGCTCCCGGAGGTGACCCCGCCGTCCAGCTTCGGCTCCGGCGCGGAATCCCTGGCCGGTGGCGGCGGAGGCGGCGCTGGCGGCGGCGGTGGCTCGTTCGGCGGCGGCGGTGGTGTTGGTGGTGGCGGTGGCTCGTTCGGCGGTGCCGAGACCCCCGGCACGTCGGGTGCCGCCCCCGGCGGCGGCGCTCCGGGTGCGATGACCGGCTCCCAGGCTCCCGACGGCGGACCAGAGCAGCGCCCGGCGGCGGCCTCGGCTTCCGGCGGCGGTGCCGGTGGGGGCGGCGGCCAGCCCGGCGCGATGGGCGGGATGCCGATGGGCATGGGCGCGGGCGGCGGTCAGGGTGGCGGCGACCAGACCCGGCAGAGCAAGTGGCGCACCACCGGCCAGCTGTTCGACGACCAGGACCCCGCGGCCAACTTCAGCGGCGTCGTCGGCCGCGATCCCGGGGAGAAGCCGCCGAAGAAGTAGGCGGTCAGGCCGCCTGGGCGGTCTCGATGACGGTGCCCTTGACGTCGGCGTCGAGGACCGGGGCGTAGCGGCGGTTGCCGGCCAGGTGGACCAGGAAGAACGCGGTCAGCAGGACACGTGCGACGCGCTGGGTGGCGTACTCCGCCTTGCCGGGGAGCAGCAGGTTCGACCAGTGTCGTCCCTCGGTGAAGCCCATGTGCGTCGCCTTCGGCAGGGTCCGAAGGCCGGCCTCGCCCGCCCAGTTGGAGGCGATCAGGCTCGCGTGGCCGACCGCGGGCGCCACCAGGTCCTTGCCCGCCGCGAGGTGCAGCGACGGCATCCCGCACCGGCTCGCCGCGTCGGTCGCGAACGGCTTGGTCTGGGTGGCGGCCATGGTCGCCACCGCGCGCACCCGGGAGTCCTCGGCCGCGGCCAGGACCGCGCAGCCCCCACCCACCGAGTGTCCGGCCAGCCCGAGCTTCCCGGCGTCCACGCTCACCGAACCGTCGCCGAGCCGCACGCCGGTGCACACGTCCAGCGCCGTCCGCAGGTCGGCCGCGAACAGGCGGTGGGACGCCAGCGGACCGAGCTGCGTCCCGGGCGCGGCCACCACGAACCCCCACGACGCCAGGTGCCGCAACAGCCCCCGGTACCGCACCGGTGGCTGCAGCCACCCGTGTGCGAACGCCACCGCCGGCAGCCCCAGCCCCTCGGCCGGTGTGTGCACCACGCCCGGCAGCCCCACCAGGGCGAGGTCGCCGCGCAGTACCCGGTGCGGCCCCTGGTGCGACAGCTCCTCGACGAGGTGCTTCGCCTTGCTCGCCAGCCTGGTCGCCATGAACGGTGACCCTATCGAGATCCGGGGCGGGCCGCCGCCGCCCGGCCTCGTTACGCTCTGACGAGTGTGCGGAATCGTGGGATACGTAGGGCATCGCCCCGCGCTCGAGGTCGTCCTGGGCGGCCTGCGGCGGCTCGAGTACCGTGGGTACGACTCGGCGGGCGTCGCCGTCCTCGCTGGTCAGGGGCTCGCGGTCGAGCGGAAGGCCGGGCGGCTGACCAACCTGGAGGCCCGGCTCGACGAGGTCGGCCGTGACGGGTTCGCCGGTACCGCCGGCATGGGGCACACCCGCTGGGCCACGCACGGCCCGCCGGTCGACCGGAACTCCCACCCGCACCGCGACGTGACCAACCGGGTCGCCGTGGTGCACAACGGGATCATCGAGAACTTCGCCGCGCTGCGCGCCGAGCTGGAGGCGGGCGGGGTCGAGTTCACCAGCGACACCGACACCGAGACCGCCGCCCACCTGGTCGCGCACGCCTACGACGCGGGTGACACCGCGGGTGACCTGCCGGCCAGCGTCCGTGCGGTCTGCCGCCGGCTCGACGGCGCGTTCACGCTGGTCGTCACGCACGTGGACCAGCCGGACCTGATCGTCGCCGCCCGCCGGTCGTCGCCGCTGGTGGTGGGACTCGGCGAGGGAGAGACGTTCGTCGCCTCCGACGTCGCCGCGTTCATCGAGCACACCCGCGACGCCGTGGAGCTGGGCCAGGACCAGGTGGTGACGATCACCCGCGATGGCTACCGGGTCACCGACTTCGCCGGCGAGGACGTCGACACCCGGCCGTTCCGGGTCGACTGGGATCTCTCGGCCGCCGAGAAGGGCGGCCACGAGTACTTCATGCTCAAGGAGATCGAGGAGCAGCCGACGGCGCTGGCCGACACGCTGCGCGGCCACTTCGGTGACGGCCGGATCATCCTCGACGAGCAGCGGATATCCGACCAGGACCTGCGGGACGTGGACAAGGTGTTCGTGGTGGCGTGCGGGACCGCGTACCACTCCGGCCTGGTCGCCAAGTACGCGATCGAGCACTGGACCCGGCTGCCGGTCGAGGTCGAGCTGGCCTCGGAGTTCCGCTACCGGGACCCGGTGCTCGACCGGGACACCCTGGTCGTGGCCGTGTCGCAGTCCGGGGAGACCGCCGACACGCTGGAGGCCGTGCGGCACGCGCGCGAGCAGAAGGCCAGGGTGCTCGCGGTCTGCAACACCAACGGCGCGCAGATCCCGCGCGAGTCCGACGCCGTGCTCTACACCCACGCCGGCCCGGAGGTCGGGGTGGCGTCGACCAAGACGTTCCTGGCCCAGATCGCGGCGATCTACCTGGTCGGGCTGGCCCTCGCGCAGGCACGGGGCACCAAGTACCCGGACGAGGTCGCCCGCGAGTACGACGGGCTGTGTGCGATGCCGGACGCGGTCGCGCGGGTGCTCGGCACGGTCGAGAAGGTCCGGTCGCTCGGCCGCTCGCTGGCCGAGGCGAAGGCGGTGCTGTTCCTCGGCCGGCACGTCGGCTACCCGGTGGCGTTGGAGGGCGCGCTCAAGCTCAAGGAGCTCGCGTACATGCACGCCGAGGGCTTCGCGGCGGGTGAGCTCAAGCACGGCCCGATCGCGCTGATCGAGGAGGGCCTGCCGGTGGTGGTGGTGATGCCGTCGCCGAAGGGGCGGGCGGTGCTGCACCAGAAGCTGCTGTCGAACATCTCCGAGATCCAGGCGCGCGGCGCGCGGACGATCGTGATCGCCGAGGAGGGCGACGAGACCGTGCGCCCGTTCGCCGACGAGCTGGTGGAGGTGCCGGCGGTGCCGACGCTGATGCAGCCGCTGGTGTCGACGGTGCCGCTGCAGGTGCTGGCCGCCGAGATCGCCAGGACGCGCGGCTACGACGTGGACAAGCCGCGGAACCTGGCGAAGTCGGTCACGGTGGAGTAGCGGCGTGTACGGCGTGTGGACGGTCGGGCAGGTCAGGGCCGCCGAGGACGAGGCGCTCGCGCGCACGCCGGCCGGGGCGCTGATGCGCCGGGCGGCGTTCGGCGTGGCCGTCGCGGCGGCCGAGGTGCTGCGCGAGCGGACCGGCGGGGTGCGCGGGCGGCGGGTCGTGCTGCTGGTCGGCTCGGGCAACAACGGCGGCGACGCGTTGTGGGCCGGGCACTTCCTGCGGCGTCGGGGTGTCGCGGTGACCGCCGTGTTGCTGGCGCCGGATCGCGCACACGTGGAGGGGCTGGCGGCGTTGCGCCGGTCCGGTGGTCGGGTGGGGATCGCCGACCGGGCGGACCTGGTGATCGACGGCATCGTCGGTCTGTCCGCGCGGGGTCCGCTGCGTGCCGAGGCCGCGGACTGGGTGTCGCGGCTCGCGGCTCCGGTGCTGGCCGTCGACCTGCCCAGCGGGGTCGACCCGGACACCGGCGACGCGCCGGGTGCGGCGGTGGACGCGGCGGTGACGGTGACGTTCGGCGCGCGCAAGCCGGTGCACGTGCTGTCCGCCCGATCGGGTGACGTGCGGGTGGTTGACCTGGGGCTGGACCTGCCGGATCCGAACCTGCGGGTGCTGGAGGCGGCGGACGTGGGGCGCGCGTGGCGGCTGCCCGGGCCGGCGGACGACAAGTACACCCAGGGAGTGACGGGGGTCGCGGCCGGCTCGGCGACGTATCCGGGTGCGGCGGTGCTGACGACGGGCGCGGCGGTGCGGGCGACGTCCGGGATGGTGCGGTACGCCGGCTGGGCGGCCGACGAGGTGCGCTCGCGCTGGCCGGAGGTGGTCGCGACGGGGTCGGTGGCGGACGCGGGGCGGGTGCAGGCGTGGGTGGCGGGGCCCGGTCTGGGTACCGGCCAGGTGAGCCGTGATGTGCTCGGGGCGGTGCTCGGTGCCGGGGTGCCGACGTGTGTCGACGCGGACGGGATCACGCTGCTGGCGCGGTACCCGGAGCTGTGGGACCGCCGGGATCCGGACCAGGTCGTGGTGCTGACGCCGCATGACCGGGAGTTCGCGCGGCTGGCCGAGCCGTTGGGGATCTCGCTCGGGGTGGATCGGGTGGCGGCGGCGCGGGCGTTGGCCTCGCGCCTGGGCGTGCTGGTGCTGTTGAAGGGGAACGCGACGGTGATCGCGGAGCCGGACGGGCGGACGCTGGTGAGCCCGGCCGCCTCGTCGTGGCTGGCGACGGCGGGGTCGGGGGACGTGCTGACGGGGCTGGTCGGGGCGGCGCTGGCGGCGGGTGGGGACCCGCTGCTGGCGGTGGGGTGTGCGAGTTGGGTGCATGTGCGTGCGGGTGTGCTGGCCGCGGGGGGTGCGCCGACATCGGCGTCGGTGGTCGTGGACGCCATTCCGGGCGCGGTACGCGAGGCGGTCGTGGCGGCGGGTCGGTAGGGGGAGCGTCGGTGGACGGTGTGCTGGCGGGTCATGAAGCGATCGTGCCCGCGGGGCGGTAGCGAGCCCGGGTAGTTGTCCACAGCCTGGATCGGGGGCCGAGTTGTCCACAGGCCTGGTGCTCATCGACCGGGATCGTCGGTGCTCGGCGGTAGTGTGGAACTCAGGGGTCCCCCTTGCGCGCGGTGGGGACGTCTGAGGGCGGGTGTTTGCTATCGCACCGGGTCGAGGGGCGGCTGGGTTTGAGCGCGGCTGGGTCTGGGCGCGGCTGGGTTTGGGGCCGATGGATTTGGGCGCGGCTGGGCGCGGGGGTGCTCCCTGCGCTGTGGGAGCATGAAGCGCGTTATGGCTGATGGGAACCTGCCTCGGGCCGAGGTCGTCGTTGATCTTGGGGCTGTTCGGCACAATGTCTCGCTGCTCGTGGCGCGGGCGGGCGCGTCCGGGGCCGCGACGATGGCCGTTGTCAAGGCCGATGGGTACGGGCACGGGGCCGTGCCGGTCGCTCGGGCCGCTGTCGAGGCCGGGGCCGCCTGGCTCGGGGTCTGTTCGCTCGGGGAGGCGCTCGCGCTCCGGGACGCTGGCATCGACGTACCGGTGCTGAGCTGGCTCGACACCATCGACACCGACTTCGCGCCTGGTGTCGCGGCGGGGATCGACCTGTCGGTTTCCAGCAGCCGCGAGTTGGGGGCGATCGTCGAGGGGGCGCGGGCGGCCGGCGCGCGGGCCAGGGTGCATTTGAAGATCGACACGGGGTTGTCCCGGAACGGGTGTCCCCCTAACGAGTGGGCGGAGTTGGTGGCGGCCGCTGCGGGCGCGCCGGAGGTCGAGCTGGTGGGCGTGTGGTCCCACCTCGCCTGCGCGGATGAGCCGGGGCATCCTTCGGTGGACCTGCAGGCGCGGAGGTTCCGGGAGGCCTGCGCGGCGGCGGGCACGCCCGTGCGGCACCTGGCGAACTCGGCGGCCACGCTGGACCGGCCCGACCTGCACTTCGACCTCGTACGGGTCGGGATCGCGATGTACGGGCTGAACCCGCTGCCCTACGCGCAGGACCTGCGGCCGGCGATGACCTTTCGCTCCTCGGTCGCGCTCACCAAGCGGATCGCGGCGGGGGAGTCGGTGTCCTACGGGCAGACCTGGACGGCCGACCGGGACACGAATCTCGCGTTGGTTCCGGTCGGGTACGCCGACGGGGTGCCGCGGCTGCTCTCCGGGCGGATGGACGTCCTCCTCGCTGGGCGGCGGCGGCCGGTCGTCGGGCGGGTCTGCATGGACCAGCTCGTCGTGGACTGCGGGGACGACCGCGTCCCGGTCGGCGAGGAGGTCGTGCTGTTCGGGGACGGCACGCGGGGTGAGCCGACGGCCACCGAATGGGCGAACACGATCGGGACCATCGACTACGAGATCGTCACCGGGATGTACCGGCCCCGCATCGTCCGTACCTACCGGGACGCGCGGTGACCGTCTCCCGCAAGGTCGGCACGATCATCGGTACCGCGATCGGGCTCGCCGCGGCGGGCACCGCGTTCGCCGTGTCCCGCCGCAGGTACGACCGGGAGCCCGGTGAGCCGCTCGGGCGGCTGCGGCCGGACCGCACCGACACCGTCATCGCCGACGACGGGATCGAGCTGGCCGTCGAGGAGGTGGACCCGGCGGACGGCGGCCGGCCAGAGCTGACCGTGGTGTTCGTGCACGGGTTCGCGCTCTCCCGCCGCTCCTGGCACTTCCAGCGCAAGGCCCTCGCCCGGCTCACCGAGCCGCGCGTCCGCCAGGTCCTCTACGACCACCGCAGCCACGGCGACTCCGGCCGCGCCACCGAGGCCTCCAGCACCATCGACCAGCTCGGGCGCGACCTCGGCGAGGTGTTGGACAAGACCGCAGCCGGGCCCGTCGTCCTCGTCGGACACTCCATGGGCGGGATGACGATCATGGCCCTGGCCGAGCAGCGTCCGGAGCTGTTCGCCGACCGGGTCTGCGGTGTCGCGTTCGTCGGCACCTCGGCCGGGGAGATCGGCAAGAGCGGGTTGCCGCGGCCGCTGCTGTCCCGCTACAACCCGCTGACCCGCGGCCTCGGCCGGCTCGCCGACTGGCAGCCCGGCATGGTCGAACTCGTCCGCGCCGCCGGCGGGCAGCTCACCCGCAGCGCGGTCCGCTCCCTCGCGTTCGGCTCCCGCGACGTCAGCCCCGCGCTGGTCGACTTCCTGCTCGAACTGCTCGACGCCACCCCGGTCCGGGTGCTCGCCGACTTCGTCGACACCCTCGGCACGCACAACCGCTACGCCGCGCTCGCCGGGCTCAAGCACACCCACGTGCTGGTGCTCTCCGGCGACGCCGACCGGATGACCGCGTTCTCGCACGCCGAGCGGATGGCCGTCGAGCTGCCGGACGCCGAGCTGGTGCGGGTGCGCGGCGCGGGGCACATGGTCATGTTCGAACAGCCGCAGCTGGTCAACGACCACCTGGTGATGCTGGCGCAGCGGTGCGCCTACGGGAAGGACAGGAAATGGTGGCGCAGGTGACTGCGGTCGAGCTCCCCACCGAGCAGGACACGCTCGACTTCGGCAGGCGGATCGGCGCGCTGCTCGAGCCCGGCGACCTGGTGCTGCTCGCCGGCCCGCTCGGCGCCGGGAAGACCGTGCTGGCCAAGGGGATCGCCGCCGGGCTCGGCGTGCTGGGCCGGGTCAGCTCGCCCACGTTCATCATCGCCCGCGAGCACCGGCCGGCACCGGATGGGCGCGGGATCCCACTGGTGCACGTGGACGCCTACCGGCTCGGCGGCCTCGACGAGATGGACGACCTCGACCTGGACACCTCGCTGGTCGACGCCGCCATGGTCATCGAGTGGGGCGAGGGCACCGGCGAGCGGCTCTCCGCCGACCACCTGCTGATCCGGCTGACCCGCCGCGAGGACGACGCCCGGCTCGCCGAACTCGACCCGCACGGCACCTGGACCGACCGGCTCACCGCCCTCACGCGCTGAGCACCTCACCGTCAGCGAGGCTCACCGGCCTCGCGCGTCGAGTGCCTCCAGCAGCGCGCTCGGCCGCTCGTCCGTCGGCGACGGCTCCACCAGGGCGAAATCCATGCCGACCGACACCGCGCCGCCGTCGGCGTCCTCGCTGTCGCCGACCATCAGCGTTCGCGCCGGGTCGACGCCGAGCCGCTGGCAGGCGACCGTGAAGATCTTCGGATCCGGCTTCATCACGCCCTCCTCGTAGGACAGGACGTACTCGTCCACCAGGTCCGCCGCGCCGTGCAGGGCGAACACCTCCCGGATGTCCCAGGCGATGTTGCTCACCACCGCCACCCGCACCCCGGCCGCCCGCAACCGCCGCAGCGCCGGCAGCGTGTCCGGGTAGGGCTGCCACGCGCTCGGATCGGTCATCCGCTCGTACAGCACCTCCGCCACGTCCGGCGCGACCGGGATGTCGCTGGTGGTCAGCGCCGCCAGGTACACCGCGCGGTGCGTCTCCGGGTCGAGGTCCCGGCGCGCCCAGTCGTCGGCGAGCTCCGCCGGCAGGTGCTCCGCCGACCGGGTCGACGCGGTCAGCAGCGCGAACAGCTCGTCCCGCCTCGGCTCGTCGGCCAGCCACTCCGGGCCGGGCTCGAGGCGGAACAGCGTGCCGGAGTAGTCGAACAGAACACCCTGGATCATGGTTCCCACCCTACGTACGCCCCCGCGACCGCCGCCGCGACCGCCGCCCGCGCTGCCCGGTCGGCGGCGGCCTCGTCGAGCGGGCCGGCGGTGGTGAGCAGCCGGTAGTACAGCGGCGCCGAGACCGCGCGGACGACCTCGTGCGGGTCGGTGCCGGCGGGGACCTCGCCGCGCTCGATCGCCTGGCGGACGCACGGGGCCCACTCGGCGACCCGGACCTCGTAGAAGCGGTGCAACGCCCGCGCGGTGTGCTCGTCGCCGGTCGCCGCCGCGATGACGGCCTTGAACAGCGCGCCCTGGCGCGGGTCGGCGAGGGTGTCGCGGACCAGGCGGGCGTTGGCGGTGAGGTCGCCGAGCAGCGAGCCGGTCTCGGTGCGCGGCAGCGACTCCTCGGCCATCTCGGCGAGCAGGTCGGCGACGAGCCCCGCGACGGTGCCCCAGCGCCGGTAGACGGTCGTCTTGCCGACCACCGCCCGGCGGGCGACGTCGGCCAGGTCGAGGTGCCCGAACCCCTGCTCGGCCAGCACGTCCCCGGCGGCGCGCAGCACCGCCGCGCGTACCCGGGCCGTGCGGCCACCTGGCCGGTTCGCGGTCATAACGGGACTCCAGTTCCATTAGCGAGCGAGTCCATGCTAGCTTAACGGAACCGTAGAACCGTTAGGGGAGGAACGATGGAGTACCGCAGGTTGGGCGCGTCCGGGCTGACCGTGCCAGCGCTGGGTTTCGGCGCCGGCACCTTCGGCGGCCGGGGTGAGCTGTTCGGCGCGTGGGGCGACACCGACGCCCGGCAGGCACGCCGCATCGTCGACCTCTGCCTGGACGCCGGGGTGACGCTGTTCGACACCGCCGACGTCTACTCCGACGGCGCGTCCGAGGAGGTGCTCGGCGCGGCCATCCGCGGCCGCCGCGACCGGGCGCTGATCTCGACCAAGCTCGGCCTGCCGACCGGTGACGGGCCGAACGACGCCGGCTCGTCCCGCGCGCGGCTGGTCAGCGCGACCGAGGCCGCCCTGCGCCGGCTCGACGTCGAGCACGTCGACCTGCTGCAGCTGCACGCCTTCGACGCCGGCACTCCCGTCGAGGAGGTGCTGTCCACCCTGGACGACCTGGTGCGCGCGGGGAAGGTGCGCTACGTCGGCGTGTCCAACTTCGCCGGCTGGCAGCTGATGAAGTCCCTCGCCGTCGCGGAGCGCTACGGCTACCCGCGCTACGTCGCCCACCAGGTGTACTACTCGCTGGTCGGCCGGGACTACGAGTGGGAGCTGATGCCGGTCGCCGCCGACCAGGGCGTCGGTGCGGTGGTGTGGAGCCCGCTCGGCTGGGGGCGTCTCACCGGCCGGATCCGGCGCGGGCGGCCGTTGCCCGAGGGCAGCCGCCTGCACCGCACCGCCGCGTTCGGCCCGCCGGTGCCCGACGAGCTGCTGTACCGGGTGGTCGACGTGCTGGACGAGCTGGCCGAGGAGACCGGGCGCACGGCGCCGCAGCTCGCCCTGAACTGGCTGCTGCGCCGGCCGACGGTGGCGTCGGTGCTGGTCGGCGCGCGCGACGAGGCACAGCTGCTGGACAACCTCGGCGCGGTGGGCTGGTCGCTGGAGCCCGACCAGGTCGCCCGGCTGGACGCGGCGAGCACGGTGCCGGCGCCGTACCCGTACTACCCGTACCGCACCCAGGAGGGCTTCGCGCGCGTCAACCCGCCGGCGGCGTAGGAAGACCGCATGCACAACGCGATCACCGACGTGCCGGGCGTCCTCGTCGGGCACACCACGGTTCGTCGGCCACCCGACATCCACACCGGCGTCACCGCGATCGTCCCCGCCGGCATCGGGCCACACCGGCCGGTGCCGGCCGGGCTCTTCGTCGGCAACGGGTTCGGCAAGCTGGTCGGCGCCACCCAGCTCGCCGAACTCGGTCAGCTCGAGTCGCCGATCGTGCTGACCGGCACGCTCTCCGCCTTCCGCGCCGCCGACGCGCTGGTCACCTGGATGCTCGCCCAACCGGAGAACACCGACGTCACCACGTTCAACCCGGTCGTCGGCGAGTGCAACGACGGGTACCTGTCCGACATCCGTGCCCGGCCGGTCACCGAGGCCCACGTCCTCGACGCGATCGCCGCCGCCGCGCCGGGGCCGGTCGAGCAGGGCTGCGTCGGCGCCGGCACCGGGACCGTCGCGCTCGGGTACAAGGCCGGCATCGGCACCGCGTCCCGCCGGCTCGGCGGGCACACCCTCGGCGTCCTGGTGCAGGCCAACTTCGGCGGCACCCTGCGCCGGTGGCCCAGCCCCGACCCGACACCCGAGCACGGCTCCTGCGTGATCGTCGCCGCCACCGACCTGCCGCTCGACGCCCGCCAGCTCGGCCGGCTCGCCCGCCGGCTGGTGTTCGCGCTCGGCCGGGTCGGCGCCGCCTACGCGGGCGGCAGCGGCGACTACGGCATCGCGTTCGCCACCACCCGGGGCGAGCCGGTCCCCGACGCCGAGCTCAGCCCGCTGTTCGAGGCCGCCCTGGACGCCACCGAGGACGCCGTGCTCAACTCGCTGTTCGCCGCCACCACGACCACCGGGCGCCTCGGTCGCACCGGAAAAGCACTCGCGCCCCGGCCTTAGGCTGGAGGCCATGCGCGCGGTGATCTTCGACTGGGGTGGCACGCTCACCCCCTGGCTGCCCGTCGACCAGCGAGCCGCGTGGCGCAGCTACGCCGACGCCGTCCACCCGGGCGACGCCGAGCGGGCCGCCACCGTCGCCGCCGCGATCCTCGCCGCCGAGGAGGCCGCCTGGCGGCTCGTCCGCGACGAGCACCGCGCGTTCACCATCGCCCAGGTGCTCGCCGCCGCGAGTGCCGTCGAGCACCTGGACGGGTTCACCGCGTACCGGGCCTACTGGGAGCACGCCACGCACACCGACCCCGAGGTCGCCCCGCTGGTCACCGCGCTGCGCGAACAGGGGCTGCGAATCGGCGTGCTGTCCTCGACGCCGTGGCCCGCCGCCTGGCACGAGGAGGTGCTGCGCCGCGACGGCGTGCTCGACCTGTTCCACGCCACCGTGTGGAGCAGCGACCTGGAGTACACCAAGCCGCACCCGTCGGCGTTCCTGACCGCGATGGCCGCGGTCGGCGTCGACGACCCGGCCGACTGCGTCTACGTCGGCGACCGCCCCTACGACGACATCAGCGGTGCCAAGGGCGTCGGGATGCGCGCGGTGCTGGTCCCGCACAGCGACCTCCCGGCCGACCAGCGGGTGCCGGTGGACGTCGAGCCGGACGCGGTCCTGCGACGGCTGTCCGACCTGCCCTCGGTACTCGACCGCTGGCGCTGACCCGCGCGGACGCCCGGCTAGGCTTGGGTGCCGTGCTGGTTCTCGCCCTCGACACCGCCACCCCCGCGGTCACCGCCGGAGTGGTCACCCTGAACGGTGACCTCGAGGTGCTCGCCGAGCGGGTCACCGTCGACGCCCGCGCGCACGGCGAGCTGCTGACCCCGCACCTCCTCGCCGCGCTCGCCGACACCGGCCGCACACTCGCCGACGTCGACGCGATCGTCTGCGGCATCGGGCCCGGCCCGTTCACCGGCCTGCGCGCCGGCATGGCCACCGCCGCCGCCCTCGGTCACGCGCTCGGCATCCCGGTGCACCCGGTCTGCACCCTGGACGCCATCGCCGCCGGCACCGAAGGGCCCCTGCTGGTCACCACCGACGCGCGCCGCAAGGAGCTGTACTGGGCGACCTACGACGACGGCGCCCGCGTCACCAGCCCCGCCGTCGGCCCGCCGGCGACCCTCCCGGCCGCGCCGGCCCGCGCCGGCACCACCCTCTACGGCGACGTGCTGACCATGCCGCACACCGGCGTCGAGCACCCCAGCCCCGCCGGCCTGGTCCGCGCGGCCACCGGACAGCTCGACCGGCCGGCCCGCCCACTGGTGCCGATGTACCTGCGCCGCCCGGACGCCACCGTCCCCGGCACGCGCAAGCGGGTGACCACGCCGTGACCGTCCGGCTCGCCCCCCTCGACCGCGCCGACCTGTCGCGGGTCGCGGAGCTGGAACGGCAGCTGTTCGCCGGCGACGACCCGTGGAACGAGTCCACCCTGCGCGCCGAGCTCGACCACGGCAACCACTACCTCGGCGCCTACGCCGAGGACGGCTCGCTCGTCGGCTACGCCGGCATCTCCATCGTCGGCTCGCGGCTCGACGCCGAGGCCAGCGTGCACACCATCGGCGTCGACCCCGCCTGGCAGGGCAGGGGGGTCGGCCGCGCCCTGCTCGAGGGTCTGCTCGCGGTCGCCGACGAGTGGCACGCGCCCGTCTACCTCGAGGTGCGCACCGACAACGCCCCGGCCATCGGCCTGTACCGGACGCACGGGTTCACCACCATCGGCCGCCGGCGCGGGTACTACCAGCCCTCCGGCGCGGACGCGTTCACCATGGCCCGGCCGGCACGGGTCAGGGAGGAAGCCTGAATGAGTCTGGTCCTCGGCATCGAGAGCTCGTGCGACGAGACCGGCGCCGGCATCGCGAAGCTGCACCCCGACGGGCGGATCGAGCTGCTCGCCGACGAGGTGGCGTCCAGCGTCGAGCTGCACGCCCGGTTCGGCGGCGTGGTCCCCGAGGTCGCCAGCCGCGCGCACCTCGAGGCCATGGTGCCGACGGTGACCCGCGCGGTGACGAAGGCCGGGGTCGAACTGGGCGACCTGGACGCGGTCGCGGTGACCTGCGGGCCAGGGCTCGCCGGCGCGCTGCTGGTCGGGGTGTCCGCGGCCAAGGCGTACGCGGCCGCGCTGAACGTGCCGCTCTACGGCGTCAACCACCTGCCGGGCCACGTCGCCGCCGACACCCTGCAGCACGGGCTGCTGCCCTCGCCGTGCCTGGCGCTGCTGGTCTCCGGCGGGCACACCCAGCTGCTGCGGGTCGACGACCTGGCCGGCAAGATCACCGAGGTCGGCTCCACCATCGACGACGCGGCCGGCGAGGCCTACGACAAGGTGGCGCGGATCCTCGGCCTGCCCTACCCCGGCGGCCCGCCGATCGACAAGGCGGCCGCGAAGGGCGACCCGGAGGCCATCCGGTTCCCGCGCGGGCTCACCGGCCCGCGGGACGCACCGTTCGACTTCTCCTTCTCCGGGCTGAAGACCGCGGTCGCGCGCTGGGTGGAGCACCGCGAGCGCGACGGGCTCCCCGTGCCGGTCGAGGACGTGGCGGCGTCGTTCCAGGAGGCGGTCGCCGACGTGCTGACCGCCAAGGCCGTGCGTGCCGCGAACGAGCTGGGAATCGGCACGATGGTGCTCTCCGGTGGGGTGGCGGCGAACTCCCGGCTGTCCGGGCTGGCCGCGCAGCGGTGCGCCGAGGCCGGCATCGAGCTGCGGGTGCCCCGGCCCCGGCTGTGCACCGACAACGGCGCGATGATCGCCGCGCTCGGCGCGCACCTGGTGGCCGCCGGCACCCGGCCGTCCGCGCTGGACCTGTCCGCGGACCCCGCGCTGCCGGTCGGCACGGTGTCCGTCTGAGAGGTTCGTCACGTCTACCCGTAGGCTCGCCGCGTGCACGTCGCGGTCACCGGTTCCACCGGCCTCATCGGCCACGCCCTGATACACCACCTGCGGGATGCGGGCGACCGCGTGGTCCGGCTGGTGCAACGCCGGCCGAGCGCGCCGGACGAGGTGCTGTGGTACCCGGAGCTGGACACCGAGGGGCTGGCCGGCGTGCAGGCGGTCGTGCACCTGGTCGGCGAGCCGGTGCACGGGCGCTGGACCGAGCACCACAAGGAGTCCATCCGCGAGTCCAGGGTGGGCGGGACGGGTGCGCTGGCGTCCGCGCTCGCCGCCATGGAGGACGGGCCGAGGACGCTGCTGTGCGCGTCGTCGGTCGGCTACTACGGCGACCGGGGCGAGGAGGTGCTGACCGAGGCGAGCGGGCCGGGTGAGGGGTTCCTGGCGTCGGTGCACCGGGAGGCGGAGGAGGCCGCGGCGGTCGCCGACCGGGCCGGGCTGCGGGTGGTGCACCTGCGGCTGGGGATCGTGCAGTCGGCCGAGGGTGGGGCGCTGGCGTACCTGCTGCCGCGGTTCCGGCGGGGGCTGGGGATCCGGGCGGGTGCCGGGGGTCAGTGGGTGAGCTGGGTGTCGCTGCCGGACGTGGTGCGCGCGGTGTCCCACGTGCTGGTCACGCCGACCCTGGCCGGTCCGGTGAACGTGGTCGCGCCGCATCCGGTGGCGAACCGGGAGTACGCGGACATCCTGGCTGCTGTGCTCGGTCGGCCGAGGTTCCTGGCGTTGACCAGGGGGTTGACCAGGCGGATGTTCGGGGTGGAGGTCGCCGAGCAGATCGTGCTGGCGAGTACCAGGGCCGTGCCGGAGCGGCTGCTGGCTTCCGGGTTCACCTTCCGGCACGCGACGTTGGAGGCGGCGTTCCGGGACCTCCTGGATACCTATTACTTGCGGTAACATACCCGCCATGGAGCATGACGAGGACGGCTACGAGGGCCCGGCGACGTTGGTGGTCGACGCGACGGAGCTGCCGGTCACGGTCACGTTGACCGGCCACTTCGAGCCGATCGACGGCAAGTACCACTGGTACGGGCGCGTCCAGCCGAACGAGGAGCTGACGGCGTTGCTCGACTCCCGCAAGGGCAGGGCGGTGATCCGCACCCCGCACGCCGAGGCCGACGCCACGCTCAGCGACCCCGACCCGTGGGGGCGCTACCGGATCACCGGCACCACCCACCCCCCGTTCCCCATCCCCACGACCCTCGCCGAGGTCGAGCAGCACTAACCCCGCGAGTCGTACGTTCCCGTTGCGCGAGTCGTACGTTCCCGTCGTAGCCGGGGTTCTACCGCGACACCGACGGCCGCAGGTCCACGTCGGCCAGCTTGACGTAGGCGACCCGGTGGCCGAACTGGACCTGCACGTACTTCGTCTTCCCCCGTACCACCGTGTGGTTGCCGGCGTCGTAGCTCACCGCCCAGTAGTACTCCGACCCGGTCACCAGTCCGACCGCGTACTCCTGCCCGGCCGGCAGCGTGTACTGCAGCGGCACGATCTCCTGCGGCGTGATGTGCTCCGGGTACGCCGACGCCTCGGGATACGCCCGCCCGTACACCGGAACCGACTCCCGGCCCCGCTTCGGCGTCGCCGTCAACCCGATCGACCACTCCGCGGTCGGCGCGTGCCGGGGGTTGTGGAACCAGCCCTTCTGCCCCAGGTACCAGATCGCCGTCCAGTCGCCCCGCCGGTCCGCGATCGCGTACTGCTGACCGGTCTCCACCCGGCTCGAGTGGTCGGAGATGTGCATCGTGCCCGGCGAACCGTCCGGGTGCAGCCCGATGTCGGTCAGCAGCGGCGCGTCCGACCGCGGCTCGGTGCGCAGGATCACCGACGTCGACCCGCGGGACGGGCACGGCTCGCCCTCGACCTCGCAGCCGGTGAACGCCGGCCGGTTCGTGTCGAAGTCCGGGTTGATCGTGACCAGGCCCGCCCGCGGCGTCCCCACCCCGCGGAACGGCTTGCCGAGCAGGTCGAAGTAGTGCGCCCAGTCCCAGTACGGGCCCGGATCCCAGTGCATCCCGCGCACCGTCGACGGGACCGTGCCCGGCACGTTGTCGTGGCCGATGATGTGCGCCCGGTCCAACGGGATCCGGTGCTTGGCCGCGAGGTACCGCACCAGCTTGGCCGAGCTCCGGTACATCGCCTCCGTGTACCAGGTGCCCTGCGCGGCGAAGCCCTCGTGCTCCAGGCCGATCGACTTCGAGTTGACGTACCAGTTGCCGGCCTGCCAGGCCACGTCCTTGGCCTTCACGTGCTGGGCGATGTGCCCGTCGGCGGACCGCAGGCTGTACTGCCAGCTCACGTACGTCGGGTCCTGAACCAGGTCCAGCGTGGTGTCCCAGGTCGCCTCGGTGTCGTGGATGACGATGTACTCGATCTTCTGCGACTCCGGCCGGTTCGCCTTGTCGTGGTTGCCGTAGCCGCCCTCGAACTCCTCGTACGGCGCCGGCAGCCACTCGCAGCCCAGCCCGCGCGGGCACTCGGCCTCGTCCTCGTCGGTCTGCCGCAGCCCGAGCCGAGCCAGCTGCCCGGTGTTCGGGTCGACGGCCCGGGCGGCCAGCCGCATCCGCTGGCCGTCGTCGGTGACCCGCTCGGCGCCTTCCGCGATCGTGGCGAAGACCTCGTCGGCGAAGTTCGCCGCGGTGGCGGTGTCGGTGGCGCCGGAGTACCTGGCGACCGCGCCGTACCAGTCGGCCGGGCGGTCGGAGTCGACGCCGAGCTCCCGCTGGTGGTGGGCGAGCAGGGCGGCCCCGCCGCGGATGTTCTGCCGGACGTCGGTGCGCAGCGTCGCCTCGTCGACCCCGGTCAGGTCGGCGGCCAGCTCGACCGTGCGCAGGGTCGGCGACGACAGGTCCAGCTCACCGGGCTCCGGTCGCAGCGTCGGGCGGGCGGTGTCGCCGCGCGGGTCCTCGGTGCCGTCGTCGTGGTGCGTTCCACCGGTGTTGGCGGCGGCGACGTCGGTGAGGTGCATCGGCCCGTACCCGGCGCTGGTGCTGGGCGTGCCCGCGTTGACGTTCCACCTGGACTCCAGGTACGAGACGCCGAGCAGGACGCTCGCCGGCACGCCGAACTCCTCGGCAGCCGCCGCGTACTGCCCCTGCCGGTCCGCCGGCGGCGACTCGGCCGTCGCGTTGACGGCCCCGACGGCCACCGAAGCGGTGGCAACAGCAACGATGATCGCTGACGACCGGCGCATGGCGTCCTCCCAGGACGGGCTCTGCAACAGGATCACTCTGGTACCACCGGCCCGCCGCGTCAATTGTTCGCGCCCAATCAGCGGACTTGGTGAGCACTTGACCGCAGGTGGAGCCCTCGTTGCACCGTTAGCAGTCGCCTGGGTAGAGTGCCAGATGTACGGCCGACACCGCCCCGACACCCGCGACGGCGGGGTGGCAGGAGCCGCAGCAACAAGGTAACTGCCAACGCAATCGAGTCGACCCGTGGAGGTCACCGCGGTGAGCGTGAACATCAAGCCGCTCGAGGACAAGATCGTTGTCCAGGCGAGCGAGGCCGAGGCCACGACGGCGTCCGGCCTTGTCATCCCGGACACGGCCAAGGAAAAGCCCCAGGAGGGCAAGGTGCTGGCCGTCGGCCCGGGCCGGATCGACGACAACGGCAACCGCGTCCCGCTGGACGTATCGGTCGGCGACGTCGTCATCTACTCCAAGTACGGCGGCACCGAGGTGAAGTACAACGGCGAGGAGTACCTCATCCTCTCCGCCCGCGACGTGCTGGCCGTCGTCAACTGACGCCTGGCTTACACAACCCACAGCGCCCCGGTGGCCCCAAGGGGCTGCCGGGGCGCTGTGGGTTCGAGAAAGGTAGGACATGCCCAAGCAGATCAGCTTCGACGAGGACGCTCGTCGGGCGCTCGAGCGCGGGGTGAACAAGCTCGCCGACGCCGTCAAGGTGTCGCTCGGCCCTCGTGGCCGACACGTCGTCCTCGCCAAGAAGTTCGGTGGTCCGACCGTCACCAACGACGGCGTCACCATCGCCCGCGAGGTCGAGCTCGAGGACCCGTTCGAGAACCTCGGCGCCCAGTTCGCCAAGAACGTCGCCACCAAGACCAACGACATCGCCGGTGACGGCACCACCACGGCCACCGTGCTCGCGCAGGCCATGGTCCGGGTCGGCATGCGCAACGTCGCCGCCGGCGCCAACCCGTCCGCGCTCGGCGCGGGCATCCAGCTCGCCGCCGACGCGGTCGTCGACGCGCTGCGCGGCAAGGCCACCCCGGTCAAGGGCCGGGACAACGTCGCCCAGGTCGCCGCCGTCGCCTCCCGCGACACCTCGATCGGCGCGCTGGTCGGCGAGGCCATCGAGAAGGTCGGCGAGGACGGCGTGATCACCGTGGAGGAGTCCTCCACGATGGCCACCGACCTCGTCATCACCGAGGGCGTCCAGTTCGACAAGGGCTACCTCTCCGCCTACTTCGCCACCGACCCGGAGGCGCAGGAGGCCGTGCTGGAGGACACCTACGTCCTGCTGCACCGGGAGAAGATCTCCTCCCTCAACGACCTGCTGCCGATCCTGGAGAAGGTCGCCCAGGCCGGTAAGCCGGTGCTGATCGTCGCCGAGGACGTCGACGGGGAGGCGCTGTCCACCCTGGTCGTCAACTCCGTGCGCAAGACGATCCGCGCGGTCGCGGTCAAGGCGCCGTTCTTCGGCGACCGGCGCAAGGCGTTCCTGGACGACCTCGCGGTCGTCACCGGCGCCAGCGTGGTGTCCACCGACACCGGCATGAAGCTGTCCGAGGTCGACCTGGACGTGCTGGGCACCGCCCGCCGCGCCGTGATCACCAAGGACGACACCACGATCGTCGACGGCGGTGGCTCGAAGGCCGACGTGGACGCCCGCTCGGAGCAGATCCGCCGCGAGATCGAGGCGACCGACTCCGACTGGGACCGGGAGAAGCTGTCCGAGCGGCTGGCGAAGCTGGCCGGCGGCGTCGCGGTCATCCGGGTCGGCGCGGCCACCGAGACCGAGCTGGCCGAGCGCAAGCACCGCATCGAGGACGCGGTGGCCGCGGCCAAGGCCGCCGTCGAGGAGGGGATCGTCCCGGGCGGCGGCACCGCGCTGGTGCACGTCGGCGCCGAGCTGGCCGCGCTGGCCGAGGCGCAGTCCGGGGACGTCGCCACCGGTGTCCGGTTGGTGCGGGAGGCGCTCAGCGCGCCGCTGCACTGGATCGCGGCCAACGCTGGCCTCGAGGGCGCCGTCGTCGTGTCCAAGGCGGCGGAGATGGAGTGGGGCCACGGTTTCAACGCGGCCACGCTGACCTACGGCGACCTGGTCGCCGCCGGCATCGGTGACCCGGTGAAGGTCACCCGCTCGGCGGTCACCAACGCCGCGTCCATCGCCCGCATGGTGCTCACCACCGAGGCGTCGGTCGTGGACAAGCCGGAGGAGGAGCCGGAGGCCGCCGGTCAGGGCCACGGCCACGGGCACGGTCACGGGCCCGGTTTCTGAGACACAGAGAAGACACAGAGAAAAGGACGCCTCCGCCGCGGCGGAGGCGTCCTTTTGTCGTCGTGGGTCAGTTCGCCACGGCCAGGGTGCGCTTCTCCAGCTTGATGATCGCCTCCCGCTCGCCCTCGGAGAGCCCACCCCAGATGCCGTACGGCTCGTGCACCGCCAGCGCGTGCTTGCGGCACAGTTCCAGGACGGGGCACGCCTGGCAGATCGCCTTCGCTCTGGCCTCCCGACGGGCTCTGGCCGGGCCCCGTTCGCCGTCGGGGTGGAAGAAGAACGCGCTGTCCATGCCGCGGCAGGAACCGTCGAGCTGCCAGTCCCACACATCCGCGTTGGGACCGGGGAGCCTTCGAGTGTCCGCCATCGTGACCGCCTCCCTAGCCGGATCCGTCTACTGCCGGCTACTCCATTCGGTGCAGCGGGACCAACGCTAGAACCGCGCCAATGCTTGTTCAAGGGTGATCGACTCTTTGGCCAGGCATTTCAGCCGATCGGTGAACTAAGTGGACGGAGAGTGTTCACCGATCCAGTTGCCGGACCGTGTGGATCACCCGACGATGGGAGGCGGACGTGAAGGAGGCATCGGTGGGCGATCGATCGCACGGTGGGGTCTCGCTGCTCGGGCCGAGTGACGAACCGGATCGTGCGGTGTCGATGGAGCGGGAGCGGATCGAGGAGCCGACCCTGCCGGTCGCCGCCGTCGCCCGCCGGCTCGGAATCGCACCGGCCACCCTGCGCACCTGGGACCGCCGCTACGGCATCGGCCCCCGGGAACACACCACCGGCCGGCACCGCCGCTACGCCCCGGCCGACATCGCCCGGCTCGAACTCATGCAGCAGGCGCTGCTGCGCGGATCCAGCCCGGCGGAGGCCGCCGAGTACGCCCTGCGCGCCACGGACCACGAGCCGGAACCCCCCGCCGAGTCGGTGCCGGTCCCGCGCGAGTCGGACCTGTTGCGAGCCGCCGGCGCCCGGTCCGCCGCCGTGCTCGGGCTCGGCCGCGCGGCGATGGCCATGGACGCCGTCGCCACCCAGCAGCTGATCGCCGACAGCATCCGCGGCCTCGGCGTCGTCGCCGTCTGGGACGACGTGCTCCGGCCCGTGCTGACCGCGCTCGCCACCCGCTGCGCCCAGTCCGGCGAGAGCGTCGAGGTCGAGCACCTGGTGCACGAGTGCACCCTCGCCGCGGTGATCGGCGCGACCCCGGCGGTGACCGCGCCGCGCAACCCGCGTCCGGTGCTGCTGTGCTGCGCCCCCGAGGAGCGGCACGCCCTGCCCCTGTACGTACTGCGCGCCGCGCTCGCCGACGGCGGGGTCGGCACCCAGATGCTCGGCGCCGCGCTGCCCGCCGACGCGCTCGCCGCCGCCGTGCGCCGCACCGGGCCCGCCGCGGTCGCCGTCTGGTCGCAGCTGCCCGGGTCCGCCGGCGCGGAGCTGTTCGAGCGGGTGCCGCGCACCAGGCAACGGGTCCGGCTGTTCGCCTGCGGCCCCGGCTGGTTCACCACCGACCTGCCCGACCGGGTGGACCGCGCCGAGGACGTCGGCGACGCGGCGGACCGGATCGCCACGCTCGTCGGCGCCGCCCGGTGACCTCCCTGCCCGCGGACCTTCACGCCGCCGCCTTCGGGGACCGGCCCGACCTCGCCGTGCGCGCCGTGCCCACCGATCCGCGCGAGCGCTGGCTCGCCGCGGTGGTCCTCGGCGCCCAGGGCTGGTACGCCCGCGCGGCCACGTTGCTCGACGAGCTGCGCCGGCACCCCGACCCGGTCCTCGCCGCGCTCGCCGCCGCCACCCTGGCCTCGCACCGCCGCCAGCTCGGCGGCCACGCGGAGGCCAGACGGCACGACGCCGCCGGCCTCGCCAGCCTGCTCCGGGTGGGTGACGCCCGTTCGGACGCCCCGCGCGGCCGGGCGGACGAGAACCGGCCCGGCTCGTCGTTCGGCCGTACGGGTGAGGCCAGGGCCGACGTCCTGCTCGGGCTCGCCGCCGACGCCGTCGGGCTCGGCCGGCCGGGTGCGGCCCGCCGGCTGGTCGCCGCCGTCCCGGCCGACGCGGGCTGGCGCGCCGCGATCCGCACCGGCTGGGTGCGCGCCGAGACCGAGCTGGTGGCCGGCCGGCCGGGCGACGCGGTCCGGCACGCGGAGCCGGCCGCCGAGCTGGCCGCGTGGTCCGGCTCGGTCCGGCACCGGGTGAAGTCCGCCCTGGTCCTGGGGGCGGCGCTGGGGGCGAACGGGGACCGGACGCGGGCCGTGGCGCTGGTCTCGCCCGCCCTCGACGACGCCGCCGACCTGGGACTGCTCACGCTCGTGTGGCCCGCGGCGATGATCCTCACGGAACTGGTGCCGACCGACGCGGACCGGTTTCGTCGGTGCGCCGCCCTAGCCTTACGGAGCGTGGTTCACCGGACCGATCCGGTCGGTCGCCGGCTCGCCGAGCGCTCCCCGTGGGTGCCCCGGCTCACTGGCCCAACCGGGTGACGGGGCGGGTACGGACATCTGGGCGAACTGGTCGGAAGAATTACCACCAGATCGTGTCAAGGTTCCCCCCGAAGCGTCCGATAGGGGAGTAGTACGTCACTCGGCTGCAGGAAGGAGTCCCCGTGACGACGGTCTTGATTTGCGACGACCGCCGTGGGGTGCGGGAGGGTTTGACCCGTGTCATGTCCGCGGTTCCAGGGGTTAGTCGCATCGACTGTGTAGCACACGGTGACGAGCTGCTCGCCAGATTCTCCCGGGCTCCGGTCGACGTCGTCCTCGTCGGCACCCAACGCGCGGTGCCGACCGGGGTCGAGGCGACCAGGCGTCTGGTCTCGGCGAATCCGCAGGCCAACGTGATCGTGTTCGGCGCCCCGGACGACGCCAGCAGCATCGCGGCCGCGATCGCCGGCGGGGCCCGGGGGTACCTCCGGTGGGACGCGTCCCGTCCGGAGCTGGTGGCCGCTCTCGCGCACACGCTGGCGAGCACCTCGGTGCCCGCGCCCCGGCAACCGTCCGACCCGGGTGTCCAACTCACCGACCGCGAGCTCCAGGTGCTCCGCGGGATGGCGATGGGCAAGAGCAACGGCCAGATCGGCCGCGAGCTCTACCTGTCCGAGGACACGGTGAAGACGCACGCCCGCCGGCTGTTCCGCAAGCTCGGCGTCCGCGACCGCGCGCAGGCCGTGGCGCACGGCTTCCGGCGCGGCCTCGTCTCCTGAATCACATCACCCGGCGATCCGGACGACGCCACCCGCACGCCATGCGGGGAGGGCGTCGTTCAGCGCGTTCGGCCCCGCTCGCGGGCCAGCGCGTCGTTACCGTTCACTCCTTGGTCCCCCCCGGTTCTTTCGCGCGCGGCCTCCCCCGTTCGGCCTAGGACGATCACGCAGAGACACGGCGACGTGCGCTCTACCGGCGTAAATCGGACTCCTTTGCGTCGCGCGGTACGGTGGGTGACACCTGCCTGAGGGACGCTGACACCTCGCGTGGGGTGTGACGTTCGACTGACCGTACCTGCACGTAACACTGAGGCTGCTCGCTGCGATGACCACATTGGGGGACGGACTGGACGCTTCAGTTGGCGCTGCCGTCGAGGGCGATCCACGCGCCATTGACCGGGTGCTCGCGTCCATCCGGCCTCTGGTCGTGCGGTACTGCCGCGCGCGGGTAGGCAGGCAGGAGCGTTCGTTCGCTTCGGCAGACGACGTCGCACAGGAGGTGTGTCTCGCGGTGCTAACGGCATTGCCCAGCTACCGCGACCAGGGACGCCCGTTCCTGGCCTTCGTGTACGGCATCGCCGCGCACAAGGTGGCGGACGCCCACCGCGCGGCGGGGCGTAACCGATCCGAGCCCGTGGCCGACGTACCGGATGAACCGGAGACCGACGCCGGGCCGGAGCAGCGCGCCATGCAGCAGGACCTGAGCCGCCGCATGCGGGAGCTGCTGGAGGTGCTGCCCGACAAGCAGCGCGACATCGTGCTGCTGCGGGTGGTGGTCGGGCTGTCGGCCGAGGAGACCGCGGAGGCGGTCGGCTCGACGCCGGGAGCCGTCCGGGTGGCGCAGCACCGCGCGCTGGCCCGGTTGCGCAAGACGTTGTCCGCGGAGGAGGTGGTCTGAATGAACGATCGGAACGAACCCGGCTCGCCGAACGAGGACCCGACTCTCGACCCGGACACCGATTTCGACTTCGACCTGTCACTGGTGCACGCCGACGACGAGTACCTGGACCGCCTCGGCGGCGCGAACCTGGACGATCCGGACGGCCAGGACGGCCTGCCGGACGACCAGTTGAGCGCGCTGCTGCTGGCCTGGCGCCGGGACGTCGAGGCCGAGCCCGTCGAGGAACTGGTCGACCACAAGCTCGCCACCGTCACCGTGCACGCGGCACGGGTGCGGCGCAGACGCCGGCCCCGCCTGCTCGTCCCGGTGGCCGCCGCGGCCGCCGTGCTCGCCATCGCCTTCGCCGGTGTCGGCCTGCTGGCCCAGGGGGCCGGGCCGGGCGACCCGCTGTGGGCGCTGACCAAGGTGCTCTACGCCGACCACGCCCGCTCGGTCGAGGCCGCCCAGGCGGTGCGCGCCGACCTCCGTGACGCGGAGGCCGCGCTGTCCGCGGGCCGGCTCGACGAGGCCAAGTCCAAGCTGGACGACGCGCACGCCGTGCTCCCGACCGTGTCCAGCGAGGACGGCAAGCAGGGTCTGGAGGAGCAGCACGCGTCGCTGATGGCGCAGCTGCCCGGCAACCCGTCCGGCGAGGCGTCCTCGCCGCCGTCGCCGAACCCGACCACCGCGCCCGGCCAGGGCAGCGGCACCGACGGCACCAATCCCGGCAGTGGCACCGGCACCAACCCGGGTACCGGCGAGTCGTCGGAGTCCACGCCGCCGGACGAGGACCCGGACCAGTCGGACCCGACCTCGCCGACCACCACCACGACCACCACCACGTCGCCTCCGCGCAGCGACTCCCCGGATCCCGGCTCGAGCGAGGGCACCCCGGGCAACATCGAGGGTGGTGTCGAGGGCGGTGCTCCGCCGGTGAACGACGCCCCCGCGAACGTCCCGCAGACCATCACGCCCTGACCGGATCGGTACGCTGCCGGGCATGATCGCGGGTCACGTGTACAGCCAGGCCCCACGCTGCACCGAGTGCGGCGGACGGGCCCTGCTCGTCGAGGAGGCGGCCAAGGCCCTGGTCAAGGAGTCCACCGGCCGCCTCACCGCCGAACGCTGCCCGCGCGCCGACGGCTGGCACGTCCACCACCCCGCCAGCGAACACCCCTGACCCACCGACCCCGAACGGGAACGTACGACTCGCCGGACGGGAACGTACGACTCGCGACCCCCGCGAGTCGTACGTTCCCGGTGCGCGAGTCGTACGTTCGGGGTGGGTCAGGGTTGGCGGGTGAGGGCGGGTTTGGCGTTGGCCGTCACGCCGTCGGTGAAGCCGCGGCAGTACTCCCAGGAGACGTAGGCCGCCGGGTCCGGGTCGAACGCCGGCTCGTGCGGGCGCATCCGGCCGTCGTCGAGCAGTTGCTCCAGCGACGCGCGCAGCAGCGCCCAGTCGTGGTAGTGCGGCTCCTGGCACTCGGCACAGTCCACCACCACGCCCCGGACCGCGCGCTGCTCCAACAGCGCCTGGTACACGGCCAGATCCCGCAGGTCGGCCAACAGTTCCGCCCGCTCCTGCGCGGTGACGGGCTCCTCCTCGGTGACCTCCTCCTCGTCGAGCGCCCGGGCGGGGTCGTTCGGGTCGCCGGCGAACGGGTCTGGCGGCAGTGCGTCGTCCCTCACGACCACGCACGGTACCGGGCCGGGGCGTCGGGTGGGCCGGATACCATGGACCGACGTGCCGCCGCCTGCGGAAACCGGCGAGAAGAAGGGCCATGATGACCACCGCTGAGGGAATCCCGGCCAAGTTCGCCACGCTCGGGCTGACCTTCGACGACGTGCTGCTCCAACCGTCGCAGTCCGACGTCGTGCCGAGTGAGGTCGACACCAGCACGCGGCTGACCCGCCACGTCACACTCGGCATCCCGTTGGTGTCCGCGGCCATGGACACCGTCACCGAGGCCCGCATGGCCATCGCCATGGCCCGCCAGGGCGGCATCGGGATCCTGCAACGCAACCTCTCCATCGAGGAACAGGCGCGCCAGGCCGAGACGGTGAAGCGCTCGGAGGCCGGCATGGTCACCGACCCGATCACCTGCCTGCCCAGCGCGACGCTGGCCGAGGTGGACGCGCTCTGCGCCCGCTACCGCATCTCCGGCGTCCCGGTGACCGACGCGCAGGGCACCCTGGTCGGCATCATCACCAACCGCGACATGCGGTTCGAGGTCGACCACACCAAGCCGGCCAGCGAGGTGATGACCAAGGGTCCGCTGGTCACCGCGCAGGTCGGGGTGTCCGCGGACGCCGCGCTCGGCCTGCTCCGCCGGCACAAGGTCGAGAAGCTGCCGATCGTCGACAACGCCGGCAAGCTGCGCGGGCTGATCACCGTCAAGGACTTCGTCAAGACCGAGCAGTTCCCCAACGCCACCAAGGACACCGACGGCCGGCTCATCTGCGGTGCCGCCGTCGGCGTCGGCGACGACGCCTACAAGCGCGCGATGACCCTGGTCGACGCGGGCGTCGACGTGCTCATGGTGGACACCGCGCACGGCCACTCCCGCGGCGTGATCGACATGGTCGCCAAGCTCAAGACCGAGCTGGGCGACGCCGTCGACGTGGTCGGCGGCAACGTCGCCACCCGCGCGGGCGCGCAGGCGATGGTCGACGCCGGCGCGGACGGGGTGAAGGTCGGCGTCGGTCCCGGCTCGATCTGCACCACGCGGGTGGTCGCCGGCGTCGGTGTGCCGCAGATCACCGCGATCTACCAGGCCGACCTGGCCGCCCGCCCGGCCGGCGTCCCGGTCATCGGCGACGGCGGCATCCAGTACTCCGGCGACATCGCCAAGGCCATCGCCGCCGGCGCGTCCGCGGTCATGCTCGGCAGCCTGCTCGCCGGCACCGCCGAGGCGCCGGGCGAGGTGATCCTGGTCAACGGCAAGCAGTTCAAGACCTACCGAGGCATGGGCTCGCTCGCGGCCATGCAGTCGCGCGGCAACGCCAAGTCGTACTCGAAGGACCGCTACTTCCAGGACGACGTGCTCAGCGAGGACAAGCTGGTGCCGGAGGGCGTGGAAGGGCGGATCCCGTTCCGCGGCCCGCTGTCCCAGGTGGTGCACCAGCTCGTCGGCGGCCTGCGTTCCGGCATGGGCTACACCGGCTCGAACACGGTCTCCGAGCTGCAGCAGGCCCAGCTGGTCCGGATCACCGCGGCCGGCCTCAAGGAGTCCCACCCGCACGACGTGACGATGACCGTCGAGGCGCCCAACTACACCACCCGCTGAAAGGACACCCAGTGCGGGATCTTGTCGAGATCGGCATGGGCCGGACGGCCCGGCGTGCCTTCGGGCTGGACGAGGTGGAGATCGTGCCGTCCCGGCGCACCCGCTCGTCCGGCGACGTGTCGACGGGGTGGCAGATCGACGCCTACCGGTTCGACATCCCGCTGGTCACCCATCCGACCGACGCCGTGGTCTCCCCGGCCACGGCGGTCTCGGTCGGTGAGCTGGGCGGGTTGGGCGTGCTCAACGCCGAGGGCCTGTGGGCACGGCACGCGAACGTCGACGAGGCGCTCGCCCGGGTGCACGCGGCCGCCGAGGACGCCGACCTGACCGCGCTGACCAGGGTCCTCCAGGAACTGCACGCCGCCCCGATCCGCACCGAGCTGGTGGCCGAGGCGATCAAGAAGGTCACCGAGTCCGGGGTCACCGCGGCCGCGCGGGTCAGTCCGCAGCGCGCCGCCGAGCTGACCCCCGACCTGCTGGCCGCGGGCGTGGAGATCCTGGTCGTACAGGGCACGATCGTCTCCGCCGAGCACGTGGCGCGCGGCGGCGAGCCGCTGAACCTGAAGAACTTCATCGCCGAGCTGGACGTGCCGGTGATCGCGGGCGGCGTGCACGACTACCGCACGGCGATGCACCTGATGCGCACCGGCGCGGCCGGGGTGATCGTCGGCTACGGCTCCGGCCCGGTGACCACGACCGACAGCGTGCTCGGCATCGGCGTGCCGATGGCCACCGCGATCGTCGACGCCGCCGCCGCGCGCCGCGACTACCTCGACGAGACCGGCGGCCGGTACGTGCACGTGCTCGCCGACGGTGGCGTGCACAGCTCGGGTGACATCGCGAAGTCCATCGCGTGCGGTGCCGACGCCGTGATGCTCGGCGCGCCGCTGGCGCTGGCGGAGGAGGCCCCCGGCCGGGGCCTGTACTGGACCGCGGCCGCCGCGCACCCGTCGCTCCCGCGCAGCCGGGTGGCGCCGGTCGCCGACGACGAGGAGATCGTCGACCTCCGCACCCTGCTGTTCGGCCCGTCCTCCGACGCCGACGGCCTGATCAACCTCTTCGGAGCCCTGCGCCGGGCGATGGCCAAGACCGGGTACTCCGACCTCAAGGAGTTCCAGAAGGTCGGCCTGACGGTGCGGGTGTGATCGTGCGGCGCGAGGTGGTGGCCGCCGGGGAGCGGGTGGCGCTGGCCGAGGTGCTCGACGGCGATCGGGAGTGGCTCGAGCAGCGGGGGGACGGCGCGTACGACGTCGACCCCGATGACCGGGAGCGGTTGCACAACGCCGAGGTGTACCGGCTGGCCGTGGTGGACCTGAGTGCCGGGGAGCTGGTCGGCGAGGTCAGCTGGCACGCGGTCGGCTACGGCCGGACCAGGCCGTGCGGGGCCTGGAACGTGGGCATCGTCCTGTTGCCGGCGGCGCGGGGGCGCGGGGTCGGCGTGCAGGCGTTGCGGCTGCTGGTCGAGCACCTGTTCGCCACCACCGACCTGGACCGGATCGAGGCGAGCGCCGACCTGGCCAACGTGCGGTCCCAGCGGGCGCTCGGCAAGAGCGGGTTCCGGGCCGAGGGCGTCGTCCGCGGCGCCCAGCTGCGTGGCGGCGTGCGGCGGGACATGATGCTGTTCGGCCTGTTGCGCACCGACCTCGTGCCGCCGCCGGCGCCCGGCGCCGATCGGGAGATCGTCATCGCCAGGGACGGGGTGGCGCTGGCACCGCCGGTGATCGGCGAGCGGGAGAAGTTCTACGTCGACGCCGCCGGGCCGTTCGAGGTCGACCGGGACGACCGGCCGATGATCACCGGGCCGGCGCGCAGCTCGGTGCTCAGTGTGCTGGACGCCGCCTCCGGGCGGCTGCTCGGCGGGGTCAGCTGGCACGCCGTGGACTACGGCGGCACGGTCGGCTGCTCGGCGTGGAACATCGGCATCGGGCTGCTGCCAGAGGAGCGCGGGCGCGGGGTCGGTTCGATCGCGCAGCGGCTGCTGGCCGAGTACCTGTTCGCCACCACCGAGCTGGACCGGGTCGAGGCCAGCACGGACGTGGACAACGTCGGCGAGCAGAAGGCGCTCGCGCGGGCCGGCTTCACCCGGGAAGGGATCCTGCGCGGGGCCCAGCTGCGCGAGGGCGTCCGACGTGATCTGGTGCACTACGGAAAACTACGTACTGACGAGTAGCCTCCCGGTATGGACTACGACGTGGTAGTGGTCGGTTCGGGTTTCGGAGGCAGCGTCGCGGCGCTGCGGCTGACCGAGAAGGGCTACCGCGTCGCGGTGGTCGAGGCCGGCCGCCGCTTCGCCGACGACGAGTTCGCGAAGACGTCGTGGGACCTGCGCCGGTACCTGTGGGCGCCGAGACTTGGCTGCTACGGCATTCAGCGCATCCACCTGCTCAAGGACGTGATGATCCTGGCCGGCTCCGGCGTCGGCGGCGGCTCGCTGGTGTACGCGAACACCCTGTACCGCCCGCTCCGGCAGTTCTACGCCGACCGGCAGTGGGCGCACATCACCGACTGGGAGGCCGAGCTCGCGCCGCACTACGACCAGGCGTCGGCGATGTTCGGCGTGGTCACCAACCCGACCACGACCCCGGCCGACGAGGTGATGCGCAAGGTCGCGGCCGACATGGGCGTGCCGGACTCCTACCACCCGACCCCGGTCGGCGTGTACTTCGGCCGGCCGGGGGTCGCGGCGCCGGACCCGTACTTCGGCGGCGCGGGCCCCGCGCGGACCGGGTGCACCGAGTGCGGCTCGTGCATGACCGGGTGCCGGGTCGGCGCGAAGAACACGCTGGTCAAGAACTACCTGTACCTGGCGGAGCAGGTCGGCGCGAAGGTCGTTCCGCTGACCACGGTGACCGCCGTCCGCCCCCGCGACGGCGGCGGTTTCGACGTCGACCTCCGCCGCACCGGGCGCCGTGCCCGCGCGACGGTCAGCGCCGGCCAGGTCGTGCTCGCCGCCGGCACCTGGGGCACCCAGCGCCTGCTGCACACGATGCGCGACACCGGCGTCCTGCCCGGCCTTTCGCCCCGGCTGGGCGAGCTGACCAGGACGAACTCCGAGGCCATCATCGGCGCCGCGCGCACCACGGTCGATCCGGCGCGGGACTTCTCCCGCGGCGTCGCGATCACCTCGTCGATCCACCCGGACGAGTCCACCCACATCGAGCCGGTCCGGTACGGCCGGGGCAGCAACGCGATGGGCCTGCTGCAGACGATCGCGACCGACGGCGCCGCGTCCGTGCCGCGCTGGCTCCAGGCGCTCCGGTTCCTGGCCAGGCACCCGGTCCAGAGCGCGCGGCTGCTGCGGGTGCACCGCTGGAGCGAGCGCACCGTGATCCTGCTGGTGATGCAGAGCCTGGACAACTCGATCACCACGTACACCCGGCGTGGCGTGTTCGGCCGCCGCCGGTACACCTCGCGGCAGGGCCACGGCGAGCCGAACCCCACGTTCATCCCGGCCGGCCACGAGGCGAACCAGTTGGCCGCCAAGCACATCGACGGCATGGCCGGCGGTACCTGGGGCGAGATCTTCAACATCCCGCTGACCGCCCACTTCATCGGCGGCTGCCCCATCGGCGAGACGCCGGAGGACGGCGTGCTCGACGCGTACCACCGGGTGCACAACTACCCCGGCCTCTCGGTCGTCGACGGCTCCGCCATCTCCGCGAACCTCGGCGTCAACCCGTCCCTGACGATCACCGCCCAGGCCGAGCGCGCCTTCGCCCTGTGGCCGAACAAGGGCGACCCCGACCCCCGCCCGGAGCCGGGCGCGCCCTACCGGCGCCTGGCCCCGGTGCCGCCGGCGTCCCCGGCGGTTCCCGCCACCGCCCCGGCCGCACTCGCCTCCCATCGCGGCTGACCGCGTGGCAGGGTAGGCGTGTGGCGAAGGAGTTCGCGTCCAGCGGGGACCTCGAGGCGAAGGCGGAGACGTTCACCGAGCTGGCGGACGGGGTGTACGCCCTCACCGCCGAGGGTGATCCGAACGTCGGGGCGGTCGAGGGCGAGGACTTCCTCGTCTGCTTCGAGGCGCGGGCCACTCCGGTCGCCGCGCGGCGGTGGCTGGAGCGGCTGCGGGAGCGGACCGACAAGCCCGTCCGCTACCTCGTGCTCAGCCACTACCACGCCGTCCGGGTGCTCGGGGCCGCCGCGTTCGGCGCGGCCGAGATCGTCACCCACGAGACGACCAGGACATTGATCGCCGAGCGCGGGCGCGCCGACTGGGACTCCGAGC
Organism: Actinophytocola gossypii; assembly: GCF_025165815.1. Classification (GTDB taxonomy): domain Bacteria; phylum Actinomycetota; class Actinomycetes; order Mycobacteriales; family Pseudonocardiaceae; genus Actinophytocola; species Actinophytocola gossypii. The sequence continues at coordinate 23,736 of NZ_JAFFZE010000033.1, read as the reverse complement.
TGGCCAGGATGCCGCGCCTGTTCGAGGAGCCGGCCTCGATCCCCGGCCTGACCTGGCCCACGCTCACGTTCTCCGACCGGCTGACGATCCCGCTCGGCGGCGACCGGGAGCTGGTCCTTCGGTACTGCGGTCGCGGCCACACCGCCGGTGACATCGTCGCCTGGTTGCCGCGCGAGCGGATCCTGTTCGCCGGGGACCTGGTGGAGGCCAAGGCCGCCCTCTACACCGGCGACGCGTTCCACCGGGACTGGGCCACCGCCACCCTCGACACCGTCGCCGCGTTCGGCGCCCGCACCCTCGTCGGCGGTCGGGGCGCGGTGGTGCGGGGCGAGGACGCCGTACGCGCGGCCGTCGCGCAGAGCCGGCACTTCCTCGACGAGCTGTGCCGGACGGTCGGCGAGGTGCACGCCGCGTCGGGCACCCTCGCGGAGGCGTTCGCGGCCGCGCACGCCGCGTTGGCACCCGAGTTCGGCGGCTGGCCGATCTTCGAGCACTGCCTGCCGTTCAACGTCCAGCGCTACTGGGACGAGCTGGACGGGATCGACTGGCCGCGGGTCTGGACCGCCGAGCGGGACCGCGCGGTGTGGGCGGAGTTGCGAGGGTGAGACCGAAGCCCGTGATCGTCGCCGGGGCCGGGCCGGTGGGAATGGTCACCGCGCTGCTGCTCGCCCGGTACGAGGTGCCGAGCATCGTGCTCGAGGCGCAGCCGCGGCGGGTCGCGGTCGGGTCGCGGTCGATCTGCGTGCAGCGCGACGTGCTCGACATCCTGGAACGCGTCGGGCTCGGCGCGCGGGTCGCCGAGGTCGGGGTCACCTGGACCCGCGGCCGCACCTACTACCGCGACCGGCAGATCCTCGAGATCACCTTCCCGGAGCACGGGGACAGCGCTTTCCCGCCGTTCGTCAACACCCCGCAGTCGGTGCTGGAGCTGCTGCTCGAGGAGCGGATCTCCCGCGAGCCGCTGGTGACGCTGTGGTGGGGCCAGGAGGTCACCGGCGTCACCCAGGACGACGACGGCGTTACTGTGTCCACAGTGGACGGAGACGTGCGCGGCTCGCATCTGGTCGGAGCGGACGGGCAGCGTTCGGCGGTCCGCGCGGCGCTCGGTCTCCCGTTCGACGGAGTGTCCTTTCCGGACAAGTTCCTCATCGCCGACATCCGCGCGGACCTGGGCTTCGCCGTGCCGGAGCGGCGGTTCTACTTCGACCCGCCGTGGAATCCCGGGCGGCAGGTGCTGCTGCACCCGCAACCGCAGGGCGTGCACCGGATCGACTGGCAGGTCCCCGACGACTTCGACCTCGACGCCGAACGCGCCGACGGCGGGCTCGACCGGCGGATCCGGGCCGTCGTCGGCGACGTCGACCACGACATCGTCTGGTTGTCGGTCTACCGCTTCCACCAGCGCCGCGCGCCACGGATGCGGGTCGGCCGGGTGCTGCTCGCCGGCGACGCCGCGCATGTGATGAGCCCGTTCGGGGCGCGCGGGCTCAACTCCGGCATCGCCGACGCCGACAACGCGGTCTGGAAGATCGCGCTCGACCGCGCCGGCACCGCCGGGCCGCTGCTGCTCGAGTCCTACGACCTCGAGCGCGGCGCGGCGGCCGACGAGAACCTGCGGGTCACCGGCGACACCATGCGCTTCCTCGTGCCGGGTACCGACGCCGAACGGGCGCACCGGCTCGACGTGCTCACCCGCGCGGCCGACGACGAGGCGGCTCCCGAGGAGATCGACTCCGGCCGGCTGGCCGAGCCGTTCTGGTACCTCGACTCACCGCTCACCACGTTCACCGACTTGCACGCCTACGCGACCTTCCCCCGCGACCCCGGCGCGGCCCGGCCACCCGTGGGCGGCGTGCTCTGCCCGGACGGGCACCTGTCCTGGGGGATGCGGCTGCGGGAGCTGGTCGGCCCGCGCTTCGTCGTGCTCACGTACTGGTGCTCGTGGCGGCCGGCCGACCGCTGGGAGCACGAGCTGGTGAACGAGCCCGTGCCACTGGACCAGGAGGAGGACGACGAGCTCGTGACCGCGCTGCGCCTGCGACCCCGCTCGATCGTGGTCGTCCGCCCCGACGGGCACATCGCGGGCGTCCTGCACGAGCCGGAACACGGCCCGGCCGCACCAGCGGTGACCGAGATCCTGCGCCGCGCGACCGGCTGGGTACCGCCGTGATCGGCGCGGTCACAGTTCCAGGCCGGTGAGCACCATGACGCGTTCCTCGGTCAGGTCGTTCATCGCACTGCGCACGCCCTCGCGGCCGAAGCCCGAGCCCTTCACCCCGCCGTAGGGCATCTGGTCGGCCCGGAACGACGGCACGTCGCCGACGATCACGCCACCCACGTCCAGCTCCGCCCGCGCCCGGAACGCCACCCCGACGTCCCGGGTGAACACCCCGGCCTGCAACCCGTACACGGAGTCGTTGACCTGCGCGAACGCGTCGTCCAGCCCGTCGGTGACCGACACCGCCAGCACCGGCCCGAAGACCTCCTCACGCCACGCCTTCGCCTCCCGCGGCACGTCGGCCAACACGGTCGGCGCCACGCTCGCGCCGTCCCGCTTGCCGCCGACCAGCACCGTCGCGCCGGCCGACACCGCCTCGGCCACCCACGACTCGACGCGCTCCGCGGCTGCCTCGTCGACCAGCGGTCCGACCTCCACCTCCGGGTCGTGCGGGTCGCCGGTGCGCAGGTTCGCCACCGCGTCCACCAGCTTCGGCACGAACTCGTCGGCCACCGCCCGGTCCACCAGCACCCGCTGCACCGCGATGCACGACTGCCCGGCCTGGTAGTTGCCGAACGTGGCGATCCGCTTCGCGGCGAAGTCCAGGTCCGGCCAGTCGGCGCAGACCACCGCGGCGCCGTTCCCGCCCAGCTCCAGCACCACCTGCTTGCGCGGCGCGCTGTCCATCAGGGACCAGCCGACCGGACCCGATCCGGTGAACGACACCACCGGCAGCCGGGGATCCCGGACCAGGGCCGCGGTCTCCTCGTTGCCGACCGCCAGCACCGAGAACGCGCCCGCCGGCAGATCGGTCTCGGTCAGCAGCTCACCCAGCAGCAGCGCGGACAGCGGCGTCCTCGGCGCCGGCTTGACCACGATCGGCGCGCCGACCGCGATCGCCGGCGCGACCTTGTGCGCGACCAGGTTCAGCGGGAAGTTGAACGGCGCGATGCCCAGCACCGGCCCGCGCGGCACCCGCCGGGTCACCGCCAGCCTGCCCTCGGCGCTCGGGTCGGTGTCCAGCCGTTGCAGGTCGCCGGAGAACCGCCTGGCCTCCTCGGCCGCGAACCGGAACGTGGCCACCGCCCGGGTGACCTCCACGGTCGCCCATTTGAGTGGTTTCCCGTTCTCCGCGGTGATCGTCTCCGCGACCTCGTCCGCGCGCTCCGCCAACCGCCGCGACACGTGGTCCAGCGCGGCCGCCCGTACGTGCGCCGGCGTGCCGCGGAACTCCCTGGCGACCGACGCCGCCGCGTCCACCGCACGCTCCACCTGGTCGGCCGACGGCACGCACACCGAGGCGATCTCGTCGCCGTCGAACGGGTGGTGCACCGCCAGCGTCCGGTCGCTCTGCTCGGCCCGACCGGCGATCCACGCGGCCCGCGGGGTCGGCAGGTGCGGGTCTGTCTCGTCCATGCCCTCCACCGTAGGACCGAGGGCCCGTGACATGCTTCCCGAGTGACGCAGAACCACCACCGTCCCGTCCTCGTCGTCGACTACGGCGCGCAGTACGCGCAGCTCATCGCCCGCCGGGTGCGCGAGGCGCAGGTGTACTCGGAGGTCGTGCCGCACACCGAGAGCGTCGAGGCGCTGCTGGCCCGCGACCCGCAGGCGATCGTGCTCTCCGGCGGCCCGTCGTCGGTCTACGCCGAGGGCGCCCCCGAGGTCGACCCGGCGCTGTTCGACGCGGGCGTGCCGGTGTTCGGCATCTGCTACGGCTTCCAGGCGATGGCCCGCGCGCTCGGCGGCACCGTCGAGCACACCGGCTCCCGCGAGTTCGGGCGCACCGAGCTGTCGGCCGACGGCGGCGTCCTGCACGCCGACCTGCCGCACCGGCACCCGGTGTGGATGAGCCACGGCGACAGCGTCACCAAGGCCCCGGCCGGCTTCACCGTCACCGGCGGCTCCGACGGCGCGCCGGTCGCCGCGTTCGAGGACGTCGAGCGGCGGTTCGCCGGTGTGCAGTACCACCCGGAGGTCGCGCACTCGCCGCACGGGCAGGAGGTGCTGCGCCGGTTCCTGCACGACGTCGCGGGCCTGCGGCCGTCCTGGACGATCGCGTCGATCGTGGACGAGCAGGTGGCCAGGATCCGCGAGCAGGTCGGCGACGGGCGGGCGATCTGCGGCCTGTCCGGCGGGGTGGACTCCGCCGTCGCGGCCGCTCTGGTGCAGCGGGCCATCGGCGATCGGCTGACCTGCGTGTTCGTCGACCACGGGCTGCTGCGGGCCGGTGAGCGCGGCCAGGTGGAGCGGGACTTCGTCGCGGCCACCGGGGTCAACCTGGTGACCGTGGACGCCGCCGACCGGTTCCTCGCCGCGCTGGACGGCGTCACCGAGCCGGAGCAGAAGCGCAAGATCATCGGCCGGGAGTTCATCCGCGTGTTCGAGCAGGCCGAGCGCGACCTCAAGGCCCAGGGCGACTACCGGTTCCTGGTGCAGGGCACGCTCTACCCGGACGTGGTGGAGTCCGGCGGCGGCACCGGCGCGGCCAACATCAAGAGCCACCACAACGTCGGCGGCCTGCCCGAGGACCTGGCCTTCGAGCTGGTGGAGCCGCTGCGCGAGCTGTTCAAGGACGAGGTCCGCCGGGTCGGCCTGGAACTGGGGCTGCCGGAGACGATCGTGCACCGCCAGCCGTTCCCCGGCCCCGGTCTCGGCATCCGGATCATCGGCGCGGTCACCTCGGCCCGCCTGGAGATCCTGCGCGCGGCCGACTCGATCGCCCGCGAGGAGCTGACCGCCGCCGGCCTGGACCGCGACATCTGGCAGTGCCCGGTGGTGCTGCTGGCCGACGTGCACAGCGTCGGCGTGCAGGGCGACTTCCGCACCTACGGGCACCCGGTGGTGCTGCGCCCGGTGTCCAGCGAGGACGCCATGACCGCGGACTGGACCCGGCTGCCCTACGACGTCCTGGAGCGGATCTCCACCCGCATCACCAACGAGGTCCGGGACGTGAACCGCGTGGTGCTCGACGTGACGTCCAAGCCCCCGGGCACGATCGAGTGGGAATGAGTGCGAGGGTGGCCCCCCGGTGCCGGGAGACCACCCTCGAGTGGGAGACCGTTCGCTACCGCTTGCGGCGGCCGCCGCGCAGCGACGAGATCAGCAGCAGCACGCCGACCAGCAGCGCGCCGCCGGTGAGCAGCCAGCGCGGGTCGGTCGTCGGCAGCCAGATCTGGCCGTCGGTCAGCACGTAGCTCGACACGAACAGCGTGGCCAGGCCGGCCAGCAGGGTGAACACGTCCAGCTTGCGCCGGGGCTCGGTCCGCTCCGACTCGGTTCGCTCACGGGACACGACGCACCTCCAGGTCCCCGGTACCGACCTCGATCTCGAGATCCACCTTCAGACCTCCTCGCCCGTCCGGGCCGTCGTTCTCGATGGCGTGCGGTTCCCCGCCGTTGACTCCGTCCCAGGTCTGCCCGAGGCAGTCGATCGTGCCGATGTCGGCCTGGCAGACCAGGTCCACGTCGGCCGTCTCCGGCAGCAGCACCGTCACGTCGCCCGCCCCCAGGTGGAGGTTGGTGTCCACCTCGGCGGTCGCCGGCAGGTCGGTCAGGTCGAGGTGGACGGAGCCCACCGAGCGGCTGAACTCCGACGGCACCTGCGACTCCGTGGTCGGCCGGAGGTTGAGTTCGCCGACACCGTTCCAGCCGTCCGACGCGACCGTGGTCATCCCGATACCGATCACCGACAGCGGCACGGCCAGCCCGATCAGCCCGCGCCCGCTCCGCAGGAACGAGCCGAACACCATGCCGAGTCCGAGCACGGCGAGCGCTACGCCGACGATGATGGTCGGGTCGAGGTTCGCCATCCCCATGCCGGCGGCCGCGATCAGCGCGATCCCCACGGTCAGCAGCCCGATCCGGGACTTGCGGGCCGGCACCGGCGGCTCCGGCTCGTCCTCGGGCTCCAGCGGCGGCGTCGGGTCCGGCAGGTCCCAGGCGAACGGGGCCGCGCCGAGCGGGTCCCACGCGGGCGGCGTCATCCGCTCCTCCGGCGTCGGCTCCGGTTCCGGAGCCCGCTCCGCCTCGGGCTCGACCGGCGCGTCCGCCCGTGCCTCGGCGCGCGCCGCCGGTTGGGCCGTCGGGGGCGTCGGGGGCGTCGGAGGTGCCGGAGGCGTCGGAGGTGTCGGGGGCACCGGCATGGTCGGCATCTCGGGCACGGGCATGTCCGCGACCGGTGCCGGCTGCTCGGCGTCCAGGTGCCCGCGCTTGCGGTGCAGCAGGTACAGCAGCCCGGCGACGACCAGCAGGCTCAGGTAGCCGGGCGCGAACCCGTTGAAGAACCAGCTGAACGTCGGGAAGAACGCCAGGCACAGCAGCAGGGTGAAGCCCGTCGACGTCGACGACCGGCCCCGGCCGATCATCGACTCGAACGGCGACACCTCGTCGTCCTGCTCGGGCAGGAACAGCCAGCCCAGCAGGTACGCCACGATGCCGGCGCCGCCGTAGATCGCGGCCACCACGAGCGCGACCCGCACCAGCGTCGGGTCGATCCGGTAGCGGTTCGCGACTCCGGCCGCGACGCCGGCGATCTTTCGACCACGCCTCGGCCGCCTCGGCCGCGTGGCCCAGAAGTCCTTGGCCATGTCCTCGACGTCGCCGTGCATGGCGCCGAGGTGCGATTTCGTCCGGTTCCCACTCACGATGTCGAGCATCCCCCGCCGGCGGCGTCCGCACATCGGGGACGACCCCTGAGTTCGACCCCGAGAACGGGCATCCGGGTATTTCCCCGATGATGCGGCGTGCCGGACGTGTGACGATGGGTTCGTGGTGGTGAAGGTGAGGGACGCGGACATCGAGCGCGCGGCGTCGAGGGCCGTGACGGATCCGGCCGACGACGCGGTGAAGATGCGTCGCCGGCGGTCCGGGCGCGCGGTGGCCGGGGTGGCCGGCGGCGTCGCCGACCACCTCGACGTCAAGGTGCTGTGGGTGCGGCTGACGTTCGCGCTGTTCGCCGCGTTCGGCGGCGCCGGCGTGCTCGCCTACGGCATGCTGTGGGTGTTCGTGCCGCAGGCCAAGCGGGACGTGCGGACCGCGGAGGTGTCGCGCAAGGAACGGCAGCAGGCCAGGGGGCTGCTCGCACTCGGCATCGGCCTCGCGATCGGTATCGGCACGCTGTCCAACACCTTCAACGGCTGGGTCGCCGGCGGCATCGGCGTCACCCTGGTCGGTGTCGCGCTGGTGTGGCAGGAGGCCGACCAGTCGACCCGGCGCCGGGCGTCGTCACTGGTGCTCGGTGAGGGCGGGCGCGGTGCGCTGGTGCGGGTGCTGTCCGGCGCGGCGCTGGTGATCACCGGGATCACGTTGTTCCTGGTGCGCAGCGTCGACCTGGACCAGATGCAGTTCGCGCTGCTGTCCGTGCTGGCCGCGCTGATCGGGGTGGCGGTGCTGACCGTGCCGTTCTGGCTGCGGCTGGTGCGTGACCTCGGCGAGGAGCGCCGGGAGCGCATCCGTTCCGAGGAGCGCGCGGAGATCGCCGCGCACCTGCACGACTCGGTGCTGCAGACGCTCGCGCTGATCCAGAAGCAGGCCGAGGCGCCGCGCGAGGTGCTGCGGCTGGCCAGGGGGCAGGAGCGGCAGCTGCGCGGCTGGCTGTACGGGCCGTCCGGCTACGGCCGGTCGGGCGACAAGGTGGACGCCGCCGACCGGATGACGTTCGCCGAGTCGGTCGCGCAGTCGTGCGGCGAGGTGGAGGACACGTTCGCGATCCAGGTGCAGCAGGTCGTCGTCGGCGACTGCGAGCTGGACGAGCGGCTGACCGGCCTGGTGTTCGCCGCGCGGGAGGCGGTGGTGAACGCGGCCAAGCACGCGGAGGTCTCCGAGGTCAGCGTGTACGCCGAGGTCGAGCCCGAGCAGGTGACCATCTTCGTGCGGGACCGGGGGAAGGGGTTCGACCCGGCGGCGGTTCCCGGGGACCGGCATGGCCTCGCCGACTCCATCCGGGGCAGGATGGAGCGCAACGGCGGGGAGCTGCGGCTGCGCACGGCGCCCGGAGAGGGCACCGAGGTGCAGCTGCACATGCCGCGCGAGACCGTCAGCGCTTAGGAGGGGTGTGTCGTGACCAGCGAGAAGGGTCCGGTCCGGGTGTTCCTGGTGGACGACCACGGGTTGTTCCGGGCCGGGGTGCGCGCGGAGCTGGACTCGATCACCGACGAGGTCGAGGTGGTCGGCGAGGCCGGGACCGTCGGGGAGGCGGTGGCCGGGATCGGGCACCGCAAGCCGGACGTGGTGCTGCTCGACGTGCACATGCCGGACGGGGGCGGTGCGGAGGTGCTGCGCCGGGCGCGGCCGGAGAACCCGGAGACGGTGTTCCTCGCGCTGTCGGTGTCCGACGCGGCGGAGGACGTCATCGCGGTGATCCGGGCGGGCGCGCGCGGGTACGTGACGAAGACGATCTCCAGCCACGAGCTGGTGCGGGCCGTGGTACGGGTGTCGGAGGGGGACGCGGTGTTCTCGCCGCGGCTGGCCGGGTTCGTGCTGGACGCGTTCGCCGACCGGCCGGGGGCGGCGCCGATCTCCGACCCGGAGCTGGACCTGCTGACCCCTCGGGAGCGGGACGTGCTGCGGCTGCTCGCGCGGGGTTACGCGTACAAGGAGATCGCGTCCGAGCTGTTCATCTCGGTGAAGACGGTGGAGACGCACGTGTCGTCGGTGCTGCGCAAGACCCAGCTGTCCAACCGGTACGAACTGTCCCGCTGGGCGTCGGACCGGCGACTGGTCTGAGCTAGCCGTCGCCGCCTTCCCCGTCGTCGTCCCCGCCGTTCCCTCGGTTGCCGCGGCCCTCGTTGCCCTCGTTGCCGTTGCCCCGGTCGTCGTCCCCGCCACCGCCACCGCCGCCACCGGTGCGCACGAAGTTGTCGATCATGAGTTCGCCGTCGCGCTCGACCAGCGCGAACGAGTACGACTCGGTCGACTTGTCGCCGTCCTCGCGCTTGTACCGCAGGGTGGCGGCGACCCGGTTGCCCGCGGCGTACGCGTCGCGCACCTCGACCTCGTCGATGGTGCTCCAGAACCGCTCGTAGCCCTTCTTGCCGCCGGTGGACTTGTTCCGCGCCCGCTCGGTCAGCAGCTTCCAGGCGGCGTCGGTGTCGTCCGGGAGCAGGTCGTAGTAGTCCTCGACCGCCTGGACGTAGTCCTCGTTGGTCGGGGTCTCCTCGGTGGGCTGCTCGTCGGTGGTTTCCTCGGTCGTGTCGGTCGGCGTGTCCTCGGTCGCGTCGGTCGGCGTGTCCTCGGTCGACTCGGACGTCCGCTCGGCGGGCAGGGTCGGGTCGGCGGGCGGCTGCTGGGACCGCTGGCCGTCGTCCCCGCTGGTGAGCAGGCTCGCCACCAGGATCCCGACCAGCGCGGCGGCGACGATCGCCAGCACGGTCAGCGCCACCGAACGGGCCCGGTTGGCGGGCGCGGGCGGCCGGGGACGGCTGTTCGGACCGGACGGCACCGGCTCGCGGTACATCACCGGACCGGGGCCGCTCGGTGCCGGCTCGGCGAACGGGTTGACGTCCAGCCGGGTGGAGTCCTTCTTCGGCGGCCACGGAGGTTGGCTGGCGCGCGGTGGGGTCGGCGGACCGGCGCGCATGCCGGGAGGTGGCAGGCGGTTGCCGGCGATCCGGTCGGTGGTCGCGGCGCCGGCACCGGCGATGTTCGTGGCGAGGGTGGGCGCCGGGCGGCCCTCGGCGACCGCGGCGAGGGCGTCCCGGGCGGTGGTCAGCGACGGGCGTTCGTTCGGGTCGACCCGCAGCAGCTGCATCAGCAGGGCGGTGAGCGGGCCGGCCTGCCGCGGCGGGGTGATCTTCCCGGCGGCGACCGCGTACAGCAGCGCCAGCGTGTTCTCGCTCAGCCCGAACGGGGAGTGTCCCTCGACGGCCGTGTAGAGCGTGGAGCCGAGGCTGAACACGTCCGCGGCCGGCGTCGGGTTCTCACCCTTGGCGACCTCCGGTGCGAGGTAGGCCGGCGTGCCGGCGAGCATGCCGGTGGCGGTGACCGTGACGTCGCCGGTGGCCCGGGAGATCCCGAAGTCGGTGATCTTGACCGTGCCGTCCTCGGCGAGCAGCACGTTGGCCGGCTTGATGTCGCGGTGCACGATCCCCGCCGCGTGCGCGGCCACCAGCGCGGACGCCACCTGGGCGCCGATCGCCGCCGCTTCCGCCGGCGGCAGCGTGCCGCGCTCGGAGAGCACGGTGGCCAGGCTCTTGGACGGCAGGTACTCCATGATCAGCCACGGGTCGCCGTCGTGTTCGGCGACGTCGTAGACGGTGATCGCGTTGGGATGTGCCAGCCGCGCGGCGATGCGCCCCTCCCGCATCGATCTTCGCCGCGACTCCTCGGCCTGCGCGTCGGTCAGCCCGGGCTGCAGCAGCATCTGCTTGATGGCGACGGTCCGGTGCAGCCGTTCGTCGTGCGCCTGCCACACGATCCCCATCGCGCCGGAGCCCAGCCGCTGACCCAACCGGTAGCGTCCGGCGACCAGGCCGCCCTCAGCCGTCACCGACGCCCCCGTGCCCTCGCGTTTGGTCGGTGATCACTGGTTGACCCCCGTGCCCGGCGGCAGCGTGGGCTCGGTCGGCGGGGTCGGTTCGTCGTCGGTGGTCTCCTCATCCGACGTCGTGGTGGTCGTGGTGGTCGTCGTCGTGGTGGTGGTCGTCGTTGTCGTTGTCGTCGTGGTGGTCTCGTCGTCCTCCGGAGGAGGAGGTACGTCGTTGTCGTCGGGGACGGGCACCTCGTTCTCGGTGGTCGGCTCCGGTTCGCTGGTGGTCGTCGGGACGACGCTGCTGGACTGCGTGACCTGGCCGGGATCGTCGTTGTCCGTGGCCGGCGGTGGGTCCTCGCGGCCGCCGAGCAGCCAGGCGCCGGTGGCGACCAGTGCGACCAGCAGCACGCCGGCGAACACCAGCGGCTTGCGCGACCGGCTCGGCGGCGGCGCGGTCGGCCGGGGGCGGGGCACCGAACGGGTCGTGCCGGCCCCGACCATCTGGGTCGCGCCGTCGTCGTACTCGTCGTCGTACCGGTCGTCGTAGTCGTCGTACCGGGTGCCCTGGCGTTCGTCGCCGTAGCCGCTGTTCGGCAGCACCATCCTGGTCGCCGTGCCACCCGCGGGCGGAACGCCGGGCAGCGACGGCACGGACGGCGTCTCACCGGCGGCCACCGCGGACAGCAGGTCCCTGGCCCGGACGGTGGACGGCCGCTGCTCTGGGTCGGCGGCCAGCAGCCAGGTCAGCACCCTGGTCATCGGCCCGGCCTGCCGCGGCGGGTTGATCCGCCCGGCGGCGACCGCGTGCAGCAGTTGCAGGGTGTTGTCGGTGAGCCCGAACGGGGGCTCGCCCTCGATCGCGGCGTACAGGGTGGAGCCGAGGGAGAACACGTCCGAGCCAGGCGTCGGCTCGTTGCCGACCGCGGCCTCCGGGGCCAGGTAGGCGGGGGTGCCGGCGATCATGCCGGTCTTGGTGACGGTGACGTCGTCGGTGGCCCGGGAGATGCCGAAGTCGGTGATCTTCACCGTGCCGTCGTCGGCGATCAGGATGTTGCCCGGCTTGACGTCCCGGTGCACGATCCCGGCCGCGTGCGCGGCGGCCAGCGCGGCGGCGGACTGCGCGCCGATCCAGGCCACCTCGCGTGGGGACAGTGGGCCGCGCTCGGACATCACCATGGCGAGGCTCTTGGACGGCAGGTACTCCATGATCAGGCAGGGCGCGCCGTCCTCGTCCACCACGTCGTAGACGGCGATGGCGTTCGGGTGGTGCAGCTTGGCCGCGATCCGGCCCTCGCGCATGCACCTGGCGACGGCCTCGGCCGCCTCGTCGGGCGGGAGGCCGGGCTGCAGCAGGAGTCTCTTGACCGCGACCGTTCGGTTCAACCGCTCGTCGTGCGCCGTCCACACGACGCCCATGGCACCGGTGCCGATGCGGTGGACGAGGCGGTAGCGCCCGGCTACGAGGCGACCCTCATCGGTCATCGCGACGAGTCCTCCCTGCCTGCAGGCCATCGGTTGTCATGCCGACTCCGAAAATGTGGGATACCTGGACCGCAGGGCACAGAAACCGGTGCCCACGTACGCCGACCAGCACCAGGCTAGGCGTTCACGCTGTGCACACGAACGGGGACCACACTGTGCGCGGCGACGTTAAATGCTACTTGATCGGATAAGTCCTCAGTTGCGCTGGGCCGACAGGAGTTGGACGCCGGTGATCCGCCGGGGGGAGTCGGCCACCGTGAGCAACTGTTCGATCTTGAGGTGGTGCCCGTCGGCGAGGGTCATCCGCACCTCGGCGAGCACTCCGGCGGCCTGCCGGCGCACGTCGACGACGTCGATGCCGGTGACGCTGGCCCAGGAGTCGAGGAACTCGCCAAGCGTGGTGCTCAGCAGGTCGGGGGCGATCAGCCCGAAGGCGCGGTCCGGGTCGCCCGGCAGCAGCTCGTAGAACCGCTCGACCAGGGCGACGTCGGAGATCGTGTCGCCGACCGGGTCCTGGGTGGGTTCGACGCTGGCCTCGACGACCGACGCCGGCGCCTCGGTCGTCGAGGACACCGGCGTGACCGACGGCTGGGTCCTGGGATGTTCGGCCGGCGCGGTCCGCTGTCCGGTCGGCCGGTGGTCGACCGCCGGAGCAGGCGCGGACGGCAGCGTCCGATCGAGCCGGTCCGGCAGAAGTGCCTGGTCGCCGGTGATCCGCGGGACGGGCCGGTCGGCGACGGCGTGCTGGCCGGCCCGCTCGTGGCTGATCGTGGTGGCGGCGGCGATCGCGGTGCAGAGCACCAGGGTCGCGGCCCCCAGCCCGGCGAGCTTGGCGAGCTGCGAGCCGCGCGACGGCGGGCGTCGAAAGGGCGCCGGCACGTCCGTGGCCGGTTCGGTCGTTTCGAGCACACGGACGGTCGCCCGCGGTGGCCCGAGCGACCGCGGGGTGGCCGAGGAGGCGGGCGCGCCGCTCTGGCGCACTCGCTTGTCGATCAGCTCGGTGACGTGAACCGAGCCGGCGCGGACACGACGCCGCCCGGTCGTCGGACGATCCACTGTGTGATGGCCTCCGTGCGTTGCGTTAGGGCCAACAGGTACTCCCGTCCATACCGCGAACGCCAGCGAATTGGAGTGGATCACCCGATTGGGGCGATCAACGGTCCGCGCTGTCACTCGAACGGAGTAACCCGTGACGTCAGTTCGTGATCACTTCATCGCTGATCCGCGGATCGGTGCCCCAGGTGAACGTGAGCTGCCGCCGCTCCACCGTCGCCGACCCGTCCTCGCGCACGAGTCGCACCTGGCTGGTCGTGATCGCCCTGGTCCGGTCGATGGTGATCTGCTGGACCTCGACCCGTTCGACCCCCGCGTACCGGGCTTTGATGCCCTCCGGACCCTCGCGTGCCATGGTGCCCGTACAGAGGGAGTGGGCCGCTTCCGGGTCCTCGGTCACCAGCGCGAAGTACTGCTCGGTCCGGTCGCCCATCTCCTGCGTGTCGGTGGCCATGAGCAGTGCCGCGCCCACCGTGGTGCGCGTAGGAGGGGCCGGCTCCGTAGAGGTCTCGCTGGTGCCGGTGCCGGTGCCGGTTTCGGTGCCGGTGGTGGTGCCCGTGGTACCCGGCCGGCCGGCGCCGGTGGTCGTCACGTTCCCACTCGGCTCACCGGTCCGCGTCTCCCGTTCTCGCTCCCGCTCCCGCTCCGAGCCGGTAGGCACCACACTCCCGCTGGAAGGCGAAACCCGTTCCTCCGTCGGGTTCTCGGCGGTGTGCTCGGCCGGCAGCTCCTCGAGATCCAACGGCTCGGTAGGAAAGGCGGGCAGCGCGTCGATGGTGTCGGTAGCCGAAGGCGCCCCCACCAGCCGCACCGCCGCGACCGCGAGCCCACACACCACCGCCGCCGAAGTCCCGATCGCGAACCACGCCGCCCGCCGCCAACTACGCGGCGGCGTCACCGAAGCCGGCACGGTCCCGAGATCGAACGACCGCAACCCCCCCGGCGGCGTCTCGAGCGCGGAAACGACCGCCTCCTCGGCCCGCGGCAACGGAACGAGCGCCAGCGGCATCGTGTCGTCGTCATCCCCACGCCCCGAAAGCCGCCCCGCCACCAGCGAGGGAGGCAGCGGAGGCGGCAGATCCAACGGGTCATCCGCGACCGCGACAATCGGCGGCCAAGCCCCGTCCAAGTCGTCCAACCGCTCCCGCCAGACCTCCACCCCCCGCTCGTCCCCAAGCCCCCTCCCCACCCGACCCCGCACACTCGCACCCCCACTTGTCCACAACCCCCCCAACCCACGCCCACCAGCCCCAACCCCCCGATAGACTGGCGCTGAGGGGTGCCCCCGGAGCGGGTGGGGGCTGCCATTCACGTCTGCGCGAGCGCGCGCGTGTGGGGTTGTGGGCGCGGACGTCGGGGGGCGCTGAGAGTGTCCCGGGTCGGCGGAGCTGTCGACGGGATCACCGAGGGGGCTATCGGTGGATCTGCTGGCGTAACCATGGACGGAACCGTGCGCGGCGTTGTCGGCGGAACGGTCGGCGGAACGGTCGGCGGAGTTGACCGGGCTCGGCGAGGCGACGGAGTTGGCAAGTGCTGAGTCGACCGGAACCTGGTCGCTCGGCCGGTCCGGTCGGCCGCCGCGTCGACGCCGTGGACCGTCACTCGGCCGGTCCCACGACCCAACCGACCCCCCGGCCATCCTCGCGTGCGTCGGCCCATGGCTCGCCTCGCTCGGGCGCACCGCCGGCGTCCATGCCTCGTTCACCGACTCGCGTCGGTGCTTGCCATGACGTGACCCCGCTCCGGGCCACCCCCCGCTACTCATGGCTGTGAGACCACTCTCCCTCCCGCTCATGACGCGATGCGACCAAGCGATCACTCTCAGCCCGTGTCGACCACCTGGAAGTCCTCGGCCAGCCGCCCATCCGCCATGCCGTACCGGCTCGCGGTACCGGCCAGGTACGCCCGGATGTTCTCCTCGAGCCCCTCCGCCGCGCCCACCTGCGACACGTGCGACCGCAGCGCCGCCAGCTTCTTGTCGGCATACGCCGTCACGTCCACCGCGTGGTTGCGCAGCGTCACCGGCCCGTCGGCCAGCCACAGCTCCGGCACCGACCACGGCTCCAAACCCTCGTCGGCCAGCAGCTCCGGGAACGCGTGCGGGTTCCGCGCATCGGGATACACCGCGGCGAACGTGGCCGCGCCCACCGCACGGTGATCGGGATGCGTGGTCGGGATGAACGACCAGTTGATCTCCGGCGACCACGTCAACACCCGATCCGGCCGCACCCGCCGGATCACCCGCGCGATGTCACGCCGCAGCGCGAGCGACGGCTCCACCGCGCCGTCGGCATACCCCAGGAACGTCACCTCGCGCACACCCACCTGCTCGGCGGCCGCGCGCTGCTCCGCCTCCCGGACACGCGCCATCTCGGCGGCGTCCCGGCCGGCCTCGCCGCTGGCCTCGCCGGACGTGCAGACGCAGTAGGAGACCTCGATGCCCGCGGCCGTCCACGTCGCGACGGTTCCGGCGGCGCCGAAGTCCACGTCATCCGGGTGCGCGGTGACGACCAACGCCGACCGCACGTCCACCCGGGGAGTCGTGGTACTCACCTGACCCACAGTAAGCCGTCGCGCACGGTTGGCGTGCGCAGGCTCCTGTCACTCGACAGGGTGACGCCTACTGGCCGGTGCGGTACCGCTCCTTCGTCGACTGCAGCGACTTCGCCGCCACCCCGCCCGAACCGGCCGCCAGCAGGATCGCCAGCGTGTCGACGACGGCCGCGTCGCCCGCGGTCAGCGCCCAGGCGAGCAGCGCGCCGGCCGTGGTGACGCCCGCCACCGGCCAGCGCGACCGCACGTACTGGGCGACCGGTGTCCCGCCAGCCCGCTTGTTCGCCGCCGAGTTCAGCAGCGCGAGGTAACCGACGTGACCCAGGGTGGCCACCACCGCGGCGATGGCGATGACGACGGCGATCAGGTTGAACATGACTCCAGTGTGCCCGTCCGCCGCCCCCGCCGGGATGGGTGACATCCCTGAATTCGGGGACGCCTAGCGGCCCAGCGGCCCCCGGCCGAGGTTGAGCAGCGCCATCGCCAGCCGGCGGCCCTCGGTGCCGAGTTCGCGGTACCGGGCCAGCACGTCGATCTCCCGGTTGTAGACGATCCGCGGCCCGCCCGCCGCCATCCGTGCCGCGCCGATCGTCTTGGACACCTCGACGCGGCGTTTCACCAGGCGCAGGATCTCCGCGTCGAGCCAGTCGATCTCCTCGCGGAGCTTGTCGATCTCCACCTCGGCCGCGTCTCCCGCGGTGTCGTCGGCGGCGGTGTTCTGGGGCATGTCCTCATCCTCGTCTGCTCCGGTGGAGCCCCGCTGCCCCAGTGCGCCGAAGCCCCGGGGTCCGAGGACTCCGGGGCTTCGTTGTGGTCTTGGTACGCGCTACGCCACGACGGGAGCCGGAGTCCGGATCCCGTAGAAAAACTCGAAGTGGCGGTTTCGCACGGGATCGATTCTGTCACCACCGCCCCATCGGTGTCCAGCCGCGCCGGCGCTGTCGGTGCCTGCCGGTAACGTTGACAGGCGATGAGTGCGCTGTTCGAGATCCCCGTCCAGAACCCCGCTCCGGCCAGGCCCCGCAAGCGGTCCGCCGACCTGCTCGCCGACCTGAACGACCAGCAGCGGCGGGCGGTCCAGCACGCCGGCACACCCCTGCTCGTGGTCGCCGGCGCCGGCTCGGGCAAGACCAGGGTGCTCACCAGGCGCATCGCCTACCTGCTCGCCGAACGCGACGTGCACCCCGGCCAGGTCATGGCGATCACGTTCACCAACAAGGCCGCCGCCGAGATGCGTGAGCGGGTCGTCGAGCTGGTCGGCAGGCGCGCCAACGCGATGTGGGTGTCGACGTTCCACTCCATGTGCGTGCGGGTGCTGCGCCGCGAGGCCACCACGCTCGGCATGAAGTCCAGCTTCTCGGTCTACGACGCCGACGACACCCGGCGGCTGATCACGCTCGTCTCCCGCGACCTGGACATCGACCCGAAGCGGTACACCGCGCGCGGGCTCGCCGGGCACATCTCCAACCTCAAGAACGAGCTGGTCGTCGCCGCCGACGCCAAGGAGGCCGCGGCCAACGACTTCGAGCGGCGCGCCGCCGAGGTCTACGTCGAGTACCAGCGCCGGCTGGAGCTGGCCAACGCGTTCGACTTCGACGACCTGATCATGCGCACGGTCGAGCTGCTGCAGCGGCACCCGGACGTCGCCGAGTACTACCGCCGCCGGTTCCGGCACGTGCTGGTAGACGAGTACCAGGACACCAACCACGCGCAGTACACACTGGTCCGCGAACTCGTTGGAACGGGTGAAAACGGTGTAGAACCGGGTGAACTTTGCGTCGTGGGTGACGCGGACCAGTCCATCTACGCCTTCCGCGGCGCGACCATTCGCAACATCGTCGAGTTCGAGCGCGACTACCCGCAGGCCACCACGATCATGCTGGAGCAGAACTACCGCTCCACCCAGACCATCCTGACCGCGGCCAACGCCGTCATCTCGCGCAACCCGAACCGGCGCGACAAGCGGCTGTGGACCGCGCTCGGCGACGGCGAGAAGATCGTCGGCTACGTCGGCGACAACGACCACGACGAGGCCGCGTTCGTCGCCGGCGAGATCGACAAGCTGATGGATTCCGGCGACGGCCTCCACTACGGGGACGTCGCCGTCTTCTACCGCACGAACAACCAGTCCCGGGTGTTCGAGGAGATCTTCGTCCGGCTCGGCCTGCCCTACCGGGTGGTCGGCGGCGTCCGGTTCTACGAGCGGCGCGAGGTCCGCGACGCCCTCGCCTACCTGCGGGTACTCGCCAACCCGGAGGACACGGTGAGCCTGCGCCGCGTGCTCAACGTCCCCAAACGGGGGATCGGCGACCGCGCGGAGGCCTGCGTGTCCGCGCACGCCGACCGCGAGCGGATCTCGTTCAACGCGGCCCTGCGCGACGCCGTCGACGGCAAGGTGTCGCTGCTCAACCCGCGTTCCCGCAACGCCATCGCCGGCTTCGTCGAGCTGGTCGACGGCCTGCGCACGATGGTCGACGAGGGCCACGAGGTGGCCGAGGTGCTGGAGGCGGTGCTGGAGCGCACCGGCTACCGCGCCGAACTGGAGGACAGCGACGACCCGCAGGACGCCACCCGGCTGGAGAACCTGACCGAGCTGGTCACCGTCGCCAGGGAGTTCGCGCACGCCCTCGACGGTGTGGAGGAGGTCGTCGAGGCCCCGGAGGAGCCGCCAGCGATCGAACCGGGTTCGCTGGCCGCGTTCCTGGAACGGGTGTCGCTGGTGGCCGACGCCGACCAGATCCCGGACGGTGACGCGGGAGCCGAGGACGGCGAGGAGGCCGGCTCTGGGGTGGTCACGCTGATGACCCTGCACACCGCGAAGGGCCTGGAGTACCCGGTGGTGTTCTGCACCGGCTGGGAGGACGGCGTGTTCCCGCACATGCGGGCGCTCGGCGACCCGGTGGAGCTGGCCGAGGAGCGCAGGCTGGCGTACGTGGGCATCACGCGGGCGCAGCGGCGGCTGTACCTGTCGCGCGCGATCGTGCGGTCCGCGTGGGGGCAGCCGATGACCAACCCGCCGTCCCGGTTCCTCGACGAGATCCCGGCGGAGCTGGTCGACTGGCGGCGGGTGCAACCGGAGCGTTCCGCACCCAGCGCGCCGACCTGGGGTTCGCGGCGTTCGGACGCGATCCGGGCCAGGGGCGGCGGCGGTCCGCAGACCGGCTTCGGCCCCGCGCGGGCGTGGAAGGACACCCCGGCGTTGTCGTTGGACGTCGGCGACCGGGTGAACCACGACAAGTACGGCCTGGGCACGGTCGTCGCCACCGACGGCGCCGGCCCGCGCGCCACCGCCACGATCGACTTCGGCACCGCGGGCACGATCCGACTGATGCTGATCGGCAGCGTTCCGCTGGTCAAACTGTAGTTCGAACCCGACTGGCAGCCATCGAACACCTGTGCGAAAATGATCCCTGTCACCACCAGGCAGGGGGATTCAGATGTGGACGAGCTGCTGTTCCGGCTCATCGCCGAGGGCGTCGGCCGATACCTCGACGCGGTCGACCGGCTCGCCGAGCCGGAGCGGAGCAAGATCGCCGTCGAGACCCGTCGGCTTGTCGCCGCCTGGCGAGCCGTGCTGGCACTGCACAACGGCTGTCACGGCTGTCGCCGACGCGGAGCGTGCTCGGTCTGGCGGGTGGCCGAAGCCTACTTCGTGCGGCGGATCAGTAGTAGACGCCGTGCTCGTTGAGCCAGGTCAGCGGGTTGATCTTGTAGCCGTTCGGGTCCCAGACCTCGAAGTGCAGGTGCGGGCCGGTGGAGTAGCCGCGGCTGCCCATGGTGGCGATCTGGTCGCCGGCCTTGACCGACTCGCCGACGTTGACCGTGATGGTGTCCATGTGCCCGTAGACGGTGACGGTGCCGTCCGCGTGCTCGATCCGCACCCAGAGCCCGAATCCGCTGGCCGGGCCGGCCTCGATGACCACGCCGTCGGCGGCGGACACCAGTGGGGTGCCCATGTGGTTGGCGATGTCCAGGCCCTCGTGGGTCCCGCCCCACCGGGCGCCGTAGCCCGAGGACAGCCGCCCGAGCGCGGGCTTGACGAACTTGGGCCGGTTCCGCTCCCGCTCGATGGCGGCGAGCCGCTCGGCGCGCTTGCGCACGATGGTGTCGGTGGCGGCGATCTTCTGCGCCTCGAGCGGGGCGGCGGCCGTGCTCTTGGCGGCGACCGTGAGGATCTCCGGCGCGGCGAGGGAGGCGGTGTTGGCGCTGTTCCCGCTGCCGCCCATACCCATGGCCGCGGAGGCGTTCTGGGTGCCCTGGCTGCCGGCGAGGGGCGAGATGTCCGCGGAGGACTCGTCACTCTGCAACGTCTGCCCGGCGCTGGCCGCGGCGATCGCACCGAGCGCGACCGCGGCGACGACGACTCGACCCCGAAGCGCGGAGGAGGGTGGTGCCACTCGATGTGATCCGCGAACTCGGTTGCTGGATGCGCGCTCGGCCATAGCTTCGTCGAGCGCTGCGCACTCCCAGGTATCGCCGGGGGAGCGATGTCGAGACAAGGCCTGCCCTTCCGCCTTCGGGGAGTCCGACCAGAACGTCCGGCTCGTTGGGGGCGAGCCGTCCGTGGACACCGGGCGGGGGATCCCGGCTGGGTCAGCAGTTGCCGACCCTGTCCAATTCGTGACCGGACCGTGACAACGGACCGGGGGACAGTAACGAAGGGGAAGCGCTCAGGGCAACTTCCGCGAACCAGCTGGGCCGAACGGGTGGCACCCTCCAGCCCTCCAGCCAGCCAAAATGACCCAAAGTGAAGCTCAATCCACCCCAAACTGTGACCCAAGTAACTGTTCAAGCACGCAACCTCAGCGCCTCGACACCCTCCGGACCACCGTCCTCACCCCCCAGCCACCGCCTCCGAACGCGAACCCCAGCGCCTCCCACGTCCACAACCAACGAGCCCTACAACGACCGGCGAGCGCCCCGCTCCCGATCCACGCCGCAGCCCGGACCCGCGAGTCCCCCCACTCCCGTTGCGCGAGTTCCCCTGTCCGGACCTGCGAGTTCCCACTCTCGTCGCGGGAGTTCCCCTGTCCGGACCTGCGAGTTCCCACTCTCGTCGCGGGAGTTCCCCTGTCCGGACCTGCGAGTTCCCACTCTCGTCGCGGGAGTTCCCCTGTCCGGACCTGCGAGTTCCCACTCTCGTCGCGGGAGTTCCCCCGTCCGGACCCGCGAGCTTCCCGCTCCCGTTGCGGGAGTCCGTCGGTCCGGGCCCGCGAGTCCCCCGCTCCCGTTGTGCGAGTCCCACGTTCGGGACCAGGGAGTTCCCCCGTTGGCGATCGGCTGGCGATCGGCGAGTACCCGTTTCCGACCCACAGATCCTTCCGTGGCCACCCGCGCGAGTCTCCGCTGGCGAAATCGGCGAACGGCGGACCAGCGAGACGCGACCCGCATAGTGCCCGGTGCGCGGGTCACCAGTGGCTCGGCCTCGACAGCGGTCGAAGCCGGACGTGCTCGCCGGACCCGCCGGGCGCAGCGGACCAGCAGCGGACGCGTAGCGCGACAGCACAGCGCACGCCTCCGAACCGGCGTCTTTCCGGCTCCGGCGTCCCCGCCCGACGAACCCCATTCCCGACCGTCCGGCGCACCGCTCGGCGTGGCGTCGACGGGTAACGGGTAGGAAACGCTCCGCCTTGCTAGCGTTCTCCGCGATGACTTCGCGGACTCGATCGCCGCAGGGCCCTTCGGGTGGGCGGCGTGACACCTTCGACGACGTCCGCGCAGCCGAGGAGGCCGAGCGACTCGGCTGGGGCGACGCCCCCGCTCGCCTCCGAGCGGCGCTCGGCGTGGCCGTGCTCGCTGCCGCCCTCCTCACCGCCGGTGCGCTGGTCGGCGTCGTCCAGGACTCGCCGCCGGCCGGGTACGACGCGACGGTTCTGCTCGTCCTTCTCGCCTTTCTCGTTCCGGTCGTCGCGGGTGGGCTCGTTCTCGCCGGGCGGGCGCTCGCCGGTGCCGGGGTTCTGGTCGGCGCCGGCCTCCTCGCACCGGGTCGCGCCGTCGCCGACCTCGTGTTCGTCGGGGACGCGCTCCGGGCCGCGCGGCCCGAGTTCTTCGTGCCGGCCGACCTCACCGAGCTCGAGTACGCCAACGGGGTCTGGCTACTGGTCGCGGGGCACCTCGCCGCCGCGCTCGCCGGGCTGCTCGCGGCGGGACGTGCCGGGGCCGCCCCGGACTCCGCCTACGGGCTGGAGGTCGACGCCGGCACCGGTGACGTGCGCGCCCGCCGCCGCGCGCTCGGGTGGGCGGTCGCCGCCGGGCCGCTCGCGGTGGTCGGGCTCGCGCTGCCGCCCTTCCACTCCACCAACGCCTTCCTGCTCGACCAGGGCCTCATCGACGCCTCCACGTTCCCCAGCATCGGCGGGCTCCTCGTCGTCGCCGCGGTGCTCGGCGGGAGCGTGTACGCGGCCACCACCGTGCGGCGCGGCGTCGTGATCGGGCTCCTCGCCGCCACCGCCGGGATCACGGTGCCGCAGATCGTCGCCGGGCTGGTCGTCGAGCGGGTCGAGCCGACGGCGGGGCCCTACCTGGCACTCGCGGCCCTGGCGCTCCTCGCCGCGGGGCTGCGCGGACGGGTCTCCGCCGACCAGGAACCGGGAGGCGAACTCGCCATCGAGCCCGGCCGGGTGCACCTGGCCACCGGGCTGCTCGGCGTGCTCACCGGTATCGCCGCGCTGGTCGGGGCCGTCGCGCCGCTGCTCGTCGTCGAGGGGGCGGACGACCCCGCCGCCTACGCCAACCGGCAGCTCGTGCCCGCCGGCATCCTCGTCGGCGTTCTCGGCGCCGCGCTCCTGCACCACCGCTGGGCCGCCACCGTCCGGCCAGCGTTCGTCGTCTCGCTCGCGTCGGTCGTGGTCGTCGCCGCCGCCGCGCTCGACGCCGCGTTCACCGGGTCCGGCAGCCTCGCCGCCTACCCCGGCATCGACCAGATCGACACCATTCGCACCGGGGCGGGCGCCTGGTTCGCGGGCGCCTCGGTCGTGCTCGCGGCCGCCGCGGCCATCACCGCCACGATCGCCGGGAGCGCCGAGCGCGACGACGTCGACCTCACCGAGCGCTCCACGCACCTCCCGGTCGTCGCGCCCGTCGCCGCGGCCATCCTGTTCAGCGTCGGCGCCTTCGGCTTCCCCATGATCACCGCGCCGAACTTCGTCGCCCCCGGCATCTGGACCGACTTCCGGTTCGCCTCCTGGGGTCTCGTGCTCGGCGTGGTCGTGGTGGTCGTCGCCGGGGTCGTCGCGGCCCTCGCCCGGCCCGCCCGCGCGGCCGCGCTCCTGCTCGGCGCCGCCGCGGTCGTCGGCGTGCACGCCCTCGAACTCCCGCTCACCTCCGGCCGGGTCGCGGACGCCACGGCCGGCTCCGGCACCTGGCTCTCGCTCGCCTGCTGCCTCGCTCTCCTCGTCGGAGCCGCCATCGCGGCGGCCGGGCCGGCCCCCGACCAGGACCGCGCTCGGTGACCGACCTCACCGGACGCCCTGCACCGGCGGTCCACGCTGGTCGCTAGGGTCTGCAGTCGTGCCGAACCGGGTCGTCGAGCGGTAGATCAGGAGAGCGTCGTAGTGGATCTGTACGAGTACCAGGCGAAGGACCTCTTTGGGGCTCATGGGGTTCCGGTGCTGCCGGGCTCCGTGGCCGACACCCCGGACCAAGCCCGCGCGATCGCCGAGGAACTCGGCCAGACCGTCGTGGTCAAGGCCCAGGTCAAGACCGGCGGCCGGGGCAAGGCGGGCGGTGTGAAGCTGGCCGCCGACCCGGCCGAGGCGCAGGCCCGCGCGGAGGACATCCTGGGCCTGGACATCAAGGGTCACACCGTGCGTCGGGTCCTGGTGACCCCGGCCTCGGACATCGCCGAGGAGTACTACTTCTCGTTCCTGTTGGATCGCACCAATCGGACGTTCCTGGCGATGGCTTCCGCCGAGGGTGGTGTGGAGATCGAGCAGCTCGCGGTGGAGCGCCCGGAGGCGTT
>NZ_JAFFZE010000032.1 GCF_025165815.1 Actinophytocola gossypii | reverse complement strand
TGGGACACGAAGGCCTCCGGTTCGTGAAGCGGTTCCTCGACAGCTCCACTTCACAACCAGAGGCCTTCACCTGTCTGCACGACAGGCCGTCACACCCTCAACCCGAACAACGTCCCTGAACATCACAGCTAGGCCAGCCCGTTGCGGTGGGCGAACACGATCGCGGCGGCGCGGTCGCGCAGGGCCAGCTTGGTCAGCGCGTGGCCGAGATGGCTCTTCACCGTCGCCTCGCTGACGTGCAGCGCGGCGGCCGCCTCCGCGTTCGTGGCGCCGCGACCGATCTGACACAGCACGTCCCGCTCGCGCGGCGTGAGCCGGTCGAGCACCGCCTCGGGCGTACGCGGCGCGACGCGGCGGTACGCGGCCAGCACCCGACCCACCACCTGCGGGTCCAGCCACGCACCGCCCTCGGCCACGGTCGTCGTCGCGCGGACGATGTCCTCGCCGGGAGCGTCCTTGAGCACGAACCCCGCCGCGCCCGCGCCGAGTGCCGCGGCGACCGTCTCGTCGTCGTCGAACGTGGTCAGCGCGAGCACCGGCGGCGTGTCGGCGCGGGCGCGCAGCAGGCGGGTGGCCTCGGCACCGTCGACCCGCCGCATCCGGACGTCCATCACCACCACGTCCGGGCGCAACCGCTCCACCGCCGCGAGCACCTCGTCGCCGTCCGCGCACTCGCCGACGACCGTCAGCCCCTCCTGCGGCTCCAGGATGCGCCGCAGCCCCGCCCTGGCCAGCGGCTGGTCGTCCACCAGCAGCACGGCGATCACGCCGGCACCACCGCGTGCACCACCCACGACCCGTCCCGCACGCCGGCGTCGACCGTGCCGCCGGCCGCGCCGACGCGTTCCCGCATCCCGAGCAGCCCACTGCCCGGACCGGGCGCTCCTGCCTCGCGCACCGGGTTGTCCACCCGCAGCGTCAGCGCTCCGCCGTCGACCCGCAGGTCCACCGTGGCCGGACCGGAGCCGTGCCGGGCCGCGTTCGCCAGCGCCTCCTGCAACACCCGGTACACCGCGAGCTGCGCGGCGCTCCCCGCCCCGTCCGGCGCCGTCACCGACAACCGGACCGGCAGCCCGGCGACCCGGTAGCTCTCCGCGAGCGCCGCCACGTCGGCGAGCCCTGGTTGGGGCGCGTCGACCGAGGTCTGCTCGTCGGACCGCAGCACCCGCACGATCCGACGGATGTCGGCCAGGCTCGCCCGCCCGTGCTCTTCCGCCTCGGCCAGCGCCTCCTCCGCCTCACCGGGCGACGACCGGCGCACGGCCATGCGCGCCGCGGTGATGTGCAGCATCGTGACCGCGAGTGTGTGGGCCACCACGTCGTGCACGTCGCGGGCGACCGCGCGCCGTTCCTCGGCGACGGCCTGCCGCGCGCGGGCCTCCCTGGCCTCGGCCATCTTGGCGTTGGCCAGGTGGCTCAGCCGCACCGCGTACCCGGCGGCGAGGCACAGCAGGACGACCCCGTGCCAGGCGAGCAGCGGGTACAGCGGGTCGGGCAGCCGTCCGGCGACCGAGGCGGCCACCAGCGGCGCCCCGTACGCCAGGTACCCGCCGGCCGCGAGCCCGGCCGCCAGCACGGGCGGCGCCATCCCCACCACGAGCGTGATCACCAGCATGGGCGGCAACGCGAGCAACACGTACGCGACGTCCCCGCCGAGGCCGGCGGCGGGGAGGAACCAGTGCGTGAACCCCAGCGCGGCGAGGGGAGTGAGCGCCGTGAGCCCGAACGTCCACGTGGGGCCGTCGTCGCCGACGACGAGCCAGCGCACCCACGGCAGGGCGCCGATCGCGAGCAGGACCAGCCCCCACCACCCCTGCGCGAACCCGGCCGCGACCGCGACCGCACCGGTCATCACCAGCGCCGCCACCGGGATGCCGGTCGCGAACGTGGTCTCCAGCTGCGGCACCGTCACCCCGACCTGCCGCAGCTGGCTCTCCCACTGGCAGGCGACCGCGTCCTCGCTCATGCCCCTCACCTCGGCTCGAGCCTAGCCCGGACCAGCGGCTACCGGACCGGTTCGATGGCGATGCCGACGAACCGCTCCCGGTGCACGATCCGCTCCACGAGCTGGATCGGAATGCCGAGCAGGTACCGGGATCGCTTGATCCGGTTCGCCCACCGGCTCTCCTCGCCGGACAGGATCCGGGCGCGGGCCGGCTGGGCGGGCCCGGTCGGTCTGCCCCGGATGGTGCACGGGGCGATCGTGACGTGGGGGTCGCGGCGGATGCGTTTGACCTTGCCGAGCGAGGCGATCGTGCTGGTGTAGACGATCCCGTCGCGGACGGCGTGCCAGACCGGCGTGGCGACCGGGGTTCCGTCCCGCCGGAACGTGGTGAGCAGGATGTACTTCGCACCGGCGAGGTGCTCGAAGCCGGTGGTTGTCTCGGTGTTCGTCATGACGCCGACGCTAGGGACGGGACACGCGGCGCACATCGCCCGCGGAGCGTGACGTGCCTCCACCCCGGGGAGGGGGTCCCTCCGACTCCGGATGGGGGTACCGTCCGGGCGGAATCGGGTCGAGCACGCGTCCGGTGGCTGGGTAGACGCGTCTGTCAGGTGTGCCCTGGAGACGCTGATGTCCTACCGCGCGCTGGCGCGTTCCGTGCCGGTTCCGTTCCTTCCGCTCGGCCTGCTGGCCAGGCTGCCGTACGCGATGACCCCGCTCGGCACGCTCCTGGTGCTGGAGCCGGCCGGCGGCCACACGTTCGCCGGGCTGGCGGCCGGCGCGCAGAGCGTGGCCATCGCCGTCAGCGGCCTGGCCGCGGGCGCGCTCGCGGCCCGCTTCGGCGCCCGCCGGCTCGGCATGGTGCTCGCGGTGCTCAACGCCCTGGCCGTGCTGGGTCTGGTGCTGGCGAGCGACCGCCCAGCGATGTTCGCGGCGGCCGTCCTCGTCGGCCTGACCCAGCCGCACGTCGGGCTGCTCGTGCGCGTGCACTGGGCGGCCGCGCTCGGCGGGTCTCCGTTGCTGCGCACGGGTTTCGCCTACGAGGGCGCGGTGGACGAGTTGAGCTTCGTGCTCGGCCCGGCGGTGGTCGGGCTGCTCGCGGTCGGCGGGTCCTGGCCGCTGCTCGGCATGGCGGTGCTGCTGGTCGGCGCCGCCCTGCCACTGTCCACGATGTACTCACACGTCGGTGGTGGCGTCCGCGGTGGCGGGCGGGTTCCGTGGGCGCCGATGACCGTCCTCACGGTCGGGATGGCCGCGGTCGGCGCGGTGTTCGGCTCGGTTCAGGTGGCGGTGACGGCGTCGGCGGGCAACGCGGGCGGCCGGTACGCCCTGCTCGGGCTGGGCAGCGTGGTCGCCGGCGTGGCGTACGCGTGGTTGCCCGCCCGGTTCGGGGTGCGGGCCAGGTACGTCACGTTCAGCGCCACCCTGGTGGCCGGGATGATGGTGCTGGCGTTCGGCGCGCGCGACTGGCCGGCCCCGGCGATCCTGGCGGCCGGCGTGGTCATCGCGCCGTACATGATCACCCTCTACACGCTGACCGAGACGGTCACACCGCGGGCCGGCCTGCCGCTGGCCATGGGAGTCCTCGGCGCGGGCGGTCCCGTCGGCACCGCCGTCGGGCAGGCGGTGACCGGGCGCCTGGTCGACACCGCCGGCCTCACCGCGGCGTGGTTCGCTCCGCTCGGCTGCGCCGCCGTCGGTCTGGTGGTCGCGCTGCTGGGCCGGAGCCGGGTCACGCCGCCTTCGCGGCGGCGGCCATGGCGGCGCGGAACAGGACCTGCTGGTTGCCGTCCACCCAGCTGATCCGGTTGGTGATCGCGTTGATGCGCCAGCCGGCCGCGGTGCGGGTGAGGCCGAACTCGTACGTGCCGCCGAGTGTCCACAGTGGAGACCCGTGCGGGTTGGCGAGCCGGTGCACGCCAAGCACGTTCGCCGTCGCGCGGGCTTCGTCGCCGGTGACGTCGACCAGCACGTTCGTGATCAGGTGCTGGGTGGCCTCCAGGCCGTCCATGGTGCGGCGCCACGAGCCCTGCGCGGTGGTGCTCAGCAGCTGGTCCACCGTGCCCTCGCGCGGCTCGCCGCCCCACAGGTCGGTGTAGTCGGTGTAGACCCGCTCGGTGAACAGGTCACGCAACCCGGCCCAGTCCCGGCGGTCCAGGAACCAGCCCATGCGGAGGACGGTGTCGGTGATGGCTTCGCGGTCGCCAGGAGTCATGCGGCCAGTGTGCGGGAACGTGCTCGAAGGACGGTCAATCCTGCGGGTTCCAGTCCAGCAGCCGCACCTTGCTGACCGTCTGCACGTGCCGGCGCATGGCGGCCGCGGCCGCGCGCGGGTCGCCGGCGCGGATGGCCTCGGCGATGCGCCGGTGCTGGCCGAGCGACCGCGCCGGCCGGCCGGGCTGGCGCAGCGACTCGTGCCGGCTCTCGGTGATCTGGTCGGCGATCGAGCGCATGAACTCGGCCAGGATGCTGCTGGACGCCGCCGCCGTCACCGCCGCGTGGAACCGCCGGTCGCCCTCCTCGCCGGGGTCGCCGGCGTCGACCTCCTGCGCCATGTGGGCCAGGGCGGCGTCGATGGCCGCCAGGTCGGCGTCGGTGCGGCGGCGGGCGGCCAGCTCGGCGAGCTTGGTCTCCAGCGCCTCGCGCGCCTCCAGCACGTCGGGCAGCCGCCGGCGGCGGGCCATCAGCTCCTCCACCGGCTCCACGTCCAGCGAGTCGCGCCGCAGGTAGGTGCCGCCGCCGTGCCGGACGTCCAGCAGGCCCTGCACCTCGAGCACGACGATCGCCTGCTTCACCGACGCGCGGCTGACCCCGAGCCGCTCGGCCAGGTCGCGTTCGGACGGCAGCCGGTCGCCGGCGCGCAGGCCGGACTCGGCGACATGGGCCCGGATCCGGTCGACCACCTGCGCGTAGAGCTTGGACCTGCTGACCGGCCCGAGTGCGTCCGCCACACCCGGCAGTCTACTGGCTGAGCCATTTGACCACTTGAGGCTTGACACCGGTGGGGCGACGGCAGCAAAGTGGCTCAGCCACTAGTCCAGTGGTGCCGGCGTCAAGGAGGACGGTCGTGTCCGCTGAGCTGATCTCGATCCTCGCGCTCGTGGTGATCTTCGTGCTGGCCACGACGCTGTCGGTGAACATGGGGGCGCTGGCGTTCGCCGGTGCGTTCCTGGTCGGCACCCTCGCCGGCGGGCTGGACGCCGACGGGATCTTCGCGGGGTTCCCCGGCGACATCTTCGTCGTGCTGGTCGGCGTGACCTACCTGTTCGGCATCGCCAGGGCGAACGGCACGACCGACTGGCTGGTGGCCGCCGCGGTCCGGCTGGTCGGCGGGCGGATCGCGCTGATCCCGTGGGTGATGTTCGTGGTCACCGGCGCGCTGACCGCGATCGGCGCCGTGTCGCCGGCCGCGTGCGCGATCGTCGCGCCGATCGCGCTCGGGTTCGCCGCCCAGTACGGCATCAGCCCGCTGCTCATGGGCGCGATGGTCGTGCACGGCGCGCAGGGCGGCGGGTTCTCGCCGATCAGCGTGTACGGCTCGATCGTCAACGGCATCGTCGACAACAACGGCATCGAGGGCAGCCCGGTGGTGCTGTTCCTCGCGAGCCTCGGCATGAACACCGCCATCGCGGCCGTGCTGTACGTCGTGCTCGGCGGCGCCAAGCTGGGCCGCGCCGAACCGACCGAGGAGAAACTCCCGCACGAGCAACGCATCCCGCTCGACGCGCCCAAGATCGCCACCCTGGTCGGGCTGGTCGCACTGGTGGTCTGCACGTTGGTGTTCGAGTTCGACGCCGGACTCACCGCGATCACCGTCGCCGTGGTGCTGAGCGTGGCGTGGCCGTCGAGCAGTCGCAAGGCGGTCAACGAGATCACCTGGCCGACGGTGTTGTTGATCTGCGGCATGCTCACCTACGTCGGGGTGCTGCAGGAGATCGGCACCATCGACTGGGCGGGCAACGCGGTCAGCGAGGTCGGCGTGCCGCTGGTCGCCGCGTTGCTGCTGTGCTACATCGGCGGGGTGGTGTCGGCGTTCGCGTCGTCGGTGGGGTTGATGGGCGCGCTGATCCCGCTGGCGGTGCCGTTCCTCGCGCAGGGCACGATCGGTCCGGTCGGCATGGTGGCGGCGCTGGCGGTGGCGTCCACGATGGTGGACGTGAGCCCGTTCTCGACGAACGGCGCGCTGGTGCTCGCGAACGCCAAGAACGTCGACCGGGACCGGTTCTTCCGGCAGCTCATGGTCTACGGCGGGATCGTGGTGGCCACGGCTCCGCTGGTGAGCTGGCTCGTGTTCGTCGTGCCCAACTGGGGTTAGGAGATTCATGCTGTTCCCGGAGCTCGTCACCGCCGGTGACCGAACCGCCCTGCGCTTCCCCGACGCGGCCCTGTCCTACCGCGACCTGTCCCGCCTCGCCGGAAACCTGGCCGACAGGCTCGCCGGCCACCGCCGGGTAGCGGTATGGGCGACGCCGACCATCGAGACGTGCGTGGCCGTGGTCGGCGCGCTGGTCGCCGGGGTGCCCGTGGTCCCGGTGAACCCGAAGGTCGGCGAGCGGGAACTGGCCCACATCGTCGCCGACAGCACTCCGGACCTGGTGCTGTCGGCACCGGACACGCCGCTGCCGCCCGCGCTCGCGGCCCTGCCCCGCCTACCGGTCACCCTGACCGCCGCTGCCGGTGCCGTCACCCCGCCGGTCCGGGAGCACGACGACGCCCTGCCCGCGTTCGTGGTCTACACGTCCGGCACCACCGGCCCGCCGAAGGGTGTGGTCCTGCCCAGGCGCGCGGTCGCGAGCAACCTGGACGCGCTCGCCGAGGCGTGGTCGTGGACCGCGGCCGACGTGCTCGTGCACGGCCTGCCGCTGTTCCACGTGCACGGCCTGATCCTCGGCGTCGTCGGCCCACTGCGCCGGGGCGGGACCCTGCACCACGTCGGCCGGTTCTCCTCGGCCGCCGTCGGCGCCGCGCTGGCGGGGGAGGGCACCATGCTGTTCGGCGTCCCGACCATGTACCACCGCCTGGCCGCCGACTGCGCCGAGGACGCGACCCTGGCCACCGCGGTCGGCGGCGCGCGGCTGCTGGTGTCCGGCTCGGCCGCGCTGCCCGCGACCGTGCACGAGCGCATCACCGCCACCACCGGCCAGCGCGTGGTCGAGCGCTACGGCATGACCGAGACCCTGATGAACACCGCCGTCCGCGCCGACGGCGACCGCCGGCCCGGCGCCGTCGGCCCACCGGTCACCGGCGCGTCCCTCCGCCTGGTCGACGACCACGGTGCCCCCCTCCCCACCTGGGACGGCGAGACGGTGGGCGAGATCGAGGTGCAGGGCCCCAACCTGTTCCTCGAGTACCTCAACCGCCCCGACGCCACCGCCGAATCCCTGCACGACGGCTGGTTCCGCACCGGCGACATGGCGGTCCGCGACCCGGACGGCTACGTCCGCATAGTCGGCCGCCGCGCCACCGACCTGATCAAGAGCGGCGGCTACAAGATCGGCGCCGGCGAGATCGAGAACGCCCTGCTCGAACACC
The DNA here is from genome assembly GCF_025165815.1 of Actinophytocola gossypii. Taxonomy (GTDB): domain Bacteria; phylum Actinomycetota; class Actinomycetes; order Mycobacteriales; family Pseudonocardiaceae; genus Actinophytocola; species Actinophytocola gossypii. The sequence continues at coordinate 58,994 of NZ_JAFFZE010000032.1, read as the reverse complement.
CCGCCGTGGCCGAAGCGGCCGTAACCGCCGAACCCGACGAGGACCTCGGAGAACGCATCGTCGCCTGGATCGTCCCCACCGCCGACCCCCCACCCCCCGAAACCCTCATCGACCACGTCGCCCGCCTCCTGGCCCCGCACAAACGCCCCCGCGTCATCCACTACCGCGACTCCCTCCCCCGCAACGAAATGGGCAAGATCATGAAGCGCTCCCTCCCATGACCCCGCCCCCGCCCCTCCCGCGAGTCGTACGCTCCCGTCGCGCGAGTCGTACGCTCCCGTCTCAACCCCACTCCCCGCGAGGGCTAGGCCGTGACTGACGGAGCACACGCGCTCATCGACCAGCTCACCGAGGACTTCGTCGAGTTCGACCCGCCGGCCGAGCCGTTCGGCCCGAGCGGCCCGCTCGACTGGGACGGCTACGACCTGTCCCGCGCACGCGCGACCGAACGCACCGGCACCACCGAGTCCGCCATCTGCGGCCGAGGCACCGTCGGCGAAACCCCCGCCGTGCTGATCGCGTTCGAGTTCCGCTTCCTCGGCGGCTCCGTCGGCACCGGCACCGGCGCCCGGATCGTGCACGCCTTCGACCACGCCCGCGTCCACGGTCTCCCCGTCGTGTCCCTGGTCGCCACCGGCGGCACCCGGATGCAGGAAGGCGTCCTCTCCCTGCGCCAGCTCCAGCTCATCACCCGCGCCGCCGTACGCCTGCGCGAGTCCGGCCTTCCGCACGTCGCCGTCCTCCGCGATCCGGCCACCGGCGGCGTCTGGGCGTCGCTCGGCGCCGGGGCCGACATCGTGCTCGCCCTCGACGGCGCGCAGATCGGTTTCGCCGGGCGTCGTGTCCGCCGGCCCGAGCACGCCGACGATCCCGCCTACACCGCCGCCGCCCAGCACGCGGCCGGTCACGTCGACGAGGTGCTCACCGACCTCCCCGCCCGCCTCGCCGAATGGCTCACCCTCCTGCGCGGGACCCCGGCCGATCCGGTCGAGATCCCACGCGCGCTCGGCGCCCTGACCCCGGCCACCGACGGCTGGCACGCCGTCCGACGCGCCCGCGCCCCCGCGCGCCCCCGCGCGACCGCCTACCTCGACGACTACTTCGACACCCGCCTGCCGATCCGCGGTGACCGCGCGGGCGGCGTCGACGACGGCATGCTCTGCGGCATCGGCCGCCGCCACGGTCACTCGGTCGCGTTCGCCGCCCAGACCGGAACCGCGACCACCCCGGCCGGGTTCCGCACCGCGAGCCGTCTGGTCCGCCTGGCCGACCGGCTCGGCCTGCCGGTCCTGACCCTCGTCGACACCCCGGGCGCCGCCGCGGACCCGGACGCCGAGCGTGCCGGAGCCGGCCCAGCCATCGCCGAGCTGTTCGCCGCCGTCGCGGCCGCCCGGGTGCCGGTGACGACCCTGGTCATCGGCGAGGGTGGCTCCGGCGGCGCGCTCGCCCTGTGCTCGGCCGACCGCGTCTGGATCACCCCGGACGCCTACTTCTCGGTCATCGCCCCCGAACTCGCGGCGGCCATCCTCAAACGCCCCCCGGCCGACGTCCCCGAGCTCGCCGGCCGGCTCAGGCTACGCCCCGAAGATCTCCGCGAACTCGGCGTCGTCCACGGAATCGCCGGCCCGTAACTCGAACGGGTACTACCCGCCGTTACCTTTCCGACCAGCGGAACCCCGCTCGCCGTCCCAGCCCGGCCGGGACCAGTCTCCTCCCCGGGGCGTAGCCGAGGACCCCTGCCGTACCGCCGCCGGCGTCGCCCGCGCGGCCCCACCGGGCGTACCGCCGCACACCGTCGCTCACCCCCGCTACGCAGGGAAGATGCCGCCGCCCAACGGACGCGACGCACCCCTCTCGCAGGCCAGTCTTGTTGCGGAGCGAGAGGAGACCACAGATGACCACGATGCAGGAGCGACCCGCCGAGCAGGCGCCGCGGACCGAGCCCCGACCGAACCTGATCGCCCGCACCGAAGCCGCCCTCGGCGACCTCGCCGGCCGCATCGGCCTACCGGCCCTGCGCCTGACGCTGGCGATCACGTTCCTCTGGTTCGGCGCACTCAAGATCACCAACGACACCCCGGTCGCGGAGTTCGTCGACAACACCGTGAACTGGATCCCGCTGCTCGACGGCGGCTGGTTCGTGCCGTTCCTCGGCGTGGTCGAGGTCCTGCTCGGTGCCGCGCTGCTGTTCGGCCGCGGCCTGCGGGTCGTGCTGCCGCTGCTGTTCGCGCACCTGACCGGGACGTTCCTCGCCTTGATCACCCAGCCTGAGGTCACCTTCCAGGGGGGCAACGTGCTGATGCTGACCACGGAGGGCGAGTTCGTTATCAAGAATCTGATCCTGCTCAGCGCGATCCTGGTGCTCTACGGCGCCCAGCGCCGCCGCGCCGCCACTCGCTGAGCGGTGAAAACAACCGCTGACCTGCCAGAACGCCGCGCACCATCCAGGTGTGCGGCGTTCTCAGTTTTCCCTCAGCCGGCTCAGGGCAGTATCGATGTCGACGACCGAGAAGGGGGACAACGATGCGAGTCAACGAGCTGGTACGGCGCTCGACGCTGCTGGTACCGGTGGGCGCGGGCGCCGCGCTGGTCCGGGCGGGCTGGCAGGTGCCGGCCGCGCTCGGCGGCCGCCCGGCGGGGGACCGGTTGGCCCGGATGCGCGCCTCGCCGAACTACCGGGACGGCGCCTTCCACAACACGGTGCCGGCCAACGTCACACCGCCGACCGGGGCGCTGCGGGACATGGCCTTCGGTGCCGAACGACGACGTCCGACCGCCCCGGTGCCGTTGGTCAGACCCGACTTCACCACCCGTCCGGACGGCTTACGCGTGAGTTGGTTCGGCCACGCCACCGTGCTGGTCGAGCTCGACGGCCGGCGGATCCTGTTCGACCCCGTGTGGAGCGAGCGGGCCTCGCCGTCCGCCGTGCTCGGCCCACGACGGCTGCACCCGGTGCCGGTGCCGCTGGAGGACCTGCCGCCGGTCGACGCCGTGGTCATCTCGCACGACCACTACGACCACCTCGACATGGCCACGATCCGGCGGAGTGCGGCGCTGTGGCCGGAGGCCAGGTTCGTCGTCCCGCTCGGCGTCGGCGCACACCTCGAGCGGTGGCGGGTCCCGCCGTCCCGCGTCGACGAACTCGACTGGACCGAGACGGCCACCGTCGGCGGCGTCGAACTGACCGCCACCGCGGCCCGGCACTTCTCCGGCCGGCTCAGACCGGGCGGCAACGGGACCCTGTGGGCGTCGTGGGTGGTCGCCGGCGCCGGGCAGCGCGTGTTCTACACCGGTGACTCCGGCTTCTTCGACGGCTACCGCGAGATCGGCGAGCGGTACGGCCCGTTCGACGTGACGTTCATCCAGATCGGCGCCTACTCGCCGTACTGGCCGGACATCCACATGACACCGGAGGAGGGCGTGGCCACCCACCGGGCGGTCGGCGGCGGCCTGCTCGTGCCGGTCCACTGGGCAACGTTCAACCTGGCCATGCACGCCTGGTCCGAACCGGTCGAGCGCTTGCTCACCGACGCCGCGCGGCACGACGTCCAGGTCGCGGTCCCACGACCCGGTGAGCTGTTATCCGTCGCCGACGCACCCGACCCGGACGGGTGGTGGCGAAAGATCGCCTGATCGCGTACGTCGTCACTCACGGTTGTGCTCTACCTAGGGGCTAAGTAGAGTTGCCCAATGCCTGGGGAGAGCTCGCCTCCACGGATGACGCTTCCGACCCAGCGCGTGCTGCACGCGCTGCTGGAAGACCCGTCACGGGAGATGTACGGACTGGAGATCTGCGCCGCCGCCGGCCTGCCGAGCGGCACGATCCACCCGATCCTCGCGCGGTTGGAGAAGGTCGGGTGGCTGCGCAGCCACTGGGAGAACATCGATCCCCGAGAGGAGGGCAGGCCCCGCCGGCGCTACTACCGGCTCGACCCCAACGGCATCGCGTCCGTCCAGGCCGCACTGGCCCGCGCCGACGCCACCGTGGCGCGGCTTCGGCTGCGTCCCGGACTCGCGGGGAGTGGCGGCCAGTGATCGGCGTGCGGCTCCGCTACACGGTTTCCGGGCTGGTCCTGCGTCTCCGCGCCCTGGTCCAGTTCGAGGTGTCCCCGCAGAGCGGCCGGCACGGCGAGGTGTTCCGCGCCATCGGCATGTCCTTCGCGGACACCCGCTCGCGCGGACGCGCCCGCGTGCTCGCGACCGTGCTCGGGCAGTCCTACGTCCGCGCGCGCCTGCTGGCCCACTCGATGTCCCGGCACATGGGCACCGGCCGCCACCGCCCGAAACACCTCGCCGAAGCGGACCTGATCAGCGATCGCCTGACCGCGTTGTCCGAAGTGGACGACCCGTGGGAACTGACCTTCGCGATAGCCCGCGTCCGCGACCTGGCCGCCGGAATCCCCAACGCGACGGCCCTCACCCGCACCCTGGCCGACGCGCACGACATAGCCCGCGACCTGGCCCTGTCCGGCGCGGAGGTGTCCACCGGCGTGCTGGTGCTGCACCTGAATCCGCTGTCCCGCGTCCTGCTGTCGATGTCGGTGTTCCTGCTACCGGCCGAACACCGCGACCGCTTCAGCGCCGAGTTCCGCGCCGAACTGTACGACCTACGCCCGTCCCGCCGCCGACAGATCCGCTACGCCGCAAGGCAACTGCGCTACGCCCTCGTCCTCCGCCGCTCCCTCCGCCAAGCCAACGGCCACCCCGAACGCCGCACCGACACGTAACCGACGACCACCACACCCGCCACCAGAACCGACAAGCCCGACGAACCCCCGGTACGGGCTCCATCCGTCAGGTCCGGCGGGAGCGGCGAACGGACACGTAGATCACGAACGCCACCACCGGCGACAGCACGGCGACCCCGCTCGACGCCACCACCAGCACCGTCAGCCCGCCCGCCCGTACCGCCTCGCCGTCCACCGCGTGGACCGGAACCGTGTCGCCCGGTTGCTGGGCGAACGACAATTCGATCTCGCCGGTGTGTTCCCGCCCGCCGACGGTCCAGCGCGCCACACAGTCGTCGTCCGGTTCGCCGGTTTCCTCCTCGCAGCGGGTGATCTCGGCCGTCGCCGGTTCGCCGCCCACGTACGTCAACGACTCACCGACGTACGCGAAACCGAACACGATCGCGCTCAGCAACGCCCCGACGCCCAGGAACGCCAGCGTCACCAGCACCACCCCAGGCCGGTGATCGACGATCGCCTTCACCACCGACACCACGACGAGCACCAGCCCGGCCAACGCGCCGAGGAACCCGGACACCAGTTGCGCCGTCCCGGAACTGAACATCCACACCACGAGCGCCACCAGGCATGCCGTTCCCGACAGCACGGTCACCCACCAGCGCCCGTCCGTGCCAACCCCGTTCACCACCGCGCCACCTCATCCTTCGGTTTCGTTGCCGCGCCCGGCATGGATCATCGCGCAGACCGCAGGCACGCGGAAGCTCGATCATCGCGCCGACCGCGCCGACTCGCGCCGACTCGCGCTGACCGAGCCGACTCGCGCTGACTGAGCCGACTCGCGCTGACTGAGCCGACTCGCGCCGACTCCGCCGACTCGCGCCGACTCGCGCTGACCGCGCTGACCGCGCCGACTCCGCCGACCGCGCCGACTCCGCCGACCCGCGGGCTCGCGCGTCTCGTGACGTGCGGACAACCGCCGGGTAGGCGCCTCGAGCCGATCCGCGGGTACTCGATCATGCCCTGTCGGCGTCCTGGCCGCGAACCCGTCGGGACTACGGGCTCGTGTCATCTTCCCGTGCCGGAACGTGTCACGCTGAGCACGGTCGCGACGACGCGAACGGTAGGAGGTGTGAATGAGGCGCCACGGCAGCGTGCGCTCGGTCCGCGACCCGGTGACCATCGGGGTGCACCGGGCCGTCGGCGGCACCCCGCCCTACGTCCGCCGCGACCGTCACGACGAGCTCGTCGACCTGTTGCGGCCCGGTCGGTTCGCGCTGGTCGTCGGGGACGCGGCGGCGGGGAAGTCCCGGCTGGCTTGGGCGGCGACGTCGGCGGCGCTCGGCCGGCACCGGCTGTTCGCGCCCGCCCCGACCGACCTCGCCGCCACCGTCGCGGAGATGGCGACCGCCCGCCGCGCCGTGCTCTGGCTCGACGACCTCGACCGGTTCCTCGACGTCCTCACCCCGGGCACGCTCGACGACCTCCTCGTCGGCGGGCACCGGGTGGCCGTCGCGACCATGCGCCGGCACGAGTACGAGCTGCTGACCACCGAGTCCGACCGCACCCTCGCCGAATGCCGTCACCGCCTGCTCGCCACCGCCGAGCTGATCCACCTCGCACCGGCGTTCTCGGCGGCCGAGCTGGCCCGCGCCCGCCGAGTCCCGGCGCTCGCCGACGCCCTGGCGCACACCGACCGGCTGCCCGAGCACCTCGCCGGCGGACCCCGTCTGCTCGCCCGCTGGCGCGACGGCACCCACCCGCGCGGCGCCGCGCTCGTCTCCGCCGCCGTCGACTGCCGCCGGGCCGGGTTCCGCGGCCCGCTCCCGGTCGCACTGCTCGACGAGGTGCAAGCCCGTTACCAGCCCGGAGAGTCCACAGCGGACGCCTGGGCCTGGGCGACCGAGCCCGACCCGTCACCCCTGCTGGCCCGCGACGGCGACACCGTCACGGTCTTCGACTACCTGGTCGACCACACGCAGCGCACGCACCCGTTCGACCCGGTCCCCGACGAGGTCCTGCGCACCGCACTACGCCACGCCGGCACCACCGACGCCCGCTCCATGGGCCACGCCGCCGGCCGGGCCGGCCGTTACCAACTGGCGCTCGAGATGCACGCCCGCACCCTCGACGACCCCATCGACACTCCGGCCGACCTCGTCGAGAACCTCAGCCGCCGCAACAGCCACGCCGCCATCCTCGGGCACCTGGGCCGGCACGAGGAGGCGCTGGCCTGCCACCGCGACGTCCTCGACGCGCGCCGCCACCTGCTCGGCCCCGACCACCCCGACACCCTCGTCAGCCGCACCAACGTCGGCGTCGCGCTCAACGCGCTCGGCCGCTACGAGGCCGCGCTGACCGAGCACCGCGGCGTGCTGTCGACCCGCAACCGCCTGCTCGGCCCCGACCACCCGGACACCCTGACCAGCCGCGACCACGTGGCCGCCGTCCTGAACAACCTCGGCCGCCAGGACGAGGCGCTCACCGCGCACCGCGCCGAGCTGGACGCGTGTGTCCGGGTGCTCGGCGCGACGCACCCGGACACTCTGGTCAGCCGGCACAACCTGGCCGCGGTCCTGATGGGCATGGGCCGCTTCCGCGAGGCGGCGACCGAACTGCGCGACGTGCTCAGCTCCCGCCGCCACATCCTCGGCCCGGACCACCCCGACACCAGGACCAGTCGCACCGAGCTGATCGCGGTCATGCTCGAGAACGCCCGCTACGGCTAGGTCGCCTCGCCGGTGAGGCCGAAGGAGCGCAGCTTCATCGTCGCGCCGACGGTGCCGACGCCGACGAACACCGCGGCGACGATCATCGCGGTGACCACGGGGACGGTGTCGTTGAGCATGTCCGACTGCGCGATCGCGTTGGCGAAGGACGTGGCGTGCTGCTGGACGCTGAACACCCGCGCCCCGTCCACGAAGCCGACCAGCAGGTTCTCCCACAGCATGATGTAGACCAGCCCCACCGCCACCGGACGCTTGCTGATCACGCTCAGCGCAAGGAACAGCGCGCAGTACGCGAGCGACCCCAGCAGCGCCCCGGCCACCAACCCCACCGCGAGCGCTCCGGACCCGGCGATCAGCGCCGACACGGCGAGCGGAACCCCGGTCGCCACCGTCGTCACCAGCCAGGCCACGCACAGCTTGGACAGGATGATCTCGCTGCGCGGCAACGGTTTCGTCAGCAGGTGCGTGATCGTGCCGTCGTCGATTTCCAGGCCGAGCACGCTGCTGCCGACGATCAGCGCGGTCAGCGGCAGGATCACGCTCAACCCGAGGTTGCCGAACACCGTCGGGCCCCATTCGGACGCCTCGACGCCGGACGCGGTCGAGCCGATCAGCGTCATGCCGATCAGCACCAACGGCATCGGCAACAGCAGGAGTACTCGCCGCCGGCCGAGCAGGGCCCGCGCGGTCAGTGCCATGACAGTCGTGTTCATGCCGCCACCAGGTAGGAGAAGACCTTCTCGAGGGATTCGTCGGCCGGCAGGACGCTGGTCAGCCGGATGCCGGACTTCTTGGCCAGCTTCGCCAGTGCCCGGGTGAACGTGCCGTAGTCGCTCGCGTGCACCTGCAGCGCGCCGTCCGCCATCGACACGCCGGACACCGACTCCTGTCCGATCAGGACGGTCGCGAGGCGGCGGTCGTCGGACGAGGAGATGGTGAACACGTGCGGGCGGTTGGTCATCAGCCGCCGGATGTGCCGGTAGTCGCCGGAGGCGGCCAGCCGGCCGGACACGATCACCTGCACCGTGCCGGACAGCTGCTCGACCTCCTCCAGGATGTGCGAGCTGAACAGGATCGTCCGGCCCTCGTCGGCCATCCGGTGCAGCAGCTCCATCATGTGCATGCGCTGCCTCGGGTCCATGCCGTTGAACGGCTCGTCGAGCAGCAGCACCGTCGGGTCGTGCACCAGCGCGGCGGCGACCCGGGTGCGCTGGCGCATCCCCTTGGAGTAGGTCGAGATCTCCCGGTCCTGCGCGGACTCCATCTCGACGATGCCCAGCGCCGCGCGGGTCGCGGCCCGCGGGTCCGGCAGCTTGTGCAGCTTCGCCGAGGCGAGCACGAACTCCCGCGCGGTCAGGAACCCCGGCACGCTCTCCCGCTCGGTGACCAGGCCGAGCTGCTTGTACATGTCCGGGTTGCGCCACGCGGCCTCGCCGCCGACCGTCACCGTGCCCTGCGACGGCGCGAGCAGCCCCGCCATCAGGTGCAGCACGGTCGTCTTGCCGGCGCCGTTCGGGCCGAGCAGGCCGGTGAGGCCGGGGTTGACGGTCAGCGTGACGTCGTTGACCGCGACCACGTTGCCGTACCAGCGGGACACCGAGTCCAATTCCACCGCGGTCATGGCTTCACCTTCCGATACCGCAAGAGCGTGCACGCCGTGCCGACGGCGATGACCAGGAGCGAGACGAGGCCGTACACCGCGCCGTACGGGCCGACGTCGAAGACGCCCCCGTCGAACAGCCAGCGGTCGACGCCGTTGAGCAGGTTGACCGGGTTGATCAGGCCGGCGAGCTGGCCGCCCGCGTCCTCACTGAGCGTCTGCAGGATCGCGCTGATCGGCGCGGTCAGCAGGCTCACCGCGATGATCATGCCGGTGGCGAACACCCGGCGGCCGGTCAGCGACGCGAACGGCAGCGCGATCGCGGCCAGCACGGCCGCGTGGATCGCCGCGGCGGCGAGGCCGGCGAGCAGCCCGCCGAACTCCTCGATCACCCCGGCGAACCCGTTGTCGGTGCTGAACGCCATGCCGAGGAACAGCACCACCATCGGCCCGGCGAACATCACGAACGTCGCCGTGGCCAGTGCCGCCAGCTTGGCCAGCGCGTAGTCGCGGGGCCGCAGCGGGCGGGACAGGTACAGCGCGACCAGGTTGTTGCGCAGGTCGGTGGACACCAGCTCCGGCGCGACGACCGCGACGAAGACCGTGGCGGCGTAGGTGAACGTCGACGCGATGCCGACGTAGTCGATCACCTCGATCGGCAGCTGGGTGTTGACCACGACGAGGATCAGCGCCGCGATCGACGCCGCCGCGAGCAGGCCGATCGGCAGGACCTTGGCCCAGGCGCTGCGGCCGAGCCCGTAGGCGGCGCGCACGTTGCGGGTGAACAGCGACCGGGTCGCGTAGCCGCGGCCGAGCCGAGGCCCCTCGTAGCGTTGGTAGCCGATGTCGTGGATGACACCGGTGGGTGTGTCAGGCATGCGTCGCCTCCGCGGTGGGCAGGTCCCGGAACAGGTCGGCGACCTGGTGGCGGTGCTGCTCCAGCCGGTGCAGCGACAGGTCGAGCTCGGCGACCGCGTCCCGGATCAGGTCGTAGGTCTCGTCCGGCTCGCCGCCGATGCGCACCATCAGCGAGCGCTTGTCCTTGCGCACCTCGAGCCCGTGCCGGCCGAGGAACTCGGCGAGGTCGGCCGGGTCCTCGTCGATCTCGACCATGAGCAGGTCGCTGTGCTGGGTCATCGACGAGAGGGTCGCCGAGCGCAGCAGCCGGCCGGCGTCGATCGCGACCAGCGAGGTGCAGATCCGCTCGATCTCGCCGAGCAGGTGCGAGCAGACGACGACCGAGATCCCGAACTCGCTGCCGATCCGGTGCACCAGGTCCAGCATGGCGCGCCTGCCCTCCGGGTCGAGCCCGTTGGTCGGCTCGTCCAGCAGGAGCAGCTCCGGGTCGTGCACGAGCGCCTGCGCGAGCTTGACCCGCTGCTTCATGCCGGTGGAGTACCCGCCGATGCGGCGGTAGCGCTCCTCGTACAGGCCGACGTGGCGCAGCGTCTCCGACGCGCGCTCGCGGGCCGTCGCCGCCGGCAGACCGCTGACTCTCGCCATGTGCGTCACGAACTCGGCCGCGATCACGTCGGGTGGCAGGCAGTCGTGCTCCGGCATGTAGCCGACCCGAGCGCGCACCGCCTCCCCGTCGGCGATCGGGTCGTGCCCCAGTACGCGGATGCTGCCGCCGGTGGGCGCCAGCAGACCGAGCGCGAGCTTGATCAGCGTGCTCTTGCCGGCCCCGTTCACCCCGACCAGTCCGACGATCCCCGGCTCGATCGCCACGGAGAGGTCGGCGAGCGCGGTGACCTTGTCGTCGTATCGCTTTTCGAGCGAGTCCGTCTCGATGAGAACCACGCCACAGACACTATGGGGACGCCGCCCCGGCCGGCATCCGGCCCGCTCCCTGAAATCGCCCCTTAGGGGTCAGGGCGGTCAGGCGCGGTCGACGGGGATGTGGGCGCCGCTGATGGTGGAGCTCTCGGTGCCGGCGAGGAACAGGATGGTGCGGGCGATGTCGGCGGGGGCGACCCAGTCGCGGCGGTCGGAGTCGGGCATGGCCTCGCGGTTGGCGGGGGTGTCGATGACGCCGGGGAGTACGGCGTTGGCGCGTACGCCGGCGTCCGCGTACTCGACGTTCAGGGCGTCGACCAGGGCGAGGATGCCGGCCTTCGACGTCACGTAGCCGGCGGCGCCGGCGAACGGGCGCTTGGCCGCGCGGCTGGACATGCACACGATCGACCCGCCGCCGGACTGGACCAGGTACGGCAGGGTCGCGTGGCAGGTCAGGTACGTCGCCCGGAGGTTGAGCAGCAGCTGGTTCTCGAACTCGTCGATCGGGGTCTCGTGCACCCGCCCGCCCGCGGCGAAGCCGCCGACCAGGTTGACCACCGCGCGCAGCGGGGCGTCCGCGTTGGACGCCGCGGCGGCCGCGCACTCGAGGGCGGACTTCTCGTCGAACAGGTCGGCGCGGACCAGCTTGAGCCGGGGGTGCTTCGGCATCCGGGTCAGCTCGCGCTCGACCACCCACGGCACCACGACCCGCCAGCCGGCGTCGAGGAACGCGGTCGTGACCGCGACCCCCAGCCCGCCGGTACCACCGGTGACCAGCGCGGACCTAGCCATGTCAGACCTCCAGGAGCTTGTCGCGCAAGCGTTTGGCGTCCCGCGCATCGAAGCCGTGCTCGGCGAGCCAGCCCAGCACGCCGCCGTGGTCGCTGTCCAGTCGGGCCAGCAACCTGTCCATTGTGGCCGCTCGTGGACGGTGCTCCTCGGCGGGCAGGCGGTCGACGTCCTCGGCGTAGGTCGGCGAGGAGCGCAGCCGGTCGAGGACCCGGTCGATGCGCTCGGCGGTCGCGGTGTAGTCGGCCACCACGACCTCGCGCCGCACGCCCGCGACGCTCAGCGCCAGCGCGACGACCACGCCGGTGCGGTCCTTGCCGGCCGCGCAGTGCACGAGTGCGGCCCCCGGCGCGTCCGCGATCGCGCGCAGCGCCCCGACGATGCTGTCCGGACGGTCCTCCAGGTAGCCGAGGTAGAACGCCAGCATCAGGTCCGACGCGTCCCGCTCGCGGGCCCGCCGCCGGTTCAGCGCGAGCGCGTCGGCGGCGGCGTCGGTCATGCCCTGGCTCTCCGGGAGGACCGACAGGTGCAGGTGCCGCACGTGGTCGACGGCGCGCAGCGGCCCCGGCCCCTCGGAGGTGACCTCGGCGTGGCTGCGCAGGTCGATCACCGTGCGTACGCCGACCTCGTCGACCAGGCGGGTGACGTCGGTGGGGGAGAGGTCCTGCAGGTTGTCCGAGCGAACGAGCCGCCCGGGCACCGTGGAACCACCCCCAACCGTGGGCAGTCCACCGACGTCCCGCACGTTCACCGCGTTCTCGAGCTCGATCCAGGCCACGCCGCCATCTCACCAGATCCGGCGATCACCCACACGGGTGGCGAACCTCACGTGCTCAGCGGCCGGCCTCCGGACTCCCGTCCCGCGCCGCGTGCGCCCCGCCCGCCGGTGAGACCGGCCTTCATGGGTTTCCTGCCTTTCACTCGGTACCGAGGTGGTACGCGCGGCGCTGTCCGACCAGCCGCCGCGCGGCTTCCTGGGCCGCCCTCGTCGCGCGCAGCACCGCGTGCGCGAGGGTCGACGGGTCCATCCGGGACACGACCGACGCGTCGAGGGCGACCTCGACCACCGCGCCCGTGCTGTCCACCGAGACCTCCACGACGCCGTGGTCGTCCCGCGCGGTCAGCACCCGGCCGGCGAGGTCGCGTTACAGCGCGAGCAGTCCTCGTTCCGCGCGTTCGGCGTGTGCGGCCAACTCGTCGCGGGATCGGATCGGCACGCCGGGCCAGGCGGCCACCGATCCCGTGGAGTTCCCGGAACGTTCCGGGAACGCGGGGCCCGTGCGCGCGGCACGGGCGTCCGATCCGAGGTGCGGCCCGCCGCCCGTTGTCGCGCGCTCCGAGTGGGTACGGGCGTCCGCTCTCGCCGAGCGCGGGGTCACCGAGCCGGTGGACGACGAGGGGACGGTCCCGGTCCTGGTGCCGGCGTTCGAGGTGCCACCGGGGGCCTGGGAGACCGCCGCCCGAAGCGCGCACGTGCCGGAACCGCGCTGCGCGGACCGCCGCGCCCGGCCGCGCTGCGTGCCGGCGATCTGCTGCGCGCTCCGGTGGTGATTTGCCGGCGGGTCGGCCGGTGTGACACCGTTGCTCCGTGACGGTCGTGAGGACTGCTAAGGACCAGGGGACCGGCCGCCGCGTTCTGCTGGTCGTCGGGTTTCTCCTGGTCGCGGCCAACCTGCGTCCGGCACTGACCTCGGTCGGGCCGATGCTCGAGACGATCCGCCAGGACATCGGGCTCACCGCGGGCGAGGCCGGGTTCATCGGCACCCTGCCACTGCTCACGTTCGCGGCCGTCTCGCCGCAGGTGCCGCGACTGGCCCGGCGGTTCGGCGTCGACCGGATGCTGCTGGTGGCCATGGTCGGGCTCGTCGCCGGCATCGTGCTCCGGTCGCTTCCGGTGCCGGGGCTGCTCTGGACCGGCACGGTGTTCCTCGGCGCGGCCATCGCCGTCGGCAACGTGCTGATGCCGAGCATGACCAAACGGGACTTCCCCGACCACGTCGGCGCGGTCACCGGCGTCTACACCGCCGTCATGGGGATCGTCGCCGCCGCCGCGGCCGGGGTCGCGGTGCCGCTGGCCGGGGTGCTGCCCGGCGGTTGGCGTGCCTCGCTCGGGTGCTGGGCGGGGCTCGCACTGGTCGCGATCGCGCTGTGGAGCCCGCAGCTGCGTCGCCGGACCGAGCCGGAGCCGGTGACCGACCGGCCGAGGGCGCCGTGGCGGGTGCCGCTCGCCTGGGAGGTCTCGGCGTTCATGGCGCTGTCCGCCTGCGGGTTCTACACGATGGTCGCCTGGTTCCCGTCGATCGTGCAGGACACCGGGCGGAGCGAGGAGTACGCGGGCTGGATGCTGTTCGTCTACCAGATGATCGGCGTCGTGATGAGCCTCGTGCTGCCGCTGGTGCTGCGGCGGCTGCCGGATCAGCGGATGATCGCGGCGGGCGGGTCGGTGCTGGCGATGGCGGGCTACCTGGGGCTGCTGTTCGCGCCCGAGCTGGCGCCGGTGTGGGCGCTGGTCACCGGGACCGGCGCGGGCACCCTGTTCTTCCTCGCGCTCGCGTTCTTCAGCCTGCGCGCGGCGGACCCGCGCTCGTCGGCGTCGCTGGCCGGGATGGGGCAGGCGATCGGGTACCTGTTCGCCGCCGTCGGACCGGTGGCGATCGGCGCGCTGCACGACGCGACCGGCGGCTGGCGGGTGCCGCTCGCGGTGCTCGCCGGGGTCGCGGCCGTGCACACTGTGGTCGGGCTGCGCGCCGGACGGGACGCGCACGTGCGGGTCTGAAGGGAGCGTCATGCGCCTGCTGGTGATCGGTGGCTGCGGCTCGGTCGGGTCGATCGTGGTGCCGCACCTGGCGCGGCGGCACGAGCTTCGGGTGCTCGACCTGGCCGAGCCGAAGGTCCCAACGCCCGGCGTGGCCTACCACACCGGCGACCTGCACGACGTCGACCTCGTCGCGTCGCTCGCCGAGGGGGTCGACTCCCTGGTGTTCATGGCGATGGGGCCGAACGCGGACTGGGGCACGCCGGAGACCGCGCGGGCGCACCTGGACGTCGCCGTGCCCGGCATGTACGCGGCGCTGACCGGCGTACACCGGGCAGGGGCCACCCACATGGTCTACACCAGCAGCATGTCCGTGTACGCGCACCCGCTCTACGGCGCGGACCCCGGCCCGGCGCCCCGCGACGACGACCGGCTCGGCCGCTACCCGGACGAGTCGACGCCGCCGGACGGGTACGACTTCTACGGGCTCGCCAAGCGGCTCGGCGAGGAGGTCTGCCGCAACGCGACGGTCGCCTGGGGGATGGACGCGGTGTGCCTGCGGCTGTGCTTCCCGGTGCCCGACGACGCGTGGCCCAAGGACGGCCCGGCGATGCAGCGCGCCATCTCCACCTCGGCCCGCGACGTGGCCGCCGCGATCGAGGCCGCCCTCGCCCGCCGCGGCCACGGCTTCGACTTCTACGCCATCAGCGGCGACGGCGACGAACGCACGATGAGCCTGGCCAAGGCGAAACGAGAGCTCGGCTGGGCGCCGATGGACAACACCGGGAGCGTCGGATGACCCTCGTTCCCGGTTTGGTCTCCGTCACCTTCCGTCAGCTGAGCGTTCCCGAGATCGTCTCGCTCGTCGTCGGGGCCGGGCTGCGGGCGGTCGAGTGGGGCGGTGACGTGCACGTTCCCGACGAGGTGGCCGCCCGGGAGACCGCCGCCCGGTGCGCCGACGCGGGGATCGAGGTCAGCGCGTACGGCTCGTACTACCGGGCCGGGGCGGGCGGCTCGTTCGACGACGTGCTCCGTACCGCGGTCGCGCTCGGGGCGCCGCGGGTTCGGATCTGGGCGGGGCAGCGCGGGTCGGCGGCCGAGACCGACCGGGCCGCCGTCGTCGCCGACATCGCCCGGGTGGCCGCGCTCGCCGCGAGCGAGGGGGTCACGGTCTGCCTGGAGTACCACGCGAACACCCTCACCGACACCCTGGAGTCCACTGTGGAGCTCCTGGCCGAGGTGCCGGCGGCCCGCCCGTACTGGCAGCCCCCGATCGGGTCCTCGGCCGCCGACGCGCTCACCGCGGTGGAGACTCTGCGCCCGGTCACCGCGCACGTGTTCTCCTGGACCGACACCGGCGACCGGCTGCCCCTCGCCGCCCGGGAGTCGATGTGGCTGCCGGTGCTCTCCGCCATGGGCGACGGGCACGCCCTGCTGGAGTTCGTCCGCGACGACGACCCGGCCGCGTTCGCCGAGGACGCCGCCACCCTGCTGCGCTGGCTCGGCTGAGCCATCCGTGGACGCGCCGGCGGCTCACCTGCGACCCTGATCGCATGGCGACGAACGTGGAGGCGTTGCGCGCGGCCGGGGTGCGGCTGGTGGAGCTGTCGTTCGTGGACAACGCCGGGATCACCCGGGTCAAGACGGTGCCCCTGGAGCGGCTGGACGCGGCGGTCTCGGCCGGGGTCGGGGCGTCGCCGTGTTTCGAGGCGTTCGGGGCGGACGACGTGATGGTGGCGGGGGAGTACCTGGGCGGCCCGGACGGTGACCTGCGGTTGGTGCCGGACCTCGACCGGCTGGTGGCGTTGTCGGCGATGCCGGGCTGGGCGTGGGCGCCGGCGGACAAACTGACCAAGACCGGCGAGTCGTTCGTCGCCTGTCAGCGTGCGTTCGCCGCTCGGCAGGAGGCAGCGGCCGTGCGCCGGGGGCTCACGCTGCGGATGGCGTTCGAGCACGAGTGGATCCTCGGAACCGGTGACTTCACCCCGGCGTTCGACGGCCCGGGCTACGGGCAGATCCGGCTGGAGCACGTCGCCGGGTACGCGGTGGACCTGGTCGACGACCTCACCCGCCAGGGGCTCGCGGTCGAGCAGTTCCACCCCGAGTACGCCACCGCCCAACTGGAGGTGTCGGTCGCGCCGAACGGCCCCGTCGGTGCCGCGGACGACGCGGTGCTGGTCCGGCACACGGTCCGTTCGCGAAGCCTCGCGCACGGCTGGCGGGCCACCTTCGCACCCAGTGTCGACCCGGACGGCGCGGGCTCCGGCGCTCACCTGCACCTGTCGGTCCACGACGACGCGGGCAACACGTTCGCGGCGATGCGGCCGCCCGGCGAGGCGTTCCTGGCCGGCCTGCTCCGCGAGCTGCCCGCGCTGCTGGCGATCGGCGCCGGGCACCCGGCGAGCTTCCTGCGGCTGCGACCCTCCCGCTGGGCCGGCATCTGGCAGAGCTGGGGGCACGAGACGCGGGAGACCGCCCTGCGCGTGATCGCCGGCACCGAGGAGTCGGCCAACGCCGAGCTCAAGTGCTTCGACGGCACCGCGAACCCGTACCTGGTCGTCGGCTGCGTGATCGCCG
Source organism: Actinophytocola gossypii (assembly GCF_025165815.1). Taxonomy (GTDB): domain Bacteria; phylum Actinomycetota; class Actinomycetes; order Mycobacteriales; family Pseudonocardiaceae; genus Actinophytocola; species Actinophytocola gossypii. The sequence continues at coordinate 42,083 of NZ_JAFFZE010000032.1, read as the reverse complement.
CGGGGCTGGCCGGGATGGCCGACGACCTGCGCCTGCCGCCTCCGGTCACCGGCGACCCGGCCCTGCTCGACGACCCCGGGGCCGCCGGCGTCCACCGGCTGCCGAGGTCGGCCGAGGCGGCGGCCGACGCCCTCGCCGCGTCGACGGTCCTGGCCGACGCCCTCGGCCCCGAGCTGCACGACGCGATCCTGACCGTGCGACGTGCCGAGGCGGAACGCTGCGCCGACCTGGACCCGCACCAGCTGGCCGCCGCGACCCGCTGGCGGTGGTGATCCGATGGCCGCGACCGACGACGTGCCGCTGATCGACCAGCACTGCCACGCCGTGCTCGCCCGTGACCCCGAACCGGCCGAGTTCGCCGGCGGGCTGACCGAGGCGGCCGCCGCCGGCACCCGTGACCGGTGGCACTCCTCGCTCGGGCTGGCCGTGCGCCGGTGGTGCGCGCCGCTGCTCGACCTGCCCGCGCACGCCGCGCCGGAGGACTACCTGGAGCGCCGCGCCGAGCTGGGTTGGCGGGAGACCACCGACCGGCTGCTGCGCGCGACCGGCGTGGAGCACTGGTTCGTCGACACCGGCTACGCACCGTCCCCGGAACTCTCGCCGGGCGAGGTGTGCGGGCGCGGGCACGAGGTCGTCCGGGTCGAGCAGGTCGCCGAGAGCACGGCCGGGCACGGCGCGCACGGCCTGCTCGACGCGTTCCGCGCGGAGCTGCGGGACCGGGCACGCGACGCGGTGGCGCTGAAGACCGTCGTCGCCTACCGGTCCGGGCTCGACGTGCCGGGCGAGTGCCCGTCCGACCGCGACGCGACCCGCGCGGCCGGCGAGTGGCTCCGCTCGGGCGGGTCGCGGCTGACCGACCCGGTGCTGCACGCCTGGGTCGTGCACGAGGCCGCGCGGGTCGCCGCCGAACTGGGCCTGCCGCTGCAGTTCCACACCGGGTTCGGCGACGAGGACCTGCACCTGCGCGAGGTCGACCCGCTGCTGCTGACCGACTTCCTGCGCACCACCCGGGCGAACGTGGTGCTGCTGCACTGCTGGCCGTTCCACCGCAACGCCGCGTACCTGGCGCACGTGTTCGACCACGTGTCCGTCGACATCGGACTGACGCTCCCGTTCGTCGGCGTCCGCGCGGACGACGTGCTCGCCGAGGCGCTGGAACTGGCCCCGTTCGACTCGGTGCTCTACTCCTCGGACGGCAACGTGCTGCCCGAGCTGCACCACCTCGGCGCCGTGCTGTGGCGGCACCACTTCGGCCGCCTGCTCGACTCCTGGCTCGCCGACGACGTGCTGGACGCCGACGCTGCCGAACGGCTCGCGTACGCGGTCGGCGCGGGCAACGCCGCCCGCCTGCACCAGGGCGTCAGCCCCACACCTCGCTAGCGACCTCGACGATCAGCGCCAGCTTGGCGACCTGCTCGTCGTGGGTCAGCACGTTGCCCTCCACGGTGGACGAGAAGCCGCACTGCGGGGACAGGCACAGCTGCTCCAGCGGAACGTACTTCGACGCCTCGTCGATCCGCCGCTTCAGCTCGTCCTTCGACTCCAGCTCGCCGCGTTTGGTGGTCACCAGGCCGAGTACGACCATCTTCCCGGGCGGCACGAACCGCAGCGGCGCGAACGAGCCGGACCGGGGGTCGTCGTACTCCAGGAAGAAGCCGTCCACGGCCAGCTCGGAGAACAGGGCCTCGGCGACGAAGTCGTAGCCGCCCTCGGCCGCCCACGACGAGCGGAAGTTGCCCCGGCACATGTGCGTGGTCACCCGCAGGTCGTCCGGGCGGCCGGCGAGCGCGGTGTTGATCTGCCTGATGTAGCGCAGGTGCTGGTGCTCGGCGTCGTCCCCGCGCGCGGCGAGCTGGGCGCGCTGGTTCGGGTCGTTCAGGTAGGCCAGGCTGGTGTCGTCGAGCTGGAGGTACCGGCAGCCCAGCTGGTAGACCCCGGCCACCTGCTCCGCGTACGCCTCGGACAGGTCCGCCCAGAACAGGTCCTCGTCCGGGTAGACCGTCGGGTCCAGCGCGGCCGGGCCGCCCCGGTAGTGGACCATGCTCGGCGACGGGATCGTCAGCTTCGGGGTGACCGCGTCGCCCGCGACCTCGCGCAGGAACGTGAAGTCGTCGGCGAACACGGTCTCGGTCAGCCGGACCGGGCCGTCCACGTGCAGCGCCGCCGAGCTGAACTCGATCACCCCGTCCGGGTTCTCGAACCGCACCTTGATCGACTCGTCGTCGGACCGGCCGATGCCGCCGAGCCGGTAGATGAAGTCCATGTGCCAGGACGTGCGCCGGAACTCGCCGTCGGTCGCCGAGCGCAGCCCGGCCTCCGCCTGCATCGCGACCACCTCGCGGATCGCGGTGTCCTCGGCCGACCGCAGCTCCTCGGCGGAGATCCGCCCGGCGGCGTGGTCGTCGCGGGCGGCCAGCAGCGCGGCCGGCCGCAGCAGGCTGCCCACGTGGTCGGCGCGGAACGGGGGAACCTCGGTGGGACTCATGTGACTCCTTCCGGGAAGGGGAGGCCGACGTAGTTCTCCGCGAACGACGTCGCGGCCGCGGTCGAGCTGGTCAGGTACCGCAGCTGGGACAGTTGCAGGCGGCGGGTGAACGGGTCGCCGTCCGGCGCCAGGTGCAGCACCGACGTCATCCACCACGAGAAGTGCTGTACCCGCCAGATCCTGGCCAGACACGTGGCCGAGTAGGCGTCCATCCCGGACTCGTCGCCGTCGGCGAAGAACCGGCCGAGCGCGGACGCCAGCACGGCGACGTCGACGACCGCCAGGTTGAGGCCCTTCGCGCCGGTCGCCGGGACGATGTGCGCGGCGTCGCCGGCGAGGAACAGCCTGCCGTGCCGCATCGGCTCCACCACGAAGCTGCGCAGCGCCGTCACCGACTTGTCCACGATCGGACCCTCGGTCAGCTCGAACCCTTGGTCCCGGCCGAGCCGGACGGCGAGTTCCTTCCACACGCGACTGTCCGGCCAGGACTCGGCGGACTCGTCCGGCGCCACCTGCAGGTACAGCCGGGTGACCGTGGGGGAACGCATGCTGTGCAGCGCGAAACCCCGGTCGTGCGAGGCGTAGATCAGCTCCTCGGCCGACGGCGGCGCCTCGGCCAGCACACCCAGCCACGCGTACGGGTACCCGTGCTCGTACTCGCGCAACGCCCCGCCCGCCGCCGGGCGGCTGACCCCGTGGAAGCCGTCGCAGCCGGCCACCACGTCGCAGCGCAGCTCGTGCTCCCGGCCGTCGTGCACGTACCGCACCACCGGCGCGTCCTCGACGCCCTCGACGGACACGGCGGGCGCGTCGAACCACAACGGCCGGCCGGTCGCCAGCCGCGCGGCCACCAGGTCCTTCACCAGCTCGTGCTGGCCGTAGATGGTCAGCTCGCGGCCGGACAGCTCGGACAACGGCACCCGGTGGCCGACCCCGTCGAACAGCAGCTCGACCCCGTGGTGCACCAGGCGTTCCCGGTGCAGGCGATCCGCGAGACCCACCGACGTCAGCAGGTCGACGCTGCCCTGCTCCAGCACCCCGGCCCGGATCCGCCGCTCGATGTGCGCCCTGGACTGCCGCTCCAGCACCACCGAGTCGATGCCGCGCAGGTGCAACAGGTGCGCCAGCAGCAGCCCGGCCGGGCCGGCACCGATGATCGCGACCTGCGTGCGTTCCATCAGAACGGGTACTCCGGGATGTCGCCGCGCACGGTGATCCAGCGCGAGTCGGTGAACGCGTCCAGGTTCGCCGAGCCGCCGAACCGGGCGCCCGTGCCGGAGTCGAGCACGCCGCCGAACGGCGCCACCGCCTCGTCGTTCACCGTCTGGTCGTTGATGTGCACGATCCCGGTGGGGATCCGGTCGGCCAGCGCGAGCCCGCGCATCGCGTCCCCGGTCAGGATCGACAGGGACAGCCCGTACGCGCTGTCCGCGGCCAGCGCCACCGCCTCGTCGACGCTCGCGAACCGCACGACCGGCGCCACCGGCCCGAACACCTCGTTGGCGTAGGCGGGCATGCCGGGGCCGACGTGGTCGAGCACGGTCGGCCGGTAGAACAGGTCCTCGTACGAACCGCCGGCCAGCAAGGTCGCGCCGGCGTCCAGTGTGGACGTGACGAGCGTGTGCACCTTGTCCCGCTGACCGGCGTCGATCAGCGGGCCGAGCGCCACCTCGCCGGCCGCCGGGTCGCCGACCGGCAGCGCCTTGGCGTGCTCGGCCAGGGCCTCCACGTAGGTCGACGCGACCCGCTCGTGCACCAGGTGCCGCCCGGTGGTCATGCAGATCTGGCCCTGGTGCAGGTAGGAACCCCACGCCGCCGCCGACACCGCGCGGTCCACGTCCACGTCGTCCAGCACGACCAGCGCCGAGTTGCCGCCCAGCTCCAGGTGCGCCCGCTTGAGGTGCCGCGCGGCCAGCTCCCCGACCCGCCGGCCGACCTCGGTCGACCCGGTGAACGACACCACCCGCACGTGCCGGTCCTCGACCAGCGCCGTGCCCGCGTCCGCGCCACCGGGCAGCACGTGCAGCAGCCCGTCGGGCAACCCGGCCTCGGCGAGCAGCCGCGCGATGGCGAACCCGCCGCTCACCGGCGTGCGCACGTCCGGCTTGAGCACCACCGCGTTGCCCAGCGCCAGCGCGGGCGCGACCGAGCGGATGGACAGGATCAGCGGCACGTTGAACGGCGAGATCACCCCGACCACACCGACCGGGACCCGGCGCAGCAGCGACAGCCTCGGCTCCGTCGTCGGCAGCAGCTCACCCGGCGGCCGGGACGCCAGCGCGGCCGCCTCGTAGCACTCCTGCGCGGCCACCCCGACCGCGAACGCGGCGAGCCCGGGCACCGCGCCGGTCTCCCGGATCACCCAGTTCCGCAGTTCGTCGGCATGCTCCTCGACCAGCGCCCCCGCGCGGCGGAGCACCCCGGCCCGGTCGGCGTAGGTCGCCGCGGCCCATTCGCGCTGAGCCGAGGCGGCGGCCGCGCAGGCGTCGGCGACATCGGCGGCGTCGGCGACGCCGGTGGTGCCGAGTTCCGCACCGGTGGCCGGCGCGACGATCGGCGCGCTCCCACCCCGCGGCTGGGTCCAGCCCCCGCTGTACACGCTGCCGGCGAACACGCCGGGGTCGAGCAGTCCGCTCATCGGGTTCTCCCTTCGAGCTTGGCCTTCTGGATCTGGGCGTAGACCAGGCCGCGCAGCTCGGTGAACCGAGGGTCGCTACGAGTGGTCAGCTGGTCGCGTTCGGCCGGGAGGTCGATCACCAGGTCGTCGGCCACCCGGGTCGGCGAGGCGGTCAGCATGATCACCCGCTGGGACAGGTACACCGCCTCGTCGATGTCGTGGGTGACGAACACCAGGGTCACGCCGAGCCGCTGCCACACCGAGCGGATCAGGTCCTCCAGGTCCGCGCGGGTCTGCGCGTCGACGGCGGCGAACGGCTCGTCCATCAGCAGCACCCTCGGCTGGTACGCGATCGCCCGCGCGATCGCCACCCGCTGCTGCATCCCGCCGGACAGCTGCCACGGGTACGCCTGGTGCGCGTCCCCGAGGCCGACCGCGTCGAGTGCCTCGGTCACCAGGTCACGCCGCTCGGCCCTGGCGACCCCGGCCGCGCGCAGCGGCAGGTCGACGTTGTCGGCGACCCGCAGCCACGGGAACAGGCTCCGGCCGTACTCCTGGAACACCACCGCCAGCCCGTCCGGCGGCCCGGTCACCGGTGCGCCGGACAGCGCGACCGTGCCCGAGGTCGGCGGCAGCAGGCCGGCGCAGCAGCGCAGCAACGTGGTCTTGCCGCAGCCGGACGGGCCGACTACGCAGACGAAGCTGCCGCCCTCGACGGTGAAGGTGAGGTCGCCGATCGCCTCGACCCGGCGCCCGCGTCCTGTGTAGACCTTGGACAGTCCGTTGACGGCAAGCATCTCAGGGTTCCTCACTCGCGGTTCGGCTGCCGTGGTACCAGCTCAGCACCCGGTGCTCGACCAGCCGGAACAGCACCGACAGCAGCACCCCCAGCAGACCGAGCAGGATCACCCCGCTCCACATCTGCGGGATCTGGAAGCCGTCCTTGAACTGGATCACCGAGTACCCGAGGCCGCTGTTCGCCGCGAACATCTCGCTGATCACCATCAGGATGATCCCGACCGACAGCGCCTGCCGCGCGCCGGTGACGATCTGCGGGCTGGCCGAGCGGACCACCAGGTGCCACCAGCGCAGCCGGCCGCGGATCCGGTACGTGCGGCAGGTGTCGGCGAGCACGTCGTCGACCGAGCGCACCCCCTCGACGGTGTTCAGCAGCACCGGCCACAGGCAGCCGGAGACGATCACCAGGACCTTCATGGTGTCGCCGATGCCCGCGACCAGGATCAGGATCGGCACCAGCACCGGCGGCGGGATCGCGCGCAGGAACTCCAGCAGCGGCTCGGTCGTCGCCCGCACCCACCGGTTCGAGCCGATCACGATGCCCAGCGCGACGCCGAGCAGCAGCGCGGCCGCGTACCCGATGCCCAGCCTGGCCAGGCTCGGCAGCACGTCGTCGGTCAGCCGCGAGCCGAACCAGGTCTCCGGGAACACCTCGACGATCGTGGCGAGCGGCGGGAAGTAGAAGTCGGTGCTGCCGGCGCTGGCGAACCACCACGCGGCCACCAGCACGACCGGCAGCCCGAGCGCGAGCACGACGCGGCGCAGGACGGTCATGCCGGCACCTCCGTCCGCATCGACGGATGCCAGTGCAACGCGCGGCGTTCCGCGGCCCGGGTCATCACGTTCGCGACCACCCCGAACAGCCCGGTGACCACGATCAAGGCGTACATCGCCGGTACCGCGCCGGAGGTGCGCGCGATCGCGATCTCCTGCCCGAGCCCGGGGGGGCCGATCACCAGCTCCCCGGTGATGGTGAGGATCAGCGCGACGGTCGCGGCCAGGCGCACGCCGGTCACGACGTAGGGGAGCGCGGTCGGCCACACCAGGTATCGCACCCGCGCCAGGCGGCCGAGCCGGTAGGAGCGGGCGGTGTCGTGCGCCACCGGGTCGATGTCGGCGACCCCGTGCAGCACCTGGACGAGCACCTGCCAGAACGCCGCGTACACGACGAGCACGAGCGTCGAGGTGACCGTGGGCCCGTACAGCACGACCACGAGCGGGATCAGCGCCACCGACGGGATCGGGCGCAGGAACTCGATGGTCGAGGACGTCGCCGCGCGCACGATCGGCACCGAGCCGAGCGCGATGCCGGCGAGCACGCCCAGCAGCACCGCGATGGCCAGGCCGAGCAGCCAGGTGCGGGTGGTGTCGAGTACCGCCGTCCAGAACCGCGCCTCGCCCGCCTGCTCGGCGAGCGTGGTCAGGATCGTGCTGGTGGGCGGGGCGTACCGCTCGGAGACGAGCCCGATCCTCGGCGCCAGCTCCAGCAACACGCCGAAGCCGAGCAACCCCGCCAACCCCAGCACGAGTCTCACGGCAGAAGGGCCTCCACGTCGGCCTCTTCCGGCAACAGCCCGTCCTCCAGCGCCAGGTCAGCGAGGGTCTGCACGGACTCCCGGTTGACCTCCGCCGGCCACTTCGGGAGCGTGAGCTGCTCGATCACCTCCGGCGCGATCTCGGTGTAGGTGCCGATGATCTGCCGGGCCTCGTCCGGATGGGAGTCCGCATAGGACAGTGACTCGGCCATGGCCTCGGTGAACCGCTTGGCCAGGTCCGGGTCCTCGGCGAGCAGCTGCTGGGAGGCGAAGTACACGGCCACCGTGAGGTCCGGCGCCGCGTCGACGTAGCTGGAGGCGATCTTACGGCCGCCCTGGGCGAGCACCGCCTGCTGGAACGGCTCCACCACGAACACCGCGTCGACCTGGCCGTTCGCGAGCGCGGCAGGCTGATCCGGGAACGGCAGCGCGGTGAACTTCACCTTGCTCGGGTCGCCGCCCGCCTCGCGTACCGACGCGCGCACGCTGGTGTCGACGATGTTCTGCAACGTGTTCGCCGCGACCGTCTTGCCCTCCAGATCGGCCGCCGTCTCGATAGGACTGTCGGCCTTGACCATCAGCGCGGCGAAGTCCTCGCCGTCCACGCCGGTGGAGTTGACGCCGTTGCTGACGATCTTGATCGGCAGGCCCTGGGAGTGCGCCAGCAGCATGGAGACCACGTTGCTGAAGCCGAACTGGTACTGGCCGGAGACCACCGCCGGCACGATCGCCGCACCGCCCTCGGCCGTCTCGAGCGAGACCTCGATGTCCCGCTCGGCGAAGAAGCCCTTCTCGACGCCCAGGTAGATCGGCGCCACGTCGAGGATCGGGATGACCCCGACGGTGACCTTGTCCGGCTGGTCGGGGGACCCGCCCCCGCCGTCGTCGCCGTCCGAGCCGCAGGCGGCCGTGGCGAGGAGGATCGGCGCTAACAGGAGCGCGGCGAGGTGTCGGCGCATCGGCGGACTCCCTATCGAGTGGCGTGTTCGGAGATCGCACGCTCGTTCTCGTGGTGAACGTAGAGGTACCTCACGGGGCCGTCAACCGTTGACTGACCAGTGGGCCGCTCCTATCGTGCGAGTAGTGAACGCTCGTTCGTCATGCGAACGGAGAGGGCATTGGCCGAGCTGGTGGGACTGGCCGACGGCGTCGCGGAGCTGGTGCGGGACGGCGACACCGTGGCGCTGGAGGGCTTCACCCACCTCATCCCCGCACGCGCCGGGCTGGAGATCATCCGGCAGCGCAGGCGCGACCTGACCCTGGTGCGGATGACCCCGGACCTCGTCTACGACCAGCTCATCGGCGCCGGCTGCGCGCGCAAACTCGTGTTCGCCTGGGGCGGCAACCCCGGCGTCGGCTCACTGCACCGGCTGCGGGACGCGGTGGAGAACGGGTGGCCGGCGCCGCTGGAGCTGGAGGAACACAGCCACGCCGGCATGGCGAACCGGTACGTCGCCGGCGCGTCCGGCCTGCCGTTCGCGGTACTGCGCGGCTACCAGGGCACCGACCTCGCCGGCCACACGGACACGATCCGCACGGTCACCTGCCCGTTCACCGGCGAGGAGCTGGCGGCGGTGGCGGCGCTCCGCCCGGACGTCACGGTGATCCACGCCCAGCGGGCCGACCGGCGCGGCAACGTGCAGCTCTGGGGCCTGGTCGGCGTGCAGAAGGAGGCGGTGCTCGCGGCGAGCCGGTCGCTGGTGACGGTCGAGGAGGTCGTCGACGAGCTGGAGCCCCGGCCGGGCGCGGTGGTGCTGCCGTCGTGGGTGGTGACCGCGGTGGCGGAGGTCCCGGGCGGCGCACGACCCTCGTACGCGCAGGACTACTACGAACGGGACAACGACGCCTACCGCGCCTGGGACGCCGTGAGCCGATCCCGCGAGCGGTTCACCGAGTGGCTGGAATCGGTGCGGGAGCGAGAGCGAGGGAGCGTACGCCGTCTGGACTGACGAGCGCGCGCAGGCGCGTCAGCGCCGAGCACGGGAGGAGGGAAGACGGCGTGTCAGCGACTGAGCGAAGCGAAGAATCGAACACAGCGATGATGGCCATCGAGGCCGCGCGGGCGTTGGCCGGGCACGTGTCGTGCTTCGTCGGGATCGGGTTGCCCAGTACCGCGGCGAACCTCGCGCGGCGGGTGCACAACCCGGACCTCGTGCTGATCTACGAGTCCGGCGCGATCGGGGCCAAGCCGAGCAGACTGCCACTGTCCATCGGGGACGGTGAGTTGGGGGAGACCGCGGACGCCGTGGTGTCGGTGCCCGAGGTGTTCAACTACTGGCTCCAGCCAGGGCGGATCGACGTCGGGTTCCTGTCCGCGGCGCAGCTGGACCGCTTCGGCAACCTCAACACGACGTTCGTCGGCGGCAGCTACGCCTCGCCGAAGGTGCGGCTTCCGGGGTCCGGCGGGGCGCCGGAGATCGCGGCCTCCTGCCGGGAGGTGTTCGTCATGGTCCGGCAGAGCCCTCGGACGTTCGTGGACGCGCTCGACTTCGTCACCTCGGTCGGCTACGGGACCGGGGCCGGGCACCGAGCCGCGCTCGGCCTGCGTGGTGCCGGGCCGGTCCGGGTGGTCACCGACCTCGGTGTACTGGAGCCCGATCCGGATACCCGGGAGCTGACGCTGACCCGCGTGCACCCCGGCGTCGCGGTGCCCGACGTGCTGGCCGCGACCGGCTGGGACCTGCGGGTCGCCCCGTCGGTCGGCACCACCGCACCGCCGACCGAGCAGGAGCTGACCGTGTTGCGTGGCCTCGTGGAAGGGAGCCAGTCGTGATCATCGGCTACCAGCGGGACCCGGGCGGCACGCATCCGCCGCTCGCCTCGCCCGGCTACGGCTCGACCGTGCTGCGCGCGCCCACCCAGGAGCCGGTGCTGCTGCCGCACACCCTGACCGAGGTCACCGGCCCGGTGCTCGGCGAGGGCCGGGTGCTGCCCACCGACCACGACCTGACCCGCCAGCACGACGGCGAACCGCTGGGGGAGCGGATCATCGTGCACGGGCGGGTGCTGGACAGCGACGGGCGCGCGGTGCCGGACACGCTGGTGGAGCTGTGGCAGGCGAACTCGGCCGGGCGGTACGCGCACGTCCGCGACCAGCACCCGGCGCCGCTGGACCCGAACTTCACCGGCGTCGGCCGCTGCCTGACCGACTCGACCGGCCGGTACCGCTTCGTCACGATCAAGCCGGGTGCCTATCCGTGGCGCAACCACGAGAACGCGTGGCGGGCGACGCACCTGCACTTCTCGCTGTTCGGCCGCGCGTTCGTGCAACGCCTGGTGACCCAGATGTACTTCCCCGGCGACCCGCTCTTCCACCAGGACCCGATCTACCTCGCCGTGCCCGAGGCGGCCCGCTCGCGGATGATCTCGTCGTTCGACCTGTCCGAGACGGTGCCGGAGTGGGCGCTGGCGTTCCGGTTCGACATCTTCCTCAGGGGACGCGAACAGACTCCGATGGAGCACCAGTGAGCGGGAGGGAAGACGGCGTGTTGGCGACGGAACGGAGCGAACCATGAACACAGTGAAACTCACGCCTTCCCAGACCGTGGGCCCGTTCTTCTCGCACGCTTTGACCTGGTTGGACGGTCCGGACGTGGTCGCCGAGGACGCGCCCGGCGCGATCTGGTTGCGCGGCAGGGTGTTCGACGGTGCCGGCGAGCCGGTGCCGGACGCGCTGATCGAGAGCTGGCAGGCCGATCCGGACGGCCGGTTCGACCACCCGGACGACCCGCGCGGCGCGGTACCCGGCTTCCGCGGCTACGGCCGCAGCGCCACCGACGACGACGGCCGGTGGGGGATCCGCACCCTGCTGCCCGGCCGGGTGCCCGGTGTCGACGGACGGCTCCAGGCACCGCACGTAGACTTGTCGGTGTTCGCCCGCGGGCTGCTCGACCGGGTCGTGACCAGGGTCTACTTCGCCGACCAGCCGTCCAATTCGGACGACGCGGTGCTGTCGGCCCTGCCGGCGGACCGGCGCTCGACGCTGATCGCGCCGCGGTCGGCCGACGGGTACACGTTCGACATCCGGTTGCAGGGCGAGCGTGAGACGGTGTTCTTCAGTCTGTAGTCGGGGAGTGAGCGGTGGCGGGGCGTGGGCCGGACTTCGTGCAGTCGCTGGAGCGCGGGCTGTCGGTGATCCGCGCCTTCGACCACGAGCACCCGGAACTGACGCTGAGCGAGGTCGCCGCGGTCACCGGCGTCACCCGCGCGGTCGCCCGGCGGTTCCTGCTGACCCTGGCCGACCTCGGCTACGTCCGCAACGACGGCCGGTTCTTCTCGCTGACCGCGAAGGTGCTGGAGCTGGGGTACGCGTACCTGTCCAGCCTGACGCTCCCCGAGGTGGCCGAGCCGCACCTGGAGGCCCTGGTCCGCGAGGTCAACGAGTCCTCGTCGATCTCCGTGCTGGACGGGCACGACGTGGTGTACGTGGCGCGCGTCCCGGTGAGCCGGATCATGACCGTGTCGATCAGCGTCGGCACCCGCTTCCCCGCCTACGCCACCTCGATGGGCCGGGTGCTGCTCGCCGGTCTCGGTGACGAGGAACTGGCCGAGTACCTGTCGACGGTCAGGTTGGAACGGCTGACCGCGCGGACCGTCGCCTCGGTGGCGGCGCTGCGCGGGGAGCTCGCGCGGGTGCGCGGCCAGGGCTGGTCGCTGGTGAACCAGGAGCTGGAGGAGGGCCTGCGCGCGCTGGCGGTGCCGGTCCGGGACCGCTCGGGCGCGGTGGTCGCCGCGGTGAACGTCTCCGCCCACGCGAGCCGGACGTCGCTGGAGGCCATGCGCCGCGACCTGCTGCCGCCGCTGCTCAGGACCGCGGCGCGGGTGGAGGCGGATCTTCCCGGCACCCGCGCTCGTCGCGCCTGACGGTCCACTCGGCGGTGTGGCCCAGGATGCCGGGGATGTCCTCGGTCAGCCGGGCGAAGTCGATGGCCTGGGAGATCAGTCGGTCCGGGTGGTCGGCGATGGCGGCCCAGGCCCGCGCGCGTTCCTGCTCACTGGCGAAGCGGCCGTGGTCGAAGGCGCGCCGGGCGGCCGCGCGCAACGCGTCCAGGTCGTGGACGACGATCGTGAGCGACGCGTCGACCTGATAGCGCCTGGTCGGGTCGTCCGTGCGGACGATGGCCCGCAGTTCGGAGCTGGACAGTTCGTGGGTCATACAGCCATGGTGCGACCGCTTTCCCGGCTCCGGCCAGCGAGAACGGCCCTGATGGGGGTTATTTCCGGGTCGTCCCCTACTGGCCCGGGCCGGGCAACTTTGGTCTGGACCTTGACGGGGCGGTGCCGGACATACCACGGTTGGAGGTGAGAGCGCTCTCACGATCTCGAAGGCCGGGCCCGGGCCCGGCTCCCCTGCGAACACCAGCGAGAGACAGCGAGGGCAATCAGATGAGAATGAGGAGAGGCAGACTGCTCGTGGCGGCGGGCGCGTGCGCGCTCGTCGCACTGGGTGTGGTGACGGCGCCCGCCGTGTCGGCCGCCCCGGAGGACCCGGCAACCGCACCGGCCGCCGCGTCCGACGGAATGATCGCCGCCATGCAGCGCGACCTCGGCCTGACCGAGGCGCAGGCGGTCGCGCGGGTGCGCCAGGAGGCGTCCGCCATGCGGATCGACCCGAAGGCGAAGGCCGCCGCCGGCGCGGACTACGGCGGCTCCTGGTTCGACGCGGAGCGCGGCACGCTCGTCGTCGGGCTCGCCGGCGCGGACCGGGCCGACGAGGTCCGGGCCACCGGCGCCGAGGTGGCGGTCGTCGAGCACACCCTGGCGTCGCTGGACGCGGCGAAGGCGCGGCTGGACAGGGGGAAGGCCCCGGCGAGCGTCGCGAGCTGGCGGGTCGACCCGAGAGCGGGTGGCCTGGTGGTGTCGGTCGTGCAGGGAAGCACCGACCGCGCGGACGTCAAGGCCTTCGTCGACCGGGCGTCCGGGACGGTGCCGGTGACGGTCGAGGAGGTCGACGCGCGGCCCGAGACCCTCGCGGCCGGGACCGTCGGCGGCGACCCGTACTACATCAACGACCGGGTGCGCTGCTCGATCGGGTTCTCCGTGCACGGCGGGTTCGTCACCGCCGGGCACTGCGGCGGCACCGGCGCGTCGGTCAAGGGGTGGGACGGCTCCGCCATGGGCAGCTTCGCGGGCAGCTCCTTCCCCGGCGACGACTACGCGTTCGTGCGCATCGGCCACGGCTGGTGGACGGTGCCGGTGGTGCTCGGCTGGGGCACCGTTCCCGACCGGCTCGTGCGCGGCTCGTCCGAGGCACCGGTCGGCTCGTCGATCTGCCGGTCCGGCTCGACCACGCACTGGCACTGCGGCCGGGTGCTCGCCAAGAACGAGACGGTCAACTACGCCGAGGGCGCCGTGCACCAGATGACCAAGACCAGTGTGTGCGCGGAGGGTGGTGACTCCGGTGGGTCGTTCATCACCGGCGAGCAGGCACAGGGAGTGACCTCCGGCGGCTGGGGCAACTGCTCCTCCGGCGGCGAGACCTGGTTCCAGCCGGTGAACGAGATCCTCGGCCGGTACGGGCTGAGCCTGGTCACCGCCTGACCCGTCCCGACTGACCTGCGAGATCGGCGAAAGCCGATGGAACGCACCGCCGTTCGCACATGCGCCGGCACGTGAGAACGGCGGTGCTACTCCCCGGTTGGCCGCAGAGCGCGTACTCTGAGTCGTCGATGCTGACCCGATAGTCGACGATGGAGGGGCGGAGATGGCCGCGGACGACCCACGCGGTGACGCGGAGGAGTCGGTCACGCCGGGTGCGCCCGGCGCCGAGGCCAGTGGCGCGCCCACCGCCCGCCGGATCGTGCTCGGCGCGCAGCTGCGGCGGCTGCGCGAGGCCGCCGACATCACCCGCGCCGACGCCGGCTACCACATCCGGGGCTCGGACTCGAAGATCAGCCGGATGGAGCTCGGCCGCGTCGGCTTCAAGGAGCGCGACGTCGCCGACCTGCTCAGCATGTACGGGGTCACCGACCCCGGTGAGCGCTCGGTGTTCCTGGAGATGGTCCGCAAGTCCAACGAGCGCGGCTGGTGGCACCGGTACACCGACTCGATGCCGGACTGGTTCCAGGACTTCGTCGGGCTCGAGGAGTCCGCGTCGCTGATCCAGAACTACGAGCTGCAGTTCGTGCCCGGTCTGCTGCAGACCGAGGAGTACGTGCGCGCGGTGATCAGCCACGGACGCCCGGATCAGCTCGACGAGGGCGGCGAGCGGCGGGTCAGGCTGCGTTTACAGCGTCAGAAGGTGCTGTCCCGGTCCGGCGCGCCCCGGCTGTGGGCGGTGGTCGACGAGTCGGTGCTGCACCGGCCGATCGGCGGGCCGGCGGTGCTGCGCCGGCAGCTCGACCACCTGCTCGAGGTGACCAGGCAGCCGAACGTGACGCTGCAGGTGGTGCCGAACGAGATGAGCGGCTACTCGGCCGAGGGGTCGTTCAGCGTGCTGCGGTTCGCCGAGCCCGCGCTGCCGGACGTGGTCTACATCGAGCACCTGGCCGGCGCGCTGTACCTGGACCGACCGGGCGAGATCGAGCAGTACGGCCGCGTGATCGACCACCTCGCGGTGGACGCGGAGACGCCCGACCGCAGCCGCCAGCTGGTGTCGAAGATCCGCGCGGCGATCTGAATCCGTTACCCAACTGGGTGACATCTGAAAGTAGTTCACGTGATCACGAAAAGTAACCCGCCGCGCTGACCTGCGCGGACACTTCCCGTCACGGATGATGACCAGATCGTGTGCGCCCGTGGCGTCTGCACGTGCATTTACCGCTGCACCAGCACGTGTTAGCGTTTTTCATGCAACTGCACGTGCAGATGCACCCACTGTCGGTCGCAGTGGGGGTTGTCGGGGCAGGGGAAGGTGGGCAGACATGACAGACAGTCACAACACCGGCGTTCGTAACGGAATGTCCGCGGTCGAGCTCGGTGACGCCACCTGGCGCAAGAGCAGCCGCAGCGGCGCGGTCGGCAACTGTGTCGAGCTGGCGTGGCCGGAGCGGGGAGTGGCGGCGGTGCGGAACTCGCGCGACCCCCGCGGGCCCGTGCTCGTCTACGAGCGGGCCGACCTGGTGTCGTTCCTGGAGCGCGTGAAGACCAGCTGAAACCGGCGCACAGACCGGTGTGAGCACCGAAGGAGGCCCGATGGCCGCCAGTGCAACGTCCCGCCCCGGCGCGACGAGCACCGATGACCAGCTCCGTGCCCTCGTGGCCCGTGGCTTCCGGTTCGTCGACCCGAGGGACGAGCACGGCGACGTCGTCGCGGTGGTGGGGGTTCGCGCCCACCACGACGTGGTCGACGTGGTCCAGCTCAACGACGAGGACGACGTCGTCGCGTCCCGGATGCCCGCCGACCAGGACGTCATGGCTCCGCGCCGGGTGTTCTGGCAGGAGACCGGTCCGGCGCACGAGGTGCTCGCCAAGCTCCTCGACCTGCCGGACGACCGGCTCGGGGGCATCGTGCTCGCACACGGTCGCATCGCCTGACCTGCCCCGGGGGCACCCGATGCCCTGAAGGTCACCTTCGCCGACGCCCGGCGTCTCCGAAGGTCACCTTCAGGGCATTCGGCGTTACCGGGCCAGGCGGGTCACGGTGGGCAGGCCCGCGTCGCGCCAGGCGGTGTAGCCGCCGATGACGTCGGCGACGTTGGTCAGCCCGAGCTGGGTCATCACCTGGTGCGCGGCCAGACTCGACGTGTAGCCCTCGTTGCACATCAGCACGATCTCCCGGTCCGCCTCGCCGTACCCGAGCTCGTCCAGCCGATGCTCGCTGGTCACGTCGAGCCGCCACTCCAGCACGTGCCGGGACACCGCGATCGCCCCCGGCACCTCCCCGAACCGCCACCGGAACTCCGTCGGCCGCAGGTCGACGAGAAGCCCGCCGCGGCGCAGCACCTCGGCCGCGGCCGCCGGTTCGTGCCGGGTGATGACCGCCCGAGCGGCCGCCAACAGGCCACTGATCCGGTCGGTCACAGCGCCGCCTCCCGCAGTCGGGCCGCCTCGGTCTCCAGCGCGGTGGTGTCCGGCTCGGGGTTGTCGCAGGAGATTTCCCGCAGGTGGTGCATGCCGGTCGGCAGCCAGCAGTAGAAGTTCATCGAGCGCAGCGGTGGGGAGTAGGCGTGCACGGACACCGTCGGCTCGGTGCCCACGTTCACCAGGTTGTGCAGGTAGTCGGCGCCGAACCCGACCGTGTCGCCCGCGCGGTGCCGGCGGGTGCGGAGCCCGGTGCGGCGCACCGAGCCGTGGTCCTCGGTCAGCGACCCGCGGACCACGGTGAACGCGCCGACGCTGCCGCCGTGGTCGTGCAGCAGCGTGTCCTGGCCGATGTCCCAGCAGATCAGCCACACCTCGTGGGAATCGGTGCGGTGCAGTCGCGAATAGAACCTTCTGGTCAGATCGAAACGGACCGACTCAACCCATT
The DNA here is from genome assembly GCF_025165815.1 of Actinophytocola gossypii. GTDB lineage: Bacteria > Actinomycetota > Actinomycetes > Mycobacteriales > Pseudonocardiaceae > Actinophytocola > Actinophytocola gossypii. The sequence goes on along the minus strand of NZ_JAFFZE010000032.1, from coordinate 25,239 downwards.
CCTCGGGCTTTTCGGCGATTTCGGTGACGATTTCGCGCAATTCCGCCGGAGTTCGTGCGGAAGGCGCGTCGGAACGAACGTACGTACTCACGAGACAAGCCCTTTCGGTCGCATCCCGCGGTGTCCGCGCACGCCGGCCGCGGCAGTGCACCCGCGACCCTCGCTCGAGGCCACCACGAGAGGTATCTCGCTCGAGTCGTGCCGCCGCGCGGCTCACCTGTGCCGGTGACACGCTGCGGCACGGCCCGATCAGCCACTATGGTTTCCCGGTGGGATGAGCGATGCTCGCCCGTTAGCCTATCCGGCGGGAGAGCCGGGAGACAATCTCTGGGAGACAATGCTCGGCGAATGCCGGCGAAGGGAAAGCGCCATGCGGATAACCAGGGCGCAGCGCAACGCCGTCGCCGAGAAGGTGACGAGCCTGGAACGACAGTTCTACGGCCGCGGCCCCCGCAACGTCCAGGTCTCGGTCAGCGACGACGACCCGGTGAGCCTCGTCGTGCTGTCGATCGACAGCCTGACCGTCGCCGACTCCGTGCTCGGCGAGCGCGGGCACCGGGAGGCGGTGATCCGCCACCACGAGGCACTGCACGAGGCCACTCGCGCCGACTTCCTCGCCGCGATCGAGGACATCGTCGGCACCCCCGCGACCGCCTACCTGGCCCAGGTGCACCCGACCACCGGCACCGCGGTCCGGGTGTTCGTCTTCTCCGGTCATATTCTGGAAGAACCGGGCTGACCACCGAGCGGAACCCGACACGACCGGGTGAAACGCCTTCACTCCATCCGGCGATAAGGTCGACGCATAGTTGGCAAAGGGTACGTGTCCGCTCAGGAGAACGGTGCGCAACAAGGTCTGGCTCGCCCTCGGGGCGGCCGTCGCGGTGCTGGGCGGCCTCGTGGTGATCGTCGTGGGACGGCCGGCGCAGGCGGCGCCGGTCCTCGAGGACGGCTTCGTACTGCAGGAGATCCCGACCGGGATGGAGCCGCCGTCGGCCGCCGGACCGGGTGACCTGATCACCGACTTCGGCTACCTGCCGGACCAGAGCCTGATCGCCACGGGCAAGTTCGGCAAGGTCATGTGGGTGCCCGAGACGGGCGAGCCCCGGCAGCTGGCCATGCTGCCCACCAACGCCACCGGCGACCTCGGCCTCACCGGCTTCGCCGTGGCACCGGACTACGCCACCAGCCGCGCCGTGTACACCGGCCGCGTGGTTGACGGCACCGGCGCCGGCTCCGGCGCGCAGGGCGTCATGCGGCTGAGCCGGTGGACGGTGACCGTCGACGCGGCGGGCGACCCGACGGGCCTGACCGACGAGCAGGTGATCCTGCGGGCCTCGGCGGACTCGAACGTGCACGGCGTCGGCAGTGTGATCGCCGCCGAGGACGGCTCGGTCTGGGTCAGCATCGGCGACTCCGCGCACTTCCAGGGTGCGGACCCGCTGTCACTGCGCGCACTGGACATCGACGATCCGCACGGCAAGCTGCTGCGCCTGCGCCCCGACGGCACCGGCGTGCCGACCAACCCGTACTTCGATCCGGCGAACCCCCGGTCGGCCCGCAGCCTGGTCTACGCCAGCGGGTTCCGCAGCCCGTTCCGGTTCAGCCTGGACCCGGTGTCCGGGCGCCCGCTGCTCGGCGACGTCGGCATGGGCAGCTACGAGGAGATCAACCTGGTCAACGCCGGCGCGAGCTACGGCTGGCCCTGCTGGGAGGGCAACCAGCGCACGCCGGTGTGGCGCGAGGTCCCGGAGTGCGCCGCGGTCACCGGCACCGCACCGCTGTGGACGTATCCGCGCTCCGAGGGCAGCAGCGTCACCGGCGGGATCGTGTACACCGGCGAGACCTACCCCGAGGCCTACCGGGGCCGGTACTTCTTCGGCGACTACACGAGCCCGAACCACCTGTGGACCCTGCGGTTCGACGACCAGGGCAGGCTCGTCACGCCGCCCGAGGACGGCGGGCTCGGCAGCGGCGTCGGGAGGCCGGTCAAGTTCGCCGCCGTGCCGGGCAGCGGGGACATCGCGTTCGCCGACATCGGTGCCGCCACCATCCGCCGGCTGGTGTACGCGCCGGGGAACCACCCGCCCACGGCGGTGATCACGAGCACCGTCGATCCGGCGACCCGCACGGTGACCTTCGACGGCTCCGGCTCGTACGACCCCAACAACGACCCCCTCGGCTACGAGTGGGACTTCGGTGACGGCACCACCGGCACCGGCGCGACGGTGACCCACACCTACGGGCCGGGCGAGAGCTTCACCGCCACGCTGACCGTGCGCGAGTCCCGGGCGTCGGACTCCGCGACCGCGACCGTGTACCCCGGCAACCACCCGCCGGAGCTGACCCTGAGCCCGCCGGACCCGGAGCACCGGTTCGTGGTCGGCGAGACCATCACGGCCACCGGCAGCGCCACCGACGCCGAGGACGGCGCGCTGCCGGTCGACTGGTCGGCGAAGCTCGTGCACTGCCGGGGCATCGGCAACTGCCACGACCACCCCGGCGAGCAGCAGCAGGGGCCGACGTTCACCATGCCCTTCGAGGGCCATCCCGGTGACACGCACCTGGAGATCACCGCGGCGGCCACCGACAGCAGGGGCGCGGTGGCGGCGCGGACCTTCGTGGTGCACCCCAAGCAGCGCCGGATCACGATCGAGAGCAGCGTCGCGGCGGCGTTCACCATCGGCGACGAGCAGACCAGCTCCGGGCTGTTCACCGTCGGCTCCGTGCTGACGATCGTCGCGCCGGGGACGGCCGCCGACGGCGTCGCGACCTTCGAGGCCTGGGCCGACGGCGACCGGAACCGGGTGCGCGAGCTGCGGCTCGGCGACGCCGACCAGACCCTGGGCGTCACCTACCTGACGCCGATCGACCGGCGGTACGCCGGCGACGAGGCGCTGCGGAACCGGCTCGGGGCGCCGACGCTCGCCGAGCAGGGTGACACCTCGGTGCGCTGGCGCGAGTACGCGGGCGGCCGGATGTACTGGACCCCGGCGCACGGCGCGAAGGGGATCTTCGGCGGGATCCTGACGAACTTCCTGGCCGTCGGCGGGCACCCGGTGTTCGGCGCGCCGATCACCGACGAGCTGCCGGGCGCGGGCGGCGGCGTATACACCCTGTTCGCGCCCAACGGCAGCGGCGGCCGAGGGATCTTCTGGACGCCGGGCACCGGGGCGAAGCGGGTGGCCGGCGCCATCTACAGCCGGTACGACGCGCTCGACCGGGACCGGGGCGTCCTCGGCTACCCGACCACGAACGAGACCTGCACCGCGACCGGCTGCTACAACCACTTCCAGCGGGGCTCGATCTTCTGGAGCCGGGGGACCGGCGCGCACGACGTGCGCAACGCGATCCGGGGCAAGTGGGCGGCGCTGGGCTGGGAGCGCGGCTTCCTCGGCTACCCGTACACCGGCGAGACCCCGACCCCGGACGGTCTCGGCGCCTACAACCACTTCCGCAAGGGCGACCGGCTCGGGTCCATCTACTGGAGCCGGGCGACGGGCGCGCACGAGGTGCACGGGCCGATCCGGGCCCGGTGGGCCGCGCGCGGCTGGGAACGGAGCTACCTCGGCTACCCGACGAGCGACGAGTTCGCCCACAACGGCATCCGCCGGCACAACTTCCAGGGCGGCTACATCCTCTACGACCCCCGCACCGGCTCGGTCAGCGATCACCGCCACTGACCACCGCAACTGAGGACGCACGCGGTTTGTCGGTGGTCTTGCCTACGATCGGGACCACCAGACGAACCACGTGAAAGTCGACGTATCCGACATGGCAGTTGCCGAGCTCATCGGGCGGGACCACCCCGCCGCGCTGCTGCACGCCGAGATCGGCCGCGTCGCCGACAGCCACGGCGGCATGGTGCTGGTCACCGGCGAGGCCGGGATCGGCAAGACCACACTGGTCACCGCCGCCATGGAGGCCGCCAGGCGGGCTGGCGCGCTGGTGCTGTCCGGCTCCTGCTGGGACTCCGCCGCGGCGCCCGGGTACTGGCCGTGGGTGCAGGTCGTCCGCGCGCTGCGCCGGCACGCCACCGGGAACGAGTGGGCGGCGGCCGAGTCGGCGGCCGGCTCGCCGCTGGCGTTCCTGCTCGGCGACGCGCCCACCACCGAGCCGGCGGCGACCTTCCAGCTCTACGACGCGGTCGCCAGCGCGCTGGTCGCCGTCGCCCAGGAACGCCCGGTGGTGGTCGTGCTCGACGACCTGCACTGGGCCGACCCGGAGTCGGTACGGCTGCTGGAGTTCGTCGCCCAGCACACCTGGTTCGAGCGGGTGCTGCTGGTCGGCACCTACCGGGACGTGGAGGTCGAGGCCGGCGGGCACCCGCTGGCGCCGCTGCTGCTCCCGCTGCTCGCCCGGGCCACCACGATCACGCTCACCGGGCTCGACGAGGCCGACGTCGGCGCGCTGCTCAGCCGCACCACCGGCACCGAGCCCGACCGGGCCACCGTCGCCGAGGTCCACCTGCGCACCGGCGGCAACCCGTTCTTCGTGGAGCAGACCGCACGGCTGTGGCACCGAGGCGGCACGCCGACCGCCGTCGCGCCGGGCGTGCGGGACGCGGTGCGGCGGCGGTTGTCGCTGCTCGCGCCGGTGGTGTCGGACCTGCTCACCGGGGCCTCGGTACTGGGCCGGGAGTTCCACCGGCGGGTGCTCACCGCGATCGTCGGCGCGCCGACGCCGCAGGTGGCGCGGCTGCTCGACGAGGCGGTGACCGCCCGGCTGGTGGTGCCGCTCGGCGACGGGCTGTTCGCCTTCGCCCACGATTTGGTGCGGGAGACGCTGTACGAGTCGCTCGACGAGGACGAGCGGAAGCAGCGGCACGCGGCGGTCGTGCGGGCGCTGGAGTCCTCGACCGCGCTGGCCGAACGGATCTTCCCGGCCGACCTCGCCCGGCACGCCTACCTGGCCGCCGACGAGCTGGCGCCGGCCCGGGTGCTCGACCACCTGCTGGCCGCCGCCAAGGACGCGCGCCGCCGGGTCGCGTTCGAGGAGGCCACCAGCCACTACCGCCGGGCGCTGGAGTTCTGCGGCCGCGACGACCCCCGCCGGGCCCGCGTCTGCCTCGACCTGGGGAGCCTGCTCTACCACTTCGGCCCGAGCGAGGACGCGGCCGTGGTCTTCCGGGAGGCGGCCGACGTCGCGCTCGCCATCGACGATCCGGAGGTGCTGGCCAGGGTCGCGTTGACCCTGTACGGCGTCGGCGACCAGGTGGCCGGCGCGAAGGCCAAGGCCGACCTGCTGCGCGCCGCGCACGGCAGGCTGGTGCGCGGCGGCGAGGTCGACCGGTCCGGCGGCAGGTCCCTCGACCACCTGGCGCAGGAGGTGATCCTGCAGCTCATCGCCACCGCCCGCAGCGACAACGACGACGAGCAGCTCGGCTTCAGCCTGTGGACCATGCACGACCAGCTGTGGGGGCTGGGCAACGCCGCCGAGCGGCAGGCCCTCACCGACGAGTTGGTCACGGTCGCCCGCCGGACCGGCGACCGGGAGATGGAGCAGTGGGCGAACTCGCTCGGCTGGGTCGCCGCGCTCGAACAGGGCCAACCCCGATACGACGATCGTTTCCGCGAGTTCGTGCGCCTGGCCGAGGTGGTTCCCGCGCCGACGATGGCCATGGCGGCGAGCGTCGACCAGGCCATCATCGCCGGCATGCGGGGCCGGTTCGCCGAGGCGGAGGCCTTCCTGGCCAAGGGGTTCGAGGATGGCGACGAACACGAGCACCCGCATTTCGGGCACATCGGCCACCACCTGAGGTGGGCGCTGGCCGCGTTGCGCGGTGACTTCGACACGCTGGACGAGCTGCGGCGCGCGGTGGGGGAGTCGACATACCCGTTCCCCGAACTGCTCGACGGCATCACCGCGGCCCTCCGGGACGACGCCGAGGAGGCCGCCCGTTGCCTGGCCGTCGCCGACGCCAGGACCAAGCCGGTCGGCGGCTCGTTCCTGCCGCTGCTGTTCCGCCTCCGCGCGCACGTCGCGGCGCTGACCCGCGACCCGGCGACGTGCGAGCGGGCCCGCGCCGACCTCGCCCCGTACGCCGACCACTGGCTGGTGTCGCTGTACGGCTGCGACGTCGCCGGCCCGGTGCGGCTGTGGGTGGCGACAGTGGACGCGGCGCAGGCGCGCTGGCCTGCCGCCGCCGACGGGTTCACCTCCGCGCTGCGCTCGGCCGAGCTGCTCGGCGCCCGCCCGTGGGTGATCGAGGCCAAGCTCGGGCTGGCCACCGCCCTGCGCGGCCGAGGCTCGCTGGCGGACAGGGCGACCGCGGCGACGCTGGTCGAGGAGGCCACCCGCGAGGCCGCGGCGATCGGCGTGCGGCACCGCGCTGGCACCGCCGCGCCCGCGCCCGCGTCGCCTCCGGCGGAGACCACCGAGTTCCGCCGGGACGGTGCGGTGTGGACGCTGGCGATGGCCGGCCGGACCGTACTGATGCCCGACGCCAAGGGCCTGCGTGACCTGCACGTACTGCTGTCCTCGCCGGGAACCGAGGTCCCGGCGACGCGGCTGCTGAACCCCGAGGGCGGCGAGGAGGTGGTGGCCGCCTCCCGGCTTGGCGGCGACGACGTCCTGGACGCCACGGCGAAGGCCGCGTACCGAAAACGGCTGTCCCAACTGGACGACGAGATCGACGCCGCCGCCCTGTCCGGCGACGACACCCGGGCCGCCGCGCTGGACGAGGAACGCGAGGCCCTGCTCACCGAGCTGCGCTCGGCCGCGGGGCTCGGCGGCCGCACCCGTCGCCTCGGCGACGAGGCCGAACGCGCGCGCAAGGCGGTCACCGGTCGCATCCGCGACACGCTGCGCAAGCTCGACGACCGCCACCCCGAGCTGGCCGCGCACCTGCGCGAGGCGGTGTCCACCGGCGCCACCTGCCGCTACGCGCCGGCCGAGCCGGCCGTCTGGCGGCTCTAGTCGATCCGCCAGATCGAATCTGGCGGACCGACTGGCGCCTTCCGGGTGGGACCGAGGAGGACGAGATGGACGAGCGGCTGCGGACGGCGGTGATCATCGGTGACCCGGCGGACGGCCGGACCGGCGGCTCGATCGGAAAATGGTTTGTCGACCGGGCCGCTCGGCGCGACGATGTCGTGCTCGACGTGCTCGAACCCCCGGAGGGGGTGACGTCCGCGATGCGGGAGTTCGGCACGGCGATCGACCGGGCCGAGGGGTTCGTGGTCGTCACCCCCGAGTACAACCGCAGCTTCCCGGCGGGCCTCAAGCAGGCGATCGACGCCGCCTACGACGAGTGGCTGGCGAAGCCGGTCGGGTTCGTGTCCTACGGGTGCCGCAGCCGGGGGCACTACGCGGTCGAGGCGCTGCGGGTGGTCTTCACCGAACTGCACGTGATGGCGGTACGCGCCGAGGTGGCCATCGACCTCACGTCGCTCGGCGCGGACGGCACGCCGAGGGACGAGGACGAGGTCGCGGTCACGACGATGATGGATCAACTGACGTGGTGGGGATTCGCGCTCCGGGACGCCCGGGCCACCCGGCCATACCTGGCGTGAGAGAGGGGAAGAAGAGATGACGGAAGTGGCGATCGAGACCGCCGGACTGGTGAAGACGTTCGGCGACAACCGCGCCGTGGACGGGATCGACCTGACGGTCCCGGCCGGCTCGGTGTACGGGGTGCTCGGCCCCAACGGAGCCGGCAAGACGACGGCGGTGAAGATGCTGGCCACCCTGCTGCGCCCGGACGGCGGCGAGGCCAGGGTGTTCGGGCACGACGTGGTCCGCGAGGCGGACGCGGTGCGCGCGAAGGTCAGCCTGACCGGGCAGTACGCCTCGGTCGACGAGGACCTGACCGGCAGCGAGAACCTGGTGCTGATCGGCAGGCTGCTCGGGCACGGCAAGCCGGCGGCGCGGGACCGCGCGAGCCAGCTGCTGGCCGCGTTCGGGCTCAGCGACGCCGCGGACCGGCAGGTCAAGAACTACTCCGGCGGCATGCGGCGGCGGATCGACATCGCCGCGTCCATCCTGAAGACCCCGGACGTGCTGTTCCTGGACGAGCCGACCACCGGCCTCGACCCGCGCAGCCGCAACCAGGTCTGGGACATCGTCCGGATCATCGTCGCGCAGGGCACGACGGTGCTGCTGACCACCCAGTACCTGGACGAGGCCGACCAGCTGGCGTCCAGGATCGCGGTGATCGACCACGGGAAGGTCATCGCCGAGGGCACGCCCGGCGAGCTCAAGGCGTCGGTCGGCGCGGGCTCGATCCACGTCCGGCTGCGCGACGCGGCGCAGCGGGAGTCGGCGCTGCGGGTGCTGTCCGGCGTGCTCGGCGCCGGCGTGCACCTCGACGCGGACCCGGTCGCGCTGACCGCGCAGCTGTCCGGGGACGACTCCGACCGGGAGGCCGCCGAGCAGGCGTCGCGCGCGCTGGCCGAGCTGGCCGGTGCCGGGATCGTCGTCGACAACTTCGCACTCGGGCAGCCGACCCTCGACGAGGTGTTCCTCGCCCTGACCGACCACCCAGCCACCACCGAGGAGGTCGCGGCATGAGTACCGCCACCACGGAACAGACGTCCACCTACACGCCCGCGGCGGAGAGCCTGAACGCCGTGCTCGCCGCCGGAGAGGCGCCGCCGAGACCGTCGGCGTGGTCCGCGGCGCGCACGTTCGGCTGGCGTGCGATGCTCAAGATCAAGCACGTGCCGGAGCAGCTGATCGACGTCACCATGTTCCCGATCATGATGGTGCTGATGTTCACCTACCTGTTCGGTGGGGCGCTGGCCGGCTCGGTGACCGAGTACCTGCAGTTCCTGCTGCCGGGCATCATGGTGACCAGCGTCGTGATGATCACGATGTACACCGGGACGGGCATCAACGTCGACATCTCGAAGGGCGTGTTCGACCGGTTCCGCACGCTGCCGATCTGGCGGCCGGCCGCTCTGGTCGGTGCCCTGTTCGGTGACGTGTTCCGGTACCTCACCGCGGCCGTGGTGATCCTGATCGTCGGCCTGATCCTCGGCTTCCGGCCGGAGGGCGGCGCGGTCGGCGTGGCGGTGGGGATCCTGCTGCTGGTGTTGTTCTCGTTCGCGTTCTCGTGGGTGTGGACGATGTTCGGGCTGCTGTTGCGCTCGGAGAAGTCGGTGATGGGCGTCAGCATGATGGTGCTGTTCCCGTTGACGTTCCTGTCCAACGTGTTCGTCGAGCCGGACACCATGCCGGGCTGGCTGCGCGTGTTCACCGAGGTCAACCCGATCACCCACCTGGTGGCCGCGACCCGGGGCCTGATGCAGGGCAACCCGGACGCCGGCGAGATCACCTGGGTGCTGGTCGCGAGCGCGGTGCTGGTCGCGGTCTTCGGCACCCTGACGATGCGCCTGTACAACCGGAAGTGAACGGTGGCGGGGCTTCCCCTCGGGGGAGCCCCGCCACTTGCGTGTTCGTCAGGGCGTGACGACCTCGACCTCCTCGACGTCGGTCCACCCGGTGGACACCGTGCCGCCCGCGAACGCCACGGCCAGTGCCGCCGCGGCCGCGACCGCCAGTCGCCAGCGGGGCGCCCGTCGGACCGGTGCCGCGGGTGCCGCGGCCGTGCCGTCCGCGATCGCGGCGCGAACGGTCACCCACTGCCGTGCGTCGTCGTCGCCCAGGCCGCACGCTCGGACGAACGCGACGACGAGTTCCGCGCGGGGCAGCCGGTTCCTGGCGAGCATCGTCGCCGCCGTGGAGTGGGGCAGGGTCTCGCCGAGCGCCCGCGCCTGGCGTTCGAGCTGCCGGAAGCTGTGCCCGGACCAGGTTCGCAGCCTCCGCAGCTCGGCGACGAACGCCGCCTCGTCGGTGGCCGACTCGGGTGCCGGCGGTGGGGTGGATGGCATGGTCGCTCCCTGGGACGATCGCCGAACGGTGTTCCGAACGAACCCGAACACCCGTACATGTTGATCAGCCCGAGTCCGCCGGTCAACGTTCCGGGACATGCGCAGAACCGTCGTCCCCGCCCTGCTGCTCGCCCTCGCGTCGGTTGGCTGCTCGCCACCGCCGGACGGACTCGCCGAGTTCGTCGCGTTCACGCTGCCCGACACCAGCGGCACGGTCGTCGCCGCGCGGGGTGGTGAGATCGTCCACTGCGCGGGCCACGGCCTGGCCGACCGCGAGGCCGGTGTCCCGGCGACCTGCGACACGGTCTACGACGTGATGTCGCTGACCAAGCAGTTCACCGCCGCCGCGATCCTCGAGCTGGAGACCATGGGCGAGCTCCACGTGAACGACCGGATCGACCGCCACCTCACCCCCGTCCCCGCCGACAAGCGCACGATCACCCTCCACCACCTGCTCACCCACACCGCCGGCCTGCCCGACACCCTCGGCGACGACTACGACGTGGTGTCCCGTGACGCCATGCTCACCGAGGCGATGGCCGCCGAACTGGTGGCCGAGCCCGGGGCGGAGTTCCACTACTCGAACGTCGGCTACAGCGTGCTGGCCGCGATCGTGGAGACGGTGTCCGGCCTGGGCTACGAGGAGTTCCTGTCCCGGTACCTGTTCACCCCCGCCGGCATGACCAGCACCGGCTACGTGCTGCCCGACTGGGACCCCGACCAGGTCGCCGTCGAGTACGACGCCGGGGGAGAGCCGCACGGCCGCCCGTACGAGCACCCGTGGGCGGCGGACGGCCCGTACTGGAACCTGCGCGGCAACGGCGGCATGCTCTCCACCGCCCGCGACATGTTCCGCTGGCACCGCGCCCTTCTCGGCGACGACGTCCTCCCGGCACCGGCCAGGGCGAAGCTGTTCACCCCGCACCAGCCGGTTCCGGATTCGGCGGAGACCTACGCGTACGGCTGGGGAATGTACGAAACCGACCTGGGCCGAGTCGCCTGGCACAACGGCGGCAACTCCTGGTCGCTGGCGAACTACGCCCGAGCCCTGGACACCGACGCGATGACGTTCTGGGTCAGCAACCAGGCCTACCGGGACGACGAGTGGAACCTCGAGGACATCGAGTTCGACCTGACCATGGGCATCCTCGAACGCGTCGGACCGCTGTCCGGAAGGTGACCGGCAGGCACCGGGGCGACTCGTCGGCGCATACCGTTGGACGCATGCGCACCGCGCTCGCCTTCCTCGGGCTGGTCCTCACCGTGTTCGTGCTCCTGCTCGGTGGCGGCGCCCTGGTGTTCGTCGGCTTCCTCGAGTGGAGCGAGACCTCCGGGAAGCGCTCCGTCGAGTTCGCGAGCCCCGGCGACGACTGCGACGCGGCCCGGCTGGAGCTGAACATCGAGGACGGCACGAGGCTGACCTGCACCACCGGCGTTCCCGTGCCGTCGAGTGCGTTCCGCGGCCTGGAGGGGTTCAGCGCCGCCCAGAACAGCGAGGTGCTCACCCTCGCCGCCGACCTGGGCGAGGACGGACTCTCCGAGGCCGAGCAGCAGCGGATCGAGGACCGGGTCGACGAGATCGCCGCCACGCTTCCCCCGCTCGAGGACGAGCGAATCCTTCCCGGCCCGACCGGCATCAACCGCATCCTGCTCGGCGTCGCGATGCTCGTCGGCCTCGGCATCTGGTACCTCGTCATCGGGTCACGACAGCGCCGCTACCCGTGATTCGAATTCGGGCAGAGTTTGAGAAACTTCGCGGCTCGCAACGTTTCTCAAACTCCACTCAGCCCAGCTCAGCCGGTGACCTGTTCGTTCAGTAGGTCGGCCAGGGCGCTGACGACCCGTACCGTCGGGGCTTCGGCGCCGGTGAGGTCGGCCAGTTCGACGACCGCCTTGAGGATCACGTCCAGTTCGAGGGGTTTGCCCTTCTCCAGGTCCTGCAGGGTGGACGTCTTGTGCTCGCCGGTGCGTTCCGCGCCGGCCAGCCGTCGTTCGATCGAGATCTCCGGGTGGGCGTCCAGTCTGGCGGCGACGTCCAGGGTCTCGCGCATCATCTGGACGACCAGCTCGCGGGTGCTCAGGTGCCGGCAGATCCCGGCGATCGTCGCTCTGGTCAGGGCGCTGATCGGGTTGAACGCGATGTTGCCCATCAGCTTGAGCCAGATGTCCTTGCGCAGGTCCGGCTCCACCGGGCACTTGAGCCCGCCCGCCACCATCGCCTCGGCGAACTCCGTGCACCGCGGGCTGATCTCGCCGGTCGGCTCGCCGATGGAGAACCTCGTGCCCTCCAGGTGCCGGATCACGCCGGGGGACTCGATCTCGGTGGCCGCGTAGACCACGCACCCGATCGCGCGCTCCACCGGCAGCGCCGCGGAGACGGCACCGTCCGGGTCGACGCTGTCGATGCGGTAGCCGGCGTACTTGCCGGCCACCCCGTGGAAGTACCACCACGGAATCCCGTTCTGCGCCGCGATGATCGTGGTGTCGTCGTGCAGCAACGGCTTGACCATCGGGCCCGCCTCGGCGTACCGGTTCGCCTTCAGGCCGAGGAACACGTGGTCGACCGGGCCCACCTCGGTCGGGTCGTCTGTCGCGTGTGGACGGGCCGCGAAGTCTCCGCGCGGGCTCAGCACCTGCACTCCCGACTCGCGGATCTTCTCCAGATGGGGACCTCTGGCGATGAGATGCACCTCGGCTCCGGCTCGGTGCAGCGCCGCACCGACGTACGCGCCGATGGCTCCGGCCCCAAGAACAGCAACTTTCACTGCGGAAGCTCCGTTCTTGTGTTCGTTTGGTATGCAGCATACAGTATGGGAAGTTGGCCGAAACGAGAAGAGAAGACCGAGGATCGGCTGGTCAGAGGCTTGCGGGGTGCGCACGGCAGGCCACTGCGAGCCATCCGGAGCGGGATCAGACAACAGGTTCGACAGGCGCGAGCGACAAAACGTAGACCGGGACGCTGGCCGTCATTAGAGTCATACGGTATGCAGTATGCGCCACCTCCGACCCACGGATGACATGAGGAGATGACGAGTCACATGGCTTCAACGGTCCGGGAGACGCCGGGCAGCGACGGTCAGGAGAACCCGGAGATGATCTCCGGGGGTCATCTGGTGGCCAAGGCGCTCAAGGCCGAGGGCGTGGACGTGATCTTCACGCTCTGCGGCGGGCACATCATCGACATCTACGACGGATGTGTCGACGAGGGAATCGACGTCATCGACGTACGCCACGAGCAGGTCGCCGCGCACGCAGCCGACGGGTACGCCCGCATCACCGGCAAACCCGGTTGTGCGGTCGTCACCGCTGGCCCCGGCACGACCGACGCCGTCACCGGCGTGGCCAACGCCCTGCGCGCGGAGAGCCCGATGCTGCTGATCGGCGGCCAGGGCGCCCTGTCCCAGCACAAGATGGGCTCCCTGCAGGACCTCCCGCACGTCGACATGATGAATCCGATCACCAAGTTCGCCGCCACGGTGCCGCACACCGAACGCGCCGCGGACCTGGTGTCGATGGCCTTCCGCGAGTGCTACCTCGGCGCGCCCGGCCCCTCCTTCCTGGAGATCCCGCGTGACGTGCTGGACGCCAAGGTGCCGCTGGAGAAGGCCCGCATCCCCAAGGCGGGCGCCTACCGGGCCTCCACCCGCAGCGCGGGCGACCCGGCCGCGGTCGAGCGCCTGGCCGACCTGGTCGTCAACGCGGAGAAGCCGTGCGTCCTGCTCGGCAGCCAGGTGTGGACCACCCGGGGCACCGACGCGGCCACCGAGTTCGTCCGCACGCTCAACGTGCCGGCGTTCATGAACGGCTCCGGCCGCGGCACGCTGGCCCCGGGCGACCCGCACCACCTCCAGCTCGCCCGCCGGTACGCGTTCCAGAACGCCGACCTGATCATCATCGTCGGCACCCCGTTCGACTTCCGGATGGGCTACGGCAAGCGGCTCTCCACCGACGCCACGGTCGTGCAGATCGACCTGGACTACCGCACGGTCGGCAAGAACCGCGACGTCGACCTCGGCATCGTCGGCGACGCGGGCGCGGTGCTCGCCGCGGTCACCCAGGCGGCGTCCGGCCGAACGGACAACGGCGCGGTCGGCCGGAAGGCGTGGCTGGAGGAGCTGCGTGCGGTGGAGACCGCCGCGTACGAGAAGCGGCTGCCGCGCCAGCACTCCGACGCCTCGCCGATCGACCCGTACCGGCTGGTGCACGAGATCAACGAGTTCCTCACCGAGGACTCCATCTACATCGGTGACGGCGGCGACATCGTCACCTTCTCCGGCCAGGTCGTGCAGCCCAAGTCGCCCGGGCACTGGATGGACCCCGGTCCGCTCGGGACGCTCGGCGTGGGCGTGCCGTTCGTGATGGCGGCCAAGTACGCGCGGCCGGACAAGGAGGTCGTCGCGCTGTTCGGCGACGGCGCGTTCTCGTTGACCGGCTTCGACTTCGAGACGCTGGTGCGGTTCAACCTGCCGTTCGTCGGCATCGTCGGCAACAACTCGTCGATGAACCAGATCCGTTACGGCCAGATCCAGAAGTACGGCGCCGACCGAGGGCGCGTCGGCAACACGCTGGGCGACATCCGGTACAGCGAGTTCGCCAAGATGCTCGGCGGCTACGGCGAGGAGGTCCGCGACCCGAAGGACATCCGGCCGGCGCTGGAGCGGGCGCGGGAGAGCGGCCTGCCGTCCCTGATCAACGTCTGGGTCGACCCGGAGGTCTACGCGCCGGGAACGATGAACCAGACCATGTACAAGTAAGGGGGCCAGCACATGCGCAAGGCACTCGAAGGCGTCCGCGTCCTCGACATGACCCACGTCCAAAGTGGACCGTCGGCCACGCAGATCCTGGCCTGGTTCGGCGCCGACGTGGTCAAGCTCGAGGCCACCTCCGGCGACATCACCCGCAAGCAGCTCCGCGACATCCCCGACGCGGACAGTCTCTACTTCACGATGCTGAACTCCAACAAGCGCAGCATCACGCTGAACATGAAGTCGGACAAGGGCAAGGAGCTGTTCGTCGAGCTGGTCAAGAAGTTCGACATCCTGGCGGAGAACTTCGGCCCCGGCGCGATCGACCGGATGGGCTTCCCATGGGAGAAGCTGCGGGAGATCAACCCGAAGCTGATCTACGCGTCGGTCAAGGGGTTCGGTGACGGCCCGTACAAGTTCTTCAAGGCCTACGAGGTCGTCGCCCAGGCCATGGGCGGCTCGATGTCCACCACCGGGTTCGAGGACGGCCCGCCGCTGGCCACCGGTGCGCAGATCGGCGACTCCGGTACCGGCATGCACGTGGTAGCCGGCATCCTGGCCGCGCTCTACCAGCGCGAGCACACCGGCCGCGGGCAGCGGGTCACCGTCGCGATGCAGCACGCGGTGCTCAACCTGTGCCGGGTCAAGCTGCGCGACCAGCAGCGGCTCACCCACGGCCCGCTCGCCGAGTACCCGAACAAGGAGTTCGGCGACACCGTGCCCCGGTCGGCCAACGCCTCCGGCGGCGGACAGCCGGGCTGGGCGATCAAGTGCGCGCCTGGCGGCCCGAACGACTACATCTACGTGATCGTCCAGCCGGTCGGCTGGGCGCCGATCACGCAGCTGATCGGCCGGCCGGAGCTGGCGAACGACCCCGAGTGGGCGACGCCCGAGGCACGGCTGAACAAGCTGGACAAGATGTTCCAGCTCATCGAGGACTGGTCGGCCGGCCACGGCAAGTGGGAGGTGCTCGCCAAGCTCAACGAGCACAACATCCCGTGCGGGCCGATCCTGTCGACCAAGGAGATCATCGAGGACGAGTCGTTGGCGGACAACGAGATCGTCGTGAAGGTCGACCACCCGGAGCGCGGCGAGTTCACCACGGTCGGCATGCCGATCAAGCTCTCCGACTCCCCGGCGGAGGTCCGGCGTTCCCCGCTGCTCGGCGAGCACAACCAGGAGATCTACGGCAACGAGCTCGGCCTGGACGAAGAGGCACTGGCCGAGCTGAAGACGAGCGGAGTGATCTGAGCACATGTCCGAAGTAGACACGGCGGCCGTTCGCAAGGTCCTGGACGAGGTCCGGGCCGAGGGTCGCGACTCGCTCACCGCCCCCGAGGGCAAGCGGGTCTGCGACGCGTACGGTATCCCGACCCCGCGAGAGGGTCTCGCCACGACGGCGGACGAGGCGGCGAAGCTCGCCGAGGAGATCGGCAAACCGGTGGCGGCCAAGATCGTCTCTCCGGACATCCTGCACAAGACCGAGGCAGGCGGCGTGGTCATCGGCGTCGACGGCGCCGACGCGGCCCGCGCCGCGTACGACGAGATCCTCGCCAATGCCAAGGCGTACAAGGCCGACGCGTCGATCACCGGGGTGCAGATCCAGGAGATGGTCGGCGGCGGTCAGGAGGTGATCGTCGGCGCCACCACCGACGGCACGTTCGGCAAGGTCGTCGCGTTCGGGCTCGGCGGCGTGCTGGTCGAGGTGCTCAAGGACGTGACGTTCCGGCTGGCGCCGCTGGACACCGCCGAGGCCCGCTCGATGGTCACCGGCATCCAGGCCGCGGAGGTGCTCCAGGGCGCCCGCGGCGCCGAGCCGGCCGACCTGGACGCGATCGCGGACGTGATCCGGAAGGTCTCCCAGCTGGTCACCGACTTCCCGGAGATCAGCGAGTTCGACCTCAACCCGGTGTTCGCCTCGGCCAGCGGCGCGGTCGCGGCCGACGTGCGGATCCTGCTGGAGACCGAGGAGCGCGCCCAGCCGGTGCAGCACAGCCAGGAGGACATCCTGGCCGCGATGAACCGGCTGATGAACCCGCGCTCGGTCGCGGTCGTCGGCGCGTCCGACCAGGCCGGCAAGATCGGCAACTCGGTGATGAAGAACCTGATCAACGGCGGCTACCAGGGCGAGATCCACCCGATCAACCCGAAGGCCGACGAGATCATGGGCCGCAAGGCGTACAAGTCGGTCGGCGACGTCCCGGGCGACGTCGACGTCGCGGTGTTCGCCGTGCCGGCGAAGTTCGTGCCGGCGGCGCTGACCGAGTGCGGCAAGAAGGGTGTCACCGCGGCGGTGATGATCCCGTCCGGGTTCGCCGAGACCGGCAACCAGGAGCTGCAGGACGAGATCGTCGGCATCGCGAACGAGTACGGCGTCCGGATGCTCGGCCCGAACATCTACGGCTACTACTACACCCCGCAGAACCTGTGCGCGACGTTCTGCACGCCGTACGACGTCAAGGGCGGGGTGGCGCTCACCTCCCAGTCCGGCGGCATCGGCATGGCGATCCTCGGCTTCGCCAGGACCACCAAGATGGGCGTCTCGGCGATCGTGGGGCTCGGCAACAAGTCCGACGTGGACGAGGACGACCTGCTGACGTTCTTCGAGAACGACGACAACACCCAGTGTGTCGCCATGCACCTCGAGGACCTCAAGGACGGGCGTGCGTTCGTGGAGACCGCGCAACGCATGACCAAGAAGAAGCCGGTCGTCGTGCTCAAGGCGGGCCGCACGGACATGGGTGCGCGGGCGGCCAGCTCGCACACCGGTGCGCTCGCCGGCGACGACAAGGTGTACGACGACATCCTCCGCCAGGCCGGCGTGGTTCGGGCGCCCGGGCTGAACGAGATGCTGGAGTACGCTCGGGGTCTGCCGCTGCTGCCGACCCCGCAGGGCGAGAACGTCGTCATCATCACGGGTGCGGGCGGCTCCGGGGTGCTGCTGTCCGACGCGTGTGTCGCGGAGGGACTGTCCCTGATGGACATCCCGCCGGACCTGGACGAGTCGTTCCGCGCGTTCATCCCGCCGTTCGGGGCGGCGGGCAACCCGATCGACATCACCGGTGGCGAGCCGCCGTCGACGTATGAGGCGACCATCCGCCTTGGCCTGGAGGACCCGCGCATCCACGCGCTGATCCTGGGCTACTGGCATACGATCGTCACGCCGCCGATGGTGTTCGCCGAGTTGACCGCCAAGGTCCTCGCCGAGGCGCGGGCCAAGGGGATCGACAAGCCGGTGGTGGCGTCGCTGGCCGGCGACACCGAGGTCGAGCAGGCCTGCGACTACCTCTTCGAACACCGGGTGGTCGCGTACCCGTACACCACCGAGCGGCCGGTCGCGGTCCTCGGTGCCAAGTACCGGTGGGCGAGGGCCGCCGGCCTCATCGGCTAGCAACGGACGGATTCGTTTCACGACGGGGTGGCCGCCGAGACGGACGGCGGTCACCCGGGCAGGGGTCGACAGGCAGGCAGGCGGTAGTTACACCGAACACTGGAGGTCCAATGGTGGATTCTCACAACCCTCCCGCCGTCGGCAGTGGTGAGGCCACTGTCGAGGGCGAGGAACGGGTATGGCGAGCCGGGGGGCTCGAACCCATGCCCATTCGCCCGCTGCCGGATGCGCCGCCGTCCATCCACCTGCTGGGCCCGACCGTGTTCCTGGTCGCGCTCGGGGTCGGCATGGGCGAGTCGTACATGTGGCCGCGGCTGGTGCTGGTCTTCGGACCGGAGATCCGATGGCTGTTCCTGATCGGTGTCACCCTGCAGGCAGTGGTGATGCTCGAGATGGCGCGTTACGCGATGGCGACCGGGGAGAGCATCTTCTCCGGCGCGGCACGCGTGTTCAAACCGTTGATGTGGTTCTTCTTCGTCACCGCGATCCTGGTCTACATCTGGCCGGGCCATCTATCCGCCGGTGCGGCAGCCTTCGAGCAGCTCACCGGCATACCGTGGGTCGTGACCGCCTGCGTCGCCCTGATCTTCGTCGGGATCCTGTTCAGCCTGGCGAGCGTCATCTACAACCTGCTGGAGAACGTGCTGGCGATCCTGATCGGCACGCTCGTGGTCGGCACCGCGGTGATCGCGTCGATCGTCGGCAGCTGGGGCGACCTGACCAGCACGCTGGGCGGCATGTTCGCGTTCGGGTACTTCCCGTCCGAGGCGCTGTCCGAGGCGTGGTTCCCGATCGTGGTCGGCTCGATCGCGTTCGCCGGCCCGTCCGGCATGCAGCAGATGTGGTACACGCTGCACCTGCGGGACTCCGGCGCCGGCATGGGCGCGCACGTGCCGAAGATCCGCGGCCTGCGGTCGGCGAAGGACGAGGAGGAGATGCCGGCCCGCGGGTTCATGTTCGACACCGACAACCCGCAGGAGATGCAGAAGTGGCGCGGGTGGCGCAAGTGGGTCACCTTCGACGCGCTGCTGTTGTTCTGGGGCATCACGATGCTGGTGACGATCTCGTTCACCGTGCTGGCCCAGGCGGCCGCGCGGGAGAACCCGAACGTCAAGGGGCTGATCGAGGGCGGTGACCGGGACGCGGCGTTGCAGGCCATGTCGGACGCGTTCGCCAGTGCCGGCGGGCCGGTCCTCGGCGGGCTGTTCTTCGGGTTCATCGCGCTGATCGGGCTGAACGCCACCCTCGGCCTGTTCGACTCGTTCTCGCGTGGTCAGGCGGACATGACGTACTTCCACGTGCCGGGCGCGCGGCGGTTCCGGCTGTCCCACCTGTACGCGGGCTTCCTGTGGGGCGTCATCACGTTCGGCATCCTGATCCTGCTGTTCGGACCGGCGGACGGGCCGAGCGGCGTGCTGGACATCCTGGCGTTCCTGTCCACGTTCGCCATGGGTGCCTACTGCGTGGTGTTGTTGTTGGTGAACAACAGAATGCTGCCGAAACCGATCCGTCCCCGGTGGTGGTCCAACGCGATCATCGGGTTCGGTGCGGTGTTCTACCTCGGCATGCTGTTCTACAGCCTGTTCCGCTTCGGCGTAGTGGTGAACTAGGGAATGAGTGCGATGCGCCTCTACCGTCTGGCCGAGCTCACCCTGCCCGGTCTCGCTGTCGGGTTCGTCGCCGGTGTCGCCGCCGGCGGGTTGGCCGGGTTCGTCGGCCAGCCCGCCGGCTGGGCGCTGGTGTCGGCGCTGACCCTGGCCGTGCCGCTGGCACTGGCCGGCGCCGGGTACACGATGCTGCTGATCAACGAGCGGGTGCGGCTCGGCGGCTTCGCGCCGGCCGCGCTGTACTGGCTGGTGGCGTTCCCGGTCGCCCGGCTGCTGCACGAGGTCCTGACCAGGCTGGTGCTCACCGGTGAGGCGGGGCTGCCGCCGGATCCGCTGGGTTTCCTGGCGTACCAGGGGATCGTGAGCGCGGGCTTCGCGATCGGCTTCCTGTGGCTGCACGAGCGCCTGGCGCCGAGGTGGTGGCGCAGGGTGTCCGAGCACAACCCGAGGGCGCGCGAGGTGTACCTGCGGTACGCCGAGCACGCGCGGATCCTGTACGAAGCCAAGGAGCGCAGGAAGGCTGCGCGCGGTGGTGGTGTGAGGAAAGCCACCTCGGCCCGCTGACCTGCACGTCTGGACAAGTCCCCGAGGGAAGCTCGTCGATGCGCCGCTATCGTGACCGGCGGCGCATTGGCGAGTCGTGCCCGCACGCGGGCGAAAGGTAGGCGATGAACGTCCCCCTGTGGCTGTGGCTGGTCACGATCATCGGTCTGACAGCGGTGATCTGCTTCGACTTCTATCTCATCTCGCGCAACCCGCGGGACCCGTCGCTCAAGGAGTGCACGGTCTGGATCGGGTGTTATGTCGGACTGGCCATCCTGTTCGGACTCGGGATCCTGGTGTTCGAGGGTGCTCAGTTCGGCGGTGAGTTCTTCGCCGGGTGGATCACCGAGTACTCACTGTCGGTGGACAACCTGTTCGTGTTCGTGATCATCATGTCGTCGTTCGCGGTGCCGAGACAGTACCGGCAGAAGGTGCTGTCGATCGGGATCGTGCTGGCGTTGCTGATGCGTGGCCTGTTCATCATGGTGGGCTACGAGGCGATCACCAGGTTCGACTGGCTGTTCTACGTCTTCGGCGCGTTCCTGGTGTACACCGCGTGGAAGCTGATGACCCACTCCGACGACGAGGAGGAGTTCAAGGAGAACGCGATGCTGCGGGTGGCCAAGCGCTTCCTGCCGGCCACGGACTCCTACGACGGCGCCAGGGTCACGACCAAGGTGGACGGTCGCCGCATGGTCACCCCGATGCTGATCGTGATGGTCGCGATCGGGACGACGGATCTGCTGTTCGCCCTGGACTCGATCCCCGCGATCTTCGGGCTGACGAAGGAGCCGTACCTGGTCTTCACCGCGAACGCGTTCGCGCTGATGGGGTTGCGGCAGCTGTTCTTCCTGATCGGCGGGCTGCTGGACAAGCTGGTGTACCTGAGCTACGGCCTGTCGGTGGTGCTCGGCTTCATCGGCGTCAAACTGGTGATGGAGGCCCTGCACCACGACGGCGTGTCCTGGGCGCCGGAGATCCCCATCATGGTGTCCCTAGGCGTCATCGTCGGCACCCTCGCCATCACGACGATCGCCAGCCTCCTCAAGGTCCGCCACGACCGCACCCGCGAGGTCGCCCCGACCCCGGAGGAACACCCCGCCGAGGTCGACTGACCGACTCGCCGAAGCACGGTGGGCCGGGCCATACGGACCATGGCCCGGCCCACCGGTCTCCTCCGCGGTCAGGTGGTGGTCTTCACCCGCTCCGGCGGGGTCGTGCGCAGGTAGTCCTCCACCTCGCGGGTGGAGTTCCGGCGCTGTGCCTCCATCGCGGTGGCCAGGCCGAGGCCGAGGGTGCGGCCGTCGGCGGGCAGATGCCCGCGGGGAGAGCTGGTGAGGGCCTTGAGGGTCTCTCGCCAGTTGCGCATCGTGTTCACCTCCTGTGGAGACGAGCCGTACGGACCACGGCTCGGTTCCATCTTCTGGGTACCCGGTCGGGACCGGCTCAAGCCGAGGTGGGCGTCACACGACGGTCCTCGGACGTGTTGTCGCGCAGGTAGTCCTCGACCTCGCGGGTCGCCTGCTCGCGCTGCTTCTCCATCGCGGCGGCGAGGCCGAGGCCGAGGGTGCGGCCGTCGGCGTTGAAGCCGTGGCGCCTGGTCAGCCAGTTACGCATGGTGGTGTCACCTCCTTCGGGCATCGCGGGGACGCCGTGGTCGCGTCGGTGCGGACCAGGGCGTGCTGGGGCCGGCGGCCGTCGTGGCCGCCTTCGGGAAGAGCCTTGTCAGGCTTTGGAGGCCTTGCGGCGGCGGCGGGCCGGCAGCGCGATCAGCTGCTGGTCGGCGTCGTCCTCCACCTGCTGTTCGAGGTAGGACTTGCGCGTCCGCTCGGTGTGCTCGGCCATGATGCGGGCGGCGGTGTCCGCATCGCGGTTCTCGATCGCGTCGATCAGCGCGGCGTGCTCCTGCCAGGACTGCTCGCCGCGCTGCCGCGCGATCGGGGTGTAGTACCAGCGGACCCTGCGGTCCACCTGGGTGGCGAAGTCCAGCAGCACCTTGTTGCCGGACAGCTCGGTGACGCAGCGGTGTACCGCGGCGTTCAGCGCGACGGCGGTGTCCACGTCGTCGTTCTCCAGGGCCTCGACGCCCTGGCGGTTCAGGTCCCGCAGCTTCGCGACGCCCTCGGCGTCCGCGTGCAGCGCGGCCAGCCGGGCGGACTCGCTCTCCAGCAGGCGGCGCACGGCCAGCAGCTGGTCGGCCTCCTCCTGCGTCGGGGCGTGCACGAACGCGCCGTAACCGGGGCGCAGGTCGACCCAGCCCTCGTTGTTCAGCCACTGCAGCGCCTCGCGCACGGGCTGGCGGGACACGCCCAGCATCTGCGCCAGCTCGCTCTCGACCAGGTGTTGACCCGGCGCGAGCCGCCGCGAGATGATCAGCTCCTGCATCGCCTGGTAGACGTGCTCACGCAGGGGAACCGGCCGGTCGATCCGGCGAGCCGCCAGTTCCTTCGGCAACTCGTTCGACTGCATGCTGGACTCCATCAGGTCGACTGCGGGCGGCTGGACGGTTCTTGCCCGTTGTCTACAGCATACAGCGGCATGATGTCCGTTTCCGGCAGCCGTGAGGACGTTCACAGCGCGTGACCGAAACCACCGCGGCACGGCCGGAGATGCGTGCCGTCGCGACCGGCTTCCAAGCTCTCTGGTGTCGAACCGAGTGGGTTGGAGGACGCCTTGTCATCGCTTCTTCGAAGGATCGCGATCTGTGCTGCCGTCGTCATCGGTGTCATGACGCTCGGCACCGTTCCCGCGACGGCGGGCACCGCGCGTGTCGAGTACATGTGCGGCTCGGTCGGTCCGGTCATCTCCCCGAGGATGTTCGACGTCACGATCACGCCGCCGGCCACCGCACACCAGGGGCAGACCGCGACGATCTCGGCGACCGTCGTGCAGACCGTCTACCCGGCGACCCGACCGGTTCCGGCCGGCGAGTACGAAGCCGTGTTCCACGTCGCGCTGGAGGGCGCCGGCGTGGAGAAGGTGCGGATGGACCTGACCAATCCGGCGATCCCGGCCGGCGAGTTGCTGCGCTTCAGCGGAAGCGCGCAGCTCACGTTCCCGAACACCGGCACCGTCAGCTATCGCCCGGACAGGTTCGGGTACAGCATGCTCGGGTGCATCCCGCGCTATCCGGAAACGGTGCCGGTCGTCGCGACGACCAGGGTTTCCTGACCGGGCGTCACCCCCGGTACCCGTGTTCCAGCAGTTCCTCCTCGTACCGGGCGATCGCCCGGTCAGCAGGATCTCGCGCGGCTTGACGGACTCGTGGCCACGGCCGAGGTCAAGCGGTTCGCTGCGGCGGGAGGCCGGGCAGGAAGCGGCCGGGCTGGCGCAGTTTCAGGCACAGCGCGCCCGATCCGACGGCGAGCAGCGTCGCCAGCAGCAGCACCGTGGTGAAGCCCCACTCGGGCACCACGGCCGCGGCGACGCCGACGCCGAGCACGCCGCCGAACGCCTTCGCGCTGTACACCGCGGCATGGGTCTGGCGGGCGCCCGCGCTCTGGTCGCCGAAGAACTCCCTGGCCAGGCTCGCGAACAGCGGGTAGAACGCGCCGCCGCCGGTGCCGGCGAGCAGGGTCGCCAGGAGCAGCATCGCGACCGAGCCGGTGCTGGCGGCGCTCGCCAGGCACAGTTGGCCGACACCGAGCACCGCCAGGACCCAGCCGAGGGTGCGGGTACGGCCGACCCGGTCCGACACCCGGATCGCCAGCGCGCGGCCGGCGCCGTTGGTGCCGAGCAGCACGCCGGTCCCGATCGCGACCACGAACAGCGCCACGTCCATCCGGGTGCCGAGCGTCGCAAGGAACGTGATGTCGAACAGCGACACCGCGCTGGCGCAGAACAGGATCAGGTACATCAGCGGCGCCACGCCGGTGCGCATCGCCTCGCGGGGGGAGTACTGGCGCACGGCACTCACCGGGCTCTGGGTGCGGTCCAGCGCCCACTCGCGCGGGTCGACCTGCGGCGGCCACCAGTGCGCGGGCGGGTCGCGCAGCACCACGCCGGCGCCGAGCACCACCAGGAAGATCACCACCGACGTCACGACGAGCATCCCGGTCAGCGGTCCGCCGTCGGCGGTGAACAGGAACGCGATCGCGAACGGCACCGAGCCGTAGGCGAACGCGCCGGTCGCCAGGGAGACCTTGGCGGCCGTGCGCTCCGGGTACCACTTGGCGACCGTCGACGAGCAGGTCGCGTAGACCAGGCCCGCGCCGGTGCCGCTGAGCACCGAGTAGCCGACGACGGCCACGAGCGCCGAGCCGTGCGCCAGGGCGAGCGGACCGAACGCCAGCAGTACCGCGCCGGCGATCATGGCGCTGCGCGGCCCGATCCGGCCGCGTTCGCGCAGGAACGCGACCGGAAAGCCGGCGCCGGCCTGGAACACGGTCCACAGCGCCAGCAGCCAGAACACGTCGCCCGGCGCCCAGCCGCGTTGGGTGAGCGCGGGCACCAGGGAGCCGAATCCGTACTGCAGGATGCCGATCGCGGCCATCGCGGCCCACGGCAACCACAGCATCCACTCCCTGCGGCGGCCGAGGATCGTCTCGGCGTCCGGGCCGACGGAGTAGGTGCGGCCGAGGAAGTCGAACGTTTCGGGGCTGGTTGAGGTCCTCATCACTGGCCTCCGGCTGGACAAGAGCGTTCCATACTGCATACAGTCTACAACACCGAGTGGTTCCGGTCACAGCCCTGAATTGGAGGCTCCGGCGCGTGGACCTGTACGAGTACCAAGCAAAAGACCTGTTCGCCCGGCACGGCGTGCCCGTCGGCCCGGGTCAGCGAGTCGTCGAGGACGCGTCCGCCGCGGGCGACGCCGCGGCCGAGTTCGGTGTCCCGGTGGTGATCAAGGCGCAGGTCAAGACCGGCGGCCGGGGCAAGGCGGGCGGTGTGAAGCTGGCCGCCGACCCGGCCGAGGCGCAGGCCCGCGCGGAGGACATCCTGGGCCTGGACATCAAGGGTCACACCGTGCGTCGGGTCCTGGTGACTCCGGCCTCGGACATCGCCGAGGAGTACTACTTCTCGTTTCTGTTGGATCGCACCAATCGGACGTTCCTGGCGATGGCTTCCGCCGAGGGTGGTGTGGAGATCGAGCAGCTCGCGGTGGAGCGCCCGGAGGCGTT
>NZ_JAFFZE010000031.1 GCF_025165815.1 Actinophytocola gossypii | reverse complement strand
GGCCCCCAGACCGGCTGCAACGACATGCGGACCTCATCGAGCAGGTCATCGACCAGCGAGCCCCCGGGTTCCGTGACCGGATCCTCGCCCGCACCGTCCACGGACCGCACGAGTTGGAGACCCACGATCCCAGCCTCGTCGGGGGCGCGATCAACGCCGGCACCGCCGCCATCCACCAACAACTCTTCCTCCGCCCCGTCCCCGGCCTCGGCCGCGCCGACACCCCGATCGACCACCTCTACCTCGCCAGCGCCTCCGCCCACCCCGGCGGCGCCGTCCACGGCGCACCCGGCAGCAACGCCGCCCACACCGCCCTCACCCGCCACCGCTTCACCGGACCCGCCTACCGCGCCACCATCAACACCGCCCACCGCGCGCTCTACCGGTGACGATCCGGCGAAACGGACGCGCGTGATCCTTCCGGGCCGGTAGCCTGCGGGGCATGGGGACCCGCGCAGCCGGCCGCCGATGATCGGGGGGGCGTCGGAGGGCCCGCCGCCGGGGAGCGGCCGGGTCCACTCCGGCATGCCTCGGCTGCGCTGGCTGGTGGCCATGCTGCTGGCCGCCGCCACGTTCGCGGTGATCGCCTCCCGGCCCGGCGCGCCCGCGTCCCACGAACCGACGGGTGACGTCGCCAAGGTCGAACAGGCCATCGAGGCGCAGCTCGACCCTGGCTCCGGCCGGGACCCGATCGAGCTGCTGCCCGCCGACTTCACCGAGGTCACCGGGCGCGATCCGGTCCACCTGGAGGCGCCGGACGGCACGATCCGCGCGGTGCACCCCGGCGGCGGCTGTTCGTCGCCGTGGGGCGACACCCGCTGGGACTACAGCGTGGGCTGCAAGGCGCACGACCTCGGCTACGACATGCTCCGCTACGCCGAGGCCAAGGGCCAGCCGCTCGCCGCCGACCTGCGGGAACACCTCGACGACCGGCTGTCGCTCGACATGCACGCCCAGTGCGACCTGAACCCGCGCGGCTCGCCCGCCTCCTGCGAGGTCGTCGCCGCCCTCTACACCGTGGGCCTGGTGGTCAACTCCTGGCACCAGCGCTGGGGCCCACCCAAGAACGAGCCGGTCGGCGTGTGGTCGATCGCGATGGTCGTGATCCTGCTGCTGATCGTGGTCCGGGCGCCCGCGGTGATCCGCCGGGGGCCGCGCCGGCACCTGCCGCGGCGCGCGCTCGCCCCGCCCGCGCTGAACCCGGCCGAACGGGCGCGGGCCGGCTACCTCGGCTTCCTGCGGATCCTCGCGCTGGCCGGGATCGTGCTGGCCGAGACCGTCCTGGCGTTCACCATGCGCGGCGACGCCGAACCGGGCTGGGTGTGGCCGCTGACCTGGCTGCTCCAGCTCGTGCCGCTGTTCTTCCTCGCCGGCGGGCACGCCAACCTGCTGGCCTGGCGCGCCACCCGCACGGCGGGCGCCGGGTACGGCACCTACCTGGTCAACCGGATCGGCTGGCTGATCCGGCCGGTGCTGGCGTTCGTCATCGCCTGGCTGGTCATCCCGCTGTCGCTGGAGCTGTTGCAGGCGTCGGACGAAGCCGTCACCGCGTTCAGCAGGCTGATCGTGCAGCCACTGTGGCTGCTCGGGCTGTACCTGGTGGTGGTCGCGGTGACCCCGCTGACGCACCGGCTGCACGTGCTGTTGCCGCTGGTCACGCCGGTCACCCTGTTGGCCGGGGTGGTCGGGCTGAGCTTCGTCGGCGGGTCGCTGGCCGCGCACGCCGGCGGGGTGCTGGTCGCGCTGCTGTTCGCCCAGCTCGCGTGCCACTACGCGGACGGCGGACTGTGGCGGGTGCCGAGGTGGGTGCTGGTGACCGGAGCGGTGACCGCGTTCGCCGGGCTCGTCGCGCTGACCGTGTTCGGCGCGCAGCCCAAGCTCCAGCTCGCCGAGCCGACCGGGTACGCGGCGTTCGCGCCGTCGCTGGCCGGCGTGCTGCTCATCGGGATCGTGCAGTTGTGCCTGGTGTCACTGCCGCGCGAGCCGGGCCTGCGGGCGGTCGCGGCCAGCGCGCCGGCACGTGCGCTGGCCGTGGTCCGGTCCGCGCCGATGACGGTCTACCTGGTCTACCTGTGCGCGATGGTGGTGCTCGAGGGCCTGGTCGAGATGGTCCGGCGCGCGGACCCGACCGGTCACGGGATCGAGTGGCTGGCCAGGCCACGCACGTTGTTCGCCGTCGGGCTGGTCGCCCTGCCCACGCTGGTGGCGTTCCTCTGGTTCGAGCGGCGCGGCTCCGTCCCCCGGTCCGAGGCGGCACCGGACGACCTCGACGAGCCGGAGCCGCCACGGACCTGGCAGGAGACCGTGGCCGCCGGGCTCGGGGTGGTGTTCGGGGCGCTCGGCGTGCTGGGCTTCGCGGTCACCGGGCTGTCCGGTTGGACCGAGTCCTCGACGCTGCTCGGCCTGCCGATCGACCCGATGGCGAACCTCATCCACCTGCTGCTCGGCTGGTACCTGGTGCACTGCGTCCACCTGCAGACCGCGGCCCGGCCGGGCCCCTGGCTCGTCACGGCGGTCGCGAGCGTGCCGCCGATGATCACGACGGTGAGCGGCGCCGGCACCGTCGTGCACCTGGCCACGATGGTCGCCGCGCTGGGCGTCGCGCTGGTGTGCGTGCAGCCGACAAGATCCCGTGTGCCACGCTACGGACAACCACATCCGTCTCCCACACGTCTCTGACGGTGAGGGGCCAGGTGTGGGCGCGCGAGACGGGGCTATCCGAGGGAGACACGCGGGAGGGAGTACGGGGTGAACTATCGGCCGCCGAGGCCGGAGGACCGCGGGGGACGTGGCCGTCCGGTGTCCCGACGTGCCGGTGGCCGGGTGCCACCGGGGAACGCCCGGCGCACGGGCGGCCGGCCCGACCCCGACAGCCGCACCGAGCGCATCCCGGGCGGGCGCGACAGCGGCGGTGACCTCCCGCGCTACCGGCGGCCCGCCCCACGCACGTCCGACGCGCGCTGGGAGCCCCGGCCAGAACCGCCACCGCCGCCGCGCCGCCCCACGCGGTCCAACCCGCTGCTGACCGGCGGCAAGGTCGTGCTCACCGTCGTGTCCGTGCTGGTGCTCGTGGCCACCGGG
Organism: Actinophytocola gossypii; assembly: GCF_025165815.1. GTDB lineage: Bacteria > Actinomycetota > Actinomycetes > Mycobacteriales > Pseudonocardiaceae > Actinophytocola > Actinophytocola gossypii. The sequence continues at coordinate 71,005 of NZ_JAFFZE010000031.1, read as the reverse complement.
TACTACTGGGTCGAGACCGAGTCCTTCGGCCTGACCACCGCGGACGTCATCGACGAGGCGCCGCAGGAGCGCCCGGCCGACGGCGCCATCGACATCCTCATGGTCGGCATGGACAGCCGCACCGACGCGCAGGGCAACCCGCTGTCCGAGGACCAGTTGCGGATGCTGTCCGCCGGCGTGGCCGACGGCGAGCTGAACACCGACACGCTGATCATGATCCGCATCCCGAACGACGGGAAGCGGGCCGTCGGGGTGTCGATGCCCCGCGACTCCTATGTGGAGATCCCCGGCTACGGCAAGCACAAGATCAACTCCGCCTACCTGCGGGCGAAGAGCGACGCGATGGAGCGGCTGCGCGACGAGGGCATGACCGACGAGTCCGAGCTGCACGTGGAGTCCAACAAGGAGGGCGCCAAGAAGCTGATCGAGACCGTCGAGCAGCTCACCGGCGCGACGATCGACCGCTACGCCGAGGTCAACCTGCTCGGCTTCTACGACATCACCAGGGCCATCGGCGGCATCGAGGTCTGCCTGAAGGAGCCGGTCGACGACGAGTACTCCGGAGCCGAGTTCCCCGCCGGCCGGCAGACCATCCAGGGCGTCAAGGCGCTGGCGTTCGTGCGGCAGCGGCACGGCCTGCCCAACGGCGACCTGGACCGGGTCGTGCGCCAGCAGGTCTTCATGAACGGGATGGCGAAGAAGGTCTTCTCCAAGGACATCCTCGCGCCCGGCTCGGACACGCTGGACAAGCTGCGGGACGCGATCCAGAAGTCGGTCGTCCTGAGCGAGGACTGGGACATCATCGAGTTCGCCCAGGACATGATGGGCTTCACCGGCGGCAAGCTCAGCTTCGAGACCATCCCGGTCGGCTCGATCGCCCTGGACACCCCGGAGGACGGCTCGGCGGTCGAGGTCGACCCGGACGAGGTTCAGGCGTTCGTGGACGAACTGCTCGGCGACGCCGCGCCGAAGGACGACTCGTCGCAGCCGCCGGCCGAGGACGAGGTGCCCGCCGAGGACGTCACGGTGAACGTGCTCAACACCACGACCGTGTCCGGCCTGGCCGACTCGGTGTCGACCACGCTCGGCGAGCAGGGGTTCACCCAGGGCGTCGTGGGCAACGCCGACCCGAGGGACGCCACCGTCGTGCGGCACGCGAGCGGCGAGGAGGCGTACGGCAACCGGGTGGCCGAGGCACTGGACGGCCCGGCGACCGTCGAGCCGGACGCGAACCTCGCGCCCGGGACGGTGAACGTGCTGCTCGGCTCCGATTTCGACACCCAGGACCTGGCGGGTGACCCGCTGCTGAACCTCAGCCCCGGGAGCCGGCTGGCGGCCCAGCCGGACTCCGCGGGGTGTGTCTACTAGGTTCACTCGATCAGGTGACATCCGAAGGCATCGTCCGACGTCACGGCGTTGCCGCTCCCGATTGCTCGAACAAATTGTGAAAACCCGCGTAATCGCTCGGCCCACTTCTCTTCCCATAAGTGTCGAGAGGGGCCAATCGTGCAGTTGGACACAGCGAACTACCAGCGCGTACTTGGCGACGAGCTGCGGCGGTTGCGCAAGCAGCGCGGCTGGACCAGACGCGACCTGAACCGCCGGCTGCAGAGCGACATCTCCCTGCAGACCCTGGCCACCTACGAGCTGGGCACCCGGCAGTGCTCGGTGATCCGCCTGGTGGAGATCTGCCTCGCCCTCGACGAGGTCCCGCACGAGCTGATGGCGCGCGTGCACCAGCGGGTGTTCACCGGCTCCTCGGTCGGCCGGATCCGGGTGGACCTGCGCAGGGTCGTCCGGGACACCCAGCCGGAGCTGTTGCCGCTGCGCCGCTGGGCGAAGGGCAAGCTGACCGAGCTGAACGGCCACCACGCGCCGGACGTCAACCTGGACATCAGCGCGCTGGAACGGATGGCCGAGCTGTGCGGAGTGGACACCGTCGACCTGATCGCGCGGCTGCGCCAGCTCAGCGGTCCACTACCCGAGCCGGAAGAGGACTGAGTCCAGGGCGTCGCTCGATCAGCGGCCGACGCCGATGAACTCGTGCTCGGCCGGGTCGACGTCGCGGGTGTGCTGCCAGTAGCGCCAGGTGAAGCCGGGCCAGATGGTGCGGTTGACGCCGTGGCTGTCCAGGTACCAGCTCTTGCACCCGCCCTGGGTCCACACCCCGCCGACGAGCTTGCGCTGCAGGTCGGACTGGAACCGCGCCTGCGCGCTCTCCGTCGGGGCGAGCGCGGCCGCCCCCCGCCGCTCGACCAGCTCCATGGCCTTCGCGACGTACCTGATCTGGGACTCGATCATGAACACCACCGAGTTGTGTCCGAGCGCGGTGTTCGGGCCGAGCAGGAAGAACAGGTTCGGGTAGCCGGCGACGGTGATCCCCAGGTGGGTCTGGATGCCCTCGGCCCGCCACTGCTTGGACAGGTCCCGTCCGTCGGCCCCGGTGATGTCCAGGTAGTCGAACGCGTCGGTGACGTGGAACCCGGTGCCGTAGATGATCGCGTCGACCTCGTGCTCGACGCCGGCGGTGTCCACGACGGAGTGCGCCAGCACCTCGGCGATCCCGTCGGTGACCACGTCCACGTTCGGCCTGGTGAGCGCGGGGTAGAAGTCGTTGGCGATGAGCACGCGCTTGCAGCCCATCACGTAGTCGGGGGTGAGCTTGCGCCGCAGGTCCGGGTCCTCGACCGACCGGCGCATGTGCGCGAGCGCGACCTTCTGTGCCAGCCGCATCAGGCCCGGACGCCCGTTGAACCCGATCGCGCGGGCCTCCAGCAGCCAGTAGAGCACGTTCCGGTAGAGCCGCTGCGCGCCAGGGACCAGCCGGAACAGCCGCTTCGCCCAGGCCGGCATCGCGTGGTCGGGCTTGGGCATGATCCACGGCGGGGTCCGCTGGAAGACGGTCAGCCGCTCGACCTCCGGCGCGATCCTCGGGATGAACTGGACCGCGCTCGCGCCCGTGCCGACCACCGCCACCCGCTTGCCGGCGAGCGAGTACGTGTGGTCCCAGCGCGCGGAGTGGAACGCGGCGCCCTCGAAGTTCTCGATCCCGGGGAGCGTGGGGGTGTTCGGGATGTGCAGGCCGCCGATGCCGGAGACCAGGAACCGGGTGACGTACTCCTCGCCGGTGCCGGTGGTCACGTGCCAGCGGTGCTCGTCGGCGTCCCAGCGCGCGCCGGTGACCTCGACGCCGAACCGGAGGTGCCGGCGCAGGCCGAAGTCGTCGGCGACCCGGCGGAGGTAGTCCCAGATCTCCGGCTGCGGGGAGAACGACCGCGTCCAGTCCGGGTTCTGCGCGAACGAGAACGAGTACATGTGCGACTGGATGTCGCAGGCGCAGCCGGGGTAGGTGTTGTCCCGCCAGGTGCCGCCGACCTCGTCCGCCTTCTCCAGCACGACGAAGTCGTCCCGGCCGTCGCGCTTGAGCTGGATCGCCATGCCGAGCCCGGAGAACCCGGTGCCGATCACGACGGTGTGCACGTACCTGGTCATATCCCGTAACTTACTACGAGTAGGTTACTTCCGGTAGAGTAGCGAGGTGACCAGCACACCACCCCGCCGCACGCGGATGCCGAGGGCGCAGCGGGAACGCCAGATGATCGCCGTCGCGGAGGAGATCTTCGCCGAGCGCGGCTACCAGGCGTCGTCGATGGACGAGATCGCCGACCGGGTGGGGGTCTCCAAGCCGATGCTCTACGAGTACTTCGGCTCCAAGGAGGGCCTGCTGGTCGCCTGCATCCGCCAGGCCCGCACCGAGTTACTGGCCGCGACCCTGACCGCGGTGGAGGGGGTCTCCTCTGCCGAGGAGGCGATGCGCCGGGGACTGACCGCGTTCTACGAGTTCATCGACTCGCACCGGCGTTCCTGGGAGCTGCTGCGCCAGGAGGCGGCGGTGGCCGGACAGGCCGCGATGGACGAGATCGAGGCGGTGCGCCGGCAGCAGACCGGGGTGAACGCCACGCTCTTCGCCTCCTTCCTGCCGGACCTGGCGCAGCGCGACCTGGAGGCGTACGCCGAGATCGTCGTCGGCGCGTGTGAGCGTCTCGCCATGTGGTACGTCGGTCGCGACGACGTCACGGCGCCCGACGCGGCGGAACTGGTGATGCGGATGGTCTGGTACGGCCTCGCCGGTGCGACAGCCACGCGTAGTCACGTCTGATCGATTACGGTGGACGGAGCGTATCTTTCCGGGTGGAAAGGTGCCGTGGGGGAGTTGAAGGCAGAGGGGTGGAGACGATGCGCGAATCGATCGAGGTCAACTACGTACCGGACGGTGACGACTGGCAGATCACGGTCACCGGGGTCGGGGAGACACGGGAGGCGACGGCGACCAGCCTGGTCACGGCGCGTGAACAGGCCGAGGAGCTGGTGGCGGAGCTGGTCTCGGAGGAGGCGGGCCGCACGGTGGTCCACCTGCTGAACGGCGACGCGCTCGCGTTCACCTCGGCGTACCTGTCGGCGCGACTGGCCAGACCCGAGGAGTCGACCCAGCCGCCGGCGCCCGACGAGGCGGCGACCGCCGAGCCGTCCGAGTCGGACTCGGACGAGCCGAGTTCCGACGAGCCCGCCCACCGGGCGCCGACCAACCAGGGCTAGCTGAACAGCTTCTTCAGGATCAGCAGGACGACCAGGACGCCCGCGCCGATCAGCGGGAACTTCACCTTCGGGTTGTCCAGGGTGCTGCGCGCGCCTGCCTTGGCCTCGTTGACCAACTTCTTCGGGTTGGCCTTGGTGCCAAGCTGGTCGAGCGTGGAGGCCAGCGCGTCACGCGCCTGCTCGATCTCACGCTGGATGGTGTCGGGGTCGCGGGCCACAGTTCCTCCTCGGCGGCGTGTCCAGGCGACCAACCGTAGTTGACCACCCCGCCCACCGCGCCGTCAGTCCCGGTCAGTATCCCGAGAGCGCCGCGTACATGCCCTCGCAGCTGCGCACCACCACGCGCGCGGCCTGCCGCTGGGCGTGGCCGAGCGCGTGGTTCTCCGCCTGTTCCTGCCAGCGGAGCAGCGCGTCGGACACCGCGCCGTACAGCTCCCGGCCGTCGGCCGCGTGGTCGACGCCGAGCCGGGCCGGGAGCGCGGTGCCGTCCCCGCCGACCAGCCGGCGCGCCTCCTCGGCGAGCGGGTCCGGCAACGTCGTCCGGCCGCCGTGCAGCGCCGCGAGCAGGCGCAGCTCGCGGAACTCGTGCGCGCTGGTCACCAGCCCTTCCAGCGCGGTGGCCAGCCCACGGGCGGCGGGCAGGGGCTCCATCCGGAGCACCACCTCCAGCGCCAGCAGCGCGGACCGGGCCTTCAGCACGTCCTGCCGGCCGGTGAAGCACCGGTCGACGGCCTCGCGCAGCTCCGCCAGGCCGCTGCGCCGGACCAGCTCGTCGGCCAGTTCGTCCGCGGTGTCGACGCCCTGCCGGATCAGCGCGGTCACCAGCCGGACGCCGAACAGCCCGAACCGGTCCAGCAGCGCCAGCCGGGTCCGGGCGTCCAGGCCGCCCGGGGCGGCGTCGCCGGCGAAGCGGTCGGCCGAGAGCAGGGCGCTCTCCAGCTCGGCCCGCGGCGCGACGGCGAGCGCGCCGAGCGCCGCGGCCTCGTCGTCGGTCATGGTCCGGCCGGCGTGGGCGAGCAGGCCGGACACCGCGAGCACGTTCTGGCACAGCCCCCGCAGGCGGGCGTCCGTGCGGTACCCGCGGGCGACGCGCCTGGCCGAGGTGAGCGCGTCGATCCGCCCACCGCCGACCTCGTCCGCGCGGGACAGCACGACGAGCGCGTTCACCGGTGTCGCCCGCGCGATCGGGTGGTCCTGGATGGACCGGAGGAAGCCGAGGTCGACCTCGTGCGGGTGCCGCATGAGGTACAGCACGGCGTCGGCTTCCGCGGACACGGTGTCGGACGCGGTGTCCGACGCGGTGTCCAGGCCGGGGGTGTCGATGATCGTGAGAGCGCGCAGCGCGGGGCTCGGCCAGTCGACGACGATCCGGTCGAGCGTGTCGGCCCGCCAGCCCTCCAGGTCGATGTGCGGCTGACCGTCCACGTCGGCCATCGGTGCGTCCCGGGGCGGCGCCTGGGCCGGGTAGACCCTGGTGCGGGGGTGCGCGGCGCCCCGGTACCAGGTCGGCACCTGGTTGCCGTCGTCGACGAGCAGCGGCGCGACCTCGTCGCCGACGAGCGCGTTGACCAGCGTCGACCGTCCCGTTCCCGGCTGCCCGACGACGGCCAGCCGCAGCGGCTCGGCGAACCGGTCGAGGTGCCGCCGCAGCCAGTGCGTCGCCCTCGGACTGTCCCGGTAGAGCTCGATCGCGTCCACCAGCATCGACCGCGTCCGGCCGGCAAGGCTCATGCGGTGAGTTCCCGGGACGGGGCGACCAGGGCCTGGATCCGCCGGTGCAGCGCGCCGAGCTGTTCGATCTCGGCCGCGAGTTTCTGGGTCCGTCGCCGCCGGTCGGCCAGGTCGGCCTCGGCCGCGCGCTTGGCCTCCAGCGCACGCTCCGCGACCCCCGACTGCAGCTGCTCCACCACGCCGGAGAAGTGGTCCCGCAACCGCCGCTGGATCAGCCGCGCGGTGTCCCGGCTCTCCTTGCCGTAGGACAGGAAGAAGTCGTCGACGTGCCGCTGCGCCGCGGACCGCGCGGTCGCCTGCCGCCGCTTGAGCCGGCTGCCGCGCTCGTCCCACACGCTCTTCGCGCCGAACGCGGCACCAGCGCCGAGCGAGATCGGGTTGATCAGCGGCATCCCGGCCAGCGTCGTCGCCAACCCGAACATCAGCAGGCCGCCGTAGGAGCCGCGCAGCCCGACGAACAGCTGCTGGCCGACGGTGAACTTCTCCACCCTCGGCGGGCGCAGGTCGCCGATGTGCTCGAGCAGGTCCTCGTCGGCGTCGGCATCCGGGACGGACTCCTCCAGCGCGACCTGCCTGGCGATCTTCTCCGACACCCACTGGAACCGTTCGACCAGCCAGGCGAAGTTCGTCTCCGCGGTGTCGGCGAGGCTGTCCCGCAGCCAGTCGGCGAACTCGTCCCACGTCCTGGCGGGGTCGGCGACCTCGAAGAACTCCTCCGCCTCACGCACGATCCGCCTGGTCCGGTCGCGCAGGTCGTACTCGACGTCGGACATCAGGTCGGCCACCTCGTCGCCGAGCATGGTCTGCCAGCGGCTGGACCGCTTGCGCAGCTCGTCGAGCCGGTGCTGCGCGGCCCGGTACTGCACGTGCGCGGCACCGAGCCGGCCACCGCGCGCCTCCGCGAGCTGCTCGCGCAGCGGGATGAGCAGTTCCTGGGTGGCCGTCGCGGTCAGCGCCGCGGCGCAGCGGCCGGCGAGCAGGTCGCCCTGGCCGAGCACGTCGTCGCGCAGGGTGCGGACCAGGTCGACGAAGCCGGACTCGGCGTTGAGCGCCTTGTCGCCGGTGCGGGCGGCGGCCAGCCGGACGGTCGCGGACACCGGGACCAGCTTGACCGGCAGGCCGGCGGCGGCGAGCCGGGCGCGGTTGCGTTCGGCCACCCGGCGCCAGCGCGGCACCAGGTCGATCTTGGTGAGCACCATGGTGACCACCGGGCAGTGCGCGAGGACCTGGCGGAGCAGGTCGAGCTCGGCCTGGCACAGCTCGCTGGTGGCGTCGGAGGTCATCAGCACCGCGTCGGCGTCGGACAGCGCGGCGAACGTGCTGGCCGAGGTGCCAGGGCCGCCGATGCCGGGGGTGTCGACCAGCACGAGGCCGCCGGCGAGCAGCTCTCGCGGCAGGCCGACCTCGATGTGCGCGCCCCGGCGAGCCAGGGACTTGGTGGCCACGTCGTCGAACGCCACCGGCACCCTGGCCGGAGTGGCGCCCGCCGGTCCGATCGCGCGCCGGCCGGCGGGCGGGGCGTCCGCGACGACCGCGGCGACCGGGGTCTCGGCGTGCTCGACGGTGGTCGGGGTCGTCGTGGTGACGTCGTCGCCGACCGGACAGACCGGCGCGTTCACCAGGGCGTTGACGAGTTGGCTCTTGCCCTGGTCGAGCCGGCCGACGACGGGCACGCGCAGCTTGGGGTCGAGCAGCAGGGCACGTCTGCGTTCGAGCTTGCCGGCCAGATCCGTGCGGTGGTGAGCGATGCAGGCCGCGATGGTGTCGTCGAGAACGGTGAGCCAGGGCGGAGTCCTCACCCGGACGAGTGTGCCGTGCTAACCCGTATGGGGGAAAGGGGGGCCGGGGCCCGCGAACGATGTCGCAGGCCCCGGCCCTGGGCGGGGACTGGGGCGGTCCCCTTCTCTTCGAACCGGCTTGTGCCTCAGAGACCCAGGTTCAGGTCGTTGGTGAGGTCACCGACCACCGGCAGGTCGCCGGTGCCCGAGACGGTGTCGGTCAGACCGCCCACCGGGCTGCTCGACACGGCGTCGGAGACCGGGCTGCTGGACGCGGTGCCGGACACGGTGCCCGACACGGTGCCGGACACGACGTCGGACACGGTGCCGGACACGGTGCCGGAGACCATGCCGGAGACCGACGTGGAGTCGGTGCCCAGCTCGGGCAGCTCGACGGGCAGGTCGAGGTCGCCGAGGTCGGGCGTCTCGCCGAGGCGGCCCTCGAGGTGGGGCAGCTCGGGCAGGTCCACCGGCAGGTCGTCGGTGGAGGGCACGGCGACCGGGAGGTCGTCGGTGGAGGGCAGCCCGGCGGTGGCGCCGTGCACCATGCCGACGCCGGTGACCATGCCCGAGGTCAGCATGTCGGAGCCGTCGTCGACCAGGTTGGCGGCCGGGGCGGCCGGGGTGCCGGCGAGGAAGCCGGCGAGGTTCTCGGCGCCGGTGTCGACCGCGCCGGCGAGGGTGCCCGCGCCGGTGCCGACCAGGTGCGTGGCGGTGGCGGCGGCGGTGTCGGTGCGGTCACCGAGGTCGTCGAGCACCTCGGCCGGGTCGGCGGTGGTGACCAGGTAGTCGCCGTGGCTGTTGGCGCCCGCGTAGACGACCGGGGTGGACACGCCGCCGGCGGCGAAGTCGCCGTCGGTCTCCATCACGCCGGCGACACGGCCGGTGGACTGGACGCCCGCCCAGAGGTCGACACCGTCGTCGTCCTGGTTGACCAGGGCGCCGCCGTAGGCGAGGTCCTCGACGGTGCCGAGCGCGGCGACACCGGTGGTGGCGCTCGTGCCGTCGGTGAGCGTCTCGACGTCGAGGTCGAGGGGGCCGAGCGGGGTGTCGGTCGGCAGGGCGTCGGTGACCAGGGGAATGACCTCTTCGACGTCCTGAGGGGTGAGGTCACCCAGGCCGGCGTCGGTGAGGGCGCCCACCGGGTCGGCCGCGTAGGCGTTCCGGGCGGCCTCGTCGTTGAGCAGGTTCAGCACGAAGTCCTGCAGGGTCTGGAACGAGTACAACGGTTCTCCTTGCGGAATGTGCGGTTGTGTGCAGGGAACCGTATGGACGGAGGTCCGGGGCCACATCGGGGATCACTCCGAGTTGTCGACCAGCCCCATAGGGCGAAGAATCACTCACCCGTTAGGGGGTTAGGGGATCTGCCCCTCACCCACACGGGGTTGCCCCGAACGGGTGGTCCGGTGGTACGACTACCTCCCGTCGCCGGTCACGGACAGGTCTCGGAGAGGACACGCCACGGATGCCCTACGCCCTCGGGATCGATCTCGGCAGCGGCCGCACCACGGCCGCCATCAGCCGAAACGACCCCGGTCGAGGCCGCGGCGCCCAGGTCGTCCCCCTCGACGGCGCCCCCTCCGGCGTCCCCTCCGTGCTGCACGTGACCGAGCACGGCATGGTCGAGGTCGGCGAGGCCGCGATCCGCGCGCTGCCGGAACGCGCCGCCTGGATCGCCCGCGACGTGCCCGAGCGCGTCGGCGACGAGATCCCGATCACACTCGGCGGCGAGCCCTACCCCGCCGAGGTCCTCACCGCCGCCGTCATCGGCTGGATCGTCGACCAAGTGGAGGCGACCGAGAACGCTCCCGCCACCCATTTGGTGGTCACCCACCCAGCCAATTGGGGGACGCACCGCCGCACAACCCTCCTGACGGCCCTGCGCGAGGTGAGCCTCCCCGAACTGACCCTCCTACCGAGACCGGTGGCCGCCGCCGAGAACCACGCCGCCACCGACCGCGTGGAGGTGGGCGAGGAACTCGCCGTCCACGCACTGGGCGCGACCCGCTTCGAGGCCGCGGTCCTGCGCAAGGGTTCGTTCGGCTTCGAACCACTGACCCACACCACCGAGGAGTCGTTGGCCGGAACCGTCCTCGACGACCTACTGACCGACCACGTCCTGGCCGGGCTGGACAGCGCCCCCACAGGCCCGGCCCTGGCCTCCCTCCGCGCGAAGTGCACGGCCGCCAAGGAACGCCTCTCCACCGAAGGAGCGGTGACCGTCGCCGGAGTCCGCGTCACCCGAGGCGACTGGGAGGATTTGATCCGCCCGACGTTGGAAAGCACGGTCGAGTCACTCCGCCGCACCATCCAGTCCGCCGACGTGCACACGGTGGTCCTGGTAGGCGGCTGCGCACAGATCCCCCTGCTCAGACGCTTGGTGAGCACAACAACCCGAGCCAGAGTCGTACCGAGCCCCGACCCCGCCACGGCGATGGCGCGAGGTGCGGCCCTGGCAGCGGCGAAGGTAGCGAAGCCCACCGTCCGAGCCACCGCGCCCGCGGTGACCCCCGAACCCCTGACCCCGTCGGCAGTGACCCACACGGACCTGATGCGCCTGGACGACCTACCCGAGGCGGACCTGTCGGATCTGGGCCCGCCACCCCCCAGACCCCCGGTCGACATCGTGCCCCTCGAACCACCCAAGCGCCGCCTGCTCCGCCGCCCCACCCGCGACGAGAAGTCGCCCCGCCGCAACCGCACCCCAGCAGCACCCGAGCACGACTCGCGCCCCGAGTCCCCACGCCGCCGACCCGCACGCTCCCTGACACCGGACCGGTCCGACGTCCTGCCCCGCCGCAAGCACCTCGCCGACCCCACTCCCCACCCCGACGATCCCGTGGACCTCACCGACCACGCTCCCCACCCCGATCCCGAGCACCTCGCCGACCCCGAAGCACCCGCGCGATCCCACCCAAGCCACCCCGACGACCCCGTACACCTCACCGACCCCGAAGCACCCGCGCGGCCCCACCCAAGCCACCCCGACGATCCGTCACACCACGCAGCCCCCGGACCACCCCATCCGAGTCAAGCCGGCGATTCCCCGTCCCTCCCCGGCTTCGAACCACCACGCCCTCACCACGAACGATCAACCCGCTCCCACCCCAACCACCTCGACCAACCCATGCACCCCACCGGCCCTGAACGATCCGCGCCTTCCCGCTCCCACCCCAACCACCTCGACGATCCCCTTCACCCGGCCGACCTCGGGCCACCCACGCATCCCCCCGCACGCGTTCCGTCCCACCCGCATCCCAACGACCCCGTCCACCCCGACCTCGAACGACCCGCACGCACCCCTGCCCACTCACACCCTCACCTCCAACCCACCGACCCTGAGTCATCCGCACGCACCCGCTCCCGCCCCGACTTCCAACCACCCCCACGAACCCGCCACCACGCCAACCACCTGGACGGCTCCGTCCAGCCCAACCACCCCGAAACACCCGCCCGCTCCCGCCACCGCGAACCCGACCCCGACCCCAACGCCGGCTCCCGCCACCGCGAACCCGACGCCCACGCCGGCGCCAACCGCCACCGCGCGCCGGACGACGAAGCCCCGGCCCCCCACTCGCACTCCGCCATGAGCCCTGAACCCCGCCGCCACCGTCGCCCAGACGACGACCCCGGACCCTCCCCCGCACGCTCCCGCCGCCACCGCTACCGCGACGACGGGTCCTCCGCCGAACCACGGCACCGCACCGACCGCGACAGGGGTCGCCGATGAGCCCGATCCTCGACCGCGCCATCGCCGCCCAGGTCGACACCGTCGCCGCCGACCGGCGGCCCGGCGCGCACGTCGGCATCGTCGCTCCCGGCGGGTACGGCAAGACCACGCTCCTGCAGCACCTCGGCACCGCCGTGCACGCCGCCACCGGCACCGAGCCGGTCATCGCACTGCCGCCGTTCGACCAGGTCACCGACGGTGTCCTCCTCGTCGACGACGCGCACCAGCTCGACGACGCCGACCTCCGCGACCTGCGCCGGATCGCCACCACGACACCCGTCCGGCTCGTCGTCGCCGCGCGGCCGTGGCCCCGGCGCGGCCCGGTCGCCGAGCTGCTCGACCTCGTCCAGGACCAGCTCCTCCTCGCACCCTTCGACGCCGCGCAGGTCCGCGCCGCGCTCCCCGCCCGGCTGCGCACCGACCGGCACGCCGAGTTCGTGCACGCCCAGACCGGCGGCGTCCCCGCGTTCGTCGACCGGCTGGCCCGCGCGCTCGACGGCGAGCTCGACGTCCCCACCGCCGCGCTCGCCGGCTTCCACCCCGAGCTGGCCCGCCTCGACGAGAGCGTGCTCCGCTTCCTGCTCGCCGCCGAGGCGGGCGTCGCCCTCAACCGCGACCTGCTCGTCGACCTCCTCGACACCGGGCCCGGCGCCACCGACATCAGCGACGTCGTCGAGGCGGCCCGCGCGACCGGGCTCGTCGGAACGGCGGGCGCCCTCGTCCCGATCGCGCAGCGGGCGATCCGCCTGCTGATCCCGGTGGAGCGGCGCGCGTGGATCCGGCAGCGACTCGCCGAGCTCCAGTTGGCCCGGGGTGGCCCGGTGCTGCCGTTGATGCGCCCGCTCGCCGGCACCGGCATCGGCGGGGACGGTGCCGCCGCCGCGTTCGAGACCGCCGCCGCGGAGGCGTTGCCGACCGATCCGGCGCTCGCCGCCCGCCTCTACGCCGCCGCGGTCACCGCGGGCCGCGCCCCCGTCGACGTCGCCGCCCGCCGGGCCGAGGCGCTGGCTCTCGCCGGCGACCTGGACGGCGCGCTGCGGCTCGCCGACCAGGTGATCACCACCGACAACGCTCCCGACCGCAGGGCAGCGGCCACGGTCGCCGCGGCGGCGCTCGCGCATCGGGGGCAGCTGGGCCGCAGCGCGGAGCTGTACCGCTGGGCCGGCGCCGACCACTTCGCCGCACTCGGTTCGATCGGCGTCGGCGAGCTGACCGAGCCGGTCGCCGACGACGGGCCGCCGACGTCCCTGTCCAGCGCGCTTTCCTTGATGGCACAAGGCATGCACGAGTCGGTGGTCGGCCGGCCGATGACCGCGCTGTCCACAATGGTGCGTGCTGCGGCGACACTCGAACCGGTCGGGCGGGGCGTGCTGCTCCCGGACAGCCCGGCGGCGCTCGGCGCGCTCCTCGCCCTGCACTACGGCGAGCTCGGCACGGCGACGTCGCTGTTGGAGCGCGCGACCGCGGCCGGAACCGGCGGCGCGCCGCTCGCCACCCGGCACCGGCTCCTGCTGGCCTGGATCGCGATGGCCCGCGGTGACCTGACCAGGGCCGCCGACGGTCTGGCGGCCGCCCGCCGCGCCCCGAGCGAGCCGAGGGACGCGCTGTTCGCCGTGGCGATCGAGCTGGGGGTGGCCCGCCGAGCCGGCGACGCGGCCGGGCTGGGGCGCGCGTGGCTGCAGGCGGGTGAGGCGGTCCTGCGCCACCCGGTCGACCTGTTCACGTTCCTTCCGCTGGGCGAGCTGACCGTCGCCGCCGCCCGGGTGCGTGACGAGGGCCGGGTCGCCGCGCACCTCGCCGAGGCCCGCGCACTGCTGGCCCGACTCGGCGACCCGCCGCTGTGGGCGGTGCCGTTGTGGTGGGGCGGCCTGCACGCCGCGATCGTCGCCGGCCAGCCGGACGTGGCCGAGGAACACGCCGAGTCGATGGCGAAGGCGGCTGCCCGGGACGAGCAGTTCGGCACCGTGGCGACCGCGGCGCGGTGCTGGCTCGACGTCACCGCCGGCACGGTCGACGCGGACGCCGTCGAGGACGCGGCCCGCGGCCTGCAGGCGGCGGGTTTCACCTGGGACGCCGCCCGCTTGGCGGGTCACGCCGCGACCCGGACCGCGGACCGCACCGCGATGGTGCGTCTGCTCGACTGCGCGCGGGTGATCCAGGGCAAGCCCGTCTCCACCCGCCGCCCGTCGTCGGATCCCGAACCGGCGCCGGAGGTCAGCCTGAGCGACCGGGAGCTGCAGGTGGCCGAACTCGTCGTCTCCGGCCTGACGTACAAGGACGTCGGCGACCGCCTGTTCATCTCCGCGAAGACGGTGGAGCACCACGTCGCGAGGATGCGCCAGCGGCTCGGCGCGTCCAGCCGGAGCGAGCTACTGTCACAGCTGCGGACGCTGGTGGGGAGCGGTGGTGTACGAGAGTGAGCGCGCGCTGCTGGTGGCGGCCGGTCGCCGGCTCGCCGAGGGTGGCCTGGTGGTCGGAACGGCCGGCAACCTGTCGGTCCGCGCCGGCGAGCACGTCGTCGTCACGGCGTCCGGCACCGACCTCGGCGCGCTGACTCCCGACCTGCTGACCGTCGTCGACCTGACCGGCACGGTCGTGGCAGGCCACCCCCGACCGACCTCGGAGCTCCCGCTGCACCTGGCGATCCACACCCGCACCGGCGCGAGGGCGGTCGCGCACGCACACGCGATGTCCTCGATCGCGGTCGGCTGCACGCACGACGAGCTGCCGCCGGTGCACTACGCGACCCTGCAGCTCGGCGGGGTGGTGCGGGTCGCCCGGTACGCCACGTTCGGGTCGGAGGCGTTGGCCGCCAACGTGCTCGCCGCCCTGACCGATCGCGCCGCGGCACTCATGCGCAACCACGGCTCGATCGCCCTCGGCGAGACGCTCGACGAGGCGTGCGCGCGACTGGAGCTGGTCGAGTGGCTGGCGGAGACGTACCGGCGGGCGGTGGCGCTGGGCAACCCGCGGTTGCTGACCGACGAGGAGCTGACCGCCGCGGCCGCCCAGTTCACCGAACTCGATTACGGCTCCCCGCCGACTGCCTGAACCGTTCAATCCCTTGCCCGATGCGGGACCAGCTGGCGACGCGAGCCCAGGTGGTCGTGAGCGACGGCGCCCGCACCGTCAGGTACGCGCAGCCGGCGTCGTGGCCGGCGTGGGGCGTCCGCCCACGGCGCCCGCACCGGTCACCCGTACTGGTCACCGACCACCGGACGCCACTCACGCACCGAGGAGACCTCGACGCCAGGAGTCCTGTAGTACGGGTCGGCCGCCAGTTCGTCGTCCGGGTCGTCGCGGAACACCAGGAGTGCACCCGAGTCGTCGGCGAGCGGACCGGCGAGCAGGAGCCGTCCGGTGGCGTGCAGTGCGGCGAGCCGGTCCCGGTGCGCGGGACGGGCGTCGAGGCGGCGCGGGTCGTCGGTGAAGCGAAGTTCGATCACGTACATACCCGCGGACGTTAGGAGCCGTTCGCCGTCGCGCGCTGTATCGCGTGATACTGCGACGCATGCTCGCGGACGTTCCGCTCCTCGCCACCCTGGACCCGGCACGCCTCGACCGGCTGGCCGCGGCCGCGCCGGCACGCACCGTCGACGCGGGGACCGTGCTCGCCGTGCGGGGCGAGCCGGCCGGTCACCTGATCGTCGTGGAGACCGGTGGGGTGACCGCGACCCACGAGACCGCGGCCGGCCGTCGGCTCCGGCTCGGCGAGTTCCCCGCGCCGTGCGCGGTGGACAAGGCCGCGGTGCTCGACGGCGCCGGCCACACCGCGACCTGGCTCGCGAGCGCCAGGTCGCGGGTGCGGCCGGTGCCGGCGGCCGAGTTGCTCGCGCTGGTCGACGATGTCCCGGCCGCACGCCGGCACGTGCTCGCCCACCTCGCCGGCCGACTGCGCGACCAGCAGGACGCGTTCGTGCGCGCGAGCGTCACCGACGCGGTCACCCGGACGGCGGCCTGGTTGGTCCGCGCGGCCGGCTCCGGCGGCGCCCGGGTGATGCTTCCCGGTGCCCAGGAGGGCCTGGCCGAGGCCATCGGCGCCACCCGGGTGACCGTCAACCGTGCCTTGCGCACGCTCGCCGGCGAAGGGCTGGTCGCCGTCGAGCCCGGCGCCGTGGTCGTGCTGGCGCCGGAGCTGCTCGCGCTGCGCGCAAACCCGGATGCTCCGCGTGGGGCACTGTGCGACAGTGGCCGCCGTGCTGATCAGGCGTGAGGTACCCGGCGACGTTCCCGCCATCGGCGCGGTGCACCGCGCCGCGTTCGACGGCGAGGTCGAGGCCAAGCTCGTCGAGGCGCTGCGAGCGGACGCCGGCTGGCTGCCGGCGCTGTCGCTGGTCGCCGTCGTCGAGCACCCGTTGGCCGAGCAACTGTTGGCCGAGCAACCGATTGCCGCGGACGCCACCGCCGGAGACGCCGTCACGAGGAACTCGGCGACGAGGGACCCGGCAACGAGGGACCCGGTGGCGCCGGACTCGGTGGCGGCCGACGACTCCCTGGCCGCGAACTTCCCAGCCGAAGGCTTCGTGGAGGGAAGCTCCGGGACGGGAGGCTTCGGAACTGGCCCCAGGTCTGCCACCGGACCTGGCCACGAGGCTGACACCGAGGCCGGGCTTGGCGCTCACACCGAGGCCGGCTCCAAGGCTGGCTCCGGGCGTGGCTCCGGGCCTGGCTCCAACGCGGGCTCCAACGCTGCCTCCGAGGCCAGCTCCAAGCCTGACTCCGACGCCGGCTCCCGCCCTGACTCCAAGGCCGGCTCCTGGCCTGACTCCGAGGCCGGCTCCCGACCTGGCTCCAAGGCTGGCTCTGGGGCTGGCTCTGAGGCTGGCTCCGGGGCTGGCCGCGTGGCTGGGCCTGTGGCTGGCGGCGTGGTTGGGCACGTGGTCTGCACCCGCGCGATGGTGGGTGGGGTGCCGGTGCTCGGGCTCGGCCCGTTGGGTGTGTTGCCGGAGTGGCAACGTGCGGGGGTCGGGTCGGCCCTCATGCACGCTGTGCTCGGTGCCGCGGACGCGCTCGACGAGCCGGTCGTGGTGCTGTTGGGGCATACCGGTTACTACCCCAGGTTCGGCTTCCGACCGGCCGTCGAGCTCGGCATCGTCCCACCTGTCGCGGAGTGGGTCGCGCATTTCCAGGCACGTCCGCTGAGCGCCTACCGGTCGGCGATCCGCGGGGACTTCACATACGCTGCTCCTTTCCGGGATCTGGGCTGATCCCGCGAGGTGGACGAAGTGCCGGCGATGTCCACTCTGGTCTGTTGGGGGATCGGGTGCCATGGGGTTTACCGCATAGTTGAGGTGCGGTTTTCCGCATCGCGGCTTGACCTTGTCGCGACGTCAGGGTCTTGACTGGAGGCATGCGCATCGGGGAGTTGGCCGCTACGGCCGGCGTGTCCACCAGAGCCGTTCGGCACTACCACCGTCGCGGTCTGCTGCCCGAACCACCGCGTCGGCCCAACGGCTACCGCGAGTACGGCCTGCGCGACGTGATCACCCTCGCCCGCATCCGGCGGCTGACCGAACTCGGCCTGACCCTCGACGAGGTCGCCCACGCACTCGCCGACGACACCACCCGCGACCTGCACGAGATCCTGCGAGAACTCGACGACGACCTCGCCCGCCAGCAACGCGACCTGGCCGAGCGGCGCGCCCGCCTGGCCGTCCTGATCGACCGAGCCCGCCCGCACGCCGACGACGCCGTCCCACCGGACCTGCTCGCGGTACTCGACGCGGTCGCCCCGTCCCCCATGGCCGAACGGGAACGCGAGTTGCTCGCCCTGCTCGACCGGCACCCCGACCGCCACCGGATCGTCGCGGCCCTCGGCTTGGCCGAACAGACCCCCGACACCCAGCACCGGCTGCACGAACTCGTTGACGCCGGCCCGGACGACCCCCGGATCCCCGCTCTGGCCGCCGACATCGCCGCCACGATCCCGCCCGCGCTCCGCGCCATGATCACCGACACCGACGACCCGTTCAGCGAAGCCCTACTGGACTCCCTCACCCCGGCCCAGGCCGAGGTGATCCGGCACGCCATCCGCCTGGCCCGCCCATGACCTTCCTCCTGCGCACGTTCGCCGCACTGTGGCCCTGGCTGCGCGGCCGCCGCATCGGCGTCGGCCCGGACGACATCGCCATCGGTCACGCCCGTGAGCAGACGCCGATGCTCATCGCGCTGGCCGGCGTCCTGGCCGTGGAGACAGCGCTCCTCGCCGTGCTCGTGCCCTGGCCGTGGCTACACCTGCTGGACGTCCTGGCCCTGCTCCAGGTACTCGGCATCGCGGCCGCCGGCGTCGTCCACCCGCACGTCGTCACCCGCACCGAACTGGTGCTCCGCGACGGCCCCACCAAGGAACTCCGGATCCCGCTGACCACGATCGACGCGGTCCGGGTCGACCCCCGCACCCACCGCGAGCGACCCGGCGAGCTGAGCTTCCCCATCGGCAACCAGACCGACATCCTGGTCGAGCTCCACGACACCACGAGGGTCCGGTTCCGCGCCGACGACCCGCGCGCGGCCGTCAACGCGATTGCGGCAGCCGCGTCGACCCGCGCCTGACCGACGGCGCCGACGGCGGCGGCACCACCGGCCCGATGTCCCCGTCCGGCGCCTCGTCGAGGTCGACGACCACCGGCGCGTGGTCGCTCGGCCCGGTTCCCTTGCGCGCCTGCCGGTCGACCCACGCCGCCCGCACCCGACCCGCCACCGGCTCGGACGCCAGCACCAGGTCGATCCGCATGCCGAGGTCCTTCGGAAACATGCCGGCCCGGTAGTCCCAGTAGGTGAACACCCGCTGGTCCGGCCACCGGTCCCGGACGACGTCCCGCAGCCCGAGCCCGTGCAGCGCGGCGAGCGCGTCCCGCTCCGGCCCGGTGACGTGCGTCTGCCCGACGTAGGCCGCCGGGTCGAACACGTCGTCGTCGGTGGGCGCGATGTTCATGTCACCGCTCACGATCGCGTCCGCCGGGCCGGCCGCGACGACCTCCCGCAACGCGGCGAGCCAGGCGAGCTTGTAGTGGTAGTGGTCGGAGTCGGGCACCCGCCCGTTCGGCACGTACAGGCAGTGCACGCGGACCCCGCCGCACGTCGCCGCGAGCGCCCTGGCCTCGGGGTTCGGGAAACCTGGCGCGCCCTCGATCCCGCGCACCACGTCGTCCAGCCCGACCCTGGACAGGATCGCCACCCCGTTCCACCGCGCCTCCCCGTACGCGGCGACCTCGTACCCGCGGCGAGCGAGCTCGTCGTCGAGCAGCTCGGCGAACGTGTCGTCGGGGACCTTGGTCTCCTGCAGGCACAGCACGTCCGGCCGCCGCTCGTCCAGCCACGGCAGGAACCGGGGCAGCCGCTGCTTGACCGAGTTCACGTTCCACGTCACCACCCGCACGCCCCCAACGGTACTGGCACCGTCGATAACATGAGACCGATATCATTGTTAACCGTCCTGGTGCTCGCCGGCTGCACGGCGACCCAGCAGGAGCCGCGCGACCCGGAGCTGGTCGCCCCCGGCGAGGTCACCGAACTCGTCACGGGTCTGGACATGCCGTGGGGCCTGGCGTTCCTGCCCGACGGTTCCGCGCTGGTCACGTCCCGGACGTCCGGCGAGATCAACCGCGTGCCGGCGGCCGGCGGCGAGCCGACGCCGGTCGGCGTCGTGCCCGACGTGCTGGGCAGCGCCGAGGGCGGCCTGCTCGGGTTGGCGACCTCGCCGGCGTTCGAGACCGACCGGACCGTGTACGCCTACGTGTCGTCGAGCCCGACGAACCGGGTCGTGGCGCTGCGGATCGCCGAGGACTTCCGTTCGCTGCGCCAGGAACGCGTCGTCCTCGAGGGGATCGAGACGGCCGACCGCCACCACGGCGGCCGCCTGCGCTTCGGCCCGGACGGCAACCTGTGGATCGGCACCGGCGACGCGTTCCTGCCGGAGAACGCCGCCGACGACACGTCGCTCAACGGCAAGGTCCTGCGCGTGCGCCCGGACGGGTCGATCCCCGAGGACAACCCGTCCGGCACGGCGGTCTACTCGACCGGGCACCGGAACGTGCAGGGCATCGCGTTCGGCCCCGACGGCACGGCGTACGCGTCGGAACTGGGTCACCGCACGTGGGACGAGGTGAACGTGCTGCGCGCCGGGGTGGACTACGGCTGGCCGGAGACCGAAGGCACGGACGGCGACACCGGCGAGCCCCCGATCTTCACTCTTCATCCGGACGAGGCATCTCCGTCCGGGATCGCCTATGCCGGCGGCTCCCTGTGGATGGGCGCGCTCGGCGGGCAGCGGCTGTGGCAACTACCGGTCGACGGCACCGAGGCCACGGGCGATCCGATCGCGCACTACGCGGGCGACTACGGCCGGATCCGCACCGTCGAGGTCGCCCCGGACGGCGCCCTGTGGATCACCACATCGAACACGGACGGCGCGACCTGGGGCGGCGCCGACCCCCGACCGGGTGACGACCGCATCCTCCGGATCGAACTCGTCGAGCAGTGAGCCCACCCGCGGCTTCAACGATCACGCGACGACGGAGGGCAAGGTGCGACCGGCGCGGTTGCTCGGGTCGGCTGGCGGCGGCGATGGTGGCGCTGGTCGCCGTGCCGGCCCGGGCGTCGGCACGCCTGACCGCGCGACGACTCAGCCGGAGTCCAGGCTCAGCCAGCGGTCGGGGCGGGCGGTGAACAGCACGAACGTCCCACTGGGACGGCCCGCCTCGGCCTTCGCGAAGGCGTTGGCGTCGGGCTCCGGCAGGTACCGGCCGGCGATCGCGGCGACGTCGGCCACCGGCGGTTCGCGGTCGGTGCCGACGAGGGTGCACTCCACGGTGACGTACCGGTACGGAGGCCGCGGGTCCTGCACGCAGAAGCTGAGCTTGCCGGCACGTTCGAGCAGCCGGGTCTTGCGCGCCCGCCTGCCTCCCGTTCCGGTGAAGAACGTGAGGTTCCCGCCTGGCTCGTAGCCGTACCAGACGGGGACGGTCAGCGGCGGCCGACCGTCGTCGCTCGGCACGCTGAGGACGCCGATGTGGGGCTGTGCGAGGAAGTCCTCGCGTTCGGGCACGGTGAGCGCACGCATCGCGAGGTCTCCTCAGTACTCGTCGCGGAGCCTGATCCAGGCCATGGTGGGGTCCTGCGGCCAGCCGGGCGGCGAGTCCTCCCACTCCTCCTGCCGGCCGTACGGGGTGAGGTCGAGCAGGTTGAAGTCCATGCGCAGGCGGTCGACGCCGCGGGCGGTGGTGAAGTACGTGCGGAACACCTCGTCGCCGTCGCGCAGCAGGACGCTCAGGCCGAAACCGCCGCCGAGGCCGAGGTCGGCGTAGAAGTCGTTGCCGTGGGCCGAGTACCAGGGCACGGTCCAGCCGAACCGACGGCGCACCACGTCGATCTCGTTCCGCGGCGCCGGCGACATCAGGATCAGCGTGGTGTCGCGGGCGTTGAGGTGGGACTGGTCGGCGAGGTTGTCGGTGAAGGACGCGCAGCCGCCGCACACCTCGTCGTGGCCCGGCGACAGCATGAAGTGGTAGATCACGAGCTGGCGCCGTCCGTCGAACAGGTCGGTGAGGCTCGCGTCGCCACCGTCCGGCGCGGTGAACGGGTAGTCGTCGTCCAGCCGGACCATCGGCAGCCGGCGGCGCTCGGCGGCCAGCGCGTCGAGTGCGTGGGTGAGCTCCTTCTCCTTAACCAGCAACGTGTCCCGCGCGGCCTGCCACTCGGCGGCGGAGACGACTGGTGGGCGGTTCATGTCCGACCCCTTCCGGTTGGTTCCCTGAGGGAACGCTAACAGACTGCGTTCCCTGAGGGAACCCGAAGCGCTAGAATCGCTCCCATGCAGCGCACCCGGTTCGGCGACATGGCCTGCTCGATCGCCCGCACGCTCGACGTCATCGGCGAGCCGTGGTCGCCGCTGATCCTGCGCGACGTCTTCGCCGGCATCCACCGCTTCGAGCAGATCCAGCAGGACCTCGGGATCTCCCGCAAGGTCCTGGCCGAACGCCTGCGCTGGCTGGTCGACAACGATGTCCTCGAACGACGCGAGTACTCCACCCGCCCGCCCCGGCACGAGTACGTGCTCACCCCCAAGGGCACCGAGCTGTGCGACCTGCTCCTGGTCATGGCCCGCTGGGGCGACCGCTTCACCGCGGGCGAGGCCGGTCCCCCGGTCCTGCGTCGCCACCACGCCTGCGGCGAGATCAGCCAGGCCGAACTGCGCTGCTCGGCGTGCGGCGGCCCGATCGGCGCCGCCGACGTCGACCTCCTGCCCGGCCCGGGTGCGCGCTGCTAACGTGCCCGGAGTGGATCTCTTCACCCGCTCGTGGGCGGCGTTGCGCGCCGCCGTCGCGGGGCTCGCGGACGAGGACTTCGGCCGGCCGTCGGGCTGCGCCGGGTGGCTGGTGCGGGACCTGGTGTGCCACCTGGTCATCGACTCCCAGGACGTCCTGATCACGTTCGCCACCCCGGTCGACGCAGAGCCCACCCGCGACGCGGTGACCTACTGGACCGTCACCGACACGCCGCCGACCGGCGAGGACCCGCTCGACGCGCTGACCGTCCGGATGGCCGCCGCGTACGAGGACCCGGGGCTGCTCACGTTCCACCTCGACGACGTGGGCTCCGCCGCCGGCCGGGCCGCCGCGCTCATGGACCCGGCCCAGCGGTTCGGCACCCGCGACGAGGTCATCACCGCCGCCGACTTCCTCGACGTGTACGTCCTGGAGTGGACGCTGCACCACCTCGACCTGGTCGCGCACCTCCCGGACGTGCCGGGACCACCGGCGGACGGCCTCGCCCGGTCCCGCGAGCTGCTGGAGGCGATCGCCGGCACCGCGTTCCCGGCGTCGTTCTCCGACCGGGACGCGCTGCTGGTCGGTACCGGCCGGCGGACGCCGACCGACGCGGAGGCGGCCGCGTTCGGCGCGCGGCTCCCGTTCGTCCTGGGGTAGGTCAGCCGGGCGGGGCCCAGACCTGGTTGTCCTCGCCGTGGCAGGTCCAGATGACCAGCTGGGTGCCGTCGGAGGTGTCGCTGCCCGGCACGTCGAGGCACTTGGTGGCCTGGACGTTGATGATCCAGCCCTCGGAGGTGACCGCCCACTGCTGGGCTCCGGTGCCGTTGCAGTCGTAGAGCTGGACCGTCGCGCCGTCGTCGGTGGCGCCGCCGTTCACGTCGAGGCACTTGCCGAACACCCGCACCGTGCCGTCCAGCAGGAACTCCCACTGCTGCGCGTCGGTCCCGTTGCACTCGTGGAGCTGGACGGGCGTCCCGTTCGCGGTGTCGGCGCCGGCGACGTCCATGCACTTCCCGGCCAGACCCGTGACCTGACCGGACGGGGCCTGCTGCGTCGTCGTCGTGGTGGTCGTCGTGGTCGTGGTGGTGGTCGTCGTCGGCGCGGCCGATTCGGTGGTGACGGGTACGTCCCGGTCTGGCTCCTGTTGGCTCGCCCGGATCGGCCGGTCGGGGGTGAGCACGTTGAACATGACGACGGCGAACACGATGGTCACCACGACCGCCGCGCCGGAGACGAGCGCCCAGGTGTCCGGCTTCCAGCGCCGGGCGCGTGGCACCGGCCTGCGTCGCGGCGGCGCGGACACCGGCGCGATGACCGTGGTCGGCGCGTCGACGTTCGGCTGGCCGCCGAGCAGCCGAGCGGCCTCGCCCCGCCGCGCGGCGATGCCCGAGGCGACCAGGGACGGCCACGGGTGCGCGCTCGGGCCGATCATCCCGCGCAGCTGGTCCGCGGTCGGCCGCTGCCGAGGGTCCTTGGCGAGGCAGGCCGCCAGCAGCTGACGGACCCGGGACGGGAGCGCCCCGGACAGCGGTGGCTGCGCGCCCACCACGTTCGCCAACGTCTCGGCCCGGGTCGCGGCGTCGAACGGGCTACGTCCCGTGGCGGCCAGGTGCAGCACCGAGCCGAGCGCGAACACGTCCGCGGCCGGGGTCACCGGCTGACCGCTCGCCTGCTCGGGCGCCATGAACTCCGGGGCCGCGACCGCCAGGGCGACGTCGTGGTCGAGGGCCCTGGCGACGCCGAAGTCGAACACGCGCACCCCGTCGTCGGTGAGCCACACGTTCCCCGGCGTCAGATCCCGGTGCACCAGGCCGGCCCGGTGGAGTTCGGTCAGCGCGCCGACCAGCCCGGCCGCCAACCGCAGCACGGCGTCCTCGCCGAGCAGGACGCCACGCTCGACCACCTCGCGCAGCGACACCCCCGGCACGAACTCCGCGGCCAGCCACTGCCCGGTGCCGGCGTCGACGAGCCGTCCGACGTGCGTCCCGGACACCTGACGCAGCGCCGCCACCTGTTGCGCGAGCCGCTGCGGGAACCCCTCGTCGGCCGTCAGCCGCGGGTCGACCAGCTTCACCGCCACCGGTCGGCCGTCCGGCCCGCTGCCCAGCAGCACCGGCCCCGTCTCGTCCGTGCCGAGCCCGGCGACCAGCCGGTACGGCCCGACCTGTCTCGGGTCCGAGTCCCCGAGTGACTTCACGTTCACCCTCCTACCGTCAGCCACCCGCGTGGGCAGCCTGCCATAGTTCAGGTGAGCGCCGCGTCGAGCGGGAGGGCGGCCGGGCGGGGCAGCGGGGCGGTGTTCTCGGCGCGGAAGGCCTGCAGCAGGTAGGCCACGAGCCGGCGGGAGGCGTCCATGGTCGTTTGGGACGTGCCGGCGTGGACGCCGCCGTTGGCCAGCAGGACGAGCACCACGTCGGCCGGGTCGAAGTCGGGGCGCAGCGCGCCGGCCGCCTGCGCGCGCCGCACCAGTTCGACGAACCCTCGTTCCGCCCGCTCCCGCATCTCCCGGAACTCGGTGACGTGGGGAAAGGCCGTGACGAACGCCTTCGAGAACCCGCGGTCGCGGGCCTGCATCTCGCACACCTCGGTGAGGACGCGGCAGAAGGCCCGCCACGGGTCGGGATCGGCGAGGGCGGCGTCGAGCATTCCGGCGCACTCGCCCATCTGCTCGGCGAAGGCCTCCGCGACCAGGGCTTCCTTGGTGGGGAACCGGCGGTAGAGGGTGGCCACCCCGAGTCCGGCGCGGCGCGCGATCTCGCTCATCGGGACGCCGAGCCCCTCGGTGGCGAAGACGTCCCGCGCCGTGTCGAGGATCCTGGTCCGGTTGGCGGCGGCGTCGGTACGCAAGCGAGGCGATGGCTTCGGCACCTCTCTCACTTTAGCGGAAGTGGAAGCCATCTTCCGTTTCCGCCGGTACAAGTGGAATATGTCTTCCACTTCGATGCGACTCGCGACCTACGACCGGTACGGCCCCGCCGAGGTCCTGTCGGTGACCACCGCCCCCGTGCCGCGCCCGGGTCCCGGCGAGGTCCTGGTCCGGGTGCGAGCGGTGTCGGTCAACGGCGGGGAGTTGTCGATGCGCGCCGGCCGCCTGCGCCCGTTCAGCGGCAACCGGTTCCCCAAGCGGGTGGGCGTCGACCTGGTCGGCGAGGTGGTCGAGCCGGCGGGCAGCAGGTTCGCGGCCGGTGACCTGGCGTGGGGCGTGCTGGGTCGCCGGATGGGGTCGGCCGCCGAGTACGTCGCCGTGCGGGCCGACCGGCTCGACCACGTTCCCGCCGGCCTCGACCCGGTCCGGGCCGCCGCCCTTCCCGTCGGAACGACCGCGATCACCGCACTGCGCGACCTCGCCGCGTTGGCACCCGGCGAGCGGCTGCTCGTCCGAGGAGCGACCGGCGGCGTCGGCCACCTCGCCACCCAACTCGGGAAGGCGATGGGCGCGCACGTCACCGGCCTGGCCGGCGCCGCCAACCTCGACCTGGTGACGGAACTCGGCGCCGACGAGGCGATCGACTACCGCGCACCCGGGGAACTGGGACGTTTCGACGTCATCCTCGACACGGTCGGCACCGAACTGCCCGCGTATCGCGGGCTGCTCAGCGAACGCGGCCGGCTGGTCGCGATCGCGTTCGACCTCGACCGTCCGGTGCGCTCGCTGAGCTACATCGCGGCCCACGCGGTGCGGCGGAGCCGCTGGGTCCGCGCCTTCAGCGGAAACCCGACGACGGCACTGCTCGCCGAACTCGGCCGCTGGGTCACCTCCGGCGCGATCCGTCCGGTTGTCGACCGGGTGTTTCCACTGGCAGACATCGCCGCCGCACACCGCGCCCTGGAGCGGGGTGGCGTGCGCGGGAAGATCGTCGTCGAACTTCCGTGAACCTTTTGTGCCGCAACAGGTAACAGCGAGCGCGACCCGGTCGACTCACCTTTCACAGGTTCCCACTCGCGGAGGCATCAATGTCCAGCGAAAGAATGATTCGATTCCACATCGCGCTCGACAAGATCCTGCAGAAATCCAAGGAGGGCCAGCGAAGCGAAGTTGTGTTCTCGCTTTCCATAACCGCACTCCAATCCGCCGTCGACAACGAGGACGTCGACAGCGCGCTGGGGATCTTCGAGGACTGCGCGGACCTGTACGCCGCGATGGAAGAGCCGGAATCGTGGATGGGAAGCCGACTCGGCCAGCTGAGCGGACAACTGCAGAAACTGGTCAAGACCGACGACAAGACCGACGACAAGACGCCCGACGAGGTTCCGAGCGAAATGCCGAGCATCATGCTCTGAACGCCTACGCCGCGGCGCCCCCGTCGACGAGCAGATCGTGCCCGACGAGGTAGCTGGCCTGTTCTCCGGCGAGCCACGCGATGGTGTTCGCGAGTTCGTCCACGGTGGCGACGCGGCCGATGGGCAGCGCGGTCTTCATGCGTTCGGCGCGGCCCTCGGCGGTTTCCCCGGGCAGGAGGGACATGGGGGTGTCCACCGGCCCGGGGCTGACCGCGTTGATGCGGATGCCGTCGCCGATGTACTCGAGGGCGGCGGCGCGAGTGAGCGCGCTGACCCCGGCTTTGGCGGCGATATAGGCGCTGATGCCGGGGATGCGCATGTGCGCCCCGAGGTTGGAGGCGACGTTGACGATGGCGCCGCCACCGTGCTGACGCATGTGGTTGATCTCGTGCTTCATGGCCAGCCACGTGCCGGTGAGATTGGTGTCCAGCACCCGGCTCCAGGACTCCTCGTCCAGGTCCGCGACCGCCCCGCCGGCGAACACGCCGGCGTTGTTGACGGCGACGTGCAGTCCGCCGTGCCGGCCGGCGGCGGTGGCGATCAGGTGCTCGATGCCCCCGGCCCGGGTGATGTCGACGGTGATCGCGTCCGCGTGGCCGCCATCGCCCTCGATCAACTCCACCGTCCGCGCCAGCGGTTCGGCACCGCGGCCGGCCACGACAACGGTCGCGCCCGCGCGGGCGAACGTCCGCGCGCAGGCGCGGCCGATACCCGAGCCGCCGCCGGTGACGAGCACGACCTTGCCGGTGAACTGTGTGGTCATCGCATTTCCTGTTCTGTGATGGGATTTCCGGTTCGCGCACGCCGGTGACGTGTCCGAGCGAAGGTGGCCACGGCGAGTGCGGTGACCGCGGCGGTCACGCCCGCGGCCACGAGGAAGGCGAACTGGTAGCCGGCGGCCGTCGCGGTGTTCCGGCCGGCTCCCTCGCTGATCAGTTGGGTGGAACGCCGCGCGGCGAGGGTGGCGAACACCGCCAGGCCGACGGTGGGCCCGACCTCCATCGCCGTGTTCGCGACGGCGGCCGTGACACCGGCCCGACCGACCTCGGTGTCCCGCGTCGCGGCGGACATCGCGCCGGAGAAGGCCAACGTGATCCCCACCGGCAGGACCAGCAGCGCGGCGAGAACGCCGCCCAGGTACGGCGTGTCGTCGCCGAGCGGGGCGAGCAGCAGGAACCCGACCGTGGTGACCGCCGTGCCGGTGATGACCGTGGAACACGGGCCGAGCCGGAGCACCACCCGGCCGGACTGGCTCCAGGCGACGAGCTGGGCCACGCCGAACGGGAGGAAGGCCAGCGACGTCAGCACCGGCGAGAAGGTGCGGACCTGTTGGAAGTACAGGGAAAGGAGGAAGAACGTGCTGGCCATGACCGCGGCCGTCACCAGGATCACGACCAGCGCCACCACACGCCGTGGCGACGCCAGCAGACCGGGTGGGACCAGCGGTGCCGGGCCGCGTCGCTCCACCGAGACGAACCCGAGGAGAGCGACGGCGCCGAGGCCGAACGCGACCCACGTCGCCGTGCCGGATCCACTGCCCGCGACGCTCACCAGCGCGTAGGTGACCGCCGACAGTCCGACGGTCGCCAACGCCGCGCCGGGAACGGCCAGCGGAGCCGGGGATGGTGGCGGCCCCGGCGGTAGCAGCTTCGACGCCAACAGGCCGGCACCGGCGGCCAGCAGCGCGGGAACGACGAACGCCCACCGCCACGACGCCCAGGTGCTCACCACACCGGACAGCAGATTGCCCGCCGTGGCGCCCATGGCGGCGAGTCCACCCCAGGCGGCCATCGCCCGTTCCCGCCGGAGCGAGTCGGGAAACAGGGTGGCCAGCAGAGCCATCGCCGCGGGAGCGGCGAGCGCGGCGGCCGCGCCCTGCGCGAGCCGCGCGATCAGCAACACCACGAGCCCAGGACTCACCGTCGCCGCCACCGAAGCGACGGCGAACCCCAGTACCCCGGCGCGGAAGGCACGACGGTGCCCCCACCGATCGGCCAACCGGCCGCCCAACAACAACAGGCCACCGAACGCCAGCCCGTACGCGGTGCTCACCAGCGCGAGATCGGCATATCCGAGGCCGAGCTCCCGACCTATCGCTGGCAGGGACACCGTGATCACGGTGATCGCCGCGATGAGCACCACCTGCACCGTGCCCAGCACGGCGAACCCCGCTCGCACAACGCCCCCAATTTGGACTGATCAATCTAGTATTTACCCAGCAAAAAACGACCGCGAGCGCCCCTCAGGCGAACGTGCTCAGCGCCTCGGTCACCGCGTCCCGCAGGTGTCGCTCGTCCCAGCCACCCTTGCCGACCACCCGAAGCCCTTCGAGGAACACCAGGAGGAACCGGGCGATCCGCCGCGGCTCGGCGCCGTCGCGAAGTTCGCCCTGGGCCTTCGCGCGCAGCAGCGCCGAGGTCAACGCCACCTCCACGGTGTTCCAGCTCGACTCGACACACCGCGCCACCACGCGATCGCCGGGCAACCGCTCCACCGCGGCGTTCACCACCAGGCAACCGCGTTCCCGCTGCTCACCGGTTGCTTCGCGGACGAACCCCTCGAGCAACTCCCGCACCGCGGGCAGCGCGGGGCCGGGACGCGACAAGGTCTCGACGACAAGAGGATCACGCGACTGGATGTAGCGGTCCAAGGCGCGCACGTACAACTGGTGCTTGCTGCCGAAGGTCGCGTACAGACTGGCTCGCGCGATCCCCAGGTGTTCGACGAGGTCAGCGGTCGACGTCGCCTCGTACCCGCGCGACCAGAACAGCTCCATCGCCGCGTCAAGCGCGACATCGGGGTCGAACTCCTTGGTCCTCGGCACGACCGAAGACTAGCCAAACTAGATCGATCAGTCAAATATCGAGTTGCCCACGTTCTCCGTAGCGGATCGATGCGACCGTCGACGGAGCGGTGTTCAGCCGACACCGGCCGAGCGGTTGTCGAGCCGTCCGGGGACCGAGCGTCTCCATCCCGCGGCCGCCCTCACCCCGTACCGGACGCCGGAAGCACTCAACCGGCTTCCCGTTCACTCAGCGCATTCCCGCCGAGCTCGACGAGCAGGTGATCAAGCGAGGAGGCACTGCGTTCCATGGATTCGAGGTCCATGGCGCCATGCCGGCCTCGAAACAGCGGACTGACCGTGGCGCATCAGGATCGCCGTGCCACCGCCGTCGTCACGGAGCTCGACTCGCAAGGCGCCCATAGCGCAGAACCTCTCGACCGTCGTATCGATTCGGTCCCGGCGTCCAACCCCGCCGCCGCGGAGCCCCGCCAGCCTGGTCTTGACCGAGGCAAGCTATCCCGAGTTGGAAGGGCTGCCGCGAGTACCGTGTGTGATGTGATCACAGGGTGTCCGCACGGCTGGTCGTTTCCAGAGCTCGAGTTGGCCTGCTTGGACGATGTCGAGGTCGTGCTCCGGTGCGAGCGCAACCCGTCGGTGTCGGTGCGTTTCGCGGAACGGCATGTAGTGCCAGCGCCGCACGACCGCAGGATGTTCTTCGTCGTTGGCGCGCAGGCACCCGGGCTGGATGCTCGGCTGGAGGGCGTCACCAATTTCGTGGTGGGCCGGGGTCTCGTTCGTTTTGTTGACAGCATGGACTTTCGCGGTTGGCAGGGTGAGCGACGTTGGACCAACGCTGATCGCGATCTGATGGTCGGCGCGAGGTTCGAGCCGGGGGGACATGTTGCGCTGACGTGGACGTTGCAACCGTGGCGTTCTGCTTATGGTGGTTGGGGCGTAACGACCGTCACTTGGCTGGAGGCCGGTGCGGCGAAGGATGATCTGGTCGCCCAACTCGACGCTTTCATGACGGCGGAAGGATTCCCGGTCGACTACCTCGAGAGCGACAACGAGTTCAACTGACAACCTGACGGGCCGAAGGGTGACTTTCGGTGGCAGGTTAGCGAGGGCTGGCCGACGCCAGCCGGCCAATCTGTCGAGGACGGCCGGCCATGCCGACAGGCGATATGTGCGCTGTCGAAGGCCTCGCCCGTCCATCCGGCCTTCGCCAGGTCCTCGACTGCCTACCTCGCCCGGCGCGGTCAAGCGTCCAGCGGTACCCACAACCAGACCAAGACACTCGTCGAAGCCCTCGTCGCCAATGCCACCATCACCAACACCCGCGACGACGAGGCCGCAACCACCCTGCCCGCGGAAACGACCACGAACGGAGTGGTTCGCGCAATGACCAAATCGGTGGGGCCGAAGGGAGTCGAACCCTCACTGGCTGGAACCTAAATCCAGTGCCTCTGCCGTTGGGCTACGGCCCCGGGCGGGGTGGTGCCCGCGCCTCCGACAGCGTAGCCAGGGTCGTTTGGTTGAGAGTAACGACATGGCGCTACCTATTGGTTAGGATCCGACCTCGGACAGTGGCGGCACGAGCACGGTCGGGGCGTGATCATGGTGCGGTTACGGGTTTGGGTTGGGCTTGTCCTGGGTCTGGGCGGCTTGGTGGGCGCGTTGGTGGGCTTACCCGCGCCAGCGGAGGCGCGGGAGCGCCCGCAGGAGGATCGACAGCTCATCTACCCGGGCGGAGCCAGTTACCCACGGGTCATCCGGCTGGAGCACAGCGGGAACGCCAACGGGCGGGTGCTCGCCAGCGTGGGCAGCGTGATCGACGGGGACAGCGTCGGGATCATCCTCGAGAGCACGGACGGCGGGGACACCTTCCAGCACGTGGGGACGATCGCCGATCCCGCTGGGGCGAACGGGCGCGGGATGTGTTGCGGGTCGCTGTACGAGCTTCCATCTCCGGTCGGGGACATGCCGGCGGGGACCTTGCTGTGGGCCACCACCACCGGGTACTCGGTGTCGCCGGCCGATCGGGCGACCACACAGCGGTTGTGGGTCAGTCGGGATCTGGGACGGACCTGGACCTTCAAGTCGGACATCGCGACGTCACCCAACCAGTACAACGCCTGGGAGCCGGAGCTCTTTGTTGCCGGTGATGGGCAGTTGGTGGCCTTGTACGCGGACGAGAGTGACAAGCCGGACCACGACCAGAAAATCGTTCAGGTGCGGTCGCGGGACGGGGTCAACTGGAGCCAGCCCGCCGACACGGTCGTGAACGACGACTTCTTCGTGCGACCGGGCATGCCGGGGGTGCGGCAGCTCGCCGACGGGACCTACTTCCTCGTGTACGAGGTGTGCAACATCGAGGGGGAGCCGCTGTGCTCCATCTACTTCCGAACATCACAGGACGGGTGGGATTTCGGGGATCCGAACGATCTCGGGACTGGCGTCCGGACCGGGGACGGGAAGTATCCTCGGCACACGCCGACCATCACGGTGAGTCCGAACGGCTCGATCCTGCTGGTCAGTGAGATGCTGGTGAACGCGGACGGCAGCCACGCCCCCGGCAACGGTCGCACGATCCTGGTCAACGATCGGGGCGGTGCCGGGGACTGGCGGGAGATCCCCGCGCCGGTCGAGGTTCCCGATCCGAACAACGAGGGCTGTCGCAACTTCAGCCCGACCCTGCTCGCCTCGACGGACGGGACCAGCGTCCTCCAGATCGCCACCGACACCGTCGACGGCGTCTGCAAGGCCTTCTACGCCAGCGGACCCGTCACCTGAACCTCGGAGTCGCCCGTGCGCAACCCCTTCCGCGCCGTTCACGCGATCGTCGAACGGTTCGAGGCCCGCGGTGTCTACGTGCCGGGCGAGGACCACAAGCCGATCTCCGCCTGGCGGGACTTCGGCTGGCTCATCGCCACCTGGTTGGTCACGCTCGCGGTCTTCGTCCTCTTCTTCGCGCTGGCCGCCTAGCGAGCCCGTTCGGCGTGGCGTCGATCACTTTCGGTGCCACGGTGATCACAGGTCGGCCACGGCACGACACCAACCCCGCTTCATCGCCGGTGCTCGCCGCCTCCCCCCGGGATAGTGCATTCAGACGTACAACTCTCCCCCAGGAAGGGGTATCCCCGTGCAGCTCGCCAGACTCGCGGTCGCGGCATGCGTACTGCTGGTTCTGGTCGGATGCGGAATCGGACATTCCTCAGAAGTCGACACTTCCGCGCGGACCGCGTCCCCCACCGCGGCGGCCGAGCGTTCGGAGTACCGCGCCACCGACAACGCCCGCAGACTCCTCGGCGACGGTGTCGTCCTGACGATTTCCCGACCCACGTCCTTCACCCCCACCGACACCGCCTACCCCCGCGCCGCCCGGGCCGTCGCCTTCGAGCTGACCATCGACAACGGCGGCCCGATCCCCTACCGGCCCGCCGGCCTCGCCTTCACCGCCACCGTCGACGGTGCCCCGAGCGAGCAGGTCATCGACTCCACCCAGGGCTACACCGGCACCGCCGGTGCGACCGAGGAGATCGCGCCCGGCGCCTCGCTGCGCATCGCGGTGGCGTTCGCCACGCCGGACGAGCCCAGCCGGATGCGGGTCGCGGTGCGGCAGAAGTCCTCGGCCACCACATCGATCCTGCTCTACGACGGCACCGTGTGAACGGGGCGGCCAACGCGATAGCGTCGCGTTCATGACAGCGCAGCAACGGCTGGCCGAGGGCGATCCCGCCCCCGACTTCCGCCTCCCGGACAGCACCGGCACCGAGGTCTCCCTCGCCGACTACCGCGGTCGGCACGTCGTCGTCTACTTCTACCCCGCCGCCGGGACGCCCGGGTGCACCAAGCAGGCCTGCGACTTCCGGGACAACCTCGCCGAGCTCGACGGGGCCGGGTTCGCGGTGCTGGGCGTCTCCCCCGACAAGCCGGCCAAGCTGGCGAAGTTCGTGGCCGACGAGGGGCTGACCTTCCCGCTGCTCTCCGACGAGAGCCGGGAGGTCATGACCGCGTGGGGCGCGTACGGCGAGAAGCAGAACTACGGCCGGACGGTCACCGGGGTGATCCGGTCCACGTTCGTCGTGGACCCGGACGGGAAGATCGCCAAGGCGCTGTACAACGTGCGAGCGACCGGACACGTGGCGAAACTTCGGCGGGATCTCGGGGTCTGAACGTCACGGAACGGTCGCGGTTCCGGGCGGCCGGACAACGTAGTGACGGAGTGTTCCGTACGCCACTGACGTGCGGAAAGTTGCCACTCGAACGGGTCAACTTTGTGAATCCAGGTTGCGTAACCATGGCATGCGCAACTCGTTACTTCGTCGTTTTCGGTACGTGCTCGTCGCCGCTCCGCTGACCCTGGCCGTCGGCTGCGGTGCCGTGACCGCGGGACCGCCCGAGCCGGTGCAGCCGGCGCCGCGGGCGGCGGTCGAGCCGAGGAACCAGCCCGGCGTCGGGCCTCGGACCACCGGTGCGGCCGCGGTGGAGCGGGCGGCGACCGAGGTCGAACCGAACACGATCGTGGGTGCTGTCGTCCTCGATCGGGCGAGTGGGGGGCGGCCGTTGGCGATCAACGCCGACCGGCAGTTCCGGTCCGCCTCGCTGGTGAAGCTGCTGATCGCCATCGACGCTCTGGAACGCGGCGCGGACGGCGAGGATCGTCGGCGCCTGTACCAGATGCTGGAGCTGAGCGATGACGGGCTCGCGAGCGAGTACTGGGTGCGGGGTGGCGGACCGGACATCGTGGTGCGGACGAGCGCGGAGCTCGGTCTGACCGGGACGATGCCGCCGGAGGTGCGTGGTCAGTGGGGCGAGGTGCTGGTCACGCCGGCCGACGTGGTGCGGATCTACGAGTACATCCTGGACATGCCCACCGCGGATCGCGCACTGGTGGTCGACGCGCTCGCGTCCGCGCCGCGAGTCGCCGCGGACGGGTTCGACCAGCATTTCGGGATTCCGGACGGGCTGGGGATGCGGTGGGCGATCAAGCAGGGGTGGGGGAACAACGACTTGGCGATGGTGCTGCACAGCACAGGGCTGGCCGGGAGGGACTGGCGGTACCTGGTGGTGCTGCTGACCGAGCATCCGCTCGGGTCGGACTGGGGGAAGTCCGCGAACTCGGTGACGGCCGCGGCGAAGGCGCTGCACGACCTGCTTCCGAAGGCATGACGGCCCGTGGGCGTGATCGACATGTGCACAACTGGGGTCAGGGGCGGGGT
Organism: Actinophytocola gossypii; assembly: GCF_025165815.1. Lineage (GTDB taxonomy): Bacteria > Actinomycetota > Actinomycetes > Mycobacteriales > Pseudonocardiaceae > Actinophytocola > Actinophytocola gossypii. Next base: position 36,614 of record NZ_JAFFZE010000031.1, on the reverse strand, counting down.
AGGGCGCGCAGGTGGGGTAGGAGCAGGCGGAGTGCGCGGCCTCGGTGGGAGGCGGTGTCCTTCTCCTCCGCGGTGAGTTCGGCGGAGGTTCTGGTTTCGCCATCGGGGACGAAGATGGGGTCGTAGCCGAAGCCGTTCGTGCCTCGGGGGGCGCGGGTCAGGCGGCCCGGCCACTCGCCCCGGACGATGATTTCCGTGCCGTCGGGCAACGCGAGCGCGGACGCGCACACGAATCGTGCGGTCAGGCGCTCTTCGGGAACGTCGGCTACTTGTTCCAGGAGCAGGCGGAGGTTCGCCTCGTCATCCTTCGCCTTGCCTGCCCAGCGGGCCGACAGGACGCCGGGCATGCCGTTGAGGGCGTCTACGGCTATGCCGGAGTCGTCGGCCACGGTGGGTAGGCCCGTCGCGGCCACCGCGTCCCGGGCTTTGGCGACGGCGTTGTCCTCGAAGGTGGCTCCTGTTTCCGGAGCTTCGGGGAACGGGGCTACGTCGTCGAGGCCGACGACCTCCACCCCGGCGCCGGTGAGGATGCGGCGGAGTTCGGTCAGCTTCTTGGCGTTGCGGGACGCCACCAGGAGCTTGCTCATGCGGGGAGCTGACCGGGGTAGGGCTCGGCCAGCGCCTCCGACTGGCGTTGGTTGATCGTGGCGCAGCCGGCCAGGGCCAGGTCCAGCATGGTGTCGAGCGTCGACCTGGTGAACGTCGCGCCCTCGCCGGTGCCCTGGACCTCGATGATCGTGCCGGCGTCGGTGGCGACCACGTTCATGTCGACCTCGGCGCGGGCGTCCTCCTCGTACGGCAGGTCGAGGCGGACTCGGCCGTCCACCACGCCCACGCTGATGGCGGAGACGGCGCAGGACAACGGTTGCGGGTCGGCCAGGCGGCCGGCGGCGTTGAGCCACGTCACGGCGTCGGCAAGGGCTACGTAGCCGCCGGTGATGGCCGCGGTTCGGGTACCGCCGTCGGCCTGGATCACGTCGCAGTCGATCACGATCGTGTTCTCGCCCAGGGCGGCGAGGTCGATGCAGGCGCGTAGGGAGCGGCCGATGAGGCGGCTGATCTCGTGGGTGCGGCCGCCGATCCGGCCCTTGACCGACTCGCGGTCACTGCGCGTGTTCGTCGCTGAGGGGAGCATCGCGTACTCGGCGGTGACCCAGCCCAGACCCGATCCCTTTCGCCAGCGCGGGACCCCGTCGGTGACGCTCGCCGCGCACAACACCCGGGTCTTGCCGAACTCGACGAGCACCGAGCCCGCCGGCCACACCTGGAAACCGCGGGTGATCGTGATGTCCCTGAGCTGGTCGTCGTTCCTGCCATCGCTTCGTGCCACCGGGTCACCCTAGACCGCGTAGGTCGCACCCCTGGTCACCAGCTCCGCCGGACCGGTGAACTCGGCTCGGGCCTCGGCGAGCACCGCGTCGGGGTCGGTCCACGGGGGCACGTGGGTGACCAGGAGACGGCCGGCGCCGGCGGCGTGCGCGAGGCGGCCGGCCTGCGTGCCGGACAGGTGCAGGTCCGGCGGGCGGTCCTCGGCGTGTGTCCAGGACGCCTCGGCGAGCAGCACGTCGGCGTCCTGGGCCAGCTCGTCGAGGGCGGCGCAGGGGCCGGTGTCGCCGGTGTAGACCAGGGAGCGTCCGTTGTGGACCACGCGGAAGCTGTACGCCTCGCAGGGGTGTGCGGCCTTGGCGGCGGTGACCTGGAACGGGCCGATCGTCACCGTGCCGCTGTGCAGGGGGTGGAACTCGTACACGTCGGTGAGGTCCTCCACCGCCCGGTCCGCGGCGTCGGGGCTGTAGGCGGCGGCGAACCGGCTCGGGGCCTCGCTCGGCGCGTGCACGGGTAACCGGTGCGGGCGCGGCGCCGCCGGGTGGTAGCGGCGGAGCACGGTGAGCGCGGAGAAGTCGGCGCAGTGGTCGGGATGCAGGTGCGAGAACAGCAGCGCGTCCAGCGCGAACGGGTCACGCACCGCCTGCAGCTCGGCCAGCGTGCCGTTGCCGAGCTCGACGCCGAGCAGGAAGCCGTCGGCCTCCAGCAGATATCCGGAGGAGGGGGCACACGGCCCCGGCGCGCTGCCGGAGCAGCCGAGGACGAACAGCTTCACGCGGGACAGCCTGGCACACCCGGCTCACCCCGTGGTGACGGGCGCGAACGCGCCGAGCTCCGGTCCGAGGAACCGGCGCGCCAGCCGGGCGAACGGCTCGGCCGGCCCGGTCGCGACCAGCTCGTGCCTCGGCTCGGTGCCCGGCTCGGCCAGCAGGTCCAGCTCGGTGAGTACGCGCACCACGTCCTTGGCGGTCTCCTCAGCGCTGGACACCAGGGTGACCTCGTTGCCCATCACGATCTGCAGGACCCCGGTGAGCAGCGGGTAATGGGTGCAACCGAGGACGACGGTGTCCACGGCGGCCCGTTGCAGCGGCTCCAGGTAGCCCTGGGCGAGGCCGAGCACCTGGCGGCCGGACGTGATGCCGCGCTCCACGAAGTCCACGAACCGCGGGCAGGCCGCGCTGGTCAGCTCGATGTGCGGGGCCGCGGCGAACGCGTCGTCGTAGGCGCGGGAGCGGACGGTGCCGGCGGTGCCGATCAGCCCGACGCGGCCGTTGCGGGTGCTGGCGACCGCGCGTCGCACGGCCGGCACGAGCACCTCGACGACCGGGATGTCGTAGCGCTCGCGGGCGTCGCGCAGGCACGCCGCGGACGCCGTGTTGCAGGCCACGACCAGCAGTTTCACCCCGCTGGCGACCAGCTCGTCGGCGACCGCGAGTGCGCGGGTGCGGACCTCGGCGATCGGCAGCGGGCCGTACGGGCCGTTCGCGGTGTCGCCGACGTAGCGCAGCCGCTCGGCGGGGAGCTGGGCGGCGATCGCCCGCGCGACGGTCAGACCGCCGACGCCGGAGTCGAAGACGCCGATCGCTTGTTCGCTGCCGCTACGAGCCACGCTGCCAGGATGCCACCGAGCGCGCCGAACAGGTGACCCTGCCAGGAGATGCGCGGGTCACCCGGCAGGACGCCGAGCAGCGTGCTCCCCCAGTACAGGAACAGCACGACGGCCACCGCGAGCTGACCGAAGCTGCGCGTGAACAGGCCGCGGACCAGCAGGAACGCCAGCCAACCGAACGCGATGCCGGACGCGCCGACGGTGACGCCCTCACCGCCGGTGAGCCAGACGCCGGTGCCGCTGGCCAGCCAGATCGTGGCGGTGACCGCGATCCACTGGCCGAGACCGTTGGCCATGGCGAGGAACCCGAACAGCAGGATCGGCAGCGTGTTCGCGAACAGGTGCGCCCAGCCGTGGTGCAGCAGCGGCGCGAGCAGGATCCCGTCGAGCCCGCCGAGCGTGCGCGGCTGGATGCCGAGGTTGTCGAGGTTCGCCGGCAGGATCACGTCGAGCACCTCGACGAGGTAGAGCAGCACGGTGAACGCGCCGACGACGATCCCCGCCTGCGCGAGGTTCGGCGGCAGGATCCGGTTGGCCGGAGTCTTCGCGGGTGTGGTGCTCATGTCATCGAGGCTACGTGCGGATCCGGGGTGCCGGATCGGGGTTTACCCGGAGATTCGGACCCGCGAACGTACGACTCGCGCGACGCGAACGTACGACTCGCGCGACGCGAACGTACGACTCGCGGGTTCAGGCCCAGAGGTGGCCGTCGAGGTGTTCGGCGGCTTCGTCGAGGGTGCCGGAGTAGGCGCCGGTGGAGAGGTACTTCCAGCCGGCGTCGGCGACGATGAAGACGACGTCGGCGGGGGTACCCGCGCGGGCGGCCTTGTCGGCGACGGCCAGGGCGGCGTGCAGGATGGCGCCGGTGGAAATGCCGGCGAAGATGCCCTCGGTCTCCAGGAGCTCGCGGGTGCGGCGGAGGGCGTCGTAGGAGCCGACGGAGTAGCGGCCGGTGAGGACCTCGGGGTCGTAGAGCTCGGGGACGAAGCCCTCGTCGAGGTTGCGCAGGCCGTAGACGAGCTCGCCGTAGCGGGGCTCGGCGGCGACGACCTGGACGTCGGGCTTGTGTTCGCGCAGGTAGCGGCCGGCGCCGACGAGGGTGCCGGTGGTGCCGAGGCCCGCGACGAAGTGGGTGACCGTGGGCAGGTCGCGCAGGATCTCCGGGCCGGTGCCGGTGTAGTGCGCGCCGGCGTTGTTGGGGTTGCCGTACTGGTAGAGCATCACCCAGTCGGGGTTCTGCTTGGCCAGCTCCTTGGCCCGCCGGACGGCCTCGTTGGAGCCGCCGGCGGCCGGGGAGTTCACGATCCGCGCGCCGTAGGCCTTGAGCAGCGCCCGACGCTCCTCGGAGGTGTTCTCCGGCATCACGCACACCAGCCCGTAGCCCTTCAGCTTGGCGGCCATGGCCAGCGAGATGCCGGTGTTCCCGGACGTCGGTTCGAGGATCGTGCACCCGGCGCGCAGCACGCCGTCCCGCTCGGCGGCCTCGATCATCCGCAGCGCCACCCGGTCCTTCACCGAGCCGGTCGGGTTGCGGTCCTCGAGCTTGGCCCACAGCCGCACGTCGGCCGACGGCGACAGCCGGGGCAGGCCGACGAGCGGGGTGTCGCCGAGGGCGTCGAGCAGCGAGTCGAAGCGCGCCATCGCGGGTCAGCCCCCGGCGACGGCCGGCAGGATGGTCACGTTGTCCCCGTCGGCGACCGCGGCGTCCAGTCCGCCGGCGAACCGCACGTCCTCGTCGTTGACGTAGACGTTGACGAACCGGTGCAGCGAGCCCTCCTTGACCAGGCGGGCCTTGAGGCCGCCGTGGTTGGCCTCGAGGTTGTCGATCACCTCCGCCAGGGTGCTGCCCTCCGCCGGGACCTGCTTCTCCCCACCGGTGTGGGTGCGCAGGATCGTGGGGATGGAGACGGTGACGGCCATGTGCTACCTCCGTGTGTGTGGCTTCCTGAAGACAAAGACGTTCTGGGGTCCGCGGGTATTTCAGACCACTTCCACCGGCTCCTCGGTGACCGCGCCGTCGACGATCCGGTACGAGCGCAGCACGTGCTGGTCCGGGTCGCTGGTGCCGATCAGCACGTAGTGCGGCGACGGCAGCAGCTGGGCGTACTCACCCGCTCGGGCGATGTCGGTTCGGGAGGGGTACGGCTCGGTCGCGGTGTGTGAGTGGTAGATCACCACCGGCTCCTCGTCCTTGCCGGTCATCTCCCGGTAGACGGCGTTCCACTCGGTGGCGTCGAACTCGTAGTACGTGGGCGAACGAGCCGCGTTGAGCATCTCGATGACCCGCTGGGGCTCGTCGGAGCCCTCCGGCCCGGCCAGGATGCCGCACGCCTCGTCCGGGTGGTCGCGGCGCGCGTGCGCGACCATCGCGGCCACCAGGTCCTCACGTATCCGAAGCACGCCTCGATCCTACTGGCTGGACAGGACGTTCCCAGTTACTGAGAAGGCCACACGTCGCGGTACGCGGGCAGCCCGGCCAGCGGCGTCGCGGCCAGCACGCCGTGCACGATCGCCCTGGCGAACACCTCCGCGGCCGCCGCGCACAGCCGGTCCAGCGCGGCGGCGCGCGCGACCGGGCCGAACGGGGCGTCCGCCTCGGTCAGCGGGCGGGCGCCGGTGGCGGCGGCGAACACCGTGTCGCCGTCGAACATCGTGTGCGCCGGCCGGATCGCCCTGGCCACGCCGTCCTGCGCGGCGACGGCGACCCGGCGGCACTCGGCCTTGTCCAGGTCGGCGTCCACCGCGACCACGCCGACGACGGTGTTCAGGTCCGACGGCGCCGTGTCCGGCAGCACGCCGGGGCGGTCGGGCCAGCTCGTGTCGAAGTGGTCGGCGGCCCAGGGGCGCCCGGTGGCCGGGTCGACCGCCTCGCCGGCCGCGTTGACCACGGCCAGCGCGCCGACGGTGAACCCCTCGACCTCGGCGCTCGCGGTGCCGACACCGCCCTTGAGCGAGCCGACCCGCGCGCCGGTGCCGGCGCCGACGCAGCCCTGCGCGACCGGCCCGGCGGCCGCCGCGGTGCACGCGAGGTAGCCGAAGTCGGCGGTCGGCCGGTTGCCCCAGGCCGAGCGGGGCAGGTCGAAGATCACCGCGGCCGGCACGATCGGCACCACCTCGTGCGGCGCGGCGCCGACCCGCATCCCCCGGTCGTGTTCGGCGAACCAGCGCATCACCCCGTCGGCGGCCGCCAGTCCGTAGGCCGAGCCGCCGGACAGGCAGACCGCGTCGACCCGCCGCACCAGGTTCTCCGGCACCAGCAGGTCGGTCTCCCGGGTGCCGGGGGCGCCGCCCCGGCCGTCGACCGCGCCGGTGGAGTCGGGTGGCAGCAGGACGACGGTGGTGCCGGTGGCCCAGCCGTCCCCGATGCGCTGGTGGTGGCCGACCTCGACGCCCGCGACGTCGGTGATCGCGTCAGCGGCCGTCATCAGCGGTCGTCATCTGGGCTCAACGCCATGACCAGGTGCTCCTGCATCCACGTCAGCCACTGGTAGACGCCGAGGTGCGGGCTGCGCGGGTCGTCCTCCGGCAGTTCGTCCGGCATGTCCTCGGACACGTCGAGCGTGGTGCCCAGCGCCAGCCGGACGTCGTTGACCGCGGACAGCCACGCGTCGGCCTGCTCCAGGCTCAGCTTGACCGAGCCGCCGTTCGCCGGGCAGGTGTCGAGCACGACGCCGGCCACCCCGGTCTTGAGGTCCAGCAGCTCCGGCTCGTGCAGGGAACGCAGCGCCGCGGCGGAGTCGCGCTCCTCCTTCGACGGCTCCTCGCCGTCCATCCGGTGGAAGTCGGGCAGCAGGCGGGACAGGATCGGGTCGTCCGGGGCGGTGGACATGCCGGTGCGGATGCCGGTCAGCTCGGACAGCTCGTCGCGCGGGGTGGCCTCCAGGCGGGCGCGCAGCATGCCGTCGATCTGGGTGATCAGGCCGCGCAGGACGGTGGCCTCGCGGCGGTCGAGCTTGCTGATGACCGTGTCGCCCCTGCGCTCCCAGGGAATCACGACTGGTGCTCCATCGTCGCCCACAGGCCCGCCGCGTGCAGTTTCGCGACGTCGCCCTCCACCTTCTCCTTGGAGCCCGACGAGACGATCGCCTTGCCCTTGTGGTGCACGTCGAGCATCAGCTTCGTGGCGTGCTCGCGGGAGTACCCGAACAGCTTCTGGAACACGTAGGTCACGTAGGACATGAGGTTGACCGGGTCGTTCCACACGACGGTCTGCCACGGCTTGTCCTCGGCCGCGTACTCGGACCCGACCGGTTCGGCCCGGGTCTGCTCCTGCTCGACAGGCACCGGCGTACTTGCCCTGATCCCGACCGACATACCGACCATGGTGGCACGACTACGCTGATCACTCATGACCGGATCTGGTGCGAGCACAGCGTTGCTCACCGATCACTACGAGCTGACCATGGTGGCCGCCGCGCTGGCCGCCGGTACCGCCGACCGGCGGTGCGTGTTCGAGACGTTCGCCCGCCGCCTGCCGGACGGCCGCCGCTACGGGATCGTCGGCGGCACGGCCAGGGTGATCGAGGCGATCGCGGACTTCACCTTCGGCGACGACGAGCTGCGCGAGCTGGCCGACCACGAGGTCGTGGACGCCGCGACACTGGACTGGCTGGCGAACTACCGCTTCCGCGGCGACGTCGACGGGTACCCGGAGGGCGAGCTGTACTTCCCCGGCTCGCCGCTGTTCACCGTGCGCGGGACGTTCGCCGAGGCGGTGCTGCTGGAGACGCTGGTGCTGTCGATCCTCAACCACGACAGCGCGATCGTGTCGGCCGGCGCGCGGATGGTGAGCGCGGCGAACGGGCGGCCGATCATCGAGATGGGTGGCCGCCGCACGCACGAGCGGGCCGCGGTCAGCTCGGCGCGGGCGGCGTACCTGGCGGGTTTCGCGACGACGTCGAACCTGGAGGCCGGGCGGACCTACACGATCCCGACCGCGGGGACGTGCGCGCACGCGTTCACCCTGCTGCACGACAGCGAGCGGGACGCGTTCGCCGCGCAGGTGGAGGCGCTCGGCTCGGACACGACGCTGCTGGTGGACACCTACGACATCACCCAGGGCATCGAGACCGCGATCGAGGTGGCCGGGACGGGGCTCGGCGCGATCCGGATCGATTCGGGTGACGTCGGGGTGCTGGCCAGGCAGGCGCGGGCGCAGCTGGACGCGCTGGGGGCACGCAACACCCGGATCGTGGTGTCCGGCGACCTGGACGAGAACGCGATCGCGGCGCTGCGGGCGGAGCCGGTGGACGCCTACGGGGTGGGGACGTCACTGGTCACCGGCTCCGGCTCGCCGACCGCCGGGATGGTCTACAAGCTCGTCGAGGTGGACGGTCGGCCGGTGGCCAAGCGCAGCTCGCACAAGGAGTCCCGCGCCGGGTGGAAGGCCGCGCTGCGCCGCTGCAAGCCGACCGGGACGGCGCTGGAGGAGGTCGTGTACGCGGTCGCCGACGGCACGCCGGAGCGCGGCGAGCACGACCGGGAGCTGGTGGAGCCGATGCTGCGGGGTGGACAACCGGTGGGCGACCCGCCCACCCTGGACGAGAGCCGGCAACGCGTGCGGGACGGGCTGGTCAGCCTGCCGTGGGAGGGCCTGAAGCTGTCCCACGGCGAGCCAGCGATCCCGACCGTCTACCAGTAGGAGCCGATGGTGGCGAACGCACTGATCGTGGTCGACGTGCAGAACGACTTCTGCGAGGGTGGCTCGCTGGCCGTGGCCGGCGGTGCCGCGGTGGCGGCCGCCGTCACCCGGCTGATCGGGTCCGGCGAGTACGGCCACGTGGTGGCGACGCGGGACTACCACGTCGACCCGGGCGCGCACTTCAGCGACGACCCGGACTTCGTGGACTCGTGGCCGCCGCACTGCCGGGCCGGGACGCCGGGCGCGTCGTTCCACCCGGAGCTGGACGTGTCCGGGGTCGAGGCGGTGTTCTCGAAGGGCGCCTACGAGGCCGCGTACTCCGGCTTCGAGGGCACCACCGCGGACGGCACCACGCTGGCGGCCTGGCTGCGCGCCCACGACGTGTCCGATGTGGACGTCGTGGGCATCGCGACCGACCACTGCGTGCGGGCCACCGCCCTGGACGCCGCCCGCGAGGGCTTCGCCACCACCGTCCGCCTCGACCTCACCGCCGGCGTGTCGGCCGCGACCGTCGACAAGGCCCTCCAGGAGCTGACCGCGAGCGGGGTCCGGCTCGGCTGAAACGCGCCCCCGTTCCCGGACCAAGTACCGGTGAATCGGGAACGGAGGCAGCGGGTGGACGAGGACGAAACGGCATGGCGGACATCGGGGCGGGACCCCGACGCCTTCGAGGATTTCTACCGCGCACACCTCGACACGGTGCAGCGGTTCGTGGCCCGCCGGGTGGCGGACCCGCACCTGGTCGCGGACCTGACCGCCGAGGTGTTCCTCGCGGTGGTCCGGTCGGCGCACGGGTACCGGGCCGACCGGGCAGCGTCACGGGCTGGCTGTACGGGGTCGCGCACAACGTGGTGTCCGCCGAGCGGCGCGCGCCGGGCGCGGGAGCACCGGGCGCACGAACGGATCGCCGGCCGGCGCGAGCTGACCGGGCTGTCACCGCACCGTCGAACGCTTCGAGGACGCCGACGGGCTGGAGCGCGAGCTGGCGGCCCACGGCGTGGCGGCCGAGGTCGACTACGCCCCACCGGGACAGTGGTGCCGGGACACGCCACCGCGCTACGAGTCCGCGCCGAACGAGCCCCCGACGAGCTCGGTGCTCGACCCCGATGGCGGCTATTCGTGGACCGTGCGGCCGGCGGACCTCCGTGACCGGACCCTGGTCATCGAGTACTCCACCGAGGTCACCGAATACGAGCAGCACGGGTTCGAGTTCACCGAAAGCAGGCTCAGCCTGAGCATCGGCACCGCCCGCCGTCCCGTGGCACCCTGCGAGCTGGTCGACGCGCAGTAGCGGGTCAGGACGGCGAGCAGGTCACCGTGCCGACGACGATGTCGCCGGTGACCTGCTCGGTCGGGCCGTCGGGGAACAGGCGGACGTGCAGGAGGTTCACCGTCATCGCGCCGTCGGTGGGCTCGGTCAGGGTCTTCTCGTTGAAGGTGAGGGTCGCGATCGGTGGGGCATCGGGTTCGGAACCGGGGATGGTGACCAGGTAGTTCGGCGGGATCGGGGACGGCACGGTCACGCCGCTCAGCTCGCCGAGGCGGACCCGGGACCTGCTCCCGGTCTCGGTCGACTCGCAGGTCGCGGTGAAGTCGGCGATCCGGATCAGTTCGGGGCCGCCGTACTGGGCCAGGCCCGCCAGGCGGAACCGGCCGCCGGTGACCGACGCGCTCGCCACGCCCTGGTCGACCTCGCACGTCGTGTCGCCCGCCTCGAACTCGGCGAAGCCCTCGATCCCGCCGCCCTCGGTGGTCGCGTCCTCGACCTCGCCAGCGCACGGGGCGAGTGTCTCGATCGTCGCCGGTTCACCGTCCAGCACCAGGTCGGCCGAGCCGAGGGACGCCCGCGCGACCGGCGCCGCCGCCCGCGCCGGAGCGGCCGTGGACAGCACGACCGCCACCGCGGCCAGCCCGGCGAACACCCTTCGTGTCGTCATGGCGACAGAGAAGACCGGCGCCGGGCACGTCGGCGCCAGCCGACCGGCCGAGCGCCACCCGGTCGGGGACGCAGGACAACCCGACCGGGTGCATGCGCAGAGTTGTCCGACGGCAGAGGTACCGTTCCGGCTGTGCCGCCCACCACCGAACTCCCCGGCCTGTCCGAGCTGCTGGCGACGGCGGTGGCGGCGGTGGGCGGGACCGAGCGACCCGGCCAGGTCGAGATGGCCGAGGCCGTGGCCCGCGCCATCCGCACCGGCGACCACCTCGCCGTGCAGGCCGGCACGGGCACCGGCAAGTCGCTCGCCTACCTGGTCCCGGCGCTGCGGCACGCCGTCGAACGCGAGGCCACCGTCGTCGTCTCGACCGCCACGATCGCGCTGCAGCGCCAGCTCGTCGACCGGGACCTGCCTCGGTTGGAGAAGACGCTGGCCAAGCCACTGGGCCGCAAGCCGACGTTCGCCATCCTCAAGGGCAGGCGCAACTACCTGTGCCTGAACAAGCTCGACAGCGGCATGCAGGACGAGCCGGACGACGAGGCCCTGTTCGACCCGTTCCAGGTCTCCGCGCTCGGCCGGGAGGTCACCCGGCTGCGCGAGTGGGTGTCCGACACCGAGACCGGCGACCGCGACGAGCTCGTCCCCGGCGTCACCGACCACGCGTGGCGGCAGGTGTCGGTCACCGCGCGGGAGTGCCTTGGCGCGTCCCGCTGTCCGATCGGCACCGACTGCTTCGCCGAGAAGGCCCGCGCGGAGGCGGGCCGGGCCGACATCGTGGTCACCAACCACGCGCTGCTCGCCATCGACGCGCTGCAGGGCTTCCAGGTGCTGCCCGAGCACGACCTGGTGATCGTCGACGAGGCGCACGACCTCGTCGACCGGGTCACCTCGGTCGCCACCGGCGAGCTGACCTCGGCCGCCGTGTCCGCCGCCGCGCGGCGCGCCGGGCGGGTGGTCGACCAGGAGCTCGCCGACCGGCTGCTCGAGGCGGGCGACGGGTTCGCCCTGATGCTCGAGGACCTGCCGAGCGGGCGGCTGGACGCGATGCCGGAGCCGCTGGCCGGGGCGCTGGCCGTGGTCCGGGACGCCGCGTACACGTGCCTGTCCGGCCTCGGCCCGGAGCGGCCGGCGGACCTCGACGTGGCGACCGCGCGCAAGCTCGCCCAGTCCCAGCTCGACGAGGTGCACGACACGGCCGTGCGGCTGCTCCGCGCGTTCGACGCCGACGAGGCGCACAAGCGGGACGTGGTGTGGCGCACCGCCGACAGCGGTCTCGGCCCGCCGCGCCCGCCCGCGCTGAAGGTCGCGCCGCTGGCCGTCGGCGGGCTGCTGCGGGAGCGGTTGTTCGGCCAGCACACGACCGTGCTCACGTCGGCGACGCTGACCCTGGGCGGCACGTTCGACTCGATGGCGCGGTCCTGGGGCCTGCCGGCGGACCGGGAGGGCGCGAGCACGAAGGCCGAGGGCACCGCGACCGACAAGGCACCGGACGGTCCGAAGTGGACCGGCCTGGACGTCGGCTCGCCGTTCGACCACCGGCGGTCCGGGATCCTGTACCTGGCCAGGCACCTGCCGCCACCCGGCCGGGACGGGCTGCCCCCGGCCTACCTGGACGAGCTGGCGGAGCTGATGGCCGCGGCCGGCGGGCGCACGCTCGGGCTGTTCTCGTCGATGCGCGCGGCGAAGCAGGCGACCGAGGCGCTGCGCGGCCGGTCGGAGCTGCCAATCCTGTGCCAGGGCGACGACTCCACCGGCCTGCTGGTGCGCAAGTTCGCCGAGGACGAGGCCACCTGCCTGTTCGGCACGCTGTCGCTGTGGCAGGGCGTCGACGTGCCCGGGCCGTCGCTGTCGTTGGTGGTGGTGGACCGGATCCCGTTCCCCCGCCCGGACGACCCGCTCGCGTCGGCCCGGCAGCGGGCGGTGGAAGCCCGTGGCGGCAACGGTTTCCTGTCGGTGGCGGCCACCCACGCGGCGCTGCTGCTCGCGCAGGGCACCGGCCGGCTGCTGCGCGCCACCGACGACAAGGGGGTGGTGGCGATCCTCGACCCCCGGATCGCGACCGCGCGCTACGGCGGGTTCCTGCGCGCGTCACTACCCGAGTACTGGACGACCTCGGACGCCGAGGTCGTGCGCGCGGCCCTGCGCCGGCTGGCCGCGAACTGATCAACCAGGGAGAACGTGCGTGTCCACTCAATCCGCGATCACCGTCGACGACGACGGCGTCCGACGGCTGCTCGCCGACGGCACCGAGGAGTCGGTGACCTGGGCGGACCTCGCCGAGGTGGCGATCAGGACCACCCCGGAGGGCCCGTGGAAGGAGGACGTGTTCTTCCTGCTGGTCCGGGCCGGCGGCGGTGGCTGCGCGGTCCCGGCCGGCGACCCGTCCGCCGACGACCTGATGAGCCGCCTCCAATCCATGCCCGGCTTCGACAACGACGCCTTCGTCGAGGCGATGACCACCCAGGAGGACGGCCTGTTCGTGGTCTGGCAGCGCGACAAGTAGCGCGGTCAGTTCCGGCGCAGTCCGTCGACGAGGACACCGACCATGCGCTGGTCGTACTCGAACTCCTCGGGGCAGGGGAATTCGCCGGGCGCGTCGCGCCGGTGTCCGTCCGCGGTCCGGTGCTCGTGGTCCCCACCGCGGCCTGGACCGGGTTGCTGACGGCTATGGGCGTCGCGCCAGCACGGTGACCGTACCGGGGTCCACCTCGGTGAACCCCGCGTCGCGCACCGCCACCACGCCCTTCGACCGCCAGGCCGACGCCGGGTCGTCGCCGGGATGCGCGGCTGCCCACTCGGACCGGGACGGATTACGGACCGCGCAGCGGAAGCCGGCCGTCGCCCAGTCCGACAGGTCCGCGCCGTCCGCCTGCCACAGTGCGGCCAACAACATCGTCGCGTGGCCGACCTGGGCGGCGGCCTTCCCGGCGGTCATCTCGATCGTCGGGTTCAGCCAGAGCACCGGCACGCCGGGCTCGACCGGGCCCGGCTCGTCGGCCGGCAGGTCGCTGCCGGCGATCTGCAGGCGGGACACCTCCTTGGGCGTCTCCGCCACCCGGCCGGGCACCAGCGCCCGGACCGACGCGCCGCCCACCGTCACGGTCACGCCGGGCAGGGTCTCCGCCGCCGTCCAGTGGGCGCCGCGGGCTCGGCGGGAGACCTTCCTGATGTGCATCCGCACCCAGTCGGCGACGTCGGCGTGCCACTCGCCCTCCGGCGAGGTGGCGCGGGGGTCCAGGCACACGGCCACGGCGGCGGACGCCGCGGCTTCCAGGAGCGCGGTCCGGCCGGGCGGCTCGGATCGCTCGATGCGCAGGATCACCGGCATGGCCCGTACCAGCGCGGGGTCCTCGGCGGCGGTGTCGGCGGTCGCGGCGGCGGGCAGCTTCAGCCAGTCGGCGTAGCGGGCGGCCAGTGGGTCCAGGATCACGGGCGGAACGGTTCCAGGCCGTCGGCGGCGTCGGCGGCCTCGACCTCCGCGCGGGTCACGCCCAGCACGAACAGGACGACGTCCAGGTACGGGTGCGACAGCGCCGTGTCCGCGACCTCGCGCAGGGCGGGCTTGGCGTTGAAGGCCACGCCCAGGCCCGCCGTGGACAGCATGTCGATGTCGTTCGCGCCGTCGCCGATGGCCACGCACTGGGCCAGCGGCACGTCGAAACTCGCGGCGAAGCGGCGCAGCGCGGTCGCCTTGCCGGCCCGGTCGACGATGTCGCCGAGTACCCGGCCGGTGATCGTGCCGTCGACGATCTCCAGGTCGTTGGCGAGGCTGAAGTCCAGGCCGAGGTCCTCGGCGAGCCGGTCGATGATCGTGGTGAAGCCACCCGAGACCACACCGGTGCGGAAGCCGAGTCGTTTGAGCGTGCGGATCGTGGTGCGCGCGCCCGGCATCAGTTCCAGCGAGTCGGCCACCTCGTCCAGCACGGACGCCGACAGCCCTTCCAGGCACGCCACCCGCCGGACCAGCGACTCCGCGAAGTCCAGCTCACCGCGCATCGCGGCCTCGGTCACCTCGCGGACCTTGTCCCCGCAGCCCGCCCGCTCGGCGAGCATCTCGATGACCTCGCCCTGGATCAACGTTGAGTCCACGTCGAACACGACCAGCCGCTTCGCCCGCCTGGTCAGGCCCTCCCGCTCGACCGCGATGTCCAGGCCGACCCGCGCGGACAGCTCCGCCAGCGCGGACCGCAGCTCGGCGTCGCCCTCGCGGGTGTCCTGCGCGACCGACACCCGCAGTTCCAGGCCGGTGACCGGGTAGTCGGCGACCCGGCGGATCGCGTCGATGTTCACGTCCAGCGCGGCCAGCCGGCGCGCGACCTCGGCGAACGCCCGGGCCGGGAGCGGGCGGCCGAGCACGATCAGCACGTGGCTGGAACCCACCCGCGCCGGGGTGAGCGGGTCGGCGCCGACCTCCACGTGCACCTGCATGGCGACCGTGGCCATGGCCTGCTCGACGGCCTCCTGCAGGCCCTCCGGGTCGTGCTCGCTGCCGACCAGCACGCCCAGCACGAGCTGGCCACGGATGGTGACCTGCTCGACGTCCAGGATCTCCACGCCGTGCCTGGTCAGCACGGCGAACAGCACCGACGACACACCAGGCTTGTCCGGCCCGGTGACCGTGATCAGCACCGGCGTGTTCGGCGTACTCACGACCAGGTCAGTTCGGCTTCTTGGGATCGCCCTTGGAGATGTCGTCCGGGTTCATCTTCTCGGCGAGGATCTCCGACGGCGCCGGCGGTGCCTCGGCGGTCGCGACACCGCCGTGCTTGCCGCTGAACAGCCCGGTGTACTTCTCCTGGTTGGCCTGCTCGACCATGTGCGGGTAGTGCAGGTCGAACGCGGGCCGCTCGGAGCGGATCCGGGGCAGCTCGGTGAAGTTGTGCCGGGGTGGCGGCGTGCTCGTGGCCCACTCGAGCGAGTTGCCGTAGCCCCACGGGTCGTCCGCGGTGGTGGTCTCGCCGTAGCGGTAGCTCTTGAACACGTTCCAGATGAACGGCAGCGTCGACGCGCCGAGGATGTAGGCCCCGATGGTGGAGATCGTGTTCAGCGTGGTGAACCCGTCGGAGGCCAGGTAGTCGGCGTAGCGGCGCGGCATGCCCTCGTTGCCCAGCCAGTGCTGGACCAGGAACGTGCCGTGGAAGCCGAGGAACGTGGTCCAGAAGTGCAGCTTGCCGAGCTTCTCGTCGAGGTAGCGCCCGGTCATCTTCGGGAACCAGAAGTAGATACCGGCGAACGTGGCGAACGCGATCGTGCCGTAGAGCACGTAGTGGAAGTGCGCGACCACGAAGTAGGTGTCCGACACGTGGAAGTCGATGGCCGGCGCGGCCAGCAGGATGCCGGTCAGACCGCCGAAGAGGAACGTGACCAGGAAGCCGACCGAGAACAGCATCGGCGTCTCGAAGGTCAGCGAGCCCTTCCACATGGTGCCGATCCAGTTGAAGAACTTCACACCGGTCGGCACCGCGATCAGGAACGTCATGAACGCGAAGAACGGCAGCAGCACCGCGCCGGTGGCGTACATGTGGTGCGCCCACACCGCGACCGACAGCGCCGCGATGCCCAGCGTCGCGTACACCAGGCCGCGGTAGCCGAACAGCGGCTTGCGGCTGAACACCGGGAAGATCTCGGACACGATGCCGAAGAACGGCAGCGCGACGATGTAGACCTCGGGGTGGCCGAAGAACCAGAACAGGTGCTGCCAGAGGATCACGCCGCCGTTGGCCGGGTCGAACACGTGCGCGCCGAGCTGGCGGTCGGCGAGCAGGCCGAACAGCGCCGCGGTCAGGATCGGGAACGCGATCAGGATCAGGATCGAGGTGATGAAGATGTTCCAGGTGAAGATCGGCATCCGGAACATCGTCATGCCGGGGGCACGCAGGCAGACCACGGTGGTAAGCATGTTCACGCCACCGAGGATCGTGCCGAGACCGGACAGGATCAGGCCGACGATCCACAGGTCACCGCCCACGCCGGGCGAGTGGATCTTGTCCGACAGCGGGGTGTAGGCGAACCAGCCGAAGTCGGCGGCGCCACCCGGGGTGAGGAAGCCGGAGATCACGATGATCCCGCCGAACAGGAACAGCCAGTACGAGAAGGCGTTCAGCCGGGGGAACGCGACGTCGGGCGCGCCGATCTGGATCGGGAGCACGAAGTTCGCGAAGCCGAACAGGATCGGCGTCGCGTACAGCAGCAGCATGATCGTGCCGTGCATGGTGAACAGCTGGTTGTACTGCTCCTGCGAGAGGAACTGCTGTCCGGGGAACGCCAGCTCGGAGCGGATGAGCATGGCCATCGCGCCGCCGATCATGAAGAAGGCGAACGCCGTGACCAGGTACATCATCCCGATCTTCTTGGGATCGGTCTCCCGGAACAGCTGCAGGAAGTATGAACCCTTGGCTGTCGGGCGCGCCGGGTACGGCCGCGTGGCGATCGGCTTCGGGGCTACTGCCGTCACTCCTGCCTCCCTGATCTGATTCGTGGCGATCGTAGCCCTCGCGGTGTGGGGTGTTGCCGCTGGGCTCGGCCGTGACGGCTACCACAACCCGTGCTCGGGTGATCCTCGAGTGCTCCGGTCACCGCAGCACCGCGACCAGGACCGCGGCGGCCACCACCGCGGCGCCCGCCGGGACGGGCAACACGGGCACGAACAGCAGCGTGACCAGGCCGAGGTCCGGACCGCGCAGGCTGCGGGCGATCAACTGCACCGGCATCGAGCCCATCGGGGTGTCGACGGAGGCCGTGTTGTCGTAGGTCGGGGCGGCGCCGGTGACCGTGCGGACCGCGCAGGCGGCGGCGAGTGGGACGGTCAGCAGCACGGTGACGTCCCAGTCGGCCCAGGCGTACACCGGCAGCGCCCAGGCGACCGCGCACCCGGTGAGCACGAGCAGGTGCGCGGCCCGCAGCGCGGTGTCCGACAGGCCCGCCCAGCGGCGGCGGCCCGGCGAGCGCCACAGCTCCCCCAACCCGCCGGCCAGCGGGACCAGGGCGAGGTAGCCGAGCAGGCCGAACACCAGCTCGTCGGGCAGCGCGGGGAGGGCCAGGTGCGCGGTGACGGCGGTGACCGCGAGCAGCGCGGCGGTCGGCACGTGCCGGGCACGGGCGGCGATCCCCACCCAGGCCAGCCGCACCCCGGTCGGGCGACGCAGCGACCACCCGCGCACCGGGCGGGCGGCCGGCAGCAGCATGCCGACGTCGAGGAACTGCACGCCGACGACCCGGAGGACGCGGTCCCGCCAGCCCCGGACCAGGTCGTCGCGACCCGCTCGGCTGACCTCCGGCCGGGTGACCGACCCGGAGCGGGCCAGCAGCACCACCGCCGGCCCCACCAGCACCGCCGCCGCCACCGCGATCCCGAGGGGACCGGGCCGGACCGCGACGGCGGCCGCGGCGAGCCCGAGCGCGGCCAGCGCCTCCAGCCGCGCGTCGCGCCGGACCCGGCGGGTTGCGCCGAGCGCGAGCAGGGCCGTGGCCAGCAGGAACGCTCCCCCGGCGAGGACCCACGGCCGGCTCAGCCCGATGACCGCCGCGGTGACCGCGAGCAGGTACCCCAGGGCCAGCACCCGCCCGAGCCAGCCTCTGGCCTGGCGCCCGGCGACGATCCGCTCCCGGTCGATGGCGCCGAAGTCCCGCCAGGTCAGCACGGCGGGTTCGAGCCAGACGAAGCCGCGCGGCAGCATCGACCACCAGGCCAGCGCGGCGGCGACGAGCAGCAGGAGCAGCGCGGCCTCCGGGGAGGCGACCCCGAAGATCTGCCGGAGCCGGTCGAGCCGGAAGAACGCCATGGTGAGCACGCCGACGGCCAGCAGCAGGCCGAGGGTGCGCTCGTCCCCGGAGAGCCAGCGCGCCGCGAACGTCTTCATCCGAGCTGGACCACGTGGTCGGCGACGTCGAGCAGTGGTGGGTGGTGCGTGGCCATGACGATCGTGCGGCCTTCCTTCCGCTCGGCGTCGGCGAGGTCGGCGAGCCACTCCTTGCCCTGCACGTCGAGGGCACGTTCCGGCTCGTCGAGCAGCAGGACGCGGTGCGGGCGGGCGATGGCGCCGAGCAGCAGGAGCCGGCGGCGCTGGCCGGCGGAGAGGTGGTAGGCGTGCACGTCGGCGCGCTCGCCGAGCCCGGCGTCGTCGAGCCACCGGTCGATGTCGTACTGGTCGGTCTCCTGCTCGCCGCCGAACGTGCCGAGCAGGAGTTCCAGGTGCTGACGCGGAGAGAGTTCGGCGAAGAAGTCGGAGTCGTCGAGCAGGACCGCGACGTCCCGCCGGAACCGGACGTCCCGCTCGTCGGGAGCGCGGCCGGCGACCTCGACGGTGCCCTCGGTGGGGTGGCGGAGGCCGTAGAGGCAGTGCAGGAGGGTGGACTTCCCACTGCCGTTGGCCCCGGCGAGGACGAGGCACTCACCGTCCGCGACCGCGAGGTCGAGGTCGCGGAACAACCAGTGCTCCCCGGCCCGCATCCCCAGCCCGTCCACCATGATCCCCATGGCGATCGAGCCTATGGGACACGTCGGTTCGGCCTGGAGTGGGAGCCGTGCCCGATCCACGTGCCGACCTCCCGCTCGTCGGCGGGGAGGACGCGGGCGGCGTGGACGTCACAACCGACGACGTCGAGACGTCCAGCGTCAGACTCCCGGAAGACCGTCCGTGACCGACTGGTACGCCCTGATGGTGTCGGCCAGGATTTCCTTGCCGGGGCGGGACCACAGGTCGGCGTTGAAGACCTCCACCTCGATCGGGCCGGTGTAGCCGGCTTCGGCGACGGCGGTGAGGAACTTCGGGAACTCGACGTGGCCGGTGCCGGGCAGGCCGCGACCGACCAGCACGTCGGCCGGTAGTGGCAGGACCCAGTCCGCCAGCTGGAAGCACGCGATCCGCTCCCCCGCCGCCGCGATCAGCTCGAAGACCCGCTCGTCCCACCACACGTGGTACGTGTCCAGGGCGATGCCGACCGCCGCCTGCGGGAACGGGGCGGCCAGGGCCAGCGCGGCGCCCAGGGTGGCCACCACGCTCCGGTCGGCGCAGAACATGGGGTGCATCGGCTCGACCGCCAGCCGGACGCCGACGTCGAGGGCGTGTGGGGCCAGCGCCTCCAGGCCGGCGGCCACGCGGGCTCGGGCTTCGGCCAGGGACCGGCCGGTCAGGCCGCCGCAGACGAGGACCAGCGCGGGGGCGCCCAGTTCGGCGGCCTCGTCCAGGGCTCGGCGGTTGTCGTCGAGCCAGTCGTCGGCGCCGAAGAAGCCGCCTCGGCACAGTGACGTGACGGCGACGCCGGACTCGCGGGCCAGCGCCGCTGAGCGGGACAGGCCGTAGGAGGCCACGGGTTCGCGCCAGAGGCCCACACCCGGCACGCCGGCGGCGGCGCAGCCCTCGATCACGTCGGGGAGCGGCCAGAACTTCGCTGTCGCCTGGTTGAAGGAGAAGCGGTTCACTGGTCCACCCCGCAGACGGTGAAGAACGCGCGTGCCCTGGCCGCGGCGAGCGACGGGTCGGGCAGCAGGCCCGCCTCGTCGGCCAGGACCAGCAGGCGCGCCAGGTGCGCGGGCGACCGGCCCGACTGGAGCCCGCCGACCATCGTGAAGTGGTCCTGGTGGCCGGACAGCCAGGCCAGGAACACGATCCCCGTCTTGTAGAACCTCGTCGGCGCCGCGAACAGGTGTCTGGCCAGCGGGACCGTCGGCTCCATCCGGGCCAGGAAACCCTCGGCGTCGCCGTCGTCGAGCAGGTGCAGGGCCGGCCCGGCGACCGGGGCGAGCGCGGCGAACACGCCGAGCAGCGCGTCCGAGTGGCCCTCGGCGTCGCCGGCGATCAGGGTCGGGTAGTTGAAGTCGTCGCCGGTGTACATGCGCACCCCGGCGGGGAGGCGGCGGCGCAGGTCGACCTCGAACTCGGCGTCCAGGAGGGAGACCTTGATCCCGTCCACGCGGGGGCCGTGGTCCTTCAGCAACGTCAGCACCACGTCGGCGGCGGACGCCACGTCGGACGTGCCCCAGTAGCCGGTCAGCGCCGGGTCGAACATCGGGCCGAGCCAGTGCAGCAGCACCGGGTCCGACACCGACGACAACAGCGACGAGTACACCGACAGGTAGTCCTCGGGGCCCCGCGCGGCCGCCGCCAGGTGCCGGCTGCACATCAGCACCGGCACCGCGCCGGCGTCGACCACGTCGGCCAGCTGCTCGCGGTAGGCCTCGGTGACGGCCTCGAGGGTCGCCGGGCCAGGGGGGAGCTGGTCGGTGGCGACCCCGGCGACGATCCGACCCCCGACGTCCCGGGCGAGCGCTGCGCTGCGGCGGACCAGGGACCGGACGGCCGGGTAGTCCAGGCCCATGCCGCGCTGTGCGGTGTCCATCGCCTCCGCGACGCCGAGGCCGTGCCGCCACAGGTGCTCGCGGAACGCGAGCGTGGCGTCCCAGTCGACCTCGGCCGGGGCGTCCGGGACGTTCTCCGCCGACGGGTCGGCGACCACGTGCGCGGCCGCGTACGCGATCCGGCCGCGCGCCGGGCCGGTCACCGCGCCGGTACCCGAACCGCCGCGCAGCCGGTGCCGCAGACCACCGGGGAGCACCACTTCGTCGGGCATCAGGCCAGCTCCGGGATCTCGATCCGCCGGCCCTCGCCGGCCGAGCGCAGGGCCAGTTCGGCCAGCTGCACGCCGCGGGCGGCCGCGTGCAGGTCCCACGGGAACGGCTCGTCGCTCACCACGTGCCGCAGGAACCGCTCCCACTGCACCCGGAACCCGTTGCCGAACTCCTGGTTGTCCGGCACCGTCGCCCAGTCGCCGCGCTGGTCGGCGCTCGGCGGCAGGTCCGGGTTCCACACCGACCTCGGCGTCGCCTCCCGCCGCTGCGCGCGGCAGTTCCGCAGGCCGGCGACCGCGCTCCCGTGCGTACCGTCCACCTGGAACTCGACCAGCTCGTCGCGGAACACCCGCACCGCCCAGGACGAGTTGAACTGCGCGATGATCCCGTCGTCCAGCTCGAAGGTCGCGTACGCGGCGTCCTCGGCGGTGGCCGCGTACTCCTCGCCGTTCTCGTCGAAGCGGCGCGGGATGTGCGTGGCGGTCGTGCAGCGCACCGCGCGCACCGGGCCGAGCAGGTGCTCGAGCACGTAGTGCCAGTGCGGGAACATGTCCAGCACCATGCCGCCGCCGTCCTCGCGGCGGTAGTTCCACGACGGCCGCTGCGCCGACTGCCAGTCGCCCTCGAACACCCAGTAGCCGAACTCGCAGCGCACCGACAGCACCCGGCCGAAGAAACCGCTGTCCACCAACCGCTTCAGCTTCACCAGCCCGGGCAGGAAGATCTTGTCGGCCACCACGCCGACCTTCACCCCGGCCGCCTCGGCCGCGCGGGCAAGGGCGAGCGCGCCGTCGAGGTCGGTGGCGACCGGCTTCTCGGTGTAGACGTGCTTGCCCGCCTCCAACGCCGACGCGATCGCCTTCTCCCGGCGGTCGGTGGTCAGCGCGTCGAAGTAGATCTCCACGTCGTCGCGGGCCAGCGCGGACGGCAGGTCGGTGGTCCAGTCGGACAGGCCGTGCCGGTGGGCGATCTCGGCGAGCTTGTGCTCGTTGCGCCCGACCAGGACCGGCTCCGGCCACAGCACGGTGCCGTCGGCCAGGGGCAGGCCGCCGTCGTCCCGGATGGCCAGCAGCGAGCGGACCAGGTGCTGCCGGTACCCCATGCGCCCGGTCACGCCGTTGAGCACGATGCCGATGGACCTACGGGACATGCTGCGATTCCTCCAGTATCAGTGGTTGCTGGTCGAGCCGAGGAGTTCACGGATCTCGCGGGTGAGGGTGCCGAACCCGGGTTCGGTCATCACCTGCGCGTAGTCCCGCTCCCTGGGCAGGTCGACCTCCAGCGTGCGCATCAGCCTGCCCGGGCGCGGGCTCATCACCTCCACCCTGGTGCCGAGGAACACCGCCTCGGCGATGGAGTGGGTGACCAGCAGGATCGTCGTGCCGGTCTCCCGCCAGATCCGGTTCAGCTCGGCGTTGAGCTGCTCGCGGGTGAGCGCGTCCAGCGCACCGAACGGCTCGTCCATCAGCAGTACCGGCGGCTCGTGCAGCAGCGCGCGGCACAGTGCCACCCGCTGCTGCATGCCGCCGGACAGCTCGTGCGGCAGCGCCTTCTCGAACCCGGACAGCCCGGTCAGCTCGATCAGCTCGTCCGCCCGCGCCGCGGCCCGTGCCTTGTCCATGCCGCGCATCTCGGCCTGCAGCAGGATGTTCTTGCGCACCCCGCGCCACTCCAGCAGCGCGGCGCGTTGGAACGCGAAGCCGATGTTGCGCTGCGGCCCGGTGACCGCCTCGCCGTGCACGCTGACCGAACCGGTGGTCGGGCGCACCAGGCCGGCGACCACCTTGAGCAGGGTGGACTTCCCGCACCCGGACGGGCCGACGATGCTGATGAACTCGCCGGCGTCGACGCGCATGGTGACATCGTCCAGGGCGGTCGTGCTGGAGCGCTTCGACTGGAAGCGGACGGTCAGGTCGGTGACGTCGACGGCGGTGCCGGTGAGGGTGCCGGTCATCAGGACCCCGACCCGTCCGCGTGGCTGCCGTCCCAGTAGGTCGCCGGGTCGGCCGCGTTCTTCAGGTCCGCGTACTGGGCCATCAGGTCGATGGTGCCCTGCCACTGCTCCTCGGTGTTCACGCCCGGCTGGCCGGCGGTGTCCAGCTGCAGCAACGGTTCCGCGAGCTCCAGCTGCTGCTCCAGCACCTCCAGCGGCGGCTCGTTCTCGGCGCCGTCGGCCATCGCCTTGGCCGCGGCCGGGATGTCGGTGACGGCCTCGGACCAGGACTTCTGGGTGGCGCGGACGAACCGGCTGACCAGGTCGGCCTTGTTCGTCAGGGTGTCCTCGTTGGCGACGATGCCGGTGCCGAGCATGTTCAGCCCGGAGTCGGCGAACAGCAGGTAGTCGACCTGCTTGCCGGTGCGGGCCTCGATCGTGGGGCCCTGGTCGTGGAAGAAGCCCATGATCGCGTCGACCTGGCCCTCGGCGAGCTGCGCGATCTTGTTGGCCGCGTCCATGTTGACGACCTCGACGTCGCCTGGCTTGAGTCCGTTGGCCGCCAGCCACGCGGGGAACGTCGCGTACATGGCGTCGCCCGGGGTGCCGCCGACGGTCTTGCCCTTCAGGTCCTGCGGGGAGCTGATGTTCTGCTCGGACAGGAACTCCAGCGACGCCGGTCCCTTCTGCAGGAACACGCCGACGCTCTTGACCGGCATGCCCTCGCTGATTCCGTGCAGCAGCGCCGGGGTGTCGGCCCAGCCGAACGTGGTCTGGCCCTGCGCCACGGCCTGGATCGTGGTGCCGGAGCCGTTGCCCGGCTGGATCTTCAGATCGATGCCCTCGTCGGCGTAGTAACCCTGCTCGATGCCGTAGTAGAACGGCGCGTGCTCGCCGTAGGGCACCCAGTTCAGCGTCAGCGTCACCTTGTCGGCGTCAGGCGGGGCGGCGCCGGTGCCGTCGCCGCTGTCCGGGCCGCCGCCCGGCGCGCACGCTCCGAGCGCCAGGACCGCGGTGAGAGCTACTGCGTAGCGCTTGGCATTCATTGGCAAGCCTTTCAGGAAGTGGTGAGCGGGGTGGTCGAGCGGCGGCTGGCGTGCCACGGGATCAGCAGCGCCTCGGCCACCTCCACCACCACGAACAGCAGGATTCCGATCAGCGACATCAGGATCAGCGCGGCGAACAGCATCGCCGAGTCCAGGTTTCCGTTGGCCAGCAACAGCACGTAGCCGAGGCCCTCGCTGGCGCCGACGAACTCCCCGACCACGGCGCCGACCACCGCCAGCGTCACCGCGACCTTCTCGCCGGCCATCAGGTGCGGCAGGGCGTTGGGGAAGCGGATCTTGCGGAACGTCTGCCAACGGGACGCGCCCATCGTGGCCGACAGCTCCAGCAGCTCCGGGTCGGTGGAGCGCAGCCCGGCGACACCGGAGACCACCACCGGGAAGAACGCGATCAGCACGGCCAGGATGATCTTCGGGGCGAGGCCGTTGCCGAACCACACCACCAGCAGCGGCGCGATGGCGATCTTCGGGATCACCTGGGCGAACAACACGATCGGGTACAGCGCCTTGTCCATCGTGCGCGAGTACGCGATCAGGACGGCGGTCGCCAGGCCGAGCACGCTGGCGATCACGAACCCGACGACGGTCTCCCAGAGAGTGACGTAGGAGTGGTACATCAGCGACGACCAGTCCTGCGCCATCCGGTCCCACACCTGACCCGGGGTGGGCACCAGGTAGTGCGGCATCCACTCCTGCGCGGAGGCGAGCCACCAGAAGAAGAAGACGATCGCGAGCAGGATGCCCGGGCGCCAGACCGCCTCCCACAGCCGCAGCAGCTGTCCGCCGAGGTCGAACCGGCGCGCCGGCGGTGCGTCGCCGCCGGGTTCCTGGTCCCCGTCCTGTCGCGCGTCGGCCACGATGCTCGACATCCCGCTCGACATCCCTAGGACACCACCTTCTCCACGATGATCGCGTCGCCCGGCGGACACTCGGACATATCCGGCAGGTAAGCGCTTTCCTGCGACTGTATTCGGTTACCGGGGTTCAGGCAAGGGCTTTCCCGCTACTCCGGACGGTAGGTGTCGAGCCGCCCGCACATACCGAGCCGGCCGCGCTCGGCCGGCTCGGCGAACGCGGTCACGCGGGCGTGCGTCAGGTGGGTGGCGTCCCCCCTGGCGAGGGCGTCGAGGTGCACGCCGGTCACCTGGGCGGCGCGGAACGCCCCGTTCTCCCAGCGGTTGCGCCAGGTGTCGAGCTGGGGCTGTTTGAGCGCCGCGGCGGCGGCGTGGAACTCGGCCATCGCCCGCGGGCCGTCCCGCTCGACGGCGTCACGCAGTCGGGTGAACCCCTCGATGGCGAGGTCGCGGCGGGCGTAGGCGGAGCGGACGTCGGTACCCGGCGCCCCGCCGCCCGGCAGCGCGGCGGCCTCGGCGTACCGGTCGGGGTCGGCGAGGACGTCCGGCGGGAAGGTGAGGACCGCGTCGCCCGCCTCGGGGAGGCCGGAGTTGCCCATGATCACGACGATGTCGAGGCCGCCGTGGTTGACCAGCCGGTGGACGGTGCCAGGGGTGAACCACAGGACGGTGCCCGGCGCGAGCTCGTACTCGGCGAAGCCGTCGCCGGAGATGGTCTGGACGGCGCCGCTGCCGCCGGTGACGACGTAGGCCTCGGTGCAGCAGAGATGCAGGTGCGGGGTGCCACCGGGAAGCCCGTCCGGGGTGACCGTGTCGTACACGCAGAGACGCGAAACGCCAACCCCTCCGGGTAGTGGGTCAGCCATGGAAGATCACATAGAATTCCGGAGCGGGCATCGGGGCCTCCAGAGGCGAGGAAAGGGCTTTCCTTGTAACCTGACGCTAGGCCCGCGGGAGCCGGCCGTCAACGGTGTGAAGGTAGGTGCGAGGTGGCGACGCTCGCCGATGTCGCGCGGCGCGCGGGAGTGTCCGCTGCGACGGTCTCGCGGATCGTGAACGGCAGCCCGAAGATCGTGTCCGAGGAGCTTCGCGAGCGGGTGCTGCGCGCGGTGCAGGAGCTGCAGTACGTGCCGAACGCGCACGCGCAGCTGCTGGCCAGGTCGCATCGGACGACGGTCGGCGTGATCGTGCACGACGTGTCGGACCCGTATTTCGCCGAGATCACCCGGGGCCTGCAGCGGGTGGCGAGCGAGCAGGGCCGGCTGGTGATCATCTGCAACTCGTACCGGGATCCCGACCGGGAGCTGGAGTACGTGGAACTGCTGCGCGCCCAACAGGTCGAGGCGATCATCCTTGCGGGTTCCGGTTACCACGATCCGGGGTTCACGAAGTCACTCAACGCGAAGCTGAGCGCGTACATGGCCACGGGTGGGCGAGTGTCGGTCGTGGGCCGCCACAAGCTCGCCGGGGACGCGGTGATGCCCGCGAACGAGGAGGGCGCGTACCTGATCGGCCGGGAGATCTTCGCCGCGGGCCACCGGCACGTCGGGGTGGTCGCGGCCCCCAAGCAGCTGACCACCACCACGGACCGCCTGGCGGGTCTCCGGCGGGCGGCGCGCGAGTACCGCCGCACGCTGCCGGCCCGCCGCATCGAGTACGCCGAGTTCGACCGCGACGGCGGCGCCGCGGCCACGGCGGCACTCCTGGACGCCGACCCCCGGCTGACCGCGATCATCGCCCTGAACGACTCGATGGCGATCGGCGCGCTGTCGGTGCTGCGGGAGCGGGGCCTGTCGGTGCCCGAGGACGTCACCGTCGTCGGCTTCGACGACATGCCGATCGCCAGGGACGTCACCCCCGCGCTGACGACGGTCCGCCTACCCCTGGTGGAGATCGGCGCCCGCGCGATCGCCCTGGCCCTGGAGTCCCAGCAGCCCAACCCCCGCGTGGAGGAGGTCGAGGCCACGGTCATCCACCGCGAGTCCCTGGCCCCACCCCGCACCGGCTGAGAACCACGGAACGTCGGGCGGCTACGGCGCGTCGGTGCCGTTCGGGGTCGGGGTGGTGGGCTGGTCCGGGGTCACGCCGTCGGCCTTGCGGGCGCTGGCCTTGTCCGGGATGGCGTCGAGGACGGCCTGCGGGACCTGGTACACCGTGCCGCCGGCTTCGAGGTAGGCGCGGAAGCCGGGGTCGTTCGCGTTCGGCACCCTGGTGCGGACGGCGATGGCGCCGAACTCGTGGGCGTACTCGACCTTGAAGACCACGTCGCCGTAGGTGCCGCCGTCGCCGGGGAGCGGGGCGCGGCTGTCGCCTTTCATGAAACGGATCACGTCGTCGTCCTCTCCGGGGGTTTGGTCAACCGGCGGGCCGGCCGCGAGCCGGTTGATGCGGGGAATGGCGGACATCGCGTAGCGGCCGGGGCAGGCGGTGGACGCGCCGGGGGCCTGCTGGTGACCGCCGTTGAGCCGGGCGCGGCGCCACCAGCCGGCGGCGTGGCCGTGCTGCAGCAACGCCGCCACCGCGCGGAGTTGGGCCTCGGTCAGCGCGTAGCGGGTGAAGTCGCCGACCAGCACGATCGCGCGGGAGATCGAGTTGCGGCCGCCGGTGTGCGCACCGATCCGGTCGACCCCGTGGCCCTCGTACACCCGCCCCGACGGCATCACCGCGAACGTGTAGCTGATGCCCCGCCCGAACCGCTGCTCGCCGATGGCCTCGAGCGTGCGCATCGCCCGCGCCTCGTCGTCGTCGACCCCATCGCGGTTGGCGTCGACATACGCCAGATCGGGCGCGATCGTCACCGAGTGGTGCAGCCAGACCTCCGACGCGGGCAACGGCGCCGGACCGAACCCGCGCTCGTGCCGAGCACCCCACCGGGGCCTGCTGATGATCTTCAGGGGAGCCATGGGGACCGAACCTCCGTGAACGTTGCGTAGTTCACCAACTACAACGTTGCCAGGTCGCCCACCGTTCAAACCTAAATACCACCCGAAAGTGTTACATCCGTCGCAATCCGTGACAGACGGAACCACGCGACCGTCCGCCCGCAACGCGAGGCAGGACGGGCCGGAGTCGTTCGGCTACCTCTGTCACAGGGGAAACGCGGGTTCGAAACCCGCCACCGGCTCCGGTCGGCACTGCTTGTCCATCCTCCCTCGACACCGCGGGCCGACGACGATCGGTTACCGGAACAAAGTGTTGCGGGTTCGAACCCCGCAGGAGCGGCAACGCGCCGTAGCTCAATCGGTAGACCGCGCTCATCCGGCAGCTGTCCCGACTCACCCGCTCGGCATGCGGCACGCGCTCGACCGCGGCATCGAGGTCGACACGTTCGCCGTGTACACCGACAACGCGACGTGGGCCGGGAACACCCACCCGCACCAGGCGTTGCGCCGGTACCGCGACCGGACGGGCATCGACGCGAGGCTGGTCGTGGTCGGGATGACCGCCACCCGCTGCTCGATCGCCGACCCGACGGTCCCGGAGATGCTCGACGTCGCCGGGTTCGACGACGCGGTCCCGACACTGGTCACGGACTTCGCTCGGGGTCTGTAGTCAGCGTCCGGCCGGGAGCACCGCGTACTGGCGGAGGCACAGGTCCGGGTAGGTGACCGGGCCTCGGGGGCCGGGGACCTTGTCGATGTTGATGCCGGTTTCCGGGACGCCCAGGAGCTTGAAGCCGTCCAGGAGTCTGGTCGGGGCGTTCCAGAACACGCCGGTGCCGGTGTACTCGGCGATGAACCGGTCGGCGGTCGGCTCGTCCTCGGTGACGATGCAGGCGGCCAGGCCGGACGTCTCCTCGTTGGCCACGCGGGCCGCGTCGGCGGCGTCGTCGACCGGGAGGATGGTGACGGTGGCCTCGCGGTCGGCGTCGAGGGCCCATTCGTAGCCGACCGGGTGCTCGTGCGGGGGGAGGGACGGAGCCACGTCCAGTTCGGACAGTGTGCTGAGGACCGCCGGGAGCAGCTTGTCGTACGCCGCGCGGTGCAGGAGCAGGAGGTTGAGGCGGTTGCACACGCCAAGCCGGTCGAGGCTGCGGCGGATCAGGTCGACCGCCAGCTCCGGGTTCGCGGCCTCGTCGACGTACAGGACGGCGCCGCCGTCGGCGTGGGCCAGGGTGCGGACGCCGTGTTGGGCGGCCAGGCGACCCAGTTCGCGGGTGCTGTCGCCGCTGCCGCGGAGGATCACCAGGGGGACCGACCCGGGCAGGGAGACCAGGGCGCCGGCGGCCGCCCGGTCGGGGCTGGGGACCAGTTGGATCGCGTCCGGGTCCAGGTCCACATCGGACAGGGCGGGGGCGATGACGGACTCGACCAGGGTCATGGCGGAGCGCAGGGCGGCCGAACCGGTACGGAGGACGCCGGCGTTGCGGGACTTCACCAGCTGGGACGCCACGTCGACGGTCACGTTGGGGCGGGCCTCGTAGTTGGCGCCGATCACGCCTACCGGGCGCCTGCGTTCGACCAGGCGTAGGCCGTCGGGGAGTTCGTGCAGATCCACCGAGCGGGCCGGGTGGGGGGCGGCGGCGAGCAGGCGCAGGGCCTCGGCCATCGTGGTGAGGCGGTCGTCGGTGATGCGGAGGCGGTCGAGCAGGCCCTGGCTCATGCCGGCGGACTCGGCCGCCGCGACGTCGGCGGCGTTGGCTTCGAGCACGACCGCGCGGGCGGAGGTCAGGCGGGACGCCATCGCGGCCAGGGCGTTGTCGATCGCCTGGTCGGGGGCGTTCGCCAGGGTGGGGGCGGCCTTCTTCGCGGCGGTGGCGCAGGCGGCTACCGCCTCGGCGACAGTGCTGTGTTCCAGGACCGACATGAGGGCAAGTCTGCCTCACGCCAACAGCCACGCCGTCGCTAGCACCAGGCAACCCACGTCGACCAGTACGAAGCACGTCACCCAGAACAGGCCGGGCGCGCCGGTGATCCTGGCCAGCTGGTCGGCGTCGGAGTCCCGCGCCCGCCCGCGCCTGCGCTTGCCCTGCAGCTCGAACACCGACCGGAGGCCGCCGAGCAGCAGGAACCAGGTGATCACGTGCGCGAACGCGACCTGCACCTCCCCCTTCGCCCACCACGCGACGCCGACCAGCACCGCCCCGGTGACCAGCACCGAGAACACGCCGTAGACGTTCCGCACCCACAGCAGCACGCCGACCAGCAGCACCAGGCACGCCACCAGCAGCGCCGTCACCTGGTCGGCACCGAGCAGCGCGGCGAACCCCAGGCCGAGCAGCGACGGCGCCACGTAGCCGGCGAACCCGGTCAGCACCATGCCCGGGCCGTACGGCCTGCCCTTCGTCACGGTCAGGCCGGAGGTGTCCGAGTGCAGCCGGATGCTCGCCAACCGCCTACCGGACAGCACCGCGACCAGCGCGTGCCCTGCCTCGTGCACGATCGTGATCACGTGCCTGGCCAGCCGCCACAGCACCGACACGGCGACGACCACGAACGCGATCCCGGCCGCGACGAGCACCGCCGTGTCCGGGTCGAAGCGGAGGCCGAACAGGTCTTCCCACACGCGCGTTAGCTGATCACACCCGGTGGCCGCCAGTCGAACGTGCCGGTCAGCGCCCGGACGAACAGCGACGTCGGCAGCAGCCGCACCAGCGTGTTCCTGGCCGCGCAGGCCGGCCGCGAGGACAGCGACACCGCCGTGTTGCCCAGCAGGGCCCGCTTCGCGATCGTCTGCGTCCTCGGGCGGCGCAGCGCGTCGTACCGGCGCAGGGCCACATCGAGGTCGGTCGCGCCGGCCAGTACCGACAGCGTGGCGGCGTCCTCCAACGCCTGGCAGCCGCCCTGACCGAGGTTCGGGGTCATCGCGTGCGCGGCGTCGCCGAGCAGCACCACCCGGCCGCGGACGTAGCTCGGCAGCGGGGGCAGGTGGTGGATGTCGTTGCGCAGCACCCACTCCGGCTCGACGGCGGCGAGCAGGTCCGGGATCGGGTCGTGCCAGTCGTGGAACCGGCGGCGCAGCTCGGCGAGCTCGGAGTCGGGGGCGCGGCCGCCGGGCGGGAGCTTGGCGGTGGCGTAGCAGTACACCCGACCGCCGGGCATCGGGAACGCGCCGAACACCGAGCCGGCGCCCCAGCTCTCCCCGCCGGCCAGGTCACGCTGCCACGGCAGGACGAACCGCCACGCGGTGCTCCCCGCGTACCTCGGCGGGGCTGCGTCCGGGAACACCGACCGGCGGACGGCGCTGCGCACCCCGTCCGCGCCGACGACCAGGTCGGCCGGCAGCTCCCCGCCGTCGTGCTCGACGACGGCGCGGTCGCCGTCGAGGCGCACGCCGTGCACGGCGGTGCCGGGCAGCCGGGACTCGGCGGGGATGCCGGCGAGCAGCGCGTCCAGCAGCTCCGCGCGGTGCGCGACCACGGCGGCCCGGGTGGCCTCCTCGACCTCGTCCAGGCCGTCGAGGCGGGCCAGCCAGGTGCCGCGCCAGTCGCGGAGGCCGCCGGTGTGCGGCAGGCCGGGTGCCTCCAGCCGGTCGAGGGCGCCGACCGTCTCCAGTGCGCGGAACGCGTTGGGCCACAGCGAGATGGCCGCGCCGACCTCGGTGAACTCCTCGGCCCGCTCCAGGACGCGCACCTCCCACCCGTTCCGGATCAGGCCGCCCGCCACGGCCAGGCCGCCGATCCCGCCGCCGACCACTACCGCTGTTCTCGTCATGGGAACCTCCTCTACAGCTGTAGTGGACTCTACACCCGTAGAGTGGTGGCATGACGCCGGACCGACGAACGCTCATCACGGACGCGGCTGTCGGCACGCTGGCCGCCGAGGGGATGCGCGGGTTCACCCACCGAGCGGTCGACCGCGCCGCCGGCCTACCGGAGGGGTCGACGTCGTACTACTTCCGAACCCGCGAGGCGCTGATGATCGGGACGCTGGGGCGGATGGCCGAACTGGACATCGCCGAGGCCGGCGCCGTGCCCGAACTGGGCGGGACGCTGGGCCTGGACGAGCTGACCGACATCGTCGCCGCCCTGGTCCGGCGGTTCCTGACCACGAGCCGCGCGCGGACCCTCGCCCGCTACGAGCTGTCCCTGGAGTCGACCCGCCGCCCGGAGCTGCGCGCGACCCTGCTCGAGCACGGCGCCGCCATCCGGGCGATGGCCGAGCACCTGCTGATGTCGGCCGGCGCGCCGGAACCCCGGCGGCGCGGGCACACGCTGATCGCGCAGATCGACGGGCTCGTGTTCGACCAGGTCGCCGGCGCGGGCACGCTCGACGAGGCCGACCTGCGTGCGGCCTGCCGGGACATGCTGGCCGCCGCGCTGCGGGCCTAGACCTCCAGGACGTCGTCGCCCGGGGTGGCGGCGAACAGCGAGTCGATCTCGTCGGCGTACTTCTCCGCGATCGGCTTGCGGCGGAGCTTCATCGTGGGGGTCAGTTCGTCGCCGCCCGGGTCCCAGGTGGTGGGGATGATGCGGATGCGCTTGAGCTGCTCCACCCTGGCGAGCTTGGTGTTGCCCTCCTTGACGCCGGCCAGCACGGCGGCCCGGACCTCGGGGTGCGCGGCCAGCTCACCAGGGGACGTCGAGGAGATGTTGTGGGCGGCCGCGAAGCCCGCCGCCGCGTCCGGGTCGAGCACGACGATCGCGGCGACGTACGGGCGGTCGTCGCCGATCGCGACCACCTGGCCGACCAGGGAGGAGGCCGCCTTGATCGCGTTCTCGATGTTCGACGGCGACATGTTCTTGCCGGCCGCGTTGATGATCAGTTCCTTCTTGCGGTCGACGATCGTCACGTAGCCGTCGGCGTCGATCTCGGCGATGTCACCGGTGCGCAGCCAGCCGTCGGCGTCGATGGTCTCGGCGGTCTTCTCCGGCTCGTTGCGGTAGCCGCGCATGATGGTCGGGCCGCGGGTCAGCAGCTCGCCGTCCTCGGCCAGCTTGACCTCCATGTCCAGCAGCGGCCGGCCGACGCTGCCGAGCTTGGTGTGCCCCGGCGCGTTCGCGGTGGTGGCGCCGCCGGTCTCGGACATGCCCCACACCTCGTAGATCCGGATGCCCAGGCCCCAGAAGAACTCCAGGATGTCCGGCGAGATCGCCGAAGCGCCGGACGCCGGGCCGCGGCAGACGTCCATGCCGAGCTTGGTGCGCAGCTTGGCCAGCACCAGCTTGTCGGCCAGGCGGTGCTGGGCCGCCAGCGCCCTCGGCAGCTCCCGGCCGGCCAGTTCGTGCCGGGCCGCCCTGATCCCGGTCTCGATCGCCCACTCGGCGATCTTCCGCTTGACCGGCTTCTCGGCGGCGAGCCCGGTGTCGATGGCGGCCTTGAACTTCTGCCACACCCTCGGCACGGCGAAGAACGAGTGCGGCTTGGCGTCCG
Source organism: Actinophytocola gossypii (assembly GCF_025165815.1). Classification (GTDB taxonomy): domain Bacteria; phylum Actinomycetota; class Actinomycetes; order Mycobacteriales; family Pseudonocardiaceae; genus Actinophytocola; species Actinophytocola gossypii. The sequence goes on along the minus strand of NZ_JAFFZE010000031.1, from coordinate 3,371 downwards.
GCAGCGCCTGGGCCAGCGTGGTCAGGTCGGCCACGCAGGTGACCTGGATGCCGAACAGGATCGCGAAGTACTGCGCGGTCACCCGGTCGGCGATGTGCGCGGCCGGCAGGTACGACACCACCCGGTCGCCCGGCTCGACGTCGAACAGCACCCGCACGGCGTCGGCCTCGGCGATCACGTTCGCGTGGGTGAGCTCGACGCCCTTGGGCGGGCCGGTGGTGCCGGAGGTGTAGATGATCGTGGCGAGGTCGCCTGGCTCGACCGCGCGCCAGGCGGCGTCGAAGTCGAAGTCCGGGTCGCCCCGGGACTCCAGGTCGGCGAGCGACATCGCGCCCTCGGCCGGGCCGTCGACGCAGACGATGTGCTCGACGGAGCCGCCGGCCTCCCTGATCCGGGACAGGAACCGCTCGTCGCAGAACACGACCTTGTTGCCGGCGTTGCCGAACAGGTAGGCGATCTGGTCGGGCACGGAGGTGTTGTAGATCGAGAACGGGGCGGCGCCCAGGTGCAACGCGGCCGCGTCGACGAGGTGGAACTCGGGCCGGTTGCTGAGCATCAGCCCGACGGTGTCGCCCCGGCCGACACCGAGCGCGGCGAGGCCCGCGGCGAGCGCGCGGACCCGCTGGTCCCACTGCCGCCAGGTGATCCGGTCCCGGTCGCCGGGCGTTCGGAGCACGACGGCGTCCGGGCTGGTGGTCACGAAGTCCTGGAACGCCGCGCACAGCGTGGCGGTGGTCTTGTCGGTCATGTGCACGCTCCGCTGCGGCGATGATGACACCCGTGGATCGCGTGATCGTAAGTGCCACATGCCCGCGCCGTCCACGTTGATCTGGACGTTTACGACAACGTTACCGCAACCGGACGCAGCGTCGCCTGACTCAGCTGGCGTGCGGGAGCGAGAGCGGCCGAGTCAAACTCCGGAACGACTGTCCGACGTGGACCAGTGGATCGTGGGGGCCGGTCCTGGCCCGGACCACCTCGCCGAGCAGCAGCACGTGGTCGCCCGCCGGCAGCGACTGCACGGGCCGGCACTCCAACCGCACGGCCACGTCGTCGAGCAGCGGAACGCCCTCGTACCCGGTGGTCACCGACAGCGCCTCGAAGTCGTTGGGCGCGTCGGAGAACCGGTCGGCCAGCTCCTCCTGACCGGTGCGCAGCACGTGCACGGCGTAGGCGTCGGCGGCGGTGAACACCGGCCGGCAGTGCGCGTCCCGGTCCAGCGACACCGAGATCATCGGCGGCCGCTCGGAGACCTGGCTGACCGCGCTGGCGGTGAACCCCCACCACCAGCCGTCGCCGTCCGCGGTGGTGATCACGGCCATGCCGGTCGGCCAGTTCGCCATCGCGTCGCGCACCGAGCAGGGGTAGACCGTCGAGCCGGGCATCATGCCGCCACCGCCGTGGTGCCGCCGTCCCGGCGGACGTGGGTGGCGCCGGCGCGGGCGGCCTCGCGGACCGCGGCGGCCGGGTCGGGGTTGCCGAGCAGCACCTGGGTCGCTCCGGCCGCGAGTCCGGCGCCGAGGTCGGCCGGGTGGTACGCCGAGGTCGCGTTGAGCACCACGGAGTCCGGGTCGAGCCCGTCGGCCGTGGCCAGCGCGGCCGTCTTCAGCTCGTGGTGGGTGCGCACCCGCCGGCCCTCGACGGTGGCGGCCGCGTGCTCGTCGCGGTCCCGGGGCTCGACCAGCAGGCTCCCGCGGCCGGCGAGGTCCGCGCAGGTCGGCTGGCCCGCCTCGGCCGGCGCGTCGTACAGCACGACCTGCTCCAGCCGGGCTCCGGCGAGCACCCGGCGGACCCGCTCGTAGGTGACCCGCCCCAGCAGGGCCGCCCGCGCGCCGCTCTCGGCGAGCACGCCGGCGAACGGCTCCGCCGGCATCCTCGGGTTCACCGGGACGGCGACGTTCCCGCTGCGCAGCACGGCGTGGAAGGCGGCCGGGAACGCGGTGCCGAGCGCGGCCGACACCACGACCGGGAGCCCGTCGCCGCCGATCAGCTGCCGCAGGCCGAACGCCAGGCGGGACACGGCGTCGTCCAGCTCGGCGAACGTCGTGCTCCTGGTGCCGGCCCGGAGCGCGGTGCGGTGCGGCCACCGGGCGGCGGCCAGCCGGGGCAGCACGTCGGCCGAGCCGACCGGCACCCGCGTGTGTGGCGCGGTCATGACAGCCGCACCCCCTCCAGGCCCAGCGCCGGGTCCGGCAGCGGGAGCCACCGGTCGTCCTCGTCGGTCTCGGCGGTGGTACGCAGGGATTCGAGCATCGACGTGCTCGACCGGGCGATGGTGTGCTCGATGTGCCGCGCGGCGGCGGGGTTGTCGTCGACCACCCGGTAGTAGTGGTCGAGCGCGACCATCGACCCGCTGCCCTTGGGCACGATCAGCCAGATGCCGCCCATCGACGCGAGCGGTGCCGCGGCGTGCTCCTGCCGGAACCGCACCCGCAGCCGCTTCGGGTTGAGCTCCCTGGCCGACACCCAGCTGCCCCGCCGCTCGCCGAACGTGCCCCAGAACCTGACCCGCTGGCTGTTCCCGTCGTAGCCGATGTGCTCGACCGCGAGCACGGACTCGAACAGCCTCGGCCACCGGTCGACGTTCGCGATCAGCTGGTAGACCCGCTTCGGCGGCGCCGCCACCTTCGTGGTGTGACGTGCGGTCCAGATCTTCAGCTCCGCCATGTCGTCGCTCCCTTCCGTCGAAAGAGCGCCTACCTGTGAGTTTCCTCACCGGCACTGGAGGCGTGGTCGAGTCACGATCGATGGCGGTGCGGAGCCGACCCGGAGTCGTCCGCGACTCGACCCGGGTTCGAGACCACGTGCGGACCCTGGGGTGATGCGAGGTTTCCACGCGGTGCCCCGCCGGCCGGTGCCGGCGGTGGTGACCGTCGAAGCAGAATCCGGCGGCGGCACGCGCCGGCCCCGGTTCCTGAACCTGGTGGTGCGTGCCTACCGGGAGTGGGACACCGGTCGCCCGGCGGAGCCGGTGCGATACCTCGTGGTCAGCTGACCGTCCAGGTGTCGGGGCCGTCGAGCAGGTGCTGGAGGTCGGCCGGCCGTTCCCGCGCGGCGGTGACCTGGTCGCGGGCCTGATCGTCGTAGGCGGGCCGCTCGACCGCCCGGTACACGCCGGTGACGACGTGTTCGAGGTCCTGCGTCGAGAGCCGGGACAGCGCGAACGCGTAGGACGGGTCGTCCACGGTCGCGTCGTGCACCACGATCCGCTCGTCGTCCACTTCGGACAGCGGGGCGATCTCGAGCCCGTGCCGGCCGTGCACCACGGCCTGGTCGCCGAACACGATGGGTTTGCCGTGTTGGACGGGGATGAGGCGTTGTTCCTTCTGTCCTGGTTCTTTGAGTACGTCGAAGGCGCCGTCGTTGAAGAT
>NZ_JAFFZE010000004.1 GCF_025165815.1 Actinophytocola gossypii | reverse complement strand
CAGGAACTCGAACGCCGCGGCCTGCTCACCGTGCCCGACCCCGTGCTCGCCGCGCAGTACTTCAACTGGCTGGTTCTCTCCATCCCACTCAACAAGGCCATGTTCCACCCCGACCACAAATCCCCCCGCCCCGAACTGAACCGCTACGCAGACGAAGCAGTGCGGATCTTCCTCGCCGCCTACGCGGCCAAAACCAACACCTGACACCTAAGGGCAGTCCCCGTAGGGTCTATCCCATGATCGGTGTTTCCGGCGTTGTTGATCAGTAGGTCTCGGCTCCCGGCCAGCGGTCACCGAACGTGATGGCGAACGCGTTGATCACTGGCTTCCAGCGCATCGTCCATCGGGCGCGGCCGGTCCCGGTGGGATCCAGGCTGCGGGTCACAAGGTACAGACACTTCATCGCGGCTTGCTCGGTCGGGAAGTGCCCGCGTGCACGGATGGCCCGCCGGTAGCGGGCGTTCAGTGATTCGATCGCGTTAGTGGAACAGATCATTCGCCGGATCTCGATGTCGTAGTCGAGGAAGGGGATGAACTCTTCCCAGGCGTTGCGCCAGAGCCGGATCATCGCCCCGTATTTCTTCCTGCATTTCTCCTCGAGTTCATTCAACGCGATCAGTGCGGCGTCGGGACTGGGCGCGGTGTAGATGGGTTTGATGTCCCGTTTCACCGCGTCCCAGTCCTGACGGGCCACGAGCCGGAAGGTGTTCCGGATCAGGTGAACGATGCAGGTCTGCACGATGGTCTGCGGCCAGACGTTCGCCACGACTTCGGGGAGGCCTTTGAGGCCGTCGCAGACGAGGAAGAACACGTCCCGGACACCGCGGTTCTTCAGGTCGACCAACACGCTCATCCAGAACTTCGCGCCCTCGCCACCAGAGCCCATCCACAAGCCCAGCACGTCCTTGCAGCCGTCCACGGTCACGCCGATGACGGCGTAGACCGGCCGGTTGGCCACCTGACCGTCACGCACCTTCACATGAATCGCGTCGATGAACACCGCCGCGTACACGGGATCGAGCGGGCGGTTGGCCCAGTCGTTCATTTCGGCGACGACCTTGTCGGTGATCCGCGAGATCGTCTCCTTGCTGACCGAAGCTCCGTAGATCTCGGCGAAATGCGCGGAGATCTCCCCGGTGGTCATCCCTTTCGCATACAACGACAGCACGATCTCATCCACATCGCCGAGCCGCCGCTGCCTTTTCTTCACGATCTGCGGCTCGAACGTGCTCTCCCGATCCCGCGGCACATTGATCTCAACCTCGCCGGCAGCCTCCGAAATGACGGTCTTTGATCTGGTTCCGTTCCGCACATTCGTCGAATCGCGCTCGGGCTCGGCCTGGTTCTTCTCGTGGCCAAGATGCTCGGTCATCTCTTCGTTGAGCGCGGTCTCGAGTACGTTCTTGGTGAACAGCTTCAGCAGGCCGTCCGGGCCGGTCAACGCCAACCCTCGCGCCTTGGCCTCGGCCACCATCGCCGCCGCGGCAGCCTGCTCCGGCGACAGCTCCCGCGCCGGCTTCCGGTCACTCTTGCGTGGACTCACAAGGTCCGATGTCATCACTCACAGTGCCCATCCCGCCGGACCTCAGCCCGGCGTGTCGGGCCGGAAAACACCGATCTTGGAACAGTCCCTCCCCGTAACCCGGACACGGGCCCGGTGGCTGATAGTTGATCATGTTGCTTGTGGTGCAGGTGATCACAGCGTCAAGGTCAGAGTGGATCGTCCCGTTCACCGGGCTGGAACCGGGTCAGTTCCGCAAGCTGCTTGCGGCTGGTCGCGGAGCGCGGTGGGCTGGGTGGCGACTCGGCGTGTTCGGAAGTGGTCGTCGCGGTGGTCGTGTCTGGTGCTGGGGTGGTGTCGGCGCGGCGCAGGTCGGGTTCGAGGTAGATGAGGCGGGCGATCCGGACGGCGGTGCGGACTCGTTGCTCGGCGGCGTCGATGGCGTGTGCGATCTCGGCTGCGGTGACTGCGGGGTTGACGGCGATCTTGGCGGCGATCTTGGCGGTGAGGAGCAGTTCGTCGGGGCCGAGGTGCATGGTGCGCATGTGGATGATCGACTCGACGCCGTCGCCGGGTAGCGCGCGCCGGATCGCGGTCTGGTGCTCGCGGCTGGCGCTCTCGCCCACGAGCGGTGATTTCATCTCCACGGCGAGGATCGCGGCGACGACGACCAGCACCAGACCGATCATCGCGGTGCCGGCGGCGTGCTACCGGCCTTCACTGCTGATCAGTGTCGTCGAGACACCGAGGAGTGCGAAGGTGAGGCCGAGTAGCGCGCCGAGGTCTTCGAGGAGGATGACCGGCAGTTCCGGTGCCTTGGCGGTGCGGACGAACCCGGCCCACGAGCGGTTGCCGCGGGTGCGGTTGGACTCGACGACCGCGGTGCGCAGCGCGTCGCCCTCCATGCCCATGGCCAGCAGCAGGATCACGATCGGGAGCCATTGCCAGGAGTCGATCGGGTGCGGGTCGTTCCGCTTGTGCCACGCCTCGTACTGGGCGAACAGGCCACCGACGCTGAACAGCACGATCGAGACGATGAACGCGTAGACTACCGCTCGCGGCCGTAGCCGAACGGGTGTTCCGGGGTGGCGGCCCGCTTCGCACGGCGGCCACCGAGCAGGAGCAGCAGTTGGTTGCTGGTGTCGGCGAGCGAGTGAACCAACTCGGCCAGCATGGACGACGACGCGGTCAGCAAGAACGCGACGAACTTGGTTACCGCGATGCCCAGGTTGGCGAACATCGCCGTGACGCAGTCTTGGTACTTCCCTCGGTAGCCACGACCGCGGTATCGACCATCGCCGGGTAGGACCGTAGCGCCGCCGCAGAACCTGCTCCGCGGAGTGACGGCGACCACGTCGCGCGCATCAGACGATGGTTGGGCACCTACCGCGGGTCGGTGCCGCAGCCGTGGCAGGTGCTGCCGCGCACAGCCGACTCGCTCGGCTCCCGGCGGGGCCGATGTTCGTTTCGGGCAGGCTGGGTTCAGTTGAACCTCGCACGCGGTGACCCCTCGTCCGTGGGCGGGTGCTCGTGGGCGATGATGTCGGCGATGGTCGTTCTCCCAGCGACCACCGTGACATCGGCCTTCTCCCCCCACACCAGAGTGTCCGAGCGGTCTCGCCCGTTGACGGAGATCCGATACGTTGCCGCCGGTAGTCCCAGCCGGTAGGAACCGTCCGCGCCGGTGATCCCGGTGTAGTCGAGCTGGTGCACGTTGCCCGATGAGGTCGGCCTGAACCCGACCATGCAGCCGGCGAGAGGTTGCCCCGACGCTGACACGACGACTCCCTGGACAGCGCCGTCCGTGTGACGGCGTCGCCCAGGGAGCCACCTCATGAGATCATTCCTCAATTCGTGCGTACGGTATGACGGAAAGTGTAGGTCAGGTCAGCCGTACCGCCAATCGAGGTAATTGTTGAACACCGCCTCGGTAATGCGAGTTCCATAGTTCCAGTACTGGTCCCCGCTGGCATGCACGGCGATAGCGCAGAACGCGCCGCAACCAGGATAGTACACCGGTCCGCCACTCTGTCCGGAATCCGTGTCGATGGTGTACAGCAGTTGGTTGCTCCGGCTGCCTTCTATCGGACCGAACATGCCCCACATGGTGAATGGCGGCTGTTTGTCCTGGGGATAACCCACGACCGCTACCCGCGTGCCGTTGTAGGAACTGGTTTGCCAGTGCATGCCAAACCAGCCTGTCGTGTCGCCAACCGTGCAGTTCAGCTTGATCGCGCCGTAGTCGTAGTTGCGATCCAGATCGTTGACCCAGCCCTGGACGGAGTATGCCTCGGTCCCCCAGCAGTAACCATACGGGGAGTTGGTGTCGTCCTGTCCCGGGTATATCCGTACGGACTCGGCCCAGCCGCCCATCGAGGGATGGTAGAGACAGTGACCAGCCGTCGCGACGATGTTCGGTCCATACAGAAACCCGGTGCACCCGCGGGTTGATCCGTCCGGTGCGTCTATGATGAGCACCCCTATGGCGCGTTCCGGGTAGCCCGCGGAATCGGCCGCACGCACTCGGCCGTCGGGGCCGAAAACAGTGTTCGACGAGAAGTCAGGTGTGCCAGCGGGAAGGGTCTGGGTGTCCGGTGGCACACCGTGCTGCACGCCTTCTGAGTCCTTCAGTTCACCGGAACCGGCGGATCCAGCCAGGTGCGCACCGTCACCACCGGTGTTGGCGCCTGCCGAGCGGTCTCCGGATGCGGTCCTGGCCGGCGCCGTTCCGACAGCGGTCAACGGTGTCGAGACCGGCGTGGCCGGTGTCGACACCGGCCCTTTGCCCGCATGCGATGCCGCCGACGCCTCCGGAACCTGGAGCGCAATCACAACGAGTACGGTCGTCGACAACAGGCTGATTCGTCTTCGCATGGAATTTGCTCCCCACGTTGCCTTTACTGGCCCGTTGGGGGACGCGAGACATGGACACGATTACAGCATCAAGCAGACTTCTCAAGATGATCCCAGCGCCATCACCGCCCCCAGCAGGCGAAATCATTGCAACGGATGCCTGCGGTGACAGGTACCGCCAACCGGGTTAAGGGCTGTCACGTAACCCGGGTGTCGGGCTGCTCGGTCGACAGTTGATCATGTCGGTGTGGTGCGGGTGATCACAGCGTCGAGGTCGGAGTGGATTGCCCCGTTCGCGGGGTTGCGGCCGGGCCAGTTCCGCAAGCTCGTACGGCTGGTAGCCCAGCGGGGCGGAGAGGCGATCGCGGCCGGGCGGCCGGGCCGGCTCGCTGGCTGATCGGGTGTTGCTGGTCGCGGTGTACTGGCCTACCGCAAACCCGCGGATGGCAGTGAACTCCCAGAGTGGAAGGAAGAACTCAACACCGTCCACCGCAGCATCCGCGCCCGGGCTGAGCACATCCTGGCCCGGATGAAGTGCTGGAAGATCCCTCCGGGACTACCGCCGTGCCGCCAGCACACTGGCTGACACCGTGTCTGGAATCGCCCACCTCCACGACATCACACTCACCGGCTCACCGGACGGTGAGCTGCTCCTTGCAGGTCGCCGGCTTCGGTGACCGCTACTGGGCGTCGCGAATGGCGGTTTCGGTGGTGGGCCGGTCGGCGCGTCGGGCGTCCGCGCCGGGTTGGGTGCGTGGTCCATGATCGCGACGTGCTGCGGAAGTGCCCCGAGGTCAGGCCATCGGTCGAGGCGGTCGGGCGTCGACACGTCTGATACCGGGACCGCGGTGTCTGCTTCGCCGTAGACTTCGTCACGACGTAGATCGGCGTGGGAGGGACAGGGATGGGGATCATCGCCAAGCTCAAGGGTGAGCTCGTCGACATCATCGAGTGGTTCGACGACAGCCGCTCGACGCTGGCCTGGCGCTTCCCGCGCTACGAGAATGAGATCAAGAACGGTGCGGAGCTGATCGTCCGGGAGGGGCAGCGGGCGGTGTTCGTCTACCGGGGCCAGCTCGCCGACCAGTTCGGGCCCGGTCACTACGAGTTGGTGACCGAGAACCTGCCGATCCTGTCGACGCTGCAGGGGTGGGCGCACGGGTTCCGCAGCCCGTTCCGCAGTGAGGTGTACTTCATCAACACCCGTCCGGTCACCGACCTGCGGTGGGGCACTCCGAGCCCGGTGACCGTGCGTGACCCGGACTTCACGATGGTGCAGGTCCGGGCGAACGGGCTGTGCGTGTTGCGCATCGAGGATCCGGAGATCTTTCTGCGTGAGGTCATCGGCACCGACTCGTCGGTGTCCACCGAGGAGATCTCCGAGTTGCTGCGCCGGGTGATCACCCAGGCGTTCTCGGACATGGTGCTGGAGACCGGGCTGGGCGCGATCGACCTGCAGGGCCGGCAGACCGAGCTGGCCGGCAGGCTCAAGGACTACGTCCAGGAGCGAGTCGACGACGAGTTCGGCCTGCGGATCGACGACGTCGTGATGACGATCACACTGCCCGAGGAGGTCACCCAGGCGATGACCCGCGGTGTGGCCCGCGGTGTCGAGCAGGCCCGCTACCTCGACAACGTCGGTCCGATGGACCGCCTCCAGCAGGGCGCCGCGGCCGAGGCGATGGTCGCCGCCGCACGTAACGAGGGCGGCGGCGCCGGCACGATGATGGGCGCGGGTCTGGGGATGGCGTTGGGCCAGCAGATGGGCACGATGATGGCCGCCGGCACGCAGCAGCCGCCGGTGGCGCCGCAGGCCGGGCCGCCGCCGCTGCCCACGGCCCAGCAGTTCCACGTCGAGATCAACGGGCAGGCGGCAGGCCCGTACACGCCGGACCAGCTGCGTCCGTTCGTGGCGGGTGGTCAGCTCACGCCGGCCACGCTCGTGTGGGCGAACGGCATGGCGGGCTGGGCCGCGGCACAGACCGTGCCCGCTCTGGCCGGCCTGTTCGCCCCGGCCGGCCCGCCCCCGCTACCCGGGCCGCCGCCCGGCGCGTCGGAGCGGGGTCGCACCGCGTGACCGGCCCGAGCGGTCCTCCTCCGCTGCCCGGTGGCCCGCCGCCCTTACCCGGCGGTCCCGGGCCGCACCAGGGCCCGCCGCCCCTACCTGGCGCTCCGAACCAGCCCCGGCCACCGCAGCAGGGCCCGCCGCCGCTGCCCGGCGGTCCCCAGCCGGGTCATCTTCCAGGGCCGGCGCCTGGTCATGCCCGTCCTCCGGCTGGTGGGCGGGAGCAGGTGTTGCGGGCGACGCTGCACGCCACGGAGCAGACCCGCACCTACCCGTGCCACCAGTGCGGCGCGCAGCTGGTGTTCGACATCGCCACCCAACTGCTCAAATGTCGGAGCTGCGGCAACACGCAGCCGATCATCGAGGACGCCGGGCGCTCGGTCGTCGAGCACGACATCGGCCTGATGCGCACCCAGCAGGCACGGATGATGGTCCAGGCCGGCGCGGAGAAGGAGATCGTCTGCCAGAACTGCGGCGGGCACACCACCTTCGGCGGGACCCTGACCGCCACCCGCTGCCCGTACTGCGCAACCCCCATCCAGCGCGACGACATCCACGACGCGCCGAACCGGCTGCCGGTGGACGCGGTGCTGCCGTTCCAGGTCGCCGAGCCGGTCGCCCGCGAGGTCGTGGAGAAGTGGATCAAGAGCCGCTGGTTCGCGCCGAACGAGTTCAAGAAGTACAGCGAGGTCGGCTCGTTCACCAGCGTCTACGCCTCGTACTTCACCTTCGACGCGTCCGCGAACACCGACTACACCGGTGAGCGTGGCACGACCTACACGGTCACCGTCGGGTCGGGGGACAACCAGCGTACCGAGACCCGCGTCCGGTGGACCCACGTGCGCGGCCGGGTGCACAACATGTTCGATGACCTGCCCATCCTGGCCAACACCGGGCTGGACGAGGCCAAGGTCGCCAAGCTGGAGCCGTGGCCGACCGAGCGGGCGCGGCCGTACTCGGCCGAGTACGTCGCCGGGCACCTGAGCCGCACCTACGACCGCACGGCCGAGCAGTGCTTCGAGCCCGCGCGTCAGCAGATGGAGGGCGAGATCGACCGCACGGTTCGGCGGGACATCGGCGGCGACCGGCAGCGGGTGCACAGCAAGGACATCCACTGGTACGACATGCGGTTCAAGTACCTGCTGATGCCCATCTGGCTGCTGACGGTGATCTACGAGGGTAGGCCGTTCCAGGTGTGCATCAACGGCGTGACGGGCGAGGTGCAGGGCCGCCGGCCGATCAGCAAGATCAAGGTCGCGATCGCGGTGATCGTCGCGCTGGTGGTCATCATCGGGGTCCTGGCGCTCTACCAGTCACGCGGAGGCTGAGATGGGAACCGTGCTCCTGGTCATCCTCCTTGTCGTCGTCCTGGTAATCGTCCTCGTGGCGGTGGGCTTCGCCGTCGCGTTGGCGCGCAAGGGAAAACGCCGGTACGCCGACCAGGCCGCCGGACCAGGCCTCGCGCCGGACGCGCCTCGCGAGTGGGCCGGCGCGCACTCCCCGGAAGCGAAGCTGCACCGCAGACTCGCGGCGGCGGCGCGCTCGCTCGCCGCTCAACCGATGGGCGACGCGGCGGCGATCGAGCAGCGGGTCACCATCTCCCAGCAGATCCTGCGACTCGACCAGCAACTCGTCGCGGCGGCCACCATCCCCGGCAACGCCGACCGCCTCGCGGAGATCGAGACACTCGTGCACTCCGTCGAGCAGGCCGTGACGCGACTGGCCACCACCGGCACAGACACGGACATGGACCTGCTCAAACGCACCCAGGCCGAACTCGACGCCGGCGAGTCCGACCGGTAGCCGCGCGGGCCAACCAGCGATGTCCCCCCGCTCCGTCGGGCAAACGCGAACGCCACGCGTTCGACACGCAGGTGGGGGCACGCGCCGCAGCGCTACCTGGCGGCTACCGGGCGCCGTTGACGTCCGTCTCGGCTCCCGGCCAGTTGTCGCGGAGCTTGTCCAGGTAGGACTGGGCCTGCTCGCCGGGTGTGCTGCCCTGGGCGAAGGCGAGCATGTTGCCGGGGCCGGTGTTGTAGCCCAGGGCGAGCAACTCGTCACGGGTGTAGGGGCCGGGCCAGTTCGGGGGCAGTTGGGTGGCCAAATCGTGGAGGTACCAGGCGGCGGCCTGGATGGCGAGATCGGGGTCGTCGGGTAGTTCCTCCCACTGCCGTCCGGCGAAGTCCCTGCCGCGTTTGGTGTCGTCGAACGCGGCGCGGTGCATGTTCGCGATGCCGAAGGAGGCGTCCGGGTCGATCTTCTGCCAAGCCCGTTCGAGGTCGGGGTCGTGTGGTTTGTACGACTCGTTGTACAGGATCGCCATCAGCAGCACCGGGTTGATCCCGGCCGGCCCCGTATGCGTGACGACCTGCGCGGCGTAGCGCGCGGTGCCCTGGTCGCCGGTACCGGGTGCGCGGGAAGGGCTGGACGTGGCCGACGGCGACTCACTCACGTTGCTGGCTGGCGGGCCGGTGGCGCCCGGCGGGGAACAAGCCGCCACGCACGCCAGCACGGCCGCAGCGGCGGCACAGGCGGGTCGTTGGAGTAGCCGTGCTGGCCGACGGTCGTCGCGCAATGCTCGCCTCCTCTCGCACCCCTACCTGTGTACGCGGGCATCCTGTTCTTCGCCAGCGTAGGCCCTACGCCGTGGGCGGCGAGGCACCCGACCTGATCCTGCTGTTCCTCGTCGGCGTGCTCGGCTTCGCCATGCGCCGCTACGGCCTGCGTGTGCTCCCGGCCGTCACCGGCGTGATCCTCGGCCCGGCCGCGGAACTGCAGATCCTCGCGCACTGCAGATCAGCGACGGCAGCCTCACCAGCCTGGTCAACTCCCCACTGGCCGTGGTGATCTACCTGATCATCAGGTACTCCTCGCCTGACACTGCTGCGCCGGTTCATCCGCCGGCGACGGGGGCCGAGGACCGCGAGACCATCGACGCGTGACGTGAGGGACGACGCTTCCGCCGCGCTGGCGACGAAAGCGTCGTCCCTCAAGCGGGGATCGGGGAGTCAGGGGGTGAGGTCGAGGTTGACGGTGAAATCGTCCTTGTCGCCGAAGTAGTTCGACTCGTCGAGCGAGGGGGAGTAGGTGTCGACGATCAGCTTGTTCTGGTCGAGGTCGAACTGCAGCAGGCGCAGGTAGGCGGACCCGCCTTCGGGGCCGGACTGGTAGTCGGCGAGCATTTCGACCACCTGGCGGCCGCCGCCGAGGTCCTTGACGTTGGTGGCGGTGCCGTGGATGTGGCCGGCGATGACCGCGACCACGTTGTCGTGCGGCTGGACGAGCCGGGTGAAGATCTGCCCGCCCTGGCCGCTGTAGGCGCCGTTGGTGTCGATGTACTCGTGCACGGCGATGATCACGGGGGTGTTCGGGTGCGCGGTGAGGACCTGGGCGGCCCAGTCGAAGTCGCCGGTCCGCATGGCCCAGGCCAGGTGCAGCACGAGGACCTCGGTGCCGGCGACGTCGACCAGGTCGTAGTGCTGCCGGTTGTTCTGGTAGGACTCGCCGTACACCGGGGAGCCGGCGAACCGGTCGGCACCGAAGTGCCGCTGGAAGTACCGGTAGTCGACGAAGATCGCGCCGAACAGCGCGACGTCGTGGTTGCCAGCGGCCACCCCGTAGGGGAACCCGGCGGCCTCGAGGACGCCCATGCTCGACGAGGCGTTCTGCCACTGCCGGTCCACCAGGTGGTCGTCGACGATGTCGCCGGTGTGCGTGGCGTAGACCAGCTTGCGCGTGTCGGCGTTGTCGACGATCCACCGGGTCTGGGCGTTGAAGTGGCCGGGATAGCTTTCCGAGTAGTACTGGGTGTCGGGCAGCCAGACGATCGCGGCGTCGTAGCCGCTCGGATCGGGCAACTCGGCATGCGCGGCGCCGACGCCGTCGACCGGTTGCGCGGCGGCACCGGTGACCGGCAGACAGAACAACGCGCTACTCAGCATGACCGCGGCGGCACGGAGTGCGCGTCGCCGGTAGGGACTGATCACAGTGGGCTCCTTCGATGCAGGGGAAGGACATCCAGAACGTCGTAACGACGCACCTGAGTCCCTACCAGGAGCGCGAATCCGGGCGGTGAAGTCCCACTGAACAGTGTCCGGTTCACCGCTGCGTGAACCAGATCCCGGACTCCGGGTAGTGGGGTGCGGGGCGGCCGGAAACCGTGCCGGCCCCGCACGAGTGGTTCAGCCGACCCGTGTGATGCGGCCCGCGCCGCCCTCGGGGTAGTCGGCGGCGGTGACCGTGCCGCCGAGACCTTCGGTGAGGTAGCCGGCGAGGGCTTGCTGGTAAGTCACGCCGACGGTGGTGAACGGCAGGCCGCGAAAGTCCCGATTCATCACTGGTTTGAAGGTACGGGTCGTCCCCGCATAGGTCGTCACCCACGGGGTACGCGCGAGGGAACAACTCGGTGGAGGTGAATCAGCATGCAGCACGACGAGTTCATGGGTCTGGTGCAGGACCGGGCGAAGTTGCCCAGCCGGGGTGACGCGGAGGCTGCGACCAGGGCGACGCTCGAGACCCTGGGGGAGCGGATCCCGGAGATGCTGGCGGGTAACCTGGCCGGCCAGCTCCCTGAGGAGATCGGCGAGCACCTGCGGCGCACGGTCACGATGGGTGGCGCGGGTTCTGGCGAGCGGTTCGACCGAGACGAGTTCATCGCGCGGGTGGCCCAGCGGGACCGCACCGACGAGCCGGCGGCCACGTACCGGGCGCGAGTGGTCTTCGAGGTGCTGCGCGAGGCCACGACCGGCGGCGTGGTCGACAAGGTCCGCGGGTCACTCCCGGACGACCTGCGGTCGCTGGTCGACGCGGGCAGCAGCGGACAGCTGGACTGAATTTGGGTGGAAGGGAGCGAGCGTGATGGGACGCCGGTCCGACGTGACCAAGGACTGGCCGGAGCAGTCGCGGGAGGCGGCCTCGCTTGTGATCGACAGGTACGGCGAGCCGCAGGGAGGGCACCGAGTCGACGCTGACCTGGTCGCTGGGTCGGCCGCTGGAAGAGGGTGGCCGAGCTGAACGGCGTCGACGGGATCACCCACGAACGACTGCGGCATCTACGCGCATGTGAATACCACGACTGCACCGACGTCGCATCCGCCATCACCTATGGGGACGGCCGACAGCAGTCAGACGGCCAGTAGCCTCACGGTCGACCAGCGCTGAAGGCGGTTGCCGGGCTTGGCAGCACGGATGGCCGGTCGGTGGTGAGCGGAGGCTGCTCTCTACGGTGCCGGTCGAAGGCTCGACCGCTCGTTGCTGGCTGCTCTGGGTTTCGTGAGCGCGTGGAGACGGGATCAGGACGCGCTGCTGCCCATGTCCCGTCATCTCGCCGTCGACTTGATAAGCGACGCCGATCGCTCAGGTAGCGGTTGACCTGGGGATCCATGCCGGGACGCCAGCGAACTGGGTCAAGCAGGACTTGATCGCACGGGGCGCGGCCGAGGGGCTGAGCGGTGACGAGCGGGCCGAGCTTGCTCGGTTGCGTGCGGAGAACGCCGAGTTGCGGATGGAACGGGACGTCCTCGAGCGATCGGTGGTCCTGTGGGTGAAGGAGGCGACGCGGTGAGCCTGGCCGCGTTCATTGCCGACCAGAAAACCAGTCATCACGTGCCGCACGCGGTCGCTTGCCGGGCTCTGACGGTGTCGGAGTCCTGGTTCTACAAGTGGAACTCTCGCCAACACCAGCAGACGCCTACGCCGGCTGAGTAGCGGCGGGCCGAGGTCGACGCGGCCGTTGCCGAAGCGTTCGAGGCCGCCCACGGCCTGCACGGTTCGCCGCGTATTCACGTCGATTTACGCGCTGCTGGATGGGGTGGTGGGCGAGAAGACGGTGGCGAAGTCGATGAAGCGGCGGAAGAACTTGACCCGGCCGGATAAGCGGGCAATGCCGTGACTTGGGTCGGCGATATGATCGAGATCCCCACTGACGAGGGCAAGCTCTACCTCTGGACGGCGATCGACCTGTTCTCCCGTCGGTTGCTCGGCTACGCCACCAGCCGCCATCCCGACGCCGAACTCGCTGGTGAGACCATCAAGATGGCTGTCGCCGCCCGTGGCGGGAAGGACCAGGTGGCGGGGGTGATCTTTCAGTCCGATCGTGGCTCGACCTACACCGCCCACACCTTCACCACGCTCTGCGACAAGCTCAATATTCGGCCATTCGATGGGCGGGACCGGGTCGTGTTCGACAACGCGGCGGCCGAATCGTTCTTTTCTACCCTCGAGCACGAAGGTATTGTCACGACATCATTTCACAACCCGTGATGAAGTACAGCGAGTTATTGTCAAATGGACCGCTGGCCGGGAGCCGAAGCCTACTGATCAACAACGCCGGACACACCGATCATGGGATAGACCCGTACGGGCTGCCGTAAACGCGTCGGGCGGTTTGCTACTGGTAGCGGAGGATGAGCCGGATCAGTTCGTAGCTGCTGCCTCGGTTCGCGGTGCCGGGGTTGGCGGTGACGGTGATCGTGTCGTTCGCGGTGTCGAGAGTGGTGGGGATGTTGGTGATCCGGGCGGGTTCCTTGGGGGTGTCGGGGTTGGGCATCCACATGGCTTGGGCGGAGGCAACGCTGGTGATGTCGGTGTTGGCGAAGTGGACGGTGACGGGTTGGTTGGCCAGGGTCTTCGTCGGGATGAGGACGGTGATCGACTTGGCCACGGTGTTGTTGGATGCCGCTGTGTCAGGGGTGCCGGTGGTTTGCAGCGAGTGGTAGGACATGCTGGTGGCCATCCAGCGGAACGCTTGGCCGTGGGGTAGGTCGGTGTAGCCGCCGGATTCTTCGTTGACCAGTCCGATGCCCTGGGCGATGTCCGGGGCGGGCCAGTAGGTCATGGCGGTCGCGCCCGCCCGGATCAGTGTGTGCATGACGAGGACCATGTTGTTCACCGACCGCAGGGCGCGTTTGTTGTCGGTGGAGTGGCCCTTGGTCGCGGCCCATTCGGAGACGAAGATCGCGTTCTTCCCGGTCCTTGATTTGATGGCGGCGAGGTTGGGGGCGATGTTCGAGTAGTGCGTGGGCTGTGCTTGGTCGTCGCCGGAGTAGACGTGCAGGTCGATCCCGTCGACGTTGGGCCAGCTGGAGTTGGCGTCGAAGACCGCCTTGATGGCGCTGAACTCGGTCGGTCGGGTCCAGTCGCCGGTCACGTACACCTTGGCGGTGGGATCGGTGGCTTTGATGCGGTTGGTGATGGCCCGCGCGACTGTCGCGTACCGGCGGAGTTTGACCGCCCGGTCGGTGCCGCCGCCCCACTGCAGCCACCACTCGTTGCCCACCAGCCAGTACTTCACCTTGTCTCCATGGGCCAGCACCAGGTCTCGAGCTTGGTTGGCGAGGGCGTTGAGGTTGGCGGAGGTCGGATTGTCGAGGTAGGGGGCGGTGCGTGTGACGAACGCGAGGTTCGGGGCGGCGTTCTTCGCCTGGGTGGCGTTCGCGCCGGGCACGTCGGGGACGTGGGTCCAGCCGGGAGTTCGGTTGGTCGCCCAGTCGTAGTGCTCGGACTCCCAGCCGCCCGGGAACCGCAGCATCTTGTAGTTGAAGGTGCGCATCTTCTCGGCGAACGCCGGAAACTCGGCGTGGGTGATCTGTCGCCACTCGTTGTTCACACCGTAGACAGTCGGCTGCAGTGGGACCCTGTTGTTGGGGTAAACGTAGGCGTGCACGGCCGCCTTCGGGCCCACCTCCGCGCTCGCGGCCATGACGGCAGGCATGAGGACAACCAAGCCGACGGCGAGGGCTCTGTGCAGTATCGGTGACACGTGCATGATCCACCTCTTCCCGGCGTGTTCGAGCACCGACTCACGCCGTCTCTCTTTTGATCATGGTCGCCCACGGCGGTGACGGAAGCACAACACGAGGTTCGCACTGCGACCTGTGGGTCGAATTGCCGAATTGACCATACGAAGGAGCCAGCACTTCGGCGGCGCCTGTCACCTGGAGGTGGAAGACCCCGCCCGGGGCGCCTACTCTGGGAAGGGGCCCTGAATCCGGGTCCCCGTTCGCCGACACTCGGACGCGGGATCGTGAGCGCGAGCTACTCGTCCCCGTTACCGTGCCGTCAGCTCGTCACTGAACCGCTCCGAGCAAACGGTTCGCTCCACCTTCTGATCGTGGGCGACGGCATCCTAGACATCGTTGCCAGGCAAGTACGCTGCACGGCACAGGCCGGCCCAAATTAGTGACCTCGGGGCCAGAATCATGGACTGAACCACGGTGTTGCCTGGCAAAACCTACTGCTCGTCCTCGTTTGGTCGGGCAGTCTTCGAGCGCGATCCGGAGGCCAGGCAGGCTTCGGCCCCTAACCGACAAATCGAGGGGAAGGCATTCCTCGTGGTCGCGCCTGATCAGGGATGAGCCGATCGGTGCGGGGAGTCCAGCCCATGCTTCCGCCCGGCCAACAGACTGACGGCTACTGGACCACGATGTGTGGGTCCCACTTGTAGTACCCCAGTTGCTTGCCCGTCCTGTCGACGACCATGAAGTAGAAGCGGTAGGTCTGCTCGCCCTTCTTCAGCGCGGTGGCTTCCCAGAAGTAGTCGTTGACCGTCTGCATGGTGGGGTGCAGCGGATCGTTCATGCTCGGCAGGGGGATTTGGAGGCCCTGGACCACGTAGCACTTGGGTTGGCTGATGACCCCCTGATCCTGGTCATACGGCGCGTACTGGTACAGGAGGACGCTGTAGTCGTGGTTGCACGAATAGGTCGTCTCACGCCACCTGATGTGGTCGCTCAGGCTCATGTCAACGGTCAGTTCGCTGCCTCCCTGGTCGCCACCGACGTTCCCCTGCCGCGTGTGCATGGAGATGTACTTGTCCGAATCCCCGATCCACGTCGGGTCGTCCGACTTCTGGCTCGGTCTGTGGTCATCCAGGAGGGTCTCGACATCGATTGAGATGAGCACATTGATGTTGGGCAGGTCCGTACCGGTGGGCTGGTACAGCGCGACCTCGGGGTATTCGGCGGCTACGGCGGTCATTGGCACTCCTCAGGGTAATCGGGGTTTCCCCCCGACGGGGTCGGGATCCGCGATCGGCGATATGGCAGGCGTGGATCTTTCCGGTATCACGAATGCGTACTACCGGCCGGCGCGTAGATCGACATTGGATTGCTGGTAAACAAATGAGCCGCAAATGAGGCCGGTAAATATCGCAACTTATTGCAGCACGCACCGCAGGGACGGGTCAAGTCGCTTAAAAGGGGGAATACAGCTACCCTATTGAGTGACGTGACCAGGCAGTCAATCAAGACATTGATTGCACTTCCGGGCCCAGCCGATGCACCGCAGCCGATTCACGCGATGCTGGCGCGCATGGCGGTCTTTCGGGTGTCCCTATGTGGTTGTCAAGCCGTAGCCGGGGCGGAAGTTGTCTTGGGGTTTCGGTGGTGGGTCTTGTTGCGGAGCGTGGCGAAGATGACGTCGCAGTGGCGGCGGGCCAGGCAGATGAGGGCGGCGTTGTGCTTCTTGCCCTCTGCTCTCTTGCGGTCGTAGTAGGTGCGGCTGGTGGGGTCGGCCAGGGCGGCGAACGCGGCGAGGGAGAACGCTCGTTTGAGCTTGCGGTTGCCGGTTCGGGCTGGGTGTTCGCCTTTGATAGAGGAGCCCGGAGCTGCGGGTGACGGGGGCGATGCCTGCGTAGGCGGCCAGGTGCGCGGAGGAGGCGAAGTGGGAGGCGTCGCCGATCTCGAGCAGGATGCGGGCCGCGGTCCTGATGCCGATGCCGGGCATCGAGACCAGGACCTCGGAGAGAGGGTGCGCATCGCGGATCTCCTCCACTTCGGTGGCCACTTGTTTGCGTTGTGTCAGAACGGTTGAGTCGGGGAAGCACGGTGTCGGCCGCGGCGGTGCCGGGGACGGTGACGGTCCGCTCGTCCAGCACGGCCAGGATTGCCTCGACCAGCTTTCGCCCATGCGGGGCGCGTGTTTGGTGGCGATGGCGGCGACCTTGCGCCGTCCGGCCTTGGCGATGCTGGTGGGGTCGCCGCAGCGGGAGAGGATCTCCAGCACTGCCGGATGGCTGATCCGCTCGACACCAGCAGCAGCTGCAAACCTGCACACTCACCTCGGAGGAGCTGCCCCAGTCATGATCGCCAACGCGCGCGTGATCCTCCACAGCCGTGCGGCCCGCTGGGTCACGGTCACGACGCTGGCCATGTGGGCTGTGGCAGCCGTGACCGGGCGACGCTCGCTGGAGATCGACCTGTCCGCTCAGTTCCCGCCCACGAAACTGCCGGTGGTCGAGATGTGCTCGATCCTGTCCGCCAGGCTGCTGGGGATCCTGATGCGTCCGCGCCTGTGGGAGTGGGACCGCATCGAGGCTGTCGCAGCCGGCGCCGGCATCGTGCTGCCGGCCCTGTGCGTACTCGCCGTGGTCCCATGGCTGCCTGCCGCGGCTCCTTGGGGATGGGTGCTGGCCGCAGGTCGACGCCGACACCCGCCTGGTCGTCGCCTCCGGCGACCCATCCGGCATCGATCAACTGGCCGGTCGGCCGGTCATGGCCGACGGCGGCTCCCAGGGCAACCCGGACGTGGTCATGCCCTACCGCAAGCCTCGCGACGGCAGCGAACTCCCGAGTGGCAGGAACAGCTCAACGCCACCCACCGCAAGGTCCACGCCCGCGGTCGACCACGCCCTTGCCGACATGAAGAACCGGAAAATCCTCCGCGACTACCGGCGAGCCGCACACACCCTCGCCACCACCGCATCCGGGATCGCGTTCCTCCGCGACCTCACCCATCACCACGCGACACCCAACAACACGATCAATCACGAGACAGCCCTTGGAGGTCGCGCTGGCGGTGCACGATCAGCCGCTGCAGGGCGATGAACGCGAGGAGGAGCACCCCGATCACGATCTTGGTCCACCACGAGCTGAGCGTGCCCTCGAACGAGATGATCGTCTGCACCGTGCCGAGGACCAGGACGCCGACGACCGAGCCGACGACGTAGCCGACGCCGCCGGAGAGCAGCGTGCCGCCCACGACGACGGCCGCGATCACGTCGAGCTCCATGCCGACCGCGTGCAGGCCGTAGCCCGAGAGCATGTAGAAGCTGAACAACAGCCCCGCCAGCGCCGAGCAGAACCCGCTGATCACGTAGACGCCGACCTTCACCCGCCCGGCCGCCAGCCCC
Organism: Actinophytocola gossypii; assembly: GCF_025165815.1. GTDB lineage: Bacteria > Actinomycetota > Actinomycetes > Mycobacteriales > Pseudonocardiaceae > Actinophytocola > Actinophytocola gossypii. The sequence continues at coordinate 629,983 of NZ_JAFFZE010000004.1, read as the reverse complement.
ATGAGCGTCGCCGACGACTCGTTGCCGCCGACCGCGTACACGGTCCGGCCGAAGCGGGTCAGGTGCAGCACGTACGCCGCGAACGCCACGACGAGGAGCGCGACCACCACGCTGTAGGTGATGGACACGTCGCCGAGCGGGATGCTCTCGGTCGCGATGGCGCGGAACGCCGGGTCCTTGATGGACACCGACTCCACGCTGATCACGAAGCACAGCCCGCGGGCCAGGAACATGCCGGCGAGCGTGGCGATGAACGGCTGCACCCGAAGCTTGTGAATCATCAGCCCCATGCCGAGCCCGAGCACGGACCCGGTGGCGAGCACGGCGAGCATGGTCAGCCACGCCGGCCAGCCCGCGCGCAGCGCGGCGGCCGCGATCATCGTCGACAGCGCCACGACCGCGCCGACGGACAGGTCGATGCCGCCGGTGAGGATCACGAACGTCATACCGACCGCGAGCACGATCAGGAACGCGTTGTCGATGAACAGGTTCGCCACGATCTGGCCCGACGCGAACCCCTCGTACCGCACCGAGCCAGCGCCGAACGTCAGCACGAACACCACGAAGGTCGCGATCACCGGCAGGAACCGCGACGGCACCCGCGGCGGAGCGATCACGGTCATCGGACGGCCACCTCCTCGACCTCCTGCTCGGCCTTCGGCGGGGCCGGTGCCCGCCGCAGCGCCGGCGCCACGCGCGGGGCCTGGAGCAGGCACACGATGATCACGACCACGGCCTTGAACACGAGCGTCACCTCGGGTGGCACCCCGATCGTGTAGACCGTGGTGGTGAGCGTCTGGATGATCACGGCGCCGAGCAGCGTCCCGGTCAGCGAGTAGCGGCCGCCGGCGAGCGAGGTGCCGCCGATGACGACGGCCAGGATCGCGTCGAGCTCGATCCACAGCCCGGCGTTGTTGGCGTCCGCGGCGCTGACGTTCGAGCTGATCATCAGCCCGGCCACGCCCGCGCACAGCGCGACGAAGACGTAGACCGTCCAGATGATCGTGCGCGCGCGGACCCCGGCGAGCCGGGACGCCTCCGGGTTCACGCCGACCGACTCGACCAGCATGCCGAGCGCGGTGCGCCGGGTGGCCAGCGCGACGCCCCCGAGCACCGCCAGGCTGATCAGGATCGCGATCGGCAGCACCAGGAAGCCCGCGCCGACCTGGCGGTAGACGTCGTCGTCGATGGTGACGATCTGCCCCTCGGTGAGGAGCATGGCGATCCCGCGCCCGGCGGTCATCAGCACGAGCGTGGCGATGATCGGCTGGATGCCGACGACCGAGACGAGAAAACCGTTCCACAGCCCCAGGACCGCGCACAGCACCAGCGCGAGCGCCATCGCGGTGACCGGGCCGCCGCCGTCGGCGATGTGGGTGCACGCCACCGCGCCCGCGATGGCCGCGACGGCGCCGACGGACAGGTCGATGCCGCGGGTGGCGATCACCAGCGTCATGCCCAGCGCGATCAGCAGCGTCGGGGCTCCGTTGCGCAGGATGTCGACCAGGCTGCCGAACAGGTGCCCGTCCTGCAGCCGCAGCGCGAAGAACGATGGCGTGAACACGAGGTTGAGCAGCAGTAGGGCGACCAGTGCGAGGGCCGGCCACAGCAGGCGCCGGTTGCTCATGAGCGGACCTCCACCCTGGTCGAGCCGCTGGCGATCAGCTCCATCACGTCGTCGACGCCGGCGTCGGCGCCGGACAGCTCGGCGATCTTGTGTCGGTCGCGCAGCACGACGATCCGGTCGCAGATACGCACCACCTCCTCCAGCTCGGCGGAGATGAACAGCACCGCCATGCCGTCGGCGGCGAGGTCGGCCACCACCTGCTGGATCTGCGCCTTCGCGCCGACGTCGATGCCGCGGGTCGGCTCGTCGAGGATCAGCAGCCGCGGCCGGGTGATCAGCCAGCGGGCCAGCAGCACCTTCTGCTGGTTGCCGCCGGAGAGCGTGCCGACGACCGCGTCCGGGTTCGCCGGCCGGATGTCCAGCCGCGCCAGGTACGAGGCGACCAGCTCGTCGGCGGTGCGGCGGGGTACCTGCCTGGCCCAGCCGCGGGCGGCCTGCATCGCGAGGATCATGTTGTCCCGTACCGTCAGGTCGCTGACCAGCCCCTCCGCCTTGCGGTCCTCGGAGGAGTACGCGATGCCCTTCGCGAGCGCCGTGCGGGGGGAGCGCAGCCGCAGCGGCCGCCCGTCCAGCAGCACGCGGCCGGTGTCCGCGCGGTCGGCCCCGGCCAGCAGCCGGGCGAGCTCGGTGCGGCCGGAGCCGAGGAGCCCGGCGAGGCCGACCACCTCGCCGGCGTGGATCTCCAGGTCGAACGGCTCGATCGCGCCGGACCGGCCGAGCCCCTCGGCCACCAGCAGGGGAGCGGGGTCGGCGGCCCGCCGCTCGGTGCGCCGCTCGACCTCCGCCAGCACGCCCAGCTCCCGGCCGAGCATCGCCGACACCAGCGTGATCCGGGACAGCTTCGGCGTGTCGTGCTCGCCGACCACCTTCCCGTTGCGCAGCACGGTGACCCGGTCGGAGATCTGGAACACCTGCTCCAGGAAGTGCGTGACGAACAGAATCGCCACGCCCTCGTCCCGCAGCACCCGGATGATCCGGAACAGCTCGGCCACCTCACCGGCGTCCAGGCTGGACGTCGGCTCGTCGAGGATGAGCACCCGCGCGTCGACCGCGACCGCGCGGGCGATGGCCACCAGCTGCTGCACGGCGATCGGGTGGTTGCCCAGCGCCGAGCCGGGGTCGATGGTCAACCCCATGCGGGACAGCAGCTTCGCCGCCCGCGCCCGCATGGCCCAGCCGTTGATGGCGCCGAAGCGCCGCGGCTCCCGGCCGAGGAGGATGTTCTCCGCGACCGAGAGGTTCGGGCACAGGTTGACCTCCTGGTAGACCGTGCTGATCCCGGCCGCCTGCGCCTGCGCCGGCCCGGCGAAGGACACCGGCTCGCCGGCGAGGTGGATCTCACCGGTGTCCAGCGCGTGGACGCCGGTGAGTGCCTTGATCAGCGTCGACTTCCCGGCACCGTTCTCGCCCATGAGCGCGTGCACCTCGCCGGGGAACAGGCGGAAGTCCACGTCCTGCAGGGCCTTCACACCGGGGAACTCGACGGTGATGCCCCGCAGGTCCACCAGCGGCTCGTTCCCCGGCCTCGTCCTCGCCGGGTTCGTCGGGTCGGTCATCGGGTCAGTACTGCCGGTCCGGGAGCGCCGCCTTGGCCTCCTCCTGGGTGAAGGTGGTCTCCTCCGTCACCACGCGCTCGGGGACCTCCTCGCCGGCGACGACCTTCTTCGCGAGCTCCATGAGCTGCTCGCCCAGCAGCGGGTTGCACTCGACGATGAAGTTGATCTCGCCGGCGGCCAGCGCCTCCATGCCCGCCTTCACCGCGTCGACGGTGATGATCTTGATGTCCTTCCCGGGCACCTTGCCCGCGGCCTTGATCGCCTCGATCGCGCCGAGACCCATGTCGTCGTTGTGCGCGTAGACGACGTCGATGTCCGGAGTGGACCGCAGGAACGCCTCCATCACCTGCTTGCCGCCCGAGCGGGTGAAGTCGCCGGTCTGCGACGCGACGATCTCGATGTCCGGCCGGGAGGCGATGACCTCCTCGAAGCCCTCCTTGCGGTCGATCGCCGGCGCGGCGCCGGTGGTGCCCTGCAGCTCGACGACCTTCTGCGGGCCGGTCGCGTTCTCCACCAGCCACTCGCCGGCCTTCCTGCCCTCCTCCACGAAGTCGGAGCCGAGGAAGGTCTCGTAGAGCGAGGTGTCGTCGGAGTCGACCGCGCGGTCGGTGAGGATCACCGGGATGTTCGCGCGCTTGGCCTCCAGGAGCACGGTGTCCCAGCCGGTCTCCACCACCGGGCTGAACGCGATCACGTCCACCCTCTGCTGCACGTAGGAGCGGATCGCCCTGATCTGGTTCTCCTGCCGCTGCTGCGCGTCGGAGAACTTGAGCTCGATGCCGGCGGCCTCGGCCGCCTCCTGGATCGACTTCGTGTTCGCCGTCCGCCAGCCGCTCTCCGCGCCGACCTGCGCGAACCCAATGGTGATCGTGCCGTCGTCCCCGGCGGCCGCGCCACCCGACCCGCCCTCGCCGCATGCGGCCAGTGCGGCCAACGCGACCGCGGAGAGCGCGATCGTGATCTTCTTCAACACTGCTCTTCCTCCGTGTGGACAGTGGGTGACCCAGGTCACTGGGCCACTAGAGTGAACGCTCACAGTCCACACGTCAAGCCTGCAGGATCGAGGACTCATCTCGCTTGACGTGGTGCTGAACGCGTTCTATGTTAGCGCTCACTTCTCCCGTCATCGCCGACTCGAAGGACCCCTCATGCGGGTACTCCTCGTTCGCCGCCGGCCCCGGTTGCTCGTCACCGCCCTCGTGCTCGCCCTCCTGGCGGTGCTCCCCGTACCGACGGCCGCGCTGGCCGACCCGGCCGGCGCGCGGTACGCGGGCTACCTGTTCTTCTACTTCACCGGCGAGGGCACCGAGTCCGGCGAGCAGGTGTACCTCGCCGCCAGCCGCGGCGACGACCCGCTGCACTGGGACGAGCTCAACGGCGGCGCGCCGGTGCTCACGTCCTCCCTGGGGGACAAGGGCGTCCGCGACCCGTTCATCGTCCGCTCGCCCCGCGGCGACCGGTTCTACCTGCTCGCCACCGATCTGCGGATCCACGGCGACGGCGACTGGGACGCCGCGCAACGCCACGGCAGCAAGCACATCGAGGTGTGGGAGTCGACCGACCTGGTGCACTGGTCGGCGCAGCGGCACGTGCGGGTCTCGCCGGACACCGCGGGCAACACCTGGGCGCCGGAGGCGTTCTGGGACCGCACGATCAACCGCTACGTCGTGTTCTGGGCGTCGAAGCTGTACGCGGCAGACGACCCGGACCACACCGGCGAGTCCTACAACCGGATGCTCTACGCCACCACGGAGGACTTCCGCACGTTCTCCGAGCCGCGGGTCTGGGTCGACCCCGGCTACTCGGTGATCGACTCCACGGTCGTCGAGCACGACGGCTGGTACTACCGGTTCACCAAGGACGAGCGCGGCGCCGGCCCCGGAGCGCCGTGCGGGAAGTTCATCGTCGCCGAGCGGGCCAGGGAGTTCCGCGACACCAGCTACGACTTCCTGGCCGAGTGCATCGGCTCCGGCGACATCGCCCGGGGCGAGGGGCCGACGGTGTTCAAGTCCAACACCGAGGACCGCTGGTACCTGTTCATCGACGAGTTCGGCGGCCGCGGCTACGTGCCGTTCACCACGACCGACCTCGCCTCCGGCCGGTGGGACCTGGCCACCGGCCACGAGCTGCCCGCGCGGCCGCGGCACGGGACGGTCCTGCCCGTCACCCGTGCCGAGCTGGAACGGGCGCGCGCCGCGTTCCCCTGATCCCACGCGAGGAGCAGCACCTCCATGTCCAGACGCGGGCCGCTGTGCGCGGCCGTACTCGCCATGACCATGCTCGTCACCCTGCCCGGCACGAGCGGCGCCGCCGAGACCGAGTACACGGTGTCCGTCGACGCGGCCGGCACCGGCCCGGAGATCTCCGAGCACATGTACGGCGTCTTCTTCGAGGACATCAACCGGGCCGCCGACGGCGGGCTGTACGCCGAGCTCGTGCAGAACCGGTCGTTCGAGTACGATCCCGCCGACAACGCCGCCTACACCGGCCTCACCGGTTGGGCCCCGCACAGCGGCGACCCGCGCGTGGTCGACGACGACGGCAGGCTCAACGAACGCAACCGGCGCTACCTGCGGCTCGACCTGCCCGCCGGGGTGATCAACGCCGGGTACAACTCGGGCATCCGGGTCGAGCGCGGCGAACGCTACGACTTCTCCGTCTGGGCCCGCACCACCGCGGGGAGCACGCCGCTGTCCGCCGCGCTGACCGATCCGGCCGGGCGCGCGCTGGCCGACCCGCTGCGGATCGCGGTCCGCGGTGACGGCTGGGCGAAGTACACCGGCACGTTCACCGCGCGCGCCGCCAGCATCAACGGCCGGCTGCTGGTGCGCGGCGAGGGCGGCGGCACGCTGTCGTTGGACATGGTGTCGCTGTTCCCGCGCGACACCTTCAAGAACCGGCCCAACGGCATGCGCCGCGACCTCGCCGAGAAGATCGCCGCGCTGGACCCCGGGTTCGTCCGGTTCCCGGGTGGCTGCCTGGTCAACACCGGCAGCCACCACGGCTACGAGGCTCCGGACTTCGAGCGCCGCCGGTCCTACCAGTGGAAGGACACCATCGGTCCGGTCGAGACTCGCGCCACCAACGCGAACTTCTGGGGCTACAACCAGTCCTACGGCCTCGGCTACTACGAGTACTTCCAGTTCACCGAGGACGTCGGCGCCATGCCGCTGCCGGTGGTGCCGGCGCTGGTCACCGGCTGCGGCCAGAACCAGGCGACCGACGACCCCGCGCTGCTGGCCCGCCACATCCAGGACACGCTCGACCTGATCGAGTTCGCCAACGGCCCGGTCTCCTCGACGTGGGGCGCCAAACGGGCCGAGATGGGCCACCCGGAGCCGTTCGGGCTCACGCACATCGGCATCGGCAACGAGGAGAACCTGCCCGACGAGTTCTTCGCCCGCTTCGTCCAGTTCCGCGCCGCGATCGAGGAGCGGTACCCGGACGTCACGGTGATCAGCAACTCCGGGCCGGACGACACCGGCGGCACGTTCGACCGGCTCTGGCAGCTCAACCGCGAGGCTGGTGTGGACATGGTCGACGAGCACTACTACAACAGCCCGGCCTGGTTCCTGCAGAACAACGAGCGCTACGACGGCTACGACCGCGCCGGCCCCAAGGTGTTCCTGGGTGAGTACGCCTCGCAGGACAACCGGTTCCGCAACGCGCTCGCCGAGGCCGCGTACATGACCGGGCTCGAGCGCAACGCCGACGTGGTGCGGCTCGCCTCGTACGCGCCGCTGCTGGCCAACGAGGACTACGTGCAGTGGCGACCGGACATGATCTGGTTCAACAACCGCGCGTCGTGGGGCTCGGCCAGCTACGAGGTGCAGAAGCTGTTCATGAACAACGTCGGCGACCGGGTGGTGCCGAGCGAGGCCACCGGCACACCGTCCACACTGGAACCGATCACTGGAGCGGTCGGGCTGTCCACCTGGGGCACGTCGGCGGCCTACGACGACGTGCGCGTGACGGCGGCCGACGGCACCGCGCTGTTCGCCGACGACTTCTCCGGCACCGACGACGCCTGGACCCCGATCGCCGGGCAGGGCAGCTGGTCGGTCGTGGACGGTCGGTACGTCCAGTCCGACGCGGCGGCGGAGAACACCATGGTGGCCGCGGGCGACCCGGCGTGGCGCGACTACGACCTGAGCGTCAAGGCCACCAAGCTCTCCGGCCGCGAGGGGTTCCTGGTCGCCTTCGGCGTCCAGGACACCGGCAACTACTACTGGTGGAACCTCGGCGGCTGGAACAACACCCAGACCGCGGTGGAGAAGGCCGAGGGCGGCGGCAAGTCGACCCTGGTCTCCGACGGGACGACCGTGGAGACCGGCCGCACCTACGACGTGCGGGTGCAGGTGCGCGGCCGGCACGTCGCGCTGTACCTGGACGGCGAGTTGTGGGGCGAGTTCACCGACGACGCCGTGGTGGAGCCGTTCCGCCAGGTCGTCACCCGCGACGAGCGCACCGGCGAGCTGGTGGTCAAGGTGGTCAACGCGCAGGACGACGCCGCCCGCACGACCGTCCGGCTCGACGGCGCGGACGTCGAGCGGCGGGCGCGGGTGACCACGCTGCAGGGCCACCCCGACGACGCGAACACCCAGTACACCAGCCCGATCGCACCCCTAGAGTCCACTATGGACGTCGCGGCGGAGTTCATCCACACGTTCCCGGCGAACTCGGTGACGTTCATCCGGATCAAGACCAGGAGCACGCGATGACCGGTTTCGACAGAAGAACCCTGTTCCGGGCGGGGGGCGCGGCCGCCGCCGCGACCACGGTCCCGGTGGCCACCGCGAGCACGGCCGCCGCCGCCACCGGCACCGCCTCGCCGGGTCGCCGTGACCGGTCGGGCCTGACCACCCGCAACCCGTTGGTGGAACAGCGCGCCGACCCGTTCATCACCCGCCCGGTCGACGGGATGTACTACCTGACGGGCTCGGTGCCGGAGTACGACCGGCTCGTCGTGCGCGGCGCGTCCACGCTGGACGGTCTCGCGTCCGCTCGCGAGCGCACCATCTGGCGCCGTCCGAGCAGCGGGCGGATGGGCGGCTACATCTGGGCACCGGAGCTGCACCGGATCGACGGCCGGTGGTACGTCTACTTCGCCGCGGGCGACGCCGACGAGCCGTTCCGCATCCGCACCTATGTCCTGGAGTCCCCGAACGCCGACCCGCGCGCGGACGGCTGGCTGCCGCCGCGCCGGATGGTGACCGCGTGGGACACCTTCACCCTGGACGCGACCACCTTCACCCACCGGGGGAAGCGGTACTTCCTGTGGGCGCAGAGCGAGCCGGGCATCGCCACCAACAGCAACCTCTACATCGCCGAGATGGCGTCCCCGCTCGAGCTCGCGACCGAGCCGGTGCGGATCGCGGTGCCGACCGCGAGCTGGGAGATCCAGGGCTTCCGGGTCAACGAGGGTCCGGCCGTGCTGATCCGGAACGGCCGGGTGTTCGTCACCTTCTCCGCGAGCGCCACCGACGCGCGGTACTGCATGGGCCTGCTCACCGCGGACGAGAACGCGAACCTGCTCGACGCGCGGTCGTGGACCAAGACCGGCCCGGTCTTCGTCACCAACGACCAGACCCGGCAGTTCGGCCCGGGGCACAACTCGTTCACCGTCGCCGAGGACGGCCGGACCGACGTGCTCGTCTACCACGCCCGCGACTACCGCGACATCGACGGCGACCCGCTGTTCGACCCGAACCGGCACACCCGTGTGCAGGAGCTGGGGTGGAACGAGGACGGCACGCCCAGCTTCGGCGTGCCGGTCGGCAAGGGCGGTCCCATCAGCCGGCTGTCCCCGTTGGACGCGCCGCACCTCGTCGTGCGGCACTTCGAGTACCGGCTGCGGGTCGATGGCAACGTCCGGGAGCTGGCCGACTCGCAGTTCCGGTTCGGCCCGGGGCACTTCGGGGCCGGCACGGTGTCGCTGGCGTCGGTGAACTTCCCCGACCGGTACGTCCGGGTCGCCGACGTCCTCCGCGTCGACCCGTACGAGGACACCGACGCCTACGGCCGGTCGACGAGCTTCGTCCGCGAGCCGGGCCTGGCCGACCGCGACGCCGTGTCCCTGCGGCTCGTGACCGACCGTGACATGTACCTGACGCATGAGAGCGGCCGGTTGGTGGTGGCCCGCCGACCGGGTCGGGGACGCGCCGAACGGGAGCGTGCGACGTTCAGAATCCGCTGATGGTGCGACACTGGTGGACAGGACGATCATGACCCGGAGCGAGGTTCGGCGGTGGACGACGCGGTGGTGGGGAGCAAGGTCGCGCGCGACCCGGCGATGACCGATGTCGCGCGGTTGGCCGGAGTGTCCCACCAGACCGTGTCGAGGGTGCTGAACGGGCACCCGAACGTGCGCGAGCAGACGAGGCTCAGGGTGCGCGCGGCCATCGCCGAGTTGGGGTACCGACCGAACAAGGCGGCGCGGGCCCTGGTCACGGGGCGTACCCAGCTCATCGGCGTGGTGGCGGCGAACTCGACGCTGTACGGTCCGGCGTCGCTGCTGGCGGCCTTCGAGCTGGCGGCGGGCGAGGCGGGTTTCGCGGTGAGCCTCAAGCGCGTGCAGGTGCTCGACCGCACGTCGATCGCCGAGGCCGTGGAGCACCACCGCGACCAGCGGGTTGCCGGCATCGTGGCGATCGCCCCGACGGCGTCGGCCAACGAGGCGCTCGCCGACGTGCCAGCGGGCGTCCCGGTGGTAACAGTGGACGGTGATCCCGAGCGGGCGATGCCCGTGGTGACCGTGGACCAGTACGCCGGTGCCTACGACGCGACGAAGCACCTGCTGGCGGCCGGCCACCGGACGGTGTGGCACGTGTCCGGGCCCCCGGACTGGTTCGACGCGATGGGCAGGGTGCGCGGGTGGCAGGACGCGCTGGAGGCCGCCGGGGCCGAGGTCCCGCCGCTGGTGGCGGCGGACTGGAGCGCGGCCGCCGGTTACCGTGCCGGACAGATGCTGGCGAGGATGCCCGAGGTCACGGCCGTCTTCGCCGCGAACGACCACCTGGCGCTCGGCCTGCTCCGAGCCATGAGCGAACGGGGCAGGTCCGTGCCGAGGGAGGTGAGCGTGGTGGGCTTCGACGACGTCCCGGAGGCGGCGTACTTCATCCCCCCGCTGACGACCATCCGTCCCGACTTCGACGCCGTGGCGCGGGAGACGCTTGGCCTGCTGCTGGCACAGGTCTCGGCGGACGAGGTCGAGGAGCCGAAGCGCACGGTCCCCCCGAGCCTGATCCAGCGGGACAGTGTGGCCCCGCCGCGGGCCTGACAGACGTGCCGGTCGGGAAGGAGCGGCTTCCGCCCGAGGCGACCGAGTGGAGTGCGTCAAGGGGTCGCGGGTTCGAATCCTGTCAGCCCGACGGTCGCGAAGGGTCGCGGCAGAGCAGAACGGAGCGGGAAAGGTGAACTGGCGGCAGGTCAAACGTGCGGTGTTCGCGCGGCACTGCAACCCGTGGAGTGCCTGGACCCGGTGGGCCAGCATCCCACTGATGCTGGTCCCCGTCTGGCGGCGCAGCTGGCGCGACGCCGCGTTCGTCGGTGCGTGGATGGCGGTCAACCCGGTGGTGTTCGGCAAACCCGCGCACGAGCGGGCCTGGTCGACCCGCGCGATGCTCGGCGAGGAACGGTGGATCGAGGAGCGACCGATGGACGCCGCGATGGCCGTCAACGCCGCCGCGACCGTGGCCGGGGTCGGGGCGATGGTCGCGGCCCGCCGACGTCGCGCCGTCCCGGCCGCGGTCGCCGCCGCGGCACAGATGGGACTCTTGCTGGCGTACTGGGAACTGATGGCCCGCTACCACGACACCCGCCATGGCAACGGCGCCGGTCGGGGTGCGCGGTGATCATGACCTTGGGTACGCGGCCAGGTGCAGGCATGGCGCGTCGCGCACCGGTTTCTCCTTGGTTCGGGCGGTTGGGTGGTGGGCGGCGGGTCGGCCGCCGGCCCCCCCGGGGGGGGGGGGGGGCGCCGGGCCGGGGGGGGGGGGGGGCGGGGGGGGGGGGGGGGGGGGGGGCGGCCCGCCCCCCCCCCACCACGGTGTCGGGTCAGGACGCCGGTTCGCCGGAGGGTGCGGCGAGTTGGACGCCGAGCCGGACAGGGATGCCGAAGTTCGGCGTGCCGTCCGAGTTCCAGGTGAACTTCTGCGCTCGGGTCGAGCGGTTCATGTCGCAACCGCCGGATGCACTGTCGTTGGCGTGGTAGACGATCCAGTCCTCCGTGCCGTCCGGGGACTTGAAGAAGCCGTTGTGGCCCGGGGCGTAGACGCCGTTGGAGTCGCTGCGCTGGAACACCGGGTTGGGCGACTTCGTCCAGTGCGCCCGGTTGAGCGGATCACTACCGGTCAGCGTGAGCAGACCGAGCTTGTAGTCCGGGCTCCAGCACGCGCTGGCCGAGTAGACGATCATGACGCGGCCGTTGCGGTACAACGGTTCCGCACCCTCGTTGACCGGCGCGGTCTGGCGTTCCCAGGCCAACGTGGGCTGCGAGATGGTGCGGCGCGCACCGGAGAGCGTGTAGGGGTTGCTCATGGGTGTGATGGTGAGGCTCTGTGTGCCGTCCATGGCGCTGCCCAGCATGTACAACCTGCCGCCGTGCTGGAGGATGCTGGCGTCGAGTTCCCAGGTGTCGCCCAGGTCCGCCTTGAACGTGTAGGGGCCCATGGGGTCGGTGCCGGATGACTCCAGTACGTGGAGGCGTTGCGTTGGGTTGTAGTCCTGCACGTTCTGCCCTGCGACGTAGTAGAGGTACCAACGCCCGTTGAGCAGGTGGAACTCCGGTGCCCACATGTTGCAGCAGCCGTTGGGGCGTCCCGCGAGGTTGAAGATCACCTGGTCAGGTGCGGTCGACAGCCCTGCCAGGGTCCGGGACCGGCGCGTGGTGATCGTGGAATTCCACGTCGTCGTGGCCAGGTGGTAGTAACCGTTGTGGTACTGCAGCCACGGGTCGGGGCCGTTGCGCTTGATCGGGTTGGTGAAGGTACCCGCGCCCGACCCCAGCCGCACCAGCTGCCACTGCTGGTTCGCCCCGTCCAGGTCCGGCCACTGCACGACGCGCGCACCGTCCTCTGTGGACCACTCGTAGACCTCCACGGCCTTGCCGCTGTTGCGGTTGAGCAGTCGCACGTACCCGTCCGCGGAGTCCACGAGCCGGAACTGCTGGCTCGTTGCGTTGCTGTCGGCCCACTGCACCACGTCGGCGGCGTCGGCGGTGGAGCCACCGGAGATCTGGAGCACCTTGCCGCTGTGGCGTGACTTGAGCCGGTAGTAGCCGCCGCCGGAGTCGACGAACTGCCACTGCTGCCAGGCCCCGTCGTTACGGGTGTACTGGGCGATCCGGGCACCGTCCTCGGTGGCGAGGTCGTACACGTCGAGCGCCTTGCCGCTGTTGCGGTTGACCAGGACGTAGGAGGCATTGGTGTCCACCACGGCCGCGGCCGCGGCCGGTGGCAGGGCGGTGGTGAGCCCACCGAGCACGGCGGTCGTGACCGCCAGGACAAGGGTGGTCCACCGTCGTCGCCGCGGACCGCAAGTGGTCGTTGTCACGGTCTTCTCCCTGGGTGAGGTCAGTAGACGTAGGGCCAGCCCGCCGAGTCGCGGGTGAGCAGGTTGATGCCCAGCAGCGACGCGCCGTTGTTCGCGTAGTAGTGGTAGATCAGGACGTCGCCGTCGCTGTCGGCCAGGACGTCCTGGTGCCCGGGGCCGTGAACGTCGCCATGCCCGGCGAGGATCTCGGTGCCGCCGCCGGAGGTCATCGCGACACCGTTGCGGTCGACGTACGGGCCGGTGACGCTGGTGGAGCGGCCCACCATCACCCGATAGGTGCTCGACGCACCCTGGCAGCACCGGTCGAACGAGACGAACAGGTAGTAATGGCTTCCGCGCTTGACGATGTTCGGCGCCTCGATCGCGCCGCCGCCCCGCCCGGCGATCGAGCGGATCGTGCTGTCCGATCGCAGGCCGGTGGACGGGTTGAGCGCGATCATCTTGATGCCGGACCAGAACGAGCCGAAGGACAGCCACCAGCGGCCCTGGTCGTCCACCACCAGATCGGGGTCGATGGCGTTGAAGTTGTCCGACGTGCGCGACTCGATCACCAGGCCGCGGTTGGTCCACGTGCCCGAATTGCCGCTGGTGCTCGTCGCCAGGAAGATCGCCGACCGGTTCGACCCGAACGTGGAAGCCGAGTAGTACAGCCAGTACTGGCCGTTGTGGTAGGAGATGTCCGGTGCCCACAGGTTCCGGCTGCCGCCGGTGTAGGTGCTCGTCCACGGCGCACCGCCGGGGAACACCGCACCCGCGTTGCGGAACGCGGTGCGATCGGTGGACGTCTTCAGCGCGATGTCGTTGCCGGTGTGCGCGACCAGGTAGCTGCCGTCAGGGCGTTTGACCACGCTCGGGTCGTGCACGCCGATGTCACCGGTCACCCGGCCCGGTGCCGGGTAGGCAGCCGCTTCCGGTGCCGCCACCACGGTGACGGTCAGGGCCGCCGCCAATATCAGGATGCGTTTCATCGACGAGACCACGATGTCCTCGATTCCAACGAATGACAGCAGGGGACGTGCCACCGCGCCCGGCCACCGCCTCCTCGTGAGCAGGACACCACCTGCCACCGGCGTGCACCGGGTCAGCGCGACGGGAGCACACACAGCACGATAACGGCACCGGACAGTGCCGACAACACATTCCTGTTATCGCTAACAGCCAATGTGCAGGAGTGCCGACGCCAGCATTACCGGACCAAAACCGTCTGAACTCCCGGTTCGGAGATCAAATCCGTTTGCGGCCACGACGGAGCAAGGCAAAAATGTTAACGCTCACAAGAGTTGTGTCCCGCGCTCCGGGGACGGTCGCTCTCGCACCGGAGTGGAGGTCGTCTCGCGAAACGTCGCCGCCACGTCGACGAACTCACGGGTCTCGGTGGCGTTTCCCCATCGTGCTTTCCCGGGCGATGAGCCGGTGCCCGGCACGTACTTCGATGCCGGGCACCGGCCCCGTGCTGCCGATGCGCATGAGCAGCCGTTCGACCGCGGTCGCGGCGATGGCGGCCTTGTCCGGAGAGATCGTGCTGATGGCCGGGTTCGAGTAGCGGCCTTCCTCGATGTCGTCGTAGCCGATCAGCGCGATGTCCTCCGGCACGCGGCAGCCCAGTTCCAGCGCGGTGTGCAGCGCGCCGAGCGCGACGAGGTCGCTGTAGCAGAAGACGGCGTCCGGGGGGTCGTCGCGCGCCAGCAGCGCACGCATCGCGCCGGAACCGTCGGCGCGGTTGAACCGCGGCGTCGGGATGACGAGGGACTCGTCGACGGGCAGGCCGGCGTCCTCGTGTGCCTGGCGGTAGCCGCGGGTGCGCAGCTGTGCGGCCTCACCCGTGGGGTAGGGCTGGTCGCCGATCGCCGCGATGCGCCGCCTGCCGAGGCCGATCAGGTGGGCGGTGGCGGCCCGTGCGGCTGCCACGTCGTCGATGCCGACGTGGTCGAAAACGCCGTTGGACACGCGTTCACCGAGGACGACCAGCGGCAGGTCCGGGTCGATCTCGACGAGGTCCTCCTGGGCCAGCCCGAGCGGGCTGAAGATCATCCCGTCGAAGAGGAACGCGCGGGCGCCGCGGCTGATCAGCTCCCGTTCGTGTGCCGCGTCGCCGTCGGTCTGGTCGATCAGGACGTTGTACCCGTGTTCCCGCGCCCGCGGGATGATCGCCTGCAGCAGCTCGGCGAAGTAGGGCGTGTCGAGGTAGGGCACGACGACCGCGATCTGTCCGGACCGGCCGCGTGCGAGGTTGCGGGCCAGCACGTTCGGCCGGTAGTTGAGCTCGCGCAGCGCCCGCTCGACCTTCTCACGCGTGCGTGCGGTGACCGGCGCGTAGCCGTTCACGACGTTGGACACCGTCCGGGCGGACACCCCGGCCAGCTGTGCGACGTCACGCAAGGTGGCATCGCGCATGACGTTCTCCTTCGGTGCAGGCAGGGCCGCTGGGAGAAGTGTGCATGGCCTCTCCTACCACGACAACCCGATGCCGCCGCGAAAACAAAGGCTTGCAGCGCGGCAAACCGGCGTTCATACTGTTTTGCAGCGCAGCAAAACCAGGTGTCACGGCGATAGCCATGGTCAGGCCCTGCGGACCTGTCCGGTCGTGGCGCGCAGCACCCCCCGGTCCCTGCCCTCGCTCCTGCTCGGCGTGCCCCCGGATGTGCCCGTTCCCCGCCGGTGGTCGCCGCCCGCGGAAAGGCGCTGTCTCATGCTCGGCATCAACCGGTCGCGAACACTCGTCTCCGTGCTCACCGTGGCAGGGCTCCTGGCCGCCACCGCGTGCGGCGGCGACAGTGGCGGCTCGGACGGCGGCCCCGTCCGCGTGTCCGTGTGGGCGTGGTATCCCGAGTTCAAGGGCGTGGTGGATGCGTTCAACGCCTCCCACGACGACATCCAGGTCGACTGGACCAACGTCGGCACCGGCCCGGACCAGTACGCCAAGCTGAAGACCGCGTTCACCGCGGGCACCGGGGCCCCGGACGTCGCGATGGTGGAGTTCCAGCAGATCCCCACGTTCCTCATCCTCGACGCGCTCGTGGACATGGGACAGTACGGCGCCGGCGCGGACGAGGACCTGTACGCGGAATGGGCCTGGCAGCAGGCCACCGACGGCGACAAGGTCTTCGCCATCCCCGTCGACGGCGGTCCGATGGCACTGATGTACCGCAAGGACCTCTTCGACCAGCACCGGATCCCGGTGCCGACGACCTGGGACGAGTACGCGACCGCCGCGGAGAAGATGAAGGCGGTCGACCCGGACGCCTACATCGCGAGCTTCGGCAGCGACGGCGGCTGGCTCAACGGCCTGATGTGGCAGGCGGGCTGCCGGCCGTACGGCTACTCGATCACCGAGGCCAGGGACAAGGTGAAGATCGACCTGACCCACCCGGACTGCGAGAAGGTCATCGAGTTCTACGGTGACCTCGTCGAACGGGACCTCATGGCCACCGACCCGTTCTTCACCGCCGACGCCGCCGCCGCGCTGGACTCCGGCAAGTACTGGACGTGGGCCGCGGCGGGCTGGACACCCGGATACGTCGCGGGTTCCCTGAAGAACACCGCGGGCAAGTGGGCCGTCGCTCCGATGCCGCAGTGGGAGAAGGGCGCCGACGAGCACGGCGACTGGGGTGGCTCGACGTTCACCGTCACCAAGCAGGCCGACAACCCGGAGGCGGCCACCGTGGTGGCCCGCGAGCTGTTCGGGAAATCCGAGGAGGCCTGGGACATCGGCCTGAACAAGGCGTTCCTGTACCCGCTCGTCAAGGACGTCGCGGCCGACCCGGCGTTCACCGGCAAGGCGTACGAGTTCTTCAACGGCCAGAAGGTGAACGAGATCTTCGTGCCGGTGTCGGAGAAGCTGGGCGACTTCGACTACACCCCGTTCCAGGACTTCGTGTTCGGCGACCTGCTCGACCGGTGCGCGGAAGCCACCTCCGGGCAGCGGGAATGGGACACGGTGCTCGACGCGACGCAGAAGAACGTCGTGGACTACGCGAGGAAACAGGGCTTCACGGTGGAATAGGAGATCCCGTTGCGGCGCAGACGCATGACCGATCACCCGGTCGCCGGAGCGTTGTTCGTACTTCCGTTCTTCCTCGTGGTCGTGGCGTTCCTCGTCGTGCCGCTCGGGTACGCGTTCTGGCTCAGCCTGTCCAGCAAGAGCCTCGCGCTGGGCGAACAGTTCACCGGGTTCGGCAACTACACGCGGGCGTTCACCGATCCCGTGCTGCTGGACGGTTTCCTGCGCGTGCTCGTGTTCGGCGCGGTGCAGGTCCCGCTCATGCTGGGGATCGCGCTCGTCGGCGCGCTCACGCTCGACGCGGTCACGACGAGGTTCGCGATCGCGTTCCGGCTCATCGCGTTCATGCCCTACGCCGTCCCGGCCGTCCTCGGCGCGCTCATGTGGGGTTTCCTGTACAGCAGGACGTTCGGCCCGTTCGCCGACCTGCCGACGGCATTCGGCGGCGCGCCGGCCGACTTCTTCAGCGCCGACCTGCTGCTCGTGTCGCTGGGCAACATCGTGACGTGGGCGTGGACCGGCTACAACATGATCGTGCTGTACTCGGCGCTGCAGGGGGTGCCGAGGGAGATGTACGAGGCGGCGCTGATCGACGGCGCGTCGCAGGTGCAGATCGCGGTACGGGTCAAGGTGCCCGCGATCCGGCAGGCGATCGCGCTCGCCGCGATCTTCTCCGTCATCGGGACGATGCAGTTCTTCGTCGAGCCCTACGTCATGTCCCGGTTCGCACCCCAGATCTCCGCCGGGTACACCCCGAACCTCTACGCGTACAACCAGGCGTTCGCCTACTCGGACTTCCACTACTCCGCGGCGATCTCCTTCGCGCTCGGGTTCGTGGTCTTCGTCGCCGCGTACGCGTTCGTGTTGTCGACCAGGAAGCGGAGGTCGTCATGACCCGGCCCGCGACGGTGCGGACGCGGGTGCCGCACCTGCTCATGGCGGCGGGCATGCTGTACTTCCTCGTCCCACTGCTGTGGATCGTCATCGCGGCCACCAAGAACCAGGCCGACCTGTTGTCCAGCCCCGCGATGTGGTTCGGCGACGAGTTCAGCCTGTTCGACAACCTGGTGCGGCTGTTCCGCGAGGACGGCGGCGTGTACGGCGACTGGCTGCTCAACACCGCCGTGTACTCGGGGGGCAGCGCGGTCGGAGCGACGGTGCTCGCCTCGCTCGCGGGGTACGGTCTCGCGCGCTTCTCCTTCTGGGGCAAGCGGTTCTTCGAGACCGCGCTGCTCGGCATGATCATGGTGCCCGCGACCGCGCTGGTGCTGCCGACCTACCTGATCCTGTCCAACGTCGGCATCGTCAACACGATGTGGGCGGTGATCCTGCCGTCGCTGCTCAGCCCGTTCGGCACCTACCTCGTCCGGGTGTACGTGGCCGAGAGCATCCCGGTGGAACTGCTCGACGCCGCCCGTCTCGACCAGGCGAGCGAGCTGCGGATCTTCTGGCAGGTAGTGGTGCCGAACATCCGGCCCGTGTTCGTCACGGTGTTCCTGTTCACGCTCGTGGCGACGTGGAACAACTACTTCCTGCCGCTGGTGATGCTGAGCGACGCCGACCTGTTCCCGCTGACCGTGGGGTTGACCACGTGGTTCAACACCGCCCAGCAGGAGGCCGGCACGCGGGTGCTGTTCGACCTGGTCGTCACCGGCGCACTGCTGGCGATCGTCCCGCTCGTCATCGCTTTCGTCCTCCTGCAACGGTTCTGGCGCAGTGGCGCCGCCGCCGGCGCACTGCGATAGGAGACCTGTGCTCAAGGCCGACATCGTCCTCAGCCCGGACTTCGTCGTCGCACCGGTGCGGCGCAGGCTCTTCGGTTCGTTCGTCGAACACATGGGTCGGTGTGTGTACTCCGGCATCCACGAGCCCGGGCACCCGACCGCCGACGAGGACGGCTTCCGCGGTGACGTGCTCGCGCTGACCCGCGAGCTCGGCGTCTCGCTGGTCCGTTACCCGGGCGGCAACTTCGTGTCCGGCTACCGATGGGAGGACGGCGTCGGACCGGACCGCCCGGTGCGGCGCGACCTCGCGTGGCGCGGCATCGAGACCAACGCGGTCGGCATCGACGAGTTCGCCCGCTGGGCCCGCAAGGCAGACGCGGAGGTGATGTACGCGGTGAACCTCGGCACCCGCGGCGTCGCCGAGGCACTCGACGTGCACGAGTACATGAACCACCCCGGCGGTACCCTGCTGTCGGACCTGCGGCGGGCGAACGGGACAGCCGACCCCCACGGCGTCCGGCTGTGGTGCCTCGGCAACGAGCTGGACGGCCCGTGGCAGACCGGGCACAAGACCGCGCACGAGTACGGCAGGCTGGCCGCCGAGACGGCCAGGGCGCTGCGGCAGGCGGAGCCGGGGCTCGAACTGGTCGCGTGTGGCAGCTCGCACTCGGGCATGCCGACGTTCGGCGCGTGGGAGGCAACGGTCCTCGAGCTGACCTACGACCTGGTGGACCACATCTCCTGCCACGCCTACTACGAGCCGCTCGACGGCGATGTGGACAGTTTCCTCGCCTCGGCGGTCGACATGGACCACTTCATCGACAGCGTCGTCGCCACGGCCGACGCCGTCGGTGCCCGGCTGCGCAGCGACAAGCGGATCGGCCTGTCATTCGACGAGTGGAACGTCTGGTATCAGAGCAGGTTCCAGGCCGATCCGCCCACCGAATGGCGTACCGCGCCGCGGCTGATCGAGGACGTCTACGACGTCCTGGACGCCGTCGTCGTCGGGAACCTGCTGATCTCGCTGCTGCGGCACAGCGACCGGGTGGCGGCCGCGTGCCAGGCGCAGCTGGTCAACGTGATCGCGCCCATCCGTACTGAGCCTGGTGGCCCGGCGTGGCGGCAGACGACGTTCCACCCCTTCGCGCTGACGTCCCGGCTCGCGCGTGGACAGGTGCTGCGCACAGAGGTCACGTCCCCGGTGTATCCGACGGCACGCTACGGCAACGTCCCGGTGGTCGACGCGGTCGCCACCCACGAACCGGCGACCGGCGAGGTGGTCGTGTTCGCCGTGAACCGGCACCGGATCGAGCCGGTGGAACTCCGCGCCACCGTGCCCGGCGCCACATCGGTCAGCGAGGCCTGGACAGTGCACGACCCCGACACGTCGGCGACCAACACCCGCGCGAACCCCGACCGCGTCGTGCCGCGTCACCAGTCCGCCGAGTTGTCCGACGACACCCTCCGCACCGTTCTGGCACCGGTGTCGTGGACCGCGATCCGGCTCGGCTGACCAGGGCTCCCGCAACAGCCGCCCCAGCCGGGGGCACGTGGTCACCCACGACGGGATCGTCCCCCGGCCGCCCGGTCCGCAGGTCCTCCGCGGATCTCGCTGGGCGGCGTTCGCCGAGCGCTCGACAAGGCGCGCGTCGGTGACGCGACCGGCCTGTACGTGGGCTCGCCGCCCCCTCTGCGGACACCATGGTGGGCAACCTGGGCGTGGTGCGCCGACTTCCCTTTCACCGGCCGCCAGAACCTGATCCGCGCCGAGCAGACCTGTGCCGGACCGTCCTGTGATGGGTCGCTCGCGCGCTCACGGGAGCGCCCCCTGTCGGGCGTACACGCGAAGCTTCCACATCTGGATGAGCTTGTGGTGACCGCGTCGAGACCGGCCTCGGCTCGTGCGCGGGGTCCGGGCGTGTTCAGCTCGTCGTACCGAGGTGTTTCGCGGCGACGCGCTGGCTGGCCCTTGGGCATCTGTTCGGATGACGGACAATCGGGGGCAGGACGACGGGTTGACAGGTTGACCCATCAAGACCATCCTTGCCTCGACGGACGGTCCAACGGTGGAGGGTCAGCGGTCATGGTCGGTGGCAGGCGGCGCAGGCTCGTGCTCGAACTGCTGGCACTCGCCGCGGTGTTGCTGCTGGCGGCGTGCACGAGTCAGTCCGAAGAAACGGGTGTGGCCGGACCACCGGCGGGCGAAACCAAGAGCACCTTCGTCATCGGTTACGACACCTACTGGCTGGGCAACAGCTGGTCGGTCCAGCTCGCGGCCGAGTTCCGCGCCTCGGTCAGCCGACACGGGGCACAGATCGAACGGGTCGTCTACACCCAGTCCGACAACGATGCGCAGAAGCAGATCTCCAACGTCGACTCGATGATCTCCCGCAAGGTCGACGCGATCATCATGACCCCGGTCTCCCCGCAGGCCGCGGTGCCCATCATCAAGAAGGCCAACGCGGCGCGCATCCCGGTGATCCTGCTGGGGGCCGACGCCAACACCGACACCTACACCTCACTGGTCACAGTGGACGACACCGCCATCGGCCGGGTCGGCGCACAGTGGCTGGTCGACCGGCTCGGTGGCAAGGGCCGCATCTACGTGCTGGACGGGGTCGCCGGCAACCCGGTGAACGAGCAGCGCCGGGCCGGGGCGCGGGAGGTGTTCGCCCGCTACCCCGGGATCCGGGTCGTCGCCTCCGCCGCCGCGAACTGGGACCAGGCCGAGGCCAAGCGCGCGGTGACGAGCATGCTCGCCGCCCACCCGCAGGTCGATGGCGTGTGGTCCCAGGGCGGGGCCATGACGCTCGGTGCGATCGAAGCGTTCCGGGCCGATGGCCATCCGCTGGTACCCATGACCGGCGAGGGCAACAACGGGTTGCTCAAGGTGTGGCAGCAGCTTGGTCCGGAGAGCGGGTTCGACGCCATCGGCGTGTCCAAGCCGACGTGGCTGGCCGACGATGCCCTGAAGGTGACGCTGCGCGTGCTGACCGGTCAGCCATACCAGAAGAACGACCGCAAGGAGCCGCCGGCCGTCACCGCGGACAACCTGCCGTCCCTGGTCCAGCCCGACCTTCCGGACGACTTCTGGGTGGACACCCGGCTCGACCCCGCGCAGATCAGGAGCATGTTCAATGGCTGATCGCACTGCGGTGCCCGGACCGTGCCGGTTGGTCTGCGAATCGATCAGCAAGACGTTCGGCGGCACGGTCGCGGTGCGGGACGTGTCGCTGTCGCTGGCCGCGGGCGAGGTCCTCGCGCTGGTCGGGGAGAACGGGGCAGGCAAGTCCACCCTGATGAACGTCATCGCCGGCGCGGTGCGCCCGGACTCCGGGCAGGTCCTGGTCGACGGCACGCGCCTGTCACACGGACCGCAGGCCGCCCGCGGCGCCGGTATCGCCATGGTGCACCAGGAGCTGAGCCTGTTCGGCAACCTCACCGTGGCCGAGAACGTCCTGCTGGGGGCGGAGCCGGTGACCGGACCACTGATCGGAGAGCGGGCGCTGCGCGAGACGGCCGCGAAGATCCTGGACGACCTCGGCATCCATCTCGACCCCGACGCCGGCGTCGCCCGGCTCTCGCCGGGGCAGCGCCAGCTGGTGGAGATCGCCAAGGCGGTCGCCACGCAGCCGAAGGTGCTGATCCTGGACGAGCCCACCTCCTCACTGGAGAGCACTCAGGTCGACGTGCTGCACGCGCTGGTCGTCCGGCTGGCCCGGCGCGGCACCGGCATCGTCTTCGTGTCACACCGGATGAACGAGCTGTTCCGCTTCTGCACCAAGGTTGCGGTGCTGCGCGGCGGCGAACTGGCCGAGGAAGGGGACCTGGCGGACTACTCCCACGACCGGTTGATCTCGGCGATGGTCGGCCGTGATGTCTCCGACCTGTACCCGGCACGGACGGACGCGGCCGGCCGGACCGATCCGGTGCTCGCCCTGCGCGAGGTCAGCGGGCACGGGCTGCACGACATCACCCTCGACGTGGTTCCGGGGCGGGTCACCGGGATCGCCGGGCTGGAGGGACACGGCCAGTCCGCCATCGCCGAGGTACTGGCCGGTGTGCGGGCACCGACGTCGGGTCAGGTCCTCGTGGCCGGCGCGCCGACCCGGTTGAACAGCCCTGCCAAGGCCATCGCGGCCGGGGTGGGATACGTGCCGTCGGACCGGCGCACGGCGGGCCTGGCCCTGGCGCTGTCGGTGGCGGAGAACATGGCGCTGGTCGGCGGCGCCGGGATACGCGGCCGGTTCTGGTTCCGCCCGCGGCGGCAGGCCGCAGCGGTCCGCGAGGTCGCGGCCCGGCTGGCGTTGCGTAGCTCGTCCACAGGCCAGGCGGTGGGCGAACTGTCCGGCGGCAACCAGCAGAAGGTCCTCTTCGGTCGGTGGTTGTTGCGTGCCGACCTGCGGGTGCTGGTACTCGACGACCCGACGAGGGGCGTGGACGTCGGCGCCCGTGAGGAGATCTTCGGACTGCTGCGCGAGCTCACCGCGCGTGGCGTCGCCGTCGTGCTGGTGTCAACCGACATCCAGGAGTTGCTCGGGATGGCCGACGACATCGTGGTGATCTACGAGGGGCGGATCACCGGCACGGTACCCGGGGGCGACGCCACGGAGGAGCGGGTCCTGGCCCTGGCGATGGGACAGGAGGTCCCCGCGTGATCGGCACGACCACCCGCACCGCCCTGCGCGCCGGCATTCCGTTGTGGCTGCTCGTGTTCATCGCGCTGATCGTGTTGCCTGTCCTCTCCGAGCCGTTCCGGTCCGCCAACAACGCGAACTCCCTGATGGCGTCGCTGGCGCCGTTGCTGCTGGTGTCCGCGGGGCAGGCGGTGGTGGTGCTGCTCGGCGGCATCGACCTGTCCGTGGGCGGAATCGTCGGGCTGGGCACCGTGCTCGTCGCGACGCCCGCGGTGCCCGGCTGGGTCGCGGCGGTGCTGGCGCTGGCGGTGGGCGTCGCGGCGGGACTGGTCAACGGCCTCGGCGTGCTCGCAGGTGTACCCGCGCTGGTGATGACGCTGGGCATGTCCGGGGTGCTCGGTGGGATCGGGCTTCTCGTGCTCGCCGAGCCGGGCGGCCAGGTGAGCCGCGGGCTGTTGGCGGTGCTGACCTTGCAGGCGTATCCGGTGCCGCTGGCCTTCGTCGTCGCGGTGGCCGCGCTGGCGGTGGCCTGGACGGCGGTGTCGTGGACCCGCTGGGGACGCGTGGTGCTGGCCACCGGCCACGACCCGGTGGCCGCCCGGCGCACCGGGCTGCCGTGGCGGTCGGCGACACTGCGTGCCTACGCGCTGTCCGGGCTGTTCTCCGGGATGGCCGGGCTCGCGGTGGTAGCTCGCACCTACTCCGGCGACTCGCTGTCCGGCGGCTCGTTGATCCTGGACTCGATCACGGTGGTGCTCATCGCCGGGATCGCGCTGACCGGAGGGCAGGGCTCGGTGCTCACCGTGCTGCCCGCGGCGGCCGTGCTCGGACTGTTGCAGAACCTCATCGTTCTGTCCGGTCTGGACAGTTACTACCAGTACATCGTGGAGGCCGTCGTGCTGGTCATCGCGGTGGCCCTCTACGAGGCGAGCGGGAAGCGGCCGGCTTTCCTGGCCAGGGGAGGATGAGGATGACCGAGCTCTCCACCGTGGGCCCGCCGTTGGCGCGACCGAAGCTGGACAGGAGCCTGCTGTTCGGTTACGCGCTAGCCGTGGTCTGTTTCCTCGTGTTGGGGGTGAGCACACCGGATGGCTTCGCCCCCGACCGGCTGCTCGGCATCCTCGGTTCGAACGCGGCGCTCGGCATCGTCGCGATAGGACAGACGCTGGTACTGCTGTGCCGAGGACTGGACATGTCGGTCGGCTTCACCATGAACCTGGCCGCCGTGGTGCTCTCGGCGACGATGGCCGGGCAGGACGCGAACACGCCGGCCGCGCTGGGCCTCGCCCTCGCCGCGGGTGCGCTGGTCGGCCTGGTCAACGGATTGATCGTGGTGTGGCTGCGCCTGCCGCCCCTGCTGGCCACGTTGGCCGTGGGCACGGCGGTGCAGGGCGGGTACTACGTGCTGACCAAGGGCCAGCCGAAGGGCGCGATCGCACCGGGGTTCCGCGAATTCGCCGACGGGGGAGCGTTCGGTGGCACGCTGCGGTGGGGGTTCCTGGTGTGGCTGGCGGTCTGGCTGCTCGCCGCGGTGCTGCTCTACCGGACCGTTCCGGGCCGCCGGTTCATAGTGGTCGGGGCCAATCCGCGGCTGGCCTTCCTGGCCGGGGTCGGGGTGCGCCGGCACACCGTCGCGGCCTATGTGGCCTCCGGGCTGACCGCCGCGATCGGCGGGGTCTACCTGACCGCGTTCGCCGGCTCGGCGTCGCTGACCGCGGGCGCGAGCTATACGCTGGCTTCGGTCGCCGCCGCGGTGATCGGCGGGGTCGCGCTCACCGGCGGGATCGGCAGCCCGACCGGCACGTTCGCCGGGGTGCTGGTACTGGTGTTCCTGCAGACCATCCTGACCACCTGGGACGTGCCCGCCCCGGTGCAACAGGCGACGCAGGGAGCGGTGCTGATCGTGATGATGCTGGTGACCCTCAGGTTCGTGCGCAGGGGACGGAGCGATCGATGAAGTGGGCCGAGCTGACCTGGGAGGAGATCGGGGACGCGGTGGCGGCACGGCCGGTGGCGTTGCTGCCGTTCGGTGCGGTCGAGGAGCACGGGCCGCATCTCACCCTGGGCGCGGACAACGACGCGGCGGACGGGATCGCCGAGCGGCTGGCCGAAGCCGCGAACCTGTTGCTGCTGCCGACGGTGCCCTACGGCCAGGTGTGGTCCCTGGAGCGGTTTCCCGGCAGCCTCTCGGTGCGCGACGAGACCCTGGTCAACCTGGTCACCGATCTCGCGGACGGGCTGGCCCGCAACGGGGTGCGGGGCCTGGTGCTGATGTCGGCGCACCTGGGTAACGCCGCCGCTCTGCGCAGGGCGACCAGGGTGCTTGCCGAGAAGGCCGGCCTGCCCGCGCTGCACCTGACCTATCCCGGGCTGGCCGAGATCTCCGCACGGGTGCGTACCACCCCGGAGTCACGGCCCGGCATCATGCACGCGGACGAGATCGAGACCTCGATCCTGCTGGCGTTGCGGCCGGAGCGGGTGCACCTGGACCGGGCGAGGCCGGAATACCCGTACTATCCAGCGGATTTCGATGCGGCCCCGGTCCGGTGGGATGAGGTAAGCACGACCGGAGTGTTCGGCGACCCCACCCGTGCGTCCGCCGAGACGGGTGAAGCCGTCCTCGAGCACGTGGTGGGCGAGGCCACCCGGGTCATCGAAGCGTGGCGGGGGCGGTTGGCATGACCCTTCCGGTGACGATGCTGTCCGGAGTGGACGAAGGCTCCGGAGTTCCCAAGTACCGCCAGATCGCCGACCAGCTGACCCGGCTGATCGAGGATCTGCCCCCCGGCGTCCGGTTGCCGTCCGAGCCGGCGATCAGCCGGCACCTGGGGGTCAGCCGCAACACCGCGATCCAGGCCCTGCACGAGTTGCAGCGCCGGGGCCTGGCGGTGCGGCGCCAGGGCCGCGGTACGTTCACCGCGGAGCGGCATCGCGCCGTGCGGTCGCTGGCCCCCGGCCGCCTGCCGTCGTTCAGCGAGGACCTGCGCCGGGGCGGCCACACCACCGCCGAGGAGATGGTGGGGTTCGAGCGGGCTCCGCTGCCCGCCGAGCCCGCCGCGCGACTGGGGGTGGACCTGGACACGATCGCGTGGCGGGTGGAGCGGGTGATCCGCTGCGACGACGCTCCGGTCGTGCACGTGCTGTCCTGGTTGCCGGTAGAGCTGTACCCCTCGCTCGATCCGGTCGCCATCAGCAAGAGCTCCCTGTACGAGCACCTGGAGAGCGGACCGGGCGCGGGACGCCCGCACAGCGCGGAGGAGGAGTGGACCGCGGTCGCCGCGGACGAGCACGTCGCGCGGTTGCTCGGGTTGCCGGTGCCGGCACCCGTCATGTCCTGCCGCCGCACGGCGGTGCTCGCCGACGGGCGGCCGGCCGAGCACTCGGTCTCGGCGCTGGCCGGCGGGCGCTTTGCCATCGCGGTGCGGATCTCACCCTCGTCGTGGGTGGACGGGGTGGCGCCGGTGCTGCAGGTGGGGTCGGCGTGAGCGAGCTCGCGCTCGGTGTCGACGTCGGCACCACCAGTACCAAGGCGGTCCTGGTGGATCGCGACGGCGTGGTCGTCGCGTCCGCGTCCGCCCGCCACGGCCTGCGGAAGGGGCCGGGCGTGGTCGAGGCCGATCCCGAGCAGTGGTGGCGGTCCACCAGAACGGCGATCGGGAAACTGGATCCCGATCAGCGGTCACGGACGGCCGTGGTGGGCGTGTCCGGCAACATGAGCTCGCTGGTGGTCATGGACGAGGACGGCCGTGCGGTGCGGCCCGCGATCCTGCTGGCCGACACGAGGGGCGAGGCTGAGATCGCGGCGCTGCCCCCGGCGGTACGCGCGCGCATCGAGGACAGCGGCCACAACGTGCCGGGCACCGTGTTCACGCTGGCCAAGCTGCTGTGGCTGGCGCGCAACGAACCGGCGACGCTGACGGCGGCCGCGACATTCGGCGCGGCGAAGGACTTCGTCCGGGCGAGGCTGACCGGCGTGCTCGGCAGCGAGCCGACCGATGCGTACAACACGCTGTTGCTGGACCGCGGCGGGATGACCTGGCACACCGAGCTGATCCGGGAATGCGGGCTCGATTCGGCGCCGTTCCCGGCATTGTCCGAGTCGGACGCCCTGGTCGGCGGCGTGTCGGTGAGCGCGGCCGCCGACACGGGGCTGCCCGAGGGCGTCCCGGTGCAGGCCGGGCTAGGGGACATGGCCGCCGCCATGCTCGGTGCCGGGGACACCGAGCAGGACGGCAGTGTCCTGGTCTCACTCGGTACGTCGATCACGGCCCTGGTGCGCCTGCCCGACCAGGAGTTCGACCCGGCCTGGCGCGGCCGGCTCACCTACCACCCCCTGCCCGGCGGCGCGTTCGCCCTGGCTTCGCTGATCACCGGCGGACTGGCGATCAACTGGCTGCGCTCGCTCGCGGGGGAGCAGGTGCTGCGCGAGGCGCCGGACGAGCCAGACCCGGACAGCCCCCTGGTCTTCCTGCCGCACCTGGCCGGTGCGGGCACCCCCGAGTTCCTGCCGGCGGCTCGCGGCAGTGTGTTCGGGATCGAACCGGGCACCAGTGGGCCCGAGCTTGCCCGGGCGCTGTTCGAGGGCACCGCCTTCGAACTGGCGATGGCCGTCCGGCTGGCCGGTGGGCGGCGCGTCCTGCTCAGCGGCGGGGGCACGCACCTGCCGGTCTGGGTTCGGGTGATCACCGACGTGCTCGACCTGCCCGCCCGGGTGGTCGACGAGCCCGAGGTCTCGGCCACCGGGGCGGCCCGGCTGGCCTGGCGGGCCCTCGGGGTGCGGTGCCCGGCGCCCACCGGATACCGCGAGCTGCGGCCGCGGCCGGAGTTCCGCGCCGCGTGGCGGGCCAGGAGTGCGAGGTACGCGCGGGCGCGCGAGGCCGCCTTCGCCCACTATCTGAAGGAATCGGCCGACGAGCAGAAGGAAGGGTCACTTGATTCGCACGGTCACCGGTGACATCTCGGCAGGGGAGCTCGGTTTCACCTACTCGCACGAGCATCTCATCGGCTCCCCACCGCGGTGGAAGGTCGAGCAGGATCCGGACCTGGAGATCCTGGACGAGGACAAGGCACTCGCCGAGACACTGATCGCGCGTGAAGTGGGCGTCCGGTCGATGTACGAGGCGTCCGCCTGGGACTACGGACGCGATCCGGCGGCGTTGCGCCGGATCAGTGAGCGGACCGGGGTGCGGATCATCGCCTGCGCCGGGTTCAACAAGGGCGAGTGGTTCGACGATCTGATCGCCGACTGGCCGGTCGAGCGGCTGACCGAGCAGATCGTCGCCGACGTCACCGAGGGAATGAACGGCACCGACGTACGCGGCGGCGTGATCAAGTTCGGCACCGGCTACAACCACATCTCGCCGGTCGAGGAACGGGTCATCCGGGCGGCGGCACGGGCGCACCGCTCGACCGGCGCAACCCTGCACGGCCACACCGAGACCGGCACGATGGCCCTCGAGCAGATCGACATCCTCCGCGAGGAAGGCGTCGACCTGCGTCGCGTCGGGTTCGTGCACCTGACCCGCAACCCCGATCCGTTCCTGCACCGCCAGATCGCCGCCCAGGGCGCGTACCTGTGCTACGACGGGTTCTCGAAAATCAAGTACCTCCCGGAGAGCACCCGGATCGACTGCCTGCTCGCGGTGGTGGAGGCAGGGCACGCCGACCGCCTGCTGATCGGCGGCGACCTGGCCCGGCGCACCGACCTGGAGTCCTATACGGGAGGTCCTGGGCTGCGCTACATCGCGGGCAGATGGCTACCGCGACTGCGGGAGGACCTGGCAGACCGCGGCTATTCCGGCGACCGGATCGAGGAGTTGGTACGGCAGTTGTTCGTGACCAACCCGGCTGCCTACTTCGACATGGTCGAGCCGTACTGACCGAGCCCATCCGGTCTCCGAGGGCGGCCGAGGAGGAACCGATCAGCGCAGGGCTGGAATCGCTGTCGGCGATGGTCGGTGGGATGGTCCGGTGGCGGTCCGCGAGGTCATGGGGCCGCGTCGCCACGGCTGACCTCGACGACGGCATCCCGTGTCCCTCGGCGGGCCGGGCGGCCCAGAACACGCATCGGCTCGCCGATGGACGGCAGGGCGGTAGGTCGCGACGCTGCCCGTCGTGGCCGTGTACCTGGTTGCCGCGCGCCGGAGCACCGACGCGTTCCTGCATTCCGGGCTCCGGTGAGCACAAACCCGCGCTGCCCAGGCCGCCTGACCGACCGGAGGCAGGGCCGTTCGTCACCCAGCGAACGGCCCCGACCTGTCGCTCGTGCACTCGGGTCAGCGTGGGCCGGGAGGCCGAGTGCTGGGGCGACGGCCGCGCTCCTGGACCGGGGGAGTCTGGTGATCCTCGGGGAAGGCGGGCTCCGGCAGGTTCGCCACCTCGTACTTGGCCAGCGCCAGGTGCCCCGACGTGCTCGGCACGGTGGGCGGCTCGGCCGCCCTGCCCCGGAAGCGGAACGCCGAGGTGAGATCGCCGAACGTGTCCCGCCGCCAGCCACTGATGTTCGAGGCCGCCACCCCGGTCACCCTCTCCAGGAACCGCAGGTTGGAGGTGTGGTCGAACGGCTCACTGCACACCCAGCCGCCGGCCGTCCACGGGGAGATGATGATGCAGGGAACGCGGAACCCGGCGCCGAGGGGACGTCCGCCGCCGTTGACGCCACCTGGGGAGGTCAGTGTCACGAACTCCTCGGGCGTGCCCGGCGGCGGCGTGGGCGGCGGGACGTGGTCGAACATGCCGCCGTTTTCGTCCCAGACCAGGATCAGCACGGTCTTGGCCCACACGTCGGGGTTGGCCGCGATCGCGTCGATCTTCGACGCGATGTACTGCGCACCGGCCGCCGGCATGGACTGGTTGGGGTGCTCGTTCTGGTCGGTGGGCGGGAACAGCCAGCTCACCGACGGCAACCGGTCGTTGATCGCGTCGTACTCGAACTGGCCGGTGGAGACGGTTCGGCTGTTCGTGTACAGCGGGGACGTGCTGGGCGCCTCCCGGAAGGCCTTGAACCAGCCCGTCTGGCTCCGCATGCCCCCTTCTTCCTGGTAGAAGCGCCAGCTCACCCCGGCGTCGGTGAGGTTCTCCGCGTACGTCCGCCAGCGGTTCTCGTTCATCGCGTTGATGAGAATGGGACCGCCGGCCTTGCCGTCGGGGTCCACCCCGCCGGTCTCCCACATGACTCGGTTCGGTGTGGTGGAGCCGAGGATCGAGCAGTGGTAGTGGTCGCAGATCGTGAACGCGTCAGCGAGGGCGCGGTGGAACGGGATGTCCTGTTCCTCGAAGTACCCCATGAGCCGCGGGATGTGCTCCTTGTTCCCCTGGAAGTACCGGTAGCTGGCCGGCAGCCACATGTCCATCTTGCCCTCGTTCCACGCCATGTGCGCGGGGTCCCAGGCGTAGTCGCCCGCCGTCGGCATCCCCTGCGCCGACGTGGTCCGACTGTCCAGGTGGAACGGAAGCACGTAGCCGTCGGCATTCTGGTCCGTTGGCTGGTAGAAGACGTTGCGGCCGGTCGGGAGCCGGATCGCGTCCGGGTCGGAGAATCCGGCGACACCCGACATCGTGCCGAAGTAATGGTCGAAGCTCCGGTTCTCCTGCATCAGGAGCACGACGTGCTCGACGTCGCGTAGGGACGGTCGCTTGCTCGTCGATGGAGTGGCCAGTGCCTTCTGGACACTGGATGGCAACAACGAGGCCGCCGCCGCGGCGCCTCCCGCGGTCGCGGTACCAAGGAGCCGGCGCCGAGTGAACGTCGAGTCCTGCTGCGAATCATCCGTCATCGGTATCGGTTCTCCCTGCCCGTTCCGAGAACGCGGCTGTCAGCGATCTCTCGGCGAGCAGCGTATGCCGCACTTCTGAACACGGCGTTACGCGACGACCTCATGGGACACAACGTTCGGGGCGCCGGCCCCCTTCGGTGTGCCGGGCGGCACCCCGACCACGGTCTCGTCGTCGGAGGCCACCAGCGGGGACCCGGAGTCACCGGCTCCGAGCCGACGGCCGTCGGAGGTGGCGTAACGCGGAGTCGCGGTAGACGGTGGTGTCGTTGCGGTCACCTGGTTGCGGGGTCGCCGGTGGCGATCACCAAGCGAGTATCGGCGTCGATCGCGATCTGCACGTTCGTGGAGTAGCGGTAGTTCTTTGACGGCGCCGCGAGCCGGTGGTCGCGGCTCGGCGCTAGTGTGCCGTCCACGATCGCGACCGAGTCGATCCGCCGTTTGCGCACTGGCGCCAGCGCCAACAGGGGCCGACCTTGTCGATCACCCGGCGCGCTGCGGAGTGGGACACCCCGAACAGCGGCCCGATCTGGCGCATCGTCAGGTTCGTCCGCCAGTACACCGCGACCAGCAGTACCGATCAGCCAGCGGCAACGCCCACTGCCGACCCGCACGCCCGTCCGCGATCTCCTCGCCACCCCGCTGGGCCGCCAGAGCAGGTCGACCATCGGGGGGTCGAGATCGATACTCAGACGTTGGGCTGGACATGCCCGAAGCTGCGCACACCCGAACAGGGCGACCGCTGGACCTGGCTCGTCCTCGCCGCCTACGCGCAACTCCGCCTCGCCAGAGACCAAACCACCGATCTGCGCCGCCGATCGGCTCTCCGGCCGATGCGCCAAACCCACCCGGCCTGGCCCCGGACGCCCCACCGGCCACCCCAGCCCACGACCAGCCCCACGCCACGACGTCCACGTCGTCACCAGCGTAAACCAACGAAAACCACGCAGCGGCAAGGCAACCAAGTCCAGCACCCCACGACCCCGCCGAACAGGTTGAAGCTCAAGCCAAGGTGAGGCTGCGCCCTCTACGTAACCAACCTGCTATCCGATGTGGTGATGAGGATGTCGGCCACCTCGGTGGCGCGGGTGATCGGTACGAAGTGGCTTCCGGCGATGGTGTGCACGGTAAAGGGGTTCGTGGGGGTGAGATGGTCGGCTTCGGCGATCATGCGGTCCTGCACCTCGATGGGGACAACCTCGTCCTGGCTGGTCCGGACGTAGGTGCGCGGCAGTCGCCCCCATGTCCCGGGGTCGACCTGGGCGTCGGCGAGGACGACCTGCAGCGGCTCGTCGGGCTGGGTGGCGTAGGCGAGTACTGCGGGCACGTGTGCGGGGTCGAGGTCGGCCACGAGTAGGGCGTGCTGGACGGCCAGCACGTCGGGGTCGGCAGTCATGGGGTTGGTCCGTGTCACGCCGGTACGGCGGGGATCACCGAGGAACGCCATTTGCCGCGCCCGCGCGAGCGGGCTGTCCGGTGTCGGAGCGGTGGGCGCGTAGCCGACCACAGTGGGTGAGTCCACACAGCAGTAGGCGCTGAGGTAGACCACGTGGGCCAGCAGGTCGGAGGCGGTGTTGGCTACCCGAGTGACGGTGCTGCCGCCCAGGCTGTGGCCCACCAGAACAACGGGGCCGTGCTGAGCGGCCCGGCGCACGAGACCGAGGGTGTGCTCGGCGTAGTCGTCGAGCGTAAGCCCGGCCACCGGTGAGCGTGCGCCGGTGAAAAGCTCGAGGTCCTGCGGGCTCCCGTAGCCCGCGGGGAACACCGTGTCGAACCCGTGGCCGGGCAACTCGACGGGCAAGGCACGATGCCCACGCAGCACGAGCTCTCTGACCACTGGGTTCCACAGAAACGAGGTGGCCCCAGAACCAGTAACTAGCACGAAGGTTGGTTCGCCGTTGGTCATGACAACAGATCTTGCCCTACCGTTTCGTCAAACCAACGCGACAAGCCGAGCGACGGGCGATGGCTTTCGCGATCGGCGCGGTGGTCCACCAGTGTTTCCCTGGCGGCCGCGTTCAGGGTGCCTGGGGGCCTTCGCGGCTTGTCCGTCGGTATGCGAGTGCACGGTTCATCTGACGCGTCTGGGTGAAACGCAGCATGTTGCCGGAAGGGTCGAGGAAGGCGCAGTCGCGGGCACCGTCGGGCTGGTTGATCGGTTCTTGCATCACTTCAGCGCCTGCGGCCTCGATGTGCTCGAAGGTGGTGTCGCAGTTGTCGGTCAGGAAGACGAGACGCTGGCCGAGCAGGCCGTTGGCCATCAGGTCCTCGATCATCTGCCGGTCGGCTGGCGAGACACGTGGATCCGTTCCCGGTGATTGGAGGAAGATCTGCATGTCCGGCTGCGACCGCGGGCCGACGCTCACTCGCCGTGTCGCCTCGGATTCGGCGTCGGCGTGTACCTCGAAGCCGAGCACGTCACGGTAGAAGCCGAGTGCCTCGTTCAGGTCGTGGACGGCCAGGGCCCACGACGAGAGCTTGAGGTTCATGCCGGTGGCACGGACCTGCCGGGAAGGCCGGGTCATCGCCGTTCCTTGTCGTCGGTGTGAAGCAGGACAATCGCCAGGCTGTCGAGGCGGCCCAGGTCGGTGTCGATGGTGATGTTGGTGATCTTCCCGCTGCCGATGGTGAATGTGAAGACGGCCTTCGGCCGGCCGCGGTGCAGCCAGACGGCCGCCGGAACGCCGTCGACCAACGCGAGCCGGGCGGCCTGCGCTCGGCCGGCGAAGAATGACGCCACCGCAGGGGCGCCGCGGACGTCCAGGGCCGCGGCGTTCGGGTCGAGCAGTTCGAGCAGGGCGGCGAAGTCCCCGCTTCGGGAGGCGGCGAGGAAGGCCTCGATGATGTCCCGCTTCGCCGATCGGGCTGCATCGGACGCCTCCGCCGCGCCCTGCACCCGGCGCCGGGCCCGGCTGGCCAACTGCCGGGCCGCGGCCGGGGAGCGGTCGATGACGGCGCCGATCTCGCCGAACGACACAGCGAAGATGTCGTGCAGGACGAACGCGAGCCGTTCAGCGGGAGTCAGGGTGTCCAGCACCACCATCAGTGCGACACCGACCGAATCGGCGAGCAGCGCCTCGTCCTCGGGGTCGGCCGAGCGGATGTCGGAGTGTGGCGCGGCCGGCTCTGGCGGCAGCGCCCCGGCCGATTCCTCACGTCGGGCCCGCCGTGCTTCGAGCATGTTCAGGCAGACCCGGGCCGTGATCGTGGTCAGCCACCCGGCCAGATTCTCCACTTGGCCGGTGCCGGCGCGGCTGACCCGCAGCCACGCCTCCTGCACCGCGTCCTCGGCCTCACCGGGTGAGCCGAGCATCCGGTAGGCCACCGCGTGCAAGCGACTCTGGTGCTCGGCGAACCGCTCGCTCAGCCAATCCTGCTCGACCATCTGTCACATTCCTTTGTCTCGGCCTGTCATACCGATTGACCGGCGAACCCGCGCCGATGTGACATCCGGCGGTTCACCTGCTGGTTCAGGCACCGTACACACCTCGAACAGAAGGAGATGCAACATGACAGCGCACGTGATCCCGACCCTGCTCGGCGTCCGGAACATGGAGGACGCCAAGCGGTTCTACACCGACGGCCTCGGCTGGAAGATCAAGAACGACTACGGCATCTCGGTGTTCTTCGAGTCCGACGGCGCCTCGCCTGTCGGCCTCTACGGCCGCGAAGGCCTGGCAGACCTGGTGGGCACGAACCCGGACGGCAACGGCTTCAGCGGACTGGTCCTCACCTACGAGCTCGGTAGTGAGGCGCGAGTGGACGAGATGATGGCGCAGGCCGAGAAGGCCGGCGCCACCATCCTCAAGCCCGCCGACGCCTTGCCGTGGGGCGGTTACGGCGGCACCTTCGCCGACCTGGACGGATACATCTGGCGCGTCGGCTACACCGCTCAGGGCAACGATCAGCCCTCCGCGAAGTAGCCACCGAGGACAGCCAGCAAGGAGGGCCGTGAAGCTTCGCGCCCTCGTCGAGCCGCCCGAGCCCATGCGGGGCTGGAAGTCCGCCCGAGGTGGTGGAGGCGTTCGGCGGGGCGCGCGGCCGTCGCCTGTTCGGCCTCAGCGACGCCGACCGGCGGCCGCAGGTGTCGCGATCGGCGAAGAGGCCGACGTGGAGCTGGAGCTCGACACCGAGCCGCGCGTCGCCGTCGAGCCCGTGTAGAGCGAGAAGAAGCCCGAGACCTCGCGCCGGCCAACTGGCCCCGCCGGCTGGCGCGAGGTCTCGTGCAGGCTCCCACCCCGACGGCGGCCCGAACACCACATCCAACGAAATGACAATCCGCTTACCAGCGGTCGAACCCGATGGACGTCACCGTAACCGCGCCAAGGGAACGCCGACGCCGCCCACATGCCCCGCGGCCAAGCCCGCACGACAGACCAATCCGGATGTGATCATGCCCTACCGCAAACTACGCGAGGACAGTAACATCCAGAGTGGAAACAAGGACCCAACTCGGTCCACGGAACGATCCGCGCACGGGTCGACACACCCTGGCCGATGTCCGCGAGCCGCGGCCCGGTCGAACCCCACGAGGCAGCGCTGGTCCGCGGGCTCGATCGCCCGCGACCACACCTTCCGGCCCACCCGGCCCGCTGTCATCGGCGACGACCATACCCAGCGGCCCTCTTGCGGTACAGGACCCCCTCACCTGCTCAGTGGGCGAACGTGATGGTCACCGTAAGGCCGCCACCCGGGTTGGGGCGCGCGGTGATCGTGGCGCCGTGCGCGGTGACGACGGCGTCCACGATGGACAGTCCGAGGCCGATTCCGCCGTCGTTGCCCGTGCGGTCGGCGGCGGCCCGCTGAAAGGGACGGAAGATTCTTTCGACGTCCTGCTCCCGTACGACCGGCCCGGTGTTGCTCACCGTGAGCACGCTGTGCCCTTCCGAGGTGCCCGTCGCGACCTCCACGTGGCCACCGGAGACGTTGTACCGCAGTGCGTTGTCGACGAGGTTGGCGATCACGCGTTCGAGCAGCCGCGGGTCACCGGTGACGGACGTGGGGCCGAGTGCCGAGCTCAGCCGCAGACCCCGCCGCGCGGCGTCCGCACGCTGCGCGAGCAGGACCTCGTCCGCCACCGTGGCGAGATCGAGCGGCTCACGCCGGTCCAGGCCACCCTCGCCGCGGGCGAGGGTGAGCATCGCCTCGATCAGCCGCTCCTGCTGCCTGCCCGCGAGGATGATCCGCTCGTGCGCCTCTCGCAGCGACTCCACGGTGGCGCCGGGATCGGACAGGGCGACCTGCCCCAGGGTCCGTTGCCGGGCCAGCGGCGTGCGCAGCTCGTGGGAGGCGTTGGCGACGAACTGGCGCTGTGACCGGAAGGATCGCTCCAGGCGTTCCAGCAGTCCGTCGAACGTGTCACCGAGCTGTTTCAGCTCGTCGTCGGGACCGCTCAGCGCGAGCCGCTGGTGCAGGTTGGTGGCCGAGATGTCCCGCGCGGTGCTGGTGACCGTCCGCAGCGGACGCAACAGCCGCCCGGCAACCAGCCAGCCGAGCACGACGGAGACCACCGTCATGAGTGCCAGCGCGATCCCGCCCTGAAGCAGGAAGTCGCGCTGGTCGGCATCGCGCTGATCACGGAGCGCATCTTCGAGGTGGGCCTTCTCCGCCGGCGGAGAAGCCGGGGCGACCGGCAGCGCGTCGGCCCCTTCGGGCCCCGGCATGTAGACGGAACCACCGGTGTGGAACAGCAGCAGGTAGGTCACCGCGAGCAACGCGGTACCCGAGACCAGGAACAACACGCCGTAGAGCAGGGAAAGGCGCAGCCGGACGCTGCGTCGGGGCGACGGGAACACACGCATCCGCATCCTCAGATCCGGTAGCCGGACCTGGCCACCGTCTCGATCACCGGCGGTTCCCCGAGCTTGGCCCTGAGCCTGCTGATGGTGATCTTGACGGCGCTCGTGAACGGGTCGGTCGCCTCGTCCCAGACGCGTTCGAGCATCTCCTCCGCCGAGACGGTGCGGCCCTGCGAGGCCAGCAGCAGCTCCAGAACGCCGAACTCCTTCGGCGCGAGGTCGAGCTGCCTGTCACCCCTGCGGGCA
Organism: Actinophytocola gossypii; assembly: GCF_025165815.1. Lineage (GTDB taxonomy): Bacteria > Actinomycetota > Actinomycetes > Mycobacteriales > Pseudonocardiaceae > Actinophytocola > Actinophytocola gossypii. The sequence goes on along the minus strand of NZ_JAFFZE010000004.1, from coordinate 593,071 downwards.
CGGCGTTGCGCGGTATCGACCTCGAGGTCCCCTTGCCGCAGAACCGGTGGGATGGCCGGCTGGGCTCGCCGGGCGAGCGCGCAGATCCGGGCGACGAGCACGGGGAACTCGAACGGCTTCGGCAGGTAGTCGTCGGCACCGAGGCCAAGTCCGTCCACGAGGTCCGCGCTGGTGGCGGCCGCGGTGAGCATCAGTACCCGGGCACGCGGCCGGGCGGCGACCAGCTCGGCGCACACGTCATCGCCATGCATGCCGGGCAGGTCCCGGTCGAGCACGATCACGTCGTAGTCGTTGCCCAGCGCGCGCTCGAGCCCGGCCGCGCCGTTGAGTACCACGTCGACCGCCATGCGCGCGCGCCGCAACCCGGTCGCGACCGCGTGCGCCATCTCCCTGTCGTCCTCGATCAGGAGCACTCGCATCGATCACTCCTCTCCGGTCACCAGCATGCCTCATCCCCGGGTTTCGGCGGGGTTTCGTACGTGGGACCAGGAAACCATCCCGAAACCACCGAATGCGTAGACCTGGTCCCGATCCGTTCGGTACCGAGTTGAAGGAGTGAGATCGATGAAACGCATTCTCGCCGGACTGTGCCTGCTGGCGGCCGTGGCGACGGGGGGCTGCGCCAGTACCGGAGACGGTGCCGACGACGTGGCGAGCGCGGACGGAACGTCCACTGAGACCACTGCGCGGAGCGAGCAGCACACCGCGAACATGAGCGAAGAGGAGAAGGCTCTCGCGTTCGCGAAGTGCATGCGTAACAACGGCGTGCCCGACTTCGAGGATCCCGGTCCCGGCGGGGGGATGAAGATCGAGGGCGAGCGAAGCAGGGACGACGCCGGGAAGGCCGAGGCGATGAAGAAGGCGACGGAGAAATGCCGCGAGTACTCTCCGGCCGGGTCGGGTGGTTCCGGCCCGAGTGAAAAGGAGATCGAGCAGCTGCGCAAGTTCGCCAAGTGCATGCGCGAGAACGGCCTGCCGGACTTCCCGGACCCCAGGGCGGATGGTCAGATCGGGATGAAGACCAACAGCGGCATTGATCCCGCCTCCGAGGAGTTCAAGGCAGCCGAGCAGAAGTGTGTGCAGTTCCAGACCCGGCCCGGCGGTGGCCGGTGAGCCCTGCGGACGACCAGGACGACAGGCCCCGCCACGGCCGCGCCAAGCGGGTGGCGCTGATGACCGGCGTGCTGCTCGTCGTGGGTGCCGGTGCGGCGACCGCGGTCCGGTTCGGCGGCGATTCGGACGCCGCGCAGCCCGCGAGTGACCTGCCGCCCGCCACCGCAGAGGTGACCAAGCAGACCCTCGTCGACCAAGAGGTGAAGGACGGCACGCTCGGCTACGGCTCGGAGCTTTCCCTGTCTCCCAAGCCGAGCGGCACCACCACCTGGCTTCCAGGGGTGGGCACCGTCGTCCGGCGCGGCGACGTGCTCTACCGGGTGGACGAGCTTCCGGTAGTGCTCATGTACGGAAAGGTGCCCGCGTACCGCGACCTGTCGAGCGGTGCCGAAGGGTCGGACGTCGCCCAGCTGGAGGAGAATCTGGCGGCGCTGGGCTACACCGGCTTCACCGTGGATGACACGTTCACCGACGCCACGGCGACGGCGGTGGAGAGCTGGCAGGAGGACAACGGCCTGACGGAGACCGGAACCGTGGAACTTGGCCGCGTGGCGTTCGCGACGGGCGAGATCCGGGTGTCCGCACTCAACGCGACCATCGGCGACGCGGCCCAGCCGGGACAAGCTTTGCTGACCTACACCGGCACCACCCGCCTCATCACGGTCACCCTCGACGTCGACGAGCAGCGGCTCGCGAAGGAGGGTACGAAGGTGCCCGTGACCCTGCCCGACGGCAAGGAGGTGGAGGGCACGGTGTCCGAGGTGCTCACGGTGTTCGAGCCGGCGCAGAGCGAGGACGAGGAGTCCAGCACGACGATCGAGGTCACGGTCTCGGTGGCCGACCAGAAAACGGTCAGCCGTTTCGACCAGGCTTCGGTGTCGGTCGGTTTCACCGCCGCCGAGCGCGAGAACGTGCTGACCGTTCCCGTGTCTGCACTGCTCGCACTGGCCGAGGGCGGCTACGGAGTCGAGGTGGTCCGTGGTTCCTCAACCCGCATCGTGGCGGTCGAGGTCGGGCTGTTCTCCGGCGGCCGGGTCGAGGTGTCCGGGGACACTATCTCCGCCGGTACGAAGGTGGGTGTCCCGTCATGACCGGCGTCGTCGAGCTTCACGAGGTGTCGAAGTCCTACCCCGGCGGGGTGGCCGCGCTGCGCGAGGTCGACCTCACCATCGGGTACGGGGAGCTGGTGGCCATCGTCGGGCCGTCCGGCTCGGGCAAGTCCACCATGCTGAACATGATCGGCACGCTGGACCGGCCGGGCACCGGGACGGTACGGGTCGATGGGTGTGCGGTGGCCGAGTTGCCGGACCGGGAGCTGTCGGCGCTACGCGCCTCCCGCATCGGGTTCGTGTTCCAGCAGTTCCACCTCGCGGTGGGCACCGCCGTGGTGGACAACGTGGCGGACGGGCTGCTCTACGCCGGCGTCCCGCTGCGAGAACGGCGGCGCCGGGCCGCGGCGACGCTGGAGCGGGTGGGACTGAGCCATCGGCTCGATCACCGGCCGCATCAGCTCTCCGGTGGTGAACGTCAGCGGGTGGCGATCGCTCGCGCGGTGGTCGGCGAGCCCGCACTGTTGCTCGCCGACGAGCCGACCGGAAACCTGGATACCGTGTCGGGGGCAGGCGTGCTGGAGCTGTTGCGGGAACTGCATGCCGGGGGCACCACGGTGCTCGTGATCACGCACGACGCGCAGCTCGCGGCGAGCCTGCCCCGGCAGGTACGGATGCGCGACGGGCAGAAGGTCGGCGACTCCGCTTTCGCCGCTGCCCGGGAGGTACGGTGATGACGGACACCACGGCAGCGGAGCGCCCGCGACCGGTGCCAGCGAGGCTGAGCCCCCGCGACGTCGTCCGCGTCGGCGGAGCCGGCCTGCGCACCAGGCCACTGCGCGCGGTCCTGTCCGCGCTCGGGATCGCGATCGGCATCGCGGCGATGGTCTCCGTGGTCGGCATCTCGTCCTCCTCCCGGGCCGGGCTGGATCGGACACTCGCCGCACTGGGCACCAACCTGCTGACCGTGACGCCCGGCGACACGATTTTCGGGGAGGAGGCGAAGCTGCCGCCGGAGTCGGTGGCGATGGTCGGCCGGATCGGACCCGTCACGCAAACCGCGGCCGTGGGCTCGGTCGGCGACGCCCAGGTGTATCGCAATGACCGGATTCCCGAGGCGGAAAGCGGCGGCATCGGGGTCAACGCGGCGACCACCAGCCTGCTGGATCTGGTGGGTGCCAAGCTCGACAACGGCACATGGCTCAACGCCGCGACGGAGCGTTACCCCGCTGTCGTGCTCGGCGCGAGCGCGGCTGAACGGCTCGGCATCGGTGCCGCCGGTACGGACGTCCAGATCGTCGTCGGCGGCGTCTGGTTCACCGTGATCGGCATCCTGGAGCCGGTGACACTGGTGCCCGAGCTGGACAGTGCGGCGCTCGTCGGCTGGCCGGCGGCCGAGGCCGAGCTGGGATTCGACGGGCATCCGACCACAGTGCACACCCGAACCGCCGACACCGCCGTCGAATCGGTCCGGGATGTGCTCGCCCAGACCGCGAATCCCGAGGCTCCCAACGAAGTATCGGTGTCACGTCCTTCCGACGCGCTGGCGGCGCGGCAGGCCACGAACGCCACGTTCACCGCGCTACTGCTCGGGCTGGGCGCCGTGGCGCTCCTGGTCGGCGGTGTCGGTGTGGCGAACACGATGGTGATCTCGGTGCTGGAGCGCCGGGCGGAGATCGGCCTGCGCCGTTCACTCGGCGCAACCAAGGGCCAGATCCGCAGCCAGTTCCTCGCCGAGTCACTGTTGTTGTCCGCACTGGGCGGCGTCGGTGGGCTGGTGCTCGGACTCGTCGTCACCGGTGGCTATGCGGCAACCCAGTCGTGGCCGATCGTGGTGCCGGTCTGGGCCATGTTCGGAGGGGTCGCGGCCACACTGGTGATCGGCGGTATCGCCGGTCTCTACCCGGCCGTCCGCGCGTCACGCCTCGCGCCCACCGAAGCACTCGCCGCTCCCTGAGCTTCTCATGAAATTCCGGATGCGGTCGATTGTTTGGGTGGTAGCGCGGAGTCGTGTGCGTGGTTGGCGCCCACATCAACGTGGGGCCATTCTGTTGGCTTGCGGATTTCATCTCGGTATGCCACGGCTTTGGTGCGTTGTGAGGAGGTGTTGGAGACTCATGCGATCTCGACGTGGCAGAACAGCTACCTCGATTGTCGTGTCAGCGTTGTTCTTGGTGGGCGGTACCTCGGCGGTCGCCGCGGCCGAGCAGGTGCGCGGTTCGTTCCGACGGCGCGCCGGTCCAGCAGCGGGACCGGGAGGTTCCGGGGCCCCGGGGCTGCCCACGTCCAGCGAACGCGACGCCCTGAAACGCCGCCACACCGACTGGCTCTCCGCCCACCCTCTCGGCCTCTGAGCGTCCCACTGTCCGCTGACGCCGTCGAGCGCATGGATCTTTGTCAAGCACCTTCCGCCGCCGCGTTGTCGCCGCGGGCGTTCGCCAGTCCGCCTTCGGCTGTGGCGTTCGCCGAGGATGTGGGGTCGTGCTCGTCGTGGTGTGCCAACGCGCCCACGTCCCGCTCGGGTGGGCGACACCCTCGGCGCGCGTCCCGACAACGACGGTGTCCGTTGATTCGAAACTGCGTTGGCCCGTCGGATCTGGTATTGGCGGGAATGTGCACGGCCGCATACCCGCACTCGAAAGGTGTTCTGGCGTCGCTGTGCCATCCCGGAGACTGCGGTTGCCATCTGGCAGATCTATGGGAGGGTCCGATGATCCGACGGCACCGCAACCGGCGCTGGTTACCCGCCCTGCTCGCGTGCGGCCTGCTCGCCGCGACCGCGGCCACCGGCTCGGCGCCCGCGCTCGCCACGGCGCCGCTCACGGTGGTTGACGCGGCGGTGCTCGACGACGCCGACGACGGACCGAACACGACGTTCTGGGTGATGCTGGCCGCGCAGGTGGACCTGTCCGGCGCGGCGGACCGGAGCCAGGACGACGGGTCGCGTGCCGAGTTCGTGTACGAGGCCAAGACCATGCACGCCGAGCGGACACAGGCCGGGCTGCGCGCGCTGCTGACCGAGCGCGGCGCCGAGTTCAGCTCGTTCTGGATCGACAACAGCCTCATCGTCACCGGGACCTGGCGCTGGTCGACGAGCTGGCGGCGCGGCCGGAGGTGGCCGCGATCGAGGCCGACACGGAGATCGCGCTGCCGGAGCCGGAGCCGGCTGCCGCCCGGTCGCAAGCGGCGGCGGGCACGGTCGAGTGGAACATCGACCGGATCAACACCCCGGACGTGTGGGACATGGGGGTACGCGGCGAGGGCGTGGTGGTGGCCGAGCTCGGCCGCGGCGCCCAGTACGACCATCCGGCGCTGGTGGGCTCCTACCGGGGCACCCTGCCCGACGGAACGTTCGACCACGAGTACAACTGGTTTCGACCCGGGTGGTTACTGTGCGACCGAGGCCCCGTGTGACAGCACCGGTGGGAGTGGCATGCACTCCACCGGAGCACCGCCGCCGCGGCCGCCGCCCCCCGCCGCCAGGGGCGCGGCGGCCCCACCGCCACGTTCCGCTGGCTGGGCACCGCCGGCTGGCGGATCGACGTCGGCGACCGGACCCTCCTGGTCGACCCGTACCTGAGCCGGTTCCGGACCGGGCTGTTCGACCCGCCGTTCAACCCGGAGACCGACCTGAAGGTCGACCCGCTCGCCCGCGTCGGTGAAAGGTGCTCGTAGCCGGGCTGCGCACCCACCTCGTCCCCAGTGCGTGGCATCGCACAGGACGGCGTGGCGATTCCGTCCTCAGCGTGGCACGGTGAACGACCGGGCGTGCGTGTTGTCCTTCTCGCCTTCTCGATCAGCTGGGCCGCGATCGGACGAGTCTCCTTGATCAATGGCACCCGCCGATGCGTGCCGTCGCGCAGCCAGCATCACCCGGCCCCAGCCCGCGAAGGACTCATGCGACCGCGCGACCAGAGCGCCAGCCACGATCCCATCGGGCACGCCCGGTCCCATCGACGACGTGACCGGCCCTACCTCCGGATCACTCCTCGGTCGTCCTCAGTACAACGGTTCAAGACCTGATCTCGCCCCACTTGAGCTTGACACGACGACCGGCGCGGACGCACCCGAACATGTCAGAGTGTTTGTCGGAGCACTTGGCATCGGTGAAGGGGCATCGTGGGAGGAACCACAGTGATCGCTGATTCGCGAGTACAGGTGTACAGCCCGGAGGTGCTGGCGACCGTGGCCGCGCGGGGCGAGTGGTAGGCAAATCTCAGGGCCGACCCCGGGGCGGTCGAAATTCCACCTGGCAGGATTGGGTTTCGCCTGACCGCCAGTGTCGGCTCCGCAACGCCACTGAGACTCACCAGCATCTGCGGGCATTGGGGGAATTGGTATGGATCTGAAACAACTGAGCACGTTCCACCGTGTCATGACCCACATGAGTTTCACCAAAGCCGCGACCGAACTCCGGTACGCGCAGTCCAGCGTGACCGCGCAGATCAAAAGCCTTGAGGCTGCTTTGGGCATGGAGCTCTTCGAACGATTCGGAGGGAAGATCCGGCTCACGCCGGTCGGTGAACGGCTCGTCCCCTACGTGGAACGTATCCTCGCACTTGTCGACGAGGCACGAAGCTCCTTGGCTGACGAGACCGAACCGTCGGGAACTCTGACGATCGGGGCGGTCGAGAGTCTGATCTCATACCGCATGCCCGCCGTCCTCGAGTTCTTTTATCACCGCTACCCCCAAATGCAGTTGATTCTCCAGTCGACCACGTGCCGCGAGGCGCACGAGTCCTTGCGCAGGGGAATGCTGGACGTGGGCTTCCTGATCGAACCCGAGAATCGGCATCATGGACTGGAGACCAAAGTACTCGGGGCCGAGCGGCTGGTGGCCGTGGTCGCGCCCGGGCATCCGCTGGACCGCACCGCGCAGGTGTCGACGTCCGATCTGCGAATGTTTCCCGTACTTGCGCCTGGGACGAATTGTTCCTACCGGGCGCTCATGGAGTCGGACTTCAACAAGGGCGCCGACACCCCGGTCTCCCTCATCGAGTTCGGTAACATCGAGTCGGTCAAGCAGGGGATCGCGACCGGGATCGGCATCAGTGTTCTGCCCGCGACCGCCGTGGCGAGTGCGGTCAAGGAAGCGCGGCTGAGCGTGCTCGACTGGCAGCCCTCCTTCGAGGTCTTCGCCCAGATCGTTTGGCGGCAGGGCAGAAAACTCAACCGAGAGACGCGGATCTTCATCGACGTGGTCTCCCAGACCATGTGCCAGGACGGCGAGTCGCTGCTGGACTCATCGTCCACCGCTCCGCTCGGTCGCCGGACGAAGGCTCAGGGGACGCCAGGATCGATTCGACCATCGGCGTGAGCATCGTCTTGGGACCGATCTCGATCCAGGAGGTTTCGCCGCGGCCCGCCAGCAACTGAACACTGTCCACCCACCGGACCGGGCCCGAAATCTGTTCGCCCAGATCGTGTTCGATCCGGTTGACGGTGTGAATCGCGCCGGTGGTGTTGCTCACCACCGGTATTCGCGGAGCGCGCAGGTCGGTTCTGGCCAGTACGCGCTGAAACTCCGACCGGGCCGGCGCCATCAACGGGGAATGGAACGCGCCGCTCACGTTCAGTGGGACATAGGTTCGTGCGCCGGCATCAAGGAAGTGATTTTTGGCCGCACGCACCTGGTCGGGAAAGCCTGAGAGGACGGTCTGATCCGGCGTGTTGTAGCCGGCCACCCAGAGCCCGTCTCCGCTCCAGGTCGCGAGAGCGTCGTGCACCGCGCCGGCGTCGAGTCCGATGACCGCGGCCATGGCGCCGTCGCCGGCATCGGTCATCAGTTCGCCGCGGCGTGCCACCAGTGCGAGTCCGGTGGGGAAGTCGAACACGTCCGCGATGTGCAGGGCGCAGTACTCACCGAGGCTGTGCCCGAGCAGTGCGGTGGGTTCGATCTCGCACAGCCGCCGGACACGCAAGTACGTCAACACGTTCACGACGTACAACGCGGGCTGGGCGAACCTCGTGGACGTCAACCAGCCGTCCTTGTCGTCGAGGCACAGATCGCGGACGGAGTAGCCGAGCACCTCGTCCGCCTGCGCCAGGTGCTCGGGGAACTCGTCCAACAGGTCGCGCCCCATTCCCGCGTACTGCGAGCCCTGACCGGCGAACATGATCACTGGCACGGTGTCCCCTTCGATCCGGTCACCGCCGCGAGACCGAGTTGGGCTGTCCGACGAACAAGCGGTCGAGGAAGTCGTCAAGTGCGGACAGCGATTCGGCGTCCGCCACGGCGCCGACGTAGCCGTCGGGACGGATCACCACGACGTCGCGTAGCTGGAGATCGAGGTTGGCCCGGCAGCGCCCGGCGATGTCGATCAGAGCGTGGGGGCCGGCGGGCATGTCGAAGAGTTGACCCGCGGAAACCCTTTCGTGCACGGTGTAGGCGCGGAACGCGTGGTCGCCAAGACGCTCCCTGTACCTTTCCAGTGCCGGGCCGACGAGCGACTCGACGGTATCGTGCGCACCTGCGAACGCCAGGATGACGTGCCGCCTCGCGCCCAGTTCGCGCAGCAGGTCGAACGGGCCGGAAGCCGACGTCAGCGCACAGGTCGGCATGCGACGGCCGGGGACCACCCGGGAACGTGGAACAGATCCCGTCGGTGCGGGATAGGCGACAGCGAACTGACTGAGCTTCGCTATCTCCGCGGCGTGATATGCGCGTCGGTTCAGGCGCTTGTTCTGACTACGCAGCCGACTTCGCCTCCACCGGTTCCTCCCGAACACGCGTTCACTCAGCATGTTGTTGTAGTCGAACAGGGCTTGTGCCACGGGAAACCGTTCGCCGTGGTAGCTGTCGAGCAGGGCGTCGCCAGCCTTGGCGCGCAGCACGACCGCCAGCTTCCAGGCCAGGTCGATCGAGTCCTGGATGCCGGTGTTCAGTCCCTGTGCGCCGATGGGGCTCTGAACGTGTGCGGCGTCGCCGACCAGGAAGATTCCCCCACTCCGGAAGCTCTCGGCGATGAACTGCCGGGGGTTGAACCGACTGACCCAGTACGGATCGCCCAGTGTCACCGCGTCAAGACCGACTGCCCTCAGCACTTCCCTGAAGCGGCGCAACACGAATTCCGCGTCCACCTCCGCGGTGGCGACCCGGCAGGTGGAGACGAGCCGGAACATGCGGCCGTTGATGGGCAGGACCGCGAGAAAAGTGCCTTCGTCGAGCCAGAACTGATGTCGCTCGTGCGCGTGATAGGGAAATCCGCGCATCTCGACGTCGGCCATGATGAAGGTCTCATCCTGTTCCGCGCCGTCGAAGGCCGCTCCGACGATCTCCCGAACCCGGCTGCGGCCCCCGTCCGCGCCGACCACGAAACGCGCGGTGACCGTGCGGGCCCGGCCATCGGTGTCCCGCAGGTGACAGCGATGGCTGTCACCCTCGACGTCGATGTCGGTGAGGGCACGGCCGCGTTCAACGGTGAGGCCTCGGTCAGCCGCCGCGCGGTCGAGGATGCCGGTGGTATCGCCCTGGCTGAGCTGCAGCAGCCCCGGATATTCGCCATCCAGCTCGGCGAGGTCCGCCACGCCGATGACACGTCCGCGCTGGGTGTAGTGGTTGATCCGCCGGGACATGATGCCGGTTCGTAGACATTCGGCGGCCACTCCGAGCATGTGGAAGCACTCCAGCGTGCGCGGCGTGAGCGTCATGGCCTTGCTCAGCGGTGACCAGTGCTCGAGTTTGTCGACGATCCGCACCCGCACGTCGTTGTCGGCGAGCGCGCAAGCGAGGGTGAGGCCGACCGGGCCGGCGCCGACCACCAGTACTTCGACTTCGTCCGTGTCCGTGGTCGTCACTTCAGCACCTCACGAATGATGTCGAGCAGTTCATGTTCCCGCTGGTCCCCGTGGAGGAACAGGTGGTCGCCCGCCACGGTGTGGAAGTCGAAGCCCGCGGAGGTGCGGTGACGCCAGTCGCGCATCTCGTCACCGGCCACTCGGTCGTCCTGTGCGCCGTGCACCGCGGTGACGGGTATGTCGAGCACATCCGCCTCGGCGGGCCGGTAGCTGCCTACCAGGCGAAGGTCGTTGACCAGAATCGGCAGCGTGAGGCGCAGGAACTCGGCGTCCACATCCGGCGGGGCCGGGAGCGACAACAACCGTGCCAGCTCGCGTAGCGCGTCCGTGTCGAGCGCCCGGATCTGGGCGGTGCTCGGCAGGCCCGGATACCCGACGGCAGCGAGAGCACGCAAACTCTTGCGGTAGAAGGGGTTCTCCGTGACTCCTGGGCTGCTGAAGGCCCCGACGACGAGATGCCGGATGGTGGTGATGCCGCGGCGCCGGAGACGCAGCGCCAGCAGGTAACCGATCAGCGCGCCCGCGCTGTGGCCGTAGATGACAACGGGTTCGTCACATGCCTCGGCGGCTTCCGGTTCGAGGGAGTCCACGACGTCGTACACGTCGGGTACCAGCGGTTCGCCGAGACGCTCGCCGCGACCTGGGAGCGCCACCGGGCACACGTCCACGTCCGGACCGAGCAACGTCTGCCAACGCTGGAACACCAGCGTGCTGCCGCCACCGTAGGGAACGCACAACAGACGGACCCGCGCGGCCGCCACTCGCCGCTTCAGGTAGCCGCCAGCGCGTTCGACGGAAGTGGCCGTCGCCGGAACATCACGTACCGCGACACCATTGCGCCTGCCGAGCAACCGGGCGGCCAGATCGGAGATGGAGCTTCCGGCAACGATGTCGGCCAGCGGCACCAGTCCGTCCGGGTCGATCGGTCGCAGTGCCCGGTGCAGAGCAGTGGCCTGCAGGGAGTCGATGCCGAGCGCGGCCGTCGAATCACCTGGCCCGATGCCGTCCTCCGGCGCGTCGGTCAACCTTGCCACCATGCGGCGCACGATGCCTTCGACAGCGGTCCGATCTCCCGCGCCGGCGGCGGCCAGGTCGTCGGAGGTGAGGCGCAAAGCGTCACCGACCGGGCCTGCGGCAGCCAGCACCTGTTCGATCCCTCGATCGAGGACACGAACGGTGGCGGTGGCGCACCGCAGCACCGTCCGGCCATCCACGTCGTGGACGGAGACCCGACCGTGCGCGAGCGCACCGTCGGGTTCGACCCGCACATTCTCGACCTGTAGCTCGGCGACCGCTGCGGGCGCCCCGGAATGAACGATCAGACCCTGCAGTCGTTCCACCATGAACGCCGCCGTCGACGGCTCGCCAGGAGGTAGCGCGGCGTGGAAGAGCTGCGCGCAGGCGTCCAGCAGTCCGGGGGCGACCCGAGCGGAGGCCCGCGCCGGGGCAGCGCGGTGTTCCGCGGCGACGGTGGCCCGGACACCGGAACTGGTCCGGAACACGTCTCCGACAGCACGTACGCTTGGTCCGAGGTGCATTCCACGCTCTCCCAAGCGCGCATAGAACTCGTCTCCGGAGCACAGGTGTTCCGCGCCCGGCGGGCGAGCACGGACCGACTCCGCGACTGGTGGCCGCTCGCGCAGTGTTCCGTGCACGTGCTGCTGCCATTGGTTGGTCGCGGCATCGGCCAGGGAGTGGAAGGCGAAGCTCGCGCCGGAGCTACCCAACCCGTCGAACACCAACCGGACGATGCCGGGTGCGTCGCGCAGGACCAGGGCCGCGCTGAAACGCATGTCGGCCACCTCGAACTCGTGGCCCGGTGCGACTGTGGTCACCCCGCGCAACAGCATTTCGACGAAGTAACCGATGTGAACGACATGGTGCGTGTCCGAGAGGGCCAGCTCGGCAGGGTCCAGCTCGAAATCCACCTCGAGTTTGTCGCCGGGCGAGAGGTGCGGCGCCGGTTGCAGTGCGTCGGAGCGGTCGGCGGTGGAAACGTCGACCGGCCGCTCGGCAGCGGACACGAAGGCGTATACCGCTTCGTCCAGGGAACTCGTGGGCACGGTGGTCCGTCGCGCCGCCGTGTTCTCGTAGAGCGGGCGCCAGTCGATGTCGAAGCCCAACTCGTACAGGCGCAACAGGCACTGGATGAGGGCCTGCCGCGGATCGTCCACATCCTCGTCGGTGTCGACAAGAGTGAGAACCGGTTCGAGAACCTGCCGGACACGAGCGGTCGTGCCGCCTTCACCGACCAACACGCCGATGCGCACGTCGTGTTCCACGCACAGACGGCCGGCCGCCGCGATGTCGGCGCGCACGGTGGCGGCCGCGGCCCAGTAGGCGGGGTCAGCCAGGTGGTGAGGACCGACGAAGTCTCCGTCACGTGGGCAGATCACGGCGGCATCGAGGTGACGGCCGTGGGTGGAGGCGCGACCGATCGTGGGAGCCGGTAGTCCGGAGAGGTCGATGCTGCCGTCAGGACGTACCTGTTCACCCTGGACCAGTTGGCTCAGCTCAGCGAGGGCGTCATGTGCGGTGCGAGCGGTGGTCTCGACGGCGACCGCGAAGCATCCGATGCCTTCGGCCATCCAGATCGCCGGCTGGATGGCGAACGCCCGCCACAGCCGCACCGTGCCGCACAGCAGTCCGAGTTGCAGGGCGGCGGACTCCACCGCGCTGGACGGATGGGTGTCCGATTCGATCCAGCGGGTCAACGGCGATCCACCCAGTTCGGACCAGGCCGCGTCGACTCGGTCGAACCCGTCACGGAATGCGGAGAACAGCCCGTACCACCGCCGGGCCTGCCATCCGCGATCCGCCGCCCCGAGAACGAACCCGAGTTTGGCCGCACCGGCGCGGAACAGGCGCGATGAGGTGACGAGGTGTGGTGTGGCGAGCCTGGCCTCAAGGGTTCGCACTGCTTGTTCGCGGGTTTCGGCCAACAGGCTGGTGCGAAACGGTCCGTGGTCCCGGCCGACCGCCAGCGTGAATCCGACGTCCTCAAGGTCGGATTCGACCTCGGTCAGATGATCGGCCAGACGGCGCAACTGGTCCGTCAGCGCGGTGGCCGAGCGAGCCGACAGCAGCACCGGCTGAGCTTTCAGCCTGCGCCCGGCCCGCACTGTCTCGGCCGGCGGAGCCGCTGACAGGATCGCGTGCCCGTTCGTGCCGCTGAAGCCGAAGGAGCTGACCGCACCGACCGGCCGGGAGGAGGTCAGCGGTGCCTCGGCCGCGGTCGGTCGCAGGCACATGCGCTCGAAGTCGATGTCGCGGTTGGGTTCACCCGCGACGACTTGTGCCGGCACGCAACGGTTCTGCAGCACCAGAACGAGCTTGATGAGCGAGGCGATGCCGGACGCCGCCTCGAGGTGCCCGATCTGCGCCTTCGCCGAGCCGACGATGAGCGGTCGATCCGAGGAACGGTTCTGGCAGTAGACCGCACTCGCCGCCGACAACTCGATGGGATCCCCCAGCCGAGTACCGGTACCGTGTGCCTCGAGGTAGTCGACGTCGGTGGCTCGCAGACCTGACCGCTGTAGAGTCCGCTCGATCAGGGCACGCTGCGCCCGTCCGTTCGGCACGGTCAGTCCGCTGCAGGTTCCGTCGTGGTTGACCGACGTGGCGTGCACCAAGGCCAGCACGTTGTCGCGGTCACGCACCGCGTCACTCCAACGCTTCAGCACGACCACCCCGCCGCCCTCGCCACGGCCGTACCCCGCACCGTCCGCGGCGAACGGGCGACAACGACCGTCAGCGGAGAGCGCGCCGAAGCCCGACAGCACGGTGAAGATCGACGGGTCCAGCAGCAGGTTCACCCCGCCGACCACGGCGACGTCGCAGTCTCCTGCGCGGATGCTCTCGGTGGCCAGGTGCAGCGCGACCAACGACGATGAGCACGCCGTGTCGACGGCCACCGCGGGCCCACCGAAATCGAAGGTGTGGCTGATCCGGCCGGCCACCACGCTGTTGAGCGAGCCGGTGGCGACATACGTGCCCGGCTCGGCCGACTGTCGCGCGAGCGCACCGTATTCGCCGCCGACGAGGCCGAAGTACACTCCGACGCGACCGTGGATGCGCCGCGGCTGATACCCGGCGCGCTCCAGTGCCTGAGCTGTGAGCTTCAGCGCGAGTCGCTGCGTCGGGTCCATGTCCCGCGCTTCCTTCGGGGAGATGTTGAAGGCGCGCGGGTCGAAGAGCATGACGTCACTGTCGAGATAGTTCGCGCGAGTGTTGCGGACCGCTCGTGGGTTCTGGCTGAAGTAGCGATCGTAGACATCCGCCACCCATTCGCTGGCCGGCGCGTTGCGCGTACATTCGCGACCGGACCGGAGCAGGGACCAGTACTTTTCTGGCGTGGTGGCCCCGCCGGGAAGCTCGCAAGCCATGCCGATGACCGCGATCGGCTCGGCAGGTCCGGCATTCGTGGCACTCTGGTTGAGTTCGCGAATCGTGTTGAGCGACTTGCGAAGTAGCGCTTTGAGCGTCCGAATCTCGTGGTCCGTGTCGAGGTATCCCGTCACGAAACCACCTCGATGAGTGCGCGTTCCAGGTCGTGGGCGGAAAGCCGGTCGATGTCGTCCTCGCCGAGGGTGTGCGGCAGGAGAGCCTGAGCAGGCTCCGTCGCGTCGGGCCCGTGCACCACGGAATCCGATGGTGCGATCTCGGATTCGCTGTGGGCCGCCAGCTCGCGCGCCAGATAGGCGGCGAACTCGGCGATGGTCGGATGCTCGAACGCCGACGTGTCGCTTGGTTCGAACGCGGTGTCGGCGATGATGGACTGCCGCACCTGCCCCAGGTGGATGGACGACATGCCGAGGTCGAAGAACCCGCGGTCGGTGTGCGGACGCTCTCCGTCCGGATAGTCGAGCAGCACGGCGATGCGATCCTGCAGATAGTCGCAGAGCCGGCGCTCGCGAAGAGCGGTCGGCAGGTTCGTCAGCTCGGCCACGAGTTGCGAGGACTTGTTCCCTGGGCGACGTCGATCGTCGGCATCTGGCGGCGCGGCCGCTCTCGTGGTTGTCGCGGATGCGGCCTCGGGTGCGTGCGGCCAGTATCGACGTCGGTCCAACGGCACCGGTGGTAGATAGACCGGACGTTCGGCGACCAGTTCGGGATAGACGTGCCGCCAGTCGACCGGGAACCCGACGGACCACAGCTTCGCGAGCTGCTCATGGCGTCCGCTCGCGGCAAGCGCCAGCAGGTAGTCCCGGTCCTGGCTCGCGACGGCGTCCTCGTCGAAAGTGCTCCGGTGGATGACGTTCGCGTACAGGCCGTGTGGTGCGGTCGAGTGCGGATTCGACGTGTGCTCGGTGAAGGAGATGAGCTTGTCGGCCGCCTCAGCCAGGGTGGCCGCGCTCAGTGCCAGCCGGTGCGGCGCGCACCGCCGGAAGTTCAACAGCGTCGCGGCCACACCTGGCAGGGTCACCGTGTGGGGGAACGGGTGTCGCCCGGGCCGCGGATCGCCGGAGAGGAAGGTGGACAGCCCCCGCACGTAGGCAGTGAGGGATTCAGCGCTGCCCGCCGAGATGGTCAGGACGAAGCGAGCGGCAGGACTCGATGGATGACCGGTGCTCATCTGCCGTACTCCTCCATGACGAGATGGACGTTGGTGCCGCCCGCGCCGATCGAGGTGATGCCGGCGCGCAAGGGGATGTCGCCGAGCCCACTGCGGTCGGGGTTCCAGTCCTCGAGACTTTGTTGCACGTACACCGGTGAGTTCGCGAAGTCGATCGACGGATTCGTCCGGTCGGCGTGCAGCAGCGACGGAACCAGTGTGCGGTGCTGCATCTGCAGAATCACCTTGGCAACCTGCGCCACACCGGCCGCCGCCTCGCCGTGGCCGATGTTCGACTTCACCGAGCCGACGGCGCAGTACTGCTTGTGCGTCGTGCCGAGTGCCTTTGTGATGCCGGCGATCTCGGTCGGATCGCCCAGTTTGGTCCCGGTCCCGTGCGCTTCGATGTAGCTGATCGTGACCGGATCGACGGCCGCCCGGTGCAGCGCCCGCTCGATCGTCAGAGCCTGGGCGGCCGGATTGGGGACGGTGAACCCGTTGGCCCGGCCGCCGTGGGTGTGTGCGCTGCCCCGGATGACGCCATAGATTCGATCACCGTCGCGTTCGGCGGTGGCCAGGGGTTTGAGCAGAAAGCTACCGACCGTCTCGGCGGGCACATAGCCGTCGCCACCGTCACCGAAGGCCCGGCACCGCCCGTCGGATGACAGGAACTGATACCTCGCCATCATCTGGTACTTCGACGGATGCAGCGACAGGTTCACCCCGCCCGCGAGCGCCATCGCGGACTCACCTCGGCGCAGACTCTCGCAGGCCAGGTGAATGGCGGACAGCGATGACGAACACGCGGTGTCCAGGGTGAGGCTGGGGCCACGCAGATCGTAGGTGAACGACACCCTGTTGGCGATCGCGTAGGTCTGCGAGTTGAGAACGCCCGCGGGGCTGCCGCGCCTCGCCAGGTCGGCTTCGTACTGGATCAGTTGGTAGTTGTTGAAGCTGGCCCCGACGAAGACCCCGACCTCGTTGTCGTGTTGGGCGCGCAGGCGCTCCCGCGAGTAGCCCGCGACCTCCAGGCAGGCGTACGCGGACTCGAGGAACAACCGCTCCTGGGGATCCATGAACTGAGCGTCGGACGGTGCGATACCGAAGGCGGCAGCGTCGAAACAGTCGACATCGGAGAGGAATCCGCCCCACTTGGCGTACACCTTGCCCGGCACGCCGCGGCGGGGATCGAAATAGCGGTCGTGGTCCCAGCGGTCGCGCGGAATCTCCGTGATCCAGTCGGCACCGTCGCGGAGACCGGCCCAGAACTCGTCGAGGGAGTCCGCGCCGGGGAACCTGGCATCGAGCCCGATGATCGCGATCGGCTGTGCGGCGGGCGGCATCGGGTGCCGCGCCGCGCCCGATCGCGGTCCGTCCGGGCTGTGTTGTGCCACCGGCGTTTCCGGAGTGCGGTGAGTGCTCGTGTGTTCGGCGAAGTAGGTGGCGACGGCCGGTCGGTAGTCCCGGAGAAGGTGGTCGGCCAGCGACCGGATGTCGCGGCACTCGAAGAACAAGGTGACCGCGACCTCGCCGAAGCGTTGGCACAGTTCTCCGTTGAGCGAGTGGATGATCAGCGAATCGATGCCGAGATCCGCGAACTCGGTGTCCGTACCTACCGTGGAGAGCTGGTTCTTGGTGCTCTGCGCCACCAACTGGCGCAGAAGCTGTCGCAGTTCCGCTGCCAGGTCGTCGTCCGGCATGGTCGCGGAGACGGACTGGGCCGCTTCCGCTGGCCGGTCACTCGCCTCGTACCCGTCGTGACGTCGAGCATTCGCCGACCGTCCCTCCGGCACGGAGGGCGTGGCAGGTTCACGGCCGTCGAATCTGAACACCTCGTCCTCGTGCCAGTGCTCGTGCGGATCGAAGGAGTAACCGGGTAGTCCTGGGATGTGCTCGACACCGGTTTGCGCGCCCGCCCAGTCGATGTCGCAGCCGGTAAGCCAGAGTTCGATCAGGCAGGTGGCGAACGCATCCGCTGTCGATGGGTCGATCCGCACCGAGCGAACCCTGGGATCCGTGCTGCCGAATGCTCCGACGACGGCCAGGCAATCCGCTCGAACATCCTGCGGGAGATCCCGCACCGCCTCGGCCCGTGTGGCGGGAATGCGAAGACCACGGTGCTGCTCGGCCGTGTGCCGCCGCAGCAGCGGCACGTCTGTCAGCACCGAGGAGCGGACATCGCGATGTTCGCGCGCCTGCGCGGCGACCGCTGCCAGATCGGCTGACCCGGCGAGCATGTGCAATGCCGTCGTGGGCGACACGATGTTCCTGCGGACGAGGTTCGCCAGTTCGTGGGTGGCCGGGTCGCGCCATCCGGCAGCTGTCAAACCCCAGGCGTGGTCGATCTCCGTGTGGGCCGCGTCGATCGCGAGGGCCGTCATCGCGCGGTGCTCGGGTCTCAACGAGTCCGCGATCTCGGCGAAGTCGTGAACAGCCTCGGTCAGGAAGAGGCCGTGGGCGCGCGTCGGGTTCGCCCACGCGCCGAGTTCCCGAACGAAGGTGTGCTGGTGCCCGAGAAGACCGGCGGCGTGTGCCGCGTATGCCGCGACCACGGCTACCGATCGGGCACAGTTGTTGGCGAGTTCCGCCAAGTACTCCGCCGTTATCTCGTTGGGCAGGAACGACCGCGCACCGATGTGCACCGCGACGGTTGGCGACGCCGTCACGACGAGAGGGCCGTCGGCGGCCAGTGCCTCGGCGGCGTCGGCGACGGACATCATCCCGGAATGCACCATGACAGCGGCGGCACCATCGCCGCAGTGTGCGACCAACTCGGCCCCGTGCACAGCGCGTTCGGCCAAGGCACGCAGTACGGCCAATCGTGTGGCGAACGGGTCAAGAGCTGGATTCGCCGGGTCCGCGACGGCTTCGGCGAGAACGATCGACCGGTGCGCTGCGACGCCCGGGTCGCGGATCGACTCCACGGGGTCGGCTGTCAGGAGGATCGCGAGTTCCGGGGACCTTTGGCTGTGTCGGATCTCGCCTTCCACGCGGGTGAGCGCGACGACGAGATCGCCGGCGCGCGCGGCGAACCGGTACGGCAGCGTCAGATCTCGCTGGTTCGTGGCCCGGCAAAGGCCGGCCAACGTCTCCGGCCGCGCGGAACGCACGTGGTGGGACCATTCACCGAGCGAACGCTCGAGTGCGGTACGAGTCTTCGCCGCGAGGGTGAACACCGGCGGGACACCGCCGTCGGACACTCCGCCTCGCACCGGGTCCGGCCGACGCTCACGCGGCTGGTGTTCCGACACGATGGCGTGGCAGTTGACGCCACCGAACCCGAACGAGCTGATGCCCGCCGTTCGCGGCCCCTCGCTCGACCACGGCGCGGCGTCGCCGGGGAACTCGATTCGCTCCGCGGTGTGCTCGATGAGCGGGTTGACCCGCTCGACGTTCAGGGTGGGTGCGATGGTCCTGTTCCGGAGCATGAGCAGGACCTTGATCAGGCCGGCCATGCCCGCGCCCGCCTCGACGTGACCGATGTTGGTCTTGACCGAGCCGACCGTCAGCGCCGATGCCCGTTCCCGCCGGGCGTAGGCGATGTCGAGGGCCTCGATCTCGATCGGATCACCCAGGCTGGTGCCGGTCCCGTGCGCCTCCACATAGCTCACCTGGGCCGGGTCCACCTGAGCGTCGGCCAGCGCACGGGAAATGACATCGACCTGTGCCGAAACGCTGGGCGCGGTGACGGTTCGATTGTGCCCGTTATGGTTGGTGGCGATGCCCTTGAGCACGCCGTACACGTGACAGCCGAGCTGCTCGGCGTTCGACAGCCTGGTCAGCAGTACCACGCCGGCGCCCTCACCAGGCACGTATCCGTTCGCCCGGGAATCGAAGGTGAAGCAGCGGCCGTCAGGGCTGAGCATGCGGGACTGCGTGAATGCCAGATAGCGCCATGGCGAGGAGATCAGGTTCACGCCGCCGACGACGGCGAAATCACAGTCCTCGTGCAGCAGGTCCTGTCGGCCGTGGCTCAACGCCACCAGTGAGGACGAGCAGGCAGTGTCCACCGCGCGACTGGGGCCGCGCAGATCCAGGAAGTACGAAATACGGTTGGCCGACATGCAGTGGTAGTTGCCGACCGGGTCGAACACGTCGACCCGCTTGTTGTTGGCGGTGGCCCTGAGCAGGTAGTCGTGCACCGACAGGGCGATGTTCACCGACGTCCGTGACCGGCGGAGCAGGTCGATCGGCAGGCCGGAATCCTCGAGGCAGTGCCATGCCTCCTCGAGGAGGATCCTGTGCTGCGGATCCAGCGCGACCGCCTCACGTGGCGAGATGTTGAAGAACGCGTGATCAAAGTTGCGCGAGTCACTGAGGCCGCCGATCCATTTCGTGTTCACCTGCCCGGACTCAACGCCGTCCGGCGAATAGAACGTGTCCGAACTCCAGTTGTCCGGACCGACTTCTCTGATCCCGGACCGTTTGTTCGCGAGGTCGTCCCAGAACGCGTGGGCATGCGCGGCGCCAGGATATCGGCAGGCAACACCGATGATGGCAACATCTTCGCGCATGATTGATAACCCTCACGACAGGGCCACTTGACCGGGCCCGCAACCGTCGAATGTGCCGCGATGCGAACCGACAACCTCCATGATTACCATAGCGACGCTTGGCCGGATTCAGCATCGAAGTTCACGAATGCCCTTATCGGATACGGTGATCGGTGCCTTGACGAAGGGGAGCGCGCTGTTTGATGCTGCACGGACGCTGATCGGAAAGAGGTCATCCATGTGTGCTGATGATCGGCTTGCGGGTGTTCTGGAGATCCTCGGGCTGAGCGACAGGGCGACGGTGAGCGCCTTCCCGGCCACCCCCACGCCATGGGCATCGACCTATTCCATCGCTGTTGACGGTACCCGTCGGGTCGCACGTGTGATCGACCTGCGGTTCGCTGAAGAAGGCGTCGTACCAACGGAGTTCAGGGCAGCCCAGTTGCTCGGCAAGCACGGGGTCGGCCCGAGGGTGGAGTACGCCGATCCCGTGAGCGGCGTGCTGGTCATGGACGAGATCCTGGGCGCTCCCGCCACCCGACCGATCGCCCAGTGGCAGGCTCTCTCACTCGCTCGGGTCCTGCGTGAGCTGCACACCCTCGACATGGACGGTGACCCGCGGCTGCACGAGGGCAAGATAGACGCCGCGCGGTCCGGGGTGGCGCGACTCGCCCCCCGGATTCCCGAGCTCGCGATCTACAGCGAGGCGTCCGAACGGTTCGACGGCCTGCGAGCGGCGCTCGGCCGGCTCGGGGTCGAGGACCGGCTCTGCCACCACGACCTGAACCGCGGCAACGTCCTGTTCGACGGCATGCGCGCCTGGCTCATCGATTTCGACCACCTCGGCTTCGGGGACCCGCTGTACGACCTGGCCAACGCGATGCTCTCGCTCGGCATCGAGGGCGCGCTGCTCGAGAAGTTCCTGGAGGCCTACTTCGACCGCCCCGTCGATGCGAGCGAGGCCGCCCGGTTGGAGCTGATGGCCTGCCTGGTGTTGCTGCGCTACGGCCTGAGCGCGCTGTCCCTGGTGCCGCCCCACCTGTACGACCGACTGGGTACGTGGACGTCCGAGATGCTCGGAGATCCCTTCGACTTCACCAGGCGCGAGCATGAGGAAGTGGGTTGGCTCGTCTTCCGCCTGAGCCTGTCCTTCACGCACGCGGGGCTGGCTCGCCTCGACGCGGGCCCGGCCACCCGAGCCGCCGAGACGCTCGGGCTGCTCGGTGCGTGGGCCTGAGCGGGCCGGCATGACCCACGTCGTCGCCACGGTCGGACCGGCCTGCTCCTCCAGGGAGGTCCTCGGTGACCTGCTGAAAGCCGGGGTGGATGTGTTCCGCTTCACGGCATCCAAGACCCCCGTGGCCCAGCTCGCGGCCCTCGCCGAAGTGGTTCGTGAGCTCGCCGCGGATCTTGGTCTGCCGGTCGAGTTGGTGCTCGACCTCCCCGGCGCCAAACCGCGACTGACCAACGACGCCTACCTGGACCTGGCCGGCGTCACCGAGCTCGTGCTGCGCTTCGACGCCGGCCCTTCCGATCTCACCGGTCCGGTGCCGCGGCTCGGGGTGTCCGGCCTCGGTCCCGGCGACCCGCGTCCATCGGTCGGCGACCTCGTCGTCATCGGCGACGGGGAGGACGCGTTGCGGATCGTGGAACACGCCGCGGGTTCGTGCAGGGCGGTACCGCTGACCACCGGCGTGATCGGGATCCGGCGAGGGCTCTCCTTCCCCGGTGCCCGCGACGCCGGGGGCGCACAGGAGTTCACCCCCTACGACCTCGCCGGGTTGCGGGCAATGGCCGGTACACCGTTCGACGCTGTGGTGATCTCCTTCGCCGAGTCGGCCGATCTCGTCGACCGTGCCCGCGCGGTGCTGAGCGAGGGTGTCCGCGAGGGTCCACTGCCCTCGGTGGTCGCGAAGGTCGAGACAGCGACCGGAGCGGCGTCGGCGGACGAGGTCGCCCGGGCCGCCGACGGGATCCTGCTCGGACGCGGCGACCTGTTGCTCGACACCGGCCCGGTCGAGTTCCACGCGGCCTGCCGCCGGGTGCTGGACGCGGCGCGCGCGATCGGATGCCCTGTGCTCGTCGGTACCCAGCTGTTGACCAGCCTCGCGGCCGGGTGGCTGCCGCACCGATCGGAGCTCGCCACCGTCAGCGGGTTGCTGGCTGAGGGGGTGGCCGGGCTGATGCTCTCCGAAGAGACGGCGGGGGCCACCGACCCGGTTCGGGCGGTGACACTCCTCACCGGACTTCGGGACCGATACGCACCCACGACCGTCAGAACCGCACTCTTCCCGAGCCGCCCATGAAACCCGACCCAGGTCGAGGGACCACCGTCCAACGTCCCTTCATCCCCGGCATCCTCCTGGACGGACACGAGTGCAGCGGCAAGACCAGCCTCGCGCGGCTGATCGCGGCCGAGTTGCGCGCACGGGGCCACGAGGTCACGCAGTCACACGGCACGCTGACCAAGGGCGGACTCGTGGACGCGATGCTCGGCGAAGCGGTGGCGGTCTTCGACGATGCCACGGACCGACCCTTCCGTGACCTGGGGCTGTGGCGCCGCTTCAACAGCGTGCGTTCCGCACAGCTCATCGTGGACGCCGAACTGGCCGCTCAGCAGAGACCGCCCGAACCAGGTGCGGTCAGGGTGCAGGACCGGTACTGGCTGACACAGCACTCGTTCAACACCTTTCTGACCCCTGGTGAGTGCTACCTGGCACCCGAGTGGATCCGTGCCCGTGTTCCCCGCTTCGCCGTGCAGATCTACCTGACCTGTGCTCCCGCGGCCCGGCGAGAACGGATGGCGGCCCGCGAAGGACCCGCCAAGCACGCTGTCAACGACTTCCTGCGTCGACACCTGGACGAGATCGTGCGACTCGACGAGCTGACCACCCGGCTGATCGCCGGCGATCCCGAGTGGACAGTGGTGCGTTCGGACCGCTCCACGGCGCCTGAACTCGCCGAGCACGTGCTCGAGCTCTTCGACAACGCCGGCCGGACCGCCGGGGACGCCACCACCTCCGGCCGCATCCTCACCCACCCGACCGTTCGAAAGGCCACGGCCTCATGAAGGACAGCACACTCCTCATACCAGCCCCGCTGCGCGAGTACATGCTCGCGCACAGCGTTCCGCTCGATGCCGTGCAGCGCCGGATCATCGAGCAGACCTCGACCCTTCCTCGGGTGGCGCACTGGCAGACAGCACCCGAGCAGAGTGCTCTGCTCACTCTGCTGGCCCGGACCCTCGGCGCACGTCACGCCGTCGACGTGGGCAGCTTCACGGGGATGTCCTCCCTCGCGATCGCCCGCGGTCTGCGGCCCGGCGGCCGCCTGATCGCCTGCGACATCACCGACGACTGGACACCGATCGCTCGTGAAGCGTGGCAGGCGGCCGGCGTCGTGGACCGCATCGATCTGCGCATAGCGCCCGCGATCGAGACGCTGCGCGCGCTGCCGGCCGAGCCGCACCTGGACTTCTCCTTCGTCGACGCCGACAAGGAGGGGTACCTGGAGTACTTCGAGGAACTGATCGTGCGGACCCGACCGGGCGGAATCGTCGCCTTCGACAACGTCTTCCGCAGCGGCCGGGTGCTGAAGCCGGTCAAGGAGGCCGACCACGCGGTCATCGAGTTCAACAAGCGGCTGGTCAAGGACTCCCGAGTCGAGGTCGTCATGCTCCCCGTCGCCGACGGCATGTCGTTGGTGAGCCGCACATGAGCGAGCGGACCTTCATGGCGGTGCCCACGCCGGAGCAGGACACCGCCGACTGGCTCAACCCGCTCCGAGAGCGCGACCTGCTCCCTGACGACACGATCGCCGCCTTCGTCGTCGGCTCGGTCGCGCGTGGCTGGGAGAACTCCCGCAGTGACTTCGACATCTACGTCGTCACCACCGAGGAGGTGCGGACAGAGAGCTACAACGCCGCCCTGATGCCGCTCGACCCGCCACGGGTGCGGAACGAGGTGTTCTTCGAGAACGGCCGTCGTTGGGAGATCACCTACTGGCTGGAGCGCCAGTTCGACCAGATGCTCGCCAAGATCAGCTGGGACAGGTACACAGGTGAGGTCTTCGCCGGCGAGATCCTCTCGCCACGCGAGGAGACCTCCCTGGCCCGCCTCGTCCACTGCCGGCCGTTGCTGGGCAGCGAGTGGATCGAGGCCAGATGCGAACTGCTGAACCAGTCCGCCTTCCGCTCCATCGTCGTGGTCCGGTCGCTCGGCCTGGCCGATGACGCCGCGGAAGACGCCTTGGGCCAACTGGAGGCCGGGCATCTGGAAAGCGCGGTGTTGTCGGCTCGCCGGGCACTCGGCCACGCCGTCGACTCACTGTTGGAGAGCGCGGGCGAGTACGGCAGCCACATGCCCAAGTGGCGACCCAACCGGTTCAAAGCGGCTGCTCCCGAGGTGCTTTCGTTCGAGCGTTACTGGGCGCTGGAGACCATGCGGGACTACGACCCGGCCGATCCGCGACCGTGGGTCCGATCCGTGCTCACCATCTGCCAGGACATCGCCATCCGTGTGGAGACCACATGAGCACCGGCCTTCGCGTGCCGCGCCGGGCCCTCGGCGTCCGGGTCCGCCGGGTCTCCGGCGACCTGGTCATCGGCGTCGACGCGGACGCGTTGGAACTGACCGACGTGGCGAAGCTGATCTACGAGTCGGCGGACGGGCGGAACCGCGTCGCGGACATCGTCGCCATCGTCGTCGCCAGGTACGACGCCGACCCCGCGGAGGTCAGCGCCGACGTGAGTGATTTTCTCGACGACCTCGCTGGTCGCGGTGTCGTCGAATGGGTGGTCGAGGAGCCCTTGCGGTGATCCGGCTGCGGGTGGATGACGACAGCCTCGGCCGAGTGCGGCTCGCGCTCAGCCCGCTGTGGGAAACCATCGGCAGCCTGGCGATCCTCGCCCGCTATCCGGGCGAGGCGCCGTCGCCCTACTCCCGCTGGGCCCGTGCGGTTCGCCGCGAACTGCCTCGCCACCTTGTGGAAGGCCTGGTGGAGCCGATGCGGCGCGCCAACCTGTCACTGTTCCCACAAGGTTCCGTGCCGCTGCCCAGCGCCGCGTGCAGCACGCTCGAGCCCGAGCTCATGGAAATGCGGGTCCGGTGCGAAGGCAACTCCGCCGACCGGCTTTGCGGACTCCTCGAGCAGTACTGGGACTGGGCGATCGCCCCTCACTGGGTCCAGATGCGGACCTCGTTGGAAGAGGAGGTTCTTTTCCGGGGCCGGACCCTCGTCGTGTCCGGGCCGGAGGCGATGCTGAACGAGTTGGACGGACGGGTGCTGTGGTCCCGGCCCTTCCTGACCGCACCGTTCCACTGCGATCTCGAGGTGTCGGTGACCAGCTCGCAACTGTTGCTGGTGCCGACCGTGTTCGCGGGCGGCGTGCGGCTGTTCCTGCGGGAGCCGGGCGTGGTGGCTGTCTCGTACCAGGCTCGGGCCACCGGCTTCTTCCAGGTCCTGACGGCGACCGACCGTGCCGCCCCCACGGAGGATCGCCTGGCGCTTCTGCTCGGCAGCGGGCGAGCACAGGTGGTGCGCGCGTTGAAGATTCCGCAGACGACCACAGCTGTGGCGGCTTCGTTGGGAATGGCCAAGAGCACGGTGTCACAGCACCTGACCGTCCTGGCCGCCTCCGGCCTGGTGTGGAAGCAACGGCTCGGCGGGCGGGTATTCTACCAACTCGACCAAGGCGGCGCCGCCCTCCTACAGCGACTGGGGTTCTGACATGGGCATGGTTCCTGCGCGGGAGCCGGACGAACTCCGTCCCGAGTTGACCCGGCCCGACCCGCGGTTGCACGCCTCGTGGCTCGCCGCTTACGCTGAATGGCCTGCCGGGTCTCACCTGGACGGGGCCGGGCTCGGTGCCGACGATGACGTGACGAGCCAGGAGGGCTTCGCCGCCTGGGTCGCCAAACTGCTCCGTTCCGCCGACGCGGCGGTGGAGCCGGCGCCCGGCCGGGCACACTCGACGTACTGGTGGATCACCCACGAGGACATCTGTCTTGGCGCGATCGAGCTTCGGCACGCGCTCACCCCGCTCCTGTTGGAGGCGGGCGGGCACATCGGTTACAGCGTCTGTCCCCGGTACCGACGGCGTGGCATCGCGACCTGGGCACTGGACGTGGCACTCGAGCGGGCGCGGTCGCGGGGAATGGACAGGGTGCTGTTGACCTGCTCGCCCGACAACCACGTGTCCGGCCGCATGATCGAGAATGCCGGTGGGGTGCTGGAGGACGTACGGGACACCGTGGTCGGCCCGAAACGGCGTTACTGGATAGTGTTCTGATTCTCGACCGCTACTCGCGGACGCCGTAGCGCCGAATCAGCTCTGCCATCAAGCCCGCCGCACGAAGCGGATCGCTGCCGAAGGTGGTCTCGGTCGTGAGCAACAGCCCGTCGACACCCGACTCGAGCACGCCGCACAGATAGGCGAGCTCGGAACGAAGCGGCAGCCACGAGTGCTCCAGACCGGACAGCAGCTGGGTGCCCACCACGACCGGCACGGACAATCGCCTGCATTCCCGCACAGCGGTCGTGCACAGGTCGTGGAAGTCGAGCACCCCGCTGTCCATGAGCAGGTCACCACGGCCAACCAGCACGCTGTCCGCCGCCCGCGCGATCTCGGCGATGTTGGCCACGCCTGCCCGGGTCTCCACCTTCGCCACGACGGCGTTGGCGCTTCGCCCGCCCCACCGCGCGCGGACCGGGTCCAGCACGGCCGCATCCTCGGCGAACGAGACCAACGCCCCGGTGAAGGCCGAGTCGCTCAACTTCTCGAGCAGGGCGAGGTCCGCCTCCGGGTCGGGTGGCCGGAGTCGTCGTGACTTTCCCATCACCCAGACACCCTTGCGCGGGCCGAGCACCCCACCGTCGAGCGACTCGGCCACACAGTGGGTCCTGGATGCCGACACCACACGGGCAGCGATCTCGCCGTCGCCGATGAGCAGGAGGTCGCCGGGAGCAATGCCGGCGCCCAGCTCCGGATCGGACACACCGAGTTCTGGCATGTCCTGGCCGTGGCGGGTGAGCTGTCGTGCGTAGGAGATCCTGAACCGTGGCGTGGCGCCGAGGTCGAGCGATTCCGGGTTCGTGAACCGGACCTTGGCGCCGGGCAGGTCGAGAAGCAGCTCCACGGGCCGGCCGACGGCACGACCCGCCGCGCGGGCGTCCGCCGCCTGGGCCGCGAGCTCGACCACGCCGAACTTCGAGGCGGAGAACCGGAACCCGCTGACGCCGAGGCGGATCAGGGCAGCCATGGTCTCAGGTGCGCGAGTCGCGGGGCCGATGGTCGCGAGCATGGTCGTCATCGCGGGCGATGTCACCTCGGCGGAGTCGTCGACAGCGCTGACCGTGCGTCCATCAGTGCCCATGTTCCCCTGCCCTGCGACCGCGGGATGGTGCACCCATCGTCATCGACGGGGGAGCGCCTGGGCAACGCGGTGCCGCGCAACGTTCTCGATGACCCGCATCACCGTGTTCGATGACGACCGAGCGCGACGCGCCGGCTCACCCGAAGTCGCGGCGCGAACGCAACGGGCTGAGCAGCAGGATGAGAGGTGCGACCAGCGTCCCCGCGCACACCAGCCACAGAGCGGGGTGCAGGCCGATCGAGTCCGCGACCAGGCCGCTGATCGCGGCTCCGAGGGGAATCGCTCCCCAGGAGACGAACCTCGTGGTAGCCATCACCCGCGACAGCAGCTCTGGTGGGCTCTCCGTCTGCCGGTAGGTCCGGGTCAGGATGCTGCCGATCACCACACCGGCGGACAGCCCCGCGTTGCCGATCATGAAGAAGTAGATGGTGTCGAGGCTGGTCGTGAAGGGGATGACCAGGGCGATCAGGCCGCCCGCCACGCTCGCGACGATCAGCGTGCGGGCGGTGCCCAACCGCCGGGCGAGCCGTGTCGCCACGGCGGAACCGATCACGGCGCCGAGGCCGTCCATGGCCAGGACGAAACCAACGGTGGCGGGGGGTGTCTCGGCGGCGCGCACCAGATAGACCGGGGTGAGCGCGATGAGGGCGGTGCTGAAGAAGTTCGTCGCCGTCGCCCACCACAGGCAGGGGCCCATCACGGCGTGTCGGACGACGAAGGTCCAGCCCTCCTTGATCAGTTGGACTGGCTTGACCTGGGAGTTCCCGCTGGCGCCGGGCTCCGGGAGGGTACGCAGGGTGAGAGCAGAAACCAGGTAGCTGATGGCGTCGAGAAGCAATGCGACGACCGGACCCATGGCCTGGACGATCAATGCGCCGACCGACGGGCCGCCCGTCTGGTTCACCGCGTGTGTCCCGGAGATGAGGCTGTTACGAGCGTTGAGTTCCTTCTTCTCGACGATCGCCGGCAGGAAGGTCAAACTGCCGATGTCGAACAGGACTCTCGCGAAACCGACGATCAGGGCCACCACCAGCAGCTGCGCGTAGGTGAGCACACCCAACCACCAGGCCAGCGGTATCGAGCAGATCGCGGCGAAACGGACGAGATCCATGGTGACCTGCAGGCCACGCAGCGGGTAGCGCTGCACGATCACCCCGGCGGGGAGACCGAGCACCAGCCACCCCACGTGGCCCGCCGCGGTGAGCAGCGTGACCTCGATGACGGAGGCGTCGAGGACGATCAGCGCGACCAGCGGGAGCGCGACCAGCGTGACCGCGGACCCGAGACCGCTCACCGTGGTCGCGAGCCAGAACCGGCGGAAGATCACAGCCGGGCTCATCAGGGGAGCGGCATCGCGAGTGCTGCCTGCTGGATCGGTGGGGGTCGTCACGTCGACACCAGCCTTGTCCTGGCCGTTCACCGGAGCACCATCCCTTCGGTCCTCGTGAGGTCTCCGGTGGAGTCTGCACCCCACAACCCCGCCCACTCGAAGGACTCCCGAGTCCGGTCGTCGTCGATCGCTCCTGCCTCGGCGAAGTAGCGCACGACGGGGCGAGCGGCGTCGGCGATGGTGTGCTGAACCGTGTGCGGCGGCCACGATTCGGTGATGACCTGGACGGCCTCGTCGTCAGTCAGACCGATGCCTCGCAGGTGCCGGAAGGTCTGTTCGTAGTCCGGTTCGAGGTAGGCGTTGACCACGGAGGGGATGTGCGGCCCGACAGCTCGGCGTTCGCGAGGGCTGAGTGCGGGCCAGAGGTGTTTCAGGACGGTTCGAAAGTACTGGTGATGCCGTCCTTCATCCACGGCGTGGTCGCGCACCAGTTCGCGCACGCTGAAGGGCAGCCGTTCGTCACGGGGAATGTCCGACAGGATCCCGGAGATCAGCGTCTCACTGACGATGGCGAACAGCAGCGACTCGACGCCGCGTATGTCGTGCGGCAACTTCTCCCGCAGTTCGTCGAGCCGCAGCAGGAACGACGGAGCGGGGGCGTCCTCAGTGGTGCGGTGCGGGATGTTGGTGCTTGCCTCGATCTGGCGGACGAAGTCGTGTGAGAACTGTGCGTGCCATGCCTCGTCAGTCACGATCTTGTACGCGTCGGCCTTCATCTGCGCGGGCAGGACCAGTCCGGACCGGCCTCGGCTGATCTTGGTGGCCACGGGGATGACCGCGAGGTTCTCGAGTTCGGTGGTGAAGTCCAGGTAGTCGTACAGGCGATGCAGCAGCAGTGCCTTGACGACCACCTCGCCTTTCGCGGCGACCAACGGATGCAGCACGACCGGGTAGAGCTCCGGGGGGAAAAAGAGGTCCGAGGTCTCCTCGTCCGGGACGAAGTCCCGTCGAGGCCTGCGCCGGACGCTCGCCAGGTCCTCCCAGCGCTCGTATCGGCTGGCGTACACGGTCACCGCGGGCCGGGACGAGGCGTCACCCCGCAGCAACTGCTCCTGAGCCATCCGCTGGTACATGTCCACCTCACCCGCTGAAGGTCAGAAGTCGTTCGCCGAAGAGGTCGTTGAGGTCGGACCGGACCTCGTCAGCACGCACTCCTGACTTGGCGAGCACTTCATCGAAGGGGGTCGTGCCGTCGATGAGCACCAACACGCGGAGGATGGGGCTGTCCTGCTCCAGGACGTACTCGATCTGACCCGCGTGGAGCAGGAACCACGTCTCCTGGGCATCGGTGAGGAGCTGGACGTCGTCGGACAGCGCCAGCACCCGGTCCGACGAGTGGTCCTGGTCAGCGCTGAACAGGTCGTTCTCCGTGTCGGCACCGTGCGCGCTCGTCGCCGAAAGACCGACCCGAACGGGCCCTGCGGACAGCTCCGCGAGACGCGGTGGAGCTGCCGTCATCTCGGCCAACAGGCCCATGTTGACCACACGCATGAGCATTTCCACGGCGGGAGCGTCCGTCACACCGTCGCCGAACTCGGCGAGCCGGTGCCGGATCGCGTCGCCGTCGAGGTACAGGTCGGCGCCGGGGGCGGACAGGGCTCGATCGACGAGTTCGCTGTCGTTCCTGCGCAACAGCCGGATCAGCATCTGATAGGCGTGCCAGGTACCCGATCCGTAGAAGAACGGCCCCTTGGGACGGTCCGCGATCCGGGCAGGCAACCGGCCGCGCATCGCCTCGCGCAGGATCTGCTTGTCCCACAACAGTTGTGGGCGCATTCGGGCCGGGATGACCGCGGTCAGCTCAACGAGCCGGTGGTCGAGGAAAGGCACCCGGGCCTCGATGCCACTGCCCGCCGCGGTGCGGTCCTCGTGCCACAGGTTGTACTGCTGGACCTTCGCGTACTGGGAATCCACGTACGCGCGATACACGTCCGTGGTGGTGTCGCCGACCAAACGGGTGAGGGCCTCGTCGGAGAAGAAGTCATGCCCCTCGGACCACCAGCTGCGCAGTCCCGGATGGAGGTCCAGACGAGTAGCGCGGTCCATGTGGCGCAGAGCGGCCACAAAGGACTGCCAGTCGCTGTTGCCGCTCATGTTGGGGGAGTAGCCGCCGTTGAACTCGTCGCTGGCGGCACCGAGCAACATGCCGCGCAGATCCGGACGCTCGGCTCGGGCGAACCGGTGCAACTCGTGCTTGTAGTAGATCTCGGGCCCAGTCATCGGCGTCTCCGCCAACCACACGAGTCGACACCATTCCTCGGGCGTCGGAACGTGATCGCGATCGAAGACCACCTGGTGGTTGGGGACGCCCAGCGTCCGGGCCAGCCAGCTCGCATGCTCCGCGTCACCGTTGACCTGGGTGCCGCCGGACAGCGCCGTGAAGGTGTGCACCTCGGTCAACTGGGGCGCCGCCAGCGCCAGCACGGCGGCGGAATCGATGCCGCCGGACAGAAACAGACCGAGCTCGGTGTCCGCGGTCGCGCACTCCTGGACCGAATGTTCCAGGATGTCGCCGTAGCGACGGATGAACTCCTCAGCGCTGACGCCCTCTTCGGCCTCGGTGGGCATCTCCCAGTAGCGATGAGTGTGGGTACGGCCGTCGCTCAGATCGATTCGAAGGATCGTGGCCGCGGGAACGCTGTCGACACCCTCGAACCACGTGACCACCTCGGGGCCGCCGAAGCGGGCGGAGGCCGACATGAAGGGGTTCGAGAGGGATCGCTCCCAGTCGAAGGAGCGTGGGGTCGCAGGGTCGGCGAACAGGCCCTTGACCTCGGAGGACAACGTGATTCGCTGGTCGTTCCGGTGATAGTAGAGCGGCTTGATGCCGAACCTGTCGCGGGCGAGGATCAGCTGGTTCCGGGCGCGGTCCCAGAGGATGAGACCGAACATGCCGCGGACGTTCCGTAGGAAGTCCAGACCGTGCTGCCGGTAGAGATACAGCAGCACCTCGCAGTCGGAGCCGGTCCTGAGGCGCGTTCCGGCCGGCAGTTGTGCCGCGAGCTCCCGGTGGTTGTAGACCTCGCCGTTGGCGATCAGGACGAGATTGCCGTCGTCGCTGATCAATGGCTGGCTACCGTCCTCCGGGTCCACCAACGAGAGCCGGGTGAAGGCGAGCCCCACCGGTCCCGTTCGCAGACATTCCCGATCGTCGGGTCCGCGATGGTGAAGGGTGTCGGCGAGCAGCGCGAGCAGCGCGTCGGCGTCAGGACCGAGATCTTGTCCGTCGATTCGGGCGAGACCCGCGTTTCCGCACATTGGTGTGCCTCACGACAGGCGGTTCAGGCGTGGGGGCGCGCCCGGCGCGCGCGGGCGCGCACCAAACGAACGTCTCCGGACCCGGCCTCACTCACGAAGGCCGGAAACCCGTTCGGCTCAGGTGTTGTCCTTGAGCACCGTGGCCTGCGAGACCTTGCTGACGGCCGGCTTGGCGTACTTCTTCATGTTCGTCACCTCCTTGTCTCTGGCTTCTCCGGTTCAGGTGTCAGGGCTTCTGTGCGACCTGCGTCCCGTCCGGTGAAACAAGAAGACCATCCCCCGGCGGAAGCGGTCCAGGGATTCGGTCCTCGACGAACCTGTGGATCGGCTGGTGAAGAGCGCGCCTTCTCGGTGATCGGCGTTTCCGGGTGTCGGTGACGGCTCGCGAGGTCAAGACTCAGAAGACCACCGAAGTGCCGCCGTTGCTGTATCCGCACGGCCTGCCTTCGGGTGACTTCGTGCCCGCACGCCTTCGCCGAACGTGATCTGTCCGGAGTGGACTAGGTTTGGAGGAACACAAACTCTGCCCGCCGGTGATCGACGGAGCGCCAGTCACGGCACCTCGCCGTCTCCGAGACGGCTCTCCCGGCCGCACCCCGGAACAAACGGTGGTGCTCCGCCGAGTCGGGAAGCGGGCGCGAGCCGTCCGGTTCGGTCTCGATGCCGCTCGCGACCGTTCCGCCGTGCGGGTGGTCAGCCGCGGGGCGTCACGTGAGCAGCCGGCGGCGGTAGCCCTCGGCCACGGCCGAGGCTCGATCACGAACGCCGAGTTTGTCGTAGATGTGTTGCAGATGGGTCTTGATGCTCGCCTCGCCGATGAACAACGCGGCGGCGGCCTCTCGATTCGAACTGCCGTTCGCGACCAACTGCAGCACCTCCTTCTCCCGATCGGTCAGTGTGCCGGCGCCGGGTCTCCGAACCTGCCCCATGAGGTGCTGCGTCACCGACGGCGCGAGCACCGACTCTCCACGCGCGGCCGCACGGACGGCTCGCATCAGTTCGTCGGGCAGCGCGTCTTTCAGGAGGTATCCGATCGCACCCGCCTCGATCGCCGGCAGTACGTCGCTCTCGCTGTCGAAGGTGGTCAGGATCAGCACTCGGACACTCGGGCAGCGCTCCCGCAGGGCAGCGGTCGCGGCGACGCCGTCCATCCCGGGCATCCGGAGGTCCATGAGCACGACATCCGCTGCCAGCAGCTCGGCACGTTCGATGCCCTCGGCGCCGTCACCGGCCTCACCGACCACGACGATGTCCTCGGCATTCGCGAAGGTGTCCCGAAGACCGCCCCGCACGATCGGATGGTCGTCGACGACGACTAGTCGAATCATCGGTCGGTCTCCTCCGTTGCTCTCCTGCCCCCGGGGGCGATCGCCGGAACGCGCGCACTGACGGACGTCCCCTCACCCGGTGCGCTCTGCACCTCTACGTGACCGCCGACCCCTCTGATGCGCTGGCGCATGCTCGTCAGGCCGAAGCCGGTGCCGACCCCTTTCGCGAACCCGCGCCCATCATCCCGCACGTCCAACAGCACCTCGGGGCCCGTGTACGACAGCGTGACACCGACGCGTGTTGCCTCCGCGTGCTTCGCCACGTTGGTCAGCGACTCCTGCGCGACCCGGAAGAGCGACACCTCGATCGCCGGGCTCAGCGGCTCTCGGGTGCCGGTCACCTCCACCTGCGCGCTGATCCCGTGGTCCGCCGACCATCGCTCGGTCAGGGTGCGCAGCGCGTCGGGGAGGTGCGCTCGCCCGAGTTCCTGGGGAGCGAGCGCCCGCACGGACCGTCTGGCCTCGGTCAGACTGCTGCGCGCGAGCCGAAGCGCACGCGCGACGTGCTCTTCCGTCTCGCCCCGCATACTCGCGGAACGCTCCGCTGCCTGGAGCTGTGTGATGATGCCGGCGAGACCCTGGGCCAGCGTGTCGTGGATCTCGCTGGCAAGTCGCTGCCGCTCGTCCTGCGCCCCGGATTCACGGGCCTGGGCGACCAGTTGCGCGTGCAGCCCGGCGTTCTCGTGCAGTGCCGCCTCGAGTCGCTCGACGAGTTCCTCCCGCTTGCGTTCCTCTGGTTCGCTGCGCGCCGTCAGCAGGATGCCCACTCCGATCGCCGCGGTCTGCACGGCGACGATCAGGATGAACTCCGCGAGCACGTTCGCGGTCGGGTCGGCCCACACCCGCATGGCCGAGCCGTTGAGGGCCACCGAGGTGGCCAGGACTTCGAGCACCCCCAACGGCCACGGCCTGATCAGGTACGCGTGGAAGAACCCCGTGATGGTGAAGACGAGGAAGATGTCGGAGTACGCCATGAGGGTGACGCACAGCGCCAGCAGCCCGATGAAGAAGATGCCAGCCGACACGGGCCGGAGCGTCCTCCTCCTGATGGGCAGCGTGTGCCCGAACAACACCCACAGCACCGAGACCGCGACCAGCCCGAGGACGGATGCGCCCTCGCGCCAGAAGCGTTCACCGGAGGCCGGGAGCACCCACGAGAAATAGATCGCCGTCGAGATCGTCAGCAGCAACCACGGTGTGATCAACTGCAGAAGGTCCCAGACTCGCAGCTGCTCCGCTTTCCAGGCCAACCGGGAGCGGTTCGCGGTCTCCGCCTCTTCGACGACGGCGGATTCGTGCGTCCCCACGCGCGGACGCTCACCGGCCCCGGTTTCCCCCGTCATCGACACCTACTCCCAGCGGAAGAGCTTCGCGGCGATCGCGCTCGCGATCACTGCGATACCCGCCATTATGGCGACCTGCGGCCAGAACGGCTGCCCACCGGCGGTGGCGGTGACCTCGCCCGCCTCGGCGGACCACGCCGCGGTGAGAGCCTGCAGCCCGGGCGGTATGAACTCGCCGACCTCGCGCAGCACGTCGGGCATGACGACACGGGGCAGGAAGGCCCCGCCGAAGAACATCAGCGCAACGAACAGGAGGGTGCCGATCTGGTTCGCGGCACCGCTCGTGGGGGCGACGGCCGCGGAGATCATGCCGAGCCCGAGCAGCGCCGCGTAGCCGACGACGAAGGCGACGACGAACTCCAGGGGCCGCTCGGGCGGCGCGATGTCCAGCACCGCCCACGCGAGGAAGATCATAAGTGCCGCGGAGACGACCACGGAAGCGAACGCGACGATCATCTGCGCGAGCAAGACGCTCCGCGGATGTGCGGGAGTGGTCGACAGCCTGCGCAGGATGCCGCGCTCACGATACGTCGCGATCACCGCCGGGACGTGCTGGACGGCGATCATCACCATTCCGAACACCAGTGCGGTAGGTGCCCAGATGTCGATGGACCGAAGCCCCCCGGTGTCCGGCGACGGCTCTCCGAGTGCCGGGACGGCACCCAGCCCGAGCAGGAGCCCGGCCGGGAACAGCACACCGAAGACGACGGTGGCGGAGTCGCGGAGGAAGAGTTTCGTTTCGACCTCGACCATCTTCGGGAGAGCGCGCATCAGCCGGCCCTCCTCTCGGCGGGTGCGCGTCCCGTGATGGCCACGAAGGCGTCGTCGAGGTTGCGCTGGTCGACGCGGAGATCGTGCCCCACGACCTGCGCTCTGGCGAGAGCCCCCGCGACGCTGCTCAGCAGCTGTCCCCTGCCGGTGACCAGCCAGCGGTCCCCGGTGATCTCGACATCGGTCACGTCGGGAAGCTCGGCGAGGACGCTCCTGGCCAGCGGTTGACTCACGCGGAACCGGACCTGCCGCGTCGCGCTCGCGCGCGCGATCAGCCCGGCCGGCGTGTCCACCGCGGCGACCCGGCCACCGTCGATGACGGCGATCCGGTCGCTGAGGCGCTCCGCTTCGTCCATGAAGTGCGTGACGAGGAGGATCGTGACGCCCGTGTCACGAACCCGCTCTATGAGGCTCCAGGTGTCGCGCCTCGCCTGCGGGTCCAGTCCCGTCGTGAGCTCGTCGAGAATCGCGACCTTCGGATTGCCGACCAGCGCGAGCGCGATCGAAAGCCGCTGCTTCTGCCCGCCGGAGAGGGCCTTGTACCGCGTGTTGCGCCGCTCGGTGAGACCCAGGAGTTCCAGGAGCTCGCGCCAGTCGACGGGGTCCCGGTAGAAGGAGCTGTAGAACTCGAGCGCTTCGGCGACCTTGATCGCGTCCGGGAAGCTGCTCTCCTGCAGCTGCACGCCGAGTCGCTCACGCACCTCCGCCCGGTCCTTGACCGGGTCGAGTCCCAGCACGGAGATCGAGCCCGAGTCGGGCGTTCGCAGGCCGGCGATGCTCTCGACGGTTGTCGTCTTGCCGGCGCCGTTGGGCCCGATGATGCCGAAGATCTCGCCCTCCGCCACGGTGAAAGAGACGTCGTCGACGGCAACGTGCGGCCCGTAGCGCTTATGCAGGTTTCGTACCTCTAATGCCGTCATACCGCGAAACTACGAGGGCGCCGCACCGCGCCACCTCGACCGCGGCGGCTGCGCTTGGGTTGATTCACGCCTCCACCGTTCGGTGGACCGACAGCAGCCAACAGTTCGAGTAGCCCCACACCCGCGGGGGCGTGGACGCCAGCTACTGACAGTAGCCGAGTGGGTGGCGTCGTTCGCGCGCGACAGGGCTGGGCGGTCGGCGTCATGCCGTTTCGGGAGACGCCGCCGAGCCTCTGTCCAACAAGGTTCGGCGGGTCGGTTATCCACCGACTGAACGGTACATTCTCGCCGATCCATTTTAAGATATGAGTAGAGTGTATCGCCCTGAGCAGCAGCTTCTGTCCAGCGGGGAGCATCCATGGCGACGATGTCTTGACTGACTGAACGGTACAACACAGAATGGGCCACGTCTCGGCGTGCTCCACGTTACATGCGAGCTCGTCGAGGTGGGGCGATGATCAGCCTGGCCGAAGGAGCTCGATGCACACCGTAGTGAGGAGACTGCTCGCCGCCGTTCCGCTCGTGCTCGTCGTCGTGAGTGCCACCTTCTTCCTGTCGCTGGCCTCCAACGTGGACCCCGCCGAGATCATCCTGGGTGGGAACGCCACTCAGGAGCAGGTCGACGCGCTGCGCACGGACCTCGGGCTCGACCGGCCGGCGTTCGAGCAGTACTGGAGCTGGTTGAGCGGGCTGTTCCAGGGCGACCTCGGGCAGTCGCTCTACACCAGGGCCGAGGTCACCGACCTCTTCACGGGCGCTCTGCCGGTGACGCTGTCACTGGCGGTCGGGGGGCTGCTGATCGGCGTGATCCTGGGCGTCGGCATGGGGGTGCTCGCCGCGACTACCGCGGGCAGCCGGACCGACCGCGGCATCATCATGGTGTCGACCGCGGGGCAGGCGGCGCCGAGCTTCTTCGTCGGGATGCTCGTCATCTACGTCTTCGCGCTTCAGCTCGGCTGGTTCCCGGCCACCGGCTACACCTCGCTGGCGGAGAGCCCCGGTGGCTGGTTGCGGTCGCTGGTGCTGCCGTCCTTCGCGCTCGGGCTGGGTGTGGCCGCGGCGCTGTCGCGGCAGGCCAGGTCGAGCATGGTCATCGCGCTGCAGCGGGACTACACGCGCACCGCGCTCAGCAAGGGGCTGTCACGCCGGCGGGTGGTGCTCAAGCACGCGGCCCGCAACGCCGCGTCGCCGGTGGTGACGTCGGTGTCGTTCCAGGTGGCGCAGCTGCTGGGCGGGGCGATCGTGATCGAGCGCCTGTTCGCGCTGCCCGGGCTGGGGTCGCTGACGATCGACGCCGTGCTCCGGTACGACCCCTACATCATCCAGGCGGTCGTGCTGTTCGCAGTCGTCGTGGTCGTCGTCGTGAACCTGCTCGTCGACCTCTCCTACACCTGGCTGAACCCGAAGGTGAGGACCGCATGAGCGCGGCGGCCGGGCGGAGCCGGTTCGTCGCTCGCGCGCTGCGCCAGCGCGGCATGCTGGTCTGGAGCGGGATAGTCCTGCTCATCGCGCTCGCGTCGGTGTGCGCGCCGCTGCTGACCGACTTCGACCCGAACGTCGGGGTCTTCGGCGACAGCATGGCGGCGCCGTCGGCGGAGCACTGGCTCGGCGCGGACCGGTACGGGCGCGACGTCCTCACCCGCGTGCTGTACGGCGGTCAGGTCGCGCTCCTCGCCGCCGTCGAGGCGGTGGCGATCGCGCTCGCGCTCGGCGTGCCGCTCGGCCTCGTCGCCGGCTACGTCTCCGGCTGGTTCGACAAGATCGTCATGCGCGTGGTCGACGGTGTGATGTCGGTGCCGTTCCTCGTGCTCGCGATCGCCGTGATCGCCGCGATCGGGCCGGGTCTGGCCAACGCCATGGCGGTCGTCGGGGTCGTCTACGCGATGTCG
The DNA here is from genome assembly GCF_025165815.1 of Actinophytocola gossypii. Taxonomy (GTDB): domain Bacteria; phylum Actinomycetota; class Actinomycetes; order Mycobacteriales; family Pseudonocardiaceae; genus Actinophytocola; species Actinophytocola gossypii. Next base: position 554,793 of record NZ_JAFFZE010000004.1, on the reverse strand, counting down.
GTGCTGCGGCTCGTACGCGGCGAGGTGCTGTCGGCGAAGGAGGAGCTCTACGTCGACGGGCTCAAGGTCTCGGGCGTCAGCGGCCCGAAGATCCTGTTCGGGCACATCCTCCGCAACATCGCGCCGCCGGTCATCGTCCAGGCCACGCTGATGTTCGCCACGGCGATCGTCGCCGAGGCCACGCTGTCCTACCTGGGGCTGGGTGTCCCACAGCCGACGGCGAGCTGGGGGTCGATGCTCTCGGACGCCCAGCACACCATCCGGGAGAACTTCTTCTTCGTCATACCGCCCGGGGTGGCGATCTTCCTGACGGTGCTGGGCGTCAACCAGATCGGGGAGGGGCTGCGCGACCTGTTCAGCCGCGAGATCGCGGTGGGCCGCCTCGGCCTCAACGTCGTGCACCCGGCGCCGCGCGGCCAGGGCGAACCGGTAGTCGAGCCGGGCGAGCCCGATCGGCCGGTGGCGCTGGAGGTGGAGGGCCTGAGCGTGTCGTTCCCGCACCAGGACGCCGGGCGGGTGACGGTCGTGCGGGACGTCAGCCTGCGCCTGCACCGGGGCGAGGTGCTGTGCCTGGTCGGCGAGTCCGGCAGCGGCAAGAGCGTCACCGCGATGTCCATGCTGGGCCTGGTGTCCCATCCCGGCACCGTCACCGCCGCGAGCATCCGGATCGGCGACGACGAGATCAGCGGGCTCGACTTCGCCGGTATGCGATCGATCCGCGGCAACCGGGTCGGCGTCGTGTTCCAGGACCCGCTCGGCAGCCTCAACCCCACGTTCACGGTCGGCAACCAGATGCGCGAGGCGATCACGGCCCACCGCGACGTGTCGCGCGCGGAGGCCGACCGGATCGCCGTCGAGCTGTTCGAACGGGTGGGCATTCCGAGGGCGGCCGAACGCCTGGCCGACTACCCGTTCCAGTTCTCCGGCGGTATGGCGCAACGCGTGATGATCGCGATGGCGCTGTCCTGCGACCCCGACGTGCTCGTCGCCGACGAGCCCACCACGGCGCTGGACGTGACGGTGCAGCAGCAGGTGCTCGACCTGCTCGTCTCGCTGCGCGACGAACGGGGCATGGCGGTGCTGCTGATCACCCACGATCTCGGTGTCGTGGCCGAGGTCGCGGACTCCGTCGCGGTGATGTACGCGGGCCAGCTCGTCGAGACGGGGCCCGTGTCGGAGGTCTTCACCCGGCCGCGCCACCCCTACACCCAGGGCCTGCTGGACTCGGTGCCGCGCAACGAGCTCGCGACCGGACCGCTCGCCTCGATCCCCGGCGTGGTGCCCCAGCCCGCGGACTGGCCGGACGGGTGCCACTTCGCCGACCGGTGCCCCTTCGCCGTGGACGCCTGCGGCGGCGAGCCGGTGCCCCTCGTCCTCCTGCCGGACCGCACCCGCGGGGTGCGCTGCGTGCGCTCCGGCGAACTGGACCTGCCCGGCCTCGGCGACCACGGGCCGGGGACCGAACCGGTGCGGGAGCACGCGGACAGCCACGTAGAGGCGGGTCGGCCGTGAACGGAGTCGACGTGTCCACAATGGCCGATGTGAACACCGCGCACGACACCGTGCTCGAGATCGCGGACCTGTCGGTGACGTTCCGCGGCGGCAGGCCGCGACCGTGGGCAGCCCGATCGGTCGTCAACGCGGTCGCGGGCGCGAGCCTCACCGTGCGGCGTGGCCGGACCCTCGGGCTCGTCGGGGAGTCCGGCTCCGGCAAGACCACCATCGGGCGGGCCGTGTTGCGGCTGATCGAGCCGGCGGGCGGCACCATCACCGCCGCGGGCTTCCGCGTCGACGAGTTCCGGGGGAGTCCGCCCGCGGCCTACCGCCGCGCCGTGCAGGCGGTGTTCCAGGACCCGCTCGGCTCCCTCGACCCGCAGCAGGACGTGCGGCAGATCCTCGCCGAACCACTGCGCATCCACTTCAGCCTCGAACGCTCCGCACGGGAGACCCGCGTGCGGGAGCTCATCGACATGGTGGGGCTGAGCACACAACAGCTCACTCGCTACCCCTACGAACTGTCCGGCGGGCAGCGCCAGCGCGTCGCGATCGCCAAGGCGCTCGCCGTCGAGCCGGAACTGGTCGTCCTGGACGAACCCGTCAGCGCACTCGACGTCTCCGTCCAGGGCCAGATCATCAACCTGCTCGCGGAGATCCAGCGCGAGCGGGGCATCTCCTACCTGTTCATCGCCCACGACCTGTCGGTCGTCCGGCACGCGAGCCACGACGTGGCGGTGCTCTACCGCGGTCGGGTGATGGAGGTCGGCCCGGCCGACCGCGTGTGCGGCTCGCCGCGCCACCCCTACACCCGACGGCTCTTCGACGCCGTCCCCGACCTCACCGCTCACACCCGCCGACACACCCGGTCGCGGGTGCGCCAGCCCGCGGACCTGCTGGCCCAGCTGCCCGACCTCGGTGTCGCGCCGACCGACGGCGGCTGCCCGTTCTTCCCCCGCTGTCCACACCGGAGGGTCGAGTGCGCGGCGGACTTCCCCGAGCGGGCGCCGGTGCCCGGCGGTGGTGCGGCCGCCTGTCACGCGCTTACCGACACCCCCTGACTGCACGGGACAGCGATGTCCCCGATCACGAGAGGACCCACATGCGTACTCGGGTCACCCGGCGCGCCGCCGGCATCGGCGCACTCGTCACGGCCGTGGCACTGGTCGCGACCGCCTGCGGCGGTGGTGGCGGCGGAGGCGGCGCCGCGGGCGGCAGCAACCCGCTCGAACACACCAGTCGCGGGTCCCTCGAGCAGATGGTGCGCACCGACGGCGCGCCCGCCGAGCCAACTGGCACGCTGCGCGTCGGCTCCTGGATCTCCAACACCTCGTTCGACCCGGTCGCGGTCTCCCTCATCCAGGGGCAGAACCTGCACGCGGTCTACGACCCGCTGTTCCAGATCGACGCCGACAACCAGCCAGTGCCATGGCTGGTGACCGAGTGGGACGAACCGAGCGACAACAGCGTCCGCCTGACGCTGCGCGACGACGTCGTGTTCCACGACGGCACGCCGTTCGACGCCGCCGCGGTGAAGGTCAACCTGGAGCGCGCGGCGCAGACCACGACCAGCCCCAACGCCAACATGTACTCGCTGATCGAGTCGGTGACCGTGGAGAGTGAGTACGTCGCCGTCGTCGAGTTCACCCGGCCCTACCCGAACTTCTACTACAACATGGCCACGCCGGCGGGCATGATGGTCAGCCCCACGGCGATCCAGGAGGGCACGGACCTCGCCAGGCAACCAGCTGGCTCCGGGGGCTGGCGCTGGGACGCCGCGGGCTTCGTCGAAGGGTCGAAGCAGGTCTACACCGCCAATCCCGACTACTGGAACCCCGACGCGGTCAGGGTGGAGACCGTCGAGATCAGCATCCTCACCGACCCGACCGCCCGGCTCAACGCGTTCACCAGCGGCCAGATCGACGTGATGAGCTACGTGCCGGACGCCAACAAGGCGTCGGTCGAGACGGCGGGCACCCGTGTCTTCTCCGACCTCACGATCGCGACGTCCCTCGCCATCCTCGACCGGGAGGGCACAGTGGTGCCCGCCTTCGCCGACGAGCGGGTCCGGAAGGCGATCGGCCTGCTGCTCGACCGCGAGGGGTTCAACGCCTCCGTCCTCGGCGACAGCGGCCTGCCGGCAGGCGGGTTCGCCTCACCCACGACCGAGTGGCATGACGAGTCGCTCGACGACCGCGCGCTGAACGTCGAGCGGGCCAAGACGTTGCTGGCCGAGGCCGGCTACGAGAACGGTTTCTCCTTCGACATGCCGAGCACGACCTCCATCGCCACGGCGGTCGTGGCGATCCAGCAGATGCTGGCCGCCGGCGGCATCGAGATGAACATCGTCGAGCTCCCGCCGTCGGAGTACAGTGCCGCGCAGCGCAACGGGGAGAGCCCGGCGGCCTATCTCATTCCCACCGCCGTCGACATGGACCAGTGGTGGACGCGCTCGGTATCCAACAACAGCCCGTTCAACCCGTTCGGCTTGACCGACCTCGGCGATCTGGAACAGCGGTACCTGGACTCGTTGACGCTCTCCGGCGCCGAGCGCGCGCCGGTGATGCGGGAGCTGCAGGCCGAGGTGATCGAGCGCGGCGTGATCTTCCCGCTGAGCCTGCGGTCCCGGATCGCCGCCGCCTCGGAGTCGGTCGTGGCCACCCAGCAGCCCTTCTTCGCCCCCGAGGACTGGAGCCTGCGCCCGCACTACCTGTGGCTGGCCGGATGACCGGCGCCACAGGGAGTGCCGCGGTGCTGACCGGACCCACACGACCAGATCGGACCCCGGTGTGAGCTTGGACGTCTTCCTCAACCCCCGTTCCGTCGCCGTCGTCGGCGCCTCCGCGAAGGAGGACTCGGTCGGCGGCCGGATCATCGGGCAGCTCGCGACCACGTTCGACGGCCCGGTCTACCCCATCAACCCGAAGTACGACGACATCCGCGGCCTGCGGACCTACCCGGCCGTCGGCGCCGTGGGGGAGAAGGTGGATCTCGTGCTGGCCGCCGCCGCGGCCAGGCAGATCCCCGCCGTCCTCCGCGACGGCGCGGAGGCGGGCGCGCGTGGCGCGGTGGTGTTCTCGTCCGGGTTCGCCGAGGTCGGCGGCGACGGTCGCGCGCTGCAGGACGAACTGCGGTCCGCGGTCCGGGAGACCGGGGTCCGGCTGCTCGGCCCGAACTGCCTCGGCTTCGTGAACTTCCGGCGCGGCATGAAGGCGACCTTCACGAGGATCCCGTTCGAGATGGACGGTGGCAACATCGCCGTGCTCAGCCAGAGCGGGTCGATGGGGATCGGCACGGCGAGCCTGCTGCGCGACGACGGCGCGAACGTCAGCTTCTGGGCGGCCACCGGTAACGAGCTCGACGTGTCGACCGGTGAGCTGGCCGAGGAGCTGCTGGGCAGCGCGGACGACGTCCCCGACGTCATCGCCGTGCTCGTCGAGGGCGTCGAGAACGCCGACGCGATCATGCGTGCCGGGCGCGCGGCCGCGGCGGCGGGCAAACAGGTGGTCCTGCTCAAGATCGGCCGCACGGACCGGGGCCGCAAGGCCGCGGTCAGCCACACCGCGGCCATGGCCGGTTCCTACGTGACATTCCGCGCCGCCTGTGAGCAGAACGGCATCGTCCTGGTCGAGACCATCCGCGAGCTCGTCGACGTCACCAGGGGATTCGCCGCGGGCCGCCGCGCCGGCGGCAACCGGCTCGTGATCGTCAGCAGCAGCGGGGGCAGCGGCGCGCTCATGGCCGACGTCACCGAGGACGCCGGGCTGGAACTGCCCGAGCCCAGCGCCACGTTGCGCGACCGGCTAGCCGGGCACCTGCCCTCGTTCGGGTCCGCGAGCAACCCCGTCGACATCACCGGTAACCTCGTCAACGACCTGCGGCCCACCGCGGCGGTCCTCGACGAGATCTGCGCGACGGACGAGTTCGACCTGGTCGCCTACAGCACGGTGGCCAGAACCCTGCCCGAGGCCCACCGCGAGATGCTGCTCGAAGCCAAGGCGGGCACCGGCAAACCGTTCTTCGCCGTGGCCCACCAGCCCGACGTGCTCGCCGCGATGGCAGGGCGCGGCCTCACCTGCTTCGCCGACGGCGCCGCCATGGTCCGCGTGCTCGGCAGGCTGGTGGAGGCGGAGTCCGCGCGGCGGTTCCTCGACCTCACCGACGCCCCGGAGCCAGGAGAACCCACCCTCACCGGCCCGGTCCGCGGTCTGTCCGAAACGGACGCCACCCGGCTCGTCGCCCGCTACGGCATCGCCGTGCCCCGGGAGACGGCGGTGACCGACGCGCCGTCCGCCGCCGCGGCGACCGACGCCCTGGCCGGCCCGGTGGTGCTCAAGATCGACGCCCCCTGGTTGCCGCACAAGTCGGACGTCGGTGGAGTGGTCCTCGGCGTGCGTGGTGGCGACGAGGCGGCCGCCGCCTACCGGCGGCTGGCCGAGGTCGCCGAACGGAACCGGCCGAGCGAGGACGCGGGTTACCGGGTCCTCGTCGCCGAACAGGTCCCGTCCGGTGTGGAGCTGATGCTCGGCGTCACCCGCGACCCCGTGCACGGCCCGGTGGTGACGCTCGCCGCGGGTGGTGTCACCACCGAGATCATGGGGGAGTCGCAGACCTCGGTCGTCCCGTTCAACCGGGCCCGTGCCGAGGCGATGGTGGACCGGCTCTGGAACGGTCGGCTGGTGCGGCATCCGCGTGGCCTCACCGCCGCGGCCCGGGTGTCGCTGGTCGAGGCGATCCTGGCGGTGCAGCGACTCGCGGCCAGCGAACCATGGGTGTCCGAAGTGGACATGAACCCGCTCATCGCCACCGCCGACCGGGTGATCGCCGTCGACGCCCTGGTGGTGCTCGGCCAGGAGGTGGCTTCGTGACCACGCACACCGGCTACTCCATGTCCGAGCGGGTGGCGGAGGTGATGCGGCTCGATCCGGGCGCCGACGCCCTCCAGTTCCGCGGTCGGTGGTTCAGCTGGGGGTGGCTGCGCGAGCGGGGAGAGGCCGTCCAGGCGCTGATCGACGCCCACGGTCTGGCTCCCGCGGCCCCGGTCGCGATGGTGATGCGCAACCGACCGGGCACGGTCGCCGCGGTCCTGTCGCTGCTCACCCGCGGTCAGACCCTCGTCACCGTCTCCGCCATGCAGCCGGACGACCGGCTCGCGGCGGAGATCGGCACGCTGCCCGCCGCCGTGCTGCTCGCCGACCGCGAGGACTGGGCCCGCCCCGGCGTCCGTGCCGCGGCGGCCGCGGCGGGAACTCTCGCCATCGCGGTCGACGAGGACGGCGTCGAGCTGGTCGAGCCGCTGCGCCGCACCGACAGCGAGGACCACGCCGCCCCGGGCACGGCGATCCTCATGCTCACCAGCGGCACCACCGGACCGCCGAAACGGGTGCCACTCACCTACGCGGGCTTCGACGCCGGCTACGCGGGCGCGGCGCACTACGAACGCGGCGGCGACGGCGTGCGCCTGCGTGCCAGCACCGCCATCGTCATGGCGCCGCTGCTCCACGTCAGCGGGATCTTCACCCTCCTGCTGAACGTGCAGGCCGGGCGCCGGATCGCACTGCTGGAACGGTTCGCGGTCGACGACTGGCTCGCCCTGGTGACCGAGCACCGGCCCAAAGCCATCACGCTGCCTCCCGCCGCGCTGCGGATGGTCATGGCCGCGGGTGTCGAGCCGGAGCGGTTGTCCTTCGCCCGCAGCGTGCTGGTCGGTACCGCGCCGATCAGCGTCGAGGAGCAACTCGCCTGGGAGGAGCGCTACGGCATCCCGGTCCTCGTCGTCTACGGCGCCACCGAGTTCGCCGGCGGCATCGCTGGCTGGACGGTCGCCGACCACCAGGACTGGGCGGCCACCAAACGCGGCTCGGTCGGCCGGGCGCACCCGGGCGTCGACCTGCGCGTCGTCGACGAGCGGACCGGCGCCCCGCTCGGCGCGGACGACGTGGGCCTGCTGGAGGTCAGGGCACCCCAGTTGGGCGCACGCGGCGCGGACTGGGTTCGCACCACCGACCGCGCCCGCCTCGACGCCGACGGGTTCCTGTGGATCGTCGGCCGCGCCGACGACGTGATCATCCGGGGTGGGTTCAAGGTGTCGACCGGGGCGGTGGCCGAGGCGCTCAGGACCCACCCGGCGGTGCGGGACGCCGGGGTCGTCGGACTCCCCGACCCGCGCCTGGGCCAGGTGCCCGTCGCCGCCGTGGAGGTCGAGCCAGGTGCGGTGGTGGACGAGGAGACCCTGATCGCCTTCGCCAGGGAACACCTGGCGCCCTACCAGGTGCCGGTCCGCGTGCACCTGGTCGAGGCGCTGCCGCGCACCCCGTCGCTCAAGGTCAGCGCGGTCGGCCTGCGTGAGCTGCTCGAACGAGAGGGATGACGTGCGCCTGCGACCAACCCCGGAGGAGCGCCAGTTCGCCGACCTGGCCGCGGAATGGTTGTCCCGCAACGTGCCCCGCGAACCACGGCCCCCCGCCGGTGAGCCGATGGCCGCGTTCGACCGCGCCTGGCAGCGCCTGCAGTACGACGCCGGGTGGGCGGGCGTCGCGTGGCCGAAGGAGTACGGCGGCGCCGGGCTGTCGCTGGTCGAGCAGATGATCTGGTTCGAGCAGTGCGCGCGGTTCGACGCACCGGAGCCGGGCGTGCTCAACATCGCCCTCGGGCACGCGGGCCCGGTCCTCATCGCCGAGGGCACCGACACGCAGCGCCAGGACCACCTCGCCGCCATCCTGCGCGGCGACCAGGTGTGGGCGCAGGGGTTCTCCGAACCCGAGGCGGGATCGGACCTCGCCGCGCTGCGCACGCGCGGCGTGGTCGACGGCGACCACCTCGTCGTCGACGGCACCAAGATCTGGACGACCGGCGCCCACCTGAGCGACTGGCAGGAGTTGCTCGTCCGCACCGACCCCGCCGCCGCACGCCACCGCGGGCTCTCCTTCGCGATCGTCGACCTCACCACCCCCGGCGTCGAGGTCCGGCCGATCACCGCGATGGACGGGAAGGTCCACTTCGCACAGGTCTTCTACGACGGCGTCCGGATCCCGCTGCGCAACCTCGTCGGCGGCCTCGGCGACGGCTGGAAGGTCGCGATGACGACCCTCGGGTTCGAACGCGGCACGATGACCCTGGGCACGGTGATCCGGCTGCTCAAGCTCATCGACGACGTCAAGGAACTGGCCCGGACCCGGGTCGACTGCCGCGGCCAGCCGCTGTCGACCAGCGACGAGGTCGCCGCTCGTCTCGCCGACCTGGAGGCCGAGGGCGTCGCGCTGCACGCGCTCGCGGTCGCGTTCGTCTCCGAGGTCAAGCGCACCGGCTCCTCCTCGGCGGGGTCGATGATCAGACCGCTCTACGCCGAGCTGTCCCAGCGGGTGAAGCGGACGGGCGCAGAGCTGCTCGGCCGGGACGGTCTCACCACGGACGGGACCGACGAGGCCGCGCGGTTCGTGCCCGCCTACCTGCACTCGTTCGGCCACACCATCGGCACCGGCACCGCCGAGGTCCAGCGCAACGTGATCGCACATCGGGTGCTCGGGCTTCCCCGCGGCTGATACGGAAGTAGGACGACATGGACCTGTATCCCACCGATGAGCAGCGGGAGCTGGTGACCGCGGCTCGAGCCGTCACCCGTGCCGGCGCCGCGGACGTGTGGACCGCGGCGACCGGTCAGGGCTGGCTGGCACTCGGCCTGCCCGAGGACGCCGGTGGGCTCGGCGGCAGCCTCGCCGACGAGGCCCGGCTGTACGCGGAGATCGGCGCCTCGGCCGTCGCGGGTCCGGTCCTGGCCACGAGCACCGCGGTCCGGGTCGCCGCCTCGGCCGGACGGCTCGACCTCGTCGAACGGCTGGCTGAGGGCAGGGCCGGACACGCGTTCGCGACGACCGGCAGCGTGGTCGCCTTCGACGCACGCGACGCGGACGTGCTGCTGCTCGTCGACGAGGAGAGTGGGTCGCTGCGACTCGTGCCGATGACGGACGCGATGGTCGTCGCCGACCTGACCCCGCTCGACCCGGCCGTCACCGCCGAGCGGGTCGACCTGTCCGGCGGTGAGGTCCTCGCCGAGGTCACCGGTGCCGCCGCCGAGCACGAACTGGTTCGTGCCGCCGTCCTCGTCGCGGCGATGCTCGCCGGCATCACGAACGCGGCCACCGACCTGTCGGTGGCCTACGCGGGGCTGCGTGAACAGTTCGGCAAGCCGATCGGCGCCTTCCAGGCGATCTCGCACCGCTGTGCCGACATGGCGATGCGGGCCCGCGCCGCCACCGCGGTCACCGACTTCGCCGCGGTGAGCGTCGACGAGCACCACCCCGACGCGCGGCGGCGCGTCGCGGCGGCCCGCCGCCACACCGAGACCGCCGCGCTCGAGAACACCCGTGCCACCATCCAGGTCCACGGTGCGACCGGCTTCACCTGGGAGCACGACGCCCACCGCCTGCTCAAGCGGGCCACGTTCCTCGCCGCCGGGTTCCTGCCCCGCACCGCCCAGACCGAGGCGCTCACCGCGTAGCGCTCACCGCTCGGCACCGGGTCAGCGGCCGGTCCACACGGGGGCGCGTTTCTCGGCGAAGGCGCGTACGCCCTCCTTCGCATCGTCCGATGTGGACACCGCGTCGGCGATGTCGCGCTGCAGGGCGAAACCGTCGCCCGATGGCCAGTCCGCGGACTCGATCGCGATCGCCTTCGACGCCTCGACCGACAGGGGCGCGTTCACCGCGATGCGGCGCGCCAGCGTGAAGGCGGAGTCCAGGCTCTGTCCCTCCGGGACGACCTCGTTGAGCAGGCCGAGCGCGGCGGCGCGCTCGGCCGTGATCGGGTCGCCGGTGAGGAGCAGTTCGAGCGCGATGGGGCGGGGGAGCCGGGCGGGAAGGCGAAACATGCCGCCGCCCTTGGCGAGCAGACCGCGCTTCACCTCGGGGAGCCCGAACCGGGCGGTGGCGCCCGCGACGACCAGATCGCAGGCGAGCACGATCTCGAAACCACCGCCGAGCGCCCAGCCCTCGACCGCGGCGATCACCGGCTTGCGGGGTGGTACCTCGACGATGCCGCCGAACCCCCGCCCGTCGGACGCGGCGCGCTCACCGGCGGCGTGGCGTTTGAGGTCCATGCCAGCGCAGAACACGCCACCCCGTCCGGTGAGGACGGCGACCCGCAGCGCGGGATCGCCGTCGAGCCGGGTCAACGCGTCGTCGATCGCCACCGCGACGTCACGGGTCATCGCGTTGCGCTGCGCGGGGCGGTTGACCTCGATCAGCAGGATGTCGTCGTGCCGGGTGACGACCAGCTCGTCGCTCATCGCGGTGCCATCCGGATCGCGCCGTCGAGGCGGACGGTCTCCCCGTTGACGTAGCCGTTGCGCAGCAGCGTGATCGCGAGGTCGGCATAGTCGTCGGCCGCGCCGAGCCGCTTGGGGTGGGGCACGGTGGCGGCGAGACCCTCCCGGATGTCGTCGCGCAACCGGGCCAGCATCGGGGTGTCGAACACGCCGGGGGCGATCGTGTTGACGCGGATGGCCCAACTCGCGAGGTCGCGGGCCGCGACGATCGTCATGGCGTGCACGGCGCCCTTTGCCGCCGCGTAGGAGGTCTGCCCGATCTGGCCTTCGAACGCGGCGGCGGACGCGGTGAGCACGATGGCGCCGCGATCACCGTCCTCGACGGTGTTGCCGCTCATCCGGGACGCGGCCAGCCGCAGCACGTTGTACGTGCCGACCAGGTTGACCTGGAGCACGTCGACGAAGCTCCGCAGCGGCGCGGGATTGCCTTGTTTGTCGACGATGCGCAGCCGGTCACCGCCGCGGCCCGCGCAGTGCACCACCGCGCGGAGGTCACCCAGCTGCTGGGCGGCGTCGAACGGCGCGGCCAGACCGTCCTCGTCGGTGATGTCCGCGGCGACGAACCGCGCGGCCGGGCCGAGCTTCTCGGCGACGCCGGTGCCGTCGGAGCCGGCCAGGTCGGTGACCACCACGTGTGCGCCGCGATCGACGAGCGCGGCGGCCGTCGCCGCGCCGAGACCGGACGCTCCGCCGGTGACGACCGCGGCCGCACCCTGTAGCTCCATGAGTTCCTCCGTAGTTTCTTGGGACGCCTGGGGTCAGGAGCGGTCCGCGGCGAGGGCGCGGCCGATGATCTCCTTCATGATCTCGGTAGTGCCGCCGACGATGGTCTGGACGCGCGCGTCGGCGAACGCTCGGGCGATGGGGTACTCGGTCATGTAGCCGTAGCCGCCGTGCATCTGCAGGCACGCGGAGACGACCCGCTGCTGCAGCTCGGTCGCCCACCACTTCGCCTTCGCCGCGGTGGTGGCGTCGAGCCGGCCGTCGTTGAGGTCGAGGACGAGCTTCTCCAGGTAGGCGCGGGTCACGTCCACCTCGGTCACCAGCTCGGCGAGCCGGAACCGGGTGTGCTGGAAGTCGATGACGCGCTGCCCGAACGCCGAGCGGTCGCGCACGTAGTCCAGCGTCCACCGCAACGCGGCATCCGCACCGCTGAGCCCGCGCCACGCGATCGACAGCCGCTCCAGCGGCAGCTGGTGGGTCAGGTGGTGGAACCCGCGGCCCTCCTCGCCGACCAGGTTGTCCGCCGGCACCTCGACGTCGTCGAAGAACAGCTCGGCGGTGTCCTGCGCGTGCAGGCCGAGCTTGTCCAGCGTGCGGCCGCGGGTGAACCCAGGAGTGCCGGCCGGGACGAGCAGCAGCGAGAGCCGCGGCCTGCCCTCGCGCTCACCGGTGCGTGCCGCGACGAGCACCACGTCGGAGCTGCCCCCGTTGGTGATGAACGTCTTGGACCCGTTGACCACCCAGCCGGCGTCGGTGCGGGTCGCGGTCGTCGAGATCGCGCGCAGGTCGCTGCCCGCTCCCGGTTCCGACATCGCGATCGAGGTCACGACCTCGCCCTCGGCCATACCGGGCAGCCACCGCCGCCGTTGGGCGTCGGAGCCGAGGTTGAGCAGGTAACCGGCGACGATGTCCTCGTTGATGGCCAGGCCCGAGGCGAACGCGGCGGCACCGACCCGGGACAGCTCCTCGGTCAGCACGCAGCGGAACCGGTAGTCCGCCACGCCGGCTCCGCCGTACTCCTCCGGCGTGCGCAGGCCGAGCAGCCCGCGTGCCGCGGCCGCCTTCCAGACTTCCCGACCGATCAGTCCATCGGCGTCCCACCGCCGCAGGTGCGGTTCGACAGCACGGGCGACGAAGGTGCGGGCCAGTTCGCGGAACTCCGCGTGTTCTTGGTTGTAGAACGAAGTGCTCACGGGGATCCTTCGCTTCGGTGTTCGCGGGGAGCGGTGGGGCGCAGGAGCTGTACTAGAGCAAAATTGTACCGTACGCTCAGTACAGAAGGGTCTTGATCGTTTTGTTGTTCGGAGGTGGGAATGGCGAGTCCGCTCGCAGGTGTGCGTGTCGTCGAGCTGTCCGGGCTCGGCCCGGCGCCGTTCGGCTGTCTCCTGCTGGCCGACCTCGGGGCGGAAACGCTCACGATCACCCGGCCTGGCCAGCCCGCCGGCGCGATGACCCGCAACCGGTCACTGCTCGAACTCGACCTGAAGGACCCGGCGAACGTCGACCGCTTCCTGGACATCGCGAGGGCCGCCGACGTCGTGGTGGACAGCTACCGGCCCGGTGTCCTGGAGCGGCTCGGACTGTCGCCAGATCGGTTGCTGGCGCGCAACCCCGGCCTGGTCGTCGCCCGGATGACCGGATGGGGGCAGACCGGTCCGCTGGCAGCCCGCGCCGGGCACGACATCAACTACGTCGCCCTCACCGGCGCCCTGCACGTGGCCCAGCGGGCGGGGGAGAAGCCGACACCACCCGCGAACCTGCTCGGCGACTTCGCCGGAGGCGGGATGTACCTCGTGGTCTCCGTGCTGGCCGCGCTCGCCGACCGCGCCCGCAGCGGCGCGGGCACGGTGCTCGACGTCGCGATCGTCGACGGCACCACGTACCTGACCACGATGCTGCACGAGTACCGCAACCTCGGCAGGTGGTCGGACGAACCGGGAACGAACCGGCTCGACACCGGCGCGCCCTACTACGACACCTACGAGACCGCCGACGGCGGGTACGTCGCGGTCGGCGCGCTGGAGGACAAGTTCTTCCAGCAGTTCGCCGACCTGGTCGGCCTGTCCGCGGCCGACCGCGCCGGCCGTGAGGACCCGGCGAACTGGCCCCGGTTGCGGGAGCGCATCGCGGCGGTCATCCGGACCCGCAGCCGTGCGGAGTGGACGGCCGCCGCGCACGGCGTCGACGCGTGCCTCACGCCGGTGCTCTCCCTCGCCGAGGCGGCCACGGACCCGCAGCTCACGGCGCGCGGCGTTCTCAGTCGGGCGGGCGCGGACAGGTGGGTGCCGAGGATCCCGCTCGGCTTCGTCCCGGACGCACCCGACCCCGCCGAGCTGTTGGCCCGCTGGGGCGTCCCGGCCGACCGGGACGGCGTCGAACCCCTGCCGCCTCCCGTGAGCGCCTGACCCGGTTCAGCCGTCGTCCTCGGGGCGGCGGCGCAGCCCGTCGAGGAACAGCGAGACGTACATCTCGGCGATCGCGGCGGGCTTGAGCGACCCGGACGGCTCGATCCACCGGTAGCTGGTGGTGAACATACCGACGATCGCCCGCCGCTGCATGGGATGTACCGGTCGGAACATTCCGGCCTCCGCACCCTCGTCGAACAGGGTCTGCCAGTACTGCTCGTACTCGTCCCGCAGGTGCCCCACCCGGGTCCGGTGCGGCTCGTCGAGCGACTTCCAGTCCCGCATCGAGGTGATCCAGGCGTTGCGGTTGGTGGACAGCTCGGACAGCAGGTGCACGGCCATCCGCCGCAGCCGGTCCTCGGCCGTGCCGCCGCTCGCGAGGATGCGGCGTGCCTCCCGGTTGGCGCCCTCCAGCAGGTTGACGGCGATGGTCAGCAGCAGCTGCTGCTTGTTCTTGATGTGGTAGTACAGGGCTCCCCGGCCGAGCCCGGTTTCCTCGGAGAGTTCCTGGACCCCGGTCGCCGCGTAGCCGTTCTTCGCGAACAGTTCGGTCGCGATGCGCAGCACGCGCTCGCCGGTGGTCTCTTTCGGCGCCTCTGTTGCCATGGCTCCTCTTGTTCGGTCCTCGGGTCTGGTCAGGCTCGGGCGACGAGCTCGAAGATCGTCGCGTTGGCTGTGCCGCCGCCCTCGCACATCGACTGGAGGCCGTAGCGGATGTCGTTCTGGCGCATATGGTGGATCAGGCGCGTGGCGAGGATGGCGCCGGAGGCGCCCAGCGGGTGCCCGACCGCGATGGCCCCGCCGACGGGGTTGAGGCGTGCCGGGTCCGCCCCGGTCTCGAGCTGCCACGCGAGAGGCACCGGGGCGAACGCCTCGTTGATCTCGAACGCGCCGATGTCGTGGATGCCCAGCCCCGCCGATGCCAGCACCCGTTCCGTCGCCGGGATCGGCCCCGTCAGCATCGTCACCGGGTCGTCGCCGACGACGGCGCCGGAGTGGAAGCGCGCCAGCGGTGTGCGGCCCAGCCGCGCCGCCCGCTCCGGCGTGGTGACCAGGAGGGCGGCAGCGCCGTCGGCGATCTGCGAGGAGTTGCCGGCGTGGATTCGGCCGCCCTCCCGGAAGGACGACGTCAACCCGGCCAGGGTCGCGACGGAGGTGCCGCGGCGCAGGGCCTCGTCGACCTCCAGCCGCGCGTCGCCGAGCGCGACCGGGGCGAGTTGGCCGGTGAACGCGCCGGAGTCGATCGCGGCCGCCGCCCGTTCGTGCGAGACGGCGGCGAACTCGTCGAGCCGAGTTCGGCTCAGGTCCCACTTCTCCGCGATCAGCTCCGCGCCGATGCCCTGGCTGAAGGTGTCGACGCCGTACCGGTCCAGGGTCGTCCTGCCGTAAGGCTCGCCCATCGTGCGGCCCGACCCGATCGGCACCCGGTTCATCGTCTCCACACCACCGGCGACGACGACCTCGGCGCGACCGCACATCACCGCGTGGGCGGCGAACTCGAGGGCCTGCTGGCTCGATCCGCAGGCCCGGTTGATGGTGACGGCGGGGATGGACTCCGGCCACCCCGCGGCGAGGGTGGCGAACCGGCCGACGTTGCTGGACTGGTCGCCGAGCTGGGTGACACAGCCCCAGTACACGTCGTCGACGATGCCCGGCTCGGCCCCGACCCGCCGCAGCAGGTCGTTGAGCACGACCGCGGACAGGTCGACGGCGTGCACGCCGGCCAGTGCCCCCTTCTTGCGGCCGATGGGGGTGCGGACCGCGTCCACGACGACCGCTTCACGCAGGTTCATCGTCTCGTCCTCTCCGGGTCGGGGCGGCGGGTGCCACCGCGGAACCATGCTACCTTCCTATACCGACCGGTACACGAGTCATGGTGAGAAAGTCGCCTCAACCCGCGGAGGACCACATGCGTATCGGGATGCCGTTGTCGTACAGCGGCGGGATCACCGACGTGGCCGCCCGCCTCCGCGACTACGAGGCCGCGGGGGTGGACATCGTGTTCGTGCCGGAGGCCTACTCCTACGACTCGGTGAGTCTGCTCGGGTATCTGGCCGCGGCGACCGACCGGATCGGGCTCGCGACCTCGGTTCTGAACACCTACACCCGCACCCCGTCGCTGCTGGCGATGACGGCGGCGGGGCTCGACCACGTGTCGGGTGGGCGGTTCACGCTGGGCATCGGCGCGTCCGGGCCACAGGTGGTCGAGGGGTTCCACGGCGTGCCGTACCGCGCGCCGCTGGGCCGGGCACGTGAGGTGGCCGGGATCTGCCGGGCGGTGTGGCGCCGTGAGGAGGTGCGCCACGACGGCACGCACTTCCAGGTGCCGCTGAGCGCCGAGCGTGGCGGCAGCGGTCAGGGCAAGGCACTCAAGCTGATCAACACCCCCGTCCGCGAACGGATCCCGATGATGCTCGGTGCCATGGGGGACAAGGCGGTGGCGTTGGCCGCGGAGCTGTTCGAGGCGTGGCAGCCGATGTTCTTCCTGCCCGAGGCGGCGGACGCGGTGTTCGGCGCGGGGCTGGGGAAGGGTCGGGCGTCGCGGGACGCCGCCCTCGGTGAGCTGGACGTCGTGGCACCCAGCTACCTCGCCGTCGTCGACGACGCGGACGAGGAGGCCGCCGCCCTGAGCCAGGTCCGTGAGCACCTGGCGCTCTACGTCGGGGGCATGGGTGCCCGGGGCAAGAACTTCTACACCGACCTCGTCGTCCGGTTCGGCTACGAGGCCGAGGCCCTGCGGGTGCAGGACCTGTACCTCGCCGGGCGGCGGGCGGAAGCGGCCGCCACGGTCCCGGAGCCCCTCGTCCGCGGCCTGGCGCTGGTCGGGTCCCGCGCGGTGGTGGCGGAACGGCTGGCCGCGTTCGCGGCGGCCGGCGCCACCACGCTCAACCTGCGGCTCCTGGCGGCCGGGCACGACCGCCGGCTGCGTGACGTCGAGGTCGTTCGGTCGCTCGTGGGCTGAGGCGCTCGCGGTCCGGATCATCCGCGCCGGATCGGCCGTGTCTTGTGGATCGTCTCGCCCGAGGCGATGAGCGTGCCCCGGTGGTCGCGGATCTCCGCCGCGGCGTGCACGACGGACCGGCCGACGTGCGTCGGCCGTGCGGTCACCACGACCGGGGTGCGGTGGTCCGCGGCGGACAGGAACCGGTACGACGCGTGGATGTGCGGGACGCCGACGCCCGCGGGCTGCTGGGAATGGGCCGCTGTCGCCGTGACGCAGTCCATCAGCGCCGTCAGGTACCCGCCGTGGAGCCGGCCGGCCGAGTTCGCGAACTCGGGCCGGGGAGTCGCCTCGCACACGGTCGCGCCGTCCTCGGCGACGGAGGTGATGCGCAGGCCGAGCAGGGCGACGAACGGCGGCGTGGGCAGCGTGCCGTCGATGATCGCCCGCTGGTACTCCAGGCCGGGACTCATCCCGAAACCGGGTCGTTGCTCGGCCACTAGTTCCCCCGGTAGTTCGGGCGGCGCCGCTCGGTGAACGCGGTGATGCCTTCCCGGAAGTCGAGCGAGCGGGTCGCGATGTCCTCAGCGAGGCTCTCGGTGCGCAACGCGTCGTCGAAGGTCGCCGACGCGTTGACCTCCAGCAGCCACTTGGTCAGCCCGAGCGAGGTCGTCGCGCCCTCGGCCAGCTCCCGGACGAGCGCCTCGGCGGCCTCGTCCAGCTCGGGGTCCGGCACGACCTGACCGACCAGCCCCCACGCCGCCGCCTTCTCGGCGCCGATCTTCCTGCCGAGCAGCAGCATCTCCCGCGCTCGTGCCGGGCCGATCAGCCGGGGCAGCAACCACGTGCTGCCCGAGTCCGGGGTGAAGCCCCGCTGGGTGAACGGCGTGGAGAAGACAGCCGTGTCGCTGGTGACGCAGAAGTCCGCGACCAGCGCGAGCGAACAGCCGAGACCCGCGGCGTGGCCACGGACGGCCGCGACCACCGGTACCTCGATGCGGGCGAGCGCGCCGATCAGCCGGTGTGGCCCGCTGTCGATGCTGCGATGCGCCGACGTCGGCCGCGGTCGCTCGCCGGCGGTGGGCCGTTCGCGCCGGAGGTTCATGCCGGAGCAGAAGTGTTCGCCGTCGGCGGTGATCGCGATGGCGCGCACGGTGTCCTCGCGGCCGAGGTCGGTCAGCAGCGTCGCGACGGCGCGGGTGCTCTCGGAGCTGAGGGCGTTGCGCCGGTCGGGCCGGTTGAGGACGAGGCGGAGCACCTGGCCGTCCAGTCGCACCGACATGCCGTCGAAGTCCACATCGGTCAGGTCCGGCATCTGTCCTCCGTTACGTCGCCGAGAGCGATCAATGTACTGATCGGTTGGTCGTGCGGCAACGTCCACGCGAGGGCGCTCCCAGCGTTTTCCGTGCGCACCATTGCGCTCGTTGGACTGATCGGTACACTGCTGGCCATGGTCGTGCCCGCCCCGCAGCCCGCCCCGACCGTGCTCTACACGGTCGAGGCGGGGATCGCGACGCTCACCCTGAACCGTCCCGACCGGCTCAACGCCTTCGCCGACGGGATGCTCTCCACCTACCTCTCCTGCCTGCGCCGGGCGGACGCCGATCCGCAGGTACGGGTCGTGGTCGTCACCGGAGCGGGCCGGGGGTTCTGCGCGGGTGCCGACTTCACCCGGCTCGAGTCCCTCGACATCGAGGAGTTCCGCCGCCGGGTCGCCGAGGAGCCACGCGACGTCGCGTTCCACCTCGGCAAGCCGGTCATCGCCGCGGTCAACGGCCCCGTCGCCGGGATCGGGCTCGCCCACGCGCTGATGGCCGACGTGCGGTTCACCGTGCCGGACGCGAAGTGGACCACGGCGTTCGCGCGGATCGGACTGGTCGCCGAGTGCGGCATCGGCTGGCTGCTGACCAACCTCGTCGGCACCGGTCGTGCGCTCGACCTGCTGCTGAGCGCGCGGCGGATCTCCGGACGGCAGGCCCACGAATACGGGCTCGCCCAGTTCCTGAGCGAGCCGGCCTCCCTGATGTCCGACGTCCGGGCGTACGCGGCGACCCTGGCGGACAACGACCCCGACTCGCTGCGGGAGATCCGCCAGCAGGTCAGGCTCGATGCGTCCCGGCCGTTCCCCGAGGCGCTCGCCGATGGCTACGAACGGGTCTTCGCGTCACTGGAACGAGGCCGCTTCCGCGACGCGCGAGCACGGGTGCGTGGCGCATGACCCTCGATCCGAGCCTGCGCCGGTCGCTGGCACTGCCGGTGGTCTGCGCACCCATGTTCCTGGTCTCCGGGCCCGACCTCGTCATCGCCGCCTGCCGCAACGGGCTCGTCGGCGGGCTGCCCGGCCAGAACGCGCAGGGCGTCGATGAGCTGGCGGACTGGCTGCGCACCATCCGCGTCGCGCTCGACTCCCACCGGGAACGCCACCCCGGCGCGCCGATCGGCCCCGTCGCGGTGGGCGTGACCCGTGCGATGCGCCCCCGACTCGACGAGTACCTCGACGTCTGCCGGCGCTACGACGTGGACATCGTCATCTCCGCGCAGGGCGATCCCACCGAGCTGGCCAAGCGGGTGCACGACTGGGGCGGGCGGATCTTCCACGACGTCACCTCGATCCGGTTCGCCGAGAAGGCGATCGCCGCCGGGGTCGACGGGCTGATCTGCATCGGGGCGGGCGGCGGCGGCCACTCCGGCACCATCTCCCACCTCACGCTGGTCCCGAAGGTCCGCGCGATGTTCGAGGGCACCGTGGTGCTCGCCGGTGCGGTCTCCACCGGCGCCGCGGTCCGCGCCGCCGAGGTCCTCGGCGCCGACCTCGTCTACGTCGGCACGCGGTTCATCGCCACCCACGAGGCGACGGCACCGACCGAGTACAAGCGGATGCTGGTCGAGGGCCGTGCCACAGACCTGTCATACACCGGCGCGGTCACCACGGTACCGGCCAACTGGTTGCTGCCCTCGCTGCGGCGGGCCGACATCGACCTCACCGCGCTCGCACCGCCGAGCGGGCACGGCGACCACTCCCACCTCCCGACCGACGTCCGGCCGTGGCGGGACCTCTGGTCCGCCGGGCAGGGCATCGAGCTCATCGACGACGTCCCGTCCGTGGACGAGCTGGTGGCACGCATGAGCGCGGAGTACGCGGCGGCCGCCGCCGTTCCGGCGTGGCCGGTCCGCACCCCCGACGAGAACAGGAACGACCGATGAGCACCGAGCAGGCCGGACGGGCCTTTGACGAGGCGACCGACTTCGACATCGACGACGCCGACATCGAACGGGACCGTGCCGCGGCGGGCTCGGTCGCGGCGGTGCGCGACCTCGCACACGTCGGTACCGCCACCCCGGAGGCCATCCGCAACTTCGCGTTCGGCTACGGCGACGACAATCCCCTGTACGTCGACCCGGACCACGGCGCCACGACTCGCTGGGGCGGTCAGGTCGCCCCCCAGATCATGGCCGCCGTCCTCAACACGCCGTTGCGCGGCGACCGCCTGCCGAAGGAGCTGCGCGGTGGCAGCTACCGCGGCATCCACGCCTTCGTCTCCGGCGGTACCTGGGAGTGGTACCGCCCGATCCACGCGGGCGACCGGCTGTACTCCTTCAAGGGCCTGGAGTCGGTGGAGGTCAAGAAGTCCGAGTTCGCGGGGCGGTCGGTGATCCGGGTCAACCGCGAGGTCAAGTTCAACCAGCGTGGCGAGGTCGTGGGCGTGTACCGGACGCTGATCATCCTCACCGCGCGGAAGAAGGCCCGCGAGACCGGGAAGTACAAGGACGTCCCGGAACCCGCCTACACCCCCGAGGACATCGCCGAGCTGGACAAGGTCTTCGCCGCGGAGACCGTGCGTGGCACCGAGACCCGCTGGTTCGAGGACGTCACCGTCGGCGAGTCGTTGGGAACACTGGCAAAGGGCCCGCTCACGACCACCGACATGGTCGTCTTCCACGCGGGCGGCTACGGGTTCGTGCCCTACGGCCTCAGGACGTCGAGGCTCAACTGGCGCAACCGCCAGCGCATCCCCGCCTTCTACGTCGACAACGAGTACGGCGTCCCCGACGTCGCCCAGCGCGTGCACTGGGACTCCGAGTGGGCGAAGGCCATCGGAAACCCTCGTGCCTACGACTACGGCGTGCTGCGCGAGTGCTGGCTGCACCACCGGCTGACCGACTGGATGGGCGACGAGGGCTTCGTCGTCCGCCAGCACGACGAGATCCGCAAGTTCAACTACCAGGGCGACATCCAGTACGTCACCGGCGAGGTGACCGCCAAACGGCGGGAACACGACATGAACCTCGTCGATGTCGAACTGCGCGCGGTCAACCAACGCGGCGAGGAGACCACCCGGGGCGAAGCGACCATCGCCCTGCGCAGCCGCGACCACGGCCGCTCACTGCTGCCAACCCCACCCACCGAGGTGCAGCAGAAGGTGTGGGACATCATGGACCGCCACGCACAACTCGGCAGCGAACACCGCTGACACGTCGACGCGCGGGTCACTGCCGACGCCGTGTGCGCGGAGCAGCCACGCTGCCATCCCGATCGCGGCGGGTGTGGCGGCTGTCCAGCGGTAGCTGGTGATCGATCTGACGTGCGCCGCGCGAGGTCGGGGCCATGATCGTGGACCGCCGGGCCCTCCACGGGACGTCTGGCGACGATCATCCTGGCGAGCGTGCTGAAGGCCGTCCAGGGCTTCGGCGCCGGTATGATCCGACCAGCGTCATCGGGGATGGGGAGCACGTTGTCGTTCCAGTACTACCTGTACGTCAGTGACAGCAAGGTCGACATGCTGCTCGCGCAGATGGACGCGGCCTTCACGCGCAAGCGCAGCACCGAGGTGAGCCTGAACCTGAAGCTGTTCGGCGGCAAGCGGGCCACGGAGACATCCCCGGGCGGCGAGCGCACGGCGAAGTTGCAGCGGGTGGTCCGCTACCTGGAAGAGCACGGCGACCTCGGCACCGTCGACGAACCGGGCCAGTTCTTCTGGGGCCTGCTGCCGATGAGCTGGGGACCGTTCCCCGCCGAGCCGACGCTCGTGTACTTCGGTGGGAGCACCGGGCGGACCGTCGTCGGGCTCGGCGGGTCCGGGCACCACATCCTCGGCGGTGGCTCCGCGCCCACCGGCGTGCCGCGGTCGGTGCTGCCGTCGATGCTGGCCGGCCTGCGCGCGAACCCGGGGATCGGCGCGCTGACCGAGGCGATCAAGCACGAAGTCGACGGGGCGCACAAGGGTGCGCTGGCCGCGGTGCTGCGGGCCAACGAAGTCATGCCGGGACCGGAGCAGAACCTCGAGTTCGTCGCCAAGCGGCTGCTGGACGGGCCCGGCCCCACCGCCGACGGCGGGCACGTCGTGCTCGGCACACCGCTGTACGTGGCGCTGGTCGACTAGATGTGGTCCCCGGGGGACGTCGTGCTCGGGGTGTACGAGGTCCGTGACGTCGTCACCACCGGCGGCATGGGCCTGGTGTACCGCGTGTGGCACCGCCAGTGGGCCATGGAGCTCGCGGTCAAGACGCCGCGCCAGGAACTGGTCGCGTCCGCGGCCGACGCCGAACGGTTCGAAGCCGAGGCGGAAACCTGGGTCGGACTCGGCGCGCACCCGCACATCGTCAGCTGCGCCTACGTCCGCCGCGTCGACGGCACGCCCCGGGTGTTCGCCGAGTGGGTCGGCGGGGGCAGCCTGGCCGAGGCCGTCCGCGACCGCGCACTCTACGCCGGCGGTCACCGCCCGGCCCTGCGCCGGATCCTCGACCTGGCGATCCAGACCGCGTGGGGCCTCGGGCACGCGCACGAGCGCGGGGTGGTGCACCAGGACGTCAAGCCGGCCAACATCATGCTCGAAACCGGCGGCGCGGCGAAGGTGACGGACTTCGGTCTCGCCAACCTCACCGGCGGCGAGGGCCTGACGCCGGAGTACTGCTCGCCAGAACAGGCCCGGGGCGAGCGGCTCGGCCCGGCGACGGACGTCTGGTCGTGGGCGGTGAGCGTGTTCGAGATGTTCGCGGGCGGGCCGCCGGCGATGTTCGGGCACGCGGCGGCGGGCGTGTTCGCCCGGTTCCTCGAAGCCGCGCCCGCCGACCCGGTCCTCCCGCCGGTGCCCGCGGCGGTGGCCGACCTGCTGCGACGCTGCTTCGCCGAAGCCCCCGCGGCCCGTCCGGCCGGCTTCGGCGAGCTCGTCGACGAGCTGGCGGAGCTCTACCGCGCCACGACCTTCGAGCCGTACCCGCGGCAGCGGCCGGACGAAGCGCCGCTGCTCGCCGACGCGCTGTCCAACCGCGCGCTCTCCCTGCTGGACCTCGGGCACCCCGAGCAGGCGGACGACCTCTGGGAAGAGGCGCTGCGCGCCGACCCGCACCACCCGCACGCGACCTACAACCGCGGGCTGCGCCGGTGGCGGGCCGGGGCGCGGACCGACCGGCAACTGGTCGCCGAGCTGGACGCGGTGCGGCTGACCGCGGAGGGCGACCGGACCGCCGACCACCTGCTCGCCGCCGTCCACCTCGAGCGCGGGGACAAGGAAGCGGCGCTGCGCCTGCTCGCCGACCTGCCGGACGGTCCGGACACCGCGGCCGCCCGCGCCTTGCCGGACCGGCCGGTGACCGAGGCGCCCGGCCCGGTCCACACCGACCGGGCGCACCCGATCTCGTTGAGCGCTGACGGCCGGGTGGCCGCGGTGACGTCACGAGAACGGGAGGCCGAAGTCTGGTCGCTGGTGGACGGGCGGGTGCGGTGCCGCCTGACCGGCCACGAACACCGCCTGCGCGCGCAATCCCTCAGCGCCGACGGCCGGGTGCTGGCCTCCGCCGATCAGAGCGGGCAGGTGCGGGTTTGGGACACGACGACGGGGGAGTGCACCCGGATCGTCGACCTGCCGGCGAACGCGGTCGCGGCCGTCGCGGTCAGCCCCGACGGGACCGTGGTGGCCGTCGTCGGCACGGACGGGGCCGTGCGGGTGCTGGACGACGTGGCAGACGCGGTGGACGTCGTCGCGGCGGCGGCCCACGAAGGAGGCGGCTACGGCTGGGCGATCGCGGTGACCGCCTACAACGAGCGGCTGGTTGTGTTCGACGGCTACGACTGGTCCATCCAGGTCCTCGCCGCCCGCACCGGCGAACCGCTCTGGCGGGTCGGCGGCCTCCGGCACAGCTGCGCCATCAGCCCCTCCGCCCGGTACGCGCTTTCGGCCACGCACGACGAAAAGATGGCGCTGCTGGACCTGACGACGTTCGACGTCACGGTCCTCGGCGGTTCCCGGCTGTGGAACAACGGCTTCGGCTGGCTCGCGGTCGCCGACGACGGTCGGACCGCGGTGAACACCTTCGACGTCCTGCTCCAGAGCTGGCGGCTCGACGAGGGCCGCTGCACCTTCA
The DNA here is from genome assembly GCF_025165815.1 of Actinophytocola gossypii. Lineage (GTDB taxonomy): Bacteria > Actinomycetota > Actinomycetes > Mycobacteriales > Pseudonocardiaceae > Actinophytocola > Actinophytocola gossypii. The sequence continues at coordinate 530,546 of NZ_JAFFZE010000004.1, read as the reverse complement.
CCACGACCGTCCACTCCCGCGATCCGATGGACGTCGCCGTGGACGCCGCCGGCCGCACGGCGCTGGTTCTCCTCGGCAGCCGCACCCCGCGCACGGTGCACACCACGGCCGTCGTCCACGTGCCCGAGCCGGGGCCCGCCGCGCCGTGGAGCTACGCCCGCCCGCAGCCGACCGACCGCATCGCCGGGGACGCGCTGGTCGCCGAGGAGAACCTCGAGCTGGCCGCCGAATTCCTCGAAACCGGCCGCGTCACCGACGCCCGGCGGCAGCTGGAGATCGTACGCGCCCTGCCCGCCTACCGGCGGCACCCGCGGCTGCGGACGCTGTGGCGGCGGATCGGCGCGGTCGGCGCGCGGACCGCGTTCGCCGGTGTGTGGCCGTCCCGCCGCTTCGATGCTGTGCTGCACGGCCACTCCGCGCTCACGCGGGACGGGCGCTACGCCTTCGCGGACTTCTTCGGCCGGGAGGCCCGGATCGTCGACCTGCGCACGGGCGATGTGGTGGCGGCAGGGGACCGGCACGAGGTGGACTCCGAATCCGCGACCGCCTGCGCGGACGACCGCCACGTCCTCACCCGCGACGTCGATGGCGCCGAGGTGCTGTGGGACCTCCGGAAGGCCCGGCGAGCCGGTGTGATCGTGCGGGACGACGCGGGAGATCCCGTGTTCAGGGACGAGAACCCCGCTTTCGATTTCGCGCGCCGAAGCGGACTCAGCATCCTGCGCAACCGGGTGACCGGCCGACCGGTGCACGGGTGGTCGGCGCACGAGGACGAGCGGGTGGTGCTGTCCGGCGACGTCGCCGTCCTGGTCGGGGGCCAACGCGCCTTCGTGTTCGACGCCGGGACCTTCGAGGTCGTCCGTGAGGCACGCGTCTTCGCGGAGGTGGGGAAGGTCGCGGCGAGCACCGACGGCCGCGTGCTCGCCGCCGCGCCGGGTTTCTTCGACAGCAGTGGGCAGATCGTGCTCTCGGTCGCGGGGTCGGCCGAAACCGTGGCCACGGTGGCCGACGACCGGGTGGTGTCCCTGGCGTTGTCGGCGGATGGCGAACTCCTGCTCACGGCGTCGCTTCGGCTGCTGCGCCTGTGGCACCTGCCGAGCGGCGACCTGGTCACCGAGGTCGAATGCCGCCAGGACGTCATCGACGTCGAGCTGTCCGCCGACGGGTACGCCGTGGCGGCCATCCTGGGCCACCACGACGTCCAGTGCTGGGAGCTGGACTGGGACCACCGCGCGTAGCCGTGGCTGCACCACACCACTACTGCGTCAAAACCGGGGACGGTTCGTGGCGGTGGCGACGGAGGTATCCGACGGAGGCCGCGCCGAGTAGAGGTGGCCAGAGGGCGGCGAGCAGGTAGCAGGCGGCGCAGAGCCACGCCCAGGCGTCGTAGTCCGTGCCGGCGAACGGGTCGACCTTGTCCCAGGCGATGATCGACATCGTCACGAGCAGAGTGAGCACCAGCGCACCGGCCAAGCCGGCTCCGCCGACGAGCGCCGGTACGAGGCGCCGCAGGCGAGCGGGCAGCCAGCGCGGGGTCACCTTCTTCGGCTCGACCGTGAGGAAGAGCATGCACCCGATGGCTGCGAGCTGCATGACCGACAACAGGACGAGGTACCACGCTCCCGCGCCCGGGATGCTCTGCTCCTCGCGCCAGGCGTCCGGTGTGCCGAGAGTGGCTCCCATGGCCAGCGGGAGTCGCCACAGTGCGGTCGGCAGGGCGACCACCATGCCCGCGTACGCGAACCACGCCACCAGATCCACTGACCTCGACCGGTTGCTCATGGTTCACCGAGCCTAGACCGTGCGGCGGCTCGCTGTGCGAGGCGTTCCAGCCGCAGTTCCGGGAGGGTGTCGAGGGAGTGTCCCAGGAACGCGGCGAGGGCGCCGAGACGCTCGACCTCGTGTGTGACGCGAGTCTGGTGGGGCGTCGCATGTGGCGTCAGTGTCCAGGTAGCGGTCTCGGACAGGAACGGCACAGCCCAGGACATGGCGATCACGTCGGCGTCGATGCGGGTGTAGGTCAGAGTTCCACGGAGTCCTCGGATGACGCCCAGTCGGTACTCGATGCCGGTGGTCGCACGCGCGGGGCCTTCGACCCGCACGAAGGCCGGGTTCCAATCGGGCAGCTCCGGGGCGGCGACCAGTATGTCGTGAATACGCGTCGCGGGGGCGTCGATGACGCGCGATCGCTGGACTCGCCGGCGCCGGTCGGGTGCGTTCACCGGTCACCCTCCGCGATTCGCCTCGCGGTCGCCAGCAGTTCCTCGCGCTCGGCCTGATCGACGTGGTAGCCGTCGACCACCACCGCGTGGATCGACCGGGTGTTGCGGATGTCGTTCATCGGGTCGGCGTCCAGGATCACGAGGTCTGCCACGCGTCCCTTCTCGACCGTTCCGGCCCACTGCTCGCGGCCAAGGAATCTGGCCGGTTCCAGTGTGGCGCACTGGAGAGCACGCATCGGGGTCAGGCCCGCCGCGACGAGCTGTTCGAGTTCGAAATGCAGGCTGAACCCGGGAAAGAGTCCGGGGCCGACCGAGTCCGTGCCGGCGAGCAGCCTGACCCCTGCCTCCGCCATGGCCCCCACGGTCGCGAGGCGCCAGTCGCGCAGTTCGCGGTGCTGGTGGACTTCCTCCTTCGACCGGTGACCCCCGCAGTAGATCTCCGTCCGGAGAAAGTCCCAGGATTCGGGTGTGCTGGGGACCATGTACTCCATCCGTTGATCGTCGAGTCGGATCGACTCTGGACGGTCGATGACGGCGTGAACCGCGAGGGTCGGTGTGTAGGCGACATCCGCGGCGACGAGCCGTTCGAAGATGGACGTCGCCCTCGCGGGGCTGTACGACGCGACGGCCTCCCACTCGATCCGGCTGACCTGCTTGATCCAGCTGCCCAGGTGGAAGTCGGGGGTCGTCCGGATTCGCGACATGGCCGCCTCGAGCCGATCCATGTCCGACGACGCCGCGGGCCAGATGCCACCGAAGAGGTGCTCGAACGACCGCTGTCCTGACTCGATCTGCTCGTGGAAGGGCACATTGTCCGACCGATGGCCGGCGACGGTGATCCCGCGGAGCTGTGCCTCGGCGAGGACGGCCCGGTAGGCCTCCGGCCCCAGTCGGGAGTAGACCTTGACGAAGTCCGCTCCACCGTCGATCGCCTCGGACACCGCGCGACGGGCCTGCTCGGGTGAACCGACCGTGACGATCGGGGAGTCCGGGACGTCGGACCACAAGGCAGGACTGCCGTCGAGTAGAGGGCTGGCGATGGTCATTCGTGGCCCGAGCAGTTCGCCGGACTCGATCATCCGACGGATCTCGTGCAGCCGTGGACGACCCCACATCTCGCGCACCGCGGTCACGCCGTTGGCGACGTACAGGTTTGCGAAGTGGCGAGGGTCGCCGGTCTCGGACTCACTGTGGACGTGCATGTCGGTGAGGCCGGGGATGACGTACTTGCCGCGGACATCGCGGACCACGGCTCCCGGGGGGATCGGGACTTCGTTCGCCGGTCCCACCGCCGTGATCACGCGGTCGATGACGATCACGGTCTGGTGTGGTCTGGGCGGAGTTCCCGTGGCGTCGATCACCGTGGCGCCGACGTAGGCCTGGACCTGCCGGGGTCGAATGTTGTCGTTGGTCATCGAGTCGTCACTCCTCGGCCTTGCTGATCTGCTGGGCGGTCACGTTCCGGAGGGTCAGGCCGGCTCCGATCGCCGCGAGTGCGAGCACGGTTGCTCCGACGATCGCGGCGACGCTGAAACCGTTCGTGTAGGCGTCGAAGGCCTGGTGGAGGAGCCGGTCGGCGACCTCGCTCGGGAGGGCCTTGGCAGTGGCCACGGCTGCTCCGATGGTGTCGGCCGCGGCGGCTCCCGCTTCCTCGGCGCCGGGGACGGGGTCGGCTGTCATGGTGCCGCGGTAGAGGGTTCCGGCGAGGGTGCCCAGGGTGGCGATGCCGAGGGCGCCGCCGAACTCGCTGCTGGTTTCGGCGAGGGCTGATGCCGCTCCGGCCTTCTCGGGTGGGGCGGTGGTGAGCACGAGTGAGGTGACCATGGTCGCGGTCATGCCGACGCCGAGAGTCAGCGTGCTGTACGCGGCGATCAGTAGGCCGACCGGTGAGTCCGGAGTGACCAGGCTGACGGCGGCGAACCCGCCCGCGGCGACCAGGAGTCCAATGGAGACGAGAAGCGCGGGACGGACGGTGCGCGCGAGCAGGGAGGCGACAGCGACGCCGAGGAAGCTCCCAGCGACGGTGGGCAACATCCAGAGCGCGGCGGCGAACGGAGCGAAGCCGAGGACGGTCTGCATGAACGTCGCGGAGAGCAGCCCCATTCCGGCGGTGGCGAAGACGACGATCGCGTTGGCGATGATCGACCCGCTGAACGACGGGCTGGCGAAGAGGTGCACGTCGATCATCGGGCTCGCGGCCGTGCGCTGCCGGACGAGGAAGAGCGCGGCGAAGACGACGCCGACGACGATGGCGGCGACGGATGTCGGGTCGGTGCCGTTCTCGGCCATCTTCTTGATGCCGTAGATGACGGGCAGGATCGCCGCCAGCGACAGGGCGGCGCCGAGCAGGTCGAACCTGCCGGGGTTGGGGTCGCGGGCCTCGCGGATGGTGAGCGGGGCGGCGATGAGCAGCAGGATCATCACGGGGACGTTGATGAGGAACACCGAGCCCCAGTGGAAGTGCTCGAGCAGGAGCCCGCCGATGATGGGGCCGATGGCGATGCCGCCGGTGAATGCTCCGGTCCAGATGCCCACGGCGGTACGGCGTTGGTTCTCGTCGTCGAACATCCCACGGATGAGCGAGAGAGTGGACGGCGCGAGGGTGGCGCCGCCGAGACCGAGAAGGGCGCGGGCCGCGATGAGCATCTCCGCGCTGGAGGCGAAAGCCGCGAGTGTCGACGCCGTCCCGAACGCGACGGCACCGATCAGGAGGAGCTTCCGGCGTCCGATCCGGTCTCCGACGGTGCCCATCGTCATGAGCAGTCCGGCCATCATGAAGCCGTAGATGTCCATGATCCACAGCTGCTGACCGGCGGTGGGGGCGAGGTCGGCGCTGATCCACGGAGAGGCCATGAACAGCACCGAGAGGTCCATCGAGGCCAGGAGTGCGGGGAGGACCAGCACGGCCGTGCCGAGCCAGTCGCGGGTGGTTGCGCGAGAGCGCGTCGTGACCGTCACGAGCCCTAGAATACATACGTCTAATACGTGCGTACAACACGCCCGTATTGATCGCGGGCTAGAGTGGGTGTATGGGACAGCGTCAGGATCTCCTCGCCGGAGCGAAGCGATGCATCGCCGAGAAGGGGTACTCGCGTACGACGGCGCGCGACATCACCGCAGCGTCGGGCGCGAACCTCGCCGCGATCGGCTACCACTTCGGCTCGAAGGAGGCTCTGCTCAACGCTGCGGTCGTGGAGTCGCTCGAGGAGTGGGGCACCGCGATCGAGCAGGCTCGGGGCCATTCGGAAACAGGTGAGCCGCTCGCGCGCCTGGAGCGGTTCCTCGCGGGCTTCCTCGCCGGATCCGTCGAGCAGAGAGCCACGCTCGTGGCGAGCGTGCAGGCATTCGCCGAAGCGGAGTTCGCACCCGACGTGCGTCAACAACTCGCCGAGACCTATGAGCAGAGCCGCCGGAGCATCGCGGCGATGCTGCTCGACATCGACCCCGCCGCCGTCGACGAAGCCGGCCGGCAGCTCGGCTCTCTCGTCCTGGCGGTCATCACCGGCACCGCGTTGCAGTGGCTCATCGAACCGGAGGCGACACCGTCGGCGTCCGCTCTCACCGCCGCGGTGAGAGCGCTGTTCACGACGCAGACCTGACCCGTCCGGCCTGCGAACGGCCCGGTGTCAGCGGCGCCACCGATCAGAAATCCTCCGCCGCGTCGTCGGTTCTGGTGGCACTGTCGCACCGGTGGAAGGACCGATGATCATGACCGACGCGGGCGATACGGCGCGGTTCGCGCTCATCACGGAGCGTCACCGACGTGAGCTGCAGGTGCACTGCTACCGGATGCTCGCGAACTACGAGGACGCCCAGGACATGACGCAGGAGACGCTCCTGCGAGCGTGGAACAAGCGGGATTCGTTCAGGGGCCACGCCACGCTGCGGACCTGGCTGTACCGGATCGCGACGAACGCCTGCCTCGACTTCCTGGACAAGCGCAACGACCGCACCCCCGTACCGTCCGGACTGGCGGACTCCGGCTCCGAGCTGCCGTACCTGCAGCCCTACCCCGACCGGATGCTCCCCGAGGACCCGCAGGAATCGGTGGTGGCGCGGGAGACGATCGAGCTGGCGTTCATCGTCGCCGTCCAGCACCTGCCGCCGCGGCAGCGGGCGGTGTTCGTCCTGCGCGACGTCCTCGGCTGGCCGGCGTCGAAGGCGGCCGACGCCCTCGAGCTGACCGTCGCATCGGTGACCAGCGCGTTGCAGCGGGCGCGCGTGACGATGCGCGAGCGGCTGCCCGACCGCCGCCTCGACTGGCGCAGCCCCGCCACCCACGAGCTGTCGAACGACGAGCGCGGCGTTGTGAGGTCCTACATCGACGCCCACGAGCGCAACGATCTCGACGGGCTGATCTCCCTGCTGCGCGACGACCTGCGCTTCACGATGCTGCCCGGGTCGGGCACCGTGATCAGGACGGCCAAGGACGCGGTGGACGGCTGGCTGTCCGGCGGGCTCTTCCAGCGCGGCCACGACGACTGGCGCGGGATCACCACGACGGTCAACCGCATGCCTGCCGCCGTGCTGTACCTCCGCGCCCCCGACGACCCGGAGTACCGGCTGTTCGCCATCGCGGTCCTGCACATCGCGGACGGGAAGATCGTCGAGCTCACCGGGTTCGACGTCACCGACAAGCCATGGCTGGACCTGCCCCCGACCCTGTGATCACCCGAAGAACATTGTGTCGAACAGCCGAGGTCGTCGCCGGGCGCGAGGTGGGGCTCGATGCCTTCCCCAGCGCCTACGCCACGATCCGGTGGGGGTGGTGGATGAGCTCGGTGAGGGTCGCCAGGTACCGCGCTGCGAGGGCCCCGTCGATGATCCTGTGGTCGGCGGTGAGGGTGTAGCGCAGTCGGCGGCGTTCTTCCGGTCGGCCGTCGACGATCCGTACCTCGCGCCCAACGCCGCCGACCGCGAGGATGGCGCCCTGGGGAGGGTTGATGATGGCGGTGAAGTGCTCGATCCCGTACATGCCGAGGTTGCTGAGGCTGAAAGTTCCGCCGGTCAGGTCAGCGGGCTGGATCTTGCGGGCAGCGGCCTTCTCGGCCAGGGCACGAACGCGGGCGGCGATCGCGCTGACAGCTGCTTGGTCGGCGTCGGTCACGACGGGCATCATGAGCCCGGCCGGCGAGGCGATGGCGACATTGATGTTCACTCGCGAGTGGACGAGCGTCTGGCCGCGTCCTTCGGACGAGTACGACGCGTTGACACCGGGGTGTTCCCGGAGAGCAAGGGCGGCAGCGCGGACGAGGAGGTCGTTGACGCTGATCTTCGTGCCCGTCCCGTCGAGAGCGGCGTTCAGGTCGGCGCGCAGTGCGAGCAGGGCCTCGGCGTCGGCGGAGGCGGTGGCGGTGAAGGTGGGGATGGTGAGGGCGCTCTGGGTGACCCGGGCGGCGATCGCCTGCCGAACCGCATCGAACGGGATCGCCTCGCCGTCCACCGCTGTCGCCTGCGGTGGGTGGTCGGTTGCCAGAGGTGCGCTTGGTGCGCGGCGGGTCGCGTCGTCGAGGTCCGCGCGGACGATCCGGCCGCCCGGACCACTGCCGGTGACGGTGGCCAGGTCGATGCCGCGTTCTCGGGCGAGCTTGCGGACCAGCGGTGTCGCCGCTCGGCGTTCGGGCTTGGCATCGGGTTGGCGCGTGGCGGCGGGGAGGGTGTCCGGGACTTCCTGGCCCAGCTCCGGCCGGTCGTCTTTGGCCGACGGCTTCGGTGGTGCCGGCTCGTCGGTGCCGTCGTCGAGACGGGCGATGGGGGCGCCGATGGCGACGTTCTCGCCTTCGGCGACGAGGATCTCGGCGAGGACGCCGGACTCGTAGGCCTCGTGCTCCATCGTGGCCTTGTCGGTTTCGATCTCGACCAGGACGTCTCCCGGCTCGATGGTGTCGCCGGGCTTCTTGTGCCAGGCGGAGATGGCGCCTTCGGTCATGGTGTCGGACAGGCGCGGCATGAGGATGTCGATCACGGTGAGGTCTCTTCGGCTCAGCGGCGCCGTGCGGTGGCGTCGAGGGTTTCGCGGACAGCGGTGATGGCGTCGTCGGCGGAGGGGAGCGCGGCGGTTTCCAGTGGCTTGGCGTAGGGCAGGGGGACCTCGGCCATCGCGACGCGCCTGACGGGGGCGTCGAGCCAGTCGAACGCACCGTCGGAGATGGTCGCGGCGATCTCCGCGCCGATGCCGTAGGTGAGCCAGTCGTCTTCGAGGACAACGGCGCAGTTGGTCTTCTTCACCGACGCGATCACGGTGTCGCGGTCCAGGGGACGGAGGCTGCGCAGGTCGACGACCTCGACGTCGATGCCGTCGCTCTCGGCGAGCTTCCCGGCGATCTCGAGCGCGACCGCGGCCATCCGGGAGTAGGCGACGACGGTGATGTCGGATCCTTCGCGCGTGACCTTCGCCCTGCCGATCTCGCCGGGCACGTCCTCGTCGGGGACCTCGCCCTTGGTGTTGTAGAGGGAAAGGTTTTCCAGGACGAGCACGGGGTCGTCGTCGCGGATCGCGGCGAGCATGAGCGCCTTGGCGTCGGCGGGGGAGGACGGGGCGACGACCTTCATCCCCGGGACGAAGGCGTAGAAGAGCTCGATGTTCTGCGAGTGGGTGGCGCCGAGCTGCTGGCCGCCACCGCCGGGGGTGCGGATGACCATCGGCACTCGGGCCTGCCCGCCGAACATGCCGTAGATCTTCGCGGCGTGGTTGACGATCTGGTCCAGGGCGAGCAGGGAGAAGTTGATGGTCATGATCTCCACGACCGGGCGCAACCCGACCATCGCCGCGCCGGTCGCCGCGCCGGTGAAGCCCTCTTCGGCGATCGGGGTGTCGCGCACGCGTTTCGGGCCGAACTCGGCGAGGAGCCCCGCGGTGATCTTGTAGGAGCCCTCGAACTGGCCGATCTCCTCGCCGATGAGGAACACGTCCTCATCGCGGAGCATCTCCGAGCGCAGGGCGTCGTTGAGGGCCTGGCGGTAGGTGATCAGGCTCATCGTGCGGCTCCGATCCGCACGGCCCCGGCATCCTCGGCGCCGGGACGCGGCGGCGCGGGGTAGAGGGCCGCGCCGGGCAGCCGGCGGGAGTCGTTCGGGACCGGTGTGGCGTAGGTGTAGTCGAACAACGTCGACACGTCCGGGTGCGGGCTGGCGTCGGCGAACTCGACCGCGCGGGCCACGGCCGACATCGCGTCGGCGTCGATCTCCGCGATGGATTCGTCCGTCAGCAGGCCGCGATCGTGGAGGGTGACGGCGTAGGCGGCGACCGGGTCGGCCGCTTTCAGTGCTGCGGCCTCTTCCTTGGTGCGATACGTGGCGGGGTCGACGACCGAGTGCCCTTTGAGCCGGCCGGACACGGTCTCCAACAGGTACGGCTTGCCGGAACGGGCGCCGGCGAGGGCCGTCCGCGCGGCGTCGTACACGGCCTCGGGGTCGTTGCCGTCCACCCGGGCGGACGCCATCCGATAGGACGCCGCGCGCTTGTGCAGCTCAGGCTCCGCGGAGGACTGCTCGACCGTCGTGCCCATACCGAGGCCGTTGTTGATAACGACGTAGACGATGGGCAGCGACCACAGGGCCGCGATGTTGAGCGACTCGTGGAAGGCCCCGATGTTCGTCGTGCCGTCGCCCATCACGCAGACCACGGCCTCGCGGCCGCCGCGGTAGTCGATCGCCAGCGCGGTTCCGGTCGCCAGGGGGACCTGGCCGCCGACGATGCCGTAACCCCCCATGAACCTGGAGGCGACATCGAACATGTGCATGGAGCCGCCCCAGCCGCGGGAGACCCCGTCGCTGCGCCCGTACAACTCGGCCATCACCCGGCCGGGTTCGATCCCCCGAGCGATCGCGTAGCCGTGCTCTCGGTAGTTCGTGTAGACGTAGTCCGTCTCGTCCAGCGAGGCCATCAACCCCGCCACGGTCGCCTCCTCACCGAGGTTCAGGTGGCAGTACCCACCAACCTTCGCCTCGGTGTAGGCGCGAGCGGCCCGCTCCTCGAATCGGCGGATCAGCACCATCTGCCGGTAGAACCCCAACGCCTCGGCGCTGCTCACGGTCGTGTCCGGCGCGGGTCGTCTCCGTCGGGCCGTGGAGGTCGAGGTGGCACGCGCGGATCGTGCGGCGGCGTTCGGGGGCATGGGATCTCCTTCCGGCCGGGATCCTGGCCGGGCGACAGTGCGACCCATCGGATGGAGGGGCGCCATAATGATACGTTCTACGTCTCATTATATAGGGTGGGGGTAGCCCGTCGTCGACTCCCGAGGAGGCCGCACGCCGTGACCGAGCAGCAAGCCGGCGCCCGCAAGCGTGGACGCCCCACGGAGGTTGAGCGTGCGCAGCGGCGGGACGAAGTCCTGGATGCCGCGGTCCGGCTGTTCGGTGCGGGGGGTTTCCAGCGGGTGTCGCTCGACGACATCGCGTCCGAAGCGCATGTGACCAAACGCACGATCTACAAGTACTTCGGCGACCGCAACGACATCTTCCTCGCCGCCGTCGAGCGACTCAGGCAGCGCACGCTCACCCTGACTCCCGACGACCACCCGTCACTCATCGATCTCGCCGCCAGCATCGTCCACGGGTTGCATTCCGACGAGGCGATCGCCCTGCACCGGCTGATGATCGCGGAAGCACACCGGTTCCCCGAACTCGCCGACCGGTTCTACCGTGACGGCCCTGAGTCCTACATCCGGGCCATCGCGACCGCCCTTCCCGAGGTCGTCGCCGATCGCGCGGAGCACCTGTTCGCCCTGCTCCTGGGCGAGCCGCATCGGCGCCGGCTCCTCGGACTCAGCGCCGCCCCGACGTACGACCAAGCGCGCGCACAGGCGTCAGCGGTCCTGAAAACCATTGGCGCTCTTGATTGATCACGCCGGGATGGACGCACACAGTGTCTTTGCCGCGGCTGTCGCGCCCGGGCGGTCGAGTCGCGCCGTGGCGAACTGCTCACTGAGTAGTGGTTCGCCGAGCCAGATGTCGAATTCGTGGGTCTCCTTGTTCGCGATCTTGCGCGCCAGGGCGACCTTTTCGTGAACAGCGACGATGCGCTTCGGAGATCCCGGCATGTGCCATGATGTCGCTCGGCTCAGGCACGTAGGGGAGTACGTCATGTCCGCTCACATGGAGCAGCTGATCGCCGAGTTCGAGAAGTTCGGTGCCAGGATCCGACAGGCCGAGGCGCGGTTCGCCGGAGTGTCGGACCTGGGGGAGCGGGTCGCGGAGGTGGAGAGCGTCGCGACCTCGCCGGACCGCGGGGTGACCGTGGTGGCCGGCGCCGGGGGGATGGTGACCGACATCCGCCTGGCGCCCGAGGCGCTGCGCCTCGGTTCCGCCGAGTTGTCCGCCACGATCATGGCGACGCTGCGGCAGGCGGTGGCCGGAGCGGCGCGGCAGCAGGCCGGCATCGTGGACGAGGCGTTCGGCGGGGCCTTCAACGTCGACGCCTCCGAGCACGTCCGACAGGCCCAGGCCGCGGCCTTCGGAACCTGGGAGGGCGACCTCGCGTCACAGGACGAGACGTCGTCGCGCCGGCCGCCGGACGCCTCCGGCGACGACGACTTCGACCAGGACACCATCTTCGGGCGCTGACGAGACGGGACGGGACGATGTCAGGCGGATCTCAGGTCGATATCACGGCGCTCTCCGCGTACGGCCGCCAACTCGGTTACTACGAGGACGAGGCGGACAAGTTCGGCAACCTGATCGACGCCGCCGACGTGACCGACGAGGCGTGGGGCGTCGTCGGCGCGTTCGCCAAGCAGGGCTACACGGACCGGCTGGCCGAACTGCGCTCGCTGCTGGACGACATGAGGAACGGTGTCGACGCGCTCGTCACCAAGGTGGACCAGTCGGCTCGGATGTACCAGGGCGTCGAGGACGCCGGCACGATCACGTTCGGCCGGTACGAAGCCCAGATCGAGGCGATGGGAGGCCAGTGACGTGACGGATCCGAAGCCCAGCATCGCCGACGCCCTCGACGTGGAGGGGTACGACGAGAGCACCGGCGCGAACGTCGATCGGGCGCTCGGGCACGTACCCGTCGTCGGCACGGTGTACAAGTCCGGAAAGTCGGTCGCCGAGCACGCGCGGCAAGCGGCACAGGCGGACAACCCGGAGGAGCTGGCGTCCGCCGCAGCCGCGCTGGTCGGTGACGGGGCCGCGTTCGTCGGCGCGGCCGCCGCGGACGTGACCACGTTCGCGATGGATCCGATCGGCTGGCTGGTCGGCCACGGGTTGAACATGCTGCTCGAGTTGGTGCAGCCGCTGCAGGACGCGCTGCACCAGGTCAGTGGGGACGGCCCGGCGATCGGGCACGCCTCGGACAACTTCGTCACGATCGCGCAGGGCTTCGTCGCGCTGGCGGACGACTTCGAGCGGACCGGTGACACCGCGCTCAAGGACTGGATCGACGACGCCGGGAACGCGGCGCGGGAGGCGCTCGGCGACTTCTCGGCCGGCATCCGGGGCATCGGCTCCTCCGCCGGCTCCGTGGCCGAGGTGCTGCGGATGTGGTCGATGGTCATGGTGGTCATCGAAGAGGTGATCAAGGCGATCATGACCGAGCTGGTGTCCTGGCTGATCACCATCTGGCTGCCGGCACTGGCCTCCTCGGTGATCAGCTTCGGCAGCTCCGTCGCGGCCGCGATGACCGCGTCCATCGCGAAGGCCGCCTCCGTGTTCACGAAGGTCACCGGCTACCTCGGCCGGTTCGGGAGACTGCTCGACACCTTCGTGGAGTTCCTGGCGAAGTACTCGACGAAGGTCATGCAGGCGACGAGGAAGTTCCGCATCGGTACGTTCGCCGGCGAGTCGAAGTTCAGCCTCGACGTTCTGGAGAACACGGCGGGCGTCGCGCTCACCCCGAGCAACCGGGCACTGACCACGATGTTCGGCACGTCCGTGGGCGTCACACCGCTGTTGAGCGGTGCCGGGGTCAAGGCCGGGATCGCGGCCGGCAGGAGCGTCTACGGCGAGGGTACCGAGGACATGGGCGTCGGAGGGGGCGAGCCGTGGTTCGACAAGAGCGAGATCGGCGGGGACCGGAGCGCGGAGGAGACCCGGGGCAACCTGGAGATCTAGCGGCCCACGCCGAACAGGCACGCGGCGAGGCCAGGCAACGAGCCGCCCGCGACCTCTTCGAGTCCGAACAGCGCGCACAGGCCAAAATGGACAATTCGATGGTGCGCCCCGGTCATCGCGAGCGCGTCGAGGAAATGCTGCGCGCCCAGTGGCGGGAACCGGTGCTGGTGCTGCGGCTCGACGAGACGGTCGACCTGGGCTTCGCGGTGCCCGGCAGGCGCCTGGACGGCACCGTCAAGGGCAAGCGGTTGGTCCGCCGTTTCTGCTGGAACGTCGTCCGTGGGGTGGGCGGAGCGGTGGCCGTCGTCCTCTCGCTGTTCGCCGCCGGCGGAGCGGGAAACCCGTTCAAACGTGACATCCGTGTGACCGGCCCGGAGAACGCGATGGCGCTGGGCCTGCTGGACAGCGTCAAGCCGGCCAAGGGACCCTGGCTGGCCTGCTCGCCGTCACACCTCGCGGTCGTCGACTCGGGAGCCACCCACCTCGACCCGGCCGACGCCCCGTCACCCCGGATCCTCTGGCACGCCCAGCACGCGGACCGCCCGCGAGTAAGCTTCCGCACCCGCACGCTCACCTGGCCGGACGGCTCGAAGTTCGAGTTCCCGCTGCGCGGGCAGACCGAGGTCCGACACCTGCGGAAGTACCACGAGTTCCCGGACGTCGTCCACTGGCACGGACGGCCCGCCGACTGACCGAACCGGGGCAAGCCGTCGATGTGCCCGAACCGACCCCACGGCCGGGGTCCCGGTGGCGGACAACGGGAGCAGTCCGGTACGGGACCGAGTGCCGCAGCCGACGCGTCGGTCGATGGTTCATCGCTGTCGATCAGGGACGCGGTCCTGGGGTGGACGTTGTTGTTGATGCGGCCGAGTTCCTGCTCGGCTCCGACAGGATCTCGGCGTCGACCTGTCGGACGACGTGCTGTCGGAAGTCGAGAACAGGACGCGTCGCGCGACCAGGAGAAGTTCGTTGACATTCCACGCCGGTCACCGGGCAGCGAACAGCAGGAACACGAGCGCCGCGGCCACGGCCAGCCCGGCCGCGACCTTGATGCCCCGCACGTGCGCGTGCAGGGCATCATCCCAGGTCTCCCCGTCGCCGCTGGCGTAGCGCGTGGTCGGGGTGAGGGCGCGGCCGAGCCCGAAACCGACGCCGGCCGCGATCGCGGTCGCGATGCCGGGCGCGGTCAGCAGCAGCGCGACCACCAGCACGTACGGCACCGTCGACGAGACGTACGTGCGCACCCCGGTCCCCATCTCGAACCCGAACCGCAGCGCGCCGCGAACCACGTCGCGCCGCAGCACGTCCTGGGGCACCTGGCGCGCGTTCTGCGGCAGCGGGAAGGACACCGCTCCCACGTCCCGAAGCACGCCGAGAACGGCGGCCGCGACGACGATCCCGTGTCGCACCGGCTCCGGCACCGGCGTGGCGAGCCCGCTCACCACGAACAGCACGAGTGCGCTCAGCACCGCACCCAGTACCAGACCCGTGTCGAACAGCAGGAGCGCGACGCCCTGCCGTGTCCTACCCCGCCAACCTGACGAGGTCAGCGCGAACGCGCTGTTCCTGGTTCAAACGGAGCCGGACAGCGTGTACCCGGCCAGCCCGCCGAGCACCGCCCACGCCGCGACCGCCCAGCCCGCCAGCACCAGCGCGACCAACGCGGGAACCATGACCAGCGGTGCCACCGGGTGGGTCAGCCCGCGGCGGAGCACCGCTCCCGGCTCGCTCACACCGCGCCGCCGGTCATGGTCCGCCAGGTGACCGGGCCGACGATCCCGTCCGCGGTCAACCGGTTCTGGCGCTGGAAGTCCGTGGTCGCGGCCACCGTCGCGGCACCGAAGACGCCGTCCACGACGAGCCGGTATCCGTAGGCGTTGAGCTGCGCCTGGACGGCGTGCACGTGCTCGCCGGAGTCGCCGCGGCGGGCGGTGGCCGCCAGGGACGGCCAGGTGTCGGCGGACACCTCGCCGGAGACCGGGAGCCCGCTCCCGGTCTGGAAGTCCCGGACCGCCTGTGCCGTCGCCGGGCCGTACACCCCGTCGGGCTCGGTCGGAAATCCGTGGTGGGTGACCAGGTACTGGATCGCGGTGACGGTGGCGCCCCGGTCGCCGGCGGCGACGGTCGGCCAGTTCACCGTCGACGGGCAGCCGCACTCGGTCGTCCACCGGCAGATCGAGTTGACCCAGCCGGAGCCGGTCCTGCGGTAGCCGTCGTGGCAGCGCCGCTCGATGTGGCAGGAGCACGCCCCGCACGCCTGGTCGTAGCGCCACATCCAGCCGTCGTAGCTGCCGGACAGGCACGCGTTGGGCCGCAGCCGCCACGTCACCTGGTCGTCCTTGTGGAAACCGGTGTTCTCCCCGGAGGTGACGCACGCGTCGGCGAAGACCGTGCTTGGCCCGCAGCCCGGCGAGCAGTCGTGGTCCGAGGCGTAGGACGGGCACCGCGGGTAGATGTCGTAGCCGTCGGCGACCGCCCGGCGCACTGACGGGAACACGCCGCCGAGCAGGGTCAGGCCCGCCACGCCGCCGGCGCGCAGCACGGCTCGCCTCGTCGGCGCCCAGCCCGCCCAGTGCGGCTTCCTGGTGCGGGACCGGGGTTCGACGGGCATGCCGGGGTCGGTGCCGCGCAGCGGCGGCACTCCGGTGGACAGATCGCTGGTCACGGGACCTCCATCACGCTGACGGGAGCGAGCAGTTCGCGGACGGCCGCCCTCGAGCCGACCGGGGCGGCGGCGGTGATCCGGCCGTCCTGGCCGACCAGGACCGCGAAGGGGGTGGCCAGCGCGCCATAGGTGGCGAACAGGTGGGCGCGGTCGCCGAGGGCCACCACTTCGGGCGGTGTCTCGGGCGCCGGTCCCTCGTAGAGCGCGAGCACGGGCAGCCGGCCCGTCACCACCTCGACGGTCTCCGCCAGCGCCTCGACACACGTGTGGCACGTCGCGCGCAGGAACAGCAGCACGGCGGGCGCGTCGGCGGGCAGCGCGTCGAGGTCGGCCCGGTCCCCGGTCCTGAGCCCGGCGGCGACCGGCCGTGCGCCCGTGCCGGCGGACAGCGCGTGCACCTGGCGGACCAGCCCGGCGACCACGAAGGCCAGCAGCAACAGGGCCACCCACGTGACGATCAACGCGCTGGTCGTGAAGCTCACCGTTCCGCCTCCTCGGAATTGTGCTGGGTCATGGCGGCGGGCAGGTGCCAGAGCAGGACCGCGATCGTGACCGCGGCGAGCAGGACCAACACCAGCCGGGAGTCGAACCGGGTCAGCGGTAGCACCGCGGCGTGCGCCGCCGATGCGACCGCCGCCAGCGCGGCGAGGACGACCGCGCGACCCACCACCCAGTGGTTCATCGGCACCTCGGCCCCGCCGCAGCCGCACGGCCCGCCACGACCGCTCGCGGTGACGTGCCAGGCGTAGCCGCCGTACGCGGCGAAGAGCACCGCGGCGCCCGCGAGCACGATCGGGGACGGCGCGAGGAGCAGTAGCACGGCGAGCCCGGCCTCCGCGGCCGTCACCGCGACGGCCACCGGGCGGACCGCGCGGCCCGGCACGACGCGGTGCGCGGTCATCGCGGCGGGCAGCACGCGGGGCGCCGTGAGCCGTTCGGCCACCGCGATCACGAGCACGACCAGGACCACGTTGGCCGCGACGCTGACCGGGAACACCATCTCACCGGTCGCCGAGCAGGCGGGTGTCGAGCCGGTCCACGAGTTCGGGCACCCGCGCGAGATCGGTGTCGGCGAGCGGGAGCACGGTCGTCCACGTGTCGGCACCGGCGAGCACGAAGTACGGATCGCCGTTGGACAGGCGGTCGGAGAACAGCTCGCCGGAACGGGTCGCCCTGCCCTTCCAGCCCGGCAGCCGCGTCGCCTGCGGAGACGAGGGCACGGTCAGCTCCAGCAGGCCGAGCGACGGCACCTCCTTGACCACCGCCGCCGGGGAGACCAGGGCGCTGCCGGCGGTGGGGCGCAGGGCGATCCCGTCGTCGTGCTCGACGATGCCCAGGGTGTCCAGCACCTCGACGGCCGTGGTGGTGGACGCGCCGTAGAAGTGGATGATCAGGCAGTGTCGCCGCCCGCGCCACACGGCGACCATGATGTCCTCGGCGATCCGCGAACCCGGTTCGACGCGGTGGGTGCGGCCGATGAGCAGGGTGCCGCCGGCGAACCGCAGGTTCTCGTCGAACCCGGACACGCCGAGTGCCGAGGCCACTTCCTCTGCGAGCCCACTCACCCCCGCGACCAGCTCGTACATCCGGCCGCGCACGGTCACCCGCACCGAGGACGTGCCCGGGTACCCGAGGTCGAGTGACCCGCTGAGCTCGTACCGCCGCCCGTCCAGCGCCCGGTGCACCACGGAGGTCGTCACAGCACCCCCCGGCACGGTGTTGGGTACTCATTGACCATGAGTGGATACATAACGTAAATGTATTACGTGAAGTCCGGTGGGGAAATAGGCCGTTTCCCCCACCGCGTACCTGCTGCCAGATCACGACGAAGGTCTGGTGGCGGACCCGTACTCAGGTCAGGGGAGTGGAATGCGGCGCGACGACGACACCGGTAGCGATCCGAACCTGTCGGCGCGGGGGGTGAGCCGGGCGACGTTCCTCAAGGGCGCCGCCGGGTTGGCGCTCGGCGCGAGCGGCCTGGTCGCCGGTATGGGCGGTGCCTCGGCCAGCACCTCGCCCGGTGCCCGCGCCGGCCACGTCAAGGACCTCACCGGCGAGGAGACCGCCCGGTTCGGCTTCCGCGGCACCGATCTCGGCTTCACCGCGCGCACCAACCACGGCTACTGCATCACTCTCTTCGGGGACACGTTCGACCAGCCGGTGCCGCAGAACAGCACCGGCTGGCGGTCCCCGGTCGGGCTGCGGCAGTCGAACGCGGACATCCACACCGGGATCCGCTGGGACAACTGCATCGGTGGCGCCCGCGCGAAGCAGATGATCGACTACCACCACGCCGATCCCCACGTGGCGCGGAACGAGCCGGGCCAGGTGGTCACCGAGATCCCCAACGACCTGATCCACCTGCCGGACGGCCGCTACCTGATGACCACGTTCGGCGTACGCGACTGGGCCATCCCGGACCAGGGCGGGATCCCGAGCCCGGGTGGCAGCTGGCGCACCTGGTACTCCCGCCAGTGGACCTCGACCGACACGCACGCCGAGCACTGGCAACGCACCTGGAACCTGGAGACGAACCGGGAGAACATGGACTTCTGGAACCAGGGCCTCTGGTCGCACTTCCAGAACAACGCCATGATCATGTGGCCGGGCGAGGACTGGGTCTACATCTACGGCACCAACGAGGGCCGGTGGAACGGCGGCGGCATCCACCTCATGCGGGTGCACTGGAACAGGATGTGGGAGCCGAGCCAGTACCAGTTCTGGGGCGCGGACGGCGGCGGGCGCTGGGACTGGCGGCCGGGTGGCCCGTCGACGCCGATCATCGGCGCGCCGAGCCCGTCCGAGGCGATCGGTGAGATCGCGGCCGAGGTCATCGAGGGGCGCGTCGTGCTGTCGTTCCTCAACGGTGGACGCGGAGCGGTCACCCAGACGGCGCCGTACCCGACCGGCCTGTGGTCGGCGCCGAGGACCCACGTGACCTGGTCCCAGGCGCCGTATCTCTACGCGCCGGTGGTGCACCCGTACTCGACGCTGGGCAACGCCCAACTGCTTGTCTCCCAGTGGATCAACCCGGGTCCCGACTCGACGTTCTACGGCGTGCGCCAGTGGTCCGGCTCGGTCCGAGGCGGTGTCACCGCCGCGGGAGCGATCGCCGAGAAGCTCGTGGTGACCGAGGACGAACCGGCACTTCCCGGACATCGGGGCCCGGTTTCCCCGCAGTGGCAACGGCTTCCGGTGAAGGAGCAGATCGCGGTACTCGCCGACAACTGCGACGACCGGGTGAGCCGCGCCGACATCGCCGACGTGACCGTGACCGTCCACGCGGCGAAGCCACTCAACGGCTGACCCGGCTCAGTCGCCGCGGCGCATCGTGCGGGTGCCGTCGTCGTGGCGGCGGGTGACCCCGTTCGCGTCGAGGTGTTCCAGCAGCGGCACCGCGACCCGGCGGGTGGTGCCCAGCGCGCGCCGGGCGTCGCCGACCGTGAACGGCGACGGCAGCGCGGCGAGAACCTCGGCGGCGCGCGCCGGCGCGTCCGGCGCGAGGACCACGGAGCCCGTCAGCCGAACCAGCCTGCCGGCGCGCTCGGCGGCCGCCAGCTCGCGCGGGCCGAGTCCCAGCTCGGCGAGGTACGCGGATTCCGGCGCGCCGAACGGTTCCGCCGCGAGCCGGGTCTCGACCTCCGCGAGCGGCCGCGCCACCGTCTCCGGCAACGACGGCCCGCTGTCCCCGGCCCAGACAAGCCCGTTGTGGACGGTCAGCTCCGTCTCGGCGAGCGCGGCGAGCAGGACCGGTCGCGGCACGCCGACCTCGCGGCGCAGCACCTCGACCGGCATTCCGGCCGCGACCGGGTCGGCCGCCGACCATGCGGTGAACCGCGCGGTGATCCGGCCCGGCAGGTCGCGGTGCAGCGCCTCGTCGACCACCCAGTCGCCGATCCGGATCCCGGTCGGGGACCACCCGAGCACGCGCAGGTCGGCTGCGCGCACCGCGCCGTGTCGCCGGACGTGCGCACGGGCCGCCGCCGCCAGCTCCTCGGCTCGTGTTCGCGCCGCGCCGCGCCCGGTGAGCGGTGGCGGGCAGGGGTCGACGATCTCGACGCCGTCGGGGATCCGGTGCTCGCCGGGGTCCCGCAGCAGGCCGGTGTCGCCGGCCCGCAACGGCAGCCCGGCGGCGAGCGAGAGGCGGGCGCTGTCCGTCCCGAGTGGACGAACCCGGCACGGCGTCGCCGCCGCGCCGACGTGGAGCACCAGCGTGCGATGGAGGTCGGCGGCGGCGTCGCCGCGCAGCCGGACGTCCACCTCGCGGGTGAGCCGCCACGCCGACGGGGTCAGCAGCGCGTCACCGCGCCGCACGTGGCGCCGGTCGACACCGCGCAGGTTCACCGCGACGCGTGCCACGGCCCGCACCTCGTCGTGGGGCCGACCGAGTGCCTGCAGCCCGCGCACCGACACCCGTCGGCCGGCGAGCACGAGCTCGTCACCGACGCGGATCGTGCCCGCCCCAAGCGTGCCGGTCACCACCGTGCCCGCGCCCCGGATGGTGAACGCGCGGTCGACCCACAGTCGCACGTCCGCGGTGGTGTCCGGGACGGGGAGCTCGGCGGCCAGCGCCAGCAGCGCGGCACGCAGCTCCGGCAACCCGACGCCGGTCCGCCCGCTCACCGCCACCGCGCGCACCCCGGCCAGCCCGCCCTCGGCGAACCGTTCCCCGGCCACCGCGGTGGCGGCCGCCGGATCGGCGCGGTCGCACTTGGTCACGACCAGCAGGCCGTGCCGCACCCCGAACGCCTCGAGCGCGGCGAGGTGCTCGGTCGACTGGGCCTGCCAGCCCTCGTCCGCGGCGACCACGAACATCACGGCGGGTGCGGGCCCGGTTCCGGCGAGCATGTTCGGCACGAACCGCTCGTGGCCCGGCACGTCGACGAACGCCAGCTCCTCGCCGGCCAGCGCCGTCCAGGCGAACCCGAGGTCGACGGTCAGCCCGCGACGGCGCTCCTCGGCGAGCCGGTCGGGTTCCATTCCGGTCAGTGCCCGTACCAGGGTGGACTTGCCGTGGTCGACATGCCCCGCGGTGGCGATCACGTGCACCGCGCCACCGCCTCCAGCAGCCGTCCGTCGTCCTCCGGCGGCACGGTCCGCAGGTCGAGCAGGCACCGGCCGCGCTCCACCCGCCCGACGACCGGCGGGTCGGCCGTACGGAGCCGCTCGGCGTGCCGGGCGGGCAGGCACAGCGCGGCGCTCGGCAGCTCGACGCCGGGCGCTCCGCCGCCGCCGACCACCGCGACGGAGTCCACCGCCGTCACCTCGACCCCGCGGCGGCCGAGCTCCTCGGCGAGCCGCGTCGCACGGGTTCGCAGCGCGGCGAGGTCCGCGTGGATGGCCCGCCGGACCGGCGGCACCGGCCCGCGCAACGTCGCCTCGAGCGCGGCCAGGGTGAGCTTGTCGACGCGCAGCGCGCGGGCGGTCGGGTGTCGGCGAAGCAGTTCGACGAGGTCACGCCGCCCGAACAACAGCCCGGCCTGCGGACCGCCGAGCAGCTTGTCGGCGCTCGCGGTCACGAGCGCGGCGCCCGCTCGCAGCGCGGTGGTCGCGTCCGGCTCATCCGGCAGCAGCGGGTCCGGGCGGAGCAGGCCCGAGCCGATGTCGGCGACGACCGGCACGCCGAGCGTGGCCAGCTCCGCGATGCCCGCCGCCGCGGTGAACCCGGTGACCAGGAAGTTCGACGGGTGCACCTTCAGCACGAACCCGGTGTCCGGACCGACCGCCGCGGCGTAGTCGGCGGCCGTCGTGCGGTTGGTCGTGCCCACCTCCCGCAGCCGTGCCCCCGTCGCGGCGAGCAGCTCGGGGATGCGGAACCCGTCGCCGATCTCGACCAGCTCGCCCCGGCTCAGCACGATCTCCCGGCCGTCGGCGAGCGCGAGCGCGCACAGCAGCAGTGCGGCGGCGTTGTTGTTGACCACGTGCACCGCCTCGGCGTCCGGCACCACGTCGGCCAGGGCGGCGAGCGTGCCGCGCCCCCGGCGGGCCCGTTGCCCGGTCGCCAGGTCGAACTCCACGTCCGTGTTGCCGCCGGCGGCGCGCACGGCGTCGAGGGCGCTGGCCGACAGCGGCGCGCGGCCGAGGTTCGTGTGCACGACGACACCGGTCGCGTTGAGCACCGGCCGTAGGGTCGACGCCGTCGGGGGCAGGGTGGCGATCGCGTGCTCGACGATCGCGTCGACGCCGATCTCGCCGGCGCGGGCCCGGTTCTGCGCGGCCACGACGGCGGCCTTCACGAGCGCCTGCCCGAGTACCCGCGCGGCGTCGGCGAGCGGGGGTTCGGCGAGCAGGAGATCGGTGCGCGGGATGTGCCGCCGCGGATCACCCACGCCGGCACATCCCCGCCCCCACGCGGAGGCGAACGGGAATCGAACCCGCCAACGACGGTGTCCGCCGTTCAACGGTGTTGAAGACCGCGCCGGTCACCAGGCCGGAAGCGCCTCCCTGCGACATGCGGTCATCATCGCAAACGACAGAATCGTCCGCATGAGCTACCGGCTGACCCGATATGCCCATGGCGGCGGCTGTGCCTGCAAGATCCCGCCGGGCGAGCTCGAGGAGGTGGTCCGGCGACTGAACGGCGCGCCCGCCTCGCAGCCGGCCGGTGAGCTCCTGGTCGGCCTCGACGACGGCGACGACGCGGCCGTGGTGCGGGTGGACGGTGACCGTGCGCTGATCGCCACCACGGACTTCTTCACCCCGGTCGTCGACGACGCCTACGACTGGGGCCGCATCGCCGCGGCGAACGCGCTCTCCGACGTCTACGCCATGGGCGGACACCCGGTGGTCGCGCTGAACCTGTTGGCGTGGCCGAGGGAGATCCTGCCGATGGAGCTGGCCGCCGAGGTGCTGCGCGGCGGCATGGACGTCTGCTCGTCGGCGAGCTGCCACCTCGCCGGCGGGCACAGTGTGGACGACCCGGAACCCAAGTACGGGCTCGCGGTGACCGGTTTCGGACATCCCGACCGCCTGCTGCGCAACGACGCGGGGCGGGCCGGCCTGCCGCTGTCGCTGACCAAGCCGCTGGGGCTCGGTGTGCTGAACTCCCGCCACAAGGCGACGGGGGAGCGCTTCCCGGCGGCCGTCGAGGTGATGGTCACGCTCAACGCGGCCGCCTCGACCGCCGCCGTCGCCGCCGGCCTCACCTGCGCCACCGACGTCACCGGATTCGGCCTGCTCGGTCACCTGCACAAGCTGGCCCGCGCCAGCGGAGTGAGCGCGGTGGTCGACGCGGCGGCGGTGCCGTACCTGGACGGCGCGCACGAGGCGGTGCGCGACGGCTTCGTCCCCGGCGGCAGCCGCCGCAACCTCGACTGGGTCCGTCCGCACGCCGCCCTGGACACCGTGCCGGAGGACACCGCCCTGCTCCTGGCCGACGCGCAGACCTCCGGCGGCCTGCTGATCGCGGGCGAGATCCCCGGCGCACCGGTGATCGGCGAGCTCGTCCCGCCGCGGGACGGCCGGACCGTCATCGTTCGTTGACGGACAACGTGCGGATCCACGGGTGTGACGAGGAGTTCAGCGGTGGCGAGGCCTACCGCGCCTGGCGCCGCGCCCCCGGCTCGCGGATCGACTCGTCTCGGCCTTGCGCGCGGCGGGCTGGGAACGCTTCTCCTGGGCCCGCGGTCGGCCCCGGGTGCTGTTGACCGTCCGCCCCCGCACGATCCCGATGAACTGCTCCATGAGGTCGGTGGTCTCGTCCTCCAGCCACGTGAGAGCGACGCGGGACTCGGGGGCGAAGGTGACCGGCCGGTAGGTGAGGTCCCGGCGGTGGTGCAGCCGGGCTATCGACTGCGGGACGACGAGCAGGCCCACCCCGGCCGCCACCAGCTCGACCGCGTCCGTGGTCGTGTCCGGCCGGTGGGCGGCGACGCGGGGTGGCTCGGCCCAGTCGAGGGTGTCGTCGTGGGGGTGCAGCAGGACGGTGTCGGCGAGGTCCGCCTCGGACACCTCGGTCGCCGCGGTCAGCTCGTGGTGCTTCGGCACCACGAGCACGGTCGTCTCGGTGTAGAGGGGGATGGCGTGCAGGCCGGTCCGGTCGATCGGCAACCGCAGCAGGGCCGCGTCGGCGCCGCGGTCGCGCACCACGGCGACGGCGTCGGCGGCGGTCACCTGATCGAGGATCAACGGCACGTCGGGCAGCCGCGCGTGCCAGACCCGCGACCACTTGCCCGGCGTCACACCCGGCACGTACGCGAGCCGGAACGTCGGCGCTGCGTCCTGGCTCGTCACGAGGGCAGATTACCGGGTGTGAGCGGCGGGAACGGGGCGACTACCCTCGCCGCATGACGTCCCGCAAGACCCCACAGACGATGAAGCCCGCGACGGCGGCGAAGAAGCTGGGGGTGTACCTCGACGCCACCCCCGCGGGGTTCCGGGACGGGGTCGTGTCGCGGGACGAGCTGAACGCGCTGCAGGCCGACCCGCCCGAGTGGCTGCGCGACCTGCGCCGCAACGGGCCGCACCCGCGCCAGGTCGTCGCGGCCAAGCTGCGGATCTCGGTCAGCGGCCTCGCCCGCGCGGGCATCACCGACGCGTTGACGACCGACGAGATCGAGGCGTTGAAGGCCGAGAACCCGGAGTGGCTCCAGCGCGAACGCGAGACACAGGTCGACGTCCGCAAGGAGGCCGCCCGACTGAAGGCGGCCGACGAGCCACGCAAGGGCTGACTGCGTGCCCGCGCGCCATGACCGGAATGCCCGGCCGTCGTCGGTGCCGTTGGAGATGCTTTCGATGTGAGTGAGGTCGGGCAGGGGAGCTCGCGGTGCGTGTTGGCGCCCCAGCCGTGGACCTGTCCCGGTGGAGTCCAGTGCGATGACGGCGTCGCCGAGGCCGGCGAGGTCGACGATGTCGCTGAGGCCGGAGACCTGGACCGGGTTGGGTACCACCGTGCCGGTGCTGCCGTTGCCCATCCCGTTGGACGCCTTGGTCGTTCGGCACCGGGACGGGACCGCCAGGGCTCGACCGTAGTGGCAGGATGTGTGGCATGCCGTCGAGCGGGAAGGGCGCGGCCGGTCTCGAGCGTGGTGACGAACTCGTGCGGTTCCTGACCGGGTTCACCGACCGGCGTGCGGAGGCCGTTGGCGAGGCGGCGTACGAGTTGCTGCGGCAGGCGTTCCGGGGTTACCCGCTCGAGCGGCTCGTTCCGTTGCTGCGCAGTGAGTACGACCCGGTGGTGGAGTCCGGCTCCTGGATCCTTTCCGAACTCGCGATCCAGGCGGCGCCGCTGCTGGCCGAAGTGGCGATCCTGCTGGAGCACCCCAGTCGCACGGTGCGGTGGAATGCCGTGGACACCGTCCACTCCGCGGCCGGCACCGAGGACGGGCCGGTGATCGCGAAGGCGATCGCGCGGGTCGCCGACCAGTGGGGCCCGCTGCGGACCAGGGTGATGGACTTCCTCGCGTGGTCGGCGCGGGAACAGGTGGACGCCGCCGTCCCGCACCTGACCGGTGAGGTTCGTGAACTCACCGGTTGGTTGGCGGCGGCCATGCGCGGCGGGACGACGGCCGAGGACGTCGTCCCGCGGCTGGACTCGGGCGATCCCGTCGTCCGATCGTTCGCCGCCGCGGTGGCCGTGGTCTTCTTCGACGATGACCGGCGTCCGCTCGATCACGCGGCCGCTTCCGCCGACGAGGACGTGCGCCGGTTCGCCGCGCGTGAGCTCGCGACGCCTCCGGGAAGGCGGGCGCGGCGCCGAGCGACGGTGTGGCGTGCCTGACCCGGTCATCAACAGGGTCCATGCTCACCGGCGAGCGCTACGTGCTCGGGCGGTCGGTGCAGTCCGGTGTGAACCGGCGTTCTGCTCGCGGCCAGGTCGGCAGGGATGCTCGTGGGTGACGCCGGCCGGGGTCGTCCCGGGAGCGGCGAAAATGGTAAGTCCGTGCCATAGCTAGCCCGGACGGGGCCGTGCAGGGTGACGGCCATGGATCAGGCGGACTCCGCTGCTCACGACACGCGGGCTTTCGACGACCGGTGCACGCCGGGGACACCTCCACCGGACGACGGTGCGCACGAACCGGTCGAACCGGTCGAACCGGCGGTCACCGCGGCTTCTGGGTCAGATGAGTGGATGCCGCTGTGAGCCGCCACCCCACACAGAAGAGGGCTTCGATGCGTTTACGACGATCTTCCGTGGCCGTGCTCACGGTCGCGCTCGTGTTCTCCGTCGCCAGTCCGGTCGCGGCGCAACCGCAACCTCCGCCACCCGCCGTTCCGGAGCCACCTCCGGCTGGTGAGCCCACCGAGGGGCCGACGTTCACGCTGCTGAGCGGTGACCGGGTCCGCCTCGACACCGCGGCGGACGGCACCAAGGACGGCGTGGTCGTCTTCGACGCGGAACCGCGTGGGGACGTGGAGTTCCAGCAGATCGACCGCGACCTCCACGCCCTCCCCGCCGCCGCGGTGCCGTTGATCGGCACCGGCAGGCTGGACCGCAATCTGTTCAACCTGGACAGGCTGGCCGAGTTCGGCTACGACGACGCCTCGTCCGCCACGCTGCCCGTCATCGCCACGTACCCCGGCGCCGGGGCACGGGCCGCGCGGGCGGTACCGGCGGGTGCGAAGCGGACCAGGGAACTGCCCGCGGTCAGCGCCGCCGCGTTGTCGGTGGACAAGAAGAACACCGGCGGCGTCTGGTCGGAGGTGACCGGGGAGGGCGAGCGGAACAGAACCTCCGCGCCGGTCCGGAAGCTCTGGCTGGACGGCAAGGTCACCGCGTCCCTCGACGTCAGCGTGCCCGCGGTGGGGGCGCCGCGGGCGTGGTCGGCCGGGTTCGACGGCACCGGCACGAAGATCGCCGTGCTGGACACCGGCATCGACGCCGACCACCCCGATGTGGCGGGCCGGATCGTGGCCAGCAAGAGCTTCGTGCCGGGGCTGGGCGTCGACGACCGCGTCGGGCACGGTACCCACGTGGCGTCCATCGCCGCCGGCACGGGCGCGGCCTCGGACGGCCGCTACCGGGGTGTCGCACCCAACGCCGGGCTCATCGTCGGGAAGGTACTGGACGACACCGGTACCGGTCTCAACTCCGAGATCATCGCCGGGATGGCGTGGGCGGCCGAGCAGGGCGCCGACGTGATCAACATGAGCCTCGGCGGCCAGCCGACCGACGGCACCGACCCGATGTCCCAGGCGTTGAACCGCATCTCCTCGGACACCGGCGCGCTGTTCGTCGTCGCGGCGGGCAACAACGAGATCAACGAGACGGTCAACACGCCAGGATCGGCGGACCGGGCACTGACGGTCGGGGCGGTGGACAAGACCGAACCGTATCCGCTGGCCTATTACACGAGCCGGGGACCGCGGATCCTGGACCACGCGGTGAAGCCGGAGATCGCCGCGCCGGGCACCGGCATCGTCGCCGCCCGCGCCGAGGGCACGAGCATGCTGGGCCGCGGGATCATCGTCGACGACTGGTACCTCCAGGCGCACGGCACGTCGATGGCGACGCCGCACGTGGCGGGCGCCGCGGCGATCCTCGCTCAGCAACACCCGGACTGGACCGGGGAACAGCTCAAGGACGTGCTGGTCAGCTCCGCCGACCGCAACCCGGAGAACGGACCGGCGGGTGAGGGCGGCGGCATGCTGGACGTGGCGGCGGCGACCACCACCGACATCGTCGCGACCGGCACCGTCAACATCGGCGTGGCCGAGCCGCCCTACACCGTGCGCCACGGAAAGGCGACCTTCCGGAACCTGTCGGACGAGGCCGTGCACGCCGACCTGACCCTCGACGTGCGCAAGGGCCTGCAGGGCATGGCCGCCATCACCCCGGCCGCCGGCGCGGTCACCGTCACCCCCTCCACAGTGGACATTCCGGCTGGCGGGTCGGTCACCGTGGACATCGCGGTGGACACGACCAAGTTCGAGATCGACACCTACTTCGCCTACCTGACGGCGAAGGACGGCGACACCGTCCGCACGCACACCACGATGTCCTGGCGGAAGTCCCCTCCCCGGCACCGGTTGATCATCACCGGCACCGACCGAGCGGGGATCCCGGCGAGCACCGGCGACTGCTCGTTCGTGAACATCCTCAACCTGGGGACCGGTGAGATGATCCCCGGCTGGTGGCAGGACGGGCGGGCGCACACGTGGCGCTACGGCGGCCCGGACCCGCTGCTTCCCGAGGGCAGGTACGCGGTGCTGGGCAACGTGTGCACCTACACCCAGGAGGCGCCGTACTTCCTGCTGTCGGACACCATCGGCGGCGACATCGAGTTCCAGCTCGACAGGGACCGAAAGATCGACATCGACGCCAGGAAGGCCGAGCGGGTCGAGTTCCACACCCCACGGCCGTCGGAACAGCTCGCGACGCGGTACCGCGGCCGGGCCATCGGCATGCTGGCGTTCCGCCACGTGATGTTCGAGGACGAGACCGGTGTCTGGAGTGGGTTCCTGCGGCGGGCATCGGTGGCGCCGGAGCTGTACGTCGTGCCCAACCGCACCACCGCGACGACCGGAGAGTTCTTCACGCAGTTCACCAGCCACCGGACGGCGCCCGCGCTGACGATGCGTGCCCACGGGCGGCGCGCGCCCGTACTGCATCCCTGGTATCCCGCCGAGGGCGACAGGAGTAGCTGCGCGGAGCTGGAGCTCTGTTTCCCGCCGTTCGACCAGCGCGGGAGGTACGAGGTCGTCCGCGTGGGCAACGGCACCGCCGCCGAGTCGGGCACGGCGAACGTGCGCGGCAAGGTGGTGCTGGTCGACGAGCAGTGGGGAGAGCAGAAGTACTGGTCCTCCGACGCACCGACGGTCGACTCGGTGGCCGCCGCAGCGGCCGCCGCGGGGGCGGCGGGCGTGCTGATCTCGGCCGCGTATCCGGGTTGGCACCTGCGCCACCAGCAGGCACCGACGACGATCCCGGTCGCGACCCTGTCCGCCGCGGAGGGCAGGGACCTGGCGAAGGCCCTG
Source organism: Actinophytocola gossypii (assembly GCF_025165815.1). Lineage (GTDB taxonomy): Bacteria > Actinomycetota > Actinomycetes > Mycobacteriales > Pseudonocardiaceae > Actinophytocola > Actinophytocola gossypii. Next base: position 501,689 of record NZ_JAFFZE010000004.1, on the reverse strand, counting down.
CGGAACGGGCCGGTCCGAATCAGCACCGGCGGCCAACCCGTGTCGCCCTACGTCTACGACCTGGCGACGGAGGTCGACCGGCTCACGGTGCCCGACCCGTCGGTGCGCCACCGGAACCTGGCGACGATCAACGCGCGGTACCACACCGATGTCCCCGGCTCGGTCAGCAGCACCGGGTCCAGCGGCCTCACCCCGTACACCGCGCACGACTGGACGAAGTTCCGCGCACCGCACACTCGCACGGAGTACGTCTCACCGCCCATGCCCAGCGCCATCAGCGAGAAGTCGCACCGCTACGAGTTCCTCCGCGTTCCGACGGGGGCCGTGTACGAGGTGGCACCGCGACAGCACGCCGCTGGCACGCGGGTCACCGAGGACTACGGCACCGCACCCGTGGTGTCGGCACCGGGTTCCCAACCCGGCGTGATCGCGCGGATCTACGGGACCCCGAACAACCCGCTTGGCTATCTCCAGCCGAGTCTGTCGCTGTACCGGTCGCCGTCCGGACAGGTGTCCGGGTGGCCGTTGACGAGCTCCGGCTGGCGGTTCTCGCGCGACGGGGAAACGTTGTGCGAGCGCGATGACATGAACTTCGGTTTCTCCTGTCGCGCTTCGGGGAACGGCCGGTACCGGCTGGAGGTGGGCTACACCCAGGAGGTGCGGCCGACCTCGACGGCGACGCACACGGTGTGGGACTTCCACGCCACGTTCGACCACCCGGTGAACAGCGAGAGGACCGTTCCCGTCGTGGACCTGCGCTACGACGTGGACCACCTCAGCCTCACCAACGGTGTGCGGGCGGGCCGGCCGTACCGGGCGACGTTCAACGTGGGCTACCAGTCCGCGTACACCGGACCGAGGAGCAGGAGCTACGACGTCGAGGTGTGGACCAGCGCCGACGACGGCGCGAGCTGGCAGCGCGCGGGCGGCAAGCGCGCGGATCGACGGGGTGACGCCACGTTCCGGCTCACCGCGCCTCGCGACAAGGGGTTCGTGACCATCCGGGTCAAGGCCGCCGACGCGAGTGGAAACAGCATCGACCAGACCATCACCAGGGCCTGGAAGGTGGAGTAGGAGCCAGGTGTCCGGCCCAGCCGCGACGTGGCCGGGCCGGACGAACCTGTGGGTAGGCGGCCGAACAGAGCATTGAACGTGGGTGTGTTCTCCACCATCCTTGGAGATGGTTGAAATTTCACACTCTTCTGAGGTGGTCTGATGCGGCTCTTCCGGATGAGATCCATGGTGGCCAGGTTGACCACGATCGCCGCGATCGCCGGCTTAGCCGGCACGGTGACCGCGTCGACGACGGCGGCCGCGGAACCAGGCGCCGCGTCGATCGCGTCGGAACTCGTCGCGCTGGTCGAGGACGCGGACGAGGGCGAGCCGGTACAGGCCTTGGTGATGTTGCCCAACACCACCGATCACGACGGCGGCTACGACACCGTCGTGGACACGCTGCGCGAGCACGCGGCCGACAGCCAGGCCGAGGTCGTGCGGCACCTCGAAGCCCGCGACGACATCACCGTGCTGAACCGCTTGTGGCTCACCAACATGCTCGTCGTCGAGTTCCCGGCCGACACGGGAGCCCTTGGCGCGCTCGCCGAGATCCCGGGTGTCGACCGCCTGATCCCCAACTTCGAGCTGACCGTGCCGGACGTGGCGGAATCCGCGGACGTCACGGCGCAGGCGTCCACCTGGGGGTTGGACAAGATCGAGGCCGCGCGGGTCTGGCAGGAACTCGGCGTCACCGGCGCCGACGCGAAGGTCGCGGTGTTGGACACGGGCGTCGCGATCGACCATCCGGACCTGGCCGGCAAGATGGCCACCACCGACCCCCGCGACCCCCAACACCCCGGTGGCTGGGCGGAGTTCGACACCGCCGGGGCGCGGGTCGACACCCTGCCCCGGGAGACGTCGGGGCACGGCACGCACGTGACCGGCACCGTGGTCGGCGGCGACACCTCGGGCACCGCGATCGGCGTCGCGCCCGACGCGGAGTACATGCACGGCCTGATCATCCCGCACGGGCGTGGCTCGTTCGCGCAGGTCGCCGCCGGTATGCAGTGGGCCGTCGCGCCGACCGACAGCAACGGCGAACCGGCGGGGTCGCCGCCCGACGTGGTGTCGATGTCGTTGGGCAGCAACGGTTTCCACACCGAGATGATCGCGCCGGTCCGGGCCATCCGGGCCGCGGGCATCGTCCCGGCCATCGCCATCGGGAACAACTGCGGCACGGCCGGCACCGCCAGCCCGGGCAACGTGTACGAGGCGGTCGCCGTCGGCGCCACCGACTCGTCGGACAACGTCGCCTCGTTCTCCTGCGGCGCCGTGGTTCGCAAGGACCAGTGGACCGAACCGCCCGCCGAGTGGCCGGAGGAGTGGGTCAAGCCGGACATCTCCGCGCCCGGGGTCGACGTGTACTCCGCTGCCCCCGGCGGGGGTTACAGCACGCTCTCCGGCACCTCGATGGCCACCCCGCACACCGCGGGGACGGCCGCGCTGATGCGCTCCGCCGCGCCCGACCTGTCCGTCGACGAGCTGTTCGACGCGCTCGCCGACACGTCGTTCTGGGACGACCGCAACGCGCCGGACCGGCCGGACACCCGGTTCGGGCACGGCCGGATCAACGCCTACGAGGCCACCGCGCGGGTCGCGGTGCACTCCGGGATCAGCGGAATGGTCACCGCGGGCGCGACGGGTGACCCGGTCGGCAGGGCGACGGTCGAAGTCTCGCCGGGCGATCGCACGCTGACCACGGACGCGGACGGCACCTTCGGCACCCGGCTCGCTCCTGGCACGTACGAGCTGTCCGTGTCCGTGTTCGGTTTCGAGGACGCCAGGGTGTCGGACGTGGTCGTCTCCGCGAACTCCTTCACGCCGGTCGCCGTACCGCTCCAGCACGTCCCGAGTGGACAGTTGACCGGCACGGTGGTGTTCGACGAGTCCGGCCACGGCGTGCCGAACGCGACCATCCGCGTCCTCGACGTGCCAAGGGACGTCTCCGCGACCAGCGGCGCGGACGGGCGGTACACGATCCCGCTCGTTCCGGCGGGTAACTACGCCGTCGAGGTCGACCACCCGTCCTTCACCGCACCGGAACCCAGCCGGGTCACCGTCACGGCGGAAGGGTCGACCACGGCGAACTTCACCCTGACCCGGCAACCGCCGTCGGTGGCCATCGTGTCCTACCCCGAGTCGTACGCCCAGCCGTTCCTGGACCACGTGTTCACCCCGGCGGGCATCCCGGCCACCATCTACTCCTACAGCGAACTGGAGCAGGCCGCGCGGCACCCGGTCGTGGTGATCGGCTACAACATCAGCACGGGCACCTACAACCGGGACCGGTTCCAGGCGATGCTGGACGCCACCGACGCGAGTGGCGCCGGCGTGCTCTTCCTCGACTACGCCACCGGCACCCTCAAGGGGATCGGTCAGCTGTCCAAGCACACCGGCCAACCCGAGGCGACCTGGTCGACGGCGGGTTGGATCGCCGGGGAGGACCTGCGCTACGAGGTCACCGAGGAGCACCCGATCTTCGGGGACCGGAAGGTCGGCGACAACGTGATGCTGGCCCCGGTCGACTCGGACCTGCCCAAATGGGCCGCCTGGTTCGCCGGCTACGAAGGCGACGGCAGGCGGATCATCGGCATGTTGGACCGCAACAGCGGCACCGTCGGCGGCGGCGTCGCCATCGACCAGCGAGCCAACAACCGGCATGTGCTGCTGTCCATGCACGGGGCCGACCCAGACGCCTGGACGCCCGACGCGAAGGAGATCTTCTACAACGCGATCGACTGGGCCGCACCCGAACCGCAGGCGAACGCGCCGCACTTCGCCGCGTACGACCTGACCGTCAGCCCGGACGACGTCCAGGTCGGCGAGCCGGTCTGCGTCGCGGCGCGGGTGAAGAACGTCGGCAGTTCGGCCGGCACGTACGACGCGGAGTTGACCGTCCGCGGTTCGACGTTCGCGGTCACCCCCGTGACGTTGGCCGCCGGCGCGTCGACCACGGTGGGCTGGACGGTCACTCCGGACGCCGCCGGCACGTACCCGATCACCGTCGGGCCCCTGTCGAACACGTTCCGCGCCAGGACACCGGTCGGCACGCTCACTCCACGGGCGGCTTGCTCGTAGGCCGTCGGGCCGCCTGTTCACCATGATCGGCGGCATTGCTTGTCTCCAACCAGACGGATCGCGGACGCGACCGGCTGAGCTGAGACGAGAAAGAACCGGATGACCAGAGACAACGACGGTTTCGTGGAGGTGATCGCCCGCGAGGTGGCGGCCGACCCCGGCAACCTGGCGCTGCGTGAGGACTTCGTCACGCTGTTGCTGGAACGGGATCCGGGTCGCGCCGCCACCGAACTGGAGGCGTTCGAGGCCCGCGGCGGCGATCCGGCGCGGGTCCGGCTGCTGCGCGCTCAACTGGTGGCGGCGCGGTTGCGCGCGTCGAACCCGCCGCCGCCCGTCGAGCCCGGTCCTCCGGTTCCGGTCCCGGCCGCCGACGACCCCCGGGACAGCGCCGCCGCGTCGGCGTCGCTGTGGGACGCCGAGCGGCCGGCTGCGGCAGGCGATGGTCGAGTCGATGAGCCGCGGTGAGCTGGTGCCGGTCACCACCGACGCGATGCTGGCCGTGGTCGGCGGCATCACCCCGTCGACGACGTCCTGGTTCGACCAGGTGGCGCCGGTGCTGGAGTACGGCGTGAGAGACCCTCACTGTCTACTGTCAACGAATTGACGACTCAGGACACTAGTGGCGCCATGCGGCCTTGGCCGGGTAATGGGTCCAGGTGCGGCCGGGCGATGACCGCCACCACCGCCGCGGTCAGTCGCCGGCGTAGCCGCCGCCCGCCGAGCGCCGGCAGCGAGACCACCGCGACCCGGTCACGGAGGTGCGGGTTGGCCACCACCACCGTCGAGTCGTCCTGCATCGGCTGGTCGGTGACGCAGACGACGAGGTCCCAGACGGTGTCGCGGACGTGCTCGCGTGCCTTCTCGGCCAGCTGGCTGTAGTCCGGGTACATCTCCTCGAACGGGTCGTACACGTGTCGACCGTCCAGGTGACCGAGTCGCTGACCTCGGTGCGCAGCGATGCTGCTCCGCGTCGACGAGTACACCCCGGCCATACACACCCGCGCGGGAGGCGGCCCTCCAGCCGTGACCCGGCCCGGGGCCGGCGGTCGGTCACTCCGTCGAGTCACGGGGTCGGCGTGTCCGCCGGGCGAGCGCCCACACGTCCGCCACCGGACCCACGTGCCCGAGCTTGTCGGGGTTGAGGACGGTACGGATCGTCTGGATCCGGCCGTCGAGGATGTCGAGTGCCCAGGTGTTGACGACCCTGCCGTCGCGGTCGCGGAAGATCGCGCCGGGTTGGCGGTTCACCTCGTGCGGTTCCAACTCCACCTCCGCCCGCCCGAGCCAGGCGGCGAGTGCGGCGAGCGCTCGTCCCACCTTCACCGGGCCGACGAAGGCGGCGGCTACCTGCGGGGTCTTCCCACCGCCGTCGCCGACCAGTCGCACGTCGGCGGCCAGCAGCTCGCGCAGGCCCTCGACGTCCCCGTTCCGGAACGCGTCCAGGAAACGGCCGGCAAGCTCCTCGCGTTCGGCCCGGTCGGCCTCGAACCTCGGCCGCCCCGCCTCCATGTGGCGGCGTGCGCGTACGGCGAGCTGCCGGCACGCCGCCTCCGACCGCCGCACCGCCGTGGCGATCTCCGGGAAGCCGAACCCGAACACCTCCCGCAGCACGAACACCGCCCGCTCCAACGGGCTCAGCCGCTCCAACAGGAGCAGTGCCGCCATCGACACCGAGTCGGCCAGCTCCGCCGAACGCTCCGGATCCTGGTAGGGGTCGGTCAGCAGCGGCTCGGGGAGCCACGGGCCGACGTAGGACTCCCGCCGGACCCGTGCCGAGCGCAACACGTCGACGGCGACCCTCGTCACCACGACCGAGAGGTAGGCCCGGACCGACTCCGGCTCGACCGGGGAACCCTCGTAGCGCAGCCACGTCTCTTGCACGGCGTCCTCGGCCTCGGCCACGCTGCCGAGGATCCGGTAGGCGATCGAGAACAGCAGCGGTCGCAGCCGCTCGAACTCCTCGTTCCGGAGCGCGCCCGCCCTCACCAGGGCACCGGGCCGTCGGCGTCGAAGAACCCACCGGTCGGCCCGTCCGACGGGAGCGTGGCCAGCCGCACGACGGCCGCGGCGCCCTGCGCCGGGGTGAGGAACCCGCGGTGGTCGTTGATGTCGGTGGCGACGTAGCCGGGAGCGACGGCGTTGACGAGGACGCCGTCCTTGCGCAGCTCGTTGGCGTACTGCACGGTCACCGCGTTCAGCGCGGCCTTGGACGGCGTGTACGCGGCCGACGCGGGCAGCGCCGCCAGGGGACCGTCCGGGTCGGCGGAGATGGTCAGCGACGCGGCGTGGCTGCTGAGGTTGACGATGCGCGGCGCCGGTGACCGTCGCAGCAGTGGCAGGAGGGCGTTGGTCACCGCGATCACGCCCAGGACGTTGGTCTCGAACACGGCCCGGACCATGACCAGGTCGACGGAGCTGGGGACCTGGTCGACGGCGTCCTGGGGCGCGACCTGCCCGGAGCCGGTGATGCCGGCGTTGTTGACCAGCACGTCGAGGCGGCCGAAGCGCTCCTCGACCCGCTCCGCGGCCGCTCGCGCGGTCTCCTGGTCGGTGACGTCCAGGGTGACCGGGTGCGCGTCGCCGCCCGCCGCGCGCAGGGCGGCGGCTGTCTCCTCGCCGCGCCGCGGCTCCCTGGCCCCGACGACGACCGTCATGCCCAGTGCGGCGAGTTGCTCGGCGGTCGCGCGACCGATCCCCTTGTTCGCCCCGGTGACCAGCGCGATCCTCTGCTCGCTCACGATGAGTTCCCTCGTTTCGGTTGGTGGCTTCCGGACCGGGGACGAAGCAGGCCCGTCGGCTGTGACATGTGGGGACGGGCCACTGGGTGAAGGTCCACCGCGACGGGAGTCGAGGTGGGACATCGTCCATGGCGGCCGGCGGGCGGCGGTGGTGGGCTGTCGGCATGCAGCTCACGCTTCGGAATCGGGTGGTCGTGCCCGCACGGGAAGGTCGCCGGATCGATCTGCGGACGGGGGAGCACCTGCGCGTGGTCACCGAGGAGGGTGGTCAGGTCGGTGATCTCTTCGCCTGCACCGGCACACCGGCGGAGTGGCTCAGCGCCGCGCACACTCGCGTGCACCACAGCCGCCTGTTCCCCGAGATCGGGCAGCCGTTCGTCACCACCCGGCGACGCCCGATCCTGACGCTCGTGGAGGACACCTCGCCCGGCCGCCACGACATGCTGCTGCCCGCCTGCGACCCCGTCCGGTACGCCGCGCTCGGGGTGACCGGCTGGCACGCGTCGTGCGCGGAGAACCTGCGCACGGCGCTGGGGCTGGACCTCGACGTGGTGCCGCAGCCGGTGAACCTGTTCATGGACATCCCGGTCACCCCCGCCGGCGAGCTGCGCTGGAACTCCTCACCTGCGGGTCCCGGGGCCGCGGTGACGGTACGCGCCGAGTCGGACTGCGTGGTGGTCGTCTCGGCCTGCCCGCAGGACCTGTCCGGGATCAACGCCGGCACCCCGAAGCCGCTCGTGCTGGAGCGGCTCGTGTCCTGGACCTGACGCCGATGGGCTGTTCACTTCGCCAGTCCGGCCACGTCTCGGTGGATGATCGTCCACTGCGCGCACCCGGTCGCCGCTGGTTGGGTGGAGCCACAAAGCACGCACCGACCAGGAGCACCACATGAACGACTCACCGCACGCGGCGGCCACCCCCTTCCGGCTGGGCGCGCTGGACCTCGACGGACGCTTCGCGGTCGCACCGATGACCAGGGTCTCGGCGACCCCCGACGGGCTGCCGACCACCGAGATGGCCGACTACTACACGGAGTTCGCCGAGGGCGGGTTCCCGCTGGTGATCACCGAGGGCGTCTACACCGACGCCGCGTACAGCCAGGGCTACCACAACCAACCCGGCCTGGTCACCGCGGAGCACGTCGAGGGCTGGCGGGAGGTGACCCGGCGGGTGCACGCCGCGGGCGGGCGGATCATCGCGCAGCTGATGCACGCCGGCGCGCTGTCGCAGGGCTCGGCCCACGGTGCCGTCCGCATCGCCCCGTCGGCCGTGGCGCCGCTGGGCGAGATGATGCCGGAGTACGGCGGCAGCGGCCCGTGGCCAGTCCCGCGCGAGATGTCGGCGGACGACATCGAGCAGGTGCGAGCCGGGTTCGTCGCGGCCGCCCGCAACGCGCACTCCGCCGGGTTCGACGGCGTCGAGGTGCACGGGGCGAACGGCTACCTGCTCGACCAGTTCCTCACCGACTACACCAACCGGCGCGCGGACGGCTACGGCGGAACGGTGTCCGGCCGGGTGCGCCTCGCGGCCGAGGTGGTCGCCGACGTCCACGGGGCGCTGCCCGACTTCCTGGTCGGTATCCGGTTCTCCCAGACCAAGGTCAACGACTTCACCTACCGCTGGCCGGGCGGCGTGCGCGACGCGGAGGTCGTCTTCGACGCGGTCGCCGCGGCCGGTGCCGGCTTCGTGCACGTCGCGAGTGAGGGCCGGGACTGGATCGAGACCGCGAGGCTCGCCGGCGGCGACACGATCACCGCGCTCGCCCGGCGGCGCACCGGCCTGCCGGTGATCGCCAACGGCGGCATGCACGACCTGCGCCGGGCCGCCGACGTGCTCGAGGGCGGGCACGCCGACCTGCTCGCGATCGGCCGTGGGGCGCTCGCGAACCCCGACCTGCCCCGGCGTGTGGCGAAGGACGTCGCGCTGGAGCCGTTCGACGCGGGCATGCTGAAGCCCATGGCGACGCTGTCCGTGGCGCGCCGGTGGCGGGAGGGCGTGCGGGGATGACCGGCTGGCGCGGCGGTGCGGCGGCGGTGGCGACGTTGACGTTCGACGTGGACGCCGAGACACCGGTCCTGGCCGAGGACCCCGGATACGCCGAGCACCTGGCGACGATGACCCACCAGTCCTACGGCCCGGACGTCGGCGTGCCGAGGATCCTCGACACGCTCGACGACCTCGGCGTGCCGGCGACGTTCTTCGTGCCCGGCTGGGTCGCCGAGCACCGCCCCGGCCTCGCCGCGTCGGTCGTCGAGCGCGGGCACGAGGTGGCCCACCACTCCTACGCCCACCGCCCGCCGACGTCGATGACCCCCGAGGAGGAGCGGGCGGACTTCGAGCGCGCGCTGGAGGTCTTCGCCGCGCAGGGCATCGAGGTCGCGGGCCACCGCGCGGCGCTGTGGGCGGCCAGCCGGCGGACCCCGGACCTGGTGGCGGGGTACGGGCTGCGGTACGACTCGTCGCTGATGGCCGACGACCGGCCGTACCGGATCGCCACCCGGCACGGGGAGATCGCCGAACTGCCCGTGCACTGGTCGCTCGACGACTGGGAGCAGTACGCGTTCCTGCCGCGGCCGAGGATCGGCTCGGTGATCGAGTCGCCGGAGAAGGCGCTGGAGCTGTGGCGTGCCGAGCTGGACGGTATGCGCCGGTACGGCTGCCTGTTCAACCTGTGCTCACACCCGTTCCTGACCGGGCGGCCGGGGCGGATCATGGCGTTGCGGCGGCTGATCGAGTACGCGCTGGACCGCGGCGACGTGCGGTTCGCCCGCTGCCGCGAGGTCGCGGACGCGGCCATGGCCGACCAGGAGCTGCCCGCCCGCCCGGTTCCCGCGTCGCCGGACTACCGCTGAGGGGCGGCTACCGCTGGAAGGCGTCGGCCGCCAGCGCCAGGTACAGGTCCACCCGGTCCTCGGTGCGGGTGACGTCGCGGCCGGTCAGCTCGGTCACCTTGCTCAGCCGGTTGCGCAGCGTGTTGACGTGCACGAACAGTGCGGCCGCCGTCGCCGCCCACTGGCCGTCGTGGTCGAGGAAGGTCCGCAGCGTCACCACCAGCTGGCCGCCGCGGCGCAGGTCGTGCTCGCGCAGCGGTCCGAGCACGCTGTCGGCGAAACCCCGCAGCGTCTCCGGCTCGTGCAGGCCGAGCAGCAGCCGGTGGGTGCCCAACTCGCCGAACACCGCGACCCCCGGGCCGCCGCGGCGGACCAACACGCGGCAGGCCTCGCGGGCCGAGACGAGCGGGCGGCGCAGCGCGGTCGCGTCGGCGGCCGGCTCGCCGAGCCCCAGCACCGGGTGGTGCCCGGGGAAACGCGCCTCGACCGCGTCGACCAACCGGGTGGCGAGTTCCCGCAGCTCCCGTTCCGGCCGTTGCCAGGCCAGCACCGCGACCACGTCCTGGCTGCCGCCGGCCACCACCACCGCGGTGTTCTCGGCGAGGAGGAACTCGCCGACCGCCTCGGCCAGCCCCGGCAGCGTCGGCGTGTCCGGATCGGCGAACGCCACCGCGCACACCGCGAGCGATCCGCCCGGATCGACGCCGAAGGCCCGCAGCCGCTCCGGCACCTCGGCCGCGCGCTGCGCCCCGGACAGGATCATGTCGAGCAGCTCGCTGGCGAACCGCTGCTCGATCGCCTGCACGGCCTGCCGTTTCGCGACCTCCAGGGACAGGAAGCGGGCCGCCTGGTCGAGTGCGTCCCGCTCGCCAGGACCGAGGTCGGCGGCCGGTCGCAGGCACAGCAGGGTGGCGTCGAAGTCGCCGACCGCCCCGACCGGGAACATCGCCGCCGAGACCGAGCCGTCGAGCTCCACCTCGAGCGGCGGCGGCCGCCGGGCCAGCGCGTCGGCGACCGCGGCGCGCTGCTCCGCGGTGAGGTCGACACCGGTGCTGGCGAGCGGCCGGCCCATCCGGTCGACCACCGCGAGCGGCAGGTCGTGGTCGTGGCGGAGCACCTTGAGCACCCCGGACGCGCCCGCGCCGTGGGAGATCGCGGCGGCGAGCGCGTCCCCGCGGCGGACCATGCCGAGCAGCGCGTCCTGCCGCTGCTCGGTGTAGATCGCGGCGGCGGCCCGGGTGAGCGCGGTGAACGGCACCCGGACCGAGATCTCCGCCAGCGGCAGGTCCGCCTCCGTGCAGGCGGCGACCAGCTCCGGGGGAGTGTGCGGGGTCTGGGTGCGCAGTCCGAAGACGATCCCCGCGCCACCGGCGCGCACCACGCCGGCGACGAACGAGGCGGGCTCGGTCCGGTCGAGCCACAGCCCGTTGGTCAGCACCAGCTCGCGCGCCCGCACGTACGGCGACGGGTCGGGCAGCTCGGTGTTGTGCGGCCACAGCACCTCCTCGTCGAGGGCGCCGGGGCGGCCCTCGACGAGCAGGCGCAGCTCGAGACGCCGGTCGGCCAACAACGCGCGGAGGGTGAACACGGTGTGAACATATCCAGCCGACGAAGCCGGAACTAGACCTTCCTCCAACCGTGGACGCGACCGAGCACCTGTGACACCCGTCCCTGTCACAGGGCGTCGAGCCGGTGCGTCCCAGTAGGCGTGCCAACGACAACGGCAAAGGAGTCCGCTGTGGATGTTCGCCCGAACGTCGTCCCCGTCGTCGGGGTGCTGGTGGGCCTGTGCTGTCTCGGTTTCGCTCTGGTCAACGTCGTCTTCGAGGTCACAGGGCACTTCGACCGAGGCCGCTACGCCGAGTACTCCTCGGCGTTCAGCGTGCTGAACTGGCTGGTGGTGGTGCTGAAGGTGGCCGGAGCGGCGGTTGCCCTGCTGTCGGTCGCCAGGCGTCCCTGGCCGGTCCCGGCGGCGGTGGTGACCGTGTCGCTCTGGGGTGCCTTCGCGACCCTCGCCGGGTACGCCCTGGGCAGCGTGGCGGAAGCGGTCGGCATGGCCGTCGGGCTCACCGGCACCGTCGACGGAATCGATCTCGCCGGCATCGTGTACGTGCTGTTCTTCCTGCTGGTGGCGGCCGGCTTCGGCGTCCTGGCCGTCTCCTACTCGCGGCGGCACGGCACGCGCCGGCGGCTCGCGGTTCTCGGCGTGCTGGGCGGGCCGGTGCTGCTGGGCCTGGTGCTCGTGGCCGTGCCGGCGCTGCTGGCCGCTGTCGGGCTCATGCCTTCGCCCTGAACCGGGTCGTCCGCAGCCCCGCGCCGGCGAAGGGCACCAGTGCGACGGTCAGCAGGGCGGAGACGAGCAGTGCGCCCTCCGGGCCCATCCCGTGGACCAGCGGTCCCGCCAACGCGAGTCCGATCGGTGCCGCCAGCACCGAGCCGGCGGTCCACAAGGTGATCAACGGCTGCTGTTCGGCTGGTTCCAGCGCCGACTGCACCAGGGTGTGGACCACCGGGGTGAACGGTGCGTAGACGAGTCCGCCGACGAAGAACACGGCGACCGCGAAGGGGGTGGACGGCGCGGCGAGCAGCAGCAGGACCGTCGCGGCCCAGCCGCCGATGATGGCGACCAGAATCTTCTGCCCGGAGAACCGCTGCAGGCGGTTCGCCAGCACCGCACCGAGCAACGCGCCCACGCCGAAACCGGACCAGACCAACCCCAGGGCGACCCCGCTGCCGTCGAGACCGCGCACCAGCAGCGGCAGGGCGACCTCCACCGGCATGTAGAACAGGTTGAAACCGAACACCACGACGAGCAGCCGGGCGGCCACCGGGATGCGCCGCAGGACCTGGAAACCGGAGACGGACACGCTCGCCCCGCTGACCGCACCGGCCTTCGCCGGGGCGGCGAAGGCCACCGCGACCGCCAACACGACCAGGCTGAGCCCGTTGACCAGCACAGCGGTTCCAGGACTCGCTGCGGTGGACAGCACCCCGCCCAGCACCGGCCCCACGGCGTAGAGCGCCAGACTGGTGCTGGTGCCGAGCAAGGCGTTCGCCGTGAACCGGGCCTCGGGTTCCACCATGGCGGTGAACACCAGCCGGCGGGCGCTCATCGCGACGATCCGGAACACGGAACCGGCCAGCAGGCCACCGGCCAGCGTGACCAGCGTGACCGAGTCGGCCACGGCGAGCACGCCGAACCAGGACCAGCGCACCGCCGCGCAGGAGGCAGTCGGCGAGGATCAGGGCGCGCGGCGGTATCCGCAGCGTGCCGAGCCCGATCGTGAAGGCGAGCACGGTCGCCAACACGTACGGCGAAGCCTGGACCGCCCCGATGGCCAGGGCGGCGGGCACGTCACCGTGGACGCGCAGGGTCAGCAGCGGCAACGCCGTGATGATCATGCCGTCGCCGACCTTGGCCACGACATCCCCCGCGAACAGTGCCCTGATCCGACCGTCGCGCAACACCCGCCGGTACGACCACCCGCTGAACATGATCACGCCCGCCATTGTGGAACCTCCACCGCGCTGGAGGTCCAGAGTTCGCCGCACATCGGCGGAGCGGGTCGCGCCGACGGCGCCGGCGCCGGCCCAACCAGGAGCCGGTCGAGGGGTCAGCGGCCGATGTCGCTGCGAGCGGCGCGGCGCGGAGGCCGCCTCGCGGGACTGCCCGCCGGAGTTTTGCGCGCCTGAGCCAGCTCCTGGAGTCCCTCCCGTCCTGACGGTGCGGGTCCGTCCCCCGCGACGGAACTGGGACATGACGCGGACGAAGCCAGGACGTCCACCGGAGAGGGTGGTCGCAGGTCATCGTGAGATCTGCGAGGAGGACGGAATTGCTTGGTATCCGACGAGTGGCTCTGGCGGCACTGCTGCTGACCACCGCCGCCGTGACCGCCGTACCCGTGGCCGCGTCCCAGTCCGTCGGGTTGCGCGAGTTCTACGAGCAGCGGCCCGAGTGGAGTCCGTGCGACTTCGACGCCGAGGTGTCGTGCGCCTCGATCGAGGTGCCGCTGGACTACCGAGACCCGGGCGGAGAACGGATCTCGATCGCGGTCAGCAGGCAGGCGGCCGCCCAGCCGGCGACCCGGCGCGGGGTGCTGTTCTCGAATCCCGGTGGGCCGGGCGGTTCCGGGCTCGTCACGGTGGACGCCAGTGGTGACACCGTTTCCTGGCCCAAGGACCGGTTCGCGGACACACCGCTGAGCCGGCACTACGACCTCATCGGCTTCGATCCACGTGGTGTCGGCCGGTCGACCTCCTTGTCCTGTGAGCAGCCGACGACGGCCAAGCCGTTGACCTCCCGGCCGACCGAAGCCGACTTCGACACGGCGATCGAATGGGCGAACCAGGCCCAGGCTGGGTGTGAGCAGGTGAGCGGCGACCTGCTGCCGCACATCAACACCCGGGACACGGCCCGGGACATGGACGTGCTGCGCGGCGTCCTGGGCGCGAAGAAGATCAACTACGTCGGCTACTCGTACGGCACCTACCTCGGCGCCGTGTACGGCACGCTGTTCCCGGAACACCTCGACCGCAGCGTGCTCGACTCCGCGGTCCCCGGGAACATGGACTGGCGCCGCACCCAGATGAACAGCGCGGTCGCCGCGAAGCGCAACGTGGAGCAGTGGGCGGAGTGGACCGCGCACCGCGACGGCCGCTACCACCTCGGCGCCTCGCGGGCGGAGGTCCTCGCCACGGTGGCAGCCGTCTCGGCGAAGCTGCCGGAGACGACGGAGCAGTTCGGCAGCCAACGAACGCGGTTCGACAAGGAAGTGGGTTTCGCGGCGGCCCTGCGCCCGGACTGGGACCGGCTGGCCGAGCTGGTGCGCGAGACCAGGGCCACGGGCACGTTCCCCGCCCCCGTCCCGCCGGCCGCTCCTTCCGGCACGGGGCTGCTGACCGGCTACATCCCGGTGAACCAGACGGTCCACTGTGAAACCGAGTGGCCGACCGACCTGGACACCTACCGACGCGACACGGCGCTGTTCAGCGAGAAGTACCCGTACGGCGCCGGTGCCGTCACCGCCATGCCCGACCCCTGTACCTTCCGCGCCGAGCCACCGAAGGAGAGGGCGACCACGCTCCGGCGGGCCGGCTACCCGACCGGCCTCGTGGTGCAGGCCGAAGGCGACATCCAGACCGCGTACTCCGGCGGGGTGGAGATGGCCCGCCGGCTGCACAACCGGCTCATCACGGTGGTCGACGACGGCAACCACGGCCAGTACGCCCGCCGCGGCAACGCCTGCCTGGACGACGCCGTCACCAGGTACCTGCTGGACGGCACGCTGCCCGCCGCGGACCTGACCTGCCCTGGCCAGCCCCGCCCGGCCATCCCCGTCACCCGGTAGCACGGAAAGGATTCGGATTCCCATGCGCGTTCTGGCCGTGGCCTGCGCCATGACAGCGGTCGTCCTGGCACCGACCGAAGCTGACGCCATCGTGGGCGGCACCGTCGCCCCGCCTGCCCCCTGGGGTGCCCAGGTGTACACCGACGAGCCCGGCCGCCCGGCGGACGGTTTCGTCTGCGGCGGCACGATCATCGCCCCGCGATGGGTCCTCACCGCCCGGCACTGCGTCGACGCGGACGACGGGATGCGGGTCAGGATCGGAGCCAACACGTTCGGAGCGGGTACCGAGGTGCGTGTCGACGGGAAGAACCCGTTGATCGACTCCGACATAGCCCTGCTCCACCTGTCCCGACCCGTGTGCACCAGGTACGCGAAACTCGCCGACACCGACCCGAGCCCGGGCGAGGTCGACAGCATCTACGGCTGGGGAAGGGAAACCCCGGGTGGACCGCCCGCGCCGAGGCTGAAGGTCGCCGAGGTGACGGTGCTGCCGGCCGGCGGCCGCACGGACATGTTCGGCGGCCGGGCACTCGTCAACGAGGGCCGGACCGGCGCCGCCATGCCGGGCGACTCGGGCGGCCCCCAGTTCCACGACGGCGAGCAGGTCGGCGTCGCGTCGATGCTCGACCACGACGGCAACGACCCGAACGGGACCGCCGTCTACTCGAGCGTCGCCGCCCACCGCGACTGGATCAGGTCGACGGCCGGGGTGTGACCCCGGGACGCGCCGAACGAGTGCGTGCCACGCTCCGAACCCGCTGCCGGGTGCGACACTGGACCTGGACAGGACGATCATGACCCGGAGCGAGGTTCGGCGGTGGACGACCCGGTGGTGGGGAGCAAGGTCGCGCGCGAGCCGGCGATGACCGACGTCGCGCGGCTGGCGGGCGTCTCCCACCAGACCGTCTCGCGGGTGCTCAACGGTCACCCCAACGTGCGCGAGCAGACCCGGCTGCGGGTGCGGGCGGCGATCGCGGAGCTCGGGTACCGGCCGAACAAGGCGGCCAGGGCACTGGTCACCGGGCGCACCCAGCTCATCGGGGTGGTGGCGGCCAACTCGACGCTGTACGGGCCGGCGTCGCTGCTCGCCGCGTTCGAGCTCGCCGCGGGGGAGGCCGGGTTCGCGGTGAGCCTCAAGCGGGTGCGGGTGCTCGACCGGACCTCGATCGCCGAGGCCGTGGAGCACCACCGGGACCAGCGGGTGGCGGGCATCGTCGTGATCGCGCCGACCGCGTCGGCCAACGAGGCGCTGGCCGACGTGCCGGCCGGGGTCCCGCTGGTCACCGTGGACGGCGACCCGGAGCGGGCGACCGCGATGGTGACCGTGGACCAGCACGCCGGTGCCTTCGAGGCCACCCGGCACCTGCTCGACGCCGGGCACCGGACGGTGTGGCACGTGTCCGGACCGCCGGACTGGTTCGACGCCATGGGCCGGGTCCGCGGCTGGCAGGACGCGCTCGCCGCCGCCGGCGCGGAGGTCCCGCCCCTGGTAGCGGCCGACTGGAGCGCGGCCTCCGGCTACCGGTCGGGCCAGATGCTCGCCAGGATGCCGGAGGTCACCGCGGTGTTCACGGCGAACGACCACCTCGCGCTCGGGCTCCTGCGCGCGATGAGCGAACGCGGCAGGAAGGTGCCGGACGAGGTGAGCGTGGTCGGGTTCGACGACGTGCCGGAGGCGGCCTACTTCATCCCGCCGCTGACCACGGTCCGCCCGGACTTCGACGCGGTGGCGCGCGAGACGCTCGGCCTGCTGCTCGCGCAGGTCGACGAGGGCGAGGTCGCCGACCCGAAGCGGACGGTTCCGCCGACCCTGGTGTCCCGCGACAGCGTCGCCCCGCCCCCGGCCTGATCCTTCGCGCGCTCATGTGCGCGTTCACTTCGATTACTCGACAAGTGATCAATACGTCTTGACGGCCTGATTGTTAGCGATAACACTACCGGGCATGATGGACGAGCCCGTGGTGGTCGGCGTCGACTTCGGCACGTTGTCCGGCCGCGCGGTCGTGGTGCGGGTGCGCGACGGGGCGGAACTCGGCACCGCCGTGCACGACTACGCCCACGGGGTGCTGGACGAAGTCCTGCCGGCCACCGGCGCGGCGCTGCCGCCGGACTGGGCGCTGCAGGTGCCGCGCGACTACCTCGACGTCCTGCGCACGGCGGTGCGGGCGGCGGTCCGGAACGCGGACGTCGACCCGGCCCGGGTGATCGGCATCGGCACCGACTTCACCGCGTGCACGATGGTGCCGACCACCGCCGACGGCACCCCACTGTGCGAGCTGCCCGAGTTCGCCGGGGACCCGCACGCGTACGTCAAGCTCTGGAAGCACCACGCCGCCCAGCCGCAGGCCGACCGGATCAACCGGCTCGCGGCCGAACGCGCGGAGAAGTGGCTGCCCCGCTACGGCGGCCTGATCTCCTCGGAGTGGGAGTTCGCCAAGGGCCTGCAGGTGCTCGAGGAGGCGCCAGAGGTCTACCGCGCGATGGCGCACTGGGTCGAGGCAGCGGACTGGATCGTCTGGCAGCTCACCGGCCGCTACGTGCGCAACGCCGGCACGGCCGGGTACAAGGGGATCCGGCAGGACGGCACCTACCCGTCGGCGGACTTCCTGCGCGAGCTGAACCCCCGGTTCGGCACGTTCGTCGTGGACAAGCTGAACCAGCCGGTCGGTGCGCTCGGTGACCGCGCGGGCGGCCTCTCCGCGCTCGCCGCGTACTGGACCGGGCTGCCCGAGGGCATCGCGGTGTCCGTCGGCAACGTCGACGCGCACGTCACCGCGCCGGCCGCCCGCGCGGTCGATCCCGGCCGGATGGTCGCGATCATGGGCACCTCGACCTGCCTGGTGATGAACGGTGCGGACCTGCGCGAGGTGCCGGGCATGTGCGGGGTCGTCGACGGCGGGATCGTGCCGGGCATGTGGGGCTACGAGGCCGGACAGAGCGGTGTCGGGGACATCTTCGGCTGGTTCGTCGAGCACATGGTGCCGCCGTCGTACCACGACCTGGCCCGCGAGCGCGGGATCTCGGTGCACGAGCTGCTCACCGAACTCGCCGCCGAACAGCCGGTCGGGGCGCACGGGCTGGTCGCGCTGGACTGGCACAGCGGCAACCGTTCGGTGCTCGTCGACCACGAGCTGTCCGGGCTGGTACTCGGCCAGACCCTCGCCACCCGCGCGGAGGACGTCTACCGGGCGCTGCTGGAGGCGACCGCGTTCGGCACCCGGACGATCATCGACGCCTTCACCTCGGCGGGCGTGCCGGTGGACGAGCTGGTCGTCGCCGGCGGGCTGGTGCGCAACCCGCTGCTGATGCGGATCCAGGCCGACGTGACCAACCTGCCGCTGCGCACGATCGGCTCGGCACAGGGACCGGCCCTCGGCTCGGCCATCCACGCCGCGGTCGCCGCCGGCGCCTACCCGGACATCCGCGCGGCGGCCGACGCGATGGGCGCGCCGGACGGGGCGACCTACGAGCCGATCCCGGCCAACGTGGCCGCCTACCAGCGGCTGTTCACCGAGTACACCGAGCTGCACGACCACTTCGGCCGGGGCGGCAACGACGTGATGCGCCGGCTGAAGGCGCTGCGGCGGGAGGCGAGGACCGCGTGATCGCCGAGCTGAGGGAGACCGTCGCCGTTCTGCACCGGGAGCTCACCCGGTACGGGCTGGTCAGCTGGACGGCGGGCAACGTCTCGGCCCGCGTACCGGGCGAGGACCTGATGGTGATCAAACCCTCCGGCGTCTCCTACGACGAGCTCGGACCGGACGCCATGGTGGTGACCGACCTGCACGGCACGCTGGTCGACGGCGCGCTCAGCCCGTCGTCGGACACCGCGGCACACGCCTACGTCTACCGGCACCTGCCGGACGTGGGTGGGGTGGCGCACACGCACTCGCCGTACGCGACCGCGTGGGCGGCGCGCGGCGAACCGATCCCGTGCGTGCTCACCATGATCGCCGACGAGTTCGGTGGCGACATCCCGGTCGGCCCGTTCGCGCTCATCGGCGACGACTCGATCGGCCGCGGCATCGTGGACACGTTGCGCGGCAGCAGGTCCCCGGCCGTGCTGATGCGCAACCACGGCCCGTTCACCGTCGGCCAGGACGCCAGGGCCGCGGTGAAGGCCGCGGTGCTGCTGGAGGACGTGGCCCGGACCGTCCACTTCGCACACCAGCTCGGCACGCCGGAGACCATCGAGGCCCGGCACGTGGACCACCTCTACACCCGCTACCAGAACGTCTACGGGCAGTGAACCCAGCAGGAGGAGGCCACGTGCCGTCCGCAGCGAAGCCGCAGATCTGGTTCCTGACCGGGTCCCAGCACCTCTACGGAGCCGAGACGCTGGCGCGGGTCGCGGACCAGTCGCAGCAGCTCCAGCGGATGCTCACCGACACCGCGCGGATCTCGGCGGAGATCGTGTGGCGGCCGGTGCTCACCGACTCGGCGGCGATCCGGCAGGTGATGACCGACGCCAACGCCGACTCGTCCTGCGTCGGGGTGGTCGCGTGGATGCACACGTTCTCGCCGGCGAAGATGTGGATCACCGGGCTGGACGTGCTGCGGAAACCGTTGCTGCACCTGCACACCCAGCTCAACGAGGCGCTGCCGTGGTCGACCATCGACATGGACTTCATGAACCTCAACCAGGCGGCGCACGGCGACCGCGAGTTCGGGTTCGTGCAGACCCGGCTCGGCCTCGCCCGCAAGACCGTCGCCGGGCACGCCGCCGACCCCGAGGTGACGCGGCGGATCGACGAGTGGGTGCGGGCCGCGGCCGGCCACCACCACCTGCGCGGCCTGCGGCTCGCCCGCTTCGGCGACAACATGCGCGACGTCGCGGTGACCGAGGGCGACAAGGTGGAGGCGGAGCTGCGCTTCGGCGTCTCGGTGAACACCTACGGCGTCGACGACCTCGTCGCGCTGGTCGACGCGGTCCCCGAGGCCGACGTGGACCTGCTGGTCGCCGACTACGCCGACACCTACACGCTGGCCCCCGAGCTGGCGCGTGGCGGCGACCGGCACGGCTCGCTGCGGTACGCGGCGCGGATCGAGGCCGGCCTGCGCCGGTTCCTCACCGACGGCGGGTTCGGCGCGTTCACCACGAACTTCCAGGACCTCGGCGGGCTGCGCCAGCTGCCGGGCCTGGCCGTGCAGCGGCTGATGGCCGAGGGGTACGGCTTCGGCGGCGAGGGTGACTGGAAGACCTCCGCGCTGCTGGCCGCGATCAAAGCCATGACTACTGGCACCGGGCGCGGCACGTCGTTCATGGAGGACTACACCTACCACTTCGGCCCTGGCACGCCGAAGATCCTCGGTGCGCACATGCTCGAGGTCTGCCCGACGATCGCCGCCGCGCGGCCGTCGTGCGAGATCCACCCGCTGGCCATCGGCGACCGCGAGGACCCGGTCCGCCTGGTGTTCGACGCGGCCCCGGGTCCCGGCGTTGTCGCCGGCCTCGTCGACCTCGGCGACCGGTTCCGGCTGGTGGCCAACGAGATCCAGGTCGTTCCACCGGACGAGCCGCTGCCGAGGCTGCCGGTCGCCCGCGCGGTGTGGCAGCCGGCGCCGAACCTGTCGACCTCGGCGGAGTGCTGGCTGATGGCCGGCGGCCCGCACCACACCGTGCTCACCCAGGCCGTCGGCTCGGGCGTCCTGCGTGACTTCGCGCAGATGGCCCGGACCGAGCTGGTGCTGATCGACGAGCACACCACGACCGACGCCTTCGCCGACCGACTGCGCTGGAACCAGGCCTACCACCGCCTCGCACAAGGGCTGCACTAGGAGATTGGGGAGAGACAATGACGTTTCCACGGCTCGCGGCGGGTGTCACCGCCATCGCGCTGGTGCTAGCCGGGTGCGGCTCGTCGCAGAAGACGGTCGACCAGGAACCGCAGTCGACCGACGGCGCCCTGGTCGGCGTGACCATGCCGACCCGGTCCTCGGAACGGTGGATCCACGACGGGGACAACATCTCCGCGGCGCTGGAGGACCTGGGCTACACGGTCGACCTGCAGTACGCGGAGAACGACATCCCCACACAGGCCAACCAGATCGAGAACCAGATCACCAAGGGCGCACGGGTGCTGATCGTCGCGTCGATCGACGGCACCGCGCTCACCTCGCAGTTGCAGCGGGCCGCGGACGAGAACATCCCGGTGATCTCCTACGACCGGCTGATCCGCAACAGCCCCAACGTCGACTACTACGCGTCGTTCGACAACTTCGAGGTCGGTGTGCAGCAGGCCACCTCGCTGCTGACCGGGCTCGGGGTGCTCGAGCCGGACGGCTCACCCGGCTCGGCGGAGGGCCCGTTCGACATCGAGCTGTTCGCCGGCTCGCCGGACGACAACAACGCCACGTTCTTCTTCGACGGGGCGATGTCCGTGCTCCAGGAGCACATCGACGCCCGCACCCTGGTGGTCCGGAGTGGACAGACGGACTTCCGCACGATCGCGATCCTGCGCTGGGACCCGGCCACCGCGCAGCGCAGGATGGAGGACCTGCTCACCTCGACCTACCGCGGGGGAGCGGCCGTGGACGGGGTGCTCTCGCCGTACGACGGGCTGTCGATCGGCATCCTGTCCGCGCTCAAGTCGAGTGGCTACGGCACCGCCGAGCAGCCGTACCCGGTCGTGACCGGCCAGGACGCCGAGGTCGCCTCGGTGAAGTCGATCATCGCCGGTGAGCAGTACTCCACGATCCACAAGGACACCCGGGAACTCGCCGAGGTCGCGGTGCGGATGGCCGACGCGGTGCTCAAGGGCGAGGAGCCGGAGGTCAACAACACCGAGGACTACGACAACGGCGAGAAGGTCGTGCCCGCGTTCCTGCTCGAACCGGTGATCGTGGACCGGACCAACTACGAGGAGGTGCTCGTCGAGTCCGGGTACTACTCCGCCGACCAGCTCCGGTGATGACCGACCACATCCTGCGGATGCGCGGCATCACCAAGTCCTTCCCTGGCGTCACCGCGCTCCGCGACGTCGAGCTGTCGGTGCGCCGCGGCGAGATCCACGGGGTGTGCGGGGAGAACGGCGCCGGCAAGTCGACGCTGATGAAGATACTCTCCGGGGTGTACCAGCACGGTTCGTACACCGGGCAGGTCGTCTTCGACGGCGAGGACTGCGCGTTCGGCGGGATCCGGGACTCCGAGGCCCGCGGGATCGTGATCATCCACCAGGAGCTGGCCCTGGTGCCGCAGCTGTCCATCGCGGAGAACCTGTTCCTGGGCAACGAGAGGGCCACCCGAGGGCTGATCGACTGGAACCGCACCAACCACGCGGCGGAACGGCACCTGCGCCGGGTGGGGCTGCGGGAGAACCCGACCACGCCGGCGGGTGCTCTCGGCGTCGGCAAGCAGCAACTGGTGGAGATCGCGAAGGCGTTGTCCAAGGAGGTCCGGCTGCTCATCCTGGACGAGCCGACCGCCGCGCTGAACGACGACGACTCCGCGCACCTGCTCGACCTGCTGCGCGGCCTGCGCGACGAGGGCATCACCTGCGTGGTGATCTCACACAAGCTGGGCGAGATCATCGACGTCGCCGACACCGTCACGATCCTGCGTGACGGCCGCACGATCGAGACGCTGGACGTGCGCGCGGACCAGCTCACCGAGGAGCGGCTGATCGCCGGCATGGTCGGCCGCGACCTCGAACACCGCTTCCCGCCCCGCGAGCCCACGGCGCCGGGGGAGGAGGTGCTGCGGATCGAGGACTGGACCGTGCACAGCCCGACGCAACCCGACCGCAGGGTGGTCGACGGCGCCACGCTGTCGTTGTGCCGGGGGGAGATCGTCGGCCTCGCCGGCCTGATGGGAGCCGGCCGCACGGAACTCGCGATGAGCGTGTTCGGCCGGTCCTACGGAGTGCGCATCTCCGGCCGGATCTTCAAGGACGGCAAGGAGATCGACGTGCGCTCGGTGCGCGCCGCGATCCGGCACGGGATCGCCTACGTCAGCGAGGACCGCAAGCGCCACGGGCTCAACCTGGTCGCCGACGTCAAGCGCAACGTCTCCGCGGCCGGCCTCGGTCTGCTGGCGAACCGCGGCTGGGTGAACGAGCACGAGGAGCTGCGGGTGGCCGAGCGGTTCCGGGACCGGTTGCGGATCAAGACCCCCGACGTGCTGGCCCCGACGCACACGCTCTCCGGCGGCAACCAGCAGAAGGTCGTGCTGGCCAAGTGGATGTTCACCGAGCCGGACGTGCTGATCCTGGACGAGCCGACCCGCGGCGTCGACGTCGGCGCCAAGTACGAAATCTACGCCATCGTCAACTCCCTCGCCGCACAGGGCAAGGCGGTGCTGGTGATCTCCTCGGAGCTGCCCGAGCTGCTCGGTCTGTGCGACCGGATCTACGCGCTGTCCGCCGGCCGGGTGACCGGTGAGCTGACCGCGGGGGAGGCCACCCAGGAACGGCTGATGCGGTACATGACCCAGGAGGATCGCCGATGAGTCTCGACGTCGTGCCCGGCTCGGACGTGCGAGCGCCGGCCGAGGCACCGCGGCGGCTGCGGATCAACCCGCGGCAGAGCGGGATCTACGTGGCGTTCGCGCTGATCGTGGTGCTGTTCGCGGTCCTCACCGACGGCGCGCTGCTGCGGCCGGGCAACATCTCCAACATCATCGTGCAGAACTCCTACGTGCTGATCCTCGCGGTCGGCATGATGCTGGTGATCATCAGCGGGCACATCGACCTGTCGGTCGGCTCGGTCGTCGCGGTCACCGGTGCGATCTGCGCGGTGTTGACCGTCCAGCTGGGACTGCCGTGGTGGCTCGCGGTGCTGGCGACCCTCGTCGCGGGGGCGTTGATCGGCGCCGCGCAGGGGTACTGGATCGCCTACTTCGGCATCCCCGCGTTCATCGTGACGCTCGCCGGCATGTTGGTCTTCCGCGCGCTGACCCTGACCGTGCTGGGCAACCAGGGCATCGGCCCGTTCCCGGACGAGATCCGCACCCTGGCCAACGGGTTCACCGGTGGTTACCTCGGCAACGTCGGGCTCGGCCCGCTCGGCGGCGCGGACCTCGTGAGCCTGCTGGCCGGCGTCCTCGTCGTGGTCGGGTTCGGCGTCGCGCAGTGGCGGAGCCGGCGCGCGCGGCAGGGGTACGGGCAGAGCGTGGACCCGATGCCGCTGTTCGTCGGCAAGATCGTGTTCGCGGCGGTGGTGGTGCTGTTCGTTGTCGTGCAGTTGGCGCGGTTCCGGAACCTGCCGTGGGTGCTGGTGCTGCTCGCCGTACTGGCGCTCGGCTACTCGCTGATGGCGAGCCGCTCGGTCTTCGGCCGGCACGTGTACGCCGTCGGCGGCAACCTGCAGGCGGCGACCCTGTCCGGCGTGCGGGTCCGGCCGGTGACCTTCTGGGTGTTCGTGAACATGGGTGTGCTGGCCGCACTGGCCGGGGTGATCTTCGCCGGCCGGCTCAACCAGGCCGGCCCGACCGCGGGCACGGCGTTCGAACTGGACGCGATCGCGGCGGCGTTCATCGGCGGAGCGGCCGTGCAGGGCGGCGTCGGCAAGGTGGTGGGCGCGATCACCGGCGGCCTGATCATGGGCGTGATCAACAACGGCATGTCGCTGATCGGAGCACCGAGCGAGCGGGTCATGCTGGTGAAGGGCCTTGTCCTGCTGGCAGCCGTCGCCTACGACGTGTGGACCAAGCGCCGGTCCGGTGCGGTGGCGGTCCGCTGACGAACCGGCCCGTGGCGGCGACGGCCGGTTCAGGTGGTGAAGGGTTGGGCGGCGAAGCGGCCCCAGGCCACGAACACCGCCATGGCGAGCAGGACGATGTTCACCGTGATCGCCTGTGGTTCGTGGCGGTGGAGGTGGGTGAGGGCGGCGCCGACCATGAGTAGTGCGGTGCCGAGGGCGGCCAGTGGCACGAGCACCGTCGCGGTGGTCAGGGCGGCTGGCAGGATGAGTCCTGCCGCGGCCAGGACTTCCAGGGTTCCGATGGCTTTGATGGCGCCGGCTCCGTAGCCATCGAGTGCGGCTCCGGTGCTGGACGCGACGAGCTTCTCCTTGGGCTGGGCCAGCTTGGTGACGCCGCTGCCCAGGAACACCACGGCCAGCAGGCCCGCGACGATCCACAGTGCGATGTTCATGTCCAACCGACGATGTAGCGTCTCGGGGTGTGAGGTGCGCTGTCGGCGGTGAGCGGACCTCACACTTTCTCGGCGTGTCTCGTCGGATCCCATGAGAGCCGCGACCAGGGGAGTCAGGGACACCATGAACGAGCGATCCGACGACGGCCGGTCCGATTCGGACCTGGCTTCGGCCACGGGTGAGCGACGACAGTTGATCAACCTCGCCTATCGGCTGCTCGGCTCGCTGACCGAGGCCGAGGACGTCGTCCAGGAGACCTACACCCGCTGGTACGCGATGTCCGAGCAGCGGCGGAACGACATCCGGTCACCCGGCGCATGGCTGACGACGGTCGCCAGCCGCATCTGTCTCGACCTGCTCGACTCGGCCCGGGCCAGGCGGGAGCGCTACGTGGGCGAGTGGATCCCGGAGCCGCTGCCCGACCGCGACGAGTGGGGGAGTGCCGCCACCCCCGACCCGGCCGACCGGATCACCCTCGACGAGTCGGTGCACATGGCGTTCCTGGTCGTGCTCGAGTCGATGACGCCGGCCGAGCGCGTCGCGTTCGTCCTGCACGACGTCTTCCGGTACTCCTTCCCCGAGGTGGCCGAGATCGTCGGCCGGACACCGGCGGCCTGCCGCCAGCTGGCCACCTCCGCCCGACGCCGCATCCGCTCCGGGCGGGCGACATCGGCGACATCGACGACATCCACGACGTCGGCTGACCGGCGGGCGGACCTCGTCCGGAGCCTCAAACGGGCGTGGGAGGCCAAGGACATCGACGCCCTGGTCGACCTCCTCGATCCCGAGGTCACCGCGGTGGGCGACGGTGGTGGTCGCGCCGTCGCCGCGCTCGTCCCCATCGAAGGCGCCGAGCGGGTCGCGCGCTACCTCGTCGACCTCGCGGACCTGGCGCCTGGGCTGACCCTGTCGGAACGCACCATCAACGGCCAGCCCGGCCTGGTGGCACACGTCGACGACGGAAGCGTCACGGTGATCGCGTTCGACGTCGCGGGCGACCGGATCACCCACATCTGGGCGGTGCGAAACCCCGAGAAGCTCCGCCCGTGGGGGGCCGGCGGCGTTGCGTGATCGGCAACGTGCCCGACCTGGCCGGTTGGGTCTAAGATCCTGGGTTCTGACCGACGGAAGGGTGTCCCGCCGTGAGTGCCTTGATCTTGATGCTCATCGGCCTCGCCATGATCGTGGCCGGCTACCTCCTCTACTCCAAGTACCTGGCTCGTCGAATCTTCCGGCTCGACGACGGATTCGTGACGCCGGCGCACGAGCTGCGTGACGGTGTCGACTACGTCCCCACCAACAAGCTCGTGCTCTGGGGGCACCACTTCACCTCGGTGGCCGGTGCGGCGCCGATCGTCGGACCGGCGATCGCGGTGATCTGGGGATGGCTGCCGGCCTTCCTGTGGGTCACGCTCGGCACGGTCTTCTTCGCCGGGATGCACGACATGGGGTCGTTGTGGGCCTCGCAGCGCAACAAGGGCCGGTCGATGGGCGCGCTGTCCGGACGGTACATCGGCGGTCGTGGCGCGAAGCTCTTCCTGGTCGTCATCTTCCTGCTGCTGCTGATGGTGATCGCGGCGTTCGCCGTGGTGATCAAGGATCTGCTGATCGGCACGCCGTCCGCGGTCATCCCGGCGTGGGGCGCGGTCCTGGTCGCGCTGGTGGTCGGCCAGGCGGTCTACCGCTGGAAGATGAACCTCGCCGCCGTCACCGTGGTCGGCGTCGTCGCGCTGTACTCGTTGATCCTCCTCGGGGACGCGGTCCCGGTCGAACTGCCCGACCCGTTCCTCGGCATGTCCCCCGGCACCTTCTGGATCATCGCGCTCTTCCTCTACGCCGGCATCGCCTCGCTGCTCCCGGTGTGGGTGCTGCTCCAGCCGAGGGACTACATCAACGGCGTCCAGCTCTTCGTCGGCCTCGGCATCCTGTTCGTCGCGGTGCTGTTCAGCGCGCCGACCCTCGTCGCTCCGGCCTTCAACGACAACCTCCCCGCGGACACGCCGAGCATCGTCCCGTTGCTGTTCGTGACGATCGCCTGCGGCGCGATCTCCGGCTTCCACGGGATGGTGTCCTCCGGCACCAGCTCGAAGCAACTCGACAAGGAGCCCGACGCCCGGTTCGTCGGCTACTTCGGTGCCGTGGGTGAAGGTCTGCTCGCGCTCGGTGCGATCCTCGCCGCCACCGCCGGGTTCCAGACCGTCACCCAGTGGGAGGAGATCTACAGCGCGTTCGGTGCGGGTGGCGTCGGTGCCTTCGTGGAAGGTGGCGGGAACCTCGTCAACGCAGGCCTCGGGCTGCCCTCCTCGCTGAGCGCCACCGTGCTGGCCACGATGGCGGTGCTGTTCGCCGCGACCACGATGGACACCGGCGTGCGTCTGCTGCGGTTCGTCGTCCAGGAGGGCGGCGAGGTCGTCGGCGTCCGGATCGGCACGCTCGCCGGCACGGCGATCGTGATCGTCGTCTCGGTCGGACTCACCTTCAGCCAGGGTGTGGACGGCAGCGGCGGCCTGCTGATCTGGCCACTGTTCGGCACGACCAACCAGCTGCTCGCGTCGCTGACCCTGGCGATCATCGCGGTGATGCTGATCCGCAAGCGGCGCAACCCGCTGCCGGCGCTGATCCCCCTCGTACTGGTCTTCGTCATGTCCTTCTACGCCGCGATCGAACAACTCGGCACGTTCAGCGACTCGGGCGACTGGCTGCTGCTCGGGCTCGACATCGTCATCATCGTCGCCGCGGTGTGGGTGGCGGCGGAGGCGGTGCTGGCGATGATGCGCGCGAGCAAGGAGCCGCCGGAGGCACCGGACGCCGACCTGGTCGACGTCGGTTTCGGCAAGCGGTGACGTCGCGCTGGGCCGCCTTCACGGCGGGGCTGCGGGAGTTCTACGCCGGTCCCTACCGACGTACGTTCGCCCGCGCCCGCCGCGAGGAGGACGACCTGTTCACCGTGGTGGTGCTGGGTGAGGCGCTCGGCGTACCCGACCCGGCGGCCTACTACACGGTCGAGCTGATGCCGGCGCTGTATCCGGAGTTCCACGACTGGCACCGTCGGATGGGCATGGAACGCTCCCCGCTGGAACACGTCGGATGCTGCTAGAGCTCGCGCGCGGTCGCCGGGTGCTCTTCGTCGGCGGCAAGGGCGGAGTCGGCAAGACCTCGCTGGCCTCCGCCCTCGCGCTCGCCCGTGCGCGCGCCGGCGGGCGGGTGCTGGTCGTCTCCACCGATCCCGCGCACAACCTCGGGCACCTGTGGAACATCACCGTCGGTGACGAGCCGACCCGGCTGGCTTCGCTTCCTGGGGCCGGTGCGGAGGCGTATGTCGACGGGCTGGAGGTCGACCCGGGACGTACCGTCGACCGGCACCTGGCCGCGGTCCGGCGGACGATGCGACGGCTGCTGCCCGAGCGGCTGCACGGCCAGGCCGACCGGCACCTGGCGCTGGCCAGGGCGGCACCGGGGACGCACGAATCGGCCGTGTTGGAACGGGTCGCCGAAGCGGTCGCGCTGGGTGACGCCGCCTACGACCTCGTCGTGTTCGACACCGCGCCCAGCGGTCACACGCTGCGGCTGATGGCACTGCCCGAGCAGCTCACCGCGTGGACGGAGACCCTGCTGGCCAACCGGGACCGGTCGGAACGGTTCAGGGCGGCGATGCGGGGCATCACGAGCACGCGGGACGATCCCGGCCGCAAGTCCGACGCCGAGCTGCGCCGGGTACTGCTGCGCCGGCAGGACCGGTTCGCGCTGTTGCGCGACACCGTCACCGACCCGACCCGGAGCGGTTTCGTCCTCGTCCTCGCCGCCGAGCGACTCCCCGTCGCCGAGACCCTCGACGTCCACGCACAGCTCACCGACCTCGGCGTGGACGTCGCGGCCCTGGTCGTCAACCGACGCTCCCCGGCCGATGCCGGCGGGCTGCTCGCCGCCCGCCGCACCCAGGAGGATCGGCAACTCGAGGTCGTACGCGACCGGATCCCCGGGGTGCCGCTGCTGGAGATCCCGTTGCTTCCCGGCGAACCGGTGGGAGTGGACGGACTCGGGCAGCTGGCCGACCTGGTGGACGGCTAGATGATCCCGACGGCCCACATGAGGACGATCAACCCGGCCCAGATCGTCAGCGCCACCAGGAGCTTCAGCCACAGTTGCTTGAGCACGGAACCCGCTCAGAAGTTGTCGATCACGAGCATCACCGAGAGGAAGCCGAAGAACAGGAACGCCGCCGCGATCACCGCGAGGCGAACACCGCTGATCCGTAGTTGCCTCGGCAGTGCCCTGCGGTTCAGCATGATGAGCAGACCGGAGTAGATGAACATCTGCACGCCGGCGATCGACGACGAGATCACCACGAGCACGAACGGCTGGTCCACCCCGGACAGCAGGATGATCGAGCCGACCACGATCATGAGCCAGACGGCGCCGACGTAGATCTTGCTCTCGGTCCAGAACGAACTGTCCTTCGCCGCGTGGATCTTGAGCTGGTCCGCGATCAGCCTGCTGGTGTAGTCGATGATGCCGAGGTTGGTGGAGAACAGCGCGAGGGTCGCGGCCGCCCAGAACGCCGTGCCGAACCACGGTGCGACGGAGTCCTGCAGAATCTGGCCCTCGAGGAAGAGGAACTCGAGGTCCTCCTGGTCGGCCCGCCCGACGCCGACCGTCGAGTAGGCGAGCACCGACAGCACGACCAGCGACACGACACCGATCACGAAGAACGTGATGAACTGCTCCCGGTTCGCGACCTTCCACCAGCCACGCCACCGGCGCATGTTCTCCTCGTCCAGCGGGAACGTGTACCCCAGGGACGGCTTGGCCTCCTCGTGCCCGGTGATCGGCGAGACGATCTTCGGGATGTGCTGGCCCATCCCGAGGCCCTTGTCCCGGATGTAGTTGCTCTGCACCAGGTTGTTGGCACCGCCCGCGCCGGCGAACGCCAGCGCGCCGAGCAGCAGCGCGATGCTCAGGTTCGCCTCCCCGATGGGGAAGCCGATGTCCCCGATGCCCTCGGTGAACACCGCACCCCACGCGTCCGCGGTCGTGCCGACCGGGATCGCGACCACGACGAACAGCATGATCAGCGCGACCAGGACGAACTGGATCTTCTCGACGTACTGGTACACCACCGGCGACAGGGTGAGGGTGATGCCGATGGCCACCAGCGCGGCGAGCGTCACCGGAACCACCGGGAAGTCCTCGGCCCCGAGCGTGAAGCCGAGCGTGGTGGCGGCACCGGTCGCCCAGCCGGGCCAGAAGTTCTGGAACAGCGCGAAGATGATGAACAGCCACCACCACGGCTTCCAGTGCCGCGCGAACCCGGTGATGGCCGATTCGCCGGTGGCGAGCGTGTAGCGCTCGATCTCCATGTTCAGGAAGAACTGCATCCCGAACCCGACGACCGCGGCCCACAGGAACACGAACCCGACCTGCGAGGTGATGTACGGCCAGAGGACGGTCTCCCCGGAGCCGATCGCGGTCGCCAGGATGATCACGCTCGCGCCGGTGATCTTCCGCAGGCCCAACGGTTCCGGAAGATCGCGGACCGGGACCGAGGGAAGGTACTTGTCGGGAAGGGTCCACTGCTTGACGCGCTGCGGTCCGTCGTCCTCTGTCATGCGGCAGCCTCACTCTCGCCATTGAGGTAGGTCTCGCACCGTCACACAGGCATGTTCAGCCTGTCGCCGCTGTGACTCCTGTGTCAATAGTCCGCGCGCGGTCACGGTACGGATGCGACGCTCGTGCTCGTCTCCTGCCAGGCGACCGAGACGCCCACCCGGACCACCGCGTCCAGCCCGACCCCGACACGTACCGCGCCGACGACCTGTGCCGCCTCGGTGACCGGGTCACCCGGACCGGAACCGCCAGCTACGGCACCCGCAACGACATCGCCTTCCGGTGGCCGCCCGACCGCGACGAACAGGACGCCGACCACGACGACACCCCGCGCTGAAGAACGTCGCCGCAGGCAGCGCGGCCTCGCGACGGACCCGGTCGGCCCGGCTCGCTGCTAGGGTTCGATCACCCGGATGACGGTGAGGAGGCGGTGGTGACCTTTGCGGAGTACCTGCGGGAGAACTGGATCACGATCGTCAACGACACCATCCTGCACTTCGACGTGACCCTGGGCGCGATCGCGATCGCGGTGGTCATCGGCGTGGGGCTCGGGATGCTCACCTACCGGCACTCGACGCTCGCGGCGCTGGCCACGACGACCACCGGCGCGTTCCTGACCGTCCCGTCGGTCGCGCTGCTCGGGGTGCTCATCGCGCCGTTCGGCCTCGGCGTGCTGCCGGTGCTCGTGGCGCTGGTCGTCTACGCGTTGCTGCCGATCACCCGGAACACGATCGTCGGCCTGCAGGAGGTGGACCCGGCCGTGGTGGAGGCGGGCCGCGGCATGGGCCTGAGCCGGACCAGGGTGCTCTGGGACCTTCGGCTCCCGCTGGCCTGGCCGGTGATCTTCGCCGGGGTCCGGGTCTCCACCCAGATCATCATCGGGATCGCGGCCATCGGCGCCTGGGTACAGGGGCCCGGCCTGGGCAACCAGATCTTCGACGGGCTCGGCCGGTTCGGCGGCGCCAACTCACTCAACCAGGTACTCACCGGCACCCTCGGCATCATCCTGCTCGCACTCCTGTTCGACCTGGCGCTGGCCGGCGTCGCCAGGCTCACCACCTCACGGGGGATCCGTGCCTGAACCCACCGGCCGCCCCGGGGAGACCATCGAGCTCACCGACGTCACGAAGCGCTACCCCGGTCAGGCGGAGCCCGCCGTCGAAGCGGTGTCGATGGTCATTCCCGCCGGCGAGGTCGTCGTCCTGGTCGGACCGTCGGGCTGCGGCAAGACCACGACGATGAAGATGATCAACCGGCTGATCGAGCCGACCTCGGGCACCATCACGATCGGCGGCACCGACGTGCTCACGCTCGACCCCGACCAGCACCGGCGCGACATCGGCTACGTCATCCAGCAGATCGGCCTGTTCCCGCACAAGCGGATCGAGGACAACATCGGGTTGATGCCCAAGGTCCTCGGCTGGAGCAGGTCCCGGATCAGGGCCAGGGTCGCCGAGCTGCTGGAACTGGTCGGCCTTCCGGCGGACTACGCCCGGCGCTACCCCCGCGAGCTGTCCGGCGGCCAGCAGCAGCGGGTCGGGGTCGCCAGGGCGCTCGCGGCCGACCCGTCGGTGATGCTGATGGACGAGCCGTTCGGCGCGACCGACCCGATCACCAGGGACCACCTGCAGAACGAGTTCCTGCGGCTCCAGCGGGAGGTCCGCAAGACCATCGTGTTCGTCACCCACGACTTCGACGAGGCGCTCAAGATGGGTGACCGGATCGCCGTGCTCCGGCCGAGGTCGGTGATCGCCCAGTACGACACCCCGGAGGCGATCCTGGCCGCCCCCGCCGACGACTACGTCGCCAGCTTCATCGGCGCCGGGGGACAGCTGAAGAAGCTGGCCCTGCTGCGACTGCGGGACGTCGAGCTGGCCCCGGCACCGCGAGCCGAGGGACTGCCGCGGATCGCGGTCGAGGCGACGGCGCGCGACGCGCTCGACCTGATGCTCGGCGAGGGCAGCGACGTGGTGCTGGTCACCGACGACTTCGGCGACGACGCCACCGTGATCGGGTCGCTGGACCTGCGAATGGTGATGGGCGCGGCCGCCGGCGAAGCCGGGAACCCATGACGGCACCGATCCAAGCCCGCCGCCCGGCCAGGGCGGCACGCGGAACCGGACGGCCGCGGTGGGCGGGCCTGCTCGTGCGGCCCGCGTTGATCGTGGCCGGCCTGCTGGTGCTGTGGTTGTGGACGCGGGGACAGCGCCTGGACTCGATCGAGGCGCGCAACGTCAACGGCGAGGTGATCGGGTCCCAGGTGCTCGAGCACGTCGAGTTGACGTTGATCTGCACCGCGCTGACGATCGCCATCGCGGTTCCGCTCGGGGTCGCCGTCTCGCTGTCGCGCAGCCGGGTCGGGCGGGTGGTGGTGCTCGGCCTGGGGAACCTCGGCCAGGCCATCCCGTCCGTCGGCCTGATCGTCCTGCTCGCCCTGGTGATCAGCATCGGCGTCGGCACGGCGGTGATCGCCCTGGTCGCCTACGCCGTGCTGCCGGTACTGCGCAACACCATGGTCGGCATCGAGGGCGTCGACCCGGTGCTGACCGAGGCCGCCCGCGGCATGGGGCTGTCCCGGCTCGCGGTGCTGTTCACGGTGGAACTGCCGCTCGCCGTGCCGGTCATCCTCGCCGGCGTCCGCACCGCGCTGGTGCTGACCGTCGCCAGTGCGCCCCTGGCCGCCCTGATCGACGGCGGCGGGCTGGGGGAGGGGCTGTTCACCGGCCTCTCCCTGAACCGGCCGGTCATCAGCGTCACCTTCGGGGTGCTGGTGGCCGCCCTCGCCCTGTTCGCCGACTGGCTCGGCCTGCTGGCCGAGATGTTCTTGCGCCCCAAGGGAATGTGACCCGTCGATTCGAGGAGGAACTCTCATGCGCGGCTTGTCGGTCGTCGCCGTCGTCGTCGGCCTCGTGGTGCTGGCCGCCGGCTGCACGCTGGAGGAGGAGTCCCCCCGGGCCGAGACCGGATCCGGCTCCATCGAGCGGATCGACGAGCTCAGCGGCGTGTCGATCACCGTCGGGTCGAAGGAGTTCGACGAGCAGCTGGTGCTCGGCCAGATCGCGATCCTCGCGCTGCAGGCCGCCGGCGCCGATCCGGTCGACGAGACGAACATCACCGGTACGGACGCGGTCCGCCGGTCGCTCACCACCGGCCAGATCGACCTGTACTGGGAGTACACCGGCACCGCCTGGGTCTCCTTCCTGAAGCAGACCGAACGGGTGACCGACCCGGAGCAGCTGTTCGACCGGGTCAGGACGCTCGACGCGGAGAACGGCGTCACCTGGTGGGCGCGCGCACCGGGCAACGACACCTACGCCATCGCCGCCAACCGCGAGGCCGCCGAGGAACACGGCATCACGACGATCTCGGACTACGCGGAGCTGGCGAACACCAACCCGGCGGCGGCGTCGACCTGCATGGGTCCGGAGTTCAACAGCCGGGACGACGGGCTTCCCGGCCTGGCCGCGATGTACGACTTCACGCTGCCGGACGCGCAGCGGCACGAGGTCAACGACGCCGTCGTCTACACCGAGGTCGGCTCGGGCAAGACCTGCGACTTCGGCTCGGTGGCGTCCACCGACGGCCGGATCCCCGCCCAGGACCTGGTCGTGCTGGAGGACGACAGGTCGTTCTTCCCGGTCTACAACCCGGCGATCACGATCCGCGCCGAACTCGCGACGAAGTACCCCGGCCTCGAGGACGTCTTCACCCCGATCGCCGAGGCACTCGACGACGAGACGCTGCTCGCGCTGAACGAACAGGTGAGCGTCGAGGGCGCCGCGCCGGCCAAGGTCGCGGCCGAATGGCTGCGGAAACAGGGCTTCATCGGCTGAGGCCGGCGGCTGCTCATCGACGGCGTGGGAATCGCGGGTCGGTGACGAGTGGCCCGTACTCGTCGGCCATGTCCTGGCCGATCTCCCGGACGTCCTCGTCGTGGCCGGCGAGCGCGCGGCGGACGAGCAACCCGTGGACATGATCGGGGTGATCGAGGAGGAACTCGAGCGCCGGGGACGGGTACGGCCGGTCCGCGTAGCGCTTCGTGCAGGACGCGGATGCGTTCCTCGAAGGGAACGTCCCGCAGAAACCGCCACCGTGCCTGCCGGTACGTGTCGGCGGCGGCGTGCACCTCCGACCAGAGGGCTTCGGCCTCGTCGGACGTCACCGGACGGTCGTAAGAGGACTCCGGGCACTCCCCACCGGCGCCCGGAGCTCCCCCTGTCGTGCCCATGACGGACCGATCCTTCCCCGTCTCGGTCCCGGGCGGGCCGGGCCGGCCTTGGCGGGCCGGCCACGGTCACCAGGAACGCTAGACTGCTGGCACGAGCCGCCCCAGTGTTGATGCGCACAGTGCCCCTGGCATCCAGTCACCCTCCGCTGTGCCAGCGCCGCTTCGGTCAGGGCGGAGAGCGCTACCTACAGGGAGCTGCCCGGAGTGCCGAGCCAGCAACTGCGACGGGTGTGTCAGGAGGCGACCGGCCCGGACGGTGTGCGGCGCGTGCTGGAGCTGCTCGCCCGCCGACTCGCCGGGGAGATCGTGCTCGCGGGACCCGCCGAGGAGCGGGCGGTCGTGACCTCGTCGGGCGCCGATCGGCTGGTCCGCATGCTCGGCGGCGAACTCGCCGAGGACGTCGCCCGGGTGCGCGCCGGGCACGTCGACGCCGCCGCGGTACACGCGAGCGGGTACGACGTCGCGGTACTGCCGGTGGGGCCACCGCCGGCGCGGCCGGTGCTCGTCGTCGCGCGCCGGGGGCCGCTGACCGCGGAGCAGCGGAGCCTCCTCGCCGACGCGGCGAACCCGCTCTGGCTGAGCTGGCGCACGATGATCGCCGAGCAGCGGGCCGAGCGCCTCGACGCCGCCGACGCGGCGGTGCGCGAATCGGTGTTGCACCTGCTCATGGTGGGGCAGCTGTCCGGTGCCCGCCGGACCGCGGAAGCCCTCCGCCCGGCACTGCCCGACCTGGCCCGGGTGCACATCGTCGAGGGCGGGCCGGACTCCCGAGGGCTGCTCACCCCGCGGTGCCGGGAGGTGTTCGGCACGGCCGCCTGGGTGGTGCCGTGCCCGGTCCACAGCAGGCACGTCATCGTGATCGCCCCGGCCGAGGCCGACGCCGTGCCGCCGCCGGCCCACCTGATCCGGGAACTGACCGAGCGGGTCCCGGAGGCCCGCATGGGCGTCGGGACGCGAGTGGCGCTGCGGGACATCGTGGTCGGGTACAAGCAGGCGTTCCACGCGCTGTCGGTGGCCCGCCACCGGCCCGAGCGGTACGCCGGGTTCTCGCCCCGCGGTGAGCTCGGTGAGCTGCTGGGGCACGCCGGGCGGGCGTGGGCCGCGAGCACGCTCGCACCGCTGCTGGCCTACCGGCCCGCTCGTCCCCAGGACCCCGACGCCTTCGAGCTGCTGGCCACGCTGCTGTCGTGGCTCGAATTCGGTTCCCGGGCGGCGTCGCAGCTGAAGATCCACCGCAACACGCTGTCCGCACGTCTGCAGCACATCGGCGCCGAGCTGGACCGCGATCTCACCCGGGTCGCGACCCAGGCCGAGCTCTACCTGGCGCTGCAGCTGATCGACGAACGGCCGCACCCCGGCGCGCCGGCCGAGGCGGTCGAGTTCACCACGCTGTTCGATCGCCCGGAGATCCGGCGTTGGGCCGCCCTCCAGTTGTCCCCGCTGCTGCCCGCCAACCGGCGGACGCTGCTGACCACCGTGCGAGCCTGGTTCCAACACGACCTGCGGACGGCCCCCGTCGCCGCCGCGCTGGGGATCTCCGCACACGGCCTGCGCAAACGCCTCGCCCGGGTCGAAGAACTCCTCGGTCGGGCCCTGCTGGTCGGCCCGTCGGCCCGGTACGACCTGTACCACGCGCTCCGCGTACACACCGACTCGGCGCCGACCCAGGCGTAGCCGCCGTGGCCTGGGCAATCTGACGACCTGTCCGCAGCGTCACCGACGCTTGTCGGGCTCGGACCGTGCCTGATTCGGGAAGCCGTGGCAATGTGGTTGTCGGTAACGTGGAGTAGGAGGGCGACCACATGGTGAAGGTGATCGGCGCGGGGTTCCCGCGGACCGGGACGTCGTCGATGAAGGCGGCGCTGGACCAACTGGGTTTCGGCCCGTGCCACCACATGTTCGAGGTGTTCGCGAACCCCGAGCAGGGCGAACGCTGGCACGCGGCGGCGCTGGCCAAGCACGACACGTCGGACCAGCGCCGGACCGTGGACTGGGACTGGGTGCTCGAGGGGTACCGGTCGGCCGTCGACTGGCCGTCCGGCCACTTCTGGCAGGAGATCGCGGCGGCCTACCCCGAGGCGAAGATCATCCTGACGACCCGGGACCCGCACCGGTGGTACCGCAGCATGCGGGAGACCATCTTCGCCGGCATCGACGCCGACGGCCGCCCCAGCGACCGTCTCGGTGCGACGGGCGCCATGCTGGATCTGGTGTTCGGCGCGACGTTCGGGCACGCCGACCGGGCGCCGAGCGAGGACGACGCCGTCGAGGTCTACCAGCGCCACGTCGATCACGTTCGCGCCACGGCACCGGCCGGTCGGCTGTTGGTGCACGAGGCCAGCGACGGTTGGGAGCCGCTGTGCGCGTTCCTCGGCGTCGACGTGCCGGACACGCCGTATCCGCACCTGAACGACACCAAGGCCCTCCAGGAATTCTCCGCGAAGATGCGCGAGGGCGGCATCGCCAGCACTCCGTTCGGTGAGATCAACTTCGCCGGCTCGTCCGACGGATGACCTGAGCGGTCCGGGACGGGGACCGGCGCCGGCTCGTCGTCACACCCGTACCGGGACCGTCCTTTGTGGCCACTGACGCGGCACCTACGTGATCTTCGCCTCAGTGGCCCCGTTGGCCATCGACCTGTGCCACCTTGGGCGCCGTCCACCTGGCCGTCGGAGAACGGGAGCGTTGTTGGCTGGCCCGCCGCGTAACTTCCGGGTGCTGGTGGTCGGGTACTCGTGTTCCGCGTACGGCAACTACCTCAACCTGGTCGCGTTGAGCCTGTTCACGCTCGCGGTCACCGGTGGTCCGCTCGGTGTCGGCATCGTGATGGCGCTGCGGCTCGGGGCCGGGTTCGGCACGGGGCTCGTCGCCGGGTGGCTGGTGAACCGGTTCGACCGGCGGCGCCTCATGATCGGCACGGACCTCGCTCAGGCGACCGCCATGGTCGCGCTCGCGGCCGGGCCGGCGAACGTCGGGCTCCTGGTGGCCGCCGCCGTCGTGCTCGGGGCCGGCAACGCCCTGTTCAACGTCGCGCTGCGCAGCAGTGTGCCCGCGATGGTCGGACAGGACCAACGGGTCGGGGCCAACGGCCAGCTCGTCACCGGGCGGTCGATCGGCACCGTGCTGGGTTTCGCCTCCGCGGGCGTCATCGTGGCGTCGGGCGGGTTCGCGGCCGCGTTCTACCTCAACGCCGCCTCGTTCGTCGTATCCGCCATGGCGCTGGTCGTCCTTCGGCTCCCCACCCGCGCGGACGACGACTCGACCGGCACCGCGACCGGCACCGCGCCGGGACGGCCGGAACGGACGCTGCTCGCGCTCGCCGGTCCCGTCGTCGTCCTCATGATCGCGGTACGCGGCGCGGACGCTTTCGGGTCCGCGTCGCACAACATGGCCCTCCCGCTCTACGCGAGCCGGCTCGACGGCGCCGAGCCCGCTGTCGTGATGAGCCAGTTCTGGGCGTCCTGGGCGGTCGGGACGCTCCTCGCGCACCAGGTCCTCCGCCGGTGGCGACACGGGGAAGCGTTGGGGGAGCGGGCGTTCGGGCTCGGCACCTGCCTGATGTCGGTGGGCTTCGTGCTCGCCTTCGCCGTCCCGGCCGGGCCGGCCCTGATCGCGGTGGCGCTGCTGGCCGGGCTCGCCGACGGCTGGACCGAGATCGTCTACACCTCGCGGTTGCAGGCCGCCCCCGACAAGCAACGCGGCCGCCTCTTCGGCATGTCCGCGACCGCCGAGACCGCGGGGTTCGCGGTCGGGATGTTGAGCAGCTCCGCGGTGCTGGAGGCCGCCCCGGAGGTGACCGTCGTCGCGATCTTCCACGGTGTCGCTTTCCTCGCCGCTACCGCTCTGCTCGCCGTCGCGTTCGCCCTCCGCCGCGCCACGGCACCCGCTGGGAGTGTGGAAAAGGATGTCGACTAGACCGATGGCCATGACCGTGGGCGCGCCGCTCGTCCACGACGAGGACGACCCACCTGACGCCCGCGCCGCTCTGCTGCGTGCGGCGGAACACCACCCGGACAGCGCCGTCGTCGCGGTGACCTCGCCCGGTCGGGCCGTCCGGCTCACCTACCCGGAGCTGCTCCGGCGGGCACGGCACCTGCTCGCCGGGCTGCGCACCCGCGGCCGCCGTCCCGGCGACGCGGTGGTGCTGCACGGGCTGCCGCTGCCGGACTTCTTCCCCGCGCTGTGGGCGTGCCTGCTCGGCGGCATCACCCCGGCCGTGATCGCCGAGCCGATGTCCGACGACCCGTCACCGGCGGCGGCCGAACGGTTCGCGCACGTCTGTCGATTACTCCGCCGCCCACTCGTGCTGACCGGCGCGGAAGCCGTGGACCGGCTCCGCGCTACCGGCGAGTGCGGCTCCGTGACCGGTGTCGACGAGTGCGCGGCGGCCGAACCCGCCGACCCGCACCGGCCGCAGGGGGACGACACCTCGCTGCTCATGCTCTCCTCCGGCAGCACCGGCCCGCCGAAGGCGGTGCGGCTGACCCACCACGCGCTCGCCGAGTTCGCCGCGAGTTCCCGCCGCGGGCTCGACCTGCGGCCGGAACACACCAGCGTCAACTGGATGCCGCTCGACCACAGCGGAGCCCTGCTCCTGTACCACGTGCTGGAGGTGTTCGTCGGCGCCACGAACGTGCACGCCCCGACCGACCTCGTCCTCGGCGACCCGCTGCTGTGGCTCGACCTGCTCGTCGAGCACCGCGCGCAGCACGGCTGGGCACCCAACTTCGCCTACCAGCTGGTCGCCGACGCGCTCGCCGGCAGCGACCCCGACTGTGACCGCTGCTGGGACCTGTCCGGGATCCGGACCATGGTCACCGGCGGCGAGCAGGTCACCGTTGCGGTCGTGTCCCGTTTTCTCGACGCCACCCGGGCGTTCGGCCTCCCCGGCGACTGTGTGCGGCCCGTGTGGGGGATGGCGGAGACCACCACGGCGATCACCCTCGGCCGGTACACCCCGGCCGCCGTGCACCGGCTGCTGAAGTCGAGCATGAGCGGTGACCTCGTGCGGGCGGACGACTCGGTCCCGGACCGTGACCTGGTCACCCTGGTCTCCGTCGGCCCGCCCGCCCCCGGTGCGGCGCTGCGCGTCGTGGACGAGCACGACGACGTGGTGCCGGAAGGGCGGGTCGGCAGGCTGCAGGTGCGGTCGCCGCGGGTCACGCCCGGCTACCTCGGCGACGAGGACGGCACGCGCGCGCTGTTCCCCGACCACGAGCGCACCGGCCGCACGTGGCTGGACTCGGGTGACCTCGCGTTCGTCGCCGGCGGTGAGGTGGTGATCACCGGGCGCGTCAAGGACGTCATCATCCTCAACGGGCACAACCACTTCTGCCACGAGATCGAGGACGTCGCCGGTGGCGTGGCCGGTGTGGTGAGCGGCTGGGTCGGCGCGTGCGGCATCCCGGACGAGCGGTCCGGCACCGAGCGACTGCACGTCGTCGTCGGCACCGACGAGACCGGCACGGATCGGCTCGTCGCCGAGGTCCGCGCGGCGCTGTTCGAGCGGTTGGGCCTCACCGGCGAGGTCGTCGCCGTGCCGAGGCGGGACTTCCCCAGGACACCGAGCGGCAAGGTACGCCGGAACGCGTTGCCCGACCTGGTTCGGGCCGGAGCGGCACGGCCGGACGTCGAGGTCGCCGACCGGGTGCGCGCGGTGCTCGCGTCCGTCCTCGGCCGGGACGTGGACGCCGACACTCCGTTCCACGACCTCGGTCTGACCTCCGTGGACCTGATCCGGGCCCGGACCGCGCTGTCCCGCGAGCTCGACCGGGAGATCGCCCGGACCGCGATGTACCGGTACCCGACGGCGGCCGCGCTCGCCGCTCACCTGGCGGGCGGACTGGCCACGAGCCGGGACACCAGCGGCGCCGCGTCCACCAGCGGCAAGGTCGCGATCGTCGGGATGGCCCTGCGGTTCCCCGGCGCGCGGACCCCCGACGAGTTCTGGGCGAACCTCCGGGACGGCGTCGACAGCGTGCGGCGCTTCTCGGCCGAGGAGGTCGCGGCCGCCGGGGTGCCCGCGCGGGTCGCGGCCGACCCCGCGTTCCAACCGGTCGCCGGGGCGCTCGACGACGTGTCGGAGTTCGACCACGGCTTCTTCGGCATCAGCCCCCGGGAGGCCGAGCTGACCGCGCCGGCGCACCGCCTGTTCCTCGAGTGCTGCCACCAGGCCATGGAGCACGCCGGGTACGCGGTCCGCGGCCAGCGGGTCGCGGTGTTCGCCGGCGACGGCATGAACCTGTACGGGCACCAGGACCCGCGGCCGAACGGCGACGAGGAAGGCGACGAGGACGGCGCCACCGCGATGCGGACGACCATCGGCGCCGAGCCGGACTTCCTCGCGTCGAGAGTCGCGTACCGGCTCGGGCTGACCGGGCCGGCCGTCGGGGTCAGGACGGCGTGCTCGACGTCGCTGGTGGCGGTGCACCTGGCGGCGCGGGCGGTGCTGTCCGGGGAGGCCGACCTGGCCCTCGCGGGCGCGGCCGCGGTGCGGCTGCCGCAGGAGGCGGGCTACCGCCACCATCCCGGGTCGATCCTGTCGCCGACCGGTCGGTGTCGTGCCTTCGACGCGGACGCCGACGGCACGGTCGGCGGGAACGGCGTGGCGGCCGTACTGCTGAAACCGCTGGAGGCGGCCCTCGCGGACGGCGACACCGTGCACGCGGTGATCCTCGGTTCGGCGATCAACAACGACGGGACGGACAAGGTCGGGTTCAGCGCGCCGAGCGTGACCGGCCAGGTCGGCGTGATCCGCGAGGCGTTGCGACGCGCCGGGGCCGACGCCGGGACGGTGTCCTATGTGGAGGCACACGGCACCGGCACCGAGCTGGGCGACCCGGTGGAGTTCGACGCGCTGTGCGAGGCGTTCGACGGCGTGCCAGCCGGTTCGTGCGCGGTGGGTTCGGTCAAACCGAACGTGGGGCACCTGGACAGCTGCGCGGGCATGGCGGGACTGCTGAAGGTGGTGCTGATGCTGCGGCACCGGGAGCTGGTCCCGACCGTGCACCTGCGCACGCCGAACCCCGCGCTGCCGCTGGCGGGCAGCCCGTTCACGCTCGCGACCGAACGTCGCCCGTGGACGGCCGGGGGACGGCCGCTCCGGGCCGGGGTGACCGCGTTGGGCGTGGGCGGCACGAACGCGCACGTGGTGCTGGAGGAGCCGCCCGCGCGGCCGGAGCGCGGACCGTCCCGGGAGGCCGTCCTGGTGCCGGTGTCGGCCAAGGACGACGAGTCGCTGACCGTACTCGCGGGCAGGCTGGTGGACCACCTGCGGTCTCACCCGGACCTGTCCGCAGCGGACGTCGCGACGACGTTGGCCCTGGGGCGCGAGCATCTCCGGTGCCGGCTCGCGGTCGCCGGTCGCACGGTCGCCGAACTCGCCGGCGCCCTGGACAACGCCCTGGAGCACGCCCTGGAGCACGAGCCGGCCCCCATCGGCCGGCTCGTGTTCGCGTTCTCCGGCCAGGACGGTGTTCGCCCCGGCATGGCGACCGAACTGTACGACGCGTTCCCGGCGGTGCGCGCGGTGCTGGACGAGTGTGAGCGCGTGCGGCCGGGGCTGCTGGCTCAGCTGCGCGGCGCCGCGGTGCGCGAGCCGCAGTCGGTGCTGTTCGCGTTCCAGGTGGCGCTGGTGGCGTTCTGGCGGTCGGTGGGGGTGGGGCCGGACCTGGTGGCGGGCCACAGCCACGGCGAGTACGCGGCGATGTACGCGGCGGGCGCGCTGTCCATCGAGGACGGACTGGTGTTGACGACGGCGCGCGGTGAGCTGCTGGGCGCGACCGCACCTGGCGGGATGCTGGTGGTGAACGCGGACGCGACGGTCACGGCGGAGCTGGCGGCGGCCAGCGGCACCGAGCTGGCCGCGGTGAACGGCGCGACAACGCACGTGCTGAGCGGCTCGGTGGACTCGGTGGCGAGGGCGGCCGATCTGGCGGAGCGGCGGCGGATCGCGTGCGTGCGGTTGGGCACCGACCGGGCGTTCCACACGAGCCTGGTGGAGCCCGTGCTGGACGAGCTGGCGCGGCACGCCGCCCGCGTCGGCTGGCGACCGCTGCGGGTGCCGATGGTGAGCGGCCTGGACGGGCGGGTGCTGCCG
The DNA here is from genome assembly GCF_025165815.1 of Actinophytocola gossypii. GTDB lineage: Bacteria > Actinomycetota > Actinomycetes > Mycobacteriales > Pseudonocardiaceae > Actinophytocola > Actinophytocola gossypii. The sequence goes on along the minus strand of NZ_JAFFZE010000004.1, from coordinate 458,616 downwards.
GCCGGACACGTGCCGGACGGTGACTACGTGCGCCGGCACGCCCGCGGCACCGTCCGGTTCGACCAGGTGCTCGCCGCGGTGGCCGGCGAGGACGTGCTCGAGGTGGGCCCGGGCGAGGCACTGACCAGGCTGGCGAGGCGCGCTGGTGCGCGGTGGCGGCCCACGCTCGCGGGAACCGGGGACGTGCCGGTGGCGCTGCTGCGCGCCGTCGGCGAGCTGTACCGGCGAGGCAGGCGGATCGAATGGAGTGCGATGACCGGGTCGACCACGCCGGGCCGACGGATCCCGTTGCCCGGCCACCCGTTCGGATCGAACGGTCCGAGCCAGGCGGGTCCGTTGCGCGAGGTGCGGGAGCTGACCGCGCGGCTGCTCGGCACGACCGAGCGGCAGGTCGATCCGGACGACACGTTCGTGCACCTCGGCGGCGACTCGCTGTCGCTGATGAACCTGACCCGGGACCTCGAGGAGCGGTTCGGCGTACGGGTGCCGATCAGAGCATTGTTCGGCGACGCGGACACGCCGAGGAAGCTGGCCGAGCTGATCGGACCGCGACCCCCGGCCGCGACGCCCGAGACGACCACCTCGCCCGGCGCACCCGAGGCGAGCGAGCCGCCACCCGCACGGTCGGAACCGGAGAGTGACGGCGTTGGTGACGGCGTTGGTGGCGGCGACGTCGAGCGCGGTGTCGACGGCGCCGACGGCGGGGACCTGTCGGCGCTCGTGGAGCGGCAGCTGGCCGTCACCGAACGGATGATCGAGCGTGTCACCGACCTGATGTCCGAGCAGCTGACCGCCCTGCGGGCCAGCATGACGGCACCGAGCGGCACGCCGCCCTTATCGACCCCGCCCTTATCGACCCCGCCCTTATCCAAGCCGCCGTTATCCAAGCCGCCCTTACCCGCTCCGCCGCCCTCGGCGCCGGGTGAGCGGCGGAGCAGCGCCGACTTCAGTCTCTACTTCTTCGGGGACTACCCGGACGAGCAGCAGACCGACAAGTACGCCCTCATCACCTCCGCCGCCCGGTTCGCCGACGAGCACGGCTTCCACGCGTTGTGGCTGCCCGAGCGGCACTTCCACTCCTTCGGCGCCTTGTTCCCCAACCCGTCCGTGCTCGCCGCGGCACTCGCCGCCCAGACCGAGCGCGTCCGGTTGCACGCCGGATCGGTCGTCCTACCGCTGCACCACCCGGTCCGGGTCGCGGAGGAGTGGTCCGTCGTGGACAACCTCTCCGGCGGACGGGTGGGGATCTGTGCGGCCAGCGGCTGGCACGCCACCGACTTCGTGCTCGCGCCCGACAACTTCGGCGAGCACCGCGAACTGATGTACACCCACCTCGACACCGTCCGGCGGCTGTGGGCCGGCGAGGACGTCGAGGCCACCTCCGGCTCCGGCGACGTCGTCCGGGTCCGCAGCCACCCACGCCCGGTCCAGGACATGCCGCCCATGTACGTCGCGGTCGTCGGGAACCCGGACAGCTACCGGCGGGCCGCCGCCGAGGACCTCGGCGTGGTCACCAACCTGATGGCCCAGACCGTCGACGCCCTCGCCGCCAACGTGGCGCTCTACCGCCGCACCCGCGCCGAGCACGGGCTCGACCCCGACGCGGGCCGCGTCGTCGTCCTCGTGCACACCTACCTCGGCGACGACCTGGACCGCGTGCGCCAGGAGGCCTTCGAACCCTTCTGCGCCTACCTGCGCTCCTCCCTGTCCCTCTTCGACCAGGTCACCACCAGCCTCGGCGTCGACATCGACCTCGCCACCACCCCGGAGGACGACGTCGAGTTCCTTCTCGGCCAGGCCTACCGGCGGTACTGCGAGTCCCGCGCGCTCATCGGCACGGTCGACAGCTCCTCGGCGGTCGTCCGCCAACTGCTCGACGCGGGAGCTGACGAGATCGCGTGCTTCGTCGACTTCGGCGTCCAGAAGGACAGCGTGCTCGCCGCACTGCCCACATTGGACACTCTGCGCGCGGCGTTCGCGCCGGGACGGCGGCCACTGACCGACGCCGAGCGGCGCATCTGGTTCCTCGACCGGCTCTACCCCGACCAGCGCATCTACCACGAGCCGAAGGCGATCCGCCTCACCGGACCGCTCGACGCGGCCGCGCTCCAACGGGCACTGCGGCACGTGGTGGAACGTCAGCCAGCACTGCGCACGGTCTTCCGCGACGGCGACAGGGACGGCGACGGGGAGCCGTACCGCCTCGTGCTCCCGGACGCCACGGTCGACTGCCCGCTCGTCGACCTGCCCGGCGCCACCGAGGACGAGGCACTGCACGACGCCCTGCACACCTCCGGGCGAACCGTGTTCGACCTCGCGGACGGCCCCCTGGTCACCGCCCGGCTCGTGCGGCTGTCCGACCGGCACCACCTGCTGTTCCTGTCCGCGCACCACATCGTGTTCGACTCCGCCTCGACCGCCGTGCTCGTCCGCGACCTCGCCGAGTGCTACCGAACCCGGGCCGGTCTTCCGGCGCTGCCCCCGCTCGAAGCCGGCGCGGACGACCACGCCGCCGCGGCGGACGTCGAGTTCTGGCGTGCCCGGCTCGCCGGCGCGCCGGAGCTCCTCCTGCCCACCGACCACCCACGCCGGTCGACCCGCTCCGGCGACGGCGCCGCGCTCAACCACGAGCTCGACGGCGCCCTCCTCGACCGGCTCACCACGATCACCCAGGCGGGTGGGGCCACGCTCTTCATGGCCGCGCTCGGCACCGTCGCCGCCGTGCTCGGCCGGTTCGCCGGCCAGGACGACGTGGTGCTCGGCACCGCCGTCGACAACCGGCCACGCGACGCCGCCGATCACATCGGCCTGTTCCTCGACACCGTCCCGCTGCGCGTCGACCTGTCCGGCGACCCCACCTTCACCGAGCTCATCGCCCGCGTCCGCGAGACCACCGTCGACGCCTACGACCACCGCGTGCCGTTCGACGAGCTCGTCGGTGCGCTCAACCCGGTCCGCGACGCCGGCCGCAACCCGCTGTTCACCGTGATGGTCGAGTTCGAGCACGAGTCGGCGGTGGGGTTCACGCCAGAGATCGCCGCCAGGATCCTCGACGTGCCGGCCGACCGGGCGCCCTTCGACCTCTCGCTCTACCTCACGCGGCACGCGCACGGGCTGCGGATCTCCGTCGAGTACGACACCGACCTGTTCACCGAGGGCACCGTGCGCGGGCTGCTCACCCACTTCGAGACCACCCTGCGGCGAGCGGTCGCCGACCCGTCCGCGCCGCTGTCGGCGCTCACCTCGGCCACCGACGAGGAACGCACCCGCCGGGCGGCCCGGCAGGGCGAGACCCTGCCCGCGCCGCCGTGCCTGCACCACCTCGTCGAGCGGCAGGTCGACCGGACCCCCGACGGCACCGCCGTGATCGACGGGGAGACCGAGCTGACCTTCCGCGAGCTGGACGAGCGCGCCAACCAGCTCGCGAACTGGCTCGGCGCGCGGGGCATCGGCCGCGGCGACCTCGTCGCCGTGCGGCTCGACCGGGGAGCCGACCTCGTCGTCGCCCTGCTCGCCGTGCTGAAGTCCGGGGCGGCCTACCTCCCGCTCGACCCCCAGCTGCCCCGGGCACGCGTCGACCTCGTCCTGGCCGACAGCGGCGCCGCGTTGTCGCTGACCGCGCGGACCCTGCCCCCGGCCGCCGACCTCGGCTCGGCGTCCCGGCCGTCGAACCACGTCGACCCGGCCGACCTCGCCTACTGCCTCTACACGTCCGGCTCGTCGGGCCGGCCCAAGGGCGTGCTCGTGCCACACCGCGGTCCGGCCAACGTCGTCCGCTGGCAACTGGCGCACCACCCGGCGCTGCGGACGCTGCAGTGGACCTCACCCACGTTCGACGTGAGTGTGCAGGAGATCTTCGGCACCCTCGCCGCGGGCGCCTGCCTCGTGCTCGTCGGCGACGACGTGCGCCACGACCCGGCCGCCGTGGCCGCCATCGCCCGCGCCGACCGGGTCGAGCGGATCCACATGCCGTACACGCCGCTGAGGTACCTGCTGGAGAGCCGGCCGAACCTGCCGGACCTGCGCGCGGTGGTCTCCGCGGGTGAGCCGCTGGTGCTGACGGACGCGGTGCGCCGGTTCTTCGCCGAGCACCCGGACTGCCTGCTGTACAACCAGTACGGCCCGACCGAGGGCTCGATCATCGTCACGTCCACCGAGGTGGACCCGGTACGGGACACCACGCCGTCGATCGGCGCGCCGATCGACGGCGTCACCGTCGACGTGCTCGACCCGCACGGCGAGCCGGCACCGCTCGGCGCCGTCGGCGAGATCGTCATCGGCGGGCTCGCCGTCGCCGACGGGTACCTCGGCCGCGACGACGAGACCGCGGCGGTGTTCGTCGAGGGCCCGGACGGCAGGCGGTACCGCACCGGCGACCTCGGCCGGTGGCGCGCGGACGGCACGATCGAGTTCCTCGGCCGGCGTGACGACCAGGTCAAGATCCGCGGCTTCCGGGCGGAGCCGGGGGAGACCCAGCGGGTGCTCGCCGACCTGCCCGGTGTGCGGGACGCGGCGGTCGTGGCACGGAGGACGTCCGGCGGCGAGCAGGAGCTGGTCGCCCACGTCGTGCTCGACGACGGTGTCCAGCCGGACTCGCTCGCGGACCGGCTCGGCACGCTGCTGCCGCACTACCTGGTGCCGCACCACTGGGTCGCCATGGAGCGGCTTCCCGTCAACCCCAACGGAAAGCTCGACCGCGAGCGGCTGCCGGACCCGCTCGAACCCGGTACGGCGGACGCCGCGCCGGAAACCCCGGCCGAGGTGACCCTGCACGAGCTGTGGTGCGCCGAGACCGGCCGCACCTCGGCGCCGGTGGACCGGTCGTTCTTCGCGCTCGGCGGGCACTCGCTGTCCGCGGTGCGCCTGCTCAACCGCGTCGGCGAGGCCTTCGGCCGGACCCCGTCGATGACGGAGTTCTTCCGCGCACCCACGATCCGCGCACTCGCCCGGCTCCTCACCGGTGACGTCGTCGATACCGCGCCGCTCACCACGCTGCAGCGCAGGCTGTGGCGGCGGCACCACGCGACCTCGCGGCCGGCCGTGTACAACGTGGCGCACCGGGTCGACCTCGCCGGCGACCTCGACGAGGACGCGTTGCGCCGCGCGGTCGAGGGGCTGGTGCACCGGCACGCCGCGCTGCGGACGCGGGTCGCCGAGCGGGACGGCGTGCTGGTGCAGGAGGTGCTCGCGCCGGAGCCGGTACCGCTTCCGGTCGACGACCTCGGCGACCTGGACGACGCGGCCGTCACCCGGTGGTGCGCGGACCTGGCCGGAGCGCCGTTCGTGCTGGACGGCCCGCCACCGCGCCGGTTCCGGCTCGGCCGGCTGGGCCACCGTCGGTGGGTGCTGGCCGTGGTGCTGCACCACATGGTGTGCGACGGTGCGTCGCTGGCGATCCTGTGGCAGGAGCTGGCCGAGTTGTACGCGGCGGCCAGGGAGAACCGGGACGCCGACCTGACGCCCGCCGTGCCGCACACCGACTACGCGCGGTGGGAGCACACCGGCCCGTCGCCGTCCCGCCGGGCGGAACTGGTGCGGTACTGGCGCGGCGCGCTGTCCGGTGTCGACGTCATGCCGGCGTTGCCGGCGGACCGGCCCCGGCCGGCGGCGCTCTCCGGGCGAGGCTCGTCGTACGACTCGGTTCTGCCCCGCGAGATCGTCGACGGCATCGAGGCGGCGGCCGCCGAGCTGGGTGGCACCCCGTACGCGGTGCTCGCCACGGCGTTCGCGACCTGGCTCGCCCGTGCGTGCGGCACCGACGCGGTGGTGCTGGCGGTGTCCAGCGCGAACCGGAGCCGGCCCGAGCACGAGCGGGTGGTGGGGATCGTCGGGGACGCCGTGCTCGTCCGGGTCCGGCCGGGTGCCGAGGAGCCGGTGCGGGAGTTCTCGGCCGGCCTCTTCGGCGGGCTGGATCACCAGGACCTGCCGCTCGACGACGTGGTCGCCGAGGTGGCACCCGAACACGCCGACGGCCACTTCCCGACGGTGCGGTTGACCGTGGTCACCACGCCACCGCCCCGGCTGGCACTTCCCGGTGTGGAGTCCGAGATCCACGGGCTGGCGGTGCCCGGCGGGGCCCGCGCCGAGCTGTACGTGCGGATCGAGGGAGACCGGATCCACTGGGAGTACTCAACGGACCTCTTTACCGAGGCGACCGTCGCGGCCTGGGACGCCGACTTCCGCGCCGTGCTGGCCGACCGGCTCTCCCGCCCGTGAGCGTGCGATGCTGCGGACGTGGTCATCGACTTCGACGCCGAGTTGTGGGTGTGGGACGCCAGGCGGAACGAGACGTGGACCTTCGTGCGGCTGCCCGTCGCGGAGTCCGAGGACATCCGGGAACTGGTCGGCGGGCGAGCCAGGGGGTTCGGCTCCGTGCGGGTGCGGGTCGTGCTCGGCGGCAGCGTCTGGACGACGTCGATCTTCCCCGAAGGCGCCAGCGGGTGTTACGTGCTGCCGGTGAAACGCGCCGTCCGTACCGCCGAGGACCTCGAGCCGGGTGACGTCGCGAGGGTGTCGGTCGAGGTCGTCGACCTCTAGCCTTCCGCTCAGGCCGGTGTGTAGCCGGCGAGCAGCCCGGCCACGGCAGCGCGCGCGGCTTCGAACTCGCGCTGGCGCTCGGCCAGCAACTCCTCGAACGCCTCGTCCGGGCGCACCGCCGCGTACCGGCCGGTGTTGCCGCCCAGGTACTCCACGAACCGCCGCGCGGCGCGGGCGCCGATCCCGGCGACCGCTGCCAGCTGCTCGATCCGCGACGGCACGCCGAGCACGGCGGCTGGTGGCAGTGTCCGACCATGGCGTGCAGGTGCGCGACCCTGGGGTGCGCGAGCAGTTCGCGGACCAGCCGGGTCTTGCCGACACCCGCCTCGCCCTCGATCAGCACCACGGTGGACCGGGTGGTGACGGTGGCGAGCAGGGCCCGCAACTCCTTGTCCCGACCGACCAGCACCGGTGAGCTGGTCCGGACCACGCTCGCGCTCGGCCGTCGGCCGGTCATCCCCACAGCCCAAGCCGCGGGCCCCGGGCGGCCGACCACGATCGTCGTGGGAACCGGTACGGCGGCCGCGCGGCCTTGACCTTCGAGTCGGGTCGAAGGTCTACCGTCCTGGCATGAGCAGGATGCGGATCTCACAGCTGGCCGAGCGGTCGCGGGTTCCGGCGACCACGTTGCGGTTCTACGAGTCGACGGGCCTGCTGCCCGCGGACCGGACCCCGTCGGGTTACCGGGTCTACGGCGAGGACGCGGTCGACCGGCTGGCGTTCATCGGGGCGGCGAAGCATCTCGGCCTGCCGCTCGAGGAGGTCGGCGAGCTGCTCGCGGTGTGGGAGGCGGGGGTGTGCGCGGAGGTGAAGGCCGACCTGCGGCCACGCATCGCCGCGCGCCTGGCGGAGGCCGAACGTCGGGTGGCGGAGTTGACCGCGTTCACGGCGTCGCTGCACGACGCCGTGGCGCACCTGGACGCGCTGCCGGACCGCGACGGCCCCTGCGATCCGGAGTGCGGCTTTCTCACTCCGGCCGCACGGCACGACGCCGGCGGGGACGTCGAGCCGGGCGAGGAGCGGTGGCGTTCGGCCCCGGTGGCGTGCTCGCTGGGCGGCGACGACCTGGACGATCGTGTCCGCGCGTGGCGCGAGGCGGTCGACGGCGCGGTTCGGACGGAGATCGCCGATGGTCTCCGGCTGACGATGCCGGCCGACCGGGCCGGGGCCGTGGCGACGCTGGCGGCGGCCGAGCAGCGGTGCTGTGCGTTCTTCGACTTCCGCCTTCGGTTCGACGGCCGGGTGGTGCACCTGGAGGTGCGGGTGCCCGCCGAGGGGGCCGGTCTGCTCGCCGAGCTGTTCGACGCACCAGACTGAGCACCGTTCGCCCACGTCACGAGAAGGGGCCTGGTCTGTGCGGATCGTCCATTCGGTCGCGTTGTTCGTGGTCGCGGCCCTGTTCGAGATCGGCGGCGCGTGGCTGGTCTGGCAGGGCATCCGGGAGCACCGGGGCTGGATCTGGATCGGCGCCGGAACGATCGCGCTCGGCCTGTACGGGGTCGTGGCCACCTTTCAGCCCGACGCCCACTTCGGGCGCATCCTCGCCGCCTACGGCGGGATCTTCGTCGCCGGGTCGATCGCCTGGGGCATGGTCGCCGACGGCTACCGCCCGGACCGGTTCGACATCATCGGGGCGCTGGTCTGCGTGGCCGGCATGGCGATCATCATGTACGCACCCCGGAGCGGCTGAGGCCGTCACCGGATCGGGTGTACCTCCGCGTTTTCCGGCCGGGGTCGCCGAACGCGGCTGAAACGATGCGCGCCATGAGGTTTCGTCGGATTGTCGCGGCGCTGGTGTGCGTGCTCCTCTCGTCGCCGCCCGGTGGCGGGTCGGTGGCGCTGGCGGACACGCCGGTGCGGACGATCGTCGACGGGCTGCGCGGTCCGTGGGCGATCGCGTTCCTTCCCGGCGGGGACGCGCTGGTGACCGAACGGGACACCGCCCGCCTGCTGCGGGTGACGCCGGCCGGCGCGGTGTCCGTGGTCGGGGTGGTGCCGGGCGTGGTGCCCCGCTCGCAGGGCGGGTTGCTCGGGGTGGCGGTGTCGCCTCGGTTCACCGTCGACCGGACCGTCTACGCGTACGTCTCCGCCGCCCGGGACAACCGGATCGTCCGGTTCCGTTACGACAAGGGCATCGGGAAGGTCGAGACGGTGCTCGCCGGCATTCCCGTGGCCGACGACGCCAACGGCGGCCGGCTGAAGTTCGGCCCGGACGGGATGCTGTACGCGACCACCGGCTACAACTTCCGGCTCGAGTTCCCGCAGGACCCGGCCTCGTTGGGCGGGAAGATCCTGCGGATGACACCGGACGGCCGGCCGGCGCCGGGCAACCCGTTCCCGGGTTCGGTGGTGTGGACGCTGGGCCACCGCAACATCGAGGGCATCGCCTGGGACGCCCTCGGCAGGGCCTACGCGACCGAGTTCGGCGCCGCCAGGCTCGACGAGCTGAACAGGATCAGGCGGGGCCACAACTACGGGTGGCCGCACGCCGAGGGCCCGTCGGCCGACCCGCGCTTCACCGACCCCGAGCTGACCTGGCGTACGGGGGAGGCGTCCCCGTCCGGCGTCGCGTTCGCCGGTGGTTCGCTGTGGGTCGCCGCGCTGGGCGGCGAACGACTCTGGGAGGTCCCGCTCGGCGCGGGCGGCCGTCCCGGCACGCCGGTCCCGCACTTCGTCGGGACGTACGGGCGGATCCGTGCCGTCGCGGCCGCGCCCGGCGGCGCGCTGTGGCTGCTCACCAGCAACACCGACGGGGTCGGCACCCCGCGCGCCGGCGACGACCGGCTGCTCGTCCTGCCGCCCGACTTCGTCCGCGCCGCGTGACCCGAGACGGGAGCTACGGCGAGAACGCACCATCCTCGTCCGCGTTCACCAGCAGCCGCACCAGCTCGGTCCGGGACCGCGCGCTGAGCTTCCGCATCACCGCCGCCATGTGCTTGCCGACGGTGTTCGGCGACACGAACAGCGCCTCGGCGATCTCCCGGTTGGTCCGCCCGCCGACGGCCAGCTCGGCCACCTGCCGCTCCCTCGGGGACAGTTCGGTGCCGTAGCCGCGGCGGCCGTTGCGATGGCGGGCGGGCAGCGCCACCCCGTGCCTTCTGGCCAGTGCCGCCGCCCGGCCGGCGTCCCACGAGGCGCCGAGGCGTTCGTACACCGCGACGGCGGCGCGCAGCGATCCGGCGCCGCGCTCGTCGCCCGACGCCAGCCACCTCCCCGCCGCGGCCTCGTGCGCCCGGCCGGCCTCGATGGCCGCGGACAGCCGTTCGAACTCCACCGCCGCGGTCACCAGCTCCTCCGGCCGGTCGTCCAGGACACCGCGCAGGTAGGCCAGTGCCGCGCCGGCCAGTGGGGCGTCCAGGTCACGCAGCGCGGTGGCCGCCTGGCCGGCGAACCGTCGCGCCGCCGCCCGCTCGTCCGCGGCGACCAGGACGTCGACGACGGCGGGCACCGCCCAACACGCGGGCGCCCACACCCCCTTCGCGTCCAGCTGGGCGAGCAGGGTCCGCACCGCGGTGACGGCGCCGGCGGGGTCGCCGAGGGCGAGGGCGGCGCGCGCCCAGGTCGCGGCCGCGGTGGGCACCACCTCGTACGCGCCGATCTCGACGGCGAACTCGGTGACCCGGCGCGCGGTCGCCGCCGCGCGGTCGAGGTCGCCCGTCGCGAGGGCGAGTCCACTCGCGACCAGTTCGAGGTCCATCCGGGCGGGTGCGTACTCGGCGGCGTCGGCCAGGAGTTCCTCGACGGTCGCGGCCAGCCCGTCCCAGCGGCCGGTGCCGTGGTGGGCGAGCGCGAGCCCCGCGCGGATCATCACCGCCAGTCTGCGGTTCTGCTGGACCGCGTCGGCGCGCGACGCGGCGTCGAGCATCGTCGTCGCGGTCGGCAGATGGCCCGTGTAGCAGGCGGCGATCCCGATGGAGTAGTAGGCGTTCGCCTCCCGCCGCTGTCGTGGCGTGCCGCCGGTCAGCTCTTCCACCCGCCCGACGACGGTGCGCCAGGTGCGGTCGCCGTTCTCCATCAGCGCGCCCCCCGCCTTGCCGAGGACGAACACCGCGAGCAACCGGTCGTCGATGCCGTCGGCCAGCGCCACCGCCTCGATCATCCAGCGCAACCCCTCCGCCACCGGAGTGTCGGACGGGATCGTGACGCCCAGCCCCACCATCGCCCAGGCACACAGGTCGGGCCGGTGCCGCAGGTCCGGCAGCGCGTCGAGGAACAGGCGCCGTTGCATCGGCGAGTCCTCGCCTGCCTGGCCGAGGATCACCCCGAGCAGGAACCGGAGCTCACCGCGGAGCGCGGCCGGCACATCCAGGTCGATGGCGGCGCGCAGCGGCTCGGTGACCTCGCGCGCGTGCAGGGTGTCCAGCGCCGCCCAGCCGAGCGCGATCGCGATCGCCGCCCGCCGCTCCGGCGGCGGTGCCGCGGTCCGCAGCACCTCGGCGAGCAGGCGGACCGCCTCGTCCTCGTCGCCGAGCGACGCCGCCTGGGCGGCCGCGCGTTCGGCTGCCACCGCCCACTCGGCCGGTCGGCCCGCGTGCCGCAGGTGGTGGGCGACCTGGCCGAGGGGGGTCGGCGCCATCGCGCCGAGCACCTCGGCCGCCCGCCCGTGCAGCGCCATCCGGCGGGCCGGGTTGAGGTCCTCGTAGACCGCCTGCGCGGCGAGCGCGTGCCGGAACCCGAACCCGCCGTCCGCTTCGGCGAGCACGCCCCGGTCGACCGCCTCGACCAGCGCCTCCAGCGGGTCGTCGATGCCGGTCATCGCCACCAGCGCCGGTTGCGTGGCGGGCGTCCGGACGACCGAGACCGCCGCCACCAGCCGCCGCGCGTCGGCGGACAACCGCGCCACCCGCGCCAGGGTGGAGTCGCGGATGCCCCGGGGCACCTCGAGCCGGTCCAGCGCGCGCCTGGCCCACCGGTCACCGCGCCGCACCACGAGGCCGCGTTCGCGGACCAGCGCGAGCACCTCCTCGATCGCGAACGGCAGCCCCGACGTGCGTTCCCACAGGTACCGGGCGAACTCGTCGGACACCCGCTCCAGCCCCAGGATCGCGGCGGCGAGACCACCCGTGCGCGCCTCGTCCAGTGGGGCGAGAGGCACGTGGGCGAGTGCGGCGCCGGCCGGTGGCCGCGCGGTCAACGCCCGCAGCGCCGTCCCGGCCTCCTCACCCCGGTAGGTGAGCACCACGGCGAGGCCGGCCGGCGCGCCGTGGAGCAGGTAGGTCAGGAAGTCGCCGGTCTGCTCGTCCATCCAGTGCAGGTCCTCCAGCACCAGGACCGAGGGCGACACCGCCGTCAGCGCCTCGGCGAGGCCCCGGAACACCCGGTGGCGCTGGGCCACGGCGTCGTCCAGCGGCGCCGGTACCGGCGGCAGCCATGGCGTCAGCTCCGGCAGCAACGGCCGCAGCGCGCCGGCCACAGAGGACAACCTGGCGCCGGCCAGCCCGTCGCCGACCGTCCCCAGCGCCTCGACCAGCGGCCCGAGTGGGAACGACTCGCGGATCGGATGACAGCGTCCGATCAGGACCCGGCGGCCCCGGCCGGCCGGACCACGCAGGGCCTCGGTGACCAGCCTGCTCTTGCCGACCCCTGCCTCGCCCTCCACCGACACGACCGACGGCGGTGCCGAGAGCGCGGCGGACAGCGCGGCCAGCTCTGTCGCCCGTCCCACCATGCCCGGTGCGATCACCCGCCCGCCCGGCTCACCTGGTCCGATCCCGCCCACGGCCAGAGCCTGCCGGGAGGGGGGAACCAGGTCAAGGATCGGCGGTGTGCGGTGCTGGCCGGCCCATGTGGACGGACGAGCCCGCTCCGGCCAGGTCGGCTGGAGCGGGCTCGGGTCCTGCTGTCAGTTCGTGTCGAGTGTCACGGCCACGTCGGTCACGGGGGCGATCGACGGGAACGTCCCGACCAGGGTCGCGGCGCCGGTGAGCACGTCCACGGTGTAGAAGGACTGCCGTCCGCCGGCGGGCAGGAGGGTGGCGAAGGCGGTGTTCGCGACCGTTCTGCCGTTGGCCACGTCGCTGAAGATGTCGGCGCCGGCGGCGAGGCCGGCGTCCAGGCCGACGGCGCCGGTCGGGTTCAGCGTGCCGTTGTTGGCCGGTGCCTGGATGGCGACCTGGTCGTTGCGGGTGTCGATGTCGAACAACGTCGTCCCGGTGGCGGCGCTGGCGTCGTTGTTCGTGTACGCGGCGGCGGTGACCCCGGTGGCGGGCGCGCCGTTGACGGTCAGCGGCATGTCCTTGATCGTGTGGTTGCCGTCGACGTCGTGCCGCAGGTTCTGGCCGTGGTCACTGATGATCCGCAGGCGGTCGACGGCCGGGTTGAAGTCGACGCCGAAGCTCGTGCCGTTCAGCGCGACGGACAGCTGCCCGACCTTGTGGAGGGCGACGTACGGGTCGTCCGGGTCGACCACCGGGATGGTGTAGATGCCCCCGTGGTTGGCGACCGCGTACAGCAGGCCGTTCTTCGGCCGGAAGTCGATCCCGACCAGTCGGGTGTCGTTGCCGGCGAACCCCTGTACGTCCTTGACCCAGTTGAGGGTGCCGGGCGCGGTGCTGCTGAACGCGCACATGGTCGTGCCGTCGCCGATGAGCCCGAACACCGGCAGGCTCGGCGCCGCCGCCGTGGCCCCGCCCGTGTTCCCGAGGAGGACCGCCGTCGACGCCGCCACGGTCGCGGCCGCCGCGGCGAGCCATCTCCTGGTTCGTGCCTTCATCCTGTTTTCCCCTTCCGGTGAGCCGGCTGTGGTGTCGCCGCCACGCTATTTCGCCGCACTGGACATCGATTGGACGAGGATTGGAGTACGCGTTTCGGCGTATTGCGGCGACTTGAGTCCTGCCACAGAGTTGTGGGGCTGAAAACACGTCGACGGGGAGATACCATGATTATGAAACGAATCGTCACGATCATCGCGGTCGTTGTCGCCGTCGTGACGTCGGCGACCGCGGGCACCGCGGCCGCGGAGCCGGAACTGCCGCCGTGCCAGGGGAACCCGCAGCGGTCCGACGTGGTGCTCGAGTTCAGCGAGGGGGAGTGGGCGTTCCTCTACCGGCTCATCTGGTGCGTCGAGGAAAACCAGATCACCTGGGCGGTTCCGGACGTCGTTCCGGTCCTGCCGGACAGCAGCGACTGCTCCTGGACGGGAACGCACGAGGAATCCCTGGAGGCGATTCCGGGCGGCGGATCGTGGTTGGGTTTCGCCATGGGCCGGTTCTCCTGCCCGAACGGTGCGGAGGCACCGGACGACTACCCGTGGGGGATCATCCACGTGCGGCCGGACGGCACCAGCGCCATCCAGGCCCAGGGCACGGCCTAGCCCCGAGTCGCCAGAAGTCCGACCGACTTTCTCCGCCGGGAAAGTGGCGTGAAAGCCCGGCCCCGCATGATCGGTCCGGACTCATGGTCGACGAAGGGATGACATCGATGCACTCCATCCGAAGAGCGCTCGCGGGACTGGCGGCGATCACCGCCGTCACCCTCGGGCTCGGTCTGACGACCGTCGGCACCGCCGCGGCCGCGGACGGCTCCTGGCGCGCCTACGGGAACACGAACCCGATCACGTCCAGTTCCAGCACCTGGAAGTGCGGGAGTACCAAGACCGTCGCGTACTCCGTGCTCGCGCAGGTCTGCATGGTGAGGTCGGCTAGGGGGGACGACATGCAGGGGGCGGTGATCGTGCGCAACAACAACCGAGTCGGCCTCTTCATGACGGACGCATCGGTGTCCCTGCACAGGCCGTCCGGCGCGCAGGTGGACAAGTGGTTCTGCGAGGACTCCGGGGTCGCGGCGAATTCGTGGTCCGTGTGCTTCGGAAAGACCATCGCCTATCCCGGTGCCACCCGTGCGGTTGGCGTCGCGAACAACGTCGGGCTCGGATCCTCGCCGAACATCTGAGGCACAGTGACGGGTGGGGCCTTCACGCTTCCGCGCGGGCCCCGCCACTCGTCGGGGTTGTCGTCCGCAGGTGTGCGCGCTCGCCCTGCGTGCCGAGGAGAGCGAGGATCTCGACCGGCTCGGAGCCTGACGCACCGAACCAGTGGGGGATGCGGGTGTCGAACTCGGCCGCCTCTCCGGTGACCAGGTCGATGCTCTCGCCTCCCAGCACGAGCCGGAGGCGTCCGTTGAGCACGTAGAGCCACTCGTAGCCCTCGTGGCCGTGCACACCGGCGGCCGGCCTGTACGGCTCGACGAAGGCCGCCATGATGCTGCTCACCAAGGCGTGGGCGGCCGAGTTCGGCCCGGTGGGGGTGCGGGTCAACGCCGTGAGCCCCGGTCCCATCCGTACCGAAGGCACCAACGACGGCGCGGGCCTCGACCAGGTCGCGGCACTGCTCCCCGCTCGGCGGCTGGGCCTGCCGGACGAGGTCGCCGCGGCCGTCGCCTTCCTCGCATCGGGGGAGAGTTCCTACATCCACGGGGCGATCCTGCCCGTCGACGGCGGCGCGGTGGCGGCATGAGCCGCGGTGACGCGCTAGCCGGCTCGCGGAGCGCGTGCCAGCACCGCCTCGGTGCGTTCCGCGCCGAGGCGGTGGCCGGTCTCCCGGTGCTCGGTGAGCGCCTGGCGGGCGTACTCGGCCGCGTCGGCCGGCTCGTGGCGGGTCAGGTGGAGCTCGGCGAGGGCGGTCAGCGCGAGGCCCCGCAACGCGCGGAAGCCGGCGTGCTCGGCGAGGACGAGGGCGTGCCGGGCGGTCCCGACCTCCCCGGCCGCCACCGCAAGGCCGATGAGCGCGTCGACCTCCGGGTACCGGTCACCGGTCTCGCGGATCAGGTCGAGTGCCTGCCGGTACCGGCCGACGGCCTCCGGCCGGTTCCCGAGACCGTGGTGCACGGCGGCGAGCGTGGCCAGTGTCTCCGCGGTGGCCCTCGGGTCGCCGGTCTCCCTGGCCAGCTCGAACGCGGCCCGCGCGTGGTCGAGGGCCGCCGCCCGGCGGCCGAGGTCGGCGTGGGTCGCGGCCAGTCGGCCGCGGGCCTCCGCCTCGCCGGCGCGGGCGCCGGCCTCGCGGTACAGCTCGACCGCCCTGGTGAGCACGTCGGCCGCCTCGGTCAGCAGGCCGCGTGAGCGCTGCGCCTGACCGAGGTGGCTCAGGCTGAGCGCCTCGCCGTAGCGCGAGCCGACGCGCCGGTGCCCGCGCAGCGCCTGGGCGTGGTGGTCGGCCGCGAGCGCCAGCCGGCCCATCTCCCAGTGCACCAGGCCGAGGTTGCCCAGTGCCACCGCCTCACCCGCGGTCTGGCCGATCGCGCGGCTCAGCGTCAGTCCCCGCCCGAACCGGGCCGCGGCGCTGGTGAGCCGACCGGACCGGCGGTGGACGAGGCCGAGGTTGCCCTGCACCGCCGCCTGGGCCTCCGGCCAACCGGCTCGCCGGGCGTACAGCAGCGCGTGGGTGTGGTGCCGGACGGCCAGCCGCGCCCTGCCCTGCCGGAAGTTCAGGTCGGCCAGGCTGAGCCGGGCGGCGGCCAGTGCCATCGGGTCCCCGGCCGCTTCGGCCGCGGCCAGGCCCGCCTCGGCCGCGGTCTGCCAGTCGACCTTGCGCGCGCACATCCAGAAGTAGCCGCGCAGGGCGTCGGCGAGCAGCCACGCCACCGGGCGCGACCCGGCGTGCTGGATCGCGGCGACGAGGTTCCCGCGTTCGGTGTCCAGCCAGCCCGACGCCGTGGCCGGATCCGTGACGGCCGAGGGTGCCCGTGTCTCGGTGACCGGCACCGGCAGCCGCAGCATGTGCGGGTACAGCAGCCGGGCGGCGGCGTCCACCGCGTGCAGGTACCAGTCGTACAGCCGGTCCAGTGCCGTGTCCCGCTCGGGTTCCGGCTGCTCGGCCGCGTACCGGCGGAGTAGGTCGTGGAAGCGGTACCGGCCCGGTGCGTAGTGCTCGACGAGGTGGGCACCGGCGAGCTGGTGCAGCAGCGCACCGGCCTCCCGGGGGTCCGTGCTGGCGAGCGCGGCGACCGCCTCGGTGCTGACGTCGGTGCCCGGGACCAGGCTCAGCAGGCGGAACACCCGCCGCGCGGCGTCCGGCAACGCGGCGTAGGAGAGGTCGAACGCCGTACGCACCGCCGTCTGCTCGTCGCCCTGCACCGCGAGCGCGGCCAGCAGGTTGCCGTCGCGCAGCTCCAGGACGTGGTCCTCGATCCCGAGCCACGGGTGGTCGGCCAGGTTGGCCGCGGCGATCCGCAGCGCGAGCGGCAGGTAGACGCACAGCTTGGCGAACTCGGCGGCCGGCTCGGGTTCGGCCAGCACCCGCTCGGCGCCCAGTACGCGGGCCAGCAGCTCCAGCGCGTCGTCCGGGCTCAGCACGGTGAGCGTGAGCTGGTGCGCGCCGTGGGTGGCGACCAGCCCGGACAGCTGGTCCCGGCCGGTCACCACGACCATGCTGCCCGCGCCGGCCGGCAGCAGCGGCCGGACCTGGTCCGGCCCGGCGACGTTGTCCAGCAGTACCAACGTCTTCCGGCCGGTCATCATGGTGCGGTAGAGGGCGGAGGCGGTCTCCAGGTCGGCGGGAGCGCGTTCGGCGGGGATGCCGAGGGCGAGCAGGAACTGGGTGAGGATCTCGATCGGCCGCGCCGGTGGGCCGTGCGCGTGCCCACGCAGGTTCGCGTAGAGCTCCCCGTCGGGGAAACGGTCCCGGACGCGGTGTGCCCAGTGCACGGCGAGCGCGGTCTTGCCCACGCCAGCGGTGCCGGAGATCGCGGCGATCGTCACCGCCCCGCCGGTGCCGGACCTCGGCAGCAGCCGGTCCAGAACGGACAGTTGGTCGACCCGGCCGGTGAACCCCGGCGGCTCGGCCGGCAGTTGCCTCGGCACCCTCGGGGCCGGCAGGGGATCGGTGGCCGGACCGGCGTCGGGGTGCAGCAGCGCCGTGTGCGCCGCGCGCAGCTCAGGGCCGGGGTCGATCCCGAGCTCCTCGACGAGCCGGTCACGAACGTCGTGGTAGACCTGGAAAGCCGTGGCCCGCAGCCCGACCGCGTGGTAGGCGCGGATGAGCCGAGCCTGCGCCGGTTCGTCGAACGGTTGCTCGGCGGCCGCCGCGGCGATGTCGGGCAGGACCTCCGTGGCGGCGCCGTTCGCGATCATCACGTCGCCGTACCTGGCGAGTACCTTCCGCCGCTCGGCGACCAGTGCGACGACCTTCGGCTGGGTGGCGAGCATCGGGATGTCGGCCAGCGGCGGCCCGTGCCACAGCCGCAACGCCTCGCCGAGCGACGCCGCGGCCCGGTCCCCGTCGTGGTCGGCCTCGGCGAGCAGGCGGCGGACCCGGGCCAGGTCGACGTCGACGGCGTCCTGGTTGAGCGCGTAGCCGCCGTTGACGTGTGGCAGCAGCACGCTGCCGGTGCGCGACGGCCGGTCGGGTTCCAGCAGCCGGCGCAGGTGTTTGACGTGGGTCTGCACCACGTTCACCGCGCTGCGCGGCGGTTGGTCGCCCCACAGCGCGTCGACCAGCGCGCGGGTGGTCACCGTCTCGCCGCCGCCGAGCACCAGCAACCCCAGCACCGCGCGCCGGGCGGGCGGGCCGAGGTCGAGTTCCCCACCGTCACGCCATACTCGCAACGAACCCAACACCTGGATCCGAACAGCCACCGTGGGCCCCTCACCCCCCGACCGGGGGACAAACATAAGTCACCCGGACAGCGGCGGACAAGGACGTGTCGCCGTCACACGCGGCCGAGGTTTCCCTCGTTGAGGACGGTGCCGCCGAGGCTCCAGCCGCCGTCGGGCACTTCCTCGAGGATCACGAGGGTGTTCGGTCGGGCGCGTTCGCCGTAGACCGTGGCGAAGGCGTCGGTGACGGCGTCCCGGAGCTTCTTCTTGGACTCGTCGGTGAGGGTGCCGGCGGGGATCTTCAGGTTGGCGTAGGGCATGGTCTCCTGCTTCCGTGGTCAGCCGGCGTGCGGGTCGGCGGAGTTGAGGGTGGCGACGACCTGGTCGTAGTCGCCGCGGACCTCGCCGAAGCGGAGGAACTTCACCCGCTCGACGAGGATCTCGTGGGCGTCGGGGTCCTTCTCGAGGAGATCCACGACCTCGTCGGCGAAGTCGTCCAGGGGCATGGCGACCTCCGACGTCTCCTGGCCCGGCAGGAGCGTCGTGCGCACCGCGGGCGGCACGAGCTCGATCACCTGGACGCCGATGTCCGCGAACTGCAGGCGCAGCGTCTCGCTGAGCATGTGGATCGCGGCCTTGGTGGCGTTGTAGGTGGGGGTGGGGCGCAGCGGGGTGTGTGCGAGTCCGGAGGAGACGGTGACGACGGCGGCGCCGGGGCGGGTCCGCAGGTGCTCGGTGAGCGCGGCGATCAGCCGGATCGGGCCGAGGACGTTGGTGATGACGATCTCCTCGGCGTCGGCCAGGAAACCGGGCGTCGTCCAGTCCTCGATCCGCATGATGCCGGCCATGGCGACCAGCACGTTCAGGTCGGGGTAACGCCGCACCACGTCGGCGGTCGCCTCGCTGATCGACGCCGGGTCGGTGGTGTCGATGCGGACGGTGCCGAAGCCGTGCTCGGCGGCCAGCGTCTCCAGTACGTCGGTGCGCCTGCCGCCGATGATCACGGTGTTGCCCCTGTCCCGCAGGCGCAGGGCGAGGGCGAGACCGATGCCGGAGGTGGCGCCGGGAACGAAGATCGTGTTGCCGGTGATGTCCATGGCCCCACTGTGCGTCGGCCGCGCCCGGCGCGGGAGGGGCCCGTTGTCGGGGGACCGGGGATCCCTGGCTGGGCTCGCCGGACCGGCGCACCATGGAGGCATGAACCGTGTCGCTCTCGCCGACTTCCTGCGCCGCCGCCGGGAGGCGTTGCGCCCGTCCGACGTCGGGCTGGTGCCAGGGCCACGCCGCCGGACACCGGGACTGCGGCGCGAGGAGGTCGCCGGCCTGACCGGGATGTCGGTCGACTACTACGTGCGCCTCGAACAGCAGCGCGGTCCGCAGCCGTCCGAGCAGATGCTGGCGTCCCTGGCCAGGGCACTGCGCCTCACCGCCGACGAACGCGACCACCTCTACCGGCTGGCCGGGCACAACGTGCCGCGACGCACCCCGGCGGACGCCCACGTGGCGCCCGCGCTGCTGCGGGTGCTGGACCGGCTGGAGGACAGCCCGGCGCTGATCCTGTCCTCCCTCGGCGAGACGCTGGTGGCGAACCGGCTCGCGACGATGATCTTCGGCGACCGGTCCCGGCTGACCGGCTGGGCGCGCTGCGACGTGTACCGGTGGTTCACCGATCCGGCGTCGCGGAACGTCTACCCGCCAGAGGACCACGACCGGCAGGCGCGCAGCCTGGTCGCCTCCCTGCGGGCGGTCTACGGGGCGGCGGGGGAGCGGTCCAGGGCCGGCGAACTGGTTCGCACGCTGCTGGCCGGGTCCGAGGAGTTCCGCGCGCTCTGGGAGCGGCACGAGGTCGCGCAGCGGTTCGCGGACCACAAGACCCTGGTGCACCCCCAGGTCGGCCGGATCGACATCGACTGCCAGGCGCTGTTCACCGAGGACCAGTCCCAGGCTCTGCTGGTGCTCACGCCCGCACCGGGCAGCGAGGCGGAGGACAAGATCCGCCTGCTCGCCGTGCTGGGCCACGAGGACTTCGCGACCGGCTGAGCGTCCGACCCGGCGTCAGCCCGCCGCGGTGCCGGTGAGCTGCGCGCGGACGGTGGCGATGTCCGAGCGGTGACCGGTGACCAGGAGCTGGTCACCCGCGTGCAGTGGCTCCCGAGGACCCGGCTTCATGACGGTGTGCTCGTCGCGCACGATGGCGACCAGCGTGGCCGAGGGATGGTCGACGGGCACGACGTCACCGACCACCGTCGCCGGCACGTCCACGGTCAACCAGTCGATCGCCACCGCACCGAACACGGCCGGGGCGTCGTGGTCCGCGCCGACGGGCTGGAAGAAGACACCCGCCAGAATGGCGCCGAGCGTCCGTGCCTGGTCCTCGTCGAGCGTGAGCGCGGTGCTGGCCGCGTCCTCGGCCGGCTCGAAGGTGTAGAGGTGGCGCGCGCCGTTGTTCTGCACGACGACGGCGACCCGGCCGCCCTTGTCGCAGCCGATCTCGAACTGCTTGCCAAGACCCGGCAGATCACGCCTGCGCACCTCGACGTCCATGGCCCGACAGTGGCACAGGCACCCGGCGGGAGCAACATCGGTACCGGCGGTTCGACGCCCTGCGAGCCAGGTCCGGATCAATTACCGTTCGGTTTGGCCCGCTGCCTGTCCGAGGAGTTGCCGTGGCTGTCGATCGCGGCGGGACGCGGCCCACCGCGGACCGGCCGGGATGGTCGGCCTGCGTGATCGCGGTCGCGGGCTTCGCGCTGTGCCTGTTCGCCGGCGGCGCGGGGTTCTCGCTGCCGTGGGCGCCGAGCCTGGACCTGCGGCTGGCCTTCGCGCTCGACGGGCTCGCCGTGCTCTACGGGCTGCTGGCCACCGGTGTCGGCGCGCTCGTCTTCGCCTACGGCACCCGCTACCTGACCCTGCACCTGGAGCACCAGCGCCGCCCGGCGGTGGAGCGGTGGCGGTTCTGGCCGTGGATGACGTTGTTCGCGGTGTCCATGGTGGGGCTGGCCACCGCGCAGGACCTCGTGCTGGTGTTCGTGTTCTTCGACCTGACCGCGGTGTGCTCGTACTTCCTCATCGGCTTCGACCGGGCCGAGCGGGAGGCACGCAGGTCGGCGTTGATGGCGTTGCTGGTCACGGTCGTCGCCGCGGTGGCGATGCTGGTCGCCGCCGTGCTCCTGCACGCGGAGCACGGGACGTTCGCCATTCCCGAACTGCTGGACCGGGCCGAGCCATCGACCACGACCACGCTCGCCGCCGCGTTGCTGGCCGTGGCCGCGCTGGCCAAGAGCGCGCAGGTGCCGCTGCACTTCTGGCTCCCGAAAGCGATGGCGGCGCCGACCCCGGTCTCGGCGTACCTGCACTCGGCGGCCATGGTCGCGGCCGGCGTGCTGGTGCTCGGGCGGGTGCACCCGCTGCTGGCCCGCAGCGAGGCGGTGCTGACCGGGCTGGTGGTCGTCGGGGCGGCCTCGGTGGTGGTCGGCGGGGTGCTCGCGCTGCGCCGGGACGTGCTCAAGCAGGTGCTCGCCTACTCCACGATCTCGCAGTACGGGTACATGGTGATGCTCTACGGGATCGGGGGAGCGGCGGCCAACGGCGCGGCCGCGTTCTACGTGCTGGCGCACGGGATCGCCAAGAGCGCACTGTTCATGACCGCGGGGGCGGTGACGATGGCCACCGGCGAGGACCGGCTGTCCCGCCTGGGCGGCCTCGGCCGCCGCGTGCCGGTGCTCGCGGTGGCCGCCGGGGCCGCATCGGCGACGCTGGCCGCGCTGCCGCTCACCGTGGGGTTCTTCAAGGACGAGCTGTTGTTCGCCGCGGCGGTCGAGCGCGGCCCGGTGACCGTGGTGCTGGCGGTCGTCGCGGCGACCCTGACGTTCGCCTACATCGGACGCTTCTGGATCGGGCTGTTCCTCGGACCCGCGCGCGGGTCGGTGGGTGCGGCCTCCACACTGCTCGTCGCCCCGGTCGTGGTCCTGGCCGCGGTCGCGGTGCTCGGCGGCGTCGTCGTGGAGCCGTTCGCGCGGCTGGCCGAGGACGCGGCCACGGTGTCGGCGGGCGAACCGGTCACGATGTCCCCCGGCTACCACCTCGACGCCCGCCCGGAGAACCTGATGGCGGTCGCCGCCTGGGCGCTGGGCGGGCTGCTGCTCGTGCTGCCGAGGCTGACGGACGGGTTGTCGCGGGCCTTCGCCGCGGCGGGGGAGCGGTTCGGGCCCCGGCGGGCCTACGACGGCACGTTGCGCGCGCTGGACCGCGTATCGGCCGCGGTGCACGACCGGGAGGTCCGCGACCTGCGCGGCAGCATCGCGGCGGTGCTGGTGCCGGCCGGGCTGTTGATCGGCGTCGCGTTCGTCGCCACGCCGACCGCCGGCGCGTACATGGTCGGCATCGTCGAGGGGGCCGACTGGGTGATCCTGCCGCTGCTGGCGCTGGTCGTCGTCGCGACCGTGGTGACCGCCCGCGCCAGGGTCCGGCTGGTCGTGGCGCTCGCCCTGGCGGTGGTCGGCTTCGCGCTGGCCGCGCTGTACGCGCTCGTCGGCGCCCCGGACGTCGCGTTGGTGGCGGTCGTGGTCGAGACCATGCTGACCCTGGTGTTCGTCGCGGCGTTGTCCCGGCTGCCGAGGGAGGACCCGGACCGGTTCGTTCCCGGCGACCCGGTCCGGCGCAGGCGGGACGTGTTCGCCGCTCTCCTCGCCGGGCTCGCCGCCTTCGTCGCCCTGTGGGGGTTCCTGTCCCAGCCCGCGGCGGACAGCGTGTCCGACGAGCACCTCCGGCTCACCCCGTCCGCGCACGGCGGCGACGTCGTCACGGTGATCGTCGCCGACTTCCGCGGGCTGGACACCCTGGTCGAGATCACCGTGCTGCTGGTCGCGGTCGTCGGGGTGGCGACCCTGGTCCGGCGGGGGCGGTTGTGGTGAGGCCCGACGACCGCCGTGCCGACCGGAGCGGGGATCCGGGCTCGGTGGTCCGGGTCATCGCCCGCCTGCTGCCCGGCCCGAGCCTGATGTTCGCGGCCGGCCTGATCGCCAAGGGCTACGCCGAGGTGGGCGACGGGTTCGCCGCCGGGGTGATCGTCGCGCTGGCGGTCGCGCTGGCCTACGTGGCGCTCGGGGCGGCGGGGGCCGAGGCGGCGCTGCCGGCACTGCGGCACGCCCCGAAGGCCGCGGTCGGCGGGCTGCTCCTCGCGCTCGCCAGCGGGTTCTTCCCGCTCCTGCTCGGCGACCCGCCGGTGACCCACCGCCCCGGCCCCGGCGAGCACGTCACCACGATCGGCACCCTGGAGCTGTTCACCCCGCTGCTGTTCGACCTCGGGGTGTTCCTGCTCGTCATCGGCGTGCTGACGGTGCTGTTGCACCACCTCGCGCGGTCGCGTGAGGAGGCGGCCCGGTGATCCTCGCCTTCGCCGTCGCCGCGGCGGTCCTGTTCGGCTCCGGGGCCTACCTGCTGCTCAAGCAGGACCTGATCAGGATGGTCGCGGGCATCATCTTGATCTCGCAGAGCGGTGTCGTCACGATCATCGCCGCGAGCCTGAGCCGGGGGCGGGCGGCGATCGACGTGGCGCCGGGCGAGCGGGTGAGCGACCCGCTGCCGCAGGCGCTGGCGCTGACCGCGCTGGTCATCGGGCTGGCCACGGTGGCGCTGCTGCTCGCCCTGGTGCACCGGGCCATCGTGGTCTTCCGGACCGCCGAGCAGGACGAGCTGGCCGCGACCGAGGCCGAGCACGAGGCCGGGCTGGAACGGCGGCGGCAGGCCGACCGCGAGGAGATCGAGAGCGACCCGGACGGCGAGCGGGCCCCCTGATGCTGCTGTCGACCGCGCTGCTCGTGCCCTGGGTGACCGGGGTACTGCTCGTCGCCCTGGACGGCAGGCGGCGGGTGATCGCGTGGCTCGGCGTCGGATCGCTCGCGGCGACCCTCGTGCTGCTGGCCGTGCTCGCCGCCCAGGTGTTCACCGGCGGTGCCAGGCGGGTCCGCACCGGCGACTGGCCGGAGGGTGTCGGCATCACGCTGCGCGCCGACGCCCTGGCCGTCGCCTTCGCCCTGCTCTCGGTGCTGGTGCTGCTCGCCGCGGCCGTCCACGAGGCGAGCGGCGGGGCGCGGTCCAGGACCTTCCCCGGGCTGGTCGTCCTGCTCGCCGCCGGGTTGACCGGCCTGTTCGTCACCGGCGACGTGTTCTCCTTCTACGTCTTCTTCGAACTGGCCATGACCGCCTCGTACGCGCTCAGCGCCTACGGCGGCAAGCGGCGCCAGCTGCGGGCGGCACTGGTGTTCGCCGCGGTCAACCTGCTGGGCTCGTTCATCTTCCTGCTGTCGGTGGCCGGGGTGTACCGGGTGACCGGGACCCTCTCGATGGACCAGGTGGCCGGGCGCATGCTCGACGTCAACCCGAACGCGGCGCTCCTCATCGCGACCGGGTTCTTCATCGCGTTCTGCGTCAAGCTCGGGCTGTTCCCGTTCCACTTCTGGCTGCCGACGGTCTACGCGGGGGCCCGGCCCGCGGTCGCCGCGATCCTCAGCGGGGCGGTGGCGAACATCGGCGCCTACGGACTGCTCCGCTTCGGTGCCGGCCTGTTTCCCGAGCAGCTGCGGCACGCCGGCATCGCGCTCGTCGTGCTGGGCGCCGCGTCGATCGTCTACGGCGGGGTGCTGGCGGTGGCCCGGGGCGACACCGCGGAGATGCTGGCCTACTCCGCGATCGGGCAGGTCGGGTACGTGCTGGTCGCGGTGGGCGTCGGCGGCCCGGTCGCGCTGACCACGGCGGTGCTCTACAGCGTGGTCAACGCGCTGAACAAGGCACTGCTGTTCCTGGCGTCGGGGCTGCGGGGCACGCTGGTCGCCGGCGCGTTCGCGGTCGGGGCGCTCAGTGTGGCCGGGGTACCGCCGGCGATGGGGTTCGTCGGGAAGCTCGAGCTGTTCCGCACCGGGGTCGCGGCCGGCAGCGCCGCGCTCGTCGTGCTGCTCGTGGTGGGCAGCGCGCTCTCGCTCGTCTACCTGTTCCAGGTCTACCAGCGCCGCTTCTGGCGCGCGGACCCGGCGTCCGGCGGCGTGGTCAGCCCGCTGCCGCAGCGGTTGGTCACGGCCGCGCTGGCGTTGCTGGTGCTCGCCGCGGGACTGTGGCCGGAGCCGCTGATCGCGCTCAGCGGCCACGCCGTGGACATGCTGCTGGCGGTGGGTCCCGGATGACCCGTGGCGGTGAATGGAGGTTGGAATGCTCGCGCTGGTGCTCCGCGTCGTCGTGCTCACCGCGATCTACCTGCTGGTGCTGACGAGCCTGCGCCCGGGGGACGTGCTCACCGGGCTCGTGCTGGCGACGGTGCTCGTCGTCGTGGCCAGGCGGCTCCGGCCGGCCGAGGCCGCCGCGTCCGGTCCGCTGCTGCGCCGGCTCGCGGGTGTCCCGGCGCTGGTCGGCGGGACCCTGGTGGACCTGGTGCGCGGCACCTGGGACACGGCGGTCTGCCTCTGCGGGCGGGGTCCGGTGCACGGCGGGCTCGTCGAGGTGCCGATCCGGCCCTGCGCGCGGGCCGGTGCGGCGGCCTGGGGAGTCCGCGTCGGCTTCGTACCGGACACCGTCGTCGTCGAGATCGACGAGCAGGCGGGCCGGATGCTGCTGCACGTGCTGGACGCGCGTGACCCCGAGGCCGTGGTCGCCGCCCAGCACGACCTCTACGAGCGGCGCCAGCGCCGGGTCTTCCCCTGATGCCGGCCTTCGTCGTCGTCATCGGCATGGTCTGGGTGACGCTGCTGCTGGTCGCCGGTGGCCTGGTGCTGATCAGGGCCCGCGACGTGCTCCAGCGGGTCGTCGCGCTCGACCTCCTCGCGGTGATCGTCATCGCGCTGCTGGCCCTGCTGTCCTACCTGCGGGGACAGGCCTACTACTTCGACGCCGCCGTGGCGCTCGCCCTGCTGTCCTTCGTCGCCACCGTGGCGGCGGCCAGGTACCTCGACCAGGGAGGCCCGTTCGGATGATCTCGGTCGTGCTCGACGTGGTGGGTGGCGCGCTGCTCCTGCTCGGCCTGGTGCTGCTCACGGTCAGCCTGGTCGGCGTCCTGCGGATGCGCGGCACCTACGGGCAGCTGCACGCCCAGGGCCTGGCCACCGGACCAGGGGTGATCGCGATCCTGGCGTCCTCGATCGCGACCGAGGACGCCGCGATCATGTCCTTCGCCGCGCTCGCGATCGTGTTCGTCGCGCTCACCTCGCCGGTGTCCGGCCACGCGATCGCCCGCGCAGCCCACCGCCGCGCCCAGCGCGACGGCGACCACCCGGGTGAACCGTGAGAGGACAACCGGCGGCTGTGCCCACCGCCCGTTCTCCGGTACACCTGGTGCCAGGAGGCGATCATGCGACGGTTAGGTGTGGTTCTCGGCGCGGTTCTGCTGGCGATGTCCCCGGTTCCCGCGGCGGCGGCGGACGTCACGGTGGACACGAGGGACGAGCTGCTGGCCGCGTTGGCCGGCGCGACGGCGGGGGACACCGTGTTCGTCGACGGCTCCGCGTCGATCGATCTGACCGGGTACAAGCGGATCGTGATCCCGGCCGGCGTCACCCTGGCCAGTGACCGGGGCCGGAACGGCTCGCCGGGCGCGCTGCTCTACAACACCGAACTCGACGCGGGCGAGCGCGAGGTGTGGGCGCAGTTCTCGCCGAGGGGGAGTGGCGTGCGGATCACCGGGCTGCGGCTGCGCGGGCCGGACCCGGAGATCCGGGACAACGCCTACCAGTACGACAACTCCCGCGGCATCGAGGCGCTCGACGCGTCGGACCTGGTCGTGGACAACAACGAGCTCTCCGCGTGGTCGCACGGCGCGGTCTACCTCGGGAACACGATGGAGGCACTGGTCCGGGACAACCACATCCACCACAACCGGCGCACCGGGCTCGGCTACGGCGTCGTGCTGTACAACAGTTCCAGCGCGGTCATCGAGTTCAACAGGTTCGAGCAGAACCGGCACGCCATCGCCGGCAACGGGCTGCGGACCCAGCGCTACGACGCCCGGTACAACCTGGTGGTGGACAACGCCCGGTCGCACGGCTTCGACATGCACGGCGAGAACGAGGCCCTGGACAACGGGGCGCCGTACGCCGGGGACGTCATCCACATCAAGCACAACAGCTTCCGGTCGGCCGCGCAGTCGGCGATCGCGGTCCGGGGCAGGCCGGCCACCGGTGCCTGGATCGAGCGGAACTGCTTCGCCCACTCCAGTGGCTCGTCCGCGGTCCGCCAGGTGCACTTCTCCGGCAACTTCCACGTCGGTGCCAACACCTACGGCACCACCACCGGCGACTGCCACGTGCAGGGCTCGCGCCGGCTGGTGGCCTGGCGGCTGTCCAGCGGCGGCACCGCGTCGTGGCAGCCGCTCGCGCCGTACACCTTCGACGTGTCGGAGGTCGGCTTCGGCGACTTCGACGGCGACGGCCGCATCGACGTGTTCCGGGCGACCGGGTACCGCTGGTACTACTCGCCGGCGGGGGAGGGCCGCTGGGTCGCCGGGGCGAAGTCCGGCATCACCCGGCAGGCGATCCGGTTCGGCGACTTCGACGGTGACGGGCGTACCGATGTGTTCACCGCGTCGAACGGGGAGTGGCGGTTCTCGCCTGCGGCCAGCGGCGGCTGGCAGACCCTGAACACGTCCGGCATCGGGTTGGCGGACCTGCGGTTCGGTGACTTCGACGGTGACGGCCGCACGGACGTGTTCCGTACGAACGGCAGCCAGTGGTACTTCTCCTCGGGCGGGCGGACGGCGTGGCAGCCGCTCGCGCGCGCCACCATGCCGGTCGACGAGCTGGGCTTCGGTGACTTCGACGGCGACGGCCGCACCGACGTGTTCGCGCAGGTCGACGGCCAGTGGCGGTTCTCCTCCGGCGGCAGCGAGCTCTGGTCACCGCTGGCGACGTCCGGGTACGCGGTTCCGGCACTGAGGTTCGGCGACCTCGACGGGGACGGCCGCACGGACGTGTTCCGCAGCGACGGCCGGCAGTGGTACTTCTCCTCGGGTGGCCGGACGTCCTGGCAGCCGCTCGCCCGCGCGACCTGCCCGGCCACGAGCCTCGCGATCGCCGACTTCACCGGGGACGGGAAGGCCGACGTGTTCGGCGGGCGCTGCGGTGGTTGACGACCAGCAGCGCGACCAGTAGCACGACGGGCACGACCTGGGAGGCCAGCTGGACGAGCGTGTCCGTGCCCAGCACGACGTGCGACTGGTGGTAGACGAGGTGCGGAACGTAGAACAGCAGCGCCGCCAGCAGGATCGCCCGCACCAGGCGGAACTCCAGGGTTATCGCCGAGTACACGAACATCGCGGTGAGTTGGAGGGCCATCAGGCCGAAATCGCGCACCAGGTGGTCGTTGTACGGCGGGAACAACGTCAGCCACGCCCGGCCGGTGGTCGGGAAGCCGGTGTAGAACGAATTCGGCCAGCACGCCGCCCACACCGCGGGTACACCCTGGATCACCGCGAAGGTCAGCAGTCCGGCCCGGAGCCAGATCCGGCCGTTTCTCGGCCCGCCGAACTCGGTCATACCTGGCTCCGAACACGTCACGACGATCGGTGCTTCCCCGTCATTGGGAAGCACCGATCGTTCCGGTGAACTGGGTGTGATCAGAGCAGTTCGAACGTGCTCCTGCCGAGGTGGAAGTCGACACAGGCCTGCAGAACCTCGTCGGCGCTCAGACTGCCGTTGCCGTTCGTGTCGATGCTGTCGAACGCGTCGCCCGCCTGACCGTCGCCCGCGCCGACCGCGGAGATCCAGGCCACGAACTCCTTGCGGTCGATGGTGCCGCTGCCGTCCTTGTCCGCCATGCTGACGATCGCTTCGACCATCGGCCGCATGCGCTGGCGGATGACGTTCTCGTCGTGGCCCATCCACACCTCCGCGGCCCGGTCGTACTCCGCCCGGGAGATCGGGCCGGCCGGGTTGGCGCCACCGTCCCTCGCGATGTCGTCGAACATGGCGGTGAGGGCCTTCTTCAGCGGAGCGGCCTGCTGCGTGCTCACCCCCATGCGCTGGGCGATGGAAGCCGCTTCGCGTTCGAAGTCGGACCGTTCCAGGCTGCCGCTGTCGTCGGAGTCCCACCGCTGAAAACGACGTTGCAGCCGATCCTGCACATTCGGTTTCGACATGGACGCGGTCATACGTTTCCCCTATCCCGGAATTGTTCGAGTAATTCCGATGTCGCGAGTTTTTTTCGATGCCCTTGGGGGTACGAAATGCTTTTCAGATCGGCGTATCGATACCGACCCTTGGAGTCTAAACACACGCCGTTCTGGACGGCGAGGCGAGTTTTCGCGACCACTCGAAAGGGCGCACGCGAGAGTCGGATGTCGTCGATACCTCACGTTGTGCGCCGCCGCACCACTCGCCGGCAACCGTGCCGAGTGACCCCGTGCACCGAAATCGTGAACTCGGCGGCGACGGCACGTGCTACGTTGTGACCGAGATGGCAAGATCGGTCACAACGGGATGGATGCGGTGACGGCGGACCGGTTCGACACGGACCTCGGCTGGGGGCTGGTCTCCGCGCTCCGCTGGGGCCCACGGCCGTCGGCGCGGGAGCGCACCGTGCTGCTCCTGCACGGCGGCGGCACCGACAGCGCCTCCCTGTCGTGGGGTGGAGTCGGCCCGCGGCTGGCCGCGGCCGGGTACAGCGTGGTCGCCCCGGACCACCCCGGGTACGGCCACAGTCCCGCGGACCTGATCCCCGACGCACGGCTGGTGATCGCACCGGGCGCCGGCCACTGGGTACAGCGCGACGCCCCCGACCTCACGGTGCGGGCCATGACCGAGTTCCTCGACCGCCTGGACTGGTGAGCCCGTGCCGCGACCACTGATCCCCGAGCGCGGGCGCCGCATCCTCGACGCCGCCGAGGAACTGGTCCTCGAACACGGCTTCGACGCGATGAGCGTGCAGCGCATCGCCGAGCGCGTCGGCATCGCCAAGGGGGCCGTCTACCGGGAGTTCGCCAGCAAGAACGACATCATCGACGCGGTCCTGCGCCGCGCGTCGGAACGCATGACCCTGGCCGCCCAGGAACTCCTCGGGAACGAGGAACACCCACCCCTGAGCCGGGCCTTCGCCGTCAGCGCGCGAGTCCTCCTCGACGACCCCCTGATGACCGCGGCCTTCCTCGACGACCGGAGCGTGCTCGGCTCCTACCTCGACTCCGTCACCGACGACCGCTTCCGCCTGCGCCACCGAACGGTCGTCGACCGGATCACCGCGCTCCGGCGGCGCGGCGCGTTCGTCCGCGAGGTCGACCCGGAGGGGCTCGCCCTCGCCCTGTCCAGCACCACCCTCGGCCTACTGCACGCCGCACGCCACCTCGGCCCCGTCACCCCGGACCAGCTGCGCTCGGCCATCGAAAGCATGGCCGACCTCCTGGCCGTCTACGAGACGACGTAGCCGCGGTCAGGGGATCGCGGCCTCGATGTGCGCGAGTTGGGCGGCGAGGATCTCCTCGAACGCGTCGCGGCGGTCGGCTCCGAGGGGCTGGAGGTCGCGGGCGAAGTGGGCCAGGGCGGGGAAGCGGTCCGGATCCGCGCCAAGTACGGCGACGCGGAACATCTCCATGCCCTGCTCGTGTTCGGCCGGGGCGCGGGTGCTGATCGCGGCGTCGGAGGCGATCAGTGCGGCGATCAGGACCGCGAGCCGGTGGTACTGGGCGGGAACCTGCTCGTCGGGCAGGCCGGACGCGCGCAGGTCCCGCAGCACCTCCTCCATCACGGCGCGGGAACCGGCGCCGCTGGACGCGTAGCGGCCCCAGATCACGGCGAGCTCCGGTTGCCGCCCGAACGCCTCGCGCAGGCGTAGGGCCGTGCCGGTGATGCGCTCCTTCCAGTCGCCTTCCGGCCGGTGGCCGTCCATGGCGGCGGCGAGGATCCGGTCCGCGACCGCGCGCAGCAGCTCGGTCTTGCTGCGGAAGTGCCGGTAGAGGCTGGAGGAGTCGGTGCCCAGCGCGGCGGCGAGCTTGCGCACGCTGAACGAGTCCGCGTCGCCCGTGCGCAGCAACTCGGCCGCGCTGTCCAGGATCTCCTCGGTCGACCAACGCCTTCGGCCCGTCATCCCACTCCTCTCGACGACGCTCAGCATAGCCCATGCACTTGCTGTTGCACGCACCGCGTGCATAATGAGGACAAAGCTGGCTCGAAAGGACCTTGCCTTGATCAACCCACTGAACCCCGACGCCCTGAACGCCGCCCTGGACGAGGTTCACCGCGCGGGGGTGCCCGGCGTCTTCGCCGAGGTGTGTGACGGCGACCAGGTCTGGCGCGGTGCCGCCGGGGTCGCCGACCTCGACACCGGCCGACCGGTCACCCCGGACCTGCGGCACCGCGTCGGCAGCGTCACCAAGACCTTCACCTCGGCCGCGGTGCTGCGGCAGGTCGAGGCGGGTGAGATCGGGCTGGACGACCCGATCGGCCGTTACCTGCCGAGGCTGGTTCCCGGCGAACGCGGCGACTCGGTCACGGTCCGGATGCTGCTCAACCACACCAGTGGCCTCGCCGAGTACCTGCCGTACGCCTTCCCCTCACTGAAGGCGTTCCCCGACCTGGCCGAGACGACCCCGGACAGCTTCGACGACAACCGGTTCACCCGGTTCGACCCGGTCGAACTGATCGCGATGGGGGTCGGCGCGCCGGCCACGGGCACCCCGGGCGGGACCCCCGGGGTGTACTCCAACACCAACTACCTGCTCCTCGGCGAGCTGCTGGAGCGGGTGACCGGCACCCCGGCCGAGGAGTACATCACCCAGGACGTCATCGAGCGCGCCGGTCTCCGCGACACCGGGTTCCCCACCCGGCCGGAGGTGCGGGGGCCACATTCACGGCTCTACGAGTCGTGGTTCGGCATGATCGACCCCCCGCGCGACTACAGCGTCTACGACATGTCCTGGGTCGGCCCGGCGGCCGCGCTGGTCTCGACCGTCGCGGACCTCAACCGCTTCTACGGCCTGCTGCTCGCCGGCGAGATCGTCGCGGAGTCCTCGCTCGCGGAGATGCGCCGCACCGTCCGGGTGGTCTCCCAGGAGGGCGAGGTGATCGACTACGGCCTCGGCCTGCACCCGATGGAGCCGGGTACCGCGTTCTGGGGTCACGGTGGCACCGTCTGGGGCGGCGGCACGATGGCCATGACCCGCGCCGACGGGGCACGGCGGATGGCCGTCGCGCTGAACCTGCAGCGGTGGAACCGGCTCGGCTCCTCGGGTCGGCCGCTGCCGCACCCCGTCGACGGCGCCCTCGCCGCGCTCTACCGGACGGCGATGTGAGGCGTCACGGGCGGTACGCGGCCGCCCCGGAGAACTCGGCGATGCTCCCGCCGTTCGCGATCGACTCGCGGGCCGGGATCTCGGCGTTCTCCTTCGCCGCGAGCTGGGCGCCGAGGCCGACCGCGTCGGCGGGCCGCAGGAAGGCGACCCCGTCGGAGTCCGCGAAGACGACGTCACCGGGGTTGACCACGGCGCCGGCCACGGTGACCGGGACGTTGATCGCGCCCTCCACGCCCGCGATGCGCGTGGTCAGCGGGCTGAACCCGCGGGAGAAGACGGGGAAGTCGTAGGCGAGCGTCTCGTCGTGGTCGTTGATCGAGCCGTCGAGTACGGCGCCGACGGCACCCCTGGCCTTGGCCGTGAAGGAGACCAGGCCGCCGAAGCAGGAGCGCTGGTGGTCACCGGACTGGTCGACCACCAGCACGTCACCCGGCCGGAGCATGTCCACGGCCAGGTGCACCGCCGTCGAGTCCAGGTGCGGGATCCGGACGGTGACGGCGGTGCCGACGAACCGGACGGGCCTGCGGTTGGGTACCAACCCGAGCGCGAACCCGTGGTCGCGCATGTGCCCGAGCGTCGAGACGCACACCGTCGACAGCTCGCTGACGATCCGGTCGTCGATCGGTTCCGGCATGTCGTTGACGACGAACATGGTGTCCTTTCTTCTGAGATGGAGGGTTGTCACGCGCTGGAGAGGTACGGCAGGAACGTGACGATGTCCGGCAGCAGCACGAGCAGTGCCACGACGACGATGTCCGCGACGATGAACGGCACGATGCCGCGGAAGATCCGGCCCAGCCCGGCCTCCGGCACCGATCCGGAGTAGACGAACGCGTTCATCCCGACCGGTGGGGTGATCAGCGCCATCTCGGCGACCTTGACGATCAGGACGCCGAGCCAGATCCCGTCGAAGCCGTACCCGACCAGGATCGGGTGCAGCAGCGGCGCCGCGATCAGGATCATCGAGATCCCGTCGAGGAACATCCCGAGCGGCAGCAACAGCACGAGACACAGCCCGAGCACCAGGTACGGCGCCAGGTCCGCGGCGAGGACGGCGTTCACCAGGGCCGTGCTCGCGCCGGACAGCGCGAGGAAGTAGGTGAACACCCCGGCGCCGGTCATCAGCAGGAACGTCATGGCGGTCAGGCCGACGGCCTCGACGATCGAGTTCTTGATCGAGCTCAGCCAGCGCGGCGGCCTGGTGCGGATCAGCAGGATGACCAGCGCGGCCATGGCACCGAACGAGGCCGCCTCGGTGGGCGTGGCGACGCCGAAGTAGATCGTGCCGATCGAGACCAGGAAGATCACGACCAGGAACCCGAAACCGGTGAGGTCCAGCTTGGGCGGCGTCACCGGTTCCCGGTCGCTCCCGTCCACGGCGCCACCCGCCGTACCGGCCGGCACCGGCGCCCGCCTGCGTTCCCGCGTCGCGACCACGACGACGGTGACCGCGTAGGCGAGCACGGTCAGCAGTCCCGGCCCGATCCCGGCCAGCAGCAGGTGCCCGATGTTCTCGTCCGTCACGACCCCGTACAGCACGAGGACGATCGACGGCGGGATCAGCACCCCGAGCGTTCCGCCGGCGCAGACGACGCCGGCGGCGAGCCTGATCCCGTTGCCCGCCTTGACGATCGCATCGGTGGACACCCTGGCCATGGTGGCCACGGTGGCGACGCTGGACCCGGTCACCGCGGCGAAGAGCGCGGACCCGCTCAGCGACGCCAGCGCGGTGCCGCCCGGCAGCTTGCGCAGCACCCGCGACGCGAGGTCGAACCCGGCCTGCGCGAGCCGCGCGTTCACCGCCAGCACACCCATCAGGATGAACAGGGGCACGATCGTCAACGAGTAGTCGGCCGCGGTCGAGAAGGGCTGGTTGGACACCGTGCTGACCGCGGCGTCCGAGCCGCGGAGCAGCACGACCCCGACCAGGCCGGCCAGCATGAGCGACAGCCCGACGTGGAACCTGATCGCCAGCAGCGTCAGGAACAACACGACGACGACGACAAGGGCGATGAGCGTCATCGTGGTCATCGGTTCGCCTCCTGGTCCTGGTTCCGGCGGAGGGCCCGCAGCTCCTGGATCTCCTTGGCGACGGCGGCGACGAAGAACGCGGCGAACGACACGAACAGCACGAGCTTCGCCGGCCACGTCGGCAGCCGGAGGATGTCGTTGGTGGTCTCACCCCGGTCGACCGCGCTGAACAGGACGTCGGCGAGACCCCAGACGAGCAGCAGGCCGATCCCGGCCAGCAGCACCGCCCGGACGGCGGAGAGCACCACGCGCCGCTTGCGGCTGAGCCGTTCCTCCAGCATCGCGACGGACACGTGGCGCCCGTCCAGCTCCGCGGACGCCAGCCCGAGGAACGCGATCGCCACGAGCAGCAACGTCGAGATGTCGACCGTACCGAGAACCGACTGGTTCCACAGCGACCGGCCGCCGACGTCGGCGACGGTGAGCAGGACGAGGGCGAGCAGGAACACCCCGGCCGTCAGGCCGAAGACCGTGGCGCTGACCCGCGCGACCCGCGACAACCGCCCCGCGCTCACTGTTCCGCCTCCCCGCATTCATCCCTGTTGGTCGCGTTGGAGAACGCGGGTTCGGCCTGGTCACGTACTTGTGGCCGGCTTGCGTCACGTTCCCCTGAGGTGACCGCTGCGAAGGTGGTTGACAGAAGGTGTTTCATCGGACTTCGCCCTTCATGCAGGCCGCGAGCGGTGCGCGGTAGTCCGAGCGCGGGGTCTCCTCGTCGATGATCCGCCGGTAGTCCTCGAGCACCGAGCGGGCGTCGTAGCCCTTCTGCTCGTAGCGGGCCACCCAGCTCTCGGCGATGTCGGCCCGCTCCTTCCAGTCGGCGACCTGGTCCTCGGGGAACGCACCGAACTCGGTGCCGGCGGCCTTCAGCTCCGCGCA
The DNA here is from genome assembly GCF_025165815.1 of Actinophytocola gossypii. Lineage (GTDB taxonomy): Bacteria > Actinomycetota > Actinomycetes > Mycobacteriales > Pseudonocardiaceae > Actinophytocola > Actinophytocola gossypii. The sequence continues at coordinate 423,379 of NZ_JAFFZE010000004.1, read as the reverse complement.
GGCGGTGCCGGCGGCGGCGTCCATCTCCTCGAGACCGTTGGCGATGGAGTTGTCGGACGCCGCCTGCAACGCCTGCTGGTACCGGTCCGGCATCGACTGGTAGACCTCTTCGTTGACCACCACGATCGACGAGGAGTACGCACCGACGCCCGGGTCGGTCAGGTACCGCGTCGTCTTGGCGAGCCCGAAGGTCGACAGGTTGGCCACGGCGAGCGCGGTGTAGCCGTCGACGACACCCCGCTCCAACGACTCGTAGATGTCGTTCGCGGTCATCGCGACCGGGTTGGCGCCGACCGCGAGCATGACCTCGGACATCAGGCCACCGGACCGGATGCTGCGCCCGCGCAGATCGTCGACGCTCTCCACCGGCCGGTTCGTGCCGAGGACGGCGTTGCCGAGCGGGATGGGGAACAGGAACCGGACGCCCTGCCGTTCGAAGTCCTCCCGGTAGGTCTGGTTCTCCTCGTACAGGCGCATGATGGCCGTCATCTGCACCTCGGGGTTGTTCGTCTCGAACGGCAGCTCGATGACGGTGAACATCGACAGGTCAGACGCCGCGTAGATGGAGCCGACCTGCGCCAGGTCGGCGCGCCCGTCCTGGGAGGCCCGCACCGCCTCGTCGGCGTCCACCAGACTCTCCGAGTAGTGGAAGCGGACGGTGACACCGCCGTCGGTGCGCTGCTCCACCTCCTCGGCCCAGCGCTGCACCGCCTTCGACTGGTCGGAGGTCGGGCTCGAGTACGTCGTGTAGTGCAGGACGAAGGTGTCGTCCTCGCCGGCCGGGCCGCAGGCGGCGAGTCCCGCCGCCCCGATCGTCACGGCCGCGGCGATGGCCACCGGCCGGAGAAGCCGCGCTCGCGCCGCCACGCCACGGGTCGCCTGATACGTCATGTGATCACGCTCCGGCGGGAGTCACTCGGTAGCGTCGCAGGGACAGGGCCGGGTTGACCTGCCGGACGTGGTCGAGCCGGGCGCGCTCCACGACCGCGGTCGCCAGGCCGGGACCTTCGCCGAGCGCCGCCACCGTGATGCCCATCGGGTCGATCAGCGCGCTGTGGCCAGAGCCGGTTGGCGCGCACTGGTCGGCCGCGGCGACGTAGACGGTGTTCTCGATCGCCCTGGCCCGGATCAGGGTGTTCCAGTGCTGCTCCTTGAGCGGGCCGGGCACCCACTCGGCGGGCAGCGCGATGACGTCCGCCCCGGCGTCCACGAGCGTGCGGGACGTCTCGGGGAACCGCAGGTCGTAGCAGGTCTGCATGCCCACCCGGTAGCCGTCCACCTCGAGCAGCTCCGGCGCGGACGGGTCGGCGGCGAGCACCCGGTCCGACTCCTGGTACCCGAAGGCGTCGTACAGGTGGACCTTGCGGTAGACCGCCCGGACCTCGCCCTGCTGGATGCCGACCAGCGCGTTGTGGATCCGGCCGTCGCCCGCGGTCTCGTTCACCCCGACGATCGCGGTCACGCCGCTCCGCTCGGTCAGGGCGCAGAGCCGGGAGACGGTCGGACCGTCGAGCGGTTCGGCACTGTCGACGAACCGGTCGTCCATCCGGGGCGCGGTGAACACCGAGTACTCGGGCAGGACGACGAGGCGGGCGCCGCGGTCGGCCGCCTCGCGCAGCATCCCTTCGATGGCCGCGAGGTTGGCGGCCTTGTCCTCGGTCGGCGCGAACTGGCCGACCGCCACGGTCAGGGTCATCAACGGCTCCTCTGTTCGTTCTCGATCTCGCGCAGGGCGCGGAGCTTTCCGGTGAATCCCGACAGCAGGGCCGCGTACTGCATTGTCACGACGATCGTCTCGGCCCGCTCCTCGACGGCGAGCCGCTGCTCCGGCTCGCTCCAGGCGGGCAGGATCCACGGCTTGCCGGCGGCCCTGGCCGCCCGCGCGACGTGCCGGATGTCGGCGAGGTCGTCGGCCTCGACCCCGTAGGCGCCGCGTCCCCGGCGCAGCGACAGGTCGGACGGGCCGACGAAGACGCCGTCGACCACCGGCAGCCGGAGGATGTCCTCGACGGACTCGAACGCCGAGGCGTCCTCGATCATCGGGAAGCACCGCGTGCCCGTGTCCTGCTCGGTGACCCACTCGTCGGTGAACCCGCCGTACGCGGAGGTGCGCCCGCCCGCGAAGGAGCGGTCGCCGAGCGGGGGGAACTTGGCGTACCCGCACACCCGCCGCGCGTGCTCGGCCGACTCGATGTGCGGGATCGCGACGGCGTCCGCGCCGAGGTCCAGGGCCTGCTGGATGGGCCCGCGTTCCGGACCGAGCACCTTGGCGATCAGGTACATGCCCTTGGCCCGGACGAACGGGATCAGCCAGTCCAGCGCCGCGAGATCGAACGTTCCGTGTTCGATGTCCAGCACGACCGTGCCGTAGCCCGCCTGGTGACCCATCTCGACGGCGGCGGCGGACGGCTCGGACAGCCAGACGCCATGCCTTTTCGCACCCTGCCCGCTCACGCGACTCCCTCCACCCGGGCTCCTGTGGACGCCATGTATACATGGTGTGTACGTGAGGTGTAAAGGTATGCTTGGCGGATGCCGCCGAAGCCAGTCGACGCCCCGCCTCCGTCCGCGCGTGAGCGTGCCTACGGCTGGATCGCGCAGGCGATCCTGTCCGGGACCTTCTCCGAAGGGCAGTTCCTCGACGAGGTCGCGCTGGCCAGGGAGGTGGGCACGTCCCGAACGCCGATCCGGGAGGCCCTGCACCGGCTCCAGGCGGAACGCTTCGTGGACCTGGTTCCGCGCAAGGGCGCACAGGTCCGGGTCGTCACGGTCACCGAGATGCGGCAGATCTACCAGACCAGGTTCGTCATCGAGGCCGACGCGCTGACGAAGATCTGTGCGCGCAGGCTCGGCGCGCCGCCCGAGTCGCACGAGCTGGTCGAGGGGATGGAGCGGGCGCGGCGGGACCAGAACTGGGACGAGCTGGCCCGCCTGGACCAGCTCTACCACGCCTCGATCGTCCGCCACACCGGCAACGCGGTGATGGCGGACATCTACGATTCACTGCGCCCGCGCCAGATCCGCCTCGCCGTCAAGAACCTGCACTCGAGCCCCGAGCGCCTGCCGCTGATCGAGCGGGAGCACCGGGAGCTGGTCGCGGCCCTCGACGAGCACGACGGCGAGCGCGGCGTCGGCATCATCGAGACCCACCTCCGCGAGGTCCCGGAACTGGTTCGGGCCTTCTCCGCCGGCTGACCACGCGACGATGCCGCCCTCCGGTCGGGGGCGGCATCGTCGTGAACGGATCAGTTCGGGCAGCCCTGTCGCCCGCTGCTGATGCTGTACGTGGTGCCCTTCCAGTTGATGTAGCCGCCGGCCCAGACGCAGCGGTTCGAGGTCTTGGTGACGCCGACCGGTCCGGCGTGGTACTCGAACGTTCCCCCGTCGGTGTCGGGGCTGGTCGCCGGCGTGCACGGCTTCCCCTCACCCGAACTCTCGGTGCAGCGCAGGATCGGACCAGGCGCGGGGTGCCGGTCGCCGCACGGCCGGTCGACGATCCGCTGACCTGGCTCGATGCCGAGCGGTCCACGGCTCTGCTGGCGATCGAGCTCGCCGTGCGGTGGGGGCTCGACGAACTCGCCTGGGAGCTGGCCGCGGTCGTGGCGCCCTACTTCGACCACCGCGGCCTGTACGAGGAATGGCGGCACGGGCACCGGCTGGCCCTCGACGCGGTCCGCGAGCACGGCAACGTGCGGGGAGAGGCGGAACTGCTCCGCGGTCTCGCCCAGGTGACCATCTACCGGGACGAACTGGACCGGGCAAGCGCCTACCCGGTGCACGCGCGGACACTGTTCGAGCGGCTGGGTGACCGGCGCGGCGAGGGCCTGGCGGTCGCCGGCATGGCCACCATCGGCCAGATCCGGGCGGCGGCCGGGACGCTGGCGGGCACCGGCGTACTCGAACGCGCCGCGGCGGTCTTCCACCGCAACGGCGACCGCACCGACGAGGCGGCCCGCTGGCAGACCCTCGGGGACGTGGCCACCGCGCGCGGCGACCACGCCCTGGCACGCCACCACCACGACCGCTCGACCAGACTCCTGCTGTCCGCCTGCGCCGGCTCGGACGCCGCTGATGTGTCCCCGGCTCTGCACGGCAGGGTCGGGTAGCCGGGAAAAGGACACGCGCTGACCGCTTCGTGTGCGACGGTTGCCCCATGACCGTGCTGGACGCCAGGGCACTCAACCGCGCGACGCTCGCCCGGCAGTTGCTGCTGGAGCGCGCCGACCTGCCGGTGCTCGACGCCGTCGCACACCTGTGCGGTATGCAGGCCCAGGAACCACAGGAACCGTTCGTCGGCCTCTGGTCCCGGTTGCGGGCCTTCGAACCGGCCGCCCTCGACGAGCTGCTGACCGGCAGGCGCGTGGTCCGCACCCACCTCATGCGCCGCACGATCCACCTCGTCCCGGCCGACGACGCGCTGGCCTGGCGGGCGCGGCACGACGCCATGCTCCGGCAACGGGTGCTCGGGGTGTACCGCCGCGAGTTCGACGGGGTGGACCTCGACGAGTTCGCCGCGGCGGTCCGGGCGTTGCTGGCCGACGAGGAACCCCGCTCGATGGCCGAGATCGGCCGGGCGCTCGCCGTGCGCTGGCCGGCGAGCGGGCCGCGGGCACTGGGGGAGATGGCGGTCGCGGCCGCCGTCCCGGTCGTGCAGCTCCCGCCGCGCGGGCTGTGGCGGACCAAACGAGCGGTGCGGAACGTCGCGCTCGCCTCGTGGCTCGGCCGGGAGATCGACCCGCCCGCCCCGGACGGTTCCGACCCGGTCGGCGAGGCGCTGGTCAGGCGCTACCTGGCCGCCTACGGGCCGGCCGCCGTCGCCGATCTCCGCGCCTGGTGCGGTCTGGCCGGGCTCCCCGGCGCGGTGGCCGCGATCCGCGAGGAGCTGGTGTCCTTCCGCGACGAGCGTGGCCGGGAGCTGGTCGACCTCCCCGACGCGCCGCGCCCCGACCCCGACACGCCCGCCCCGGTGCGGTTCCTGCCCGCGTTCGACAACGCGATCCTCGGCTACCACGACCGCGGCCGGATCATCGACGACGACCACCGCGGCCTGTCGGTCGCCGGCGCCCGCGTGGCACTGGTCGACGGCCGGGTCGCCGCCACGTGGACCGTCGACACGGGCACCGTGGTCGTCACCCCGCTGCGCCGCCTCTCCCGCGCCGAGCACACCGCCGTCGCCGAGCACGGGCAGGAGCTCGCGGCGTTCCTGTCCGACGGTGACAGCAAGCGGGTACTGGTCCACGCTGAGTCAGCTGCCGAGGTGCCCGCGGCGGCACAATAGGGCTGCCCCCCGTAGCGATTCGGGTGCCACCGGGGTCCCGCGCCCACCGGCGATGCTGAACAGTGTGCGTATGACAACTGATACCGCTCCGTCGGTTCCCTCGTCGACCGGTAGCGACTTCTCCCGGCTGGCCCGGCGCGTCAAGGACGCCGGGCTGCTGGACCGGCGTCCGGGGTACTACGTGGTGCGGCTGGGACTGCTCGCGGTGTGCTATCTCGGTGGCCTGGCGGGTTTCATCGCGCTGGGGGACTCCTGGTGGCAGCTGCTCGTCGCGGTGTTCTTCGCCGTGATGTTCGGGCAGGTCGCGCTGGTCTCGCACGACATCGCGCACCGGCAGGTGTTCCGCACCCGGCGGTGGTCGGAGATCGGCGGGTTCGTCGCGGGCAACCTGGGTGTCGGGATGAGCTACGGCTGGTGGATGGACAAGCACACCCGGCACCACGCGAACCCCAACCACGAGGAGTTGGACCCGGACGTGGCGCCGGACATCCTCGTGTGGTCGGACGACCAGGCGCGGGCCAGCCGCGGGCTGCCGAGTTTCATCGGGCGGTGGCAGGCGTTCCTGTTCTTCCCGCTGCTCACCCTGGAGGGCCTGAACCTGCACGTCTCCAGCGTGCGTGCGCTGTGGAACCCGGTGGTGAAGCGGCGTGGCCTGGAGGCCGTGCTGCTGTTCACGCACTTCGCCGGCTACCTCGGCGCGCTGTTCGTGGTGCTGTCCCCGGGCAAGGCGGTGCTGTTCCTGGTCGTGCACCAGGCGCTGTGGGGCGTGTACATGGGTTCGATCTTCGCGCCCAACCACAAGGGAATGCCCACGCTGACCGGCGACGAGCGCCCGGACTTCCTGCGCCGGCAGGTGCTGACCTCCCGCAATGTGCGCGGCAACTGGTTCGTGGACAACGCGCTCGGCGGCCTGAACTACCAGATCGAGCACCACCTGTTCCCCAGCATGCCGTCCCCGCACCTGCGCCGCGCCCAGCCGATCGTGCGCGACTACTGCGCCGAACTGGGCGTGCCCTACGCGGAGACCGGACTGTTCGACTCCTACGCACAGGCACTCCGCCACCTGCACGAGGTCGGCGCCCCACTCCGCGAACGGCACTGACCCGTCCCGGGCGATCGGCACTACCATCCGCCGGGACTTGCGTTCACACGGCTGAATCGGTGGTGGTGTATGAGCGGGATCGATGCCGGACCGGCCGAGCGGACGGTGCTGGCGAGTGACGGCGTCGTCGCCCTCGTGGAGCTGCGCGAGGGGGAGCCGGAGGCGATCCTCGCGCGGTGCGAGCGGACGTTCGACGGTGATCCGGACGACCGGCCGATCCCCCTCGACGTCCCCCGGTTCTGGGCCGGGCTGGTTCACCTGGAGAGCGGTGAGCTGCTCGGCACGATGAGCTGGCGCCCGGTTCCCCACCTCGCCGTGCTGTCCGGCATCGGCTGGAACCAGGGCTTCCACCTGCTGCCGGAGGCCCAGGGCCGGGGGCTGAGCGGGCGCGGGGGCAGGCTGCTGGCCAGGCACCTGTTCGCGACCACCGAGGTCGACCGGATCCAGGCGGTGACCGCCGTGGACAACGTGCCGGCGCGGCGCGGGCTCGACAGCGCGGGCTTCCACCTGGAGGGCGTGCTCCGCGGGATCTCGCGGCGCGGCGGCGAGAGCACCGACATGGTGCTGTACAGCTTGCTGCGCTCCGACCTCGAGGCCATCGACCGAGCCGTCGACGGCGAACGGGAGGTTCTCGCCCGGCGGGACGGCGTCGTGCTCGCGCGTGCCATCCCCGGTGACCGGCGGGCGGTGGCGAAGGCCTCCGACGGTGCCTTCGGGCTCGACCGCGACGACCGGCTGTCCCCGCAGACGCCGCGGACGCCGTTCCGCGGCGCCGTGCTGGACGCGGAGACCGGTCGCCTGCTCGGCGTGGTCAGCTGGCACGCGGTGGGCTACGGCGGCACGTTCGGCTGCTCGGCCTGGAACATCGGCATCGAACTGGTTCCCGACGCGCGGGGCCGCGGGGTGGGGACCACGGCGCAACGGCTGCTCGTCGAGCACCTGTTCGCCACCACCGGGCTGGACCGGGTGGAGGCCGGCACCGACGTGGACAACGTGGCCGAGCTGCGTGCCCTGGAGAAGGCAGGCTTCCGGCGGGACGGGGTGGTCCGCGGCGCGCAGGTGCGGGACGGCCGGCGCCGCGACATGGTGCTCCTGGGCATCCTGCGCACCGACCTGGACGGCGGCGCGTGACCGCTACCTCCGGTGACGCGCTCGATCCGGACCAGGACACGCTCGCCGAGTGGATCGACGCCGCCGGCCGGTTCGTCGTCTCGTTCCTCGACGGGGTGCACGACGCGCCGGCGAACGGGCCGGAGCTGCCCGCGCGGGCGGCGGAGGAGTTCGGGACGCCGCCGGCGGAGCACGCCGGCCGGTTCGACGAGCTGCTGGCGACGTTCGGCGACGCCGGCCGGTACGCGTTGGAGACGGCCGGGCCCCGGTTCTTCGCCTACATCCCCACCGGCGGGCTGCCGTCGGCCGCGATCGCCGAGCTGCTGGCCAGGGCGGTGAACCGGCAGACCGCGCTGGCCTGGGCGGCACCGGGCCTGGTCGCCATGGAGGAGGGCGTGCTGCGCTGGCTGTGCGCCGAGTTCGGCCTGCCGGCCGGGTCCGGGGGAGTGATCACGACCGGGGCGTCGATGGGCACGCTGTCGGCCGTGGTCGCCGCCCGCCACCACCACCTCGGCCAGGCGTTCGGCGACGGCACGGTGTACGTCACCGAGCACACCCACTTCTGCGTGGCGAAGGCGGCCAGGATCGCCGGCATCGCGCCGGAGAACATGCGCGTGGTGCCGACCACGCGGGACCTGCGCATGGACGTCGCCGCCGCGGCCCGGGTGATCGCCGCCGACCGGGCCGCCGGGCGACGGCCCTTCCTGATCGTCGGCACGGCCGGCAGCACCGCCACCGGCACCGTCGACCCGCTGCCGGACATCGCCGCCCTCGCCCGCCGGGAGGACCTGTGGCTGCACGTGGACGCGGCCTACGGCGGCTTCTTCCAGCTCACCGAGCGCGGGCGGGACCGCCTCGCCGGCATCGCCTCGGCCGACTCGATCACCCTCGACCCGCACAAGAGCCTGTTCCAGCCGCACGGCACCGGGGTGCTGCTGGTGCGCGACCCCGGGGCGTTGCGCGCTGCCCACGTGGACGAGGCGCCCTACCTGCACGACCTCGGCACCACCGACGTCCCGCCGAACTACGGCGACCTCGGCGCCGAGCTGACCCGTGAGTTCCGCGGCCTGCGGCTGTGGCTGCCGCTGCACCTGCACGGCGTCGCCGCGTTCCGCGACGCGCTGGACGAGAAGCTGGACCTCGCCGCCCACGCCTACGACGAACTGCGGCGCGTTCCCGAAGTGCACCTGCCGCTACGCCCCGAACTATCCACAGTGGTCTTCCGGCACGTGGCGGGCGATGAGGCGACGCGACGCCTGCTCGACCGGATCAACTCCTCCGGCCGGGTGCTGCTGTCCAGCACCAGCCTCGACGGCCACACCGTGATCCGGATGTGCGTGCTCAGCCACCGGTCGCACGCCGAACACGTCGACGAGGCCCTCGACGTCATCCGGCGCTGCGTCACCCGGGTGCCAACAGCTCCAGCAGGCCGCCCGCGGACCAGATCCGGCGGACGAACGCGCCAGGGGGAGTGAGCGGGACGCTTCCGTCCTCGGTGTGCAGGACGGCCGTGTCCGGGTCGACCGTGATCCGCTGCCCCTGACGCAGCCGGGCCAGGTCGCCGGCGTCGGCGAAGGTGAGGCAGGGCAGACCGTTGTTGGTCGCGTTGCGGAAGAAGATCCGGGCGAAGTCGACCGCGACGATCGCGCCGACCTCGTTGAGCCTGATCGAACGGATCGAGGTCTCCCGGCTCGACCCGCAGCCGAAGTTCCGCCCGGCGACCAGCACGTCGCCCGGCCGCAGGCTGGGCTGGAGGTCGGGATCGTAGCCGTGGAACAGCCCGCGCCGGACCTTGTCCGGGTCCAGGCTGTAGAACGCGGGCGGATGGATCACGTCGGTGTTCACGTCGTCGCCGAACAGCCAGACGCGACCCTCGATCGCGGTCATCCGTTCCTCCGCTCGCCGTACAGGTCGGGCGCGAGCACGCCCCGCGCGGCCGCGCGGGCCACCGTGCGCGCACTGGCCAGGTAGGTGCGGCTGTCCCAGTGCCCCATCCGGCCGCGGAAGTTGCGGTTGGAGGTGGACACGCACACGTCGTCCGCGCCGAGCACGCCCTTGTCGATGCCGCCGCACGCGCCGCAGCTGGAGTGGTTCACGATCGCGCCGGCCTCGGTCAGGGTCTCCACGTAGCCGGCCCGCAGCGCCTGCTTGAACACCTCCACCGACGCCGGGATCACCACGAACCGGACGTCCGGGTGCACCTTCCGGTCGGTCAGCTCCGCGGCGGCGTCCCGGAGGTCGGACAGCCGCCCGCTCGCGCAGGAACCGAGGAACGCGGTGGTGATCGGGGTCGGCTCCAGTTCCCGCAGCGGCACCACGTTGGCCGGCGACCACGGCTTGGCCACCCGAGGGTCCAGTTCGGACAGATCCAGGTCGATCACCCGTTCGTACACCGCGTCCTGGTCCGGCCGGACCAGGGTGCCGAGCAGTTCGCCGTCCCGTTTCCGGTAGTAGTCGACGGTGACCTCGTCCGGCACGAACACCCCGAACTTGGCGCCGATCTCGACCGCCATGTTGGCGATGGCGAACCGGTCGTCCTGGCACAGCCGCGACGTGGACTCGTCGTGGAACTCCAGGGACCGGTACTGCGCCCCGCTCTCCCCGAGGATCGCGAGCAGCGCCAGCACGACGTCCCGGCCACCCGATCCGGGCGGCAGCGCGCCGTGGAACCGGACCGCGATGGTCTCCGGCCTGCGCAGCCAGGTGGTCCCGGTCGCCAGCGTGAACAGGATGTCGGTCGCGCCCATCCCGGTCGCGCACACCCCGATGCCGCCGGCCATGATCGTGTGGCTGTCCGCGCCGACGACCAGCCCGCCCGCCTGGCACAGCTGGTGCTCCACCAGCAGCTGGTGGCAGATCCCCCGGTCCAGCATGAGGTTCGGGATCTCCCGCTCGCGTGCGAAGGCGAGGAACCGGTTGGAGATGTCCGCCCGCTCGGCGGTCGCGGGCGGCGAGAAGTGGTCGTTGGCCAACAGCACCCGGTCACGGTCCCAGATGGACAGACCGCGGCGCTCGAAGTCGTCGATGAGCAGCGCCGTCGTGGCGTCGTGGCCGAGCACGGCGTCGACGTTCACCCGACGGTAGAGCGCCGTGTCGTCCTCGTCGCAGGCGTGCGCCTCGATCACCTTGTCGCTCAGCGTCCGCCCCGCCTCCCCGGATTTTTTCCTGTTGGTCGCGCTGGGAAGCGCAAGTTCGGCTTGATCACGTATTTGTGGCCGGGTCGCGTCACGTTCCCCTGAGGTGACGGTTTTGGCGGTGGTCGGCTGGGCACGCCTCACCTGTTTCCTCCCAAGGAAATGCGGTCGTACTCGGAGACCACCACGTGCGGTGGCACGCCGGCCAGCGCGGCCGCGGTGAACGCCTCCCGCGCGGCGTACGCCAGCTCGTGCTGGGACTTGTCCCCGTTCTCGACGGTCCGCTTCACCAGGTCGACCAGTAGCCGCGCGGTGTCCTCGTCGACGTCGCGCGGCGGGTCCGCCTGGCTGAGGATGTGCCGGATCACCGACGCGCCACTGTGTTTGCCGACCACGTAGGCACGCTCACGCCCGGTCCAGGCCGGCGGCAGCACCTCGTAGCTGCGGGTGTCCTTGAGCATGCTGTCCACGTGCACCCCGGACTCGTGGCGGTACACGTTGTACCCGGTGACCGGCTTGGTCGCGCTCATGTGGATCCCGCTTGCCCGCTCGACGAAGGCGGCCAGTCCTGGCAGCCGGTCGGCCAGTACGCCGTGCCGCACGCCGTACAGGTGGGTCAACGCGGCCAGGCACTCGGCGAGGTCGGCGTTGCCGGCCCGTTCGCCGATCCCGTTGACCGTGCAGGTGATCGACCGGGCGCCGGCCTCGACGGCGGCCAGCGTGTTCGCCGTCGCCAGGCCGTAGTCGTTGTGGGCGTGGGTGCAGATCGCGATGTCCGGGTCCAGCCGTTCGGCCAGGGCACGAACCAGCGCGCGCATGCTGGCCGGGCGCGCGCAGCCGACCGAGTCGGCGAGAACCAACCGGGACACGGTGCCGGGCACGCACAGCTCGTCGACCAACCGGACCAGGTGTGCTGGGTCGGCCCTGGTGGAGTCCTCGAACACCACGTTGAGTCCCATGCCGTCGCCGAGCACCTCGTCCACCCCGGAGCGCATCAGGTGCGCGGCCTGGTCCCGGGTGATGCCAAGGGTTTCCCGCAGTCGCAGGTCACTGGTCGGCATGAACAGGAAGACCTCGTCGGCTCCCGCCTTGTGCGCCGCGGCGATGTCCTGGAGCAGCGGGCGCGCGGTCGCGCCGATCCGGGCGGACACGCCGGTGCGGCGCATCTCCTGCATCGCCTCGAGATCCGCGCCGGACGCGCCGGGGAAACCGGCGTCCAGCACGCCGATCCCGGCGTCCGCCAGCAGCTCCGCGAGCCGGACCTTCTCCTCGACGGTGAACCAGACCCCGGGTGTCTGTTCACCGTCCCGCAACGTGCAGTCGATCACCTCGACGTCGGGGGGCATGGTCGGTAGCGCCTCGGGCAGTGTGTCCGACACCATGATCCTCTCGGCTGGTCCGGCTCGACCGCGCAGAATCAAAACGTGCCGGCGCGACCGGAGTCAATACTGCGATCGGGCCTATGACAAACCGTTGGTACTCCACTAACTTTCCCTCTCGGTCAGCCAGGACACTTCGACATCCCCCCGAGGTCGCATGTTGCTGTCACACGCCTTCACCGACGCCGAACGCGACGAGCTGAGCGCGCTGCTGCGCACGGTGGGCGCCCACCCCTACCGAGACCCGATCGCCTTCTCCGGCGAGGTCGCCGGGTTGGTTCGCCGCGAGGAGGTGCCGAGTGCGCTGATCGAGGTGACCGACCGGATTCGCAAGGAACGCGAGACCGGCGCCGCGTTCGCCCACGCGTTGCGCAACTGCCCTCTCGACGAGAACATCCCTCTTCTGGACCAACGCGACCCGCTCGCGGACAAGTACGCCAAGAAGACCACGTTCGTCGCCGAGTCGTTCCTCCAACTCTTCGGGCACCTGGTCGGCACGCCGCTGCTGTCCTACGGGTCGCGGTTCAACGGCGACTTCTTCATCGACGTGATCGCGATCGACCGGTACCGGGGAAAGCAGACCGGCTACAGCGACGGGGAACTGGCCTTCCACAACGACCGCACCGCCCACCCGGTGCGCGCCGACTACATCACCCTGCTCGGCATGCGCTGTCCGGAAGAGGACATCACCTACACCGGATTCGTGTCCGGGCCGGACCTGCTCGCGGCGCTCACCGAGCGGGAACGGCACACGCTGCGCCAGCCGTACTTCTACACCCCGTTCGACGTGCTGTCCCGGGACCGGAACAACGCGCTGACCGTCTCGGACAACCACGCCGTCTTCTACGGCGAGCACAGCGTGCGGTACGTCGACACGCACACCACGGTCACCGAGGACGCCCCGCCGGAGGCCAAGGACGCGTTGATCGCACTGAAGAACGCGTTGGTGCGTACCGAGAAGGTCCGGCACCGCATCCGCACCGGCGACCTGTTCACCTTCGCCAACCAGGACGGGCTGCACAGCCGCGAGCACGTCGAGATCAACGACCCGGAACGAGCCAGGACCCGCTGGCTGCTCAAGACCTACGGCTTCCGGGACCAGGCGACCGCCGACCGGTTCGCCGACCGGTGGCTCGAGGGCGTCCCCGGGCGGGTGGGCGACTGAGCCACTGCGTCATCCGGCGCAGCGCGCTGCTCCGGACCGCGCGGCCACGGGGACTGCGTATCGTGACCGCGCGACTACCGACGAACGGGATGGTGGACAGATGACGGCACCGGTGGATCCCGCCGCCCTGCGCGCGATGCTCGAGCGGGTCACGTCCGGATCGGCGTACCTGCGCGACAAGCTCGACGCGGCCGGCGTGCGGCCGGCGGACATCGCCGAACCGGAGGACCTGGCCAAGCTGCCGTTCACCACCAAGGCCGAGATCAGGGAGACGCCGGTACTGGACTACGCCGCCGTGCCGGCCGAGCGGGTCGTGCGGGTGCACGCCTCCACCGGCACCACCGGACGCCGCACCATCTGCGCGTACACCGCCCGCGACGTCGAGGACTGGACCGAGATGGTGGCCCGGTGCCTGCGGTACGCCGGGGTGACCCCGCACGACCGGGTGCAGGTCGCGGTCGGCTACGGGATGTGGGCCGCCGGCACCGGGTTCCAGTCCGGCATCGAGCGGCTGGGCGCGATGGTCGTGCCGACCGGTCCGGGCAACACCGAGACGCAGCTTGACCTGTTGCGGGAGCTGGACGGCACCGTGCTGTGGGCCACCTCCTCGTTCGCCGTGCTGCTCGCGGAACTGGTCGCCCGGCGCGACCTGCGCTCCGAGCTGTCGTTGCGGGTCGCGCTCACCGGCTCGGAACGGTGGGGTGAGGCCACCCGCACGCGGATCGAGTCGCTGCTCGGCGTGCGGACGTTCGACCTGTACGGGCTGACCGAGCTGTGGGGCGGCGGCGTCGGCGTGGAATGCGAACGGCACGACGGCATCCACGTCTGGACCGACCACTTCCACGTGGAGGTCATCGACCCGGACACGCTCGAGCCGGTGCCCGCCGGCACCCCGGGCGAGCTGGTGGTGACCACGCCGTACAAGGAGGCCACCCCGCTGATCCGGTACCGCACCCGGGACCTGACCCACCTGTACGCGGAGCCCTGCCCCTGCGGCAGCCCGTACCCGCGCATCGGACGGATCCGCGGCCGGTCCGACGACCAGATCAAGGTCCGCGGCGTCATCTTCCTGCCGATGCAGGTCGACACCGTGCTGGCCGACCTGGAGGGTGTCGGCCCGGAGTTCCAGGCGCACGTGGACCGGGACGCCGCGGGCCGGGACAGCCTCACCGTCCGGGTGGAGGCCGACGACCGGAGCGTCGCCGGCGAGCTGGAACGCAGGCTGCGCGACAAGGTCGGCCTGCGGATCGGCGTCGAGGTCGTCGAGCCCGGCTCGCTGCCGAGGAGCGAACGCAAGACCCAGCGCGTGTTCGACCACCGCGTGCTGTGAGTCAGGCCGGCGTGGACCCCAGGGCGTCCGCGACCGGACGTCGTGCGGCGACCATCGCGGGGACCGCGGTGAGCGCGGCGCCGACGAGCAGGACCCCGAGTGCGGTGGCGAGCAACCAGGAGTCGGGTGGGTACCGGAGTTCGCCGGGACCGACGATCGTGTACAGCCCGAGGCCGACCGGGATCCCGGCGGCGACGCCGGGGATGGCGGGGAGCAGTTGCGCCACGCCGAGGCCCAGACCGGCCTGCGCGGGCGTGGCGCCGAGCGTGCGCGCGACGGCCAGCGGCCGCCGGGCGTCGAGGACCGCCGTCCAGGTGGTGACGACGGCGTTGAGGAGCGCGAGGACGCCCAGCACGACGGTGAGGACGAGCAGTGCCTGGTCGGTCCGTTCGGCCCTGGGGTCGACGAGGTCGGTGTAGCCGAGATCGAACGGCTCGTCCTGCGCGTGGTTCATCAGCACGGCGACGAGCACGGTCGTGGTGATCAGGGTGTTCACCGTGACCAGCCTGGCGCGGCGCGGCCTGCGGGCGTTGACCCGGATCCCGATCAGCAGGGTGACGGGCAGCCGGCGGGACAGCCGGACGCGCCACCGGCGGCGTCTCGGCGGCGTGGCGGCGTCGGCCAGCGCGTGGATGGTACTGGCGAAGGCGGCCCGCACCACCGGGACCAGGGTCGCCGCCGTGGCGATCACGACGGCGAGCGACACCGCCGCCACCACCGTGGACAACGCGGGCGGTCGGGTGTCGACGACGCCGAGGAGCCCGGCGCTGGGCCGGATCAGCGCGGGTGCGGCGAGCAGGCCGGCGGCCAGTCCGATGCCGGCGGCGGCGAGCCCGATCACCAGGTACTCGGCGAGGTGGACGACGGCGACCATGGCGGGCCCGGCGCCGACGGCCTTGAGCAACCCGACCCGGCGGCGCCTGCCGACCACCCGGCCCGCGACGACGCCGGTGACGCCGGCGATCGAGAGGGCGGCGAGCAGCCAGCTGCCGACCAGCAACGCCTCCCGCGCGTCGGCGACCAGCCTGCCGTCCTGCTCGGCGATGCCCTGCCAGGTGCTGAGCTCGCCGGCGTGGAGCGTGGTCGCCGAGTCGACGAACGCCGCACCGGCGTCCGGGTCGGCCAGCTCGAGGTTCAGGGTGTACGACAGCGGCCGCGCACCGGCGAGTGTTGCGATGTCCGCGCGGTGGACCCAGACCAGGCCGCCGCGTTCGACCAGCGCGCTGTCCGGGTCGATCCATCCCGCGTACGGATACGTGGGCCGGGCGGTGGTGACCGCGGTGCCGAGCACCCGCAGCCGGCGGCCGTCGACGCCGACCTCGTCGCCTGCGCGCACGCCGAGGGCGTCGGCGAAGGCGCGTTCGACGACCACGCCGCCGGGGCGGACCCAGGTGCCTTCGGTCACCACGGGCCGGTCGACCCGCGCCGGCGCGGTGTCCCGGCCCTCGACGACGGTGTGCACGGTCCTGCCGTGGGCCGTCATCACCAGGAACGCCACCGGATACGGTCCACTGTGGCCGGTGACGCCGGCCGAGGTGGTCAGCGGTGCGAGGGCGGCCAGCGCCCGCTGACCGGTGGTGTGCGGCCGCGCCACCACGTCCGGCCCGGCGGTGGCGGCCCGGGTCCGCTCGTACGGCCGGTCGGCGACGTCGTTGAGGGCGAGGCCGAGGGTCAACGTGCCGGTCGCGGCGGAGATGGCGACCACCAGCAGGATCGTCTCGATCGGGCGTCGGCGCAGGTCCCGCACCAGCAGCCGGCACACGAGCAGCAGGCGACCGGCCACGTCAACGCCATCCGCCGTGCACGGGGGCGGTGACGGCGAGCCGGCTGTCGTCGGCGAACGCCCCGTCCCGCATGGTGATCATCCGGTCGGCGATCGCGGCGATGCGGCTGTCGTGGGTGACCACCACGAGGGTCTGTCCCTCGGTGCGCAGGTCCTCGAACAGCCGCAGGATCTCCAGCGTGGCGGCGCTGTCCAGGTTGCCGGTGGGTTCGTCGGCCAGCACGACGAGCGGCTCGTTGCTCAGCGCGCGGGCGACGGCCACCCGCTGACGTTGGCCACCGGACAGCGCCGAGGGCAGGTGGTCGGCGCGGTCGGCGAGCCCGACCCGGTCCAGCAGGTAGCCGGCACGGCGCCGGGCCTGGCGGGGTGACCGCCCGGCCAGCAACGCGGCCAGTTCGACGTTCTCCACCGCGGTCAGCTCGTCCATGAGGTGGAAGGACTGGAAGACGAACCCGACGCTGTCCCGCCGCAGCCGGGCCAGGGACCGTTCGCTCATCGTGTCGAGCCGGCGGCCCGCCAGCCACACCCGTCCCGCGGTGGGACGTTGCAGGCCGCCCAGCAGGTGCAGCAGGGTGGACTTGCCGCAGCCGCTCGGGCCCATGATCGCCAACGACTCTCCGGCCGGCACGGACAGGTCGACCTCGTCGACCGCACGCACCATTCCGCTACCCCGGCCGTACCGCCTGGTCAGTCCCCGTGCGCGGAGCACCGACTCGGTCACCCGCCCGCCTTCCGCGTGGTCCACATGCGCTCGCACGCCTCCAGCCACTCCAGGTCGGCCCGCAACCGCAGCACCACGCCCTCCATCAGCAACCCGGCGACCGGGTCCATCGACCTGTCCAGCGCGGTCCGCTGGGCGTCCCGCAGCCGGCGCATGACCTCGCGCCGCTGGGCGTCGACCAGTGCCACGGGATCGGCCAGCCGGGCGGTGGCGGCGGCCACCAGCTTGAGGTGGAACTCCGTCAGGTCCGGCTTCGGCCAACTCACCTCGGTCAACCAGGACGTGACCCGTTCCTGCCCGGCCGGGGTCAGTGCGTGGACCCGGCGGTCCGGCCGGTCCGGCAGGCCATCGGCCCGTTCCGAGGTGATTAGTCCCGCCTTCGCCAGCCGGGTCAGCGTCACGTAGATCTGCCCGGCGTTCATCGTCTCGCCGAGCGGGCCGAGCGCGGCCCGCATCCGGCCGCGCAGCTCGTACCCGTGCGCCGGCTCCTTCGCCAGCATGGCCAGCACGACGTCCTGCACGGCATATGGATAACGGTTATCTGTGCGTGCTGTCAAATTCGCGCGGGCACGCAACGCGGGCCGGGCTCGCCGCGTAGGAGGGTCGGCATTCCCGACTCGAAGGAGATCTGGTGGGGCGACGACATTTCCGGCGTGGTGGAGCGGTGGCCGTACTGGCGGCCGCACTGGCCGCGAGCATGGTCACCGCGGTGGGTCCGGGGGCGGTGGCCCAACCGGACGCCACCGCGGGCCGGGGTGAGCCCGTCTCGGTGACGCTGGTCAGCGGGGACCGGGTGGAGCTGTGGGGGAGCGGCCCGTCGGCTCCGCTGCGGATCGAGCCCGCGCCGCGCGGCCACGCTGTGCCGTTCCAGAAGTACTGGCACGACGGCGACTGGTACGTCGTGCCAGGCGACGCCGCCCCGCTGCTGAGCAGGGGCGTGCTGGACCGCGAACTGTTCAACGTCACCGGGCTGGTCCGGCAGCGCTACGACGACGCGCACACCGACGAGGTGCCGCTGCTGGTCGAGTACACCGGCGCCAGTGCCGGTGTCATGGCCGAGGTGCCGGGCGCCACGGTGCGCCGGACGCTGCCGGACCTCGACCTGACGGCGCTGGACCAGGACAAGGACGACACCTCGGTCTTCTTCGACGAGCTGACCGAGCCCACCGCCCGCGGCGCGGCCGGGGTGCGCCGGGTCTGGTTGAACAAGCGGGTCCGCGCCACCCTGGAGCAGAGCGTGCCGCAGGTCGGCGCGCCGGCGGCCTGGGAGCGCGGGCTGACCGGGTCCGGGGTGCGGGTCGCCGTGCTGGACTCCGGGATCGACACCGACCACCCTGACCTGGCCGGCAAGACCGTGGTCGGCAAGGACTTCACCGGAACGGGCGGGGTCGAGGACGGGCACGGGCACGGCACCCACGTCGCGTCGATCATCACCGGTACCGGCGCCGCCTCGGGCGGGCGGTACCGGGGCGTGGCGCCGGACGTCGAACTCGCGGTCGGCAAGGTGCTCGACGACACCGGCTGGGGCACCGCCGACGGCGTGCTCGCCGGGATGCGCTGGGCGGCGGCGGAATCCGGCGCGAAGGTCGTCAACATGAGCCTGGGCAGCGACCCCACCGACGGCCAGGACCCGATGTCGCTCGCGGTGAACACGCTCAGCCGCGAGTACGGGACGCTGTTCGTGATCGCCGCCGGCAACTTCGGCGGGGACCGGACGGTGGCCTCCCCGGCGACCGCGGACGACGCGCTCACCGTCGGCAGCGTCTCCAAGAGCGACGAGCCGAGCCCGTTCTCCAGCCGCGGCCCGCGCCTCGGGGACGGGGCGGCCAAGCCCGAGATCAGCGCGCCGGGCGGGGCGATCGTGGCGGCCCGGCCCGCCGGTGTGCCGCCCCTGGGCGAGCCGGTCGGCGACGGCTACCAGAGTCTCGACGGCACGTCGATGGCGGCTCCGCACGTGGCCGCGGCGGCGGCGGTCCTGGCCCAGCGGCACCCGGACTGGACCGGGTCCACCCTGAAGTCGGCCCTGGTCAGCAGCGCGCGGGAGGTACCGGACGCCGGGGTGTACCAGGTCGGCGCCGGCCGGCTCGACCTGGACCGGGCGACCGCGACCCCGGTCGTCGCCACCGCCGCCGTGTCTGCGTACCTGCCCTGGCCGAACAGCGGGTCGCAGGAGCGCCGGACGGTCACCTGGACCAACACCGGCGACACCCCGGTCACCCTCGCGTTGCGCGCCGACCTGGTCGACGAGAACGGCGAGCCCGCCCCGGCCGGACTGCTCACCCTGGCCGAGGACGGCGTGACCGTGCCGGCCGGCGGGAGCGTGCCGGTCGAGGTCACGGTCACCGCGCAGGACCGGACCGGGACCTACTCCGGCGTGCTCGTCGCCGCCGACGCCGCCGACGCCGCCGGCGCGGTCCGCACCCGGACCGCGATCTCGGTGTACCAGCAGGAGGAGCGGTACACGCTCTCGGCGACGATGCTGGACCGCACCGGTGCCGTACCCGCGCAGGACGGGCGAACCCTCCTGATCGTCGTCGACCTGGAGTCCGGTGAGGTGTACTTCGGGTTCGTGGCCGTGTCGGTCTCCCTGCCCCGTGGCCGGTACGCCGTACACGCCGCGATCAACACGGCGGTTCCGGGCGAGAGTCCGTCGTACTCGGTGATCAGCCACCCCGAGCTGACCCTGGACCGGGACGTCACCCAGGTGTTCGACGCCCGGATCGGTCACCCGGTCGTCGCCGAACCGGACGACCCGGACGCGAGTGGCGGGTCCCACGCGATCGACGTCCTGTCCCGGGTGGCGGCGTGCGACTGCACGACCGGGCTCGGCGTCAGTGGTGACGCGCGGTTCGAGGCGATATACGCGGCGACCCTGCCGGGCACCGCGTCGGACGACTACGCACTCGCGCACGGCCGCCGGGCCACCGAGCCCGCGCTGGAGCTGGTGGCCGACGACGGTGAGCCGTTCGACGTCAACCTCCAGGTGCTGTACGGCACGCCGCCGACCGAGCAGACCGCGCTCACCGCGGTCTACGGCGGCTCGGGCACCCCCGAGGACCTCGCGAAGATCGACGCCGAGGGCAAGCTCGTGGTGATCGAGTTCGACCCGCACCTCGGCCGGGACGAGTGGCTGCGGCGCGGCGTCAACATCGCCGAGGCGGGCGGCAAGCTGGCCATGATCCGGTTCGTCGACCAGGGCGCCGAACCGCTGCCACCCGACCCGGTCGAAGAGGAGCCGGTGCCGGCCT
Organism: Actinophytocola gossypii; assembly: GCF_025165815.1. Taxonomy (GTDB): domain Bacteria; phylum Actinomycetota; class Actinomycetes; order Mycobacteriales; family Pseudonocardiaceae; genus Actinophytocola; species Actinophytocola gossypii. Next base: position 403,129 of record NZ_JAFFZE010000004.1, on the reverse strand, counting down.
TCTACGCCGACGGCGACGGCACCGTGGACCGGCTGGTCGAACTGGTCAAGCGCGGCGAGACCGTGGTCGACTACGCCAGCCGTGAGACGACCGACCTGCGCTACGAGCTGGTCCACGGCGTCCAGCGACAGGTCACCGGCCCGGTCACCTACCGGCCGAGGACCGAGGATCTCGCCACCATGCGTGCCGTCTACCACGACAACGCGCCGAACGTGGCCGGGTTCAGCGCGTTCGGCGAACTGTTCGGCACCTGGGTCGGCACCGGGTTGGTCGCGCGGACGGCGTCCCAGCAGGCACGGGTGGAGTACTTCACCCCAGGGGACTGGAACCTGCTGTGGACCACCGGTCCGTACAACCTGACCGACACCGCGACTCTCGCCGCCAACCGGCCGCCCACCCGGATCGTCTGGAACAAGGCCGTGGTCGGGCCGACCCTGCGCGGCACCACGCGGAACAATCTGCTCGAGGACCCGCACCCGTGGTCCTGGCGCGACGACGGGCTGCTCAGCGCCAAGGTGCCGATGTACGGTGACGCGGCCGGCCGGCCACGGATGGTCGACACGTTCAGCGACGCCACCGGTTCGGTCACCGTGTACCGGGACGGCACGGCGCTCGGCACCTCCCCGGTCACCGATTTCGTCGAGTACCCGGTGCCGGACGAGCCGTCGTCCTACCGGGTGGTGGCCGACGCGCGGCAGTCCGGCGACACCTGGCCGCTGTCCACGGTGGTCACCGCGGAGTGGGCGTTCCGCTCCTCGTCGGCCGGTGAGGGCAAGGCGCTGCCGATGCTGACCGCCCGCTTCGACCCGGCGGTGGACGTGCGCAACCGGGCGCCAGGTGGCCGGCGGTTCTCCTTCCCGGTGTACGTGGAGCGGCAGGACGGCCCGACCGAGGTGACTTCGGTGGCGGTGGAGGTGTCCTACGACGACGGCGCGACGTGGCGTCCGGCGAAGGTCCGGCGCGACCACGACCACTGGCGGGTCACCGTGCGCCACCCTCGGGACGGCTACGCCTCCCTGCGGACCAAGGTGTCCGATGTGGACGGCAACACCCTGACGCAGACGATCGTCCGGGCGTACCAGCTCGACTGAGCGAACCGGGGCCGGCGGCACCACCCGCCGGCCCCGGCGCCTCACCGTGTGGTCGTGATCTCGATCGTGCCGCCGGTGATCGTGACCCGTCCGGGTGGGGCGTCGGAGTCGATCTCCGGGTAGTCGTCGCTCGCGACGGTGACCTCCAGGTGGTGGCCGGCGGCCACGCGGCGGTGGGTGGGCCACAGGTGGACGTCCAGCTCGTAGCCGACGCCAGGGCGGACGGGAACCGCTCGTTCGTGGCCGAACCGGTGGCTTGCCCTCAACCAGCCGTTGGTGACCCGCGTCCGGGTGCCGTCCGGGGCGACGTCGTCGACGATCACGGCGAGCGCGCCGTCGGTCGCCGGGAAGGCCGCGCGGATCGTCGCCTCGACGCCGCCCGCCAGGACCAGGTCGTGCCGCAGCGGGCGGGTGCGGAACTCGAGCCCCTCGCCGGGCGTGCGCGGGCCCTCGTCGGTGTTCACCTCGTAGCTGGCCCGGATCGGGCGGATGCCGCCCGGCTTCAGCTCACCGTCCCTGGCGAACGACAGCCGGCGGGTGTCGCCGGGCGGCCATTCGTCGTACTGGTGCCAGCCGCCGTCGGGGGTCTCGAACGACGTGACCTTCTTGGCGGGCAGGGGAGCAGGCCGCCCGGCGAGCCAGTGGTCCCACCACGCCAGGAACCCGCCGGTGCCGATGTCCGCGTACTGACCGGCCGGCCAGCCGTGCTCCCACGGCCCGGCCACCAGCCACACGTTGTCCTGGCGGGCCAGGAAGTTCCGCACCATGCCGTCGCGGTACCGGTCGTACCAGCCGGCGACCTCGAGCGTCGGCACGTCGAGGTCCGACCACCGCGCCTTGACGCTCCTGGCGCGCCAGAAGTCGTCGTACAGCGGGTGCTCCGCGTACGTGACGAGCGTGTCCGGCGCGGTGTTCCGTTGCCACTCCCGGATGCGCGCGGAGTAGATGCCGCCACGGTAGATGGTGTTCTCGTACCAGTCGCTGATCCCGTCGACCGGGATGATCGCGGCCAGGTGCGGCGGCTTGTTCACCGCGACCAGGAGCGTCGAGTGGCCGCCGTAGCTCAGACCCATCTGCCCGACCCGGCCGTTCGACCACGGCTGGACGCCGAGCCATTCGATGAGGTCGTAGTTGTCGCGCTGCTCCTGTGGGCCGAACGGGTCGAGGTGGCCGGGGGAGTCGCCGGAGCCGCGCGCGTTGCACACCGCCGCCACGTACCCGCGGGTCACGTAGAACCGGGCCGCCTCACCCAGCTGTTCGAGCGCGTCGTAGGCGGTGTAGTCGTAGACGATGACCGGGAACCGGCCGGTCGCCGGCGTTCCGTCCGCGTCCGCCGGCCGGTGGAGGTCGCACGCCAGATGGCTGCCGTCCCGCACCGGCACCTCGGTCCGCGCGACGTGGACCTCGTAGGTCGCCGGCCGGTCGTAGCCGAAGAACGGGTCGTCGGGCGGGGCGGGACCGTCCGCCGGGGTGGGCGGCGTGAGCAGGGTCGCCGTCATCACCAGCGCGAGCGCCTTCATTGGATCTCCAGTGCGAGCAGGCGGGAACTGACCGACTTGCCGTGGGTGTCGAGCGCGAGCGAGGTGGTGACCCCGCCGTCGACGATCTCGTGGCACACGAAGTGCAGGGCGCACAGGTCCGGCAGCTCGTGCCGGACGACCTCGCCGGCGACGAACTCCGCCAGGTGCGCCCGGACCCGCTCCGCGGTGAGGACTCGGGCGAGCAGCGCGTAGTCGGCGTCCGCGCGGGGGAAGACCGACAGGGTGGCCGTGTTGCCCTTGTCGCCCGCGCGGCAGTGGGCCAGCTCATGCAGCAGCATCGGGCGCCTCCAGGAAGGTGACCTCGGGGTGGGTGGCCGCGCGCGGGATCGTGGTGGACGCGATGCCGATGACCTCGGTGACGTGTGCCCGGAACCCGCCGCCGCCGGCGGGACCGTTGGTGTACAGGGACTCCACCTCGTCGGCGACCCGGTCCAGCAGCGACCCGTCGTGGCCGATGGCCGCAACCCGCAGCCGGCAGTCGGTCTCGCCGCCGAGCACCTCGGCCCGCACCGGCATGCCGGCCAGCCGGCGCGCGACGATGTCGGCGGCGAGCGCGCCGCGGGCGGCCGCGTTCGGGCCGACGTAGGAGATCTCGGCCTCCACCTTGGACCCGGCGCGGTAGCCGACGCTCACCTTCAGCGTGTCCGGGCGCGCGGCGCCGCGCGCGCCGGAGACCCGCACGTCGTCGGTGACCCGCACGCCCCGCACGTCCAGCGTGACGTCCGGGGTCAGGTACGCGGCGGGGTCGGTGATCTCGTACAGCAGCTGCTCCCGCACGGTCGCCCGGGACAGCAGCCCGCCGGTGCCGGGGAGCTTGCCGAACGCCGCGGTGCCGTCGGCGGCGACGTCCGCGTACGGGAACCCCAGCTCGGCCAGGTCCGGCACGTCCTGGAAACCGGGGTCGGCGAAGTAGCCCCCGGTGAGCTGGCCCGCGCACTCCAGCAGGTGCCCGACCAGCGTGCCCGCCGCGGCCAGGGGCACGTCGGCCAGGTCCCAGCCGAGCCGGTCCGCCAGCGGCGCGAGGAACAGCGACGGGTCGGCCACCCGGCCGGTGAGCACCACGTCCGCGGCCAGCGCGGGCAGCAGCGCGTCCGCACCGAGGTACGCGTTCGCCGACACGATCTCACCGTGCTCGCGCAGCGGCCGGCCGGTCTCCCACGCGGGCGCGTCCAGGTCGAGGACGGGCAGCACGTCGTCGCCGGTGACCACCGCGACCCGGCCACGCAGACCGAGCGAGTCCATGATGGACACCGTGACCCGCCCGGCCGCCAACGGGTTCGCCGCACCCATGTTCGTGATCACCCGCACGCCGTGCGCTGCCGCGAGCGGCAGCAGCCGGGTGAACCGGGCGGGCAGGCGCCGCTCGTAGCCCAGCGACGGGTCGGCGAGCCTGCGTTGCTGCGCCTGGGCGACGGTCCGCTCGCCGAGGCACTCCAGCACCAGGTCCGCCAGCCCGGCCCGGCGCAGGAGGTCCTCCGCCGGCTCGATCCGGTCGCCGGAGAAGCCGGCCCCGCTGCCGATCCTGGTGGTCCGCACACGTCCCCCTAGAACGAGATGGCGCCGGTCACGAGCGCGACGGCGGTCATCACCAGCGTCGTGCCGAACGCCCACTTGAAGATGAACCGCTGGTGCGCCCCCAGGTCGACCCCGCTCATGCCGACCAGGATGAACGTGGACGCGGTCAGCGGCGACAACGGGAAGCCGGTCGTCATCTGCCCGAGGATGGCCGCGGTCGCGACCTCGGCCGGGTCGCCGCCCAGGGCGGTCGTGGTCTCCGCCAGCACCGGCAGCACCCCGAAGTAGTACGCGTCGGGCGTGAAGACCAGCGACAGCGGCATGCTGGTCACCGCGACGAGCACCGGGAGCGCGCCACCGGCACCGTCCGGGATGACGCCGACCAGCCACCGCGCCATCGCCTCGATCATGCCGGCGCCGTTGAGGATCCCGGTGAACACCCCGGCCGCGAAGATCATCGTGGTGACCAGCACGACGTTGTTGCCGTGCCGGGCGAACAGGTCCTGCTGCTGGGTCCACGAAGGACGGTTCACGATCACCGCGACGACGAACGCCAGCACGAACACGACCTCGAGGTCCATCAGCTGGGCCAACAGCACGCCGACCAGCGCGAGCGTCAGCACCACGTTGAACCAGAACCGGAACCTGTCCCAGCCCGCGCGGGGTTGCGGTGCCGGCACGATCTCGTCCAGCTCGATCACGCCCAGCCGTTTGCGCTCCGACCGTCCGATGAGGAACGACGCGACGAGCACCCACAGGATGCCGGCCACCATCGCGGGGAGCGCCGGCACGAACACCTCGCCGGCGGACAGGTCCAGCGCAGCCATCGCCCGCGCGGTCGGCCCGCCCCACGGCACCAGGTTCATCACGCCGGCGCCGAGGCAGATCACGCCGGCGAGCACGAGCCGGCGCATGCCGAGCCGTTTGTAGATCGGCAGCAGCGCGGACACGGTGATCAGGAACGTGGACGCGCCGTCGCCGTCCAGTGCCACGAGCAGCGTCAGCACCGCCGTGCCGATGGTGATCTTCAGCGGGTCGCCCTTCGCCCAGCGCAGCACCCGAGCGACGGCCGGGTCGAACAGCCCGGCGTCGACCATCAGGCTGAAGTACAGCACCGCGAAGGTGATCATGATCGCGACCGGGGCGACCGTGACCAGGCCGTCGGCGATCAGTGTGCCCAGCTGCCCGCCGTGCCCGGTGACCAGTGCGACCAGCACCGGGAGCGCGGTGAGCGCGATGAGCACCGAGACCCGGCGGGACAGCACCGCGACCAGGAACAGGGCGATCGTGACGAAACCACTCGCGGCGAGCATCTTTGACCTCCTGCGATCCGGACCACACCATCCCGGCTACTGGCCATCGCAGGCAAGCATCAGTATCCGATAGATTGATGCGTCGTGCGCATGGATCTGACCGTCCAGCAGCTGCGCGTCGTCGTCGCCGTGCACGACGCCGGCAGCTTCACCGCCGCCGCCGAGACGCTGCTGACCGCCCAGTCGTCGCTCTCGCGGACCGTGCTGGAGGTCGAGCGCAGGCTCGGCGTGCCGCTGTTCCGGCGGACCACGCGCCGCCTCGAACCGACCGCGGCCGGACGGGAGTTTGTCGCCGTCGCCCGCACCACGGTCGCCACCTTCGACGCCAACCTGCGGCACTTCGCCGGCTTCCTCGACGGCGGGCGCGGCCGGGTGCGGGTGGCGACGCTGCCCTCGCTCGCGGCGATCCTGCTGCCCTCGATCGTGTCCGGCTACCAGCGCGCGCACCCGGGCGTCGCACTGTCCATCGAGGACGCCCTGGCCACCGAGGTGCTGGACCGGGTGCGCTCCGGGGTGGTCGACTTCGCCATCACCGTGGTGTCCGCGACCGGCGAGCCGCTCGACGACCTGGACGTGACACCGGTGGCGCGGGACCGGTTCTGTGTCGTGTTCCCGCCGGGGCACGCGTTCGCCTCGGCCGCCGAGGTGTCCTGGTCGGACCTCGCGGGGGAGGCGTTCATCGCGTTCGACCGCACGACCAGCATCCGCCAGCACCTCGACCGGGCGTTCGCCGAGTCGGGCACCGCGCCCCGCAACGCGGTCGAGGCACGCAACATCAGCGCGGTGGCCGGGCTGGTCGCCGCCGGACTCGGCGTGTCGGCGGTACCCGGCCTGGTGCTGCCGCTGGTCGGGTTCGCCGGTCTGGCCCACCGCCCCCTCGGCGACCCGAGGATGGAACGCCGGATCGCGGTGGTCGAGGTGCCGCACCGACCACTGTCGCCCGCCGCCGCCGCGTTCCGCACCGCGATCACCGACGCGAACCGCGGGCGGGCGCCGCTGCCGCCGGAGACCGCCTGGCTGCCGCTGAACGGCGGTTGATCACTGCTGGACGGGAGTGGCCTCGATGATGCGGAAGGCCGCCGGGGGCAGGTCGACGACGTCGGTGAGCGCGAAGCCGCAGCGGCGGCACAGGGCGTCGAAGTCGGCACGGGTGCGTTCCCGGCCGCCGAGGTTGACGAGCATGTTGAGGTCGCTCAGGTACATCACCGGCGGGGCCGCCTCGTCGACGACGTCGGGCAGGATCGGCTCGACGATCAGCAGGCGGCCGTCGGCGGGGACGACCCGGCGGCAGTGGTCGAGGATGGTCGCGCAGGCGTCGTCCGGCCAGTCGTGGATGACGCTCTTCAGCAGGTAGACGTCGGCGCCGGCGGGGACGCCGGTGAAGAAGTCGCCGGTCGCCCGGTCGACGCGATCGGCGACCGGGCCGAGGGTGGCGCCGGCCTCGGCCTGGCCCTCCTCGGTGTCGTACAGGATGCCGCGCAGGTGCGGGTGCGCGCGGAGGATCGCGGCCAGCAGCGTGCCGTCCCCGCCGCCGATGTCGGCGACGGTGTGGAACCGCTCGAACGGGTAGCGCGCCGGCAGCGTCTCCGCGACCAGCGCGGTGCCCTGGCTCATCGATGCGTTGAACGTGGCCGACAGTTCGGGCCGGGACTTGAGGTGTGCGAAGAAGTCGGTGCCGAACACGTCGGCGAACGTGGTGTTCCCGGTCCGCACGGCGTGGTCGAGCCGTTGCCAGGCGCCCGTTATCGTCTCGTCGGTGAACATCTCGGCGAACGCGTGCAGCGAGCCGGGCTGGTCGCTGCGCAGCAGGGCGCCGGCGGGGGTGAGGGCGAACGTGTCGGGGCCGGTCTCGGTCAGCAGATCGAGCGCGGCGAGCGCGCGCAGCAGCCGCCGGGTCGCGTCCGGGTCGGTCGCGCAGTCGGCCGCCACCTCCGGCGCGGTGCGTTCCCGGCCGGCGAGCGCGTTCGGCACGCCGAGCCGGACGGCGGCGCGGACGGCCTGCGCGGCCATCGTGCCGAACACCAGGTGGACCAGGGCGCCGCGGGTCTCCGGATCAGCCATGCCCGATGTCTATCAGGCCGGCGGTCAATTGACAACGAATGTCGTTTCGGGAAGATCTGATGAGAAGGTGACCGTGTGTAGTTCTTTTGCATATTAACTCTAAAAGAAGGTGGGAGGTAATCAAAAGTTGCTTCCACTTTTGCTGATCAGGCGGAAAGATCCTCCGAGGGGGACGGCCGAGCTCCGGCTCGGGTGATCTTCAAGGAGGAAGAGTGTTCTTACCGTCCGAGCGTCATCGCGGAAGTCATCGCAGAAGAGGGCTGGCCGGTCTTCTCTGTGCCGGCGTCCTCGGTTCGATCGTGGCGCTGACCGCGCCCGCCGCGGCCGCCCAGCCCGCGGACCTGCCGCCCCAGGAGCCCGGCGTCACGCTGCGCACCTTCGACGTGCAGGTGCCGTTGAGCGAGATCTGCACCCTCAAGACCGGCCAGACCCCGAACGTCGACAAGCTGATGCCGACGATCGACTGGACCACCCAGGCCGACTTCGGCTTCGAGAGCAACTTCGTCACCCACGCCATCGGCAACATCAACGTGGCCGAGGCGGGCGACTACACGTTCCGGCTGACCAGTGACGACGGCTCCCGTCTCTACATCGACGACCAACTCGTCATCGACCACGACGGCCTGCACGGCGAGGAGCCCAAGGACGGCACCGTCACCCTGACCGCCGGCTACCACTCGCTGCGGGTCGAGTACTTCGAGGCGGGTGGCGAGCAGGTGCTCCGGCTCGGCTGGCGGCCGCCGGGTGCCACGGACTTCGCCGTGGTGCCGAACTCGGTCCTGTCCACCGACGCCGACGTGGTGCGGGTGACCGCGCCGGGGCGCAAGGAATGCGAGGGCATCACCGACAGCCCCGGCGACGGCCTGCCGCTGAACTCGGTGAACCCCGACTACACGCTCACCGACCTGCGCCCGGACGGCTTCGAGCCGCAGGTGTCCGCGATGGACTGGACCGAGGACGGCAGGCTCGTCATCGCCACCTGGGGCGGCAGCCTCAACACCCTCGGCGAGGTCTACGTCCTCGACGGCGTCACCGGCGACACCGACCCGTCCCAGGTGACCTACAAGAAGATCGCCACCGGACTGCGGGAGCCGATGGGGCTCAAGGTCCTCGACGGGCGGATCTACGTCTCGCAGAAGCACGAGCTCACCGAGCTGCGCGACACCGACGGCGACGACGTGATCGACGAGCAGCGCACGGTCGCCACCTGGCCGTTCAGCGGGAACTTCCACGAGTTCGCGTTCGGCCTGCTCTACCGTGACGGCCACTTCTACCTGAACCTGTCGGTCGCGATCGACTACGGCGGCGCGACCACCGACCCGCAGCCCGCGGCCGACCGCGGCACCACGATCGCGGTGAACCGCTGGACCGGGAAGGTCACCTACCTGGCGGGCGGCCTGCGCACGCCGCACGGCATCGGCTGGGGCCCCAAGGGCGAGGTCTTCGTGACCGACAACCAGGGCGGCTGGCTGCCGGCGTCCAAGCTGGTGCACGTCGAGCCGGGCCGCTTCTTCAACCACTACACCAACCCCGACGGCCGGTTCGACCACAAGCCGGTGACCAAGCCGGTGCTGTGGCTGCCGCAGAACGAGATCGCGAACTCGCCGAGCACCCCGGTGACCATGCGGTCCGGCCCGTTCCGGGGCCAGCTGCTGATCGGCGACGTCACCTACGGCGGCCTGCAGCGCGCGTACCTGGAGAAGGTGCACGGCGAGTACCAGGGCGCGGTGTTCCGGCACACCCAGGGCCTGGAGGTCGGCCTCACCGAGACGACGATCGGGCCGGACGGCGCGATCTACGTCGGCGGTCTCGGCGCGGACGGCAACTGGGGCCAGGAGGGAAAGCTCAAGTTCGGCCTGCAGAAGCTGACCCCGAACGGCGCCAACACCTTCGACATGAAGTCGATGAAGGCCACCAGGGACGGCTTCCGGATCACCTACACCCGACCGCTGTCCGACGACACCGTCACGAAGATCGCCGAGGACGCCGCCGCGGCGTACGAGGTGAACCAGTGGCGCTACGCCGCGACCGAGCAGTACGGCGGCCCGAAGGTCGACGAGGAGGAGCTGGCCGTCACCTCCGCGCACGTCACGCGCGACCGCAGGACCGTCGTCCTGGAGATCCCGGGGCTCAGGACCGACCGCGTCGTGCACCTGCGCTCGCCGCGTCCGTTCGCCGCCGAGGGTGGCGAGGAGCTGTGGAGCACCGAGGCCTGGTACACGCTCAACGCGATCCCCGGCCGGCACGAGCGCCAGGTGTTCTACGAGGCCGAGGAGGGTCACCGCGAGGGCGGGGCGGGCGTGAACACCGACCACTCCGGCTACACCGGCATCGGGTTCGTCGACAGGTTCGGCGAGCAGGGCGCGTCCACCACGATGCACGTCACCGCGTACCGCACGGGTCGCCACGACATCGGGCTGCGCTACTCGAACGGGCCCAACCCCTTCTCCGGCGACAAGTCCGTGAGCCTGTACGTCAACGGCAGGAAGGTGCGGCAGACCGTCCTGCCGACCACCGTCACCTGGGAACAGTGGGCAACCAAGACCGAACAGGTGTGGCTGCGCCGAGGACACAACACGATCCAGTACAAGGTGGACGAGGGCGACACCGGGCACGTCAACCTCGACCTGATCTCGGTCAGGAAGCCGGGGGAGCGGATCGTCCTGTTCGACGGCGGGGACACCGACGAATGGCGACACACCGACGGCCGGCTCGCGAGCTGGCCCATGGTCGGCCGGAACGCGATGGAGGTCAACGGCGGTGACCTGCGGACCAAGGACGCGTTCGGCGACTTCCGGCTGCACGTCGAGTTCAAGGTGCCGCAACTGCCGCCGGACGTGACCGGCCAGGACCGCGGCAACAGCGGCGTCTACCTGCAGGAGCGCTACGAGGTCCAGATCCTCGACTCGTACGGCGACACCACGCTCGCCGACAACGAGGCCGGCGCGATCTACACGCGGAAGGCGCCGGACGTCAACGCGGCGAAGCCACCGGAGACGTGGCAGACCTACGACATCTGGTTCCGCGCCGCCCGCTACGACGAGGCGGGGACCAAGGTCGAGGACGCCCGGGTCACGGTGGTGTGGAACGGCGAGGTGGTGCACCGGAACTTCGCCATCCCCGGCGTCACCGGCGGCAGCATCCCCGAGGGCCCGTCGACCGGCGCGATCCGGTTGCAGGACCACGGGAACGCCGTGCAGTTCCGCGACATCTGGATCCAGCCGCTGAGCTGAGGCGAACGGCGGGGCCCGGTTCGCGCCGGGCCCCGCCGTCCGGTTCCACTCAGTTGAAGATCACGTCACTGCACCACATGTAGGTCTGGTCGAGGTGGGATGCCTGCCAGATCGTGAAGATGACGTGGTGTCCGGAGTAGCCGGAGGTCTGGACGTTGAACGTGATGTCGTTCGCCGGCGGGTAGCTGCCGGTCTGGGTGATGAAGTCGAGATCGCCCCAACCGAGGCTCCGGGTGGTCGGGTCGAACCCCTGCTTGCTGACGTAGACCCGGAAGAAGTCCGCCCCGTGGGCGGCCTGGTCGTGCAGGTGCATCGTGAAGTTGTCGTTGATGGTGGTGGTCTTCCACGGCCCCGCGAGGTTCAGCGAGTTGTTGCGGGACAGGCCGTTGCTGCACAGCTGACCGTCGGGGGTCGATCCCTGGAAGTTCCCGCCGAGGCCGTCCCGCAGCGCGCTCATCCAGTTCCACATCGTGTCCGGGTTGGCCTGGAAGGCCTGGTAGCACATGGGATCCTGCTGCTGCATGTCGGGATTCATGTGGTCGCTGCCCCAGTCGTCCCAACACTGGTAGGCCCGGGTGGGCGGACCGACGATCGTTCCGTGTGCCGAGGCCGTCGGGGTGAAGACGAACAGGCAGGCCATGGTGGCGACGACCAGTGCCACGATGCCACGCCGCCTCGTGGTGCGCGTACGCATGGGTGAGGACTCCATTCTCCGGCGATTCGTTTCTCTGGGAGCGCTCCCATATCGATTTCTCAGCGTAACCGAGAGAACACGCGGCCCTCAACGACCAGCGGGGGGTGAGTGTGTGGACTATTCCGCACACGAACGAGCCCGGCCGATCACGGGGATCGACCGGGCTCGTCGGTGTGGACGCCGATCAGGCGAGGTCGAAGCGATCCAGCTCCATGACCTTCGTCCAGGCCGCGACGAAGTCCCGTACGAACTTCTCGCGGGCGTCATCGCTGGCGTAGACCTCGGCGAGGGCACGCAGCTGCGAGTTGGAGCCGAAGATGAGGTCGACCGCCGTGGCGGTCCACTTCAGCTCGTCGGTCGCCGCGTCGCGGATCTCGTACACGTGCTCCTCGGACTCCGACGCCTTCCACCGGGTACCCGGCGAGAGCAGGTTGGCGAAGAAGTCGTTGGTGAGCGCGCCCGGCCGGTCGGTGAGCACGCCGTGCCGGCTGTCGCCGGCGTTGGCCCCGAGGGCGCGCAGGCCGCCGACGAGCACGGTCATCTCCGGCGCGGTGAGGTTCAGCATGTAGGCGCGGTCGACCAGCAGCACCTCCGGCTGGAGCTTCTCGCCGGCACGCAGGTAGTTGCGGAACCCGTCGGCACGCGGCTCGAGGACCGCGAACGACTCGACGTCGGTGTCCTCCTGGCTGGCGTCGGTGCGACCAGGGCGGAAGGGCACGGTCACCTCGACGCCCGCGTCGGCCGCCGCCTTCTCGACCGCGGCCGAGCCGGCCAGCACGATGAGATCGGCGAGCGAGATCTTCGCGCCGCCCGAAGCGTTGAACTCCCGCTGGATGCCCTCGAGGGTCTCCAGGACGGTCGCGAGCCGCTCCGGCTGGTTGACCTCCCACCCGCGCTGCGGCTCGAGGCGGATCCGCGCGCCGTTGGCGCCGCCGCGCTTGTCGGTGGACCGGAAGCTCGCGGCCGAGGCCCACGCGGTGGCGACCAGCTGGTCGGTCGGGACGCCGGACTCGAGGACCTTCGCCTTGAGGGCGGCGATGTCGGCGTCACCCACGAGCTCGTGGTCGACGGCCGGCACCGGGTCCTGCCACAGCTGGGGCTCGGCCACCCACGGCCCGAGGAAGCGGCTGACCGGACCCATGTCGCGGTGCAGCAGCTTGTACCAGGCCTTGGCGAACGCCAGCGCGAACTCGTCCGGGTTCTCCATGAAGCGGCGGGAGATCGGCCCGTAGATGGGGTCGAAGCGCAGCGACAGGTCGGTGGTGAGCATCGTCGGCCGGTGCTTCTTGGCCGGGTCGTGGGCGTCCGGGATGATCTCCTCGGCGTCCTTGGCGACCCACTGCTTGCCGCCACCGGGGCTGGTGGTCAGCTCCCACTCGTAGCCGAAGAGGATCTCGAAGAAGCGGTTGCTCCACTTCGTCGGCACGTCGGTCCAGGTCACCTCGAGCCCGCTGGTGATGGTGTCCGCACCCTTGCCACTGCCGTGGGTGGAGAGCCAGCCGAGGCCCTGCGCCTCCAGCGGGGCGCCCTCGGGCTCCGCGCCGACGTGGTCGTCGGCGGTGCCGGCGCCGTGGGTCTTGCCGAAGGTGTGGCCGCCGGCGATGAGGGCGACGGTCTCCTCGTCGTTCATCGCCATCCGGCCGAAGGTCTCCCGGATGAAGTGGGCAGCGGCCATGTAGTCGGCGCTGCCGCGCGGGCCCTCGGGGTTGACGTAGATCAGGCCCATCTCGGTCGCGCCGAGGTCGGGCACCATCTCCGAGTCGGTGACGTAGCGCTCGTCACCCAGCCAGGCGTCCTCCGGACCCCAGAAGATCTCCTCCGGCTCCCAGACGTCCTCCCGGCCGAAGCCGAAGCCGAAGGTCTTGAAGCCCATCGACTCCAGGGCGACGTTGCCGGCGAGCACCAGCAGGTCGGCCCAGGAGATCTTCTGGCCGTACTTCTGCTTGACCGGCCACAGCAGCCGGCGCGCCTTGTCCAGGTTGGCGTTGTCCGGCCAGCTGTTCAGCGGGGCGAACCGCTGACCGCCGTCGCCCGCGCCGCCTCGGCCGTCGTGGATGCGGTAGGTGCCGGCGGCGTGCCAGCTCATCCGGATCATCAGGCCGCCGTAGTGGCCGAAGTCGGCCGGCCACCAGTCCTGCGAGGTGGTGAGGGTCTCGGCGATGTCCCGCTTGAGGGCCTCGACGTCGAGCTTGGCGAACTCCTCGGCGTAGCTGAAGTTCTCGCCGAGCGGGTTGCTCTTCGACGAGTGGGCGTGCAGCACCGAGAGGTCGAGCTGGTTGGGCCACCAGTCCCGGTTCGTGCGCGGACGGCCGCCGGTCTTCGAGGTCGGCGAGTCGATCGCGGGGTTCTCGCTCTCGCTGCCGTGCGCGGTCACGGAGTCGTGCGCGACCGGGCAGCCGGCCGCGGCCTTCTCGTCCACGCCCTGCGCGCTGGAGGGGCCGTTGGTGTCGCTCATCTACTTCCTTCCGAACTGGCGGATCATTGGGGGGTGGGAGTGGCCGCGCAGTCGGGGCAGGTGCCCCAGTAGACGACCTCCGCCTCGTCCACCACGAACCCGTGGTCGTCCGAGGCGGTGAGACAGGGCGTGTGCCCGACGGCGCATTCGACGTCCGCGATCGCACCGCAGGAGCGGCAGACGATGTGGTGGTGGTTGTCCCCGACCCGGGACTCGTAGCGCGCGGTAGCGCCAGCCGGCTGGATGCGCCGTACCAGACCGGCGTCGGTCAGTGCCCGCAGCACGTCGTAGATCGCCTGGTGGGAGACCGTGGGATGATCGTCCCGCACCAGGGCGATCAACCTGTGGGTGTCGACGTGCGGGTGGTCGCGCAGCGCGGTGAGCACCGCCAACCTGGGCCGGGTCACGCGCAACGAGGCCGCCCGCAGCTGAGCCTCGAAGTCGGACGTCATGTCCGCACCCTATGCCGCTAGTCTGGAACAAATCAAGTTTAGGCCCGTCACATCGGCCGGCGCCCCGGGGTCAGGTGAGTTCGAGAGAACGTGCCATGTCCTTGAACGCGGGAAGCTGGTCGGAGTGCCGGTTCGGGTCGAAGTTTCCGCTGATCACGACGTAGCCGCTGTCGGTGAACAGCACCGCGGCGTAGACCACGTGGCCGTCGCTGTTGTGGCCGGTCAGTTCGAACCCGGGCAGGTCGGCGATGTCGACCTCGGTGATCGTCTCGATCGTGGGCTCGTGCGGCAGCTTCTCGAACCGTTCCGTGGCGAACGAGCGGCGCCGTTCCTCCCCGATCGGGCTCTGCCCGAGCGACGGGGTGGCGATGAGCTTGGGGACGTCCATGCCCGACTCGCCGCCGAGGGTGGCGAGAATTCCCGCGCTGGTGTCCAGCACGCGTTCGTAGCCGGTGGCGACAGTGATGTCGAGACCGACGTCGCCGGGCGCGGTGTCCGTGTTCCAGCGCGCGTCGGTGATGACGTCCAGCATGTCGTCGGCGGACAAGGGGTCACCGGGTTCGGCCGTTCCCGTGATATGCACATAAGTGTTGTCCGCGACCAGCACCGCGACCGCCTTCTGGTACGTCGTGCCCGCCGCCAGCTGGGTGCCAGTCGTTGCGATCGCGGGGTGGCCCGCGACCTCCAGCTCACGGACGGCGCCCAGATCCAACCCCTGTTGGGCGGCCTGTGGACCGACCAAGCCCGTGGCGACCTCGTCCAGCACCTCCTGCGGGGTCTTCGTCCCGCCCAAGGGACTGCTGAGTACCACGATGCTTGTTCTCGTGCCAGGACGACCGACTCCCGTGATGGTCTCGTCGACCGTCATGCCGTGCGGTATCCGCAGCGAAACCCTGGTCCGGGGGATCGCGGTGTATGCGTCGTCGTCGGCTGCGGTGGTCGAAGCGCTCGACTGTGTGGTTGACGGAGGCGTCGCGGGTGACGTGTCGACCTCGGCGCAACCGGCGGCGAGCACAACGGTGACGAGGACCGAGGGCAGGAATCTTCGTGATGACATGTCGAGTGGGCCCCATGGGGTGAAAGATCGAACGGAACGTGCGCAATCTAGCCGGGGCGCCCGAGGCCGTGCCGGTCAGCTGGTGGCGCGGACCAGTAGCCGGTGCGGTGCAACGATCGACCGGCCGGTGTGCGGGTCGTCGGGCTGGGTGGCGAGGCAGTCCAGGGCCAGCTCGGCGATGCCGTCCTTGTCGGGGGAGACGGTGCTCAGCGCGGGGACGCTGTACCGGCCGTCCTCGATGTCGTCGAAGCCGACGACGGACACGGCGTCGGGCACCCGCACGTCGCGGTCCGCGGCCGCGCGCATCGCGCCGAGGGCCAGTTCGTCGGTGAAGCAGAACACCGCGTCCGGCGGCTCGGGCAGGTCAAGCAGCTCCAGCATCGCCCGGTGGCCGTCGGCGCGGTGCAGGGTGCGGACCGGGCGTTCGAGCTCCGGGGCCACCGGGACGCCGGCTGAGGACAGCGCCTGGTGGTAGCCGAGCAGGCGTTGCCGGGCGGTGGCGTTGAAGATGCTCGGCTGCACCCCGAGCGCGGCGATCCGGCGGCGGCCGGTGGCCAGCAGGTGCGCGGTCGCCGCCCGGGCCGCGGCCACGTTGTCGATCGCCACGTGGTCGACACGCAACTGGTCGGGGGAGTCGTGTTCGCCGAGCAGGACCAGTGGCACGGTGTCGGTGCGCGCGGCGACGTCCGCCGGCGCGACCGTCCACGGGCTGAACAGCACGCCGTCCACGAGCTGGCTGCGCTTCCCGTGCAGCAGCAGGCGTTCGCGCTCGGGGTCGCCGTCGGTCTGGTCGATCAGGACGGTCAGCCCCCGGCGCTGCGCCACGCGGACCGTGCGGGCGGCCAGCTCGGCGAAGTACGGCGAGTCGATCTCGGGCACCACGAGTGACACCAAGCCCGTGCGGCTGCGGCGCAGCGTGCGCGCGGCGAGGTTGGGCCGGTAGCCAAGCTCGTCGATGCTCGCCTGCACCCTGGCCCGCGTCTCCGGCGCCACGTACCGGAAACCGTTCACCACATTGGACACCGTGCGCACGGACACGCCGGCGTGCTCCGCGACGTCCCGCAGTCTCGCGGGCATCTCCGCCTCCTCGGGGTTTGCTCCATTCTACCCCTTGCAACGTCGCATGCCACGTTGCAAACTCGAAGGCGCTTCCCGTCGTCGTCGCCGAGGAGGTCCGGATGACTCCGCACGAGACCGCTCACGGGGCCACTGTCGCCCCGTTCAGCGCACCCGAGGTCGAGGAACTGCACGCGCGGCTCTACCGGGACGGGGTGATCGGCCTACCGGGGGCGTTCGACCGGTCGTGGGTCCAGCGCCTCGGCGAGGACGTGGACGTCGCGTTCGCCGACGCGCTCGACCGGGCCGACGGCGCCGTCGGCCGCGGCCCGAACCGCTACTACGTGGAGATCCACCCCGAACAGCTGCGCGGGTTCGTCGAACTCGCCACGCACCCGTGGATCAGCGCGGTGTGCGAGTCCGTGCTCGGTCCCGACTACCGGATCGTCGAGGTCGGCTTCGACGTGCCGCTGCCGGGCGCGGTCGACCAGCCGTGGCACCGCGACTTCCCGATGCCCGACGTCACCCGCGACACCGGCACGCTCGACTCGCTGGCCATCAACGTGACCACTGTGGACACCGAAGAGGACATGGGCCCGTTCGAGATCGCGCCCGGCACCCAGTTCGACGACGGCACGGACTTCGAGCACGGCATGTTCCCGCCGAAGTCCGCCTACCCGCGCTACCAGGAGCGGGCGAGCCGCAGGTACCCGCGGATGGGCGACATCTCCATCCGCTCCGCGCTGACCGTCCACCGCGGCACCGAGAACCACTCGCGGAAGTCCCGGCCGGTGCTCGTGCTCGGCGTCGACGGCCCGGGCGCGATCAACGGCGAGCGGCACGACCTGGCGGTCACCTCGCGGTTCTGGGCGACGCTGCCCGAGTCGCTGCGCGCGCACCTGGACTGCCCGATCGTCGACACCCTGCGACCGATCACGCAGAAACACACCATCGAAGGACTGGTCATGGGCGCGTCCTGAGCGCGCCGCCACGACAGGAGGCCCCGCAGTGAACCAGCACGAGGCGAACCGCCGGACCGTCTTACGCGGGCTCGGCCTGCTCGGCGCCACCGGCGCTGCCGCGAGCATGCTCGGCCCGGCCACGGCGAACGCCGCGCCGTCCGCCCGCACCACGCCCTTCGACCTGCACTTCTCGGTCACCCACAAGTCCCGGCCGTTCGCGTTGATCGCACCCCGGTTCGTCCAGTTCGACACCGCGCTGACGCCCCGGCCGAGCACGCTCGCCGGCGGCACGCTGATCACCACGAACGTCCGCCCGCGCGCGCCGTACGGCACCGTCACCGTCGAGGTCCAGCGGGTCGACGGCGCCGCGGGCGTGGTCGCCGGTCTCGCCGGGGCGTCGGCGTCCGTGCTCGGCGTGTACGACGCCGGCGCCGGCCGGGTGAGCATCGAGGTCACCACCGGCGGCACCACGACCGTGGTGAAGTCCGCCCCCGCGTCGCTGCGGGCGCCGTTCCAGCTCGCCACCGTGGTGAACGAGAACGCCGTCACCGTGCTGGCCGACCCCACCGGCACCGGGACCGGCTGGCACCCGCTGATCACCGAACGGGACGGCGTGCGCGCGCTCATCGACCTGCGGGTGCCCGACACGCTCGGCACGATGAGCTACGCCTACGGCGGCCGGGGCGACGGGTCGGCCACGCTCGGCCGGGTGCGTGCCGGCTACTTCGGCCAGGCGGGCGTGCGCGACCCACACGTGGTGCAGCACGTCGACGGCAGGCCGTTGGTCCGGGACGGCAAGCTGTACCTCACGTTCACCCAGGCCGGCCTCGGGTTCTTCCAGCAGGCGCACTGGGGCGTGTGGACCCTCGACCTCGCCGACCCCTCGAAGCTGGAACAGGTCGCGACGCTGTTCTTCGCCCGCGACGGTGTGGTGGTCGGCGACCACGCCGGCCATCTCGTCTACGACGACGCCGAGGACCGGTTCATCGTGACGATGAGCTCCTGGGGCGACTTCGACTTCGACGGCGTCCACATCAGACACGCGGTCACCCGGGCGAACGTGCTGTCCGGCGTGCACGTGCTGCCGACCGAGCGCCTTCCGCTGCCGACCTCGGTCAGCTCGTGGGACCCGGCGCTGACGAAGATCAACGGCCGCTGGTACGTCGCCTTCGTGGAGAGCCCGGCGCAGCAGCCGGCGTTCGTGTTCCACCCGGCGCTGGCCGTCGGGCCCCGCGGCGCCGACTACGCCGATGGCCTGGAGCTGGTCGGCGCGGACACCTCGGTCGACCAGACCGAGGGCACGATCATCCAGCGGGTCGGTCGCGAGTGGTACGTGCTGGCCAGCGACGGCGACGCGCGCAACTACCCGGTGTACGACCTGGAGATGCGCAGGCTCGGCACCCTGGACGCGCCATACGGCACCAACATCCCGCACCCGATGATCGTGCGCTCGGACGGCTCCTGGTGGATGGTCACCTTCGACGGCACCCAGTACGCCGAACCCGTCCTCGGTTACGGCGGCCACGGCGACCTCGTCGTCATGCGGGCCTGACGACCGGGATCAGACCGGGTCGTGGTCGGTCGAGTGCGCCAGCTCGCGGCCGGCGTCGATGTCCTCGGTGAGGGCCTTGACCTTCGCGGTGGCGTAGGCGTGGGCGTCCGAGCCGAGGAGCCGGCGCAGCGGGCCGTCACCCGCCTCGACGACCTCGACGATCGCGGCGGCGCCCCGGACCGGGTCGCCGAGCTGGCTGCCCTGCAGGGCCAGGTGGTCCCGGGTCATCTCGCGGATGCCCGGGTAGCCGTCCGCGGTCTCGGCCGGCAGGGCGAGGGAGCCGGTGGTCAGGAAGTCGGTGCGGAAGTACCCGGGCTCCACGAGCGTGACCCTGATCCCGAGGTCGGCGACCTCGGCCGCGAGCGCCTCGCTCATGCCTTCCAAGGCGAACTTGCCGGCGCAGTACAGGCCCCAGCCGGGGAAGGCGGTGAGCCCGAGGATCGACGAGACGTTCACGACGTGCCCCCGACGCTGCCGGCGCAGCACCGGCAGCGCGGCGCGGAGCACGTTCCATGCGCCGAACACCTGGATGTCGAACATGGCGCGGGCCTCGGCGTCGGTGGTCTCCTCGACCGCGGCGATGAAGCCGTAGCCCGCGTTGTTCACGACGACGTCGAGGCCGCCGAAGCGTTCGGTGGCGCGGGCGACCGCGCCGGCCACCGCGCGCTCGTCGGCCAGGTCGACCTCGAGGGCCAGCAGCCGGGACGTGTCGGTGTCCGCGAGCGCGGCGGTGAGCCGGTCGGTCGAGCGGGTGGTGGCCGCGACGTCGTCGCCGCGCCGCAGCAGCTGCCTGACGAGCTCGAGGCCGAGGCCGCGTGACGTGCCGGTGACGAACCAGGTACGGGACATGGTGATGCTCCTTCCGGGGGTTGGCTCGTCCAGTCTTGGCGTCCGGCGGGCGTCCGTGGGGCCCACGATCGGCCCTCCGCGACCTCGGTCGCGCGTACCTGGGACGCACAGGTCCAGGCGGCCCGGCGCGGGTCTTGGCACGATGGTGGGGTGACGAGCGTCAACCGCGAGCTGGCCGACTTCCTCCGCCGCGCGCGGAGCAGGATCGACCCGGCCAGAGCCGGGTTGCCGCACGACGGGCGGATCCGTCGGGTCCCCGGGTTGCGGCGCGAGGAGGTGGCGCTGCTGGCCGGGGTCTCCACCGACTACTACGCACGCCTGGAGCAGGGGCGCCGGATCACCCCGTCGGACAGCGTGCTCGACGCGGTCGCCCGCGCGCTGGGGCTCGACGAGGCGGGCCGGCGGCACCTGGGCGACCTGGTCGGCGCCCCGGCCGGCAGCCGGCGACGGAGTACGCAGACGGTCCAGCGGGTGCGGCCGGGCCTGCACCAGTTCCTGGACACCCTGGACGGCCACCCGGCGCTGATCCTGGGCAGGCGCACCGACGTGCTGGCGAGCAACCGCCTGGCCAGGGCGCTGTTCGCCGACTTCGAGGCGATGCGGCCGAGAGACCGCAACTACGCCCGCTGGATCTTCCTCGACGACGCGGCCAGGACGCTGTTCGTGGACTGGGACACGCAGGCCAGGGCGTGCGTGGAGAACCTGCGGCTCGACCTCGGCGACGACCCGGACGACCTGGCCGCGCGCGAGCTGGTCGCCGAGCTCGCCGACCGCGACCCGCGGTTCCGCGAGTGGTGGGAGGACCACGGCGTCTTCCAGCGCACGTTCGGCAGCAAGCGGCTGCGGCACCCGACCGTCGGGGACATCACCGTCCAGTACGAGACCCTCACCACCCCCGGCGACCGCGACCAGACCCTGTTCGTCTACACCACCGAGCCCGGCACCCCGTCCCACGAGGCGATGGGCCTGCTCGCCAGCTGGGTGGGGCCGGTGCGGAACAGCCCCACCGGCCAGTAGGCGCGGTCAGGCGGCCCGGTGCCGGCTCGCGGGGCGCAGCGGTGGCCGGCCACGCCCGGACCGCCCGGCAGGCCCGGGTGCGGTGCTCCCCATGTCCGTGGCGCTGTCCGTGCCGGTCCGCCGGGTGCCGTGCGGTTCGTCGTCGCGGGTGCGCCGGTTGACCAGGACGAGCAGGATCAGCCCGGCGACCAGCAGCCCGTGCCCGGCGACCCGGGAGACCGGGACCGCGCCGGTGATCAGGTCGTGGGTGGAGTACGCGAGCAGCACGAGCACGAACCCGCCGAGCACCGGGATCATCCCGGCGGTGGCCCTCGGGTGGAACGCGGCCCAGAACAGCCCGACGCCCAGCGCGAGGTTCCAGGCGATGCCCTCGTTGAACAGGTGGGTCGCGATCGGCACGTGCTGGGCGTGGGACGCCGCGGTCGTCGTTCCGAACAGCTGGGACAGCGCCAACCCGAGCTGCGCGACCGCGACCACGCCGAGCCCGAGCCGCGTTCCCCAGCCGCGGTTGCTCACCAGCACCGGGGCGTCGTCGAGGATCGCGCCGGTCAGGTCGGGGACCGGGGTCGCCTCCCTGACCCGCAGCGAGCGGGTCAGGTCGATGGCTCGGTCGTGCCACTCCCGGCAGGACCGGCACGCGCGGAGGTGCTCGTCGGTCGACGCCGCGGGTACCGGTTCGACCTCGCCGTCCATCCTCGCGGACAGGGCTTCGCGGCACGTGGAGCACTCCATGTCCACAATTGTCGTCAGCGCGGGCGCCGGAGTTCCCCACGGGTTCCGCACCGTTTACGCTGCGATGCCGTGACCCCGGGTGAGGATGAGCTGACCGCGCTGGCGTTGGCCGCGGGAAGGGGCGACAGGGCGGCGCTGGACCGGTTCGTCCGCGCCACCCAGCGGGACGTCTGGCGCCTCGTCGCCCACCTCGCCGGCATGGGCCTGGCCGACGACCTGACGCAGGAGACCTACCTGCGTGCGTTGCCCAGCCTGCCCCGCTTCGCCGCCCGGTCCTCGGCCCGCACCTGGCTGCTGTCGATCGCCCGCCGGGTGGTGGTGGACCACATCCGGACCGCGACGTCCCGGCCGAGGACCACCGGCGCGGTGGACTGGAACGCCGCCGCCGACCGGCAGGCCGCGGCCCGAGGCGCGGCGGCGGGCTTCGAGGACCTGGTCGAGGTCAACCTGCTGCTCGACCGGCTCGACCCGGACCGCCGCGAGGCGCTGGTGCTCACCCAGGTGCTCGGCCTGCCCTACGCCGAGGTCGCCGAGATCTGCCACGTCCCGCTCGGCACCGTCCGGTCCCGGGTCGCCAGGGCACGCGAGGACCTGCTCGCCGCCGACGACACCCGCCGCGAGGGCGCGGGCTGAGGCCCGTCGTCGACCGGGTCGAACCGGAGCCGGGAACTTTCCCACGCGCCGATCCGACTGTGTGGGCGGGAACGGCGAAGGCCGCCCCACCAGTCGGTCCGGGAGGAGTTTCTTCGTGCGCAGGCGTGTCGCGGCGGTCGCCGCGGTGGCGGTGGTGGGCGTGCTCGCCGGTTGCGGGGGTCCGAGCGGGGTCAGCGCGTCGGACGGGCGTTCGGACGCCGGCTACGGGACCCGGACGGTGACGGACTGCTCGGGAACGGAGTCGACGTTCACGTCCGCGCCGACCCGGGTCGCGACGGTGACGACGAGCGTGCTGGAGTTCCTGCTGGCGCTGGGCCTGGCGGACAGGGTCGTCGGCGTGCAGGCGGTCGCGCCCGGGGCGTTCCCCGCCGAGCTGCAGCGGATCGCGGACGCGCTTCCGAAGCTGGGCGGCGAGTACGTGCCGGGCAACTTCGTGCCGGTGCAGCGGGAGCAGCTGCTCTCGGCGGACCCGGACTTCGTGATCGGCGGGTGGCCGTCGAACTTCGACACCACGAAGGGGGCGCTGTCGCAGGCCGAGCTGACCGAGCGCGGCCTGAAGTCGTACTACGCGTACTCGGTGACGTGCGAGCGGGACGCCCCGGTGACGGACCTTTCGGCCGTGTACCAGGACATCGAGAACTACGGCACGGTCTTCGACATCGAGGACGATGCGGAGGAGATGGTGTCCGGCATGAAGGACACCGTCGCGCGGGTACGGGACGCGGTCGGGGACGCCCCGCGTCCGAAGGTGTTCTCCTACAGCTGGGAGGACGGCCGCGGCGAGGCCTACGCGATGGGCAACCAGCACCTGGGCAACGCGGTCGTCACCCTGGCGGGCGGCGAGAACATCTTCGCCGACACCGACGCCGTGTTCGGCGACGCCGGCTGGGAGGAGGTCGTCTCCCGCGACCCGGAGGCGATCGTCATCGAGGTGTTCGGCAAGCCGACCCGGGCGGAGTTCGACCAGGTCGTCGCCGAGGCGGAGCGGTTCTTCGTCGGCGACCCGGCCCTGCGCAACGTCACCGCGGTAAAGGAACGTCGGTTCGTCCCGGTGCTGGCCGAGACGTACTACGTCGGCGGCACCCGCAACGCCGAGGCGGTCGACGTGCTCGCCAGGGCGCTGCACCCGGACGCGTTCCCCGAGTGACCGGGAAATCGGGTTCGTGGCGCACCGGGCTCGTGCTGGGCGGCCTCGTGGTCGCCGGGCTCGCGTTGTGCGTCGTCGCGGTCGGGATCGGCAGCGCGTTCATCCCGCCGGCGACGGTCGCTGAGATCCTCGGGTACCGGCTCACCGGGCTCGGGGACCCGACGCACTGGACCCTCACCCAGGACGACATCGTGTGGAACCTGCGCCTGCCGAGGGTCCTGCTCGCGATCCTGGTCGGCGCGGCGCTCTCGGTGGTCGGCGTGGTGGCGCAGGCGGTGATGCGCAACCCGCTCGCCGACCCGTACGTGCTCGGCATCTCCTCGGGCGCCGCGCTGGGCGCGGTGGCCTGGCTCGTGCTCGGGGCCGCGGCCTTCGGTGGCGTGTCGGTCGGCGTCGCGGCGTTCGCCGGTGCGGTGCTGGCGTTGTTCGCGGTGGCCGCGTTCGTGCGGTTCACCGGAACGTTCTCGTCCAGCCGCCTCGTGCTCGCCGGCATCGTGATCGGGGCGGGGTTCACCGGCCTCACGAACTTCCTGATCTTCCAGGCGCGGGACGTCGGCACCACCAACACCGCGCTGTTCTGGATTCTCGGCAGCCTGTCCGGCGCGCGGTGGGACCAGCTCCTGGTGCCCACCGTCGTCCTCGTCACCGGCGTGGTCCTGGTGATGCTGCTGTCCCGCCAGCTCAACGCGCTGCTGTTCGGCGACGCCACCGCGGCGGCGCTCGGAGTCGACCCGAACCGCGTCCGGCTGCTGCTCTACGTCGTCGCGGCCGCCCTGACCGGTGTGGCGGTCGCCGTGTCCGGCGTCATCGCGTTCGTCGGGCTGATCGTGCCGCACGCCGCGCGCCTGGTCGTCGGCAGCGACCACCGCGGGCTGGTTCCCGTCGCGGCCGCGCTCGGGGCGGTGTTCATGGTCGCGGTCGACCTGCTCAGCCGGACCGTCATGCCGCCGGAGGAGCTTCCGGTCGGGGTGGTCACCGCCGTGCTCGGCGCCCCCGCGTTCCTGCTGCTGATGGCACGCAGCACCGTCCGGTTCGGAGAGTCATGACACCCGAACACGCCCTGGAGATCCGGGACCTCACCGTCGAACTGGGTGGCAGACGAATCCTGCACGAGGTCGGGTTCACGGTGCCCCGCGGCGAGGTCGTCGGCATCATCGGCCCCAACGGCGCTGGCAAGTCCACGCTGCTCAGCTGCGTCTACCGGCACATCGCCTACCAGCGCGGCGAGATCACCGTCGACGGACGCGAGCTGCGCACCCTGCCCCGCAGGGAGCTGGCCCGCCTGATCGCGGCCGTTCCGCAGGACACCCCGTTCGCCTTCGACCTCACCGTCGAGGACATCGTGGCCGCCGGTCGCATCCCGCACACGGGTGCCTTCGCGCGGAACCGGGACCACGACCGGGGGATCATCGACGAATGCCTGCGGCGGGTGAACGTGGAGCACCTGCGGCACCGGAGCGCGGCGACGCTGTCCGGCGGGGAGCGCCAACGCGCGCTGCTGGGCCGGGCGCTCGCGCAGGACGCCCCGATCCTGGTCCTCGACGAACCGACCAACCACCTCGACCTCGCCAACCAGGAACAGCTCCTCGAACTCGTCCACGAGCACACCGGGACCAGCCTCGTCGCCATCCACGACCTCAACCTCGCCGCCGAGTACTGCGACCACATCGTCGTGCTGCGCGACGGCGCGGTGGTCACCGACGGCCCACCCGAGCGGGTCCTCACCCCCGAGCTGCTGCACGACGTCTTCCGGGTCCGCGCGCACGTCGTTCCGCACCCGGAGAGCGGCCGTCCGCACGTCATCACGAGCGCGCGGCGTGTCCGGTCCGGAGTGGACGCTCAGAACAGCGTGCGCCAGTAATCCCAGAACTCGACCAGGACGAGCACCGCGATCGCCACGTACCAGGCGGCGAGCACGGCGGAGTGCGCCCGCGCCAGCAGGTCGCCGATGTCCCGGGTGGCGTCGAAGGCCCGCAGCGTGTCGAGCGTCGTGTACCAGAAGATCGGGATCGTGACCGCCCACACCAGCATGCAGTACGGGCACAGCGCGTGGATGTCGTACAGGCTCGCGGCGATGAGCCAGTGCACGAACACGACCCCGAACGTCGCGCCGGCCTGCATGCCGACGCGGAACCACCTCGGCGGTGCGAAGCCGGCGAGCCGGACGACGCCGACGGTCGTGACGACGGCGAAGGCGGCGATCCCGATGAGCGGGTTGGGGAACCCGAACGCCGCCGCCTGGTCGCTGTCCATCACCGAGCCGCACGAGATGGTCGGGTTCAGCGAGCACGTCGGCACGTAGTCCGGGTCGGTCAGCGTCGCGATCTTCTCCAGCGTCAGCGCGACCGCGGCGGCCAGCCCGAGCGCGCCGCCGACGGCGTAGAGCCAGCCGAGCCCGCGAGCGGGCCGCGTGGCGGTCGTGCTCATCCGAGGGCCTCGTCGATCTGGTCGCGCAGCTGGGCCGCCACGTCGTCGAAGGACTCGGCCGACGACTCGAACTTCTCGCCGTTCACGTAGATCGTCGGGGTGCTGGACACGCCGACCCGCTCGCCGGCGGCCACGTCGGCGTCGATGCGCCGCTGGATCTCGGCCGAGGCCAGGTCCGTGTGGAACCGGTCGAGGTCCAGGCCGATCTCGGTGGCGTAGGAGTCGAACAGGGTGGTGGCGCGCTGCTCGTCGTCGCTCACCCGCTGCCCGTCCTCGGTGACGGCCCACTGCTGGTAGTTGTCGTAGAGCTGGTGGTACATCTCGCGGTACCTGCCCTGCGCCGCGGCCGCCTCGGCGGCGCGGGCGGCCGGCTGGGCCAGCGGGTGCATGGACAGCGGGAAGTTGCGGGTGACGAAGGTGACCCGGTCCGCGTAGTCCTCCTCCAGCTGCTTGGTGACGTTCGTGTAGTAGGCCGCGCATGCCGGGCACTGGTAGTCGAGGAACTCGACGATCGTCACCGCGTCGCCCTCGGCCTCGGTCAGCGTGTTGCTGTCCGGACCGGCGCGCAGCTCGGCGGGGATCTCGCCGGCCGTGTCGCCGCCGTCCCCACCGTCACCCCCACCATCACCGTCGCCGCCGAACACCAGGATCCCGCCGATGACGGCGACCGCGAGTACGACGATCGCCACCGTGGCGATCACGTTCCCGGAGACGCCTCGCCGGGCCGGGACCCGGTTGCCGGAACTGCGTGCCATTCCGGTTCTCACTCTCCTCGTTCGTCGTTCTGGCCGCGCGACGCCCAGACCAGGTTGCCACGGATCGCGTGAGGGCTGGTCGGCCGGGATAACGAGTTGGTTCCCGGATGTCACCCAGGCCACACGAACGGGTGATGCCAATCTATGCTTGTTGCCAAGCGCTGGCAGCAACGTCTGGGAGTGATCGGGTTGCGCGTACGAACTCGCCGCTGGGTCGCGGTCGCACTCGCGGCCGCCGCCCTGGGCGCCGCCACGGCCTGCTCCACCGGCGACGCCGTGAGCGGCGCGAAGCCCACCGAGCTGCGGCTGGCCATCGGCGGCGAGGCGGAGGACGGGTACGACCCGACGCTCGGCTGGGGCCGCTACGGCAACCCGTTGTTCCAGTCCACCCTGCTCACCCGCGACGCCGACCTGAAGATCACCAACGACCTCGCCACCGGGTACTCCGTCAGCCCGGACGGTCTGGTGTGGACGGTGGACATCCGCTCCGACGCGACGTTCAGCGACGGAAAGCCGGTCACCCCGGGCGACGTCGCCTACACCTTCAACACCGCGGCGACGAGCGGCGGGCTCACCGACGTCACCGTGCTCGACCAGGCAGTCGCCGTCGACGAGGACACCGTCGAGCTGCGGCTGCGCGAACCACGGAGCACGTTCGTGAACCGGCTCGTGTCGCTGGGCATCGTGCCGGAACACGCCCACGGCCCCGGCTACGCCCGCGACCCGGTCGGCTCGGGGCCCTTCGTCCTTGAGCAGTGGGACGAGGGCCAGCAGCTGATCGTCCGGCGCAACGACGACTACTACGGCGGCAAGCCCGCGTTCGAGCGCGTGGTGTTCGTCTTCACCGACGAGGACGCCTCGCTCGCCGCCGCCAGGTCCGGGCAGGTCGACGTGGCCGCGCTGCCGTCCGCGCTGGCGTCCACCGAGATGCCGGGCATGACGCTGCACGCGATCGAGTCCGTCGACAACCGGGGCATCACGTTCCCGTACCAGCCGGCCACCGGCCGCACCAACGCCGACGGCGAGCCCATCGGCGACCCCGTCACCTCGGACGTCGCGGTGCGCCGGGCGATCAACCTGGCCATCGACCGGCAGGCCCTGGTCGACGGCGTGCTGGACGGCCACGGGCGCCCCGCCACCGGCCCGGTCGACGGCCTGCCCTGGTACGACCCGAGCACCGCGGTCACCGGCACCGACCCCGACGCCGCCGCCCGGCTGCTCGACGAGGCCGGGTGGCGCGACACCGACGGCGACGGCGTCCGCGAGCGCGACGGCGTCCGGGCCGAGTTCACCCTGCTCTACCTCGCGTCCGACTCGCTGCGCCAGGGCCTCGCGCTCGCCGTCGCCGACATGCTGAAGCCCATCGGCGTCGCGGTCACCGCCAAGGGCGAGAGCTGGGAGGTCATCGAGACCAGGATGCACGCCGACGCGGTGCTGTTCGGCTGGGGCAGCCACGACCCGACCGAGATGTACAACCTGTACCACTCCGGGCAGGCCGGCATCGAGCTGTACAACCCCGGCTACTACGGCGATCCCGAGGTCGACGCCGCCCTCGACGCCGGCATGGCGGCCACCGACCCGGCGGAGGCGACGGCGCACTGGAAGGAGGCCCAGCGCCACTTCGGCCCGGCCGCCGACGCCGCCTGGGCCTGGCTGGTCAACCTCGACCACACCTACTTCGTCGACTCGTGCCTGGACGTCGGCCAGGAGCAGGTCGAGCCGCACGGCCACGGCTGGCCGATCACCTGGAACATCACCGGCTGGCGCTGGACGTGCTGACCGAGGGCGTCCCGGCCGCGCTGCGCGGGTTCGCCGGCCGGCTGGGGCGGCTGGTGCTGCTGCTGGTCGCGGTCGCGGTGGCGTCGTTCGCGTTGATGGTCAACTCGCCGGTCGACCTGGTCGCGGCGTACGTCGGCGCGGACGTGGCGTCGCTCGGCCCCGAGCAGCGGGCCCTCATCGAGGAGCGCTGGGGCCTGAACGATCCGGCGCACGAACGGTTCCTGGCCTGGCTCGGCAACCTCGTGCGGGGCGACTTCGGGTTCTCCGCGACGTTCAACCAGCCGGTGCTGGAGGTCATCGGCGACAAGTTCCTGGCCAGCCTGGCGCTGATGGCGCTGGCCTGGCTGCTGTCCGGGGTGCTGGGCTTCGGCCTCGGCCTGCTGGCCGGCGCGCGGCAGGGCCGGGCCACCGACCGGGTGATCACCTGGTGGGCCTACACGCTGGCCAGCGCCCCCACGTTCTGGGTCGGCCTGCTGCTGCTCTACGTGTTCGCGGTGTCGCTGAACTGGGCACCGGTCTGCTGCGCGGTGCCGATCGGCGTGCCGGCGGCCGACGTGACCCTGCTGGACCGCCTGCACCACCTGGTGCTGCCCGCGGTCACGCTCAGCGTCGTCGGCATCGCCCCGGTCGTGCTGCACACCCGGCAGGCGGTGATCGAGGCGCTCGCCGGCGACCACGTGGCGTTCGCCAGGGCCCAGGGTGAGCGTGGTTTCGGCCTGATCCGGCACCGGGTGGTGCGCAACGCGGCCGCGCCGGCACTGCTGCTCCAGTTCAGCTCGCTGGGGGAGCTGTTCGGCGGCTCGGTGCTGGCCGAGCAGGTGTTCTCCTACCCGGGTCTCGGCGCGGCCACCACGACCGCCGCGCTCAACCAGGACGTGCCGCTGTTGTTGGGCATCGCCCTGTTCACCACGGTGCTCGTGTTCACCGGCAACGCGATCGGCGACCGGGTGCACGCGGGCGTCGACCCGAGAGCCGCACTCGCCGACGCCAGGAGGAGCCGGTGACGACCGTCGAGCGCGGGACCGACCGCCGCCGCCGCACGCTGGCGCAGTTGGCGGCGTCGGTGCTGGTCGTACTGGTGGTCCTGGTCGCCGGAACCCTGGCCGTTGACGCGGCGCAGACCACCGGCCTGGCGTCGCGCAACGAGGCGCCGACGCTCGGGCACTGGTTCGGCACCGACTGGCTCGGCCGCGACGTGCTGGCGCGGGTACTGGCCGGCCTCCGGCTGAGCCTGGTGGTCGGCACGTCGGCGGCGGTGCTGTCGGCACTCATCGCGCTGGTGCTCGCCAGTGCGGCCACCGTCGGCGGCCCTCGCGTCGACGCCGTCGTCGGCTGGCTGGTCGACCTGTTCCTGGCGCTGCCGCACCTGGTGCTCCTGATCCTGCTGGCCTTCGCCCTCGGCGGCGGCACCGAGGCGGTGATCGTCGCCGTCGCGGTCACCCACTGGCCGACGCTCACCAGGGTGCTACGCGGCCGGGCCAAGGAGGTGGTCGCCGCGGACTTCGTGTCCGTGTCCGCGCACCTCGGCCGAGGTCGCTGGTGGATCGCGCGCCGGCACGTCACCGGTCACCTGGCCGGGCAGTTCCTGGTCGGCCTGGTGCTCCTGTTCCCGCACGCGATCCTGCACGAGGCGGCGCTGTCGTTCCTCGGCCTCGGCGTCGACCCGGCGGAACCGTCCATCGGCGTCCTCCTGGCCGAGTCGATGCGCTACCTGTCCGCCGGCGCCTGGTGGCTCGCGGTGCTGCCCGGCCTCTGCCTGCTGGTCGTGGTCAAGGCGGTCGACGGCATCGGGGAGAACCTGCGAGCCCTGCTGAACCCGAGGAGCCACCACCTGTGAGTGCCCTGTTGGCGGTGTCGTCCCTGGCCGTGTCGTTCCACCAGTACGAACGCGGCCTGCGGCGCAGGACGGTGGTGCCACTGTCCGCCATGGACCTCACCGCCGACCGGGGCGAACTGGTGGCCCTGGTCGGCGCGAGCGGCGCCGGCAAGACCCTGTTGGCGCACGCCGTCCTGGGCATGCTCCCACCCAACGCCGAGGAGTCCGGCGACATCCGCGTCGACGGCGAACCGCTGGACCCGCCTGCCCGCCGGGCTCGGGCCGGTCGAGGCATCGCCCTGCTGCCCCAGTCGGTGACGTTCCTGGACCCCGTGACACCGGTCGGCCGCCAACTCCGCCGCTCGGCGGCCCTGGCCGGCCGCCCCGACCCCCGAGCGGCCGCCGCCACCGCCCTCACCGACCGCGGCCTGAGTCCCGAAGTCGCCGGCCGCTACCCCCACGAACTGTCCGGCGGCATGGTGCGCCGGGTGCTGACCGCCATGGCCATGATGGGCAGCCCCGACCTGGTCCTCGCCGACGAGCCGACCCCCGGCCTCCCCGCCGAGGCCGTCCGAGCCGTCCTCCACGACCTCCGCCGGATCGCCGACGACGGCCGCGCGGTCGTCCTGATCACACACGACCTGCCCGCCGCCCTGGAGGTCGCCGACCGCGTGGTGATCTGCCACGACGGCCGCACGATCGACGAGGTCCGCCCCGCGGACTTCACCGGCAACGGCGAGGCGTTGTCGCACCCGTACACCCGCGCGCTGTGGCTGGCCCTGCCCGCCAACGGCTTCCACCTGCCGGAGGACTCGTGAGCCTGGTCGCCGAGAACGTCTGGTTCCGCTACGGCAGGCGCCACCCGTGGGTGGTGTCCGGCGCGTCACTCGCCGTCGAACCCGGTGAGGTGGTCGGTCTGCACGGCCCCAGCGGTGTCGGCAAGAGCACCCTCGGCAAGCTCCTCGCCGGCCTGCTCACCCCCCAGCGCGGAAGCACGTCGGCCGACGGCACCCCGCCGAACCCGGACCGCCGGACCGGCCGCCCCAACCCGGTCCAGGTCGTGCACCAGCACGCCCACCTGGCCATGGACCCCCTGTGGAAGATCACCACCATCCTCGCCGAAGCCGCCCCGGGCTCGGCACCCGCCGAGGTCGACCCGTCCCTGGTCCCCCCGAACCTCCTGGACCGCTTCCCCCACGAGATCAGCGGCGGTGAGGCCCAGCGGGTCAACCTGGCCCGAGCCCTGCTGACCGCCCCGCGCTACCTCGTCGCCGACGAGATCAGCGCGAGCCTGGACCCCATCAGCCAAGCCGCGGTCTGGCGACTCCTGCTGACCGCCGTACGGACCCACGGCATCGGCGTCCTCGCCATCTCCCACGACCGCCCCCTACTGGCCGCGGTCGCCGACCGGGTCGTCGACATCGCCGATGTGACCGGCACGATCCAGGAGACGGTGCCCGTCGTCACGTGAACTCCTCGACGTACTCCTCGGGCGGACCCAGCTCGGGGCGGTCGCGGAGTTCCAGGGCGTCGCCGAGGTGGTCCAGTTCCAGGACGGTGACCGTGTTCGTGCCGGCGCGGAGCAGCGGGGCCGGGCAGTACAGGGTGACCTGGGGGCCGATCTCCCAGTAGCGGCCGAGCAGGAAACCGTTCACCCACAGCAGGCCTCGGCCCGAACCGGGTAGGGCCAGGAACGTGTCCGCCGGTTGCTCCACCGACACGGTCGCCTCGGCGAATCCTGTTTGGACGGTCGGGTCGCCCGCGGCGACGGCTTCGGCCAGGTCTGTGGAGGTCCACTCCTGGACGGCAATCGGCACGCTGTCCCAGCCGTGCACGATGCGGCGGTCCACCAGGACCGGGCCGAGCAGGCCCTTGTGGCCGCCCAACCCGGGCCCGTAGTTCACCCGGCCGAGGTTCTCGACCAGGACGTCCAGGCGGACGACCTCGCCGGTTCCGGACACCGGCAGCGACGGGGCCTGCGGGGTGACGGTGCCGATCACCGCGCCGTCGACCAGGACCACGGCTTGGTCGCGGACGTCGGTGAACACGAGACGGTGTTCGCCTGCCGGGACGCGGGGGTGCGCGGTGTGCAGGACCATGCCGGCGTCCAGGCCGAGTTGCTCGAACGTGGCGGGGCGCGGGGCGCGCGACGTCGGGGCGGGGACCGCCCGCAGGCCGGGGATCAGGCCGGCGCGGGGGACCAGCGGAACGCGAGCCGGCGGGAGTACCGGCAGCCGGGTGGGGGAGCGCACGGGGCCACGCGCGCCGAGCGCCTCGCGCATGGCGAAGAACTTGTCGGTGAGCGAACCGTCCTCGGCCACCGGGGCGTCGGAGTCGTAGCTGGTCACCGTCGGGTGCAGCCGGCCGTCCTGTTCGTTCGCGCCCGCCCACAGGCCGAAGTTGGTGCCGCCGTGGGCCATGTAGATGCTCACGCTGCCACCGTCGGCGACTATGCCGCGCAGCGTACGGACGGCACTCTCGACGCCGCGGACGTGGTGGTGCTCGCCCCAGTGGTCGAACCAGCCGTTCCAGAACTCCGCCACGACGAACGGTTCGTCCGGGCGACGCTCGGCCAGGAGGCGGCGGGCGGCGTCCGGTTTCGAGCCAAGGGTGACCGCCGTCAGCGTGTCGGGCAGGGTGCCGGCGTCGAGCATCAAATCCGTGGGGCCGTCGGCGGTGAACAGCAGCTCGTGGACCCCGCGCGCGGTGAGGGTGTCGCGGAGCCAGCGCAGGTACTCCCGGTCGTCGCCGAAGCTGCCGAACTCGTTCTCCACCTGGACCGCGACCACGGGGCCGCCGACGACGGACTGCAGGGCGGCGATGCGGGGGACGAGCTGGTCGAACCAGCGCGCGACGGCGTCCGTGAACACCGGGTCGGAGCTGCGGACGGCCACGTTCCGGGCGGTGAGCCAGCTCGGCAGGCCGCCGTTCGACCACTCCGCGCAGATGTACGGGCCAGGGCGCACCACGACGTCGAGGCCCTCCTCGCCGACCAGGCGGATGAACCGCTCCACGTCGTGCCAGCCGTCGAAGCGGGGGGCCTCGGACTCGCGGGGCTGGTGGAAGTTCCAGGGAACGTAGGTGTCGACCGTGTTCAGCCCGAGGTCGGCCAGCCGCCGGATCCGGTCCCGCCACAGGCCGGGGTGGACGCGGAAGTAGTGCAGCGCGCCGGACAGGATCCGGTGCGGGACGCCGTTCCGATGAAGGCGGCGGTTCTGCCAGGTGAGCGTGCTGGTGGCCGGGACGATCCCCGGATCGGGCAGTTCGTGCACGAACACAGCATAGATGTTATCGATGACATCTATAACTTGAGCGGTAGTATTCCGCCATGGGTAACCCGAGCATGGCGGACGTGGCGCGGGCCGCGGGCGTGTCTGCGCAGACCGTCTCCCGCGTGTTCCGCGAGTCGCCGAACGTCAGCCCGGACACCCGGCGGCGGGTGCTCGCGGCCGTCGACGAGCTCGGCTACCGCTTCAACAACGCCGCCCGCACGCTCTCCTCCGGGCGCAGTCGCACCATCGGGCTCGTGCTGCTGCAGTCCGGCGGGTACTACTCACGTTCGGCGGTCACCGCGGGTGTCGAGGCGGCCGCCGGTGAGGCCGGGTACGCGGTCAGCATCGCGACCATCGCGGCGCTCGACACCGGGCTGATGGAACGGTCCCTGTCCAAGCTCGCCGACCAGGGCGTCGAGGGCATCGTCATCGCCGTGCCGCTCATCTTCGCCACGCCGAGGATGGAGGACATCACCCGGGACATCCCGACCGTCACTCTCGACGGCTCGCGCACCGCGGGCGCCAGCGTGCTCGGGATCGACCAGCGGGAGGCCGGCCGGGTCGCCACCCAGCACCTGCTCGACCTGGGACATCGGCAGGTCTGGCACGTGTCGGGACCGGACGAGTGGATCGAGGCGCGCCAGCGGCGGCAGGGCTGGCAGGACTGCCTCACCGCCGCGGGGATCGAGCCGCCACCGCCGCTGGAGGGCGACTGGTCACCCGAGTCCGGCTACCGGCAGGGACAGATCGTGGCCATGATCCCGGACGTCACCGCGATCTTCGCGGCCAGCGACGAGATGGCATTCGGGGTCGTCCGTGCGCTCCGGGAGCGGGGCCGGGCGGTGCCGGACGACGTGTCCATCGTGGGCGTAGACGACATCGCCCTCGCCGCGTACTGCTCGCCGCCACTGACCACCGTCCGGCAGGACTTCTACCGCTTCGGCGCGGCGGCCGTCGGGCTGCTGCTCGAGGGAGCGGGTGCGGCCGACTCGCTCGTCCCGGCGAGCCTGTCGGTCCGTGACTCCACGGCGCCACCGCGCGGTCACTGAAACCTGTCTTGCGAATCCATGTTATCGATGCCAAAGTAAGCCTCGCTGGAACGGAAGGAACATAAATGATGAAGAGAACACTCGTTCTGGCGAGCGCCGCCGTCGCCGCACTCGGGCTGGTCGCCGGCTGCTCGACCGGTGGTGACTCCGGCTCCGGCGGGACCCTCGGCGTCGCCGCGCTCGAAGGCGGCTACGGCAGGGACATGTACACCAAGGTGATCGAGGCGTTCGAGGCCGCGCACCCGGACGTCGACGTCGAGCTGCGGATCTCGAAGAGCATCGAGGACGAGATCAGCCCGAACATGAAGGCCGGCCGGTTTCCGGACGTCGTGGTGCTCGGTCAGGGCCGCAAGGCCGCCCTCACCGAGACCCTGGTCAAGGACAAGGCCCTCGAGGACCTCACCCCCGTGCTCGACACGACGATCCCCGGCGAGGACACCACCGTGGGGGACAAGCTCATCGACGGGATCGTCGGCAACCTCAACACCAACCCCTACGGCACGGACCAGACGTACCTGATGCCGATGTACTACGCGCCGACCGGCCTGTTCTACAACAAGGGCCTGTTCGCGCAGCAGGGGTGGGAGGTCCCGGCCACCTGGGACGAGATGTTCGCGCTCGGCGACACGGCCAAGGCGCGGGGGATCGCCCTGTTCACCTACCCGACCGCCGGGTACCTCGACTCCTTCTTCTTCTCCCTGCTGGCCGACGTCGGCGGCGAGGACTTCTACAACGACGTGATGACCTACCAGGAAGGCGTCTGGCAGACCGACGAGGCCCAGCAGGTCCTCGACATCACCACCCGCCTGCTCGACTACGCCGCACCCGCCACGGTCGGCTACGCCAACGAGCAGGACTTCACCAAGAACCAGCAGCTGATCCTCGACAACAAGGCGCTGTTCATGCCGAACGGCACCTGGATCGTCGGCGAGATGGCCGACGCCCCGCGCGCCGACGGTTTCCAGTGGGGCCTCACCCCGCTGCCCGCGGTCAGCGAGGGCGGCGACCGCTACATCACCACCTCCGTCGAGTCCGCCTGGATCCCCAGCGGCGCCGAGAACAAGGACACCGCCAAGGAGTTCCTCGCCTTCCTCTACTCCGACGAGGCGGCCGCGATCTTCGCCGAGGCCAACGCGATCCAGCCGATCAAGGGCATCGCGGACACCCTGTCCGGCGAGAACGCCGAGTTCTACCAGGTGTACGAGGACCCGGCCGTCTCGCCGCTCGTCGGCGGGTTCGCCAGCACCGCGCCGGTCCCCGGCGTCGACATCAAGGCCACCCTCTTCGACACCGCGAACAGCATCATCAGCGGCGACAAGACCAAGGCGCAGTGGCAGTCCGCACTGCACGACGCCAGCGAGCAGCTGCGGCAGGCGGGCGCGTAGGTGACGACCATCTCCGCGCCACCGACGGACGTCGGCACCCCGGTGCCCGCGCCCCGTCGCCCCCGGCCGGGCGGCACCCGAGGACGGGGCAGCGGGCGCTTCGTGTTCCTGTGCCTGCTGCCCGCGCTGGTGCTGTTCGTCGTGTTCATGATCGTGCCGACGGTGAACGTGTTCCGCACCTCGCTCTACGCGTGGAGCGGGTTCTCCCCGGACCCGAGGTTCGTGGGGTTCGAGAACTTCGCCCGGCTCCTCGACGACCAGCAGTTCATCCGCGCGTTCCAGAACACCGTCGCGCTCCTGGTCGTCGTCACCGTCGTGACCATGGGCGTCGCGCTGTTCCTCGCCGCGGTGATGACCAGGCAGCGGATGCGGGGCCGGACCTTCTACCGGTTCGTCCTGTACGTGCCGAGCGTGCTGTCCGTCGTGGTGATCGCGGCGATCTTCTCCGCCGTCTACGACCAGGAGAACGGCCTGATCAACGGCACGCTCCAGGCGCTGTCGCTGGAGAACCTGGAGCAGGTCTGGCTGGGCGACCAGCAGATCGTGCTCTACTCGGTGGCCTTCGCCATGGTGTGGCAGTCGATCGGCTACTACATGGTCCTCTACATGTCGAGCATGTCGGTCGTGCCGGAGGAGCTGTACGAGGCCGCCGCGCTCGACGGGGCGTCCTCGGTCACCCAGTTCTTCACCATCACGCTGCCGCTCATCTGGCAGAACCTCCGCACCACGCTGACGTTCTTCATCATGAGCGCGGTCAACCTCAGCTTCGTCCTGGTGGTCGCGCTGACCGGCGGCGGGCCGGACGGCTCGTCCGAGGTGCTGCTGAGCTACATGTACAAGCAGGCGTACACGAACTCGACCTACGGCTACGGCATGGCCATCGGCGTCGTGATCTTCGTGTTCTCGTTCCTCGTGTCGCTCCTGGTGAGCAGGACGACCCGGCGCGAACCACTCCAGTTCTGAGGACCCCACGATGACCGTTCACAGCTCAACCCGCGTGCGCGCCGGCCGGTTGGCGAGCCACGCCCTGGTGGTGGCGATCGCGCTCGCCATCGCGGTGCCGGTCGCGTGGGTGCTGCTGGCCTCGGTCAAGGACAAGAGCGAGTTCTACGGCAGCCCGTGGACGCTGCCGGACGGCCTGCACCTGCAGAACTTCGTCGACGCGTTCGTGCACGCGCACATGGGCGCGTACTTCCTCACCTCGGTGTTCGTCACCGCGCTCGCGCTGGTGTTCGTGCTCGCGGTCTCGGTGCCGGCGGCCTACGTCATCGCCAGGTTCGACTTCCGAGGCAAGCGGATCGTGGAGACCGCGCTGCTCGCCGGACTGTTCGTCAACGTCAACTACATCGTGGTGCCGATCTTCCTGATGCTGGTCGGCTGGGACCGCGCGCTCCGCGAGCTGATGCCGTCGGGGTTCTTCATCGACAACCCGGTGGTCCTGTCGCTGGTCTACGCCGCGACGTCGATCCCGTTCACCGTGTACCTGCTGACCGCGTACTTCCGGTCGATCCCGAGCGACTACGAGGAGGCCGCAGCCCTGGACGGCGCGTCCCGCCTCACCACCATGACCAGGGTCATGCTGCCGATGGCCCGGCCCGCGGTCACCGTGGTGATCCTGTTCAACTTCCTGGCCTACTGGAACGACTTCATCATCTCGCTCACCCTGATGCCGGGGGACGGCAAGACACTCCAGGTCGGCCTGCTCAACCTGTTCACCGCGCAGAAGGCCGCCGCCGACTACGGGCGGCTCTACGCGGGCATGGTCATCGTCATCGTCCCCGTCCTGCTCGTCTACGCGTTCATCCAGCGCCGCCTCATCGAGGGCATGGCGGCCGGTGGCGTGAAGGGCTGACCGGAAGGAGCCGGCATGAAGGAATCGACGCGCACGGCGCTGCTCGTCACCGCGAGAGCGGTCGCCGCGGTGGCGTGCGTGGTGGTGGTCGTCGTCGCCCGCGCGACGGTCGGCTGGGGCAACCTCCTGGTCATGCTCGCCGCGCTCGGCGGCCTGCTGATCCTGCTCGCCACGTACAACCGGCGGTTCCAGTGACCGCGCCGGCACCCGCGCTGGCCGCGGTCCGCCCGAGCGCCCGGCAGGTCGCCTGGCAGGAGCTGGAGTTCTACGGGTTCGTCCACTTCGGAATGAACACGATGACCGGTCGGGAGTGGGGCGAGGGAACCGACGACCCCGCCCTCTTCGACCCGGCCGGACTTGACGCCGACCAGTGGGTCGCCGCGCTCAAGAGCGCCGGGATGACCGGCGTGATCCTCACCTGCAAGCACCACGACGGGTTCTGCCTGTGGCCGAGTGACGTCACCGACTACACCGTCGCGGCGTCACCGTGGCGGGACGGGAAGGGCGACGTGGTCGCCGAGGTCGCCGACGCGGCCCGCCGGCACGGCCTGCGGTTCGGCGTCTACCTGTCGCCATGGGACCGCGCCGAGGCGTCCTACGGCTCCGGCACCGCCTACGACGACTTCTACGTCGCCCAGCTCACCGAACTGCTCACCCGGTACGGCCCGGTGTTCTCCGTGTGGATGGACGGCGCGAACGGTGAGGGCCCGAACGGCAAGCGCCAGGTCTACGACTGGGACCGGTACTACGCGGTGGTCCGGGAACTCCAGCCGGACGCGGTGCTCAGCGTGTGCGGGCCGGATGTCCGCTGGTGCGGGAACGAGGCCGGCCACACCCGCCCCGACGAGTGGAGCGTCGTGCCCGCCGGTCTGCGCGACGCCGAGCGGATCGCGGACCGGTCGCAGCAGGTGGACGACGGGACGTTCGCGCGGCTGGTGCGCAGCGACGACCTCGACCTTGGCAGCCGGGCCGCGCTCGCCGGGCACGAGGACGACCTGGTCTGGTACCCGGCCGAGGTGAACACCTCGATCCGCCCCGGTTGGTTCCACCACGACGCCGAGGACACGCAGGTCCGCTCGGTCGACGAGCTGTTCACCATCTACCTGCGCTCCGTCGGCGGCAACTCCTGCTTGCTGCTCAACGTCCCGCCCGCCGCGGACGGCCTGGTGCGCGACGCCGACGTCACCGTGCTGACCCGGCTCGGGCAGCGGATCGAGGACTTCTGGGCCAGGCGGCTCGAGGCCACGGTCTCGCACGAACCCCGGTTGACCCTCGACTTCGGTCGGACCGCGCGGGTGGAAGCCGTCGTCGTCGGCGAGGACATCACCCAGGGTCAACGCATCGAGCACGTCGTCGTCAGCGGCAGGGTCGACGGGCGGCTGACGCCGCTCGCCGAGGCGAACGCGGTGGGCTACCGGCGCGTCCTGACGTTCCCGCCGGTCGAGGTCGACGCCATCGTGGTGGAGGTGCGGCAGACCCGGGACACCCCGGTCGTCGCCCAGGTCGCGGCGATCGAGGCGGCACCGTGAGGCGGGGGTTGCTGGCCGGCGTACTGGCCGCCGTCGCCGCGCTGGTCGTCACCGGCGTCGTGCTCGTCCAGCCCTCCGGCGACATCGCCACCGTCGACGGGCACGCGGTGACCCGCGACGAGCTGCTCTTCCACATGGAACGGCTCGCGCCGACCGTCCGGAACGAGCTGCGGGACGCCGGTGACACGTTCGACTGGAACCAGCGGGCCGGCGACACGACCGCGCTGCGCGTGCTCGCGGACCGCGCGCTGGAGGAGATCCGGCGGGACAAGACCCTGCTCGTGCTCGCGCGGGACCAGGGGCTCGTGGACTCCGTCGACCACACGGCCTTCCTCGACGAGCTGGCGGACGAGAACGACGCCCGCGCCGAGGCCGTGGCCGCCGGGAAGACCGTCTACGGCGTCACCGAGTTCTCGCCGGAGGAGTTCTACACCAAACGGCTCGCCGAGCTGGCCACGAGCCTGAAGGACCGGCTCAGCGCGAACCCCGGCGATCCGCTGCACGTCACCGACGCCGAGGTCCGGCACGAGTTCGACACCAACCGGGCCGACTGGAGCGCGAACGCGACCACGTACACCTACTCCACGCTCGTCGTCCCGGTGCCCGAGGGCGCGTCCCCCGACTACGCGAGCGCGTTGCGACGCCGGGTGGCCGCGGCGGACCGGCTGGCCGACGTGGCGCCGGGGGAGCCCGGCGCGCGGATCACATCGGGCACCTACGGCGGCAGCGGCTCCACCGGCCGCAACGCCCACGACCAGCAGCTCACGGCCGTGCTCGGGAACCTCGCCCCCGGTGAGGTCTCCGACCCGGTCGCCGGCGCGGACCACATCACCTACTACCAGCTCGACGGCAAGACCGTCGACGAGGACGCGGCGTTCGCCGGCTACGCCAAGCGGATCCGGATCTCCCTCGTCGACGAGAAGTTCTCCCAGTTGCTCCAGCGTCGGGTCGACGACGGCGAGTTCGAGGTCGACACCGCGGCGCTGGACGCCATCGACGAAGAGGATGTGCGGCTATGAAAACTGTCCGGGCGGGACTCACCGCCGTACTCGCGGCGCTGCTCGTGTTGGCGCTGCTCCCCGCCGTGTCGTCGGCCGCCGAGCCGGACAGGGCGGACACCAGCGGCCGGACCTGGTGGCCGGGGAACTTACCCAACCGGAAGGGCGGCACCGACTACTACGTCGACGCCACCCACGGCAGTGACCGGGCGTCCGGGACCGCGCCGTCGAAGGCGTGGCGCAGCCTGGGCAAGGTCAGCGAGACGACGTTCCGGCCGGGCGACCGCATCCTGCTCAAGGCGGGCGAGGAGTGGCACGACGAGCAGCTGTGGCCGAAGGGCTCCGGCAAGGCACGCCGGCCGATCACCATCTCGGCCTACGGCGACCCGAGAGCCGACCGCCCGTACATCGCGACCAACGGCAACGTGCCGAGCCCGTTCGCCGAGGACGGCTCGAAGAACCCGGACACCGTCGGGCTGACCGGCGCGATCGTGCTGCGCAACCAGCAGTACTGGGAGATCGACAACGTCGCGCTGTCCAACGACGACGACTTCGCCACCGACATCACCACCGGGTCCCACGTCCGGGACGGCATCGCGGTGTCGATCAACGCCGACCTGCTGCCCGAGGGCGCGGACAACATCATGGACCACTTCCGGATCTCGAACGTGTACGTCCACCACCTGGACGGCCCGAGCCACTGGCAGCGGATCCACTACGGCGGCGTGAACTTCCAGGTCTTCGGCAGCCGCAACTACAAGGAGTACGGCACCGGCGGCTACTACTTCAAGGACGTCGAGATCGTCGACAACACGTTCGAGAACGTCGAGCTGCACGCCATCCAGTTCGCGTTCAACTGGTTCGGCGCCGAGGGTGTCGAGTCCGGCCAGTACGACGAGAACGGCAAGTTCCACGAGGGCTGGGAACAGCTGTGGGTCCGCACCCGTGACCTGTACAGCCGGGACGTCTACATCGCGCACAACTACGCGGAGAACATCGGCCAGGGCGCGATCCAGCTCGCCAACACCAAGAACATGTTGGTCGAGTTCAACGAGGTGAACGGGTTCCTTGAGCGCTACTCGCAGGTGTCGGTGGCCCTCTACCTGTGGGCGGGCGCGGACTCGGTGATGCAGTTCAACGAGGTCTACGGCGGCCCGGACAACGAGTTCGACGGCACGCCGTGGGACCTGGAGTACACGAACTTCAACGTCACCTACCAGTTCAACTACTCGCACGACAACGCCGCGGGCTGGATGTCCTACATGGGCAACAGCTCCAACTCGATCGCCCGCTACAACCTGAGCGTCAACGACAACGGCGTGCTCGTGAAGAACATGCTGTCGTCCAACTACTCGCCGACGTACTTCGTGAACAACACCTTCGTCTACGACGGCGCCGACCTCGACTACTTCCACGACGAGACGTTCCTGAGCAAGGTCTACTTCCTGAACAACGTCTTCTACAACACCTCGGACACCCCGACGACCTGGTACCGCCGGGACGGCGCTCTGCGCAACGCGGTGTTCTCGAACAACGCCTACTACGAGGCGGGCGGCGTCCACTCCGACCAGGAACCGGACGACCCGCGCGGCCTGCGCACCGACCCGCGCTTCGTCGGCGACCCGGCGGACTACGTCACCGGCATCGGCGTGCACGACGTCCGGCGCGCCGCAGCGCACTTCGCCCTGCGCGAGGACTCCCCGCTGATCGACGCGGGCCGGTACAACCCGAGCCTGGGCACCGAGGACTTCCTCGGCACGCACATCTACTACGGCGACGCCCCGGACATCGGCATGGCCGAGCGGCGGATCGGGCCGAAGGTCCCGCACCCGGTGGACGACGACCCGGTCGAGGAGGACCCGAACAGCCGGGTCGACCTGGCACTGGACAAGCCGGTCACCGCGAGCTCCACGCACCCCGGCGCGGGCGGCACCCTCGGCGCGGACAAGCTGACCGACGGCGACCTGTCGACCCGCTGGGCCGCCGCCGACGACGCGACCTACCCGATCACGCTCGACGTCGACTTCGGCCGGAACACCACGTTCGACGAGGTCTACCTGGACGAGTACACCGACTCGGGCACCAACCCGAGGGTGCGCTCGTTCGCGCTCCAGCGCTGGGACGAGGGAACCGGCCAGTGGGTCACGTTCGCGACCCGCGACACCGGCATCGGCCACGACCTCACGGTGACCGGCTTCGGCGCGGTCACGACCACGAGGCTCCGCGTGGCCCTCACCGAACAACTCCCGACGGAGGTCTACACCCCGACCATGACGACCATCGCCGTGTACCAGACCGGCTGACGCTGGCAGTAGGGTCGTCGGCGTGACCGACTGGACCCGGATGACCAAGCAGCTCCTCGCGGACGTCGACGGCTGCGAACCGATCTACCGTCCGACGAACTTCTGGACACCCGGGCTCCGGGAGATCCTCGCCGACCTCGAGACCCGCGGGGTGGAGACGTTCAAGTCCTGGCCGACGGCCGGCTACTGGTTCTACCCGAACTACGGCTGGCCGTTGGCCCCGGACACCGTGGCCAAGACCTTCAAGCCGGCGCTCAAGGCCAACCCCGGCCTGCCGAGGCGCTGGTGGCTGCGGTCGCTGAACGGCTTCCGCGAGGCGATCCGGGACTTCGACCTGGCGCGGTTCGCCTGGGACCAGTCCCGCTGGCCGTTCGACCTGGAGGGCTTCGGTGAGAGCGCGGTCGGCCGGCCGGTGCACCACTACGCGCTGACCGACCGCGAGGTCCGGTGGGGCAAGCCGTACCTGAACTACCTGCTGTGCCTCGCCGCGCTGTCCCGGCACGTCGACGAGCCGCCGTCGAGCTTCCTGGAGATCGGCGGGGGCTTCGGCGTGCTCGGCGAGATCGTCATGCAGCGGAACCAGCGGGCGCGCTACGTGAACCTGGACATCCCGCCGCTGGTGACCGTCGCCTCGTACTACCTGTCCACGCTGTTCGGCGACCGGGTGCTGACCCCGGACGCGGCCGAGCCGGGCCCGCTCTCGCTGCCGGCCTCCGCCTGCCTGCCGAACTGGCGGCTGCCGAACGTGTCCGG
Organism: Actinophytocola gossypii; assembly: GCF_025165815.1. GTDB lineage: Bacteria > Actinomycetota > Actinomycetes > Mycobacteriales > Pseudonocardiaceae > Actinophytocola > Actinophytocola gossypii. Next base: position 359,830 of record NZ_JAFFZE010000004.1, on the reverse strand, counting down.
CCCGTTCGACGTGTTCGTCAACTCCTTCTCGTTCCAGGAGATGGAGCCGCACGTGGTCGACCACTACGTCGGGATGGTGGCCGACATCGGGGTGACGTACGTGGTGTCGCTGAACACCCGGCACGGCAAGCCGCGGGCCACCGACGGCGGCGAGGGCGGCGTGGTCGACCCGGTGACCTCCGACCTGATCGTCGAGCAGTTCGGCAGGCGCGGCTACACCGTGTGCGGGCGCTACGGCGAGCCGCTGATCCGCAGCGCGGGGGAGTTGGTGGTGCTCAGGCGCTCCTGACCGGCTCCCGGCTGTCCGCGGCGCGCGCGTCGACCACCCGCAGCCCGGACACGACGCCGGACAGGCCGGGGTGCGAGCGCGGCCGCCAGGCCAGCACGCCGCCGGCCACGAGCAGCACGAGCGACAGCGTGCCGGCGGCGGGGACCCAACCGTCGAGGCCGGCGAGGACGTAGTAGCCGAAGGTGCCGGTCAGCAGGGCCGGGAGCACCCGGACGCCGGCCCGTCCGCCGTCCGGGCCGGTCCGGTGCAGGCGTACCGCGCGCTGGCCGAAGGTGGCCCCGGCCGGGGCAAGTGACGGCAGCACGAGCAGCAGCACCGCGGGCAGCCAGGTGGTGAGCACGGTGCCGGCGACCCGGTTGTCGTTGAGGTAGCCGCCGGTGGTGTACCAGGTGAGGAGGTTCGCCGCGACGCTCATCAGCGCGCCGAGCAGGAACACCGACACCAGGTCGACGAGCATGCCGAGCAGCCGCCTGCCGGTGGTGACCGGGCGCGGCGCGCCGGCTGGCAGCCGCGGGTCGCCCTGCAGCCGCCGGATCATCGGCGCGGCGAGGACGCCGATGGCGGTGCCGAGCGTGTTCGCGATCAGGTCGTCCACGTCGAACAGCCGGTACGGGCAGGGGAACAGGAACCAGTTGCCGGTGAGCTGGGTGAACTCGATCAGCAGCGAGACCCCGAGCCCGGCGAGGACGACGGTCGGCACGCCCCGGCGCCGCAGGTGCGCCCGCAGGAACGCGCCAAGCGGGACGAACAGCGCGATGTTGAACATGCCCTGCTGCACGGCCGCGTTGCCGAGCACCCCGGCGTGCTCACGGATGTCGGCGACGATCCGCAGCGGATCCAGCTGCGGGGTGCCGAACCGGCTGTGCTCGGCGCACCAGGACTCGTCGATCGAGGGCAGCGGCAGCAGCGTGTAGGCGATCAACGCGATCGCGTAGACCAGGAACGCGAACGCGACCACCGCGCCGCCGAGGCCCAGCTCGCCGCGCCGCCGGTAGCTGCGGTAGATGAACGGAACCAGCAGCAGCACGGCGAGCAGCACGCCACCGATCACCGCGATCACCGCCGGCAGCACCCTGGACTCCACCGCGACTCCCTTCCCCGACTCGCCTCTTCCTATCCGCTCACGCGTTTCCGCGCGGCCTGAGCACGCGGGTACCTCACCCGATCGTGTTCGTTCGGAAGCGTCCGGTCACAGCGTGGCCGGGTGTCGATCACCCGAACGCGCCGGGGTAGAGTTCTTGACAATGACAATCACTACAGGTTGGCGACGGGTGGACGGGTCCGTGCTCGGATTCGCGGTCGCCCTGTCCGTCGTCCTGGTCGGCTCGGTGCTGGTGGCGGCCGGGCTGGGACCGGCCGTGATCGCGCCGGGGGAGACCGTGCGGTACCTGTGGGCGGCGCTGACGGGTGGGGAGATCGGCTCGGACGAGGTGACCACCTACCAGATCGTCTGGCAGATCCGGACGCCCCGGGTGCTGCTGGCGGCGATCGTCGGAGCCGGGCTCGCGGCGGTCGGGGTCGTGGTGCAGGCGTTGGTGCGCAACGCGTTGGCGGACCCGTTCATCCTCGGCGTTTCCTCGGGCGCCTCGGTGGGCGCGGTCGGGGTGAGCGTGTCCGGCGGACTCGCCGGGCTCGGCATCTACGCGGTGTCGGCCGGCGCGTTCCTCGGTGCGCTCGGCGCGTCCCTGCTCGTCTACCTCGCGGCCCGCTCGGCCGCCGGGATCATGCCGTTGCGGCTGGTGCTGACCGGCGTCGCGATGGCGTTCGGGTTCCAGGCCGTGCTCAGCGTGATCATCTACTTCGCCCCGGACAGCGAGGCGACGAGCGCGGTGCTGTTCTGGACGATGGGCGGGTTCGGCGCGGCGACGTGGGGTTCGCTGCCGGTGGTGGCGGTGGTCGTGCTGGCCGTGCTCGTGGTGCTGCGCCGGTACGGCCGGGCGCTGGACGTGCTGTCGCTCGGCGACGAGACGGCCGGGAGCCTCGGGGTCGACGCGTCCTCGGTCCGAAGAGGACTGTTCGTACTTGCCGCGGTGGCCACCGGCGCGATGGTGGCGGTGAGCGGCGCCATCGGGTTCGTCGGGCTGGTGGTGCCGCACGTGGTGCGGATCCTGGTCGGTGCCGCGCACGCGCGGGTGCTGGTCGTCGCGCCGCTGGTGGGGGCCGTGCTGATGGTGTGGGTCGACCTGGTGTCGCGGACCGTCGTCGCGCCGCGCGAGCTGCCGTTGGGCGCGATCACCGCGCTCGTCGGCGTGCCGGTGTTCGTGGTGCTGATGCGGCGCCGGGGCTACCTGTTCGGGGGACGATGACGTGGCGGAGCTGACCTTCGACGAGCTGTCGGTGACCGTCGACCAGCACCCGATCGTCCGCGAGCTGCGGCTGGACGTGCCGGCCGGTGAGGTCGTCGGTCTGGTGGGCCCCAACGGTTCCGGGAAGTCCACCGTGCTGCGCTGCGTGTACCGGGCGATGGCGCCCAGCGGGGGAGCGGTCCGCCTCGACACCACCGACCTGGCCACGCTGACCCCTCGGGAGAGCGCGAAGCGGATCGCCGCGCTCACCCAGGAGAACAGCGTCGACCTCGACTTCACCGTGGCGGAGGTCGTCGCGTTCGGGCGTACCCCGCACCTGCCGGGCAACCGGTCGTTGTCCGCACGCGACCGCGACGTGTGCCGGGACGCGATGGCCCGGCTCGACGTGCTGCGCCTGGCGGAGCGGAGCGTGCTGTCGCTGTCCGGCGGCGAGCGACAGCGGGTGCTGATCGCCCGCGCGCTCGCACAGGAGCCCGAGGTACTGGTGCTCGACGAGCCGACGAACCACCTCGACCTCCGGCACCAGGTCGAACTGCTCACCCTGCTGCGGAACTCGGGGCGCACCGTCCTCGTCGTGGTGCACGACCTCAACCTCGCCGCCGTCGCCTGCGACCGGATCGGGGTGCTCGCCGGCGGCGTGCTGGTCGCGTCCGGGACACCGGCGGACGTGCTCACCCCGGAGCTCGTGCGCGAGGTGTTCGGCGTCGACGTGGTCGTCGTCCGGCACCCGGAGAACGGTGCGCCGCAACTGCTCCACTCACTGTCCACATTGGAGGTAGATCCCGATGGTCAACGTGCGTAGGCGCGCCGCGCTCCTCGTCGCGATGATCCCGCTCGCGGCGTGCGGGGCGCGGGTCGCCGAGGAACCGGAGGCGGCCACCGTCACGGTGCCCCGCTGCGGCGAGGACGTCGAGTACACCACGCCCGAGCGGGCGGTGGCGTACGAGGGCGGCAGCGCGGACAAGCTGTTCGCGCTCGGGCTGACCGAGCACGTGCACGGCTACGTGATGCCGCCGGCGAACCCGCCGGTCGAGGAGTCGCCGTGGGCGGCGGAGTACGCGAAGGTCGAGTTCCTCGGCGACGACCTGCTCAACAAGGAGGTGGTCGTCGAGGCGAACGCCGACCTGGTGGTGGCCGGCTGGCGGTCCGGCTTCTCCGACGAGCGCGGCATCACCCCGGAGATCCTGGACGGGCTGGGCATCCAGAGCTTCATGCACACCGAGTCCTGCTACAACTACCCGAACCACCCCGAGCGGGTCACCCCGTTCGAGGCCCTCTTCACGGACCTGGAGCGGCTGGGCCGGATCTTCGGCGTCGAGGACCGCGCGCGGCAGGTGGTCGCGGACCTGAAGGACCGGGTCGAGAAGGTGAAGTCCCAGGTGCCGCAAGGGGATCCGGTGCCCGTGTTCCTGTACGACTCGGGCACCGACCAGCCGTTCACCGCCGGCAACCAGGTGCCGCCCAACGAGATCATCTCCTTCGCCGGCGGCCGCAACATCTTCGCCGACCTCGACGAGCGCTGGACCCAGGTCGGCTGGGAGTCGGTCGTCCGGGCCCAGCCCGAGGTGATCATCATCCTCGACTACGGCGACCAGCCCGCCCAGGAGAAGATCGACTTCCTGAAGACCTCGCCCACGACCGCGACCCTGCCCGCCGTGGTGAACGACCGCTTCCACATCCTCGACTACAACGAGGGCATCAGCGGCCCCCGCAACGTCGACGGCCTGGAGGGCTTCGCCGACTACCTCCGCGAGCTGCCGCGCTGAGCCGGTTCCGCCGGGCGGTCACTGGAGCACGCCGGTCAGCGGGTCGTAGCGGAGCACCTCCCGGCGGGACTCGTGCCGGTTCTCGAGGCCGTCGATCCTGACCAGGAGCAGGCCCGGCTTCACCAGGTCCCGGGTGGTGATCCGCAGCCAGGGCCGGTTCGCGCGCAGTACGGTCACCTCGTCGAGCAGGGTTCCGTCGCGGCCGGCCGCGATCGCGTACGCCGGGCCGGTCGCGGGGGCGATGGTCAGGCCGCCGTCCTCGCGGATGGTGAAGGTGACGACGAGGTCGCCGCGCCCGCCGTTGGCGTCGCCGACGAAGTCGTGGACGGGTGCCGGGTCGCCGACGTAGTGCTTGGACCTGCCGTGGCCGGTGACGTCCATGCCGTTGTAGAACGTGCGGCCCTGCTCGTCCAGCCAGAAGTGCGGGTTGTGCGTCTTCGCGCCGAAGTCGGGGCCCGAGTTGTACGAGATGTGCCAGTGCGGCGGGTTGTCCGCGTGCAGGGTGTTGTTGGTCTCGAACCCCATCAGCACGAACCGGTGTCCCTTCGCCGCGGCGACGGCGGCCAGGCCGGAGTCGCGGCAGATCACGTGGGCCGCGATCAGCTGGTGCACGACCGACCGCACCTGGCCCGCCGGCCACTCCACCGTCGTCCACGGGCCGGCAACCCGGTCCGGGTCGTTGTGCTCGATGCGGAAGTGCACGCCGGGCGAGATGTCCGGGTGGCTCCACACCTGGAGCGTCGGCTGGTTCGCGTCGGCCGACGGCTCGGTGATCGGCAGCGTGAACGCGACACCGTCCCGGTGGCGGCGCAGCCCGAGGCGGGTCTCCTGGTGCACCACCGCGCGGACCGGCACCCTCGGCCACGAGACGCGCACGTCGATGCCGTCGGTCACCGGGCCGCGGACGAACGTGTAGAACTCGGCGCGGCTGGCGACGGAGTACCGCTCGCCGGGCACGATCTCGTAGCCGTCGGGCAGCGTGATCTCCGGCCGCGCAGGCTCGCCCGGGCGCACGCGCACGACGCGGAAGGCCGCGTAACCGAGCCGTTGGGCGGTGGCGGTGCCGGGCAGGGCGAGCGCCAGGCCGGCGGCGGAGGCGCCGGCGAGCAGCGCGCGTCGGGTCAGGTTCGAGGACATCGGCCCACCAATCCTTCTGTCCATTTGTGACGTGCGTTACTTGACTTGGGCGCTGACCAGCGGTTTTACTGCCGCGACAACCTGGCCGTTCGCCACATCCCCAAGTGAATCACCAACCGTGCATCGGGCACGAGGAAAACTTCCCCCGGTCGCACGAGGGAGTTCGTCATGCCTCGGTTCCCCATCCGCTTGTTCGCTTCCGCCGTCGCCGCACTCGCGGCCACGACCGTCCTGCTGCCCGCCACCGGTGCCGACGCCGCCGGATCCGGGCGCACGGTGTCATCGTTCTGGCTGCACATGAACAGCACCCCGACCACGGGCGACATGCTGGAGACCGAGGCCGAACGGCGCGGCTACGTCGTGCTGAACGCCTGGGAGGGCGACCTGGCCCGCGAGCTCAAGGCGGCGAACCCGGACGTCCAGGTGTTCGTCTACAAGGACCTGACCTCCACCCGCAGCTACGCCTGCCGCGACGGCGTCGATGACACCCACCTGCCCACCGGCGTCGGCTACTGCGCCGCCGACGAGCACCACCCCGAGTGGTTCCTGCGCGGCCCGGACGGGCAGCGGTTCGAGTACAGCGGCTACGAGGGCCACTGGCAGATGGACGTCGGCGACCCCGCGTACCAGCAGGCCTGGGCGGACAACGTGATCGCCGCCAGCACCGAGGCCGGCTTCGACGGCGTGTTCATGGACAACACCCTGATGACGTGCGACGCCTACCACGAGGGCGTCTGCCCGGAGGAGTACCCGACCGACGAGGCGATGCGGGAGGCGTACGTCTCCATGCTGGCCGGCACCCGCGACGAGTTCACCGCCGCCGGGCTGAAGACCGTCGCCAACCTGTCGAACGCGCGGCTGCACGAGGGCGTCTGGGACGCCTACACCGAGCACCTGGACGGCGCCTTCGACGAGTGGTGGCTGACCTTCGCCGACGACGACATGCTCCCCGAGTACGGCGAGGGGTGGAGCCGGCAGGTCGCCCAGATCGCGTCGAACGAGGCCCGGGGCAAGATCACCTGGGTGCAGCCGCACTTCACCGAGGGCGCCGAACAGCCGTTCCGCTACGCCCTCGCGAGCTACCTGATGGCGGCCGGCGACCTGGCCGCGTTCGCCGAGATCGGCCGCACCGACGGCTACGGCGACCCGACGCCGTGGCACCCCGAGTACGACTGGGACCTCGGCGCCCCCACGGGTCCGTACCGCTCGGTTGGCACGAACGTCTTCCGCCGTGACTTCGCCTGCGGCGCGGCGGTGGTGAACGCGAACCCGACCGACACCGGTCCGGTGGCCGTCGACCTCGGTGCCGAGTACGTCGACCAGGACTCGCGGACCGTCACGTCGGTGTCCCTGCCGGGTACCTCGGGGGCGGTGCTGCGGAAACCCTGTTGAACCGTGTCGCAGAATGCGGGACATGGCAACCATGTACGTCGACCGGGCGCAGCCGGGTCCACTGCCGAGGGCCGGGCTGATCGCCCTGGCCGGACGGACGATCGGCGCGGTGCCGCCGCCGGCGCAGGTGCTGACCGGGATCATCAGTGTCCAGGTGGGAGCGGCGCTGGCCAAGCAGCTGTTCGGCACGGTCGGCAGTGCCGGGACCGTCGCGCTGCGGTTGTTCTTCGCCGCGGCCGTGCTGCTGCTGGTGTGGCGGCCCTCGCCGCGGATGAGCCGGCGCGCGTGGCTGGTCGTCTGCGGGTACGGCGTGGTCCTGGGTGCGATGAACCTGTTCTTCTACCTCGCGCTCGCGACGGTTCCGCTCGGCATCGTGGTGACCATCGAGTTCCTCGGCCCGCTCGCGGTGGCCATCGCGGGCTCACGACGCTGGCTGGACGGCCTGTGGGCGTTGCTCGCCGCCGGTGGGGTGGTGCTGCTGGCCGAGGGTCGTGGCGAGATACACCTCGCCGGTCTGTTGTTCGCACTCGCCGCGGGCGTGTGCTGGGGCTCCTACATCCTGCTCGGGGCGGCGCTGGGCCGGCACACCGCCGACGGCGGCGGCCTCGCGATCGGCATGACCCTGGCGACGGTCGTGGTCGCGCCGATCGGGATCGCGGACAGCGGCACCGCGCTGCTGGAGCCGTGGGTGCTGCTCGTCGGGCTCGGCGTGGCGCTGCTGTCCTCGGTGATCCCGTACTCGCTGGAGCTGGAGGCCCTCCGCCGGATCCCGCCGAAGGTGTTCGGCGTGCTGATGAGCCTGGAACCGGCGGTGGCCGCACTCGTCGGCCTCGTCGTGCTCGACGAGATCCTCGGCACCGTCCAGTGGCTGGCGGTGCTGCTCGTGGTCGCCGCGTCGGCCGGCGCGAGCAGAACGGCACGAACCGGCGACCTCGGCACCTGAGCCGGCCCGCCGGTCGCCTGGGCAACGACGTCGTCGAGCTCGAATCCTGACGCACGGCAGGTAGGTCGGGGTCGCCGCTCGGCCAGCGGCTCGCCCCGGTGCCGCCGCCCGGATGCGCACCCTCGACGCCGTCGTCGCGGCGGCCGCCACGTGAACGGCCGGAGAGTGCTGGGCCGCTGCCCGCACCCTCCGGCCGTTCCTGGGTCGGTGTTCGCGTCTCGACGCCAACGCCTGCCGGAGCCGAGCGTGTCCAGTCACCCGGTCGCGGTGCTTCCGGCCACCTGAGCACCGTGCTCGCCGGGCGACAGCAGCATCGTGCGGCCGAGACGCCGCACCGTCTCCACCGTGGCCGGGTGATCGCGCAGGTGCCGCGTGCGGGCGACGTCGTTCACCATCGTGGTCACCGCGTGCACGCGAATCTTGGCTTCCTCGGCGCTCATCCCGCTGGAGCACTCGCCCAGCAGGTGCAACCACTCGCCGATGTACTCGCGTTGTGCCTGCCGGATCCGGTCGCGCACGTCGGCGGCGAGGTGGCGCTGTTCGGTGACGAGCAGGTCCACCTGCTCGCTGTTCTCCATCGTGAAGTCGACGTAGGAGGACAGCAGTCGGCGCAGCGCGTCCCGGGTGTCCACGGCCTTGGCGAGCGCGCGGTGCAGGTCGTGCCGCAGCCATTCGTTACCTCTGGTGAACGCGGCTTCGAGCAGACTCTGCTTCGACTCGAAGTGGTGGTACACACTCGGGCCCGCGATGCCTGCTCGCGCTCCGATGTCGTCCATGCTCACGGACACGAAGCCGCGTGCGGCGAACAGGCTGATCGCCGCAGCGAGCACCCTCTCGCGGCGCGCGACCGGAGCGAACCGGCCCGGGCCGGGTTCGTGGTCGGCCGCCGTGGCCTGCGGGGCGTGCAGGACCTGGTGCAGCAGTGCTCGCAGCACGGAGCCGTGCACCATCTTCGGCAGCGCGGCGTTCCGTTGCGACACGGCGGAAAGCACCGAACACGCGCACTGGGCGAGCAGGTCCGCGACGACGGGCGGCAGTTCCGGCCTGCTCCGTCGCACCACTTCGGCGAGCATCCCGATCGTCGTGGTGACCTCGGCGCGCAGCACCGCGTACTCGTCGTCCGGCAGGCTCCGCGCCTCGCGCTGCCACAGTTCGCCCAGCAGCCGCCGGTCCAGGGCAGCGGTCGCGAGCCGCTCGGGGACGTCGTCGATGCCGTCGACCGTCGGGTCGGTGAAAACCTCGCGGAACGGCCGCATCTCCTCGACGATCGTCGCGACGAGCAGCTGCGGTTTGCCGGCGAAATGCCGGTACAGGGCGGAGGGGCGTACGTTCACCGCGTCGGCCACGTCGCTCATCGAGACCTGTTCGTAGCCGTTCTGGTGGAACAGATCCGTCGCGGCGGCGATGATCAGGGCTCGCCGGTTGCGCGGCCGGGTACCTCGGGGTGGGACGACATCCCCCACCGTCCCCGTCGCCATCGGCACCTCCCGCAACCCGACCGAGTCACCGTACCTGGCGCTCACCGTCCGGCCAGTACCGCCTACGGAGCTCCCTTTTGAGGATCTTGCCGGTGCCGGACAGCGGGAGCTGGTCGACGAACTCCACACTGCGCGGACACTTGTAGCCCGCGATGTCCTCCCTGCAGAAGTCCCGCAGCTCGGCCTCGGTCAGCTCGTGGCCGGGCAACAGGACCACCACGGCGTGCACCCGCTCGCCCCACCGCTGGTCGGGAACGCCGATCACCGCGCACCCGGCGACAGCGGGATGCCGCGCGACCACGTTCTCCACCTCGACCGAGTAGACGTTCTCACCCCCGCTGATGATCATGTCCTTCATCCGGTCCACGACGAACACGTAGCCGTTCTCGTCCATGTACCCGCCGTCGCCGGTGTGCATCCATCCGCCGCGCAGCGCGGTCTCGGTCTCCTGCTCGCGCTGCCAGTAGCCGAGCATCACGTTGTCGCCGCGCACCACGATCTCGCCGACCGTGCCGCGCGGCAGCTCCACGTCGTCGGGACCGACGACGCGTACCTCGGCATGGGGCGCCGCGCGGCCCGCCGACCTGCGCAGTGCCGGAACCTCGTGGTCGGCGGGTTCGAGGATGGTCGCCACCGGCGCGAGCTCGGTCATGCCGTAGGCCTGGGTGAAGCCGGCCCCGGAGAAGCGCTCCACCGCGCGCGCCAGCAGTGACTCGGAGATCGGTGACGTGCCGTAGAGCACCCGGCGGACGCCGCTGAGGTCGGCGCTGGCCGCGTTCGGGTGGTCCACCATCAACTGGATCATCGTCGGGACCAGCAGCACGTCGGTCACACCACGCGCGACGATCTCGTCGAGCGTGCCCTCCGGGGTGAACCCGGACAGCGTGACGTGTGCACTGCCCGCCAGCAAGCCGCAGGTCCAGATCGCGATGTCCGCGAGGTGGAACATCGGCGCGACGTGCAGCAGCCGGCCGTCCCGGCTGATGAAGGCCCCACTGGCCTGGCAGCCGAGAGCCGACAGCATCAGGCTGTCGTGGCTGAGCATCACCCCGCGGGGAGTGCCGGTCGTACCACCGGTGTAGAACAGCCCGAACATCTCGTCACCGCCGCGCCGCGCATCCGGGATCGGGTCGCTCCCGGCGATGAGTTCCTCGTAGCCGACCGCGCCGTCCGGGCACGGCCCGTCCCCGCAGAACACCAGGGTGCGAAGTCCCGGGCATCTCCCGCGGATGTCGCCCGCGAGGGGGGCGAACGTGTCGTCGACGAGCAGGATCTCGGTACCGGACTCGTCGAGCGCGTAGGCGGCTTCGGCCGCACTCCACCGGGTGTTCACCGGATGCACCACGGCATCCGCCCACGGGACCGCGAGCAGGTATTCGTGGTAGCGATCCGAGTTCAGGCTGAGCATGCCGACCCGGTCGCCCCGGCCGACCCCGAGCTCACGCAGGCCGCCGGCCAGCCGGGAGACGCGATCGATCGACTCGGCGACCGTCCGGACCCGGTCGCCGGTGACGGTCAGTTCACGCCGGGGATCCTGTTGCAACGCGCGGTGCAGGGTCTGGGTGAGGTACATGAGTAGCTCCTCTGCTCCTCAAAGAACCCGGGAGATGACTTCCTTCATGATTTCGTTGGTACCGCCGTAGATCTTCTGCACGCGCTGGTCGGCCCACAGCCGCGCGATCGGGTACTCGGTCATGTAGCCGTAGCCGCCGTGCAGTTGCAGGCACTCGTCGATCGCGTCCATCGCGCGGTCGGTGGTCCACCACTTCGCCATCGCCGCGGTCGGCGCGTCCAGCTCGCCGCGCAGGTGACGATCCACGCAGTCGTCCACGAAGGTGCGCACCACCCGGGCCACCGTCGCCACCTCGGCCAGGCGGAACCTGGTGTTCTGGAAGTCGAACACGGGCCGGCCGAACGCGCTGCGGCTCCTGGTGTACCGCACGGTGTGCTCCAGCGCGGTCTCGATCGCCACCGCCGCGGTCACCGCGATGGTCAGCCGCTCCCGCGGCAGTTGGCGCATGAGCTGCTGGAAGCCCTGGCCTTCGGTCGTGCCCAGCAGGTTGGTCACCGGCACGCGCACGTCCTCGAACGCCAGCTCCGAGGTGTCCTGGGCGTTCTGCCCGATCTTGTCCAGAACGCGCCCTCGGCGGAAGCCCGCCCGCTCGGCCTCCACCAGGACCAGCGAGATGTTCTCCGACCCTCCCGTGCCGGCGCCGGTTCTCGCGACGACGATCACCAGATCGGCCAACGCCCCGTTGGAGATGAACGTCTTCGCGCCGTTGATCACGTACTCGTCACCGTCCCGGACCGCCCGGGTGCGCACGGCCCGCAGATCGGAGCCGGTACCGGGTTCTGTCATGGCGATCGCCGCGACCACCTCGCCCGACGCCATCCGCGGCAGCCAGGCCGTCTTCTGCTCCTGCGTGCCGTGGGCCAGCAGGTAGTGGGCGGCCACCACGTTGTGCACGGCGATGTTTCCCGCGTTGTCGCCCACCCGCGTCTGCTCCTCCAGCAGTACGACGTCGTGGGCGTAGCTCCCGCCACCGCCGCCGTACTCCTCCGGGATCGACAGGCAGAGCAGCCCCACCTCACCGGCCTTGGTCCACAGCTCGCGGTCGACGTGGTGCTGCTGCCGCCACCGGTCGAGGTTCGGCGCGAGCTCCTTCTCGCAGAAGGTTCGGGCCAGCTCCCGCACCGGCACGAGGTCGTCGGTCAGCCAGTCGGCCCGACGGGATCGCCTGATGTCCGAGTCCACGCTGCCTCCTCTCCAACAGTCGCAGCTAGACCATGAACCCGCCGCCGCACACCAGTGTCTGCGCGCTGACGTAGTCGGACTCCGGCGTGCACAGCAGGTAGACCGCACCGGCGGCCTCTTCCGGTGTACCGCCCCGCCCCAGCGGGATCATCCGCTCCATCTGGCCGAGCAGGTCCGGATTCACCCCGACACTGATCTGCCTGCCCTGAATGTCGATCTTTCCGTCACCGCCGGCCGGAGTGTCGGTCAGCCTGGTGTGGATCAGTCCGAAAGCGACCGTGTTGACGGTGACGTTGTACCGTCCCCACTCCTTCGCCAGGGTCTTGGTGAGCCCGGTGACCCCGGCCTTGGCCGCCGCGTAGTTCGCCTGCCCGGCGTTACCGCCCAGCCCCGCTATGGAGGAGATGTTGACCACCTTGCGGCACGGTACCGGTTTCCCGGCGGCCCGCTCGGCCTTGACCGCGGCCGAGATCACCGGCTGGGCCGCGCGCAGAATCCGGAACGGCGCCTTGAGGTGCACGTCGAGGATGGCGTCCCACTGCTCGTCGGTCATCTTCTGCACGACGTTGTCCCAGGTGTACCCGGCGTTGTTGACGATGATGTCGACACCGCCGAAGTTGTCCACGGCGGTGGCCACGAACCGTTCCCCGAAGCCGTCCTCGGTGACGCTGCCCACGCACGCCACGGCCGTTCCACCCGCGGCCTCGATGGCCGCCACGGTTTCCCCGGCGGGTTCCGGGTCGAGATCGTTGACGACGACGCGGGCGCCTTCGGCGGCCAGCTTGCGGGCGATCTCCTTGCCGATACCGCGGCCGGACCCGGAGACGAGGGCGACGGACGAGTCGAGTTTTCCCACGGAGAGTTCCTTTCACCAGCGGGTTCAGGGCAGGGCGACGACCGCGTCGCCCTGCAGGGTCGTGGTGCCGTCGGCGAGCGTGACGGCGAGGTCGAGCCGGGCTCTGCGCTCGACCCGCCCGCCGGGGAGGTCCGTGTGCTCGATCGCGGTCACTCGTCCGGTGCAGGTCGGTTGGCCGTGCACGGGGGTGATCGCGCGGAAGCGGACCTGGACCGACCTGATCCGTTCCTGCGGGACCCAACCGGTCAGCAGCCTGCCCAGGTAGGCCATCGAGAGCATGCCCTGGGCGAACACGTCGTCCATTCCCGCCGAGCGGGCGACATCGAGGTCGATGTGGATGGGGTTGTGGTCGCCGGACCCGCCGGCGAACAGGGCGAGCGTGGTCCGCGAGATCGGCGGGAGCCGCAGCGGCGGCAGGTCGTCGCCCACCTCGACGTGCCGCGGGGCGGTCACGCGGTCACCTCCCGGTTGCGTACCACGACGACGTCGGTGAGCTCGGCGACGGGTTCTCCGCCCGCGCGGGTCACCGCGGTCTCGCGCACGACGAACTCGAGGGCGCCGCCCTTCCTCGCGTAGATGTCGGTGATCCTCGGTCGCGCGGTCAGCCGGTCGCCGGCGTACGCCACCAGGTGATAGGTGAACGACTGCTCCCCGTGCAGCACCTGACGCAGGTCCACCCCGAGTTCGTCCAGCCAGCCGAACGGATCGGGCTGCTCGTGCCCCAGGGCGCAGAAGAACGTCGGCGGCACCGGGAGGTCCGGGTGACCGGCGGCCCGGGCGGCGTCGAGGTCCACATACACCGGGTCGGTCTCGCCGATCGCCTTCGCGAACAACCGGAGCCTGCCGCGCTCGATGTCGACGGTCACCTCCGGCAGCCGCCGTCCGATCGCCGCGGTGTCGATCGCCATGTCAACGCACCTTCCGGTACAGCGACACCACGCAGGCGCCACCGAGGCCGAGGTTGTGCTGCAGCGCGATCTCGGCGCCCTCGACCTGGCGTGCCCCGGCCCGGCCGCGCAACTGCCACACCAGCTCGGCGCACTGCGCGAGCCCGGTCGCTCCCAGTGGATGCCCCTTGGAGAGCAGCCCCCCGGACGGGTTCGTCACCACCGTTCCGCCGTAGGTGTTGTCGCCGTCGAGCACGAACTTCTCGCCCGTGCCCTCCGGGGTCAGCCCCAGCGCCTCGTAGGTGAGCAACTCGTTGGTGGTGAAGCAGTCGTGCAACTCGACCACCGGAACGTCCTCCGGGCCGATCCCCGCGGCCTCGTACACCTGCGTGGCGGCGTCCACCGTCAGGTCGTACCCCACCAGCTTGGTCAGGTCGTCGCTGTCGAAGGTGCCGGGCCGGTCGGTGGTCATCGCCTGTGCCGCGATCTCCACCCCGCCGGAGAGACCGTGCTTCCTGGCGAACTCCGGCGTGCAGAGGATCGCGGCGGCGGCACCACACGTCGGCGGGCAGCACTGCAGCCGGGTTAGCGGGCCGAAGATCGACGGCGAGTCCAGCACCTCGGCGACCGTCAGCTGTTCCCGGAACACCGCGTAGGGGTTGTTCGCCGCGTGTTTGCGCGCCTTCACCGAGATCGCGGCGAAGGTCTCCGGTTTGGTCCCGTACCGCCGCGCGTAGTCCGCACCGGCGCCGCCGAAGAACCGGGCGGCCATCGGAACGGCGGCGTCGACCTCGCCCTGCGCCGCCCGCGCGGTCTCGTCGAACCGGTCGAACGGCGACGGGCGGTCGTCCCACTGCGCGGTGAGCGCGCCGCGCCGCATCTGCTCGAAGCCGACGGCCAGCACGCACTGGGCCGCGCCGCCTTCCACTGCCTGCCGAGCGAGCCAGAGGGCGGACGAACCGCTGGAACAGTTGTTGTTCACGTTCACCACGGGCACACCAGTCATCCCGACCCGGTACGCAACCTTTTGGCCCGATGTCGAATCGCCATACACATAGCCGGCGTACACCTGCTGGATCGCCGAGTAGTCCAGACCGGCGTCGGAGAGTGCTGCCAACACCGCAAGCTCGGCCAGTACGTCATAGCTCTCGCTCCTACTGGGAGTTTCGAAGGGGGCCATGCCCACCCCGGCGACCCTTGCGTGCCCGTCCACCAACAACCTCCGTTGTCCCGACGCCTCACCGAACCATCGTCGCTTGCCAATGCACCCTATCGATGATTCACTTATCGGTAAAGCTGTAACGACGGTCACACCGAACCGCCGGTCAGCGACGGTGTCGATGCGAAGGGCGTACGAGATGGCGATCAGCACTGCCGAGGTGGTTCGCGACGGCTTCCAGTACCTCGAGGGAATCCGGTGGCACGACGACGAGCTGTGGTTCTCCGACATCCCCCGCGGAACGGTGTACCGCATGGGGACGGACGGGGAGCTCGCGGTCGCGGCCACCGTGCACAAGCACCCCTCGGGCCTCGGATTCACTTCGGACGGCACTGCCCTCGTCGTCACGCAGGATGACTGCTGCCTGCGGCGGATCACACCGTCCGGTGACACGGAGGTGGTGGCGGACATGAGCGAGCTGGCGTTCGCCGCCAACGACATGTGGGTGGACCCGCAGGGGCGCGCCTACGTCGGACAGATCGGCTACGACCTGTTCGGGGGCGGCGAGGCGAAAGGCAGTCACCTCGTCGTCGTCGACCCGGACGGCACCGTCCGGACCGCGGGCAAGGACCTGCTGTGCCCCAACGGCGTGCAACTCACGTCGGACGGAAAGACCCTTGTCGTGGCCGAGTCCTTCGCGCAACGGCTGACGGCGTTCGACGTGGACGAGCGGGGCGAACTGTCCAACCAGCGGGTCTTCGCCCAGTTCGAGAGCTCCGAGGAGGTCGTGGACGGACTGTGCGTCGATGCCGAAGGGGCGGTCTGGGTCGCGTGTCCCTTCCTCGGGGAAGTGCGCCGGGTGATCGACGGCGGCGAGGTCACCGACCGGGTCCGGGTGGCCACCGACGGGCAGCTGGCCATCGCCTGCGCTCTCGGTGGCGCCGACCGGCGGACCCTCTACGTCATCGCCGCGGACACCACGCTCGAACGGATGTCGAACGACTACGAGGGAACCGCACGGGTCGAGGCCGCGGCAGTGCGGGTACCGGCTGCCTGACCGCACGTGCGCGCACCGCGCGGTGTCCTCCGGACCCCGAGGGACGCCGCCGGGAGGATCCCGGTGGCGGCGTCCCGTCAGGGCGTCACGGCGACGCCTTCCGGCTGGTGGCCGACCGGGACCGTGGCGACTGTCCGGTGGGTTCGCGGGTCGACGACCGACATCGAGTCCGCCGCGCTGTTGGTGACGTAGACGAAGCTGTCGTCCGGGGCGACGGCCACCCCCTCCGGCTGGGCACCCACCGCGATCGTGGCCAGCGGGGACACGGTGGTCCCGCCGATCACCGTGACCGTGTCGGAGCCCGCGTTGGTCACGTGGACCTGCGCGTCGGCGGTGACCGCCACGGCCATCGGAGCCTCGCCGACCGGGACGGTCTCGGTCGGCCTGCCGGTGGTGAGGTTGACGACGGTGACCGAGTCGGCGCCGGTGTTGGCCACGTAGAGCCGCCGGCCCCTCGGGTCGACCTCGAGGCCGGCCGGGTAGCGACCGACGCGGATGGTGCCGACCACCTCCTGCGCGCGGGTGTCGATGACGCTGACCGTTCCGGAGCCGTTGTTGCTGACGTAGACGCGGGAGCCGTCCGGGCTGACCGCCGGGGTGTGCGGGAAGCGTCCAACTGGGATCGTCCGCACCGGCTCGTGCTGCTCGACGTCGATCACGGTCACGGTGTCGGAACCGAAGTTGGTGACGTAGGCGTGGGTGGTCGTGGCGTCGACGCCGAACGGGTTGGCGCCGACCGGAACGGTGGCGACGACCCGGTGCGTCCGCGTGTCGATGGCCGACACGGTGCCGGCGCGTTCGTTGGTCACGTAGACCTCGCCGCCACCGGGCACCGCGCCGGCGCCGACGGGAGAGTCGCCGACCGGGACCGTGGCGATCACCTCCGACAGCCGGGTGTCGTACACGCTGACGCTGTCCGAGCCCGTGTTTGCCACGAACACCTGCACCATCGGCGGATACGGCGCCGCCGCCGGCCGTTGCGGGGCGAGGGACACGGCGAGCAGGACGACCAGTGTGAGGACCCCCAGTCGGGTGCCGTATCTCAGGGAGGCCCACCGGCAGTGGGTGGTGGGCCTGATCAGCGAGCTGGCCACGATGCCTCCTGGTCACGCGTCGAGGAAAGCCGGCGGTGGGTGAAAAGTCGTCGCTGAGCGGAATACGCGAGAGGCCCGGCGTAGGGCGGCGTGGGGCCGGCGTGCTCGGCGCGCTTGTGGCACGCCCGACCGCCGGTTGCGGGAATCACTCTAACGGCCTAGCGCGTGGCAGCGCTGCGTGAACACGGCCGGGAGACGCGACAGGAACCGGGATTCCGACGATCGGGCTACGAACCGTCACGGCATGCCAACCGAACGTGATCAACATTGGCGCCCCATCGAGCGCGGAACCTCCCCCGGAAGGGCCACTGTGGACAACCGGATGCGCTCCGTAGGAGTGCCACGGTGATCCTGGCCGGGCGTGCGACGGACCGACGGCGATCTCGGGTTCGGGTGTCAGACGCCGCAGGGCGGGTACCACCGCGAGAACGAGCGCGAACGGAGGCGGGCCGATGTGGAGTCTCAGTGGATGCTCACGGTGGATGGAGTCGCAGGAGCGGATCCTGCTCGCGACGCTCGGCATGGTTCCCCGGTTGCTCGGCCACTCCGCGTGGCGCGAGGTGCGCGCGCGGCGGGGCGGCGGGCTGGGGGTCCTGCTGGTACCCGGGTTCGGCTGCGGGGACCGCACGCTGACGCTCACCCGGACCTGGTTGCGGGCCAGGAACTACCGGCCCGCCCGCGCGCGCCTCGGGCTGAACCTGGGATGCACCACCACCCTGGTGGACCGCATCGTGCGGCGGCTCGAGGAGCACGCCGAGGCGACCGGGCGGCGGGTCGTCCTGGTGGGACAGAGCAGGGGCGGCTGGCTCGGCCGGTTGGCGGCGGCCCGCCGGCCGGACCTGGTCCGTGGTCTGGTGATGGCCGGCAGCCCCGTGCTCGACCCGCTCGGCGCCAACCCCAAGGTGGTCCGGACGGCCCGGTGGCTCACCCGGATGTCCACCATGGGCGTGCCGGGGCTGCTCGACGCGGACTGCTTCAGCGGATCCTGCTACCGCACCAACGCCGACGCGCTCGCGGACCCGCTGCCGCCCGACGTGCCCGCGGTGTCCATCTACTCCCGGTCCGACCGGATCGCGCCGTGGCAGCTGTGCCAGGACCCGGGTGCCGACTGGGTCGAGATCAGCAGCAGCCACACCGCGATGGCGCTGCATCCCGACTTCTACCGGACCCTGGAACCCCGGCTCGCCGAGTGGGCCGCCACCGACGAGCACGCGACGACGGCCGGGTGACCGGTCAGGACGCCTGCCGGGTGTTCGCCACCACCGCCGACGCGGCGGCGGCGAGCATCGAGGAGTCGTTGCCGATGACGAGGAAGCCGAACCCGCGCGCGGCCAGCTCCCGCGCGCGGGCGGCGTCGGCGCCGAGCGCGAACCCGCACGGCTTGCCGGCCTCGTCCGCCGCCGCGAGGGCCTCGTCGACCATGGTGGTCAGCCGGGGGTCGGTGGGGGAGCAGCCCAGCTCCAGGGCGAGGTCGGCGGCGCCGAGGAGCACGCCGTCCACACCGTCGGTGTCGAGGATCCGGTCCGCGTCCCGCATCGCGGCCGCGCTCTCGAGCTGGGGAAGGCAGAGCGCCTCGGTGTTGCCGAACTCGACGTAGTCCGCGCGCGGGAGCCTGCCCCAGCGGCCGGCCCGGCTGGTGCCGCCGGAACCTCGGGTGCCGCGCGGCGGGAACCGGGTCGCGCGGGCGACCGCCTCGGCCTGCTCCGGTGTGTCCACGTGCGGCACGAGCACGCCGCCCGCGCCGCCGTCCAGCACCCGCTGGATCGTGGACGGCCGGTGGTCGGGCACGCGTACCAGCGGCACCACGCCGTGCGCGGAGGCGACGGTGATCAGCGTGTACGCCGTCTCCAGGCTCAGCATCGTGTGTTCGAGGTCGATGACGACGAAGTCGAACCCGGCCGAGGCGGCGATCTCCGCGGACTCCGGCGCCGGCATCTTCAGCCAGGTGCCGATCGGCGGGAGTCCGGTGTGGTCGGTGCGCGGATCGAAGAGTCCCATGTGGATCACGCCTGTTCGGTGGTGGTGCGGTGTTCCGCGGACCAGAACACGATCTTCCGGTTGCACAGCACCACGATCCCGTGCAGTGCGAGGCCGATGGCGGACAGGATCACCAGGACGGCGAAGGTCCGCGACACGTCCAGGGTGAAGTTCGTCGCCTGGATGACGTAACCGAGGCCGGAGGTCGCGCCGACGAACTCGGCGACGATCGCGCCGGTGACCGACAGCACGACGGCCACGTCGAACCCGGCGAAGATGTGCGGCAGCGCGGACGGGATCTGCAGGTAGCGCAGCACGTGCATCCGGCTCGCGCCGAACGAGCGCAGCATGTCGATCTGGTCCGGGTCGGCGGAGCGCAACCCGAGGATCGCGTTGATCAGCAGCGGGAAGAACGCGATCAGCGCCGTGGTCAGCACCTTCGACGTGATGCCGGTGCCGAACCAGACGATCAGCAGCGGCGCCATCGCGACCTTGGGGATCGTCTGGGTCATCACGAGCAGCGGGAACAGCGCCTTGTCGATGATGTGCGACTGGGTGATGAGGAACGCGCACAGCAGGGCCGCGGCGACGGCGAGGCCGAAACCGATCAGGATCTCCTGCAGGGTCACCCAGGCGTGCTCCAGCAGGCTGCCGTCGGTCAGGCCGTCCACAAGGGACTCCAGCACGTCGGTCGGCGCCGGAACGAGCACGATCGGAACGTCGAAGGCACGCACGATGAACTGCCAGACGGACAGGACGACGACCAGGACGATCCCGGTGAGCACCGCCCCCGGCACCTGGCGGCGCTCACGCTCGGGCGGCGGCGCACCGACCACGGGATCGGGTTCGGATTCGACAGCGGTTGTCATGGTGCCTCCCACTAGTGGGCGCTGTTCTCGGAGTTGAGCAGTGTCCGGATGCGGCGGACGATCTCGCCGAACTCCGGGGTGTTGATGTTCTCCAGGCCGCGCGGGCGGGGGAGGTCGACGTCGATGACGTCGGCGATCCGCCCGGGCCTCGGGGTCATCACGACGACCCGGTCGGACAGCAGCACCGACTCGGGAATGCTGTGGGTGACGAACAGGACGGTCTTGCGGTCCCGTTCCCAGATGCGCAGCAGGTCCATGCCCATCTGGTCGCGGGTCATCGCGTCCAGCGCGCCGAACGGCTCGTCCATCAGCAGGATCTGCGGGTCGTGCATCAGCGCCCGGCCGATGCCGACCCGCTGCTGCATCCCGCCGGACAGCTCGGCCGGGTACCGGTCGGCGAACTCCTCCAGGCCCAGCATCTTCAGCATCCCGGCCGCGCGCTCGTTGGCCTCGGCCGGCGGCAGCCGGTGGTTGATGTCCTGGGACACCAACAGGTTCCTGGTCACCGTCCGCCAGGGCAGCAGCAGCGGCTGTTGGAACACCATGCCGAGCCGGTGCTGGTGGTCGCCCGTGCCGGAGAAGGCGACCTCGCCCGCGGTCCGCCTGGTGAGTCCGAGCAGGACCTTGAGCAGCGTGCTCTTCCCGCAGCCGCTCGGCCCGACGATCGAGACGAACTCGCCCTGCGCGACCGACAGGCTGACGTCGTGCAGCGCGTCGACCACGCGGGGAGCACCGCGCCTGGCCTTCCGGGTCGTGTACCGCTTGTAGACGTGTCGCAGCTCGACCGCGTGCTCGGTCGCGACCGTCGTGCTCGCGTCACCCATGACGGGCCTCCCTCGGGTCGTCGGTGGTCGATCGCCTCGCCTCGCCGCCCATCTCCGCGGTGACCCGGTCGGCGGCCTCGCGCAGCAGCGCCTTCTCCCGCGACGCGGCGTCGACCGGGAGCATGTGCGAGGTGCCGACGAAGGCGAGCGTCGCGCAGATCGCCGACTTGTCGAACACCGGCGCGGCGATCACGCTGATCCCCCTCGGGTTGACCGTCGGATCGCACAGGCCCTGCTCGCGGATCCGCGCCACCCGTTCCCGCACGTGCATCCGCTGGTCGACCGGCAGTGTGCCGAGCAGCCGGTCGGCGGTGAGCTGGTCGGGCAGGAAGGCCAGGAACACCAGTGCCTGCGCGGTGTCCAGCGGCAGCTGCGAGCCGACCCGGACGGTGACGATCGTGCCGTGCGACTCGTCGTCCTCCACATGGGACACCACCGGCCCGGACGGGCCCCAGAGGCTCAGCACCACCGTCAGGCCGGTCGCCCGGGAGAGGTCGCGCATGTAGGGGGTGGCCAGCTGGATGACCCGCCGCCTGCCGATCGCGAACGCGCCGAGTTGGAGCAGGAGCCGGCCGGGGGTGAACACCGAGTTGCGCTCGGTGCGCTCCAGCAGCCCGGCCGCCTCCAGCGAGTTGAAGTAGCGGTGCACGGTGGTGCGGTTGAGGCCGAGCCGTTCCGCGGCCTCCGCGACGGTGATCTCGGGGGTCTCCGGGCCGAACAGGGTCAGGATCTGCGCGGTGCGGGAGACGGCCTGGATGTCGCCGTTGGACGCGGCACCCGTCTCGGGCGCACGTGACGTCATTGTCGTCCTCACCTTCACCACTCTGTGTGTTCTACGTCCTACTCAAATGTTCGTCTGACGAACACGGTGTGCAGGAATGTAGAGGATCGCTGCTGATGTCGGCAAGAGTCGGCGCAAGTTCGGTCTTGACAGGCCTCATGGTGAACATGGAGTGTGCATGACGAACATCAAAGGAGGGTTCTTCCGCATGGCTCCATCCGACGCACTGGTCCGCGTGCTCCGCGGTTCCGTCGACCTGCACTGCCACTCCGGCCCGAGCCCGTTCCCCCGGGAACTCGACCACGCGGAGGCCGCGGCGGACGCGCAGCGCGTGGAGATGCGGGCGATCCTGGTCAAGTCGCACCACCACAGCACGGTCATGGACCTGCTCGCGATGCGCGACCGGCTCGCGGACATCAAGACCGCGGCCTACGGCGGCATCGCGCTGAACAGCCAGGTCGGCGGCATCAACCCGTACGCGGCCGCGATGGCGCTGCGGATGGGTGGCCGCGCGGTGTGGTTCCCGACGTTCTCCTCCGGGCGGCACATCGCCTGCCACCCCGAGGGTGACGGCTTCCCCACCGCCGCGGTGCCGGTGCCGTCCGCTCGGGTCGACGTCACCGACGACACCGGCGAGCTGCTGCCCGAGGCGTACGAGGTGCTCGACTACGTCAGCGAGGCCGACGCCCTGCTCAGCGGCGGGCACCTGGAGCCCGCGCTGATCTCCCAGGTCTTCACCGCGGCCAAGGAACGCGGGGTGCGCCGGATGATCATCAGCCACCCCGACTTCGTCATCGGCGCGGACCCCGAGCAGTGCCGGGAACTGGTCGGCCTCGGCGCCTACGTCGAGCACGAGTACGGCATGTACGACCCGGAG
Organism: Actinophytocola gossypii; assembly: GCF_025165815.1. Classification (GTDB taxonomy): domain Bacteria; phylum Actinomycetota; class Actinomycetes; order Mycobacteriales; family Pseudonocardiaceae; genus Actinophytocola; species Actinophytocola gossypii. The sequence continues at coordinate 337,383 of NZ_JAFFZE010000004.1, read as the reverse complement.
GGGTACCGCAAGTGGGACCCGCGCAAGCTCCTGGACTGGATCGAGAAGATCGGCCCCGAGCACACCGTGCTCTCCTCCGACCTCGGCCAGGCCGGCCGGCCGCGCCCGGTCGACGCGCTGCTGCGGGTCTCCGCCGCGCTGCTCGACCTCGGCCTGCCCGAGACCGACCTCCGGCGGATGACCTGCGTCAACCCCGGGTTCCTGCTGGGCCTCGACGACTGAGACGACTAGGAAGGCGGCCGATGTACGACAAGACCGACGCCCGCGCCACGCTCGCCACCGCTTCCGGACCAGCGCCAGGACCTGCCCCCAAGGGCCGGGTCGCCGCGCCGGAGCTGGCCGACTTCTACCGCGAGGAGCCGCAGGAGACCACGGCGGCGGGCAGCCGGACCTGGCTGACCCGAGGCCAGAACTTCGTCCTCGCCTACACGAGCGCCGTGGCGGGCGAGGAGTTCGTCCGAACCGGACAGCCCGACGAGTACGTCGTGGTGCTGCCGCACGACGAGTCGGCCGTCCAGGTCACCGCGGCCGGGCGCACCGAGACGGTCACCGGCCGCGCGGTGATCGTCGTGCCACCGGGCGACAGCACGGTCACCGCCACCGCCGACCGCGACCTGGTGCGGCTGTTCACCTCGCGGTCCGAGGACCTCGCCGCCCGCTGCGGCAACGCCGACTCCTACGCCGAGCCGCACCCGCACGTGGCGCCGTTCGCCGCGTGGCCCGACCCGCCGGCCGGCTTCGACCTTCGGGTGTACCCGGTCGCGGACATCCCGGAGGAGCAGGGCCGGTTCGGACGGATCTTCCGGTGCAGCACGTTCATGGTGAACTTCCTGTACCCGCGGGTCGGCCCCCGCGACCCGTCGAAGCTCTCGCCGCACCACCACGACGACTTCGAACAGTGCTCGCTCGCGGTGGGCGGCGAGTTCGTCCACCACATCCGCACGCCGTGGACGACCGACCTCGCCGACTGGCGCGAGGACGTGCACCACGCGTGTGGCAGTCCGTCGGTCGCGGTGATCCCGCCGCCGACCGTCCACACGACACAGGCAACCGGTCAGGGGACCAACCAGCTCATCGACATCTTCTGCCCGCCTCGCGCCGACTTCTCGGCCAAACCAGGATGGGTCCTCAACGCCGAGGAATACCCCGCCCCCTGAGGCTCCGGGCGTTCAAGGAGGAACGCATGCCCAAGCACCCGTTACGAGCGCTGACCGCACTCGCCGCCGCGACCGCCGCCGTCACCGGCCTCACCGCCTGCGGCGGCGCGGACGGCGGGGACTCGTCGACCCTCTCGGTCGCCGTCACCACCCCCAGCTGGAACGCCGGCTTCGCCACCCTGCTGGTCTCCCAGGCCGAGGGGTACTTCGAGGACGAGGGGATCGAGGTCGAGTTCACCCTCCCGCCGTCCGGCACGCAGGCCGCCCAGCAGGTGATCGGCGGCGGCGCCGACATCGCCCTGGTGACCCCGGAACCCGTGGTCATCGGCGCGACCAAGGGCACCGATCTCACCTACTTCGCCAACTACTACGGCGACTGGATCTACGGGCTCGCCACCCTCGATGGCTCGCCGATCGACGACGTCGCCGACCTCGCCGGCAAGCGGATCGGCGTGACCAACGTGAGCAGCTCCGGCGCCACCTACGCGAAGGTCGCCATGCAGCTCGCCGGCCTCAACCCCGACGACGCGGAGTTCGTGCCGATCGGCGTCGGCGCCCAGCAGATCACCGCCATCAAGGACAACCAGGTCGACGCGCTCGCGTTGTGGGACACCCAGTACCAGATCGTCCGGAACGCCGGCATCACGATCAACGAGCTGTCCGCCCGGTCGCTCGACGGCATGTTCGGCGGCGGGTTCGTCGCCAGGGGCAGCGAGCTGGAGTCCAACCCGGACGCGTTCGTCAAGTTCGGCCGGGCGATCGCCAAGGGCGTCGTGTACGCCCAGGCCAACCCGGAGGCCGCGATCCGGACCATGTGGAAGGCCCAGCCGGACACCGCGCCCGGCGCCGGCACGTCCGAGGAGGAGGCCCTGGCACAGCAGGTCAAGGTCCTGGAGACCCGGCTCGAAGGCCTGGGCGTCCAGGAGGGCCAGACGCAGTGGGGCGTGATGGACCCCGAGCGGGTGAAGCGGACGATCGAGTTCGCCGAGGAGGCCGCGCTCATCGACCAGCCGGTGGAGGTCGACAGCATCGTGAACACGAGCCTGCTCGACAAGATCAACGACTTCTCCCAGGACGACATCCGCGAACAGGCCACGGCCGGCACATGAGACTCGGTCTGGCACTCGACCTCGGGTCGGCGGCTCCGGTCGCCGGCCAGGTCTCCGCCGCGCTGCCGCTGCTGCGCACCGCGGCGGAGGCCGGGGTGGACGGCGTGTGGGTGGGGGAGAGCTACCACCGGCGGCCGGAGCCGTTCCACCTGCCGGCCGCGCTGGTCGTGCTCGCGCACCTCGCGGCGCTCACCCCGCTGCGGCTCGGCACCGGGGTGCTGCTGCTCCGCGCCTACGACCCGGCCCGGCTCGCCTACGAGACCGCGCTGGTGGACCAGCTCGTCGAGGGCCGGCTGACCGTCGGCCTCGGCCTCGGCCCCGCCGAACTGGGCGATCGGTTCGGGTGCGGCGACCGACCGGGCGCCGCACTCCTCGACGGCACCCTGCGCGAGCTGCGCGCCGCCTGGGCGGACGGCGTGGTCCCCGGCCCGTTCGGCCATGCCGGTTCCGGTGGTCCGGCCGGTTCCGGTGGTCCGGCCGGTTCCGGTGGTCCGGCCGGTTCCGGTGGTCCGGCCGGTTCCGGTGGTCCGGCCGGTTCCGGCGGTCCCCGGATCCTGGTCGGCGGCGGTACCGCCGCGTCGGTCCGGCGGGCGGTGGAGCTGGCCGACGGCTACTACGCCGCCACCAACTACACCGACCGGCTGCTGGCCCGGCAGGCCGCGGCGTACCGGGAGCGCGCGACCGGGGACGTCGTGGTGAACCGGCTGTGCCTGGTCCACCCGGACGGCGACACCGCCCGCGACCTCGCCGCGCGGCACCTCGCGCCCGTCCTCGACTACTACACCGGGCGCGGGCTGTGGAAGTCCACCCGGGACGACCAGGAGCCGGCCGTGCCCGCCCTGGTCGGCACGCCCGCCGAGGTCGGCGACGCGCTGCGCCGCTACGCCGACCTCGGCGTCACCACGGTCAACCTGCGGGTCGCGCCGTACGGCACGCCGCCGGAGGTCGCCCGCCGCAGCATCGAACTGGCCGCGTCCACCCAGACCTGATGAGGGAGCCCATGTCACCGTCCTCCGCGTTCGTCTACGCCGCCGTGCGTACCCCGTTCGGCCGCTACGGCGGCGCCCTGTCCGGGGTCCGCACCGACGACCTCGCCGCCACCGTCCTGTCCGGACTCCTCGCCAGGACGCCGGACCTCGACCCGGCCCGGATCTCCGACGTCGTGTACGGCAACGCCAACGGCGCCGGCGAGGACAACCGCGACGTCGGCCGGATGGCGGTGCTGCTGGCCGGGCTCCCGGTCGAGGTGCCGGCCACGACCGTCAACCGGCTGTGCGGGTCGAGCCTGGACGCCGCGATGATCGCCTCCCGCGCGGTGGAGACCGGCGACGCGGACATCACCGTCGCCGGCGGCGTCGAGGGCATGAGCCGGTCGCCGTGGGTGCTGCCCAAGCCGACGAAGGCGTTCCCGGCCGGCGACGCCACCCTGGTGTCCACCGCGCTCGGCTGGCGGCTGGTGAACCCGAGGATGAAGCCGGAGTGGACGGTGTCCAACGGCGAGGCCTGCGAACAGCTCGCCGACCGGTTCGACGTCAGCCGTGAGCGGCAGGACGCGTTCGCCGAGCGCTCCCACCAACTCGCGGCCAAGGCCTGGGCGGACGGCTTCTACGACGACCTGGTGCTGGCCGTCCCCGGCACCGACCTGGACCGGGACGAGGGCGTCCGGCCGGACTGCACGACCGAGACGCTCGCCGGGCTGAAGCCGGCGTTCCGCACGGACGGCACGATCACCGCCGGGAACGCCTCCCCGCTGTCCGACGGCGCGTCGGCCGTGCTGATCGGGTCCGAGTCGGCCGCGACCGCGATCGGCGTGGACCCGGTCGCCAGGATCGCCGGGCGCGGGGTGGCCGGGATCGAGCCGCAGAGCTTCGGCTACGCGCCGGTCCAGGCCGCCGAGCGGGCGCTCGCCGCCGCCGGGATCGGCTGGTCGGACATCGGCGCCGTCGAGCTGAACGAGGCGTTCGCGGTGCAGTCCATCGCCTGCGTGGACGCCTGGCCGATCGAGCAGGAGATCGTCAACACCCGGGGCGGCGCGATCGCGATCGGTCACCCGCTCGGCGCGTCCGGCGGCCGGATCCTCGGCACCCTCGCCGCGGTGCTGCGGGAGCGGCGGCAGCGCTGGGGCGTGGCCGCCATCTGCATCGGCGTCGGCCAGGGGCTCGCCGTCGTCCTCGAGAACGTCGACGTGGCCTGAGCGGCCATGGTGGAGATCGCACCCGACACCGACGCGGCCGTCCGCGGGATCGCCGACGGCTCGACCGTGCTGATCGGCGGGTTCGGCGCGGCCGGGCAGCCGTACGCGCTCATCGACGCCCTGCGGCGTGGCGGGGCGGGCGACCTGACGGTGGTGAACAACAACGCGGGCAACGGCACCACCGGGCTCGCCGCGCTGCTCGCCACCGGCCGGGTCCGCCGGATCATCTGCTCGTTCCCCCGGCAGGTGGACTCGTTCGTGTTCGAGGAGCTGTACCGGGCGGGCCGGATCGAGCTGGAGGTCGCCCCGCAGGGCAACCTCGCCGAGCGGATCCGCGCGGCGGGCGCCGGTATCGGCGCGTTCTACACCCCGACCGGCGCGGGCACGATGCTCGCCGAGGGCAAGGAGACCCGCGTCATCGGCGGCCGTGAGCACGTACTGGAGTACCCGATCCACGCCGACGTCGCGCTGATCCGCGCGCACACCGCCGACCACGCCGGCAACCTCGTCTACCGCAAGACCGGCCGCAACTTCGGCCCGATCATGGCGACCGCCGCGCGGCTGACCGTCGCCGAGGTGACCCGGGTCGTGCCGGTCGGCGGCATCGACCCGGAGGCCGTCGTCACCCCGGGCATCTTCGTCGACCGGGTGGTGGTGACCCCATGACCGTCGAGCACGCCGACCGAGGGCCGCTGGACCGCGACGAGCTGGCGAGGCTGGTAGCGGGGGACATCCCGCGGAAGTCGTTCGTGAACCTCGGGATCGGCCAGCCGACCGCGGTCGCCGACCACTTCGGACCGGACTCCGACGTCGTGCTGCACACCGAGAACGGCATGCTCGGCATGGGCCCGATGGCGCACGGCGACGACGTCGACCCGGACCTGGTGAACGCCGGCAAGATCCCGGTCACCGAATTGCCCGGCGCCGCCTACTTCGACCACGCCCTGTCGTTCGCGATGATGCGCGGCGGGCACCTCGACGTGTGCGTGCTCGGCGCGTTCCAGGTCGCCGCGGACGGCACCCTGGCCAACTGGCACACCGGTGCCCCGGACGCGATCCCCGCGGTCGGCGGCGCCATGGACCTCGCCGTCGGCGCCAAGGACGTGTTCGTGATGATGTCCCTGTTCGACAGGAACGGCACCCCGAAGCTGGTCCCGGAGTGCGCGTACCCGGTCACCGGGCTGCGCTGCGTGAGCCGGGTCTACACCGACCGGGCCGTGTTCCACCTGACCGGGGACGGCGTGCGGGTGACCGAGACGTTCGGCACCACGCTCGCCGAGCTGCGCGCCCGCCTGGACGTGCCGCTGCTCTGAGTCACCGGGGCCCGCGCCGCAGCCGGACCCGGTAGGAGTAGTGCTCGGGCAGGAAGTGGCTGATCGCCAGCTCGACCGGGGTGCCGTCGGTGGTCAGGTAGGTGCGGTCCACCCGCAGCAGCGGGTCGCCCGGCGCGCAGCCGAGGTGCTCGGCGACGGCGGTGGTCGCGGCGACGGCGGTGATGCTCTGCTCGGCCTCGGCGATCGGCTTCGCGGTGTGCTCGTCGATCAGGCCGATCACCGTGACGTCGCTGACCGCTCCCGCCTCGGTGAGCTGGGGCAGGGCGGCCAGCCGGTCGCCGACGTCCGGCGGCAGGTACACCGTCGTCAGGCAGAACGGAACGTCGTGGTGCAGGCGCCGGAACCGCACCCGGTGCACCGCGTCGGCGTCCAGCCGCAGCCTGCTGGCCGCCTCCACGTCGACCTGCCGGCGCAGCGGGTCCACCAGCCGCAGCTGGGTGTCCAGGGACAGCGCCAGCAGGTCCTCCACCGAGCCGAACTGCCGCAGGTACTGGCCGTGCCTCGGCGCGGCGAACGTGCCCCGGCCGGGCACCCGCTGCACCAGGCCCTCGGCGACCAGGTCGTGGAACGCGCGCCGCACGGTCTGCCGGCTGACCCCGTGTTCGGCGGCCAGCTCCGCCTCGGTCGGCAGCCGCACCCCGCCGGCGTACCCGCCGCGCAGGATCGCGTCGCGCAGGGTGCGGCCCAGCCGCTGGTAGGCCGCCTCGGGCCGGTTCGCCATGGGCCGCACCTTAGGGCAGGCCGCGGGCGACGAGCTGGGAGGCGATCACGTTGCGCTGGATCTCGTTGGTGCCCTCGCCGACGATCATCAGCGGCGCGTCCCGGAAGTAGCGCTCCACGTCGAACTCGGTGGAGTACCCGTAGCCGCCGTGCACGCGGACCGCGTTCAGCGCGATCTCCATCGCCGCCTCGGACGCGAACAGCTTGGCCATGCCCGCCTCCAGGTCGGCACGCTCGCCCGCGTCGTGCCTGGCCGCGGCGAGCAGCACGAGCTGGCGGGCCGCGGTGTACTTGGTCGCCATGTCGGCCAGCAGGTTGCCGACCGACTGGTGGCGCCAGATCGGCTTGCCGAACGACTCCCGCTCCTGGGCGTAGCGCAGCGAGTCGTCCAGGGCCGCGCGGGCGACGCCGAGCGCCCGGGATGCCACCTGGATCCGCCCGGTCTCCAACCCGGTCATCATCTGCGCGAACCCCCGGCCCTCCTGCTCGCCGAGCAGCGCGGTGGCGGGCGCCCGGTGGTCGGCGAAGGACAGCTCGCAGCTCTCCACGCCCTTGTAGCCCAGCTTCGGCAGGTCGCGGGAGACGGTCAGGCCGGGGCCGTGCTCGACGAGCAGGATGCTGATGCCGGCGTGCCGGGGCGTCGCGGCCGGGTCGGTCTTGCACAGCAGCGCGATCACCTGGGAGCGGCGGGAGTTCGTGATCCAGGTCTTGGTGCCGTTGACCACGTACTCGTCGCCGTCGCGGCGGGCGGTGGTGGTGAGCGCCTGCAGGTCCGACCCGCCGCCCGGTTCGGTCAGCGCCATCGTCGCGCGCACCTCGCCGGTGGCCATCCTCGGCAGGTAGTGCCGCTTCTGCTCCTCGGTGCCGAACCGGTGGATCAGCTTGGCGACCACGGTGTGCCCGCCCATCGCGCCGGCCAGGCTCATCCAGCCCCGTGCCAGCTGCTCGGTGACCGCCACGTAGCAGGCGGTGGAGACGGCGACCTCGCCGTAGGGCTCGGGGATCGCCAGCCCGAAGACGCCGAGCCGCTTCATCTGCTCGATCAGCTTCTCCGGGTAGGTGTCGGCGTGCTCCAGCTCCCGCGCGACCGGGCGGACCTCGCGGTCGACGAAGTCCCGCACGGTGTCGACGATGGCCTGTTCCTCGTGGCTGAGCATGGGTTCCCCTCAGACGGCGCCGGCGGCGCGGAGGTCGGCGATCTCGGTGTCGGTGCGGCCGAGGTCGCGCAGGATGGCGTCGGTGTGCTCGCCCAGGGCGGGCACCGGGTTCAGCACCGGCTCGACCCCGGTCAGGTCGACCGGTGGCGCGAGCGCGGTCAGCTCGCCGTTCGGGCTGCCGACCCGGCGCCACCGGCCGCGTTCGGCGAGCACCGGGTGGTCCAGGAAGTCCGGCACCGTGTTGACCCGGCCGTTCGCCACTCCGGCCCGGTCGAGCAGCGCCAGCGCGCTCGGGGTGTCCAGCTCGGCGAACCGGGCGCCGATCAGCGCGTTGAGCGCGTCCCGGTTGGCGACCCTGGCCGATCCGGTGGCGAACCGAGGATCGTCGGCCAGGCCCGCGTCGTCGAGCAGGATCCGGCACAGCGCGACCCACTCACGCTCGTTCTGCACGGCCAGCACCACGGTGTCGCCGTCGCGGCTGGTGTAGGGGCCGTACGGCGCGATCGTGGCGTGCTGGGCGCCGACCCGCGAGGGTGGAGTGCCGCCGTAGCGGGTGTAGAAGGCGGGCTGGCCCATCCACTCGGCGAGCGCCTCGAACAGCGACACCTCGACGGCGGTGCCCTCGCCGGTGTTGGCCCGGCGCAGCAGTCCGGTGAGGACGCCGGAGTAGGCGTACATGCCGGCGGCGATGTCGGCCACCGAGATGCCGACCTTCGCCGTGTCCTCTGGGGTTCCGGTGAGCGACACCAACCCGGTCTCGCACTGCACCAGGAGGTCGTAGGCCTTGCGGTCGGACCACGGGCCGCTGGTGCCGTAGCCGGAGATCGTGCAGTGCACCAGCCTCGGGTTCCTGGCGCGCAGCGGCTCGGCGTGCACCCCGAGCCGTTCGGCCGCGCCGGGCCCGAGGTTGTGCACGAACACGTCGGCCTCGGCGATCAGCTCGTGCAGTACCCGCGCGCCCGCCTCGTGCTTGACGTCGAGGGTGAGCGACTCCTTGGACCGGTTGAGCCAGACGAAGTAGCTGGACTGGCCGAGCGCGGACTCGTCGTAGCGGCGGGCGAAGTCCCCGCCGTCCGGCCGCTCCACCTTGATCACCCTGGCGCCGAGGTCGGCGAGCTGCCGGGTCGCGTACGGCGCGGCGACCGCCTGCTCGAGGCTGACGACGGTGACGCCGTCCAGTGGCGCGCTCATGACAGCCCCTCGCAGGCTCGGTGCTGCCGCTCGCGGTCGCCCTGTGACATTGATTCGCTCGCAAGCTCGCTCATGACAGCCCCTCGCAGGCTCGGTGCTGCCGCTCGCGGTCGCCCTGTGACATTGATTCGCGCGCAAGCTCGCTCATGACAGCCCCTCGCAGGCTCGGTGCTGCCGCTCGCGGTCGCCCTGTGACATTGATTCGCGCGCAAGCTCGCTCATGACAGCCCCTCGCAGGCTCGGTGCTGCCGCTCGCGGTCGCCCTGTGACATTGATTCGCGCGCAAGCTCGCTCATGACAGCCCCTCGCAGGCTCGGTGCTGCCGCTCGCGGTCGCCCTGTGACATTGATTCGCTCGCAAGCTCGCTCATGCGGCTTCTCCCGGCAGGAGGTCGCCGAGGAAGGCGGCGGCGCCGGACCAGTCGAGGCCGACCAGGTCGGCGGCGTCGCAGGCGGCGAGCTTCTCGGCGAGTTCGGTGTCGGTCGGCGGGCGCTGGGGCGCGCCTGGCGGTAGGGCCAGCCGCGCGCGGGGCCGGGAGCCGTCGGCCATGGTCAGCTCGATGTCGGCCTCGCCGTTGAGCAGGCCCTCGCCACCGGGTTCGAGCACCACCTCTACCAGCTCCACCAGCCGCCGGGCCGCCGGGCGGCGTACCGCTTCGTCGGTGAAGCTCGCGAAGCCGGGGTGGTCGTCGAGCAGTGCGGCGGCCAGCGCGTACTCCAGGCTGAACTTGCCTCGCAGCCCGGTGTCCGGGCGGTGGTGGTGCAGCGGCTGCACGCTGGACGCGGTGGTGCGCACGACGATCCGCCCGACCTCCTCGGCCGAGGTCTTCGGCAGCTGCTCGCGGAGCGCGGCGATCGGGCGCTGCAGCGCGTAGCAGCAGGGGAACAGCTTGATCGCGAGCCCGCCCGGCACCGCGGGGCCGCTCAGGTCGACCTCCGGCGCGTCGCCGACCAGCGCCAGCCACTGGTCGAGCGCGGCCGGGTCGGCGGTGGCGCCGGCCGCGGCGAGCCGGGCCGCGCGCACCCCGGCCTCGGCGGCGAGCCCGACCTGGAGCGCCTTGCCGTCCGAGCCGAACGCCGCCTGCACGCCGCCGGCCTGCGGGACGGCCAGCGCGATCGCGTGCGCGGTCCGCTCGGCCGACAGCCCGAGCGCCACCGCGGCGGTCACCGCGGCCGCCGGAGCCCCCGCGGTGCAGGTGACGTGCCAGCCGCGGGCGTAGTGGGACCAGCCGAGCGCGGTGCCGAGTCTGGCCAGCACCCCGGCGCCGGCGAGGTAGGCGTCCGCGCCGCCGCCGGTGGCCAGCGCGGCCGGCACGCAGACCACGCTGATGTGCGCGGTCGACGGGAGGTGCAGGTCGTCGAAGTCGAGGACGTGGCCGACGGCCGCCCAGCGGGCCGAGGGGGAGAGGCCGGTGGTGAGCGCCGCCATCCGGCTCCCGCGCGCGGCGGCGGTCACCGCGACCGTGTCCAGCAGCGCGCGCCGCGCGAGCGCCCGGTCCTCGTCGGTCGGCCGCAGGTCGTGCGCCCAGGCGGCCAGCCTTTCCGCGGTGGATGTCGCGGTGGATGTCATCGGCGCTCCGGATCCGTCGAGTAAATGTACGGCCAATCTCACGTCGCGTTGTCCGAGCTGTCAAGCCCGGCCTAAGGTGACCTGCATGATATGGCCGGATAAATCAGAAGGCCCCTGCTTCGACGAGCTGTCCGTCGGCGACCGGTTCACCGGCGCGCCCGGGGTGACGCTCACCGACGGGCACGCCGCCGCGCACCAGGCGGTGCTCGGCGACCGGCTGCGGCTCCCGCTCGACCACGCGCTGGCCGCCGAGGTCACCGGTGCCGGCCCGCTCGCGCATCCCGCACTGGTCTGGGACACCGCCATCGGGCAGTCCACAGTGGTCACCCAGCACGTGCGGGCCAACCTGTTCTACCGGGGTCTCGCGTTCCGCCGCTTCCCGGTGCTCGGCGACACCCTGCGCACGGTCACCGAGGTGGTCGGGCTGCGGGAGAACACCCGGCGGCCGGGCCGCGCGCCGACCGGTCTGGCCGCGCTGCGCATCACCACCGTCGACCAGCACGACCGGCCGGTGCTGGACTTCTGGCGCTGCGCGATGCTGCCGCTGCGCGACCCGGACCGGAAGACCGGCCACCGCGACGACCTCACCGGCCTCGGCGTGACCACCCCGCCCGCGCCCCCGCTCGACGGCTGGGACCTCGCCGCGTTCCGCGACCGGGCGCCGGGGGAGCACTTCGCCGACCTGCCGGTGGGCCGGACCTGGCGGGTGGCCGGCGCGGACGTGGTGTCCAGCGCCCCGGAGCTGGCCCGGCTGACCGCCAACATCGCGATGGCCCACCACGACGAGGTGTCCGCGGGCGGCCGCCGGCTGGTGTACGGCGGGCACACCATCGGCGTCGCGCTGGCCCAGGTGTGCCGCGCGATCCCGAACATCGTCACCGTCACGAGCTGGGACGGCTGCGACCACACCGGCCCCGTGCACGAGGGCGACTCGCTGACCAGCACGGTCGAGGTGACCGCCCGCGACCCGCTCGCCACCGGCGGCCTGCTCCACCTCCGGACCACGGTCGAGGCCCGCGCCGGCACCGCCGACCCCCGACCGGTGCTGGACTGGCGGTTCACGGTGGTGACGGCATGATCCCCGCCCGTACGTTGCTGTTCGTGCCCGGCGACCGGCCGGACCGGTTCGCCAAGGCCGCCGCGTCGGGCGCCGACGGGGTGATCATCGACCTGGAGGACGCGGTCGCCCCGGCCGGCAAGGACACCGCGCGCGACCACGCCCGCCGCTGGCTCGCCGCCGGCGGCACCGCGCTGGTCCGGGTCAACGCCGCCGACACCCCCTGGCACGCCGCCGACGTCGCCGCCCTCACCGGGCTCGCCACCGCGTTCGTCCTGCCCAAGGCGGAACGCCCGGAGGACGTCGAACGGCTGGACGTCCCGGTGATCCCGCTGGTGGAGACCGCCGTCGGCGTCGCGGCCGCCCGCGAGGTGTGCTCGGTGCCCGGCGTCGCGCGGCCCGCGTTCGGCAGCATCGACCTCGCCGTCGAGCTGGGCGTCGACCCGGACTCGCACACCGCGCTGCTGCACGCCCGGTCCGCGCTCGTCCTGGCCGCGGCGGCGGCCGGCTGCGCGCCCCCGCTGGACGGCGTGACCACCGCCCTCGACGATCCGGACGCCCTGCGCCGGGACACCGAGCACGCGGTCGAGTTGGGGTTCACCGGCAAGCTGTGCGTCCACCCTCGACAGGTCGACCCGGTGCACGCCGCGCTCCGGCCGTCCGACGCGGAACTGGACTGGGCACGCCGCGTCCTCGCCGCCGGGTCGGCCGGCGGGGCGGCCGCGGTGGACGGCCGGATGGTCGACCGCCCGGTGCTGCTGCGCGCCAGGAGCCTGCTGCGCCGCGCGGGTGAACCTCACCCCAGGTAGAGGCCGCCGTTGACGTTGACGGTCTGCCCGGTGACGAACGCCGCCTCGGGCGAGGCCAGGTAGCGGACCGCCGCCGCCACCTCGTCCGGGCTGCCCGGCCGGCCGACCGGAATCGGCCGTCCCTTGTGGTGGTGGGGGATGCCGTCCCGGACGGTGTCGATCAGGCCGGGGGAGACCGCGTTCACCGTGACGCCCTCGGCGGCGTACTCGACCGCGAGGGCCTTGGTCAGACCGATGATCCCGGCCTTCGCCGTCACGACGTGCGCGCGCGACGCGGCGCCGGTCTGCCCGGTCACCCCGGCGATGTTCACGATCCGCCCGCCGCCGCGCTCGACCATCCCGGGCAGCACCGCCGCCGAGCAGTGGAACGCGCCGTCGAGCACCACACCAAGGATCTCCCGCCAGTCCTCGTCGGTGATGTCGCTGAACGGCTGCTCCCGGCGGACGGCGGCGTTGTTCACCAGCACCGCCACCGGACCGAGCGCCTCGGTCACCTCGGCCACGGCCGCCCGCACGGCGTCGCCGTCCCGGACGTCGGCGAGCACCACGTGCGCCCGCGCGCCCGCCGCCTCGACCTCGGCGGCCACCGACTCGGCGGCGCGGTCGGTCCTGGCCAGCAGCGCGAGGTCGTGCCCGGCGCCGGCGAGGGCGAGCGCGGTGGCGCGGCCGATGTTGCGGCTCGCGCCGGTCACCAGCGCGGTCGGACGGGTCATCAGGACCTCCCAGGTCGGTCGAACCGGGTGAACAGCCGGATCCACACCGGCATCAGGATGTTCACGATCACCTGCCGGCCGGTCTGCGCGGCCAGCACGAACGCCAGGTCACTTCCGGTGGCCGAGGCGATCACCACCATCTCGGGCGCCCCGCCCGGCGCGACCATCAGGAACGCGGACAGGAACGACCACGGACCCACCGCGGTGATCCCGAGCGCGATCAGCGACGCCACCCCGCAGGTCGCCACCACCCCCGCGAGCCCGCCGGCCAGCGCGGCCAGCCCGTCGCGGTAGCGCTGCGCCAGGTACTCGCCGACGGTGATCCCGAGCAGCGCCTGCCCGACGACCTCCTGCAGGAACGGCACCGCCAGCAGGTCCGGCGCCACCCCGAGCGCACGCAGGCCGATACTCAGCACGCACCCGTACAGCAGCGGCCCCAGCAGCGTCGGCACCGGAATCCGTACCTTGCCCGCCGCCCACGCCGCCACCACCGACCCACCGAGCAGCGCCGCCACGTACAGCCATGCCGGCCCCGAGCCGGGCAGCAGCGGGTTCGGCTCCGCGTGCCCGCCGCCCGCCCGCTCGCCGCTCAGCGCGAACACCAGCAACGCGAGCACCAGCACCAGCGTCATCCGGAACGACTGCACGACGGCGACCAGCCCGACCGGCTTGCCGTACTCGGCCGCCACCGAGGGCATGATGCCGATCCCACCCGGCAGTGTCGCCATCCCAGCGGTCAGCCCGTCGACCCGCCCGAGCCCCGCGTAGAGCCGGGCGATCCCGATCGAGGCCAGCAGGATCGCCAGCACCCCGCCGGCCAGCAGCGCGAGCTGCCCCGGCGACACCGACAGCTCCTGCACCGCGATCCCCGGCCCGATCGCGGCCCCGATCAGCAACTGGCCGAGCTTGCGGATCCGCGCGCTCGGCGCCGCCGACGCCCCCACGGCACGGGTGACCCGGCAGGCGACCACCGCGCCGAGCACCCCGCCCAGCACCCAGATGATCGCCTGCCCGGTGAGCGCGAACAGCACGCCGCCGACCGCCCCGGCGGCCACCAGCTCGCCGGGGAGCAGCCACCGCGCCCTGGTGCCCGCGTCGCTCACGCGCCAGGTACGCCCGCGGCGAGCAGCCCGGCCACCGACCCGGCGGCCGGATCGAACGCCAGGTCGACGAAGGCCGCGGCCCGCTCACCCAGCACCGGCTCGGTCAGGGCCAGCGCCTTGCGGCGTACCCCGGCCGCGTCCAGCACGGCCGGGCGGTCCCGTTCGGCCCGCCACACCTCGCCGTCCGCGGCGGTGACCTCCGCGCGCACCCCGTACCGGGGCACCGACTCGTCGGCCACCAGCTCGCACCGGTCGCGCAGGGCCACCACCTCGGGAGCGGTCACCACGTCGTCGGCGAACTGGGCGGGGTCGGCGTGCCCGTACCGGTAGCCGACCGCGAAGCAGTGCGTCGCGCTGAACTTCGCCGCCAGGCTGTTCGCCGGGGCCGTGCGCCCCATCGCGACCAGTACGAACGGGTTGACCGTCAGCCGCACCGCACTCGGCGGCTCGGGGAACCGGCGGCCCGCCTCGGCGGCGACGTCGATGAGCGCGTGGCTGACCACCCCGCACGCGTACGGCTTGATCTCGTTGCGCTCCAGCTCCCAGCGCTCGCCGAGGCCGTCGAGCGCGGCCGCGGCGCCGTCGACCCGGCCGGCGTGCAGCGCGAGCAGCCCCCGGCGGCCCTCGACCGGCGCCGCTGGCCCGTCCAGCCCGTGCTCGGCGAGCACCGCCGCCTCGAACCCGGCGGCCGCGGCCTTCCCGGGCTGCAGCGGCTTGGCCATCGTGCCCAGCGCCTCGATCAGCCCCGCGGACTGCGTCGCGGCCAGCCCGATCGCCGCCCGTTGCCGGTCCGGATCCAGGCCGAGCAGGCGCCCGGCCGCGACCGCGGCGCCCACCGGAGCGGCGATGCCGGTCAGGTGCCAGCCGCGGTCCAGCGCGTCGGGCACCAGCGCGAGCCCGACCCGCAGCGCGACCTCCACCCCGGCGGCCACCGCGGCCAGCAGGTCCGCCCCGGACGCCCCGGTCCGCACCGCCGAGGACAGTGCGGCGGCGACCACCGGCGCTCCCGGGTGGACGATCGTCGGCGGGTGCGTGTCGTCGAAGTCCTCGACGTGGCCGGCGATCCCGTGCGCGAGCGCGGCCCAGGTGCCGGCCAGCCGGTAGCCCCGGCCGAGCAGCGGCACGGCGTCCGGCCCGGACAGCGCCCCGAGCGCGGTGACCGCGGTCTCGACGGCCGGGTGCCGGGCGGCGCCGGCCATCAGGCACAGCGCGTTGCCGGTGGTGGTCGCGGTGGCCTCGCGGGCGCTCGCCGGCAGGTCGGCGAACCGGAGGTCGTGCGCGAAGGTGCAGAGGTCGGTGCTCAGGGTGCTGGTCACGGGGTCGGCTCCGGGGTGGCGGCGTCGATCAGGGACTTCAGGGTGGGCGCGTCCGGCAACGCGTGCACGGCGGCGGCCAGGCCGGCGGCGCGGTCGCCCAGCACCGGCTCGGCGAGGCGGTGGCCCTTGTCGGCCAGCTCCTCGGGGGTCAGCGGCCGGGCGAGGCTGCCCCGGGCGTGGTCGACGTGGCCGCGGTGGGTGCTGCCGTCGTCGAGGGTCACGGTCAGCGTCGCCTCGTCCCGCCGGCAGCCGGCGTCCGGGACGACGGTGATCGCGTGCCGCAGCGCGGCGACCTCCGGCGCGGTCGCCCGCTCGTCGCTGTACTGCGGCAGGCCGACCTGGCCGTCGAGCAGACCGGTGGCCACGCCGTGCACGGTGCTGAACCGGGCCTGCAGGCCGTTCACCGGGTCCGGGTTGCCGGTCAGCTCGGGCACCAGCGGGTGACAGCGCAGCTCGGCGGCGGTCACCCGCCGGCCGGCCAGCTCGGGGTGCAGTTCGACCGCGGCGTCGATCGCCGGGTGGCTCACGATCCCGCACGGATAGGGCTTGTACGTGTTGTCCAGCAGGTGCCAGCGGGTGCCGAAGTCGCCGAGTACGATCTCCGGCGCGGCGGCCGGGGTGAGCACCGCGAAGAACCCGCGCGGGCCGTCCAGGCTCGTGGCCGGCGCGGTGAACCCGGCCCTGGCCAGCAGCACCGACAGCACGCCGTTCGCCGCCGCCTTGCCCGCGTTGACCGGCTTGACCGCGCTGCCGAAGCCCTCGCGGTGCCCGACGGTCTGGCTGACCGCGAGCCCGATCGCGGTGGTCAGGCCGCTCTCGTCCAGCCCGGCCAGCAGCCCGGCGGTGACCGCGGCGCCGACCACGCCGCAGGTGCCGGTGATGTGCCAGCCCGCGTCGTAGTGCGCCTCGGTGAGCGCGAGCCCGAGCCGCAGCTGCGCCTCCACCCCGAGCCCGACCGCGCGCACCAGGTCCGCGCCGGTCACGTCCCCGGTCCAGCCGACCGCGAGTCCGGCGCCCAGGCACGCGGCGCCCGGGTGGATGACCGTCGCCAGGTGGGTGTCGTCGTAGTCGTCGAGGTGCGCGGCGGTGCCGACGGCCAGCGCGGCCGCGTGCTGGTCCAGCCGTTCGCCGCGGCCGAGCACGGGCACGGTCCCGGACTCGCTCCGGTGCGTGCGCACCACGCCGTCGATGATCGGGTGTCCAGCCGCGCCGACCGCGGTGTGCACCACGTTGAACACGGTGCGCAGAGTCTCGGCGTGGGCGGGCGGCGGCAGGGTCGCCGCGAGGAGCGCGGCGGCCAGCTCGCCCGACATGTTCCGTATTGCGGGATTGGTGACCACGAAGCCAAGGCTAGGTGACGAGTTGTTGACAGGGAAGAGTGGTCTTCCTAGTGTGAGCCCGGTCAAACGCGGGCAAGCATTCCACGATTCGGAATAGCTCGCCGGCCGTCACCGTGCGAGGAGGCCGGATGACGATCACTCGTGGCACCAAGGTCTGCGTGGCGAGCCTGGTCGCGCTCGCCACGACCCTGGCCCTGACCTCCGGGCTGGGCGGTCGCCCACCCGCCGAGGACAACGGGATCGGCGACTTCGCCGGGCAGCGCATCCGCTTCGTCGTGCCCACCGCGGCCGGCGGCGGTTTCGACACCACCCTGCGCCAGCTCCAGCCCTACCTGGAGGAGCGGCTGGACGCGACGATCGCCGTGCAGAACCTGGACGGCGCGGCCACCGCCATCGGCACCAGCGCGGGCCTGAACGCCGAGCAGAACTGCATGACCATGCTGTTCCACGGCATCCCGCACCTGACGTTCTCCTACCTCACCCAGAACGTCGACTACTCGCTCGAGGACCTCGCCCCGGTCGCCGGCGTCAGCATCGAGCCGGGCGTGCTGCGGGTGGCCGACGACGCGCCGTGGGACACGTTCCAGGACCTGATCGCCGACGCGCGGAAGCGGCCCGGCCAGATCCGGGTCAGCGTCAGCCTGCGCACCAGCAACAACTACGTCGGCATGCGGGCCATCGAGGACGCCTTCGACGTGCGGTTCAACATCATCGCCTACGACGGCGGCGGCCCGTCCCGCAACGCCCTGCTGTCCGGCGAGGTCGACGCGACCCACGCCGGGGTGTTCAACAGCCTCGGCCTCGAGGACGCCACGAAGGTGCTCGGGGTGCAGATGCCGGAGAACCGGTGGGGCGATGTCACCGGCGACGCGCCCGTGCTCGCCGGCCCGGACGGGGAGGCGGTGCCGGAGAACTCCTCGCGCTACAGCACCTGGGTGCCGACCGCCTGCCGCGACGACTACCCCAAGCGGTACGAGGCGCTGGTCGGCGCGATGCGCGAGGCCCTGGCCGACCCCGGGCTCGCCGCCGACCTCGCCGAGCTCGGCGAGGAGTCCAAACTCGACTACCTGGACCCGGACGCGCTCGGCGCGGTCGCCCGGGACAGCGACGAGGAGATCCGCTCGATTCTCGAGGATGACCCCGATGCCTTCACCACCAGCCCCTGACGCCGTCACCCGTCCCGGTGTCGCCGAACGCACGTTCGCCTCGGTTCCCGCGCTGATCGCGTTCGCGCTGGCCGCGGTGTTCCTGCTGCGCGCCGACCGGATCAGCGGCCCCGAGGCCACCTACCCGGTGGTGCTCGCGATCGCCGTGCTCGCCGTCGGCGCGGTCAACCTGGTCCGCGACCTGCTCACCACCGCGCGTTCCTCGGACGAGACCGACGGCCCGCTCACCCGCGCGGCCGTGCTGCGGGTGCTGGCGTTCGTCGTGGTGCTGTTCGCCGCGCTCGTGCTGCTGGAGCCGGCCGGCTTCTTCCCGGCCATGGTCGTGATGGTGGTCGGCGGCCTGGTCTGCTTCGGCGTGCGCCGGCCGCTGGTGATCGCGGCCGCCACCGCCCTCATCGTCGGCTGCGCCTACCTGGTCTTCGTGCGCCTGCTCGTGGTGCCGTTCCCACCCGGATTCCTGGGGATAACCTGATGAACCTCGACACCATCTCCGACGGCTTCGGCCTGTTACTGCAACCCATGCCACTGATGTGGCTGGTCATCGGGCTCTGTCTCGGCTTCCTCGTCGGTGTCCTACCCGGACTGTCCACGTCGAACACCGCCGCCCTGCTGCTGCCGTTCGCCATCGGCCTGCCGACCGAGTCCTCGCTGATCCTGATCGTCAGCATCTACGCCGGCGCGCAGTTCGGCGGCGCGGTGCCGGCGATCCTGGTGAACGTGCCAGGCGAGGCCGGCGCCGCGGTCACCGCGCTGGACGGCTACCAGTTCACCAAACGCGGCGAACCCGCCCTGGCCATCGGCATCGCCCGGATGGCGGCGGCGATCGGCGGGGTGGTCGGCGGCGTGGTCGTGCTGCTGCTGCTCGGACCGCTCGGCGAGTTCGCGCTGACCTTCGGCGCCCGCGAGCTGTTCGTGGTGATCCTGCTCGGCTTCGTGGTCGCGTCCTCGCTGATGGGCGAGAGCGTCCGAAAAGGACTCATGGTCGGCCTGCTCGGGCTGCTGCTCGCCACCGTGGGCGGCGGACCGACCACCGGTCAGGAGCGGTTCACCTTCGGCGTGCTGGAGCTGTACGAGGGCATCTCGTTCATCCCCGCGCTGGTCGGGCTGTTCGCGGTCAGCGAGATGCTGATCCTGGTCGCCCGGCACCGCCGCAACGGCCGCCCGGAACTCGACGTGCCGACGCTGTCGCTCGGCAAGGAGCTGCGCTCGGCCATCCGGGGCGCACGGGAGACGTTGCGGCACAAGAAGGTCGTCGGCCAGTCGAACGCGCTCGGCGTGGTGCTGGGGCTGATCCCCGGCATCGGCACGACCATCGCGAGCTTCGTCAGCTACTCGCTGGCCAAGCGCCGGTCCAAGACCCCGGAACGGTTCGGCAAGGGCACCCCGGAGGGCGTGATCGCCGCCGAGGCGTGCGACTCCAGCGCGGTCGGGGCGACCCTGGTGCCGACGCTGACGCTGGGCATCCCCGGCTCGGCGACCATGGCCGTGGTGCTCGCCTCCCTGTACCTGCAGGGGATCCAGCCCGGCCCGCAGGTGCTGATCAGCCACGGCGCCGAGGCGTACGCCGCGATCCTCGCGCTGATCGTCGCCAGCATCCTGATCATGCCGCTCGGCGTGCTGCTCGCCAGCCCGCTCGCGATGGTGACCAAGGTGCCGGCCAAGTACCTGGTGCCGATCGTCCTGCTGGCCTGCTTCGCCGGCGCGTTCGCCGTCCGCTATTCGCTGTTCGACGTCGGCGTGGCGATCATGTTCGGCCTGCTCGGCCTGGTGCTGCGGCTCAACGGCTATCCGGTCATCCCGCTGGTGCTCGGCCTGGTGCTCGGCCCGCTCGCCGAGGAGAACCTGCTGCGCTCGCTGGAGCTGGGCAACAACTCGGTCGGCTACTTCTTCGGCTCCACCACCGCGGTCGTGCTGTGGGCGCTGCTGGTGGCCGCCGCGGGCTACCTGTTCTGGCAGTACCGCCGCCGCCGGTCCGCCGAACCCGTACCGGACAAGGAGAACGAGCCCGTGGGAGGAAACGCGTGACGGTCAGCGAGCACACCCGCCGGGTCGCCGAGTACCTGGCGGCCGCGCCGAAGGCGGACCTGCCGGCGGCGGTGGTGACCAAGACGTGCGCGCACATCCTGGACACCGTCGCCGCCATGGTCTCCGGGTCGCGACTGCCCGCCGGGGTGCGCGGCGCCGCCTACGCCGCCACCCAGCACCCCAGCGGCCCGGCCACCGTCGTCGGAACGGGCACCAGGACCAGGGCGGTGGACGCCGCGCTCGCCAACGGAATGGCCGCGCACGCCGACGAGACCGACGACTCGCACCCGGCGTCGCTGTCCCACCCCGGCTGCGGCGTCGTGCCCGCCGCGCTCGCGGTCGCCGAGGAGCTGGACAGCACCGGCGCCGACCTGGTCCGCGCGGTGGTCGCCGGCTACGACGTCGGGCCGAGGGTGGTGCTCGCCCTCGGCCGTCCGCCGGTGCTGACCGAGCGGAGCAGCTACTCCACCCACGCCTACGCCGCCCAGTTCGGCGCGGCCGCCGCCGCGGCGGTGCTGTACGGCCTGGACGAGACCGGGGCCAGACACGCGCTGTCCTACGCCGCGCAGAGCGCCAGCGGCGTCACCACCTGGCTGCGGGACGGCAACCACGTGGAGAAGGCGTACGTGTTCGGCGGCATGCCGGCCACCAACGGCGTGCGCGCCGCCGCGCTGGTCGCCTCCGGCTGCGACGGCGTGGACGACGCGTTCACCGGACACCCGAACTTCCTCGACGCGGTGTCCCCGCTGGCGAACCCGGTGCTGTTGGCCGACGGGCTCGGCGAGCGCTACGAGGTCCAGCACACCAACATCAAGAAGTTCGCCGTCGGCTCGCCCGCGCAGGCCGCCGTGCAGGCCGTGCTCGACCTCGTCGCGTCCGACGACCCCGCGCCGGCCGACATCGCCGCGATCGAGATCGTGCTCCCCGGCGACCTCGCCCAGGTCGTCGACCGGCGCCTGATGCCCGACATCAACGTGCAGTACCTGGTGGCCGGCTCGCTGCTGGACCGCCGCTTCACCTTCGCCATGGCCCACGACACCGACCGGATGCACGCGCCGGACGTGGTCGCCCTGATGGACCGCACCACCCTCGTCCCCGACCAGGAGGTCAGCGGCGTCCGCACCGCGACGGTGACCCTGACCATGGCCGACGGCACCACCCTGCGCCGGCACGTCGACGCCGTACGCGGCACCGTCGCCGACCCGATGAGCCATCAGGAGCTGGTGGACAAGTCACTGGACCTGCTCGTCCCGGTACTCGGCCACGACCGCTCGGCCGAGGTGCTCGACCTGGTCACCCGCCTGCCCGAGGTGCCCTCCGCCCGGACCTTGGGGGAACTGCTGTGAGTGAGCACTCGGTACAGTCGCTGCCTGGACGGAGGGGTGCAGATGGCGGAGGACGTGCCGGCGCGGCAGTCGGTGCAGGCGATCGACCGTGCGGTCGCGATCATGTCGGTGTTCTCGCGGGCCCGGCCGGTGGCGGGGGTGTCGGAGATCGCGGAGCAGACGTCGCTGTCGCGCAGCACCGTGCACCGGATCCTGGTGAGCCTGGCCAACCACGGGCTGGTCACCCAGCTGCCGCGCAGTACCGACTACTGCCTCGGCCCTCGCCTGCTCGGCCTGGCCGAGACCGCGCGGGCACGGCTGTCGCTGGAACTGCTCGCCGGGCCGGCGATGACCGCGCTGCGCGACCACACCGGCGAGACGGTGGCCCTGCACATCCTGGACGCCACCCCGGCGCGGCGGACGATCGCGCAGGTGGAGAGCGTGCACGCGCTGCGGCGGACCTACACCGACATCGGGTCGCCCCGGCCGCCGCACCAGGGCGCGCCGGGCAAGGTGCTGCTGGCCTTCGCCGACGAGGAACTGCAGGAACAGGTGCTGCGCGGCGACCTGCGCTCGGCGATCACCCTGGCCAGGATCGACCCGGCGGAGCTGCGGGACGAGCTGGCCACGATCCGGGCGTCCGGGCACGCGCTGTCGCTGGAGGAACGCGTCCCGGGCGTGGTCGGCCTGGCGGTCCCGGTGCGCGACCACACGGGTGCGGTGGTGGCCGCGCTGAGCGTGAGCGCACCGGCGCTGCGGGCCGGGGTCGCCGAACTGGAGGCGCTGGCACCGCGCGCGATGCTCGCGGCCGACGAGCTGTCCCTCCAACTGGGGCACCGACGGACCTGACGACCGGGGCGGTGGTCCGGTGAGCTACGACATCGCCGTGCTGGAAGGCGACGACATCGGGCTGGAGATCGTGCCGGTCGCCGTCGAGGTGCTCACCGCCGCGCTCGACCGCGCCGGCGTCACCGACGTCGTACTGCACCCGCTGCCGATCGGCGCCGCCGCGCTCGGCGAGCACGGCACGACCTTCCCCGACCGGACCCGTGATGCGCTCGCGTCGATGCACGGCGTGATCCTCGGCCCGATCGGACACGCGGCCTACCCGCCGGGGGCGGTGAACCCGCACCCGGTGATCCGCCGGACGCTCGACCTGTACGCCAATCACCGGCCGGCGCGGTCCTACCCGGACCTGCCGAGCCTGCACCGCGACGTGGACCTGGTGGTCCTGCGCGAGAACAACGAGGGCTTCCAGCCGGACCGGAACATGCTCGCCGGGTCGGGGGAGTTCCAGCCCGACGAGGACCACGCCTACAGCATCCGGGTGATCACCGCCCGGCAGTCCGGCCGAATCGCCCGCGCCGGGTTCGAGCTGGCCCGCCAGCGGCGCGGGCACGTCACCGCGATCCACAAGCGCACGGTGTTCCGGCTCACCGACGGCCTGTTCATGCGCGAGGTGGAGCGGGTGGCCGCCGACTACCCGGACGTCCGGCTCGACGACCACCAGGTCGACACCGCGGCGCTGCACCTGGTGACCCACCCGGCGGACTTCGACGTGGTGCTGTGCACGAACATGTTCGGCGACATCCTGTCCGACCTGACCGCCGGCCTGGTCGGCGGCCTCGGGATGGCCCCCGGCCTGTCCGCGGGCGACGAGGTCGCGATGGCGCAGGCCACCCACGGCTCCGCGCCGGACATCGCCGGCACCGGCCGCGCGAACCCCTACGCGATGATCATGTCCGTGCGGATGCTGGTGGCGTGGCTCGGCAACCAGCACGCCGACCCGCGCCTGACCGCGGCGGCCGACGCGATCGGCGCGGCCGTGGACAGCGTGCTCGCCCGCCCGGACCAGCGCACCCCCGACCTCGGCGGCACCGCCACCACCGAGCGGATGGGCGCCGCGGTGGTGCGTGCGCTCGGCTGAACTGTCGGTGGGATGCGCGAGAATGCCGGCGTGGGCGTACGGAGTGGGCAGTTCTTGCGGATGGTGGACCGGCTCGCCGAGGTCGAGCGGGCCGAGGCGAGGGACTACACGTCCTTCAGCGTGCGGGGGAAGCGGTTCGGCTACCACTGGCCGAGGACGAGCACGGTCGGCCTGAAGCAGACGCTGTCCGAGCAGGCCGCGCTGGTGTTCGAACGCCCGGACGTCTTCGAGGTCCAGTTCACCGCGGGCGGCTTCGGCTGGGTCGTCGTGCACCTCGCCGGAATCGACGCCGACGAACTCACCGAACTGCTCTACGAGGCGTGGCGGCTGGCCGCCCCCGAGGTGCTGGCCGAGGAACACCCGCTCCGGCGCTGAAGGCGGGGCCGGCTGGCGCGATCGCCGATGCCGTGTATGCTGAAACATGGTCATTGGTTTTGTGTTCGTGTCACTGCGCGCTCGCGAAACGTTGTAGCGGGTGTTCGCGTTTCTCCAGGTTGGTCAAACGGGGTCCCGTCGCAGATAACCCGGCTCACCGCACCAGCGGTGTCCGTATCCACCTGTTGAGGAGAAAACATGGCTCAGGGCGTTGTGAAGTGGTTCAACTCCGAGAAGGGGTTCGGCTTCATCGCCCCCGACGACGGTACCGCCGACGTGTTCGTGCACTACTCGGAGATCCAGGGCGGCGGCTTCAAGTCGCTCGAGGAGAACCAGCGCGTGCAGTTCGATGTCGGCCAGGGTCAGAAGGGCCCGCAGGCGACCGGCGTCACCACCATCTGAGTGTTCCCGGGCGCGGCCCGGGAACAGCTACACCTGTCACCGGCAGGTCCCGTCCAACGGACAGGGCCTGCCGGTTTCGTGTGGTCAGCGTGGCCGCGGAATGGCCGGCTGGGTGCGACCCGCCTCGATCGGGCCGTCGTCCACGACGTCGTGCGGAGCCTGGACCGACGGCGTCCGCACGAGTTCCTCCAGCTGTCGGATGATGGTCGCGGGCGGGATGGACCGAGGCTGGGCGAACACGGTCAGCAGCGCGTCCACGGACTGCTCGACGGTGAACCTCGTTCCGGCGCGCCGCCGTGCACCCGGAACGAACGAGCCGCTGTCGATGGCCGCGCGAATGCCCCAGGCGAGCGCCTCGGCGTTGTCGGGTTCGACGAACACGACCCCGCCGCAGTCGGTCTCGGGGAGCCCGCCGTCGTCGGCCGCGACCACCCGACAGCCCGAGTGCTGCGCCTCGATCGACACGATGCCGAAGGTCTCGTGCCAGTACTGGCTGTTGGACGGCATCACCACGATGTCGTGCTCGGTCATCAACGCCGCCATCCCGGCCGGTGTCCTGCGGGTGGGGACGACCGAGATGCCGGGATGCTCGCCGAGCAACCGCTCGATGATCTTGCCCTGCCGCTTGTCCGCGCCCGCGGTCGTCGCGGTGAACGTGAGATCCACGTCCTGCTCGATGATGTCGATGTGCAGGGTCTCCAACAGGGTGTAGATGCCCTTCTCCGGGCTCAGCCGGCCGGCGAACAGGACACGTGTCTTCCCCGGCGGCCTGCTCGGCCGGGGTACCGCGGCGAAGCACGGCTCCGCGAAGGGGTACACGACGTTGATCGTCGCGACGTCGACGTCGAGGTACTCCGACCACAGCGCGGCCGCGTACCGGCTGGTGGCGATCAGGGCGCGGTCCATGGTCCCGCGCACGGCGAACTCCTTCTGCCGTGCCCTGATGGGCGGCGGGTTGTGCAGGATCAGGTAGGCCGGGTTCCTGGTGGCCACGGTGTGCGGCTCGTTGACGAACACGACGGTGCCGTCGAGGTCGCCGACCTCGGACAGCGTCGACAGGGACCGGAACGCGACGTCGGTGAACTCGTGCCGGCCGTCGTCGTCGCCCAGGCCGACGGTGACCACCTGCGCCGGGACGCCCCGCCGGTTCAGCTCTCGGACCTGGCCGGTGGTGTAGTTCTCGGACCCACCGGTGCCGGCGGGCAGGGCGTTCCCAGGTGACCAGATGAACGAGATCAACTCAGCGTTACCCCACAATTCGTGTGAATTCGAAACCCGATTCGGAGAAGCGGACCACTCGCGGGCCGCGACGGGCCGGCGGCGGGGTCCTTGGAAGGACGTTCGAAACCAGGAGGTCGGCTGAGAAGCAACGACCATCGCGATGGTGAACAGTGCAGCCAGGCGAAGGCTAGCACGACCTGGAATCGGAACCGGCCGATCGTTTCCGCACAGGTGTAGGGTGCGGTTGTCGAGGACATTTCGCACGTGGGCGGCCAAGCCCGCGTCGTCCCCGACGCGTCACCCAGGCCGGCCGCGTTCGCGGCCGGGGACGGGAGCACCGGCACGATGTCGGGCCCACACCTCCGCACTTCCACCCCCCTGGCCACCATGGTCGCCGAGCCGTCCCGGGGGACACGACGGTTGACGTTGAAGCCGAAGGCGCTCACCACGGGGTATGTCGACGGAGCGTGGTGGGCGCGGTCACGAGACCTGTCCACCGAACTGCCGGCGCTGCTCGCGGCGTTGGCGGTTCGGCTGGGGCGCGTCGAGCGGGTGAGCTACAACCTCGGCGCCTGGGACCTCGCCCCGGGTCGGCTGGTCGTCAACGGCCAGGGGGTCCGCCTCGGCGGATTCCACGCGCAGCACCCGAGCACTCTGGACGTGATCGGGCTGAACGGCTCCCGCCTCACCCTGCTGGTCCTGCCACCGGCAACCGACGAGGCGACCGCGCACCGGATCCTGCGCGCCGCGGCCGACCGGGACAACACCGACGAGGTCGACCGACTGCTCTCGACCGTCACGGTCGAACCGAGCCGAGCGATCGTGCCGTGCGCGAGGACGGGAAACGAGTAGAGATGCCGGAAGTCGCCGTGACACCGAATGGCTCCGAAACCCCCGACACCACCGCGTGCGCCGCCTGCCCTCATCCCTGGCCCGACCACGACCGGATCGCGGCCCGCTTCTGCACCGCCACCACTGTCGGGAAGCTCGGCCGGGGGTGTGTCTGCACGGCTGACGCCGACAGCGCCGGCTGAGGACGGGCTTTGCATCCACGGCCCCGGGGAGGAGGATCGGGACGGGACGCATCGGCTGGGGAGGCGGGTATGGCCGGGTTCGGAACAGCTGACGGAAACCGGGCGCCGCGATGATCGCGGGCGTCGACGTCCGGGCCGAGTACGGGCGGACCGGCAGGCTGGACGAGTTGCGCCGTACCGAGTACGGGTACCTGGACGAGCAGGGTCACCTGTACCTCGACTACACCGGCGCGGGGCTCGCGGCCAGGGCGCAGCTCCGCGCGCACGCCGACCGCCTGGGCGGCACGCTGTTCGGCAACCCGCACTCGGTCAACCCGACCAGCGAGGCCGCCACCGAACTGGTGGAGCGGACCAGGGCCAGGGTGCTGCGCCATCTCAACGCCGACCCGGCCGAGTACGCCGCGGTGTTCACCGCGAACGCGACCGGCGCGGCCCGGCTCGTCGGCGAGGCGTACCCGTTCTCGCGGCGGACGCGCCTGGTGCTGACGTTCGACAACCACAACTCGGTCAACGGGTTGCGGGAGTTCGCCCGCCGCGGCCACGCGGCCACCAGCTACGTGCCGACCGAGCCGCCGGAGCTGCGGGTGGACACCGAGGTGCTGGCCGCCGAACTGGCCCGGCACGGCGGCGGGCTGTTCGCCTTCCCCGCGCAGAGCAACTTCAGCGGCGTCCGCCATCCGCTCGACTGGATCGAGCTCGCGCACGGGTTCGGCTACGACGTGCTGCTCGACGCCGCCGCCTACCTGCCGACCGCCCGGCTCGACCTGACGGCCGTTCGGCCGGACTTCGTCCTGGTCAGCTGGTACAAGCTCTTCGGCTACCCGACCGGCGTCGGTTGCCTGGTGGCCCGGCGGGAGGCGCTGGCCAGGCTGGCCAGGCCGTGGTTCTCCGGCGGCACGATCCAGGCCGTGAGCGTCGGCCTGCCCTGGCACACCATGACCGCCGACGAGTCCGCGTTCGAGGACGGCACGCTGAACTTCCTGTGCATCCCGGACGTGCACGTCGGGATCGACTGGCTCGACGGCATCGGCGTCGAACTGGTCGGCACCCGGGTGCGGTGCCTCACCGGCTGGCTGCTGGAACGGCTCACGGCGCTGCGGCACGGCGACGGCAGCCCGATGGTCGAGGTCTACGGGCCGGTCGACACCCGGGCCCGCGGCGGCACCGTCGCGTTCAACCTGCGCGACCGGCACGGGCGGATCGTGGACGAGCGGCTGGTCGCCGCCGAGACCGCCGCGGCCGGGATCTCGTTGCGCACCGGGTGTTTCTGCAACCCCGGGGTAGGGGAGAACGCGTTCGGCCTCGGCCGGGACGCGCTGCTGGTCCTGCGCGACGCCCGGCCGGACACCCTCGACGAGTACCTGGCGCTGGTCGGCCTGCCGTCGGCCGGCGCGCTCCGCGTCTCGTTCGGCCTGGCCTCGACCGTCGACGACCTCGACCGGTTCGTCGCCTTCGTCGAGCGCACCTACCGCGACCGGGTCGCCGAGGGTACCGACCTGCCGCCCCGGGACCGGTGCTGAGGCACCCTCAGACCCAGGTGCTGAGCCAGCGGGGCACGGCGAGCCCGAACTCGGCGGCCAGCTCCTGGGCGTCCTGGCGCAGCCGGGTCAGCTCCTCGCGCGGGTCGGTCGCGCCGAGCACCCCGTGCACGACCGAGGCGAGGGCGTGTGAGTCGTGTTCGCGGGCGGCCGCGCGCACCGGGGCGGGCACCGCGGCGTCGAAGGCGACGTCGAAGCGCCGCAGCCCGGACCCGGCCCGCGCACAGGCGGCGCAGGCACAGTCGGTGACCGCGCTGCCGCGCAGGTCGGTGCCGCGTTGCCAGCCCAGCAGGCGGGGCACGAACACCTGTGGGCTGCGCCGGGGCCGGACGCCGTCGGCGCGACGCGCGACGGGTCCGCCGAGGTGCCGGGTGGAGGAGGACAGCCCGATCGCCGCGAGCCGGGCGCCCGCGGCGACCGATGGGATGCCGACGGGTCCGGTGCGCAGCAGCTCCAGCCGTCGTCCGGTCCTGGTGCTCCAGCGCAGCAGCCGTTGCAGCCCGGCGACCTTGTAGGCGGAGTCCACCGGGTCGAACGGCGCGGCGAGCACCAGCGACACGTCCCGGTCGGCGGCGCGCAGCTGCTCGGCGAGGATGCCGCTGTTCTTCGAGGACAGCCAGCCCCCGTCCAGCGCGAGCGTCACCGAGACCGGGACGCCGTGGTCCCCGTGGTCGCGGTGCAGTTCGGCCTTCAGCTCGTCGAGCCGGCCGGCGCGCAGCCGCGGGCCGGGGGTGCGCACGACCGGCAGCCCCAGCTCGGCCTGGGCCGTCACCCAGTCGAAGACCGGCAGGTTCAGGTCGAGTCCCAGCTGACCCTCGACCACGGGTGTCCTCGGCCTCCCACGGGCCAGGTAGGTGGCCGGGTCGAGGTCCACGCCGGTGAGTTCGCCCGCCCGCGCGAGCACCCGCGCGACCTTCAACCCGCCGAGCCCCTGCAGGGTCACCCCGCCGAACCGCTCCCGTGTCGCCAGCGCCTCGTCGGCACCGCAGCGCCCCAGGTAGGCCTGCACGCGGCCGAGCGAGGACCGCCCACCGCCACGCGCACGCCGTTCGCCCACGGGACCACGGTAAGCGACGCGCGTTGCGGGTCGGGAGCGATGGCGGGTAGTGTCCGTTCGGTAACCATTTGTGCTTATGCCCGAAAGGTCTGCCTTCATGGGTTTGTTCGACGCTGCCAGGGAAAAAGCCGCCGAGTTGCTGTCCGGGCTCGGTGCTGAGGTGCCGAACGTGGAGGGCGCCGCCGACCAACTGTCCCAGTCCGCCGACACCGTCACCGAGTCGGCGCAGGGAATGGGGGACATGGCCGTCGACTCCGCCACCGGCGCGGTCGACTCGGTGACCGGTTCGCTCACCGACTCCGCGACCGGCGCCGTGGATGGCGTCACCGACACCGTCACCGAGGGGATCGAGCCCTACCGGCCCTGACGCCGGTTCAGCAGGTCGCCCGCGCGAGGTCGTGGGCGACGACGCGGCCGCCACGAGCCGGCACCAGCGTGACGTGGCGGATCCGCTCCGCCTCGGGTGCCGGGTCGTGCGTGGTGAGCGTGACCCGGTCGAGCACCTCGCGGATGATCACCCGCATCTCCAGCAGCGCGAGTTGGGCGCCCGCGCAGTAACGCCGGCCGCCGCCGAACGGCATCCACGACTTCTGCGTCCGCGCGGCGTCCTCGCCGAGAAACCGTTCCGGCCGGAACTCGTCCGGCGCGGGGAAGACGTCCGGGTCGCGGTGAACCAGGGAGATCACCGGCGCGGCGAGCCAGCCCGCCGGGACCTGGTGCCCGCCGAGCTCGATCGGGGAGTCCAGCAGCCGCGTCGCGGCGAAGACCACCGGACGCACCCGCAGCGCCTCCTTGATCACGGCGTCCAGGTACTGCTCGTCGTCGCGCGCCAGTTCCTCGCGCAGCCGGTCGAACACCGCCGGGGTGCGCACCAACCGCTCGAACGTCCAGGCGAGCGACGTCGCGGTGGTCTCGTGTCCGGCCTCGAGCAGGGCGATGAGCTCGTCGCGCAGTTCGAGATCGCTGAGCGGCTCGCCGTCCTCGTCGCGGGCCTCGAGCAGCCGGGACAGCACGTCGGTGGCCTCCGGGTCCGGCGTGGCCCGCCTGCGCGCGATCTCGTCGTACACGATCTCGTCGACGGCGGCCCGCAGCCGGACGAACCGGGTCGTCGGCAGGAACCGGACCCGGCGCAGCAGAGCCGAGTCCTGCATCCGTGACCGCAGCCCCGGCGGCAGGACCGTGAGCGCGACCGACCCGGCGACGTCGGCGAGTTCGGGAAGCAGCTTCCGGAGCCGGGCCAGTCGCGCGGCGTCCCGGATCCCGAACACCAACCGCAGGATCACCACGAGGGTGATGTCCTGCATCCGGCTCCGCAGGTCGATGGGCTCGCCGCGCGGCCAGCGCTCGATGTCGGCGACGGCGATGTCGGCGATCTCGTCCCGGTAACCGGCGATGGCGCGGCCGTGCAGTGGCCGGTTGACCAGCTTGCGGTGCCGCATCCACTGGTCGCCGTCGAGGCTGAGCAGTGACTGCTGGCCCACGATCGGCTCCAGGAACATGCGGCGCACCTCCCCGGCACGCCCGCCGTTCGCGTCCATCCGGTAGATCCGCTCGGCGTGCGCGGCCGTGGCCACGAACACCTCCGGCGGGAACCCGACGAGCCGCATCCGGAACACCGGCCCGTACCGCCGCCGGTTGCCCTCCAACACGCGGGTCGGATCGCGAAGGAACCGCACGGTCTGCACGATCGCGGGAAGAGCGGAGCCTGGAGGCAGTGTCATCGTCTTCTCCATGGTCGCCGGATCACGCCATGTATAACAGCGATCCGCCGGATGGAAGGTCGACGTGGACCCCCCTTCGAGGGGCCCACGACCGGGTTTCAGAAAATCGGATCGTCGATGACGAACCGCCAGGTGCCGTCCGGCCGGCGCCGGCTGAGCTCGGCGGTCGTGCCGTCGATGTGCCTGATCGCGCTGAGCAGACCGCCGGCCATCGCCCCGCAGCGCCGTAGCACGTGGTGCCGGTCAGGCCGATCGCCAGGCCGTCCCGTTCGTGGATCGCGAGCCGCGCCTCCTCGTCCTTGGCGTTGATCGGGGGCGAACAGCTCCGCACTGCTGCGGCCGCGTGCGCACGCGTGAGCCACGGGACAGACGGGTGTGCGGCGACGGAACGTTCGACGACAATGATGTTCGCCAGGGCGTGCCACCCCACACCTGACCGACAGGACACCATCCCGTCCCGCACCCACGTCAGGCCGGGACACATCACGGACAGCAGTGGCTCTCGCGCACACCACACGTTTGGGAGCGATGGTTCACGGGCATCCGCCCGCCGAGCGGACTCCAGCGGAGCGAGCGAACTCAAGACGGATCACTGGGAGTGGAGCGACGATGGCTTCGGTGACCCTATCGCCTCGGCGGAGCCGGGGCGATGATTTCGCAGCGTTGTCAAGAGAGGTGCGGCATGCCGGTCTGCTCGATCGGCGGCGCGTTAACTACCTGGTCAGAATCATCCTGAACCTAGCTGTGTTCGCCGCCGGCTGGGCGGCTTTCGTGGTGATCGGCGACTCGTGGTGGCAACTGTTCACGGCGGCGTTCTTCGCGGTGATGTTCACCCAACTCGCGTTCATCGGCCACGACGCCGGTCACAAGCAGATCTTCCGCGGCCGCCGCGGCAACGACGCCGTGGGCTACCTGCACGGTGGCCTGGTCGGGATCAGCTACGACTGGTGGGTGGGTAAGCACACCCGGCATCACGCCAATCCCAACCACGAGGACGACGATCCGGACCTCCACATCCCTGTCCTGGCCTTCACGCGTGACCAAGGGCGGAGCAAACGAGGGTTCCCGCGCTGGATGGCCAAGCACCAAGCCGGTCTGTTCTTCCCGCTGTTGCTGTTGGAAGGGCTGAACCTGCACTGGTCGAGCATCAAGCACGTGTGGCGCGGTGACGGCAGGGCGCACCGGCTCGAAGCGGGCTTGCTGATCGCACATCTGGTCGCCTACCTGACCGTCGTGTTCACCGTGCTGTCGCCCCTGACCGGGTCGGCGTTCATCGTCGTGCACCAGTGCCTGTGGGGGGTCTACATGGGATGTTGCTTCGCGCCCAACCACAAGGGAATGCCGACCCTGCCACCGGGGCACCGACTGGACTACCTCCGCAAACAGGTCCTGACCTCCCGTAACGTGTCCGGAGGCCGTTGGGTGGACTTCGTCCTCGGTGGACTCAACTACCAGATCGAACACCACCTGTTTCCCACCATGCCGCGCCCCAACCTGCGCCGCGCCCAGACGATCGTCCAGGGCTTCTGCGACCGCCACGGCATCGACTACGCCCAATGCGGCCTCCTGCGCTCCTACGGTTACGTCCTGCGCCACCTGCGTACCGTCAGCGCCCCACTCCGACACGACACGGAGGCAAGGACGACATGACACGCCGTGAACCGCGCCTGGAGATGAAACCCGCCGGCGCCGCCCCCGGCAGCGTCGACGGCGGTTGGTGGCCTCGGTCGCTCGATCCGACAACGGCTTTTCCCGAGCTGGCCACGGCACTGCACCCCTGGGTCGGCCGGATCGGCCGAATCGCCTACAACCGCGGCCGCTGGGAGCCGGCTCCACGCAAGCAGACCCTGGATGGCCTGGTGATCCGGTACGCGGGCCTCGACGCCATCGACCCTCACACGGTGACCGTGATCGGGACGAGCGGCCGTCGGGTGAGTTTGCTGGTCGTGCCTCCCCACACCCCGGGCGGCGTCGCCCGGGCTGTGCTGCGATCCGCCGCCGACGCGGACAGCACCGCCGCCGTCGCGGACATCCTGGCCAGCAACGGTGTTCCACTCGAGACGTGCGTTCCTGCCGAGACCGTTCGGCCGGGAGCGACGGAGTCGATCCCTGAGCAGGGCCGGGAAGCCGAGGGCGGCTATGCCCGCAACACCGCCCGAAACCCAGCCGCGCGCCCAGGCTCCGCCCGATAAGAATCGAATTCGCACTACCTGGAATCCCGGCGAACCCTGGAGGTAGACATGCTCATTCTCGTAGTCGTGCTACTCGTGGCGTGGCTGATCGTCTCGATAGTGGGGTTCGCCATGGAGGGACTGATCTGGCTGGGCATCGTCGGCGTCGTCCTGTTCGTCGGGACCGCCGTGATCGGCGTCATCCGACGCAAAGCCCTCAAGCGGTCGTCCTCCACACTCTGAACCGGCCCGGTCGGCGCTTCCCATGGCCGGGTGCACATTCGGCGATCACGCACACCGCGGCTGACCGGTGGCTGAGAGTCGGCTGTGAGTATTCGGTATGCGGCACCATCAGGCCCGAAACGGTGTTGTAACCGGTAGAGGGCATGGATTGTGTCCCAGAGGGTGAGACTGAAATGACGAAGCGCGCATACCCGCCGATCTCCACCACCCGCGAACTCGCCACCGAGCGGCTGACCCTGCGACTATGGCGCGTCGAGGACGCCCAGGCCGCGCTGGACATCTACGGGCATGCCGAGGTGACCCGCTGGCTCAGCCCCGACATGGACGGGGTGCCGAGCCTGGCGGCCATGCGGCTGCTGCTGCAGCAGTGGATCGCCGAAGACGCTCGGCTGCCCGAACCTTCCGGCCGCTGGGCGATCCAACGCAATGCCGACGACCGCGTGATCGGCGGCGCCAACCTGCTTCCGCTGCCGCCAGGCAACGAGGACCTCGAGATCGGCTGGCAACTGCGTCCCGACACCTGGGGCAACGGCTATGCCACCGAAACCACCCACGCCCTGGCCACCTGGGCCTTCAGCCGGGACGTCTACGAGATCTTCGCCGTCGTCCGGCCCGGCAACGCCCGCGCCGCGGCCACGGTCCGGAACAACGGCATGCACTGGGTCGGCGAGACCACCAAGTACTTCGACACCGACCTGCAGGTGTTCCGCCTACGCGTGGCCGACCTCAACCGAACGGCGCCCGAAGGACATCACCCGCCCGACACCCACTATCGACCCCGGAGGAGAACCACATGACCGACACCACTTTCGTGTCCCGTTACGAGCAACGGGTCACGTTCGTCCAGGACGTGCTCCAGAAGAACGCGACGCTCAACGACAAGGCCGCACGCGAGCTCGCGGTGCATGTGGTCTACGCCATCGACCACATCCCGGAGCCCGCACGCTGAGCCACCGAGTTCGGTGAAAGCGGGTGCCCGCACCACGGGCGTGTGGTGCGGGCACCCGCCGTCTCAGGCGCTGCGGTACAGCTTGGTGAGGGTGAACTCGCGGTGGTTGAGCGCCTCCGCGGCCGTGATGCGGCCGTTGATGGTGCGCTCGACGATCTCGATGAGTGCCTGGCCCGCCTGCTCCACAGTCGACTCCTGGCTCAGCACGTCCGAGCAGTCCACGTCGATGTGGTCGGCCATCGCGGACGTGGTCTTCGGGTTGGCGCTGATCTTCACCACCGGCTGCACCGGGTTGCCGATCACGTTGCCCTGGCCGGTGGGGAACAGGTTCACCACCCCGCGACCGGCGGTCATCAGGGTGACGCACTCGGCCGCCGCCGACGACGTGTCCATGAAGTACAGGCCCGGCTTCGTCGGCGCCTCCGCGGGCGCCAGCGCGCCGACGATCGGCGCCGATCCCGTCTTGACGATGTTCCCCATCGCCTTCTCCTCGATCGTGGACAGGCCGCCGGCGATGTTGCCCTGCGTCGGCTGGGAGCCGAGGAGGTTCGCGCCGGTCTGCTCGATCATCTCGACGTAGTCGTCGTAGAAGCCCTGGAACCGCTTGCGCACCTCGTCGTCCACGCACCGTTCGGCGATCAGGTGTTCGCCGCCGGTCAGTTCGCTGGTCTCGCCGAAGATCATCGTGCCGCCGGAGGCCACCCACTCGTCGACCAGGTGCGCGGTGACGCGGCAGGAACCCAGCCCGGTCGTGGTGTCGGACTCACCGTCCTTCATGGACAGCACGATGTCCCCGCGCTCCACCGGCTCGCGGGCGATCTCGCTCGCGTCCTGGAGGAACTGCTTCGCGTACCGGGCGGCGTGCTCGATCACCCGCAGGTCGCCCCGGCCCTCGATGGCGATGCGCTCGACCGGCTTCCCGGTGCTGGCGATGCCGTCGGCGACCACGTCGGTCCAGTTCGGCTCGATGCCGATGACGATGACCGCCGCGACGTTCGGGTTCGCGCCCACCCCGATCAGGGTGCGGAACGTCAGGTCGAGGTCGTCGCCGAACTGCAGCCTGCCGAACGCGTGCGGCAGCGCGAGCGTGCCGGGCACCAGGGCCGCGATGCCCTCCGCGGCCGCGTTCGACAGGTCGTCGACGGGCAGGATGGCGACGTGGTTCCGCACGCCCACCGAGCCGTCGGGTCGGCGGTAACCGGTCAGGCGACGCTGTTCTGCCACCGTGCGCTCCTCACGTTGTGGGTGTGGACGTAGTCCCCCCGGCTGATGTCCTGGGACGCGATGGCGACCCGGACGCCGTACTCGATGACGTCCTCGCCGGCGCGGATGTCGCGCAGCGCGACCTTGTGGCCGAGCGGCACGTCGTTCTTCAGGTCCACCTCCTCGGTCGCGTCGCCGTCGAGATACCCACCCCGTACGAGCCCCGGTTCGAGATCCCGGACGGCGACGGCGACCGCGTCGCCGCTGCGGTGGGCCAGAAAGTCCGGCCTTGATGATGCCATTACCTGCTCCGGTTAGGTCAGTGGTCTTACCTCTCGTTCGGCACGTTAGGAGGTGAACCCAGGGCTGTCAACGGGGGCAGGTGGGGGAGCGTGCGGAGACTCACACGCGATCCGGCTCGATCGTGCACTAACTTGCGAATCAGGACAGAGGTCAAACCTTGGTCCAGGACCGGGTCGACGAGGAAAGGCTGGACGCGGTGGGTTCGATCGTCGTGGTCGAGGACG
The DNA here is from genome assembly GCF_025165815.1 of Actinophytocola gossypii. Classification (GTDB taxonomy): domain Bacteria; phylum Actinomycetota; class Actinomycetes; order Mycobacteriales; family Pseudonocardiaceae; genus Actinophytocola; species Actinophytocola gossypii. The sequence goes on along the minus strand of NZ_JAFFZE010000004.1, from coordinate 301,730 downwards.
TCTGGGGTGACGCCCTGGAGAAGCTCGCCGAGACGCACGAGGTGCGCCGGGAGCCGGACGCGTGGATCGACCCCGATCTGCTGCGCCACGCGGTCGCCGGAGCCGACGCCGTGGTGGTGCGCAACCGCGCGCTGGTCACGGCCGAGCTGCTGGCCGCCGCCCCCGACCTGCGGATCGTCGCCCGCGCCGGCACCGGGCTGGACAACATCGACGTGCCGGCCGCGGACCGCGCGGGCGTCGTGGTCTCCGCCGCCCTCGGGGCGAACGCGGTCAGCGTCGCCGAGCACACGCTGCTGCTCGCCCTCGCGCTGCTGCGGGACCTGCCGAAGCACGACCGCGCGGTGCGGGCGGGCACCTGGCAGCGCCGCCCCGGCCGGGAGCTGTCCGGACGGACCTGGGGCCTGCTCGGCCTCGGCGCCACCGGGCTCGCGGTCGCCGAGCTGCTCCGCGGCTTCGGCACGCGCGTACTCGCCCATGACCCCTACGTCGACCCGGCGGCCGAACGGGTGCGCGCGGCCGGCGTCACCGTGTGCGGTATCGACACCGTGCTCGCCGAGTCCGACGTGCTCAGCGTGCACCTGCCGGCGACCGACGAGACCAGGAACCTGCTCGACACGCGCCTGCTCGACAACGTCAAGGACGGCGCGGTCCTGGTGAGCGTCGGCCGCGGCGAGGTGATCGACGAGGACGCCCTGGCCGGTGCCCTGACCTCCGGCCGGCTGGCCGGCGCGGCACTGGACGTGCGCGCCGTCGAACCGCCGGAACCCGGTCCGCTCGACGACCTCCCGTCGGTCATCTTCAGCCCACACGTCGCCGGCATCACCGTGGAGAGCCAGGAACGCATCGTGTCCGTGCTCGCCGAGGACATCGCCGCGGTGCTCGACGGCGGCGAGGCCGGCCACGCGGTCGGCGCGCACCGGGCGGCGCGATGAGTACGGCTGGGGACCTGCGCGGACTCGCCGGGCGGCTGCTCGAAGCCGCCGGTGTGCCCGAGGGGCGTGCCGCGCGCACGGCCGGCATCCTCGTGCTGGCCGACGCCTGGGGGATCGCCTCGCACGGGCTGATGCGGCTGCCGCACTACCTGGAACGGCTCGCGGCCGGCGGCTGCCGCGCGGACGCCGACCTGACGCCCGTGTCCGACGCCGGCGCCGTCCTCGTCCACGACGGCAACGCCGGGCTCGGGCACTGGCAGCTGTGGGACGCCGCGGAACTCGCTCGGGACCGCTGCGCGTCGACCGGGATCGCGGCGGTGGCCGTGCGGAACTCCTCGCACTGCGGCGCGCTCGGCAGCTACGTCTACCCGGCGCTCGACGCGGGTCTGGCGACCGTCGTGTTCAGCAACGGGCCAGCGGCGATGCCGCCGTGGGGCGGCGACCGGGCGGTGCTGTCCACCAGCCCGCTCGCCGCCGGCCTGCCCAGCACCCCGCGCCCGGTCGTGATCGACCTGGCCACCAGCGCGGTGGCCCGCGGCAAGATCGCCTGGCACGCCCAGCAGGACCGGCCGCTGCCCGAGGGCTGGGCGTTCGACTCGGCCGGCGCGCCGACCACCGACCCGCACGCCGCGCTGCGCGGCATGCTCGCACCGCTCGGCGGCGGCAAGGGCTACGCGCTGGCCATGCTCGTCGAGGGGCTCACCGGCGGACTGGTCGGCCCGCTGTTGTCGGCCGACGTGCCGGACATGTTCGACCGGGCCGACGACGCGAAACCCCAGGGGATCAGCCACCTGGTGATCACGCTGCGGCCGGACGCCTTCGGCGACGGCGCCGGGGACCGACTGGCCGCGCTCACCGGCCACGTCGACGACGCGGGCGGCCGGATTCCCGGTGCCGCCCGGGCCAGGCCGGCCGAGATCCACGACGACACGGCCGTGGACCTCGCACCGGCGACCTGGGACGGCCTGCGCGCCTGGACGGAGCGACTCGGCGTGCGGTGACGTCCCCCGAGGTGTGTGCGCCACCAGGTATAGTGGTTAGACCAGTTGACCTGAGGAGTGCACACGTGGCCACCAACCTGTGGGAGCCGATCCGTCCGCCCGGCTCCCTGGCCGCCCGGATCGCCGCCCGAGTCGAGGACATGCTCACCCAGGAGCAGCTCAAGCCGGGCGACCAGCTGCCGCCGGAGCGGGAGCTGGCGGCCATGCTCGGCGTGAGCCGACCGTCGCTGCGCGAGGCCATCCGCTCGCTCGCCGCCCGCGGCCGGCTGGTGGTCCGGCACGGCCAGGGCGTGTTCGTCGAGGAACCCGCGTTGACCAAGCGGCTCACCAGCAGCATGGTCTCCGACGAGCACTCCGTCGACGAACTGTACGCGATGCGCGAGGTGCTCGAGGTCCCGGCGGCCGGCTGGGCGGCCAAGAACATCGACGAGGCCGGGATCGAGCGGCTCAAGCAGGCCTACGACCTGCTCACCGAGGCGGGCGCGCGGAACGCGGACTGGGACGAGCTGCAACGGCTGGACGCCAGCTTCCACGAGGCGGTCGTGCGGGTCGCCGGCAACCGGTTCCTGCTGCGCACCCTCGGCGTGCTGAACGAGATCATGGTCGCCGGCATGGAGACCACGCTGCGCCACCCCGGCCGCCTGGCGCAGTCCGCGCGCGAGCACGCCGCCATCCTGAACGCGATCCAGGACGGCGACTCCCGGGCCGCCCGCGCGGCCGCGCGCGCTCACATCCGGAGTGCGCACGCGGCCGCGCTGCGGTACGTCGAGAGCTAGAACCTAGAACACGGCTCCCACGACCAGCGGCATCAGCAGCACCACCAGCAGGATGCCGGCGATGTCGAAGGTGAAGCCGGAGCGGATCATCTTGGTGATCGGCACCGCGCCGGAGCCGTACACGATCGCGTTCTGCGGGGTGGACACCGGCAGCATGAAGCCGAAAGACGCGGCGAACGTGGCCGCCAGCGCCGGGATGAACGGGTCCACCTGGGCCGCGGTCGCCACCGGGATCAGGATCGGCACCACGACCGACGCCGCGGCGGTGTTCGACGTCGTCTCGGACACGACCACGGCGAGCACCACGGAGAACACCAGGATCGCGACCTCGCTGCCCAGGCCGAGCGCGTTCGCCGCTCCCTCGCCGATCGCCACCGCCAGGTCGGTGCTGGCCAGCAGCGTGCCGAAGATGATCCCGCAGCCGAACAGCAGGATGGTGCCCCAGTCGATCTTCGACGCGTCCGTCCAGGTCATCGTGAACTCGCGCCTGGACCACCGGGTCGGCAGGATGAACAGCAGCGCGGCGCCGAGCACCGCGACCACGCCCTCGTCGAGATGGGCGCTGACCGTCTCGTAGGCCGACGAGCCGTCGCCGGCCACCAGCGCCACGATGCCCGGCACGATCCACAGCACCACGGTCACGCCGAAGGCGATCAGCGTGTTGCGCTCCGCCCAGGACATGCGGCCCAGCTTCGCCCGCTCGGCGGCGACGTACTCCTCGACCCCGTTCAGGTGCTTGATCTCGGGTCGGTTCAGCAGCAGGAGCACCACCGCGAGCAGCACGAACATCACCGCGCAGATCGGCAGCGCGGTGAGGAACCAGTCCAGGAAGGAGATGTTCGTGCCGGTGGCCTCCTCGATGAACTCGCGGCCGATGAGGTTGGGCGCAGAGCCGATCGGGGTGAGCAGGCCGCCCGCGCCGGACCCGTACGCGAGCATCAGCATCAGCGCGACACCGATCCGCAGGCGCAGCGGGTCGAACCCGGCCTTGTCCGGCAGCCGGTCGCGCACCAGCTCCGCGATGACCGCCAGGATGCCGACGGCCGTTGGCAGCAGCATGGCCACGGTCGCGGTGTTGGACACGAACGCGGACAGGACGGCGGTGATGAGTCCGAACGCGCACACCACGCGGTTGGTGGTCTTGCCGACGCCCGGCAGGGACAGCACCAGGAACGCGAACCGGCGGGCGAGCCCGTGCCGCAGCATCGCCTGCGCGAGGATGAACGCTCCGATGAAGACGAACACTGTGGACGAACCGAACGGCGCGAGCGCCTCGTCGGCCGGCACCACGCCGAGCATGACGATCGCCGCGACCCCGAGGAGCCCACCCATCGGGATCGGGATGGGCTCGCACACCCACAGCACCACGACGCCGAGCAGGACGGCGGCCAGCTTGTGCTGGTCACTCTCCAGTCCGGTGGGTAGCAGCAGGAACACGATGGTGACCAGCGGTGCGATGACGAACCCGGCCGTCCGGCGGATTCTTTCGATGCGCTCCTCGGCGGGGGAGAGCACCTGCTCACCGAGGCTGCGGTACGTACTGCCGGACAACAGCGCGGACATGACGTCGCCGCCCGTCCCGCCGGTCGCTTCTTTGGGTCCGGCGCCCTGGTTGACCTCTGTAGCCATGGGCGCACCATAGTGGCTGGTGACAGAGACCACTAGCCCCTAGAACTCAGTCAACAGAGGTCTTACCACTTGCGAGGAGCACGATGTCCACAGTGATAGCCATCGGAGTGGGAACGGTGTTCCTGGCCGCGTTCCTCGGTGGGATGACCGGTTTCGGCTACAACCTGGTGTCCACGCCACTGCTGTTGTTGCTGGGGGTGGAACCGGCCTCGGCCGTGGCCATCAACCTGGCCATCGCCATGGTCACCCGCGTCGCGGTGGTGCTCCGGCTCGGCCGGTACGTCCGGTGGCGCCGCGCGCTGCCGATGACCGCCGGCAGTGTGCCTGGGCTCGTGCTCGGCGCGTTCGTCGGCGGCGCGATCGATCCGCAGGGCATCCGGATCGTGGCCGGCGTGCTGGTGCTCGTGGTCGCCCCGGTGCTGATGGTGCGCAAGCCGAAGCCGGGGGACAAGTCGCCGGCGCGGTACGCCATGGCCGGGTTCGCCGGTGGTGCGCTGGGTACGACGACGTCGCTGAACGGCGTCCCGGTCGCGCTGACCCTGGCCGCCGACGCGCGGGACCAGCGCAGCTTCATCGCCGACCTGGCCGTGTACTTCGTGCTGAGCAACATCTTCGGGCTCGTGGTCCTCGGGTTGCGGGACGGGGTGGCGTCCGCCGACCTGGTGCTGCTGGCCTGGTGGCTGCCCGGCGCGCTGGTGGCCAACTGGCTCGGCACGCGACTGGGGCAGCGCATCCGGCCGGACGTGTTCCGGGTGGCGACGTGCGTGCTGGTGATGGCGGCCGGGGTGGCCACCCTCGTCTCGGCGTGATCCGTGTGGGTGCTCTCACAGGCGCGTTGACACCCTTCGGAGGTCTCCGGTACCGATGGGTAAAGGGCAGAGGTCAAACCACAGCGCACTGACCTGGTAACGTCCGGTCGTGCGGGGAGTTGGAGGTAGGAATGCCGGCCGAGCAACGGATCTCCCGGGAGCGGTTGACCGAAGCACCTGGCGAGGTCTACACGTCGACGGTGCTGGAGCCGAGTTTCCGGTTCATGCTCGACGAGTACTTCGACTCGCTGCTCGAGACCAACAAGGCGTGGGCGGTGATGCTCGGCGACACCGGGATCGTGCCCGCCGACCACGTCCGGTCCCTGGTGGACGCGCTGGAGCGGATGACCGCCGAGGGCGTCGGCGAGTTCGCCGAGTTCAACCCCGCCTACGAGTACTTCTACTCCCACCTCGAGCAGCGGCTCGCGGAGTACGCCGGCACGCAGGCGGCCGGCGAGATCAACCTCGGCCGCACCCGGCCCGAACCGCTCACCCGGATGGCGCTGCGGACCAGGATCCTCCGGCTGACCGAGGAACTCCTCGGGCTCGTCGACGTGCTGGCCGACCTCGCCGACCGCGAGGCCGACACCGTGATGCCACAGTGGACGCACATGCAGCCCGCCCAGCCGTCCACCTTCGGCCACTACCTGCTCGGCGTGGTCGACGCCGTGCGGCGGGACGCCCGCCGGCTCGCCGCCGCCTACACCACCACCAACGCGTGCACGCTCGGCTGCGGTGCGTTGGCCGGCACCTCCTACCCGGTGGACCGGCAGCTGGTCGCCGACCTGCTCGGCTTCGACGAGGTGCGCGAGAACACCATCGACTGCGTTGCCTCCGGCGACTACGGGCTGGAGACCAGCGCGGCGGTGGCCAACCTCGCCGTCACGCTGAGCAGGCTGTGCGAGGACCTGTACCTCTGGCACACCGACGAGTTCGCGCTGGTGGAGATCGGCGACTCGTTCTCCGGCTCGAGCAGCATGATGCCGCAGAAGAAGAACGCCTACCCCTTCGAGTACGTGCGGGCACGCTGCGCGCGGGCGGTCGGCGAGATGACCTCCGCGTTCGGCGCCCTGCACAACACGAACTTCGGCGACATCAAGGACGTCGAGGAGGAGATGGTCCCGCCGATCTTCCGCGCCTGCGACGAGATGGCGACCTCCCTGCGGCTGCTGCGCGGCACGCTCGGCACCCTGACCGTCCACCGGGAACGCTGCGCCGACCGCGCCGCCGCCGGGTTCTCCACCGCCACCGAACTGGCGGCGGTACTGCACCGCAACTCCGACCTCGACTACCGCTCGGCGCATCGCGTCGTCGGCCACCTCGTCCTGCTCGCCACCACCCGGAACATCCAGCCGTCCGATGTGGGTGCCACCCTGCTGAACGAGGCCATGCGCGACGTGCTCGGTCACGACGGCACGCTCACCGACGAGCAGGTGCGCGGCGCGCTGGATCCCCGCGGCTTCGTCGCCGCGCACCGCGTTCCCGGCGGTCCGGCACCGGAACCCGTGCGGAACGCGCTCGCCGGCGCCCGCGCCGCCGTCGCCGAGCACCGGGCCTGGCTGGACCGCGCGCGGTCCGGGCTCGACCGGGCCCACGACCGGCTCGGCGAGCGGGTCGCGGAGTACCTGAAGGAGTCCGCCGGTGCCCGGTGAGGACGTGCGGGTGAGCGTCACCCGCAGCGACCCGGACGCGCCGGCGGAGTTCACCGTCCCGCGCATCCGGCCGATGATGGTGCTGGACGCCCTGCTCGCGATCCAGCGCACCCACGACCCGGCCATCGGGTTCCGCTTCTCCTGCCGCGTAGGCATGTGCGGGACCTGCACGGTCCGGGTGGACGGCCGGTCGGTGCTGGCCTGCCAGACCGAGATCGACGAGGACACCGAGCACATCCGGGTCGACCCGCTCGCCGGGCTCCCCGTGCTGCGGGACCTCGTCGTCGACACCGCGCCGTTCTGGCGGGCCTGGGCCGCGGTCACCCCGTACCTGGTGCCCGGCGAGGACCAGGAGGTCGGGATGGACGCGGAGCCGGCGGTGATCCCGCCGGACTCCGCGGAACGCGAGACGATCGACCCCTCGCTGGACTGCATCGGCTGCGCCGCCTGCTTCTCCAGCTGCGGCATCGCCAGCGCGCGCCGCGACTTCCTCGGACCGGCCGCGCTCAACCGCGCGATGGTGCTGGTCGCCGACAGCCGGGACGCCGCGGGCGCGCACCGGATGGACGTGGTCGGCGCCGGGTCCGGTGTCGACCGCTGCCACTACATCTACGGCTGCACGGCGGCGTGCCCGAAGGGACTCGACCCGGCGCGCGCGATCCGCCGGCTGCGCAGGGGGAGGTTCGGTGGGAAGGACTGAGTTCTGGCCGGAGCCGGACGTACTCGACACCGACGTCGCCGTCGTCGGCAGCGGCGGTGCCGGGCTCATGTGCGTGCTGCACGCACTGACCGCGCGCCCCGACCTGGACGTGACGGTCGTCAGCAAGGGCGCGGTCGGCCGCTCCGGGTGCACCCGGATGGTCCAGGGCGGGTTCAACGCCGTGCTCGACCCGGCCGACTCCGTCGAACGGCACTTCCGGGACACCCTGGACGGCGGCAAGTTCCTCAACGACCAGGCACTGGCCTGGACGCTGGTGCACGACGCGCCCCGGGTGATCAACGAGCTGGAGACACGCGTCGGCTGCTTCTTCGACCGTGGCCCGGACGGCCGGATCCACCAGAAGGCGTTCGCCGGCCAGTCCTTCGACCGCACCGTGCACCGGGGCGACCTGACCGGCATCGAGATCATGGGCAGGCTGCGGGACCAGATGTTCCGGCTCGGCCCCCGCGAGCTGGAGGACGTGCGGGCGCTCGACCTGCTGCACGACGAGCACGGGCAACTCGCCGGCCTGACCGCGCTGAACGTCCGCACCGGACGCCCGCTCGTGCTGCGGGCCCGCGTGGTCGTCGTCGCCACCGGCGGCTCCGCCACCATGTACCGGGTCGCCGCGCCGGCGCGGGAGAAGACCGGCGACGGCGTCGCCATGTGCTGGCGCGCCGGGCTGCCGCTGCGCGACATGGAGATGCTGCAGTTCCACCCGACCGGGCTGCTCGCCGGGAACGCCAGGATGACCGGCGCGGTCCTCGAGGAGGGCCTGCGCGGCGCCGGGGCGCACCTCTACAACGCGGCGGGTGAGCGGTACATGGCCCGCTACGACCCGGAACGCATGGAACGGTCCACCCGGGACGTCGTGGCCAGGGCAGGCTACCTGGAGATCGCCGCCGGCCGAGGCACCGAGGAGGGCGGGGTGTTGATCGACATCTCGCACCTCGGCGTCGCGGAGGTGGAGCGCCGGTTCCCCGGGATGGTCGCGCGCACCAGGCAGATCGGCCAGGACCTCGCCCGTGGCCCGGTGCGGGTGTCCCCGACCGCGCACTTCCACATGGGCGGCGTGCTCATCGACGTCGACTGCCGCACCGAGCTGGACGGCCTGCTGGTCGCCGGCGAGGACTCCGGCGGAACCCACGGGGCCAACCGGCTCGGTGGCAACGGGGTCGCCGAGTCGACCGTGTTCGGTGCGCGCGCCGGCGACACCGCCGCCCTGCTCGCACCGGAACGCGAGCTGCGTGATCCCGCCGCCGACGAGGTGGCCGCGTCGCTGGGACGCGCGTACGGGCCACTGGCGCGCACGGAAGGCCCGTGGCCGTTCGACCTGACCACCCGGCTCAAGGAGCTGATGTGGCGGTCCGTCGGCGTGGTGCGGGACGCGGCCGGGCTCGCCGAGGCCGACAAGGAACTGGACGCGCTCGCCGAGGACGTGCAGCGGGTCGCCGTGCCCGGGCCGCCGGAGGTGAACTACGCCTGGCAGGAGGCCCTGGACCTGGCGAACCAGGTGATCGTGGCACGCACGATCGCGCACGCCGCGGCCTGGCGCACCGAGACCCGAGGGGCACACGCCCGGGCGGACTGCCCCGACACCGAGGCCGCTCCGCGCTACCTCGTGCAACGCCGCGGGGCGGACGGACCCTACGGCGGCATCACGTCCGAGGTCAGAGCAGTCGAGTTCAGCCGTCTCGCCCCGGAGGACCAGCCATGACGCTTCCGCAGTTCCTGTTCTTCTGCGCCTTCGCCGTGGTCGCGCTGGTGATCATCGCGTTCGGGGTGGTCGTGGTGCGCACCGCCCGGCTCGACGACGGCGGGCCGTTCGTGTCCAGGGCGCTGGTCGCGCGGCTCGCCAGGCCGGGCCGGGACCGCGCAGAGCTGCAGCGCTGGGCGTTCTACCTGCACCGGGTCAGCGGCGTCGGGCTGTTCGTGTTCCTGTGCCTGCACGTCGGCGACGTCAGCCTGTACGTGATCTCCAAGGACCTCTACGACGAGGTGCACCACGTGTACGGCAGCGTGCCGATGCGGATCGCCGAGGTGGGGCTGCTGTTCGGTCTGCTGTTCCACACCTTCAACGGGCTGCGGCTGGTCGCGGTGGACGTCGCCGACCTCGGGCTGGCGGCCTCCACCCGCGCGCTGTACGGAGTGCTCGCCGCGACCGTGGCGTGCGGACTCGCCGGCTCGGTGTTCATCCTGGGACCGGTGTTCGCATGACCGCCGTCCTCCCCGACACCGACTCCGGAGCCGCCCGGCGCCGCCGCGCCGCCTACGTCACGCTGCGGGTCTCCGGCCTGCTGCTCACCGTGCTGGTGCTCGGGCACTTCGCGATCACCCACGTCACCACGGACGTCGCCGACACCGACTCGCGGTTCATCGACGAGCGGTGGGCCTCGGCGCTGTGGATCGGCTGGGACGGCCTGATGCTGGCCGCGACCCTGCTGCACGCGGTACTCGGCCTGTGGGCGGTCATCGCCGACTACAGCCCCGGCCGGCGGCGGGCCTGGCGGGGCGTGCTGCTCACCGCGGCGGGCCTGGTGTTCGCCTGCGGAATGGCACTGCTCGTGGTCGCGGCGACCGGGGGCCGTTGAGCCGCCGATGACGACTCTTGTGCGCAAGGTTCTCCCGCTGGTCCCCGGGCTCGGCGTGACGCTCGCCGCGGTCGCGGTGTCGTACCTGGTCAACCTCGTCGTGCCGGTGGTGAGCGCGCTGACCGCCGCGGTGATCCTCGGCGTGGCCGCCGGCTCGACGCCGGTGCTGTCCGAGGACGTCCGCGCGGTGGTGGCCCGGCTGACCAAACGGATGCTGCGGGTCGGCGTCGTGCTGCTCGGCCTGCAGCTGGCCCTGCCAGCGGTGCTCGACCTCGGCCCCGGCGTCATCGCCGCGGTGGTCCTGACCGTCGTGGTCACCTTCTTCGGCACGATCCTGCTCGGCCGGCTGCTCGGCCTGTCCCACGGCTTGTCCGTCCTGGTCGGCACGGGGTTCTCGATCTGCGGCGCGTCGGCGGTGGCGGCCATGGAGGACGTCGTCGAGCGCGACGACTCCGACGTGGCGACCGCGATCGCGCTGGTCACCTGCTACGGCGCGCTCGCCATCGCCGCCGTTCCGCTGCTCGCGGAGTGGTTCGGGATCACCGGCACCGACGTCGGCGCCTGGTCCGGCCTCGCCGTGCACGAGGTGGCCCAGGTCGTCGCGGCCGCCACCCCGGCGGGCGCGGCGGCGGTCACCGTCGCGGTGGTGGTCAAGCTGAGCCGGGTCGTGCTGCTGGCGCCGATGGTGATGTCGGTGAGCGTGCTGGAGCGCCGCCGCTCGAGCAGGCGGGTCGACGGCGCCCGGCCGCCGCTGGTGCCGCTGTTCGTACTGGGTTTCCTGGCGATGACCGGGCTGCGCAGTGTCGAGGTGCTGCCGGCGTCCGTGCTCGACGTGGCGAAGGTGGCCTGCACGCTGCTGCTCGCCGGCGCGCTGTTCGGGCTCGGCTGCGGTGTGCGGGTCGGCAGGCTGGTGCGCACCGGCGGCCGTGCGCTGCTGCTGGGCCTGCTGTCCACGATCCTGATCGGCGCGACCTCGTTCGTCGCGCTGGCCGTGCTCGGCTGACCAGCCCGGCTGACTATCCTCGCGCCATGACCAGCGGCGGAGACGGCGCGAGGACGGCGGTGGTCCACATCGTCGACGACGACGAGGACCTCCGGCAGTCGCTCGTGTTCCTCCTGGAGAGCGTCGGCATCGAGGCGTTCACCTACCCGGACGCGGCCACGTTCCTCGCCGAGCTCGACCCGGACGAGCCGGCCGTGGTGATCGTCGACGTGCGGATGCCCGGGGTCAGCGGCTTCCAGCTGCAGGAACAGCTCGGCTGGCGCGACTACCCGGCGCCGATCGTCTTCTGCTCGGCCCACGGCGACATCCCGATGTCCGTCCGGGCGCTGCGACAGGGCGCGGTCGACTTCCTGGAGAAGCCCTACGAGCCGCAGCGGATGCTCGAGGTCGTCCAGGCGCAGCTGCGCGAGGCGCACCGGCGGTTCGCCGACCAGGCCGAGCGCCGGGCCGTGCTACGCCGCCTCGACACCCTGACCCAGCGGGAACGCGAGGTGCTGCGGCTCGTCGTCGACGGGCTGCCCAGCCAGCACATCGCCCGCGAGCTGGGCGCCAGCGTGAAGACCATCGACGTGCACCGCGCCAGGATCAAGGCCAAGACCGGCGCCGACAGCCTCGGCGCGCTCGTCCGCGACGTCCTGGTGCACCAGGTGACGGTCTAGCAGGCCGCCAGATTGTGGTAGCGCCGCCGGAAGTACACCAGCGCGCCGCTGTCCCGCTCGGTCGTCACCCGGTCGACCTCGACGAACAGCACCGAGTGCGACCCGTGTGCCCGGTCGGCGACGATCCGGCCGACCACCGAGCACAGCGCGTCGCGCAGCACCGGGACGCCCTCGGTGTCGTCCCAGGCCCCCTCGGCGAACCGCTCCGCGTGCGGCACCGCGGTGGCGCCGGCGAACCGGGCGGCCAGCTCCTCCTGGTCCGCGCCGAGCACGTTCAGGCAGATCCGGCCGTTGGCGAGCAGGATGTCGTGCGAGCGGGAGGACCGGTTCACGCAGACCAGCACGGTCGGCGGCGAGTCGGTCACCGAGCAGGCCGCGCTCACCGTCATCCCGGCCCGGCCGCCCGGTCCGTCGGTGGTGACGACGTTCACCGCGGCGGACAGGTTCGCCATCGCGGCACGGAACTCGCGTTGGGCCCGGGTCATGTCCCGACCGTACGCGCGTGGTCACGGTGCGGGAATCGAGACTTCCACCGGCTCCGCTGAAGGTTTCCCCTACGTCTCGGCCAGCGGCAGCGCGAAGCCGAACCGGGAACCGCCCTCCTCCAGGCGGTCGGCCCAGATGGTGCCGTGCTGGCGGGTGATGATGCGGTAGCTCAGCGCCAGGCCGATGCCGCTGCCGTGCTCCTTGGCGGTGAACGACTCCTCGAACGGGTCGCGCGGCAGGCCCCGGCCCTGGTCGTCGACGGTGAGCACGCCGACGCCGTCGCCGATCCCGGTGGTGATGGTGAGCCGCCGCCGGTCCGGGGCGCAGGCGGCCATCTCGTCGATGGCGTTGAAGCACAGGTTGAGCACCACCTGCCCGGTGAGCACCCGTTCGCACCGGACCGGGACCGGGTCCGGGTGCCGGTGCACGACCACCTCGACGCCGGCCGGGTCCGCCCGCAGCCGGACGAACCACAGACACTCCTCGACCACGTCGTTGAGGTCCACCACCTGCCGCACGTGCTCGAGGTGACCCACGAACGCGCGCACCGACCCCACGATCGTGCTCGCCCGCTCGATCTGCCGCACCGCGCTGTCCACCCCGTACGCCAGCCGCTCGTCCTCCGGCGCGCGGGCCCGCACCCCGGCGAGGAAGTTCCCCGCCGCGGCGAGCGGCTGACCCAGCTCGTGCGCGATCGCCATCGCCATGTCGCCCATCGCGTTGTAGCGGGCCAGGTAGTTCTCCCGGTGCAGCTCCCGCTCCCGGCGCACCGCGTCCTGCACCCGGTCGGACACGTCGTGCAGGATCATCAGCAGCCCGCCGTCGTCCTCCCGCAGCCGCTCCAGGCCACCCTCCAGCCACACCGGATCACCGTCCGGGCGGGGGACCTCCAGCTGGACCGCGACCACCGGGTCGGCCCGCTCCAGCGCCTCCGCCCAGGTCGCCTGCCGGCCGGCGACCCGCAGCCGCCCGTAGCTCGTCAGCTCGCCGAGCGGCTCGTTCACCCGGGCGCCGAGCAGTTCAACGGCCGTGTCGGTGGCGAAGCGCAGCGCACCGGTGGCGTCGAGCATCAGGGCGACCGTCGAGGTGTGCCGGGCGAGCGCGTCGACGTAGGACGTGGTCAGCCGCAGCTCCCGCTCGATCTCCTGCTCCCGCTCGATGTCGCGGAACTGCACCATCACCGCCGGCCCCTGCGCCAGCTCCACCCGCACCGCGAGCGCGTCGGTCGGGATCACCCGGCCCGACTTCGCCCGGTAGTGCCACTCGATGCTGCTGGCGCCCTTCTCGACGGCCTCCTGCAGCCACGCCCGGCCGATCACCCGGCTGTACTGTTGCGCGGAGCTGCTCATGTCGTTGGCCTTGAGCGGCCGCAGCTCGGTGACGCTCCACTCGAGCATCTCGCACGCCGCCGGGTTGGCCCAGAGGATGTCCTTGGTGGGAGCGTCGTGCACGAGCACACACAGCCGGGTGGCGTTCATCATGGCGACGAAGTCGTCCGTGACGAGCTCGGGTGCACGGGGGTCGACCTGCATCCCGTCAGGGTAGGTCGGGCCGCCCCGGCGCACGCACTGAAGGAATCCCCTACGCCGGCAGGGGCAATACCGATTCCGGCCGCCCGCCACGACCTCGTACCGTCGCGGGCAGCCAGGACCGAGGAGCGCAGATGACCACATTCGACGGCGTGCTGGCGGAGCTCGCCGAGCGGCGCGTGGAGTTCCGCGAGCAGCGTTACGTGCCGAGGGACTTCGTCGACCGGCTCAAGGAGCTCGGGCTCTACCGGGCCGCCACCCCCGCCAAGTTCGGCGGCGAGCCGCTGCCACCCGCCGACTTCCTCGACCGGATCGAGCGGATCTCGGTCGTCGACGGCTCCACCGGCTGGGTCGCCAGCTTCGGCTCCGCGCTCATCTACCTCGCCGCCCTGCCGGTGGAGACCCAGGCCGAGCTGTACCGGGACGGCCCGGACGTCGTGTTCGCCGGCGGCCTGTTCCCGGTCCAGGCCGCCGCGCCGACCGAGCGCGGCTACACCGTCGACGGGCACTGGAAGTTCGCCAGCGGCTGTGTCGCCGCCGACGTCATCGGCGTGGGCATCCGCGACGCCGAGGCCGCGGACGGCAAGCCGAGGGTCGCGGTGCTGCGTCCGGAGGACGTCGAGATCGTGCGGGACTGGGACGTCGTCGGCATGCGCGGCACCGGGTCCTTCGACCTCGTCGTGCGCGGGGTCGAGGTGCCGAGGGAGTGGACGTTCATCCGCGGCGGGTCGCCGACCGTGGACGAGCCGCTCTACCGCTACCCGACGATCGCCTACGCCGCGCAGGTGCTCGCCGTCGTCGGCGCCGGTGTCGCGCGGGCCGCGCTGGACTACGCCGAGGAGGTCGGCGCCGGGTACGCCGGGGTGACCGGCGCGCCCAAGCTCGCCGACCGCCCGTACTACCGCGCCGAGATCGCCCGCGCCGAGGCCGCGCTGCGCTCGGCCAGGGCCTGGTTCTACGAGGTCAGCCACGAGGTGTGGGAGACCGTCGTCGCCGGCGACCCGGCCACCGACGAGCAGAACGCCCACCTGCGGCTGTCCTCCGCGCACCTGGCCAGGACGTCCTCGGACGTGGTCGGCAGCCTCGTCGAGATCTCCGGCACCGCGCCGATCGGCAGCACGCACCCGCTGCAGCTGCTGCTCGGCGACGCGCTCGTGCCCAAGCAGCACGCCTTCCTCGGCCCGGCGATGTACGACGCGGCCGGCGCCGTCCTGATGGGACTGCCGCCCACCACCCCCGGCTTCCGCTGACCCACCGCTAGGAGACGACATGCTCCGGGTGCTGTTCTGCATCGGCATCAACCAGAACTTCTTCGACCTGCCAACCGACGGAATCACGGGCGGGCACGTCTGGCAGGCGTTCGTGTCGATGATGGACCAGCTCAAGGCCCTGCCCGGAGTGCACTTCATCGGCGACATGGACGACGACTCGCACATGGTCGGCCCGTCCGACGGCTGGCCGTGGACCTGCTACATCCTCGCCGACGTGGACACCCAGGAGACCGTCAAGGCCGCGTGCAACCTGTTCCGCACCACGCAGGTCGGCGGTGGCGATGTCGACGGTGACGTGAAGCTCTGGCGGTTCGCCAAGATCGAGGCCCGCATCGGCCGCGCGCTCACCGTCCGCGACGACGTCACCCTCCCCGGCGCGGCGGAATGACCGCCGGTCAGGTCGCGGTCGTCACCGGCGGTGCGCGTGGGCTGGGGGAGCACATCGCGCGCAGACTGCGCACCGGCGGTTACCGCGTCGCCGTCGCCGACCTGGACGGCGCTGCCGCGACGGCGCTCGCGACCACGCTCGGCGGCGACGCCCGCGGCTACCCGGTGGACGTGAGCGACCGGGCGGCGCTCGAACGGCTGCTGGCCGACGTACTGGCCGACTTCGGCGACGTGCACGTCCTGGTGAACAACGCCGCCCGCACCCAGGCCAAGCCGCTGCTGGAGATCACCCCCGACGAGCTGGCCGCGGTGCTCGCGGTGAACCTCGGCGGGACGTTCCACGCCTGCCAGGTGTTCGGCGCCCACCTCGCGGAGCGCGGCTACGGCCGGATCGTGAACCTCGCGTCGCTGGCCGGCCAGAACGGCGGCACGGCGACCGGCGGCCACTACGCGTCGTCCAAGGGCGCGGTCCTGTCGGCGACCAAGGTGTTCGCCCGCGAGCTCGCGTCCCGGGGCGTCACGGTCAACGCGGTCTCGCCGGGCCCGCTGGACACCCCGATGGTCCGTGAGATCGTCGGCGAGGAGAACCTCGACGCGTTCGCCGGCACCATCCCCGTCGGCCGGCTCGGCGACCCGGCCTTCATCGCCGAGATGGTCGCCCTGCTCGCGTCCCCCGGCGCCGCGTCGGTCACCGGCGCCTGCTGGGACGCCAACGGCGGCCTCCACCTGCGCTGACTCGGCTACGTGAGCAGCGCGGCGTTGTCGGCGTCCGTGGTGACGTAGGCCGCCACGGACGCGTCGCCGCTCGCCGCGAGCTGACCCGGCACCCGCGTGCAGGTGTCGGCCGCGGCGCACACCTCGTCGGCGTGGCGCTGGTAGCCCTGGAGGAACGCCTGCCCGAGCACGCCCTGGCCCAGCTGCCCGGCGGCCGCCCTGATCGCCGAGGACGCGCTGGACCAGGCAGTCGTGAGGTCCGCGCCGGCGGCGTCGAGCTGGTTCATCGCGTGCCCGGCCTCGGCGGGCGCCATGTGGAACTGGGTCATCGGGTCAGTTCCTCTCCCCGTCGGAGTCGTTGGGCCCGAGCGCGGCGACGTTCGGCACCGCGACGCGGGTGTGGGTCTCGTCCGGCGCTGGGTAGTGCCTGCTGGCCGGAATGTGTGTCGCGTTCGCGATGTCGTCGTCCTTCCGGACCGTGCTGATGTGGTGGCTGTTGCCCGCTTCGTCGGCGTAACCCTTGAAGTAGCCGTCCTCCACCCGCATCCGGTAGACCGGGCCCCGGGCCGCGTTCCCCACGTCCTCTCCCTTCTGTGCGGCCTTCTCGAAGCGTTTGGTGTCGAGCCCGTGGGCGTGCCGGGTGACCTGCCCGAGCTTCGGGTCGGTCCACGTGTGCTTGGTCCCGACCGGGAAGCGCTTGGTCGGCGTGAACGGCAGCGTCTCCGCGCGCAGTGGTACCCCCGGCGGTCGGTTCTTGACGAACGCCAGTGCTGCGGTGGGGCTGGTGACCGGCTGGAGCCGCACCGCCTCGTTGATCGCCTTGTAGCCGAGCTTTCCTCCGGTCGCGGCCCAGCCCGCGATCGGGACCATGGCGGCGAGGGAGAGGCCGGCGTTGACCCAGTCGCCCTCGGCGGCGTACCAGCCGGCGTTGATCGCGTCCGCCGCCTCGCCGACCACCGGCACCAGCCCGATGACGTCCAGCGCGGTGTGGCCGAGGTCGGACCAGAAGTTCCCGTCGTCCTTCCTGGGCGCCGGCGGCGGTGGGGCGGGTGGGGGAGGCGGGGGTTGCGGCACCGCCCCGGCCGCCCCGGTGCTCAGGGCCGCGGCCCGCGCCTCGACCATGCTCCGCAGGCTCCCGGCGATCGACGTGGCCAGCCGCTGTTGCAGCGCCGCCCCGAGCGCGCCGAACAGGGGGTTGCCGAGCAGCGTGTACAGACCGTTGTTGGCCGCGATGGTCGAGACGATGTCGTTCTTCACCGCGACCAGTTCGGCCGCGTAGCCGTCGCCGCGGCTGGCGGCCAGCTCCATCTGCGGCTGGAGGTCGGCCATCGGCCTGGACCGGTCGGCGACGGTCGTGTCGAAGCCCCCACCGGCCGGGTCCTGCCAGGCGGCGTGTGCCGCGTTGCCGGCGCTGATCGAGCGGGACGCTCCCATGACCATCGCCGCCCCGCCTTGGCGCCAGGCGTCCGCGAGCGCGGTCGCCGCCGCCTCCTGGTCCAGCGGCCACGGGTCGTAGATCGCCTTGACCGCGCTCCACAGCGGGCCGGACGGTTCGGACACGGGCATCGACTACTCGCCGTCCACGAAGCTCAGGGTGTCCAGGAACGCGTCGAAGTCGGGGATGACCTCGGCGAACTGGTCCACCGTGCAGGTCAGTACGGCCCGCAGGACGGTCTGGGTGCGGCCCCGGCCACGCGCGGCGTAGATCTCGGCCCGCGTGACCTCCCAGGTCCGACCGTTGACCTCGGCGGTCAGCAGCAACTGCTGGGCGAACCCGTCCGGGAAGTCGCCGCGGTCGATGATCCGCAGGTCCGGCGACTCGGCCCGCAGCCGGGACACCGTCTCGTCGGCGATCTCCGGCAGCGTGTCGCCGTCGGTCCGGTTGGTGGCGTGCACGGTCAGGTTGGCGGTGAACCCGGACGCCGCGCTCGCCACGTGCAGCGCGGCGAACGTGCCGTCCGGAGCCGGTTCACCGGCCGGCTCCCACCCGCCCGGCAGGCGGAACTCGATCTCCGCCGGCGGTCGCGTTCCCACCATGCGCCCGAGGGTCGCACGCGGCCGGCTCCCCGTGGACCGCGCTGACAGCTTCCGGTCAGCGGATGTCATCACTCGATCGGTTGGATCTTTGTCGTGGGATTCGGGTCCGGCGCCACCTGATCGCTAGGTTGGCGCTGTTCACTGTGGACCCTGGGGGTGGGTGTGATGATCAAGAGGTACGTCGCGGCCGCGGTCGCGGTGCTGGCCGCGACGACGCTCGTGTCCGGGGCGAGCGCGACGCCGGGCGAGACGCCGGGCAATGGGTGGCTGTTGCCCGACCTGCGACAGGCGCCGGTCGGCTGTCCCGGCGGGTACGGCGGCGACCCGGCGGTGTGCGTCGACTGGGACGTGTGCATGGTCGAGGACGCCACCGCGCCGAACGGGCCGTGTGTGACGACCGGGCGGATCGGGGCGGTGCGGCTGCGGTTCACCTCGTCGGAGGACAACGTCGGGGACGGGCCGCTGCTGCTCTACGCCCACCGCGACGGCACCGACGTGCCGACGATGACCGTGCGGCAGGCGTTCCAGAACAGCGCGGACGGGTCCGTTCCCCGCACGTTCGGCGCCGCCCAGCGCGACACCACGACCTACGCCTACTACGAGCCCGCCCGTAGCCACCAGCACTGGCACCTGATGGGTTTCGAGCGGTACCGGCTGCGCACCCCGGGTGGCCAGGAACTCGTGGCCGACCGCAAGAACGGGTTCTGCCTCGGCGACCGGTACGACTCCCACGACGCCGTCACCCTGCCCGGGCTGCCGCACCGCGGCGACGCCGTGGCGCTCGCGCGGTACCTGCGCGGCAACATGTGCGGGCACCACAACCCGCTCGCCCGCGACGTCGTACTGGGCATCTCGGTCGGCAAGGGCGACGACTACCGCCACGACGTCGACTTCCAGTGGCTCGACATCACCGCCGTGCCCTCCGGCGTCTACGACCTGGTGAACACCGTGAACGCCGACCGCACGCTGCTGGAAACCGACTACGCCAACAACTCCTCGTCGGTCGCGATCTCGCTGCGGTGGCCGGGCGGCGCGCGTACCACGCCGGAGGTGATCACCGCGCCGCCGGAGGTGCGGCTGCTGCGCAGTTGCCCCGGCCGGGCCAGTTGCGCCTCCGGGGACGGATGATCCGCGCGCCACGCCGGTTGTCACCCGATGGACGTACATGACCGGTCGCCGACCCCGTCGGGAAGTACGTTCGCACCGTCGAACCCGGAGATGAGTCGCACAGTGGGGGTTCCGTTGGCGGACAACGGTGATGAGGACAGAGTCGTCGAGATCGCGATCGTGCTGCGGTGCGGGTGCGACAGCGGGCGGTGCGGTCGCCAGGTCGGGCTCGTCTACGCGCACGGCTCCCGGCTGACGCTGGTCAACGATCTCGGCGCGGGACAGAGCAACGCCACCGTGTCGCGGCACGTCGTTCCCGCCGACTTCCAGGGCTCGGCCGATCTCACGTCCTGCCCAGGAACCCGCACCTGGGTGCCGTTCACCGCGTTCAAGGAGCCCTACGAGGGTTTCCTCGCCTCCGGCCGCCGCAGGCCGGTCGAGCTGCGCCTCGACGCGGAGTCCACATCGGACACCATCACGGTCGTCTGCGGCACCCGGCCGGAACTCATCAAGTGCGGGCCGCTGATCCGCTACTTCGGCGAACGCGCTTCGGTCGTCTACACCGGACAGCACTACGACTCCGCCATGTACGACCAGATCCGGCGCGACATCGCCATGCCGGGATCGTTCCACGAACTCGCCGTCGACCGCACCAGCCGCGGCCGGCAGCTCGGCGCCGCGGTCGCCGCCGTCGACCAGGTCCTCGCCGCGCATCCCACCTCCGCCGTGCTCGTGCAGGGCGACACCACGTCCGCGCTGGCCGGCGCGCTCGCCGCGAACGCCAACTCCGTGCCACTCGTGCACGTCGAGGCCGGGCTGCGTAGCTTCGACCGCGCGATGCCAGAGGAACACAACCGGGTGCTGATCGACCACCTCGCCGACCTGTGCTGCGCGCCGACCGCGCTGAACCGGGAGAACCTCCTCGCCGAGCAGATCCCGCCGCACCGGGTCGCGGTCACCGGCAACACGGTCGTCGAGGCGCTGCGCGCGGCGGCACCCGACACCGCCGCCCGGGACCGGGTGCTGGCCGGACTCGGGCTCGCGCCGGACGGCTACCTGGTGGCCACCATCCACCGCCCGGAGAACGTGGACGACCGGCACAACCTGGAACTGATCCTGCGCGTGCTGAACCGGCTGCCGCTGCCGGTCGTCGTTCCGCTGCACCCCAGGATGGCCAGGCGGGTCGAGGAGTTCGGCCTGGACGCGCTGCTCGCCGAGCTGCGCGTGATCGAGCCGCAGGCCTACCCGGCGTTCCTGGCACTGGTGTCCGGCGCCGCGGTCGTGGTGTCCGACTCCGGCGGCATCCAGGAGGAGGTGAGCGTGCTCAAGCGCCCGGTCGTCGTGGTGCGCCGCAGCACCGAACGTCCGGAGATCGAGGGCACTTTCGGCACCCTCGTCCCGCCGGGGCCGCGGGTCCGGCACGAGGTCCTGCGCTGGCTGGACGACGTGCCGGGCCACCGCGCGCGGCTGGCCGCGATCCCGTCGCCCTACGGCACCGGGTCGCCGTCGGCGCGGATCGCGGCGGCGGTGCGGCGGCTGCTGGCCGGGTCGGGATCGCCGGCGGAGTCCCCGGCGGAGTCGCGGGCGGCCGTGGCGGTGCCGATGGCCGCGGCGACCTGATTCGCCAGGCGCACGCTCGAGTTCCAGCTGGTGACCGCCGGGTACACGTGCGCGGTGGTCGCCAGCAGGAGCGAGGTCCCGGCCACCTCCACCGGCGGCCGCCGCGCCAGATATCCCAGCGGGTACACCGGTTCCACGAACGGCGCCTTGAACACCCGCACCTCGTCGACGTCCGCCGCGCGCAGCGGGAGTCCTGAGTAGAGGGTGCACAGCTGCTCGGTCCACCGCGCGGCGATGCCGGCGTCGTCCTCGTGGAACAGCGGGTCGTCGCGGTCGACGTAACGCATCGCGTACGCCAGGTGCCGGCCGTCGTAGGGCGCGACGCCGGCCAGCGCGGACATCTCCACCAGACCGTCGAAGTCGGTGCCCGAGCGCACCACCGGCGTCCAGTAGTGCCCGGCGAGCGGGCGGCGCAGGAAGAACAACGCGTTCACCACACCCTGGTAGGGCACCTCGACGGCGGGCAGCCGCGCGGCGAGGTCGTCGTCGGCGACCCTGCGCAGCTGCGGCAGCGGCAGCGTGGACACCACCCGGTCGGCGTCGAGCGTCTCGCCGCCGGGCAGCGTGACCCGCATGCCGGCGTCCAGGACGGACATCCGCTCGACCGGGGTCGAGACGCGGACCGTGGCGCCGCGTGCCTCGAGCGCGGCACGCAGCGCGTCGATGATCGACTTGTAGCCGCCCGCCGGGTAGCCCCGGGTGGCGACGTTGCGCTCGCGGCCGAGCCGCTGCCACAGGTACAGCGCGGGCACGTCCGGGAAGGACCGGCCGAACTTCGCGCCGAACATCGGCGCCAGCAGGGTCTCCCAGACGGCGTCGCCGTACAGGCCACGCAGCCAGTCCTCGGTGCGGGTGCGGTCGAGGTCCCGGCCGCGACCCAGCTGCCGCAGCAGCAGCGACACCACGCCGAAGCGGACGCGGTCCAACGGGCGCAGCGGGGAGAACCGGAGCAGGTCGGCCGCGGTGTTGAACGGGTGGTGCCGCCCACCGACGACCATGCCCATGCTCGTGCGCCGCCAGCCGACCGTGTCGCGCAGGCCCAGCTCGTCGAGCAGGCCGAGCAGGTCGTCGTCGGAGGGCATCACGCAGTGGTAGAAGCGCTCGACCCAGCCGTCCCGCCACGGGAAGAACGTGCCGAGCCCGCCGAGTTGGTCGCTGCCCTCGAGCAGGGTCACCCGGTGCCCGCTGCGGGCGAGCCGGTGCGCGACCGCGAGGCCGCAGATGCCGCCGCCGACGACCGTGACGGAGCCGGTGCCCATCACAGCTCCCGGTGCGGCGGCGGCGTGAGCCGCGTACGCAGCAGCAGCAGGAGGTACTGGCCGACGGTGCGGCGCAGGGCGAGCTTGCTGGCGCCGGGTTTGCGGTCGTAGCGCAGCGGCAGCGGGACCTCGGCGACCACCGGGTCGCAGTGCCTGAGCTTGAGCAGCAGCTCCACCATGCAGGCGAAGCCGCGTTCCTCGACCAGCCGTTCGCCCCAGTGCAGCGTCGCCCGTTCCAGCAGGTCGACCCGGTAGGCGCGGTAGCCGCTGGTGAAGTCGCGCACGCCGTCGACCCGCAGCACGCGGCGGAACAGCAGCGCGGCGGCCCGGGACAGCAGCCTGCGCAGCGGCGGGGCGGTGCTGTCGTCGCCGCCGGGGACGAACCGGGAGCAGATCGCGATGTCCGCGCCGGCCTGGATCTGGTCGAGCAGCGGACGCAGCAGCGCGGGGTCGTGGGTGTCGTCGGCGTCCATGACGACCGCGACGTCGTCGTCGCCCGCCACGTCGAGCACGGCGTGCAGACCGGTGCGCAGCGCCTGGCCGAGCCCGGCGTTGGCGTCGTGGCGCACCAGGCGCACGTCGAGGCCCGGCACGCCCGCCTCGGCGACGGCGGCGGTGTCGTCGACGGAGCCGTCGTCGACCACCCAGACGGTGAGCTGCTCGGTGCTGGCCTGCGCGGCGAGCCGGTCCAGCAGGGAGGGGAGCGCGGCCGCCTCGTTGTAGGCGGGCAGCACGACGTGCGCGCGGCCCCTGGACCGGATGCGGGTGGCGCGCGCCGCGGGTTGGACCTCCGGTGCCGGCGCGTCGAGCACCTGGACCTCTTCGACTGCCACTCGTACCCCTCACCAATGATCGACTTCGGGAAGCAGCAGAATTATCGCCCTGTTCGGTCTCTTTGCTGGCGCGTCCCTCGGCATTTTTCGGCCGGTTCCGTGAAAATCGAGCAATGGTCGGACAATGCGGTGACACGAACGGCAGTCAGTTGCCTGAAGGAGTGAAGATGCAGGTCCTCGATGGGGTGAATAGCGACGGTTGAACGTGCTCCTTCTAACGCAGAGATATTCGTGAACGCTTTGGCGACCTCTTTCGGGTGGATTTGAATGGGTGAACGTAGTGGGGGTGGCGCGGTGTGGCCGGCCGTCCCCCGAAAAGGTGAACGATGCTGACCGAGACACCGCCGGCGGTCCGCCGCCGGCCCACCTGGCTGCCCGGCGCGCGCAACGAGCACGTCCCGCGCCGGGAACTGCTCAGCCGGGTCAACGCCGTCGCCGTGCTGCTCCTCGCGGTCGACCTCGGCGCCCTCGCCGCCGGCCTGACCATCGCCCCGACGATGGCGGCCACGCCGGCGGTGCCGGCCGTGCCGACGGCGCCGCCTGTGCCTGTGGCGCCGGGCGCCTGGATGGAGCCGGCCGCGCCGGTCCAGGTGTGGGCGGGAGTGCCCTCGCCGGTGCTGTGGGCCGCCGCGACCGCGGCCGTGTTCCTCGCGGTGCGGGCCACGAGCCGGCTCTACCGGCGCCGCCTGATGCTCTCCTGGCTGCACGACCTGCCCCGGTCGGCCGGCGCGACGGCGATCGCGTTCGCGCTCCTCACCTGTGCCGCGCTGGTCAGCGGCCAGGACGAGGCGACCACCAGGGCCGTGCAGTGGACGGTGGTGCTCGCCGCGGCGATCGGTGAGCCGGTGCGCCTCGCGGTCTTCGCGCTCGGCCGGTGGTGCCGGCGGCGGCTCGGCCGGTGCGACCGGACGATCGTCGTCGGCGCCGGCAAGGTGGGGGTCGACCTCGCCGGCACCATGGCGAGGCACCCCGAGTTCGGGCTGCGGCCGGTGGGCTTCGTCGACGCCGAGCCCAGCCTCGACCCGGCCGACCTGCCGATGGAACTGCTCACCGGCGACCTGTCCGGCGCGATCGTCCGGCTGCGGGTCGGCACCGTGGTCCTCGCGTTCTCCCACGCCCGCGAGTCGCCGGTGGTGGACGCCGCCATCGCCGCGCACCGGCTCGGCTGCACGGTCCTCGTGGTGCCCCGGATGTACGAGCTGTACCAGGACGGCCCCGACATCGAGCGGGTGTGCAGCTACCCGCTGATCCGGCTGAGCACCGCGCCGACCAGCCGCCCGAGCTGGTGGGTCAAGCGCGCCCTGGACGTGGTGCTGGCCGGGGCCGCGCTGGTCGCACTGGCGCCCGTGATCGGCCTGTGCGCGCTCGCGGTGCTGGTGGAGAGCGGGCGGCCGGTGATCTTCCGCCAGGTGCGGGTCGGCATGGACGACCGCACCTTCCTGCTCTACAAGCTCCGCAGCGTGCGCCAGGGCGCCGTGGACGACTCGCAGAGCCGGTGGTCGGTCGCCGGGGACGCGCGGGTCGGCCCGGTCGGCCGGTTCCTGCGCCGCACCTCACTCGACGAGCTGCCGCAGCTGTGGAACATCCTGCGCGGCGACATGTCCGTCGTCGGGCCCCGGCCGGAGCGGCCCGGGTTCGTCCGCCGGTTCTCCAGCATCCACGAGCTGTACTGGGCCAGGCACCGCGTGCCGACCGGGCTGACCGGCCTGGCCCAGGTGCACGGGCTGCGCGGGGACACCTCGATCGCCGAACGGGCCAGGTACGACAACTACTACATCGCGAACTGGTCGCTCTGGCTCGACCTGAAGATCATCGTGTTGACCGTGGGCGAACTGCTGTTCAGGAGGGGCCGATGATCCGGATGCTCGCCACGGCGTGTGCGGCCACGCTGCTCGCCGCGTCCTGCGCGCCAGGCTGGGCGACCGCCCCGCCGCCGCGACCGCTCGCGCCCTGCGCCTGGTGGTACGGCATCGGCGAACCACCGACCGACGAGGACCTCGAGCTCGCGGCGAAGCGCTACGACGTCGTCGTGCTCAACGCCACCGAGACCGAGGCGATGCGCACGCTGCACGAGCTCAACCCGAAGGTGAAGGTGCTGGTCTACAAGGATCTGTCCAGCACCCGCAACTACCCGGGAGCCGTGCACGGCGACACCGACGCCACCTGGCTGCCCAGCGGCATCGGCTACTTCGACGCGCAGCGCAACAACCCGCAGTGGTTCGCCCTGGACACCGCGGGCAAGCGCATCGAGTGGAACGGCTACCCGAAGCACTGGCAGATGACCGTGTGGGACCCCGCCTACCAGAAGGCGTGGGCGAAGGCCGTCACCGAGGAGGTCACCCGCGAGGGCTGGGACGGGGTGCTCGCCGACAACGACTTCAACACCCTCTCCCACTACTCGTCCGCGATCCTCGAGGGCACCGCGAACGCCCAGCAGACCGACCGCAAGCTCCGCGACGGGCTCGACGCGTTCCTCGCCGTGGCCGGTACGGCACTGGAGAAGGCCGGGAAGATGTTCGTGCCCAACGTGTCCGAGACGCACCTGATCCCGGGCCGGTGGACCGCGCACGGCCGGTTCAGCGGGGCGATGGAGGAGAACTTCGGCTTCCGCGACGACGGCGGCACCGGCGGGCTGATCACGTTCCGCGGCAACGAGTGGGAGGAACTGCGCGCGCAGGCCGCGCTCGGCGAGTCCTGGCTGCTGCTGATCACCAAGACCACCGACGACCGCCAGGAACGCGCCGGGTACGCGAGCGCCGCGCTGCTCGCCGGCCCGCACACGTGCTGGACCAGGGCCACCACCGAGACCTACCTGGACCCGGAGTGGTCGCACCTGCAGGACACCGGGCTCGGCGAGGCCGTCGACCGGGCCACGCGGCACACCAACGGCGTGTGGACCCGCACGTACACCGGCGGCTGGGTCGCGGTGAACCCCACCGCCACGGCGGCCACGGTGAAGCCGCCCGGCGGCCTGGTCGACCTGAAGGGCGCGCCCGTCACCCAGGTCGAGCTGGCCGCCGCCGACGGGGTGGTGCTGGTGAAGCCGGAGCGGGGATCAGCCGCCGGTACAACGCGAGGTGACGGCGGGCGCTGACCTCCGGCGCGAACCGCTCCCGCGCGGCGGCGGCGAGCAGCCGCCCCGCGCGGCCCGGATCGGGCTCGGCGAACAGCTCCCGCAGCCCCGCCGCGAGCCCGGCGACGTCGCCAGGGGCGGCGAGCCGCGCGTGCGCGCCGAGCATGTCGGCCACGCCGCCGGTCTCGGTGGCCAGCACGGGCTTCCCGGCGGCCATGGCCTCGGCGACGACCAGCGGTTGCTGCTCCATCGTGGAGGGAAGGACCAGGGCGTCGTGCTCGCGCAGCAGTCGGGGGACGTCGGTGCGGAACCCGAGGAACCGCACCCGCCCGGCGAGCTCCCGGCGCGTGGCGGAGCGTTCCGCGGCGGCCCGCTCCGGGCCGTCGCCGACGACGGTCAGCGTGGCGTCCGGCGGCATGGTGCCCGGGATGGCGAGCGCGTCCAGCAGCGTGCGCAGCCCCTTCCGCTCCACGAGCAGGCCGACGAACACCAGGCGCCGCACGGCCCCCGACGGCGGTGCCGGGTCGGGCAGCTCGACGGCGTTGTCGAGGTGGACGACGCGGTCGGCCGGAACCCGGAGGCGGCGCCGGAGGAACGCGCCCATGGCGTCGGCCGGCACGACGGTACGAGCCACGAGCCGGGCGACGACGGCGTCCGCCGCCAGCACGGTCCTGGTGTAGGCCGAGGGTGGTGGAGCGCCGGTGCGGCCGCGGAACCACGGCTCGGTGACGTCGTCCGGCACGCCGTGGTAGGTGTGCACGACGGGCAGCTCCCGGCGCAGCCCCGCCGCCACCAGCCCGGCCCGGCGGTCCTGGGCGTGCACGACGTCCGGCCGCCAGGCCCGTACCGCCGCCCGCACCCGCCGCGCGCCGCGCACGTCACCCTTCCGCGCCACCACGACGTCCTCGTGCCGGCCCGCGATCCGTTCGGCGCCGCGCCTCGGCTCCGGCCCGAACACCCGCACCTCGACACCCGCCTCGACCAACGCCGCCGCCAGCGCCACCGTCACGTCCACCGGGCCCCCACTGTCCTGCGTGAGCACGAACGCCACCCGCGGACTCATCGCATGGGTTCGGGTCACCCGGTCACCAGCTTCTCGAGCAGGGTGGCCACCCGGTCGCCGGCCCGGTCGGCGCCGAACAGGTCGACGGCGCGGCGGCGGCCCAGGCGGCCCTCGTGGTCGGCGAGTACCGGGTAGGCCAGGCGGCCGGCGAGGGCCTCGGCCAGGGCGGGCACGTCGCCCGCCGGCAGCACGGCACCGCCGCCGGCCAGGCTCTGCCGGACCCCGCCCACGTCGAACGCCACCACCGAGCGGCCGCACGCCATCGCCTCCAGCGGCACCAGCGCCATGCCCTCCGCGCGGGACGGGAGCACCACCACGTCCGCGGCGGCGTAGTGCGTGGCGACGTCGTCGCTGTGGCCCCACCACACGACCGAACCGTGCCGGGCGACCGGGTGCCCTGCCCGCCACGGCTCGGTCATCGGGCCGTCGCCGACGAGGACCAGCCGGGCGTCCGGCACCTCGGCCAGCACCGCCGGCCACGCGGACAGCAGCTGGTCCTGGCCCTTGAGCGGCGCCAGGCGGCCGACGCACACCGCGACCGGCGAGTCCAGCGGCAGCCCCAGCCGGCGCCGGGCGGCGACCCGGTCCGCCGGGCGCAGCCGCTCGGTGTCCACGCCGTTGCACACCACCTCCGCGGGCGTGCCGATCCGCGCCGCGCGGCCCACCTCCAGCTCGTCGTCGCTGACGCACACCAGCTGGTGCGTCCAGCGGGCCGCGAACCGCTCCCACGCCACGGCGGCGGGGGAGACCTGGAAGGACCACATGTGGGGCTGGAACACCGTGGGCCGCCGGCCGCGCACCGCGAGCCGGCCGGCGAGCCCGGCCTTCGAGCTGTGCAGGTGCACCGCGTCCGGGTCGAGCCGGCGCAGGATCCGGCGCAGCCGCAGCACCTCGCCGGCCACGCGCGGGCCGGGGTTCCGGGTGGCGGGCCACGCGCACACGTCGACGCCAGCCGCGCGGCACCGCTCGGGGAGCCAGCCGGTCGGCGGGCACACCACGGTGACCGACCAGCCGCGGTCCCGCTGCGCGACGGCGAACTGGCGCACCACCTCGGCCACGCCGGCCGTCACCGGCTGGGTCACGTGCACAACCCTCACCGCGTACCTCCCGACAGTGCGCGCAGCTCGCGGACGGCGGCGCGCTGGGTGAGCAGGGACGCGCCGGCGTAGGTCGCCGCCAGCAGCAGTGCCTCGGCGACCGTCGCGGGCACCGAGGCGGGCGGGCCGAGCAGCCGGTCGGCGAGCAACGCGACCGCCACACACGGCACCGCCGCGCCGAGCACACCGCCGGCCATCCCGGCCAGCTCGGCCCCCGGGAAGGCGAGCCCCCGGCGGGCCAGCGCGCGCCAGGCCACCGCGACCAGCACCCAGGCGACCACGGCCTGCGCGGCGGCGACCGCGACCACGCCGTGCCGGGTGACCACGACGAGCGCGCCGGCCAGCGTGACCAGGTGGGTGACCTCCAGCAGCAGGTACCGGCGCGCGTACCCGGCCGCCTTGAGCGCCTGGTACCAGGTGTGCAGCAGGCCGAGCCCCAGCCCGTAGGCGCACAGCAGCACCAGCGCCGGGGCCGCCGGCGCCCACCGCGACCCGAGCAGCACCACGTGGTCGGCGAGCAGCCCGGCCACCAGGTACAGCCCGCCGCACACGACCAGCGCGGCCCGGGTGAACCGGGCCACCGCGGCCGGAAGTTCCTCGTCCGCCCGGACCAGCCGCGCGTACACCGGGAACGCGACCGCGGCCAGCACCACCGCCACCACCACGTACGGCACCCAGGCGATCCGGAACGCCAGCGAGTACACCCCGACCTCGGCCGGTCCGAGCACGTGCCCGATGGCCAGGTAGTCCACGTTCACCAACAGGATCGCCACCACCGCCGCCGGGCCGACCACCGCGATCCAGCGCAGCGCCTCCCCGGCCGCCGCCGCGTCCCAGCCGGCCAGGGGCCGCACCCCGACGACCGCGCCGAGCAGCGGCTGCGCGACCGCGGTGCACAGCAGTCCGGCGACCAGCGACACCGGGCCGGTGCCGCCCGCGGCGAGTACCACCGTCAACGCCGCGCCGAGCACCGCGCTGCCCGCGTCCGGCAGCATCCGGCGGCGGAAGTCCAGGCGGCGGTGCATCAGCGCCATCTGCACGCCGCCCGCCGCGGTGAACGGCAGGCTCAGCGCGGCCAACCGCAACAGCGGCGCGGCGTCCGGGCTGCCGAGCAGCGCGGCCAGCGGCCCGGCGGCGAGCGCGAGCACCGCGGCGAGCGCGACCCCGGCGGCCACGCTCAGCGTCAGCACCGTGGCCGCCACCCGGTCCGGATCCCCGGCGGTCCGCCCGATCACGTCGTACACGCCCATCGCCTGCACGACCTGGCCGATGTTCACCACCGCCACCGCGAGCGCCACCGCGCCGAGCCCGTCCTCGGTCAGGAACGCCGCCAGCGTCAGGGTGACCACCACCTGGCTGCCCTTGCTGACCAGGTTCACCAGCCCGAGCCACAGCGTCCCGCGGACCGCGCCCGCCCCGAGCACGTCCGTCACGACGGCGCCGCCACGGGTTCCGGCCTCGGCACGGGGGTGCGGACGGCGAACGCCACGAGCAGCGCCCACGCCGCGACCACCGCCACCCCGTCCACGGTGACCGACGCGCGCTCGCCGAGCACCGCCCGGACCACCGAGTCCACCGCGTGCAGGTGCGCGAACGGAACCGCGAGCGCCGCGACCGCGAGCCCCAGCGGGAGCCACCCGCTTTCCCGCCGGCGCCGCCACCACGCCACCGCGGCCAGCGCCGCCGCCGGCACCGCGAACAGCACGTCACCCGGCTGGTGCACCACCGCCACCGTCACGGCAAGGCAGGTCAGCAGGTCGGCGACCACCGGCCCGTCCGGGTCGGTCGAGCGGTCCAGGCGCCGCACCAGCGGCACGGTCACCCCGAGCACCGCGAGCAACGCGACCGGCTCCGCCGCAGGCGGCAGCCACTCGGTGAGCCGGAACAGCACGGCGGGCAGGTCGACGCGCTGCGCGGTGAGCGAGTCGACCGCGCCGTAGCCGGTGTTCGTGGCGTGCGCGAGGTTCGCGGCCAGCACGTCGAGGAACGGCCCGACCCCGCCGCCGCGCACGACCAGCAGCGCCACCACCGGCAGGCTGGCGACCGCGGCCACCGCCGTCCCGCCGAGCGCGACCCCCCGGGAGCCCCTGGCGAACAGCAGCACCGCCAGCGGCAACCCGAACTGGGGCTTGAGCCAGGCGACCGCGAGCGCCAGCACGGCGATCCTGGGATGACTGGAACGCAGCAGCAGCGCCCCCGCCGCGCCGACCGCGACGAGTGGGTTCACCTGTCCCAGGTAGAGCTGCGCCTTGCCGACCTGGCTGAGCACCAGCAGCGCGGCGATCACCGCGGTCCCGGCCGCGAGCGGCACCGGAACGCGGGTGCGGATCCGGCTCGCCGCCATGCCGGCGAGCACCACGAGCAGCACCAGCGCGGTCAGTCCGAACAGGACGGCCCCGGTGCGGTAGTCCGGCAGCCCGAACGGCAGGTGCAGCGCCAGGTGGTAGGGCTGGTAGAGGTTGAAGCTCTGCCGGACCGGCCAGTGCGCGAACATCGCGGCCGGGTCGTACGGGTTTCCGCCGGCGAGGAACTCCTGGACCGGGTAGTAGAGCGCGTCGCGGAAGTCCTGCATCCGCACCTCGGCCCTGTTCGCCCCGGTCGGCAGCGGCACCTGCCACGACGGCCGCAGCGCCCACCACGCCCCGAAACCCGCGACCACCCACGCCACCCCGGCCACCACCGCCAGCCGGATGCCCCTCACGCCAGCACCACCGCCACCACCGTCGACGAGACCGGCAGCACACGGGCCACCGCCGCCAGCTGCTCCTGCCGCCGGCCGCCGGAGGTCACCAGGATCACCGCGTCGCCGTCGCCGGCCCGCTCGGGCAGCCGGTCCTCGATGGACCGCGCGGCCGGGGCCAGCTCCTCGGCCACCGGGACGACCCGGGGCGTGCGGCCGGCCGCGTCGCACAGCCGGGTCAGCCGCTCCGGCAGGTCCGGCTCGTCCGCGCGCAGCGTCAGCACCGGGTGCCAGGACCCCACCGCGGCGCGCACCGCCGCCACGTCGGACGTGCGGCGCAGGTGACGCAGCCCGCCGACGGTCACGCCGGCCAGCGCGGCGCCGCCAAGGGCGAGCCCGACGCCGAGCGGCCGGTCGGGCGACACCTGGATGACGTCCGGGCGCTCGTCGAGCAGCCGCAGCGCCGCGGCCGGGGCGAGCAGATCGGCGTCGACCACGGCCCTCGCGATCGCGGTGGCGACGGCCCCCGCCTGGTCGGCGGACGGGGCGAGTACCGCCAGCCGTGCGACCCCGGACGCGGGCACCAACTCCACCGACACACCCTCACCGATGGTCTCGGCGTCCGTGCCGGTCGCACCGGCCGCGGCCGCCAGCACCGACGGGCCGCGGGCCAGCTCCACCAGCGCCGGGAGGGTGAGCGCGACGACCTCGCCGTACTGCGCTCCGCTCGCGCCCCCGACCGGCGTGGCGACCAGGCTGACCCTGCCCTCGTACTCCTCGCCGGCCAGTGCGGTCGCGAGCAGCACGCCCCCGCCCGCGAGCACGGCCGCGACGACACCCGCGGTCACCGGCCGGCCGAGCCGCCTGGTCACCCGCGGCCAGGCCGCGACCAGCCGGCTCCGCAGGGTCTCCTCGGTTGTCACCTTCTGCGCCGGCTTCCGTACCGCGTTCCGGGCGGCCTTCGGTGCCGCCTTGCGGGTGGTCTTCTTCGCCGGTTTCGCCGGCGTTCTGGTGGCCGCGTTCATCGCCGTCCTCCTCGTGTCACGGTGCGCAGAAGCTCGTCGTAGGTCTTCATCAGCCGCGCCGGGTCGTGTCCGGTGTGGACCGACGCCAGCCCGGCCGAGGCGGCCGCCTCGCGGGCCGCCGGGTCGAACAGCAGCGCGCGCAACGCGTCCGCGGTCGCCACCGGCTCGCCGGGCGGCACCAGCAGCCCGCCCCCACCGGCCAGCGCCTCCCGCACACCGTCCACATCGGACGCCACCACCGGGCGGCCGGCGGCCATCGACTCCAGGACCGCGATCGGCATGCCCTCCCAGTCACTGGTGAGCACGGTCAGGTCCGCGGCGGCCAGCAGGTCGGGCACGTCCTCGCGGTTGCCGAGGAACCGCACCCGCTCACCGAGCCCGAGCTCGGCGCACCTGGCCTTCAGCGCCGCGCGCCGGCTGCCGTCGCCCGCCAGCAGCAGCACGGCGTCGTCGAGCAGCGCCCACGCGGCCAGCAGCACGTCGTGCCGCTTCTGCGGTTCCAGCCGCGCGACGCACAGCGCCACCGGCACGTCCTCGTCGAGCCCGAGCGCCGCGCGCACCGCCGCCCGCCCCGCCCGGGGAGTCCACGAGAACACCGCGTTCGGCACCACCACCGGATCGGGCAGCCCCGCCGCCCGCAACCGGTCCGCCGCCGCGTCCGCGACCGCCACCACCGCGCGCGACGTGCGGCGCAGGATCCGCGCCGCACCGGCGTGGTCGGCCTCGGCGACGCCGTGGAACACGGTCACCACCGGAACCCGCCGCCCGGCAACCGCCAGCCGCGCCACCACACTCGCCGACACGTTGTGCGCCAGCACCACGTCCGGCCGGAACCGCCGCACCGCCGCCCGGGCAGCCCGCGCCGCCCGCAGCACCCCGGTGGCCCGGCGGCGGGGGACCGGCACGTCGTACACCGGTACCCCGGCGGCCCGCAGCGCGTCGGCCCGGTGCCCGCCGCCACCGGCCACCGCCGTCCGCCAGCCGACCGAGTCCCCGGCGAGGGCCATCCCCGCGACGAGCGTCTCCGCGCCGCCGCTGCCCAACTCACTGATCATGTGGAGCACCCGCACGGACCGCTCCCTCCTTCTCGACGCGTTCTCGCGAACCCAGGCCAACGGCCACCGCGACCAGCAGCCACAGCGGCAGGTAGTACTGCTCGGACAGGAACGTGGCGCCGACCAGCACCGCGACCAGGCTCGCCTGCACGGCGACCACGGTGTTCCGGTCCCGCCCGCGCCGCACCGCGTCCTCGGTGGCGAACAACGCCACGGCGACCAGCCCGAGGAACAGCAGCAGCGCCGGCAGCCCCAGCTCGGCGGCGACCTCGAGGAACATGTTGTGCGCCACCGGGGTCTGTTCGGCCAGCTCCGCGTTGTGCGACGCGGCGACGTACTCGCTGCGGAACCCGCCCGGCCCGACACCGAGCACCGGGTTCTCGCCGAGCATCCGCGCCGCCGCCCGCCACCGCAGCTCCCGGGTGTCCACATTGGTCTCGGCGATGAAGCTCTTCTCCCGCAACGACCGCGCCAGCCGTGACCCCGCGACCAGCACGGTCCCGGCGGCGGCGACCACCGCCGCGCCCACCGCCGCCGCGAGCACCCTGGGCGACAGCGCGCGCCGGGCCAGCAGCCAGCCCACCGCGCACGCCAGCGCGATCGCCCCGCCCCGGGAGAACGTCGCCGCGGCCCCGGCCAGCAACAACGCCGCCGCCACCGCCACCAGTACCTTGTGCCGAGTGGGCGGTCGGGACGGCGTCACCGCGACCAGCAGCGGTACCGCGACGACGAGCACGAAGGCCAGGTCGTTCGGGTCGGACATCGGCCCGGTCGCCCGCGCCGCGCCCGCCTGGACGCTGTACAGCGCGCCGGCTCCCGCCACCACCGACCCGGCGACCGACGCCACCAGCAGCGGCCGGACCCCGACCTCCCGCGCGGCCAGGTCCGCCAGGACCACGGTCAGCGCGAGGAACGGCAGCCACCGCACGGTGTACTCGGCGGTGAACGGCCCACCCGCGTGCACCGCGGCCGAGGCCAGCAGCAGCGCCGCCAACCCGCCGAGCAGCGGATGCACCGGGTGGAACGCCGGCAACCGCCGGTGCCGCACCCGCACCGCCACCCACCCGAGCACCAGCAGCCCGGCCGGCACCTTGCCCAGCTGGGGGTGCACCGACGCCAGGTACCCCTCCAGCGGCGCCAGCCCGACCGTCGCGCAGGCGAGCACCCGCAGTGCCGCCGCCCAGAGCTTTTCCGTGTTGGTCACGTCGGGCAGGGATGGTTCGGCCTGGTCACGTTCCCCTGAGGTGACGGTTGTGGAGGTGGCCGGGTCCGCGTGGTTCACCGGTTCTCCCGGAGGCGGGGCGGTACGGTCACGCGCGCCGCGTGCGCGCCGGTGCCCACGACGTCGAACCGGGCCCGCGCCGCCGCCAGCGTCCAGGCGAGCAGGGCGACCTTGTCCGCCGCCGGAACGTCCATGCCGGGGAAGAACTCCATGCCGGGCGCCTCGCCGGGGCCGAGCACGTCGGTCGGGTGCACCAGCAGCGACGGGCCGACCCCGAACGCCCGGCACAGCCGCAGCGCCGTGCCGACGTAGCCGCGGGCGAGCCGGGGGGAGATCCGGTACAGCATCAGCGCGTACGCGCCGTGGATCGGCACCCGGAGCAGCGGCATCGTCGTCACCGGCAGCTCGACCAGACCGTCGCCGACCCGAGGGCGGTGCGCGGTGTTCGGCGCGAACACCCGGGAGAACCCGCCGAACAGCTCGGCGCGCTCGTCGGACGCCGGCGCGGTCCGGTTGTGCACGGCCCGCGCGATCGGCCCGATCCAGGTCGGCAGCGTGGACGCGTCGTAGCGGTAGCCGCGCTCGGCTAGCACCTCCAGCAGCGTGGGGGAGACGCTGTACCCGGGCCCGCGGAAGCCGACCGGAACGGGCGCGCCCGCGGCGACCACCGCCTCCTCGGTCCTGGTCAGCTCGTCGACCAGCTCGGCGCGGGAGTACCGGTGCAGCCAGGGCTCGTGGTGGTAGGAGTGGTTGCCGATCTCGTGCCCGCGCGCGGCGAACGCGGCCACGGCGGCGGCCCCGTCGTCCCGGACGGCGTCCGCGCCCACCGCGAACGCCGTCGCGGTGACGCCGTGCTCGCCGAGCACGTCGAGCAGCCGGGGCACGGCGGTGGGCAGGAAGCTCGGCATCCGCTCCCAGTCGGCGTCGCCGTGGGTCTTGAGGTAGGCCCAGAGGTTGTCCAGGTCCACCGACACACTCGCGGTGAGCGGGCCGTTCATGCCGCCTCGCGGGCCGACCGGGCTTCGCCGGCCACGGCGAACCGCGGGGCGAAGCCGAGTACGAGCACACCGGCCACCACGAGCCCGAGGCCGAGGCCGACCTCCCACTCGCGGCCGGGCACGATCCGGTCGCCGAGCGCGAGGATGCCGACCACGGACGTCACGACCATGGTGACCGCGTCCATGGTGGCGACCGTCGAGGTCGCCGAACCCCGCGCGAGGGCGGTGGCCAGGCAGGCCTGGCCGAGCAGCGCGGCCAGGATCGTCAACCACGCCAAGGGGTTCAGCGGCAGGGTGGTCAGCGGCTCGTCGGCGATCGACCGGCTGCTGATCGCCACCACCGCGAACGCCGCGCCGGCCAGCACCGCGAGGGAGACCGGCGACCCGGTCCGGCCGGCCCGCACCACCGCGACGCCGACCAGCAGCGGCAACCCGAGCAGCGCCAGGCCCGGTCCGACCGGGATGTCGTGCGCGATGGCGGGCGCCGAGGCCGACGCGAGCAGCACGATGCCGGCCGCGAGCACCACCAGCATCAGCAGCTCGCTGGTCCGCACCCGCCACCCCAGGGCCAGCGCGCCGAACGCGGTGGCCAGCCCGACCGCGCCGCAGGTGGCCGCCTGCACCAGGTACAGCGGCAGCTCGGCCCTGGCGAGGAACGCGAACGCGAACCCGGTGGCCTGCCCGGCGAACCCCAGCAGGTACAGCGGATCCGCGGCGAGCCGGGCGAGCAGCCCCAGCCCCGCGCCGCCCCGGTCCCGGTACGCGCGTCGAGCGGCGACGGTCTGCACCACGATTCCGGTGGCGTACGCGACCGTGGACACCGCGAGCTCGACCTGACCCGGCACGCGTCGACACCCCCTGAACACTCGAAATGGCAGCGCTTTTCGCGGCTGCGGTGCAGAAGGCTACGACCTGAATACCGATTACACGACCGAAGGATAGGTTGCAGCGCTTTCTCTTGCTCTGTGTGTCGATAGTTGGTAAAACACGACCGGAACGAGTTCGACATTCACTCGATCGAGACTGCTAACTTGTTCGCCACAGGACGGTGATGGACACCGTCGACCGCCCCGGGTACCGGCCACGTGGCGGGTCGACGGTGCGGATCCCCGCCCGCGGGTGATCCGGACTGGTCTGAATGCCGCACCGCGACGCGGCAAACGCGGCATTCGCCTCGCGCGGCCTGGTTGTACTGTCGGGACTGTTCGGCCGGGAATGTGGTTTCGTGTGCAAGGGGCTGTGGTGATCAGGGTTTTACTGGCCGAGGACATGCACATGGTCCGTGGCGCGTTGGTCGCGTTGCTGGTCCTCGAGCCGGATATCGATGTCGTGGCCGATGTCGCCCACGGCACCGCGATCCTGCCCACGGCACTCGAACACCGGCCCGACGTCGCCGTCATCGACATCGACCTGCCCGGCAAGGACGGGCTCTCCGCCGCCGCCGAGCTGCACGAGCACCTGCCCGACTGCCGCACGCTGATCCTGACCAGCCTCGGCCGTCCCGGCACGCTCCGCCGGGCGCTCGCCGCCCGGGTCAACGGCTTCATCCTCAAGGACGCACCCGCCGAGAAGCTGGCCAACGCCATCCGCGAGATCTCCGTCGGCAGACGGGTCATCGACGGCGAGCTCGCGCTCGCGGCCTGGGACACCGAGGACTGCCCGCTGACCAGCCGCGAGCTCGAGGTCCTCCGGATGACCGAGAGCGGGGCCAACGCCGTGGACATCGCCTCCCGGCTGTTCCTGTCCGCCGGGACCGTCCGCAACTACCTGACCACGATCGTCACCAAGCTCAACGCACGGAATCGTGTCGACGCGATCCGAATCGCCAAGGATGCCGGATGGTTGTGACGGTGTCCGCCGAGGACTCGGCCGACGCCGGCAGCGGGATCGTCGCGCACAGCCGAAACCGCTGGTCCGGCAGGTTCTCGATGACGAGCACCCCGTGCACCGCGCGCAGCCGCTCGCACAGGTTGCGCAGCCCGCTGCCGCTCACCCCGCCGTCCGGGCACGGCCCCGGCTCGCCGGACGCGCCGTCGTTGACCATCTCGATGACCACCGCGTCGCCGGTCCGCCTGATGTCGATGTCGCAGCGCTCCGCCTTGCTGTGCCGCAGCACGTTGGTGACGCCCTCGCGCAGGACGGTGGCGAGCAGCGTGCCGGTCATCGGGGACACCTCGCCGTAGTCGCGTCGCAGCACGACCTCCACGTCGGCGGTGGCCAACACCGACTCGGCCGAGTCGCACTCGTCGTCCAGGGACAGCTCCCGGTAGCCGCTGGCCACCGACCGGACGTCGGCGAGCGCCTGCCTGGACACGGTCAGGATCGCGGTGAGCTCCTCGCTGGCCCTGGTCGGATGGTCGGCGATCAGCCTGCTGGTCAGCTCGCTCTTCAGCGTGATCGCCGACAGGCTCATCCCGAGCAGGTCGTGCAGGTCCCTGGCGAACCGCAGCCGTTCCTTGGCCACCGCCAGCTGGGCCAGCTCGTTGCGTGCCGCGTGCAGCTCGGTGACCAGGTTCGTCAGCCGGGTCAGGCCGAACACGACCAGGCCGGTGATCACCGTGGACACCGACGTGTACGCGATGTCCGCGGCCGACCCGCCCAGCCCGGCCTGCACCCACGCCATACTGGCCACGACCAGCAGGAACAGCGGCACCCCCGCCGCGGCGTGCAGGGTGAGCAGGAGGCTCCCGGCCAGGAACCCCGGCCGGCTCACCCATGCCTCCCCGTACTGGAGCAGCGGCAGGTACACCAGGCCCGCCTGGACCACCAGCGCCACGTAGCTGAGCGGGGGCCGGGGGCGGCGGTGCGGCCGGCTGAAGTACGCCAGCTGCAGCACCAGCAGCGCCACGGTGTAGACGAAGGACAGCACGATCGACAGCGTGTCGGTCTGCTGGCTCACGATGCCGATCGAGGAAACGACGCAGAATCCGACGGAAACGGTTATCAGAACAGTATTCGCGAGTAACGGGGCAATGCTCGGCGAATGACGTACGGGAGATCCGTCACCGGCTCTCGGCGCAGACCCGTCCATCATGGAGGTTCCTCAAGTCGTAAAGCAGGGACGACACTGTGTGTGGAGTCTAGCAAAAATTTTCGCATCTGAAATGCGCACCGCCGGTCCGTTCGTCAGGGCAACGGATGGCGGTATCCGACGACGCATTCGCCGATGCCCACCTCCGCCGGCCAGTCCAGTCGGAGCGCCCGCTCGGTGGTGTCGGTGGTGTCCAGCGCCAGCGGGTACGTCGCGAGGCCCGCCGCGGCGGCCACCAGGTGCAGGGTCTGTTGCAGCGCACCGAGGTGCATCAGCGTCGTCGCGTACCCGGTGCCGCTCATCAGCCACAGCAGCCGGTCCGCCCGTGCGGTGACGGTGATCAGCGCGGGCGGGTGCTCGCGGCGGCCCGCCGCGATGCGCGCGTTGTCCAGCAGCGCGGACAGGTCGGCGGGGGAGTCGTTGACCAGCGTGAGGGCGTGCCCGGCCGGGTCGTAGTGGTAGATCCCGCGCGGCAGCTCGGCGCAGCGGTTGATCGTGACGTACAGCTCCAGCTCGTACAGGCCGGCGATGCTCAGGTACGGCCGGTCCGACGTCTCGTAGCTGACCCCCGAGTGGTCCGCGGGGGACACCGCCGACACCGAGCGGACGCGGGCGGCGCGGTAGAGCAGCTCGCCGAGCTGCTTGGCGTCCAGCGGCCGGTCGGAGACGATCCGGCGTAGCCGGTCGGTCTCGATGACCCGGGTCAGCGACGGACCGGAGTCCACCAGGTCGTCGCTTTCCGGGCGGTACAGCGGAAACCGGGGACCGGGTGGCAGCGGCCTGGTCACCGGCGGTGCCGGCCCGTCGCGGGACACCGCCGGGGTGAGCAGGTCACGCCCGATCCTGGTGCGGGCGTGGAACATCAGGTCGTGGTGCGACCAGCCGGCGAGCGTCGAGTGGTCGTCAGCGCCGTCGGGTTCGCGCAGCACCACGCCCGCGGCGACCAGGTACCCCACGAGGTCCGCGACGACCGGCGGGGCGGCGCGCAGCACGCCCGCGAGCTCGGCGACGGTCGTCGTCCGGCCGAGCGAGAACACCGCCCGGTAGGTGAGCGCGCGGTGCAGCACCACCTGGAACGGGGCCACCGCGGAGTCCAGCACCAGCTCCTCGCGTCCGGCGCGGATCGCGGCGAAGCGGGACAGCCGCACCGGTTGGTCCGGCTTGATGTCGGCCACCGCGAAGCGGGCGTGCTCGGCCACCGGGACCACCGACAGCAGCGCGCCGCCGTCGTCGTCGAGGCGCAGCGTGTGCACCACGGATCCGCTCAGCAGGTCCAGCATCCGGCGCAGCTCCGCCCGTTCCTCCCGGCTCGCCGGCTCGATGTTCGCGACGGAGTTCGGGCCCATGCTCATCCGTTCCATGGCCACGCGGACGCCCGGGGTCACGTCGTCGAAGACGAACTCCCCCCAGCGGGTCACCACCCGCAGCCGGGTGTCCTGCTCGTCCGGCCGCTCGACCAGGACATCCTCGCTCAGCGAGCGCAGGTGGCTCCTGGCGTGGAGCGGCTCGTCGTGCTCGAAGGGCATGGGAACTCCTCCACGAAGTGGCACCCGGCGGCCGCTGCCGCCGGGTGCCACGTGCGGTGCGTCAGCTGGTCACATGAACATGGGGTACGGGTTCAGCTCGGTGTAGGGCGTCGGCTCGGTCAGGCGGCCGAGCCGGACCGGGACGTCGTAGAGGCGGCCTGGACCGAACCGCGCCCAGAAGTGCCGCATCCCCGGCACGACCACCTTGACCACCGGCAGCCCGACGTCGGGCCGGGTCTGGTCGAGGACCAGCACCTCCATGCCCTGTCCGGCGATGGCGTCGTGGACCCGCCGCACGTCGTCGTACAGGTCCGCGGACGGCGGCCGGCTCCAGTCGGCCGGCGTCCGCGCCGGCACCGCCGGGTCGGGCAGCAGGTACGGCTGGTTGGCCACCGTGGCCTCCCGCCACCACCGCACCGCGTCCGGGTCGTCGCACTCGTAGCGGTCGCCGTCGCCCTTGGCGACCATCGCCGGCATCAGCTGGTTGAGCTCGGTGAGCGCGCGGCGCAGCGCGACCCTCGGGTCGAGGTGCGCGCCGAACCCGAACATGATGTCCTCGCGCTCGCCGTCCGTCCGGCCGGACACCGCCGCCATCGCGGGGATGCCGAGGTCCGAGGTGACGTCCAGGACCCACACCGCGCGGCCGACCCCGGCGTACGCGGCCAGCACCTCGTCCACCCACGGGTCGCGGAACGCGCCGAGGTCGATCCCCGGCATCGGCGTGCGGTTGTACCACCACAGCGCCACCGCGTCCCGCTCGACCAGCTCCAGCATCGCCTGCAGCGTCGCGTCCTCCAGGCTGCTGCCCGCCGCGTTGCCGTTCGAGTCGGCCTGCACGAAGCGCGGGCCCGACTCCACCGGCGTGCCGAAGTAGAGCATCCCGGTGGGCAGCAGGCGGTGCGTCTGCCCGGTCATCGACCACACCGGCGTCCAGTCCAGCTCCGCCTCGTCGTCGAACGGGTCGCACACGTGCTGGAACGCCGAGTGCGTGGTGTTCCAGCCGGTGCGGTCGCGGTACTGGCGGTCGTGGAACAGCTGGCAGGTGCTCGGGTCGATCGCGCTGTCCCCGAGCGAGCGCAGGCTGCCCCTGATCCGCTGCTCGTCGCCCTGGTAGGTGCCGCTGTAGCGCTCGACCGCCTCGCACAGCGCACCGACCTCGGCTTCGAGCGCGGTGACGCCCTTGCCGCCGTTCTCCATCCGCAGCGTGGCGCGCAGCGTGTCCAGCGAACGGGTGCCCTGCGCGGCGTTCTGCCCGGAGCGGTACGAGTTGAACAGCGCGGGCCCGCGCCGGTCGCGGTGGATCTCCTTGACCACCCCGGCGACCGGGCTGACCAGGTGCCGGTAGCGGGCCAGGGTCTCCTCCGGCGTCATCGCCCGGTGCGACCCGCCGGGCGCCTTCGGCCGGGAGCCGAGCACCACCGGGCGGCGTGCCTGGTGGCGCACCAGGTCGGGGTCGCCGCAGTGCTCGCACTGCGGGCGGCCGCGCAGCTCGTGGTGCCGCGACGACAGGTCGACGCTGTCCATCACCCAGACACTGCGCTGGCCCACGTAACGCTGGCCGGCCAGCCACTTGGTGGCCTCCAGGACCACCAGGTCCATCGCGGCCCCGGCAAGCGGCGACACCGAGGCGATCGGGGCCTGGATCGGGCCGGGGCGGCCCAGCTCGTCGACCGCGCAGGACTCGGCGAGCCGGTGCTGCTGGAGCCGGTTCGCCAGGCAGTACCAGCAGCCGGTCGTGGCCGGCTCGAAGAACGGTCCGATCCACACCTGGGCGCCGGCCGGCTTGGCCAGCAGCCACGGGATCCCGGCCACCCGCAGCGCCTCGGACATCTCGCCGAGGCACGGGTTGAGGTAGTCGTCGCAGAGCACGACCGGGAGGTCGACGTCCAGGTGCGCCGGGTCGAGCGGGAGCCCGGCGGTCACCGCGAGCCCGGCCGCCCGGAACGCCGACCAGGCGGAGACCGTGTCGACCTCGCCGACGGTGAACACCGCGATCGACTTGGTGACCGTGCCGGACACCGCCTCCACGGCGTCGAGCCCGACGGTGTCCCAGTAGGCGAGGGTCGGCTCGTCCGCGGTCAGCTCGACGTCCGGCTTGCGCAGGGAGAGCAGCCCGGCCTCGTTCAGCTGGGCCACCACGGCCTCGACCTTCTCCCTCGGCAGGTCCTCCGCGACATCGAGCAACTCGTCCATGCTGCGGGTGCCGTCGAGCAGCGGGGTGAGCGCGGAGACCTCGGCGCCGCG
Organism: Actinophytocola gossypii; assembly: GCF_025165815.1. Taxonomy (GTDB): domain Bacteria; phylum Actinomycetota; class Actinomycetes; order Mycobacteriales; family Pseudonocardiaceae; genus Actinophytocola; species Actinophytocola gossypii. Next base: position 259,721 of record NZ_JAFFZE010000004.1, on the reverse strand, counting down.
CAGGGTCGTCATACCCCGCTCGGAGAACAGGTAGGTCACCCCGTTGCCGACCTCGGCCCGCAGATGTCGTTTGAACCCGACAAGCTCAGGACCGAGTCCGGAGCCGATCTCGGTGCCGGTCATGCCGCGCGCCCGGTGGGCACGGGCTGGTCCACCCAGGTGATGGACGTGGGGGCCAGTAAGGAGTCCGGCTGGTTGTGCCAGTGATCGAATCGCTCGATCTCCACGACGGGGCGGAGGTCGGGCTGCCCGGCGTCGGCGCTGAACGCGGCCAGCCGGGTGATGACGTTGGAGGTTGCGGCGGCGGGCATGCTGACTCCCTCTGGACTCGAGTGGCTTTCGACCTCGTGGCCTTGTAATGAGAAGTGTCGAGACCAGCGCCCGCGCCGGCCAGTGCTCGCCTCACCGCTCGGGTGTGTTTTCGTCATACCGCGCCGCGCGACATTTCACATCTCCGATCGTGCCCTGCTCACTGCCGGCCGGCTGATCGTTCTGCGAGCGTTCTCCCAGGTGCTCCGGCCAGTCCGAGCTTGGGAGGTAAGGGCCATGCAGATCAACGTCCTGGGACCGTTGGAGGCGTACGTCGACGGCCGCGCGATGACCCCGAGTGCGGCCAAGCACCGGCAGGTGCTCGCGCTGCTCGCGTTGCACGCCAACGAGGTGGTGTCGGTCCGGGTCCTGCTGGAGGAACTCTGGGGCACCCGGCCCCCGGAGACCTCGCAACAGACCCTGCAGACCTACATCTTCCACTTACGACAGCGCATCGGCACCGCGCTCGGGATGTCGAAGACCGAGGTGAGCAAGACGGTGCTGGTCACCCAGCACACCGGGTACACGCTGCGGATCGGTCCGCAGGACCTGGACGCCTGCCGGTACGAGCAGCTCGCCCACCAGGGCAGGCGGGACATGGCGCGCGAGGACTACCGGGCGGCGTCGGACACCCTGCGCCGGGCGCTGGAGATGTGGCGCGGGCCGGCGCTGGTGGACGTGCCGACCGGGCACCCGCTCAGCGTGCACGTGAACCGGCTCGAGGAGAGCCGGCTCGGTGTACTGGAGGACTGCGTCGACGCCGACCTGTGCCTGGGGCGCCACCACGTCCTGCTCAGCGAGCTGGCCGAGCTGACCGCGCGGTTCCCGATGAACGAGCGGCTGTGCGCGCAGTTCATGATCGCGCAGTACCGGTCCGGCCGGCAGTGGCGGTCGCTGGAGATCTTCCGTGACCTGCGCACCACGATGGTCGACGAGCTCGGGCTGGAGCCGTCGGTGTGGATCCAGCGGCTGCAGCGCGCGATCCTCAACGCCGACCCGGTGCTGCACCGCCAGCACACCAGCGGCCAGCTGCTGACCGCGTCCTAGGCTCGGGAGAGGTGGCCGGCGAGCAGCTCGATCACGCCGGCCCGGTGCTCGTCGAGGTAGAAGTGGCCGCCGCCGAACACCCGCAGCTCGAACCGGTCGGTGGTGTGGTCGCGCCAGGACGCGACCTCCTCGACCGACGCCAGCGGGTCGTCGTCGCCGGTGAGCGCGAAGACCGGGCAGGACAGGGCGGGCCCCGGGACGTATTCGTAGGTCTCGGCGGCCCGGTAGTCGGCCCGGATCAGCGGCAGGGCGCCGCGGGCGAACGTGTCGAACCCCGGCAGCCGGGCGCTGGCCCCGGCGAGGTCGCGGACCGAGCCGAGCAGCCGTCCGTCGTCGAGCAGGTGGGTGCGCTCCACCCGGTGCCGCGACGGCGCGCGCCGGCCGGAGGCGAACAGGCCGGTGAGCACGATCCCCTTGCCCTCCAGCAGCCGGGCCACCTCGAACGCGAGCGCGGCGCCCATGCTGTGCCCGAAGAACGTCAGCGGCCGGTCGGTCAGCGGCAGCACCTCGTCGACGACCAGCCGGGCCAACTCGTCCAGGTCGTCGACGGGTGGCTCGTGCCGGCGCTCCTGCCGGCCGGGGTACTGCACGGCCAGCACCTCGGCGCGCGCGTGCAGCGCCCTCGCGTAGGGCAGGAAGTACTTGGCCGTGCCGCCCGCGTACGGGAAGCACACCAGCCGGTGCGACGTACCGGGCGCGTCCCGGAACTGCCGGATCCAACTCATGGGGTGCCCTCCACGGCGGTCGCGTCGGCCAGCCGGCCGTCCAGTTCGGACAGGTAGTCGTCGAGGTTCCCGGTGCGCAGCAACGAGGTCCCGACCAGCAGGCCCGCGTAGCCGGCGTCGAGCAGCCGGGCCGCGACCGCCGGGCCGCCGATCCCGCTCGCGCTGACCGGGCACCGGGTGCCGCCGCGGACCAGCGCGGGCAGGAGCCGCAGGCTGCGGCCGATGTCACCCGCGTCGCGTTCCCTGGTCCGGATGTCCTTGTTGTTCACCGCGATCACGCACTCGTCGGCGTGCGGCACGGCGTCGATCTCGGCCTCGCCGGTGACCTCGACGAACGGGGTGAGCCCGGCGGACAGGCAGGCCTCCACCAGGACCGGCATGCTCGTCCTGGGCAGCAGCCCCGCGGTGAGCAGTACGGCCGACGCGCCGAGGTCCGCGGCCCTGGCGACCTGGTCGCGCCGGGTGATGAAGTCCTTCTGCAGCACCGGGCGGTCGGTGCGCTCGGCGACCTCGCGCAGCATGTCCTCGGTGCCGCCGAACCACCGCCCGGTGACGACCGAGACGCAGGGTGCGTCCACCGCCTCGTAGGCGGCCAGCACCTCGGCGACCGACCGGCCGCCGAGCAGGTCGGCGCCGTCGCCGTCGTGCCGCTTGATCTCCATGACCAGCGGGCGACGGGCGGCGCGCAGGGACTCGATGAACCGACTCATGCGACCTCGTCTCGGGGGTGGCGCGCGGTGTGCCAGGCCCGCGCGATGCCGCGGATCGCGCGGCCGGTGAAGCGCCCGCCTGCGTCCCTGGCGGCGGTGTCCACGTCGATGCCCGCGTAGCGCGGGTGGGCGACGACCGCGTCGAAGTCCACCCGGTTGGCCTCGGACAGGCCGCCGGCCAGCAGGAACGGGCGGTCGGTGTGCTCGACGGCGGCGAGCACGTCGGCGGCGTCGAGCACTTGGCCGGTGCTGCCGACCCGGCCGTCGTCGGTGAGCGCGTCGAGCAGGAACAGGTCGGTGCCGGCCCGCTCGTACGCGCCGAGCAGGGGGCGTTCCAGGCAGGTGCCGGACCGGATGTGCAGGACCTTCACCACGGTGAGCCCGTCCGGCACGGCCGCGCGCAGGGCCGCCACGGTCGCCGGGAGCTGGTAGGCGTGCAGCTGCACCCACCGGATCCCGGTCAGCCGCAGCACCGCGGCCAGCGCGGGGACGTCACCGGAGAAGGTCACCAGCACCGGCTCGGCGCCGGCCGCCCTGGTCGCGTCGGCCAGCGCCGCGGCGTCGGGCGGGGACAGCTCCGCGTGCCCGCCGGGGATCCCGTGCCACAACCCGACGAGGTCCGCGCCGGACTCGGCGAGCAGGGCGACATCCGCCGTGGACGTCGCCCCGCACACCTTGAGCAGCGGCGCGCCGGTGCCGGTCACTTCCCGAGTCCCATCATCGCCGCCACCCGGTTGTACTGGATCTCCGTCGACCCCGAGTAGATCGTCCCGGCGACCGAGTTGCGCACGTCCTTCTCCAGCCCGTGCTCGGCCATGTAGCCGTGCCCGCCGAAGATCTGCACGGCGGACAGGCTCGACTCCACGTTGCTCTCGCTGGTGAGCAGCTTCGCGATGGCGAGGTCGACGGTGACGTTCTCGCCGGCCATCAGCCGCTCAGCCGTGTCGTAGAGCCATTTCCTGGACGTCTCCAACCGGATCTTCATGTCGACGATCTTGTTCGCGATCGACTGGTGGGACCCGATCGGCTTGCCGAACTGGACCCGGGTCTTCGCGTACTCGACGCAGCGGTCGAGCCGGTGCTGCATCTCGCCGACGTTGACGATGAACGAGAACAGGATCTCCCGCTTCATCACGTAGTCCATCACCATGAACCCGCCGCCGACCCGGCCGAGCACGTTGGCCGCCGGCACCCGGCAGTCGTCGAAGAACAGCTCCGACAGCGGCGAGGTCCGCAGCCCCATCTTCTTCAGCGGGCCGCCGGTCGACAGGCCGGGGGTGTCCCGGTCGACCAGGAACGCCGTGATGCCCAGCGCTCCGGCGTCCGGGCGGGTACGCGCGTAGACGACGAACACGTCCGCGACGGGCCCGTTGCTGACGAACGTCTTGCTCCCGTTCAGCACGTACTCGTCGCCGTCACGTTCGGCCCTGGTCAGCATCCGCATCGCGTCGGACCCGCCCCCGGCCTCGGTGATGGCGTGCGCCCCGATCGACTCGCCGGAGCAGATCCGCGGGAGGTACCGGCTCTTCTGCTCGTCGGTGCCGAACTGTTCGAGTGGAACGCCGGTGCTGCAGATGCTCGTGGTCACCGAGAAGCTCAGCCCGCCGTCGCGGCACCCCTCGCCGAGACCCTCCAGGACGTACATCGTGGTGATGACGTCCTGGCCGAGCCCGCCCCAGCGCTCGTCGAACGGCAGGCTGAGGATCCCGGTCTCCTTGATCAGCTTCCACTTGTCCCAGGGAAAGCCGCCCTCCTCGTCCCGCTCGACGTGCCCGTCGCTGAGGTCGTCCTGCCAGCGGGCCAGCCCCTCGCGCAGCGCGCGCTGGTCCGCGTTCCACCTGTTCACGACAACCGCCTTCTAGTACGCCGAGGAAACGTGCTCGTCGAGGCTGTGCACCTCGTCGCCGCGCAGCGCCGGGGTGAACACGCACACCAGGCGCAGGTCCTCGTGCGGGCTGGCCACCAGGAAGTGCGCGTCGTGCTCGTCGAGGGCGTAGAGCGTGCCGGGCGTCAGCGGGTGCGAGGTCCCGTCCAGCTCCACCACCTCGCCGGAACCCTCGATGCAGTAGCAGGCCTCCAGGTGGTTGCGGTACTCCAGGCGGGACTTGGTGCCCGCGCGGACGAGGGTGTCGGTCACGGTGTAGCCGACGCCGTCGTCGGCGACCAGGAAGCGGCGGCTCAGGCCGTTGCCCCACTCCACCGTGGGCACGTTGTCGATGTTGCGGACGATCATGATCAACCTCCGGTCCTGATCTGGGTGTACTCCCCGTCCCGTGCCGCGATGGACGAGACGAAGTCCTCGAAGTCGGCGACCACGTCCCGGCCGGCGGAGAGCGCGTTCTCCACCCGCGCGACGCCGGCCGAACCGACGATCACCGCGTCGGCGCCGCACCCGGCGACCGACTCGGCGTCCTGCCTGGTGCGCACGCCGAACCCGACGGCGATGGGCACCGCGGTGCGCTCGCGCAGCGTGGCGACGGTGCCGGCGAGCCCGGCCAGGTCGGGCGCCGCCGACGTGCCGCTCCGGCCGTAGTGCGCCACGAGGTACAGGTAGGCCGAGGCGTTGGCGGCCGCCTCGTCCAGCACCCGCGGCGACGAGACGCCGTGGTAGCAGGTGGTCACGATCGGCAGCCCGGCGTCGGCGGCGGCCGCGTGGTAGTCGGTACGCAGCCGCGGCGGCAGCGCGTGCAGCAGCAGCCCGTCCACCCCGGACCCGGCGACCTCGCCGACGACGTCGGCCAGCGGCCGGGGCTTCACCGAGTGGCTCCAGTCGGCGAGCAGCGCGATCCGCAGCCGGTGCAGACCGGGCCGCACCCGCTCGACGAACGCGAGCACGTCCGCCAGCTCCACGCCCGCGTCCAGCGCCCGCCGGGCCGACCGGCGGATCGTCGGCCCGTCGGTGACCGAGTCGGGGAACGGCACCGCCAGCTCCAGGCACTCCACGCCGCGTTCGTCGAGCATGTGCACGAGGTCCTCGAGCACCGGCAACGGCGGGTCGCCCGCGTTGAGGAACAACGCCAGGCCGTACCCGCCGTCGCCGCGGCGCGGGAAGAACTCAGCCATTCGCCACCGCCCGTACCGGTGCCGCCCGCCGGCGCGGCGACCGCATGCGCTCCACCAGGTCGAGCGCGGCGCCGTCGCGCACGGCCCGCAGGGCGTCCGCGATGGCCTGCTCCCAGCTGTCGACCAGCCCGGACGCCACGGCCATCGCGGCGGCGTTCAGGCAGACCGTCTCCGTCGCGACCTCGCCCGCCGTGCCGGCCAGGACGTCGAGGAACCCGGCCACCGGGTCGCCCTCGCCCGAGGCCACCGCGGCCAGCGTGCCGGTGCCGGAGGTGTGCTTTCCGCGCGGCAGCCAGATCTCGCCGCCGCCGGTGTGGATCACGTTGTTCGCGAACCCCAGCAGCTCGTCCGCTCCGACGTCGTTGGTGCACAACCAGATCGCGCGGTTCTCGACCTCGCCGGTCAGCTGCCGCAGCCGGGCCAGCGGGGCGGCGGCCGAGACGCCGGTGACCTGCGCGGCCACCGGCAGTCCGGCGAGGAACGGCCCGACGGTGTTCAGGAAGCGGCCGAACCACCGCATGCTGGTCGGCAGGATGGTCCTGGCCAGCCGGGTGAGCACCGTGGGGTAGACGAACTGGCCGGCGAACGCGAGCCCGAAGCGGTCCAGCGACTCCTCGGTGTCCGCGTGCGACTTGGTCAGCCCGATCCCGAGCCGCTCCAGCAGGTCGATCGAGCCGACCTTGCTGGTGTAGGCGCGGGACCCGGTCTTCACCACCGGCACCCCCGCCGCGGCGGCCACGAACGCCGACGCGGTGGAGATGTTGAACGTACGCGGCCCGCCGCCGGTGCCGACGATGTTGACCGCGTTCGCCCAGTGCCGGGGCGCCGCCGGCCGCCGCTCGTCGAACGAGGCGAGCAGGCCGCACAGCGTGCCGTGGTCCGGGAGCCGGGTGGCCAGTGAGGACAGCAGGGCGACGGCCTCGCCCCGGTCGACCCCACCGGCCTCCAGCCGGTCCCAGAAGGACCGCCAGTCCTCGAGCGGGACGTCGGCCTGCCCGGCCATCAGCCCTTCCAGTACCCCGCCCATCGGTCTCAGGCCCCGGCCGCGGTCGGCTTGCGCGAGTCCTCGACGAACGCGTCGATCGCCGAGATGCTGCGGAAGTTGTCCGGGTCCAGCTCGGTGTCGGTCACCGTGAGGGCGAACCGCTCCTCGATCCACGCGATCAGCTTCAGCACCCCGAGGCTGTCGATGAGCCCGTCGGCCAGCAGGTCGTGGTCGACGTCGAGCTCGCTGGCGCTGACGTCCGGGAGGAACTCGTCGATCAGGAACTTCTTGATTGCGTCGATGTTGCTCATGACACCCTTCCTCGTGCGGTCGGCGATACATCGGGAAAACTGACGGCGTTGCGGTCGACCTTGCCGGTGGGGGTCTTGGGCAGCGGCTCGTCGCCGATGCGCAGCACCGTGGGGATCGCGGCCTGCGGGAGGTTCTTCGCGCAGTGGCCGCGCAGGGTGAGGCTGTTCAGGCGGCTGCCCGGCGTGCGCCGCACCACGCACCGCAGGACGCTCCCGGCGAGGTCGTCCGGCGTGGCGACCACCGCGGCCTCGTCGACCTCGGGGTGGTCGAGCAGCACCCGCTCCACCTCAGCGGTGTTGACCGCGACCCCGCGAACCTTGACCTGGAAGTCGCTGCGCCCCACCAGGAACATCCGGCCGTTGTCGTCCCGGCGGACCAGGTCGCCGGTGCGGAAGTAGCGCCGGTCATCCCAGCCGTGCGGATGGGGGACGAAGCGGTGGTCCTGGTCGGGTCGGCTGAGGTAGCCGGTGGTCTGGAACGGGGTGGACACGTACAGCTCGCCCATCCCGGAGCCGTCCAGCACCGCGCCGTCCGCGCCGACGATCTCGGCCTTCGACCCGGACACCGGGACGCCGAGCGGGATGGGGCCCGACTTGCCGGCCGTGTCCCGGTCCACCTCGTGCACGAAGCTGTCGTTGGTCTCGGTACAGCCGTAGATGCTGTGCAGCCGCGCCGACGGGAACAGCGCAGGCAGCTGTTCGAGCGTGCAGTCGGGGATGGCGTCGCCGGTGGACATCACGTGCTCCACCGACGGGAACACCCGCTCGGGGTCGCGGGTCACCACGCCGTAGATCAGCAGGCTGTAGAACATCGGCACCGCCTGCACGACGTGCACCTCGTGTCGGGTCAGCTGATCGAGCAGGTGGTACCCGTTGGCCGCGTACGCCGGGTCGATCATGACCACCCGCCCGCCGTGCGCCAGCGTGGTCCACACGTCCAGCAGGCACAGGTCGAAGTTGAGCGGGGCGTAGTTGAGCACCGACCGGCCCGGCCCGATGTCGAAGGCGTCCGCCGCCCACGCCACGAACCTGTCCACACCGGACTGGCTGAGCGGGACGATCTTGGGCAGCCCGGTCGACCCGGACGTGGTCAGCATGAACGAGACGTCGGTCTGGTCGACCACCCGCAGCGCGGGTGGACCCGACGCGGGCGGAATCGGGATCGGGTCGCTGTCCGGCACCAGCGCGTACCGGCAGTCCGCGCGGGCGAACAGGGTGGTCAGGGTGCGTTCGGCGAGCGCGGGTGAGGGCAGTAGGAACCGTCTGCCGGCCAGCAGGCAGGCCAGCACCAGCGCGACCGCGGCGGGGGACTTCTTGGCCAGCACGCCGACCGGCTCGTCCGGGCCGAGGTCGAGCCCGACCAGCTGCGCGCCGGCCTTGCTCGCCATCTCGTACAGCTCGCGGTAGGTCGTCTCCTGTCTGTGCCACACCAGCGCGACGTCGTTCGGCCGGGTGTCGACCTGGGCGAGGAACGCTTCGTGGAAACCGGGGGCCGGTAACAGGTCTGCCATCAGGTGCTCGCAATCGTGCCTTCGGTCGCGGATAACAGGGGCGGCTCGCCCAGGGTCACCCAGCCGCCCTTCAACGCCAGCCCGTGTGGGGTCCGGCAGCTGAAGCAGACGGTGTCGCCGGCCGGCTGGAGCGTGATGTCGACGGGCTCGCCCGGCCGGACCGGGGTGGAGAACCGGACACCGATCTCCCGTACCAGCGTGGCGTCTCCGCCGGCGTGCCGGTCGACGACCTCCTCGCAGACCATGGCGAGCACGCTCATGCCGTGCGCGATGACCCCGTCGAAGCCGGCGGCCTCGGCGGCCGCGTCGTCGAGGTGGATCGGGTTGTCGTCGCCGGACACCTCCGCGTACCGCCGTACGCTGTCCCGGGTCAACTGTCGGCTCAGGACGGTGCCGGTGGCCTTGCCGCGGTGCGCCGGAAACGGCGGAAGCTCGCCGAACGGTGCCGGCGTGACCGCGCCGCCGAGCAGAGCCCCTGTGACCAGCTCGGCGAACTGCGTCCCGTCCGCCCCGACAAGCATGGCGCGCAGGGCCACCCGTACCCCGCCGGCCTCGCGGCGGGCGCCGAGCAGGTCGACCTCGACGGTGACCCGCTCGTCTGGCCGAAGTGGCCGGTCGACGCGGATCTCCTGGCTCAGGTGGACCCGCGTCGGCTCGGTGCCGTCCGCCCTGGTCGCGCCGATCTTGCCGAACGCCAGCTCGAACGCCTGGTGCGCGAGGACGAACGGGTGCACCGGCGACGGCGTGGGAGTGCCGCCACCCGGCGCCGGCGAGTCGAGCACCGTGCGGACCGCGTCGCGGTAGCCGGCCAGCTCGCCGGCGGTGACGGCGCGGACGAGCGTGGCGACCGCCTGGCCGCCCGACGGTGGGGGAGGAGCGCTGGTCGTCATCAGGGGGTCACCACCAGACAGGCGTTGTGCCCGCCGAAGCCGAACGAGTTCGACAGCGCCGGCCCCGGCGTGATGGATCGTGGTTCGCGGTGCACCACGTCGATCTCCATTCCCGGCTCCAGCCGTTCGTGGTTGGCGGTCGGCGGCACGACCGCGTGCTGGTTGGTCAACACCGCGGCGATCGCCTCCACCGCACCGGCCGCGCCGATCAGGTGGCCGATCACGCTCTTGGTCGAGGTGACCGGTGGTCCGCCCGGACCGAACACCTTGGTCAGCGCGTTCGCCTCCGCGCGGTCGTTCTGCTGGGTGGAGGTGCCGTGCGCGTTGACGTGCGCGATATCGCTCGGGTCGAGGCCGGCGTCGGCGATCGCCTCCTGCATCGCGGTGACCGCCGCGGAGCCGTCCGGCAGCGGCATCGCGAGGTGGTGCGCGTCGGCGGTACTGCCGTAGCCGGCGACCAGGCCGTAGGTTCGCGCGCCCCTGGCCCGCGCGTCGTCGGCGCGTTCCAGGACGACGAAGCCGGCACCCTCGCCCATGACGAACCCGTCCCGGTCCACGTCGAACGGCCGGCTGGCCAGCTCCGGTTCCTCGAAGCGGGCGGAGACCGCGTTGAGGTTGGCGAACGCGGCCAGGGTCACGGGGCTGAGCGTCGACTCGGCTCCGCCCGCGATCACCACGTCCGCGCGGTGGTCGCGCAGCATCAGCATCGCGTGCCCGATGGCGTCCACGCCGCTGGCGCAGGTGGTGGCGATGGTGAGCGCCGGTCCGTGCCAGCCCAGCCGCATCGCCAGCAGCGCGGCCGCCGCGTTGGGCATGCTCACCAGCGGCAGCAGCGGGTTCACCCGTTGCGGACCGTGCCGGAAGTAGTTGCCGCTTTCCGCGTCGGTGGTCTGCCGGCCGCCGACGGCGTTGCCGACCACGATCGCCGTGCGCCGGGGGTCGGGGCTCGGCGACCCGGCGTCGCGGTAGGCGCTCAGCGCCGCGGTGACGCCGAAGCGCGCGAACGGGTCCATCCGCCGGGACTCCTTCGGCGGGATGAGCCCGACGTCCGCGAGCCCGCGGACCGCGCAGCCGAAGCGGACGCCGAGTTCGCCACTGTCCACGTCGGTCTCCAGCGGCGCCGCCGTGGAGCGCCCGGCGAGCAGCGTCGCCCAGAAGTCGTCCACCGTGGAACCGGCGGGAGTGACGACGCCGAGTCCGGTGATCGCGATCGGCGTCCTCGTCGATGTGCGCGCCATCGCCGTCACTCCCCGATCAGGTGGCACTGGCGCGCCGCGGTGAGGAAGGCGTCGATCGCGAAGTCGATGTCGGCCCGGCTGTGCTTGGCGGTGATCGCGATCCGCAGCCGGGCGAGACCGGGCGGCACGGCCGGGGTGATCACCGGCAGCCCGACCACGCCGGCCTTGCGGCAGGCGGTCGCGAACTCCCAGGCGTTCTCGTCGGAGCCGACGATCAGCGGCACTACCGCGCTCTGGCTGGCACCGGTGTTCATCCCGGCGTCGGACATCACCTGGCGGAACCTGGCCGACTCCCGCTGCGCGTAGGTCACCCGCTCCGGCTCCCGGTCCAGGATCCGCAACGATTCCAGCGCGGCGCCGGCCTGGGCCGGGGCGAGCGCGGCGGAGAACAGGAACGGCCGGGCGTGCCGCTTGAGGTACTGGAGGAAGTCCGCGGAGCCGACGATCCAGCCGCCGTTGGAGGGCACCGCCTTGGACAGCGTGCCGACCTTGATGTCGGCCTTGACCTCGCCGCCGAAGTGCTCCTCGATGCCGCGTCCGGTGGCGCCGATGACACCGAGCGCGTGCGCCTCGTCCACCATGAGCAGCGCGCCGTGCTTGTCGCACACCTCACGCAGCTCCGGCAGCGGTGCGATGTCGCCGTCCATCGAGTACACGCTGTCGACCACGACCAGCCGGGTGCCGGACGGGTTGGTCGCGGCCAGCCGGAGGTCCAGGTGGCGCGGATCGTTGTGCCGGAAACGGGTGACGGTGGCGCCGCTGAGCTGGGCGCCGTCCACGATGCTCGCGTGGTCCAGTTTGTCCAGCAGAACCGTGTCGCCCGCACCGGCCAGAGCGCCGACCGTGCCGACGTTCGCGGCGTAGCCCGAGCTGAACACCAGGGCGTTCTCCCGGCCGGTGAACCGGGCCACCTCGGCCTCGAGCTCCTCGTGCAGCGGGATGGTGCCGGCGAGCGCGCGGACGCCGGGGGTGCCGGTGCCGTACTGGTCGATCGCGGCCTTCGCGGCGGCGGCGACGCGCTCGTCGCCGCCGAGCCCGATGTAGCCGTAGCCGGACATCATCAACAGGCGCTCGCCGTCGACCTCGACGTAGGGACTGTCCATCTCCGGCCGGTAGGAGACGAAGTTGTTGCGGCGACTGGGTTCCCACTCGAGCTCGTCGATTCGCCGGTTGATCGCCGCAACTTTCGGCTCGAGGTGTTGCCAGGCAGCTGAAGCGTTCACGTGCGTCTCCTCACCCACTAACCACGGTCATGGCACCTGGGATTTCTACGGGGGGACGCGCAACCGGGGCGCAACACCGTGCGCTGCCCAAGCCGGACGTGACCGGTCCGCGAACGGTCGGCCGCAGGGTCTAGGTGGAGGAGGAACGATGCTGCCTGACTTACCGGATCCGCCACCGAACCCCGGCGTGCTGGTTCGGCTCACCGGGCTCGTGGCGATCGAGTGCGAGTCGACCGGGTCGCACCACCTGTCGAGCGCGCAGGCGCGGGTCGCCTTTGTCCGGATGGCGCTGGACGGCCCCGGCGGTACCGGCCGGGACCAGCTCGCGGACACCATCTGGCCGGACGGACTGCCCGACACCTGGGCCTCGGCGCTGCGCAGCGTGGTGAGCCGGGTCCGCTCGTTCGTCGCGGGCGCGACGACCGACGACGGCGTCCCGGTGGTGGCCCAGGGCGGGCGGTACCTGCTGCGGCTGCCACCCGGCGCCGTGATCGACCTCGAACGCGCCCAACAGGAGGTCGCCGAGGCGGTCGCCGCGCACGCCGAGGGGGCGTCCGCCGACGCGCGGCGGCTGGCCGAGTCTGCGCTCACCTGCCTGCGGCGGCCGCTGTTGCCCGAGCACGACGGCGACTGGGTCAACGAGGTGCGGGCGCGGCTGGCGGAACTGCTCGCGACCGCGCTGGAGACCGCGAGCCTCGCGGCGTCGGCGGCCGGTGACGGGGTGGCCGCGCTGCGGCTCGCCGACGAGGTGGTCCGGCACGCGCCACTGCGGGAGAGCGCGTACCGGGCCAGGATGACCGCGCACGTCGCCGCCGGTAACTGCGCCGAGGCCATGCGCACCTACCACGAGCTGCGGCGCACCCTGGCCGACGAACTGGGGATCGATCCGTCACCGGAGAGCCAGGCGGCCTACGTCGCGTTGCTCGGCGGGCCGGCGCCCGACGACAAGGAGGACCCGTCCCAGCGGGGGCCCCGCTCGCCCGCCCCGTTCGTCGGGCGGGTCGGTGAGCTGGCCGCGCTGGCACGAGCCTGGTCCCGGGCGGAGCGCGGGACCAGCCACATGGTCCTGGTCACCGGCGAGGCCGGCGTCGGCCGGACCCGGCTGGTGACCGAGGCGGCCCACCGGATCAGCCTCAGCGGGGGGCTGGTGGCGCACGGGCGCTGTGACCGGGATCCGTCCGTGCCGTACCAGCCGTTCGCGGAGGCCATCGGTGAGCTGCTCACCGCCGGGCTCGACGACCAGGACGACGCCCGGGCCAGGGCGGTGCTGGCCGCACTGGCCGCCGATCCCACCGCGTCCGAACATCCGGCGGCGGTCGTCGACCTGGTGGTGCGGGTCTCCCGCGACCGGCCGGTACTGCTGTTCCTGGACGAGCTGGACCTCGCCGGTGAGGACACCCTCGCGGTGCTGCGCCAGGTGTTCCGGCGCCGGCACGAGGCGTCGCTGCTGGTCGTGGCGACCGCGGGGCCGGCGGCGCGGCGTCCGGACCGGCTGTTGGCCGCCGTCCAGGCGGTCGACCAGGACGGCTGGCTGTACCGCCTCTCCCTGCCCGGTCTCACCGAACGGGACGTGGCGGCCCTGGTCACCGAGGTCGTGCCGGAGGAGTTCCTCGCGGAGCTGCCGAGCACACGCCGGCTGGTCGCCGACACGGCCGGCAACGCCTACCTGTTGCTCGAACTGCTCCAGTGGCCGTGCGAGCGGGACGGCGACTCGGGTGAGGAGCTGTCCCCGGCCATCCACGACTACGCGGCCGCCCAGCTCGCCTGGCTCGCGCCAGAGCCCCGCCGCCTGCTGCGCGCCGCGGCCGCGGCGGGCCGGGTCTTCGAGCTCGACCTGGTCGTCGAGGTGGCCGAACTGGATTCCGGCCGTGCCATGGACGCCCTGGACCTGTTGCTGGCGGCCGGGATCCTCTCCGAGGCCGGGGCGGCACGCTCCGGCCGGTACCGCTTCACCCACGACGTGCTGCGCCGGTCCGTCTACGCGCGGCTCAGCACGGTCCGCCGCCGGGGCCTGCACTCCCGGCTGGCGGACGTGATCGAAAGTCGGCGCGCCGGCGACCTCGCCGGCTACACCCGCGCACTGGCCCATCACCGTTCAGCCGGCGCGACCGAGGGCGGGGACCAGCGGGCCGTGCGGTGGTTGTGGCGGGCCGCGGCGCGGGCCGGCGCGGACGGCGCGGCGGAGGACGCGGTGCGCCTCCACCGCGACGCGCTGCGCCACGTGCCGAGCGCCGACAGCAGGTTGCACGCCGAGGCGATCACCAACCTCGGACTGGCACAGCTCGCCGCCGGCCACCCGGGGTGCGAGCAGACCCTGCTCGACGGCGCGCTGCACGCGGTGCACAGCGAGCGCCTGCCGGTGGCCGCGCGGGCCGCACTCGGTCTCGCCGACGCCGTCGGCACCCGACCCGAGCTGCGCGGTGAGGCCGCGGCCCTGATCGAGCTGCTGGTGCAGGAGGTCCGCGAGCACGCGCCGGGACCGGGCGCCGGTGGGATCGACGGGGTGATCCTCGGTCGGCTGCTGGCCAGGCAGGTCCGGCTCGGGTCCACGGTCGTCGCGGGATCGCTGGCCGACGCGGCGCTCGTCGCGCTGACCAGGGAGCTCGGCCTGCTCGTCGGCGACATGGAGGCGGTGGCCTGGCGGCACACCCTCGCCGGTGAACTGCTCGCGGTCGCGACCGCGGTGGACGACGCTGACGCGCGGCTGGTCGCCGCGCACCACCAGGCCATGGCCGCGGAGCTGCGTGGCGACCTCGGCGCCCGGAGCGACGCGCTGGCCGCACTGGTGGCCGCGGCGCACGACGCCGGCCGGTTCGGCGACGCCCTGCTGCTCGAGCACGCGGTGGCGACGGCCGTCACCCATGGCAGGTTCACCGACGCCGCGCTCACCGCCAGGGCCGCCGCGGTCTTCACCGGGCACGGCGACCGGGCCGCTTCGCCGGCGGCGGCGACCGCCGTGGACGGCTCGTCGGCGGTCAGCCCGGCGCCGGGCAGTCTCGCGGAACGGCAGCTGCTGGTCGCCGGACTGCTGCGCACCAGCCTCCAGCCGGCCGCCGTCAGGTCGCCGGTGACCGGGCTCGAGGCCGCCGAACGCTCCCTGCTGGCGCTCGCCGGTGGAGCCAGGGGAGGACCACACCTCACCGTGCGGGCCTTCGCGACCGGTGCCGAACCTCTCCCGCCCGGCGACGAGTGGCCACACCTGATGGGCGTGCTCGCGCTCGGCGCGGTCGAGCTGGGCGACCCGATGACGGCCGACGCGCTGCGGACGCGGTTGGCGCGGCACGCCGGGCTGGTCTGCGGTGTCGGCTACCGGACCTTCGTCGGCCCGGTCTCGTTCCACCTCGGTCGGCTCGCCGTGGTCGCCGGGGACTGGGACGAGGCGGAGAGCCAGCTGACCTCGGCCCTGTCCTGGCTCACCGAACGGGAGGCGTGGCCATGGATCGCGCTGGCCAAGCAGGCGCTGGCACGGGCCTTCGCCGGCCGGGCCGGCCGAGGTGACCGGAGTTCGGCACGCGCGCTGTTCGCCGAGGCGAACTCGGCACTGGCCGGTGTCGGTCTGCGGCACCTGGTCACCGCGCCGGCCGAACGGTGAGGGTTTGCGCCGCTGTTGCGTAGCTGACCGTATACCAGAGGTGACAACGGAAGTGGGAGCCACATGGACCTGAGGTACTGGCTTTCCCACGCGGTCGACGTGGTCGAGCGGTGGGGCGATCGGTTCGGCCCCTATACCCGGCATCCGGCCCAGCTGGTCGACGACGCCGCGTTCGCGCCCGCGTTCACCGCCTTCGCCGAGCGAATGAGGAACAACTACCCGTTCTTCCATCCCCGCTATGCCGGCCAGATGGTCAGACCGCCGCATCCGGCGGCGATCGTCGGCTACCTCACCGCGATGCTCCACAACCCCAACAACCACGCGGCCGAGGGCGGCCCGGCCACCACCGAGATGGAGCGGGAGTGCGTGGCGTCGCTGGCCGCGATGTTCGGCCTGCGCTCCGCCACCGGGCACCTGACCTCCAGCGGCACCATCGGCAACCTGGAGGCGCTGTACGTGGCCCGCCAGTCGCACCCCGGGCGTGGGGTGGCGTTCAGCTCCGAGGCGCACTACACCCACCGGCGGATGTGTCACGTGCTCGGCATGCCGGCGTACCCGCTGCCGGTCGACTCCGCCGGCCGACTTGAGGTCGACGCCCTGGAGCGGGAGCTGGCCACCGGGCGTGTCGGCACCGTCGTGGTCACCGCCGGCACCACCGGTCTCGGCGCTGTCGATCCGGTGCACGAGGTGCTGCCGCTGGCCCGCCGCCACGGCGCCCGGGTGCACGTGGACGCCGCCTACGGGGGGTTCTTCGCCCTGCTCGCACGGCCGGGCGCCGAGGAGCGGCTGGACCCCCGGCCGTGGCGGGCCATCGCCGAGTGCGACTCGGTGGTCGTCGACCCGCACAAGCACGGGCTCCAGCCCTACGGGTGCGGCGCGGTCCTGTTCGCGGACCCCGATGTCGGCAGGTTCTTCGCCCACGACTCGCCGTACACGTACTTCACCGACGCCGAACTGCACCTCGGCGAGATCAGCCTGGAGTGCTCCCGGGCCGGCGCGGCCGCGGCGGCGCTGTGGTTGACGCTGAAGCTGCTCCCGCTGACACCGGAGGGCTTCGGGGCCACCCTGTCGGCCAGCCGGCGGGCCGCGCTGCGCTGGGCGGACCTGATCGACGACGGGCCACGGCTGCGCCTGTACCAGCGCCCGGAGCTGGACATCGTCACCTACTTCCCGACGACCGGCGCGGCGACCGTGAGCGCGGTCGACACGGCCTCGAACCGGGTGCTTCGCACGGGCATGACCGCGACGGACGACCCGGTGTTCCTGAGTGTGGTGCGGGTCGATGCCGACGCGCTCCGGCGCCGACACCCCGACCTCGCCCGCGACGCCGCATCGGCGCACGTGCTGCGCAGCGTCCTGCTCAAGCCAGAGGCGGAGAGCTACCTCGACCACCTGCACGACCGGGTGCACGAACTCGCCGCCGGCGCCGACCCGGCGGCGGAGCGGTACCCGGACCCCACGACGGACGGAGACGTTGTGCGACCCGACGGCATCCCCGAGACGTCCCAGGCCGACACCATGAGGTCGGCCACCGACACCGACCGGCTGGTGGAGGTACTCGCCGGCTCCTTCCACTCGGACCCCGTCGCGGTCTGGTTGTTCCCCGACCCGGTGCGGCGCGCCGAGATCCTGCCCGAGTTCTTCCGGGCCCACGTGGACCTCTCACTCGACTACGACGGCGTGTTCACCACCGCCGACCGCGACGCCGTGCTGCTGTTCCTACCGCCCGGCGCGCAGGAGAAGGTGGCGGCACGGGAGGCGGAGCTGACCGAGCGGTTCGGCGAGATCGCCGGCGAGTACCGCGACGCGCTGCTGGCGGTCATGGCGCGACAGGCCGAACGCCACCCAACCGGACGCCACTACTACGTGTCCTTCGGCGGGGTCGCTCCGAGCGCCCAGCGCCGCGGCGCCGGGCGGTCCCTCGCCGAGACGCTGACCGAGCGCGCGGACCGGGAGGAGGTCGGGATGTACACCGAGACCAGCTCCGCCGGCGGCGCCGGGCTCAGCCGGCGAATGGGTTTTCTCCCGGTGGGAGAAGACATCGTACTGCCGGACGGTCCCGTGCTGCGTCCGATGTGGAGGGCGCCGCGATGAGTGCGGTACTGTGCGACGACCGGCTCCAGCTCTGGCCGGCGAGCGAGGTCGCCCGCGGCGAGGTGCCCGAGCCGCACCGCGGGCCGCTGGGCGAGATCCTGCGTTGGAGCAGGGAGTTCCTGATGTCCTCGCACCCCGAACTCGGCCGTACCGGTCCGGTCTGTCCGTACACGGCGCCGTCGCTGCGCAAGGACCTGTACTTCCTCGGGGTTCCGGTCGACGACGGCAGCGGGGTGGACCTGCCGTCGATGGTCGCCCAGCTGCGGGACTGGCACGGGCGGCTGTCCGCCGACCTGAGCCAGGAGGACCAGGAGCTGCTCGCCCTGCTGGTGGTGCTGCCCGATCTCGACCACGAGGACTCGACCGAGTTGGACGAGCTGCAACGTAAGGCCAAGGACGAGTTCGTCGCCGATGGTCTGATGATCGGCCAGTTCCACCCGGTCTGCCCGGAGCCTGGCCTGTGGAGCAGGACGTTCCGGCCGCTGCGTTCGCCGAGTCCGCTGTTGGCGGTTCGCCGGCTGCTGGTGTTCGACCTGCCCTTCCTCGAGAGCGAGGCGCACCTGGCCCAGTACCTGCGGCGTTTCGCCGCGACGATCCCGGCGCGGATGCGCGACCAGCTCGTGTCCCGGCTTACGCACAGCGGTGTGGACGCGGCCTAGGACAGCCGAACGGCGGGTCCGCGCACCCCGCCGTGCGCGGACCCGCCGTTCGTGGGAGGTCGTCGTCTGGCCCATCGATCAGGTGATCGACACACCACCGTCCACACTGACGACCTGGCCGGTGACGCAGTCGCTGTCGAGGAACAGACGCATGGCCACGGCCACCTCCTCCGGGGTTGGGAACCGCGGGATGGGGGACTTCTCGCGGATCCCGTCGACGACGGCATCGGACAGGCCACTGGTCATGGGGGTCTCCATGAACCCGGGGGAGAGCGCGTTGACGGTCACCCCGCGGCGGCCGACCTCGGCGGCCAGGGACCGGGTGAGCCCGATGATCCCGGCCTTCGAGGCGGAGTACGCGGTCTGACCGGAGGACGCGATCAGACCGGACGGCGAGACGATGTTGATCACCCGACCCCAACGGCGCCGCAGCATGCCCCCGACCGCGGCGCGGGTCGTGTGGAAGGTGCCGAGCAGGTTCGTCCGGATCACCTCGTGCCAGTCCTGCGGCGACTGCATCGCCATCAGCGCGTCGCGGCGGATCCCGCCGTTGTTCACCAGCACGTCGACCGGGCCGAGTCCCTCCTGGATCTCCTCGAACATCGTCCCGACCGCGTCCCACGAGCCGATGTCGCCACCGACCACGATCGAGGGGTTGTCCAGTTTGCCGGCGACGGCGCGGGCCGCGTCGACCGATCTGTTGTAGTGCACCGCGACCCGGCAGCCGAGCGCGTCGAGCTCCATGGCCAACGCCTGACCGAGCCCGCCGGACGCTCCCGTGACGAGAGCGACCGGCTGCGCGGGACGGACGCCGGCGGTGTTCTTCTGACTCATGTGGGTTCGCCACCCCATTTCAGGAGTACCGATCCCCAGGTCATGCCGGCGCCGAACCCGGCGAGCAGGAGCAGCTCGCCGTCGGAGACGCGGCCGTCGTCGAGTGCCTCGGTCAGCGCGATCGGCATGGACGCCGACGCGGTGTTGCCGTAGCGCTCGAGGTTCGTGATCAGCCGGTCCGCGGGAAGTCCGGTGTGGTTGAGGATCGAGTTGATGATGCGGATGTTCGCCTGGTGCGGCAGGATGTGGTCCACCTCGCCCGGCTCGACCTTGGCCGACTCCAGCGTGGCGCGTACCGTTCGGACGGTGTACCGCACGGCGTTGAGGTAGATCTCGTTGCCCTTGATCTCCGAGTAGTGCAGTCCTTTCCGGACGGTCTCCTCGGTGGTCGGCATCCGGCTCCCGCCGGCCTGGATCTTCAGGCTGTCCGCGCGGGAACCGTCCGCCCCGAGGTTCCAGGCCAGCATCCAGTTGTTCGGGCTCGGCGTGAGCACGATCGCGCCGGCGCCGTCCCCGGCCAGGATGCTGAGGTCGCGGTCGGCCGGGTTGATCGTGAGCGAGTGGGTGTCCGAGCCGATCAGCAGGATCGGCCGTGGGTCCAGCGCCATCAGGCCGGCCGCGGTCACGAGCCCGTAGACGAACCCGGAGCACTCCGCGTTGACGTCGTGCGCGCTCCCCGCGACGCCGAGTTCGTGCTGCACGAACACCGAGGTGGCGGGGGAGAGCTGCTCGGGAGTGGCCGAGGCCACGATGAGGTGCGCGATGTCCGCGCCGGTCAGCCCCGCGCGTTCGAGCGCGGCGCGACCGGCCTCCACCGCGAGGCTGGCGGTCGTCTCCCCGGGGGAGACGAACCGCCGCTCGCGGATCCCGCACCTGCTGACGACCCAGTCCTCGGTGACCCCGAACCGGTCGGCGATCTCGACGCTGGTCACCACGCGCCCGGGCACGGACATGCCCCAGCCGGTGATGTCGAAGCCAGTCACGGGCGGCCCTAGTTCTGTGCGGCCGGCTGCGCGACCAGCGCCACGATCCGGCCGTGCACGGTACGCAGGGTTGTCGTGTCGTCCATGTCGCTGAACAACGACTCGTCGGCCGGGATGTGCGGGTACTCGGACTGGAAGTTGTACAGCCACTCCATCAGGTCGAGCGAGTCGACGTCCGAGATCTTCTGAAGCGGAGCGTCGACGTCGATCGATTCCGCACCGGACACGTCCTGCAGCTGGTCCGCCAGTTCCTCGACGGTGGGCAGTTCCATGAGCGTTGGCTCCTCTCGACTGTGCCTGTCGTGTGCCTGTCGTGGTGCCCAGGAAAGACGACCGGCGCAACGCGAACGCAACGCCGCGTGCACTTGCGGACCTCTTGCGGCCGACGCGGTTACCTCGTCGCGGCATGAGGTCACCAGGCCCTGCGAACGACGAGACGAGGCGAGAATGACCACGGTCCAGAACAAGCCGGTGAAACCCGAGGTCGACGCGAGCCGGCACCACGCCTGAGGAGGCGGACCTATGACGATCACCGACTCCACCACGGGCGACGTGCGCCAGGACGAGACCGGCGGGCAGCCAGTCCCGCACGTGCGGGTGGCCATCATCGGCGCCGGGTTCTCCGGCCTCGGCCTGGCCATCCGCCTGCTGAAGTCCGAAGAGGACGACTTCCTGATCTTCGAACGCGCCGGGCAGGTCGGCGGCACCTGGCGCGACAACACCTACCCCGGCGCCGAGTGCGACGTGGCCGCCCTGCTCTACTCCTACAGCTATGCGCAGCGCTCGGACTGGCAGAGCACCTACGGCAAGCAGCCGGAGCTGTACGCGTACCTGAACGACTGCGCCGACCGGTTCGGCGTGCGCCCGCACATCCGGTTCCACCACGAGCTACTGTCCGCGCGCTGGGACGAGACGGTGCGGCGCTGGCACCTGGAGACCAGCCAGGGCGACTACACCGCCCAGGTACTGGTGACCGGCAGCGGTTACCTGAGCGACCCGGTGATCCCGGACATCCCCGGCCTCGCGGACTTCGGCGGCACCGTGTTCCACTCGTCCCGCTGGGACCACGACTTCGACCTGTCCGGCAAGCGGGTCGCTGTGATCGGCAGCGGCGCCTCCGCGTTGCAGTTCGTGCCGAAGATCCAGCCCGAGGTCGGCCGGATGGACCTCTACCAGCGGACGCCGGCGTGGATCGCGCCCAAGAACGACAAGCCCAACGGCCGGTTCCGGCAATGGCTGTTCCGCAACATCCCCGGGTACCGCGGTTTCCGCCGCGGCTACAACCAGTGGGGTCGTGAGGTGCTCGCGTTCCTGCTCGGCCGCCCGAAGATCGCGGCGAAGAGCGTACAGGGCATGTTCGTCAAGCACCTCACCAAGAGCGTGCCGGACCCGGAGCTGCGGGCCAAGCTCACCCCGGACTTCACCATCGGCTGTAAGCGGATGCTGTTCTCCAACACCTACTACCCAGCGATCCAGCAGCCCAACGTCGAGCTGGTCACCGACAGTATCGTGCGGGTTCAGGGGAACTCCGTGGTCACCGCCGACGGCCGTGAGCGGGAGGTCGACGCGATCATCCTGGGCACCGGGTTCCACGCCACCGACCGGCCGATCGCGCGGCGGGTGTGGAACGACCGGGGCGACTCGCTCGCGCGGACCTGGGCGGCCGACGGCATGACGGCCTATCGGGGCACCACGGTGTCCGGCTTCCCCAACCTGTTCATGCTCCTCGGTCCGAACACGACCCTCGGCCACTCCTCGCAGACGGTGATGATCGAGGCGCAGGTCGCCTACATCGTCGACGCGCTCGACCAGATGGACAAGCGCGGACTGGCCAGTGTCTCGGTGCACGAGGACGCGCAGACCGCCTACAACGAGACGGTTCAGCGGAAGCTGTCGACCACGGTGTGGAACGCCGGGCAGTGCGCCAGCTGGTACCTCGATGAGCACGGCCGCAATCCGTCGATCTGGCCGAGCTTCACCTGGAAGTTCCGCAAGCAACTCAAGCGTTTCGATCTGTCCGCCTATCAGGTCACCACGATTTCAGGCATCGAGCACGTCGGTCGGGCCGCCGGGATACGGAGCTGATGAAGAGATGAAGAACCTGACGAACAGCGCCCTCACCCGGCGCAGCGTCCTCAAGCGGATCACCGTCGGCGCGGCCGTGGTCGGCTGGAGCACGACGAGCGGCTCGTGGGCGGTGGCCGGTGCCGACACCACCGGCGTGGCCCGTCTGCCGCGGCTGGACGGCACCCTGGAGACCGCACCCGAGGTGCTGTCCCGGTTCTCCGCCGACTTCGGCCACCTGGTCGACGCGGTACCGGGGGCCGTGCTGCGGCCGGGCTCGGTTGGCGACATCGTCGAGATGGTCCGGTACGCGCGGTGCAACGGCCTGACGATCGCGATGAACGGCCAGAGCGGCAGCAGCGCCGACGACCTGGAGTCGCACTCGAACTACGGCCAGGCCGCGGTGCCGGGCGGGATCTCGATCGACGCGAAGAGCCTGTCCACGATCCACCGGATCGACCGGGACAGCGCCTGGGTCGACGCGGGCGTGACCTGGGCTCAGTTGATGGACGCGGCGATGGCGGAGGGAAAGATGCCGCCGTCGCACACCGACTACCAGCACCTGTCGATCGGCGGCACGATCAGCGTCGGTGGGATCGGTGGCCAGGTGCAGAAGTACGGCGTGCAGGCCGACACGGTCTCCGAGATCGAGATCGTCACCGGCCGGGGCTACGTGGTGCGGGCATCCGCCCGCGAGAACGCGGACCTGTTCTTCACCGCGCTCGCCGGCGGTGGGCAGGTCGGGATCATCACCAAGGCCAGGGTCGACCTGGTTCCCGCGCCGGGCAGGGTCACCACGTTCAGCCTGTTCTACGACGACCTCGGTACCTATCTGGCCGACCAACAGCGGATCCTGCGCGACGGCCGGTTCGACTTCCAGGTCGGTGCCCTGGCCCGCAACGCCACCGACACCGGGTGGCGGTACCAGATCGACGCCGGCGCGTACCAGTACGGGGGGAACCCGCCGGACAGGGCCGCGCTGCTCGCCGGGCTGCGGGACGATCGCGCCTCGGCGACCGTGGCCGACCTTCCGTTCCGCGACTGGGTGTTCCGGATGGACCCGCTGGAGGTGGTGTTGAAGGAGAACGGGTTCTGGCACCAGCCGCACCCGTGGCTGTCGTTGGTGCTGCCCGCCTCGACCGTCGCCGAGTTCACCCGGCAGCTGGCGGCCGAGCTGACCCCGGCCGACGTCGGCATGGGGTTCGCGTTGCTGTATCCGTTCGACACCTCGAAGGTGAACCGGCCGATGTTCCGGACACCCGACGAGCCGGTGGGCTACCTGTTCGACCTGTTGCGGCTGCCGCCACCCGGTGACCAGGGAATCGCCGGCATGCTCGAGCAGAACCGGCGGCTCTACGACCTCGCCGTCTCGCTCGGGGGGATGCGGTACCTGATCGGTGCCATCCCCGACATGAACCAGCGGGAGTGGCGCCGCCACTTCGGCGCCGACTGGTGGCGGTTGGTCGCGGCCAAGCACCGCTACGACCCGGACCACGTGCTGACCCCCGGCCAGGGCTTCTTCGACCGGCGCCGGAACTGGAGGAGGTAGCCGCTATGGCCTTCGACGGCTTCGACATCGTGGACACGGCGTTCATCGACACCTCGCCGGACGTCGTGTGGAAGGAGCTCGTCGCCGAGCTCAACGGGGGCGCCGGCTGGTGGGTGCCGAAGAACACCTTCCGGCCCGGTCCGGTCGGGCCCGACAAGCCGGGTGGCGAGACCGAGGTGACCGTGCACCCCAAGGGCGTCGACAAGGGTGGTCCGAAGCTGCGGTTCGTCGCTCGCACCACCGAGGTGGAGCCGGGGCGGCGGCTGGCGGCCGACTACGTGTCCGGTGCGTTCGCCGGCACCTGCGAGTACCTCCTCGAACCGGCGGCCGGTGGTCGGCGCACCCGCCTGTCGATGCACTTCCGGGCGACCCCCCGCGGCATCGCACGGGTCCTCGGCAAGCTCGCGGACATCGGGTTGCAGCACTCGCAGGGCACCCAGGCCGCCTTCGGCCGGCTCAACCAGCTGGTCGGCGGGAGCGAGCGCGAGCCGGCCGCCGGCGGTGACGCCCACGTGCGCACCGTGCGCACCAGCGACGGGGCCCGGCTCGCCGTCTCCGTGCTCGGCCCACCGGTCGGCTCCGGCACCGGCACGGCAGTGCTGTCGCACGGCTGGGCGGCGGGCCGCAAGGCGTGGCTGGGCGTGGCCGGCCGGCTGGCGGGGCTGGGGTACACCGTCGTCAGCTACGACCAGCGGGGACACGGCGAGTCGACCCTGGGCTCCGAGCCGGTCGGTGTGCGGCGGCTCGGCGACGACCTGGCCGCGGTGCTCGCCGCCGTGGACGCGCGGGACGCGGTGCTCGCCGGGCACTCCGGCGGCGGGTTCGCGGCCATGTCCTACGTGATCGAGCACGCGGACGACGCGGCCGAGCGGGTGCGCGGCCTGGTCCTGCTCGGCACCGCCGCCCATGACCGGGAGACCCCCGACAGCGAGGTGCGCCTGATGGGCAACCCGGTGTTCAGCTGGGCGGTGTCCCGAGGTCCCCTCGGCCGGCGGATGCTGCGCTCGACCATGGGTCCGAAGCCCACGGCGTCGGCGTTGGAGACCAACCGCCGGCTGTTCGCGGCGACCCCGCGTCGCGTGCGCGCGGACTTCTTCCGCTCGTCGCGCGGGATGGACCTCCGCGCCGGACTGTCCTCGGTGGACATACCGGCGATCGTCCTGGCAGGCACGGCCGACACCGTGATCGACCCGGGGCTGGGCCGGGTGGTGGCGGAGACGCTGCCGAACGCCCGGTACGAGCAGGTGGCCGACACCGGGCACATGCTGCCCCTGGAGTCCCCCGGCCGGGTCGCCGACGTGATTGCCGAGCTCGGTCCGGCGTAGGCACCGTAGTGATCTCCGGGATCCTTCCCGCGGGGGTCAGCTCGGTCGAGACCTTCGACGACCTGGCCCCGGCGCCACTGTTCGCCGCCGAGGAGATGTCACTGGCCGGCGCGAGCCCCAAGCGGCGTGCCGAGTTCGCGACGGCACGCCGCTGCGCCCGGCTCGCCCTCGCGGAGCTCGGGATCCCGCCGGGCCCACTGCCGCGTGGAGCCGGTGGCGCGCCGGTGTGGCCCGCCGGCGTCGTGGGCAGCATGACCCACTGCGCCGGGTACCGGGCGGCCGCCGTGGGCAGGGCGGGCGACCTGGACGCGCTCGGGATCGACGCCGAGCCGGATCTGCCGCTGCCCACCGGTGTCCACGGACTGGTCTCCGTGCCGGCCGAGCGCGACCAGTATGCCGAGTTGGCGCGCACCGCCCCGCATGTCAGTTGGGACCGCCTGCTGTTCTGTGTCAAGGAGGCCGTGTACAAGGCATGGTTCCCGACGGCAGGAGAGTGGCTGGCCTTTCGCGACGCGACCGTCGAGTTCGCGGCGGGCGGCGCGTACACGGTGCGACTCCGTGCCGGCCGTCCCGGCCCCGCCCGGTTCGCCGGCCGCTGGACCGCTGCGGACGGTCTGCTGGTCGCCGTCATCGCGGCATGACGATTTCACACCACCGACCGTGTTCGGCTCCCTGTCGCCGGCACCGGGTTCCTGTAAGGCTGTGTCCGGTACGTGTTTCGTATCAGCCGAACCATCCCGGAGGTGCTCGCATGACGGTACCCGCGGTCGCCGACAGACTCGGGCGGACCGGCCGCCCGCGGATCGTTCTGTCCTGCCAGGGACTGCGCGTGACCGCCGGTCGCACGGTGCTGGTCGACGACCTGTGCTTCGACGTGCGTGCCGGCGAGATCTACGGACTGGTCGGGGCCGAGGGCGCCGGCAAGAGCACCGTCCTGCGAGCCGTGAGCGGCCTGGTGTCCGCCGACGCCGGGACGGTAGTGCTCGGCGGACACCGCCTCGACCGGCTCGACGTCTCGGCGCGTACCAGGCTGGTGGGGCACGCCGTGGGGGACGCGGTGATCCTGCCGTCGGCGACCGTGATCGAGAACCTGAGTTTCTGGGCGCGCGTCCTCGGACGGGACCGGGTCGGCCACGTCGTGCCGGCGGTCCGACTGGGGGAGTACGCCGACGTCGCCGTCGACCGCTGCTCGGCCGCCGTGCGCCGGGCGCTCGGCCTGGCGGTGGCACTGCTGCCCGATCCGCCGCTGCTCGTGCTCGACGAGCCGGCCGGCGGACTGGACCGGGCGGACACCGACTGGCTGCACGCCACGGTGCGCCGCCTGCGCGAGTACGGGACCGCCGTGCTCTACGCGGGCCGCCGCGCCGACGACGTGCTGTCGGTGTGCGACCGGATCGGCGTGCTCGATCACGGACGCCTCGTCGGCGACCGAGCTGACCTACCGGCCGCCTGACGCGGTCCGAGAAGTGAGAGGTGACGGCGATGCGCGTGTTGCTGATGGGAGCGACCGGTGTGCTCGGCCGCGAGACGGTCCCGACGCTGCTGACCGAGGGGCACCGAGTGACGGGCTTGGCCAGTAGCGTGGACCGGGTCGCGGCGGTCGAGGCGCTCGGCGCCACCCCGGCGGTCGCGGACATGTTCGATGTCGACGCGCTGACGGCGGTGTGCCGAGGGCACGACGCCGTGGTCAACCTGGCGACCAGGATCCCGGTCGGGCGGGCGATGCTGCGCGGCCGCAACTGGGCGGACAACGACCGGCTGCGCGCCGAGGGCAGTCGGACGGTCGCCATGGCCGCGCGCGCGGCCGGGGTCGGGATACTGGTGCAGGAGGGCGTGTCCCTGGTCTACGCGGACGGCGGTGACACCCAGCTCGATGAGCGGGCGCGCCTGGACCCGGCCGGTCCGACCGTCGCGTCGGTGACCGCCCACGTCAACGCGGAGTCCTTCGCCGGCGAGGGACGGACCGCCGTGTTCCTGCGGATCGCCACCCTGCACGGGGACGACGCGATAAGCCGGTGGATGCTGCGGGGCGCGCGCCGCGGCGGCCCGGCGTACTTCGGCGACCCGGACGGCTGGCTGACCGCGATCCACCCGTTCGACGCGGCGTCCGGTGTGGTGGCCGCCCTGGCCGCCCCGACCGGGGTGTACAACCTCGGTGCCACCCCGGTGCGCAAGCGGGACTTCGGGACGGTGATCGCCGCGGCGGCCGGCGCGCGTCGGGCACGGAGTCTGCCCCGGCCGCTCACCCGCGGGTTCCTCGCGATCCTGGCCCGGTCCCAGCGGGTGAGTTCGGCGGCGCTCACCGAGGCGACCGGATGGCTCCCGAAGCGCACCGAGCCGTCGGTGGACTGGTTCCCGGCGATGTCCTGAGAACCGCCCCCAGCGTTCGGGGCGCTGGTGACTACAGCGCCCCGAACGCGACCAGCGCCCAGCACAGGCACCCGAACCCGAGGCCGTGCAGCCAGCTGCGGATGGCGTTGAACCGGTTCCACCGCGTCTCGTACCGCTCCCGTGTCGCGCTGGCCTGGTCGGGAGTGGACCGATCGACCGCGTTGTTGATCGGGATGTTGCCGCCGATGGTGACCACGATCGCGGCCATGTTGAACAGGAACGCGAGACCGGTCGGCAACAGCACCGAGCCGCGGCCACCGCCGAGCAGAAGTACGGCGGCCACCGCACTGAACAACGCCGAGCCGAAAAAGGTCAGGAAGAAGCGGCCGTTCTGGATGTGCTTGTTGACGTTCCGGTTTACATTCACGTAAGTTTGATCGTCCATTGCGCGCAACGCGGTGACCACCGCGGCGTGGTAGCCGAAGAACAGGCCGGCGATGAGACCGCTGCTCACCGTCGCCACAACGAGTGCGACGAGCCGAACTGTGTCCATTATCACTCCTCGTGCGCTGGTTTCGATCGCTCGTGCCCCGCTTGGGCCATGACATTCCGCCATGGACGGCGCCCGCGCCGCCATACCGGACATTATGCCCGAGTCGCTTCGGTCCACCCATAGGAATTATTCACCTTCCGGGCATGGCCTGCTCCCTGGTTCGGGTGCGGCGATCAGGGGAGTCTTGGCGAAATGCGTGGAACCCCCACCGCGCAACGTTGACCAGGCCCGCGAGGAGCCTCTCGTGTCGAATACCCTGAACCACCGGCCGCCGCGAGTTCGCCAATCGAGGCCGGTCCGCCGGCGCAGGCGCCCACGTGGACTCATCGCGCTGGTCGTGCTGATCGTGGCCTTCCTGGCCGTCTCGTTGCCTCCGTACGTCACGCTCGACCCGGCGAACTCGCTGGTGCCGATCAACGTCCGGGTGGCGCTGCACTATCCGATGTTGTTGGGGCACATACTGTTCGGCACGATCACCCTGGCCACCGTGTGTGTGCAGCTGTGGCCGTGGCTACGCCGAACCCATCCGAAGGCGCACCGGATCAGCGGTCGTACCTACGTGTTCGCCGGCATGCTGCCGTCCTGTGCGCTCGCCCTGGCCGTGGTGCCGCTGGGCGAGTTGAACCCGCTTGGCGCGATCGGCGCGAGCGTCTGGGCGGTGATCGGGCTCGTCACCACGCTGCGCGGGTACGCGGCGGGCCGGGCACGGCACACCCGCGACCACCGTCGGTGGATGCTCTACAGCTTCGCCGCCGCCATGGGGATCGTGACCGGCCGGGTGCTGTTCCTCGCGGTGCCGGCGATCCCGGGTGTGCCGCACGCCCCCGAGGTCATCCATCCGCTCGCTGGCTTCTGGCTCGGTTGGATGGTGAACCTCGCTGTCGCGTACTGGTGGCTGCACCGGCGACCGGCGCGCGTGCGGCGCTCGCGGGCACGCGCACGCGCCAACCGATGACGCGGTCGAGCCCGGCACATCCGCGATCCGAAAGGTGGGCCAGTATGGCCAGGGAAATCCTGGTACTCCAACCCAACGGAAAGACCGGGCGGCGGGTCGTCTCGCGGCTGATGGCGCACGACGTCTCGGTCCGCGGCGCGTCCCGCGCCAGCACCCCACCGTTCGACTGGGGCGAACCGGACACCTGGCCCGCCACCGTGGCCGGCGCGGACGCGGCGTTCGTCGTCTACCATCCCGACATCGCCTATCCCGGTGCCGCGGACCGCATCGTCTCGTTCGTCGACCTGGCCCGGCGCAACGGGGTCGACCGCCTGGTGCTGCTGTCCGGCCGGGGCGAGCACGAGGCGGAGAAGTGCGAAAAGATCCTCCGGGAAAGCGGTGCGGACTGGACGATCGTGCGGTCCGCGTGGTTCACGCAGAACTTCAGTGAGGGTTTCCTGGTCGACGCCGTCCGCGGCGGTGTCGTCGCCTTGCCGGCCGGTGACGTCGCCGAGCCGTTCGTCGACGTCGACGACATCGCCGATGTGGTGGTCGCCGCGCTGACCGACGATCGGCACATCGGCAGGCTCTACGAGGTCACCGGGCCTCGACTGCTCACCTTCGCCGACACCGTCCGGGAGATCGGCGAGGCCACCGGTCGGGAGATCACCTACGTGCCGGTGACCAGGGATCGGTACCGGACCGACGCCGTGGCGCGCGGTGTGCCGCCGGCCCGCGTCGACCTGCTGATCGGCCTGTTCACCGAAACGCTCGACGGGCGCAACGCCCAGCTCGCGGACGGGGTGCCGGAGGCTCTCGGCCGGTCGCCGAGGGACTTCGGCGACGTCGTCCGGGCCACGGCGCCGACCGGTGTCTGGGAGCCGGTGTAGCAGATACGACAGCGGCCGGGCGACTCCAGCACGATCGTGGAGTCGCCCGGCCGCTGTCGCGTCGGCTCGACCGTCACCCGCGGCGAACCCACAGGGACCGGCACAGGCACGCCGTGGCGAGCGCCGTGGCGATGGTCCGGACGGTGTGGGCGTTCACCCACGCCTGCTCGGTTTCCGCGCGGAGGGCGGCGAGGTCGGCGATCGTGTCCGGGTCGCCGGCCCGGTCCAGGGTGTCGTTGAGCGGGAAGTGGATCCCGAAGGTGATCAGCAGCGTCGCCAGGTAGAGCAGAAGCCCGGCGAGGATCCATCGCACGGCCGCCCGTGCGCCCATCCGTCGTTGGAGTACCAGCGCGGCGCCGGTGAACACGAACGCGCCGATGAACGTGCCGACGAACAGCGGCCCTCTGTTCATCACCCTGATGGTTTCCTGCATGACGGTGACGTAGGTGCGGTCATCCGACGTGGCCAGCGCCGGCATGATGGAGACCGACCAGTCGAAGAAGGTGCCCGCGATGAGACCGACGGTCACCGTGGCCGTGCCGTGCACGAGTCCGGTCAGCCGACCGGATTTCGAGTGAGTGGTCACCACGTCCTGCAGGGAGTGGACCGTGGGATCGGTTGTGGTGCTCATCTGCCCCCTATCTGGTGTCGTGTTTCTGTTTCCGGCGATCGTGACCTCGGAGACGATCTCGATGTCCGGTACGAGCTCGAGGAGGGCGACCGGCGCGCGGTCGCCCTCCTCGCCCGGATCTCACCATGTCGTGCCGCCCGGGTGCGGAGACCGGTGGTTTCGAACCTCGTCAGGAATTCACGCCTTCCGCGGCTTCCGCAGGAGGTACAGGTGGGAGCCGAGGTGGTGGTTGAAGAAGGAGCGAATCAGCGGCATCACGTGGTCCATGTGGTCGGCGGCCTCGGCGCCGTAGGCCTGGACGATGTCGTCGCGCCGGTCGGCGTAGAGGTACGCCATCCCCTCGCCGCTGAAGGCGACGTTCTGGCTCATGTCCTCGACCTTGACCAGGTCGAAGCCCGCGTTGGCCGCCCGCTCCAGGGTCTTCGCCGGCGAGGTCGGGGGCATGATCTGCCAGGTCTGCAGGAACGCGTTCAGCTCCTCGTCGGACGGCTTCCCGTTGCGCAGGTCGAACTCGCTCACCAGGAAGTGGCCGCCGGGCCGCAGAACCCGGAACGCCTCGTGGTATCCCCGCTGCCGGTCGGACAGGTGCGGGAACACCTCGAGCGCCACGGCCGCGTCGAACGACTCGTCCTCGAACTCGAGGGCCATGGCGTTGCCGTACTGGAACGAGACACGGTCGGAGATGCCGGCCGACTGGGCGCTGGCGACGGCCTCGGCGAGCTGACCGCGGCTGACATCGATCCCGGTGGCCCGTCCGCCGCTGCGCCGGGCCAGCTGGATCGCCGTCCCGCCGCTGCGGCAGCCGATGTCCAGCACGTGGTCGGTCGACGTCAGGCCGAGGGTCTCGTAGTGGTAGTCGTTCGCCCGCTCCTGGGACCGGTTGGACAGTTCGAGAAGTGTGGACGCGGGCTTCCTTTCACCGGGCAGGGTCCACATTCCGATATGTAGGCCGACATCACTCGCGATCATGCCGTGGAAGGAGCCCAACTTGTCATAGTTGGTCCCGATGTCCTCGGGGGTCGGTGGGCTGAAGCCGTTGACGCCCGGGTCACTGGTTACCGTCACTGCTGCCACTCCCTTGCGCGTTCCATGGGGTATTCCGGAACGCTATCGGCGGCGGGCGTGTGCCAGTAGGGAAATATTCACGTCATGGGGTGTGAAGAATCCTGGTTGCGCGGTTGTTGCACGGCGCCGCCTACCGTCGGCCGGGGTAGTCGGGTATGGAGGGTCGCACATGTCAACTCTCGCCGAGTACGGCCCGGTCAGGCGGCTGGCCGCGCTGGCCGACGACGCCACCACCGTGGAGCTGCGCCTGCTACGCGTCGCCGGGTCGCCGCGGTCGACCGGGGTGGACGAGCGGCACGTACGGGCGCTCGCCGAGGTCATCGACAGCGTGCCGCCGATCCTGGTGCACCGCGGCACGCTGCGCGTCCTCGACGGGGTGCACCGCGTCCACGCGGCCCGTTCGCTCGGCCGTACCG
Source organism: Actinophytocola gossypii (assembly GCF_025165815.1). Lineage (GTDB taxonomy): Bacteria > Actinomycetota > Actinomycetes > Mycobacteriales > Pseudonocardiaceae > Actinophytocola > Actinophytocola gossypii. The sequence goes on along the minus strand of NZ_JAFFZE010000004.1, from coordinate 227,789 downwards.
CGGTGCGGGCCCAACTCCTCGACGGTGCGGACGCCGACGTGTTCGTGGCCGCGGTGCGCGCCAACACCACCCACGGCCTGCCGCTGAGTCTGGGTGACCGCAAGGCCGCGGCCACCACGATCCTGCGCAGCCACCCGCACTGGTCGGACCGGCTGATCGCGGACGTGGTCGGCCTCTCACCCAAGACCGTCGGCGCCGCGCGCACCACCGCCTGCGCCGTGCGTACCGGTCGTGACGGCAGGGCACGGCCGACCGACGCCGCCGAGCGGCGACGGAGAGCCGCCGCGCTGCTGCGGGAGGACCCGGCGCTGTCGCTCCGCCAGGTGGCCGGACTCGCGGGCATCTCGCCGGAGACCGCCCGTTCGGTCAAGGCGCGGCTGGCCCGCGGTGCGGATCCGGTGGGCCGGTGCGGGCCTTCCGGGCCGAGGCACGTCCCGCCACCCGGACCCGACCTGATCACCCGGGTCCGCCGCCTGCGTGCCGACCCGTCGCTGCGTTTCACCGAGCCCGGCCGCGCACTGCTGCGGCTGCTGGAGCTGCACGCGGCCGGCGACGGACGCTGGGAGTCCCTCGCCGACGGGGTGCCCGCACACTGCGGACCCGTCGTCGCCGCCGTCGCCGTGGAGATCGCACACGCCTGGCGCACCTTCGCCGAACAGCTGGAACGCCGGCACAGCCCGGAGTGAGTCCCGCGCCGCCCCGATGAGAGGACGACGAGAGTGGTTGGCATCCCCGCGATCGAGCCCTATCCGCTACCGACGCCGCTCGACCTGCCGCGGAACACGGCGACCTGGAAGATCGACCCCAGCCGGGCGGTCCTGCTCATCCACGACCTGCAACGGTTCTTCCTGCGCCCGCTGCCGGACGCCGTGCGCGTCCCACTGGTCGACAACGTCGGCGCTCTGCGCGACCGGGCCCGCGCGCTCGGCGTCCCGATCGCCTACACCGCCCAGCCCGGCGACATGACCGAGGCGCAGCGTGGCCTGCTCGCGGACTACTGGGGCCCCGGGATGCGAGCGAGCGAGCGGGACCGCGCGTTCGTCGAGCCGCTCGCCCCGGCGGAGCACGACTGGGTGTTCACCAAGTGGCGGTACAGCGCGTTCTTCCGTTCCGACCTGTTGGCGCGGTTGCGCGCGACCGGTCGCGACCAACTCGTCGTGTGCGGGGTGTACGCCCACGTCGGTGTGCTGATGACCGCGATGGAGGCGTTCACCAACGACATCGAGGCGTTCCTCGTGGCCGATGCCGTGGCCGACTTCTCCGCCCGGTACCACCGGCTGGCCATCGAGTACGCGGCCGAGCGCTGCGCCGTCGTCGTGCCGACCACGGAGGCACTCCGGTGACCGGAGCCGACGTGCTCGGTCAGGTGCTGGCGCCACGGCCGTCGCCGTTCGCGCTGCTGCACCGGCCGGGCGAGCACGGCCCCGACCGGCTCGACGTGATCGTTGGGGAGGTGACGTCACCCGCGACCCTCGCCGAGGTGCGGCTCGACGAGAACGCGACCGGTCACGACGTGCTGGTGCTGGTGCCCTACCGCCAGGTCGGCGAGCGCGGCTTCGCACGGGTGGACGACGGGGCTCCGCTGCTGGCGCTCCGGGTCACCGCCCAGGAGGAGATCGGTCTGGCCGAGGCCATGGCCCGGATCCCGGAGGTGCCGGTGCGGACCACGGGCGGCCATTTCGACGTTCCTGACGACGACTACGCCGACACCGTGCGCGCCGTCGTCGACGACGAGATCGGTCAGGGCACCGGCGCCAACTTCGTGCTCAAGCGAACCTGGCTGTCCGACATCACCGGCTACACGGTCGCGCACGCGCTCGCCGTCTTCCGCCGGCTGTGTACTCACGAGACCGGCGCGCACTGGACCTTCGTCGTGCACACCGGCGACCGCACGTTCGTCGGGGCCAGCCCGGAGCGGCACATCAGCCTGCGCGCGGGGGTGGCGGTGATGAACCCGATCAGCGGCACCTACCGGTTCCCGGTCACCGGCTCCACTCTGGCCGGGGTCCTGGAGTTCCTGCACGACGTCAAGGAGCGCGACGAGCTGCGCATGGTGGTCGACGAGGAACTGAAGATGATGGCCACGGTGTGCGACAGCGGATGCCGGGTCGACGGGCCGTACCTGAAGGAGATGGCGCGGCTCGCGCACACCGAGTACCTGATCGAGGGCCGGGCCACCCTCGACCCGAGGGAGATCCTGCGGCGCACCCTGTTCGCGCCCACCGTGACCGGCAGTCCGCTGGAGAGCGCGTGTCGGGTGATCGCCCGCTACGAGCCGGCGGGCCGCGGCTACTACAGCGGCGTGGTGGCCCTGCTGGGTCGCGACGGGCGGGGCGCGCCGGTGCTGGACTCGGCCATCATGATCCGCACCGCCGACATCGACGCGGCCGGACGGGTGCGGATCTCGGTCGGCGCCACCGTCGTGCGCCATTCCGACCCGCGCTCCGAGGCCGCCGAGACCCGCGCCAAGGCCGCGGGTCTGCTGGCCGCCTTCGACGACCACCGTCCGGTGCCGCTGGCCGGGCATCCCGCGGTACGGGCGACGCTGGCCGATCGCAACACCGGGCTGTCCGGGTTCTGGCTGCGCGGTGGCGACACCCCTGACGTTTTCGGGCTGACCGGTCGCCGGGTGCTGGTGGTGGACGCCGAGGACACGTTCACCGCGATGATCGCCCACCAGCTGCGCGCCATGGGGCTTGCGGTGACCGTGCGTGGCTTCGCCGACGAGTACGTGGCGGAGGACTATGAACTGGTGGTGATGGGGCCCGGCCCGGGAGACCCGGCCGACCGCTCACACCCGCGGATCGCGGCCTTGTACGAGACCGTCGACCGGCTGCTGCGCGACCGGCACCCGTTCCTGGCGGTGTGCCTGAGCCATCAGGTGCTGTGTGGCCTGCTCGGTCTGCCGGTACGCCGCTGCTCGACCTCCAACCAGGGTAGGCAACGCGCCGTCGAGCTGTTCGGCGACGTGGAGCTGGTCGGCTTCTACAACTCGTTCGCCGCGCACAGCGACGACGACAAGATCGACTTCCCGGACCTCGGCGTGGTCGAGATCAGCAGGGACCGGGAGACCGGCGAGGTGCACGCGCTGCGCGGTCAGCACTTCACCTCGATGCAGTTCCACGCGGAGTCCGTGCTCACCGAGAACGGCCCCCGCATCCTGGCCGCCCGGATCAGAGAGGTACTGGCCGCATGAAGGCGTCAATCACCTGGTGGGACCTGTCCGAGTCGACCCAGACCATCGAGTCGCTGCGCGACTACCTCCGCGACGGCGCGGTGGAGCCGTGGGAGCGGGTCGAGGGCCTGCGGCTGAAGCTGTGGATCGCCGACCCCGTCGGCAACAGGTGGGGTGCGGTCATGATCTGGGAGTCGGACGACTTCGGTGCCGGACAGGAACTGCCGCCGCACCGGGCGATGGAGCTTATCGGCCATCCCCCGACAGAACGGGTGCGCTTCGACGTGGAGGCCACGGTCGAGGGCCGGTTCACCGACCCGCGGCTGTCCGGACTCGGTGTCGGGTCCGCGGGAGGTGCGGCATGACGCCCTTCACGAACCCACCGGCCGAGCCGCTGGCCACGATCGCCGAGTGGTTCGAGGACGCCAGGGCCACTGGCGCGCGCGAGCCGGGCGTGCTGGCGTTGGCCACCGCGGACCGCGCGGGCCGGGTGTCCAACCGGATCGTGCAAACCATTCGGATCACCGGCGAGGGCTTGGTCTTCACCAGCCATGCCGGCAGCGGGAAAGGCAGGGACATCGAGGCCACCGGCTGGTCCTCCGGCGTGCTGTACTGGCGCGAGTCCGGCCGGCAGGTCATCCTGACCGGCCCAACCGCCCCGCTGTCGGCGGACGAGTCGGACCGGCTCTGGTACGCGCGGCCGATCGGAACCCACCCGATGTCGGTAGCGGCCGAGCAGAGCGCCCCGCTCGACGACGAGGAGAAGCTGCGGGCGGAGGCCGAGCGCCTGGCCGAGCCGGCACGGGCCCTGCCACGGCCCGAGCGGTGGCTGGGCTACCACCTCACCCCGACCACAGTGGAGTTCTGGCAGAGCGCCCCGGACCGGCTGCACCGGCGACTGCGCTACGACCGCACAGACACGGGCTGGGACCACGTCCGCCTTCAGCCGTGACCGTCCGGTGCGTGGCCGGCGTCGGTGTTCGTCTCCGGGTGGACCGTCCGGTATTCCCTGGCCGGCGTCCGTGGTTCGCCTCTGGCCATGACCGCCCCGTGCTCCCCGGCCGGTGACCGCGTCGGGGAGCACCGGCTCGCGGGCGGCACCCACCGTCGATCGCTCACGTTTCGCCGAGGTCCAATTCGCCGCGCGCCACGACGACCGCCGACCCCGACACCGCGACCCGGTTCACCCCGGTCTCGCCGCGGACCGCCCGTGCCCGCATCACCGAGTGCCTGCCCATCTCCACACCCTGGTGGATCACGATCTCCCGGTCCCACTCCGCCAGCCCATGTCGCGCCAGATGGATCGCCAGCGGGCCGGCCGCGGACCCCGTCGCCGCGTCCTCGGCCACCCCGTAGGCGGGGGAGAACATTCGAGTGCGCCACCGTCCGTCCCACGGCGCGAAGCAGTTCGCCGCCAGGTCCAGGTGTTCGGCCAGCTCCCGCTGATCTGGCCGCAGCGCGGACAGGTCAGCCGCCGTCGGAAGTCCGATGTAGACATGGCGGGGTCCGTTCCGGTACACCTCAACCGGCAGGGTGGACTCCTCGACGCCGAGCGCGGCGAGCAGATGGTCGGCTTCCGGATAGGGCGACCACTCGGGGATGGGCTGCTCCATGGTCACCATCTCGACCCGGCCGCCGCCGTCCCGACTCAGCGTGAACGGCACGGTTCCCATCGCCGTCTCCATCCGCAGCACGTCGCCGCGGTGGGTCTCGCCGAGCACCACGGCGGTCCCCAGGGTCGGATGGCCCGCGAACGGCAACTCGTTGACCGGGGTGAAGATCCGCACCCACACGTCTCCGTCGGCCTCGGCGGGCAGCACGAACAAGGTCTCGGAGAGGTTCATCTCCCGGGCGATCCGCTGCATGGTCACCTTGTCCAGACCTCGCGCGTCCAGGTACACCGCGACCGGATTGCCCCGCAGCGCGGTATCGGTGAACACGTCGGCGACCACGTATCGGTACACCCGGGCGACGCTACGGCTCCCGACCCGGCGTCCACGAGGTGTCCAAGTGGAGATCGGGCGGTGGTTGGACGTTTGACCCTCCAACCGAGGGCGAAGGACACTGACCACCGGTGTCCGACTCACCCTCACGTCTGCGAGGAGCCGATGACCGAGACCGCCGAGCAGTCCCCCTTCACCGATGACCTGGACCTCCGCCGCCGGAATCGGGCCACCGTCGAGGACTACCTCAGCCGGTACGGGGAGAACCGCCGCACCCGCTACCTGCTGTTCACCGAGGACGGCAGCGCCGGGCTCTATACGGCTGACACCCAGGATCCGGTGGTGTCCCGTGGCCTGGACACGCTCCGGGCACACGGCGAGTGGTCGCTGAGGATGTTCCCGGACTGGCGTTGGTACAACATCCACGTCTTCGAGACACAGGATCCGAACCACCTCTGGGCCGAGTGTGACGGCAAGGGCCAGATCCGCTACCCCCACTACGAGCCCGGCTACTACGAGAACCACTTCCTGCACTCGTTCGAGCTGCGGGACGGGAAGATCGTCACCCAACGCGAGTTCATGAACCCGTTCAACCAACTGCGCGCACTGGGCATCGAGGTCCCAACCATCAAACGCGGCGGCATCCCAACCTGACACCAAGGGACCACACGTGGATCACCCCTCACCCTCTTCCCAGGTACGACAACCAGCCGAACAGGGAACCGCGCGGGCCATGGTCGAGCTGATCACCGGTGGCTGGCGGGCTCAGGCCGTGCACACCGCCGCCACACTCGGCATCGCCGATCACGTCGCCGCGGGACGGGTGACCGACGCCGACCTGGCCGCGGCCACCGGGGCGAAACAGGACGGCGTGCACCGGCTGATGCGGCTGCTGGTGGCGATGTCGGTGTTCTCCGGCGACGGCACGACCGGCTACCGCAACACCGACCTGAGCCGGCTCCTGCTGGACGAGCCCGGCTCGCAGCGGGACATGGTCCTCCTCTACGGCGAGGAGTTCTACACCGCCTGGGGCCACGCGGCGGAGGCGATCAGGACCGCCGCCGCCGGTTTCGAGATCGCTTTCGGCACCGCGCTCTACACCCACAACGCCCGGCACCCAGAGTTCTCTGACCGCTTCCAGCGCGCGATGAGGGCGGGCAACCTGTTCTTCGCGCAGGTGCCGTCGGTGTTCGACTTCGCGGGCAAGCACGTCATCGACATCGGTGGCGGCAACGGTCAACTGCTGGCCGAGATCCTCGCCGCACACCCCACCGCGTGCGGCACGCTGTTCGACCGGGAGAACACGGTCGAGACGGCGAGGGCGAACCTGAGCGCCAACGGGATGGCGGACCGGACGGTCGTCGTGGGTGGTGACATGACCGTGTCGCTGCCGTCCGGTGGCGACGTCTACCTGCTGTGCCGGGTGCTCGCCGGCCACTCCGACGACGACGTGGTCGCCGTGTTCGAGCGTATCCGCGCCGGTTTCTCCGGGCCCCGGGCGCGGCTGCTGATGCTCGACCGGCTGGTGGTCGAGGAGAACCCGACCGTGTTGCCCGCGTTGTGGGACCTGCACCTGCTGATGACCACGGGTGGGCGGCACCGGTCCATGGAACATCTGAGCGACCTGCTGGACCGGGCCGGCCTGCGCGTCGAGACGCGGTTCGACCTGCCGGTGGAGACCACGGCGCTGGTCGTCGCGCCGGCGTAGGTCCTTCCCGCGCGGGGCAACTCGGCACGGAATCGTTGCCGCGCTCCGTATCGGTACGAGGTTCGGACCTGGCGCCGGCGTTCCACTCGACGGTCCACGAGGTGACCGGGCGTGTCCTCGTACGGGTGTCCCTCACATGGATGACGAAATCCGCTCCGTAACGGGAACTACCGTGTGTCGCCGCTGTCCCAACACACTGGAGGCCCCGTGACCGCGTCGACCGATCCCCAGCCGCCCGAGACCGAAAAGGACACCCACGGAGACACCGAACCGGACACCGGGCCGGGCACCGAAACGGACGCCCGCCCGCGTGCCCGTCGCCGCCCGCCGGCCTGGCTCCTCGGCGCCGGCGCCGTACTGGTGGTGATCGTCGCGGTGGCCCTGCTGCGCGGCGGCGAGGACGAGCCTCGGCCGACTGACCTGACCACGCCGGAGGGCGCGGCCGAGGCGTTCGCCCAGGCCGCTGCCGCCGGCGACGTCGACGGCCTGCTCGCCGTGACCTGCCTGGGGGACAACGGCTGCGCGGCCGAACACGGCGGCGGCGCCAACCCCGAGCAGATCAGCGCCGCCAAGAAGGTCATCGCCGACAACGTGCGGGAGATCGGCAGCCGGTTCGGCTACGCCGAGTTCACCCCGGCCCGCCCGGGCGCCGAGCCAGGCACCCGGGCGGTCGACTACCGCCTGCCCGGCATGCCGGAGAACGAGCGGCACTACCTGATCTTCGTCGAGTACCAGGACCGCTGGCTCTACATCGCGACCGGCGGCGGCGCCGAGGCGACCACCCCGGCGCCGGCCAAGCCGACGAGCTGACCTCCGTCGCCTAGCGGTCGGCCGGGCGGACCGAGAAGTCGTCGAACGTGGCGCCGGTGTCGAAGACCCGTACCCCGTTCGCACCCGTCGCGTAGGTGTCGTCGGTGACGCTGATCCTCGGGGTGCGCATGTCGTCGACGTACACCTCGATCCGGTCGCCGACCGCGGTGACGCGGAGGTGGTGGGTCCGGCCGGGGGAGACGCGGACCCGCTCGGAGGCGAGTTCCGTCCAGCCGCCGTCGGCGCGGCCGAGGACGACCCGGTCGTTCGCGCCGATGCCCGCGTAGTAGCCGGAGTAGCTGTCGGCGCCCACGGCCGGGTCGGTGGCACGGAAGACCACGCCCGCGTCACCCCGGTGCGAGGTGAGACGGACGTCGACGTCCTGGGTGAAGTCGCCGAAGTTGGTGTCCAGCAACGCCTTCCCGCCGGTCGACCGGTGGGCGCCAAGCCGCTCGGACCTGGCCGACCAGTTCCCGCCGTAGGTGTGCCAGCCCAGCGTGTTCCGGTCGGCGAAGTTGTCCTGGACCTTCATCGTGACCGGGGCGATCCTGCCGTCCTCGGTGAAGTGCATGCGGTCGTAGGCCACCTGCCGGACGTTGCCGTCGGTCTCGCTCAGCGGCCTGCGGTGGTAGAGGATGTACCAGATGTCGGTGCCGGGCACGTTGATCACCGAGTTGTGGCCGGAGCCGCGCGCGACCGCCGGGTCCTGTGCGAGCACCTCGGCCTCCTTGGTGAACGGCCCGACCGGCGAGTCGGCGATCGCGTAGGACACCGAGTAGTCCGGGCCGGTCCAGCCGCCCTCGGACCACATCAGGTAGTACCGGCCGTCCCGCTTGAACATCTGCGAGCCCTCGACGTACTCGGGCGCGGGCGTGATCTCGCGGAACGTGGTGCCGTCGTCGAACGTGCCAAGGCTGGTCATGTCCTCGTTGAGCTTGACGACGTTGGCGTGTCCCCAACCGCCGTAGTACATGTACGCCTGACCGTCGTCGTCGATGAAGACGTCCTGGTCGATCGGCTGGGCGCCGTTGTGGAACTGGGCGATCAGCGGGTGGCCGAGCGCGTCGCGGTAGGGGCCCTCCGGCCGGTCGGACACGGCGACGCCGATCCCGCCGAGCGCGTCGTCGCTCTGGATGTCGTTCGCGGCGAAGTACAGGTAGTACTTGCCGTTCCGCTCGATCGGCGCGGGCGCCCAGACGGCGTACTCGGCCCAGGAGACGTCCTCGGTGCTGAGCACCTTCTCGTGCTTGGTCCAGTTCACCAGGTCGGTGGAGGAGAAGGCGTCGAGGTAGGTCTGTTCGGCGTAGACCTTCGAGGTCGTCGGGAAGACCCAGTAGGTGCCGTCGTAGATCGCCACGTCCGGGTCGGCGTAGTAGCCGTCGAAGATCGGGTTGCCCGCCTCGGAGGTGGTGTAGTCCGGAACCCCGCGGTCAGCGGCGGCCGAGGGGAGAACGGTTCCGCACACGAACAGGGCGGCCACCGCGGCCGCGGCGAGGCGTGTCACACGGGTTGTCATCGTTGGCGACTCCGAGTTTCGTGCGCGTGCGGGCACCTGAGACCGGTGGGGACGGCCCAGCCTCCGCAAACGCGGTTCAACAACAACGAACATCTTCCCGCAAAACTCTGCACGAGAACGGACATTCCGTCAACCCTCCGGCACATACCGTCATGGCGCGGTTCCGGTACAGCGCGCCGACAGCGCCGCCCGCATCCTGGACACCCTCGTCGCGGTGGACGCCGCGTCGGCCGACCGCCGGTTCGTCACCCGTTCGTCCGGCCGGCGGTCACCTACTTCGTCGAGGCGGAGGTCGATGGCGGGCTCAGCGCCGGACGAGCGGAATCGTGCCAACTAGGATCACGGACGTGACGGCGGCGGGCGTGGTGCTGGCCGGCGGGCGGTCCAGCCGGATGGGGGAGCCCAAGGCCGCCCTGGAGTGGCACGGCTCGACCCTGCTGTACCGGGCCGCCGCGATCCTCGCGCGCACGGTCGCGGGTCCGGTCGTCGTGGTGGCCGCGCCCGGTCAGGCCGTGCCGGAACTGCCCGGCGGTGTCGCCGTGGTCGAGGACCCGGTCGAGGGACGCGGACCGGTGCAGGGGCTCGCCGTCGGGCTCGCCGCGGTGGCCGACCGGGCCGACGCCGCGTTCGTGTGCTCGACCGACCTGCCGTTCCTGCACCCCGCGTTCGTGCGGCGGGTACTCCGGGAGCTGGACGCCTCGGTCGACGTGGTGCTGCCGGTGGCGCACGGGTACCGCCAGCCGCTCGCCGCCGCCTACCGCACCGGACTGGCCGGCCTGGCCGCCCGGCTCGCCGCCGGGGGCGACGCCCGGCCGGGCATGGTCTTCGAGCGCTGCGCGGTCACCCGGCTCGCGGACGCCGACCTGCTCGCCGACCCCGCGCTCGCCCGGCTCGACCCGGACCTGGACTCGGTGCTGAACGTCAACACCCCCGAGGACTACCGGGCCGCCCGCGACCGCGAGCCGCCCGAGATCGGTGTCGGGGGCGCCGGCACGGTCCCGGCCGCGACCCTCGGCGCGGCCGCCGACCACGCCGGGGTCGCCCTGGGCCGTGGCGTCGTCGAACTCAACGGCGACGAGGTCACCCCGGACGCCCGGATGCCGCTCGTCGCCGGGGACACGGTGACGTTCGGCTAGCGCGCGAGCCAGCCACGGCGCTGGGCGAGCGCGCCGGCCTGGAAGCGGGTCCGGGCGCCCAGCTCGTCGAGCAGCTCGCCCACCCGGCGGGTCACCGTGCGCGTGCTGACGCCCAGCTCGCGGGCGATCGTCTCGTCCTTCACGCCGGCGGCCAGCAGCGCCAGCAGGCCCGGGTCGGACGGGGCGTCGCCGTCCGGCTCCGGGATCAGCGGGGTGCCCTGCTCCCACAACAGCTCGAACAGCGCCACCAGCGCGTCCAGCAGTGCGCACGGGCGGATCACCAGAGCGCTCGCCACCATGTCCTCGAGCACCAGCGGCAGCAGCGCCACCCTCCGGTCGGCGATCGCGAGCTTCATCGGCACCCTCGGGTGCATCCGCGACTGCTCGCCGTGCTCGACCGCGCGGCGGGCGGCCGCCAGCGCGCCCGGGTACTCCAGTGACTCGGGCGCGTACAGCCCCCGCACCGCCAGGTGCTCACGCAGCCTGGTCGACACGTCCTCCTCCGACCGGGGCCCGTCGGCGGCGTAGGGCGGCCGGTCGAACACCATCAGCTCCCGCTCACAGCCCCGCACCAGCTGGGTGAACCGGTCGGCCACCGCCTGCTGGCCGACCAGGATCTCCAGCAGCTCGTCCGGCTGCTGCCCACGCTCGGCCACCTCCGCGGCCAGCGCGCGGGCGTCCCGCGCGACCGTGTCCAGCTCGGTGCGGCGGCGGGCGACCAGCAGGTCGATCGCGGTGTCCGGGCGGGCCGCGGTGAGCCGGACCGGGCGCCCGGGCAACCGGCTGACCAGGCCGAGCTCCTCCAGTTCGGCCACCGCCCGCCGGGCCGCCCGCTCGGACCGGTCCAGCTGCCGGGCGAGCGCGGGCGCGGTCCGTCCCGGCGACGCGAGCAGCGCCCGATACACGACCTCGGCGAACTCGGTGACGCCCAGTGCCTCCAGCATGGTCCTGGATACTGGCGGATACCGGACATGTCGACAACCTGCCAGCACGGCGACCGGGACTGCTCGATCGAGGAGGCCACCGAGCTGACGGTCGACCCGCACAACGAGATCGCCCGCGACTTCCAGCGGGCGCACCAGAACCCGCACCCGGTGGCGTCCCCGGAGCTGCAACGGCACGCCACGAGCCCCCGCTACCGCACGGTCAACGAATCAGCGGGGTGATCCGGGCGTTTCGGTGTGGCCCCGCCGGGCACCCGCCGACATGATGCGATCCGTTCTGCGCGGCGTGGCCGCCGGTGCCGCCGGCACCACGGCGCTGCACGCGGCCACCTACCTCGACATGGTCCTGCGCGGCCGGCCGGCGAGCACCACCCCGGAGGAGAGCGTGCGACGGCTCGCCGACACCACGGGCGTTCCGATTCCGGAGGAGGGCCGGGAGAACCGGGTCTCCGGTGCCGGCGCGCTGCTCGGCATCCTGTCCGGCCTGGCCGTCGGCGCCGGGTACGGCGTGGCCAGGGCGGCGGGCTGGCGGCCGGGTACCGCGACGGCCGCCGCGGCGACCACGATCGGCGCCATCGTCGGCTCGGCCGCGCCGATGACCGTGATGGGCGTGACCGACCCGAGGAAGTGGTCGGCGTCCGACTGGATGTCCGACGTCGTGCCGCACCTCGCCTACGGCTGGGTCACCGCCGCGACCTACGCCGCCATGACGCGCCGGCGCCGGCGCTGGCCGGCGACCACGTGGTCCCGATGACTCATGTCGCTCCGCCCGGCGCCAGGTGCCGTCCGAACCAGTCGGTGGCGAGTCCGGCGACCCGGTCCAGCGCACCCGGTTCCTCGAACAGGTGAGTGGCCCCCGGCACGATCTCCAGGTGCTTGCTCGCGCCCAGCCGGCTCATCGCGGCCTCGTTGAGCTCCAGCACCTGCTCGTCGAGCCCGCCGACGACCAGCAGCGTCGGAGCCTGGACCCGGGTGAGCGCGTCCCCGGCCAGGTCCGGGCGCCCGCCCCGGGAGACGACCGCGTGCACCGCGGCCGGGCGTTCCGCCGCGGCGACGAGCGCCGCCGCCGCGCCGGTGCTCGCGCCGAACAGGCCGAGCGGGTTGTTCCGCGTCGCGGGCTGGTCGGCGAGCCAGTCCACGGTCGCGGCGAGCCGGCCGGCGAGTAGCGGGATGTCGAACCGGAAGTCCCCGCGCCGCTCGTCCTCGGCGGTGAGCAGGTCGAGCAGCACGGTGCCGAGCCCGCCGTCGTGCAGCGCCCCGGCCACGCTCCGGTTCCTCGGACTGTGCCGGCCGCTGCCGCTGCCGTGCGCGAACACGACGACGCCGCTGTTGCGGCCGGGCAGCGCGAGGTGGGCGTCGAGCGGGCCGGTGTCCAGCGGGATCCGCACGTCCTCGTCGACGAACACCGCGTCCTCCTTCCCTCGGGGAGGAGGACGGATACCCGCGCCGGACGGTGGATACGCGAGGGACCGAACACCGGTGAGCAGCGCTCTGTGACCGGGCACGCGGAGTTTTGCATTCGATCGACAAAAGTATGTTCAATTTTGAATAAAGCGTGCCATACTCCTGGCGAAAGTCGCTCCCAGGTCCGCCCCGCGGACGGCCGCGGCGCGCCCTTGGCGACAGAAAGGTGCGCATCTTCGATGGAACACGACACCGACTCCGACCCGCAGCGCCGCGCCCCGTTCACCCGGCGTGACGTGTTCCGGGCCTCCGCCGGCGCCGCCGCCGTGCTCGGCGCGGCCGGCCTGCCCGTGCTGGCCACCGCCACCCCCGCTCTCGCCGAGCGGGGGCGCGGCCACGATGGCGGCCACGGCGGACATCACGGCCACCACGACCGGGATCGGTTGCGCGTCGAGCCGCTGATCCCCAGCCGCAACCGCGGCATCATCCTCTACAGCGTGCGCGACCGGATCACCGCGGCGCCGGACGACAGCGGGGTGCCGTACGGCTTCGAGCGGGTCCTCGCCCGGCTGGCCGAGATCGGCTACAAGGAGATCGAGTTCGCCGGCTACACGCAGAGCACCGAGATCCTCGGCCGGCAGATCACGCCGCGCGAGATCCGCCGGATCCTCGACGACAACGGCCTGGTCGCCAACGGGACGCACACCCAGATCAACCCGGAGACGTTCGAACAGCAGATGGACATCGCCGAGGAACTCGGCATGCGCAACATCGGCACCGGCGCCGACCCGACCAACAGCGCCTACGAGTCCGACTGGGACGAAGCCGCCGACACCTGGAACGAGCTCGGCCGCCGCGCCCGCCGCCGCGGCCTGCGGCTCTACACGCACAACCACGACAGCGCCTACAGCTTCATGCTCGACACCGGACCGCGCGACGGCGAGGGCAGGCCGACCCGATCCTCCGGCCGCCGGCGGCTCGAGTACTTCTTCGAGCGGACCGACCCGCGCTACGTGTTCTTCGAGATGGACATCTTCTGGGCCTATGTGGCCCGGTTCAAGCACCAGACCTACATCGACCGCTGGGGCAGGGAGCGCACCGACCTGTTCGACCCGATCCTGACCGTCGCGCCGCGCACCACCCGGTTCCCGCTGTTCCACGCCAAGGACGGCGACAAGAACCCCGAGGCGGGGAACGGCTACGACATGGTGCCGCTCGGCGTGGGCGACATCAACTTCCAGCAGTTCTTCCAGACCATCGGCGAGCAGGACTTCCACCACGCCAACTGGGAGCACGACGGCGCACCCGGTGGCAGCGAGGCCCCCGCCCAGTCCCTGGACTTCGCGGCGGTGAGCTACACCAACATGTCCGAGCTGACCATCTACCGGAGCGGACGGCGCTGACGCTCAGCGGATGGCGCGCCGGCGGGCCCGGCGCGCCATCCGCTCGGTGACCCGATCCACCTCCACCCGCTCCGCGACCGGGTCCAGGTGCGCGGCGAGGGCCGCGACCGTCGGATGCTCGTAGATCGCGGTCAGCGGGAAGTCCCGGTCCAGAGCGGCCCGCAGCCTCCGGTGCACGGTCGCCACGAGCAGCGAATGGCCGCCCAGGTCGAAGAACCGGTCGTGCCGGCCGATGTCGGCGCGACCGAGAACGTCCGCCCACACCCCGGCGACGACGTCGGCCACCGAGGTGCCGCCGGCCACCTCGACGGCGGCCGGGGCGGGCGGCGGACGACCGGCCAGCAGCGCGGCCGCGTCCACCTTGCCGGTCGGCGTGAGCGGCAGGTCCGGCACGGTCTCGACGGTCTCCGGCACCAGGTGGTCGGGCAGCCGCTCGCCGAGCCGGGCCCGCACGGCCGCCTGCGTCAGGTCCACACCGTCCGGCACGACGAACGCGCGCAGCAACTGCTCCTCGCCCCGCCGGTCCGGCACGACGGCGCAGCGCGCCACCCCGGGCAGCGCGCCGAGTGCCACCTCGACCTCGCCCGGTTCCACCCGGTAGCCGCGTACCTTGACCTGCCGGTCCCGGCGGCCCAGGTACTCCAGGCTCCCGTCCGGGCGCCGGCGCGCGAGGTCACCGGTGCGGTACCGGGGAACGCCCGCGTGGTCGGTGTCGAACCGCGCGGCCGCCTCCTCGGCCGGCGCCCAGTAGCCGGCGAGGAACTCGCTGCTCACCGCCATCTCGCCGGCCAGCGCCGACGGGGTGCCGTCCTCGGCGAGCAGGCCGACCCGGATCCCGTGCAGCGGCCGGCCGATCGGCACCACCGTCGGGGTGTCCCCGGTGGCCACCGGGACCGGGTGCTGCGCGGCGAAGCTGATCTCGGTCGCGCCGTAGCCGTTCACCAGCACCCCGTGCGCCGGCAGGTGCCGGCGGCAGCGTTCCAGGTCGGCGACCGTCACCGCCTCGCCGCCGAGCAGCACCGCCCGCAGGTCCGGCAGCGGCTCGGTGAGCCCGTCGAACAGGTACCGGAACACCGTCGGCGTCGAGTGGTACACGCTCACCCGGTCCCGCCGCAGCGCATCGGCGAGCCCGGCCAGGCCGACCTCGCGCACGTCCACCGGCACACAGCACGCGCCGGACAGCAGCGCGGAGAACGTGTCGGTGACCGCCATGTCGAAGCCGAACGAGGACACCACGCTGAGCCGGTCGTTCTGGGTGAGGCCGAAGTTGGTGCGGTGCAGGCGAACCTGGTGCAGCACGTTCCGGTGCCGCTGCACCACGCCCTTGGGCAGCCCGGTGGAGCCGCTGGTGTGCAGCACGTACGCCGCCGCGTCCGGCCCGGGCAGCGGCCGGTTCGGCCGGTCGGCGCGCTCCGGCGCGTCCGCCACGTCCAGCACCCGCGCCTCGGGGGCCAGCGCCTCGGCCAGCGCGCGGTGCGCGGCGGTGGTCAGCACGGCGGACACCCCGGCCTGGGTGCTCATCGCGGCCAGCCGGGGCGTGGGGTAGCGCGGGTCGAGCGGCACGTACACGCCGCCGACGGTCAGCGTGGCGAGGATCCCGGCTATCGTGCCGGCGCCGTGGTCGAGCAGCAGCCCCACCCGCTGTCCACTGTGGACGTCGACGAGCAGGTGCGCCAGGGCCGCGACCCGCGCGCCGAGTTCGCCGTAGGTCAGCGGGACACCGTGGTCGAGCACGGCGACCCGGTCCGGGTGCGCGGCGACGCCGGCCCAGAACAGCTCGGGGATCGAGTGGTCGACGCCGCCCGCCGGCTCGACCGGGCGCGGCCCGAGGTGTTCGGTCGCCGGTTCGGGCAGCAGCGCCTCGGGCGGGGTGTCCGGGGCGGCGCGCAGCCGGGCGAGCGCGGCGTCGAGGTCCTCGGCGATACAGCGCACCACCTCGGCGGGCAGCGTGGTGCCCGGGAACTCCAGCCTGGCCTGTCCGTCCACCACGGACAGTCGAGCGACCGCCGGAACTCCGCTCAGTGGCAGTGGTCCCGGGAAGTCCGGTTCGGACTCGTCGGTGAGCACGCGGACCGAGGCGACACCGCTGTAGCAGCGCAGCACCGCCGTCGCGGCGACAACGGTGGGGTCCTCGGTCACGGTGTCCGCGTGCCGAGCAGGTCGGCCATGATGACGCCGGCGATCCGGTCGACCTGCTCGTGCAGGAAGAAGTGGCCACCGGGCAGTGTGTGCAGGGTGAAGCCGGCGCTGGTGTGCGCCGTCCATCCATCCATCTTGGACAGCGGCGCGACCGGGTCGGACTCGCCGGCGAACGCCACCACCGGCACCGGGATCGGGTCCCCTGGCACGTACTCGTAGTCGTCCAGCCAGGTCAGGTCCGCCCGCAGCACCGGCAGGAACAGGTCGAGCAGGTCCGGTTCGGCGAGCAGTACCTCGGGCATCCCGCCGCCCGCGGTCAGCCGCTCGACCAACTCGTCGTCCGGGACCCGGGACACGCCGTCCAGCACGCTGCGTGACCGCTGGTCGGGCGGGATGATCCCGCTCGGATACAGCCGCACCGGCAGCGGCCGGCCGGCGCGGCGCAGCTCGCGGATCACCTCGAACCCGAGCCGTCCGCCCATCGAGTGCCCGAACAGCGCGTACGGCCGGCCGGCACCGACGACCGAGGCGATCACCGAGGCGACGGCGACCGGATCGACCTCGGGCCGCTCCCGGATCCGGTTCTCCCGGCCGGGCAGTCGAAGGGCCGTCACCTCGATCTCCGGTCCGAACGCGGCCGGCCACTCCCGGTAGGCGCTGGCCCCCGCGCCGGCGTAGGGCAGGCAGAACAGCTCGACCTCGGCGTCCGGTCGGGGAACGGCGCGGCTCAGCCACCGCTCGGCGGCGTCCTTGGTGGTTGCGGTCAATCGGGCTCCTCGGTCCACGTGCCGGACACGATAACCCGGCAGTCACGGACCAGGAGCGAACTTGGCGAAAGCTTCCCATTTGGACTTCTCCGTGGTTAGCATCCTGCCGCCTGGCAACCACCGATCGCTTGCGGAGGACCCTGTTTTGTTATCGAGCGGTAGACGGATCGCCGTCGTGGGTACCGGTCGGCTGGCCAGGTCCGTCTGCTACTCGCTCGCGGTCGAGTGCGCGGTTCCGGTGGAGGTGTTGGTACTCGGCCGAACGGCGGACAACGCCGCGGCCGTCTGCTTCGTCGCCAGCACCCGCGCGGCCGCGTCCGGGCGTCCCGTCCGGTTCGAACCCCGCACCGGCGACCTCGACGCCCTGCTCGCCGAACCAGACCTGGACGGGGTCCTGGTCTGCGCGTCCAGCCAGTCGCCGTGGGAGCGGCGCACCCGACCGTCGGCGTGGACCGAGCTGCTCGCCCGCGCCGGATTCGGCCTCACGCTCCCGTTCCAGGCCGCCCCGGCGCTGCGAGCCGGCCGCGCGCTCGCCGCCCGCACCCCACGGCCGTGGCTGCTCAACGCCTGCTTCCCGGACGCGGTGAACCCGCTGCTCGCCGCGCTCGGCGTGCCGGTGCTCGCCGGCATCGGCAACGTCGGTCTGCTCGCCGCCAGCGCCCAGGCCGCGCTCGGCCTGCCGGACCAGTCCCGGCTGCGGATGCTCGCCCACCACGTCCACCTGCACACCCCCGCGCCCGGCGTCGCCGAGGCACTGGCCTGGTGCGACGACACGCCGGTCGCCGACCCCGGCGCACTGCTCGCCGCCCAGCGCGCCACCGATCGCGCCGAGCTCAACCACGTCACCGGGCACACCGCCGCGCTGCTGATCACCGCGCTGCTCGCCGATACCCCGCTGGACACCCACCTGCCGGGCCCGAACGGCCTGCCTGGCGGCTACCCGGTGCGCCTGCACGGCACCGAACTCACGCTGCGCCTGCCGGCCGCGCTCGACGAGCCGGCGGCCGTGGCGTTCAACCAGCTGGCCGCCGCGGCCGACGGCGTCGTGGTGGATGCCGGCCGCGTGACGTTCGCACCGGACGCCGCGGGCGAGCTGGACCAGCTCGTCCCGGACCTCGCCACCGGGTTCCCGGTGGCCGATCTCGACTCGGCGACCGCCGAGCTCGGCGCGCTGCGCGACCGGCTGCGCGCCGAACCAGCCGGACGACCACAAGGGGTACCGGGGTGACCGTCACCGAACAGCCGACCGACCAGCCGGGAGTGGCCGAGGACACGGCCAACCTGCTCACCGACTTCTACGACCTGCTGCCGCACGCGATCGCCCGCTGCGTGCCGGACCCCGGCCCGGTGCTCGACGACCCGGCCGCGTTCTCCCCGGGCTTCGCGCTGCCGGAACTGGACCCGGCGGTGCGGGAGTTCCTCGCCGTCGCCACCGCGAGCTGGCGACCGCTCGGCGAGTACGCCGGGCACCGGCTGTCCCTGCTGGACCTCACCGGCAACCCCGGCACCGGCACCACCAAGACGTTCGCGTCGCTGCTGATCGTGGCTCGCGCGGTCGAGTACGTCCGCCGCACCGGCGAGCCGGTCGTGATCGTCTCGCCCACCTCGGCCAACAAGGGCGTCGCACTGCGGGACGCCGTGCTGCGGGCGATCGACGCCGGCCTGGTCACCCCCGACCAGCTCCGGATCGTGGTGCTGGCGCCGGTGTCCGCGCGGCACAAGCTCCGCGCCAGCCGGCTGTCCACCGACCCCGACCTGCGCGCGCTCAACCCGATGCTGCTGCACCGCGGCGCCAGGGCCGACAGCGTGAAGGCACTCGGCCGGGCCTACGTCGACGAGCACGCCGCCGCGCTGCGCGCCCGGGGCGTCAACCTGTGGTTCACCCTGGAACTGCGGAACTACCTGGTCGCCGACACCGCGCGCGCGTTCTTCGAGCACCGCGCTGATCCGACCGACGCCCCCGGCGCCAGGCCCCGGCTGCACGCGCACGCCGTGTCCAGCGCGTTCGGCCTGCTCGGCTACCACGAGGGCCGCGCGCTGCTGGAGGAACGCGGCGACGCGAGCCGCGCCACCCGGCCGGCGAGCCTGCTCGTGCAGCACCTCGGCACCCCCGACATGGTGATCAACCTGCGGCACGGCGACTTCGACCCGGCGCACCGGCCCGCCTACGCGGCCGACCCGGCGACCGGGCTGTTCCGGCAGGCCGCCGACCCGAGGTTCCCCGAGGTCACCTACGACCCCGAGGAGGTGCTGGACCCGACGTTCTACACCCGAGGCCCGGTCACCTCCCCGGCGATGAACGAGCTGATCGGCACGTTCGGCGGCGACGGCGTGGTCGTCTCGCTCGCCGAGTGCGTCGACCGGTACCCGCTGCTGCGCGGCATGCTCGGCGACCACCTGCCCGCCGACCTGCGCACGCTGCGCGAGTGGTCGCTGGCGATGGCGGCGACCGGCGTGCTGAACGCCGTCGACCGGGGACTGGTCGAGGAGGGCCGCGACATCGTCGTGCACGCCTCCGGCAGCTACACCACCGCGGACTACGAGCCGCTGGAGTCCGCCGCGACCACCGAGGTGGCCTCGGTCGAGGACGTCGCGGCGTCGGTACGCGTCTGAACAGCACGGCAGGGGGAGCGGGTGGAGTACACGGGGGACGAGATCGCCGTCGTCGGCCTGGCCGGGCGGTTCCCCGGCGCGGCGGACGTGCCGGAGCTGTGGCGCGCGCTGCGTGACGGCGTGGACGCGGTGCACGACCACACCGACGACGAGCTGCGCGCGCTCGGTCTGCGGCCGGAGCTGATCGCCGACCCGGCACTGGTGCGCGGGCACGGCAGGCTCGACGGCGTCGCCGACTTCGACGCCCGGTTCTTCGGCGTGCCCGACGACGAGGCCGCAGCGATGGACCCGCAGCAGCGGCTGTTCCTGGAGCAGTCCTGGGTGGCGCTGCAGGACGCCGGGGTCGACCCGGCCCGTGACGAACGCGCGGTCGGGGTGTTCGCCGGCGCGTCGCCCAACCGGTACTTCCTGTTCCGGCTGCTCGAACAGGACCCGGCCGCCGACTGGGAGGCGCGCCTCGCGACCCGCTGGTCCCCGGACTACCTGCCCACCCAGGTCGCCTACCGGCTCGGGCTGACCGGGCCGGCGGTGGCGGTGCAGACCGCGTGCTCGAGTTCGCTTGTCGCGGTGTGCACGGCGGCGCAGAGCCTGCTGGACTTCCGCTGCGACCTCGCGCTGGCCGGCGGCGTGAGCGTCACCGAGCCGCGGTTCCGGCACACCGAGGGCGGCCTGGTGTCACCGGACGGCCGGTGCCGTGCCTTCGACGCCGCCGGGCAGGGCAGCGGGTTCGGCAACGGCGTCGCGGTGTTCGTCCTCGCCCGGCTCGAGGACGCGCTGGAGCACGGCGACCGGGTGCACGCGGTGCTGCGCGGCTGGGCGGTGAACAACGACGGCGCCGACCGCGCCGGGTTCGCCGCGCCCGGCCTCGCCGGACAGGCCGGCGTGGTCACCGAGGCGCTGGCCGGTGCGCGGATCGACCCGGCCTCGATCGGCATGGTCGAGGCGCACGGCAGCGGCACCCCCGTCGGCGACGCGCTCGAGGTCGCCGCGCTGACCAGGGCGTACCGCGCCGCCGGGGACACCCGCACCGAGGCCTGCGCGCTCGGCTCGGTCAAGGCCAACCTCGGCAACCTCGACGCCGCCGCCGGCGCCGCCGGGCTGGTGAAGGCGGTACTCGCCGTCCGTGCCGGCGTGGTGCCGGCGACCCCGCACCACCAGGAGCCCAACCCGGACCTGAACCTGCCGGCCACCCCGTTCTTCGTCCCGGTCAAGACCGTCGACTGGCCATCGGACGCCCGGCCGAGGCGTGCCGGGGTCAGTTCGTTCGGGCTCGGCGGCACCAACGCGCACGTGATCGTCGAGGAGGCCCCCGCCCCCGCCCCGCGTCCACCCGCGACCGGCCCGTTCCTGCTCGCCGTGTCGGCCAGAACCCCCGACGCCCTGCGCGACCTGGCGGACCGCCTGGCCGACCACCTCGACACCGACGACCACGACGCCGACGGCCCACCCCGGCTCGACGACGTGGCCCGCACCCTCGCCACCGGCCGCGCCGCCGAGCCGCACCGGGCGATCGTGCCGTGCACCGACCACGCGACCGCGGTCGCCGGGCTCCGGCGGGTCGCCGCCGGTGACCCGCCCCCGGTGGACGGGCCGGCCGCCGCGTGGGTCGGCGGCGCGGACGTGGACCTGTTCGTGGACCCGGCCGGCGCCCGCGTGGTGCCGCTGCCGCACCACCCGCTGCGACCCGTGCGGCACTGGATCGAGGTGGGCTCGTGACTCATCTCGTGCCGCTGGGCGACACCGGCTGGTCGGTGTGGCGGGACGCCGTGCTGCGCAGCACCGGCTTCCCCGCCGACGGGCTCGCGCCGTTCACCGCGCCGAACTGCGCCGCCGCCGCCGACGCCCTGCTCGCCGGCACCGGGGACGAGGACGTGTTCGGCAAGGAACTGGAGCTGGCACTGGAGTCCGGGTCGGCCGCGTGCCGACGGATCTCGGCCGACCCGGTGTTCCGGGAGGCGGTCAGCTGGCAGAGCCCCACGGTCCGCGAGGCGCTCGACGGGCTGCTGCGCGGCACCAGGAAACGGAAGAAGCAGCGGGAACGCGAACAGGTGGTGGCCCGCTACTGGCAGCGGTACAGCGCCAAGAACGAGACCGTCGGCTTCTTCGGCCCCGCCGCCTGGGCCACCGTCGACCCGGCCGCGCCGGCGCTCACCGTCACCCCCGGCCCCGAGGTGATCGCCGAGCGGACCGTCGAGCTGGAGCACTGGACGCTGGCCGAGTACGCGCGCGTCCTCGTCGCCGACCCCGAGGTGCGCGGCTGGCTGCCGGTCGCCCTCGCCCCGCACCTCACCGTCGACGCCGACGGCCGCCGCGTGCTGCGGCCCGCGCACCCGCCGGTGACCGTGACCCCGGCCGAGGTCGCCGCGCTGACCGCCGGCCCAGCACCCGCCCGCGACGTGGTCGCCGCGCTCACCGCGGCCGGGCACCTGCGCGCCGAGGACGACGGGTGGCTGCTGGTCGACCGGCTGGTCGAGCGCGGCCTGCTGGTGTGGGCCGCCGAACCGCCCCAGCACCCGCGCGCGGACGCCGCCCTGCGCGCGCTGCTCGACACCGTCGGCGACGACGACGCGCGGGCCCGCGCGCTCGCCGGCCTCGACCGGCTCACCGCCGCCCGCGACGCCGTCGCCGACGCGGCGGGCGACGCCGACCGGACCACCGCCGCGCTCGCGCACGTCGGCGCCGAGTTCACCGCGCTGACCGGCACCGACCCGCACCGGCGCGCCGGCCAGA
Organism: Actinophytocola gossypii; assembly: GCF_025165815.1. GTDB lineage: Bacteria > Actinomycetota > Actinomycetes > Mycobacteriales > Pseudonocardiaceae > Actinophytocola > Actinophytocola gossypii. The sequence continues at coordinate 205,501 of NZ_JAFFZE010000004.1, read as the reverse complement.
CCTATGCCGGCCGCGGTGTCTGCTACCTGGAGGCCCGCCGGGACGTGTCGGTGGTGTTCGGTGGCCGGTTCCTCGCCGACCTGGCCGCGCCGCTCGCGCCGCTGCTGCGCGCCGCCCGCTGGCTCACCGCCGAGCTGGCCGCCGCCTACGGCACCGCACTCGCCGACCTGTACGACGAGCTGGCCGCCGACGGTGCCGGGGAGGTGTCGTTCGCCGACCTGTGGTTCCTCGCCCAGGGCGCGCTGTTCGGCGCGGGGGAGCGGCCGGTGGACGCGGTCGCCGCCGAGTTCGTCCGCCGCTGGGCCACCCTGTTCGGCCTGGACGAGCACACGTCCGGACCGGTGCACCGCACCGCCGCCGAGCTGACCGTCGCCGCCGAGGCCGCGTTCCCCGCCGACCGGCCCGGCTGGTCCGCGGGGCGCTTGCACAGCCCGGACCTGCAGCTCTGCGCCGCCGGCCCGGAAGCGGTCGAACGCGGCGACTACCTCGTGGTGCTCGGCGAACTGCACGCCGCCTGGCCGACGTTCGACTGCGCGGTGTTCACCCGCTGGCACCCCGACCCCGACCGGCTGCGGGACGCGCTCGCCGCCGACCTCGGCGAGCACCGGGTCCGCCCGCTGTACCCGACCAGCTGGCCCAGGTACTCCGGCCGCGTCGCGCACACCCTGGACGGCCGCACCGACCACCAGCTCGGCTTCACCGCCGCCCCCGGCGCCGACCCCGACCGGCTGCTCCCGGCGACCTCGGTCACCGTCCAGCGCGCGGACGGGCAGCTGGTCGCCGTCGGCCCCGACGGGAGGACCTGGCCGCTGGTCGAGATGTTCTCCGCGCTGCTGGCCATGCACGCGGTCGACGGCTTCAAGCTCGTCGGCGCCGCCGCGCACACCCCGCGGATCACCGTCGACCGGCTCGTCGTCGCCCGCGAGACCTGGCGGACCACGCTCGCTGAGACCGGCCTCGGCACCGCGAGCGGCGACCGCGGCCGCTACCTCGCGGTGCGGCGGTGGCGGCGTGCGCTCGGCCTGCCCGACCGGGTGTTCGTCAAGCTCGCCACCGAGACCAAACCGGTCTACGTGGACCTGACCAGCCCGGTGTTCGCCGGCTCGCTGTGCGCCATGGTCCGTTCCGCGCTGAACGCCGGGCGGGCCGACGCGGTCACCGTCTCCGAGGTGCTGCCCGACGCGGACGAGCACTGGCTGACCGACGCCGACGGCCGCCGCTACTCCAGCGAGCTGCGGCTCCAGCTCCTCGACTCGGTGGAGGCACCATGAACCCCGGTCTTGCCGACCTGGTGCTGGCCCAGGCACGCCGTACCCCCGACGCCGTCGCCGTCGTCCAGTGGGACCGCGGCCTCACCTACCGGGAGCTGACCGGCCGGGCCGCCGCGCTCGCCGAGGACCTGCGCGCGGCCGGCGCCGGCCGCGGCACCACCGTCGGCGTGTGCCACGACCGGAGCCCCGAACTGTTGGTCGCGCTGCTCGGCGTGCTGCTCTCCGGCGCCGCGTACGTGCCGCTCGACCCGACCTACCCGCGCCGCCGCCTCGCCACCATCGCCGACGACGCCGCCCTGGTCGCCGTGATCACCAGTGGTGCGTCCCTCGACCTCGGGGTACCGGAGCTGACCGTGCCGGAGCGCGTCGCCGAACCGGTCGGCGGGCGGGCCGGCGGGGACGACCTGGCGCACCTGATCTACACGTCCGGCTCCACCGGCAGGCCGAAGGGCGTGCTCACCACCCACCGCAACGCGGTCGCGTTCGTCACCGGCACCGCACCGGCGATGGGGGCGCAAGCCGGCAGCACCGTGCTCTGCTTCTCCTCGCCGTCCTTCGACGCGTTCACCTTCGACGTGTACGCGCCGCTCTCGGTCGGCGGCACCGTGGCGCTGGTCGGCGACACCGACCGGGCCGACCCGGCGCTGCTGGAGCGGTTCGTCACCGAGCACCGGGTGGACATCGGCATCGTCACCCCGGCCGTGCTGCGCGTGCTCGACCCCGCCCGGCTGCCGCACTGGCACACCGTGATCGTCGGCGGCGACCTCGTCGAACCCGGGCTCGTCGAGCCCTGGACCGTCCCGTCGGGCCGCACGTTCCGGCACGTCTACGGCCCCACCGAGACGACCACGTTCGTGGTGGTCGACGAGCTGACCGGCCGGTGGACCGACCCGCTGCCGCTCGGCCGCCCCACGCCCGGGCACCACGCGCACGTCGTCGACGAGAACCTCGACCCGGTGCCGCCGGGGGAGCCGGGTGAGCTGCTGATCGGCGGGCCCGGGGTCGCGCTCGGCTACCTGGACCGGCCGGGGCTGACCGCGGACCGGTTCGTGCCCGACCCGTTCTCCGGCGAGCCCGGCGCCCGGTTGTACCGCACCGGCGACGTCTGCCGGCTGCTCCCGGACGGGCGGATCGGGTTCCTCGGCCGGCGCGACGGTCAGGTCAAGATCCGCGGCCAGCGGGTGGAGCTCGGCGAGATCGAGGCGGTGCTGCGCGAGCACCCGGACGTCGACCAGGCGGTGGTCGAGGTCGTGCCGGCGGCGGCCGGACCGGAGGTGGTCGCGTTCGTCGCCGGTCACGTGCCGGACGACCTCACCGACGAAGCCGTGCGCGACTGGTGCGCCGCCCGGCTCACCCCCGCGATGGTGCCGGCCAGGGTGTTCCGCTCCGACGCGCTGCCGGTCAACCAGGCCACCGGCAAGATCGACCGCGCCGGCCTGCGCGAGCTCGCCGCGCCGGCCGACGCCGAGCCCGACGCCGCGCCGGCCGGGCGGGACCTGGCCGGGGTATGGCAACGCGTGCTCGGCGGCCCACCGCCCGGCCCGGACGCCGACTTCTTCGTCGCCGGCGGGCACTCGATCGCGGTCATGCGCCTGGTCGCCGCCATTCGCGACGAGCTGCGCCGCGACGTGCGCGCGGTCGACGTGTTCGACGGCCGCACGCTCGCCGGCCTGGCCGAACGGGTCGAGCGGGCCGCCCCGCTGCCCGGCCCCGACCTGCCCACCGGCAGCCCGCCCACGCTGTCGCCGTCCCAGCGGCGGATGTGGTTCCTGGACCGGCTCGCCCCGGACAGCGCCGCCTACAACATCGCGTTCGCCGAGCGGCTGCGCGGACCGCTCGACGTCGCCGCGCTGCGCCACGCGCTCACCACGGTCGCCGAACGGCACGAGGTGCTGCGCTGGCGCGTCCGCGACGACCGGGGCACCCCGGTGGCGCACGTGGTCCCGCCCGGCGAGGTGCCGCTGTCGGTGGTCGACGTCGCCGAGCACGACCTGGCCGCGCGGCTCGGTGCCGACGCCGGCCGCCCGATCGACCTCGCCACCGGGCCGGTGTGGCGCGCGGTGCTGTACCGGCTCGGCCCCGACGACCACGTGCTCGGGCTCGTGCTGCACCACGCGGTCGCCGACGGCTGGTCCCAGTCCGTCCTGTACGACGACCTCGCGGCCGCGTACACCGGCAAGCCCCTGCCCGCGCTCCCGACCGGGTACGCCGACTACGCGGTCTGGCGCGACAGCCGCGACGCCCGTGACGGCGAGGCCGACCGGGCGTGGTGGCGCGACCACCTGGCCGGTGCGCCCACCTCCGTCGACCTGCCACGGGACCGGCCCCGCCCGCCCGTGCAGACCTACGCCGGCCGGACCGCGAGCGCGCCGTTCCCCGCCGACCTGGACGCCGCGGTCCGCGCGCTGGCCGCCGACCTCGGTGCCACCCCGTCGCTGGTGCTGCTCGCCGGGTTCGGTGAGGTGCTGCGCCGGCTCACCGGCCGGGGCGACAACGTCGTCGGTGTGGTCGTCGCCGACCGCGCCGAGCCGGCGTTCGCCGACCTCGTCGGCTTCTTCGTCGACATCGTGCCGGTGCGGCTGCGCACCGACGGGCACCTCGCGTTCGCCGAGGGCGTCCTGGCCTGCCGGGACGAGTTCCTCGACGTCACCGCGCACCCCGCGGCGCCGCTGGAGCGGATCGTGCGCGACGCCGGGGTGCCGCGCGACCCGTCCCGGTCGGCGCTGGTGCAGGTGCTGTTCAACGTGTTCAACTTCGCCGAGCCCCGGCTCCGCCTCCCGGACGTGGCGGCCGAGCCGGTTCCGGTGCCCGTTCCCGGCTCCCCGTTCGACCTCACCGTCTATCTGCTGGAACGCGACGGCCGGTTCTGCCTCGACGTGGTGTACAACCCCGACCTGTTCGACGCGGCCAGGATCGACGCGCTGCTCGCCGACTACCTGCGACTGCTCGGCGCGCTCGCCGCCGAGCGGAACGCCCCGGCCGACGCCGTCGCCGCCGACTGCCCCGCCGACCGCTGGCGCGGCGCTCCCGACCCGGAGCTGGTGCGGGTCCCGGTCCCGGTCGCGCAGGCGAACCGCACCGCGCGGCTGGCCACGCCGACCGAGCACGCGGTCGCCGCGATCTGGTGCGAGGTGATCGGCGTCGGCTCGGTCGGCCCGCTGGACAACTTCTTCGACGTCGGCGGGCACTCGCTGATGATGGTGACAGTCCAGGCCCTCGTCGCCGAACGCCTCGGCCGCACGGTCAGCGTCGTCGACCTCTTCCACTTCCCGAACGTCCGCGGCCTGGCCGCCCACCTCGACGGCGACACCGGCGGCGGGGACGCCCAGCTCGCCAGGGCGACCCAGCGCGCCGCCGCCCGCCGTGACCGCGCCCGCCGCCGCACCGCCCGCACCGGTACGCACACCGGAACCCACGCCGCCGAACAGGAGATCCAGGCATGAACCACGAGGGAACCGACACCGGCGCGGACGGGGTGGAGCCGATCGCGATCGTCGGCATGGCCGCCCGCGTGCCCGGCGCGAACGACCTCGACCAGTTCTGGCACAACCTCGTCGACGGCGTCGAGTCGATCACCTTCTACAGCAAGGAGGAACAGCTCGCGCTCGGCGTCACCGAGGACGAGATGGACGACCCCAGCTGGGTGTCGGCCGCGCCGGTCGTGGACCGGATGGAGTACTTCGACGCGGGCCTGTTCGGCATGACCGCCCGCGAGGCGGAGCTGACCAACCCGCAGCACCGGCTGTTCCTCGAGGTGGCGCACACCGCCCTCGAACACGCCGGCTACGACCCGACCACGCACACCGGCTCGGTCGGCGTGTACGCGGGCACCGGCGCCGACCACTACCAGTGGACGAACCTGGCCCGCAACGCCGCGCTGTGGGACGCCGCCGCGGGCAACCTCGGCATCTCCAGCTCCAACTCGCCGGACTACGTGGCCACCCTGGTCTCGTACAAGCTGAACCTGCGCGGCCCCAGCCTCACCGTGCACACCGCCTGCTCCACCTCGCTGGTCGCGGTGCACCTGGCGGTCGAGTCGCTGCGCAACGCCGAGTGCGACGTGGCGCTGGGCGGCGGCGTGTGCGTCGAGCTGCCGCACGGGCGCGGCTACCAGGGCCTGGAGGGCTACACCTCGCCGGACGGGCACTGCCGGCCGTTCGACGCGCGTGCCGACGGCACCCTGTGGGGCAGCGGCGCCGGTGTCGTGGTCCTCAAGCGGCTGTCCGACGCGGTCGCCGACGGCGACACCGTGCACGGCCTGATCCTCGGCAACGCGATCAACAACGACGGCTCGGACAAGGTGGCGTTCTCCGCGCCCAGCGTCGAGGGCCAGATCGAGTGCGTCGCCCAGGCCCTCGCGGTCGCCGGCGTCGACCCGCGCACCGTCGGCTACGTCGAGGCGCACGGCACCGGCACCGCGCTCGGCGACCCGATCGAGGTCACCGCGCTGTCCGCCGCCTACGGCCACGGCGTCACCGACCGGCAGTGGTGCGGGCTCGGGTCGGTGAAGTCGAACCTCGGGCACCTCAGCCAGGCCGCCGGCGTGGTCGGGCTGATCAAGGCGGTGCTGGCGCTGGAGCACCGGCTGATCCCGCCGACGATCAACTTCGACACCCCGAACCCGGCGATCGACCTGGCGAACAGCCCGTTCCACATCGCCACCGCCCTGTCGAAGTGGCAGACCGACGGCACACCACGCCGGGCCGGGGTCAGCTCGTTCGGCATCGGCGGCACCAACGCGCACCTGGTACTGCAGGAGGCACCGGAGCCGCGCGTCCGCCCCGCCGACACCCACCCCGCGCACCTGCTCGCGGTGTCCGCGCACGACACCGACGCGCTCACCGCCGCCTGCGAGCGGCTGGCCGGGCACCTGGAGGGCAACCCGGACGCCGACCTCGCGGACGTGGCGCACACCCTGCGGGTCGGCCGCACCGCGCACCCGCACCGCGCGATGGTGGTGGCCCGTGACCCGGAGGCGGCGGCCGACGCGCTGCGCGACCGGCGACTGCGCTCCGGCCGGATCGGCGACGTGCCGCCGGAGGTGGCGCTGCTGTTCTCCGGGCAGGGTTCCCAGTACGCCGGGATGGGCGCCGAGCTGTACCGGACGGAGCCGGTGTTCCGCGCCGCCGTCGACGAGTGCGCCGAACTGCTCGGCCCCGACCTGGACCCGCGCCCGCTGATGTTCGCCCCGGACGAGGAGTGGGAGGTGGCCGACGAGCGGCTGCGGCAGACCGAGGTCGCGCAGCCGGCGCTGTTCACCCTGGAGTACGCGCTCGCCGCGCTGTGGCGCGACCGGGGCGTCGAGCCGGCGGCGATGATCGGGCACTCGGTCGGCGAGTACGTCGCCGCCACGATCGCCGGGGTGTTCACGCTGCCGGACGCGCTGCGGCTGGTCGCCACCCGCGGCCGGCTGATGGGGTCGATGCCGCCGGGCGAGATGCTGGCCGTGCAGCTCGACGAGACCGCGGTCGAGCCGCTGCTGGCCGGCACCGGCGTCACCGTCGCCACCGTCAACGCCCCGGGCACCTGCGTGGTCGCCGGGCCGGCCGAGGGGATCGCCGAGGTCGCCGACGCCCTGTCCGCGCGCGGAATCTCCGGGCGGCGGCTGCGCACCTCGCACGCCTTCCACTCGGCGATGATGGACCCGGTCCTGGACGAGTTCGCCGCCGCGGTCGCCGCGGTGCCGCGCCGGGCGCCGGGTATCCGGTTCCTGTCCAACGTGACCGGCGACTGGATCACCGACGAGCAGGCCACCGACCCCGCGTACTGGGCCGAGCACCTGCGCCGCCCGGTCCGGTTCGGCGACTGCGTGACCACCCTGCTCGCGAACGGCACCTGGGCGCTGGTCGAGTGCGGGCCGGGCCGCCAGCTCGCCGGCCTCGCCCGCAAGCAGCTGCCGAAGGACGGCCTCGTGGTGCACTCCCTGCCCGGCGGCAGCGAGCGGGCCGGCGACGTCGCCACCCTCTACGCAGGCGCAGGCCAGCTCTGGGTCGGCGGCGTCGAGCTGGACCTGCCCGGCCCGCCCGGCCGCCGCGTCCCGCTGCCCACCTACCCGTACCAGCGCGTCCGCTACTGGGTGGAGCCCGACCCGTTCGGTACCTCGGTGGTCGCTACCCCGGCTCCTCGGCGCGGGCCGCTGCCGCTGGACGAGTGGTTCGCCGTGCCGGCGTGGCGCCAGCTCGCCCCGCTGCCCGGCCCCGCGGTCGCCACGGGGGAGTGGCTGGTGGTCGCCGACGGCCCACGCGGCACCGAACTCGCCGACGCGCTGCGGACCCTGGGCGGTGCCGTGACCGAGGTCCCGGCGGCCCGGCTCGCCGACCGGGAGTCCGGCGAGGCCCTGGTCGCCGAGGGCGTGCCGGCGCGGATCGTGCACGCCGCCGCGCTCGACGCCGACCCGGCGGCCGACCTCGACGCGGCCTGGCGCGCGCAGGACACCGGGTTCTTCGCCCTGCTCGCGCTCGCCCAGGCCCTCGCCGGCCGGGACACCCCCGCGCCGGTGCGGCTGGACGTGCTCTCCGCCGGCACCGAGGACGTCCTCGGCGGCGACCTCACCCACCCCGAGCAGGCAACCCTCGACGGGATCGCGCGGGTGCTGCCGCTGGAGCTGCCGTGGCTGACCGTGCGCCGCGTCGACGCCCCGGCCGGCCACGCCACCGCCGCCCAGGTGGCCGCCGAGCTGTGCGCCGGCGACGACACCGTCGCGCTGCGCGGCGGACGCCGGTGGAGCGTCGAGTACCAGCCGGTCACCCTCGACGCCGACCGGGACGGCGGGATCCGCGACGGCGGCCGGTACCTGGTCACCGGCGGGCTCGGCGGCGTCGGGATCTCGCTCGCCGAGGACCTCGCGGCCCGGCACCGGGCCAGGCTCGTGCTGCTGTCCCGGTCCGGGCTCCCGGACCGGTCCGAGTGGGACCGCCACCTCGCCGCGCACGGCCCGACCAGCCGGTCCGGGCGGGCGATCACGGCGATCCGGCGGATGGAGGCGGCCGGCGCGACGGTGCTCGTCGAGGCCGCCGACGTCACGAACCCCGACGCGCTGCGGGCGGTCCGTGACCGGGTGGTCGGCGAGCTGGGCGGCCTGGACGGCATCGTGCACGCGGCCGGCGTCCCCGGCGGCGGCATGGCCGAGATCAAGGAACGGTCGGTCGCGGCCGGTGTGCTCGCGCCCAAGCTCGCCGGCACGCTCGCGCTGCGGCAGGCGTTCGGCGACCTGCCACTGGACTTCGTCGCGCTGTGCTCCTCGGTCACCGGTGTCGCCGGTGGCTTCGGCCAGGTCGACTACTGCGCCGCCAACGCGTTCCTCGACGCTCATGCCCGCGCCGGTCACGGCTGGAACGGCCGGGTCGTGTCGCTGGACTGGGGTGGCTGGCTGGAGGTCGGCATGGCGGTCGAGACCGGCGGGCCGGCCGAACCCGACCTGGTCGCGCTCGGCACCCTCGACCACCCGGTGCTGCGCCACCGAGGCGCACGGTCCTGTTGGGGCACCATCGACCCGGAGACCCTGTGGCTGCTCGACGAGCACCGCATCGCCGGTGTCGGCGTCGTTCCCGGCACCGGCCACCTGGACTGCGCCCGCGTCGCCCTCGCCGCGTGCCTGCCCGCGCCAGACGGGGACGCGGTGATCGAGCTGTCCGACGTGGCGTTCCTGGAGCCGTTGTCCGTGCCGGACGGTGCGGTCGCCGAGTACCGCGTCGAGGTGTCGGACGCGCAGTTCACCGTGACCAGCAGGCGGGACGGGGTGCGCCGCGAGCACGTGCGCGGCACCGGACGCTGGGTCCCGGCCGCCGCGCCGGCCCGGGTCGACCTGGACGCGATCCGCGGCCGGCTCACCCCGGTCGGCGGCGACAACGCGTTCCGGTCCGGCGGGCGCACCAGCATGCTCACCTTCGGCCCCCGCTGGGCGGCGCTCGGTGAGACCAGGGTCGGCCCGGACGAGGAACTCGCCGAGGTGCGCGCACCCGAGGCCGCGCTCGCCGACCTGGACCGCTGGGTGCTGCACCCGGCGCTGCTGGACGTGGCCACTTCGTTCGGCAGCCGGGGCGAGGGCTCGTACCTGCCGCTCAGCTACGGCCGGGTCACCGTGCACGGCCGGCTGCCCGCGCGATTCGTCAGCCACCTCCGGTACACCGGCGACGCGGGCGAGACCGGGGTGCTCACCGCCGACCTGTCGCTGTGTGACGAGCACGGCACCGAGCTGGTGTCGGTCGCCGACTTCGTGCTGCGCCGGGTCGACACCGGCGCCGTGTCCGCCGGCGTCACCGCCGCGCCGGAGACGACCGAGGCCGCGCCAGCCGACGAGCGCGGGATCCGCCCGGCCGACGGCGCCGAGGCGTTCCGCCGCGTGCTGGCCGCCGACCTCGGCCCGCAGGTCGTCGTCAACACCGAGACCGTCGACGACCTGATGGCGCGCATTCGCAGCACCACAACGGAATCCATCGCCGACGAGGCGCCGGCCGAGCCGGTCGAGTCGGCCCCTGCGGCCACCGAGCTGGAGGCCACGATCGCCGGCGTCTGGTCGCGGATGCTCGGCGTGGAGCGCGTCGAGGTCGACGACGACTTCTTCGACCTCGGCGGCAACTCGCTGGTCGCCGTGCAGCTGATCGCCCAGCTGCGCAAGGCGGTCGGGGTCCGGCTGCCGATGCGCAGCCTCTTCGAACAACCCACCGTCGCCGGTCTCGCCGCGCGCGTCGAACAGTTACGTGCCAAGGAGTCCGACGATCAGGGGAGCACCATCCCCAAGCTGGCCCGGCGCGCGAAGTCCTGAGTGGAGGAACGAATGTCGAACGAGTTCGCCGTGGTGGTCAACGACGAGGAGCAGTACTCGATCTGGCCGGCCGACCGCCCCTGCCCGGCCGGCTGGCACACCACCGGCTTCACCGGTACCCGCGAGGACTGCGTCGCGCACGTCGACGAGGTGTGGACCGACATGCGCCCGCGCAGCCTCCGCGAAGCCATGGCGGGGGAGCAGGGCTGAGATGACCGCCCAACCCACCGAGGCACCACTCGAGCCAGCGGCACCCGAGGAACTGCCGGCGTCGTTCGCGCAGGAGCGCCTGTGGTTCGCCACCGAGCTGGTGCCCGACGTCGCGGTGTACAACATCGTGTTCCCGGTCGCGATGCCCGGCAGCCACGACCCGGACCGGTTCGACCTGGTGCTGCGCCGGCTGGTCGACCGGCACGAGACGCTGCGCTCGGCGCTCGCCGCCCGCGACGGCGCCGTGTGCCAGCTGGTGCACGACCGGGTCACGTTCGAGCTGGCCGAGACCGACCACGCGCACCTGCCCGAGGCCGAGGTCCGGGAGCACCTGGACCGGCTGCTCGCCGAGGACGGCGCCCGCCCGTTCGACCTCGGCCGCGCACCCCTGTGGCGGGGCCGGGTCGTGCACTGGCCCGGCGGGCGGTGGGTGTTCGGGTTCGTCGTGCACCACGCGATGTTCGACGCCCAGTCGGTGTCGAACCTGGTGGCGGAGCTGACCGAGCTGTACCGCGCCGCGTCCGAGGACCGCGCGCCCCGGCTGCCGGAACTGCCCATCCAGTACGCCGACTTCGCCGCCTGGCAACGCGGCCGCCTCGACTCCGGCGAACTCGACGGCGACCTGGACTACTGGCGCGACCGCCTCGCCGGCCTGCCGCCGGAGATCGGGCTGCCGACCGACCGGCCGCGCCCGCCGCGCGCCAGCCACCGCGGCGCCGACCTGTGGTTCACCGTGCCCGCCGAGGACCACCACGCGGTCACCCGCTTCGCCCGCTCGGCCGCCACCACCGACTACGCCGTGCTGCTCGCCGCGTTCGTCACCGTGCTGCACCGCCTGTCCGGCCAGACCGACGTGGTCGTCGGCTGCCCGGTCGCCGGCCGGGAGCCGGACGAGGTGGCGCCGCTGCTCGGCATGTTCGTCAACCAGCTCGTACTGCGCACCGACTGCGCCGGCGAGCCGACGTTCCGCGAGCTGGTGTCCAGGACCACCGACACCGTGCGCTCCGCGCTGCGGCACGCCGAGCTGCCGTTCGACCGGCTGGTGGAGGTGCTGGCCCCGAACCGCGACGCCAGCCGCGCGCCGCTGTACCAGGTCGTGCTGAACCTGATCCCCACGATCGCCGCCGGCCAGACCGGCAACGGCACCGCGAAGGTCGACCTGATCCTCGACCTCGCCGGCGCCCCCGACGGCGTGCTCAACGGCCGCCTGGAGTACGCCACCGATCTGTTCGACGAGGCCACCGCCCGCGCGCTGACCGAGCGGTTCACCGGTCTGCTGCGTGCCGCCGTCGCCGCCCCGGACACCCCGCTGCACCGGCTCCCGCTCCTGCTGCCCGGCGAGGACTCCCGGCTGCGCGCGGCCGCCGCCCCCACCACCGTGCACGAGCCGGCCGGTGACACCGTCCTCGACCGCATCACGCCGGCCGACACCCTCGCCGTCGCCGACTCGACCGGAGTCCGCCTCACCTACCGCGAGCTGCTCGGCCGGGCGAACGCCCTGGCGCACCGGCTCGCCGCCGCTGGTGCGGGATCGGAGCGCCCGGTGGGACTGCTGCTGGACAACACCGCCGACCTCGCCGTCGGCGTGCTCGGCGTGCTCACCTCGGGCGCGCCCTACCTGCCACTGGACCCCGAGCACCCCACCGAGCGGCTGCACGCGCTGCTCGCCGACACCGGTGCCGTCACCGTGGTCGCCGCCGCGCCGCACGCCGACCGGGTCTCCGGTTTGCCCGTGCTGGTTCCGGACGGAACCGAAGCCGCGACGGGTCCTGGTGTGCCGGTACTGCCCGACACCCTCGCGTACCTGATCCACACCTCCGGCTCGACCGGCCGCCCCAAGGCCGTCGGGGTCACCCACCGCAACCTGACCGCCTACCTCGACGGTCTCGCCGACCTGCTCGGCCACCCGGAACGTCCGGTGTGGACACTCACGCAGCCGCTCACCTACGACTTCGGCCTCACCGCGTTCTTCGGCGCGCTCGCCGCCGCCGGCACCCTGCACGTCGTCGCCCGCGAACACGCCACCGACGCCGCCTGGCTGGCCGACCACCTGGCCCGGGACGGGATCGAGTACCTCAAGCTCACCCCGTCACACCTGACCGCGCTGCTCGACGCCCTTCCCGACCCGGCCGCGCTCCGGCCGGCGCGGGCGCTCCTGCTCGGCGGTGAGGGCTCCCGCGTCGACCTCGTGCGCGACCTGCGCGCGCGGGGCGCGGTGGTCAACCACTACGGCCCCACCGAGACGACGGTCGGCGTGCTCGCACTGCCCGCCGAGCGTGAACCGCGCCCGCTCGGCCAGGTCACCCCGATCGGCTGGCCGCTGACCCACGCCAGCGCACACGTGCTGGACGCGCACGGCCAGCCGGTGCCCGACGGGGTGATCGGCGAGCTGTGCGTCGGCGGCGACACGGTCGCCCGCGGCTATCTCGGCCGCCCCGGCCTCACCGCCGACCGGTTCGTGCCCGACCCGTTCGGCCGTCCCGGCGCCCGGCTCTACCGCACCGGCGACCGGGTACGGCGCCTCGCCGACGGATCGATCGAGTTCCTCGGCCGCGCCGACGACCAGGTGAAGATCCGCGGCTTCCGGGTCGAACCGGGGGAGGTCCGCGCCGTCCTGGCGGCCCACCCGGACGTGGCCGACTGCGCTGTGGTCGCCAGCGCCGTGACCGCCACCACCACCGTCGCCACCGCCGCGACCGCCGCCGCGACCGCCGCCGTGACCGCCACCGCCACCGCCGTGACTGGCGCCGCCGCCGCCACCGTGACTGGTGCCGCCATCGGCGCCGGCTCTGTCGAGCTGACCGCGTACCTGGTGCCCGCCGCCGGCCGCCGCCTGGATCCGGCCACCGTGCGCGAGCACGCCGCCGCCACCCTGCCCGAGCACATGCTGCCGGCGGGCATCGTGGTGCTCGACGCGTTGCCGCTCACCCCGCACGGCAAGCTCGACCGCGCCCGCCTCCCCGAACCCGCACCACCTCAGCCGGAACCAGACCACGACGCCCCCGTCGGCGAGTTGGAGGAGGTCGTCGCCGGCCTGTTCCGCACCCTGCTCCGCCGCGACACAGTCGGCCGCACCGACGACTTCATGGCCATCGGCGGGCACTCGCTGCTCGCGATCCAGCTGATGACCAGGATCCGCAAGACGTTCGGCGTCGCGCTCCCGCTGCCGGTGGTGTTCGAGCAGCCGACCGTCGCCGCGCTCGCCGCCGCCGTCGCCGGCCGCCTGCGCACCGGGGACCTCCCGCCGATCGAGCCGGCGCCCGACCCCGCGCCCGCGTCCTACGGCGAGCAGCGGCTGTGGTTCCTCGACCAGCTCAACCCCGGCGTCCCGCTGCACAACGTCCAGTTCCTCCGCCGGCTCACCGGCCCGCTCGACCCGGACGTCCTGGAACGCGCCCTGCACACGATCATCCGCCGGCACGAGGTGCTGCGCACCCGGTTCGCCGTCACCCCGGACGGCCTGGTCCGCGCCGTCGACGACGACCCCGACCTGCCCCTGGAGTTCGTCGACCTCACCGGCCGCGACGACGCGGAACGCGAGCGCCTGTTCGACGAGCGCGCCGCCCGCCCGTTCCAGCTGACCACGGAGCTGCCGCTGCGGATGCTGCTGGTCCGGCTCGCCCCCGAGTCGCACCAGCTGCTGCTCACCGTCCACCACGCCGTGTTCGACGGCCCCTCGGTCGAGGTGCTGTCCGCCGAACTGGCCGAGCTGTACCCGGCACTGCGCGACGGCCGCACCCCGAGCCTGCCCGAGCTGCCGGTGCGCTACGCCGACTTCGCCGCCTGGCAGCGATCCTCGGTCACACAGCTCGCCGACACCCAACTCCCGTACTGGCGCGACCGCCTCACCGGCCTGCCCGACCGGCTCGCGCTGCCCACCGACCGCCCCCGCCCGCCCCGACTCGACGCCACCGGCGCGCACCTGCGGTTCGCCGTGCCCCCCGAGGTCGCCGACGGCCTGCGGGCACTGGGCGGCGCCGAGGGCGCCACCCTGTTCATGGTGACCGTCGCCTGCTACGCCGAACTGCTGCGCCGCCGCACCGGCCAGGCAGACCTGGCGATCGGCGTACCGATGATCACCCGCCCGCGCCCCGAGCTCGAGCCGCTGATCGGCTTCTTCGTCAACACCCTGGTCCTGCGCGTCGACACCGACGGGGGCCCGACCGTCCGGGAGCTGGTGCGCCGGGTGCGGCAGCGCACGATCGAGGCGTACACCAACGCCGACGTGCCGTTCGAGGCACTGGTCGAGGAACTCGGCGTGGCCCGCGACCCGAGTGTCACTCCGTTGGTACAGACCATGTTCATGCTCGCCGACGACCGCCGCGCGCTGCCGGTGGACCTCGGCGGCGTGCGGATGGACTTCGAGCCGCTCGGCCAGCCGGCGGCCAAGTTCGACCTGTTCCTCTACCTGTGGCGCCGCCCGGACGGCCTGACCGGCGTCGCCGAGTACCGCCCCGAGCTGTTCGACGAGTCCACGGTGCGCGGCATGACCGACGAGTACACCGCACTGCTCGCCGCCGCCGTCGCCGACCCGGACGCCCCGCTGGCCCAGCTCGGGAAGGGGCCGGCCGATGACGACTGACACCCAACCGCCCCCGACCCTGTGGAAACACGCGGACTTCGTGAAGCTGTGGGCGGGCCAGACCCTCGCCATGTTCGGCGCGCAGATCGTGCGCACGGTGCTGCCGCTGGTCGCGGTGATCCTGCTCGACGCGTCCGCGACCGAGATGGGCGTCCTGTCGTCGCTGTCCCAGCTGCCGTTCCTGCTGTTCCTGTTCGCCGGCGTCTGGGCCGACCGGGTGCGCCGCCGCCAGGCCATGATCTGGACCGACCTCGGCCGGTTCGCGCTGCTCGGCCTGATCCCGGTGCTGTACCTGGCGGACTGGCTGACCATCCAGGTGCTGTGGGTGGTCATCTTCGTGATCGGCGTGCTCGGCGTGATGTTCGAGACCGCGTACCACGCGTACCTGCCCGCGCTGGTCGGCCGCGAGTTCGTCGCCGAGGGCAACCAGAAGCTCGAACTGAGCCGCTCCACGGCCCAGTTCGCCGGCCCCGGCATCGCGGGTCTGGCGGTCAACGCCGTCGCCTCCGCGATGGTGCTGGTGGCGAGCACGCTCACGTACGTGGCGTCCGCCGTGCTCCTGTGGTTCATCCGCAGGCCGGACGAGGCGCCGCCCGGCCCGCAGGACCGCCCGAACGCGTTCAAGGCCATCGGCGCCGGTCTGAGCTGGGTCCTGCGCCACCCGGTGCTGCGCACGATCACCACCGCCACCGCGGTGTTCTGGTTCTTCTACAGCGCGCTGCAGGCGTTGTACGTGCTGTACCTGGTGCGCGACCTGAGCGTGCCGGCCGGTTGGGTGGCCGCGATCTTCGCCGCCGCCGGTCCTGGCGCGATGGTCGGTTCCTGGATGTCGATCGCCGTGATGAAACGGCTCGGACTGGGCCGCGCCGTGGTCTGGGGCGTCGGCGCCGCGACGGCGGTGCTGCTGCTGGTCCCCCTCTCCGGCTTCGTCGACGCCCAGTGGTTGATCATCCTCCTGCTGGCCGCGTCCCAGTTCGGTTACGGCATGTTCTCCCAGATCGGCACGGTGATCCAGACGACCCTGCGCCAGGTCCTGACCCCCGACGACATGCAGGGCCGGGTGGTGGCGAGCCTGCGCGCGATGTCGCTGGCGATGGTCCCGGTCGGCGCGCTGCTCGGTGGGGTGCTGGCCGACGTGTTCGGCGTGGAACCGGTCCTGTGGGCGGCGTCGATCGGTGCCCTGGCGCCGGTGCTGGTGTACGCGACCTCGGTGATCCCCGGGATCAGGGAGCTGCCGAGCGAAGAGGAGGCGGCCGCATGGGCGCCGGAGACGAGGAAAGCATGAACGAGCGCATCACCGCCGGCGACACCACCATGGTGGCCTTCGACGTGGCCGGCCCCGTGTCGGAGCTGCGGGACCAGGTGGACAAGGTCCTGGCCGACACCGGCGTGGTCCTCCTGCGCGGCCTGGGCGTGGAGACCCCCGAACGCTTCCACGAGGTGGTGGCCCACTTCGGCGACCCGCTCACCAGCTACCGAGGCGGCAACACGCCACGGTCCAAAGTGGCCGACGGCGTCTTCACGTCCACGGAGTACCCGCCCGAGTACGAGATCTCCCTCCACAACGAACTGTCCTACGCCGGCGAATGGCCCCGTCGCCTGTTCTTCTCCTGCCTGCTGGAACCGGCGACCGGCGGCGCCACCCCGGTGTGCGACGGCCGAGCCCTGCTGGGCGCGTTGGACCCGGAGGTACGCGACCGGTTCGTGACCCGAGGCGTGACGTACCGCCAACACCTCCACGGCGGCTTCGGCCTCGGCAAGTCCTGGCAGCAGACCTTCGAGACCGAGGACCGTTCCGAGGTCGAGTCCTTCCTCACCGAAGCGGGCCTCGAGTTCTCCTGGACCGACGACGGCGGCCTCCGCACCGCGTCGACCCGCCCCGCCGTCCGCACCGCCCCCACCACCGGCGAGACGGTCTGGTTCAACCAGGCCGACCAGTGGCACCCGACCAACCTGCCCCCGGCCGAACGCGAGGCCCTCCTCGACCTCTACGACGACGAGGCCGACCTTCCGCACTCCGCCACCTACGGCGACGGCTCCCCGATCCCGGCGTCGGACCTCGACGCCGTACGCGCCGCGGCGAAGCGCCACGAGTTGGCCCACCCGTGGCACCGAGGCGACGTGATGATCGTGGAGAACATGCTCGCCCTGCACGGCCGCCAGCCCTTCACCGGCTCCCGCAGGGTCCTGGTCTCCATGACGTGAGACAGGCTTGGCGTCGGCCGTCCTTCGGTCAACGGCGCACCCGATAGCGCAGGTGAAGCACGCGGTTGCCCCGTATCACCACGTCAGGATCCTCCAACAGGTGCTGCGCGTGGACCGATCCGAAGTAGCGCTTGCCGGACCCGAACAAGACGGGTACGACGTCCATGCGCACCTCGTCGACCAGCCCCGCGGCGAGCACCTGGCCACCGACGTCGCCGGCGGCGACCTCGACGATGCGGTCATCCGCAAGCTCCTGCGCCTTGGCCAGGGCTGCCTCGACGCCGTCGACGAAGTGGAACGGCGCCTCGGGGTCCCAGTCCTCGGGCTTCGGCCGGTGCGTCACGACGACCACGTGGTCGATCCCGCCCGGAGGCTTCCCGCCCCAACCGTTCGTGATGTCGAAGACGTGGCGGCCGACGAGCGTCGCTCCGATCTGGTCCCAGTACGACCGGGTGTGGTCGTAGGACGTCTGCGACACCTTCAGCTCGCCGCTCTCGTCCAACGGGACGTCACCGCTGGACAACCAGTCGAACAGCGGTCCGGGCTGGTCGTTCTCGTCCGCGACGAAGCCGTCCACCGACACCGAGCTGTACATGACAACCTTGCCCACGATGCGCTCCTTTGCTTTGGGGTGCCCCAAATTAGCGTCTCGTGAGCTGTCGCTCTTGTAAGAAATCAATCGGCTGGGAGTGGCCAGCTGTCCAGCGCGTGACCGGGATGTTCGCGCAGGAAGCGCCGCCGGACTTCGACGTACCGGGTCGGCGTGAGCCCGGTGAACGCCCGGAACTCGTGGCCGAAGTGGGCCTGGTCGAAGTAGCCCGCGCCACCGGCGAGGTCGCCCCAGTCGATCGGTCCGGCGAGGTTGATCGCGAACACGGTGGCGGCGAAGCGGTAGGTGCGGGCCAGCCGCTTCGGCGTGACGCCGATGAGCTCCTTGAACCGCCCTGCCAGATGAGTGCTGCTGACACCGGCCGCCGCGCTCAGGTCGCCGATCGCCACCGCCCCCCTGGCCGCCGCGATGACGCCGCTCGTATGGCGGACCAGCCCCAGGCCGGCGGTCTCGCACAGTCGTCGCATCAGCTCGTCCTCGAGCACCGTCAGCATCTCGTGCGGTCCGGGCGCCGTGGCCAGCCGGTCTCGCAGCTCGGCGATGGCGGGCCGGCCCCAAACCTGCTCCACCGTCCACCGGCCGGTCACACAGCTCGGCCGCGGGCATCGGCAGGAACGGCGCCAGCCCCCACGGCTTGAAGTGCACGCCGACGGACCGGGTCCGGAGTGGGTAGCCGAACTCGAACGCGCGGGTGGGCGTGCTGACCACGCAGCCGTCGGCGTACTCGGCCGCCTCGACGTCGGTGCCGCCGCGGATGCGGAACGGCGCCCCGAGGTTGACGATGAGCAACGCCGACGGTGTCGGCGGCAGCATGAGCCGGGCGTAGGGCCGCGCACCCTCCAGGTAGTAGAGGTCGTCGATCAGCCCGTCCAGCGGCGGTCGCGGCACTCTGGACACGTACTCCACGCCCACAGCATCGCCGACACCCCGCCGACACCGCACGCCGGGACGGTCGGCGCCAGCACCGCGCCTACGTCCTGCCGTCAGCTGGGGGAGCCGGCGCGACCGGAACGGTTCCGGTAGCCGGGTAGACGGCCGGATGGGCGACCGGCGGGGCCGGCACGCCACGGGCGGCCCGGACGTCGAGCAGGTAGCCGGTGATCGCGAGCGACGCCATGATCACGTTGAAGATGATGGCCAGGATGCCGCCGGCGGCCAGTTCGACGCCGTCCAGAATCACGAACAGGCTGAAGAAGGACTCCAGCATGAGGCCGGTGGCCAGCGCGGGGACGACCGGCCCCGGGCGTTTCGTGGTGCCGGGCAGGATGGCGAGCAACGCGATCGCTCCGGTGCGTTTTGTCTGGATCACCCGCCGGTGAGGTCGAGGGTGGGGTTGGTGGCGGGGCTCGCCTGGTTGAACAGGAGTTGGTTCTCCCGCGAGATGATCGGGACCTCGGGCGGGTCGGCCATCGCGGCGAGGAGGTCGGCGACGGTGCCGTCGAGGGAGCGGGACATGGTCACCAGGGCGGCGGTCACCTTGCGCAGCACCAGGTCCATGCGGTCGTCGTCGAAGGTGCCCGGGTTGTAGACGAGGCTCATCGAGATCGACTCGGCCGGGCCGATGACCACGCGGAGCGGGTGTTCGGTGTTGGCGGCGCCGATGACGCGGCGCCACGTCCCGGACGTGGGGGCGGCGCGGAGCGGACCGTCCATGAAGAACAGGCACGACTCGTACAGGTGGCCGTCGCCCGGGAGTTCGCTGGTCTCCCTGATGCGGCGGAGGGGGACCCACTGGTGGGCGCGGTCGTCGACCTGTTCGGCCTGCAGAGCGCGTAGCCAGCGGAGGAGCGGGGCTTCGGGGGTGACGGCGACCCGCGCGGGCAGGTGCAGGTTGCAGTAGCCGATCACCCTCTCGGCGCCGGGGACCTCGTCGGGGCGGCCGGCGACGACGTTGCCGAACAGGATGTCCTCTCGACCCGTCGCGTCGTGCAGCAGGAGCGACCACGCCGCCTGGAACAGGGAGTACAGCGTGAGCTGGTGGCGCCGCGCGGTCACCCGCAGGGCGGTGCTCAGCTTCCGGTTGAGCATCGACGCCCGCCCGGTGCGTTGCGGGCGCGCCGGCGCGTCGGGGTGCGCGCCCAGGCCGGCGGCCAGCGGGGTGACCTCGGTGAAACCGGCCAGGCGGTCCCGCCAGTGCGACAGGTCCTCGGTCAGGTCGCGGCGTTCGAACCAGTCGACGTACCTGGTTGGCGCCACCAGGGGCGGCAGCTCCGGCTCGCGGCCGGCGACCAGCGCCCGGTACACCGTCTCCGCCTCGTGGAACGCGCGGTAGAACGAGATGCCGTCGAGCATCAGGTAGTTGACGAACCACGTCCACCAGTACGTGCGCGGCCCGACCTGGAACAGCGCGTGCCGGAACTGGCCCGGCTCGGTCAGGTCGAAACCCTCGGTGTAGAGCCGATCCATGTGCTCGTACCAGCGGCGGCCCTGCTCCTCGGCGTCCAGGTGGCGCCAGTCCTCGAAGTGGAAGCGCACCGGCACCTCCCGGCGCACCGCGAGCAGCGGGCGCGGCACCCCCTCGGTGACGAACCCGGCGCGCAACGCCGGCTGCCTGGCGGTGACGATCTCCCACGCGCGCAGCCACAGGTCCGGGTCGATGTCGTCGCCGGCCCACGTGAGGTCGAAGCCGTAGAGGCTGCGGTCGGCCAGCTCCTGGTAGCGGCCGAGCATCCAGTCCTGCTGCGGGCCGACCGGGTACACGTCCTCGACGTCGCGGCCGTCGCCGAACACCGCGCGCAGGGTCGCGCGATCCAGGCCGGCGAGCGGGAAGTCCGACGGCGTGCAGGAACCCTCGTCGGGGCGGGCGGCGAGCTCTGCCAGCCCGGCCCGGACCCGCTCGGCGACGTCGACGGCCTCGGGTCCGGCGACGTGCACGGTCGCGGTGTCGCCGTCGAACCGGACCAGGACGTCCGCGCGGGACGCGATCCGGTCGACCAGGACCGGGCCCGGCTCCGGGCGCAGCATGGCGTCCTCGTCCGCGCGCCGGGTGGTCACGGCGTGCACCATGATCGCCGGCCGTTCGGTGAGCGGCGCGGGGTGCCCGGCGCGCAGGTCCTCCTTGAGGTCGGACAGGTCGCCGGCGGCGGACAGCGCGTGTACGACGTCGAACCGGCCGAGACCGTCCGCCGCGTGGTCGCGGTGGCGGACCCACACGGGACCGTCGCCGCGGGCGGTGAGGACGGTGGCGGTGAGCAGCGCCTCGACCGGCGACATCCGGTGGGCGGCGGCGAGCCGTCCGGTGACGGCCGCGACCTGCTCCGACGGAACGGCGACCTCGACGACCGGACCCGGCTCGGGTGTGAACGGCTCGACAACCGGGGTCGGCTGGTCGCCGGCCCAGGCGGCGAACCCGGCGGGCCGGCCAGGCAGGCGGACGGCGGCGCCGTCGGCGAGCTGCCGGTACGCGACCCCCAACTCCGCCAGCAGCACTCCGATCCCGTGCTCGTCCAGCGCGGGGCGGTGCACGGCGAGCGCCAGCCGCGGCGTGGGGGAGTCCGCGCCGGTCCCGGCGAACGCCACCACCCCGAGCGCCGGGTCGAGCGCGTCGACCGCCGCCGTGCGCAGGGTCTCCTGGTCGGCCGCCGCCAGCCAGCGGACGGCCGGCTCGACCGGTCGGGGCGACCACGTGCCGCCGACGTCCCGGCCGAGGCGGAGCACGTCGTGCCGGCGGGCGAGGAACGCGAGCGCGGCGTCCAGCAGCCCCGGGTCGACCGGGTCGGTCACGGCGACGTCCACGGTGGCCACGGGTTCGGCGGCCAGCAGGAGTTGCGCCGGGGTGGCCGCCACCACTGTCGGCGCGGTCTCCGCCGGGCGGGCGACCTCCGCGAGCCGCTCGATCGTCGGGTGCTCGAACAGCTGCCGCGCGCTCAGCTCCAGGCCCTCCGCGCGTGCCCGCCCGACGACCTGCACGCTCCGCAGCGAGTCACCGCCGACGGCGAAGAAGTCGTCGGTCACGCCGACCCTGGTGAGGCCGAGCACCTCCGCCCACACACTCGCCAGCAGCCGCTCGGTCTCGTCGCGCGGCGCAACGAACGTCTCGTCCTCGACGCGGGTCGCGGTCGTCGGCGGCAACCGGTCACGGTCGACCTTGCCGCTGCGGTTGAGCGGCAGCCGGTCCAGCACCACGAACCGCGCCGGAATCATGTGGCCGGGCAGCCGCTCGGCCAGGTGCTCGCGCAGCGCCGGCACGACCTCGGCCTCCCACCGGTCCCGCAGGCAGAAGTTCGCGAACCGCGTCCAGTCCACCCGTTCGCTGGGCGGCTCCACCGGCTCGGCGGGCGGCTCGACGCCCTCGGCCGCGACGGTCAGGTCGAACAGGCCCGGGTCGCCGGACCACCTCGGCCACACCCGGTAACCCAGCGCCTCGGCGGCCTCCGCCAGATCCTCCGGGTCGACGCCCGGGGTGTCGGCGAGCACCGCGGCCAGCTCACCGACCGTGCGCGGCGCCGACCCGCCGGCCAGCACCGACACCGCGCGCAGCTCCTCGGCCACCCGCGCGTTCGGGATCCCGCGCACGGTCGCCGCCGCCGGCCGGTGCTCGGCCAGCCACCGCCGGAACCCCTCGACGTCCGACCAGGCCACCGACTCCGCGGGCGTCGCGGACCCGGCGGGCTCGACCCGCAGCAGCACGTCGTACCGGAACCGCTCCATCTCCGTGCCGTACCGCCCGCGCTGCAACAGCACGTCCACACCCGCCACCCGGGGCAACCGGCCCGGCAACGCGCGGAACAGCGCCGGATCCACCAGCAGCTCGTTCTCGTCGCCGACCCGTTGCGCCACCCGCGTACGCAGGTCGGCGGTCGGGTCGGTGTCCGCCGCGCGGTACCGCTCGACCGAGGTGTGGAACGCCTCCAGCAGCCCCAGATGCCGCACGTCGCCGACGAACACGTGCCCGCCCGGCGCGACCAGCTCCACGATCCCGTCGAGCACCCCCAGCAGGTAGTCGACCGACGGGAAGTACTGCGCCACCGAGTCCAGCAGCACCACGTCGAACCGCTGGTCACCCAGCTTGCCAAGCTCGTCGGCGGCGAGCCGGCGCAGCTCCACCCGGTCCGGTCCCAGCCCGGCGTCCTCCGCCCGCTTGCGCGCGGCGGCCAGCGCGGCGCCGGAGAAGTCCGTGCCGACGTAGTGCTCGCACTCGCCGGCGAGCTTGTCCAGGAACAGCCCGGTGCCGCAGCCCACGTCCAGCACGCGCCTCGGCCGCAGCGCCCGCACCCGCTCCACCGCGTCGTCCAGCCACGCGGTCATCGCGTCCCGCTCGATCGGCTGCCCGGTGTAGCTGGAGTTCCAGCCGGCGAACGGATCCGACTCGCCGCCGAACGCCAGGTCGAACACCTCGTTCCAGCCCTCGACCGCCTCGCCGCTCGACCGGTCCACCAGGTCGCCCAGCTGCTCGCTGCCCGCCCGGGGCGCGAGGTAGCCGACGAGGTCCTGCTGCCCGTGCTGGTCGGTGCGCGGCACGACCACGGCCTCGCCGACCACCGGGTGCTCCAGCAGCACCGACTCGATCTCGCCCGGCTCGATCCGGTACCCGCGGATCTTCACCTGCCGGTCCGCCCGGCCCAGGTAGTCCAGGGCGCCGTCCGGCAGCCACCGCACCAGGTCGCCGCTGCGGTACATCCGCGCACCGGGCCGCCCGCTGAACGGCTCCGGCAGGAACCGGTCGGCGGTCAGGCCCGGCCGGTTCAGGTAGCCGCGCGCCAGCCCGGGGCCGGCGACGAACAGCTCGCCCGGCACCCCCACCGGCACCGGCCGCAGGTGCCGGTCCAGCACGTACAGGTACAGATCGCCCAGCGCGCGCCCGACCGGGGACGACGCCGCGCCGTCTAGGTCCACTGTGGTCAGTCGCTTGTAGGTGGTGTGGACCGTGGTCTCGGTGATGCCGTACATGTTGACCAGCACCGGCACCGCGTCGCCGTGCTCGGCGAACCAGTCCTCGAACTCCCGCACGTGCAGCGCGTCGCCGCCGAACACGACGGTCCGCACCGCCAGGTCCCGGAAGGACCGCCCGGACGCGGTCATCGACGCCCGCAGCGCCCGGAACGCCGGCGGGGTCTGGCTCAGCACGGTGACCCGCTCGGCGCGCAGCAGGTCGGCCAGCGCGTCCTGGTCGCGGACCGTCTCGCCCGGCACCACGACCAGCCGCCCACCGGAGGAGAACGCGCCCCACATCTCCCACACCGACACGTCGAACGCGTGCGAGTGCACCATCGACCACACGTCGTCGGCGCCGGTGTCGTAGTGCTCGGCGGCCGAGGTCATCAGCCGCACGACCTGCCGCTGGGCGATCATCACGCCCTTGGGCCGCCCGGTGGACCCGGACGTGTAGATGACGTACGCCAGGTTGTCCGGACCGGCGGTCACCGGGGGATCGGTGTCGTCACCGTCCTGTTCGGACAGGCAGCCGTCCAGCTCGACGACCTCGCCGGCGAACTCGGTGAACCGGTCGGCCAACGCCGCCTCGGTGAGCATCAGCCGAGCGCCGGTGTCGCCGAGCACGAACCGCAGCCGCTCGTCGGGGTTCGTCGGGTCGAGCGGCACGTAGGCGCCGCCCGCCTTCAGTACCGCGAGCGTGCCGGCCAGCAGCTCCAGGTCACGGTTCGCGCAGACCGCCACCAGCACGTCCTGGCCGACCCCGAGCGCACGCAGCCGGTGCGCCAACCGGTTCGCCGCCCGGTTCAGCTCGGCGTAGGTGACCCGGCGGTCCCCGCACGACGCCGCGACCGCGTCCGGGGTGCGTGCGGCCTGCCGGGCGAACACGTCCGCCAGGGTGTCGGTCACCACCGGCTCCGGCGCCGGGGCACCGAACTCGTCGACGACCAGCGCGTGTTCGGCGTCGGACAGCAGCCGCAGCCGCGAGACCGGCGTGTCCGGGTGCTCGGTGAGGTCGCGCAGCAGCGTCTCGTACCGGGCGGCGACGCGGGCGACCGTCTCCGCGTCGAACAGGTCCGACTTGTAGGTGAACCGCGCCAGC
The DNA here is from genome assembly GCF_025165815.1 of Actinophytocola gossypii. Lineage (GTDB taxonomy): Bacteria > Actinomycetota > Actinomycetes > Mycobacteriales > Pseudonocardiaceae > Actinophytocola > Actinophytocola gossypii. Next base: position 180,886 of record NZ_JAFFZE010000004.1, on the reverse strand, counting down.
GCGTCGCCGCCCGGCGCGGTCGGGGGCCGGACCTCCAGCCACAGGTCCACGAACGCGGCGTCCAGGTCCATCGGGAAGTGCTCGATGGACAGTCCGGCGGCGGTGTCACCGGTGTCGACCCCGCCGCGCGCCTGGGTGTTCTGCAGCGTCAGCATCACCTGCACCAGCGGGTTGTGGCTCATCACCCGCTCCGGCCGCAGCTCGTCGACGAGCTTCTCGAACGGCAGGTCCGCGTGCGCGAACGCGCCGAGCGCGGTCGTGCGGGTCCGGGCCAGCAGCTCCGCGACGGTCGGGTCGCCGTCGAGGCCGACCCGCATCGGCAGGGTGGTGGTGAACATGCCGATGAGCCGCTCGTGCTCGGGGCGGGTGCGGCCGGCCATCGGGCTGCCGATCACCAGGTCGGTCGCACCGGTCAGCCGGTGCAACAGCGCGGACAGCGCCGCGTGCAGCACCATGAACGGGGTCGCCCGGTGCGGCCGGCCGGCCTCGGTGATCGCGCGCCACAGTTCGGCGGGCAGGGTGAGCTGGTGGGTGCTGCCGTCGAAGGTCTGGACCGTGGGGCGGGGCCGGTCGGTCGGCAGGCTGAGCAGCGCGGGCGCGCCGTCCAGGTGCTCGCGCCACCAGTCCAGCGTGGCGGCGAGTGATCCGCCGTCGAGCTGTTCGTGCTGCCAGCGCGCCATGTCCCGGTACTGCGCGGGCAGCGGCGCGAGCGGGTCCGGCTGGCCGGTGGCGCGGGCGGTGTAGAGCGCGGCCAGCTCGCCGAAGAACAGTCCGGTGGACCAGCCGTCGACCAGGATGTGGTGCACGACGACGCTGAGCACGTGCTCGTCCGGCCCGAGCCGGTACAGCCGCATCCGCAGCGGCGGCGCCGTGCGGAGGTCGAACGGGGTGCCGATGTCCTCGGCGATCAGGTCGCGGACCCGGTCGCCGGCGCACTCGACCACCGGGAGGTCGACCGGGGCGGGCGGCTCGACCACCTGGGCCGGTTCGCCGTCGGTGGCGGGGAACCGGGTGCGGAGCGTCTCGTGCCGCTCGACGATCCGCCCGAGGCTCCAGGTCAGCGCGTCCAGGTCGAGCGCGCCGCGCAGCCGGGCCGCCCAGCTCACCGTGTAGGCGGTGTTGCCGGGCAGCAGCTGGTCGAGGAACCACAGCCGTTGCTGGGGGAACGACAGAACGCTGCTCACTGGGACTCCTCCAACAGCTGGGCGACCGCGCGGGCGAACTCGGCGGGGGTGGGCGACGCGAACAGGTCCTCCGGCGGCGGCGACACGCCGAAGGACTCCTCGAACCGGGCGATCAGGCCGACCGCGATCAGCGAGTCCCCGCCCAGCTCGAAGAAGTCGTCGTCCTGGCCGACCTCGGGTACCAGCAGCACCTCGGCGAACAGCAGCGCGATGGTCTCGACGATCTCGTCGTGGCTCCACTCCGACTGGGCGGCGGCCACCGGCTCCGGCGCGGGTGCCGGTCGCACCGGCTCGCGCAGGCCGGCGACGAACCGCTGCCGCTGGAACGGATACGTCGGCAGCGGCACCCGGTACCGCCCGGTGCCGTCCGGCCACCGCACCGGCTGCCCGGCGACCCACCGGCGGCCCACCTCGGCCAGCTCCCCACCGGCCGGCTCGCCGGGGGCGTCGTGCACCGGGCCGGTGCCGGTGACCAGCCGGTCGGGGTCGGCACCGCGGAGCACCCGGACCGCGTCGGCGTGGTCGGTGACCACCGCGAACCGCCGGTACGGGAACGCGACCCGCCCGACCCGCAGCGTGTGCGCCACGTCGTCCAGCGACAGCTCCGGACGCTCGGCCAGGTGCCCGGCCAGGTCGGCGGTGACCTCGTCCAACGCGGCCGGGGTGCGCGCGGACAGCACCAGCAGCCTGCGTTCCGCCGGAGGAGCCCCGGCCGGCCGCGCGGGCGGTTCCTCCACGACCACGTGCGCGTTGGTGGCGCCGATGCCGAACGAGCTGACCCCGGCGATCCGCGCCCCACCGCGCGGCGACCACGGCGTCGGCTCGGACCGCAGCGTGAACGGGGTGGCGGCGAAGTCGATGGCCGGGTTCGGCTGCTCCACGTTGATCGACGGCGGCAGCTCCCGGTGCCGCAGCGCGAGGATCACCTTGAGCAGCCCGGCGATCCCGGCGGCCGCGTCGGTGTGCCCGATGTTCGGCTTCAGCGTGCCCAGCACGGTGCCCCCGCGCGGCACGTCGCCGAACGCCCTGGTCAGCGCGGTCACCTCGATCGGGTCGCCGACCGGGGTGCCGGTGCCGTGGGACTCCACGTAGCCGACGTCCGCCGGGTCGACGTCCGCGGCGGCGAGCGCGGCGCGGATCACCGCGGTCTGCCCGGACACCCCCGGCGCGCCGTAGCCGACCCGGTCGCGGCCGTCGTTGTTCACCGCCGAGCCCCGGACGACCGCGTGCACGTGGTCGCCGTCGGCCACCGCGTCGGCGTACCGCTTGAGCACCACCACGCCCGCGCCGTCGCCGAACACCGTGCCGTCGGCCTTCGCGTCGAACGCCCGGCACACCCCGTCCGCGGACAGCACGCTGCCCGCCCTGGCCAGCGCGCCGAGTGCCGGCATCCGCACCGACACCGCACCGGCCAGCGCCAGGTCGCAGTCGCCGAACAGCAGCGCCTGCGCCGCCTGGTGCACGGCGACGAGCCCGGTGGAGCAGGTCGACAGCACCGTCATGCTCGGGCCGGTCAGCCCCAGCTTGTGCGACACCCGCAGGCACAGGTGGTCCGCGCCGGTGACCATCGCCATCCGCACGTCGTCCAGCCCGGTGAACCGGTCCGCGTCCCGCCCGACCAGCGACCAGTACCGCGACGGCGAACAGCCCGCGTACACCCCGACCACCGACCCGGTGTCCGACGGCGGGTAGCCGGCGTCCTCCAGCGCCTGCCAGCAGGTCTCCAGGAACACGCGGTGCTGCGGGTCGGTCAGCGTGGCGTCCACCGGCGCGTAGCCGAAGAAGTCCGCGTCGAACCACTCCGGCCGGTCCAGCCGCCCGTACCGGCGCACGTAGGCCGGATCGGACATCCGGGCCGGGTCCTCGCCGGCCGCCAGCAGCTCGTCGCGGTCCAGCTCCCGAACCGCGCACCCGCCGCCGGCCAGCAGCCGCCAGTACGCGTCCAGGTCCGGCGCGCCGGCGAACCGGCCGGCCATCCCCACCACGGCCAGATGTGTCTCGCGGTCGGTCACCGGCTTCCCTCCACCCGGCCGCGCCGCATCCGCGCGAGCCGCGCCCGGTCCCGCCCGACCACGGGCGCGGGTTCCGGCACGGGTTCCGGTTCGTCCCCGAGATGCCGGGCGAACGCGGCGATCGTCGGGTGCTCGTACAGCTCCTGCAGCGACACCTCGCGCGAGGTCACCCGCACCAGGTGCCCGTAGACCTGGATCAACGCGGTCGAGCTGCCGCCGATGTCGAAGAACGTGTCGTGCACGCCCACCTGCTCGGTGCCGAGCACGGTCCGCCAGATGTCGGCCAGCTGCCGCTCCAGCTCGGTGCGCGGCGGCTCGAACCCGGCGCCGGGCGCCCTGGTCCCGGACGCCGGCAGCGCCTGCCGGTCGATCTTGCCGGTCGGGGTCAGCGGCAGCCGGTCGAGCACGACCAGCTCGGCCGGCACCATGTACCTCGGCAGTCGCCCGGTCAGGTGCTCGCGCAGCCCGGCCGCGTCCACCGCGCCCGTCACGTACCCGACGATCCGCCCGTCGACCTGCGCGGCGACCGCCTGACCGACGTCCGGGTGCGCGACCAGCGCCGCCTCGATCTCACCCAGCTCGACCCGCACCCCGCCGCTGCTCTGCACCTGGTGGTCGGTGCGTCCCACGTACTCCAGCGCGCCGTCCGCACGCCACCTGGCGCGGTCGCCGGTCCGGTACACCCGCTCGCCCGGCCGCCACGGGTGCGGCACGAACCGGTCCGCGGTCAGCCCCGGCCGGCCGAGGTAGCCGCGCGCCACCCCGATCCCGCCGACGTGCACCTCGCCGAGCACCCCGGCCGGCACCGGTTCCCCGGCCGCGTCCAGCACGAGCACGTCCGACCGGTCGATCGGGGAGCCGACCGCCGGGACGCCCTCGACGCCCGGCTCGACCACCGTGCTGGTGCTCCACACCCCGACCTCGGTCAGCCCGTACAGGTTGACCAGCGTGAACGGCAGCCCGGCCGGTGGGTGCCGGTGCAGCGCGGCGCCGCCGGTGTGCACCAGCCGCAGCGCCGTCCCGGCCGGCCACGTCAGGTCGACCGCGCTCTCGCCGATCGGGGTCGGCAGGAACGTGACCGTGATGCGCTCACCCACCAGCCAGGCCCGCAGGTCGGCGGGGGAGGTGAGCAGCTCGGCGTGCGGCGCGTGCACGGCGGCGCCCGCGGTGAGCGCGGCGAACGTGTCCAGGACGCTGACGTCGAAGCCGGGGGAGGCGGTCATCCCGACCCGGTCCTCGCCGGTCAGCGCGAACTCGCGGCGCGCCCAGGCGACAGTGCTGGTCAGCGCGCGGTGGGGGAGCGCGACGCCCTTCGGCTCCCCGGTGGACCCCGAGGTGAACGTGACGTAGGCGAGCTGGTCCGGATGTACCGGCACGTCCTCGACCTCCGGCCCGTCACCCGGATCGGGCGGCAGCGGCGTCACCCCGGCGGGGAGCCGGTCCTGGTCGGTGGTGACGACCAGCCGGGCGCCGGCGACGGTGAGCATCCTGGCGAGCCGCGCGGCCGGGTTGACCGGGTCGAGCGGCACGATCGTCGCGCCGGCCCGCAGGATCGCGAGCTGGGTGACCACGAGGTCGACGCCGCGGGGGAGCACCACGGCCACCGGGTCACCCGGCCGCACCCCGGCGGCCCGCAGCCGGGTGGCGAACCGTCCGGCCGCCCGGTGCAGCTCGGCGTGGGTGAGGCGTCGGTCGGCGTCGACGGCGGCCGGTCGGTCCGGGGTGGCGGCGGCGCGCTCGGCGGCCAGCCGGTGGACCGGGACGAACGGCGCGGTGCGCAGCGATCCCGGGTCGCCGCCGGTGCTCCACGCGGTCACCGTCGCCCGCTCGTCGCCGGTGAGCAGCGGCAGCGCGGCCAGCGGGGTGCCCGGCGCGGCGAGCGCGGCGTCGAGCAGCACCTGGTGCCGGTCGGTCGGCTCCTCCGGCACCCGGTCGTCGACGTGCCCGCTCGGGTCGCTCTCGGTGATCTGGGTGAGCAGGGCGTCGAACGTCGTCCCGGCGTCGAGCGTCACCCGGACGACGTGGTCCCGGACGGCGACGGCGAGGGAGTCCTTGCCGGTCGAGCGGTGCAGCAGTGCGACGTGGGCGGCGATCCGCAGCCGCTCCGGAGTCGATAAACCGTGCACCTCTTCAGACCTCCCGCCCCAGCCGGCTCCGCCAGTGGAGCCGGTCCGCCCGCGCACTCTAACCGCGCGACGGCGCTCGGCGGCAAGGATTCACGCCGATCCGTTACAGCGGGTCGAGGTCGAACCGGACGAGCTTCGCGGCCTCGGCGTACACGCCGGCCAGGTCGTCCTCGTCGGCGAACCCCGCGACGACGACGTTGACCGCGAAGATCTCGTAGTCGTCGGTGATCAGGTCACCCGGCGCGACCGACGACACGACCCGGATCACGTCGGGCAGCTCGGCGAGGTCGTCGAGCCCGTGCACCGCGCGCAGCCGCCCGGTGCCCTCGGGGAAGAACGTGAGGGTGCCGAGCGGGATCGGCAGCTTCGGCTCGGTGCGCGCCGCCGGCACGCCACGCGCCAGCCCGATCACCTCGGCCGCGGTGTTCACGCCGGTACGCAGGTCGTAGAGCGTGCCCATCAACTGCCCGCCCGGCCGGCAGTTGACCTCCACCACGGTCGGACCGAGCACCTCGTCCACGATGACCTCGACACACGCGACCGTGTTGTCCAGCCCGATCGCCAGCACCGCGTCGGTCACCGCCGCGTCGATGTCCCGCTCCAGACCGGGGTCGAGGCCGAGCGGCGGGCTGATGAACCCGCGCTCGAAGAACCGCTCGTCGACCAGGAACTTGTCCACCAGCGGGAGCAGCTCGACCTCGCCGTCCCGGACCACGAGGTCCCGGCAGTACTCGTGGCCGCGCAGCATCCCCTCCACCAGGAACGTGGTCCTGGGGTCGAGCCCGTCGACCGGGGCGGTGTAGAGGTGGCGCAGCTGTGGGACGTCGAGCAGCCGGTCGGCGATCGTCCGGTACACGGCGGCCAGTTCGGCAACCGTCGACACCCGCTCGACCAGGTGGCTGCCCGCGCCGGTGACCGGCTTGACCACCGCCGGCAGCGACACCGCCTCGGCGACGGTCTCGGCCTCGGACGCGTCGTGGATCAACGCGAACCGCGGCGTCGGCAGCCCGGCCTCGGCCATGGCGCGGCGGGCGGCGTACTTGTTGCGGGCGGTGGCCAGTCCCGCCGACGGGGTGCGCCCGATCCCGAGCAGCTCCGCGGCCCGCACCGCGGCCACGACCGCACCGTCGGAGGAGGAGTACAGCGCGCCGAGCCGGTGCCCGGCCGCGATCTCCCGCGCCGCGTCGGCCAGCTGTGTCGGATCGGTCGGATCGTCGACGACCGCGAGCCGGTCGACGAGCCCGGACAGCAGCGCCCGTTCGGCGTCGGCGACCGGCCCGGTGACCATGCCGGCCAGACACCCGGCCGCGCGGATCGTCTCGGCGGTCTGCGCCACCCACGTCGTTCCGGTGTCCCGGACGACCACCACGATCTCCCCCACGGCGCATACCATAGCGGGCGGGATCGCCGGTCGCGGGCCTTCGGGCGGGACCGATCAGGCGTTCGGTAGGAGCAGTGTCTTGCCGATGGTGGTGCGTGCCTCGATCGCCGCATGCGCCTCGGCGGCCTGACCGAGGGGAAAGGTCTGGCCGATGGTGGCGTGGATGGTGCCGTGGGCGGCGAGGTCGAGTGCTCGCTCCGTATAGGCGAACATGTCGTCCGGACCGCCTCCGATCGCCGCGAGTGGAATGACGCCGACTCCTCGGGCGGTGGCGCGGTCGGGTTCGATCGCGCCCCAGGTGCCGCTCGCCGCCCCGTGGGCGAGGTAGCGGCCGCCCGCGCGCACGAGCGGGAAGAGGGCGTCCGTGGTGCTGGCGCCGACGCCGTCGAAGACCACATCGACGCCGTGCGGGGCCGCGGCCCGGAGGTCGGTGGGCCAGCCGGGCTCGCGGTAGTCGATGGCGATGGGTGCGCCGTGGCCGCGGGCACGGTCGAGTTTGTCGGGGCTCGCGAGGGCGATCACGACGGCGCCGGCCGACGTGGCGAGCTGGACCAGGATGCCGCCCACGCCTCCCGCGGCAGCCGTGATGACGACGGTCTCCTCCGCGCGGACGCGGGCGGCGTCGTGGAGGGCGAGCGCGGTCCGGCCGTCGGCGAGCAATGCGGTCGCGTCGGCGAGGTCGAGCGGTTCGGGAACACGGTGCAGGTCGGCGATGTCGGCGAGGGCGAGGCTGGCGTACCCGCCAGCGCCGCCCGTGGTGCTCACCACGCGAGCGCCCGCCCAGGACGGATCGGTGCCGGGTCCGAGTCGTTCGACGAACCCGCCGACACCGTTGCCGAGTACCGCGGGGAACGTCGCAGCGGGTCCAGGAGCACGACCGGCGCGCCGCTGGGTGTCGATGAACGTGATGGCGGCGTACTCGACCGCGATGCGGACCTGCCCGGTGCCCGGCTCCGGATCGGGCAGCTCGGGGTCGAAGCGGAGCACCTCCGGCCCTCCCGGACGATCGGCGATCACCGCCCTCATCGCCGAATGCCCGCCGGCCGGCCGGCGGGCAGCGCCAGCGCTACTCCGCCACCGCCCTGGTTCCCCGTCGCGCCCGTGACGAGCACCGTTCGATCGGCTGACATCGATCCCTCTCCTCCGGCTTTGTGCGGAGTGAATCGTTCCGCAGAATCAGGTTAGAGCGGAAGGAAACGCTCCGCGCTCGGCAAGTTGATCACCCCGCCGCCGTCGCTGGCCGCGATCACGAGCCGTGCCGACGCGGAGTTCCGGCGATCATCGCCGAGGCGCACCGCACGGGCGTACTCCGGCCGGAGGTGACGGGCGTGGACGTCATCCTGCTCATCGAGCAACTCGCCCGATCGCCGCCGGTCGAGCAACTTCGCGACCTCGACGACCCGGACCTCCTCGAAGCCGCGTACTCGGCCCGCCGGAGACTCATCACCGTGGCACTGAACGGCCTCACGCCAACGCGCGCGCGGGCGCTGCCCGGTCCGGTCCCCGTGCCCGAACTGCTCAGCGCCCGCTGGCCCGGCCCGACGGAGTGATCCGGGTGTACCCGCCAGAAGCGGCGGTGAGACCCGGACCACAGCCCAATCCGGCGGAGAACCCATACCCTGGTCGGGGCCCCGCCTGGCCCGCTCCGCCCACCGTCAGACGGGACCGCGTTGTCGACCACCGAGTCCGCCCCCCGACGCCCGCCGGCGCCCGCGGCCCGCCGGGCGCGCGTCGCGGTCGCCGCCGTGTTCCTCACCAACGGCGCGCTGTTCGCCAACGTCGTCCCGCGCTACCCGCAGCTCAAGACCGAGCTGGGGATGAGCAACGCTGTGCTCGGCACGGTGGTCGCCGCGATGCCGCTCGGCGCGCTGGTGGCCGGGCTGTTCGCCTCCGCGGCCATCCGCCGGTTCCGGTCCTCGCGGGTCGCGACGATGGGCATCGTGCTGTTCGCCGCGGCGACCACCCTGGTCGCGGTCGCGCCGACCTGGTTCGCCCTCGCGGCGGTGATGTTCGTCCTCGGCGCGCTCGACGCGGTGATCGACGTGGCGCAGAACGCGCACGGGCTGCGGGTGCAGCGCAGCTACGGCCGGTCGATCGTGAACTCGTTCCACGGCCTGTGGAGCGTCGGCGCTGTCCTCGGCGGCCTACTCGGCTCGGCCGCCGCCGGGCTGCGGCTGCCGCTCGGTGTCCACCTCGCGAGCACGGCGGTGCTGTTCAGCGCGGTCGCCGTGGTCGCGCTCCGGTTCATGCTGCCCGGCCCGGAGGACGCCGAACGCGAGCCGGCGCCGGCGACCCCGGCCACCACCACCGGCGGCCGGTCGCTGCGCGGGACCGCCGTGCGCATGCTCGCCGCGCTGGGCGTACTCGCCATGTGCGGCGCGATCGTGGAGGACGCCGGAGCGTCCTGGGGCGCGCTCTACCTGACCGGGCTGAACGCCTCCGCGGCCACCGCCGGGCTGGCGTTCGTCGCGTTGCAGGGCGCGATGACCGTCGGCAGACTCACCGGGGACCGCGCGGTGGACCGGTTCGGCCAGCGGACCGTGGTGCGGGTCGGTGGGCTGCTCACCGCGACGGGGATGGGGGTCGCGCTGGGGTTCCCGTCGATCGGGACCGCGCTGGCCGGCTTCGCGCTGGCCGGTCTCGGCGTCGCCACCCTGATCCCGGCCGCGATGCACTCGGCCGACGAGCTGCCCGGCCTGCCGGACGGGCTCGGGCTGACCGTGGTGAGCTGGCTGCTGCGGGTCGGCTTCCTGGCCTCGCCGCCGCTCGTCGGGCTGATCGCCGACCTGTCGAGCCTGCGGGTCGGCCTGCTCGGAGTGGTGGTCGCCGGCGTGCTCACCGTGGCGCTGAGCCGCCGGGTCTGAGCCATGGCGGTATCGTTCCGGTACCCCCGTTTCCGCGGCATCGGGGCATCGCGTGATCGAGGGGTGGCTAATGGACGACGACATGGAAGCCGGTCAGGTCGCCGAGCGCCGTGTTCTGGTGCTGGAGGCGATCACCGACAGCACCCTGATGGAACTCGACCTGGACAAGCTCCTCGCGGTCCTGCTCTGGCGGGTCCGTGAGCTGTTCGAGGCCGACACGGTCACCGTCCTGCTGGTCGACGCGAGTGGGGACCAGTTGGTCGCCAGGGCGACGGTCGGCCTGGAGGCGGAGGTCTTCCAGGGCGTGCACGTGCCGATCGGCGCCGGGTTCGCCGGTCGCGTGGCGCACGAGCGGCGGCCGGTGCGGATCGAGCGGGTCGACGAGTCCACGGTCACCAACCCCCTGCTCTGGGAGCACGGGCTGCGGGTGATGGCCGGCGCGCCGATCGTGGCGCACGGCGATGTGCTTGGCGTGCTGCACGTCGGCCGCACCACGTCGAGGCCGTTCACCGACGAGGACGTGGAGCTGCTGCAGCTGGTGGCCGACCGCCTCGCGATGGACGTGCACGCGCACCACGCCCGCGCCGAACGGGCGGCGACGGTCATGCTGCAGGAGAGCCTCCTGCCGAGCCGCCTGCCATCCACAGGGGACTGGTTGTTCGCCGCCCGCTACGTCCCGAGCCCGCAGAGCGGGGTCGGCGGTGACTGGTACGACGTGTTCCGGCTGCCCGGGGACCGGCTCGGCGTGGTGATCGGGGACGTGGTCGGCAACGGACTGCGTGCCGCGATCGTGATGGGTCGCCTGCGCAGCGCCCTGCGCGCGTACGCGCTGGAGTTCGACGACCCGGGGGAGGTGCTCGGCAAGCTCGACCGCAAGGCCAGCTACTTCGAGAACCGCACGATGGCGACGGTCGCCTACGCGGTCATCGACACCGTGACCCACCGCATGGAGCTGTCCCTGGCCGGGCACCTGCCGCCGGTGGTCGCGATGCCCGACGCGCCGCCCGCCTTCCTGACGGCCCCGGTCGGCCCGCCGGTCGGCTACGACCTGGCCGTCACCGGTCGGCTGACCGCGACCTTCGACGTGCCGCCCGGTGCGCTGCTCGCCTTCTACACCGACGGGCTGATCGAACGCCGGAACGTGGACCTGGACGCCCAGCTGGAGCGACTGCGCGAGCACGTGTTCGCCGGGGATCCGGAGAAGGTGTGCAGCCGGATCATGGCCGCCCTGATCGGCTCCGAACCCCCCGGCGACGACGTCGCCCTGGTCACCGTCCGGCACCTGCCTTCGCACGGCCGGCCCGGCTGAGCCGGCGTCACCCCAGCCCGAGCACCCGCATCGCCTCGGCGGCCATCCGCGCCTCGCCCAGCGCGTTCGGGTGCACGACGACCGGGTTCGTCCCCAGCAGTACCGGCTCGATCCAGCGGACCCCGAGCGGCTGGCACGCGTCGTGCCCGTCGGACGCGGCCGCGAGGTCGACGTAGGTGGCGCCGGTCGCGGCCGCCGCGCGCGCGACCGCGTCGTTCAGGGTCGCCTGCAGCGAGCGCAGGTACGGCACGTCCCCTCGGGCGACGGGCATCCTGAGGAAGCAGCCGCCGGTCTCCGGCAGGATCCACGGGTACCCGAGGATGGCGACCTCCGCGTCGGGCGCCTTGTCCCGGACAGCCCGGAGCGCCGACACGAGCGCCGGGTAGGTCGTGGTGCGGACGGTGTCCTCGAAGGAGGAGCCGTAGCGGTCGGCGCACGGGCTGCCGTGCCCGAGGGTGACCACTCCCGCCGCCCCGCAGGCCAGGATCGCGCCGATGAACACGCCGCTGTCGTTGCCGCCGATGGTCATGGTGACCAGATCGGTGTCCGCGTCCACGGCGTCGAGCTGCGGGGCGACGCCGGGGTACTGCGCGGTGGTGAAGTGCCGCGTCTCCGCGGCCCCGCAGGTGACGTCGGTGAGCCGTGCGCCGGTCTCCGCCGCGATCACGTGCGGGTAGTTGCGGTTGGAGCGGAGGCAGACCAGCGGCGCGGTCGGATCGGGCGGCAGGACGCCCGAGGCGGCGCTGTAGGAGTCCCCGAGGGCGACGTAGTCCAACGGCGGTTCGGCGGCCACCGCGACCGAGGACCCGGTGACCACGGTCAGGGCGGCGGTCAGGGTGGCGGTCACGGCGGCGAGCAGACGGCGAGGCATGGTTCTCTCCCGGCATCGTTGACGGCGTGCGCACACTACTCACGAGTAGGTAAGTGCTCGCCAATAGTCGACGAAGCGGTGCCCGCCGTCAACAGTGCGAACCGGAGGAGACACGCTCAGTGGCCGGGTTCCCCCGGCGGCAGGATGCTCTCCTGGTGGTCCAGCTCGCGTTCCAGGATCCGCAGGTCGGCGTCCGGCAGCTGGCCCGATTCGCGCCAGGACAGGAGTTCCTCGCGTTCCGCGGTGATCATCTCGCGGCGGAGGCGCAGGCCCCGGCGGTAGTCGTTGTCGACCGGGAGCTCGTCGTCCTCCAGTTCGGACAGCAGCGTCACCCGTTCCTCGTACCGCTCCAGCCGCAGCTCCGCCGCCCGGCGCAGCGGCATCGCGGCCCGGCCCAGGTCCGGATCGTTCTCGACCAGGTCGTCCAGGCGGACCAGTGCCGCGCGCAGGGCCGCCGTCCTGGCCTGGTTGCGGACCAGGGCGCGGGCGGCCGAGGTTCCGGGAAGACGCAGCCGACGCAGCAGCGGCGCGAACGTCAGGCCCTGACCGATCAGCGTCATCATGACCACCACGTACGCGCAGAACAGCAGCAGGTCACGCGCGGGTGTGTCCGCCGGCAGGGAGAACGCCGCCGCCAGCGTGATCACCCCGCGGGTGCCGGCCCAGCTCAACGCGAGCAGCTCCCGCCCGGACAGCGACGGGTTACCCGGCTTCGGGTCCCCGCCGAGCCGCGCGTGCATGCGTGCCGGCAGGTGCGCGCTGACCAGCAGCCACAGCGGCCGCACCAGCAGCACCACCCCGACGGTCACGGCCGCGGCGACGACCACGGTGCCCGGGCTGTACTCGCTGAGCCCGCGCACCACCGCGGGCAGCTGCTGGCCGATGAGGACGAACACGTACCCCTCGAGCAGGAACTCCACGAACCGCCACACCGCGCGGTTCTGCAGCCGCGCGCCGCCGGACTGGAGGTACGGGTTGCGGTGGCTGAGCCACAGCCCGGCCACCACGACCGCGAGCACGCCCGACACGTGCAGCTGTTCGGCGATCAGGAACGTCGCGAACGGCGTGCCGAGCGACAGCGCGTTGTCGATCAGCGTGTCCGTGGTCCACCGCCGCAGCTGCGCGACGATCAGCGCCATCACGGCGCCGACGGCCAACCCGCCCGCCGCGACGAACAGGAACTCGCCGGTTGCCCCGCCCAGCGAGAACGTGTGGCTCACCGAGGCCGCCACCGCGACCTGCAGGATGGTCAGCGCCGTCGCGTCGTTGAGCAGCCCCTCGCCCTCGACGATGGTGATCAGGCGCGGCGGCAGCCCCGCCCGCCTGCCGATCGACAGCGCCGCCACCGGGTCCGGCGGCGCGACCGCGGCGCCGATCGCGATCGCGACGGCCAGCGGGATCGCGGTCACCACCGCGCTGAGCCCGACCCCGACGGCCAACGCGGTCACCGCCACGAGGAACACGGACAGCCCGACGACCGTCCGCGCGTTCTTCCGCAGCTCCAGCAGGCTCGACTGCAGGGCGGCCGCGTACAGCAGCGGCGGGATGAGCAGGTAGAGCACGACGTGCGGGTCGAGGGCGAGGTTCGCGCCGGGCAACGGCAGGTATCCGTACGCGATCCCGGCCAGCACCAGCAGTACCGATGACGGCAATCCGGTCCGGTTCGCCAGCGCGTGGGTCGCCATCACCACGACCAGTCCACCGAGTACCAGGGCCAGCGTCTCGATCATGCGCCCATCCTCGCGCACGGCCCATGACCGACGACGACGGGCGCCGGACCGGAGTCCAGCGCCCGCCGTGGCCGGCTCGGATCAGCAGGCTCCCAGGTCGAACCAGGCGTTGCCGCTGCCCGGCGCCTCACCGTAGGAGAAGAACGTGCTGAGCATCCACAGGTGGCCGCCGTAGCTCACCTGGTCGCCGAAGAAGTACAGCGAGGTGGCGCTCCACGCGGTCGTGCCCTCGCACGGCTCCGGCTCACCCGGCTCGTCCGGGTCGCCGGGGTCGGGGTCGGTGCCCGCACCGACGAACAGCAGGTTGTTCGGCGACCCGCTGCCCGGGTTGGTGACGTCGCCCTTGGTCGCGCCGTCCTTCAGCGCCGCCTGCACCTGCGCCGGAGTGGCCGACGGGTTCGCGCCCAGGTGGACCGCCGCGGCACCGGCGACGTGCGGGGCCGCCATCGAGGTGCCGCTGATGGTGTTGGTCGAGCTGTCGCTGGTGTTCCAGGCCGAGGTGATGCCCTGGCCGGGGGCGAAGATGTCGGTGCACGTGCCGTAGTTGGAGAACGACGCCCGTGCGTCGGTGGAGGTGGTCGCGTTGACCGTGATCGCCTCCGGGGTGCGGGCCGGGGTGAAGTTGCAGGCGTTGGCCGAGGAGTTGCCGGACGCCAGCGCGTAGGTCACGCCGGCGTTGATCGAGTTGCGCACGGCGTTCTCCAGCGACGCGTTGCTGCCCTGGGCGCCGAGGCTCATGTTCGCCACCGCGGGGAGCTGCGCGTTCTGGGTCACCCAGTCGACCCCGGCCGTGACGCCGGCGAGGGTGCCGGAGCCCTGGCAGTTCAGCACCTTGACCGCGACCAGGTCGACCTCTTTGGCGATGCCGTGGGCGGAGCCGCCGACGGTGCCGGCGACGTGCGTGCCGTGCCCGTTGCAGTCGGTGTCGTTCGAGTCGACGGTGTTGGTGCCCCAGCTGGCGCGGCCGCCGAAGTCCTGGTGCGAGGTCCGGATGCCGGTGTCGATGATGTACGCGGTGACGTTCGACGCCGTGTTCGGGTAGGTGTAGCTGTTGTCGAGCGGCAGCGACCGCTGGTCGACGCGGTCCAGGCCCCAGGACGGCGGGTTGGGCTGGGTCTCCAGCGCGGCCACCACGCGGTTCTGCTCGACGTAGGCCACGGCGGGGTCGGCCGCGGTGCGCTTGGCGTCGGCCTCGCTCATCGTGGCCGCGTACCCGTGCAGCGCGGCCTCGAAGGTGTGGGTCACCCGCGCGTCGTGCTTCGCGGCGACGGCCGCCGGTTCGGCGGTGTCCTCGAGGACCACGATGTAGCTGTTCTCGATCACGCCGGGCGCGTCGGTGCCGAGAACCTTCCCCTCGGCCGCGCTGGCCGGAGCGGCGAACCCGAGACCGACGGCGGCGGCCGCCGCGACGGTCAGGGCGGGTCTGACGAGCTTTTTTGCCCATCTCGGATGCATGACGAGTCTCCTCGGGTGCAGGGCGCGTGCGGCACCCCGCCCTCCGGGAGGCCGCACACGGTGTGAGGACTACACCCTGAGCAAACGCGAACAGTGGGAAGACAATCAACAAACTGGGAACGGGAAGGGCTGAATGGCCGATCAGCCGATGCGCAGGATGGTCTTCCCGGCGCCGTGGCCGGAGTCCAGCCGCTCGTGGGCGCGCCGAACGTCGTCGAGCGGCAGGACGTCGGCCACGATCGACCGGACCTTGCCGCGTTCGAACAGCGGTGCCATCTCGGTCAGCCGCTCCCGTTCGCGGGTCAGCATGATCCCGTGCAGCGTCTGGTTGCGCTGGTACAGCGGCGCCAGCTCACCCGACGGCGCCAGCACGGTCGCGATCCGCCCGAACGGCCGGGTGGCCGTCGCGCTCGCGACCACGTTCTCCCCACCGAGCAGGTCGAGCACGGCGTCGACCCCGCCGCCGTCGGTGTGCTCCAGCGCCACCTCGACCGGGTCGGCCCTGGTGTAGTCGATCGGCACCGCGCCGAGCTCACGCAGCAGCCCCTGGTTGTCCGGCCCCGCGGTGGCGAGCACCCGAGCCCCCGCCGCCACCGCGAACTGCACCGCGAACGACCCGACACCGCCCGCGCCGGCGTGCACCAGCACGGTCTCGCCCGGCCGCACCGCCAACCGCCGCACGATCGCCTCCCACGCCGTCCCCCCGGCGAGCGGGATCGCGGCCGCCTCGACGTGGCTCAGGTTCGCCGGCTTCGGCGCCACGATCGCCGCGGACGCCACCGCGTACTCGGCGTAGCTCCCGGACCCCGAGGTCAGCTCCGGCGTGTAGTACACCTCGTCCCCCGGGTCGAGGTCCGAGACCCCGTCGCCGACCTCCTCGACCACCCCCGACACGTCACCCCCGAGCACGGTGGGCAGCGGCAGGCCCGGGATCGCGACCCCCTGCCGGATCTTCGCCTCCACCGGGTTGGTCCCGGAGGCGTGCACCCGCACCAGCACCTCCCCGGGCCCCGGCGACCGCCGCTCGACGTCCCGGAGCTCCAGCACCTCGGGCCCGCCGAACTCGGAGATCACCACCGCACGCGTTCCCATGCCGTCCCGGCTACCCGGCCGGCAGCGAGCTACTCCTGTGCCTCGTCCTTCGCCTCGTCCTTGTCCTCGCCGCGGCGGCGGAGGTAGTCGAACCCGGGGATGCCGAGGATGGCCTGGCGCATGTCGTTGGCGACCTCCAGCAGCTCGTGCATGTCGGGGCCGATCTGGCCGAGGGTGGTGAGGATCGGCAGCACGTCCTCGTTCAGGTGGCGGGCCAGGCGGGGTAGCTCGTCGACCAGCTTGATCGCCGCGTGCACCTCGTGTTCGCTGAACTCCCTGGCGAAGGCCAGCACCGGGTCGATCGCGGTCGCCTGGGTCTCGGCCGCGACGATCACCCGGCGGGCGTGCGCGACGGCGTCCTCGGTGTCGGTGACGGCCTGGTTCGCGCGGGCCACCAGTTCCTCGGCCGCGGTCAGCAACGCCAGCAGCCGACCCGGCACGGACACGGCCGTCCCGGCGACCTGGACCGTCGCGCGGACGATCTCGACGGGGTGCGGGAGCCGCGGGATGAGCGCCATGGCTCCATTCCACACCAGATCCGCCGCGTCAGCCGGTCGCGGCGAGGAACGCTCCGGTGACCTCGAGCGCGGGCGCCGACGTCGACGCGTCGAGCACGAGCGTGGCGAACGCGAGGTCGCCCCGGTAGCCGACGAACCAGCCGTGCGCCCGCGACCCGTCGCCGACCTGCGCGGTGCCGGTCTTGCCGGCCACCTCTCCGTACCCGGCCAGCGCCGAACCCGTGCCGGCGCTCACGACCTCCCGCATCATCGCCCGCAGCGCGGCGACCACGTCCGGCGACGGCGCCTGGTAGCCGGCGTTGACGCTGGTGTCCAGCTCGCGCCAGAGCCTCGGGGTCACCGCCTGTCCGGACGCGACGGTGGCGGTCAGCACGGCGAGCCCGAAGCAGCTGACCCGCACCGTGCCCTGCCCGATGCTGTTCTCCACCCGCTCGGCGCCGCCGGCCGCCGGCCGCACGCTGCCGGCCTCGGTGGTGATGCCGGGGATGCCGAAGTCGGCGCCGAGCCCGAGCCGGTCGGCGGCCCCGGCGAGCGAGGACGGCGGCAGGTCCGCCGCCAGCGCGGCGAACGTGGTGTTGCACGAGTGCGCGAACGCCGTGCGCAGGGGCACGTCGCCGAGCGCGAAGTCGGCGTTGTGCACCGTCCGCTGGCCCACGGTCACCTCGCCGGGGCACGGCAGCACCGTGTCCGGACCGGCCGCCCCGGACTCGAGGATCGCGGCGGCCGTCGCGACCTTGAACGTCGAGCCGGGCGGGTAGAGCCCGTTCAGCGCGACCGGCGCGTCGCCGGCGGCCCCGTTCTGCGCCACGGCGAGCACGTCCCCGGTGGACGGCTGGATGGCGACGAGCATGGCGGGCAGCGAGCGCGCGTCCACTGCGGCCTGCGCCGCCCGCTGCACCCGCCGGCTCAGGGTGGCGGTGAGCGCGCGGGTGCGGCGTCCGTGCACGACGGCGACCTCGTCGCCCCGCTGGTTCACCACCGCCACGTACCACGCCTGCCCGCCGCCGCGGCCGTTCGCGACCCGGCCCATGCCGGGCAGCAGGAGCGGCGCCACCGCGGGACGGACCGCGGCGGGCCCGTCGTCGGTCCAGGTCAGCAGCGGCTTCCCGGTCCGGTCGCGCACCGAGGGGGCGCCGGTACGGTCGTGGACCACCAGGCCGTGCCCGGCGGGCAGCCGGGGGTGCACGACCGCCGGGGCCCACCGGACGCGCCAGGTGTCGCCGTGCGCGACCAGGTGCAGCACGTTCTCGTAGGTCCAGTCGCGGCCGGGGCCGAGGTGCCAGGTGAGCGTGAACCGCGCGATGCCCGCCTGGTCCACCGCCGCCGTGAGTTCGGCCTCGACCGAGTCCGGCGCGAGCGTGCGCCACACGTGCGCGAGCTGGGTGGCCGCGGCCTCGGGGTCGTCGGTCAGCGCGCCGGCGGCGGTGGCCCGCCCGGACGCGAACTCGGTCAGGAAGTCGTCGGCCACCCCGGCCGAGGTGAGCGGCGGTTCGTCGGCCGCGGCGGGCGCGGGGGTGTCCGCCGACGGCATGAGCCGCAGCACCCCGAGCGTGGTGATCACCACCACCAGAACGCCGGCGACCGCGAGGATCAGGCGTTTCCTGGCGGGAGAGTAGTCCTCGGCGCGCACGGATCCCCCAGAGCGTCGGCCCCGACCCGGCTCGGAAAAAAACTCTACCCGCCGCTGTCGAGTCCGGCGGTCGTCGTTCGTCCTCGGAACGTCGGTTCTCGAGGAAGGGATCACAGTGGAGTTGTTGGAGCAGTACCGGCTGGCGCAGGACGGGTTCGACGCGGTGGTGGCGGCGGTGCCGGCCGACCGGTGGGACGCGCCGTCGGCGTGTGCCGAGTGGACCGTGCGGGACGTGGTCGGGCACGTCGTGTGGGGGCAGCGCCAGATGCGGGCGTGGGCAACCGAATCGCCCGACCCCGAACGGACCGGGGCACCCGGCTCGCCGCGCCCCGGCGTGCTCGCCGGGACCGACCCGGTCGGCACGTGGCGGGCCGCGCGGGCGGAGTCGGTGCCGGCGCTGACCCCGGCGGCGCTGGCCCGGGTCACGTCGATCACCGGGATCGGCGAGGTGCCGCTGGCGGCGGTGGTGACGCTGCTGCTGACCGACACCGTGGCGCACACCTGGGACGTCGGCCACGCGGTCGGCGCCCGGGTCGAGCTGGACCCGGTGCTGGTGGCGGTCGCGTTCGACTGGGCGCGGGCGCACGTGGTGCGCCGTCCGGGGTTCTTCGGGCCGGAGCGCACGCCGCCCGAGGACGCCGACGAGCAGACCAGGATGCTGGCCTACCTCGGCCGGGCGTCCTGGGAGCCGGTGCCGGCCTGAGCACGCAACGCCCCGAGCCGACCGTCGAGGAACCGGCGGTCGGCCGGGTCGGCGGCCAGTTCGAGCGCGCGCCGGTACGCGGCGGCGGCCTCCTCGCGGCGGTCGAGCCGGGCGAGCAGGTCGGCGCGGGCGGCGTGCAGCAGGTGGTAGCCGTCGAGGTTGTCGATCCGGTCGATCAGTGCCAGGCCTGCCGCCGGGCCGTCGGTCATGGCGACGGCGACCGCGTGGTTGAGCGCCACCACCGGCGACGGGGCCACCGCGAGCAGTTCGGCGTAGAGGGCGGCGATGCGGGGCCAGTCGGTGGCCGCCGCTGTCGGTGCCGCGGCGTGCAGTGCGGCGATCATCGCCTGCAGCTGGTAGGGGCCGACCGACTCGTGCCGCAGCGCCAGGTCGAGCAGCCGCATGGCCTCGGCGATCTCGGCGTGGTCCCAGCGCTCGCGGTCCTGGTCGGCGAGCAGCACCACGTCGCCGGCCGGGTCGTGCCGGGTGGCGGCGCGGGAGTCGTGGAACAGCAGCAGCGCGACCAGCCCCAGCGCCTCCGGCTCGTCGGGCATCAGGGTGGCGACCAGCCTGGCGAGCCGGATCGCCTCGGCGCGCAGCCGCTCGTCGGTGCCGGCGGTGTAGCCCCGGGTGAAGATCAGGTAGACGACGGCGAGGACGCCGGCGAGCCGTTCGGGCAGCAGGTGGTCGGCCGGCACGGCGAGGCTGATGCCGGCGTCGCGGATCTTGCGCTTGGCCCGCACGAGCCGCTGCGCCAGCGTCGCCTCCGGGACCAGGAACATCCTGGCGATCTCGGCCGCGGTCAGGCCGACGACCGCGTTCAGGGTGAGCGCGACCCGCGCCTCGGTGGCCAGCGCGGGGTGGCAGCAGGTGAAGACCAGGCTGAGCCGCTCGTCGCCGACCTCGACCAGCCGGTCTCCCGGCAGGGTGGGCGGCACCGGTTCGGCCGGGTGCTCGCCCTCCTTCCGCCGGCCGACCCGATCCCGGCGCAGGCGGTCGACCGCCCGGTTGCGGGCCGCGGTGAGCAGCCACGCGACCGGGTCGTCCGGCACGGCCGGGGTCCAGTGGCGCAGCGCGAGGGCGCAGGCGTCCTGCAGCGCGTCCTCGGCGAGCTCGACGTCGCCCAGCACGCGCGCCAGGGCGGCGAGCAGCCGGGCGCGGTGCTCGCGGAACACCCGCTCCACCGGGTGCGCCGGTGAGGTCACGAACCGGGCCCCACCGCGAGCGGCCGGACCTCGATCGAGCCCCACTCGGCGAACGGGCACCGCGCGGCCAGCTCCAGAACCTCGTCGAGGTCGGCGCAGTCGAGGACGTAGAAGCCGCCGAGGTGCTCGTGGGTCTCCGCGAACGGCCCGTCGGTGACCATGACGCGGCCCTCGCGCACGCTGACGGTGGTGGCGGTGTCCTCGCCGCGCAACGGGTCCCCGGCGACGAACACACCGCGCCGGCGGCACTCGTCGGCGAACGCGACCACCCGCGCCGCGGCGTCGGCGAACCCGGGGTCGCCCGGGCCAGGCGCACTGTCGCAGTCGTAGATCAGCAGCATGTACTTCACCTCCGAGAAAATACACCCGCCGGTGATTACAGCCACCGGCGGGGCGAATTCGCGTCACGTCCCGCGACTATCCGCGCGGCAGCGGTCATGTCTTCGAGTGACAGCACTGCTGCGTGCTCCGATCCTGCCTAGCATGGCACCACCACCAACCGAACGGAAATGGAGCATGCCGTGACCGTAATGCACGCCGACGTCGTCCCGCCGCCATTCTTCTGTCCTTTTCCCGAGGCCGTGCACCCGGATGCCGAGGAACTGGAACGGCGGGCGATCGAGTGGATCGACGACGTCCGCGTGCACCGGACCGCCCGCGAGCGTGCCCGGCTGATCGGCAGCAACAGCGCTGAGTTCTACGCCAGGTTCGCCCCAACCGGCCCCACCGAGCACGTGCTGACCGCCGTCCTGTGGGTGTACTGGGGTTTCGCCTTCGACGACGCCTGGTGCGACGACGGCCCGTGCAGTGACGACCCGTCCCGGTTCCTGCCGATGGCCGGCCAGGTGCAACGGACGGTGGAGTCCGGCGCGGCGCCGGCCGAGCCCTACGCCGCCGCCCTGCACACGATCGTCACCCGCATGCGCGACCAGGTCTCCGGCACCGTGACGCGGCGCTTCACCGACGCCCACCGGCACTGGCTGCAGAACGTGGCGTGGCAGGTCGGAAACCGGGCCGCCGGCCGGATGCCCACCCTTCCGGAATACCTGACGATGCGGTTGGGAAGTTCCGGCGGTCCGCCCACGACCGCATTGCTGGAAATCGCCAACGCGATCGAGGTTCCGCCCCCGGAAATGGATTCGCCCGCGGTCCGCGCGGTCACCGAGATGACCCAGTTGGTCGCCGCGCTGGACAACGACCTGCAGTCGTTCCACAAGGAGATGACCGAGACGCACACCGACCAGAACATCATCACCGTCCTGTGCCACCACGACCGGCTCGATCCGGCCGCCGCGCTCGACGCCGCGGTGTCGATCCGCGACCGCGTGCTGCTCCGCCTGCTCGACCTGCGCGAGCGGGCGCGGACCGGTGCGAGCGAGGAACTGCGCACCTACCTCGACGGTCTCGGCCACGCCATCCGGGGCAACATCGACTGGGCCGCCACCGTGCCCCGCTACCTGGCGGGCGCACCCGGCACGCCGGCGACCTCCGTCCGGGACCAGCCGAACGACCCGAACCCCGCCCCACTGCCGTTCCCCGCGTTCTCGTGGTGGTGGGACCGCTCGCTCTGAGTCTCAGCCCCGGACCGCGCGTTCCCGGTCGCGCTGCGACGGGACCCAGGGCACCCCGTCGTGGGCGCCGTCCAGCAGCCCGGCCACGATCCTGGTCAGACCCGCCGGGTCGAGCCGGTGGTGGCGCAGGATGTCCGCGCGCGGGCCGTGCGGAAGGAACTCGGGCGGCAGGCCGTGCGCGTGCACCGGCGTGCGCACCCCGGCCGAGGCGATCGCCTGGGCGAGCCGCGTGCCCACCCCGCCGACCCGCAGGTTGTCCTCGACGGACACGACCAGCCGGTGCCGAGCGGCCAGGTCGACGAGCACCGGGTTCGGCGGGCTCACCCAGCGCGGATCGCACACGGTCACCCCGACGCACTGGTCGGCGAGCTTGAGCGCGGCCCGAACCCCGGCCGCGGCCATCGGCCCCACGGTGACCAGCAGGACGTCGGCCCGGTCGGACTCGTAGAGCACGTCGACGCCGTCCACCTCGCGCAGCGCCGGCACGTCCTGACCGGTGCGCCCGCGCGGGAAGCGCAGCGCGGTCGGCCCGTCGACGGCCACGGCCTCGGCGAGCAGCCCGCGTAGCCGGGCGGCGTCGCGCGGCGCGGCCACCCGGAGCCCGGGCACCGCCTGGAGCAGGGACAGGTCCCACATGCCGTGGTGGCTCGGGCCGTCGTCGCCGGTCACCCCGGCGCGGTCGAGGACGAACGTCACCGGCAGTTCGTGCAGCGCCACGTCCATCAGCACCTGGTCGATGGCGCGGGTGAGGAACGTCGAGTACACCGCCACGACCGGGTGCATCCCGCCCATGGCGAGCCCGGCGGCGCAGGTGACGGCGTGCGGCTCGGCGATGCCGACGTCGAAGGCGCGGTCCGGGAACGCCTCGGCGAACCGGTGCAGGCCGGTGGGCGCCAGCATGGCCGCGGTGAGGCAGGCCAGGTCCGGCCGCCGCCCGCCGAGCTCGACGATCGCGTCGGCGAACACCGACGTCCAGCTCGGCCGGGCCTGCTCCGCCGGGGGAGCGGTGGCCGCCGGGGACACCGCGTGCATCCGGTCCACCTCGTCGGTCTCCGCCGGCTCGTACCCCCGGCCCTTGCTGGTCACGCAGTGCACGACCACCGGCCGGCACAGCGCCCGCGCCTTGCGCAGCGCCCGTTCCAGCTCGTCCAGGTCGTGCCCGTCGACCGGGCCGACGTAGCCGAGGCCGAGGTTCTCGAACACCGACAGCCGGAACCTGCCGGTGTCGCCGCGCAGGTCGGCGAGGTGCCGGCCGAACGCGCCCACCGTCGGCGCGTACGAGCGCCCGTTGTCGTTGAGCACCACGACCACCGGGTGGCCCTCGGTGGCGATGTTGTTCAGCGCCTCCCAGCACATGCCCCCGGTGAGCGCGCCGTCGCCGACCACGGCCACCACGTGCCGGCGGTGCCCGGTGCCCCTGGCGAACGCCCTGGACAGTCCGTCTGCGTAGGACAGCGCGGTCGCGGCGTGCGAGTTCTCCACCAGGTCGTGCGGCGACTCCGCGCGGCTCGGGTAGCCGGACAGGCCGCCGGGCTGGCGCAGCAGCGCGAACTCGGGGTGCCGGCCGGTGAGGATCTTGTGCACGTAGCTCTGGTGGCCGGTGTCGAACACGACGGCGTCGTCCGGCGAGTCGAACACGCGGTGCAGCGCGATGGTCAGCTCGACCACCCCGAGGTTGGGGCCGAGGTGCCCGCCGGTGCGGGTGACCGTGGCGACCAGCAGCTCGCGGATCTCCTCGGCGAGCCCGGGGAGGTCCTCGGCCGCCAGCTCGCGCAGGTCGGCCAGGTCACGCACCCGGGTCAGAGTGGTGGGGTGGGGCGGCGGGAGAGGGGCGGTCATCGCGCGGGTGCCTCCGAATTTTCGGGAATCGACGGAATACGTCGTGAATAGCTGTGGCGGCAATTGTTGAATGGTCGCCGGAGGGTGCTCAAGGGGTAATGCGTGCGACCCGGCCATGTTCACTCGGAGGGTGGGGCGGCTCGCTTCGGGTGCCTGGTCCTCACCAGGCTGACGAGGACTTGTCACGCAGAGAGACTACCCGGGTGGCGCTCAGTGAACACTCACGTCCGGGGGTTCCCGGCTGACACGGAGAGTGCCGAGTACTCGCATCCACAGCTCTTTCCGGTGATTACCGCCCCGCTAATGATGGGCATCGGCACCTGATCCGTATTCGTTCTCCGTCCGTCGTCAACCCGGTGTTACGTTCGTTTGCGGAAATGGCGGAACGAATACGGAGGAATGATGACGAGCACCGTGCCCGGTCCCGACATCGCGGCCGCCGAACGGATAACCGGCTCCGTCCGAACCCGGGTCGACGCGGTGCTCGCCGAGTTCCTCGCTGCGAAGGAGACCGGTGCTCCCGACCAGTGCCTGCCCCCGGTCGTCGCGGCCGTCCGCGAGTCCCTGTCCGGCGGCAAGCGGCTCCGGCCGGTGTTCTGCCACTGCGGCTGGCTCGCCGGCGGCGGCGACCCCGACGCGCCCCCGATCGCGCGGGCGGGCGCCGCGCTGGAGCTGTTCCACTCCTTCACCCTGATCCACGACGACATCATGGACGCCTCCGACCTGCGCCGCGGCCGCCCGGCCATGCACCGCAGGCTCGCCGAGCTGTACCGGGAGCGCGTCGACCGCACGGCCGCCGAGCGCTTCGGCGTCAACGCCGCGATCCTCGTCGGCGACCTGTGCCTGGTCTGGTCCGACGAACTGCTGCACGCGGCCGGGTTCCCGCCGGCCCGGCTGGCCGAGGCGCGGCCGGTGCTCGACACCATGCGCACCGAGGTGATGGCCGGCCAGTACCTCGACCTCGAACGTCCCGGCGACGACGAGTGGCTCTCCCGCGCCTGGCGCACCATCGGGCTCAAGACCGCCGGCTACACCGTCGAGCGCCCGCTGCAGGTCGGCGCGACCCTCGCCGGCGCCGACCCGGCCGTACTGCGCTCCTGCACCGCCTACGGCCGCCCCCTCGGCGAGGCGTTCCAGCTGCGTGACGACCTGCTCGGCGTGTTCGGCGACCCCGGCCGCACCGGCAAGCCCGTGCTGGACGACCTGCGCGAGGGCAAGCCGACCGTGCTGATGGCGCTCACCTGGGAACGGGCCGCCCGGCGCGACCGGGACACGCTTCGCGACCTGCACGGCGACCCGCACCTCGACGAGGCGGGCGGTGCCGTGCTGCGCGACATCATCCGGTCCACGGGCGCCGACGCCTCGGTCGAGCGCCTGCTCCGCACCCGCGCCGAGCAGGCGATCGCCGCCCTGTTCATCGCGCCGGTGCCCCCCGACGTCCGTCAGGTGCTGACGGACCTCGCCGAGCTCGTCTGCTCGCGCGAGCACTGAGAAGGACCGAGAAACACGACAAGGAGGAAGCACATGCTCCGGAAGACCATCGTCACGTCCGCGCTCGCCTGCCTGCTGACCGTCGGCGCCGCCACCACCGCGACCGCCGCGCCGCAACCACAGTGGGTCCCGGTCTTCTACTTCGGCACCCAGCTCCACTGCAACCAGGCCGGCATGGCCGGGCAGCAGATGGGCGCGCTGACACCGGGCACCTGGATGTGCGACAGCGGCTGGCTGATGGTCCAGAACCCGAACACCCCCTGACCCGACCCGCGTGCTGGAGGACGAGATGTCGGTACCCGTGGACGAGCTGTTCGCGCGCCGCCCGCCGTGGCGGCACGGCCCGGCGGCCGACCGCTGGGTGCAGCTCGGGCTCGCGCCGGGCCGAGCGCCGCACCGCGAGCTCCACACCGAGCTGGCCGCGCTCGTGCGGGACTGGCGTGACCGGCGGATCGTCGAGGACTTCTTCTTCATGCACAAGCCGCCCGGCCTGCGCGTCCGGTTCGCGCCGACGCCCGGCCGGGCGGCGTTCGTCCGGTCCGAGCTGAACCGCCTGGTGCCCGCCTGGCGTGCGGACGGCCTGGTCGGCGGCGCCGAACCGGGAACCTACGTGCCGGAGACGCACCGGTTCGGCGGCGCGGCGGCCATGGACCACGTGCACCGGCTGTTCACCGCCGACGCGACGACCTGGCTCGACCGGCACGCCCTGGCCTGCCCGGCGCCCGCGTGGGCGCTGTCGCTGGCCATGCTGCGCCCGGTGCTCGACGGGCTCGGCCTGCTCGGCGCCGAGCGGGAGGTGTGGGCCGGGGTGGCCGCGGCCGGCCGGCTCGTCCCGCCCGACGTCGAACGCACGCCGGCCGACGAGGACCTGCGCCGCGACCTGCGCCGCCGGTGGCGGCACCCGGACGAGCTGCTCGCCGCGCTGCCGGACGAGGACCGGGCGCTCGCCGAGCGGCACGCCGCCGAGGTCACCCCCCTCGCCCCGGCGTGGGCCGCCGCCGTGATCGACGAGACGGGTGACGTCCGCGCCCTGCCCGAGGCCGCCGCCTGGTACGTGGTGTTCCACTGGAACCGGGCGACCCTCGGCTTCGGCCGGCAGGCCATGCTGACCGAAGCCCTGCTGGCCGGCGAACGGGTGCACGGCGATGCGTGCTGACGGCCAACCGGCCGGACCCGCCGGGCTGCTGCGGGTCGCCGCCGTCCCCGCCGCTGTCCTCGCCAGGGCGGGGAACCCGGACCTGTTCGACCGGATCCGCGACCGGCAGCGGTCCGAGGTGGACTACATCGCGTTCGCCGCCCGCCTCGCCGCGCGGCTGACCGGGGAACTGGTGCCGCACCCGGAGCTGCCCGGCCCGGTGCGCGGTCTCGCGGTCGCCACCCGGCGGACGCTGCTGCGCGGGCATCCCGTCGACGAGGCCGCCTGCCGCCGCCTGGCCGTCGTCAACGCCGCGCTCGACGGACCAGACGGGCTCACCGGCGAGCTGCTGCGCGCCGCCGCCTGGTCCCGGGACCTGCGCGCCGAGGACCGGCGCCTGGACAACGCGCTCACCGCCGAACGCGCCCGGCTCGCCACCCTGCCCTGGGACCTGGTCACCGGCTGCCCGGCCGCGCTGCGGGCGGTCACCGACGCCGCCCCGCACCTGCCGGCCGAGATCGCCACGCGGCTCGTCGACGACCCGGCCTGGGCCGGCAAGCGGATGCGGCAACGCGCCGACTACCTGCTGCGGCTGCTCGCCCGCGCCGCCGGCAAGACCACCCCGCGCGGCTGGTTCGGACACGTGGCGCTGGTCCAGGCCGGACCGGGCGCGGCCGACCGGCTGCTGGTCGACGCGCGGGTCGGGGACCACGCCGTGCACGTCGTCGACAACATCGGCGCGCACCGCCGCGACCTGGCCGCGGGCGACGCCCTCCCCGACGCCTCGCTGTCCATGACCCCGCTGCACTGGGTCAGCGACGACCGGCTGTGCTGCTGGGTGCCCGACCCGGACAACCCGGTCGGCACCCGGTGCGTCCGGGTGCGCCGCACCCCGGCCGTCGAGGCGGTCCGGCACGCGCTCGGCACCGGCGCGGTGCGGACCAGGGAGGTCGTCGCCCTGCTCGCCGCCGGCGACGAGTCGCGGACGGACGTCGCCCGTGACTTCCTGCACCACCTGGTGCGGCTCGGGATCGTGCAGGCCTCCACCCGGCCCACCGCCCGCCTGCTCGGGTGGACGGCCGAGCCGAAAGCGCGACCCCAGCCGGAACGGTCCGGCTTCGTGGACGTGTACCGGCGCGGCGGCGGGCACGTCCCGGTCGCCGCGCTCGGCCGGCTCGGTGACCTGGTCGCGCAGGCCGGCCGGGTGCAGGCGCTGCTCACCCGGCCCGTGGCGGCGCACCCGGTGCTCGACCTCGTCGACGCCCACCCGCGCCCGGTCACCGAGCTGGTCGCCCGGTTCCTCGACGGACGCCATCCGAGCCAGCCGGACCGGCGCCACCCGGCCTGGCCGGAACCCGAACCCGGCACCGCGTACCAGCGGCTGTGCGACTGGCTCGGCGAGCACGCCGGGCACGAGGAGGTCGACATCACCGCCGCCGTCCTCGACCGGATCGGCGCCCCGGCCGCCGCGCCCCGCCCGTGGCCGGTCGACTGTCTCGTGCGGCCGCTGCCGGACGGCAAGCCGTTCGCCGTGCTGGAGGCGGTGCTCCCGGCCGGTGTCGCTGACGCCCGGTTCGCCGACGCGCTGCGCGCCCTGCACGCCGACATGTCCCATGTGGACGACTATCGGTCCTTTGCGGACGAGGTGGCCGCGCGCTGCGGCGTCGAGCTGGTCGAGGTGCTCGTGCCGCCGCAGGGCGCCCGGGGCGCGAACACCGTTCGCCGCCCCCGTTACACCCCGAACTGGACCGGCGACGCCGATCTGTCGACCTACCTCGCCGGCGACGTCGCGGGCGGGCGGTTCCTGCCGCTCGGGCAGATCACCGTGCGCCGCGACGGCGGACGGATGGTCGCCGAGGATCCGGCCGGCCGTCCACTGTGGCCGGTCTGCCACGCCACCCGGGTGCCGCCGTCGCCCTGGGACGTGGTGCTGGCGTTGCTGACCTCGGCGGCACCGGTCGGTGAGCTGGCGTCCCCGTTCGTGGCCGCCGACCACACCACCGCGTTCCCCGGCCGCGAACGGGTGCCGCGGATCGTCGTCGACGGCGGCCTCGTGCTCGCGCCCCGGTCGGTGGTGGTCGCGCGGGACCGGCTGCCGCGCGCCGACCTGCCGTTCGCCGCGCGGGTGCGCGAACTCGCCCGGCTGCGGACCGCCACCGGCGCCCCACGCTGGAACTTCCTGCGTGCCGACGGCGCCGGCCGGGCGCGGCCGGTCGACCTGGACGGCATCGCCGCGCTGCGCGCGCTGGACCGGCTGCTCGCCGACCCCGCGGTCACCTCGGTCGTGCTGGAGGAGATGCTGCCCGCCCCGGAACACCTGCCGGTACGCGACCGCGACGGCGCGGGCGTCGCCGCGCAGCTCCTCCTCCGGCTGCCGCACGCGGCAGGCCCGGCCCGGCTCGCCGACGAGGTGGCCAGGGCCTGGAGCCCGGC
Organism: Actinophytocola gossypii; assembly: GCF_025165815.1. Classification (GTDB taxonomy): domain Bacteria; phylum Actinomycetota; class Actinomycetes; order Mycobacteriales; family Pseudonocardiaceae; genus Actinophytocola; species Actinophytocola gossypii. Next base: position 152,337 of record NZ_JAFFZE010000004.1, on the reverse strand, counting down.
GCGGTCCCGTTCCACCGCACCACCAGGAGCGCCGGCCGTGGCCGCGCGCTGATCCCGAGAAGCGCCACCGGGAGACCCGGTGGTTGGTGTTACCGCAACCCCCGAAAGGAGATCACCATGCAGCCCACGATGGAGCTGAACGAGCTCGAGGAGTTGGTGTCGCACCTGGACACCCGGATCAGCGAGACCGAGATGACGTCCGAAGCCCAGACGCCGTCGCTGCTGTTGTGCAGTTTCGGCTGCGGCAACCACTCCTGGTACTGGCACTGCTGAGCTGAGCCGGAAGGGGAGCGGGTCATGCCGGTACGGACGGGACCGACGTCGGATCTCACAGATGCCGCCGAACTGGTGCTCGCTCCCTGGACGGCCAGTGCCGACGCGGACACGGCCGGCCCCGACCTGGGGCCGGTCGTGCTCGCGACGCTCGTCGGCGACACCCCGGCCGTGGACGCCTGGCTGCGCCGGGGCACCCGCTGCGGCGGCGGGCTCGGCCTGTTCGGCGGAACGGGCACCCTGCTCGCCGGGCTACGACTCGTCGCCGACCGGTACCCGGGCGCGGCCGGCGCCGCCGACCGGGCCGGCTCGTCGATCGCCCGCGCCACCCACCGGTGGCGCACGACGAACGTCGGGCTCGCCGACTACGACCTGGTCGGCGGCCCGGCGGGGGTCCTGCTCGCCCACCTCGCCGGCACCGGCCCGGTCGACCGGGAGCGGCTCGCGCCGCCGCTGGCGCACCTCGTCGCCCTCGCCGCCACCGGCCCGGACGGCTTCCGGATCGGCGCGCACGCCGGGCACCCGCTGGTCGGCTGGGCGCAGGGCGGCGTGGTCACCGGCCTCGCCCACGGCGTCGCCGGGCCACTCGCCGCACTCGGCCTCGCCCTGCCGCACCTACCACCCGGTGACCGGACCGCCGACGCCGTCCACCGGCTGGCCACGTGGCTCGCCGCCGGGGGAGCGCCCGACGACCAGGGCATCGTGTCCTGGCCACGCCGGGCACCAGCCATGCCGGTCCGGACCGCGCGCCGGCATGGCTGGTGCTACGGGACGCCGGGCGTGAGCTGGGCGCTGTGGGTGGCCGGCCGCGCGTTGCTCGACGCCGGCCAAGCCGGCGATGGCGGCTACGGCGGCTACGGCGGCGGCGATGGCGGCGGCGATGGCGGCCTCGCGGTGAGCGCCTACGCCGAGGCGGCGATGCGGACGCTGTGCGAGCGGTACGACCCGGACCTCCACCTCGACCACGATCCGCTCGGCATCTGTCACGGCGCGGCCGGGGTGCTGCTCGTGGCGGACGCGTTCGCGCGGCACGCCGGCCTGCCGGAGGCCGCGACACTGCGCGACGACCTGTGCCGGTACCTGCGCGAGCGGCTCGACGACGTCGCCCGGCTCGGCCCGGACCTGCTGTGCGGTGCGACCGGCGTGCTCGCCGCCCTGCTCACCGCCGAGGGCGGCGACCGCGGCTGGCTGCGGTGCCTGGCCCTGTACTGACCGACCCGTACCTTTCCGAGACTTCCAGGGAGTTGAGCATGAACCCACTGCGGGTGGTGGACCTGCACAAAGCGTTCCGCGGCCGGCCGGTACTCACCGGTGTCGAGTTCGAGCTGCGCACCGGCGAGCTGTTCGGGATCATCGGCGAGAACGGTGCCGGCAAGTCGACCCTGCTCCGGATCCTCGCCGGTGAGCTGGCGGCCGACCGGGGCGACATCATCTACGGCGGCACGCTCGGCTACTGCCCGCAGAAGATCGTGCTGAACGACGAGCTCACCGTCGAACAGCACCTGCGGTTCTTCCAGCGCGCCTACCGGCGACCGGGACTGCTGCGCGCGCACGAACTGGTGGAGCGGCTGGGGTTCGACCAGCACCGCGGCACCCGCGCCGGCCTGCTGTCCGGCGGCACCAGGCAGAAGCTGAACTTGGTGATCGCGCTCATGCACGACCCGGACGTCGTGCTGATGGACGAGCCGTACCAGGGATTCGACTGGGACAACTACCTCAACTTCTGGTCCATCGCCGAGGAGCTGCGCGACCAGGGCCGGACGGTGCTGATCATCTCGCACATCGCCCACGACATCGACCGGTTCGACCGGCTGCGCCGGCTGCGGAACGGGCAGCTCGCCGAACCGGCGATCACCGAGTCCACGCTCAACGGCACGGTGCCGGCCACGGTGGTGACCGCGGGATGAGCTGGAACGACTCGCTCGGCGACGCCACCCGGTACGAGATCGCCCAGCACGGGCGCAACCGCGTCGCGCTGGCGCTGGTGGTCGCGTTCATCCCGATCTGGCTGACCCTGGTGCACATGATCATCCCCAGCGGCCCGATCGCGTTCCACCACGACGTGACCGGCCGGGTCGTGGAGCTCGACGCGAACCAGCTGTCGATGATCTCCGGGGCGATGAACGCGGTGACGCTGATCATCGGGTTCATGATGTTCTCGGCCGTGCGCCGGTCCAGCGACTTCGACCGGCGCCTGGTGCTCGCCGGCTACGCGCGGTCGGCGCTGCTCGTGGCGAAGCTCCTCGCGCTCGGGCTGGCCGCCGCCGTCGTGTCGCTGTACGCGACGAGCGTGCTGATGCTGTTCTGGATGCCGGAGCTGCTCGTCCCGTTCTACCTGAGCCTGGTGCTGAGCGGGCTGACCTACGGCGGCATCGGCATCCTCCTCGGCGTGGTGTTCCGCACCGAGCTGGCCGGGATGTTCCTCATCATCATGATCAGCCTGGTGGACGTGATGGTGCAGAACCCGATCATCACCCCGTCGACCGGGGTGGACGGCTTCAGCCTGCTGCCGACCTACGGCGCCATGCAGAACTCGGTCGGCGCCGCGTTCACCGGTGACCTGTCGCTCGGCTACTTCCTGCTCGGGATGCTGTGGCTGGCCGGTGCCGCGCTGATCGGCCTGGTCGCGTTCCACCGCCGCACCCGCGACCACATCGGCCGCCAGGACCCGTCCGTGCCGCGCCAGCAGCCGGAGCGCACGGCGACCGTCGTGGTCAGCGTCACCGCGGACGGCTCGCTGCGGATCCGGTCGTCGAGCGGCCCGGTGCTGGTGTGCTCCTGCGCAACGGACGAGTCCCGCGAGGCCCGGCCCGCCGTCCCGGCCGAGGCGCGGCCGGACGTTCGGACCACCGTGCTCACCACCGACCGGACGTGACGACGGCGGTCCGCCTACCAGTCGGCGGGGGAGTGCCAGGCGGCGAGCCGCAGGCGGCTCTCGAAGCGGCGCCGTTCCCCGGTCAGCGGGTCGTCGAACTCCAGCACCTTCGCGAGCAGCTGCAGCGGGCGGGTGAAGTCGTCCAGCGGCCGGTCGAGCAGGGCCGGGTAGAAGGTGTCGCCGAGGATCGGGATGCCGAGGCCGTTGAGGTGCAGCCGCAGCTGGTGGGTGCGCCCGGTGGTCGGCAGCAGCCGGTACCGGGCCAGGCCGCCGCGCTGGTCGAGCAACTCGACGCGGGTCTCGGCGTTCGGTTCGCCCGGTACCTCCTGGGCGGTGAGCACGCCACGCTCCTTGACGATCCGGCTGCGCACCACCGTCGGCAGCGTCAGCTCGGGACGGTGCGCCGCGACCGCCTCGTACTCCTTGCTGACCCGCCGGTCGCGGAACAGCGTCTGGTACCTGCCGCGCAGCTCGGGCCGCGCGACGAACAGCACGAGCCCGGCGGTCGGGCGGTCGAGGCGGTGCGCCGGCACGAGCGCCGGCAGCTCCAACCGGCGGCGCAGCCGCACCAGCGCGGTCTCGGTGACGTGCCGGCCGCGGGGGATCGTGGACAGGAAGTGCGGCTTGTCGGCGACCACGATGTGCTCGTCCCGGTACACGATCCCGACCTCGAACGGCACGGGTACCTCGTCGGGCAGGTCCCGGTGGAACCACACGAACGTGCCAGGCGCGTACGCGGTGTCGGCGCCCACCGGCCCGTCGGCGCCGACGAACCGCCGCTCGGCCAGCATCGCGTCGATCCGCGCGGGGTCGACCCTGGGCAGCCGCGCCACCAGGTACGCCCGGACCGTCGGCCACGGCCCGTCCTCGGGCAGCCGCAGCCGCGCCGCGTCGAGCCCGTGGCGCTGCGGCAGCGGGGAGCGGACGGAACGGCGCACGCCGCCAGCCTACGGGCGCCCGGTTCCGGGAGGGGCTAGGTTCGAGGTCGTGACGTACGGGGGTCAGGGACATCCAGGACAACAGCCCGGCTGGCGGCCCGCCCAGCCCGGTGGCCAGCAGCCGTGGCCGGGGCAGCCGCAGGGCCAGTACCAGGTGGGGCCGTTCACGCCGCCCCTTCCGCAGCCACCCCTCCCGGAGCCGCCGCTGACGCTGCCCGGCTGGGGGGCGATCCCGGCCCTGCTCGGGGCGATCCTGGCCGCGGTCGGCCTGCTCGCGCTGCCCTGGTTCGGAGAGGTGACCTTCTTCGACTTCAGCGAGTCGATGGGGGCGGCGAGCGCGACCGAGCTGACCGGCGAGCAGCGGTGGCTCGACCTCTACTTCAGCCCCGGCGGTTTCATCGCGCTGGCGCTCGCCGTGATCGCCCCGTCGATGTGGGCGCTCGGCACTCTCCGCGACCGGGACAGCGTCCGCCGGCGGGGTGGACTGACCAGGAAGAGCCTCGGCGAGGGCAGAACCGGCCCGACCAGGGCGCTGATCGCCGTCCTCGCCGGACTCTGCCTGCTCTACCACGTGATCAGCCTCCTCGTCCTGACCGACAGCGGCGAGCACCTCGACGAGCTCGCCGCCGGCCCGTGGCTGGTGGTGGCGGGGACCGCCCTGTCGGTCGTCGGCGCCGTGATCGGCCCGCGCGTTCCGCCCCGCCCCGGCTGGGGCCAGCCACCGGCGCGGTGACGTGCAGACGTTCCTGCCGTACCCGGACTTCGCGGACACCGCCGGTGCCCTCGACCAGCTCCGGCTCGGCAAGCAGCGGGTCGAGGCGATCCAGGTGCTGCGCGCGCTGACCGTGCCCGGTTACGGCTGGCGGCACCACCCGGCGGCGGCCATGTGGGCGGGCTACGAGGAGGCCCTGGTCCGCTACGGCCTCGTGATCTGTGCCGGCTGGACCGCGCGCGGACACGCCGACACCTGCGCGGTCACACTGCGCCGCGACCTCGGTTCGGACGTCGTGCGCACCCAGGCCGAGCTGGCCGAGGCGGGCGAGCTGCCGCCCTGGCTCGGCGACCCCGCACTGCACCGCAGCCACCGGTCGGCCCTGGTGCGCAAGGCACCCGAGCACTACCGGCCGCTGTTCCCCGACGTTCCGGACGACCTGCCGTACGTGTGGCCCGCGTCGGACCGCCCGCGGCGGGTCGGGTAGCGGCTCAGCGGCGGCACTCCGGGAGCCTGTCCAGGATGTCCACGATCCGGGCGAACTGAGCCGCGGTCGCCGCGTGCGGGGCGTCGACGGTGTGCACGTCGAACCGGTTGTGCGGGGTCAGCCGGTCCGCCTCGGCGATCATCCGGTCCTGCAGCGCGAGCGGGATCATCCGGTCGGCGGTGTGCCGGATGAAGGTACGCGGGATCCGGCCCCAGGTGTGGGCCTCGACCCGGGAGTCCTCCGCGCCCACGGTCAGTGACTCGTCGGGCTGCAGGGACGCGAGCATCGCGTAGAACTCGGCGTCGCTCGCGCCGGCCATCATCGTCTCCTTCAGGCCGGCCAGCGCCTCCCGGTCCGCCGTGCGGTAGTTGACCCGCAGCGCGCCGATCACCGTGGGGTCGGCGACCACCAGGGCGGCGAGGTTGCCGGCCAGGCTGGTCGACCCCTCGGGAGTGGCCAGGTACTCGTCCGGGGACGCCAGGTCGACGCAGCAGAACGCCGCGTCGTACACGATCCGGTCGACCAGGTGCGGCACCGCGTTGCCGACCCGGTTCAGCGTGGCGCCGCCCATGCTGCCGCCGTAGAGGACCACCGGGCCGTACTCGGCGACCGTGCGGACCACCTCCACCGCCGCCGCCGTGTACGCGTCCAGTCCGACGCCGGCCATCGGCGACGGCCGGGTCGCCAGCGACGCCGGGTCCTGCGGGCACTGGTAGTCGTGCGCGAACTGGGCGTCGGTGGCGCCGTGCCCCGGCAGGCCGACGCCGACGGTGCGGTGCCCGCGCAGCGACAGCTCGTCGACGCCGCCCGGGGTGCCGCTCGCGCCGGTGACGACGACGAACGTCGTGGTGCCGCGCCGGCCGCGGCCCGCCTGTGCGCCGCCGCCGGCCAGCGTGAGCCCGCCCGCCGTGGCGCCGATCGTGCCCGCGAGCAACGCGGTTCGCCTGGAGTAGTTCGTCATGGCCCCGAGTGCACCGCACGGCGCCGTCCCGGCGGAACCGGCGAAGGTGGACACCGGGATCCACGAAGGTTGCACGCCTCGACCGCCGCTAGCGTGTCGGACGTGGACGACCGGAGCTGGGCCTTTCCGCTGTGGCGGACCCGCCGCGACGGGTTCTGGCTGATCGCGGCTGTCGTGATCTTCGGCGCCCTGGACCTGCTCGTCCACGGTCTCGGCCCGGCGGACGCCGGGTGGACGTTGCTGCTGGGGCTGTCGGTGGACGTGTCGCTGCTGTTCCTCGCCCGCTTCCCGGTATGGGTCGCGTCGTGGGCGGTGGCCGTGGCGGTGGCCATGCTGGTGTCGGACACCTCGGCGGTGTACTCGGCGCTGCCGTTCGCCACGCCGGCGATCATCGTGAACCTGGTCCGGCTGACCGACCGCCGCCGCGCGTTCGGGCTGATCGCCCTGCTCACCCTGCTCGGCACCCGGCCATGGGACCCGAGCTGGGACGTCACGCCGCTCGGGGTGGTCAACACGGTGCTGCCGGCACTGGCCGTGCTGTACCTGAACGCGCGCCGCGAGCTGGTGGACTCCCTGCGCGAGCGCGCCGAGCGGGCCGAGCGCGAACAGCTGCTGCTCGCCGAGCGGGCCAGGGCGGCCGAACGGCGGCGGCTCGCCGAGGAGATGCACGACGTGGTCACCCACCGGCTGAGCCTGGTGGTCCTGCACGCCGGGGCGCTCGGCACCACGTCCACCGAACCCGCGGTGCGCGACGCCGCCGAGGACATCCGGCGGGCCGGCACCCAGGCGCTGGCCGAGCTGCGTGACCTGGTCGGGGTGCTCCGGGAGGCGGGGGAGGCCCGCGCCGACCGGCCGGAGGAACCCGCCGCACCCGATCCGGCGACGCTGGTCGCCGAGGCCCGCGCGGCCGGCCAGCAGGTGTCGCACACCGCCGACGGCGACCCGGACCAGATCTCGCCGACCGTGCTCCGAACCGTGTACCGGGTGGTGCAGGAGTCGCTGACCAACGCCCGCAAGCACGCGCCGGGAGCGCGGGTGACGGTGGCGCTGGCCTACCGGGGCGACGGCGTCACCGTGCGCGTCGGGAACGACGCCGCCCGCCGCCCGCCCGACCCCGCGCTGGCCGCCAGCGGCTCCGGCGCCGGCCTGCTCGGCCTCGCCCACCGGGTCGAGCTGGTCGGCGGGACGCTGCGCGCCGGCCGCGAACCGGGCGGCGGCTACCAGGTCGATGCGACACTGCCGGCCTACGTACCGACGCGGGAGGACGCCAGATGATCCGCGTGGTCGTCGTCGACGACGAGCCGATGGTGTGCGCGCACCTGCGGGTGATCCTCGGTGCGGCGGCCGACGTCGAGGTGGTCGCCGAGGCGCACGACGGCGCGGAGGGCGTGGAGGCCGTCGTCCGGCACCGCCCGGACGTGGTGCTCATGGACCTGCGGATGCCCGGTGTGGACGGCCTGGCCGCCATCGACCGGATCGCGACGTTGCCGTCGCCGCCGCGGGTGGTCGCGCTGACCACGTTCGACGCGGACAGCTACGTACTGCGTGCCCTGGGCTCCGGCGCGGCGGGTTTCCTGCTGAAGTCGACGCCGCCGGAGGACCTGGTCGAGCTGGTCCGGGTGGCGGCGGCCGGGCACACGGTGCTGTCGCCGGCCGCCGCCGCGAGGCTGGTGGACGCGTCGGTCGCCGGGCGGCGGCGGGACGAGGACGCCCGGTCCAGGCTGCGTGGGCTGACCGACCGCGAGCTGGGCGTGCTGGCCTGTCTCGGCCGGGGTATGTCCAATGCGGACATCGCGGGTGAGCTGCACCTGTCGGAGTCGACGGTCAAGAGCTACGTGTCCCGGATGCTGGTGAAGGTGGACTGTCGCAACCGGACCCAGGCCGGCCTCCTCGCCCGGGAGGCCGGCCTGGTCGGCGGATGAGGCGTCAGCGCGGCGGCACGGCCTCGACGTCGACCGGCGTGATCCGGTCCAGCGGGTGCTCCCGGCCGGTGAGCATCGGGTCGAACCGGGTGTCGCCGAGGAGGTGGCGGCGGAAGAAGGCGGTCACGTAGGCGGCGGTGACCAGCCGCTGCTGGCGTTCGGTGAGCTGCCGGTCCACCCGGTCCCCGTCGGCCAGGCAGTGGCCCGGCCGCGGCCTGGACGGGCTCAGCGAGTCGTCGGCCCGCTGCACGTCGTCGTAGGCCATCACCTGCCCGCTGCTCGGCGACCACTGCGTGTTGAGGAAGTTGTGGCTCGCGCCGTGCACGTCCCACAGGTAGATCGGGACGGTGTTGCGGCCGCGCGCGTTGTCCACGTAGTCGGGGCCGCCGTAGGTGGAGTAGTCGCAGCCGCCGGTCATCGCGGCGAACGGGATGTCGGTCACCCGGTAGTCGAGGTTCTCCGGCGCGTCCGGGTCCGGCGCGTAGTACGAGGCGGGCGCCAGCGGCACGACCCCCTTGACCTCGACGCCCGCCGGCCAGTCCGCGCGGTGCTTGTCGGCGGCGTGCCGCATCACGCCGCGGCCGCCCCGGGAGTGCCCGACCGTGCCCACGTTGGTCAGGTCGATCCGCCCGGTGAAGTCGACGTGCGCCGGCCGTCCGGTGTCGGGGTCGGTGAAGCGGCCGGCGAGCTCCCCGCCGCCGGTGGCGACCAGGTCGCGCCACATCCGCAGGTGCTCGTCGATCAGCTCGGCCCTGGCGATGTCGGCCGGCTGGCCCAGCTCGCCCGCGTTGACGCCGTTGGCGCTGATCGACACGGCGACGATGCCCTGGCGAGCGAGGGCGCGGCCGAGGTAGTCGTAGCCCCGGTAGCTGGGCATCGGCGGGGTGCCCGGCTCGCAGGGCCACCGGGTCAGGCTTTCCTGGGCCTCGCCCATGATGGCGTAGAGCCGTTCGAGCTCCACCGGGTCCTCGACCGCGTCGGATCCGGTGACCTGGCGGAACGCGTCGTCCCACGCCTCGCCGGCCGCGCGGTCGGCGCAGGTCTCCCACATGCCGTGGGACAGCACGACGAGCGGGTGCTGGCCGCGCAGGTGCTTCGGGTAGTGCACGACGGCGGTCAGCTCGAGGTCGGCCACCTCGCCCGGCATGCCGGTCTCGGGGTCGAGGGTGTGGAACTCGGGCACCTGGAACGCGGTGTCGCCGAGGGTGTAGACGACCGTGCCGACCGAGTGTGTGCCGGCGGTGGCCGGTCTCACCGGTGCGGCGACCAGCCCCAGCACGAGCACACCCGCGCAGGCGGCAACGGCGAATCCACGGAGCATCGAACGTCCTTCCGGTCACGTTGTGTGGCGACGTGACCGTATGCGGGCGACCCGGCGGGTTCGTGACAGTTCCGTCACGGACGGCCGACAACCTCCGTGGGGACGATCTCCGGTACCGGTGCCGGCGAGGGGACGGCGGTGACGTCCCGGGCACGGGCCAGCTGCGCCACCCCGTAGGCGCTGAGCAGCGCGCAGGCGACGGCGAGGACGAGCTCCACCTCGCTGGTGGCGAGGGTCTCGCCGAGGAGCACCACGCCGATGGTGGTGGCGGTGGCGGGGTTCACGAGGTTGGTCACCGCAAGGGGAGCGCCGAGCCCGTGCCGGTACGAGCGCTGGGTGAGCAGCGTCGCGACGACCGCGAACACGGCGATGCCGACCATCGCGAGGATCGTGATCGGCCGGAGCAGGACGCCCGCGCCGTCGTCGCCCACGGTCACCACGACGGTCTGGCACAGCGCGGAGCAGACGGAGTACGCCATGCCGCCCGCGACCGCCTCCCACAGCCCGGACGCCCCCGGTCGGCGCCCGCGCAGCCCGAGCGCCCCCACGACGACGGTCGTGGCGACCAGGAGCCCGACGAGTTCGGTGGAGGTGAGCGTCTCGGCGTCACCCGCGGTGGTGATGATCAGCGTGAGCCCGGCGAGCCCGACCACCGTGCTGGCCATGCCGCTCAGCTCGAGCCGGGTCACCCGGCGCTTGGCCGTCATCGCCGCGAGCGGAACCGCGATGACGAGGGTCAGGACGCCGAGCGGCTGGATCAACGACAGCGGCCCGAACGCCAGCGAGGTGACGTGCAGCGCCGCGCCGAGCCCGTTGAGCCCGAACGCGATCCAGACCTGGGGCACGCGCACGAGTTCGACGACGGTGAGCCGGGCGTAGCGCGCCTGGATGAGCGCCGCCGCCGCGTAGGCGATGGAACACGCCACACACAGCGCGACGGCGATGATCAGGTCGGTCATGCGGTGGTCGCCCACTCTCTCGGTTTGGCCCGACGGAACGGGTGTGGCCCAGCGTCCTCGTTCGGGACAAGCCGAGAGCCCGGGCGGCGGTACCTCACGGACTCACCGCGAGCTTATCGCCAACGGGTCGAACATCGCCGGTGCCCGGATGAAGTAGTAATTAGTAACTATATTGATGTCCGATTTTATCGCTCGGGAGTTGCGCGCGGCTTCCGCTGGGACGCCGCAGGAGGAACACGGAACAAGGGCAGGGAAGGGGACCGAGGGCAGGGCCAGGGACAGGGGACAGGTGGCCAGGGTGGCGGCTAGGCGGCTAGGGGGTGGCGGCAAGAGGGCGGTGGCAAGAGGGCGGCGGCTAGGGGGCGGCGGCTAGGGGGCGGTGGCAAGAGGGCGGTGGCAAGAGGGCGGCGGCAAGAGGGCGGCGGCAAGGAGGCGGCGGCAAGGAGGCGGCGGCAAGAGGGCGGCGGCAAGGAGGTGGCGGCAAGGAGCCAGGAGCAAAGGGCAGCGGCAGCGGCAGGAACTCCGGCGGTAGCGTAGGAGCAAGGGGACCCGACGGCGGGGACAGGAGATCCGGCCGGTCAGCCACCGACGCGTAGGACGCCTTGGCTGTCCTTGACGGCGACCACGGTGAACATCTGGTTGTTCAGCTGGAGCTGTCGGCCTTCGGCGCCGCCGGCGGACAGTTCCGACCGGTTCCCCTGGCCGTCGTCGGTGCGGTTCGCGACTTCGAGCATGTCGTCCTCGATCGTGATCTCGACTCGACCGAACTCGGTGATGTCGAGGACGTCGCCGGAGTCGACCAGGACCTCGCAGCTTCCGTCCGAGCACGCGGCGAGGTCGGTGCCGTCGGCGGCCGCCGGCAGGGGATCGTCGCCACACGCGGTCAGCGTCAGCGCCGCCACCACACCTACCACCACACGTCCGACCATGCGGTGAGCGTAGGTACCCGCGACGGCTCGGTGCGGTGGTGCGACAGGATCCTGCCGCACCACCGCACCGGAGACGCCTTCTACCGCTGCTCGACGACCTGGAAGCGCAGGACGTCGACGAACGTCCGGCCGTGCATGTCGGTGGCGGTGACCACCGCGCGGTGCCCGCCTGGAGCGAGGTCGGCGGGCAGCTCGAACCGCCACAGGTGCATGGAGCGGTCGGCGAGGCTGCCGCCGTGCACGAGCTGCTGGGCCACCGCGTGCGGGTCGGACCACTCGGGGCCGATGCGCTGGTCCTCACCGCGCATCGGCTGGGTGCGCACCGCCTCGCGGGGGCGGTCGTGGTCGAGGCGGACCTTGACCTCGGCGCCGGTGGAGCCCATCCAGAAGTTCGTGGTGAGCCAGGTCCGACCGGCTAGGTCGGCCCGGTCCACCACCAGCGGATCGGTCAGCTCCGGCGCCGGGCCCTCCCGGTCGTCGTTCCACGCCTGCCGCTCGACGTACCAGTCGCGGTAGGTGGGGCTGTTGATGCCGAGCTGGGTCTGCACCCGGTCGCGCTCGCCGGTCACCGAGTACCGCTCGCGGAACTCGTCGCCCCGGATGTCGAGGGTGACCACGCCGGGTCGCCCGCCGTCCCGGCCGATGGCGGTGGGGTAGCCGTCCTCGGTGAGCTCGCCGGAGTACCAGTCGCCGGAGATCGCGCCGGCGGTGATGTGCGGGAACGGGAGCCCGTCGACGCCGAACAGGTCCTGCCAGCCCTTGACCAGGTCGCCGGTGCGCATGTTCTCGATCGAGTGGCTGTGTCCGGACACGGCCACCGCCTTCCGCCCGGCGAGCAGGTCGTACACCTCGCGGACCTGGTCGACCTGGTGGATGGCGCTGCCCTCGTCGGCGAAGTTCAGCAGGCCGATGTGGCTCGCGACCAGGACGAGCTTGTCGTCGTCGACCTTCGCGAGGTCGCGCTCCAGCCACCGCAGCTGGTCCTCGTCGAGGCGGCCGTTGTAGCTGGGGTCGTTCACCGGGTCGTCGCAGCCGGGGCGCAGGCCGTCGGCGTTGTCGACGTCCGGGGTGCACGGGTAGCGCACGGTGTTCAGCGCGACGACGTGCACGTCGCCGACGTCGTAGGAGTAGTACGCCGGCGCGAGCTCCGCGCGGAACGTGTCGAAGGAGTGCTCGGCGGTGGCGGCGTCGAAGTCGAGGTCGTGGTTGCCGGGCAGGAACCGGGCCGGCCCGTTGGTGAGCGCCGTGAGGCCCTTCACGTCCGGGTACAGCGACAGGTCGTCGCCGACGACGTCGCCGATGAACAGGCTGCCGCAGCCCTCGTAGTCGTGGCGCCGGGACAGGTCGCGGATGGCGCCGCGGCGGGCGTACTCGACCTCGGTCCGGTCGTAGGTCTGCAGATCACCGGCGATGACGCAGTGCTGCTCGCGGGAGCCGGTGTCGCGGCTGCGGACGAGCGGGAAGTTGACCGCGTCGGGCACCGGCCCGGTGGGGGCGATGCCGCCGTAGCGCAGCGGGGGCGAGCCGGCCGGCAGGTGGTTGTAGTGGAACTGGGCGACGTTGTGCTCGTCCACCGGGACCTGGTAGCCGGCCGGCTGGGTGATGAACACCGTCATGTTGTCGTACACGGGAAGCCGGTACCGGCCGTGCCGGTCGGTGGTGACGACGTCGCGGCCGTTGGAGACCTCGACGCCGGCCAGGCCGCGCTCCCGCCGGTCGCTGGCGCTGTCCCGGTCGTGGTCGACGAAGACGGTGCCGGTCAGGACGTCGGGGTCGGCGGGCCCGCGCGGGGTGCGGACGACCTCGACCTGGCCGCGGTAGGCGGTCTCGTTCCAGCTCTGGTGCCACGTGGGCGCGGCGGTGGTGCTCGCCGCCGCGCCGGGGACGGTGACGAGTGCCGCCGCCCCGGCGAGGGCCGCGACGGCCGCGAGCGTGCCGCGGCGGGTCCTGCCTTCTCGCGTTTTCGACATGCCTGTTCTCCGATGGTCGTCGGGGAGTGGGCGCCGGCCGCCGTGGCCGGCCGAAGCGACCCTTCCGGACAAACCTGAACAACACCCCCTCCGGTCGGCGAACACTGAAGAACCAGTTCCGGGAAAGTTCCGAACCCGTCGGCGAAAGTCCGTTCGGCGCAGGTCGCCCTACAATTCTCGGTATATGCCGGAAATTTCGGAGAACACGGTGCGGATACTCGGAAAGGAGTTCCTGATGATCAGGAGATCGCGCCGTTCCACGATTCGTTCGGCGCTCGTCGGGGTGGTGGCCGTGACCGCGTTCGCGGTCACCGGGACGGGGTCGTCCTCGGCGGCACCGGCCTGGCCCGGTGAGGACGACGGCGCCGACTGCCAGGTGACGTTGCCCGGCTCGTTCCCCGCCGACGCGCGGCTTCCCGATCCGTTCACCAAGCTCGACGGCACCCGCGTCACCGCGAAGTCCGAGTGGACCTGCCGGCGCGCGGAGATCCGGGAGCTCGCCGAGCGCCACGTCTACGGCGACAAGCCGGGCAGACCCACCAGCGTCACCGGGACCGTCTCGAGCACCAGCATCACCGTGAACGTGTCGCACAACGGCCGCACCGCCGGCTTCTCGGCCGGCGTCCAGCTGCCCGGCGGTTCCGGTCCGTTCCCGGCCGTGGTCGTCGTGGGTGGGTTCGGCGCGGACACGGCGACCATCCGGGACGCGGGCGCCGCCGTGATCAGCTACGACCCGCTCGCAGTCGGCCGCGAGGGCACGCCCCGGAACAACAAGCAGGGCGCGTTCTACGACCTCTACGGCTCCACCAGCGGCACCGGCCTGCTCGCCGCGTGGGGTTGGGGCGTGAGCCGGATCATCGACGTCGTCGAGCAGTCGGGCGGCGCCGTCCTGCGCGCCGACGCGATGGGCGTCACCGGGTGTTCCCGGTACGGCAAGGGCGCGTTCGTGGCCGGTGCGTTCGACCAGCGGATCGACCTGACCATGCCGATCGAGTCCGGGAGCGCGGGGCTGCCCATCTTCCGCGGCATCCCCGGCGAGTCCGGGGCGCAGCCGCTGAGCAGCGCGTACGGCGAGCAGCCGTGGCTGGGCGACGCGTTCGGCTCCTACACCGACAACCCGGCCGCGCTTCCCGTGGACACGCACGAGGTCGTGGGGATGATCGCGCCGCGCGGGCTGTTCGTGATGGAGAACCCGCACATCGACTGGCTGGCGGCCAGGTCGGGCAGCGTCGCCGCGCTGGGCGGCGCGGAGGTCTACCAGGCGCTCGGCGCGGGCGAGAACATCAGTTACTGGTCCGACGTCCAGGACGGCACCCACTGCGCCGCCCGGTCGGAGTGGCGCGGACCGTTGCGGCAGAGCATCCAGAAGTTCCTGTTCGGCACCGGCAGCGCGCCGGGCACGTTCCGGATCGCGAGCGGCAAGGCGGGGAACCTGGGGGAGTGGCGGGACTGGGAGACCCCGGTCCTCACCGGCTGACCGCGACGCGGACAGGGATCGGGCCCGGCGCGGGATCTCCGCACCGGGCCCGTTTCACGGCAGCGGGATCACCGAACGGTGATGTTGGAATTCCCGCTGCTCTGGTACCCCTCGGTCGCCATGATCATGTAGTAGGCGAAGTTCCCCAGGCCCATCCCGGCCCGGCTCCACGCGTCGAAGTGCGTGCCGGTGTTGATGTTCCCGCCGACCCGCTTCTGCTGCCGGACGCTCCAGAACTGCGGGAACGTCTTGGTGCCCTCGACCGACGGGGCGTTGTACCGCATCGTCCGGTAGATGTCGTAGGTGCCGCCGTCGCTGCTGACCGTGCCCCGGTGCTCACCGGTCGGCCGGTAGTTGCCCCAGCTGTCGACGATGTAGTACTCGACCAGCGGGTTCGACGTCCAGCCGTAGAGGCACAGGTAGCCGTTGCCGGAGGGGTTGAAGCTGCCCGAGTAGTTCACGTTCCGGCGGCTGCCGTTGCTCCAACCCTTGCCGCACACGAAGTTCCCGGTGTTGCGCCACGAGGTGCTGTAGTTGCCGCCACCGCCGAGCGTCATCGAGACGGTGCCGTTGGCGTCGGTCCAGAACGAGTAGAAGTAGCCGTTGTGGTTGCCGGTCTGGTTGTCCCGGATCGTCTGGGCGTGGGCGATGCCGGGCAGCATCACCGAGGACGCGGTCAGTGCCACGGTCCCGGCACCGACGATGAAGCTCCTGCGGCTCAGCGGGTTCGTGGCGGGTTTGCCCTTCGTCATGCTTCCTCCTCGTCGAGGCCGCACCCTTCGGTCATCTTTCGGTCGCGAGGAGTATGGGTTTGACTCCGTGGAGTTGTCAAAAAGTTTCAGTGATCTTCCGGAAATACGTTGGCGAGCATGCGGGTGTCGGTCCTGGTCCTGGCTCTTGCCGAACCGGAACAGGACCGACCTCGTCGTCTTTGGTCACGCCTCCGTGGCAGGAGTTCCGGAAATCGCGTCGATGACGCGTGGACGCAGCTCGGCCACGCTGACGACCGCGTCGACCGAGCCGACCTCGACCGCGCGCCGGATGCTGTGCACCCGGTCGAACTCCGTGGCCACCTCGCCGAGCTTCTCCGCCCGCACCGACGCGCGCAGCTCGTCCAGCTCGGCGGCGAGCGTCGCCCGGTCCGTGCCGGCCGCCGTCGCGACCCGCGCCTCCAGGTCCCGCACCCTCGGGTCGGCCGCCGTGCGGGTGTCCACGTCACCGGAGAACACCACCGCCGCCGCCGGGGCGCCGCCGAGCACCGAGGCGAACGAGCCCTCCAGCGCGAGCACGGTCATGTTCGGGTTCAGCGCCTTGGAGAACACCACGAACGCCCCGCCGTGGTACCGCGAGATCACGCAGAACACGATCGGCCCTCGGAAGTTCACGATGGCCCGGCCGATCTCGGCGCCGTACTCCAGCTGCAGCTTGCGCATCGACTCCGGCGAGCCGTCGAAGCCGGACAGGTTCGCCAGCACCACCAGCGGCCGGTTCCCGCTCGCCGCGTTGATCGCCCGCGCCGCCTTCTTCGACGACCGGGGGAACAGCGTGCCAGCGGTGTAGGTGTCCGGGCCGTCGGTGGGCGGGAACCCACGCCTGGGCACCGACCGCGACTCGATGCCCAGCAGGCACACCGGCATCCCGCCGAGGTGCACGTCCTGGACGACCGCGGTCTCCGCGTCGGCCATGCCGGCCCAGCGCTCCAGCACCGGGTGGTCCTGGTCGGCCAGCGCGCGCATCACGGTCCGGATGTCGAACGGCTTCTTGCGGTCCGGGTTGTGCGCGGCGGAGAAGATCTCGCCGACGGTGGTGAAGTCGCCGGTCGCGTGCGGGAAGTCGGAGATGTCGCGGTCCGCCGGGTCGGTGCTCGGCGCCGGCCGGGGCGCCTCCTCGCCCGGCGCGACGTAGGTGTGGTCGTAGTGCGCCATCAGCACGTCCCGGGCCGCGGTCAGCGTCGGCGCCCAGTACTGCGCCTGCCCGTTCGGGCCCATCACCCGGTCGTAGCCGCCGATGCCGAAGTTGTCCTCGGCCGACACTCCGCCGGAGAAGTCCAGCGACTGCTTGCCGGTCAGCACCATCGCCGAGTCCGGCGTCATCACCAGCACACCCTTGGTGTGCATGAGCATCGTCGCCTCGGCGTTCCAGTACGGCTGCGCGCCGACGTTGATGCCGGCGACCACGATGTTGATCTCGCCGCCGTCCTGGGTGAACTCGACGATCCGCTTGAGCGCCGCGGCCACCCAGTCCATGTTCTCGGTGCCGGAGTCCATGGAGATCCGGGCGCCCGCGGACAGCGAGTACCACTCCAGCGGCACGCTCATCCGCTCGGCCAGGTCCAGCGCGGCGATCACCCGGCGGCACTCCGGCTCGGACAGCGCGCCGAGCGACTTCGTCGGGTCGCCGAGGAGCACGACCCGGGTGACGCCCTGCGGGTGCCTCGGCGTCGGCGTGGTCACCACACCGGCGACGATCGCCGCGGTGTTGCGGCCCTTCGGCCGGTCGACGGGCACCAGCGCGTGGTTCTCGTCCAGGTCGTGCTCGACGAACTCACCGAGCCGACCGGTCAGCTCGTACGGGTACACCGTGTTGCGGCTGCTCGCGCGCAGCACCTTCAGCCGGTAGTCGTCCAGCGGCTCGACCGGCTCGTCGGACGGCTCGCCGACGGTCAGCTCGGTGCCGCCGGTGGCGTCGAAGGAGATTCGCACGGCGACCTTGGTCAGCTCCCCGGTCCGCCGGTCGCGCTGCCGGGCGATGAACAGCATCTCCTCCAGCCCGGCGCCCGCGGTCGTCGGCAGCACGCGGTCGGCGATCATCTCCAGCTCCGCGCGGGTGATGTCGCTCGGCGGCCACACGTAGACCACGATCCGGTTGGTGTTGAACCGTTTCCGCGACGGCCGGCCGGCCTGCGCCCGGCGGATCGAGTCGAGACAGGTGGCGATGGCGTCCTCGGCCGTGGGCAGCGCGACCAGCCGGCCGTCGTGCTCACGCAGCTCGGTCAGGTTCCGCACCTGCGCGAACGCGACCAGCCGCTCGTCGGACCGGTTCTCCCGCGCCACGCACCGGAACAGGTAGATCTCCTCGTCCGACGACGGCAGCCGGGTGAGGTCGAACTTGCCCAGCCGCTCCAGCTGCATCCGCTGCGCGATGTACGGGTGCAGGCCGCGGATCAGCCGCTCCTCGGTCATCCCGACCGTCGACGGGCGGAACGTGAAGTGGTGGTGCATGACCGCGCCGCCGCTGCCCGCGACGGTGGCGGTCAGCCTGCGCACCTGGTTCGGCAGCGGCACGGCGCCGATGACCTCGTGCAGCGCGGCCGCCATCGCGTCGAAGTCCTCCGGCTGCCGCTCCCAGGCGAGGTAGATGTCGGCGTCGATCGCGTCCTCGCCGCCGGCCAGCTCCGCCAGCCCGCGCAGCGCGTCGCCCAGCGCGTCGAAACTCACCGCGGCGGACACCAGCCGCGAACCGGCGCGCTCGGCGACCACGAACACGCACCCGGCGACCTCCGCGGTGCGCACGCCGGTGAGGCCCTTGTTGCCGTAGTACCGGCGGGTCAGCACCTCGAGCATGACGGAGTTGTCCCGGGCGTTGTCCGTGCCGCCGCGCACCAGCCGCTGGCCGAGCAGCCGGACCAGCGGCTCGGTGCTGCGCACCATCTCGGCGATCCGCTCGGCGCGGTCCGGTGCGTCCGGGTGCGCGTCCAGGTGCCGCAGGTGTTTGCGGACCTGGGTGTAGACGCGGGCGCGTTCGCGGCGAAGCAGCGGCTGGCCGAACCAGGCGAACACCACGCCGCGCGCCAGGTCGGCGACCACCGGGAACCGGACCTGTGTCGCGGCCACCAGCCGTTCCAGGGCGAGTCCGGCCGGCTCGCGCAGCGCCTCGTCCGGCGGCGGCTCCCGCAGCCAGGCGCGCAGCAGCGCCGCGACGACCCCCGCGTCGGCGGCCGCCCGCTGCTGGGCGAGGAAGATCCGGAACACCGCGGCCTCGAGCTCGGGCGTGCGGTCCAGCTCGGTGACGCCGTAGTGCCCGAGCGCGGTGGCGAGCTTGGCCTGGAACGCCTCCGGCAGCCCGGCCCGCTCCACGTCGAGGCTCTGCAGGTAGGTGTGGAACAGCTCCCGCGCGCTGTGCACGTGGCTGTCGCCGCCGTCCTCGCCCGCCGGCCGGTTGCGGCTCAGCTCCGTGAGGTCGGCGAACACGTCGATCAGCCCGAGTTCCTCGGCCAGCGGCCGCTGACCGTCCTCGGTGGCGGCGCGGCGCGCGGCGAGGTAGTCGTCGAGTGCCCGGCGTTCGTCGTGCGGGTCGACGTCGAAGCCGAGCAGCAGGCCGCGCAGGTCCTCCTGGCCGCGCGCCACGCGCTCGACCGCCGGTACCTCCGCCGGCTCGGCGGGCAGGTCCAGCTGGACCGACCCGGCCGAGGTGTCGTCCTCGGCGTCGGTCTCGTCGGCGAGCGGCTCCAGCCGCAGCAGCGCCGCGCCGGTCTCCACCTGGCTGCCGACGGACACGACGCATTCCTTGAGGCGTGCCTTGAACGGCGCCCGCAGCACCGTCTCCATCTTCATGCTCTCCAGCACCAGCACCGGCGCGCCCGCCTCGACCTCGGCGCCCACCTCCAGCGGGGTGGCGACGACCAGCGCGGGCGCCGGGGAGCGGACCACGCCGCCCTCGTCCCGGCTGACCCGGTGCGTCACACCGTCCACCTCGACCAGGTGGATCGGCCCGTGCGTGCCGGTGACCAGCCGGTACCTGGCGCCGTTGACCGCGATCTGCCCGGTGTGCCGGTCGACCCGGTCCAGCTCGACGTCGGCGGTGCGCACCACGTCGCCCGCCTCGACGCCGATGCGGAACCGGTGCGCGCCGACCCGTGCCACCCGCACCCGGTAGCCGGTCCCGCGCAGCTTGAGGTCCAGCGGCCGGCCACTCTCGTGCCGTACCTGGGGGCGCCCGCCGAACGCGGTGGACAGCAGCCGCTGCCGCTCGGCGCGTTCCTCCTCCTCGTACGCGTCGATGGCGGCCGCGGCCAGCGCGACCGCCGTGTGTCTGTGCGAGACGAGCCTGCCCTCGGCGCGGACCCGGTCGATCCAGCCGGTGTCCGCGCTGGCGTCGATCACCTCGGGCTGGTCGAGCAGGTCGAGCACGAAGCTCTTGTTCGTCGCGCCGCCCTCGATGATCACCCTGGTCTGGGCCATCGCCCGGCGCAGCCTGCCGAGCGCTTCGTCGCGGTCCCGGCCGTAAGCGATGATCTTCGCGATCATCGAGTCGAAGTCGGCGGGGATGGTGTCGCCCTCGCTGACCCCGGTGTCCACCCGGATGCCCGGCCCGGCCGGCAGGTCGAGCCGGGCGATGCGGCCGGGGGAGGGCGCGAAGTCCCGGTCGGGGTCCTCGGCGTTGAGCCGGGCCTCGATGGCGTGCCCGCGCTCGACCGGCGGCTCGCCGTCGAGCCGGCCGCCGGACGCCACGTGCAGCTGCGCCTTGACCAGGTCGAACCCGGTGGTCGCCTCGGTGATCGGGTGCTCGACCTGCAGGCGGGTGTTGACCTCCAGGAACGCGAACAGCCGGTCGCCGGGGTGGTAGAGGAACTCGACGGTCGCCGCGCCCCGGTAGCCGACCGCGACCGCCAGCCGCTCGGCCGACGCCTTCAGCTCGTCCGCCTGCTCGCGGCTGAGCACCGGCGACGCGGACTCCTCGACGACCTTCTGGTTGCGCCGCTGCACCGAGCAGTCCCGGACACCGAGCGCCCACGCGGTGGTGCCGTCGGCGATCACCTGGACCTCGACGTGCCGGGCGCCGGTGACCAGGCGCTCCAGGAACACGACGCCGCTGCCGAACGCCCGCGCCGCCTCCTGGCTGGTCCGCTCGTAGGCGTCCGCCAGTTCGGCCTCGCTGGTGATCACCCGGATACCGCGCCCGCCGCCGCCGGCGGTCGCCTTCAGCATCAGCGGGTAGCCGATCTCGGCCGCCGCCCGCGTGGCGTCCTCCAGGGTCTCGACCGCGCCGCGGCTCCACGGCGCGACCGGCACGCCGACCTCCTCGGCGATCAGCTTCGCGCCGATCTTGTCGCCGAGCTTGCGCATGGCCGTGGCGCTCGGCCCGACGAACGTGACCCCGACCCGCTCGCACAGCTCCGCGAACGCCGGGTCCTCCGCGACGAAGCCCCAGCCGACCCAGGCGGCGTCGGCGCCGGTGTCCACCAGCGCCCGCTCCAGGGCCTTCAGGTCGAGGTACGGGCGTGCCGAGGCCGGGCCGAGGTCGTAGGCGATGTCGGCCTCGCGCACGAAGGTGGCGGTGCGGTCGACATCGGTGTGCAGCGCGACGGTCTCGATCCGTGACCCGGTCTGCGCGGCCAGCTCCCGGACGGCGTGGATGAGCCGCATCGCGGACTCACCACGGTTGACGATGGCGACACGACTGAACACGCGACGAAGCCCTCCTCCTTGATCAGCACGCACCTGACCAGGGCAGGTGCGAACGGAGCGTACTCGACATGGCCGTCAGAACCGCCACGGTGGAAACCTACAAGAATCGGCTCGTGTTCTGGTGAACTCGCGGCAGCGCGGCAGGTGGGCGGCCCTGTATCGGCCGGCCCCGGAACCGGTACCGGCTCACAGTCCGCGGGCCCGCGCCGTCGTACCGGTGAGACGACACCGAGGAGACGACACCGAGGAGGACGTTCCCGTGGACCACTTCCAGGCCGTGGCCGACCGCGTCGAGCTGGAGGCCCTGCGTGCGGAGTTCACCGACGCCGGCATGACGCACGACTACGACCGCTTCGCGTCGCTGTTCACCCGGGACGGAGCCTGGCGGATCCCGCACGCCGGCATCGAGTTCGTCGGCCGGGAGACCATCCGCGCCGGGATCGAGCGGGCCCAGGCGCGTTGGGAGTTCTTCGTGCAGACCGTGCACCCCGGCGCGCTGCGGATCGACGGCGACACCGCCACCGGCCGGGTGTTCGTGGTCGAGTTCGGCCGCTTGCACGACGGCGCCTCACACGCCAACCACGCGCTCTACCACGACCGGTACCGGCGCAGTCCGGACGGCTGGAAGTTCGTCGAGCGGGTGTACGAGGTCCGGTACGTTGACAGCACCCCGCTGCCGGGCTCGCCACCCCGCCCGGCGGGATCACTCGTCGACCCGTGACGCGGGACGCCGTCGAGGAGGTCACATGGAGGCGCGGTACGAACTCGCGGCGCGGCGCCTGCGGGACCAGCTCAACGAGCTGCGCGAGGACCTCGCCGAGGCACGGCTCCGCCGGGAGCGCGCCGAGGCCGACCTCGGCGGCACTCCCCGGAGGCGGGACCGGAGCAGGTTCGTCAACTCGCTGCTGAACGGCGACGCGGTGACCTTCGAGCGGAAGGCCCCGCTGTGGCGGGAACTCCGGCGGTGTTCCCGCGCCGTCAAGCGGATCGAGCGACGGACACCCAGGGTGGAGGCCAAGCTGACGGCCGTTGTCCACAAGGGACTGAAACGGGGTGACGCCGAGTACCGGTCGATGTCGGCGAGCCTTCGGCGCGAGAAGCACCTCCGGCGCTCGTGCCGGCGGCTGCTCAACGCGATCAGCACGGCGCGGAGACTGATCGGCGCGAAGTCGAACGGGGACGTGGCCAAGGCGCTCCGCCGGGTCCGGTCGTGCGGCCTCGACGTGAACCGGATGCTCCCGGCTCACCAGTCCGTCGGCCTCGACGCCATCCGGGGACTGGGCAACCACGAGCTGACGAAACCCAGGCTCGACGGCATCGAGCAGCGGACGAAGGCGGTTCTCACGGAGACCGGCGTGCGGGAACGGGACATCGCGGCCCGGCGACGTGCGCGTGCGGAGCACGTCCGCGCACGGTTCACCTGACCGGCCGGGGTCGTGCCGGGGGTGAACCCGGGGTTTCCTCCGTCGCGTAGTGGGTAGGCAGGCCCCGAGCGGAGGAACGCCGATGGCTGCACAGGACGAACGAGGCGGCGTGGTCGCCGGCTTCGACGGTTCGGACCAGGCCCGCGAGGCGGTGTGGTGGGCCGCCGCCGAGGCCGCCACCCGCCGCTGTCCGCTGCTGGTCCTGCAGGCCGAGCCGCTGCCGGTCGCGACCGTCGCCCACGGCTGGGGACCGGTCACCGCGCCCAGCTGGGGCACCCCGATGGTCACCGCGTGGGACCCGGCGGTCCTGCTCAGCGACGAGCGGGTCCGCCAGCACACCGAGGAACGGCTGAGCGCGCTCGGCGAGGAACTGCGCGCGGGCGTCCCCGGGATCACCGTCGCCACGTCCTACCAGGACGGTCGCCCGGCGACCGCCCTGGCCGAGACGGCCGCCGACCGCGACGCGGCCCTCCTGGTGCTCGGTGCGACCGGCCTTGGCGCGCTGCCGCGCATGCTGCTCGGCTCCACCGCCGCCGAACTGGTGCACGAGACCGACCGGCCGGTGATCGTGGTCCGCCACGCGGCCGCGACCGAGCAGGCCCCCGCGCCGCCGGCCGACGCGCCCGTCGTCGTCGGCGTGGACGGCACCGGGGCGAGCGACGCGGCCGTCGAGTTCGCGTTCGACTTCGCCGCCCGGCACCGGTGCCCGCTGCACGCCGTGCACGCGCGGTCCGACCGGCCGCTCGACGTGCTCGCCGCCGCCGGCGTCTGGGACCGCGCACCCGACCAGGAACCGGTCACCGACGACGTCACCGATCGGCTCCTCGGCGGACGGCGGCACCCGGACGTCCCGGTGCGCACCGACATTGTCGGCGACCGGCCGGCGCGGGCGCTGGTGGAACGCTCCGAACGGGCCCGCCTGCTCGTCGTCGGCGACCGGGGGCACGGCCGCGTCCACCGGGCGCTGCTCGGCTCCGTCAGCCACGCGGCGATGTACCACGCCCCGTGCCCCGTCGCCGTGGTGACCCCTCGCTAGGGTTCCTCGGCGTGGGTGACGTCTGGCGGGAGCAGTTCGACGAGGCGCCCGGGTACCTCGACTTCGCGCGGGTCGGGCCGCCGTCGCGGGCGGTGCTCGAGGAGAGCGCGGCGTTGCTCGGCCGGATGGCGAGCGCCGGACCGTCCACCGTGGACGACCTGACCACCCAGGACCTGCGGGCCCGGCGGGCGGTGGCCCGGCTGTGCGGTGCCGCCGACGACCGGGTGGCGTTGCTCCCGCACACCAGCCAGGGCCTGTTCCAGGCGGCGTTCGCCGTCCCGGCCGGCGAGGTACTGGTGTCGGCGGCCGAGTTCCCGGCCAACACCTACCCCTGGGTGCGGGCCGAGCAGGCGGGCAGGCTGACCGTGCGCCGGCTGCGCCCGCCACGCGGCCGGATGACGCCGGAGGCGGTCGCCGCCGCGCTGACCGAGGACACCACCGTCGTGTCGGTGAGCGCGGTCGACTTCCGCACCGGGTACCGGGCGGACCTCGCCGCGCTGCGCGAGGTCGTTGGCGACCGGCTGCTGGTGGTGGACGGGATCCAGGGGGTCGGGGTCGTCGACGAGCCGTGGGCGGTCGCGGACGTGCTCGTGTGCGGGGGCCAGAAGTGGCTGCGCGCCGGCTGGGGGACCGGCTTCGCGGTGTTGTCCGACCGGGCCCTGAACCGGATGAACCCGCTGCTCTCCGGCTGGACCGGCGTCCGCGACCCGGCCGTGTTCGACGACGAGGTGCACGAGCCGGCCCCGGGCGCGCGGTCCTGGTCGGTGACCAACCTCAGCCTGGTCAACGCCGGCGCGCTGGCCAGGGCGCTGGAACTGGTCGAGGAGCTCGGGCCGGCCGTGGTCTCCCGCCGGATCGCCGACCGGGTGGCCGAGCTGGACGACGTGCTGCGGTCGGCCGGCGCCGAGATCGTGTCCGCGACCGACCGGCGGGCCGGCATCCTGTCCTTCCGCCTTCCCGGACACCCCGTCGAGGACGTGGCGGCCGCGCTGGCGCGCGTGGACATCGCGGCCACCGTCCGACCGGACCAGGTGCGGCTGTCCCCGCACGCCTCGACCGGCCCCACCGCCGTCGACCTGGTGCGCACCGCGCTCGCCGACCTGCGGCGGGACACCCGGACTGCGTGATCACCGCGCCCGTGCCGTTTGGCATGCTTCGCCCGTGCGCGTGACCGGAACCATCGCCTGCCTGCTCGTGGCCCTCGGCCTCGGGCCGGCCACCGCGGCCGCCCAGCCGGACGGCAGGCTCGACGTCGAGCCGATCATCACGGCGCTGAACGCCGGGGAGCGGATCATCCGCGCACCCGGGACCGTCGCCCGCTTCGACGAGGCACGCGTGCGCGCCGAGCTGGGCACCGACGGCCGCCTCGTCGTGCTGCCCTACGTCGACTACGAGCTCTACCGGGACGAGAACGACGAGAGCCGGTACTACGAGCTGGTCCGCGAACCAATCCTGGACTGGGCGCTGGACCGGGAGGTCCCCGTCGTCCTCGTCACCGGCCTGGACGTCACCATGTTCGGCGGCGGGGCCACACTCGACCACCGGCTGCCCGCCGACCTGGCCGAGCTGCGCACCACGGTCGCCACCCGGGTCATCACCGAACGCCTGGTCGTGTTCGCCCGCCTCGGCCGCGGGTACTCGCCGGACGCCGCCGAGAACGTCGAGTACCACCACCCCGACCCGGTGCCGGCGCCCCCGGGCCGGGTGGCCGAGCTGATCGCGGCGTTGCGGAAGGACCGGATCCACAACGCGCCCGGCCGGGAGGAGCCCATCGAGGACTGGGTCGCGGAGGACGCCGCCGACGAGCACGACCTGAACGTCCGGATCGCCGCGTTCCCCGGCCTCGCCCCCGGCCGGCCGGTGGTCGACTACGCCACCCCGCTCGGCAAGGCGTTCCCCGACGAGGTGGTGCTGGTGCTGCACGGCGACTGGCTCGACATCGTCGCCCCCGACCAGCGCAAGGCGCTCGCCGCCCGGGCGTTCGTCTACGGCGACGCCGACCTGTCCATGCTCACCGCCGCCGGCAACGGCAACCGCGTACTGGCCCGCACGGTCGAGCGGCTGGACCTGCTGCTCACCGAAACCGCCTGGGGCCACCCGCAGCCGCCACCCCAACCACGTCCCCAACCCTTCGACGTCCAGCGCGCGGTCTCCGCGCTGGCCCCCTGGGTGCTCGTCGGCTCGGCCGTCGTGCTCGGCGGCGCCGGCATGCTGCGCCACCGCACCCGCGCCGCCGCCATGGCCGCCGCCGAGGAACGGGCGCTGCGCGCGGAGAGCGCGTCGGCCATGGCGGCGATCAGCGACGCCGGCGCGGTCGATCCCGCGGCGGCGGAGCGGCACGCCAGCGCGCGGCTGCTCTACGACCAGGCGCACACCTCGGCGGCGATGGTCGAGGTCCGCCGGATCGCCGAGGAGGGCCTGGCGCTGACCGAACCGGAACCCGTCGCGCCTCCCGCCGACACCGAACGCAAGGGCAAACGTCGCCGTGCCACCCGGAAGAAGGCCCGATGAGGGCGAAACGCTGGCTGGGCGTCCCGCGCTGGCTCTACGCCGCGGTCGCGCTCGGCGTCGCGGTCTGCTTCCTGGTGTTCGGCGCCGCGAAGCCACCCGAGCCGGTGCCCGACGAGGTCAGCAAGGTCGTGGCCGGACTGCGCGACACCTCGGTGTACGAGGAGCCGGGCGCGCCGGGGATCATCGACGCGGAACTCGCCCGCGACCTGATCGGCGACCGCGCCATCGTCCTCGTGCTGCTCGCCGGCGAGATCCGCGACGACCGGACCGCCAGGACCGACCCGCGCGCGGAGCGGTGCGCCGCGATCGCCGACCTGGTCGCCACCTCCGTGGTCATCCTCTACGCCTTCGACGACGACGGTGACTACGCCGCCGAGTACTGCGTCGGCCCGGAGTTCGTCAACGCCGACAACCCGGTCGAGGAGGAGGACTACGTGTCCGGCGTGGTCGGCGCGGTCCACCTCGGCACGCACTTCCGGGTCACCGACACCGACCGGTTCGCCGAGGTCGAGGAGTACGTGTACGCCTTCGACCAGTACACGATGCGCGACAGCCCGAACGGCGTGCCGCGCCGCGGCGTGGTCGTGCCCCCGCCGCCCACCCCCGACGCGCTGCAGGCGTGGCAGGTCGCCCTGGCGCTCGGCGGGATCATCGCCGGCGCTGTCGCGTTGTTCGTGCTGCTGCGCGCGGCCGGTGGCCTCGCCGGGCGGAAGGGAACGCGGGCCGCCGAGGCCAGGACCCGCACGGAGAAGGTCAACGCCCGCCTCAACCGCCTGGCCGACACCGTGCTGCACCCCGAGCGCCCGCCCGACGCGGCCGCCGCTCGCAGGCAGGCCGACCTGGCCGAGCGGTACGTTCTGCTGCTGGGCGAGGTCGAGTCGGCCCGCACCCCGGCCGATCTGACCGAGGTCGAACGCGAGCTCACCGAACTGGAGGAGGCGGCCCGATGACCTGGGTCTGGATCGCACTCGCCGTCCTGCTGGTCGCCGCCGGCGCGCTGACGCCGGTGCTGACCGGCCGCCGCAGGCGCGCGCTGCGCAGCAACGACGAGGAAGTGGCCGCGCGGTCCCGCTACCACCAGCTCGGCCACTACGTCGAGGACACCGTCGTCACCCCCGACCAGGTCGACGACGAGCAGGCGGCGGCCCTGCTGCGCACCGCGCGGGAACGCTGGCTCACCACCGGCGCCCTGCTCGCCAGGGCCGGCACCGAGGCGGACTTCACCCACGCCGAGGAGGTCGCCGTGCAGGGCCTCACCTCGGTCGCCGACGCCTACGCCCGCCTCGGCCGCCCCGGCCCCCGCCTGCCGAAGAAGCCCTGACCGGGCGCGTCAGCCGGTGATCATCGGCAGCGAGACGTAGTCCGCGATCGCCTGCTGGCCGGCGATGTTGGCGTGTATGCCGTCGCCGGTGTCGTAGGGCGGGTAGATGCTGTTCGGCCGGACCGGGTCCATGAGCACCTGGTCGAAGTCGAGCACGCCGTCACAGGTGCCGGTGCAGTCGCCGCCGTGCCGGACGAACCCGCCGACCCCGTGCCGGTGGACGTTCTGCTGGTCGGTGTAGCCGGGCCGCGGCGTGATCGGCGTGACGTACACGTCGATGCCCTCCCGGTGCAGGCGGGCGAACACGTCCCGGTAGCTGTCCACGATCTGCTCGGCGGTGCAGTCGTGGGCGAGGTCGTTGGTGCCGTAGTAGTACAGGACGCCGGTCACGCCGTGCAGGGCGAGCACGTCGCGTTCCAGCCGGCTGACGGCGTCCAGCCCGTCGACGTCGTCGGGGGTCGACGAGCACTCGGCGGAGCTGGTCGTGCCGCCGATGCCCGCGTTGGCGACGGTGAACCGGCCGTGCCGGGGCAACTCGGCGGTGATCCGGCGGGCCAGCTCGTCGGTCCACCGGCGGTTGGTGCCCAGCTCGGTGCAGCCGGGACCGCAGTTCGTGCTGCCGGTGCCGTCGACCACCGAGCTGCCGTAGGCGACGAGCGTGCCCCTGAGCCTCGGGTCGGCCACGTCGACCGCGCTGACCAGGTACGTGGACTCGACCGTCCGGGTGTACGCGGCGCCCGACGGGTCGGACGTGTGGTCGCCCGCGCCCGCCGGAGTGAGGTAGTTCCGCCGGAACGCGCTGACGTGCTCACCCGGCCTGGCCTCGCCGGCGACGAACATCGACACCGCCACGTCGTCCTGCGCCTCGGTGACCAGGCGGACCGGGTCGCTCCACACCTCGCCACCGGCGGGCACCACGACCGCCCGGCGGCCGTCGAAGGTCACGTCGTGGGCACGACCCACGAGCGCCGGCCCGTTGTCGCTGCGCGCGACGGTGGCGGCGTCGACCGTGAGTGGTGTCGTGCCGAACGTGTTCTGGATCCGGACGCGCAGCGCCCTGCCGCCCTGGCTGAGGTGCGTGACCATCCGGACGGACTGGTTCCGCAACACCGTGTCGGACAGCCGCTGCTGCGACTGCGCCCACGACGTGAACCACGGCCGGTGGTGCCGCTCGGCCGCCGCGCTCGCCGGTGCCGCCAGGCCGGCCATCAGCGTGGCGCTGACGGCCAACACGGCGAGCAGCCGACGGATTCCGGAGGGACGGTGCTCGGTGCCTTCCATGGGGACCTCGTTTCGGTAGGCCGAAATGGCTGAACCACTAGTCCACTTGAACCGAGTGTCGGACAGGCCGTCAAGACCTCGGTCCGCTGTGGGCGGATCCGCTCACAGCAGCACGAGCGGCGCACGACCGCGCCCCGACGGCAGGGTCGGGGCCATGACGAACGACGACAGGCCCCCGCTGTTCGACCACCGCCTGCGGGAACGGTTCCTCAGCCAGCGTGTGCTGGTGCTCGACGGCGTACTCGACGACGACAACGGCACGGTCCTCGCCACCCAGCTGCTCTCCCTCGCCGGCGAGGACCCCAAGAAGGACGTCGCACTGTGGATCCACTCGCCGGGCGGGTCGGTGCCGTCGATGCTGGCGATCCGCGACGTCATGCGGCTCGTGCCGTGCGACGTGGCGACGCTCGCGCTCGGGCTGGCGTGCAGCGCGGGGCAGTTCCTGCTGTCCGCCGGCACGCCGGGCAAGCGGTACGCGCTCCCGCACGCCCGCGTCCTGATGCACCAGGGCTCCGCGGGCATCGGCGGCTCCGCGGTCGAGGTGGAGGTGCAGGCCGACGACCTGCGGCACACCAGGGACACCGTGCTCGGGATCATCGCCGAGGACACCGGGCAGCCGATCGACCGGGTGTTCGCCGACTCGCTGCACGACCGCTGGTTCACCACCGAGCAGGCCCGCGAGTACGGGTTCATCGACCACATCGTCAGCGACCTCGCGCAGGTCCTGCCGGTGCGCACGCACGAGCTGGGACTGGGAGTCACCGCATGAGCACCTACACCATCCCGAACGTCATCACCCGCACCGTCGGCGGCGAGCGGATCATGGACGTCTACTCGCACCTGCTGTCCTCGCGGATCGTCTACCTCGGCACCGGGATCGACTCCGGCGTGGCGAACGCGCTGATCGCCCAGCTGCTGCACCTGGAGGCGGAGAACCCGGAGCAGCAGATCGACATGTACATCAACTCCGAGGGCGGCGACCCGTCCGCGATGCTCGCGCTGTACGACACCATGCGCTACATCAAGGCGCCGGTGGCGACGACGTGCGTCGGCCAGGCCGTCGCGGCCGGGGCGGTGCTGCTCGCGGCTGGCGAGTCCGGGCGCAGGGCCGTGCTGCCGCACACCAGGGTCGTGCTGCACCAGCCCGCCGCGCAGGGCCGGGGCACCATCCCCGACCTCATCCTGCAGGCCGACGAGGTGGTGCGGGTGCGCACGCAGCTGGAGGAGATCCTGTCCGCCCACACCGGTCGGAGCGTCACGGACCTGCGGCACGACACCGACCGGGACCGCGTGTTCGACGCGGCCGGCGCCGTCGCCTACGGGCTCGCCGACCACGTCCTCGACCAGCGGGCCTGACCCCTCACGCGGCGAGCAGCTCCGGCCCGGTCGTCCTCGTGGGACGGCGCCGGAGCGCGAGCCGGGCGGCCCGGCGCCGCCGCACGTCCGTGGCGATGTCGAGGAGCAGGTCGTCCAGGGTGAGCCCGAGCGCACCGGTCACCGCGGCGATCATCTCACTGGACGGCTCCTTGCGCCCGCGCTCGATCTCGGACAGGTACTGCGGCGAGACGCCGGCCCGCTCACCGACGTCGACCAGCCGCCCGCCCTGCTCCTCCCTGGCCGCGCGCAGGGTCGCGCCGAGCGCCTCGCGCCACAGCGGGTCGGACGCCGGTTCGGGATCGCGCTCCCGGCGAAAGGGCAGGATGTCGGCCATGCGCCCATCCTGGCACCGCCGCGCCACCGGCGACGCCGGTTTCCGCTCCGAGCGAAACCGGTACTCACCGACCGGTCTGGTGGTAGCCGGCGACGTGGTCGGCGCACAGGTACAGGGTCAGGCCCTCGGGGGTCGTCGTGCGGGACAGGCCGCCCCACTCCTGGTCCGGGTCGAGCCTGGTCAGCATCGCCTGGAGGGCGCGGAAGTCGGCGTCGTGCACCGCCCTGGCCGCCGGGCCGGTCTGCACGGCGTCCATGATGGACAGCTCCGGCTCGTGCCGGATCTCGTCGGGTAGCTGGGACACCAGCTCCTTCATCAGGTCGCAGTCGGCCTTGACCTGCTCGTCGAGCTTGTCGACGGTGACGCCCAGCACCGGGCCGGCCAGCGGGGCCACGTGCTTGAGCGCGACCATCAGGTGCTGCAGGTAGGGGCCGACCTTCCGGAACCACTCCGCCGGCTGGGTGATCGGGTAGCAGCCCGCGCGGTCGGGGAGGCGGTGCCAGGCACCCGGTTCCTCGCAGTACAGCCGGATCTCGTACGCCGACCCGGCGAGCTTCCGCTTCCCGGTCGGCACGATGGCGAAGACGCTGGGACAGCGTGCCTCCTGCTGGGTCTGGGCCAGCCGCTGCAGCTTGAGGAACATCCGCTGCACGTAGATGCCCTGGGCGTCGAGCTTGTCGTCGATCCGCGCCAGCGCCGCGGTGATCTGCTCCAGACCCGTCCGCGCGACGTCCCGTTCGGACGGTGCGAGCCCGAGCAGCAGTTGCGGCACCGACACGAACTCGTAGGACTTCCGGCACTCGATCTCGTCCCGGGGCGGCGTGCGGTTCATCCGGGTGCGGAGGTCCTCGTAGTCGAACAGCTCCTGGCACGGCACCGGCTCGTGGTCCCGGCACGGGCACGGCACCTGGCGGGTGATGTGCAGGCCGGGGAACCGTTCCAGGGTCAGGTTGAGACCGTCGTCGAGGATGGAGAAGAACCCGACCGGCGACGGACCGCGCACGGCCAGCTCGACGGTGTTGCGGTGCCGGTTCGCCCGGACCAGCGCGAGGTGCTGACCGTCGCCGTGGCCGAGGAGCGCGCCGGTCCGCCAGTGCATGGCCCGGCTGAACCGGTGCGAGCGGGCGATGAA
This sequence comes from Actinophytocola gossypii, assembly GCF_025165815.1. Taxonomy (GTDB): domain Bacteria; phylum Actinomycetota; class Actinomycetes; order Mycobacteriales; family Pseudonocardiaceae; genus Actinophytocola; species Actinophytocola gossypii. Next base: position 120,690 of record NZ_JAFFZE010000004.1, on the reverse strand, counting down.
CCAGGTGGGAATCCCGGGCGGCATCGTGTTCAGCCGGTACAGGACGCGGATCTCGCGGGTGTTGTCGCGCCGCCCGATCTCGTCCCATTCGGGCTGGTAGTCCGGCGGGTCCCACTGCAGCCGCTCGACGACGAGGCTGACGTCGCCGGTCCGACCACCCTCGATCCGGTAGGACAGGTCGTACTTGTCCATCATGCCGAGGAAGTGGTCCCGCAACCCCCGGTCCAGCCCGGACCACAGCTCGTCGAGGTGGCGCCGGGTCAGCAGCCCGTGCCCGGCGGCGACCCGGTCGCTGTCCAGCACCCTGCTGATGTGGTCGTTGACCCACTCCGGCCGCAGTACGACGATCTGCGACAGCTCGGGATCGTCGCTGTAGTACAGGATGTCGCCCAGCTCGTGCAGGGCGACCGCGAGGTACCGCTGCTGGTCGGGGTCGCGGACACCGGCACCGGCCATCAGCTCCCACATCCGATCGGGCGTGACGTGGTTCTCCTCCGCGCCCCGGACCGCGTCGGCCGCCGCGAGCCAGGAGACCGGCCACTGCGACCCCATCAGCGGCAACCGGGCGGCGCACTCGGCCAGCCTGGCACCCAACGCGTCGACGCCGGCGCGGGTCGCGTTGTCCAGCGCGAGGCTGTCCACGATGTTCGGGTACTCCTGCCGCAGCTCGGACAGCGGCAGGTCCACCGGCCGGTCGGTGAGGTGGGTGGCCACCAGCACGACGGGCGACGCGGGCGCGCGGGCGGCGATGATGTCGAGCCAGTAGCGGAGCTTGCCCTGCTCCCAGCCGAGCCGGGAGTTCCAGAGCAGTAGGAACAGCGAGCGGTTGGTCAGGAAGAACTGGTGGGTGGCGTGGTAGATCTGCTGGCCGCCGAAGTCCCACGCGCTCAGTCGCATGTGGACGTCCGGGTGGTCGGGGTGCGGGACGGTCAGTTCCTTGACCATCAGGCCGTGGGTGGACGGCTCGTCCGGGTCGTGCGGGTCACCGGCCAGGGCACGCACCGCGGACGTCTTGCCGACCCCGCCCTCGCCAACGACGAGCAGTTTGGACAGCCACTGTTCGGCGCTGCCCTCCTGGCGTGCCCGGATGAACGCCATCAGCGACTCCGACCCGGCGGTCGCGATCTCCGGTGGCGGGCTCACCAGCGGGTTGGCGCTGACCGAGACCTGGGTCAGGTTCGGCAGCTCCGGCAGCCAGTCGGGCAGGGTCCGCAGCTGGTTGTTGTTGGCGTGCAACACCCGCAGCCTGGTCAGCGCGCTGAGCCCGTCCGGCAGCTCGGTCAGCTGGTTGCCGTTCACGTTCACCGTGGTCAGACCGGAGAGATCGCCGACGCTGTCCGGCAGCGCGACGAGCCGGTTGTTGTCGAGCGGCAGTTCGTTCAGACCGGTGAGCGCACCGAAGCTCCCCGGCAGGCTGGACAGCCGGTTGTCGTCGAGACGGAGCGAGGTGAGGCCGGTCAGGTCGCCGATGCGGTCGGGCAGACCGGTCAGCTGGTTCTCGTTGAGCCACAGCGTGGAGAGCCCGTCGAGTTCGGAGATCCACTCCGGCAGCTCGGTGAGCGAGTTCTCGTGCAGGAACAGGGTGGTGAGGTCGGTCAGGGATCGCGTCCACTCCGGCAGCTCCGTGAGACCGCATCGCGCGAGGCTCAGCGAGTGGAGCTTGGGGAGGCCGGAGAGCCGCTCGACACCCGTGCAGTCGTCGAACCACACCATGGTCAACTCGGTGAGCGCCGTGATCGACCTCGGTAGCGAGGACAGCTCGTTGCCATCGACGACCAGGGCCACGAGGCCGCTCAGTTCGGAGATCCACTCCGGCAGCTCGGTCAGGGAGTTCCTGCTCAGCGTCAGCGCGGTGAGGCCGGTCAGCCGTCGCAACCACGCGGGCACCTCGGTCAGGCCGCACTCGGTGAGGTCGAGCGCGGTCAACCCGACCAGCTCACCCAGTGTGTCCGGCAACGTGCCCAAGGGGTTGTTGTCGAGGGTCAGCTGGTCGAGACCGGTCATACCGGGCAGCCAGCGCGGCACCTCGGTGAGCTGGCAGTTCCGCACGGAGAGACTGGTCAACCCGGACAACTCGGCGAGTCCGTCCGGCAGCGCGGACAGGGGGTTGCCGTCGAGCCACAGGTGGGTCAGGCCGGACAGGTCGCCGATCCACTCCGGCAGCTCGGTCAGTGCGTTGTTGGCGAGGTGCAGTTTGGTGAGCCGACGCAGGCCACGCACCCATTCCGGCACCTCGACGAGCTGACAGCCGTCGAGTCGCAGCAGGTCGAGTTCGGTGAGACCACCCAGCCACTCCGGAAGCGCGGTGATCCGGTTGCCACCGATACCGAGGGAGGTCAGCCCGGTGAGCGCGGCGACACAGCCGGGCACCTCGGTGAGCCGGTTGCCGTCGACCCACAGCCGCGTCAGCTCGCTCAGGGAGGCCATGCCCTCCGGCAGGTCGGTGAGCCGGTTGTTGCCGACGGACAGGTGGTCGAGGTTGGTGAGCCGGCCGATCCGGTCGGGTAGTGCGGAAAGGTCGTTGTTGTTGAGCCACAGCGTCTTCAGCCCGGTGAGGTCGGTCAGCCAGTCCGGCAACGTGTCGATCCGGCAGCCGTTGAGGCTCAGCGTGGTGAGCCCGGTCAGGGCACGGACGGCCGCCGGGACCTCCCTGAACCTGTTGTAGCGCAGGTGCAGCTCGGTGAGGTGGGTGAGGCAGGCGAACCAGTCGGGTAGCTCGGTGAGGCGGTTCCAGCCGAGGTCGAGGTTGGACAGTTGGGGCAGTGCCGCCAGCTGCGGCGGGACCACCTCGAACCGGTTGTTGTGCAGTTCGACCGTGGTGAGCGCGGTGAGGTCGCCGAACCACGGTGGTAGCTCGACGAGCCGGTTGTCCGCCAACCCCAGCTCTCGCAGGCCGGTGAGCCCGGCCACCCACTCGGGGACCGATTCCAGACCGCAGCCCTGGAGGCCGAGCATCGTGAGGCCGGTCAGGTCACCGAGCTTCGGCGGCAGGATCGCGAACCGGTTGTCGTTCAGGTGGAAGCTGGTGAGGGTGGTGAGTTCGCCGACCCAGTCGGGCAGGTCGGTGAGCCGGTTGTGGTTGAGCCACAGCTCGGTGAGCTGTCGCAGGCCACGCAACCAGTCGGGTACCCGGGTGAGGCGGCACCGCCCGAGGTCGAGACGGCGGAGGTTGGTCAGCCCGCCCAGCCAGTCGGGTACCCCGTCGAACCGGTTGTTGTCCAGGTCGAGTCTGGTCAGGCCGGTCGCCGTGGCGAGGCTGTCGGGCAGCTCGGTGAGCCGGTTGCCGTTCAGCCGGAGGTCGGCCAGCGGCAGCCGACCGAGCTCCGGCGGCAGCGCGGAGAGCCGGTTGTCGTTCAGGTCGAGGGTGCTGAGCCCGGTGAGGTCGCCGAGCCACGCGGGCACCTCGGCGAGCCGGTTGCCGTTGAGGTGCAGCTCGGCCAGGTCCGGTAACTCCGCCAGCTCCGGTGGCACCTGGGTGAGCCACAGGTTCCCGAGGTCGAGCGACGTGTGCCCCTCGTCGCGAGCCCTCTCGATCCGGCGGTGTGCTCCGTCGGTGCCGAACGGCACGTGCGCCCCCAAGGTGAGCTGCCTACGCCTTCTTCGGGCCAGTCTGCTCGACGACCTCGAAGGTCCACGCGGAGGAGTCGGCGGCGGCCGGCTGCCCGCCGCCGCGGTGGGCGGCCTGGCCCATGCCCGCCATCCAGTTCTCGAAGTCCTCCTCGCTGCGCCAGCGGGTGTAGACCAGGTACTGGTCCGTGCCGGCCACCGGGCGCAGCAGCTCGAACCACTCGAAGCCGTCGGCGCTCTCCACGGTGCCGGCGCGGGCGGCGAACCGCTGCTCCAGCGTCTCGCGCATCTCGTCGGGGACCGTCAACGCGTTGATCTTCACTACGCTCATGCGCTCCATCCTGGCGGATCGCGCTCCCGGACGTTGGGCAGCCGGAGCGATCTCCGATAATGTGAGGTGACGGCAGGTTTTCGTGGGAGAGGTAGGCACATGGCGGCAGGGGCCAACGACCGGCGTGACCAGATCAGGGACCTGATGTCGATGTCCACCTCGTCCTTCACCGATCTGGCGAGCAGGATCCAGCCCGACGTCCTGCCCTGGACCCGTCAGGTCGGCCCTCGACCGGACCTCGTCGAGCAGGTGCCGCACGGCACCACGGTCGTGGCGATGCGCTTCGACGGCGGCGTGATCATGGCCGGCGACCGCCAGGCGACCAGCGGCACCACGGTCGGCTACCGGTACGCCGAGAAGGTCTACTCCGCGGACGAGTACTCCTGCGTCGGCATCGCCGGCACCGCGTCGCTCGCCTACGAGATGGCCCGGCTGTTCCAGGTCGAGCTGCTGCACTACGAGAAGCTGGAGGGCGTCCGCCTCTCCCTGCAGGCCAAGGCGAACAAGCTCGGCGCCATGGTCAAGCAGAACATCACGATGGCCATGCAGGGCTTCACCGTCGTCCCGGTGTACGCCGGCTTCGACCCGGAGGCCGGCATCGGGCGCATCTACAGCTACGACCCGCTCGGCGGCCTGACCGAGGAGCACGAGGGTTTCCACTCCATCGGCTCCGGCTCGCTGTTCGCCACCGGGTGCCTGAAGAAGATGCACCGCGACGACCTCAGCGAGCAGGACGCGATCACCGTCGCCCTGGAGGCGCTGTACGACGCGGCCGACACCGACATCGCGACCATGGGCCCCGACCTCGCCCGCGGGATCTACCCGCTGGTGCACCTGGTGACCGCCGAGGGGGAGCGCGAGCTGCCCACCGACGAGGTCGCCGCCGTCGCCCGCCAGGTCGTCGACGGCCGCCAGCGCCAGCCGAACGGCCCTCGGGCGGACCTCGACCGGTGACCCGTCAGCCGGGCGCCACCGGCGTCTCGGTGAGGCGCTGGTAGGCGGCCTCGATCACGCCGTCGGCGTCGACCGCCGCCTCGAGCAGCGTCATGCCCCTGGCCGTGCGGGTCGCGACCGCGCGGCGCCACCGGTCCAGGTTCTCCCTGCTCAGGTCGAGGAACCTCCTGGCCGGCGCGGACAGCGGCGAGGCGGGCGTGATCGCGTAGATCATCCGCGAGGTCAGCGGGTCGATCATGCGTAGGTTCGCGCCCCGGCGCCGCGCGTCCAGCGCCTGGCGCATCGGCAGCAGGGCCGCGCCCGCGCCGGCGATGACCAGCGGTACCAGCCCGGCCGGCTCGGCGACGTCGACGACCACGGCCGGCTCGACCCCCCGGGTGTCGCGGACGGACTCCAGGTAGGTGCGCCCGAACCCGCGGTCGACGATCATCGGCAGGCCGTCGAGCAGCGCGACCGGGACCGGGTCCGGGAACTCGGTGCGCCAGCCGGGTGGCAGCGCGAGCACGACCTCGCCCTCCCCGATGTGCACGCAGTCGATGCCCTGGCGCGACACCGGCGAGACGGTGTAGGCCAGCTCGGCCTCACCGGACCGGATCAGCGCGACGATGTCGTCGGAGTCGCCGTCGTGCTGGATGAGCCGGACCGTCAGCCCGGGGTGCCGGCGGCGGAAGTGCCCCACCCACGCGGCCAGGAAGCTCGACGTGAGCGACGCGGAGATCGCCACGTCGACCCGGCCGCGCTCGAGGCCGCGGTAGCCCTCCGCGACCTGGCGCGCCTGGTGCAGGTCGCGGAGGACCTGGCGGGCCGGCCCGACCAGTGCCTCGCCGGCCGGGGCGAGCGTCAGGCCGCGCCCGACCCGGCGGAACAACTCGACGCCGAGGTCGGCCTCCAGCCTGCGGATGACCTGCGACAGCGACGGCTGCGCCAGGTAGAGCGCGGCGGCGGCCCGGGTGATGCTGCCGTGGTCCACGACGGCGAGGAAGCACTCCAGCTCGCGCACGTTCATGGCGCGATCCAAGGCCCGCCTCGCCTGCCCGGTCAAGGCGAGCGCCCGGGGAGCGTGTCGGTGTCCGCGCCGAGCCGGGGCACCGCCCGGTCCGCCGCCGGCTCGACCCCGTCGAGGCGGAACGGCAGTGACGGGACGGGGTAGCGCGTGCCGTCCGGGGCGATCCCCGTGGTCAGCACGCCGCTGGCGCGCACGTCCTCGGCGGCGGCCACCTCCTGGTACCCGCGCACGGCGGCGGCGACCAGGCCGTGGTCGGCGAGCCGGGCGAGGCACTCCGTGGTCGGCATGGTGCCGAGCACCTGCTGGATCTCGGCCAGCAGCACCGCCCGGTGCGCGACCCTGGCCGGGTTGTCGGCGAACCGGGGGTCCCCGGTCATCCACTCCTTGCCGATGAACCGGCACAGCCGCGCGAAGTGCTCCGGGGTGTAGGCCGACAGCACGATGCACCCGTCCGCGGTGTGCACCAGGTCCGCGGCCGGGGCCACGGTCGCCTGGCCGTTCCCCTTGCGCCGCGGCTCCTGGCCGGTGACGTGCCACTCGCCCCACATCGCCGACTGCAGGTGGATCGCGGCGTCCAGCAGGGACACCTCGGCGAACCCGCCCCGGCCGGTGCGCTCGCGGCGCAGCAGCGCGGCCAGCACGGCCTGCACGACCGCGTGCCCGGCGGCGACGTCGGCGATCGGGATCCCGACCCGGAGCGGATCACCGTCCTGCTCCCCGGTGACCGACATGAGGCCGCTCTCGGCCTGCGCGGCGATGTCCAGGCCGGGTCGGCGCGCCGACGGGCTCCTGGAACTGAACCCGCTGACCGAGACGTACACCAGCCGGGGGTGCGCGGGCAGCACGTCGTCCGGGCCGAGCCCGTGGCGGGCCATGGTCCCGGCGCGCAGGTTCTGCACGACGACGTCGGCCGCCATGACCAGCTCCAGGGCGGCGTCGCGGTCCTCGGCCAGCTTGAGGTCGAGCACCACCGACCGCTTGCCCCGGTTGTAGGCGAGGACGATGCCCTCCCCGTATGCGCCGATGCCGCGCGCCTGGTCACCGGTCGGCGGCTCCACCTTGACCACCTCGGCGCCCAGGTCGGACAGCAGCTGGGTGGCCGCGGGCGCCGCGATGTAGTGGCCGAACTCGACGACGCGGACTCCCGCCAGTGGGCTGGTCATGCTGCTCCTACTCCTCGGTGAAGACCGGCCTGCGCCCCTCCATGAACGCCCGTGCGGCCAGCCGCGCGTCGGCGCCGCGGGCACAGTCGACCATGCGGGGCGCCTCCCGGCCCAGGTAGTCGGACAGCGGGGCGAGCGCGGCGTCGGCCAGGTTCTGCTTCGCGTACCGCATCGCCCTCGGCGCCTGCGTGGCGAGCTTGCCGGCCAGCTCGTCGACCCTGGTCCGCAGGTCGGCCACGACCTCGGTCACGATGCCGACGTCGGCGGCTCGCGCGGCGGTCAGCTTCCCCGGGTCGAGCAGGAGCGCCCTGGCGCGGGCGCCGCCGACGGCGCGGGTCAGCAGCCAGGCACTGCCCAGGTCGCCGGACACCCCGGCGCTGACGAACGCGGTGTTGAACACGGCGCGCTCGGCCGCGATCCGGAAGTCGGCGGCCAGCGCGAGGGACAGCCCGGCACCCGCGCACGCCCCGTCGACGGCGGCGATCGTCGGCCGGGGGAACGACGTGAGCAGCTCGACGATGGTCGAGGCGTGGGTCAGCCGCGCGAGGTCGTCCTCCGCCGAGCGGCCGCGCAGCGTGCGGGTCTCCTGGTCGCCCTGGTGGTCCGAGCCGACCCGGGCGAGGTCGGCGCCGACGCAGAAGTCGGAGCCGGCGCCGGTGACGACCAGGACCCGCAGGCCGCGCGCCGAGCCGGCCCGGTCGAGGGCGGCGAGCAGGTCCTCGACGAGCTGCCAGGAGATCGCGTTCCGCCGCTCCGGCCGGTTGAGCGTCACCGTGCCGACCCCGTCGACCAGGTCGAACAGCACGGTGCCCGAGCCGACCTCGGTGCCGCTCATCGGGGCAGGTCCAGCAGTTGGCGGGCGACGATCGTGCGCTGGATCTGGGCGGTGCCGCCGGCGATCCGCTGGCCGCGTACGTGCAGGTGCCGCCAGCGCAGGTGCGCGAAGGCCTCGCCGGCGCCCCGCTGTCCGCCGGCGGCCAGGACGTCGGCCCCGAGGTCGGCGATCGCCAGCCTGGTCCGCGACCACAGCAGCTTGGTGACCGACGCCTCCGCGCCGAGGTCCTCGCCCCTGGCCACCCTGGTCATCGTGTGGTAGCCGCGCACGCGGAGCAGCTCCAGGTCGGCCCGGCAGCGGGCGATGCCGGCCCGGATCGACGGGTGCTCCACGGCCGGTCTGCCGTCCTTGCGGATGACCTTGGCCGCGGCGACCACGTCGTCCAGCTCGTGGCGGAACTCCGCGTAGTGGCTGACCGGTGAGGCGTTGCGCTCGACCGAGAGCAGGTACCCGGCCACCGTCCACCCGTCGTCGATCCGCCCGACCACGTTCCCGCTGACCGGGACGCGGACGTCGTCGAGGAACTCCTGCCCGAACTCCCACGACCCGGACATCTGCCGGATCGGCCGGACCTCGACCCCCGGCAGGGTCAGGTCGATCAGCAGGAAGGTGATGCCGCGGTGCCGCTCGGCCGCGGGATCGGTGCGGACCAGCGCGAACAGCGCGTCGGCCACCCCCGCCATCGACGTCCAGACCTTCTGCCCGGAGACCACCAGGTCGTCGCCGTCGCGGCGGGCCGTGGTGGACAGGCTCGCGAGGTCGCTCCCGCTCTCCGGCTCGGAGAAGCCCTGGCACCAGATCGTCGCGCCGGACAGGATCGAGGGGAGGAGCCGGCGTTTCTGCTCCTCGGTGCCGTAGCGCAGCAGGGTGGGCCCCAGCAGCGTCGTGCCGAGGTAGGTCAGGCCCAGGAACGGCCCGATCGGTGCCCGGGCCCTGGCCATCTCCTCGTCGTGCACCGCGCGGAACTCCTGGTCGGCGCCGCGCCCACCGAACTCGACCGGCCAGTCGACGCCGGCGAAGCCGTTCTCGAACCGGCTCCGCTCCCAGCGGCGTCGCAGGTCGACGGACTCGTCGCCGCCGTCCAGACCGATCCAGAAGCCCGGCCTGCGCCACTCCGCCGGAACGGACTCGGCCAGCCAGCGACGGATCTCGCGCCGGAACTTCTCGGCCGCCGACGAGTATCGAAGATCCATGCGGCACATCCTGTGCACCGGTGTCGTAGTGCGTCAAAGAGCAAAACGAAGCACGATCCATTGCGTTCGTCAATGTATCGGCCAGGATCGACTCATTGTGGAACGCAATGGGTCCGGTTGGCTTCACGTCTTTGACGTACTGGGTCGGTCCGTTGTGGACTGTGTGGCACCCCACGGAGCGGACCGGTGCGTAATGGACTTCGAGCTCACGGACGAGCAGGTGGCGATGGGTGTCGCCGTGCGGCGGTGGCTGACCGACCACGCCGGCGACCCCCGCCCGGCGCCCGGTGCCCTGTGCCGCGCGGCCGCCGGCCTCGGGTGGCTCGGCGTGACGGCCCCGGTGGGCGACGGCGGCCTCGGGCTCGGCCTGCTCGACCAGGCCGTCGTGGCCGAGGCGCTGGGGGCGGGCCTGGCCCCGGCGAGCATCGGGACGGCGGTTGCCGCGTGCGACGTCGTCGCGACCTCGGCCGACCCGGAACAACGTGCCCGCTGGCTCGCGCCCATGGTCGCGGGCGAACTCGTCGGCAGCACCGCCCTGCGCGCCGAGGGTGGGTCGTGGGACCGGCACGGCATCGGGGTCACCGCCACGGCCGGCGGCCGGCTCGACGGCGACGCCGGCATCGTCGACCACGCCGAGGACGCGGACGTCCTCCTGGTCGCGGCCGGCACCGGCGACGGCCCCGCCGTGTTCGTCGTCGAAACCGCCCAGGCGGGGGTGTCGACCCACGGCGTCGAGCCCGTCGACCCGGCAATGCGCGCGGCCGAGGTGACCCTGACGGACGTGCCGGCCGAGCGGGTGCGCTGGGACGACGACGCCACCTTCGAACGGATCGTGCACCGGCTCACCGTGCTGGTGGCCGCCGACCTCGTCGGCGCCGCGGGCGCCGCCCTGCGCACCACCCTCGACCACCTCCGCCTGCGCCGTCAGTTCGGCCGGGCGATCGGCTCCTTCCAGGCCGTCCAGCACGAGCTCGCCGAGCTGCACGTCGCGTGGACCACGATCACCGACGCCGTCTGGTACACCGCCGACAGCCACGACGCAGGACGCCCCGACGCCGCGCTGATGACCTCGGTGGTCAAGAGCCGCGCCGCGGACCTGGCCCGCGAGACGGCGGCGGCGGTGGTCCAGTTCCACGGCGCGACCGGCTTCAGCTGGGAGCACAGCGCCCACCGGTACTTCAAACGGCTCCACCGGGACGCCTACGACTTCGGCGACTCCGACTGGCACGACCCGATCATCGCGGCGGCCGCCATCGCGGCGGACGCCGAACAGCACCCAGGAGGTGTCTCATGACAACTCGTCCAGTGCCGCGCCGCGTCGCGCTGTGCTCGGTCGTCGCGGCGGGCGCGCTCGTCGTGGCCGCGTGCGGCGGACCGCCGGGCGGCGGGACCTTCCCGACGCGCGACGTGCAGGTCATCGTTCCGTACCCGGCCGGCAGCAGCATCGACACCACCACCCGCGCGCTGGTCGAGGTCGTCAACGACCAGAACGAGCTCGGCCGGCGCGTCCAGGTCGTGAACCGGGAAGGGGGAGCGGGCTCGGTCGGCACCACGGCGGTGCTCAACGCCAACGCGGACGGCCACACCGTCGGCATCGTGCCGGACGGGCCGCTCACCCTGATCCCGCACACCGAGGAGGTCTCCTACGACCCGGAGACGGTCACCGTGCTCGGCGAGGTCACCACGTCGCCGATCATGTTCGTGGTGCCGGCCTCCTCCCCGTACCAGGGGATCGAGGACCTGGTCGCCGCCGCCAAGGCCAACCCCGAGTCCATCACCATGGGCGACGGCCCGCTGAACTACGCGATCCCGGCCGAGAAGTTCGAGCAGCTGACCGGGACCAGGTTCCGGCACGTCAAGTTCGACGGCGACCAGGCGACCACCACCGCGCTGCTCGGCGACAACCTCGACGTGGGCGTCATGCAGCTGGCGGGGGCGGTCGCGCAGCTGGAGTCCGGGAAGCTGCGCGCGCTGGGCATCGCCACCGCCGAGTCGGTCGAGTTGGCCCCCGACATCCGCACCTTCACCGACCAGGGCGTCGACCTGGAGTGGGAGGCCTACAACGTGGTGGTGGCCCCGCCGGACCTGCCGGACGACGTGCGGACCAAGCTCAGCGACGTGTTCAGCGCAGCCATCCAGAGCCCCGAGTTCACCGCCGCGGCCACCGACCTCGGCCTGGTCGTCAGCGGCGCCGACGGGGAGACGGCGAAGAAACGCCTGACCGACAAGGCGGCCGAGGCGGCCGACCTGCTCGCCCCCTGAGCGCATGCGGTTCCCCAGGATGAGCCAGGACGTGCTGGCGGCCGGTGCGCTGCTGGTGCTCGGCGTGCTGTACGGGGTGCTGGCCCTCGACGAGGGGCTCGGCACCCCGGCGGAGAGCGGAGCCGGCTTCTTCCCGTTCGTCGTGGCGATCGTGCTCGTCCTCGCCAGCGTCACGGTCCTCGTCGGGCACCGCCGGGCCGCCACGCCCGACGAGGAACCCGAGAACGAACCCGAGCCCGACCCCGACGCCGACGTGAGCTGGTGGCGGGTCGGCGGCGTGCTGCTCGCGGCGCTGCTCGTGCCGCTGCTGGCCGACACGGTGGGGATGGTCGTGACGCTGTCGGTCTCACTGGTCCTGATCGCCAAGGTCATGGGCGTACGGCGGTGGAGCAGAGCCGTGCTCCTCGGCGTCGCCTTCGGGGCGGCCACCTGGTTGATCTTCGTGCGCTGGCTGTGGGTGCCGCTGCCGGCCGGGACGCTCGGTCTGGTCTGAGCGAGAGAGGACGACACATGGGCGAGATGTTCGACAACCTCGGCGCGGGCTTCGCCGCGTTCGCCGACCCCACCTATCTCGTCCTCGCGGTCGTCGGGGTGGTGCTCGGCACGCTGGTCGGCGTCCTCCCCGGGATCGGGCCGATCGGCGCGATGTCGGTGCTGCTCGGGATGACCACGCAACTCGGCCCGGCCGGGTCGCTGATCCTGTTCGCCGGCATCTACTTCGGCTCCACCTACGGCGGGTCGACGACCTCGATCCTGCTCAACGTGCCCGGCGAGGCGTCCTCGGTGGTCACCGCGCTCGACGGGCACCAGCTGACCAAGCGGGGGAGGGCGGGCCCCGCGCTGACGATCGCGGCGGTGTCGTCGTTCGTGGCCGGCACCATGGCGATCGTCGGGCTGATGCTGTTCGCGCCGTGGCTGAGCGAGGTCGCGGTCGAGCTCGGCCCGCCGGAGTACCTGGCGCTGTGCGTGGCCGGGCTGGTGCTGCTGGCCGCGCTGTCCACCGGTTCCACCGCGAAGTCCGTGGTGATGATCTGCGCCGGCCTGGCGGTCGGCACGGTCGGCATCGACCCGGCCGCCGGCGACCTGCGGTTCACCATGGGCTCGAGCACCCTGGCCGAGGGATTCAGCTTCATCGCGCTGATCATGGGCGTGTTCGGGGTCGCGGAGGCGCTCACGGTGGCCGGCCGGCGGTGGCGACCCGAACCCGTGCGCGCCCCGAAGCTCAGGGAACTGTTGCCCAGCAGGCGGGAGTCCCGCGAGGCGGCGCCCGCGGCGCTGCGCGGATCGGTGATCGGCTTCCTGCTCGGCCTCGTGCCGGGTCCGGCCGCGGTGCTGTCCACGTTCACCTCCTACGTCGCGGAGCGGAAGCTCGCCAAAAGACCCGAGACCTTCGGCAAGGGGGCCGTGCAGGGCGTCGCCGGTCCCGAGGCGGCCAACAACGCGGCCGCCGGCGCGGCGTTCGTTCCGTTGCTGGCGCTCGGAATCCCGTTCGCGCCGACCATGGCGCTGGTGCTCGCCGCGTTGCTGCTCAACGGAATCGTCCCCGGCCCGACGTTCGTCAACGACCAGCCCGAGCTGTTCTGGACCGTGATCGCGGCGATGTACATCGCCAACCTGATGCTGCTGGTGCTCAACCTGCCGCTGGTGGGGCTGTTCACCCGCCTGCTGTCCGTGCCGCCCCAGGCGTTGATGCCGTTCGTGATCGGACTGTGCGTCGTGGGCGTGTACGCCGAGAGCAACTCGATGTTCGACGTGGTGGTGATGCTGGTCGCCGGACTGCTCGGATTCCTGCTCCGCCGGTCGGGATTCGGCATGGCCCCGTTCGTGCTCGCGGTCGTCCTGCAGCCCACGCTCGAGGTGTCGCTGCGGCAGACCCTGGCCTACTCGGCGGGCGATCCCGGGTACGTGCTCGGCCGCCCGGTCACGGTGGTGATCCTCGGCCTCGTGCTGCTCGTCGTGGTCGTCGCGGCCTGGCGGGCGGTGTTCGCACAACGTTCACGGACCGCACACTTGCCGAACGAGACCCCCGGTGCTCGACTGCGAAGGTGACGATCGAGTACATCCGATACCGGGTTCCCGCGGACCGTTCCGCGGAGTTCGAGGACGCCTACCGCCGCGCGGCCGCGCACCTGGCCGCGGCGCCGGAGTGCCGTGGCATCGAGTTGACCCGCTGCGAGGAGGAGCCGGAGAGCTACGTGGTCCGGCTGACCTGGACCTCCACCCACGACCACCTGGATGGCTTCCGCAAGGGCCCGAACTTCCCGCCGTTCTTCGCCCAGATCCGCGGCTTCGTCGACGACATCCAGGAGATGCGCCACTACACGCCGGTGGAGATCGGTGACGCGGTCCCGACGCTGTACGAGTGGGCCGGCGGCGCGGACGCGATCGAGAAGCTGTTTCAGGTGTTCTACGAGCGCGTGCCACAGGACGAACTGCTGGCGCCGCTGTTCGCCGGCATGGACCCCGACCACGCCAAGCACGTCGCGGCCTGGGTCGGCGAGGTCTTCGGCGGCCCGCGCGTGTACTCCGAGCACCGCGGCGGCCACCCGCACATGGTCGCCAAGCACCTCGGCCGGGGCATCACCGAGCAGCAGCGCCGGCGGTGGGTGGCGCTGCTGCAGGAGACCGCCGACGAGGTGGGCCTGCCGGACGATCCGGAGTTCCGCTCGGCGTTCGTCGGCTACCTGGAATGGGGCACCCGGATGGCGGTGATCTTCTCCCGCCCCGGCGCGAAGCCGAACCAGGACGAGCCGATGCCGGAGTGGGGCTGGGGCAACGTCCTTCCCTGGCAGGGCTGACCACGACTGTCAGCGCAGGGGCCGGGCGGCCAGCTCGGCGGTGATGCCGTCCACCACCTCTGGGTCGAGCAGCACACTGTTGCCGGAGGCCAGCGTCCGTTCGACGATCTGGACCGCGACCACCTCGTGCTCGGCCAGCATCCGGCCGGCCGAGCGCCCGGCGTCCCGCCCCACCTCCCCGTAGTGCAGGGCGGTCAGGTCGCCGAACACCGCGGCCAGGTACCGCAGCGCGCGCAGCGTGAACGAGTCCCCGAGGTAGCCGACGGACGTGTCCACGGTGCCGGGCCCGGACGCCGTGTCCATCCGCACCGGGCTGGCGAACTCGAACGGAAGGTCCCTGGTCAGGTCGGTCCGGCCGTCGGGGCGCAGCGCGTAGGTGTGGCCCTGGGCGAGGCCCGAGCGGCCGATCAGCGGCGGCAGGTCCGCCGAGGTCTCCCAGGAGCCGACCGGGTCGATCTTCCAGCCCTCGCTCACCCCGGGCTCGACGGCCTGGGCCAGCCGGTTGGTCAGCACGATCCCGCCCTCGTCCGACCAGTGCGCGTCGAGCCTCGGATAGACCGGCCTGCCCAGTCGCTCGCCCCAGGCACGCAGCTCGTCGCGCAGGTCGACCGCGTCGAGTTCGGTCAGCCGCCGCCACAACTCGTCGGCGACCTCCTCGGCGCACGCCTGCCCGACGTAGTGGTCCGGCAGGTACTCGGGCACGACCGTGGTCTTGTCCGGCCCCACGATCAGCACGAACCGACGACCGGACCGCTCGACACCGTCGCGCAGCGCGCGCAGCCGCGCGATGGTCTCGTCGACCGGCTGAGCCTGGTCGCACCGGCTGACGATGTCGTCGCCCAGGTACAGCCAGCCGTCGTCGCCCTCGATCACGTCCGGGACGGCGAGCGCCTCCGGGTCCTCCCGCTCGCCCGGCCCCGCAGGCGGCAGAACGCCGACGTCGGGGCCGGCCCGGTCGAACGCCGGTGGCTCACCGAAGAGCTCGCGGCTCACCCAGTCGGCCGCGGCGAGCGCGTCCGCGCGGAACGGCAGGTTGTCCGCGGCCCACGGCGTCAGGCCGGTGAGGAACCCCCAGCCCTGGGCCAGGCCGGGGAACTCGGTCAGCTTCCGGTTCTCGAACTCCGCCTGCCGGGCGCCGAGAGCCATCGCCAGTACCGGCGCGGTGAAGAACACGGCGGCGCAGACCAGGGCGAGCAGCTGCCGGCCGGCGTGCCTCGGGCGGTAGAGCGGATGCGCGGAGGGCAGCAGCGACTCGTGGACCGGCGGGAGGACGCCCCGGACGTCGTTCCCTCCGGTCGGTCCCTCGGCCATGGCCGCTACGGGTCGACTTCGAGGCGGTACTCGCCGACCTCGACCACGTAGAAGTAACTCGCCCAGTTGTCACCGGCCCGCCGGTCCGGCAGCGCGTCGAGCACCGTGCAGCCGAGTTGCCGGAGCAGCCCGCACACCAGCTCCGTGCGCACGCCGTGCATCTGCATGCCGCTCACCTTCGGCGCGGGCGCCACCTGCTCCGCGGCTCCCGGCGCCTCCGGTCGCGGGGGCGGTGGGGCCGTGGACGCCTCGACGGTGACCGGGTGCCGCACGATCCGGGTGCCGCGGTCCGACCACCAGGCCACGTGTTCCTGGACCACGTCGACACCGAGCTGGTAGTCGCCCCCGGCGCTCGGCGCGGTCACCTGGAGCGTGACCTCGCCGGACTCCCCGGGAGCCAGCGGGCACGGCACGCTCGCCCGCCCGTCGTCCCACCGCACGGCGATGTCGTCGCGGTACCAGTGGTTGCCCACGTTCAGCAGCTGCCCGGCCGGCCAGGTCTCGGTCCCGTCGTTGCGCACCGACACCCGGACGTACCCGCACTCGTCGGCGACCAGCGTGCCGGGAGCCCTGACGACGGCGAGCGTGGCGCGGCACTGCTCGGCGGGGATCGGCACCGGAGCGGGGATGTGGCTCGGCTGCTGGAACAGCAGGTGTCCGCCGGGCCGGGTGATCCGCACCATCTCCATCAGGTAGCGGATGCTCAGGCTCGGCGGAATGTGCTGCAGGGTGATCGAGCTGACCACCAGGTCCACCGAGTCGTCCGGGAACGGCAGGTCGTGGCTCTCGTTGTGCACGAACCGGACCCGGTCGCCGAACGGGTTGTTGGTGACCGCCTCGTCGAGCATCGACCTGGCCACGTCGACACCGGTCACCTCGTCGACGTGCTCGGCCAGCGCGAAGCTCAGCCGGCCGACCCCGCAGCCGAAGTCGACCGCGTGGCCACCCGGCCGGTGGCCCCGGTCCTCGAGCAGCCGCAGCATCTCCCGCACCTCGGTGCGGCCGGTGGCGAAGAACTCCGCCCGTGCCTCGCCCTCGTGGAAGTCGTTCTCGGTCAGCACCGCCCAGTACGGGTTGGTCGAGCCGAGCTGCTCCCAGGTGGTGCGGACCGCCTCCAGCTCTGTCACGTCGACCCCTCCCTCGGCTGGCCGGAGCGGCGCACCAGACCGTCGACGATCCGGGCGACCTGGTCGAGTTGGGCCCGCAGGCCGTCGATCCGCTCGTCGTGCCGGGTCAGCGACCGCTCGACGTCCTCGCCGACCTGGTTGATCGCGTCCTGGGTGTCGTCGACGACGGCGGCGAGCATCGTGCGCTGGTGCGCGTCGTAGTGGTCGACGGCCCGCAGCACGACCCGCCGCAGCGCGGGCGCCAGCGGTGTCCGCGACGCCACCTCGGGGTCGGCCCGCCAGTGCAGTGCCGCTCGTGCCGTGTCCAATGTGTACTTCCCGGTGGTGGCGGTGTCGTCCGGCGCGACGTGGTCGGCGCGCCAGGTCTCGTAGGCGTTCGTCAGCTCGGTTCGGATCCAGGACGCGGCCGCCGCGACCGACCTGGTGCGCAGGATGTGCTCCCTGGCCGCCACGCCCCGCCGCCGCGCCTCGGCCGGGTTGTCCGCGACCACCCGCATGGCCGCGGCCGCCGCGGCGAGGTCGGGCTCGGCCCAGGTGGCGTCCTCGGGGTACGGGAACCAGCCCGGCCCCACGTCCACCGTCCGGTACGGGATGGACCAGCCGACCTCGCCGGTGAAGAACTCCGTCGTGCCCGAGTAGTCCGTCGCGATCACCGGCATGCCCCGCACCATCGCCTCCGCGACGGTCAGGCCGAAACCCTCGCTGCGGTGCAGGGAGACGTAGCAGTCGCTGTCGCGGTACAGCGCGGCCAGCTCGGCGACGCCGAGGTAGCGGTCGAACACCTCGATCCGGGGATCACCCTGGACGGTCCGGACGAGCCGCTCCATCGCCGGCCGGTGCAGCCTGCCGTTGGTCGTCTTGATGACCAGCCGCACGTCGTCCCGGCCGGGGAACGCCTGCTGGAACGCCGCGACCGCGCCCCACGGGTTCTTGCGCTGCGCCGTGCTGTTGAAGTCGAAGGCGAAGAAGAACTGGGTCGGCTTGCCCGCCGGCCGCGGCCCGCGCTCCGGGACGCCCGGATCCGGCACCGGCACCGGCACGACCTTGACCGGCACCGGCGAGTGCCTGGCGAACGCCTCCCGGCAGAACTCGCTGATCGTCCAGACCTCGTCGACGTACTCGAACCCGCCGCGCTGCCAGGTCGGCAGCTGGTCGAGCTCCCAGGCCCACAGGCCGATGCGGTAGCGCTCGTGGCCCACCTCCGGATAGCTCGCCAGCAGCAGCTCGGTCTGGTCGGAGTTCACCGTCATCAGGCTGACCGGGAACCGCGGCCGGCCGGCGGTGTCCGGCGGCGGCAGGTCGCTGCGGCAGGCCAGCGAGTGGTCCTCCACCACCGAGGCCACCGGGACGCCCGCGTCGACGACGGCGTCGTGGATGATCCGCCCCATCTCGCCGAGGCCCAGCTCGGCGGTCAGGTAGCCGGCGACGTTCACCCCGAACACGTCGTCGGGTGCCCGGACCGGGGTCGGGCTGGTGGGCAGCGCCCAGTCCGGGATGACCTCCTCTTCGACCCCGTAGGTGTGGCACCACGTCCGGAACGCGGCGGCGTCGGCGTTGCACGGCCACGGGAAGGCACGTTGCAGGTCCGGCCGGTGCGCCCACACCAGCATGGTCAGCCGGTTGAGGCCGGTCGCCACCTCCGGCGGAGAGCTGGGTGAGCTCAGCCAGCGCCGGAACGCCGCGCCGCCGTCCTCCCCGAACGGATGGGGCGGCACCTCGTCGGTCGCCCGCCGGAACAGGGTGTGCTCGGCGTCCGGGAGCTCGGCGGCCAGCCAGGTGTTGCGGAACAGCCGCCGCATCGGCGTGGTGACGCGGGTGCCGTCCGCGAGCCGGTCGTAGCCGTACGGCTCGGCGTCCTCGGGGCTCTCGTAGCCGGCCGCCAGCAGCTCCCCTCGGTAGGCGTCGCAGAGCCGGCTGACCTCCGGGTGCTCGGACAGCAGGATGCGCGGCCGGTCCTGGCAGTGCTGGGTGAGCAGCCAGGGCCGGTCCGGCCGGTAGCCGCTGAAGTGGAACAGCCGCAACGGATCCGCGCCCACGTGGTAGCGCCCGTCGGTGCCGCGGGTCAGCGGCCGCTCGTGCAGGTTCCAGTACGCGACGTTGACACCGGGGTCGCGCAGGATCGTGTGCTCGAACAGGGTCGGAACCTGGTCGACCCAGCGCTGGTCGACGAACAGCTGCGCGCCGGGGTCGTCGATGGAGTCCTGGCGGGTGCGGTCCTTCCAGAAGTCCAGGAACGGCTTCGCGCCGGGACCGACCGCGATGAACCCGAGGTCGAACATGCCGGCGCCCATGACCGCGGCCTCGTTCGGTTCCTTGCCGTCGCGGGGGAGCGGCTCGGTGAACCGGGGCGTCAGGACGATGTGGTGGTCGGCCGCGAGCTGTTCGACGTCGGTCAGCGGGGCGAACACCTGGATGTCCGGCTGCAGGAACACGACGGCCGACGCCTGGTCGAGGAGCCTGCGCAACAGCAGGGGTTTGACCGCACCGGCCAGCTCGCCGAGGGTGTAGGACGTCGCCATCCGCAGGAACTCTGACCGGT
Organism: Actinophytocola gossypii; assembly: GCF_025165815.1. Taxonomy (GTDB): domain Bacteria; phylum Actinomycetota; class Actinomycetes; order Mycobacteriales; family Pseudonocardiaceae; genus Actinophytocola; species Actinophytocola gossypii. The sequence continues at coordinate 101,604 of NZ_JAFFZE010000004.1, read as the reverse complement.
CCAGGTCGAGGAAGTCGGGGCCGACGAAGCGCACGCCCGGTTCGGCGTCGGTGTCCCGCACGCCGTCGATGACGGCCACCACGAACTCCGCCCCGGGGTGGTGCTCCAGATAGGACCTGGCGAGCACCTTCGCGGCCGGGATGAAGTTGCGGGCGACGATGGTGCACGCGACCGAGCGGGTCGGTTCAGTCGTTCGCATCGAGCACCTCGAGCTGGGCGGTGACGAGGTCCTCGAACACGGCGGTGACGGCGTCCAGTTCGGCACCGTTGACCTGGATCCGGACGATCGTCTCCCGGAACTGGTAGTGCGCGCGGATCGTCGCCGGCGTCGTGTCGTTCCCCGGGAACTCGCCGACCTCGACGTTGGCCGGCGCGTCGGCGTACTCGGTCATGCCGTAGACGATCTGCTGTTCGGCGAGCTTCCCGCTGGCCGTCTCGGCCGCGTCCGCCGACGACGCCTGCGTGGTGAAGATCAGCGTGTGGACCTCGTCGTCGGTGGTCGAGGCGACCAACCGGCTCTTGCCCGCCCCGGCCTCCTGGTAGATCGCGATCTCGTCGTCGGTCAGGAAGTTGCTGGCCGCCGCGTCCGCGAACGTGGTGATGCCGCTGTGGTCCTCCGTCTTGCCGGGCAGCTCGGCGGTGGACAGGTCGTCCTTCGGCGGCTGCGTCGTGGTCGGCGCGGTCGTGGTCTGTCCACCGGTCGTGCCGGGGCCGGCCTGCTCCTGGCCACCGCCGGCGAAGAACATGAAGTACGCGCCGACCCCGAGACCGGCGACCAGCACCACGATCAGGGCCGTGAGCAGCAGGACGCGGCCGCCCTTGGACCCGGTCTCGGGCGCGAACACCTCGGGCCCCTGCCGGATCCAGTCCGGGCTCGTGGTCGGGGCGAGCGGCGGGAACTCCTGCCCGCCCCACGGTGGGGACTGGTCCTGGTCCCAGGGCGGTGACCCGTACTGGCCCGGGTACCCGCCGGGCGCGGGCCGCGGCGGCTGCCCGCCGAGCCCGGACTGCGTCGGCACCCCGGGAACGACCTGCGTCTCCTCGCCGTCCGCTGCTGTCGAACCGGGTGTGGTACCGGGGTGGTTCGCCTGCCAGCGGCCGACCTGCTGGGTCCGTTCGGTCTCGTCGCCGGGGGTGACGGCCGAGGTGAGCAGCTTGTCGCGGCGGACCCGGTACTCGTCCGCGGAGATCCGTCCTGATGCGAGGGCTTCGTCGAGTTCGCGAAGCCCCTCCTGCCACGACACGCCTGACCAACCTCCCAGTTCGCCACGCGCGCATGCCCGGCACGTGGACGCCGCTCCGCCACATCCGCGCACGCGGACGTGCATGCAACCCCGACTGCCGGGTGCCGGCTGACACGGGGTAGCTCAGAACGTCGTCGAGCCAGGCACTCGCGGGGGAGTGTAACCGGGCGGGCCAGGAACTTCGGGTGACGGGCTCGAATCACGCACCGCACCCCGATACGCTCGGAGCGTGAGGTTCGCCAGCGCGCTGCTCGCCGTCCTGCTGTCCTCAGGAGTCCTCGCATTCCCCGCCCCAGCCGTCGCCGACACCGACCTCACCTGGGTCGGTCCGTTGAGCACCCGGGGCCGGTACGTGGTGGACGCGAACGGCGACCGGTTCAAGCTCAGATCCGCCAACTGGCACGGCGCGAGCGGCACCTGGACCGGGTCCGGCGACGTGCGCGACCCCGCGAACCACCACGCCGGCGAGCAGGCCTTCCAGACTCCGCTCGGCCTCGACCGCGTCCCGCTGGACACGATCATCGACGGGTTCGTCGAGCTGGGGCTCAACAGCGTGCGGCTGCCGTTCTCCAACGAGATGATCCACGACACCGGTCCGGTGCCGGACCTGCCGGCCAACCCCGCGCTGAGCGGGCTGACCCCGCTGCGGGTGTACGACGCCGTGGTCGAGCGGCTGACCGCGCGGGGCTTCGCGGTGATCCTGAACAACCACACGACGACGTCCCGCTGGTGCTGCGGCCTCGACGGCAACGAGCGGTGGAACACGAGCCAGTCCGAGCGGCAGTGGCAGGAGGACTGGCTGTTCATGGTCCGCCGCTACGCCGACAACGACCGGGTGGTCGGCGCGGACCTGTACAACGAGGTGCGGCGCGACATCCTCGACGACCCGAACTGGGGCTGGGGCAACGACAAGGACTGGCAGCGCGCGAGTCAACAGCTCGGCGACCGGATCCTCATCGAGGCCAACCCGGACCTGCTGATCATCGTGGAGGGCATCAACTGGACGGGCATCCCGGTGGACGGGTTCCCGCACGGCAGGCCGACCCTGGAGCCGGCCCGCACGCTGTCCCACACGCTCGTCGACTCCGGCAAGCTGGTCTACTCCGCGCACTTCTACGGCTACACCGGCCCCAACCACTCGGGCGCGACCGGCATCGGCGAGACCACCGACCCCCGGTACCGGGACCTCGGCCCGGACGAGCTGCGGGACGTGCTGTACCGGCAGGCGTTCTACGTCTCGGCCGAGACCGGCGAGCACTTCACCGCGCCGCTGTGGATCAGTGAGTTCGGCGTCGGCCGCAACACCACCAACGCCAAGGACCGCGCCTGGTTCGAGACCTTCGTCGACTACCTGGTGGCGACCGACACCGGCTTCGCCTACTGGCCGGCGGTCGGCTTCCACACCGGCGGCTCCGGCGACGGCTGGTCGCTGCTCGCGTGGGACACCGAGGGCAACCGCATCGACGTGTACGACGACTGGCGCGGCGACGCCTGGACCCGCCTGGTCACCGCACCCGGTCGCACCGGGCCGGTGCCGGCGGGGGAGAACTGGTCGATGCTGAACCTGGACCACGCCGACTTCCAGCAGTCGAGGGCGGTGCGCGCGATGCCGGACTGGGACTCCGGCGCCCGCAAGGGAGCCTGCCCGGACGGCCAACGGCTGATCGGTCTCGCGCACACCGGGAACCGGGGGCTCTGCACGGGATCCTGGCCCGCGCCGACCGGGTACACGGTGGTCCGCGACCAGTCCCATGTGGACGGCGACTGGGCGCCCGGGTACACCAAGGTCGAGTGCCCGGCCGACCACTACCTCGTCGGGTACGGCGTGCGCGGCGCCGCGTTCTCCTCGGCGCTGTGCGGGAAGTCCGCCACCCCGCTCGGCCGGTCCGGCCGCACGGTCTGGTTCGACCGGGGCGACAACCGCCCGGCGGGTGACCCGGGCGGCGAGTTCGCGTCCGGCCACTACAAGGGCCAGTGCGCCAAGGACGAGTACGTCGCCGGCGTCGCCTACACCGGGCGGATCGGCTCCTGGAAGACCCCGGACGCCCTGCTCTGCCGAGCCGTCTGACGGCGGCTCAACCCTGGAGCGTCGAGTCGATGTGCGCGGCCAGCTCGGCCGGCGACGGGTGCGCCCACACCTCGGCCGGGGTCAGCACGATGTCCAGGTCGGTCTTCGCCCGCCGGGTCAGGGCCACCGCGAGGAGCGAGTCCAGGCCGAGGTCGGTGAACTTCGCGTGCGCGGGCACGGCGGAGGGCTGGGTGCCCAGCAGCACGGCCAGCGTGTGCACCACCGCCTCCTGCACGAGCTGTGCCCTGGCCGGTCCCGGTTCCTCCGTGTGCAGGCTGAAGGCCGGCGTGCCGGCGCCCCGCGCGGTCGTGCCGCTGGTCAGCTCGGCCAGCAGCGGGCTGTCCGCCGCGTGCGGGAAGGCGCGGAAGAGCGCGTCCGGCTGGTAGGAGAACACCCCGGTGTGCACGCGCTGGTGCCGCAGGAGCGTCTCGAGCGTGGCGAACCCCTCCGCGGTGCCGATCGTGTCGAGTCCCCTGGCGGCGAGGTGGGTCGCCCGGCCGGCCTCGCCCCAGGCGCCCCAGTCCACCGACAGGGTGGGCAGTCCACGGTCGTGGCGCCACCGGGCGAAGGCGTCCACCCACGCGCCGGCGGCGGCGTAGTTCGCCTGACCGGCGTTGCCCAGCATCGCGGTCATCGAGGAGAACACGACCAACCAGTCCAGCGCGTGGTCCCTGGTCGCCTCGTGCAGGTTCACCAGGCCGGTCACCTTGGGGTGCCACACGCGTTCGAACCGGTCCGCTGTCAGCTCGGTGAGCGGGGCGTCGTCGAGCACCACGGCGGTGTGCAGGACGCCGCGCAGGTCCGGGCCGGCCGCGGCGACCAGCCGGCGTGCGGTGTCCGGGTCGGCGAGGTCACCTCGGACCACCTCCACCACGCACCCGGCGGCCGCCGCGGCGCGGATGGCGTCGGCGGCCTCGGGGGCGGGGTCACCGCGGCCGCCGATGACGACCCGCCCCGCGCCGCCGGCCGCGAGCCACCTGACCGCCTCCAGCCCGAGACCGCGGGTGCCGCCGGTGACGACGTAGGCGCCGCCGGGGCGGACGGCGTCGTCCCTGGCGGGTGCGTGCACCCGCATCCGGTGCCCGGCCGGCGGGAACTCGAGCACGATCCGTCCGATGTGGGCGCCCGACGCGAGCTGCTTGAACCCGTCGGCGGCCTCGGTCACCGGCACGACGGTGCTGGGCAGCAGCGGCAGCCGACCCGCCGCGAGCTCGGCGACGACCCGGTGGATCGCCGCCAGGAACACCGGTCGCTGCTCGGTGGCGGTGAGCACCAGGTCGAGTGCCGAGTAGGTGATGCCGTGCCGGAACGTGCCGAGGTCGACACGTGCGCCGTCGTACAGGTCGCGCTTGCCGATCTCGACGAAGCGCCCGGTGGGGGCGAGCAGGCCGAGCGACGCCCGCATGGCCGCGCCGGTCAGGGAGTTGAGCACGACGTCGACGCCGCGCCCGCCGGTCACCTCGGGCACCTGTTCGGCGAAGTCCAGGGTGCGGGAGTCGAACACGTGCCGGACACCGTGCTCGCGCAGGTGGCGCCGCTTGGCCTCGGTGCCAGCGGTGCCGATGACGGTGGCGCCGAGCAGCCGGGCCACCGCGACCGCGGCCAGCCCGGTGCCGCCGGCGGCCGAGTGCACCAGCACGGTCTCGCCCGCGCGGAGCCGCGCGAGGTCGTGCAGCGCGTGCCAGGCCGTCACGTAGGTCAGCACGGACGGGGTGAGGTCGACCGTCGCGAGCGAGTCCGGGACGCGCACGGTCAGGTCGGCCGCGGTGAGGCAGTGCGACGCCATCGTGCCGGTCCCCTCGGGCACCACGCCGACCACGCGGTCGCCCGGCCGGAGGTCCTCGACCCCCGCGCCCACCGCGGCCACCACACCACCCACGTCCGACCCGAGCCGGGGCAGCGACCCGTCGTCGGTGGGGTAGATGCCGAGCGCGATCAGGACGTCCCGGAAGTGGATGGTGACCGCCTCGGCGCGCACGAGCACCTGCCCCGGTCCGGGCGCGGGCCGTGCCTCGACGCCGACCAGCCGGACCCGTTCGAGGCCGCCGTCCTCGTCGGCGTTCAGCACGTACTCGCCCTCGCCCGCGACCGCGTCGACCTCCCCGGCGGTGCGCGGTGGCCGGGGTGGCAGCGGGGCGCGCGTCATCCGGGCCACGTACCGCAGGCCCGCCCGCCAGGCGACCTCCGTCTCCGGCGACCCGGCCGCCAACTCGGCCGCGACGTCGGTGAGGTCGGTGACCGTCCCGTCGATCCACGTCACCGCGGACTGCGGCTGTTCGATGGCCGCCACGCGCAGCAGCCCGCGCAGCGCGCACACCCCCGGCGCGACCTGGTCGCCGTCCAGTACCGGCCGCGCGTCGACGCTGACCAGCCAGACCCTGGGCGGTTCGGCCCGCTGGGCGTGCTCACGCAGCATCGTCGCGACCCGGTTCACCCGCTCGAGGTCCCCGAGGTCCCCGGTGGCGCACCAGACGACGTCGGTGGCGGCCGGATCGTCGGCGTCGTCCCGGACGACGACCCGCCGCCCGAGGTCCGACAGCGCGGCGGCGAGCCCGTCCGCCATGCCCACCCGGTCACCCGGTTCGCGCACCAGCACCCAGTCGCCGGTCCCGGCTGGCACGTCGGCCCGCTCGGCGACCTGCCAGGTGATCTCGAACAGCGTGTCGTTCACCGGCGACCGCCCGCCGGTGCTCCGGACGAGCTCGACGCCTTCCAGCGCGCCGAGCCACCGCCCGGTCTCGTCGTGCAGGTCGGCGCGTCCGGTCGCGGCGTCCGAGCCGTCCCGGCGCAGCGACGCCCGGACCCACACGACCCGACCGGGATCCCCGGCGAACACGACCTCGGCGATCCGCACCGGCAGCCACGGCATGTCCACGTTGTCGGCGAGGAAGTCGTCGTCCTGGAACAGCAGCGCGGCCACCGACAGCACACAGCCGTCGAACAGCACCGGGTGCACCCTCGGCGCGCCCGTGCGGACCGTCGCCTCCTCCGGCACGCACAGCCGCGTCACCCCGTCGCCGGCGACGGCTGTGATGGAGTGGAACGCCGGCCCGGTGTCGAGCCCGATGCAGCGGAAACCCTCGTACAGGTCCTCGGGCCCCCGCGTGGCCTCGGGAACCTCCAGCGCGGGCCGGGACTCGGCCGCCTCCTCGCACCGGGTGGCGGTCGCGGCGGCGACCCGGTCCCAGCCGCCACCGCCGTGCTGCACGACCTCCACCGCGACCCGCCGCCCGGTCCGGGTCGCGGTGACCCGCAGCGGCACCGAGCCGGTCACCGGCAACATCCCCTCGAAGCGGAGATCGGTCAGGCAGACCTCGTCCACCGCGCACTCCAGCAGCTCGGTCGCCGCCGCCAGGACCAGCTCGACGTGCGCGGCACCGGGCACCAGCGGTGTGCCGCGCAGGGTGTGCTGGCGCAGCCAGTCGACGCGGTCGGTGCCGAGGTCGGCGCTCCACACGTGCCGGGTCCGGTCCTCGGCGTCCTGGTCCGGGACGGCGGTGCGCTCACCCAGCCACATGTGTCCGACCGTGCCCCTGGACCCACGCGGCTGCTCCTGCCAGTACCGGGACCGGTCGAACGCGGTCGGCGGCAGCGTCGTCGGCAGGCCGCCACCGTTGACCGCGTCGAGGTCCACCGGCACACCCGTGACGTGCAGTGCCGCCGCCGACCGGCACATCGCCGCGAGTCCGGGCTCGTCGCGCAGCAGGGACGGCACCGTGGTCACCGGCGCGCGCAGCGCCGACGCGGTCTCCTCGACCGCCTGGGTCAGCAGCGGGTGCGGGGACAGCTCCAGGAACACCCGGTGCCCGTCCTCGACCATGGCCCGGCACGCCAGGTCGAACCGGACCGGCGCGCGCAGGTTCCGCGCCCAGTACGCGCCGTCGAACAGGACCGGCGCGCGCGGGTCCGCGGACGTCGAGTAGTACGGCACCTCCGGCTCGGCACCCGCCAGCCAGGACGTCCGCGCGGCGATCTCGTCGATGATCGGGTCCACCTGCGGCGAGTGCGCCGCGACCACGACGGCGATCCGCTTGCAGAACACACCCCGGTCCTGCCACCCCCGCACCAGCTCCCCGACCGTCTCCTGGTCACCGGCCACCACGGTGGACGCGGGCGCGGTCACCACGGCCACCGACACCCCCGCGACGTCCGCGATGTCGCGCTCCACCTCGTCCACCGGCAACGCCACCGCGACCATGCACCCGCCGGCCACCCGCTGCAGCAGGGACGACCGGAGCAGGGTGATGCGCATGCCGTCCTCAGGCGACAGGATGCCCGCCGTGACGGCGGCCGCCGCCTCGCCCATCGAGTGCCCCACCACGGCGGCCGGCCGCAGCCCCCACGCCCGCCACATCGCGGCGAGCGCGGTCTGCACGGTGAACACCACCGGCTGCACCACGTCCATCTGCTCGAGGTGCGTGCCGGACTCCAGCAGCCGCCGCACCGGCACACCCGCCGCCACGGCCACCGGGTCGAGCCGGTCGACCACACCGGTGAACGCGGCGTCGCGGTCGAGCAGGTCACGCGCCATGCCGGCCCACTGTCCACCGTGGCCGGAGAACACCCACGCCGGCATGCCGGACGCGCCGGTGTCCCCGCCGACGACGGCCGGGTGCTCCCGCCCCTCGGCGAGCGCGCGCAGGCCGTCCACCAGCTCCGCCCGGCCGGTGGCGACCACACAGGCACGGGTCGACAGGTGACTCCGGCGGGTGGCCAGCGTGTGCGCGACGTCCTCGGGCCGGGGGAGCGCCGACCCGACGTGCTCGGCGAGCCTGCCCGAGGTGGCCGCCAGCCCGCCCCGGGAGGCCGCCGACACCGCGTGCACGACCGGCCGCTCGGGCGCCGGTCGGTGGTCGGTCCGCTCCGGCGCCGGCGGTGCCTCCGCCACGATGGCGTGCGCGTTCGCGCCGGTCACCCCGAACGCCGACACCGCGGCGCGGCGCGGCCGCCCGCCGCCGGCCCAGGGCGTGGTGGCGGTGGGCACGTAGAACCGGGTGCGCTCCGCGTCGATCTCCGGGTTCCACCGGGTGAAGTGCAGGTTCGCCGGGATGAGCCCGTTCCGCACCGCGAGCGCCGCCTTGATCAGGCCGAGCACGCCGGCCGCGCTCTCCGGGTGTCCGATGTTGGTCTTGAGCGCTCCCAGCGCGCACGGCGTGGTCGACGAGCCGTGCGCGTCCGACAACGCGCCGAACTCGATCGGATCCCCCACGGGCGTTCCGGTGCCGTGCGCCTCCACGTATCCGATGGCGTCCGGGGTGACGCCGGCGACGTCCATCGCCGCCGTGACCACCGCGCGCTGTGCCGGCCGCGACGGCTGGGTGACGCCCTGGACCCGCCCGGCGTGGTTGATCGCGGTGCCCTCGATGACGGCCAGTACCCGGTCGCCGTCGCGCTGGGCGTCGGCCAGCCGCTTGAGCGCGAGCATGCCGCACCCCTCACCGCGCACGAACCCGTCCGCGGCCGCGTCGAAGGCGGCGCACCGTCCGCGCGCGGACAACGCACCTGCCCGGGCGAACCCGATCAGCCCGCCCCATTCCAGCTGCACGGTCACCCCGCCGGCCAGCGCGAGGTCGGTGTCCCCGTCGTGCAGCGCGCGGCAGGCCAGGTGCACGGCGATCAGCGAGGACGCGCACGCACCGTCGACCGCGATCGACGGGCCGTTCACGTCGAGGATGTAGGAGATCCGGCCGGGCGCGCCGGACGGGATCGCGGAGATGCCGTGGTAGATGTTGAAGTCAGCGAGGGTGAACCGCTTGGCGTAGTCGGCGCCGGAGATGCCGACGAACAGCCCGGTACGCGACCCGGCCAGCGATCGCGGCGGTACGCCGGCGTCCTCCAGCGCCTCCCAGGTCGTCTCCATCAGCAGCCGGTGCTGCGGGTCGACGCTCGGCGCCTCCTGCACCGGGATCCCGAAGAACCCCGGGTCGAACAGGTCGACGTCGTCGAGGAACGAGCCGCCGCGCAACGCGTCCGCGCCGGCGAGGTCGGCCGGCACCACCCGCTCGTCGTCGCGCCAGCGGCGGCCGGGGTCCGAACCCGGCACCACGTCCCGGCCGTCGAGCAGCAACTGCCACAGCTCCTGCGCGGACGTCACCCCGCCGGGCGCCCGGCACCCGGTGCCGATGATCGCCACCGGCGTCTGGGTGCGGCGGTCGGACTGTGTTGCCATGGCTGGCGTTCCTTCCTCAGGGGATGGCGCGGACGGCGGTCAGCGCGGCGCGGGCCGTGCGGGTGCCCAGCAGCTCGGGGATCGAGGTGGTGCCGGTCAGATAGGCGTCGACCCCGCGCCACACCGGCGGAACGGCGGTCAGCGCGGTGTGCAGGAAGCCGGGATGCCGGGTGAAGATGTCCATGACCTGCCGGGAGGCGCGCATCTCCGCACCGAGCGTGCGGTGGATCGCGGCCCCGTACCCGTCGCGTGCCTCCGCCAGGTCCGCGTCGGTCTCGGCCCGCGCGACCCGCACCGCGGCCTCGCCGGAGCGCACCCCGGATCGCAGCGCGAAGGAGATCCCCTCCCGTGACCACGGGTCGCACAGCCCGGCGGCGTCCCCGGCGACCAGGACCCGGTGCCGCGCGAGCGGCGAGTCGACGGCACGACACCGCGTCAGGTGCCCGGTGTCGTGCACGGGAGTGACGTGGTCGAGCCGGTGGCGGGCGAGGAACTCACGCAGGTAGGACTTCGTCGCCTCGCCCCGCCCCCTGGCGGCCACCACGCCGGCCGTGCAGATGTCGCCCTTCGGGAACACCCAGCCGAACGAGCCAGGCAGCGGCCCCCACTCCAGCAGCATCCGGCCCCGCCACCGCGACGCCGTCCACCGGTCGACCGGCACCTCGACCTCGAGGGCCAGATCCACCTGCTCGCACCGCACACCGAGGTGCCTGCCGACCCGGCTCGCGCTCCCGTCGGCCCCGACGAGCACGCGCGTGCGCAGCACACCGTCACCGGTGCGCACGGCGACCGCGCCGTCCTCGTCCTCGACCGCCAGCACCGGCGTCCGGTCCCGCACCGTGGCGCCCGCCTCGGCCGCCGCGGTGGTCAACGCGGCGTCGAGCTCGTCACGGAACACCATCCGGCACCGCGCCGCGCCCGTGGAGCTCATCGTGCGCTCCCACCGGCCCCGCAGGCCGAACGTGACCGCCTCGATCTCGTCGTGGACCGTGACCTTCAGGTTCGCCGGCAGGAACCGCTGCGAACACCCGATCAGCCCGCCGCCGCAGGTCTTGTAGCGCGGGATCTCGGCGCGTTCGAGCAACAGCACCCGGCACCCCGCCTCGGCGGCCACCCGCGCCGCACTCGCCCCGCACGGACCTGCGCCGACGACCACGACGTCCCACAAGTTTCCCACCATCTCCCGAAATTCCGGTGTCCACTTCGTACAACGAAGCTAACCGCCGGTACGCGGACGAGGTGAGACCGGAAGCCGAGGTTCAGCCACCGGATTCGGAGAACCACTCACCTCCATGATCGTCGTGACCGCCAGTGAGCGAACCAGGAACCCGTTCGGGCCGCACTACCCGTTCCGGCGCGCCCGAACCGGTTCGTCGGAGTGAACCGCCGGAGGCGGACGGCACGTACCCTGATAGCCACGACGAGGTGAACGACGATCCGCCGCCACCCGCGCCGGTCACGACCTGCGCGCTCTGCCGCGGTCCGTCGGGTTCGCCGGACGGATTCCTCGGGTGCGTTCCGGGCGAGCACATATGTCGCGACCTACGACGCAATCATCGCGCCGACCGTGGAGCCCAGTGTGGACGATCCGGTCCGGCGGACGCACGTGGGCGGAGCGCTGCGCTCGGCCGGGACGGAACTGTGTTTTCTCATCGCCGGGTACGCGCGGATGGCGGGCTTTCCCCTTCGGGTCGACCTCGGTGTGCTGGGTGCGATCACCCGGGTCCACGACGACCTGCTCGACGATGTCGGCGGCGACGAGTCGGACCGGCGGCTCGCGGACCTGTTCCGTGGTGGAGACCTCCATCCGGCCGGCGCGCCTCCGCGGCGTCGTCGGACGAACTGTACTCGTCGCGGCGCGACCAGGGGTTGGCCACGAGCAGCTGGGCGACGGTTGGAAGTGCCGTCGGCTTTCGGTCGCTCCGATCGGTGGGCCATCGTCGCAGGACAGGTCATGTCCATTCCGGATCCGGGCTTGTTGGTATACCAGTATTCGTGCATACTGGCCCTATGCAGGACGGACTGTCGATCAAGCCGCAGCGGGTGGTGAGCCTGACCGACCGCGTGTTCGAGGCGTTGGAGGACGCCATCGTGCGGTGTGAGCTGAAGCCCGGCGAGGTGGTCACCGACCGCACGCTGAGCGCCCGGCTCGACGTGAGCCGGACCCCGGTGCGCGAGGCGTTGCAGCGGCTCGCCGCGTCGGGACTGGTCACGCCGCGCGACCGGGGCACCGGGTGGGAGATCGCCGGGTTCGACGAGCACGACCTGCGCGAGCTGTTCGAACTGCGCAAGGCGCTCGAGCCGATGGGCCTGCGTCAGCTGTTCGCCGGGGACGACGCCGACTCCGTGCGTGAGCTGGCCGGTTTCTTCGACGGCTTCGACGACCCGATCGAGGTCGCCGACTACCCAAGGTACTTCCAGCGCGACAACGAGTTCCACAAGAAAATCGTGGCCTGCACCGGGAACAGCAGGGTGATCGGCTTCTACGGCATCGTCGAGCGGCAGATCGACCGGGGCAGGCACTTCCTCTCGACCGGCTACAAAGGACGGATCGAGGAGAACCTCGCCGAGCACAAGGCGGTGGCCGCCGCGATCGGCAGGCGCGACGTCGACGGCGCTATCGACGCACTCGTCCACCACCTCCAGCGGGGCGAGGAACTGATGGTCGAACACATCAAGGCCGAGCGCGCGGCGGGCCGCTTCGCGTCCGACGTCGGGTAGGCCATAAGTCCATAAAGGACAAAACTCATACGAAACCGGGCCGGACACGTGTCGGCCGGGTACCCCCTGCCCGTCGAGAGTTGAGGAGCTCCGATGAACAGCTCAGTGCTGCGCGAACGCTCGTCGTCGCGGAGGTTCGACTACGAGCTGCCGACCAGGATCGTCGGCGGTGCGGGCGCGATCGCCGGGCTCGCCGCCGAACTCGACCGCTACGACGTGACCAACCCGATCCTCGTGACCGACGCGGGTCTGCGGACCGCCGGGATCGTCGACACAGTCCTCGCCACGCTCCCGGGCGGCGCGTCCACCGTGGTGTTCGACGGAATCGTGTCCGACCCGACCACCACCTCGGTGGACCTGGCGGCCGAGGCGATCCGCGCCGGCAGGCACGACGTGGTGGTCGCGCTGGGCGGCGGCAGTGTGCTCGACGCGGCCAAGGCGGCCGCGGCCACCGCCACCGCGGGACGCCCGGTGCTCGACCTCGTCGGACCCGACAAGGTGGACAGTCAGCCGGTGCCGGTGATCGCGATCCCCACCACGGCCGGCACCGGCAGCGAGGTCACCCGGTTCTGCGTGCTCAGCGACCCGGAAAGCCGCCGCAAGGTGAGCATCGCCTCCCTGCGGGTCATGCCGACCCTGGCCGTCCTCGACCCCGAGCTGACCGTCGGACTGCCGCCCGCGATCACCGCGGCCACCGGCTTCGACGCGCTCGGCCACGCCATCGAGTCCTACGGCAGCGTGTGGAACAACCCCATCTCCGAAGGGCACGCACGACATGCGGTGACCCTGATCGGCACCCACCTGCGCGCCGCCGTCACCGACCCGGCCGACCTCGACGCCAGGATGGGCATGCTCGCGGCGAGCTGCATCGCCGAGCTCGCGGCCAACTACACCAGGCTGGGCCTCGCCCACGCGCTCGCCGTGCCACTCGGCGCCGCGCACGGTATCCCGCACGGCGTCGCGGTCGCGCACATGCTGCCCGAGATGTGCGCGTTCAACGAGGAGGTCGAGCCCGCCCGGCACGCCGAGCTGGCCCGGTGCCTCGCCCCCGGCTCGACCCGCCTGTCCGACGCGGTCCGCACGCTGCGCGCCGACGTCGGGCTCACCACCCGGCTGCGGGACTGGCAGGTCGGCGAGCACGACTTCGCGCCGATCGTGGAGATCGCGCTCGGCAGCGACAACACCCGCGCCAACCCCAGGATCGCGACCGCCGCCGAGCTGACCGACCTGCTGCGGGCGGCGGCGTGAGCGCCGACCCCACCTCCGTCCGCCTGCCCGCGCCGGACCTGGTCGCCTACGCCGTCGCCATCCTGCGCGCGGCCGGCCTCGCCGAGCGCGCGGCGCGGCTCGTCGCCGAGAACCTGGTCGACGCCGACCGGCACGGCGTCGCGTCGCACGGGTTGATCCGGCTGCCCATCTACGTACGGCGGGTCCGCGAGGGCATGGTGGACCCGCTCGCCGACCCGGTCGTGCGCACCGAAGGCGCACGCGCCACAGTGGACGGTCGGAACGCGATGGGCGCCTACGTGGCGACCGCCGGGATGGACGCCGCGTGCGCGCTGGCCGACGAGTACGGCATCGGCAGCGCCACGGCCCACCACAGCAACCACTGCGGCACCATGGCCTTCTACGCGCGCCGCGCCGCCCGCGACGGCTACCTGGCCGTGGCCATGTCCAACGCGCCGGTCACCATGACCTACCACGGCGGGCGCACCCGCGCGGTCGGCACGAACCCGGTGGCCATCGCGGTGCCGCGACCCGGCGGCGAGCCGGTGGTGCTCGACATCGCCTCCAGCGCGGTGGCCCGAGGCAAGATCATTCTCGCCGACAGCAGGAACGAGCCGATCCCGCTCGGCTGGGGCGTCGACACCGAGGGTCGGCCGACCACCGTCGCCGCCGAAGCGCTCGACGGCGCGGTGCTGCCCTTCGCCGGCCCCAAGGGCTCCGGGCTGGCGCTCGTGATCGACCTGCTCTGCGGGGTGCTCGCCGGTGGGGCGTCCGGTCCGGACATCGGCGACATGTACCTGCACTGGGACCGCCCGCAGAACGTCGGACACGCGTTCTTCGCCTCGCGGTTCACCGACCGAATCGACCGTCACGGTCAGGCGCTCGAACAGTTCCTCGGGTGGGTCGGCGAGCTGCCGACCGCGGAGGGCTTCGACGCCGTGTCGCTCCCCGGCCAACCCGAGGAACGCGCGGCACGCCTGGCGGACCGGCACGGCGTGCCGATCAGCACGTCGACCTGGTCCTCACTCGCGGCGCTCGCCGCCGACCTCGGCGTCGCGACGCCCGCTCCCTAGCTCTGCCCCCGGTAAGGAACGACGATGTTCAGGAAACGGCAAGCCATACCAGCCGTCCTGCTCGCCACGGCGGTACTCGCCGCCTCGGCGTGCGGGACGGCGGACGGGAACACCCCGACGACCCTCGTCCTCGGCCACGCCTGGTCGGCCACCGACGCCAACGCGGTCGCCGTGCAGGACTTCGCCGACGAGATCGCCGAGGCCAGCGACGGCTCGCTGCGCGTCGAGGTCTACCCCAGCGGACAGCTCGGCGACGACGCGGAGGCGCTGGAAGGACTCGGGCTCGGCACCGTCGACATGTGGGTCGGCGGGTCCGGCGTCTACAGCCAGATGACCCCGGTGGGCCAGTTCCTGGTCCTGCCCTACCTCTTCGACGACATCGACGAGGCGATGGACGTCTACACCGGTGACCTCGGCGAGCGGGTGGCCGACCGGATCACCGCCGACACCGGCACCAGGGTCGTCTCGTGGTGGCCACGCGGGGCCCGGCACCTGACCCTCAACGAGCGCGCGACCACCCCGGCCGACATCGCCGGCCTGCGCATCCGCGTGCCGGAGAACCCGATGATCCTGCGCACCTGGGCGGAGCTCGGCGCGAGCCCGACCCCGATGGCCTTCGGTGACGTGCTGACCGCGCTGGAGCAGGGCGCGCTGGAGGGACAGGAGAACCCGCTCACCACGATCGACTCCGCCGGCCTGTCCGTGGCGCAGTCCACGCTGATCCTCACCGGGCACGTGATCGAGCCGACCGCGGTGTCCATCGGCGACGACGCGTGGGACCGGCTGACCGGCGAGCAGCGCGACATCCTCACCACCGCCGCGTCCGGCGCGGTGCGGACCGGGCTGCTCGACTACGTGCGGTCGCAGGAGAAGCTGCTGGTGGACAAGCTCGCCGAGGACGGCATGACCGTCGTCGAACCCGACCGCCAGGCGTTCCGCGAACGCACCGCCAGCCTCGCCGCCGAGGCCGGCCCGGTCGTCGAGGACCTCTACCGGCGGGTGGTGTCCCGATGAGCGACGAGAAGCAGACGCCCCGCGGAGGTTTCGAGGACGACGAGGCGACCTTCACCGGCTGGGTGAACCGCACGCTCGGCACCTTCGTGGCCGCCGCGCTCGGTGGCATCACCCTCGTCCTGCTGCTGCAGGTGCTGATGCGCTACGCCTTCCGCAGCCCGTTCGTGTGGGCCGACGAGGTCACCCGGATCCTCATGGTGTGGCTGACCTTCGTCGGCGCCGCGCTGGCCTACCGGACCCGTAGCCACATCGGCATCACCACCGTGCTCGACGCCGTGCGCAGGCGCGGCGGGCACCGGCGGGCCGCGGTGATGAACGTCGTCATCCAGGCGGTCGTGGTGGTCAGCTGCGCGGCCCTGCTGATCGGCGGCGTGATCGTGCTCGTCGCCACCGCGGGGCACCTGACCCCGGCGCTGGAGCTGCCGATGGCCGTGCTGTTCCTGCCCGCGCCGCTCTCCGGCGCCATCGTGCTCGCCAGTGCCGTCGCCGAGTGGTTCGGCCGGTCCGGTGCGGAGAGGAGTGCTTCGTGACCAGCGGAATCCTGCTCCTCGTCGTCCTGTTCGCCATGATCCTGCTCGGCGTCCCGGTCGCCTACGCGTTCCTCGGTGCCGGGCTCGTGTTCGTGTTCTTCGCCCTGGACGTGCCGTCCGCCGCGTTGCTCGCGCAGACGACCACGGCGGGCGCGGACTCGATCCCGCTGACCGCGATCCCGCTGTTCCTGCTCGCGGGGTCCCTGATGAACGCGGGCGGCATCACCCGGCGACTGATCGACTTCGCGTCGCTGCTGTTCGGCCGGATGCCCGGTGGGCTCGGCGTGGTGAACATCGGCACGAACGTGCTCTTCTCCGGCATCTCCGGGTCGGCGGCGGCCGAGGCCTCGGCGATCGGCAAGGCGATGATCCCCGGCATGACCGCGCAGGGCTACCCCCGGTCGTTCAGCGCGGCGCTCACCTCGACCGCGTCGATCCTCGGCCCGATCATCCCGCCGTCCATCCCGCTGGTGGTCTACGCGATCGCGGCGAACCAGAAGATCAAGCCGCTGCTCGTGGCCGGCATCCTGCCCGGCCTGCTGCTCGCCCTGGTCCTCGCCGGCATGGTCGTGGTGCTCGCGATCCGGCGGAAGTACCCGAAGCAGGACAGGGTGCCCGCCCGCGCGGCGCTGCTCGCGGTGCGCGACTCGATCGCCGCCCTGCTCATGCCGGTCATCATCATCGCGGGCATCATGACCGGCTGGTTCACCGCGACCGAGTCGGCGGCCGTCGCCGTGCTCTACGCGCTCGTGGTGTCCACCGTGTTCTACCGGGAGCTGAACCTGCGCAGGCTGCCGGCGGTGTTCGCGGGCGCCGCGCTGAACTCGGCGGTGATCCTGTTCATCGTCGCGGCGGCGGCCGTGCTCGGGCAGGTGTTCGTGCGGACCGGCTTCCCCACCGCGCTCACCGCGACGCTGGGCGACCTCGGTCCGGTGGCGTTCCTGATCCTGGTCAACGTGATCCTGCTGGTGTTCGGCATGTTCCTGGAGAGCAACGCGGCGATCATCATCTTCACCCCGCTGCTGCTGCCCACCGCAATGGCACTGGGCATCGATCCTGTCCACTTCGGCGTCGTCCTGGTGTTCAACCTGATGGTCGGGCTGGTCACCCCGCCGATCGGCATCTCGCTGTTCATCGCGTCGAGCATCGCCCGGCTCCCGGCGATGACCGTCGCCAGGGCCAACCTGCCGTTCCTCACGGCCGCGCTGGTGGCGCTCGTGGTGATCACCTTCTGGCCGCAACTGAGCCTCGTGCTCACCTGACCCCTCGACGAAGGAGGACAACGCATGTCGGAGTGCGTGCTCTACTCCCGGCCGCGCACGGCCGTGCCGGACGACCAGGTCGCAGCGCTGGGGAGGTTCCCCACCGCCGCCATCTCGGACGGCCAGGGCCGGGTCGGCGGCGCACCGGGACTGCGGCCGATCAGCAAGGTGCCGACCCTGCTCGGCACCGCGCTCACCGTGCACACCCGGCCGGGCGACAACCTGGCCGTGCACCTGGCCCTCGACGTCGCGCAGCCGGGGGAGATCCTGGTGATCGCCGGCGGCGGCGACCGGGAGCGCGCGTTGATCGGCGGCCTCGCCTGCCACTACGCGGTCAAGCGCGGGCTCGGTGGCATCGTGCTCGACGGCGCGGCGCGTGACCTCGACGAGCTGTCCGAGCTGGAGCTGCCGATCTTCGTGCTGGACGTGTCGCACCAGGGCCCCTACAAGGACGGGCCGGGTGCGATCGGCGGGCACGTCTCGATCCGGGGCACCAGTGTGGACACCGGCGACGTCGTGGTCGGCGACCGGGACGGCGTGGTGTTCGTTCCCCGCGGCGAGGTGGCGCGGGCGATCGAGGGCGCGGCGGCCATCGAAGCCAACGAGAAGCGCTCCATGGCCGCCATCGCCGCCGACACCTGGCAGCGGCCGTGGGTCGACGCGATCACCGTCCGGCACGTCGAGCGAGAGGACTCCTGACATGACCGACCTGACCGACCTGACCACGAGCACCGGCTTCCTCGATCTCCTGCCGACCGCCGGCGGCGGACCCGCACTGCTCATCGGCGGCGAGGCGGTGGTCACCGGCGCCACCACCGAGGTGACCGACCCGGCCACCGGCGCGGTGGTGGCCGCCGTACCGGACGCCGGCCCGGCCGAGGTGGACGCGGCGGTCGCGGCCGCCACCGCCGCCGGTCCGGCCTGGGCTGGCACGTCCGGCCGGCAGCGCGGGTCCGTGCTGCTGCGCTGGGCGGCGCTGCTGCGGGAGCACAAGGAACGCCTCGCGGCGCTCGCCACCGCCGAGATGGGCAAGCCGATCGGCGAGTCCCGGGGCGAGGTCGAACGGGCCGCCGCCGAGATCGAGTACTCGGCCGGCGACGCCCCGCGCATGTCCGGCCAGACCATTCCCGGCGACCAGCCCGGCTCGCTGGTGGTGACCGAGCGGGTGCCGGTCGGGGTGGTGGCCGCGATCACCCCGTGGAACTTCCCGATCGTCGCACCGGTCCGCAAGATCGCGCCCGCGCTCGCCGCGGGGGACACGGTGGTGGTCAAGCCGGCGGGGGAGTCCCCGCTGTCCGCGCTCGCCGTGGTCGCGCTGCTGATCGAGGCGGGCGTGCCCGCCGGCACGGTGAACGTGGTGTGCGGCAGCGGATCCGTGGTCGGCGCCGCGCTCGTGGCGCACCCCGGCGTCCGGGGCGTGAGCTTCACCGGGTCGACGTCGGTCGGCCGGGGAATCGCCGAGCTGGCCGGCCGGAACCTCACCCCGGTGCAGTTGGAGCTCGGCGGCAAGAACGCCGCCTACGTGCACAGCGCCGACGACCTGGGCGCGGTGGCCGGGGACATCGTGTCGGCCGCCATGCAGTGCAGCGGGCAGCGGTGCACGGCGATCAGCCGGGTCGTCGTCGAGGACGCGGTCGCCGACGAGCTGGTCGCCGCGCTGGTGTCCAGAGTGGACGCGCTGACCGTCGGTCCCGGCACCGATCCGGGCACCGCCGTCGGCCCGCTGGTGAGCGACCGCCAACGCGACATCGTCGCCGACTACGTGCGACGGGGGATCGAGGAGGGCGCGGTCCGGGTCAGCGCGGACCGTCCGGTGCCCGCCGACGGCCCGTACCACGTGCCGGTGGTGCTCGACCGGGTCACGCCGGACATGGTGGTGGCCCAGGAGGAGATCTTCGGGCCCGTCCTGTCGGTGCTCCGGGTCAGCGGCGTCGAGCAGGCCGTCGCGGTGGTCAACGACAGCGAGTACGCGCTGGCCGCGTCGGTGTTCAGCACGGACCTCGAGGTCGCGCTGACCTTCCTGCGCGGGGCGGACACCGGCATGGTGCACGTCAACCACGGCACCGCCAGCGAACCGCACGTGCCGTTCGGCGGGATCGGCGGCAGCGGCATGGGCGCGTTCTCCAACGGCGACACGGCCAAGGAGTTCTACACCAGGACCAAGGTCGGCTACCTCCGTCCGGCGGCGCCCCGATGAACGGACCGGTCGTCGTGACCACCACCCTGCCCGACCCGGTGCTGGACCGGCTGCGAACGGCCGGCCCGGTGTGGACCCCGCCGGACCCGGGCCCGCTCGACCGAGGCGCGCTGCTCACCTCGGTACCCGGCGCGGCGGCGATCGTGGCGACGCTCAACGACCGGATCGACGCCGAGGTCGCCGACGCGGCCGGTCCCGGCCTGCGGGTGGTGGCGAACGTGGCCGTCGGCTTCGACAACCTCGACGTTCCGGCGCTGCGTGCCCGGGGCGTCGAGGTGACCAACACCCCCGGCGTGCTCACCGACGCCACCGCCGACCTGACGTTCGGCCTGCTGCTCGCGGTGACCCGCAGGCTGGGGGAGGGGGAGCGGCTGCTGCGTGCGCGGACGCCGTGGTCCTTCCAACTCGGGTTCATGCTCGGCTCCGGTCTGCAGGGCAAGACCCTCGGCATCGTCGGCCTCGGCCAGATCGGCCGCGCGGTGGCCCGGCGCGCGCTCGCCTTCGGGATGCGTGTGGTCTACACCGGACGGAATCCCGCACCGGCTCCGGTCGAGCGGGAGCTGTCGGCCACCCGGCTGCCGCTGGCCGACCTGCTGGCCACCGCCGACGTCGTGTCCCTGCACTGCCCGCTCACCGAAGGAACCCGCCACCTCATCGACGCGGACGCCCTGGCCACGATGAAGCCGACCGCGTTCCTGGTCAACACCACCCGCGGCCCGGTCGTGGACGAGGCGGCGCTGGCGACCGCGCTGGCCGACGGGGTCATCGCCGGAGCGGCGCTCGACGTCTTCGAGCACGAACCGGACGTGCACCCCGGCCTGCTGGAGCGGGACAACGTGGCGCTGGCCCCCCACCTCGGCTCGGCCACCACCGAGACCCGCACCGCCATGGCGATGCGGGCCGCGGAGAACGTGTGCGCGGTGCTCGCCGGTGCGGCCCCGCTCACCCCGGTACCGATCAGGTGACCGTGCCGGGCTGGGTGGAGAGGAGGGTTTGGACCCAGCCTCGGGTGTCGACGGTGGTGGATCCCTTCATGTCGTTGGCGTTTGATGAACACCGGTGGGTCGAATCGCAGATCGGTCTTGTTGGATCTGATGTCCACTCGGTACAGCCGCCCGTTCGGGGCGATGACCACGACGGTGTTGAAGTTCAGCGTGGCCATCGCCACCGGCACGAACCCGAGCGTGCCGGTCGAGGTGACCGTGCGCTGGGTCCGATCCCCATCGCTCACGTCGACGGCCCGAGTATGTCAACCGGCCGTCGTCCAGCACCGTACACCGAGGCGATCCCGGTCGGTTCGTCGACGATCTTGTCGTAGCGGATGCCACGGTAGGTCGTCATCTCCGACCAGGAGTTGATGTTGTGGTTGGTCTTCTGGCCGTGGGTGTTCTCGGAGTGGACCCAGGCGCCGTCGGTGTGGTCGTTCGGGTTGACCCACTTCTCGAATCCATGTGGCCGCTCTTGAGCAGGGCGTCGCCGGGCAGCAGGTCGTGCAGGCTGTCGAGCCAGGACTTGTGCGAGTAGGAGTGGAAGTCGCCGGTGTTGAGGTCCCAGCCGTCCGACTTCTTCGCAGGTGCCAGGCCATCGCGACGAAGCCGGAGCGGTCGGGGCGGTACCGGTGGCCGTCGGCCTGGTCCTGGCAGGCCCGCGCGACTAGCATCGGATCTTGGAAGCAGCCCGGTTCTGTCATGGCAACCCTTTCCGGAACGAAAAATTCGATTAATTCCGTGAAGGGCAAAAAAGAAAGCCCGGCGATTTTCGCCGGGCTTTCATCGCCGTGAACGAGTTCTTAGCACGGAATATCACGCAGAATTGCGCCAATGTTCGCTTGTCATCGGCGCCCCACGACCGGGTTGTACAGCTCGCCGACCCCGGGAATCACACAGCCCGCGACGTCGCCCGGCTCGATCCGGACCGCCCCCGGCGTGCCCGTCGACAGGATGTCGCCAGGGAACAGGGGCATGACCTGGCTGTGGAAGCTCACCAGCTCCGCCGGCGGGAACATCATGTTCGCCGTCGTGTTGGCGCGGTGGAGGTTCCCGTTGACCAGGGTGCGGACCTCGACCTCCAGGATGTCGCCCACGTCGGCGGTCGGGGTGATCAGCGGGCCGAACGAGAAGAAGCCGGGGAAGTTCTTCGACCTCGTCAGATAACGCGGGTTCCTGGCCAGGATGTCCTCCGCGGTCTGGTCGAGGACCGTGGTCACGCCCCAGACGTGGTCCAGCGCGTCCTCGACGCTCGCGTCCCGGCACAGCGAACCGATCACCAGGCCCAGCTCTGCCTCCGCGGTCACCCGTTCGCTCTGCCACGGCAGCGGAATCGGGTCACCGGGACCGATGACCGTGTGGTCGCCCTTGATGAACGACGCCGGCTCCTCGCTCGGCGCGACCTCCGACAGGTCCGTGGCGTGCTCGCGGTAGTTCAGGCCGATACCCCAGATCATCCGAGGGCGGGGGATCGGCGCGGTGAACACCGTCGCGCCCACCTCGGTGAACGCCGACTCCGGGGCGGCGGCCGTCAGCTCCGCCAGCTCGGCCGCGCCGAACCGCTCGATCACGTCCCGGGCGTCGGCGAACGTGCCCGGCGCCAGGTCGGCCACCGCCGTCAGCCCGCGCGGGCTCACCACCACCGCGCGGGTGCCGCGGGTGTCGTCGGTCCGGGCGGTGCCCAGCTGGATCTTCAGGTCAGTAGCCGGCAACGAGGCCTCCGTCGCATCGCAGTTGTTCTCCGGTGATGTAGGACGCGGGGTTCCCGCAGAGGAACGTGACCGCCGCGGCGAACTCCTCCGGCCGGCCGTAGCGGCCGACCGGGATCAGCGCCTGGGACCGCTCCCGCACGACGTCGACGTCGAGCCGCTGCCGATCCGCGGCCGCGCGGTCCAGGCTCGCGACCCGGTCGGTGTCGATCCGGCCGGGCAGCACCATGTTGACGGTCACCCCGTCGCCCGCGACCTCGCCGGCGAGGGTCTTCAGGTACCCCGCCAAGCCGCCGCGCAGGGTGTTCGACAGCGCCAGCCCGGGGATGGGGGCCTGCACCCCGCTGGACCCGATGCCCACGATCCGGCCCCAGCCGCGCGCCCGCATCCCGGGCAGCACGGCGTTCACCAGCTCGACCTGCCGCAGCAGCATCGACGTGAACGCGGCGGTCAACGCCTCCGCCGTCAGGTCCTCGGCCCTGCCGGGCGGCGGCCCGCCGGAGTTGAGCACCAGCACGTCCACCGGACCCAGCTCCCGCTCGGCGCTCGCGAGCGCGGCGCGCACCGAGTCCGCGTCGGTCAGGTCGGTCTCGATGCCGACCGCCTCCTCGTGCGCCGCCGCGGTCTCCCGCGCCAGCGCGGCGCGCCGGCCGCAGAACGCGACCCTGGCGCCCTCCCCGGCCAGCGCCTCGCCCACCGCGCGGCCGAGGCCGGAGGTGGAGCCGAGCACCAGCGCGGCGCGTCCGTTCAGTCCGAGGTCCATCAGGCCGTCTCCTCCGTGAGGTTGGCGAGGTGCATGTCCAGTACCGGCCGCAGGGCGTCCGGCATCGCCGGTGCGGGGGCGCGGACCTCCGACGAGGTGAAGATCCCCCGCAACCGCAACGCCTCCTTGCGCAGCGCGAGCCCGATCCCGGCCTGTGCCTCGAAGTTCGCGAGCGGCAGCCAGCGGGCGAACGCCGCCTCGGCCGCCGGCATGCCGCCGGTGTCCCACGCCCCGATCGCCGCGGCGAGGGCCTCCGGGCGGGAGAAGCCGGTCATCGCGCCCGCCGCGCCGACGGCCAGCTCGTCCAGCAGCCCCACCCCGCCAAGGCCGCCGAAGACCGGCACCGCCACGTGCGGGGCGATCGCGGCGATCGCGGCCGAGACGGGTGGCGACTCCGCCTTCACCGCGACGACGAACGGGCACGCGGCCACGACGTCGAGCAGCACCGGCGTCGGCACCGTGACCCCGCTGCTGACCGGGTAGTCCTGCAGGACGATGCCGGCGCCGGTGGCGTCGTGCACGGCACGCAGGTGCGCGGTCAGCACGTCCGCCTTCGGCGAGTTCGCCTGCACCATCAGCGCGGCCAGCCGCCCGCCGGCCGCGTCGACCGCCGTGCGGGCCTGCTCGACGACCGGCGCGGTGCGCAGCGCGGAGACCCCGGCCACGACCGGCAGCCCGCCCGCCGCCTCGACGACGGTGGCGACGACGTGGCGCTGCTCGGCCGAGTCGAGCGACGCCCCCTCGCCGAACACGCCCAGCGCGACGATCCCGGCGGCCGGGATCGACGTGAACAGCTCCACCTCGCGGCGCAGCGACGCGTCGTCAACGCGGCCGTCGAGGAACGGGGTCGCGAGGATCCCCCACAGGCCACGGTCGAGCGGTGTCGCCATCAGTACCCCTCCTCGGCGGTCGTCTCGGGGATGACCCCCGAACGGATCGTGGCGATCCGGGTCCGTTCCTTCTCGGCGCGGGTCCGCGCCCCGGCGAGCACGGCGTCCAGCTGCTCGTGCGGGACCACCGCGACGCCGTCGGTGTCGGCCACCACGACATCACCCGGGCGGACCCGCCGGCCCGCCAGGTCGAGCACGCCACCCAGCTCGCCCCGGTCGCGCTTCGCGGCGTGCCGCATCGCGACGCCCCGGCTGAACACGGGGAAGCCGGTCCGCTCGATCTCGTCGACGTCCCGGACGGTGCCGTCGATGACCAGCCCGGCCAGTCCACGCTGGACGGCGATCTCGGTCAGGATCTCACCCCAGTAGCCGACCCGCTCGCCGGCGCCGTCCACCACGAGCACCGAACCCGCGGGCGCCGCGCGGACCCCGAGCTGCACCGCGAGGTTGTCGCCGGGGGCGGCGCGGACGGTGAAGGCGGGCCCGGCCAGGCGGGCGCCGCGCCACACGGGCCGCAGCCCGGGATCAACCCAGCAGTCGAGGCCGGAACCCTCGTACACCGTGCTGGCGCCCAGCTCGAGCAGCTCGGTCGTGATACGTGCCGACAACATCGTTCCTTCCCGTGGAGAGATCATGACTGTGCGCGGGCGAGCGGGATGAGGTCGTCCCACTTGTCCTCGAGGTCGGCCCACAAACCGGCGACCTCGTCGGCCGGCCGGAACCCGAACACGTACCCGCCCGCTTCCATCTGGTCGACGAAGGCGGGATCCGCCAGGGCGGCCGCGCTCGCCGCCTCGATCGCCGACTCCAACCGGTCGGCGACGACCGGATCGAGCCCGGCCGGTGCGGACAGCACGTTGTAGGAGTCCCAGACGAGGTCGTAGCCGGCGTCGATGGCGGTCGGCACGTCCTCGTAGCCGGGGATCGGCTCGTCGTCCAGCGCGGCGAGGGCCCGCAGCTCACCGGTGGACAGCTGCGCCTCGAACGTGGGCACGGTGCCGAGCGAGAGGTCGACCTCGCCGCCGACGAGCGCGATCAGTTTCTCGCTGCCGCTGTCGAACGGCACGATCTTCAGGTCGGCGCCGATGGCATGCTCCAGTTCGAGCGCGGCGATGTGGTCGTCGCCGGTCAGCCCGTCCACCCCGACGGTCAGCTCGCCGGGGCGCTCCTTCGCCGACCGCACGAGGTCGGCCATCGTCCGCCACCCGCCGTCGCCCGCGACGGTCAGCATGCCCCGGAAGCGGTTGACGCCGGCCAGGGGGGTGAAGCTCGACCGGTCGTAGGAGGCGACCTTGTCCGGGTTGAGGTAGGCCAAAGTGGACGGCAGGTTCGTCAGGCCGATGGTGTACCCGTCGGCGGGGGCGATCGACAGCTGGGTGATCGCCACCTGGCCGCCGGCGCCCACCCGGTTCTCCACGATCACCTCGACGCCCAGCTCCTCGGCGAGGAACGGGGCCAGCGCCCGCACCAGCAGGTCCGACGAGCCGCCCGCGGTGAACGGCAACAGGATCGTCACCGGCTGGTCCCGCGGGAAGTCGGCCGGGTCGCCGTAGCCGACGGTGCTGCCCCGCAGCGCGGCACACCCGCCGCAGGTCAGCACGACGGCGAGCACCAACGCGACGATCCGCCTCATCGCGGCTCCTTCTGTCGTTCGGTCGTCTCCGGCGCGGCCGGACGGGCCCGCCGCACCGTGCGCAGCACCGCCGGGGCCAGCACCGCCACCACGGCCAGCGCGAGCAGCGTGGCCGAGAACGGGCTGCCGACCAGAGTGGTGACGTCGCCGTCGGACAGCAGCAACGCGCGGGACAGGTTGGACTCGAGAATCGGCCCGAGCACCATGGTCAGCGCGATCGGCGCCAACGGGATGTCGAGCTTGCGCAGGCAGTACCCCAGTACTCCGGCGCCGACCAGTACGAGGATGTTGGCCGCGGTGCCGGTGACCACGTAGCAGCCCAGCACCATCAGCCCGACCACGATCGGGAACAGCACCGGGAACGGGATGCGCAGGATCAGCAGCCACACTCGGATCAGCGGGATGTTCAGCACCAGCAGGATCACGTTGCCCACCAGCAGGCTGGCGATGATCGCCCACGCGATGTCCGGGTGGTCGCGGAACAGCAGCGGTCCCGGGGTGAGGCCGTGCACGACGAACGCGCCCATCATGATCGCCATCGTCACCGAGGACGGGATGCCGAGGGTGAACATCGGCACCATCGTGGCGATGCCGAGCGAGTTGTTGGCCGACTCCGGACCGGCTACCCCTTCCACCGCACCGGAGCCGAACTCCTTGCGGTGCCGTTTGGACAGTCGCTGCTCCAGCACGTACGAGCTGAACGTGGCGGCCGTGCCCGGCGACCCGGGCAGCAGGCCGACGAAGAAGCCGATGACGCTGCCGCGCAGGGACGGCCCGGCCGAGCGCCGCCAGTCCTCGCGGGTCGGCGCGATCCGCCCCAGTTCGGCGACCCGCCCGCCGGTCACCCGTTTCTCCAGCCCCACCAGCATCTCGGAGAGGCCGAACAGTCCCATGACCACCGCGATCATGTCGAACCCGTCGAACAGCTCTGGCACGCCGCCGGTGAAGCGGGGCGTGCCGAGCACGGGGTCGAGCCCGACCAGTCCGATGACGAGCCCGATCACCGCGCAGGCCAGGCCCTTGACCAGGCTCCGGCCCGCGAGCCCGACGACGAGCGCCAGCCCGGCCACCGCGACGGCGAAGTAGTCCCGCGCGCCGAGTGACAGCGCGGCGGTGGCGAGCGGAGCGGCCAGGACCATCCCGATGATGCCGATGGTCGCGCCGACGAACGACCCGGCGGCGGCGATCACCAGCGCCACGCCGCCGCGCCCCTGTCTCGCCATCGGGTAACCGTCCAGTGTGGTCGCCACCGAGGACGGCTCACCGGGGACGTTCATCAGCACGGCGGTGATCGTGCCGCCGTACATGCCGCCGTACAGGATGGCCGCGATCATGATGATCCCCGGCACCGGGCCGACCACGTAGGTCACCGGCAGGAGCAGGGCCATCGCGGCGGGCGGGCCGAAGCCGGGCAGGATCCCGACGACCATGCCCATCAGGCAGCCCGCCAGTGCGAAGAGGAGGTTGCCCGGTTGCAGGACGGCGCCGAGGCCGTCGAGCAGCTGTGCGAAGGTATCCACGGTGATATCCCTCTTGGTGGCGGGTCAGAGCAGGAAGACCAGGAACGGCCGGAGCACGCCGAGCGGCAGCTGGATGCCGAGGAGCGTGGTGACCAGCAGGAACGAGGTCACGGCGAACAGCACCCCGGTCACCACCGCGGTCCGGACGGTGGCCGCGGCGAGCAGGGCCAGCGCGGCGACCGCGGCCGCGATCGTCAGTGGGTAGCCGAGCGTCATCAGCGCGAAGGCCGCGGCGGTCACGACGGCCAGCGCGGCCACGACCCGCACGAGCGTCGGCCGGTCCGGCGGTCCCTCGGAAACCCCCGTGACGTCCGGCGCGCGGACCAGCGTCGTGCCGAACCACACGAGTCCGAGTACCAGCAGCAGACCGGCGACCAGCCGGGGGAAGAACCCCGGCCCCGGCTGCCCGCCGACCTGGAACGCGTAGGACAGGGAGGCCAAGAGCAGCCACGCCGAGAACGCGGTGAGCACGCCCGCGCCGAGGAGGTTGGCCAGGCGGAACCCCCGTGGACTCCACCGGGCCGGCTCGTCGAGGTGCTCCGCCGACTCCATCGCCGCGCGGATCGACTCGACCGCGCCCGGACCGTCAGGCACCGTGGGACGGCTCATCGTCGCCCACCACCTTCGCGATGTCGTCGAGGAGCAGGAGCGTGTCCTCGACCCGGTCGGCGGCGAGGTGGTGCAGGGCGGCCTGCAGCGCGTAGGACAGCACGATCGGCACGACCTGCGACCGCTGGCTGTCCCTCGGCCCGCGCGGCGCGACGATCAGGTGGTCGGGCCGGGGCTGGTAGGACAGCCCGTCCTCGTCGGCGATCACCGCGGTGGTGGCGCGCACGCTGGCCGCGTACCCGTTGATCCGGTCCAGCCGGGGGGAGGGCAGGCGGTAGACGAAGGAGAGCACCAGGTCGTTCTGGCCGAGCGCGGTGAGGTGCTCGGCCAGCAGCCTGCCGCTCATCGGCAGCGAGACCACGGCGACGCCGAGCCTGCGCAGCCTGCGCTCGAGGATCTCCATCGTGGACCGCGCGTAGGGCGGCCCGAACAGGTAGGTGCGCCCGGCGGCGATGATCGCGCTCGCGAGCGCGTCGACCTGCTCCTGCGGGACCAGCCGGACGAGGCGCTGCAGGGCGGCCACCTCGTCGCTCACCAGCGACGCCAGCGTGTACGCGGTCTCGCCGCGGGACCGTGCCCGGTCGGCACTGGTGAGCGCGGCGAGGTCGCGGCGGGCGTCGTCCTCGGCGCTGCGGTTGAGGTCGTCGCGCAGCTGCCGGTAACCGCTGTAGCCGAGCTGGCGGGCCAGCCGGATCACCGTCGTCTCGTGCACTCCCAGGCGCTCGGCGACCTTGGCCGCCGACAGCTTGGCCATCTCGTGCGGGTCGGCGAGCAGCAGGTTGAGCGCGCGCCGGCTCGACTCCGACAACACGCCGTCCAACTGCCGAGCTACGTCCCGAAGGCTCATGGTGTCCGCCCCTTCGCGGTATCCTGCAACCCTGCGCAGGGCGACAGGTTAAGTGGGTGGTGCGCGCCACGTCAAGGAGCGCCGCCGCTCGTATTCCGCACGTGTGCCGGCCGTGTACCGGGCGCTGCCACGCTGCCGGCGGCCGCGGAGGAGCCACTGTGAAACTGTTGTCGCGCACCGTGTCGTGGGTGCTGCTGGTGAGCGTCGTTCCGGCGGCGATGCTGCTCGTCATGGGCGCGTTGGTCGCGTTCAACGTCTACGCGTTCACCGTCTCGCCGGTCACCGCGGTGAAGATCGCGATCGGCGTGGTGCCGACCGTGCTGGTGCTCGGCCGCGGCCTGTGGGTGTTGGCCGCGAAGATCGACACCCCGGTGCACGGCGTGCCGGTGCGCGAGCACGAGCAACCGGAGCTGTGGGCGCTGGTCCGCCGGTTCGCCGCCGCGGCCGGCACCGCACCGCCGGACGACATCCACCTGACCGCGGAGGCGAACGCCGGGGTCGTGGAGGACACCCGGCTGCTCGGGCTGATCTCCACCCGGCGACACCTGTTCATCGGCGCCCCGCTGCTCGCCGGGTTGAGCGCCGCCCAGTTCGCCGCGGTGCTGACCCACGAGCTCGCGCACTACAGCAACCGGGACACCCGGTTCGCCGGTGTCGCCTACCGCAGCCGGCGTGCCTTCGCGCACACCATGAACACGGTGAACCGGAACGACTACCTCCAGCGGGCACTGCACTTCCTGCTCCGGCACGCCGCCGCGCGGGCACTGCGCGCGTCCAGATCCCTGAGCAGGCGCCAGGAGATCGCGGCGGACCAGGCGGCGGCCGTCGCGGTCGGTTCGGCCGCCACCGTCGCGGCCTTCCGTGAGCTGGCGCCGATCGCCGGCTCGTGGGACGCGTTCCTGAACAACCACCTGGTCGCCGGCTGGGCCGCCGGCTACCTGCCGGCCGACCCGTTCGGCGGCTACGGCAGGCTGCGTGCCTCGCTGCACGACGAGCTGGCCAAACTGCGCGCCAACCCGCCGCACGAGGCGGACCCGGACGACACGCACCCGCCGATGAGCGAGCGGATCGCGGCCATCGACGCGCTGCGCGCCCCCGGCACGATGCGGGTTCCGGCCGGCAGCGCGCTCGGCCTGCTGCGCGACCCGCTGCCGCTGCTCGACGCCGCGCTCCTGGACGCCCTGGTGCCCGAGGCACGCACCAAGCGGCGCGTCGACTGGCCGACCCTGGTCCGCGTCGGCGGCATCGCCTCGCTGACCGAGCACACCGGCCAGGTGCTGGCCACCGCGGCCCGGCTGACCGGGCGACCGCCGTCCCCGCACACGCTGCTCGACGCGCTCGACGCCGGCCTGCTGACCGAGCTGTGTCCGACGGATCAGCCCGAGGCCCCCAGGGTTCGTCGCGAGCGAGCCAGGCTGATCGTCCGGGAAGGACTGTTCGGCGCGGTCGTCACGACCCTCACCGACGCGGGCGCCGTCGTGTGGCGGGAGTCGTGGCCGTCCGTCGGCGAGATGCGCCTGGACGAGCGGTACCGGGTTCCGCTGCCGGACCTGGTCGACGCGGCGGTCGCCGACCGGCCCGACACGGCCGGCCTGCGCGCACTACTGGACTCGGCGGGACGACCACACGGAAGGCAAGGACATCGTGGCACTGCTACTCGGAACGAGGACTCGCGTCCTGATGGCATTCCGCAAGGAGGCGAAGCGCCATGGCCTGTCGGTCAAGGCGTACATCGAGGGCGCGCCCCACGAGGACCTGATCGCGTTGATCCACCAGGTGGACCCCACGGTCAACCCGGCCGAGATGGTGCCCGGCCTACCCGACCTGCCGGCCGTTGACGTCACCCGGTGGGGGATGCCGCCCAAGAACGCGCTGAGCACCGACCTCAGCAGGCCGGTCCCGGTGATCGCCTCGGCGGTCGCCGCGGCGAGAGCCCGCGACTGGCGCCCGGCCGCCGAACTGCTCAACCGCTCCTACGGCGACTGGGCGATGCGCGCCGCCGCGGTGCACGCCCTCGGCGAGGCCGCCGCCGACGACGGCACCTGGCTCGAGGCGTGGCGCGCCCAGACCGGTGGCGACCGGCACCTGGCGGTCGTCGAGGCGCACGGGCTCTTCTGGCTGGCCTGGAAACTGCGCGGCAACAGGCCGGGCGAGCAGACGCGGGCCGACCAGCACGACGCGTTCAACCAGATGGTGCTGCGGTCCGAGGCGGCGGCGTTGAAGGCGACCGAGCTGGCGCCGGACGACCCGACCCCGTGGTGCACGCTGGTCACGCTCGCGCGTGGCCGGGGGTACGACAACAACGCGTTCGGCACGATCTGGCGTGAGCTGCAGGCCCGCGACCCGCTGCACCGCACCGGACACGAGTTCGCGCTGATGTACCTGTCACCGGACGGGCCCGGCTCGTACGACGCGTTGTTCGCCTTCGCCGAGCGGGCCGCCGCCGCGTCCCCGTCGCTCGCCTTCCTGGTCGTCCAGGCCGCGTACGACTACGAGGACTACAACGAGAAGATCTGGAAGGACCAGAGGGTCCACCGCGCGCTCGACGTGATCCAGCGCTGGCTGGCCACTCCGGCGGGCGGCGGTGGGGTGTACGCGAACAGCGACAAGCGCTGGGCGGCGTACGGCCTGGTGAGCGCCGACCGGGGCGCCGAGGCCGTGCCACTGTTCACCCAGCTGGGCACCGACGCGTCCGGCCGGCCTTGGGAGGACTTCGGCGACAACGCCGTCGACGTCTTCGACAGCTGCCGCAGGCGCGCCTGCACGGCCTGAACCCCGACCGGACGGGTGCTGGTGGACCGTCTTCGGCCTGTGGGCCCGCACACAGTTCTGGCGCAGCGGCGAGGACATCAGGACGGGGGAGTCCGCCACCTGACCGACGTTCACCAGCGGTAGCGCCGACGTTCACCGTCCCGCTCGCGCCGGTTCACAGTGGACAACTTGTCTGTGGAGGCCCTTGTCTCCGGGTCGCGACGCGACCGACTACCTCCTGGATGGTCATGCCCACCCGTTCCGACCGTCTCGTCCGTCCGTTAGTCACGGTTCTGGCCGTACTCGGGCTCATCGTCGTCGGCGTCACCCCGACCGCCTCGGCCGCCGAACTGGAGCTGGACGGGTCCGGCAGCAACCGCGACCCGTACCGGATCGCCACCCGCGACGACCTGCTCGCGGCCGCGACCGCGATCAACGAGGACCCGGGGTCGTACGCCTCGGCGAGCTACGTGCTGACCGCCGACATCGACTTCGGCGGCGCCGAGTTCCCCGGTATCAACACGCTCACCGGAACCCTCGACGGCGCGGGCCACACGATCAGCGACATCGTCTACGGCACCCATCCGGACGACGGGCAGACCAACCGGAACACCCGCGCCCTGGTGCGCGACCTGACCGACGGCACCATCCGCGACCTCGTCGTCGAACGGCCGGTCGCCGACAACGGCGACGACGCGGGCTTCGTGTCCGGGCTGGTCGTCTACGGCGTGAACGCGACGATCACCGGCACCAGCGTCCTCGACGCCGACCTCACCGCGGCGGGCGCGGAGAAGGCGGGCGGGCTGCTCGCCGAGCTGAACGGCGGCACCGTGACCGACAACCGGGTGACCGGCGACATCACGGCCAACGAGATGCCCGGCGGCCTCGCCGCCTACGCGAAGGGCGACACCCTCTTCGCCAACAACCTCGTCGCCGTCGACCTCACCATGCGCACCGGTGGCGGCGCGGACGGCACCAAGGGCAACAACGCCGGGTTCGTCGTCGCCTACCCCGGCACCCCGAACAGCGGCACGTTCACCGGCAACGTCGCCCTCTCCGGGTCGATCACCGGGGAGGGCCGCGTCGACGGGTTCCTCGGCCGCATCGTCGGCTACACCGCCTACGGGGGCTGGACCGCCGAGAACAACCTCGCGAACGCCGCGATCACCGTCGGCGGCGCCACCGTCACCGGCCCCGGCGTCCGCAACCAGCACGGCACGGACGTCACCGCCGCGAAGCTCGCCCAGCAGGCCACCTACGAGGCCCTCGGCTTCGACTTCCGCAACGAGTGGCAGTGGGACGACACGCTCGGGCACCCGGTGCCCAGCGACGCCTACAGCCTGTTCGGCGCCGGCACGCCCGAGGTGCCCTACGAACTCGGCAGCGAGGCGGACCTGGAGTTCCTCGCGACCGAGCTCAACACGGGCAACCCGAAGTACACCGGCGACCGCTCCTACCGGCTGACCACCGACCTCGACTTCACCGGCCGGGAGCCGTTCGGAGGCATCGACCTGTTCGAGGGCGAGTTGGACGGCGCCGGCCACACGATCACCGGGCTCAGCTACGCGCCGAGCACCGCGGGCGCCGAGCACGCCGACCGGCTCGGCCTGATCCGCACGGCGAACGGCGCCGCGATCCGCGACCTGACGCTCGCCGGCGTCACCGCCGACGCGGGGGAGGGCACCGGCTTCGTCGCCGCCGTCGCGGTCGTCCTCCGGGACAGCACCGTCGAGGGCGTGAGCGTCGTCGACGCCCGGCTCACCGCGCGGGCCGCGGAGAAGGTCGCCGGCATCACCGCGGAGGCGCACGGTGCCAGCACGATCCGCAACAACTGGGTCGACGGGTCGATGAGCGCCGACAAGATGCCGGCGGGTGTCGTGGCGTACGCGACGGGCACGACCGAGGTCACCGAGAACCTCGTCGCCGCCGAGCTCTCCGTCGACCAGCCCGGCGGGGTGCGCGGGGTGAACGCCGCCCTCGTGGTCGCGTATCCGGGCAACGGCAACGAGATCGTCGTGGAACGCAACGTGGCCTTCGCGGGTGGCATCGCCTACGAGGGCGAGACCGCGAACTTCGCCGGCCGGATCCTCGGCTACGTCGGCGGGGACCCCTACCGGGTCGCCTCGCTGGCCGACAACCTCGCCCTCGACACCATCCGGGTCGGCGGCGCGACGGTCACCGGTCGGGCGGACGACCAGAACGGCGCGGACACGACCGCCGCCGCACTCGGCGAGCAGGCCACCTACGAGGGCGTCGACTGGGACTTCGGCTCGGACTGGACGTTCGACGCCGCCCTCGGGCACCCGGTGCCGAAGTTCGTCACCGACGACCAGGCGCCGAACCGGATCGCGACCACGTTCCACGGCGACAGCAAGACCCGGCGCGGCTTCAGCTGGTACTCCTCGGTCGATGGCGACGCGGTCGTGCGGGTGAGCGCGGACCGCGAGTTTCCGGACGGCGAGACGCTGGAGTTCCCGGCCGAGGCGTCGCGCAGCCGCTCGGGTGAGCAGCTGCTCAAGGCGGTCGCGACCGGACTCGACCCGGAGACGCGGTACTACTACCGGCTCGGCAGCCCGGACGCGCAGATCTGGAGCCCGACCGGCACCTTCCAGACCAGCGACGGCGAGGACGACTTCACCTTCGTCGACCTGACCGACACCCAGTCGCAGAACGAGGACGAGGCGGGGCTGTCCGCCGCGACCATGGCCAAGTCGCTGGAGTACGTGCCCGGCGCCGAGTTCATCCTGCACGGCGGCGACCTCGTCGAGCGCGGTGGTGTCGAGCAGGACTGGGTCGACATCATGACCGCGGCGGAGGAGACGCTGCTGTCGACGACCTTCGCGCCGACCGCCGGCAACCACGACGAGGCGCAGGACGCGTTCGTCGACCACTTCTCGCTCGCCACCCCGAACAGGCAGGACACCGCCCACGGGGCGTACTACTCGTTCGACTACAACGACGCCCACTTCGCGGTGCTGAACACCAACGAGGACCCGGACCAGGCGGTGTCCGACGCGCAGCTGGACTGGCTGCGAACCGACGTCCGCCAGGCCAGGAAGAACGGCGCCGACTGGATCATCCTCAGCATGCACAAGGGCGCCTACACCACGGCGACCCACCTCGACGACCGCGAGATCATCGCCATGCGCGACGTGCTCGTGCCGCTCGTCGACGAGCTGGACATCGACCTCGTGCTGCAGGGCCACGACCACGTGATCAGCCGCACCAAGGCCCTGGTCTCCGACCCGAACGGCGTCGAGGGCGCACGGCCGGCGGAGACCGAGGTGATCACCGAGATCGTCAACGGCAAGCGGATCGAGTACTCCGTCGACCCCGACGGCACGATCTTCTTCCTGCCCAACACCGCCGGGGCCAAGCACTACCGGCAGGCGACCGAGGTCGGCGGCGGGATCGACCTCGAGGCCTATCTCAATCTGTTCGAGCGCACCGGCGAGCGGGCCACCGAGAACTTCGCCGCCGTCTCGGTCACCGACGGCCGCCTGACCGTCGACCTCTACGACATCCGCGACGAGGGATCTCCGCGCGTGTTCGAGAGCTTCGGCATCGACCGGCAGATCTCGCCGGTCGTCGCCAGGATCGACGCGCTGCCCTCGGTCGAGCAGGTGACCCGAGGGGACGCCGAACGGGTCGCCCGCGCCCGTGCCGACGTCGACTCGTTGACCGAGGCGCAGCGCACCGCGGTCTCGAACCTGGCCAAGCTCACCGCGCTCGAACACCGCCTGCGCGAGCTCGGCGGCCTGGTGACCACCGACGGCTCGGCGATCGCCTGGGCCGACGCCGAGGCCGAGTTCCGGCAGCCGATCACGGTGAACAACGACACCCGCGGCGACCTCACCGACACCCCGGTCCGCGTCACGCTCGACGCGACCCCCGACGTCGCCGCCGACCAGCTCACCGTCGCCGGTGAGAACGGCGCCCCGCTGTCCCACGAGGTGGAGACCTGGCGACCCGGCGGCACGTCCGTCCTCTGGGTGAAGCTGCCCGCGCTCCCGGCGCGGTCGGCGACCACCGTCTGGGCGTACTTCGGCGGCGGCGACGACACCAACGACCCGGCCGACGTGTGGAGCGACGGGTACGCGCTCGTCGAGCACCTCGACACGGCGAGCGAGGGCGGCGACCGCGTCCCGGACTCGACGGGCCGGCACACCGGAACGGTGATCGGCGGTCGGCTGGAGACCACGACGACCGGCGCGGGCACCACCGGATCGGTGTTCGGCGACGCGCGGATCCAGTACCCCGGCGACGTCGGCGGCGACCACGACCGGTTCACCGTCAGCACCCTCTACAGCCTCACCGAGGACCAGCTCGCCGCGCTGACCGGCAACAGCCCGATGGTGGCGAAGGAGAACGCCGACGGCACCGGCCGGACGACGTTCTGGCAGGGCGTCGTGCCCGAGACGAAGCAGCTCGGCAACCGCCTGGCCGGCAACAGCTTCGAGTTCAGCCCGTTCGACGTCGGGCCGCGCGCCGAGCTGCCGGCCCCGGGGAAGCAGCACCTGGTCACCCAGACCTACGACGGGATGACCTACTCGGTGTTCGTCGACGGCCAGGAGGTGCACAGCCAGTTCCTGGAGTACCGCACCACCTACTCCGACCCGGACGTGCCGACGACCATCGGCGACTACGCGACCGCCGACGGCAGCCTCGCGGCACCGTTCTCCGGCTCGATCGACGAGGTGCAGATCTCGGGGAAGGCGTTCACCCCCGACTTCGAGAAGTTCCGCTACGACAACCTCTTCGGCGACGCGGTGCGCGTCGGCGCGCTGGCCGACCGGGCCGAGGACCCCGTGTCGCTGGTCATCGGCACCCCGACCGCCGGCACCGAGCTCGACGCCGGTCTCGTGCCGGTCACCGGCACGGTGAGCGAGCGCTCCACCCTGGTGGCGACGGTCGCGGGCGAGGAGGTGTTCGGCACGAGCGTCGCCGCGGGCGCGTTCTCCGTCGAGGTGCCGGTCAACGCCCTCGGCGAGCGGACGGTGGCGTTCACCGCGACCGCCGAGGACGGCGGCACGGCCTCGGCCGAGACGCGCCTGACCGTCACCGACACCTCCGCTCCCGCGCAACCCGAGCTGAGCGACGACGCCGACAGCGCCGCGGGCGGCGACGTGACCCTGACCGCGACCCCGCGGACCGGCGATCGCGAGGTGGTCGACGCGACGTTCCACGCCCACGAACTCCTCACGCTGGACGAGTCGAACACGGTCGTGCGCACCGGATCGACGACCGACCGCACGCCGGAGGCACTCACGCCGACCAGCGGCGAGACCACCGGTGACCTGTCGCCGACGACCGTCGGCGACGACGAGAACCCGTTCCAGATCTACGCGGTCTCGCTCACCGGCCGGCAGGCCGAGGCGAAGTCGTTCCACGTCACCTGGCGCGGTACCGGCGACACCCGCACGGTGTCGGCCTGGGTCTACGACCACGGCGCCGGCCGGTGGCTGCTGAAGGACTCCGGGTCGAACGCCGAGGGCGGCGAGGTGACCCTCGACGTGACCGCGCGGGCCGACGAACACGCGGTGGAGCAGCGCAGGATGCACATCCTCGTCTGGCGCGGCCTCACCGAGATGCCGACCGGCGACGACCACGACTTCACCGCGCTGCCGGACGCGGGCGACTACGACTGGGCGTTCGACCACGTGCCGGACACCCAGCTGTACGCGCAGGCGACGCCCGAGCTGATGGTCGACCAGTTCGAGTACGTCGCCGACGTCGCGAAGAAGCGCAAGACCGAGATCGTCGTGCAGGCAGGCGACCTGGTGAACCGGCCATACCTGTCCCAGGAGTACCAGTTCGCGAACGCCGAGCCGGCGGTCCGGGCCTGGGAGGACGCGGAGATCCCGTACCTGATCTCCTGGGGCAACCACGACTACGACGACGCCAGGAACAACCGCGTGCTGCTGCCGGAGTACTACCCGATGGAGCGGTTGGCCGCGAGCCTCGATGGCAGCCCGTTCACCTTCGGCGGCAGCCACGACATCGACAACTACTTCTACGAGGGCGAGGTGCACGGCGCGAAGCTGCTGTTCCTCACCGTCGGGTACTTCTCGATCGACAACGGCGACGAGCCGGCGATCGCGTGGGCCAAGGACGTCATCGAGTCCCACCCGGACTCGACGGTCATCCTGGCCATCCACAACTCGGTGAACCTCGGCGCGAACAACTGGTCGAACCCGCACGTGCTCGACCAGCTCGTCAAGCCGTACGGCAACGTCGTGCTGACGCTCGGCGGCCACGTCACCGGAACCGGCGTGGCGGCGACGGAGAACGCGCCCGGCGGCACCTCCTACGGGGTCCTCACCGACTACCAGGGCCGCGTCTACGGCGGGCAGGAGTTCCTCAAGCACGTCAGCGTCGACGCCGAGAACGGGCTGATGTACTTCAACACCTACTCGCCGCTGCTCGACGCGACCTCCTCGGACGGGCCGTGGCACCACGACCTCGCTCCGGGTGCGGTGCCCGGCCTGCACGGCCACGACACCGAGAACTACGTGCTCGAGCTCGACCTCGGCGGCCGCACCACGCGGACGCTCACCACCAGCTCGTTCACCGTCGCCGCCGGCACGCCAACGCAGGTCGGCGACACTCGGCGGACGACTGGCGACGACCCGGTGAGCGTGACGATGACCCGCGTGTCGCCGGGGGTCGCGTACGAGTGGTACGTCGTGCTCGAGGACGCGGCGGGCAACGTGACCCGCAGCGCTCCGAAGGTCTTCTCCGTCGAGGTCCCGGCGGTGCCCGGCGCACCCACCGACGTCGTCGGTCGGGTGGACGGGCAGACGGTGACGGTCACCTGGTCCGCGCCGGAGACGGGCGGCCGGGTCGAACGGTACGAGGTGGTGCTGCGCGACAGCGCCGGACGCCGGGCGGCCTCGACCACGGTCGGCCCCGACCGGCTCTCGGCGGTGTTCGAGGACGTCCGCCCCCGCCGGTACCGGGCCTTCGTCCGCGCCGAGGGCGGCGGCGAGTGGTCGGAGTGGTCGGAGCCGTCGGCGCCATTCGTGGTTACCGGCCGACCGGGCCCCGGCCGTCCTGGCGCCCCGGGCAACCGCGGCGGCGGTTGAGCCACCGGGCGTGTCAACCCCCTCCGGGTCTCGCCGCGACGCGATGCTGTGCCGGAGCGATCCGGAGGGGTGACCGATGGCCATGACGACCGAACTGCCGTTGTTGCTGGTGCTGGACCTGGTCGGCACCTTCGCCTTCGGGCTGAACGGTGCGCTGACCGCGGTGCGGGCCGCCCAGCTCGACATCGTCGGGGTGGTCACGCTCGGGGTGATCACCGCGATGGGTGGGGGGATCATCCGCGACGTGCTGGTCGGCGACGTGCCGCCGGCCACCTTCCGGGACTGGCGGTATCTGGCGCTGGCCGTGGCGGGTGGGCTGGTGGCGTTCGCGCTCAGCCAGTGGCTGGACCGGCTGGAGACACCGATCAACGTGCTGGACGCGATCGGGTTGAGCGTGTTCGCGGTGATCGGGGCCAGCAAGGCCGTCGCGTTCGGGCTCGGGGTGGGTCCGGCGATCATCCTGGGCGCCGTGACCGGGGTGGGCGGGGGGACGATCCGGGACACCCTGGTCCGGCAGGTTCCGACCGTGTTGCGCAGCGACCTGTACGCGATCCCGGCCCTGGTCGCCGCGGCGCTCACGGTCGCCGCCATCCACCTGGGGATCTACGGGCTGCCGGCGGCGCTGGTCGCGGCCGCGATCTGCTTCGCGATCCGGATGCTCGGTGTCGTCCTCAAGCTGAACGCGCCGCGCCCGCCCGGCGACCGCGGCCTGCCGGGCGAGCGGTGACCCGACGCGCGATCAGAGCAGGTAGAGCCAGTACTTCTGGCTCGCCGGGCCGGCGTGCGGGCCGGTGCAGTCGTACCGGGTCGCCTTGCCGGACAGCACGTACTGGAAGCCCGCGGTCGAGCACGCGGACTCGGTGGCGTACTTGGCGTACGGGTCCTGCGCGGACGCCGTGCCCGCCCCGGCCAGCAGCATGCCGAGCGCGGCCGACGCGACCGCACCCGTGGTCAGAACTCGCTTCACTGTGGTTTCCCTCCGGTCGATATCGATGATCATCATGCCACGCGGAGGGGATCAGCTCGGGTTGGTGATGGAGGCCCGGAACCGGTAGCGGTCCCCCCGGTAGACCTGGACGGTCAGCTCGATCGGCCGGTCCTCCTGGTTGAACGTCAGCTGGGTCGCGACGAGCATCGGCATCGTGTCGCCGGTCTCGAGCAGCTCCATCTCCCTCGGCGTCGGGTGGCGGGCCTCGACCGAGTAGTCGGCGACCCTGGGCAGCTGCGGCGGGTCCGCCGCACGCAGGGTCGCGTACAGCGAGGCGGCGTTGAAGTCGGTGTCGGCCAGGGCCGGGCAGACCGTCAGCGGCAGCCGGTTGTGCTCGAGCACGACCACCAGGTCGTCGAGGAACCGCAGCCGGTGCAGGTCGAACAGGTCGGCGCCGGGGGCGACGCGGAGGTGTTCGGACTCGGGCACCGTCGCCGGGCGAACTGTCGCGGAGAGCACGCGGCTGCTCGCCGTCAACCCGTTGACCTGGGCGTAGTCGGCGAAGCCCTGGACCTGGGGGGTCGCGGCGGGTGCCACCGGCGGTTCGGCGGTCTGGTCGAGCTCGACGACGAACCACCCGCGCGACGACGTCGGCCGCACGAAACCACGCGCCTCCAGCTCGGCGAGGGCGGCCCGCAGCGTCACCCGGGACACCCCGTACCGGGTCGCCAGCGCCCGCTCGGACGGCAGCCGGTCGCCGGCCCGGGCCGAGGTGGCGCGCAGGTCGTCGAGCAGCTGCGCGGCGGTGCGCTCGTACAGCGGAAGCGCGTCGTCGGCGAACAGGCCACGGGGGAGCGGCGTCCTCGCAACGGTCATACCAGAACCATACCGGTTGTCCGTTCGGTCACTCACGGAGAACCAGGTCATACCGGATGTGGCCCATTGACAAGCCACTTTCATACCGCTTACGTTCGCCGAGTAGACCATCCCGCAGTGCGGCGAGGAGGAACGCGATCTCCATGGAGCAGATCCTGGGCTACTCACCCGGCGAGTTCGACAGCCGAGGAGCGGGCTGGACCGCCCGCGAGATCGCCCAACAGCCCGCCCTCTGGCGCGAGGTCGCGAAGACGGCCTCGACCCTCGCCGAGGACCACGCCGCCTTCCTCCGCCCGCTGCTCGACCGCCGCGACCTGCGGATCGTGCTCGCCGGCGCCGGCACGTCCGCGTACGCCGGCGAGGTGGTGGCGCCGGCCCTGCGCCGCCGGCTCGGCCACCGCGTCGAGCCCGTCGCCAGCACGGACCTGGTCGCCGACCCGCACGGCTGCTTCGGCGACGACGTGCCGACGCTGCTGGTCTCGCTCTCCCGCTCGGGGGACAGCCCGGAGGCGATCGCCGCCACCCGGCTCGCGGACCAGGTGCTGACCGAGTGCCACCACCTCGTCGTCACCTGCAACCCCGATGGCCAGCTGGCCCGGGAGCACGCGGACGCGCCGTCCTCGCTGGTGCTCCTGATGCCCGCCGCCGCCAACGACCAGGGCTTCGCGATGACGTCGAGCTTCACGAGCATGGCGCTCGCCATCCAGCTCGTGCTCACCGGCGGCACGGCCGACGAGACCGTCCACCAGCTCGCCACCGCCGCCGAGCGCGCGCTGCCCGGCATCGCCGACCGGGCACGGTCGCTGGTCACGGCGGGCTACGAGCGCTTCGTCTACCTCGGCAGCGGCCCGCTGCGGAGCCTCGCCCGCGAGTCGGCGCTCAAGCTGCTCGAGCTGACCGCGGGCCAGGTGCAGACGCACGCCGAGTCGTCCCTCGGCTTCCGGCACGGGCCCAAGGCCGTGCTGAACGACCGCACGCTCGCCGTGGTCTACGTCTCCAGCGACCCCTACACCCGGCGCTACGACCTCGACCTGGTCGACGAGCTGCGCCGCGCGGCCGCGCCGGCCGAGGTCGTCGCACTGTCCGCTGTGGACGGTTCGTCGCTCTGGCACCTGCCAGGGCTCGACGGGTTGGACGACGCGACGTCGGCGCTCTGTTACGCCCTCTTCCCGCAGACGATCGCGCTGCACGCCTCCCTCCACCTCGGACACACGCCGGACAACCCGTTCCCCGCGCAGGAGGTGAACCGTGTGGTGCGAGGCGTCACCATCCATCCACTCGACTGAGCCGGCCGACCTCGTGTCCGCGGGAGGGGAGTGACCATGTTCCTCGGAGTCGACGGGGGCGGCACGAAGACCGCCTTCTGCCTCGTGACCGAGGGCGGGGAGGTGGCCGCGCAGGTACGGGGTCCGTCCACCGACTACTTCTCGGTCGGCATCGACCTCGTCGGCCGCGTCCTCCGCGACGGCGTCGCGGCACTGTGCGCCGAGGCCGGCACGACGCCCGACGGCGTCCGGCACGCCTTCTTCGGGCTGCCAACCTACGGCGAGGCCAGCGGCGACATCCCCACCCTCCAGACGGCCGCCCGCGACGCCCTCGGCCACGACCGCTACACCTGCGGCAACGACATGGTCTGCGGCTGGGCCGGCTCGCTCGGTGGCGCCGACGGGATCAACGTCGTCAGCGGCACCGGGTCCATCGCCTACGGCGAGCACGACGGCCGCACCGCCCGCGTCGGCGGCTGGGGAGAGCTGTTCGGCGACGAGGGCTCCGCCTACTGGATCGGGATCCGCGGGCTCGCCCGCTTCTCGAAGATGAGCGACGGACGCCTCGCCCCCGGCCCGCTGCACACCCTGGTCCGCGAGCACCTCGACCTGCACGACGACCTCGACCTGGTCGACGTGGTGCTCAACCGCTGGCAGGGCGACCGCAGCCGGATCGCCGCGCTCAGCCGGGTGGTCGTCGCCGCGGCCGATCAGGGCGACCGGCACGCCGGCGAGATCCTCGCCGAGGCCGCGCGGGAACTGGTCGACACGGTGGACACCGCCCGTGTGCGGCTCGGCTTCCCCGATGACCGGCCGGTGCCGGTCTCCCACTCCGGCGGCGTGTTCACCGCCGGATCGTCCATCGTGGACACCTTCCACAAGGAACTCGAAGGGCGGCACGCCGCGTACGAACCGCGCGACCCGCTCCACCCACCCCACATCGGCGCCGC
Organism: Actinophytocola gossypii; assembly: GCF_025165815.1. Lineage (GTDB taxonomy): Bacteria > Actinomycetota > Actinomycetes > Mycobacteriales > Pseudonocardiaceae > Actinophytocola > Actinophytocola gossypii. The sequence goes on along the minus strand of NZ_JAFFZE010000004.1, from coordinate 59,287 downwards.
GATCTACGCCGCGAAGCTGAGCGCCGAACCGCTCGGCGACACCGCGCTGCTGCGCCTGCGATCCGCACCCAGCCCGTCGTTGGGAGAAGACGATGAAGAACAGTAGAAGCTGGATAGTCTATGCCGGCCTGTTGGTGGCCTTCTGGGGCACGTGGGGCGCGCTGTCCAGCCTGCCGACCTCCGAGTACGGCTACCCGGACGAGATGGTCTACATCATCTGGGCACTGACCATGCTCATCCCCGCCTACTTCGGTCTCCGTGGCGTCACCTTCGACCGCCGGCCCATCGCCGCCTTCTACGGGCTGATCGTCGGACTGACCGGGGCGGGCGGCCAACTGGCCCTCTTCCAGGCGCTCACCATCGGCCCCGCCTACCTGATCTTCCCGATCATCGCGCTGTCCCCGGCCGTCACCGCGTTGATGGCCATCGCCATGCTCCGCGAGCGACTCACGACGCTGTCGGTGATCGGGCTGCTCGCCGCGCTGGCGGCACTCGTGCTGTTCAACGTCTCGGACGTGAGCGGCGACGTCTCCACCGGCCCCTGGCTGCTGCTGGCGATCGGCATCCTCGTCGCCTGGGGCGTCCAGGCCTACTACATGAAGAAGGCCGCCACGGTCGGCGTCAACGACGGGACGACCTTCGCCTACATGACCATCAGCGGACTGCTGCTGATCCCGGTGGCGCTCCTGATGATGGGCGGGTTCCCCGGCGGCTTCCCCTGGCAGGCGCCCGCGCTCACCGCCGGGACGCAGGTGCTGAACGCGATCGGCGCGCTGTTCCTGGTCATGGCACTGAGCCGGGGCAAGGCGACGATCGTCGCGCCGACGACGAACGCACTGGCCCCGGTGCTCACCGTCGTTCTCTCCCTGGCCATCTACCAGACCCTGCCGTCGATCTACGCCGCGATCGGCATCGTGCTCGCGATCGGCGGCTCGACCCTGATGATCTACAGCGACGAGCGGAAGGGCGCGGACGAACTGGCGGACGTGCCCGGCGAGACGTATCCGGCGACAACGAAGGGAGCCTGACATGGCCGACTTGAACCGGCGAACCGTACTGAAGGTGGCGCTCGGCGGAGCCGGCCTGGCCGCTTTTCCGGCCCTGACCGGCGCCGGGGCAGCGGCCGCGACCCCGGATCACGAGCCCGACCTCGTCGGCGTCGGCGACACCTCCATCACCCTGGAGTTCGACGACCAGCTGCGCAGCCGGGTCGCCCTGGAGGGCACGGCCGTCACGCGCTTCGACGCGAGCGAGGCCCTGTTACTCGGCGACACCACGATCGACGCGTTCAGCTACCGCGGCCACCGGACCCACCGGACCTGGCACCCCCGGCACGGCGCCGCGGTCCGGGTGACGATCCGGGGCGACTCCGCCGACCGCGTGCGCAAGACCGTCGAGCTGACCTCGTACCGGCGCCTGCCCGGCATGATCGTGATGACGGTGACCTACACCAACCTGTCCGGCGACGAGCTGAACGTGACCGGCTGGCGCAACGGCGCACACGAGCTGCTGGAACGGCAGGGCGGCTTCTACACCTTCTCCGGCACCACCCACGAGGACCGCCGCGACTGGGTGCAGCCGGTGACCGACGACTTCGCCCAGGAGAACTCGCTGGGCATGGTGTCCTCCGACTACGGCGGCGGCACTCCGCTGGCGACCGTCTGGCGCCGGGGCGCCGGCCTGTCCGTCGGGCACGTCGAACCGGTGGCGCGGATCCTGCGGATGCCCGTGCGCCGGACGGCCGCCGGCGCCAGCATCGCCGTCGAGGGCGACACCCGTCTTACGCTGCGCCCGGGCCGGCGGCTCACCACCGACACCACATTCCTCACGGCCGGCCATCGGGACCACTTCGTGCCGCTCCAGCGTTATCGGCAGTACATGGCCGACATCGACCAGCGCGCCCCCGAGTCCCCGAGGTCCGCGGTGGCCCCGATCTGGTGCGCCTGGGGCTACGAACGCGACTTCACCGTCGAGCAGGTCGTCGGCACGCTGCCCAAGGTGCGTGCGGTCGGCCTCGAATGGGCCGTGCTCGACGACGGCTGGCAGACCAACGAGGGCGACTGGGACATCAACGAGGAGAAGTTCCCGCGCGGCGAGCAGGACATGCGGGCCTTCACCAAGCAGATCCGGGACGCCGGTCTGCGTCCGCGGCTGTGGTGGGCACCGCTGGCGGCCGATCCGCACAGCGACCTGTACCGGGAGCGCCCGGACATGCTGCTGCTGGACAGCGAGGGCGAGAAGCAGAAGGTGACCTGGTGGGACGCCTGGACCCTGTGCCCGGCGTACCAGCCCACGATCGACCACTTCGTCCGGCAGGCCAGGACGTTCATCCGCGACTGGGGCTACGAAGGCCTCAAGATCGACGGCCAGCACCTCAACGCCGTCGTGCCCTGCCACAACCCCGCGCACGGTCACGCCCGGCCGGAGGAGTCGACCGAGGGCGTGGCCCGGTTCTGGAAGCTGGTGTACGAGGCCGTGCACGAGGCGGACCGGAACGCCGTCGTCGAGTTGTGTCCGTGCGGTACGGCGTTCGCCTTCCACAACCTGCCCTATGTCGACCAGTACCCGTCCTCGGATCCGCTGTCGTCGTACCAGGTCCGCACCAAGGGCAAGACGATGAAGGCGCTGATGGGTGCGGGCAGCAGCTACTCCGGCGACCACGTCGAGCTGAGCGACGGGGGAGACGACTTCGCGTCCAGCTACGGCGTCGGAGCGGTGCTGTCGACCAAGTTCACCTACCCGGCGGCGTCACCGGACGACCCGTACGTGCTCACCCCGGAGAAGGAGGTGCGCTGGCGCAAGTGGGTGGACCTGTACCGGAAGAACATGCTGTCCACCGGCGAGTACCGGGGCGAGCTGTACGACATCGGCTTCGACAAGCCCGAAGCCCACGTCGTGGCCAAGGACCGCGCCCTGCACTACGCGTTCTACGCCGACCAGTGGGACGGCGAGGTCGAACTGCGCGGTCTTGGCCGGGGCAGGTACCGCCTGACCGACCCGTTCACCGACGCCTCGCTCGGCACCGTCGACGCCCGGCACAACACCGTGAAGCTGACCTTCGAGCGGTTCCAGCTCATCGTGGCCGAACCCGTCGGGTGACCTACCGGACGGTCACAGCAGCTTGTCCCTGGTGAACGGGACGTCGCGTAGTCGGCGGCCCGTGGCGTGGAAGATCGCGTTGCCGATCGCGGCGGGCACCCCGGTTCCCGGGGTCTCGCCGAAGCCGCGGGCGCCGAGCGCGGTGCTGCCCTTGTCCGGCCGGTCCACGAAGAACGACTCCACCGAGGGTGTGTCGGCGGAGACCGGCACCAGGTAGGTGGACAGGTTCGGGTTGACGACCCGGGCCGTGTGCGGGTCCACCATCGTGTGCTCCATCAACGCGAAGCCGATGCCCCAGGTCACGCCGCCGATCACCTGCCCGTGCGCGGTCCGGTGGTTGAGCACCCGGCCCGGGTCGTAGGCGGTGACCACCCGGCTCACCCGCAGGGTCGCGAGTCGCGGATCGAACCGGACCTCGACGAACACCGCGCCGTACGAGTGCCCAGAGCTGTTCAGCCGGCTGCCGGTCACGATGACCGGGCGGCCGTGGCGGGCCAGGGCGCCGCGGTAGCTGTCCCGGCGGCCGCGGTCGCCTCGGGCGAACAGGTACCCGCGTTCGGCCACCACGTCCTCGGCCGGCACCCCGTGCAGCGGGGAGCGCGGGTCGGCGACGGCGAGCGCGATCACGGCCTTCCGGGCGTCCTGCGCCGCCTGGGACACCGGGCCGATCACGCTGGCGACCGTCGCCGACGCGGCGGACAGGGCCGCGTCGGGGTAGGCCGTGTCGCCGAGCAGCGTCGTGACGTGTTCGAGCGGCATGCCGAGCTCGTCGGCGGCGACCTGGGTGATCACCGTGTACGTGCCGGTGCCGATCTCCTGGGTGGCGGCGCGCAGCGTCGCCCGCCCGTCCACGTCGACGGTGAGTTCGACGTTGGACTGGATCGCGGAGAACGTGTGCGTCTCGGTGGCCATGCCCCAGCCGACGCGGACGTTGCCGTCCCGCATGGACCCCGGCCGCGGGTCCCGCCGCGCCCAGCCGAACGCCCTGGCCGCGATCCGGTAGCAGTCCAGCAGGTGCTTGCTGGAGTACGGTTCGCCGGAGTGCGGGTCGGCCGAGGCGTGGTTGCGGATCCGGAGTTCCACCGGATCGACGCCGAGTTCGTGGGCCAGCTCGTCCAGCGCGGTCTCGAGTCCGAAGTGGGCGGTCGTCTCCGGTGAGCGCATGTAGCTCGACGACGGCAGGTCCAGCCGGACCCCCAGCTGTCGCACGTGGACGTTCGGGCAGTCGTACAGGCGGAGCGTGGACTCGCTGGTGTTGTAGACACCGTGGTCGGTGCGGGTCAGCTGGGCCGTGCTGGTGTCGACGATCGCGGTCAGCCTGCCCTCCCGGGTGGCGCCGAGCCGCAGGTTCCTGCGGTACTCGGCGCGGTGGCCGTTCATCGTGTACATCTGCGCGCGGGTCAGCGTGACCCGCACCGGCCGGCCGACCTCCCGCGCGACCGCCGCGTTGAGCAGCGTGTGCGACCAGGTGGGGCCCTTGGCGCCGAAGCCACCGCCGAGGTAGGGGGAGATGATCCGGATGTTCGCCTCCGGCAGGTCGAACGCGATCGACACGACCCGGCGGGTGAAGACGATGCCCTGCGCGCTCTCGTACAGCGTCAGCGAGTTCCCGTCCCAGACCGCGGTGGAGCTGTGCGGCTCGATCGGGTTGTGGTGCATCATCGGGCTGCTGTAGTCCTGCTCGACGCGCACCGCCGCCGCCTCGAGCGCCGCGCCGGCGTCACCCCGGACGAACTCGTTCGGCTCGTCCCGGAACAGCGGCGGCAGGAACGCCTCGTCGAGCGCGTGGGCGAGGTGCGCGGTCGGCCGCTCGGCGCGGTACCGCACCCGCACCAGGTTCGCCGCCTCCCGCGCCTGTTCCGGGGTTTCGGCCACCACGTGGGCGACCGGCTGGCCGCTGTGGTGTACCCGGGTGTCCTGCATCGGCACGAAACCCTTGAGGTACGGGAAGGACGGCACCCGCAGCGGCGGCAGGTCCCGGTGGGTGAGCACCGCGACGACGCCGGGCAGCGCCAGCGCCGCGCTCGTGTCCAGTTCGGTGATCTCCCCGCGCGCCACCGTGCTGAGCACCAGGTGGCCGTGCAGCATTCCGGGGATCTCGTGGTCCGCGGCGTAGCGGGCCGCGCCGGTGACCTTCGCCCGGCCGTCCACCCGCGCCACACCCCGACCGACCAGCCCGGTCATCGCTTGCCTCCCAGCTCGTTGAGGACGCTCGCCAGCGCGCGCTGGACGAGCTCGACCTTGAACCCGTTCTCCGTGCGCGGATCGGCGTCCCGCACCAGAACGCGCCCCGCCTCGCCGATCGCCGCCTCGGTCAGCGGCCGGCCGAGCAGAGCGGCCTCGACCCGGGTGTCCCGCCATGGGCGGGTACCGATGCCACCGAACGCCAGCCGCACGTCCCGCACGACGCGGCCCCTCGTCCGCAGCGCCGCCGCCACCGACACGACGGCGAACTCGAAGGTGGCCCGGTCGCGCAGCTTCAGGTACCGCGAGTCGGCGGCGACCCGGGTGCGCGGCACGTCCACCCGGGTGATCAGCTCGCCCGGACGCGCCGCGGTCTCCCGGTCCGGGGTGGTTCCCGGGAGGAGGTAGAAGTCGGCGATCGGGACCGACCGGGCGCCGTCCGGGCCGAGCAGGCGCACTGTCGCGTCCAGCGCGGTCAGCGCCACCGCGAGGTCCGAGGGATGGGTGGCGATGCAGTGGTCGCCGCCGCCGAGGATCGCGTGACCGCGGTTGCGTCCGGTGACCGCCGGGCAGCCGCTCCCTGGGTCACGCTTGTTGCACGCCGATCCCGGGTCGCGGAAGTACCCGCACCTGGTCCGCTGCGACAGGTTCCCGCCGATCGAGGCCATGTTGCGCACCTGCGGGGACGCCGAGGCGAGCAGCGCCTCGGACAGCACCGGGAACTCGCGCCGCACCCGGGGATGCTCGGCGACGCCGCGCATCCTGGCCAGCGCCCCGATCCGCAACGTCTGCCCGTCGAGGGTGACGTCGTCCAGGTCGAGCCGGTTCAGGTCCACCAGGTGGTCGTGGGTCTCCGCGCCGTCCCGCATCAGGTTCAGCAGGTCCGTCCCGCCCGCCACGAACGTCGAGTTCGCGATGCCGGCGGCGGTGCGCACCGCGTCCGCCGGTGTCCGCGCGACCGTGTAGCCGAAGTTCCTCATCGCCGCCCCTCCTCGGCCGCGTCGGCGACGGCGGCCACGATGTTCTGGTAGGCCGCGCAGCGGCAGAGGTTGCCGCTCATCCACTCGCGGATCTCCGCCTCGGAGCCCGCGTGGCCCTCGTCGATGCAGGCCACGGCGGACATGATCTGGCCGGGGGTGCAGGCACCGCACTGGAACGCGTCGTGCCGGATGAAGGCCTCCTGCACCGGGTGCAGGTCGTCGCCCCTGGTCAGCCCTTCCACGGTGGTGATCTCGGCGCCCTGCCGCATCACGGCCAGGGTCAGGCAGGACTTGATCCGCTCGCCGTCGGCCAGCACCGTGCACGCGCCGCACTCGCCCCGGTCGCAGCCCTTCTTGGTGCCGGTGAGGCCGAGCCGGTCCCGCAGCGCGTCGAGCAGCGTCACCCTCGGTTCGATCGCGATCCGGTGCCGCTCCCCGTTGACCGACAGGGTGACCCGCGTCCGCGCCCCGCCCGTGTGCGCGGTCTCGGCCGAGGCGACGGAGGTGTGGTGGGAGGCGACGACCGTTCCGGCCGCGGCCGCCGCGGTGGACTTCAGGACGGTACGGCGCGTGTGCGCCGAACTCTCGGGTGCTGGTTCGTCTGTCACCGACGTCTCCTGCCGACTGGGGTATCGCCGTTACATGAATCGCTATATCGTCGTTAGGTATATAACACGGTTACAGCGAAGGCAAGGGGGTTCTATATGGTCACTACATGACCGACACCCGGCAGGAGATCCTCGACGCCGCCGCCAAGCTGCTGGAACACACCGGCGCGGAGCGGTTCTCGATCAGGGACGTGTGCCAGGCGGCCGGGATCACCGCACCGACCGTCTACCACCACTTCGGCGACAAGAAGGCCCTGCTCGAGGCCGTCGCGGCGGACGGCTTCCGGCGCTACCTCGAGACCAAGCGCAGCCGCGAGCCGTCGGCGGACCCCCTCGCCGACCTCCGCCGAGGCTGGGCGGACCACGTCGGTTTCGGCCTGGAACACCCCGCGTTCTACCGCCTGATGTACGGCACCCCGAACGCCGAGGAACGACCGGCGGCCCGCGAGGGCGACCGCATCCTCGTCGGCATCCTCGAACGCCTGGCCGAGGCGGGCCGCCTCCGGATGCCCCCGGAACAGGCCGCCACGATGATCCACACCGCCTCCGTCGGCACCACCCTCAGCCTGCTGTCCACGCCTGAGGGCCCACGAACCGCGGGACTGGCGGACCGCATGCGCGACGCCGTGTACGCCGCGGTGCTCCACGAGTCCGAGGTGCCGGGCGACGCCGCGACCGCCGTCCCCGAGCTGGCCCGCACCCTGCTGGCGACCCTGTCCGTGCGCGACACGGCCGCCCTGACGCCGGGCGAACACGGCATCCTGCTGGAGCTGCTGGCCAAACTCGCCTCCGACGACGCCTGACCGCCGGTCCGGGTCAGCCGAGAGAGGCCAGGACGTCGGCCAGCTCCTCAGGCACGGACAGGAACGGCGAGTGGGACGCGTCGAGCTTGACGGTGCAGGTCGGGTTGTCCGGGAAGGCCGCGTCGGCCTCGGCGACGAACCTCGTCTGCAGCGCCGGTCCGAGCGCCACATCGCCGGTGCAGACCAGGTAGGTGCGCGGCACGGACCCCCAGCCGTCGCGGGTGAGGGTGGTGGTGCCGAGCATGACGCCCATCGGCCCGTCCGGCGTCAGCAGGCCGGTGGCGGCCTCGGCGAGGGCCGGGTTCACGTCGCCGTAGAACGCCTCCCGGAGCCGCTTCCGGTAGTCGGCGTCGTCGGTGGCGAGGTCCAGCCGCAGCGCGCCGGTCCGGGCGGGGTCGCCGCGCAACAACGGGGCGACCCGGCCGTCGGCGGCCTCGGGTACCCGCGTGTAGGCCGCCGCGGGCACCTCCGACGCCGGCATGTAGGCCGAGACGTACACCGCATGCGCGACGAGGTCCGGCCTCCGCTGGGCCACCCGCGTCAGCACGGGACCAGCCGCACTGTGCGCGACCACCGTGACCGGCTCGCCACCCCCGACCAGCCCGAGCTGCGAGGTCAACAACGCGGCCGCGTCGTCCAGGCTCACCCCGGCCAGCGGTGACACCTCGGTGTCGACCGCCGCCGCGTCGTACCGCCGTGCGGTGAACCAGCGTGGGCGGCGGGCATACAGCCCGTGCCCGGCGAGGTCGACCGCGACGGCCCGGTGACCGGTGGCCACCACGTGGGCGAGGACCTGGCTCCAGCACCAGGAGCCGTGCCAGAAACCGTGAACCAGCACCAGTGATGGCATGGGAACCTCGGCCTACCAGGGTCGCCCGCACTTCCCGTCGCCTCAACCTATAGCGCACCCGGAGCCCGTGCGGCAAGAAACCTGGCCGGGTCGCCCGCCGCCGCCCCCCGCGGCGTCGTGAGTTAGCTTGGTCAACCATGTCGACCCAGGTTGAACGCCCGAACGCCGGCGCGGGTGCGTGATGGACTGGCACCTCGTGCTCGCCGGCGTCCTGGTCGGCTTCGTCGTCGGGCTCACCGGCATGGGCGGTGGAGCGTTGATGACGCCCATCCTGGTGTTGTTCTTCAAGGTCGACCCGCTCACGGCGGTGTCCAGCGACCTACTGGCCTCGGTGGCGATGAAGCCGGTCGGCGCGGCCGTCCACCAGCGGCGCGGCACCGTCGACATGCGCCTGGTGCGACTGCTGTGTTACGGCTCGGTGCCGGCGGCGTTCTGCTCGGTGCTCCTGCTGCGCGTGCTGACCGATCCGGCGTCGTTGCAGTCCGTGATCCGCGCCGGTCTGGCCGTAGCGCTGCTGCTCGCCGTGTCGACGGTGGTGGTGCGGGCGATCATCGAACGGGTCCGCGTGCGCGAGCCGGCCGCCGTCACCGTCCGGCCGGTGCCCACCGTCCTCGTGGGGGTGGTGGGTGGGTTGGTGGTCGGGGTCACCAGCGTCGGCTCCGGCTCCCTGATCATCGTCGCCCTGATGCTGCTCTACCCCGGCCTGACCATGGCACGGCTGGTCGGCACGGATCTGATGCAGGCCATCCCCCTGGTGGGCGCGGCCGCGCTGGGCCACCTGCTGTTCGGTGACGTCGAGTTCCACCTGACCGGGGCACTCCTGCTGGGCGCCCTGCCCGCCGTCTACCTCGGCGCGCGGTTGTCGTCCCGAGCACCCGCCGGACTGATCCGGTCGGCCCTGCTGATCGTGCTGGCGGCGTCGGCGCTCAAGCTCCTCGGCGCGTCCGACGCCGTGGTGCTGTGGGTTGGTGGCGCCATGGTCGCGGTGGCCCTGTTGCTGCTGGTCCGGTCCCGGCGGAAGTCAGCGAAGGAACCCGTCGACCGCGCGGTCGGAAGCCCCGGCCCGCCTCGCCAGGACCAATAGCTCCCGCGCTCCGGTGGGACGCCCAGGACGCCTGGCCCCGGTTCGTGGCCGGCGACCGGGTCCTCGGCGAGATCAGCGCGCTGTCACCCGACCAGGACGCCGCCGATTCGGCTGTCGTCGGGCTCGACGCCGCCACGGGCCGACAGGTGACGTCACGCTCGTGTACGCCCGGGCGCCGACCGCGACGCGGCCATCATGATCGACGTGTCGACCGGCACGGAGAACACCCGCCTGGGCTGGGACTGGGGCGCCCGGTCCTCCTGCACGACAGACCACAGCACCGTGATCGCCTTCGACGTCCGCACTCGGGAAAGCCACCAGGCCCCGAGAACGGCGCCACGACCGCGCGGGCGGTCTGGCGCGACCACGTCTTCGTGACCGACAACCGCGTCACGTGGGCCGTCGACCGGAACGGCCCGGGCCTGTCCGACGACCTCCCCGGTGACCTGATCGGCATCGACGACCACCACCTCGTCGTCCGGCTGTCGGGCTCCGCCTCCGTGACCGCCGCCTACGCGGTGCGCTAGCCGGATCGGGCGATCGGCTTTTCCGATCGCCGTTTCCTATCGCCGCAGGTGAGGCCGTGTCCACGGGTAGCAGGCTCCCGCTGTTCATCACGTGGCCACCGGCCGCTGGTGCGGTGGAGCCCGTTCGATCCCGGAGGAGACGAGGTGGGCCGTGAGCCGTGTGCGACTGCAGGGACTGACCCGGCGGTTCGGGTCGGTCACCGCCGTTGACGATGTTTGGCTGGACGTGGCCGACGGCGAACTGCTGGTGCTGCTCGGCCCGAGCGGTTGCGGCAAGTCGACGCTGTTGCGGATGATCGCCGGTCTGCTGCCGCCGACGGCCGGCCGGGTGCTGCTCGACGACACCGACGTCACCACCGTGCCACCACAGCGGCGGGACGTGGCGATGGTCTTCCAGAGCTACGCGCTGTACCCGCACCTCTCGGTCGCGGGCAACATCGGCTTCCCGCTGCGCGCCCGCCGCCGGTCACGGGCCGACATCCGGCGGAAGGTCACCGAGGTCGCCGGCGCGCTGGACCTCTCGGCGCTGCTGGACCGCAAGCCGAGGGAGCTGTCCGGCGGGCAACGGCAACGCGTCGCGCTCGGCCGCGCGCTGGTCCGCGACCCCGGCGCGTTCCTCATGGACGAGCCGCTGTCCAACCTGGACGCCCGGCTACGGGCCACGACCCGCGCGGAGATCGCCGAACTGCACCGCGCGCTCGGCGCCACCATCGTCTACGTCACCCACGACCAGGTCGAGGCCATGACGATGGCCACCCGCGTCGCGGTGCTCGACCAGGGCCGGGTCGAGCAGGCCGGCACGCCGGCCGAGGTGTACGACGAACCAGCGTCGGTGTTCGTCGCGACGTTCCTCGGCGCACCGGCGATGAACATCGTCCCCGCCACGGTCGTCGCCACCGACGGCGGCCTGACCGTCCGGGCCACCGACCTCGACCTGCCACTCGGCATCGACGCGACGACCCCGGGACGCGACGTGCTGCTCGGTGTCCGCCCGGAGCACCTCACGCTCACCGGCGAACCCGGCATCCGGGCCGTGGTCACCGCCGTCGAGAACCTCGGCGGGGACGAGGTCGCCCACTGCCGCGCCGGCACGCACACGCTGGCCGTCCGCGGCCCGCGACCGCTGCGCCTCGCCGCGGGCGACCGTGTGGGCCTCACCGCCCGCCCCGAACACCTCCACCTCTTCGACCCCGGCACCGGCGGCCGCCTCGTCTGGCGGACCGCCGACATCGCCACACCGGAAAGGAACTTCGCGTGAAGAGAACCCTGTGCGTCGCCGCCACGCTCGTCGTCGCGGGCTGCGGCATCGGCGGCACCGACCCGGCCGCACCCGTCGACCGCGTGCCGGAACTGGCATCCGACCAGCAGGTGTCGATCGTGCTCGAGAGCTACAACTTCGGGCAGGCCGGACCGTGGACCGACACGTTCACCGAGCTGATCGACGCCTTCGAGCAGGCGCACCCGAACATCGACGTGACCGCGCAGAAGCCGCAGGGCAACAGCGCGAACCCGGCAACCGACACGATCTCCAGCCTGCAGAGCCAGCTCACCGCCGGACACGCGCCGGACGTGGTCCAGCTCGGCTTCTCCGACCTGGACTTCGCGATCAACGAGCTGAACGCGGCCCCGCTGGACGACCTCGTCGGCACGGACGCCGTGCGGGCCAACTTCGACGGCGACACCCACCCCTACGCCGACTCGGCCCGCACCCTCGGTGACTGGAACGGCAAGACGTACGGCGTGCCGTTCGTGTTCTCCACGCCGATGCTGTACTACAACAAGACCCTCTTCGCCGAGGCCGGTCTCGACCAGGAGCGCGCACCGTCCACCTGGGACGAGGTGGCCACCGCCGCGAAGGCCGTGACGGACGCGACGGGCAAGGGCGGCGCCTACGTCGACTGCCTCACCAAGGCCGCCAAGGACTGGTGCTTCCAGGCCCTGGTCCGGTCGAACGGCGGCCGCGTCATCTCCGAGGACCGCACGCGGCTCACGTTCGCCGAGCAGCCCGCGGTGGACGCCGTCACCACCATGAAGGGTCTCGTCACCGACGGCCTCATGCCGAACCTCACCCAGACGCAGGCCGTCGAGGCGTTCTCCCGGGGAGACCTCGGCATGATCCTCGAGTCGAGCGCCATCCAGGGCACGTTCCTCAAGGGCGCGACCGGAAAGTGGGACCTGGGCGCCGCCGCGATGCCGAGCTTCACGGGCAGGGAGGCCGTGCCCACGAACTCCGGTGCGGCGCTGTTCGTGTTCGCGTCCGACCCCGCGAAGCAGCGGGCCGCGTGGGAGCTGATCACCTTCCTCACCAGCGAACGCGCGTACACCACGATCGCCGAGAAGATCGGGTACCTCCCGCTGCGCACCGGCCTGGTCGACGACCCGGACGGGCTGAAGTCGTGGGCGGAGGAGAACCCCTACCTGCGGCCGAACCTGGCCCAGCTCGACCGCATGGAGCCGTGGGTGTCCATGCCGGGCACGAGCTACCTGCAGATCCGCGACGGCATGATGGAGGCCGTCGAGAACGCGGTCTTCCACGGCGCCGACCCGGCGGAGTCCCTGCGGGCCAAGCAGGACGAGGTGTCCGACCTGCTGCCGGACGGTGACCGGTGACCGGCCCCGACCTCACCCTCGTCCAGCTGTCGGACCCGCACATCCTCCCCGATGGCGTGCTCATGCACGACGTGGTCGACACCACCGCGCACCTGGCGGCCGCGCTCGACACGATCGAGGCCGCCGCGCTGCCGGCCTCGGCGTTCCTGCTGACCGGTGACCTCACCGACAACGGCGACCCGGCCGCGTACCGACGGCTGCGTGGCCTGGTCGAACCGGCGGCGGCAAGCGTCGGCGCCGAGGTCGTGTACGTGATGGGCAACCACGACGACCGCGCCGCCTTCCACACCGAACTGCTCGGTACCGCACCGTCCACGGCGGAACACGACACGGTCGTCACGATCGGCGGGCTGCGGGTGGTCGTGCTCGACACGAGCGAGCCGGGACGCCACGACGGGCACCTGTCCACCGGCCAACTCGACCGGCTCGCCGCCGAACTGGCCGAACCGGCGGAGCGCGGCAGCGTCCTGGTCTGCCACCACCCGCCGCTGCGGTCCCCGGTGCCGTCCGTCGACCTGCTTCGCCTGCGGAACGCGGAGAACCTCGCCGCCGTGCTCACGGGCACCGACGTGCGGCTCGTCGTCACCGGCCACGCCCACCACACGGGCGCCGGCGCGCTCGCCGGGATCCCGGTGTGGGTCGGCCCGGCGCTCGCCTACGGCGTGGCCCCCGTTCCGCCGCGCGGCAGGCTGCGCGCGGCCGCCGACTCGGCTTTCACCCGCATCGACGTGTTCGGCGACCAGATCGTCGCCACCGCGGTGCCGGTCTCGCGGGCCACGACGGTGTACGACGTGTCCTCGGCGGAACGACTCCGGTACATGCGCGAGGTCATCGCCACATGGTGACCGGCACCTTCGAGGTCGTCACCCGGCCCGTGAGCCGGACGGTGCCCGCCGTCCGGCTCTCCGGGTGGCACCGGCTGCGCCGCGGGATCGTGCCGTACGCCTACCTCGCGCCCGCGGTCGCGTTGCTGGTCGTGTGGACCTACCAGCCGCTCGCGCAGACGGCGTACCTGTCGTTCCACTCGTGGAACCTGGTTCCCACCTCACCGATGGCCGCCGTCGGCACCGCCAACTACGAGCGGCTGCTCACCACCGGCGAACTCGGCGAGGCGGTGTGGCACACGGTCGAGGTGATCGCCGGGATGTTGCCGTTCACCGTGGCGATCCCCGTCGTGGTCGCGTTGCTGGTCCGCCGGATCCGCGGCCGGGCGCAGGCCGTGTACCGGGCGCTGGTGTTCGCGCCGATGCTCGTCGCCCCGGTCGCCGGCGCGGCCGTGTGGCAGTGGCTGCTCGACCCGTCGGCCGGTGCGGTGAACCGGGTGCTCGGCACCGACCTGAACTGGCTCAACACCACCTCGACCGCGCAGCTGTCGCTGATCGTGATCACCGGCTGGCACGTCGTCGGGTTCGCGGTGCTGGTCGTGTGGGCCGGGATGACGGGCATCAACCCGGACTACGGCGACGCGGCCCGGGTCGACGGCGCGACGCCCGGCCAGGTGACGCGGTGGGTGACGTTGCCGCTGCTGTCGCCCACGCTGGCGTTCCTCGGCCTGATGACCGTGCTCCTCTCCGCGCAGTGGACGTTCCCGCTGATCGACACGCTCACCCAGGGCGGCCCGGTCGGCGCGACCACGAACGTGTACTACCTGTTGTGGGAGCTGGGTTTCCGCAGCCACGACGCCGGGCTCGCGGCCGCGGCTGGCGTGCTGTTCTTCGTCGGCTTCATCGTGGTGGCCGCGTTGCTGACCCGGCTCGCGGATCGGCTGACGCACCATGACGACTGACACCCGCCTGCGGCGGATCACCGGCCACGTCGTGCTCACGGTGCTGAGCATCGCGTGCGCGTTCCCGATCTACTGGCTCTACGCCACCTCGCTGCGCGCGCCGGGCGACGTGCACTCGCTCACGATCCTGCCGTGGCCACTGTCCACGGCGAACTACGCGGCCGCGTTCGCGAACAACGACGTCGCCCGCATGCTGGCCAACACGGCGATCGTCGCGCTGCTGAGCGCCGCGGGTCAGCTGCTGGTCGGGCTGCTCGCCGCGTACGCGTTCGCCGCGTGGACCTTTCCGCTGCGGCGCACGCTGTACCTGATGTTCGTCGGCACCTGGCTGGTGCCGTTCCAGGCGACGATGCTGCCGAACTACGTCCTGCTCGCCCGCCTCGGGCTGCTCGAGACGCTCGCCGGCGTGATCATCCCGAACCTGTGCTCCGCGCTGGGGGTGCTCCTGCTGCGGGAACACCTGGCCGGCTTCCCCAAGGAACTGCTCGACGCGGCCAGGATGGACGGCCGCTCGTCCTGGAACATCCTGTGGACGGTCGTGGTGCCGGTGATCCGGCCCGCCCTCGCGGCACTGGGCATCCTGCTGGTGATCACGGCGTGGAACGAGTACTTCTGGCCGGCCATGGTGTTGCAGCGCGGCAACGCGGTCGTGCAGCTGGGGCTGCGGAGCTTCATGGGCACCGAGGGCAACGACTGGGGTCCGCTGATGGCGACCGCCGGGCTCGCGTGCCTGCCGGTGTTCGTGCTGTACCTGGTGCTGCAGCGGCACATCGTGCAGGCGTTCGTCCGGTCAGGGCTGAAGTGACGGCGGCAGGCAGTCGACGAACGCGTCGACCGCCGGACCACGGTCGGTGCGCCACACCGCGTGCAGCTCCAGGATCGGCACCGGGTCGTACAGCGCGACCGCCGCGGTCCGCGCACCAGGAGCGAGCCGGCCGCGCAACGCCGAGGCGAACCCGACGATCGGCTTCGCCGCGACCAGGATCGCGGTGGCGCCGGGGTCGTCGACCTCCTCGGCCACGGTCAGCCGGATGCCGCTGGTCCTCGCCGCGGACTGGATGGCGTCGTACATGGCCGAGGACTGGGCGCGGCGGAACAACACGCACGTCTCGGTCGCCAGCTCGCCGAACGGCACCCGCTCCCGCCCAGCCCACCGGTGTCCGGTGCCGACCACGGCGACCAGCGGCACCCGCAGCAGCAGCCTGCTGGCCAGTTCGGTGCCCGCGGGCCGGCCGTACACCATCGCGACGTCCAGCCGGCCGTCCATCAACGCGGCGAGCTGCGGACCGGTCCGCAGCTCGACCAGGTCGACGTCGACCGCCGGGTACCGCCTGCCCAGCGTGGCGAGCAGGTCGGGCAGGATCCGCTGGCCGGCCGGGAAGTTGTAGCCGACGCGGACCGTGCCGACCCGCCCGGCGTCCACCGCCCGCGCGGTCTCCGCGGCCCGCGCCAGCCGGTCCACCACGTCCCTGGCGAGCGGCAGGAACGCCGTCCCCGCCGGCGTGAGCCGCACGTCATGGGAGTTGCGGGCCACGAGCCGTACCCCGACATCACGCTCCAGCCGCTGCAGGTGCGCGGACAGCGACGGCTGCGCGACGTGCAACCGGGCGGCCGCCCGCCCGAAGTGCAACTCCTCGGCGACGGCCAGGAACGCGTTCAGGTGCCGCAACTCCACCGCCAACCTCCCGGGTCGGCCGGATCATAGGCACGGGCGGGTGAACGCCGCCTGGCCACGCGGTAGCCGTGGCGGAAGGCCAGGTGGACATCGTGCGCGGCGTTCAGGCCATGCCCGAGGCGGCGAGTGGGTCGTAGCCCGGGGTGCGGAACAGCGTCTGCAACTGCCTGCGCCGCACGCCGACGTTGCTCCCTTCGATGACCGGGTACGACAGGGCGTCCATCAGGTGGCGGACGATCGGGAACCCCTCGTCGTACGCGGTAACGCCGATGACCTTGACGAGGTCGTTGACGACCGCGACGCCGGTCTCGGAGCCGAAGACCTTGGCGTGCAGGGCGAGTTCTGGGCCGCTGGGATGCCCGGACAGCACCGCGTCCAGCGCTCGCCAGGCCAGCAACCGGACGGCTTCGATCTTCCCCTTGGCATCGGCGAGGACGTCGGACACGGCCTGGTACTCGATGATCGGCACCGGGCCGCCGCGCCGCTCGGTGCTGGCGAACCGGTGGGCGACGTCGAAGGCCTGCCGCATGGCGGCGGTGGCGAAGACGCCGATCGACGCGCCGCTGGGAAGGAACGCGTCCCGGGTCAGGTCCACTCCCTGTCCTTCCTCGCCGAGGAGGTTGCCCAGCGGAACGCGCACGTCGGTGAGCCGGACGCGGGTGGTCAGACAGCCCTTGAGGCCGGGCAGGTCGTAGTACTCCTCCACCTCGATCCGGCCGGCCAGGTGTTCGCGTTCGGCGACGACGAGCGATACGCCGCCGGGGGTGCGGCAGACGATGGTCATCACGTCCGGGCCGTCGCCGTCCCAGCCGCACAGGTGCGACGCCCAGGCCTTGCGCCCGTTGACGACCCACTCGTCGCCGTCGGGGACCGCGGTGGTGCGTATCCCTTGGCAGCGTCCCTCGGCGTCGAAGTTCGCGCTGCCGTCCGGCTCGCTGAAGGCCATGGCCGCCAGTGGCGCGCCGGAGTCGACCAGGAAGGGGCGTACGAAGCGCTTGACCTGTGCCGGGGTGCCCACCTGGTAGACGGGCGCCAGCGCGATCAGCGGGCCGGCCATCGAGATGACGAAGTCGGGGCTCTCCGCCGCCCACTCCTCGATGAGGATGGCGGCGTCGACACCACCGGCCGCGTTCCCGCCGAACGGAACCGGGATCAGGCCCTTGAGGAATCCCGCCGCGACGGCGTTCTCGAACACCGGTCGGGACAGCAGCGCCCGAGTCCGTGGATCACGCTCGGCCCGCGTTGCCGCGGCGAGGTCTCGCAGCCGCTCCCGGGCGAAGCCGCGGGCGGCCGCCTTGAGCTGTTCCTGCTCCGGAGACAGAAGGAAAGAAACCGTCATCGGTGTGACCCCTTCGCGGTCGCCTCGGTGGTACGAGCCAGGATCGCGTGGATCGGCTCCGCACCGCCAGGCGCGGCTCACCGGCGTCATCGACGCGGGCGGCGGGCGCCACCCCCGTCGTCGGCGGTTTCCCCGCGCCCACCAGGACAGCGGGACGTTCAGAACAGGGTCGCCGGCTCGAGCGGTTCCGGTTCGGGCAGTGCGTCGAGGCCGGGTACCAGTGCTCGCACGTCGTCGTGGAAGTGGCGGGCGAGTGCCGGGGCGTCGTCGTTGTCGGGGGTGTGTACGAAGACCGTCGGCGAGCGGCCCTCGCGCAGCCAGGCGGCGACCACTTCGGTCCACGGGCGCCACCCCTCGACGGTCTCCTCGACCGAGTCCCGGCCCAGGTACCGGACGATCGGCCGGTCGGTCAGCGCCCGCGTGCGTCGCGGCAGTCGCGGTTTCTTCGCCCAGGCGTCCTGCTCGGCGTCGCTGGTCGGTGGGCTTCGGAAGAAGACCGTGGTGTCGAACGGCACCCACTCGGCGTCCGCGTCGGCGACCGTTCGTTCCAGCAGCGACGTCGAGGCGGCGTCGGTGAAGAACCCGGGGTGGCGCACCTCCACGGCGCGCCGGCGGCCGGCGGGGAGCCGGCGCAGGAAGCGGCCGAGGGCGTCGACGTCCGAGGGGCCGAACGAGCCGGGCACCTGCACCCACAGGACCGCCCGGTCGCCGAGGGGTTCGATCGCGTCCAGGAACGCCCGCATCTCGGTCTCGACACCGGTGAACCGGCGCTCGTGCGTGACGGCCTTGGGCAGTTTGACCACGAACCGGAAGCCGGGGTCGGTCTGCCGTGCCCAGGCCGCGACGGTGTCTCTGGCGGGGGTCGCGTAGAAGGTGGTGTTGCCCTCGACCGCGTTGCACCAGCCGGCGTAGGCCCGCAGGCGCTCCCCGGCCGGCAGCGACCGCGGCAGGAACCGCCCTGGCCACGCCTTGTGGGTCCACATCGCGCAGCCGACATGAAGACGTGCCACGCCACCCAGCTCCCGTCGGTCGGAAGTGAAACCTACCTCGTGGTCTCCGTGCGGATCTCGGCCTCCCTGCGCTCGGCCTCCTCGCCGCCGATGGCCTCGCCGCGGGCGACCAGGCCGGCCACGTCCGACAGCGGGATCTGCTTGAGGAACAACGACAGCAGGAACGCCACCCCGATGAACGGCAGCAGGTACCAGAAGACCGGTGCGAGCGCGTCGGCGTATGCCGTGACGACCTGGTCGCGCACCGGTTCCGGCAGCTGGTTCAGCACCGTCGGGTCGAGGGTCGCCGTGGCCGACGCGGCGTCGCTCGCCGAGGCACCCGCCTCGGTGAACGCGCTGGTGAGGTTCTCGGTCAGGCGCGTGGTGAAGATCGTGCCGAAGACCGCCACGCCGAGCGCGCCGCCGACCTCGCGGAAGTAGTTGTTCGTGCTCGTCGCGGTGCCGATCTCGGACGCGGGCACCGCGTTCTGCACGACCAGCACCACGACCTGGATGATCAGGCCGAGCCCGGCGCCGAACACGAACAGGTACGAGCAGACCAGCCAGATCGGCGTGTCCGCGGCGAGTGACGTCATCGCGATCATGGCGGCCGCGGTGACGACCGTGCCGAGGATCGGGTACATCCGGTACCGGCCGGTCTTGGTGATCAACGCGCCGGAGAGCACCGACGTGATGATGAGGCCGACCATCATCGGCAGGAGCAACAGACCCGACGCCGCCGCCGAGGTGCCGGAGGACATCTGCAGGAACGTCGGCACGAAGCTGATCGCGGCGAACATGCCGAGCCCCAGCGCGAGACCGATCGCCGTGGCGTTCACGAAGATCCGGTTCCGGAACAGGCTCAGCGGGATGATCGGATCCGCCGCCCGCCGCTCGGTCAGCACGAACGCGACCGCCGCGACCACCAGACCCGTGCCCCACGACCACGTCGACAGCGCGCTCCACCCGTGCGCGTTGTCGCCACCGAAGTCGGTGAAGAAGATCAGGCACGTCGTGGCGATGGACAGGAAGACGACCCCGAGGACGTCGATCGGCTTGGTGGCCTTCTTGTCCGGCAGCGTCAACGCCACGAACGCGATGACGAAGGCGGCGATCCCGATCGGGATGTTGATGTAGAACGCCCAGCGCCAGGTGAGGTGGTCGACGAAGAACCCGCCGAGCAGCGGTCCGCCGACCGCGGCCAGCCCGAAGATGGCACCGAGCGGGCCGAGGTACTTGCCGCGCTCGTTGGCGGGCACGATGTCGGCGATGATCGCCTGCGACAGGATCATCAGCCCGCCGCCGCCCAGCCCCTGCAGCGCGCGGAAGACGACGAACGTCCAGAAGTCGTCGGCGAACGCGCACCCGACCGAGGCCAGCGTGAACAGCGCGATGGCGACGAGGAACAGCCGCCGCCTGCCGAGCACGTCGCCGAACTTGCCGTAGATCGGCATCACGATCGTGGTCGCGAGCAGATAGGCAGTGGTGATCCACACCTGGTGCTCGACCCCGCCGAGCTGCCCGACCAGCGTCGGCATCGCCGTCGACACGATCGTCTGGTCGAGGCTGGCGAGGAGCATGCCCGCGATCAGCGCGCTGAAGATGATCCAGATGCGCCGCTGGGTCAGCAGCAGCGGTGCGGGTTCGGTGGTGGTCATGACGTCCGTTCGAGGTCGTGGCTGAGCAGTGCGCGTGCCGCCGCGAGGCGACGGGCGAGGATGTCGGCGAGGCTGTCGGTGTTGGCCGGTGCGAGGAACTCCCGGAACGTCGCCCCGGCCAGCGCGTTCATGATCGACACGGCGGTAGCGGCCCGCAGGTCGCCGGCAGGAAGCCCTTCCCGGCGCTCGACGAGCTCGATGTCGACCCGTTCGTCGGCCAGCACCCGCTCGATGCACCGGGTCAGCAGCCGTGGTTCCCGCTCCACGACCGCCTGCACTTCACGAACGTGCTCGACCGTGACCTCCGCACTGGTCCACCGGTCGATGGCCAACTCGGCGAGGTCGTCCAGCAGCCGAGCCGAGGTCCGGTCGCTCGTCGGGTCCCCACCCGCCAGGAACCGTGTCTCGCGCTCCTCCTTCGCCGCGGTGTCCCCACGCGCCGACAGCCCCAGGACGGCGTCGTCCTTGCTGGCGAAGTAGTTGAAGAACGTCCGCCGCGACACGCCGGCCCGCTCGCACACCTCGTCGACGGTGAACCCCGACAGCCCGTGCTCGACGGTCAGCTGCCGGGCCAGGGTGGCGAGCCGGGTAGCGGTCGAGGCCATCCGCTCCTCGCGCAGGTTCATTGCACCATCCCGGTCATGGTGCAATTTTGCACCATGACCACTGGAGTGCACCTTGAGTCCCGGTGTGACCTCGATCACGAAATCACTCCACCATGCGCACCACGCCGATGACCGGATGGTCGTTGCTGAGGTCGCGGAAGCCACAGACGAGGTAGTCGCCGACCCGGTAGGAACGCTCCGCGTCGACGAGTTCGTCGGCCACGTCGGGAGCCAGTTCGGGAGCCTCCGCCATCTCGTTCGGCCCCGAGATCGTGTACAACGCGGCCGGACCCGGCGTGACCACCATGACCGTCACCGCGTCCTGGTCGACGCCCATCAGCCGCACCTCGGTCGTGTCCCGGAACGCGTACTCCCACGAGGAGTGGTTCTCGGTCACCGCGACCACCCCGTCGCTGGTGCTGCCCTCGCCCCTGGGCAGGTACACGCTGCCTTTCCCGGTCACGAGGTTCTGCAGTGGATGCGCCGCGCCGCCCGCGCTCACGATCGTGCCGGTGGCCAGGCCGTCGAGGGGGACCGGCCGGAAGACGCTGCCGTCGATGCTCCGGGTGAGGTGTCCCAGGACGGATCCGCCCCGGTAGCAACCGACCACCAGGTCACCTTCCGAGCCGCCCTGGCGGATGAAGGCACTTTCGGTGCGGTTCGAGATCTCGCCGCAGCCGTCCAGCCTCGTCGCGGCCACCCACCGCGGGTCGTCGGTCTTCCGCTGCATCACCATCGGCGTGCCGTTGGGGCACGTCGCGATCGCGATGATGCCCTCCGGCGAGGCGTGTGCGTAGCCGGACAGCCCGCACCCGATGTCCAGGTGCGCGATGCCGTCGTCGGTCGCCCCGAGGCGTTCGCCGCTCTCCGTGTCGACCCAGGTCACATCCGTGCTGTTCTCGGTTTCGGACGCGGTGCCGGCGTAGGGCGCGGTGACGATGTCGCTGTTGATGGACAGCGCCATGCCGCCGAGCTTGTCCAGTGTCGCGTCGGAACCCTCGGCCACCAGGGAGACGGGTTCGTCCCAGTTGGGCTCACCGGTCTCCAGCGAGATGGTCTGCAGGTTGTGGCAGAGGTCCTCGCCGTCCTCCCCGCTCGGCCCGTAGATGACGGCGCCGAGCCCGTTCTCGGTGACGGACTGGCTCATGTTGCACATGTGGCCGCCCTCGGGGAAGTCCCAGGACCAGAGTTCCGTGCCGGATTCGACGTCGTAGGCGGTCAGGCCCTGCCAGTGTCCGAACACCACACTGCTGTCCGTCACCCACAGACTCTCGAAGATCCCGGCCTCCTCCATGGTCAGTGACCAGTGGAAACCGAACTTCCCGTTGGGGCCGGCGTCCTGCGCGGACGGGTCCGGGGTCGACGACGAGGAGTCGGACCGCCACGGCGCCAGCACGATGACCGCGACGACCGCGGCGACGATCACCGTGGTCAGCGCGCCGACCACGGCGGCCCGGCGCGGCCCGCGCCTGAACGCCGGGTTCGCCAGCCCGTGCTGATGAGCCTGGGGGAGACGAGTGGCGGCGGTCGGCCGCGTGAACGGCCCGCCACCGCTGAGGTCGACCTGGTGCGCACCGAGCGCGACGGCGGTCTCCGGCTGGTCGAGGGCAGTCGGGACGACCCCCAGTCGCTCCGCCATGAGCGTGGCGACGAGCGGGACCCGGCTCGACCCGCCGACCAGGTACACGCCGGTCAGCCAGTGCACGTCCAGGCCGGCGCCGCGAGTGGTCGCCCCCAACAGCTCGACGCTGCGCCACAGGCCCGGCCGGATCAGCGTCTCCAACTCGGTCCGCGTGATCAGCACGGAACCGAACGGCTCCGGCAACGCGACCTCGGTCTGCGGATGCTCGGACAGCACCTCCTTGGCGACCCGGACGTCATCGCGCAACACGAGCGCCGCCCGCCGGTCCTCCGCCGACCGCGGGGTGACGAGCCGCTGCCACCCGTCCGGGTCCCGCTCGACCACCTGCCGGCCGAGGTGGTCGAGCAGCGCCTGGTCGATGTCCCGGCCGCCGAGGTCGGTCAACCCGGACTCGGCCAGCACCGTCAGCCCCTGCTGCCCGGCACCGACCACCGCCACGTCGAACGTGCCGGCGCCGAGGTCGTAGACCGCGAGCGCCTGCCCCGGCACGAGCACCCGCCCGGTCACCGACGCGAAGTGCGCCGCCGCCGCGACCGGCTCCGGCACCAGGCGGAGATCGGTGTCGATGCCGGCCTGCCGGGCGGCGTCGAGCAGGACGGCGCGGCGCGCGGAGCCCCACTGGGCGGGGTGGGTGAGCCGAACCTGGTCGGGCATGCTCCCGCCGAGTTGGCGACCGGTTTCGGCGACGACCTTGCCGAGCACCGCGGCGAGCGCGGTCGCCACCGGCACCACGGCGTCGCCGAGCAGGAGGTTCCCCTCGTCGATGCGGCGCTTGGGGTTGGGCTCGAACCGGGCGGGCGCCGTTCTCGCCAGGCGGAGCGCCTCCCGGCCGGCCACCAGCCGTCCCCCGTCCGCGGCGAACACCGCGGACGGCATCGTCGAGGCACCGTCCACATCGACCACCCGAGGCGGCCTGCCGTGGGCGGACAGCACCGCCACGGTGTTGGACGTTCCGAGGTCGATGGACAGAACGCGCACGACCCCACCGGCCCACGCCTCACCCGAGCCGGAAACCCCGCCCGGCCCATTGGTACTCACTCCTGGCTCCCCTTCCCGACGTCGCCGCGCGCCGGCGACCCGAGCCGCATGATCGAGTCCGGGGAGTACGTGACGCCAGGCCACGAACCGGCCATCGGTGGCCGGTGGTGGCGTCAGTCGATCGCGGGTTCTGGACGCCGCCACCGGAAGGGGTCGTCCTCCAGCGCGGAGCGGTCCCAGCGGCCGCGGTTCGCGGCGGCTTCGTAGGTGGTGTGGAGGAACTCGGCGACGGCGCGGTCGGGGTCGGGCGCGGCGCGGGCGACCTCGTAGGGCAGCAGGAACTGCTGGAACTCGGTACTGAAGTACGCGCCTTCCGGGCCGATCGGCTGGTCGGCGAACCCGTCGGGTTCGGGGTAGGCGTAGGAGTAGAAGGCGCCTTCATCGCCACCGCCGGGCCAGAACCCGCAGCTGGACAGTTCCCGGGAGTAGCCCTCAACCATGACCCAGTCCCCGCAGTTGGGCACGCCGCCGGGGTGCGGCGGGGCCGGCCGCCCGGAGAAGCGGGTGCAGGCGAGGTCCATCGCTCCCCAGAAGAAGTGCACCGGACTGGCCTTGCCGACGAAGTGCGACCGGAACTCGCCGATCACCCGGTTCGCCTGCAGCAGCTGTCGCCAGAACAGCGCGGCCGCCTCGCCGTCGTAGGCGGTGTGTTCGTGGTCCTCGGCGAACGGGATCGCCGGCTCGACCTCGTTGGGGTGCGGCCGGATCGGTGCCTCGATCCCGAGCCGGTCGAGCATGTCGAGGACCCGGGCGTAGAACTCGGCGACCGGCATCGGCCGAAGCGGAAGGCTCCGCGTGCCGCTGTCGCTGTCGCGGATCTCGAGCTGGTGGCCGAGGAAGTCGAACTCGATCTCGAAGGCCCCCGCGCGGTGCGGGATGGCCGAGGTCGTCAACCCGCGCGGGCTGACGTACAGGGTCACCTGCCACCAGTGGTTGACCAGCGGAGCGTGGGCCATGCGGATCTTGCCCACGATCTGGGTCCACATGTGCAAGGTTTCGCGGGTGGGGGTCCAGTCCGATACCCGCAGGCTCGGCCAACTCGTCGTCGGAGGGCTGGTCATCGTTCGCACGTCCTTCGTGGCGGTCGTTGTGGTCGGTGGTTGGACTACCGGCTCGCGACCGGCCGGTCGCGAGCGCGCGCGACGGTGCGGCCGCGCGGGGAGCCGGGGAAACGCGCGAGCACGGCGCGGACCTCGTCGGCGAGGGTCGGCTCGGTGACGACCTGACGGATCGCCTCGGCCTGTTCCGGCACGTCACCGAAGGTGTCGAGGCCGAGCACGAGGTCGCTCATCGGGTTGCTCCTCATTTTGTTGACGTGTCTACGTCTATGCGACTTTCGATGACATGTCAACATCCCTGGTAGCCTTCGCGGATGGCTGAGACGCGTTGGCTCGACGAGCGGGAGGCGCGTGCGTGGCGCGGGGTGATCGGCGTGCTGCAGCGGCTGATCGCCGCGCTGGAGCGAGAGTTGGTTCGGGACGCGGGGCTGTCCGGGGCCGAGTACACGCTGTTGGTGCCGCTGTCGGAGGCCCCGGACGGGGTGGTGCGCGCGCGTGACCTCGGCCGGATGGTCGGCTGGGAGCGCAGCCGGGTTTCCCACCAGGTCAGCCGGATGGAGAAGCGCGGACTGGTCGCCCGTGAGGAGTGCGGCGAGGACGCCCGCGGGTCGATGGTCCGGCTCACCGACGCGGGCCGGGCGTCGATCGTCGCCGCCGCTCCCGCGCACGTCGCCGCCGTTCGGCGCTACTTCATCGACGCGCTCACCGACGCCGAGCTGGAGGTCATCGGACCCGCGCTCGAACGGGTCCTCGGCCGGCTCCCCGACGTGTACGCATGACCGACCCGCCGGCCTAGTTCCTGGTGCTGCCCCGGATCACGAGCGAGACGGTGCCGACGACGTGTTCCGGGGCGGCGTTCTTGTCCTCGAGCTGTCGGCGCAGCAGGCGCAGTGACTCGGCCACCATCGTGGGGCGATCGGGGTCGATGGTCGTCAGGCCGGGGGTGAGGTGCGCGGAGATGTCGAGGTTGTCGAACCCGACGAGCTGGACGTCATCCGGAACCCGCAACCCGGCATCGTGGAGGCCGGCCAGGGCGCCGATCGCGACCTCGTCCGTCACGGCGAAGACGCCGTCGATCTCCAGCCCGGCGGCCAGCACATCGGTGATCCTGGCTCGCGCCTCCGCGATCGAATAGTCCTGGAGTGGGATCACGAGGTCGGGGCGGGGATCAAGACCCGCGTCGGCGAGCGCGTCGGACCAGCCGTTCGCGCGATGGGTCGCCATCTCCTGGCGAGGCGCGGTGAGTTTGCCGCCCAGCACCGCGATTCGGCGCGCGCCGCGGGTGATCAGGTGTTCGGTGGCCAGTCGCGCTCCGGGGACGTTGCGCATGTGGACGCGGTGGTAGCGGTCCGGCACGTCCTGCTCGCCGAGCAGCACGATCGGCAGATCCGGGTGGATCCGGTCCAGGTCGGCCATGTCCAGCCCGACGGCGCTGAGCAGGACGCCGTCGTACTGCTGGAGCCGGGCGAGCGAGAGCGCGGAGAGCTCGCGTTCCCGGCTCGCGCCCGACTGTTCGACGACGAGGTGCATCCGGTCCGCCGCCAGCGCGTCCGAGATCAGGGACGCCAACTCGCCGTAGTAGTGCAGGTCGAACCTGGGCACGATCAGGCCGACCGTGCCGGTCCGCCCCGATCGGAGGCGTCGGGCGGTCAGGTTGACCTCGTAGCCGAGCCGGTCGACGACTTCCAGTACGTGCTGCCGAGTCTCGGGCCCGACGTTCGACCGGTCGTTGAGCACGTTCGACACGGTCATCACCGACACGCCGGCCTCGCGTGCCACGTCGTTCATCGTGACGGTGCGTCGTCCCATGACGGTCACTCTCTCAGCCCGGGTGCTGGAGCGTATGTCGATCAGTCACGAAACGGCGACGATGTGCGGTCCCCGGCTTGACGACGGGGTGTTTAGTCGCGACTCTGTTCCGTCGAAAGTATAACGATAAACTAGCGAAACTTTCGAAGTGCGTCGCGGCCCCTGTCCCCACCGGAAGGCGACATGACGACTACGGCGATCATCAATCTGGACTTGCCTGGTCGGGTCATCTCCCGGCACGTGTACGGTCACTTCGCCGAGCACCTCGGCAGGTGCGTCCACGGCGGGTTCTGGGTTGGCGAGGATCCGAAAGTTTCGAACGTCCGCGGCGTCCGTTCGGACGTCGTCGAGGCGCTACGGGCACTGCGGATCCCGAACCTGCGGTGGCCGGGGGGCTGCTTCGCCGACACCTACCACTGGCGCGACGGCGTCGGGCCACGCGAGCGGCGGCCGCGGATGGTGAACGGCCACTGGGGCGACGTCGTCGAGGACAACTCCTTCGGCACCCACGAGTTCCTCGATCTCTGTGAGCAGCTGGGCGCGGAGCCGTACGTGTCGGGCAACGTCGGCTCCGGCTCGGTACGCGAGCTGGCGGAGTGGGTCGAATACCTCACCCGCGCCGACGACTCGCCGATGGCCGCGTCGCGCCGGGCACACGGGCGGGACGAGCCGTGGCGCGTCCCGTTCTGGGGAATCGGCAACGAGGCCTGGGGGTGTGGCGGCAACATGCGCGCCGAACAGTACGCGTCCCTGGCCCGCCACTACTCGACGTTCGTGCGCGACCAGGGCGACAACAAGGTCTACCGGATCGCCGTCGGCCCGAGCGACGGCGACTACGAGTGGACCGAGACCATGATGCGCTCGTTCGACGACCTGGCCGCCGACCCGGACGCGCCGGCGGGGCCGTTCCAGGCGCTGTCGCTGCACTACTACACGATGACCGGTTCCTGGTCGGACAAGGGCGCGGCGACCCGCTTCACCGACGACGAATGGTACGTCGCGTTGTCCCGCGCCTCGGTCATGGCGGAGTACCTCACTCGGCACAGCACGGTGATGGACCGCTACGACCCGCACCGCAAGGTCGGGCTCGTGGTCGACGAATGGGGCACCTGGTGGAACGTCGAGCCGGGCACCGATCCGGCGTTCCTGTACCAGCAGAACACGCTGCGCGACGCCCTGGTGGCCGCGGTGCACTTCGACGCCTTCCACCGGCACGCCGACCGGGTGGTCATGGCCAACATCGCCCAGACGGTCAACGTGCTCCAGGCGGTGCTGCTCACCGATCCGGAGTCCGGCGTGCTCGTGCGCACGCCCACCTACCACGTGTTCGAGATGAGCACGGGCCACCACGACGCGGCGTCGTTGGACGTCCACCTGCGCGACGTGCCGACCGTCGAGTCGGACGGGCGACAGCTCGACCTCGTCTCCGTCACGGCCTCGACCAGAGACGACAGCGCGCTCGTCTCGCTGGCCAACCTGGACATCGGCTCCCCGGTCGAGGTCGTGCTCGACCTGCGCGGACGCACCGCACGGTGTCGAGGCGCACGGATTCTCACCGCACCGACGCCGGCGTCGCACAACACCCCGCACAGTCCGTCCGCCGTGGCACCCGTCGTGTTCGACGGCGTGCGCGAGCATCCGCGCGGCCTGCTCGTCGAGTTGCCGCCGCACTCCTACCTCGCAGCTGAACTCCAGCTGACCTGAT
The DNA here is from genome assembly GCF_025165815.1 of Actinophytocola gossypii. Taxonomy (GTDB): domain Bacteria; phylum Actinomycetota; class Actinomycetes; order Mycobacteriales; family Pseudonocardiaceae; genus Actinophytocola; species Actinophytocola gossypii. The sequence goes on along the minus strand of NZ_JAFFZE010000004.1, from coordinate 31,238 downwards.
CGCCGCGACAACAAGGGAGTCGTCAATGATGCCACGCAGGTACCGCTCCGGGACGCAGGTCGTTCTGGCAGGCACGGTCGCGGCAGCCCTCGCGCTGTCGGCCTGTTCGACAGGTCCGGAAGCCAGCGACTACCAGGAGGGCGATCCGTACACCCTCACCGTCTGGACCAACTACACCGGCGAGGCCGGTCTGGCCTGGTTCGACGGCGTGGCCGAGGAGTTCGAGGCCACGCACGAGAACGTCACCGTCGAGGCCCAGCACATCCAGAACGAGGAACTGGACGGCAAGCTCCAGACGGCGTTGAACTCCGGTGACGCACCGGACGTCTTCCTGCAGCGCGGCGGCGGCAAGATGCGGGACATGGCCGAGGCGAACCAGCTCCTCGACCTCACCGGCAGCGCGGTCGATTCCGCCGAGCTGCGCGAGAAGCTCGGCGACGCACCGTACGAAGCGCTCACCCTCGACGGCAGGTTGCTGGCCGCACCGCAGCTGGTGCAGCCCGGTGGCATCTGGTACAGCAAGGACCTGTTCCGGCAGGCGGGCATCACCGAGACGCCGAAGACGGTCGACGACCTTGCCGACGCGATCCAGAAGCTCAAGGGCGCGGGTATCACCCCGATCGCGCTCGGTGGCAAGGACGCCTGGCCCGCCGCACACTGGTACTACTTCTTCGCGCTGCGCGAGTGCTCGGCGGACACCCTGGAGGCGACGAACGAGTCGCTGGACTTCTCCGACCCGTGCTACGAGAACGCGGCCGAGGACGTCGTCGACCTGGCTGCCCTCGAACCGTTCAACGAGGGCTTCCTGAACACGTCCGCGCAGCAGGGCGCCAGCAGTTCGGCCGGCCTGCTCGCCAACCACAAGGCCGCCATGGAGCTCATGGGCTCCTGGGAGCCCGGCGTCGTCAAGGACCTCACCCCGAACCAGGAACCGCTTCCCGACCTGGGTTGGTTCCCGTTCCCGCAGGTGCAGTCCGGCCACGGTGACGCGACGGCGCTCATGGGTGGCAAGGGTGGATTCTCCTGCTCGGCCGGTGCGCCGAAGACGCTGTGCGCCGAGTTCCTCGCGCTGATGAACTCGGAGAAGAACCAGGAGAGCTTCTACACCGCGTTCGGTTCGATACCGCTGCACGTCGACGCCCAGGACGTGGTGCGGAACGACTACGACAAGCAGATGATCGAAGCCCTGAACGAGGCGACCTACGTGTCGGACTTCCTGGACACCAACTATGGCCAGCAGGTCGGCACCGTGCTGAACCAGGCGGTCGTGGAGCTGCTGACCGGGGAGACGGATCCCGCTGGGTTGGTCGCGGCGATCACCGCGGCGGCCGAGCGGGAATAGGGACGACCACGTGACCAGGAGGTCGGCTCGGAGTCGGGTGCCCTGGCGCCGGTGGGCGGAGATCGCGCTGCTCGCCGGCCCAGGGGTCGTCGTCTTCGTCACGTTCGTGATCGTGCCCGTCCTCATGGCCGGGTACTACGGCTTCTTCGACTGGAGCGGCTACGGGATCCCCACCGAGTTCGTCGGCCTGCGCAACTACGAGCTGATCCTCACCGACAACGCGTTCCTGGAGGCGATGTGGCACAACGGGTTCATCCTGGTCATGTCGCTGATCCTGCAGGGGCCGGCGGCGATCGGGATCGCCCTGCTGCTGAACCGGAAGATGCGCGGGCGCGACCTCATCCGAGTGTTGATCTTCGTTCCGTACGTGATCTCGGAGGTCATCGTCGCGATCGGGTTCAGCCTCATGCTGCACCCCACCGGGGCGGTCAACGACGTGCTCGACCGGATCGGCCTCGGTGGCCTGGCGATGGACTGGCTCGCCGATCCGGACGTCGCGATCTGGTCGCTGATGCTGATCCTGGTGTGGAAGTACATCGGGTTCGCGGTCATCCTCATGCTCGCCGGCCTGCAGGGGATCCCCGACGAGCTACGCGAGGCGGCCGCGATCGACGGCGCGTCGTACTGGCGGACGCAGTGGCACATCACGCTGCCGCTGCTCGGTCCGACCATCAGGATCTGGGCGTTCCTGTCCATCATCGGCTCACTGCAGGTGTTCGACCTGGTGTACGTGATCTGGGGCCAGTACGTGGCCGACATCGCGGGGACGTCGACGATGGCGACGTACATGGTGGCCAACGGCCGGATCTCCGGCGAGTACGGCTACGGCAGCGCCGTCGCCGTGGTGATCTTCCTGATCTCGCTCGTGATCGCGCTCGTCTATCAGCGATACGTGCTGCGCCGTGACACCGAGGGCGCGCTGACCGAAGGCGTGGCCTGATGTCCACTGCTGTCGCATCCCGCACTCGCGGTGACGACCACCCGGCGGTGAGCGGGCGAGGGAGCCTGGCCGCCTACCTGGTGGCGTTCGCCCTGGTCGGCCTCTGTCTGGCGCCCGCCGTCTACATCATTCTGGGTGGGTTCCGGACGAACTCCCAGATCATCCGGTCGCCGGCCGGCCTGCCAGACCCCTGGGAGATCGGCAACTACATCGGCGTGCTGACCGGCGAGGTCTTCTGGCAGCAGCTCGCCAACTCGGTGATCGCGGCGGTCGGCACCACGGTCGGGGTCGTCGTGCTCGGTCTCATGGCCAGCTTCGTGATCGCCCGCTACCCGTTCAAGGCCAAGCACCTGATGTACTCGCTCTTCGCCGCGGGGCTCATGTTCCCCGTCACGGTGGCGATCACCCCGCTCTACATCATGGTGCGCGACCTCGGACTGACCGACACGTTGGCCGGGGTCATCCTGCCGCAGATCGCGTTCGCCATGCCGACCACCGTGATCATCCTGGTGCCGTTTCTCCGAGCCATCCCGAAGGAGTTGGAGGAGGCCGCACTCATCGACGGCGCGAGCCGCCTCGGCTTCTTCGTCCGGATGGTGGTTCCACTGTCCCTGCCCGGCGTGACGACCGTAGGGATCCTGGCCTTCGTGGCGAGCTGGAACAGCTACCTGCTGCCACTGTTCCTGCTCAGCGACAACGATTTGTACACCCTCCCACTGGGAGTGCAGGCGTTCGCGACGCAGTACTCGGTGGACACCGCGCGCGTGCTGGCGTTCGTCTCGTTGTCGATGATCCCCGCGCTCGTCTTCTTCTCCATCTTCCAACGCCGAATCATCAGCGGCCTGACCGGCGCGGTGAAGGGGTGAACACGACCATGCGGCTCGTGGACGGGGCGCTGACCGGGGAACGCGGCTCCGCGGAGGCCGTGCTCGTCCGGCACCTCCGCCTGGTCCTCGACCACCTTGAGGCGTTCGAGGAGCGCTACCCGGACTACTTCGTGCCTGAGGACGAACCGGCCCGCCGCCCCCGGCCGGCCCGTCGCCGTCCCGGCGCCTGATGCTGGCGGAACTCCTGGTGGCTCGGCCGAGCCACCAGGAGTTCCCCGTCCAGCGACCAAGGTCACCGAGGGGCGACGTCGGTGCAGTAGACCTTCTCGTCCGGGAGCTGGCCGGTGGTCAGGAACGTCACCGTCGCCTCGTCCACGCACGTGGAGCCTTCGTTGTAGACGTAGTGCCCGCCGTTGTCCGCGCCGACGAACGCCGCTCGCTCGCCGAGGACCTCGTACAGCCCGAGGCCGTCCTCCCACGGTGTGGCGTTGTCCCTGCGGTTCTGCAGGATCAGCGTGTTGCGCGGTCCCTCGTCGGTCACGCGGACGGGTTCTTCGATCGGCTTCGGCCAGAACGCGCACGCCCAGATGTTGGCGGGCATCCCCGCGGTGAGCGGCCAGGCCGCGCGGTCCTCGGCGGTGCGGCGGGCGTACTCGTCGACGTCGTCGGACCACCGCGCGTCGCCACAGGTCAGTGCCAGGAACATGGTGGCCTGGTTGTCGGCCGGCACGCCCGGGGTCGGCGGCGGCGAGGCGAACACCTGCTCCAACACCTGGCCGTCCGCCTCGGTGAGCGTGCCGTCGGCCAGCCCGACGGCGGCCTTCCAGAACTGCGCGAGCATCGGGAGGCTCTCGTTGTTCAGCAGGAGGCTGTAGGTGACGGTGCGCAGCATCGAACCCGTCAGGGCCAGTGGGGTGTCGGGGACGGGTGCGGGGGTGCGGTCGAGGCGGTCGGCGAGTGCGAGGTAGGTCTGGGTGACCTCGTCGACGGTGTCGCCCAGCCCGAGCGTGGCGTGCTGCGCCGCGGCGACCTCGGCCGCGTCGGGGAAGCGTTCCGACATGGCCTTGCCCCAGTTGTCCTTCGCGTTGGCCCAGACCTTCGTGGGGTCGACGTTGCCCTCGAGCACCACCCGGTCGGCGCGATCCGGGAACAGTGCGGCGTAGACGGCGCCGAGGTAGGTGCCGTAGGACTGACCCCAGTAGGAGATCTTCTCCGCACCGAGCGCCGCGCGGATGCGGTCCATGTCCCTGGCCGTGTTGGCGGTGGTGAAGTACCGGAGCTTCTCGCCGGCGTTCGTCGCGCACCGTTCGGCGCCGGTGCGGGCGGCGTCGACGTTCGCGGTGATCGAGCCGTCCGCGGCCGGGTACGGGAAGAGGCCGGCGAGCGACGGGTCGTCGAGGCCGCAGCTCTGCGGGGTGCTGTGCCCGACCCCGCGCGGGTCGAAGCCGATCAGGTCGTAGGCCGCCAGCACCGACGGCGGCAGGGTCGGCGCCACGGCACCCGGTGTGTCCAGCCCGGGCAACGCCGGGCCGCCCGGGTTCAGCAGCAGGACACCGCGGCGGTCGCGGGACTTCGCCGCCGGCAGCTTCGAGACGGCCACCTCGATCTTCTCGCCACCGGGGTTGCGGTAGTCCAGCGGAACCTCCACCGTTCCGCAGGTGAGCCGGGGGTCGCGACTGGCGCCCTCGGCCAACTCCGGGCACGTGCCCCAACTGACGCGCGGCGCGTCGGCCGCCTCGTCGACGACCGGTGGTGCGTCCTCACTAGCCGCGTCCTCCTCCGCGGCGACGTCACAGGCGGCCACCGCGGCGACGGTGAGCGCCACCGCGATCACCACCTTGGCGGACCTCCGGGGGATACCGGTTCCCGCTGACCGTTGCATCGTCTTCAACGCCCTCGCCCTCCAGGTTCTCGGCGTGCCGGCGACGCCCTGTCGTCGTCGCCCGGCGACGACGACGAAACCTATGAGGAGACCGTGGCGCCACGAATCCCCTTGGCGTGGACACTTCTGTAGTCCTCACGGGGGACAGCGGCGCTCTCGGCGACGTTTCACCCGCGCGTGGCGGCCAGCTGCCAGATGGGCTTCCGCGTGCCGCCGTGGCCGTCCGTCGGCACCTTGGCCAGCGCGTCCGCCCGCGACCTGGCGTCCGGCAACGCCGCGTCCACCACCCTGGCGAACGCCTCCTGAGGGGGCGACGTGTCGTAGAAGGCCGGTCGCAGGCGCGTGATCGTCCACCTGCGACCGACCGTCTCCCGCAGGTTCCGCTCGCTGATCCGGAACGGACCCGGAATCGAGGCCGGCAGGGCCTCCGAGAAGCAGAACACGTGCAGGACCGCGCCAGGCCGCGCCGCGCGGTACAGCGCATCGAGGTACCTGTGCCGGTCCTCCTCGGTCAGGCAGTGGTAGAGCGCACTGTCGATGACGGTGTCGAACCGGTTTTCCAGCCCCGCCAGCTCGGTGGCGTCACCGACCCGGAAGTCGATGTCCAGCTCCCCGGCCCGCTCCCGCGCCTTGGCCAGCGCGCTCGGCGCGACGTCCACTCCGGTGACCCGGTAGCCCCGGGCGGCGAGGAAGATCGAGTTGTCGCCCAGGCCGCAGCCGATGTCGAGCACGTCTCCCCGCACCTCCCCGGCTTCGACGATGTCGACCAGCACCGGCTGCGGGCGCCCGATGTCCCACGGAATGTCGCCGTTCGCCGCCGAGTCGTTCTGGTACAGCTCCTCGAAGTTCAGGTGCCCAGGAGCGGAGCTTGTCGTGGTCACGCGAAATCTCCCGTCGGTGTCGGCTACTGCAGCGCTTCATCCCAGTCCTCGCCGTTGTCGAACAACGCGCGTGGCTTGGCTGTTCGTTCGATCTCGGTCAACACGCGGTCGGACACCAACGTGCCGGGCGGACAACCGTCGACCTGGGCCGGAACACCGAGGTCACGCTCCAGAACGGTCCGCAGCGCCGCGCGGGCGGCTTCGCGCTCGCGGTCGGGAACCTCGATCTGGACCTCGAGGCCGGTGGGCACCACACGTGCCCGCCAGAACATGACCTCGTGCCGCGCGGGCAACGTGAACACCGCTTGCTCGATGTCCACCTGCTGAACGAGCCGGCCGCCGACGCGGTACCCGAAACCGGCCCGGCCCAGCACCCGCACCGACGGCAGCCGCCAGCCGCACGGGCAGTCCTCGTAGGAGATCTCGACCTGGTCGGCGACGTTGTACCGGAGCAACGGCATCGCCTGGCGGTAGAGCGGGGTGACCACGAGCTGCCCTCGGCCCTGCGCGGTGATCCGTCCGCTGACCGGGTCGTACACCTCGAAGATCGCCCGGTCGGCCCACAGGTGCAGCGTGCCGTGCCGGCACTGTCCGGCCAGCGGCCCGGTCTCGGTGGATCCGTAGTCGTTGACGACCGGAACGCCCCACAGCTGGCTGATCCTGGCCTGCCGAGCGCTGCTGAGTGGTTCGCCGCCGACGAACAACGCACGCAGTTCGGGAAAGTCCGTGTCGGGCCGCAGCCCGGCGAGCCCGGCCGCGCGTGCCCACATGAGGGTCGCGGTCGGCAGTGACCAGGTCAGCGTGACCGGCAGGTCGTGCAGCAGACGCAGCACCCTGGAGGTGGGCATGAGCAACGACCGGTTGTCGGCGGGAACCACGGTCGCGCCTCTGCCGCGTGCCCCCTCCTGGGCCATGTGGCCGGTGATCATGAGTGCGTAGGGAGTGCGCACCAGCAGCATGTCCGCGGCGGTGATGCCGACCCATTTGCGGGCGTAGCGGTCCCCGACGTCGACCCAGTCCTCGGCCGTGTAGTAGGACGCGGTCGGAGTCCCCGCGCTCCCGCTGGACTCGTGGTAGGTCGCCAACCGCCGCATGGGAACCGCGAGCATCCCGAATGGATAGTTGTCGCGCAGGTCCTGTTTGGTCGTCAGTGGCAATGCCGCCAGGTCGACCCGGTTGCGCGGGGTCACCCCGGCGTCGAACCTCGCCTGGTAGAACGGTGAACGGGCGGCCCACTCCAGGGCTACCGCCAACTGCTCGTCCTGTTGGGCGACCAACGCCTCCGCCGAGTCCCACCCGCCCAGGCCGGGCGGCAGCGGATCGAGGTCGTCGGGGGACGTGGTCGCGAACTCCTGTGTCGTCACGGCTGTTCCTCTCCCAGCAGCCGGCGGGCGTTGCCGGACATCACCAGCTCCAACTGCGGCTGATCGAGTCCGAGCACCTGGATCTTGAGCAGTTCCAGGCTCGGATCCTGCATCGGGTACTCGCTGCCGAACAGCACTCGGTGGGCGCCCAGTCGCTCGACGGCGGCCATGGCCACACTCGAATAGCCGCCGGAGGTCTCGACCAGCGCGTTGTCCACGTCGCGAATCAGGTTCACGCCGTGGAAGTCGATCTGGCCGATACCGAGATGGCCCAGCACGAACGGCAGGTCGGGAAACTGGCGTGCGAGCTTGGCGAACTCGGCCACGCCGCACCCGGCGCGCTGGACGCCGACCGCGTACACCGGATGGCGGTGTGCCGCCGCGACCTCGACCAACTGGTGGACCCGCTGGTCGGTCAGCTCGACGCCGTGCACCGCGGGTGAGATCTCCAGACCTCGGAACTCCGCGGCGCGGGCCTGGTACAGCTCGACCGGGTCGTGCGGGTTGGCGAAGTAGAACGGCACCAACCGCCCGTTGGACGCGGCGCAGCCGGCGAGCACCGCGTCGTTGTTCGCGCTGGTCCGGACATGGCCTCCCTCGATCAGCTGCCGGGACAGCACATCCGGGCGGATCATGCCGGCGGCGCAGGCCACGGCGCGGTCGATTCCGTTGCGGTCCAAGGCGTTCAGCAGACGTTCGAGTGCACCCTCGGACGGCAGCAGGCGGACGTGGAAGTCGAAGACCTGTTGTGGCGCCCCGGTCATTGTTCCACGCAGAACTCGTCGATGGCGTATCCCACGTGCCGGTCCTGCGTGGGCAGGTAACCCAGCAGGATGTCCCCGGGCTCCAGTTCGGTGGAGTTGAACACCTTCCCACCAGGACCCAGCACACGGACATGCCAGTCGTCCTGGACGATCAGGTTGACCTCGGTGCCGTCCGCGGCCACCGCGTCGATGGCGAGCAGCGGCCGGGACTCGATCTTGACCCGGCCCACGGTGACCAGCCTGGTCTGGCCCTGGACATCGACCGCGAGAACCTTCGATCCCGCGCGTAGTTCGCTGAGGTAGTTGGTCCTGCTGTCGTTGCCGAGCGTGTAGGAGTGGATGGCACCCGCGTTCACCCGAAACGGCCGGGTCGGCATGTACGGCAGGGGATGGGTCTCGCTCACGCACAGCACCATTCCCTTGGAGTGCGAACCGACCAGGATTCCCTCGTCCTGGCGCAGGTAGGTGCAGGTGTCCACGCAGGCCCGCTCGCCCATGCCCACGTGGCTGGTCGAGGTCACCCGCAGTTCGACCAGTTTCAGTTCGCTCGGCGCGTCCTGTGCGGCGGCCTTGAGGGCGGCGGCCTGGCCTACGGCGTCCGGGGCCAGCAGCACACCGTCGGAACCGTGTTCGAGGACGCCGTAGATGATCTCCGCCTCCATGACGTCCTCAGCCACGGTGATGATGCTGCCCTCGGCGCCCGCGGCCGCGGCGATGACGATCTCCAACGGGATCTTCGTCGGGTCGCGGAATCGCAGCACGCTCCACTGCTCGGTGCGCGCCGCCTGGCACGCCAGTTCGAGCGATGGTGCGTCCACGATCTCGACGAAGACGCCGAACCGCACCGCCGGGTACCGCTGGGCAAGTGCGGCGGTCGTACCGTGCCGCCCAGGGTCGACCACGACGACGTCGATCGCATCGAGGTCGACGTCGTCGAGCTGTCGATGGATGTCACCGCGTGCGGCGAACAACACCCGCCGCACGGTGGGCGGCAGGGGCACCAGGTCCGCCGGGTCGTCGCTGAGGACCGCGTCGAACCGGTGGTGCAGCGCCTCCTGGATGACGGCGGCCTTCGCCTCGGCAAGTGGGCGGACGTCGAGCCAACAGAGTTTCACGGCAAGTGCTCCTCGTGCGTACGGATAATCACCCGATGTTGGTCTGCAATGAAGCCATGCGGGCCGGCGGAATGGCCTCCGCGACCCGGTGCACCGACTCGGCGACCCGGCGCGTGGCGGCCGTGGCGTCCGGTGCCTGGAATATGTTGCGGCCGACGGCGACTCCGCTGGCGCCGGTCATCATCACGCCGTCGACGTAGGACACGAGCTGGTCGAGATCACCGCGCGGGGCGCCGCCGGCGACGACGACCGGAATCGGACAGGCGTCCACCACGTCGGCCAGGTCGGAGACGGAGTTGGGCGGGGGGAGCTTGACGATGTCGGCTCCGAGGTCGGCCGCCACGGTCGCGGCGTGCGCTATCAGCTCGGGGTTGCCCGGGTCGTCGATCTTCGGCCCCCTGGGGTACATCATCGCCAGCAGGGGCACGCCCCAGCGGTCGGATTGATCGGCGACCAGCGCGAGGTCGCTGATCTGCTGCCGCTCGTCCCGCGAGCCGAGGTTGACGTGGACACTGACCGCGTCCGCGCCGAGACGAACCGATTCCTCCACCGAGGCGACCAGGTACTTCGCGTCGGGGTCGGCGGCGCACACGGTGCTGGCGCTGAGATGCACGATCAGCGAGGTGCCCGCGAACCACCGGTGGTCCACCTGCCGCGCGGTGCCCTTGTGCAGTACCACGGCGTCCGCGCCGTTCGCGGATATCTGACGGACCAGCGCGCTCAGCCCGCCCCCTCCGCTGATCGGCCCGGTGGTGACCGAGTGGTCCATCGGCACGATGAACAGTCGTTCGTCGGTGTGCTTGTGCAGGCGTTGAAGCCGTAGCTGGCGGCCGAAAGTGCCGTAGGAGTTCATGTCGATGATCCGCACAGTTTTCCGCGCACCTTGAGATTCCCTCCCTGTCACCACGGTTTCAGCAACCGCCCTTTGTCATCGCACGACGAGGCTTCCCTCTCGCCCGTGAATCCCACCTGGCAAAGCCCGGACCAGCCCATCCAGCGACGCAACGCCCGTGTGATGACACATGGTAATCAGTCGGTAACGCTGTGGAACGCGCCCAATGTGGGCCTGGTAGCCGCCGCATCGCGCACCCAAGCGCCGAGGAGGAAGTTGGCTGGCCCCTTCCGGCATCTCACCCGTCCGGGCAGTGGTGCGGACGGGGCGGTGACCGGGTGCATCAACCCAGATCCCGGCCGCGGACCGCGCGGAACACGGCGCGGGAACCAACTCGCCCTACTAACGACCACGGCGAAAGAGGATTGCCATGACCACCGGAAACCCGCGCGGCACGGACGGGTCAGAGCCGTCGCCGCCGCCATCACGACAGCGGTCACAACGGCCTTGGCCACCGCGGGCGTCGCGGCGGCCGGGCTCGTGCTGTCCGCGACACCAGCGAGCGCAGCGGACACGCTCGGCGCGTCGGCCAACCGCAACCAGTTCAGCTTCGGCGGCGGCGACCCGGCCCCGATCGCCGGTGGCGGCCAAGGCTGGCAGACGTGGGCCTCCGGCGAGGTGTGGCGGCTCATTACCCAGTTCCAGACCACCGACCCCGACCCGGATCCCGACCCCGAGCCGGGCGCCTGCCGGGTCACCGACACGGTCAACGCCTGGAACGGCGCCTCACCTCGGAGATCACGATCACCAACACCGGCACCAGCGCGGTGAACGGGTGGTCGCTGATCTTCACCCTCCCGGCCGGCCAGACGATCACCTCCGGGTGGAACGCGAACTACTCACCCACGTCCGTACAGGTGACGGCGAGGAACGTGACGCACAACCCGGGCATCGCGCCCGGCGCGTCGGTCAGCACGGCTTCCAGGCCAGCCACACCGGCGACACCGGTGAGCCGGCGTCGTTCACGCTGAACGGCGCGTCCTGCACGGTCGCCTGACGCTCCTTCCCCCAACGGCGCCGGACGCCGGCCCGACGACGGGCCGGCGTCCGGTTGTCGATCACCGCGCCGTCAGGTCGCCAGCGCCGCCTTCTCCAGCACCGCCATGAAGGCACGCGACCACTCGGGCAGATCCGGCCAGCCCCTGCACGACACCATGTTCCCGTCCACGACGTCCGGCCCGTCGACGAAGATGGCGCCCGCGAACTCCACATCCGCCTTCAGCGGCGGGAAGGCGGCCGTGGTCCGGCCCCGCAGGAGACCCAGCGCGGCCGGCACCTGCGGGCCGTGGCAGATCGTGCCGACCGGGAGCCCTCGGTCGAAGAAGTGCCGGACGATCCGTGCCACGTCGGCGTCGGTGCGGAGGTACTCCGGCGCGCGCCCGCCCGGGATGACGAGCGCGTCGTAGTCCTCCGGCGCCACGTCGGCGAACGCCAGGTCCACGGGCAGCAGGTGGCCGGGCTTCTCGGTGTAGGCGTCGCAGTCCGGCTCGAAGTCGTGCACAACCAGTTTCACCGGCCGGGTCGTCGGGGCGGAGACGACCGCCTGGTGACCGCCCTCGCGCAGGCGGAAGACCGGGTACATCGAGTCGAGCTCCTCGGCGGCGTCGCCGGTCAGAACCAGTACACGTGCCATGTCGTTCCCCTCGCGGTCAGAAACGAACAGATGACCCTCCCTCGGGAGCGCTCCCAAATACCCGCGCGCACGCCGCCGGTCGTGTTCGAGGGAAGGCATCCCACCATAGCCCGCTGTCGACGGGAGACGTCAAGAGCGGCGGACCGCACCGAGTTCTACGACGGGTCCACCGGCTCGAGCCGGACAATGGGGAACTTGCGGGACGTGCGAGTCTCGTACTCCGCGGCGTCGGGCCAGTACGCCGACCAGATGCCGTAGAGCCGAGGCCAGTCCGCCGACGTCGGCCGCACGACGGTGGTGCGCGCCCGCAGCGTCTGGTCGCCGAGTTCGATGGTCGTCGTGCCTGGTCCGGCCTCGATGTTGGCGACCCAGGCCGGGTCCTGCGGGGCGCCGCCCATGGAGCCGCACACGAGGTAGGCGTCCCCGTCGCTGGCGGCGACCAGCGGTGCGACCCGCTCGCGGCCGGAGACGCGGCCGACGTGATGCATCAGCACCAGCCGCTTGCCCTCGAAGGGCCCCCCGACAACGCCGCCGTTGGCGCGGAACGTGTCGATCACCTGGGTGTTGAAGTCCACTGCCTGCTCGGTCATGTCCGTTCCCCTTTCGTCGATGCTGGGAACGTGCTTTCCCCCGCTGGTATTCCTCAAATACCGCCGCCTGCTCCGCCAACGCGGCATCCGGCCGTTGATCAGCAGGCGCGGCACCCGCGACAACAACCAACCGGTCAGCTGGGTCGTGGAGCAGACCCTGGCCCTGCTCCACCAGTTCCGGCGCCTCGCCGAACGCTGGGAGCGCCGCACCGACATCCACCACGGCTTCCTCACCCTCGCCACCAGTATCATCTGCTGGCCGGAACCCGTCGATGACGTCGTGGGACGCCCAGATCCTGATCGTTGTGCTGCTCACTCGACGCCATTCGAATCCGGTGCACCGCGGCACGTTCGGCACCTGGGAAGTTGTTGCGGTTTCGGACGCCTTCGACGTGCGGTGAGTTATCTGGTCAGTCCGAGCGGACGCCGGTGAAATGATCGTTACGCAGAGGGACAGTGCGGTAATCGCTGCTCCAATTGCGCCGAAGGACCTACGGCGTCCCTGCTGACTCCTTGGGATTCTATCCCTGCTCTTTCGTTAGGGTTAGCAACGGTGATACCGAAATTCACATGCGGCACTAGCGCGACTATGTGCCCCCATTCGGGCGCCCGCAACTGCCGGTTCGACTCAATGTCGACGAACGGCAACCAAACTAGCCCCCAGTTTTCGTCGAACGGTGTTCATGCTGCATGTCCGATTCGTCACAAGGTGCCTCCGAACGAGTGACCTGCTGGCTCTGGAAAATTCAATGTAAAGGCAGCACCAGCGGAAGTATGTGATCACCGTGGCTACCAACACGTGAACGGCAGTGGCTCTGGCGGCTAGCTGTTGCGGGGCAGGACGTTCTTGACGCCGGTGGGGACTCGCTGGTGGCAGCAACAGGTTATTGGCGAGTTCGCCGTAGTGCTTTGCCGAGGATAGCGCGGATGTGGTTCGGGTCGGCCTCCTCGTCGTTGAGGAGGATGGCTGCGCACAGGCCGTCGGACAGGGCGACGACGGCTTCAACCGCATCGGGGTCGTCGGTCTGTGTCCGGGCAAGCTCCGCGACGTTGTCGCGCCAGCGTCGCGCTACGGGGCGCAGGGCGGGCCGGCGGGCCGCCAGGGTCGACAGCTCCCGCTCGGCGAGCGCCCGCTCCCGGCCCGGGCCGGCGGATTCGGCGATGAGGTGGGCGAGGCCGTCGAGTGGCTCGTCCTCGGACTCGATGAGTTGGCGGATGCGGTGGGTGTACTCGTCCGTGACGCTGGTCAGGGCGGCGACCAGCAGGTCGTCTAGGGTCGCGAAGTAGTACAGGGTCAGACTGGTGGTGATCCCCGCCTCCTTGGCGACGGTGCGGTGAGTGACCCCGGTGGCGCCGTCGCGGCGCACGATCGCGAGCGTCGCCTCGATAATCTGGGCCCGGCGACGTTGACCGCGCAGTTTGCGCCCATCGCCAGTGTCGTGTTCAGCCGTCATCTTCCTGCTCAACAGTCATCGCCGCTCCTGCTCGTCGCAGGCTACCGGCTCCGCCGCACGGTCGGCGTCGCCGAGGGGCCGGAGGTGTCGCAGTGTCGTAAAGCAGGCCAGCGCAGCAGCCATTACGGCGATGCCGGCTACCGCGGCGGCGGTGTTGAGTCCGCTGGTGAACGCGGCTCGTGCGTGGTCGAGAGCCCAGGCCGGCAACTGGTGCGCGAGGGATGAGGCTCCGGAGAGACTGTCGCTGTAGGTATCGGCCGCGGATGGGGACAGCTCGGACGGGGCCTCGGCCTTGCTTCGGTAGATCACGGTGGTGAGGCTTCCCAGGAGTGCAACCCCTACCGCGATGCCAAGTTCTTGAACGGTCTCGGAGAGTGCGGCCGCTGATCCGGACTTCTCCGCTGGTGCCGCCCCCACGACGATGTCGGTACCGAGTGCGGCGATGACCCCGAGTCCGAGGTAGACGAAGGCGAATCCAGCGATCACGCTCAGCTTGCTGTCGGTCCCTGCGAGGGCGAGCAGGGCGTATCCGGACAGCGACAGCGCCAAGGTGGCCGACATGATGACGCCAGGTGCCGCGCGACCGGCCATGAGCGGGGCTCCGATGGCTCCGATGAACATGGCCAGTGCGGGCGGACCCATCCACAGCCCGGCCGTCGTCGGCGAGAGGCCCGCGACGAGCTGCAGATACTGGGTGACCAGGAACATCACCCCGCCAAAACCGACCAGGCCGATCAACAAGACGGACAGGGCTGCGGAGAAGGCCCGGCTGGTGAAGAGCTTGATGTCCAGCAGCGGCTCGCTCAGGCGCAGCTGACGACGGACGAACGCGACTGCGGCGCTGCCACCGACGAGGACGGCGGCCGATGCCTGGATGTCGATGCCGTGGGCGGCCGCATGCTTGATCGCGTAGATGATCGGCAGCATCGCCGCGAGGGACAACCCAACGCTCGGCAGGTCGAGACGGCCGGCAGGGGTCCGATACTCCGGCAGCAGCGCCGGCGCAGCAGCCAGCACCAGCACCGCAACCGGCACGGCGATGAGGAAGACTGCGCCCCACCAGAAGCCGGCGACCAGTGCCCCGCCCGCGACCGGCCCGGCGGCCATCCCCAGGGCAAACATCGTTGCCCACACGCCGATCGCCAACGCCCGTTGCCGACCGTTGGTGAACATGGTGCTGATCAGCGACAGCGTCGAGGGCATGAGCGTTGCGCCGGCCACTCCGAGCAAGGCCCGCGCCACAATCAGCCATGGGGCGCTGGGGGCGAAAGCCGCAAAGGCCGACGTCGCGCCGAATGCCGCCACCCCGATCATCAGCAACCGGCGCCGTCCGATCCGGTCGCCCAGTGTCCCCATCGTGATCAGGAAGCCCGCGATGAAGAAGCCGTAGGCATCCATGATCCACAGCGTCTCCGTCGCGGTCGGATTCAGGTCCGTGGCCAGGCTCGGAACGACGAGGTAGAGCGCCGTCACATCGAGCCCCAGCAGCATGGTCGGTAGCGCCAACAGCGCAAGACCAATCCACTCGCGCCCCCCTGCGCGCGCCGGCTGTCCCATGCTCGTCACACCTCACCACCAGTAGTTGAACTATCGTACTAGTTGTACCATAGTTCAATCTATGGCAAGCGAGAAGAACAAGGTGGGACACACGGAAACGCGCCCCTCAGGGTGGAGGGCCGACGGCGACTGGTCGACAGGTGCAGAACTCGACCGATCGCTCACGTCGCAGCAGAAATGGGCATCTCCCGCGCCTGCGCGCCGAAGTGGGTCAACCGGTGGCGGCGCCACGGCGATGCCGGCTTTCAAGACCGCTCCCGAGCCCCTCACGGGAGTCCCAACGCGACACCGGCGTGGGTCATCGATCAGGCCGAGACATGGCGCCGTGGCCCGGCCGTACCGACCAGTTCCGCTGCGGGGATCGCCGAGGCGCCGGTGCCGCAACACGCGTCGAGGACCTGGGACGGAGTCGAGCCACGGCCACCGTCGCGGCGCCGATGGGGTTCCAGAGGTGGTGTCCGAGTGCGGTGAAGTCGGTGCCGGCGTCGTCGAACGCGCGGCGGGTGCCGTCCTGGCGGGGTTCAGCGGCCATAACCGTTATGATAATCGTTCTCACTTGCGGTTGGTGGGCGGGCGCTGGGCCATACCGGTGATCCTGCGCCTGGTTCCTTGTCGCGGGTGGCGACGAGAAGTAGCACTGGAAGTAGTCGTCTGACAGATTGTGGAGGTCGTTGTCATGTCGCTCGATGTACCTGCGGAGCTCCTGGAACGTGCCGAGCGTGGTGAGGTCGCCGACGCCGAGTTCGTCGCGTGCGTGCGTGACTCCCTCCCGTATGCGTGGAAGGTGATCGACGCGGTGGTGGCCGATCTGCGGGCCGGGGGCGGTGACTTCGCGGACAACGAGATTCCGCCGCCCAGTGAGGCCGAGCGCGGTCAGCTGCTGCGGGCGCTGGCCTCGGACGCCATCCGCGGCGGTCTCGAGCGGCACCACGGGGTCAAGCTGGCGTTCCAGAACTGCCACCGGGTCGCCGCGTTCACACCGGTCGCGGTGGACAGCGACCGGTACCGGGCGTTCGTCTCGCCGAGGGGGCAGCTGCTCAACCAGAGCCCGGAGCTGCGTGACTGCTGAGGTCAACCGCGCAGGAGTGGGAGCACCTCGGCGCCGAGGCGGGTGATGTTCTCCATGGTCGCCGCGTGGTCGCCGCGTGCCTCGACCATGAGGATGACGTGGCGGATGCCGGTGCGGTCCGCGCTGTCGTGGACCCGCCGCGCGCACTCGGCGGGTGCGCCCAGCGCGTGCAGGTCGCAGAGGAGGTCGGTGTAGGCAACCGGGTCGCGGCGTGGCCGGGGCTTGCCGTTGATCGGCAGGTACCCGGCCAGGCCGTCGGCGAGCCAGCCGGGCAGCGCGGCGCGTACCTGGGCTCGTGCCCGCTCGCGGTCGTCCGCGACCTGCGCGAGCATCGCCGAGATGTGCGGCACGAAAGCCGGTTCGCGTCCGGCATCGCGCGCCGCGGCGTCGTACTGCTCGACCATCGCGGCCTTCTCGTCGTCGGTCATGTGCAGGCCGAGCAGCATCGGCAGGCCACGCTCCGCGGCGAGCCGCACGGTCGGCGCGGAGGTGGCGGCCACGACGACCGGCGGCCGGGGCCGGGTTCGCGGGCGCGGCACCATGGTCACCTCGCGGAAGGCGAAGTGGTCGCCGTCGGCCGCGACACGTGGCTGGGTCAGGGCGCGCACCAGCAGGTCCAGGCCCTCGGCGAATCCGTGTTCGTACCGTGCGAGCCCGGTGTCCAGGACCTCCAGGTCCACCCAGGGGCCGCCGCGCCCGACCCCGAGCCACAGCCGGCCGTCGGAGAGGTGGTCGAGCAGGGCGACCTGCTCGGCGAGCGCCACCGGGTGCGTGGTCGACAGCACGCTGACCGCCGTGCCCAACCCGATGCGCGAGGTCGCCCCGAGCGCGTGCGCGGCGAACGTGACCGCGGACGGGCACGTGCCGTACGACATGAAGTGGTGCTCGGCGATCCACGCGTCGTCGAAGCCCGCCGCCTCGGCGCACACCACCGCGTCCCGCGCACGCCGCAGCGCGGCCCCGTCGTCCTGGCCGGGGAACCGCCCCGCCAGCAGGAAGATCCCGAGCCGGAGGCCGGTGGTCACCCGACGTTCGCGGGCACGGGCGGGCGCGGCACGAACCCGGGATCGACCTGGCGCGCCAGATCCTCGCCGACCCGGTCGTTGGCCCACGCGCGGGCGTTGCGCAGGTGGAAGGCGACGGCCTGCGCCTGGTAGGCGTCCCAGTCCCTGGTGACGGCGTCCAACTCGTGCTGGATGGTGTGCAGAGCCGCGGCGGTGTCGGGTTCGAGCTCTTCGAACGGCCGGCCCTCCCCGCGTTCCGACGCGCGCACGAAGTCCGACCGGCCGACCCAGCACAGCAGGTCCTCGCCGAGCTGGGCACGCAGAAAGGTCAGGTCCTCGGCGTCGCAGACCTTGTTGCCCACGACCGCGATCCGCACGCCGTGGTCGGCCGCGTAGCTCTGGTACTGGCGGTACACCCCCACGCTGCGCATCGTCGGCTCGCACACCAGCACGGTCAGGTCGAACCGGGTGAACAGGCCCGACGCGAACGAGTCCGCGCCCGCCGTCATGTCCATGACCACGTACTCGCCCGCCCCGTCGACCATGTGGTTGAGCAGCAGCTCGGCCGCGCCGACCTTCGAGTGGTAGCAGGCCACCCCCAGGTCCTCCTCGGTGAACGGACCGGTGACCGCCAGCCGGCACCCGCCGACGTCGCGCACGCACGCCGCGTAGATCGGGTTCTCGCCGGTCACGGTCAGCAGCCGCGAACCGGTGCCCGGCGGCGTGGTCTTGACCATGGCCTCGGTCGAGGTGATCAGCGGGTTGTCCCCGCGCAGGTAGTCCTTGATCAGCGGCAGGTGGGCGCTGAGCGTAGGCAACGCGGCGGCCCGCTCGGCACTGGCACCGAGCGCGGTGGCCAGATGCTGGTTGATGTCGGCGTCGATTGCCAGCATCGGCAGTCCACGGTCGGCGAGGTGACGGACGAACAACGAGGACAACGTGGTCTTGCCGCTGCCGCCCTTGCCGACGAAGGCGATCTTCACGGTCAGGTGCTCCAGGAGATAAGCGGAATGACATCCATGTTCAAGTGAGCAGAGGATACCGATGGGGGAAGTCGGCCGCCAACCGGACTCCAGCGTCTGCCGGGCATCCTCCTTTCGTGTATCACTCGCCCGTGACGTGGTCGGTCACGGCGGCGGCCTGCCCACCGGCGCGACAACGACTGGCTGGTGTGTCGTGCTGGTCACGGGCGCGACCAGCCTGTTTCCGGAGCGACTTCCGGCTCGGTGCCACTCCGGTCCTCGTCGAGGCCTGGCCCACGTTCCAGGGCCTAACGTTCCCGGCGCCCCTCCCCACCCACCACCACCGCTCCACCCGGTTCGCCGCCCCAGCGCCGATTCGCAGTCCTTCATCATCGCGGGCGACAACTCTGCGTTGGACAGCGTCTCCTGCGGGCGCAGGATCGCGATGTTCCCGGCTCTACCGCCGCACCCTGCGGCCTCAACGGATGATCTCGGCACGCACTCGTTCGTTCGGCGTCGCGATGTCCCAGAAGCGAACGATGCCCCGCGCGGTGCGATAGTCACCCGTGCCGCCGGTGATGGCCATGTCGAGCGGGTTCTCGCCTCGTGTCCAGACGGACTGCATCGTCACGGAGCCGCGCTCGAGCTCCATCGTGAGGACGCACTGCATCGAGACGTCGTCGCCCTCGACGTGGATGGTCTGGCACGAGCCGCCGCCCCGCCCGACCTCGCGCCCGTCCTTCCGCGCGGTGCCCGCGAAGACGTCCAGGTCGCCGAGGCTCACCCCGGGCGGAGCGAGATCGACTGCCTGATAATGGGTGTTCTCGACCTTGAGCTCGAGGATTTCGACCCGCTCTCCCGCCGTTCCCCGCGACTCGCCACGGGCGGCGGCGCAGCCGCCGAGTGTCGCGGTGGCGATCGCCACGGCGGCAACCGCGATGGACGCTGTCCTGGTGCGTGTTTTGTTGGTGCTCATGGCATTCCTCGTGTTTCGGTGTTCTTCAGGGTTGTTCCTCGACCCAGCCGCGCTCGACCGCCCACTCGCTAGTGAGCTCCTCCGCCGCGGGAAGCGTGAGGAGCGAGAAGGCGGACAGGACGACGACGAGCCCGATCGACACTGCCCAGGCGCGCGGACGGACAGCCCGCCGTTGCGTCTCGTCCCGGTCCGAACGCCCCTGCCGGAGCCTGGTATCCGGGAGACGGCGCTCGGCGGGGCGCAACGCCCACGACACGACGGCGAACGCCAGGAACATCAGCGGCGCACCCCACGACTCCGGGCCGTCACCCCGTGCCAGGTGCGACACCACGGCACCCGACCACATGAACGCGACCCCCGCGTACGCCCATTCCTTGAGCAGTGGGAACCCGGGCACGGCGATCGTGACGGCGGCACCGACATGGCACACGCCCAGCACGTAGGCGAAGTAGTCCGGGTAGCCGAGGTGGCTCAACTGGACCTCGATCCACTCGATCGTCCAGAGGTTCCACGCCGCTCCGGCAATCAGTTCGAAGACGACGACGAAAGTGGCGCACCAGAAGGCAATGGAGCGAATCCGGAGTCTAGTGTGGACATCAACGGTCGACATCGTGCTTCCTGTTCGTAGCGTGGTTCTCGGTTACAGCTCGGGAGCCCGCGGCTGATCCGGCGTGGCACCCGTGCCGTGCGAAGCGTGTCCGGGTTGCGGAGACGTACAGGTTGGTGATCTCGTCGTCGGCGATCTCGATCAGGAACACGTCGTCCAGGCGGTCTTCTCGGTAGACGGCCAGCGTGGGCGGCCACCGGTTCCGCGCCAACCACCGGGATGGGTGCCGCAGGGGTCTTGCCGCCACCGTCCGCCGTGAACGTGACGTCCTTCGCCAGCAACGACCGGGTAGATGACGTAGTCGTAGGCCAGCCCACGCCCGGACGCCAACTCCACCGGCGGCGGGCCCTCGATTCGCGCCGCGCTGTCGACGACCAGGCGGACCTCGTCGCTGAGCATTGACCAACGTGATGTCCACATCGGAGCGCATCCGCAGCCGGTTGGCCGCGAGTGTTCCGGCGTAGCCACCGCCGATCACGACAACCTTGGTGTGATGGTGTGCTGTGTGCGGACATGCCTCCCAAGACACCGCGGACTCGCCGAACGTGACAGCACGCGACGTGACGCCGCACACATCACCCGTGACAGCCGACCTCGCACCACGGCTAGGCGGTCCCGTCGAACATCCCGGATGACGTGGCACCGGACACGTGATCCGGTTCCGCGAATCCGCTCCAGATCGAATCGTCCGTCCCCGCCGACAGACCCATCCGGAGATTGTGCCGGTCGATGACTTCACCCAGGTGCAGTTGCTCCGCCGGTCACGCACGGCTGGTGGGATACGAGGGCGAGCCAAGCTGGAGCGCACGCATTGCGTGGTCTGATTCGTTGCGATCCTTGCGACCGGAGGATGCAGGTCGCGCGATTCCGGAAGGGCGTGTAGCTGTTCGCGCCGGAGAACCGTGACGAGACCGTCGCGGCGTCAGAACCAGCCCGGCGAGGGCTTCCATCAGCTCGCCGCGACGCGGAAGCGGCTTTGGCCAGGCCGCGGCGAGGTTGCGGCGACATCACCTGCACCAGAACGGCGTGATCAACTACAGGTCAGCCATGCCTGTGCCGGCGCGGCGTGTGTTGGAGCACGACGCGACCTGACGGCCGCGCAGTGGCAGGTGCCGGTGCTGGAGCCGCGCTGCCGCCGCGGGAGGGGCTCCGTGACGAGACGTGCCGGATGACTGCGGTCTGAGTCGGTGTCGACAGCGCGAAGGACGACGCGGACGCCCTGCCGGGCATGAAACGCCTAGGGGAGGCGTTGGTGCCGTGGCTGGTCGGCGTCCTGACCCCCGACGCCGACAGTGGCGCCCGGTGTCGCTCAGGGCTGCTCGACAGTCTCCCGCCGCGCCATCTCGGTGAACGCGGCCTCCAGATAGCCGCGTAGCGGGCGGCCGCGCACAGATAGCAGGTCGGCGAGGAGGACGACGGCGTGCTGTGTGACCGCGGCTGCCGATGGTCGCGGTGGGACCGCGTCCCACGGGTCGTCCGGTTCCGGCGGCCGATCCTCCCCGGTGCCGGGGCCTGGCGGGGTGTCCGGATGGATCCCGAGCGCGCCGCTGAGGACGACGACCATCACCCCTGGGTCGACGCTGGGGAACCACGGCGCCGCCGACCGGGCACTGCGGCCGATGATGTCGCGGAGGTCGTCGCCGTCCACGCCGTCCGGGAGGACCTCCTCCAGCAGCAGCCGAACGGTGTCGCCGAGGATGACCCGCGCGTGCTCGGGGTCGCCGAGGAGGAGGCGGCTGCTGGCGTCGTCGAACGCGGCCGTGTCGCCGGCCTGCGCGGCCTCGACCGCGTCGGTCGTCGCCGACGCGATCGCCTGCGCAGCTGGCGGTAGCTCGCCGAGCGTGAGCCGGGGTGCGGGTGCCATGCCGGGAACGCTACCCCTGACCGTTCCCGGCTCAGGAACCGCAATGCTGTTCGCATGAGCGAATAGCTCGGTGTCGTTTCGACAGATCCTGGCTTAGCTCCGGGCGGTGGCGAACGAACTGACCATTCCGCTCCTGCCCCGTCCATCCCTCGACGAGATCGCGTCGTTCGTGGCCGAACCTGCACATCCGACACCGACCGCCGCGGAGTTGGTGGTCCCGGCAAACCTGTTCCGCAAGCGGGTGCCGGGTTCACCGGGGCCGGGTCTCGGCCTTCAGCCCGGTGTCCACCGAGGCGTAGTGACAGGCGACCGGGTGACCGACACCGCGCTGTTCGAGCGCCGGTTCGTCGGTGTGGCACCGCTCGTCGGCCTTCCAGCAGCGCGTGTGGAACCGGCAGCCGGCCGGTGGGTTCGACGGCGACGGGACGTCACCGCGCAGCATGATCTCGTCGTCGCCGCGGTCGCGCCAGTCGTCGACGCTGGGCGCGGCCGAGATCAGTGCCTGGGTGTACGGGTGGGCGGGGGAGGAGTAGATCTGTTCGGTCTCGCCGGTCTCCACGATCTTGCCGAGGTGCATCACCGCGACCCGGTCGGCGAAGTGGCGCACCACGCCGAGGTCGTGCGTGATGAACAGGTACGCCACCCCGAGCTCGTCGCGCAGCTTGCCGAGCAGCGCCAGGATCTGGGCCTGGATCGACACGTCGAGCGCGGACACGGCCTCGTCGCACACGATCAGCCTCGGCCGCACCGACAGCGCCCGCGCGATGCAGATCCGCTGCCGCTGCCCGCCGGAGAACTGGTGCGGGTAACGCGCGGCGTGCGCCGGGTTGAGCCCGACCCGCTCCAGCAGCTCGGCGACCTCGGCGTCCCACCGCTCACGCGGCACGATGCCGGGATGGATCCGCCAGGCCTCGGTGATCAGCTCGCGCACGGTCATCCGCGGGTTGAGCGACGCGTACGGGTCCTGGAAGACCAACTGCACCTCACGGCGCATCGCCCGCAGCTCGCGGCGGTCCATGCCGGCGAGCGACCGGCCGGCGAAGCGGACCTCGCCGGACACCGGGCGCAGCAGGTTCACCACCGCTCTGGCCACAGTGGACTTCCCGCAGCCGGACTCGCCGACCAGGCACACCGTCTCCCCGGCGCCGACGGTCAGGTTCACCCCGTCCACCGCGCGGACCAGGCCGCGTTTGCCGAGCAGGCCGTGGCGCGTGCGGTATCCGGCGACCAGGTCGACGAGCTCAAGCACCGGCTGTTCGGTCATGGGCGAGCACCTCCTCCGCGAAGTGGCATGCGCTGGCCCGCCCCGACGGGAGCCGGCGCAGCGGCGGCGTCTCGGTGCGGCACCGCTCGCGCGCGAACGGGCAGCGCGGGTGGAACGCGCACCCGGTCGGCAACGCGGCCTGGTCCGGCGGGTTGCCGTCGATGGGGCGGATTCCCCGCCGGCTGGTCCGCGCCGACGGGCTGGCGGCCATCAGGCCGAGCGTGTACGGGTGGGCGGGCGCGTCGTAGACCTCGGCGACCGTGCCGGACTCGACGGCCTGCCCCGCGTACATCACGATCACCGACTGCGCCGTGCGGGCCACCACGCCGAGGTCGTGACTGATGATGATCATCGCCAGGCCGGCGCGCTGCCGTTCGCGGAGCAGTCGAAGGATCTGCGCCTGCACGGTCACGTCCAGCGCGGTGGTCGGCTCGTCGGCGATCAGCAGCCGGGGTTCCAGCGCCAGCGCCATCGCGATCATGATCCGTTGGCGCATGCCGCCGGAGAACTCGTGCGGGTAGGACCGGGCACGACCGGCCGCGTCCGGGATGCCGACCTCGGCCATCGCCTCGACCGCGCGCTCGTTCGCCGCCGCGCGGGAGGCGCCGCGCCGCCGGCGGAACATCTCGGCGATCTGGTAGCCGACGGTCAGCGACGGGTTCAACGCGCTGAGCGGGTCCTGGAAGATCATCGCCAGCTCCTCGCCCCGGAGCCGGCGCAGCTCGTCGGGGGCGAGGTCGAGCAGGCTCACCCCGTCGAGAGTGATGCCGCCGCCGACCACCTTCGCCTGCGCGGGCAGCAGTCCCATGACCGCGAGCGAGGTGATGCTCTTGCCGCTGCCGGACTCGCCGACGATGGCCAGCGTCTGTCCTTTCTCGACGGTCAGGGAGACTCCCCGGACCGCACGAAGGTCGCCGAACGCCACGGCGAGCTCCGACACCTCGAGCAGCGCACCGTCTGACATCGACTCGCTCGCACGTTCACTCATCGGGCCACCACTTCCCTGGCCGGGTCGGACTCGTCGCCGGCTCGGTCGCCGAGCAGGCCGATGCAGATGACCACGAGCGTCAACGCGAGGCCGGGAACGGCGGCGATCCACCACGCGTTCGCCAGGTAGTCGCGGCCGTTGGCGATCGTCGACCCCCACGATGCCTGGTCCAGCGGGACACCGAGTCCGAGGAAGCTCAGCGCCGCCTCGGCGACCATGGTCAGTCCTACCTGCACGGTCGCGGCCACCAGCAGCGGCTGCATGCACGAGGGCAGGATGTAGCGCAGAAGGATCCGTAGGTCACCGGCTCCCATGACCTTCGCGGACTCGACGAACTCCCGGCCTCGGGTGGTGAGCACCGAGCCGCGCACCACCCGTGCGAAGATCACCCAGCGGGTCACCGCGAGCGCCACGATCACGTTGGTGAGACTGGGTCCGAGCGCCCCGGCGAGCAGGATCGCCAGCAGGATGCTGGGAAACGCGAGCTGCATGTCGCCTATCCGGGAGATCACCGCGTCGAGCCAGCGGCCGTAGTAGCCGGCGACCAGTCCGAGTACCAGACCGATCAGGCCTCCGACGACCACCACGGTGATCCCCACCAGCAGCGACACCCGCGAGCCGGCGATCACCTGGCGCAGCACGTCCCGGCCGTTCTGGTCGGTGCCCAGCAACGCGAACGTGCCGTCGGATGCGGTGCTGAACGGCGGCAGCAGCCGGTCACCGACCCTGGTGGTCACGCTGTCGTAGGGCAACAGCATCGGGCCGAACACGGCGATCAGCACGAACAGCACGAGCACGGTCGCGGCCACGACCGGGCCGACCCCGAACCGCCGCAGCACGGAGGGCTTGGAGGTCACAGGTGTCATACCGTCTCCAGCGTGACGCGCGGGTCGAGGGCGAAGTAGAGCAGGTCGACCAGGAGGTTAAGTCCGATGTAGAACACCGCGATCAGGATGATCGCCGCCTCGGCCACCGCGTAGTCCCGGTTCTGGATCGACTCGATCATCAGCGAGCCGATGCCCGGCCACGCGAACACCTGCTCGATGATCACCGCGTCCGCGATGAAGTGGCCGAGGATCAGCCCGAGCACGGTGACCACCGGGGTGAGCGTGTTGCGCAGCACGTGGATGTTGAACACCACCCGCTCGGAGAGCCCCTTGGCCCGCGCCGTACGGACGTAGTCGCGGCCGAGCTCCTCCAGCGTTCCGTTGCGCACCAGCCGCGCCAGCCACCCGAGAAACGGCAGGGCGAGCGTGAACGCCGGCAGCACCAGCGCGACCGCCGAGCCGTCCGCGGTGGCGGGCAACAGGTTCAGCGTCCTGGAGAAGATCAGCACCAGCATGATGCCGACCCAGAACGCGGGCAGCGCCTGTCCGGTCAGCGAGAAGTACGACACCGCCCGGTCGGCCAGCTTTCCCTTGTGCCGCGCGGCGTACACGCCCAGCGGGAAGCCGAGTGCCAGGGTGAACCCGAGGGCGAACCCGGCGAGGGTGATCGTCGCGGGCAGCCGGTCGATCACCGCGGCGAACGCGTCGCCGCCGAGGCGCCACGAGTCACCGAAGTCCAGCCGTACGACGTCGCCGAGGTGCCGCACGTACTGCAGGAGCAGCGGATCGCCCAGGCCGAGCTCCGCGCGCTTGGCGGCCAGGTCGGCCTGGGTCGCCTGGCTGCCGAGGATCAGCGCGGCTGGGTCGCCGGGGATGACCCGCAGCACGAGGAACACGATGGTGATGGCGCCGAACAGCAGGAGCACGCTCTGCGCCAGCCGGCGTACGAGGTAGTGGATCATGTCACCAGCACCTGTTCGCCCCGCCGGCTCGACGTGCGCACGACGAGCTCGGCGGGGAGTCGTCGTTTGTCCGCCCGGTCATGGTCGTCGTGTCCTCTCATCCGTCGCAGCAACAGGTCGACGGCCGTCGTGCCGATCTCCGCCGCCGGCAGCGCCACGGTGGTCAGGGACGGGTTCAGGTAGGCGGCGAACGGGTGGTCACCGAACCCGCCGACCAGTACGTCCGCACCGACCCGCAGGCCGGCCTCGGTGAGCGCGCGGTACACCCCGAGCGCGAAGTAGTCGTTGCCGACCATGATCGCGTCGGGCAGCCGGCCGCCGCGCACGATCTCCTGCGCGAGGTGGTAGGCGTCGGCCGGTTCCCACGGCAGGGCCAACGACTCGCGGCGCCGGGTGGGCACCGCGTGCACCCGGTCGGGTCCGCCGGCGAGACCGGTCTCGGTGAGCGCGCGGAGGAAACCGGCCGTCCGGTCGGCCACCGGCGAGATCGGCAGGTCCTCCTCCAGCAGGCACAACGTCCGCGCGCCGGAGTCCACGAGGTGGCGCGCTGCCGTGTACGCGCCCTGCTCGTAGTCGACGCCGATGCAGTCGAGGTCCAGTTCGGGCAGGTCCCGGTTGAGGCAGACCAGCGGGATGCCGGACTCCGGCAGCCGCTCCCAGTGCTCGCCGTCGCCCTGGACCGCCGGCACGATCAGCGCACCGTCCACGCCCCACCGCAGCAGGGTCTGGGCGGCGATCTGGTCGCCGTCCGGGCTCTCCTCGGTGACCAGCAGCATGAGCGAGTAGCCATGCCCCCGGCCGCGGTGCTCGATCGCGCTGATCAGCCTGGCGTAGAAGGGGTTCGACGGGTTGGTGATGACCAGGCCGATGGTCATCGCCGAGCCGAGGACGAGGGAGCGGGCCATGGGGTTTGGCACGTAGCCGAGACGCTCGGCCTCGGCCTTGATCCGTGTTCTGGTGGCCTCGCTGACGCTGTCCTTGCCGGTCAGCGCCCGGGATACCGTGTTCACGGACACCCCGAGCGACAGCGCGATGTCCTTGAGCGTGACCCGCCGAGAATCGACCATTGACCCTCCCTCGTTCCGTTTTCTCAGCCGACGGTGACGCCGCGCAGGTCAGGCTGGTTGCTCGGGGCAGGCTCGAAGTTCTGCACCGTACTGCGCAGACCGTAGGTGCTGATCAGTGCTGCCGGAAAGATACCGACGGCGTCATCCCAGACGATCTTGCATGCCTGGGCGTAGAGGTCGCTGCGGGTGCTCTCCTCGGAGCTCTCGTGTGCCTGGTGCAGGATGCCGTCCAGCGCCGGGTTGCGGTAGCCCATCCGGTCGGCCGCCGAGTCGTAGAGCCGGCCGATGGTGAAGTCCGCGTCCCCCGTGGTGACCGTGTTGGTCTGGAGTTCCATGTCGAACTCCTTCTCGTTGAGCCGGCGCAACCACTCCGCCTTCTCCAGGTTCCGCGGCTCCACCGTGACGCCGACCTTGGCCCAGTCGGAGATCATCGCCTGGGCGAGACCGTCGGCCAGCGGTCCGGTGTCGCTGAACCACATCAGCGACGTGCTGAAGCCACTGCCGAGCCCGGCCGCGGCCAGGTCCCGCTTGGCCGCGTCCGGGTCGTGGGTGTAGGGCTCCTGCTCGGCGTGACCGAACACGGTCGACGGGATCGGTGCGGTCATCACCTCGGCGCCCTCGCCGAAAAGGTTCCGCACGATCCCCGCGACGTCGACCGCACGCCACATCGCCCGGCGGACCCTGGGGTCGTCGAACGGCGGCTTGCCGCAGTTGAACCAGTTGAAGTAGTAGACGTAGCTCGGCACCGTCTCCAGCTTGATGCCCTCGACGCCCTCGAGCTCACGCAGCTGGTCCGGGGGGACCGGCCACAGGATGTCCAGGTCGCCGGTGCGCAGCGCGGTGATCTGGCTGGAGGTTTCCGGCAGGTAGGGCAGCGAGACCTCCTTGAGCTTCGGCGTGCCGCTCCAGTGGTCCGTCGAGGTCAGCGCCAGCTCGTCGGCCGGGGTGAACGACTCGACCTTGAACGGCCCGCTGCCGATCGGCTTGGCGAAGAAGCCCTCGGTGTTCATCTTGGCCGAGGGCAGGATGAACATCAGCGAGAGGTTGACCAACATCGTGCCGAGCGGCCGCTCGGTGGTGATCGTGAGCGTGGTCTCGTCGGTGGCCTCGACCGAGGTCACCGTGGCCCACAGCGTGGACTGCGCGGTGTTGGCGGCCTTCACCCGCTCCAGCGAGGCCTTGACGTCGTTGGCCGTGAGCGCCGTCCCGTCATGGAACTTCACGTCGTCGCGAAGGGCGAACACCCACGTGTTGTCGTCCGGCTGCTCCCACGACTTGGCGACCGCCGGCTCCAGCTTCTCGCCGTTGCGGCGCACCAGGGTGTCGTAGATGAGCCGGCCGGCGAGCAACGTCGCCTCGTCCACACTGGATGGACCGTGGGGGTCGAGGTCGTTGATGGGCTGGCTGAACGCCGCCCGCAGGGCCGACTTGGCGGCGGTCTCGTCGCCACCGCCGACACTGCAGGCGGCCAGGTATGCGCCTGCCAGGCCCATGCCGCTGATCTTCAGGAAGCTACGCCGGTCGTACCTGGTCACTTTGAGTCTCCAATGCTCAGTCTTTGAGCGTTAGGTAGATCAGTACCTTCACTGATCGGTCGGCCCCCTCGACGGATCCCCGGATCCGCAACCACTGCCCGAACTCGCGTACGGGCCAGGACACCATTCCCTCGCCTTCGGAAACCTGTTCCGGGCACTCGGCGTCGCACCAGTGCAGGCCGTCCGGGGACACCTGAGTGGTGAGCACCACCTTGGTATCCGGTGTGGACGCCTCCAGCACCCGCACGAACCACCGCGCCTCGGTGGCCCAACCGGTCTCGTACGGCTCGGTCCTGAAGTCCCCGTTCAGAACGGTGTATCGTTCGAGCACCGCGGCTTGCGACTGTCGCATGAGGACCTACCAATCCACCGAGACGAGCACCGAGTCCAGGAACAGGAAGTTCCGGACTCCGGTGTGGGTACGGGCACTGACGTAGAAGTTGAGGAGGTTGTCCAGGGAGTCGTAACGCTCCTCGTACACCGGCACCGGGACGTCGCGCAGGTCGTACACGCGGTCGTTGACCTGGAGCTCGATGTTCTTCCGTGCCTCGGTGTCGATCTGCCAGCGCAGGTAGTGCCAGTTGACCTTGGTCGGCACCTCGTTGTAGCAGAAGGACTGCGACTCGCCGACCGGCTTCCAGTCCTGCGGGTTCGGTGCGGTGAAGTCGTCGGTCGGACCGAGCTTCACCTTGCCCTCGAGGTGCTCGCGCGGAGTCGGCTCCGGCACCACCGGGTACATCCAGCGGCGGGTGAACCTGTTGTCCAGATCGGTGTTCTGGTACCGCATCACCGTGTGGTAGCGCTCGCCGCGGTCGTCGCAGATGTCGGTGGCGATGGTGAACGCGCCGAACTGCTGCTCGGAGGGGTGGATATTGCCGTCCCACTCACCGGCACCGGCCTGGGTCGATGCCCCGTTCTCCTCGGAGGCCGCCTCCGCCTTGTAAGTGAAGTAGGTCTCGAACTGCACGCGACCCTTCTTGGCCATGGTGAGCCGGCGGATCGCCACCGCGGTGTGGCCGGTGACCGGACGCGTGGCGACCTTGAGCGCGTAGGTGCCGGTCATCGCGCCGTGCGTGCCGACGTCGAAGAACGTGCACGAGCTCAGCTGCGGCGGCCGGAAATCACGCATGTGGTCGTCGACGGTGTCCAGGTTGCCCTCGCCGTCGTGGTTGCCGATCAGTTCGGTCCAGCCATGGGTTCCGCTGTTGAACTGGTCGAACACGAGGATCCGGGACAGCGGGTTGTACCGGGACAACGCCGGGTCCGCGTCGAGCATCGCCCGGCGCAGATGACCGGCGATGGCCGTGTCCGCGTCAGTGGTGGGACTACCCAAGGGTGTCAGCTCCTGATGAAGATAGGGGCGCCACGGGATGAACGTTCACGTGAGCGCTAATTGAAGTGCCGTGAACGTTAACTCCCGATTGCGACCCTGTCAAAGACCACTTCGGACTGAACCGGTACCGACAACCCACGGCCCTTGACGCCGTCACGACGGCGGACGTAACGTGCTCACAATCACCTCAAGTAACGTTAACTTGAGTGTTCAACGATCGCGCGAGCCTTCGCGCGCACCAACCACACCTACTCCGACGGTCGTATGCCCGGACGGAAGGAAAACTCATGCGTGTCAAAGGTTTGCTGTTATCGATTGCGCTGGTCGCGACGCTGGCGACGGTGCCCGCCGCCGGTTCCGCCGGCGCCGAGGAGGACCCGCGCCCCTGCCGGGACGCCCCGACCGAGCCGGTACGCACCGGCGCGGTGTTCAACGACCCGGTCGGCGGTGACCCGACGGCGATCGTGCGGCAGATCTGCGACCTGGTCCACCAGGCGCCGAGCGGTTCGCGGATCCGTATCGCCCACTTCGTGGTCTCCGGTGACGCCGGCATGGACTTCGCCACCGAACTGGTCGCCGCGCACCGTCGTGGTGTGGACGTACAGCTCGTGCTCGACGGCTGGCAGGACACCACCCCCGCCGCCGAGGCGCTGCGTGCCGAGCTGGGCACCGACAAGTCACGGGACTCGTGGATGCACGTCTGCTCACGGGTCTCGCCGGAGGGCAACACCTCGTCCTGCATCGGCACCAAGGGCCAGCACAACAAGTTCTACCTGTTCTCCCGCACCGGTGGCGCGTCGGACGTGGTCGTCCAGTCCTCGGCGAACTTCACCGACCTGAACTCGCGGACCTACTGGAACAACGCGACCACCCTGGTGGGCAACCGAAAGCTCTACCGCGCCTACGATGCCTACTTCGAGGACCTGGCGGCCGAGCGCGCCACCGACGACTACTACCGCACGACCAGCACCGGCATGCCGGGCGGCGCCGTGCGGGCGTACTTCTTCCCGCGCGCGGAAGGCGACCACGTGCTGGAGATCCTCGGCAAGGTCTCCTGCGACGACGGCTCGACCATCGACATCGGAATGTCCGAGTGGGACACCTACCGGATCGGGATCGCGCGGCGGCTGGTCGCGCTGTCCGGCCAGGGCTGCGAGGTGCGGATCGTGCACGGCCTGATGGACGCCGAGGTGCTCGACACGCTGTCGGCCGACCCGAGCATCGAGCTGCGCGCGCTGGAGAACTCCGCCGCGCTGCCGGGGCGCATCCACTCGAAGTACTTCCTGATCAACGCCGAGTTCGACGGTGAGCGGGACGCGCGCTGGGTGTTCACCGGGAGCCCCAACTGGAACCACACCTCGTTGCGCCGCAACGACGAGGCGATGATCCAGACCAACATCGAGAACCTCTACGAAGCCTACGAGGCGAACTTCGCCCACCTGTTCGCCAGCGGGGTCTGACCCGGTCGGGGGGGGGCGGGGGGTGCGGCGCCCCCCCCACCACACACCGGGGTGGCCACCGGCGCACCACCCCGGGACC
>NZ_JAFFZE010000003.1 GCF_025165815.1 Actinophytocola gossypii | reverse complement strand
CTCTCCCTCCGCGGCCACCTCCCCCCCCGGGGGCGCCGGGGGGGCCGGCCCGGGGGGGGGGGCGCGGGGGGGCCCGCCCCCCACCACACCTCACACGGGGTTGGCCACCGGCTCACCACGCAGGAACCGTGCCACGTCGGCGGCCACCGTGTTCGCCGCGTTGTGCGCGGTCTGCCTGCTCGCCCCGGCGAGGTGCGGGGTGACGACGAAGCCGGGAGTGTGCAGCAGGCGAGCATCCGGGGGAACCGGCTCGGCCGGGAACACGTC
This sequence comes from Actinophytocola gossypii, assembly GCF_025165815.1. Lineage (GTDB taxonomy): Bacteria > Actinomycetota > Actinomycetes > Mycobacteriales > Pseudonocardiaceae > Actinophytocola > Actinophytocola gossypii. The sequence goes on along the minus strand of NZ_JAFFZE010000003.1, from coordinate 147,140 downwards.
CGCCGCGACGGCGAACAGGTGCCCGGAGTCCAGTGCGTCACAGGCGGCGTCGTAGTCCAGGAGCCCGCCGCGCGCGCAGTTGACCAGGATCGAGCCGGTCGGCATCAGTGCGATCTCCTTCGCGCCGATCAGGCCGCGGTTGTCGGCGGTCAGCCTGGCGTGCAGGGAAACCACCTGCGAGCGCCGCAGCAGTTCGGGCAGGGCGACCGACTCGACGTCCTGGCCGGCCGGCAGGTACGGGTCGTGCACCAGCACCCGCGCGCCGAACCCGGCCAGGATCGCGGCGACCCGGTGACCGATCGCGCCGTAGCCGACGAGACCGACGGTCGCGCCGGACAGCTCGATCCCTACCTGCTCGTAGCGGTAGTAGTCGCCGCGCCACACGCCACCGCGCAGCTCGCCATGCGTGTCCGGGATCCGCCGAGCCGCCGCGAGGATCATCGCGATCGTGTGCTCGGCGGTGGCCTCCGCGTTGCGGCCGGGCGCGTTGGTCACCGTTACCCCGTACCGGCGCGCCGCCTCGAGGTTCACGTTCACCGGCCCGCCTCGGCCGACGCAGAACAGCTCGAGGTCCGGGCAGGCGGCCAGCACCCGCTCGGTCAGCGGGGCGAACTGGGTGACGCAGATCCGGACGCCGGCCAGCGCGGCGATCACCTCGTCCTCGTCCCCGCTCGCCTCGTCGACCTCGCCGATGCTCCGGAACGGTTCCACCGGCCACGGCAGCTCCATCGTGGAGATGTCGGCCGCCGTGCCGATCTGCGCGCGCAGCGCGTCGACGAGCACCGCGCTGCGCACGAACAGGTCCCCGGCGACCAGGATCGGTTTCGCCTCCCCGGGATCAACGTTCTTGGTCATGTTCTGGGTTGCTCCGTTCGGCTTCCGGGTTGGTCTTGGACGGGACGGTTCAGTTCGATGAGGGCGGCGGTGCCGGTGCTGGCCCAGCGGAGGGTGGTGAGGGCGCAGTTGCGAACCACGGGGAAAGTTCTGCGGTACTGACGAAGCGGGATGCCGAGGAGATGACAGAGGAGCAGTCGGTTCAGGGTCGAGTGGCCGACTACGAGCACTCGGCCGTCCGGGTGGGCGCCGGCCAGGTCGGCGAGGCAGCCGACCGCGCGGTCGACGGCGTGCGCCGGGTGTTCGCCGCCCGGTAGGTGGTGTTCGACGGGGTCGGTCTCGAACGCTGCCCTGGCGTCGGGGAAGCGGGCGGTCATCTCCGCCGCGGTCAGGCCCTCGCCGTCGCCGAAGTCCAGCTCGAGCAGCCGTTCGTCGGCGACCGGGGTCAGTCCGGTCCCGGTGGCCGCCAGCAGGCCGGTGTCCCGGCAACGGCCCAGCGGTGAGGTGCGCACCGCGGTCAGGTCCGCGCCGGCCGCCCACTGCCCGAGCAGTTCGGCCTGGCGCCGGCCTCGGTCGGTGAGTGACACGTCGGTGCGTCCCGCGTAGCGGTTCTCTTCGTGCCAGGTGGTCTCGCCGTGCCGGACAAGCACGAACTCGGTCAACGTGTGCTCCTCGCGATCGCGTGGTCGGCCAGCTCGCCGGGCAGCCAGCCGTGGTCGTGCAGTGCGGCGACGAGCGCCAGGTAGCCCTCGGTCAGCACGTCGCGCCGCGTCGGATCCGGGTCGAACACCTCGTGCTCGCGCACCAGGTCTCTGGCGGCCGAGGCGAGCGACGTGCCGCCGGCACGTGCCAGCAGCGCCATCCCGGCGGCCGGGTCGGCGTCGCGCGGCACCCGCACCGGGCGGCCGAGCGTGTCGGCGCGCAGTTGGCACCAGTACCGGCTGCGGGCGCCGCCGCCGGTGAGGCTGAGCGTGCCGCCGGTCGGTGCGCCGAGCAGGTCCAGGTAGTCCAGGCACAGCCGCTCGGTGAACGCTACCCCGCGCAGGATCGCGGCGTAGCGGTCGACCTCGTCGCGGGCGTCGCCGACGGTGATCGCATGCGCGTCGGGGGCGGCGAACGGGAACCGCTCGCCGGGGGAGACCAAGGGATAGGTCGACAGCGTGGTGTGCGGTCGGCGGGCGCAGCCGGCGTCCAGCTCGGCCAGGTCCCGGCCGCCGAACTCGGCGGTGAGCGCGCCGGCGCCGACGCTGGACGCGCCGCCGGGCAGCCACGCGCCGTCCGGGCCGCGGTGGGAGTAGACCACACCGAGCGGGTCGTGTAGCCGTTGCGCCGTGACGCCCTTGACCACCAGGGTCGTGCCGAGCACGGTGTTCCACGAGCCGACCTCGAGCGCGCCGGCACCGAGCAGTGCCGCGCAGCCGTCGGTCATCCCGGCGATCACCGGGGTGCCCGCCGGGATCCCGGTCGGACTGTCCACGTCAACCGTGCCGATGGGACTTCCTGGTCGGACGACCGCCGGCAGCACGCTTTCCGGTACGTCCAGGGCGGCGAGCACGTCGTCGGGCCAGCGCTCGCCGTCGAGGTCGTAGCCGGTCTTGAGCGCGTGGCTGGAGTCCGCCGGGGTCGGCTCGCCGGCGAGCCGTCCGGTCAGGTAGTCGGCCTGGTGCGCCAGCCGGGTCCCTCGTGGAAGGTCAGGCATGTTCGCCAGCAGCCACAACAACTTCGGCAGTGCCCACGACGCCTGCGGCCGGTAGCCGAGTGAGCCCCACAACGCGGCGCCGGCCGTGACCGCGTGAGACGCCTCGGTCACCGCGCGACCGTCGTCGTACATCAGGCCGGGGGTGAGCGGCTCCCCGGCCGGGTCGGTGAGCAGGATCGTGCCGGAGGTGGCGCACAGCGCGACGCCGAGCACCGGCCGGGTGCCCAGCTCGGCGGTGACCTGCCGGCACGCCGTGACCAGCGCGGCCCACCACCGCGCGGGATCCTGCTCGTGCCGTACGCCGTCACGGCGCCCGTCCAGCGCGTGCGATCCGGTCGCCACCGTCGCCCCGGTGTGGTCGGTCGCCACGCAGCGCACGCTCTGCGTGCCGACGTCGATACCGAGCCACACCTCACCGGACACCGTCATGCTCGCCTTTCCGCCTGCCGGGCCCAACCCGGCGTCGAGATCTCCCGCAGCTCCCGGAACAGCTCGAACCGCCGCGCGTACAGCTCGCCACGGTCGCGGTCCGGCTCGCGGGAGCTGGTCGGTCGCACGTAGTCCCTCGCGGCCGAGGAGACGCTTGGCGCGGCACCGGTGGCCACCAGGCCGGTGAGCATCGCGCCCTTCGCGCCGACCTCGGTGTCGGCCGAGGTCACCACCGGCACCCCGGTCACGTCGGCGATCAGCTGGCACCACATCGCGCTGCCCGCCCCACCGCCGCACACCCGCAGTTCGGTCGCGTCCGCGCCGGTGGCGGCGAGACAGTCACGGATCACCATGGTCAGGCCCTCGAACACCGCCCGCGCGACCTCCGCCCGCCCGTGTTCGAGCGACATGCCCCAGAACGTCCCGCGCGCGTGCGGGTTCAGGAACGGCGCGCGCTCGCCGGCGGGGGAGAGGTAGGGCAGGAAAACCAGCCCGCCGGCACCCGGCTCGGCCTGCTCGGCGAGGGTGGCGAGGTCGCGGGCGTGGGCCAGGCCGAGCATGGTGCTCGCCCAGTCGAGCACCTCGGTGCCGGCGAGGGTCGGGAACGCCCGCAGCACGTCGTCGCCGGTGTCGAGTGCGACGGTCAGCCCGCCCGGCTCACCGGCGGTGTCGACCCGGTCGCGGATCACCTCGGTGCACAGCGTGGTACCCAGGATCGTGCAGGCCTGGCCGGGGTCGGTGGTTCCCACGCCGATCGCGGTCGACGCCACGTCGTAGGGCGCGAGCACCACCGGTAGGCCGGCCGGCAGCCCGAGCTGCGCCGCGGCTCGCTCGGTGAGCGGGGCCGACCGCGCCGCCGGCCGGCGGACCTCCGGCAGCAGCCGCCGCGCCCAGTCCAGGTCGTACAGGGAGAGTAGTTCGGTGGAATAGGCGCGGGTGCGTGGGTCGAGGAAGGGTACCGACGCGTCGGACAGGTCGACCCCGAGCAGTCCGGTGCAGCGGGAGAACAGCCAGCCGCCGCAGTACAGCGCGGTCGCCGACGCCTCAAGGCGGGCGGGGTCGTGCTCGGCGAGCCAGGTCAGGATGGCGTGCGGCAGGCCGGAGAAACCCAGGGAACCGTTGATCCGGAACGCCTTCTCGGTGACCCCGGCCCGCCGCCAGGACTCCACGACGCCCGCGGCCCGGCCGTCCGACCACAGGATCGCCGGGCCGGTCGGCTCGCCATCCCCATCGACGAGCCAGCATCCGTCGCCCTGCGCGGTGATCGCCACAAAGGCGACCTCCACGTCCACGGTGGACAGTACGGCGCGGACGGCCGAGGCGACCGCGGTCCACACCGAGTCCATGTCCTGTTCGGCCCACCCGGGGTGCGGCCGGCGCACGGTGGTTGGCTCGCGGGCGACGGCGACCTCGGTGCCAGCGTCGTCGAACACCACCGCCTTGATCATCGACGTGCCCGCGTCGATCGCCACCGTGGCCATTTCGCTCCTCTCGGCACCCCCGGGTAGGCCAAGCAGAACGCGTGCGCGCTGGTCGCGCAACCGTGGTGGCGAACTCATCACGACATCACCCGTCCATCACGTTAACGCGGTGCTCGTGCGGCCTGATCAGGACACCATCGCTGTGATAACTTCACATCTCATAACACAGGGAGGTCAGGTTGGCCAGCGAACGGGCCGCGATCCAGACCCAGCGGCGCCACCGCGTGCGGGAGCGGGTCGGCAGCGCCGGGTTCCTGCGCGCGGACGTGCTGGCCGAGGAGTTCGGCGTCAGCCTGATGACCATCCACCGCGACCTCGACGCACTGCAGGCCGAGGGGTGGTTGCGCAAGGTGCGTGGCGGCGCCACCAGCGTGCAGTCGGCCGTGTTCCACGGGGACGTCGCGCAGCGCATGGCGACGATGCCCGAGGTCAAGCGCGCGCTCGCCGCGGCCGCGCTCGATCTGGTGGCCCCCGGTGACACGGTCATGCTCGACGAGAGCACCACGTGCCTGCACCTCGCGCAGCGGCTGGTCGAGCGGGTCCCGTTGACCGTGATCACCCACTTCCAGCCGGTGATCGGCATGCTCGCCGGGACGCCGGGCATCACGCTGATCGGCCTCGGCGGCGAGTACTTCCCCGCCTACGACGCGTTCCTCGGTCTCTACACCGCCGAGGGCGTGGCGAAGGTGCGCGCCGACACCCTGTTCCTGTCCACGACCGCCATCTCGCACGGCCGCTGCTACCACCAGTCGCAGGCGACCATCCAGGTGAAACGGGCGATGATGAGCGCGGCCTCGCGTCGAGTCCTGCTCGTGGATCACACGAAGTTCGTCCGGCAGGGGCTCTACGCGCTGGCCCCGCTCACCGACTTCGACCTGATGTTGGCCGACGACGGGCTACCCGCCGCCGAGCGCCGTCGCATTCGGGACGCGGGTGTCACCCTCACCACCGTGACCACCCAGGCACGGTAATTGGTGCCATACGTATTCGTACGCGACCCCGAGTGCGCGGTTCATCAGCGCCATCATGGCGTGCAGCGGTTGTGCCAGGTCATCGGCCTCGCCCGGTCCAGCTACTACCACTGGAAGGCCACCGCCCCGGCCCGCGCGGCGCGCGCCGCGGACGACGCCGGCCTGGCCGCGCGCATCGGGTGATCCACCACAAGCGCGTCGCCCGGGTCATGCGCGGCACCGGCCTGGCGGGGCTGCGGCTGCGCCGCCGGCACCGCACCACCCTCGCCGACCCGGCGGCGGTCGAGGCCCCCGACCTGCTCGGACGCGACTTCACCGCCCAGACACCGAACACCCGCTACGTCGGCGACATCACCTACCTGCCCATCGCCGACGGCACATTCCTCTACCTGGCCACGGTGATGGACCTGAGGCGAACACCCCAGCGAGCCGGCCGAGGGGAGCCGAGAACAGGGGGAGGAGGCGCAGGAACGGGTGCGGCGGGAACAGGAGGACCAGGACGTCGACGAGGACTGACACCGCGGTGTCCGCCGATCCTCATGGTTATCCCGTGAACGCGCGGGTATCCGGCCGTCCCCACGCGTGAGGAGGCGCCGGTGCGTGCGATGGTGTATCGCGGGCCGTACAAGGTTCGGGTCGAGGAGAAGGACGTCCCTGTCGTTGAGCATCCCAACGATGCGATCGTGCGGGTGACGCTGGCCGCGATCTGCGGTTCGGATCTGCACCTGTACCACGGGATGATGCCGGACACGCGCGTCGGCATGACGTTCGGGCACGAGTTCATCGGCGTGGTTGAGGACGTGGGCTCGAGCGTGGTGAACCTGAAGCGTGGCGACCGGGTCATGGTGCCCTTCAACATCTTCTGCGGGACGTGCTGGTTCTGTGCGCGGGGCCTGTACTCGAACTGCCACAACGTCAATCCCAACGCCACGGCCGTGGGAGGGATCTACGGCTACTCGCACACCTGCGGCGGGTACGACGGCGGCCAGGCCGAGTACGTGCGGGTGCCGTTCGCCGACGTCGGCCCGACCGTGATACCCGAGTGGATGGACGACGAGGACGCCGTGATGCTCACCGACGCCCTCGCCACGGGCTACTTCGGCGCGCAGCTGGGGGACATCGTCGAGGGCGACGTGGTCGTGGTCTTCGGCGCCGGACCGGTGGGCCTGTTCGCCGCGAAGTCGGCCTGGCTGATGGGCGCGGGCCGGGTGATCGTCATCGACCACCTCGAGTACCGCTTGGCGAAGGCGCGCACGTTCGCTCACGCCGAGACCTACAACTTCACCGAGTACGACGACATCGTCGTGCACATGAAGAAGATCACCGACCACCTCGGCGCGGACGTCGCCATCGACGCGGTGGGCGCCGAGGCCGACGGCAACCTCACCCAGCACGTCACGGCGGCCAAGCTGAAGCTGCAGGGCGGCTCACCGGTGGCGCTCAACTGGGCGATCGACTCGGTCCGCAAGGGCGGCACCATCTCGGTGATGGGCGCATACGGTCCGATGTTCAGCGCCGTCAAGTTCGGTGATGCCCTGAACAAGGGCCTGACGCTGCGGATGAACCAGTGTCCGGTGAAGCGGCAGTGGCCGCGGCTGTTCGAGCACATCCGCAACGGCTACCTGAAGCCCAGCGACATCGTCACCCACCGCATCCCGCTCGAGCACATCGCGGAGGGGTACCACATCTTCTCCGCGAAACTCGACGACTGCATCAAGCCGCTCATCGTCCCGAGCGGCACCTGAGGGGAGTAGCCATGGCCTACACGTCGGAGCGACCACCGCGCGCCGAGTCGAGCGACGACCTGCGTGCCCGGATCCCGGGTTGGGGCGTGGACCTCGACCCGAAGGACCGGCCGTCGGTGCCGAAGCTGCGGATTCAGGAGGACCGGACCGGCGCACACTGGGAATTCCCCGAGCGGCAAGAAGAGAAATGGCCCAGGGAACGGTCGACCGAGCACAAGTTCCTCACCCCGGTTTTCGGCACCTCGTGTCCGCCACACGGGATTTCCGGCGCGATGCGCCGATTCGCCTACCGGAAGTACAGCGAGGCACGCGCCGCCCACTGGCTGCTCCTGCTGGCCGCCGACCGGGTCGACGCGGGGGAGCAGCACCTGCGCTCCCTGTTGACCACACGTCCGGACAATCCAATCACCCAGACCGGTGTGCGGAGCGAGGTTTTCGCGCACGGCATCTCCGCACGGATCGGGAGGAAACGCGCCGACGTCCGGCACCACCCGCTGGATCCGATCATCGTTGCGGCACCCTGGGTGGTGGCCGCCGGCCTCGTGGTCAAGACCGTCAGGTCCGTGCGGCGCCGGCGTCGCTGACCGCTCCCGGCCCACGGTCAGGCCGTGCATTGTGCCGGTGCTCGACGCGGTGCGACACGAGGTCTTCGGAGGAACGGCTACGCGCGCGTACCGTGGCCGGTTCGGTCGAGGCCCGGCACACGGCCGTGTCGTCGCGGCGGCACCTGCGGCGCACCCGCGTCATCGCCGCGACCGTGACCGCAATCGACCACCGGCACCGCCAAGTCGTCCAAGCGGTAGGAACAGATGCCGTCGTCGGGATCCGAGGTAGTGCGACCGCACCGCCTGCAGGAGCCGAGGCGCCCGTCGGTGACGAAGCACGGCCGTCGTGATCGCCGCGCCAGCGTGCCTGCCGAATACGCGACCGAGCACCGCCGTAATCAAACGACTGTGAGTCGTTCGCGCACGTCACGAACGAGGAATCACCCGACGCGGGTGATTTCGCCGCCTTTCGTGTAACTTTCACGGCGCAATCCGACGCCGGAGTCAGTTTTCGTGCCGCCGAGTTCGCTTGAGATGCGAGTGGTCACATCTGTACCTACAGTCACTAGTTGACTGACACCATGATCCGACGAGCGGACGGCAAAGTGATGCGAATGGTGGCGGCCTGTCGGCCTCTGGGCGAGGTGGTCCTCGTTCTGGGTCTCCTCACCGGATCCTCAGGGCCGTTCGGGCTGACCCCGGCAGCGCGCGCCGAGATTCCCACGCCGGCGTCCGACGAGGCGGTTGTCAGTGTGCGCCTCGGCGACTTCCGCACGAGCGCGGTGACGATCGGATCGTTGGCGGGCGCGACCTACGGGTTGTTCCGAACCAGGCCCGCGGACAGCACGATCGGGCCTGACGGTTTCACCTCGGCGACACCTGATTTCACCTGCGTCTCCGACGCCGATGGCGACTGCTCGTTCACCGTCCCGATCGGCGCCGGGTCGGGGGAGGTCGCGCAGGGCACCCGGCTCTGGCTGGCCGCGGTCGACGCCCCCGCCGGCTACTACGCCAACCCCCCGGTGGCAGACCGCGCCGTTGACCGGCGGCACGAAGGTCACCAACCGGCTCGTCTGGCCGACGCCGGCCCTCGTCGCCGGTCAGACCTACCGCTCGGGCTCGACATGGATCACCGACCCCGCTCTCGCCGCGCCCGCGGGATCTCCGGAGGCTGGCCAGACCGAGTACACCAGGCGCGCGGCCTCCGACGGTGTCATCGGACTATCGCGCGTCGACCCACCCCTCCCGGAGCAGTGCGGCCTCAACGTCGCTCTGGTCGCAGACCTCTCCAGCTCGATGGCCGGCTCCGTCCCTGCCCTCAAGAACGCGATGAGCGCTTTCGTCGACGCGCTGCGCGGCACACCGTCGCAGGCCGCTCTGTTCACCTTCGGCACCGACTCGCCCGCCAACGGCTACCCGGCCAACACCGGGTTGCAGTCCGTCGCCACGACGGCCGACGCGCAGCGGGTGAAGGACCAGTTCACCTCCTGGAACAACAACCCGCCGACCAACTACACCAACTGGGACCGCGGTCTGGCTGCCGTGGCCGACGCCAATGGCGCGGTCGGCTCACCGAACCACTTCGACCTGGTCGTGTTCATCACCGACGGCAACCCCACCGTGTACGGTCCCAACCCGCAACCCGGCTTCGGCAGCAGTGGCACCGGCTACACCCGCTTCCGCGAGCTCAACAACGCCCTCGCCTCGGCCAACCTGGTCAAGAGCCAGGGCAGCCGAGTCCTCGCCGTGGGTGTCGGCGCCGGCGTGACCGGTTCGGGTGCGGCGTACAACCTGCAGACCATCTCTGGGCAGACGGCCTACGACGGCAGCAACGCTGCCGACGCCGACTACCTGCAGACCACGGACTTCACCTCCGTCGGAAGCGCCCTGCGCAGAGTCGTGCTCGCCAGTTGCGCGCCGTCGATCTCCGTGGTGAAGCGGATCATCCCCAACGGCGGGACGATCGACGACGCGTACACCCCCGAACGAGCCGTGGGAGTTCAGCGCGGCGTCACTCACACCACCCGACACGATCACCCCGGCCACGGCGACCACCGACACGCAGACCGGTGCGACCAACTTCGACGTCACGCTCGAGGGCGACGCGGCGGGCAGCTTCCGGATAACGGAGACGGAGCAACCGCCGTACACGCTGTACCAGACCAACCAGGACGGCACCGGCATCGGCAACCAGAACGCCTCCTGCGTCGACAAGAGCTCCGGCGCCGACGTGCCGATCGAGGTGACCAACAGCGGATCGACGGGGTTCACCGTCGGCATCGGGATCGAGGGCGTGATCAGCTGTGTCGTCTACAACGAAGCGCCCGACTTCTCGTCGGCCTCCGTGGTGGTGCACAAGCGGTGGCGGGTGTTCACCTCGGACGGCAGCCACGACTACGCCAACGGCGCCCAGCCATCGGGGATCCGCGCGGACCTCAACCTCGGCGGTCCGGGTGCCGCGGCGCCGTCGCCACAACCGTGGGACCAGGAACGCAACGGATACGACACGGACACCGACAGCCCGGTGACGATCGACGAAGACGTCACGATCAGCCCACCCGGCTGCGAACTCATCCAGGCGACGATCGAGGACGGCTCCCCCGAGGACAGCGAGCCCGCGTCCGGTGACGGGCTGGACACGGCGAACCCGGCTGCCGACCGGCCACTCGTGAGCGGTGGGAACGAGTGGACACTGACCAACGTCGTCGAGTGCCACAGCCACCTCACCCTGCGCAAGGAGGTCGCCCACGGGCCGGCCGACCCCACGTCGTGGACACTGGACGCCTTCGGCCCCGACGGGGCGCTGCCCGGGCCGTCGGGTCGCTCCGGCAGTGACGGGGCCACCCGGGTCGAGGTGACTCCGCGCGTCGCCTACCAGCTCGCGGAGACGGCCGACGACGAGCCCGAGTTCCTCTCGCACTACCTCCAGGAAGACGTGCGCAGCCGGCCGCTGAGCTACCCCCGGTCGACCGGTTCGTGGACCTGCCAGGTCGTCGGCGGACCGACCCCGCGGATGGCCTACGGCAACGAGGGCGCGATCTCGGTACCGCTGGGCGTGCACATGGAGTGCACCGCGATCAACAACGTCGCACTGCTGAACATCCAGAAGGTCGTGCAGGGCGGTGACGCGCAACCGTCGGACTTCACCTTCACGGTGGCCCCGCTCGACCCCGTCCAGGACGGTGCACACGCCCACACGGTCGCGGGAGCCGGTCCGCCGGACGGCAACACCATCACCGTGCGCCCAGACCAGCACTACGACATCACCGAGACCGGACCGGACGGCTATCGCCTGATGCCCAACCTGTCGTTCTGCCTCACCGCGGAAGCGATCATCAGCCGCGCTGACTTCGCACTGCCGCCCGGCGCCACCGCGGCGTGCCGGTTCGTCAACCGCGCGTTGTCGGAACTGACCGTGCGCAAGCTGGACGCCGGCACCGGCGCACCACTCGCCGGAGCGACGTTCGACCTGGTCCGCGACGACGGCGACGGAACGTACGAGCCCGGCGTCGACCCGGTGGCCGGGACGTGCACGACCGAGGCCGAGGGCAGGTGCACCGTCGACGAGCTCGACTTCGGCACCTACTTCTGGGTCGAGACCGAGGCGCCCCAGGGCTACGAACGGCCCGAGGGAGCCGTCGGCGGACCGATCGTGATCAACGCGGACAACGCCGGTACCGAACTGGCGGTGACCGACGTGCACGACTCGCAGATCCTCACCGATCTCTCGGTCCGGAAGGTGGACGGGCCCGGCGGGAACCCACTCGAAGGCGCGGTCTTCCAGCTCTACCGGGACAGTGACGGCACCGAGCCCGGCGACGGCCCAGCCGCCGACGACGAACCCGTCGGCCCGACTTGTACCACGGGGGAGGACGGCACCTGTTCCATGGGGGACCTGCCCTACGGCGACTACTACTGGTACGAGGTCACCGCGCCGGACGGGCACGACCTTCCCGCCGACCGCACGAGCCCACTGGTGACGCTCGGCCCGGACAACGCGGGCACCGACATCCCGGCGTACCTCTTCACCAACCCGCGTCAGCCGGGCTCGGTGTCCGTCCGCAAACTCGACGCGGCCGATGACGCCGTCCTGGCCGGCGGCACGTTCGCTCTCTACCTCGACGACGGCGACGGGGCCTTCGGTGACGACGACACGCTCGCGGGGCAGTGCACCACCAACGACGACGGCACCTGCGCGATCGGCGACCTCGACTTCGGCACCTACTTCTGGGTCGAGACCGGCGCGCCGACGGGGTACGACCTTCCGCGCGACATCGTCAGCGAGCCGATCGTGATCGACAGCGGCAACGTCGGCGACGTCCAGGAGCGCACCTTCTCCGACCCGCGCACGCAGTCACGGCTGGCGGTGCGCAAGCTCGACGCCGCCGACGACTCACCGCTGGCCGGTGCACGCTTCGAGCTGTTCCGAGACACCGACGGCGACGGCAGCCCCGGCCACAACGAACCCGACCCCGACGACACGAGGGCAGGCGCGTGCACCACCGAACCCGACGGTCACTGCGCCGTCGACCGTCTCGACTTCGGCACGTACTACTGGTTCGAGGTCGGCGCCCCTCCCGGCTACACGCTTCCAGACGACCGCACCAGCGCACCGATCACCATCGACGCGGGCAACGCGGGCACCGACCTCCCGATCACGCACTTCCGCGACCAGCGCGACGAGCCGAACGTCCCCGGCACCACCCCACCACCCGGGCCTCCCGGTCCGGCGCCACCGGGCGGAGACATACCGGGCTCCCTGCCCACGACCGGCGGTATCCATTGGTGGCTCCTTCCGCTCGGCGCGCTCACCATCCTGGTCGGCGCCACCCTCGCGCACCGCGCACGCGGCACAGCAGGACGACCACGGAACTCACCTGCCGGAGGGCAAGGTCCGGACACACACGCAACGAGGTCCTGACGTCGTTCCCAGGGGCTGATCGTTCAGGAGTTGCGTACTAACCACACGCCTCGATGTTCTACGAGCTGTCGGCGCCCGTCCAGGGCAATGGACGTCACGTTGGGTGATGGTGTGGGATCGCTACATGGGGCCTTGGACGCTGACCGATGTCGAGGACGCCGTGCGGGCGGGTTGGGGCGCGGACACGTGTGATCCGGTGGACCTCGACGACTGGCACCCCGGCAACCCGGCACGCGGGCAGTGCGGCGCGACCGCGCTCGTGTTGCACGACCTGCTCGGCGGGGAGCTGGTGCTCGGCGAGGTACACGTCGGTGGGGAGCGGACCGGCTACCACTACTGGAATCGGTTCGGGACCGTGGACGTGGACCTCACACGCGGGCAGTTCCGTCCACACGAGGTCGTCTTGAGTGGGCGAGTCGTCGTGCGATCGCCCGGTCCGCCGAAGCGGTGTGCGGAGCAGTATGACCGGCTCCGCTGTCGGGTTCTGGCGCGGCTCGGTCCGGACCAGACATCGACCTGAAGCGCGCGAGTTCCGAGGGTGGAAGCATCTGACGCGACGAGTTCGGGGTTTCTTCCAGTCGTGGATCTTACGGGGGCTTGTCGTTGATCTCGGCGACGCCGACCGGAGAACCTCACTCGGCTCGGTCGAGGTTCCGGTGGGTGAGTCGGTCGCGCATCCGCTCTTGGGTTCAGCGCGGGCGTCGCGCCAGCGGATGTACCCGCGATTGCTGTGTTCTGCTCGGTGTGGGTGCGGTGGTCGGTGCCGTCGAGCGCGAAGTAGCGCAGGGCGGCGAACTCGGCGTCGATCCAGTTCGACCAGGACCCGTAGGTCGACCCGAAACTCATCGGTCGGTATCACCCTTTCGAGGCCGCACAACCGCTCGGTCGTGGCCTCCGTGGCGTCGTGCGCGGCGGTAGTTTCCCAGGAAGGGGCAGGTAACGCGAGTGACGAGGGGGCTCCGACGATGGGAACCGATCCGGCCGGGGAACCGATCGCCGTCGTCGGTCAGGGTTGTGTGCTGCCGGGTGCGCTGACCCCCGATGCCTTGTGGGACAACGTCCTCGCCGGGGTGTCGAGCATCGGCCGGGTTCCGCCGGGCACGTGGGAGCTGCCCTCGGGGCAGGGCACCGAACAGGGGACGGGCGGCTTCGTCCTCGGGTTCGACGCGGTGTTCGACCCCGACGGGTTCCGATTGCCCGCCGGGGACCTCGCCGACCTGGACGAGGTCTTCCGGTGGGTCCTGCACGTCGGGCGCGCGGCCCTGCGGGACTGCGCCCCCGGGGAACGCCTGCTGTCCAGGGCGGGACTGGTCCTCGGCAACCTGTCCTACCCCCCGCCACGCGCGGTGCGGTGGGCCGCGCACGTCTGGCGGCCGGGACGTCCGGGAACCGACCCGCGCAACCGGTTCTTCTCCGGGCTGCCAGCGCACCTCGCCGCGGCGGCCCTTGGCCTTGGTCTCGGCGGGTTCGCCCTCGACGCCGCCTGCGCGTCGTCGTTGTACGCGGTCAAGCTGGCCTGCGATCGCCTGTCCAGCGGCAGCGCCGACGTCATGCTGGCCGGTGGGGTGAGCCACGCCGATCCGATGCTGTTGCACCACGGCTTCCACGCCCTGTCCGCGATGAGCCCCACCGGCCGCAGCCGGCCGTTCCACCGCGACGCGGACGGGCTGGTGCCGGCCGAGGGCGCCGGGGTCGTGGCGCTGATGCGGCTGGCCGACGCGCGCGCCACCGGAACGCCTGTACTCGCGGTGATCCGGGGCGTCGGGCTGGGCAACGACGGCGGCGCGGGTGGCCTGCTCGGCCCGTCGGCGCAAGGGCAGGAACGCGCCGTGCGGCTGGCCTACACCGGCGCGGGCATCGACCCGGCCACCGTGTCACTGGTGGAGTGCCATGCCACCGGCACCCCGGTCGGGGACGCCGTCGAAGCGCGCGGCATGGCCCGGGTCTTCACCGGCCACCGGTCCCTCCCGGTCGGCTCGATCAAGTCGAACCTCGGCCACCCGCTGGCCGCCGCCGGGATCGCCGGCCTGCTCAAGGTCGTCGCCGCGTTGCGGGCCGGGGTGCTCCCCCCGACCCTGCACGCCGAGGAGCCGGCGGACGCGGTGCGCGGCACGGTGTTGCGCCCGGTGCGGGCGCCGGAGCCCTGGTCCGGGCCGCGGCGGGCCGCGGTCAACGCCTTCGGCTTCGGCGGCACGAACGCGCACGTGATCGTCGACGCGGGGGACGACGCGGGGGACGACACCGCCGGGGCCGGGACGCCGCAACCAGCGCCGGCGGCAGGCGGTGACGCGGTCGCGGTCGTCGCGCTCGCGGTGCGGGTGGGGCGCGGCGCGGGCACCGAGGAGTTCCGCCGCCGGGTGCTCGACGGCGAGCGGGACGACGGACCCAGGGAAGCGGTGGACATCCCCCTGCATGGGCTGCGGTTCCCGCCCGCGGACCTGGCCGACGCCCTCGGCCAGCACTTGCTGGTGCTCGACGCCGCGATGGAGGCCGCGCGCGGATGCGCCCTGCCCCGCGCACGGACCGCGGTCGTCGTCGGGATGGGTGGCGACCTGGAAGCCGCCCGGCACGAGGTGTCCTGGCGCTGCGACCCCGTCCCCGCGACGCTGGCCGCCGCCGGGGTCACCGGCACCATGCCCAACCTCGTGGCCAACCGGATCAACGTGCAACTCGACCTCGGCGGCCCGGGGCTCACCGTCGCCGCGGAGGAGGCGTCCGGGCTCGTCGCGCTCGACGTCGCGGCGCGCGGACTGCGGGCGGGGGAGTACGACGCCGCCCTGGTCGGCGCGGTCGACCTGTCCCACGAACCGGCCCACCAGACTGCGGCGGCCCGGCTCGGCTACACCGGAGCGCCGGGAGACGCCGCCGTCGCCCTGGTACTCAAACGGCGCGCCGACGCCCTCCGGGACGGCGACCCGATCCTGGCGGCACTGGACGACAGTGACACCGAACCCCGCCTCAGCGTGGGCGACCTCGACCGGCCGCGCACACCGCACCTCGACCCGGCCGACCTGTTCGGCCGGCCGCACGCGGCCGTGGGGCTGCTGGCGGTCGCGACCGCGATCACCGCGCTGCACCATCGGGTGGTGCCGGTACCGGGACGGCCGATGGCGCCAGCCGAGGACACCGGAGTCACCGGTGTCGCCGAGGTCGCGATCCGCGTGCTCGGTGCCGCTCCGCGCCGCCTGCGGTTGCGCGGGGAGCGGGTGGCGCCCTGGTCCACGCTGCCCGCGCCGCGCCTGCTGCTGTTCTCCGGCCGTGACCGGGCGGAGGTGCTGGCCGCCGCGGAGGCGGGAGACACCACCGGCCGCGGCCCGGCGCGGCTGGCCGTCGTGGTGCACGGCGACGAGCCGGCCGCGACCGTCCGGTCGGCCATCGAGTGGCTGGCCGCACGCGGTCCACGCCCGGCCGGATGCGCCTACCGGGACCGCCCGGTCGGCGGCGAGACGGCGTTCGTCTACACCAACGCGGCGGCGGCCTATCCCGGCGCCGGCCGCGAACTGGCGCTCGCCCTGCCCGGCCTGGTCGACAGCACCCGCCGCCGCCACGGTGTCGCGCCCGTCGGCCGCGGCGACCTGCCCGCCGCGGTCGACCGGATCATGGCGGCGACCGGCGTGGCGTTGCTGCACACCGAACTGACCGGCGAACTGCTCGGACTGCGCCCCGCCGCGTGCATCGGGCACTCGTCCGGCGAGTCCACCGCGCTGCTGGCCATGCGCGCGTGGTCCGACGCCGCCGACCTGGACCGGCGGATGCGGAGCGACCCGCTGCTGACCACCGACCTCGCCGGCGAGCAACGAGCGGTCCGCCGGTTCTGGGCCAGGCACGGCCACCCCGGGCGGCGCTGGCGCAGCCACGTCGTCGAGGCGCCCGTCGCGCGGGTGCGCGCCGCGCTGGCCGACGAGCCTCAGGTGCACCTGGCGGCGGTGAACACCCCGGGGACGGCCGTGATCGGTGGCGAGGAAACCGCCTGCCTCCGTTGGCTCGCCGACTTCGGCGCGAACTCCGCCGCGGTCGACTACGACCTCGCCGCGCACACCCCCGAGCTGGCCGAGGTCCTGAACCGGTGGCGCGAGTTCCACCACCGGCCCACCGCGCCGGTTCCCGGCGTGCGGTTCTACAGCGCCGCCACCACCGAGTCCTACCAGGCAACGGCCGACCGGGCGGCGCGCGCGATCACCGACCTGGCGACCAACCCGGTCGACTTCGCCGCCACGGTGACCCAGGCCCACGCCGACGGGGTGCGGGTCTTCGTCGAGCACGGCCCGCGCGGCCTGTGCACGGACTGGATCCGACGCACGCTCGGGGACCGTGACCACGTGGCGGTCTGCCTCGACGCCCCGGCCGGAGCCGCGCTGCCCCAGTTGTGCGCGGCCGTGGCCGAACTTGCCGCGGCCGGGGTGCCGGTGAACCACGAGGCCCTGTTCGACGCGCTGGCGGCAGCCGCACCGCCCGCGCAGCCGGTCGAGCCGACCACCACCCTGCCCGCCCACCCGCCGCGGGCCATCCCGGACGCGTTGGTCATGGCCCCCGCGCCACCACTGCCGCCCGTGCCGACCGAACCGGTGGCCGTGCTGTCAGCTCCGGTGCCCGCAGGCACCCGGCTGGGTGTCCTGGCCGCGCACCGCACCAGGACAACCGAGGTCCACCGCGGCCAGATCGCCCGCGCGACCGCCGCGCACACCGCGTTCCTGCGGACCACCGACGTCCTGCACGGCCTGCTCCGCGACGCCACCCCGCCCCGGCTTCCAGCGGTACCCGCGGCACTCCCAACGGCTGAGCCGTTGTTCGACCGGGCCCGGCTGGAGCAGGTCGCCACCGGGCGCGTCTCGGCGGTGTTCGGTCCGCGGTTCGCCGCCCAGGACGACCGGCCCCGGCAGACCCGGTTGCCCGCACCGCCCCTGCTGCTCGTCGACCGGGTGCTGGCCATCGACGCGCCGCAGGCAGTGCTCGGCCCGGGCGTGATCAGCACCGAGACCGACGTCCGCGCCGACAGCTGGTACCTCGACCCGGCCGGCCGGATGCCGGCCGGGCTGCTGGTCGAGGCGGGGCAGGCGGACCTGCTGCTGATCAGCTGGATGGGCATCGACCTGGTGCTCACCGGAGACCGGGCGTACCGGCTGCTCGGCTGCGAGGTCACCTTCCACGGCCCGCTGCCCGCCCCGGGCGACACACCGCGCTACCGCATCCGCGTCGACGGACACGCCGAGCACCGGGGCGTCCGGCTGTTCTCCCTGCACTACGACTGCCACGTCGGCGACAACCTGCGCCTGACGGTCCGCAACGGGCAGGCCGGGTACTTCACCGACGCCGAGCTGGCCGCGGCGGCCGGTATCCGCTGGGACTCGGCCGCCGAGCCACCCGAGCAGGCCCCGGTCGACCCGCCAGCCGTTCCCGGCGCGCCGTCGTCCTACGACGCCGGGGCGGTCCGCGCGTTCGCCGACGGTGACCTCGAAGCCTGCTTCGGGCCGCGCTGGCGGCCCACCCGCAGCCACGTCCGCACCCCCCGAATCGGCGCGGCTCCCGTGCTCCTGCTGCACGAGGTCACCGAGTTCGCGCAGTCAGGCGGCCCGTGGGGACGGGGTTACCTCCGCGCCGAGACACCGGTGGCCGCCGACGACTGGTACTTCACCGGACACTTCCCCGGCGACCCCTGCATGCCCGGCACGCTGATGCTGGAGGGCTGCCTGCAGGCGATGGCGTTCCACCTGGCCGCGCTCGGGCACACCATCGACCGGGACGGCTGGCGGTTCGAGCCGGAGCCGGGCCGGACCAGCACTCTGCGCTGCCGCGGCCAGGTGACGCCGGACTCGCGGCGGCTGACCTACGAGGTACTGGTGGTGTCGGTGGTGGCCGGGCCGGTGCCCGCCGTGGTCGCCGACGTGCTGTGCTCGGTGGACGGCGTCGCGGTCTTCCACGCCCGGCGGCTCGGGCTGCGGCTGGTGCCGGACTGGCCGCTGGACCAGTGGCGGCCACTGGACATCCACCGCGAGCAGGGCCCGGGTGACCTGCTCCCCCCGGCCGCGCTCGGTGGCCTGCGTGACCACGTGGAGCCCGGCCCGGTCGCGGTGGTCGACGGCGTCCCGGTCGGGTTGCCCGCGGTGCTGGCCGCGGCGTGGGGACGTCCGTCGGACGCGTTCGGCCCTCGGTTCGCGGTGTTCGACGGGCACCGGCGCTGTCCCCGGCTCCCCGGGCCGCCGTACCTCTTCCTGAGCCGGGTGGTCGCGGTCGACGGGCCGCTCGGCGGGATGCGGCCGGGCACCCGCGCCACCGCGGAGTACGACGTGCCCGCCTCGGCGTGGTACTTCGCGGGGACCGGGCGGATGCCGTTCGCCGTGCTGATGGAGGTGGCGCTGCAGCCGTGCGGGTGGCTCGCCGCCTATGCCGGCGGGCCGCTCGGCCGGGACGGGGACGTGGTGTTCCGCAACCTGGACGGCGACGGCACCGTGCACGGCGCGGTCGGCCCGGACGTCGCGGTGATGCGCACGGAGGTCGAGCTGTGCGACAGCAGCGAGCACGACGGCGTGGTCATCCAGACGTTCGCCGTGCGGTGCTTCGCCGACGGCGCGCTCGTGTTCGACCTGCGCACCACGTTCGGCTTCTTCCCGCGCTCGGCGTTCGCCGACCAGCCGGGCATCCCGCCGTCGGCGCAGGACCGGGCCAGGCTGGCCGAGCCGGGTGGCGCCGCCGTGCCACTCGCGGCGCCGTCGAACCCGATGCTGCGGGTGCTGGACCGGGTCACCGGTCACTGGCCGCGCGGCGGCCGGGCCGGTCTCGGCAGGCTCCGCGCGGACAAGGACGTGGACGCGGCGGACTGGTCCTTCCGAGCGCACTTCTTCCAGGACCCGGTGCAGCCGGGGTCGTTGGGGGTCGAGGCGGTCTGTCTGCTGCTCCGGCACTACCTCGTGGTGTCCGGTCGGGTCGGCGCGCTGCGCGGCGCGCGCTTCGAGCCGGTGCTGCCCGGTCCGGTCACCTGGAAGTACCGCGGCCAGGTCGTTCCCACCGACGGTGTGGTGACCGTCGAGGTGGACGTCCTGGACGCCGGGGCGGACGACACCGGCTGCCACGTCGTCGGCGAGGCGTGGCTGTGGGTGGACGGCCGCCGTATCTACCACGTCCCCCGCATCGGAGTACGCGCCGTGAGCGAGGCGCCCGTCGTGGTCGACGAGGTGCTGGACCCCGGCGTGGACCGCTGGGTCGCCGCGCACTGTCCCACGTGGACCACGCCGACCCTGCCGTTCATGTCGGTGGTGGACGTGCTCGCGCGGGCCGTCGCCCGCGGCACCGGCGAGCCGGTTGGCGAGCTGCGCGACGTCCGGTTGCGGCGCTGGCTCGCGGTCGAGGAGCCGCTGCGGCTGCGCACCGAGGTCCGGCCGGACGACGCCGGCTACGCCGTGACCCTCGCGACCGGCTCGCCCGGGTCACGTCCGCTGGCCACCGGCACCGTCGTCACCGGCGCGGCGGGGGAGCGGCCGGAGCCGTTCGCGCCGCTGCCGGACGCCCGGCCGGCGCCCGATCCCTACCGCAGCGGGGTGCTGTTCCACGGCGAGGCGTTCCACTACCTGCTCGACCACGCGATCGGGTCGACGGGCGCCGAGGGCACCCTCGACGCCGGCGCGGGCGCGGTGCCCCGCGGCGAGCTGCACCAGGGCCTGCTCGACGCGGCGCTGCACGTGATCCCACACCAGTCGCTGTGGCAGTGGTCCCCGCGCGTCGAGCACGACCGGGTCTCCATGCCGTACCGGCTGGACCGGTTGCGGATCTTCGAGCCGCTGCCCGATTCCGGCCGGGTGTCGGCGGCCGCGCGGTTCGGTGGGTTCGACGGGGACAACCCGGTCCTGCCGGTGGTGGACCTCCAGCTCGTCGTGGCCGGGCGGGTGGCGGTGGCCGCGCGCATGGTGTTCGCGCTCGTGCCGGTGGGGCGGCTCGGCGCGTTGACCCCGGCCCAGCGCCGGGCCTTCCTGCGTGACCGGCAGCCGCACCCGGCCGCGCGCCTGTCGGACGTCGCCGACGGTGTGACGACCTTGCCCGCGGCGCGCGTGACGACGCTGAACTGGCTGCCCGGCACGGTGGCGGCGGTCTACGGGCTCCCGCGGACCGCCGAGGTCCGCGATCACCTGGGCGAGATCGCGGTCAAGGAGCATGTCGGCGCACTGGCCGGCGTGCACCCGTCCTCGGTGGTCGTCGACGGCGACCTGCGCGCCGCGCACCCGCGGGACCGGCCGGGGGAGTGTCACCGGGTCGCGGTCGAGCTGGCGGCGGGCGTGGTCACCGTGCGTTCCGTTTCGCCCTGACCTCGGGCACGCCCTGGCCACCACCAGTTGGCCGCGCCGAGCAACCGCACCGACGCCGGGACCAGCACCGCCCGGACCACGGTGGCGTCCACGGCCACGGCGACGAAGATGCCGACGCAGAGCTGCTTGACGAACATCACCTCGCTGGTCGCGATCACCGCCGCCACCACCAGCACCACCAGCGCCGCCCCGGTGAACACCGGGGCCGAGAGCCGCAATCCGTTGACGATCGCGGTGTCGGTCTCACCGGTGCGGTCGTACTCCTCGCGGATGCGGGCCAGCAGGAAGAACTCGTAGTCCAGCGACAGCCCCACCAGGATCACCAGCAGCAGGAACGGCTGGAAGACGTCGAGGTACCCGGTCGGCGCCGCGCCGACCAGCCAGGTCAGGTTGCCGTCCTGGAAGATCCAGGTCAGCACCCCGAACGACGCCCCGAGCGGCAGGGCGGTCACCACCAGCGCCTTGAGCGGCAGGACGACCGATCGCAACATCAGCGCGAACGACGCGAACGCGGCAACGGCGATACACGCCAACACCCACGGCAGCCAGCGACTCAGCGCGTCGAGGACGTCGACGGCCATCGCCGAGGCGCCGCCGACGAGCACCGAGCCACCCGGCGGCGGGGGCAGCGCGCGGATGTCCCGGACCAGGTCCAGCGTCGCCGGCGACTCCGCCGCGCCCGCGTACACGTAGAACACGGCGTGGTGGCCGGACTCCTCGGCGGTCACCACCCACCGCGCCCCAGGCGTGCCGAGCAACCGCCCGGTCCAGTCCCGCGTGGCCGCCGCGCGCGCCGGGGTGCCCGCCGGGTCGCCGAACTCGGTGACGACCTGGACCAGATCCAGCGCGGGGAACGCGAAGTCCGCGCGCTGCTCCTCGGTCGCGACCCTGGCGGGGTCACCCGCCGGCAGCGACCGCTGGTCCGGGAACCCGAGCGTGACGTGCAGGAACGGGAGGGTCAGCAGCACCAGCAGGACGACCGTGGCGACCAGGTACGCGACGGGCTCGGCGATCACCGCCCGGCCCACCCGCCCCCAGAACCGGTGCGCGCTGCCCGGCCGGAGCCACCGCGGCGCGGGCACCCGCAGCAGGTCCACCCGGCGACCCAGCACCGCGAGCGACGCGGGCAGCGCGGTCAGGCTCAGCACGGTGCCCACGCCCATCGCGATGGCCGTGCACAGCCCGATCGAGCGGGTCAGCCCGGTGGGGAACAGCACCAGGCTGAGCGCGGTGACACCGATCGTCAGCCCGGAGAACAGACAGGTCCGGCCCGCGGAGGCCACCGTGGCCACCACGGCCTGGTCCACGTCGTCGCGCCGGGCCAGTTCCTCGCGGAACCGGGCGACCACGAACAGCGCGCTGTCGACGGCGAGCGCCAGGCAGAGCACGGTCAGCGCGTTCACGGCCAGCACCGAGATGTCCATGACCCCGGCCAGCGGACGCAGCAGCGCGAAGGCCACCGCCAGGGTCAGCGCGCCGACCAGCACCGGCAACAGGGCCGCGACCAAACTGCGGAACAACAGCACCAGCAGCGCGAACACCGCGGGCAGGGCCAGCAACTCCAGGCGCAGCAACGTGTCCTGCGCCTCGGTGACCAACGCGTCCCGGATCGGGACCGGCCCGGAGAACGACACCGCCAGCCCCTCGGACCGCAGCTGTGCGCGCAGCATCCGGTAGCTGTTCGTCCGCTCTGTGTCGTCCGCGCCGGCCAGCATCACCGCCACCACCGTGGCGCGGCCGTCGACGGCGTTCAGCGTGGGCAGCCCGTCGGCCCAGGACCGCAGCGTCCCGGTCACCAGCCCGGCCGGTGCGGCCGCCAGCGACCGGTCGACGGCGGCCCGGAACGCGGGCTCGGTCACCGACAGCACCGGGCTGCGGTAGGTCACCAGGACGTCCGCGCCGCCGTCGCCCAGGTGTTCCCGGATCGCGTCGGCGGCCCGGGCGGACTCGGCGTCCCGCTGGAGCTCGCCGCCGTGGCCGAACCGGTCGAGGCCGCCCACGCCGATGATCCCGGCCAGCGCGGCGACGGCCAGCGTGATCGCCAGGGTCCCCCACCGGTGCCGCACGACGAGCGCGCCCAGCGCGGCGAACGTCCCGGTGGCGCGCACCCGCTCAGCTCTCGTGGTGGTACAGCACGAAGTCCACCCCGAACAGCTCCAGCACCGGGGTCCCGTCCACGTCGACGAGCGCGATGTCGCACAGCGCGTCGGAGTGGTGCACCCGGCCCGCCCGGACCACGCCGCGGATGGTCCCGCGCACGGCGCCGGGCCGGTGCACGCGGGTCTCGCCGACGGCCATGGGCAGGCACGGCCCGCCCAGCACGCGCTCGCCCCACAGGCAGCCCAGCTGCAACCCGCCATCGGCCGCGGCGGGGTCGACGTGCCAGTCCCTGGCGTCCCAGCCGAGCTTCCCGGCGCCGGCGACCGTGCCCGCGGCGCCGCCGGCCGACACCCCGTCCACGGAGATCAGCGACTGGAACCGCGGGCCGTGGAACAGGACGTCGCCGTCGTAGAGCGGGGACCGGTCCAGCGGCTCCAGGCCGGGTGGGGACGCCCAGCCGGTGCCGGGCGGTGGGACGGGCTCGTCCTCGGGAAGCCGCGCCCGGTAGTGCAGGGTGCCGTCGGCGCCGCACAGCCGCACCGAGGTGCCGTCGGCGCTGGTGTGCACGAGCAGGTCGGCCGGAAGCGTCACCTTGCGCAGCACCCGCAGGTCCCGGACGACCACGCGCTCCCGGTGCGGAGCACGGGCCATGGCGATTCCGCTGAACTGGTCAAGCACCATCGCCACGGGCAGCACCGGCACCCCGTCGATCGCGTGGTCGGCGAGCTGCGGGTGGGTGTCCTGGCCGACGGGGAACCGGGCCGGCACACCGGCGGGGTCGCCCGCCGTGATCATCACCCGCTCCTGGCCATGGGTCGTCAGTTCCGCCACGAACGCGGCCGCCCCGTCCTCGGGTCGGATCAGGTCGATCCCGGCGGAGCGGAAACGCTCGGCGTGCCCGGCGGTGACCATCCCGCCGTTCCACGGGCCCCAGGCTATCGAGCGGACCAGGCAGTCCGGCCGCGCGGCGCGTTCGACGGCGGCGACCCGGTCGAGGACCGCGTTGGCCATCGCGTAGTCGGCCTGCCCGGCGTTGCCGAAGCTCCCGGCGACCGAGGAGAACAGGCACAGCAGCCGGAGCGGATCGTCCGCTGTGGCCGCCAGCAGCGCACGCAGGCCGGTCACCTTCGTGTCGAACACCCGGCGGAACTGCTCGTCGGTCTTGTCCGCGAGGGCGCTGTCGGCCAACACCCCCGCACCGTGCACGATCCCGGTGATCGGGCCCCACTCCGCGCGGGTCTCGGCGAGCGCGGCCGCCACCGCGTCTGCGTCCCGGATGTCCACAGTGGCGTACCTGACCTCGGCTCCGTCGCGCCGCAACGACTCGACGGTCCCGCGCACCTCACGAGCGGCGAGCACCCGCCGCGCCTCGGCGGCGAACTCCACGGGCCGCCGCCCGGTGCGGTCGCGCTCGGCCAGCACCCGGACGATCGCGGCCTCGTCGACCGCACCGGACAGGCCGTACGGTTCGGTGTCCGGGTCGGTTCGGCCGAGCAGCAGCAGTCGCGGCTTGCCCCGGGCGGCCAGTGCCAGCAACGCCCGCGCGGTCATCCCACGCGCGCCGCCGGTCACCACCAGCACCGGCTCCGGACCCAGATGCCCCGGGCCGGCCATCCGCGCGGGTACGGGCTCCCACCTCGGGACGACCCGGCCGCCGTCCGCGCGCAACCCCACCTCGAGGTCGCCGCCGCCACCCAACAGCTCCCCGACGATCGCCTCGGCCACCGCCTCAGGCGCGCGACCGGCTCGCGCACAGTCGATCGCCTTGACCGACGACCCCGGCCACTCCTCGGCGGCGGTCCTGGCCAGCGCACCGAGGCCACCGAGCCACGCCCCGTCCGCCTGGTGACCGCCCAGACCGAAGTCCCCGCCCGAATCCTGCACCGTGACGAACACGCCACCGCCGGCCAGGAAGACCGGCGCGACCGACCGCGCGACACGAAGCGCCTCCAGCGCTTCGGCCGTGGCGTCGCCGGAACCCGACCCGGCGAGCAACACGACCCCACGAATCCCGGCCGGAACCCGGTCGGCCACCGCGGTCACCGTGCTCACCTCGGCCGCCACGCCGTGCCCGGCGAGACCGCGGGCGATCAGGCGGGCCACCGCCGGATCCCCGCCGACGACGGCGACCGGCCCGGCACCCAACCCGGGCACCGCCGTACCCGACGGCGCCTGCTCCACCGCCCGCAACACGAGCCTGCGCAACGGCATGGGGATCTCGGCGTCGGCCGGGGTCGGGTCCACCGGGATCGGATCCGCTGGGATCAGGTCCGCCGGGGTCGGGTCCGCCCGCGTCGACGCCGCGCCGTCCTGGTCGGCGAAGCGCCCGGCCATGCGGTCGGCGATCTCCCGCAGCGTCCGCGAAGTGGACAGTTCCGCGAGATCACCGGCCGGTGCCGTCCCCACCTGGCGTTGCACGTCGGAGAAGATCTCCACCCGTTTGATCGAGTCGATGCCGAGGTCGTCGTTGAGGTCCATGTCCAGCCGCACCATCTCGACCGGGTAACCGGTCCGGTCCGCCACCACCGACAGCAGGATCTCCTCGAACGTCCGACCGCCTGGTTCCGCGGGCACCGGGACGGGCTCTGGGTCGGGCACCGGAACGGCGACCGGTTCCCGCACCCGTGGCACGGGCACCGGAACCGGCGCCGGATCCGTCACCGGTGCGGGCACGGGCGTGACCACCGGTGTGATCACCGGCGGCTCCGGGCTCACCGGCGGCGCGTCCGCCCGTTCCCCGTCCGCACCGAGCAGCACGGCGAACGACGCCTCCGACATGCGCAGGAAGGCCAGGTGACTCTCGGTCAGGCTGCGCTGGTACTCCTCGTGCGCCCGGGCGGTCTCCCGCTGGGCCGCCGCGATCACGCCGAGCAGTCCGTCGTCCACGGGCGGAACGACCTCAGCCGGCCGCCCGGTTGGTGGCGGAACGACCTCGGGCTCGGGGTTGGGCGCGGGCAGCGCGGCCGCTCCGCCCTCGGGCGGGTAGGGCCTGCCGTAGTTGGCGCCGTTGATCCGCACGGTCATCGCCTGCTTTCCTTCGTCGGCCGGGCTCGCCGGTGCGTAGGGCTCCCACAGGGCGGCCAGGTCCAGCTCGACCCCCGCCACGGCCAGCCGGGCCAGCCCCTGCTGGAGGCTGGTGACCCCGTCGCGGTCCTCGTGGTCGAGGCTCACCGCCAGGTGATCCCGGCCGGCGAGGATCGCCCCGGTCAGCCCGGACAGCCTCGCCTTCGCGCCCACCTCGACGAAGGTGCGGACGCCGTCGGCGTACATGGTCTCGACGGTGTCGGCGAACCGCACCGGTGCCGCCGCCTGCTCCGCGACCCGCTCGCGCACCAGGTCCGGCTCCGTCGGGTACCTGGCGGCGTCGGCGTTGCCGTAGACCGGGATGCGCGGCGAGGCGACGTCGAGCCGGGCCAGGAACTCGCGCAACGGCGCGGTGACCGACGCGACCAGCGGGCTGTGGAAGGCGGTGGCCGTCGCCAGCCGCACGACGTCGTGACCGTCGGCGCGGAGCCTGCCCGCCACGTCCTCGACCGCGTCCTCCTCGCCGGACAGCACCACCTGGGCCGGCCCGTTGTCGTTGGCCAACCAGACCCGTGCGGCGTCGTACCGCGTCAGGGCGGCGGCGACCGTGTCCCGGCCCGCGCCGACCGCGATCATCGCGCCGGACACCTCCGCCGCCCCGGCCATCGCCACCCCGCGCCGGTGCGCCAGCCGCACCAGGTCGGCCGCGGTGAACACCCCGGCGCAGTGCAGCGCCACCAGCTCCCCGAAGCTGTGTCCGGCCACCCGATCCGGCCGCAGACCGACGACGTCCAGCACCGCGAGCAGCGCCAGGCTGTGCACGGCGAGGGCGGGCTGGGCCCACTCGGTGCGGGTGAGCAGCTCCCGCTGCGCGGCGCGGTCCTCGGCGGTGAAGGCGGTCGGCGGGAACACCACCCGGTGCAGCGGGCGCCCGAGGTCCAGCGAGCCGAAGGCGTCCCACACGGCCTGGGCGCACGGCTCGTGCACGGCGAGACCGGCGCCCATGCCGACGTACTGCGCCCCCTGCCCGGGGAACAGGAACCCCACCCGGCCGGCCCTAACGGGCCCGGCCGCGTAGTGCACCCCGGCCGGGGTGGCGAATGACGACTCCGGGTCACGCTCGATCGCCCGGGCGGCCTCGGCCAGCCTCGCCTCCAGGGTCGCGGTGTCCGGCGCGACGACGGCCAGGCGGTAGGGCCGGGTGGCCAGGAACGCGTGCTGGCTCTCCCGCGCGACGTCGGCGAGCGCGCGGAGCGCGTCGACGGTGCCCAGCGCGGCCAGCAGCTCGGCCGCGGAATTCGCGCTGAACGCCACCAGCTCGGTCGGCGCGGCCCGGTACCGCCACCCGCCGCCCGGCTGGGTGTGTTCCTCGAGCGTCAGGTGGAAGTTGCTGCCCCCGAAGCCGAAGCTCGACACCGCCGCGCGGCGCGGGTGGTCCGGGCCGCGCACCCACGGGCGGGCGGCGGTACCGAGGTAGAACGGGCTCGTCTCCAGCTCCAGCGCGGGATTCGGGCGGTCCACCTTGATCGTGGGCGGCAGCACCCGGTGGTGCAGGGCCAGCACGGCCTTGAGCAGCCCGGCGGCACCCGCGGCGGCCTTGGTGTGCCCGATCTGCGACTTGACCGAGCCCAGCGCGCACCACTGCCGGTCCCGGCGGTCACCGTCGCCGAACACCGTCCGGAGTGCCTCGAACTCGGCCCGGTCCCCGGCCGCGGTGCCGGTGCCGTGTGCCTCGACCAGCTCGACGGTGTCCGGGCCGTACCCCGCCTGTTCGTAGGCGCGGCGCAACGCCCGCACCTGTCCTGCGGCCAGCGGCGCGTAGATCGCGGCGCCGCGACCGTCCGACGACGTGCCGAGGCCGCGCAGCACCGCGTAGACGCGGTCGCCGTCGCGCTCGGCGTCGGCCAGGCGTTTGAGCGCGAACATGGCCAGGCCCTCACCGAGCATGGTGCCGTCGGCCGCGTCGGAGAACGGGCGGCAGTCCCCGGTCGGGGACAGGGCGGGCGTCTCGGTGAAGCACATGAACGTGTCGATGCCGTTGGCCGCGTCGACCCCGCCGGTCACCACCAGGTCCGCCCGGCCGAGGGCGAGTTCGGCGATCGCGCCGTGTACCGCGGCCAGGGAGCTCGCGCACGCGGCGTCGGTGGTGTGGTTGGTGCCGTGCAGGTCGAACTGGCTCGCGATCCGGCCCGCCACCACGTTGGTCAGCATCCCGGGGAAGGTGGCCTCGGTGGCCGGGACGTACTGCGCCACGATGTCGGCACAGATCCGCTGCGCCAGCGACTCGGGAACGCCGTTCTCCCGCAACACCTTCAGCCAGATCGGGTACTGCATCCGGCAGGCCGTGGTGGACAACAGCTCCAGGGTGGAGGCGCCGAGCACCACCGAGACCCGTTCCCGGTCCGGCGGCGCGGTCCCGCCGCGCGCCACGTCGGCGAGCACCTGCTCGGCCACCATCAGGGCGAGCAGCTGGGCGGTGTCGGTCGACGGGACGTCGGTGGGCGGCAGGCGGTACCGCAACGTGTCGAAGTCCACTTCGGGCAGGAACGCGCCGCGGTGGGCGTAGGTGCTGCCGGGGGTCCTCGGCCCCGGCCGGTAGTAGTCCTCGATCAGCCAGTGGCTCGGTGGCACGTCGGTCATCAGGTCGTGGCCGCCGAGCACGGTGCGCCAGAACCCCGCGACGTCGAGCGCTCCCGGTGTGATCGCGCCGACCCCGACCACCGCCACCGGAACCTGCCGGCCCGACGTCGCCCGCTCGTCCATGTCTCTCACTCCAGCCGGCGTGCGGGGAAGGCGAAGGCCAGGCCGGGTACCGGCAGGCCGGCGGAACGCAGTTGGTGTGCCCGGGTGACGACCGCGGCGCCCTCCAGCAGGTTGCGGGCGATCTGCACCACCGACCGGTGCGCGGGGTCGGCCAGGAAACCGTCGGCTGCCCACTGGTTGAACGCGCCCATCGCCGGGCCGCACCAGATCTGGTAGTCGGCCCGCCTCGTGGTCTCGCCGGTGACCGCCCACCGGCTGGACATCCCCAGGTACCAACGGAAGACCAGGGCCATCCGGTGTTTCGGGTCGCGTTCGGCGCGCGCCACCTCGGCCGGGTCGCGGTCCTGCCAGAAGCGCCGGGTCCGCGCCCACACCTCGGTCACCGAAGCCCCCAGCACGTCCCGCTCGATGCCGTCCAGCAGCGGTGCCGGCACCGCGTCGAGGGAGGGATGGTCCCGGTAGGTCCGGTACAGGCGGGCGGCCCTGGCGGCGAACAGGGTGCCGCGACCGAGCACCTGCAGCCGGACCCCCTGCTCGAACATGTCGGCGGCCGGGGCCATCACCGTGTCGGCGATCCCGGCCGTGGCGAGCAGCCGCTTGGCGTCCTCGGACAACCCGGACTCCCTGGCGGCCTGGTTCACCGACCCGGTCACCACGTAGGCCGCGCCCGCGGCGAACGCGGCGGCCACCGACACCGGCGTGCCGAGCCCGCCCGCCGCGCCGACGCGCACCGGCTGGGCGTAGCCGAAGCGCCGGATCAGCCGGTCGCGCAGGTCCAGCATGGTCGGCAGCAGGGCGACCAGCGGGCGGTTGTCGGTGTGCCCGCCGCTGTCGGCCTCCACGGTGACGTCCTCCGCGACCGGCACCCGGCCGGCCAGCTCGGCCTCCTCGGCGGTCAGCTCACCGCGGCGCACCAGCTCACCCAGCAGCTCGGCGGGCGCGGGGGACAGGAACAGCTCGGCCACCTCGGGCCGGGACACCTTCGCGAACACCCGAACCGGGCGCACGACCCGGCCCGCGCGGTCGCACCGCAGCCCGGACGCCGCGCAGCGGACCACGGCCGGGGTCAGCCGCAGGAACGCCGAGGCCGAGATCCGCGGCACCGCCTGGCGCAGCAGCAGGTCCGCGACCCGGTCCTCCAGGCCCGGTTCGTTCGGCGTGTGGATCAGGTTGACCCCCCAGTTGGGGCGGCCGCCCAGCTCGGCGCGCAACTCGGCGACGGCGCGCTCGACCGAGGGCAGGCCGAGCCCGGCCGCGCCGAAGAAGCCGAGCAGACCCGCATCGGCCAGGGCGGTGACCATGGCGGTGGTCGCGATCCCGCCAGCCATCTCGCCCGCCACGTAGGGGAAGCGGGTCCCGTGGGCCTCGCAGAACGACCGGTCGCCGAGCCGTTCCGGGTACAGCGGCGGGAGCACCCCGACGACCGGGTGCCCGCCGCCGTGCCCTGCCGCGCCGCCCGTCGCGAACCCGAGACCGCCGCTGTCCTCGTCGAGCACGACGTAGCCGGTCTCGCGGATCCGGCCGACCGCGACGCACAGGTCCGCCGGGGTGAACGCGGCCGGCTCCGCGCCGGGACACCACGTCAACCGGGCGGGGGCGGCGGCCGTGGTCAGCGGTGCGCGATCGACGGTGGTGTGCACTGGTCCTGGCTTCCGTCGACGTCCGGTTCGTCCAGCTCCAGCAGTGCCCGCACCCACAACCGGCACAACTCCTGCCCGTCCGGCAGCGTCGAGTCCACGGCGAAGCCGACGCAGACCTGGTCGCCGTGGGTCATCAGGTAGGCGGCGAGGGGATGGCGGCGCGGCACGAACCCCAGCGGCACCATCCTGGTCAACGGCGCGCCGAGGTAGTGCAGCAGGCCTTGGGGGCCGCGGACGTTGCTGGCCAGCAGGTCGATGTGCCAGCGGGAGAACGTCACCGCGAACACCGCCCGCACGAACCACCCGGGCAGGGCCCGGGTGGCGGCACCCGCCACCCCGACCTGGCCGCTGCCCTTCGCCGCCGCCATGGCCGCGCTGATCGTCCGCAGCCGCCGGTGCGGATCCGGGTCGTCGCACGGCAGCGCGACCCGCAGGTTGACCACCTTGGTACTCAGCTCGTGGTCGCCGTCCCGCTCGTGCAGGTCCGCCGGGACGAGCGTCCACACCGGACGGATCGAGCCGCGCCACGGGGTGTGCGGCCACTCGCGCAACGCCGTGGCCAGCGCGGCCAGGAACAGGTCGTTGACCGTGCAGCCCTGCCGGGCCGCCACCGCCAGCAGCCGGGCCATCGGCAGCGAGGCCCACGCGAAGCGCCGGTGCCCGGTGCGGCCCTTGGTCGTGAACGGGTGGGACGCCAGTGGCAGGAACCGGGCGGCGTACCGGACCGCGCCGCGGACCACGGTGAGCAGATCGTGCCCGCGCCGCCTGGCAGGTCGTGGCCGGGCCGCGGCCGGCGTGCGCCGGGGGTGCCCGGCGATGCGGCAGGTCGCCTCGATCATCGCCGCGCCGTCCAGCAGGGCGTGGTGCGCCTTGAACAGGATGGCCCACTCGTCGGCGGACCGGCCGCGCAGCAACCAGAGTTCCCAGCACGGCGCGTCCCGGACCAGCCGCCGGGCCATGATCTCGTCCGCCACGGCTGGCCACTCGGCCTGCTCGGCGACCCGTTCCCGGACGTGCCGGGTGAGGTCGACCTCCCGAGGGACCCAGTCCAGCCGCCGCCCCGTCCGCCGCAGCGCCATTCCCAGCTCCGGCAGCGCACCGAGCCGCGCGGCCACGGACCGGCGCACGTCGTCCAGTGCCGGGGTCGGTCCGGCGAACGAGGACAGCCCGCCGATCTGCAGGTTGCCGGCGCGGGCCTCGTAGGTCACGAAGGCGTGTTCGAGCCCCGTCAGCCGCCGGGGCGCGGCCGTCACCGGGCCACCGCTGGTGTCCGGCTCGGCAGCACACCGATGCGCAGGTAGTCCTCGTCCACCGGCACGGCGCAGGCGGGCCCGGTGAGAACCGCCCGGGTACGCGTGTCGTCGTAGCGGCGGCGGTGCCACAGGTACGGGCCGAACCCCGGCACGGTCGGCGCGGAACCGGGAGGTGTTCGCGGGTCGAGTGTGAACCGGCACCCGGCGACCCGCTCGAGCACGTGCCGGAGTTCGCTGATCGGCACGTCCCGCTCGTGCACCACGTGATAGGTGTCCACCCCGCCGGACGGTTCGGCCACGGCCAGCGCGGAGATCGCCCGTGCCGCGTCGTCCACCGGCAGCAGGTTGAGGTGGGCGGCGGGGTCGCCCGGCACCGTCACCGTCCGGTCCGCGGGCGTGAACGCCGTGACGAGCCGGGCCATGACCTGGAGCGGGTGGGCTGGCAATCCGGGGTCCGGTGGACGGTGGTCGACCAGGATGCTCGGCCGCAGTACCACCGCGGGCCGGCGGTGCCGGGCCGCCCAGCGGCGCACCAGCAGCTCCGCCTCGTACTTCGACCGCTCGTAGGCGTTCTCGAAGCCCCAGCTCCCGTCCAGCTCGTCCTCGTGGACCACCCCCGAGTGGCGCGATCCGGCCACGAACGCGGTGCTGACGTGACAGGGCACTGGGCGGCGACGGCCGGCGGCGGCGAGTTCCAGGACCCCGCGCACGCCCTCGACGTTGACGGCCCGCAGCGCCGCCAACTCGCCTTCGAGGTCGATGCTGCCCGCGCAGTGCAGGACGAGGTCGAGGTCGTCGGCCAGTTTCCGGAACGACGCCGCCGACAACCCCAGCCGAGCCGCGCCGAGGTCGACCTCCACCACGCGCAGCCTGCTGCGCAATTCCGGCTCTGGCGTACCGGCCGCCAGCAACGCCGCCTCGATGCGCCCGACCACGCCCGCCGACCCCGTGCGCGCCAGCACGGTGAGCACCTCGTGCCGGGACAACAACTCACGAACCAGCCGAACGCCAAGGAACCCGGTGGCACCGGTCAACGCGATGCGCATCAGCACGACCTCTCGACGTCGTGGAAGTACCGCTCCGAACGTGGCACGGCGATGAGCACGGGAGCAAGCACCATGCTTCTTTCGAGTGATTCCAGTGATCTTCGGCGAGCGCTGGCGCAATTCACCGGATAGAAGGAAAGAAGGCGGAAACTCTTGGTAGCTGAATCCACCGGTGCGACTGTTTTCGGTTACAGCCGTTCGACCTGCGAACGTGCCGAGATAAGCGGGAGTCGACATGGATGACAGAACGGATGAGACCAGCACGAAGACCCACCGCAGATGGGGCGCGGTCCTGGCGGTGACCGCGGTCCTCACGGGCATCGCGGTGGTGCTGCCCCAGTTGCCAGCGGACGGCCAGACCCAGCCGGCCCCCGTGACGTGCACGCTGTGGGCCCTGGCCGAGCCGTCCGTGCCGATCACGGGTGCCGACGAACCGGCCGAGTTCAGCGGCAGGCTCCTCCAGGGCACCGCGCGGTGCGAGGACCCGCAGGGCCAGATCACCGGCGCCCGCTACGAGATGCCGGACGCGGCCGACGGCGTCGCGACCTGCGAGGTGGCCGAACTGTCCGATCCCCGCCTGGTGATCGACTGGGTCATGGCGGACGGGTCGTCGCAGCAGAGCACCGTCACCGCCGAGACGTTCCGGCTGGACGAGACCGGACCCCACCTGGAGAACGCCGTGGTCGAAGGCGGCCCCGAGTCGGTCGCGGGCGCACCGGTCACCGTGTCGGCCGACCAGACCACCATCGACGCCGCGACGGCCGCCGCCGAGACCCAGTGCCTGACCGGCGGCGTGAAGAACGTCACCGGCAACATCGACATCACCTTCGGCTGAGCGACACGCGTTTGTCGCGCGGCCGGAACGGTCGCCGAAATCACGTCCTGTTGGAGCCCGCCGCCGGGCCACGCCGTTCCGGCGGCGGCACCTCCCAACGCAACCTGGCCGGGTGCGTTGTAGCCATTTGTTCCGGGCTTCGCAGGTGTCGTCGATGACGACCTCCACGCTCGTGAGTTCGGACCGCGGAATCCGCGCGCACCGCCGGGAGCCGCGAAGGTGGTTCACGAGCCACCAGCCAGCCTGATTTCCGAGCTCCGCGGTGTCATAGCCGACGTAAACGCTGTGGTCATTCCTGCGCACTCGCGTCGGAATCGCGGTCAGGCACCTTGAGCACGAGATCGATGTTGGCCCGATCCAAGGCGTTGGTCAGCTGCCGCACGAATTCCGCGATGCAGGACTTCTGGTCGAACGTCGAGACGATCACGAAAACCCGCCGCGCCCGCTTGCGGGCACGGCGAATCACCCGGATGCCGGCGAGCACGACAAGCACGACGGCGCCGACAACCGTGACCATCCAGATGATCAGCACATTTTTCGAGCGTCAGTCATGAACTTGCCGATGGCGAGGAAATGAGACCGCTGGCAACCGACGTCCCTATCGCGAACAACGCACGAGTTCGATAGCGGTCGAGCCATGTCATGCGATTTCTCCAGCGACGACTCCTGCTGGCCATTATTCCCCAGTGTGCGGCCCAGTAGGTCACCCTTTCCCGCCAAACCATCACCGTCCACTTCGCCGACACCGACGTCACCGGCGTGCCCTCCGCCCAAGCCATGCGGATGCCCAACCCCGACACCCCAAGGGAACCCGCTCGGATCACCAACATCACCGCCACCCTCGACACCGAGGGCGACACGGTCACCGTCATCGCCAACCCCGGCGCCACGAACCGAGGCAGCGGCTACGAGCTGATCCGCCTGATCGTGCGGTACCAGTAGCCAACCACCACCCGGGCTGGATTGCTGTCGTCAAATGACAACGCCGCCTGCGACGAAATATATATCGCTCTTTCAGATTCACCCGAATGTGTGCGGCAGGATGCGCCCGTTCGGATTGTCGTCCGGATACCCTATTCACGACGAACGCGGTGGCGAACGCCGGGAATCAGCTGGTTCGACTGTCGCGCTTGGCGAGTAGTCCTTGTTTCGATCAACCCGGTCGCGGTCGCCATGGACGTCCCTGAAGAAATGTCGCACAAAGGAGTGAGCGATGAAACGTGTCCACATGTACCTGGCCGCCGGTGCCACGGCGGTGGCGCTGGCGGCGGGCGTCGTGACCGCGCAGCCCGACGTCATCGTCGCGGAACCGGCCGCGCAGGCGACGCGGGGAATCGAACACCTGAACCCGCAGTTGGTCGACCTGCCGAATCTGAACAGTGCCTGGACGAACATGCCGCTGACGGTCACGCTGCCCCAAGCCGGCACCTACGCGCTCGACGCTGATGTCCGCGGCCGCATCACCGGCCCGCCCGGTGCCAACTCGTACATCGTCGCCCGGTTGTGGAACGAGACGGCTGGCTCCGTCGTTCCGCTGAGCGAGCGCATGATCATCCAACTGATAAACCGGCACCCGGTTGGGATCGAAATCGGCGACAACGAGACCGCCCCGATCAGCGAACTGGTCGACGTGAGCCAGCAGACCACGATCCGTCTGCAGGCCCGACGGCTCGATCGCGGCTCGAACGTGGCGAGCGTTGTCGAGATCCGCTCCGACAACAACGGGTACACGTCGCTGCGCTACCAGCGCATCTTCCCCTGACAGACGGCCGCCCAGCAGACTCCGCGGCGCGGCCCGTCCAGCGCCGCGGAGGGCCGCACCTCACCACACCGCTTCAGCAGCGCCGGCCCGAGTATCCCTCGTGTGGTCGCCTGCTCAGCCAGATCCGTCCGATCGCGCATGTCGCCGCCGAGATGGGAATCTCCCGGCAATGCGCCTCGAAGTGGGTCAACCGTCACCGCAAGTACGGCGAAGCCGGTCTGCTGGATCGGCCCAACGTCTGCCCAGGTCGTGGCCCGGACCGAGGCGATGTGCCGTAAGCACAAGTGGTCAGCCCGCCGCATCACGCTCGAGGACTCCGCCGATCCGACGGTGGCCCTGCACACCGCCGTAAGCGCGCCGCGCGACCGCCACCACGGACGACCCTGGGGCTGGGCACCCTTTGTCCACACGGGCAGCGGAACCATCACGCCGACAACCTGAAACGATCGCCGGCGCTGGGCGTCATGGCCAAAAGTGGGGGGCGTCGCGGCTTGGCTGGGGCCGTCAATCCGGGTGCCGGCGGGGGGCCAGGCTTTGCCGGTGTCAGCTGGTGAGGCTGGCGTCGTGGGCGAGTAGGGCGATCTGGGTACGGTTGTTGAGATCGAGTTTGGTGAGTATGCGGGAGATGTGGGCTTTCACGGTGGCCACGCTCATGAACAGTTCGTTGGCGATCTCGGCGTTGGACTTGCCGTGCCCGACGGCGACGGCGACCTCGCGTTCGCGTTCGCTGAGCTGATCCAGCGCGGTGGCGGCGTGCTGTTGCCGGGCGGCGGCGCCGGTGTCACTGAGGTGGGCGATGAGCTGTCGGGTCACGGTCGGCGACAGGATGGGTTCTCCGGCTGCGACCCGCGTGATCGCGCGCAGGATCTCGGCGGGTGGGGTGTGTTTGAGCAGGAAGCCGCTGGCCCCGGCGCGTAGTGCGCGGAGGACGTGCTCGTCGGCGTCGAAGGTGGTCAGGATGATGACCTCGGGTGGGTCGGGTCGGGCGCGCAGCTGTTCGGTGGCGGCGAGGCCGTCGAGGGTGGGCATGCGGATGTCCATCAGGACCACGTCCGGGGCGTAGGCGTCGGCGGCGGCGGCTACTTCGCTTCCGTCGCCGGCCTCGCCCACCACGGTCAGGTCGGATGAGCCGCCGATGACCATCGCCAGGCCGGTCCGCACGAGCGGGTCGTCGTCGACGACGAGGACCCGTACCGCTGCGTTCACGTTGGGCTCCTTCTCTCTGCCCAGCCGGGCCACGGACACGACCCT
Organism: Actinophytocola gossypii; assembly: GCF_025165815.1. Classification (GTDB taxonomy): domain Bacteria; phylum Actinomycetota; class Actinomycetes; order Mycobacteriales; family Pseudonocardiaceae; genus Actinophytocola; species Actinophytocola gossypii. The sequence goes on along the minus strand of NZ_JAFFZE010000003.1, from coordinate 110,547 downwards.
GGGCCGCGATCAGAGGGTAGGCCACGGTAGCCAGGCCCAGAGCCGGAACTCACCGGCCGGGGTAGGTCCGTGTTCGAGGCGTCCGCCGGCGAGGGCGGCCCGTTCCGTGAGCCCGATGAGGCCGATGCCGGCGCCGGGAATCGCGGTACCACCACCGGCGCCCATCGGGCACGGGTTGCGGATCTCGACGGTTACGCCGTCGCCCGGGGTTGTCCGGACGGTGACGGCCACCTCGGCGTCGGGAGCGTACTTGCGGGCGTTGGTCAGCCCTTCCTGCACGATCCGGTACGCGCTGCGCCCCACACCAGCCGGTACGGCGGCAAGCGCATCGGTTTGGCAGTCGAGCCACACCGTCATCCCGGCGCGCCGCGACTGGTCGACGAGGTCGGGAAGGTCGGCCAGGGTGGGCTGCGGCCGTTCCGGCGTCTCGTCGGACCGGCCGGCACCGGCGCGGAGGACGCCGATCACCTCCCGAAGGTCCTCCAGCGCCTGGTAGGCGCTGTCTCGGACCACCCCGGCGGCGCGGGCGACCTCGTCGGGCGCGGCGTCGGGGCGTAGCTCCAGCGCCCCGGCGTGCAGGCTCAGCAGGGACAGGCGGTGGGCGAGCACGTCGTGCATCTCCCGGGCGATCCGGTTGCGTTCGCTCTGGCGGGCCTCGGCGACCCGCAGCTCCTGTTCGGCCTCGACCCGCCGGGCCCGTTCGCGCAGCGACTGGCGCCGGGCCCGCACGAACATGCCCCAGGCGAGCACCGCGAGCGCGAAGACGACGCCCAGAAGGATCTGCGACCAGGGGCCGACCGGGACGTCCGGGCGAACCAGCAGCGTGAGGAATGGTACGAGCGCGTACCCGGCCACGATCCGGGCAACCACTGCGAAGCGCCGGTGGACCGCGACGGTGAACAGCGCGACGAGCGCCGCGCCCGCGGCGGACGTCGCGTAGACGCTGACCAGACCAGCGGCCACGGCGAGGCCGACCGGCCAGCGCCGGCGCAGCCACACCGCCAGACTGCACAGGCTGCCGAGGACGAGGTCGACGGTGAGCGGGACCGGCGCGATGTGCTGCGCGCGACTGTCGGCCAGGGTCAGCACCACGACGCCAACGGCCAGCAGGAAACAGGTGGCGTCGACGACCCGGCCGCGGACCGTGCGCCCGGCCAGGCGTACTGGATCGTGGTCAGCATCGCTGATCACGCCCGCCGGTAGCGCGCTCCGGTCCTGCTGGTCCGCCGGGGCCATCATGATCAAAGCGTACGGCCGGGTTGGGCCCCACGGCATCCGACCAAAGTCGAACCCGAGGTGTAGACCTTCGGCCCGCCACCATCGCCCTCGGCTCGTAGCGGCGCATGCGGCCGCGCCAGCAATCTGTTCCAGATTACCGGAACCGACGGCCCAACAAACCTCCGAAACGGCATTCCGGCCATTCCGGCGGCAACGAATGGTACGGAAAGGAAGTGAGAAACGATGAGCGACATCCGAACGAACACCCCGAGCCGGCTCGACAACCCGCCGATCCCCGTGCAGGCCAAGCTCGCGGCAGCATGGACCAGCTTCATGTTCCTCTATATCTATGTCGACTACTTCCACCTCTACAAGCCTGGCGCCATCGACGAAATCCGGAGTGGCGTCGTCTTCGAGTTCGACATCAGCGGGACGTTGTTGAGCATTTTCACCGCGTCCGTGACGATCCCGGCCCTGATGGTGATGCTCTCCATGACGCTGCCCGTCCGAGTGAACCGCGCCACGAACCTCGTCGTTGCGCTGCTCTACATCCCCTTCTCGGTGTTCAACGCGGTAGGGGAGGCCTGGGAGTGGGCCTCCTTCTACGGCCTCTCCATCGGAATCGAGGTGCTGCTCCTGTCCGTCATCCTGCGGTACGCGTGGAAGTTCCGTTAGGAGATTGCCCGCCCCGAATCCTCCCGCGAATCGGTGTCGGCGCGCTGAACCGATCCGCCTGCCTCGGTGCCCACCGAGGAGGGAGACCCCTCACATGAGTAAAGGAGAACCCCGATGTGCGTCGCGCAAACGAGACGCGCGCTACGGGGGGTTACCAATGGCCGTCGCGAATGAGCCGCTACCGGCCGGCGGTGATGGCCTGCCGGCAGCAGCCGAAGCGGTCGGTAGCCGTCGGCGTCGAGTTGGGCGAGTTCGCCGTCGATGTCGGCGGAGTGGGTGCGGTAGAAGTGCACATTCTCGTGGTGGGGTGGCCCAGATGTGGGCGAGGACCTCGTCGTCGATGTCGCGGCCGTCGAGACGCAGCGCGGCCACGCCGAGGCCGTGGTACTCGGTCAACCAGCACACGATCGCGTTCGTCGCCACGGTGAGACACCGCATCTGCTCGGTCTGCTGCTCGTGGTGGCGACGGCGGACGGCGCCCTCGCCGGCGTAGGCGAGGCTGCGGCGCAGGGCGTGCGGGTTCTCGCCCTTGTTGAGTTGGCGGGCGATCCTGCGCCGGTAGGTCTCGTCGGAGAGGTCGAGGAGGGGATCGGGCCGGTCGCGTTCTACGGACGCTGCTCGACGGAGGACAACCAGGACCCGGAGACGTCGCACGGGTGGCAGTTGGGCAACGCGTCGAAGTTCGTCGGGCCGCTCGGTGGGGAGGTGGTTGCCGAGTTCTTCGACGTGGGGCAGTCGCGTTCGGTGCCGTGGGAGCGTCGGGCGGAGGCGTCTCGTCTGCTGGCCGCGTTGAAGCAGCTGGACAGGGGGTGGAACGCGGTCGTGGTGGGGGAGGGCACGCGGTGCTGGTCGGGAACCAGTTCTCGTTGATCGCGCCGCGGTTCGCTGCCTACGGGGTGGACCTGTGGGTGCCGGAGCTGGGCGGGAAGTTCGACGCGCGGAATCCGTCGCACAAGATGCTGATGAGCGTCCTCGGCGGGATGAGCGAGTATGAGCGGCAGCACGTCCAGGCTCGTGTGCGGGCTGCGATGGATGCGCAGGTGATCAACGAGGGTCGGCATCAGGGTGGCCGGACGCCGTACGGGTACAAGGTCGTCGACGGCGGTCCGCATCCGAATCCGCGGAAGGCTGCGGAGGGCTAGCGGCTGCGAGTCCTGGAGATCGATGAGTCAGCTGCCGAGGTGGTTCGGCGGATCTTCTCTGAGTACCTGGCCGGGCTCGGTGATCGGGCGATAGCGAACGGGCTTAATCGGGATCGCATCCTGTGTCCTTCGGCGCGGCGGCCGGAGCAGAACACGCACCGGCTCGCCGATGGCTGGCAGGGCAGCACGGTGCGATCCATCCTGGAGAACCCGCGCTACACCGGATACGCGATCTTCGGGCGGTGGACCAAGCAGGAGACCTTGGTTGACCCGGACGACGTGGCGGCCGGACACGTGGTGCGGTTTCGTCGCTCTACTCCGGATCGGGTCGTGCGCTCTCGGAAGCCTTCGCACCCGAAGACCATCTCTGTAGACGACTTCACCCAAGCCCAGTTGCTGCGTCGCTCCAAGGCCGCTGATGGGCTGCGGACCGCGCGGAAGACGGAGCGCTCGGCTCGGCCGGTCAAGCAGCACTACCTGTTCCGCGGGCGCATCCGGTGCGCGATCTGCAGGCGAAAGATGGAAGGCAGCCCGCGTAAGCACGCGATGTATTACCGGTGTCCTGCCCGGACGCTTGCGCCGGGTTTTCCGGTGTTGGCAATGCATCCCGCTGCGATTTACCTCCGCGAGGACACCATCCGGGACGCAATCAACGAGTGGTTCGCCGAGTTGTTCCACCGGGACCACGTCGACAAGACCGTTGCGGCGCTCGTGGCCTCACAGGACGGAGCCGGACAGAAGGCGACAGGGCGGGATGCGGCCGAACATCGGCTCGCCAAGGCCGAGGCGGAGATCCGAAGATTCCAAGCAGCGATCGCCGCGGGCATCGATCCGACCGCGCTCGTGGAGGCGATCAACACGGCGCAGGCCGAGCGGGCAGCGGCACAGGCAGAGATCAACAACACGCCTGCACTGAACTTGATGGAGGCCGCTGAGGTGCACGCGCGCATCGCCTCGTTGGGCGACGTGCCTGCGACGCTGAGCCGGGGAAGTAGAGAGAAGCTGGCCGAACTCTATGCGGGCACAGACTTGCAGGTTCTGTATGAGCCAGGGGGTTCCACCGCTGAGATTTCGATGCGGGTGAATAGTGTGCGTGTCCGAGGGGGGATTAGAACACCTGTTCGAGGGACATCTCCCGGATTCCGGGAGGTTGCTCATGCGTCCACGATACCAGCGTGGGTCCGGTGGAGGCGCTGTTCGGGCAGTCCTGGGTTGAGTCGTTGGTCGGAGGTGTTGGTTGCGTCGCGTGGGTCATGGTTGGGCCAGGGGGTGGGGTTGGCCGGTCATGGCGGCGATGGTGGTGGAGGGGTGGATGACCATCACCTGTTCGGGTACAACTGCGGCGAGCACGATCGGCGGGCCGTATTCGATCCTGCAGAGGCGCCGGATGGGGCGGGGAGTTTGATGGCGCCGCGGTGGTCGATGGTGTGCTGACCGGTCGGGGTAGCGGCGATGAGGATCATGCCGTGCATCGTGTCCATGTCCAGCCGGCTGCCGGGGTTCCAGCCAAGTTCGCGTAGCAGGATCCGCTCATGGACGCGGCCGGAGCGGTCCATCCTGCTGGTCGACACCAGCAACGTTGCTGGGTGGCGGGTGTCTAGCCGGTGCAGCGTCGGCAACACAGGCAGCGGAACACTCGCGGGCTCGTTGCTGGGGCTGAGTGCGTCGGGGATGAGCGCATCGATCAGCCGCTCCCGCACCCGGCCGGCGTGTGAGGGGATCCGTGGGGCCTGACTGGCGCCGTTCACGCAACCCATCGTCGCCCCCTGCTGCCACCGCGCAACCGTCGTCGTTGTCCGGAGGGCAGAAGGTCGCTACCCTGCGGGAAGGCTATGTATCTGATCGGCCCAGCGCGTCACATCTTCGAGCGGCGATGGGCGAACTGCTTGGCTACCTGTTCGTAGGCCTTGTTGTGGGCGCCGCAGGGGCCGGCGATCCGGTGGGCGCCGTCGTTGGCGAGGTCTGGCATCCTGTGTGGCTATGGCGACGTTAACGGTGTCTGCGGATCTGGCTGCTCAGCACGGCCTTCCAGGACTCTTGGGGATCAACCGGCATCGGAGCGAGATCTTCGTCGAACTTGACTTGCCGCAGCACGCTGACCGCATCGATGAGAAGTTCGTCCCAGGCGTGGAAGCCCTCGTGATCGGGTTTCTCAAGCGACTTGTCGCCGGGTCGAAATCGGGTCAGCGCGAGGGGCGAACAGCGGCTGTTTCTAGCGACTACGTCGCCGCTCGGGTTCACGCAGACGATCTCGACCACTTCTTGATCAGTCTCGCCGCGTTATGGGATGGCGCGGCACCAAACCAGACGCGCGAATAACGATTGGCCCGTAGTTCAGAAATGACGCCGACAGGACCCGATGCCTGACACACACCGAAATCAGCGGAAACGGCCCAACGTGTCCGTTGCCCCTGCTATTCGCTTCGCAACTCCGGGCAATACCTCAGCCGCATGACCGAGATGCAGAGCAGACTTATGGAAGGTACTTGTTCCGAATACCTCAGCCGCGAAGGAGAGAGCTCGCGCTGTTCGGGCGTCGATACCTTCGGTCGTCATGGTCAGGACGGCGAGGACCTGCTGAAGCTCGGCGACAGTGTCGGCATTGGCGACGCCGGTCTCCTCCAGGCGTTTCGTAATGGCCTCTAGCCGGTCGAGCGGTGGAGTGAACACGGCGGTCAACAGCGTGGTCAGGACATCGGCATCGATGGGACCGAGCGCGGCCAGCGCTGGCCCGTTGCCGCCCTCGTGCTCGATCTTCCAACGGCGGAGCACGTCGGGAGGGTAGAGCTCCTCGCCGGTCTTCTCGTCGTCGACCTCTTCGTGATGGGGCAGACACAGCAGTAACAAGTTCGTGAACGAATCCCGTTGCTCTGGTTGCAAGTCAGCCTGGTAGCGAGCCGCGCCCGGCCGCACCCCGTAGATATGCGATACCCAGGCGTTCTTTCGGTAGACACCGGGCCGGGTTTCCATGATCACCGGCATCGGGCACCCGGGCGCATAACAGCGCCCGTTGCTCAACGCCCACAACGCGGCCTCAGTAGCGGGATGGATCTTCTTACGGACACCGGCTCGTGATGGACGGGGTCCCGATGCGGGAGTAGCCATGTCGACATCATGGCGGGTTCGGTGTCGCCGGGAGGCGGCCATCTACGCGTCTCCCGAACCGTGGAGGACTTGGCCAACCGGATTCCGGTGGCACAGACAGGCACGCGGGGCCAGCGACTGGCGCTGCCCTTGTACGGCCGCGTCAAGCCGAGTAAACCTGACCTCGGACGCTACGGAGGGAAGCATCGATGCCGCGCAATCCCGTGCTGGTGGGGGACCGTTCCTTTGCGCTGAAGAAGGACGCGGAGCAGGCCTGCCGCGACGTTCTTTATCGTTATGATCCCGGGCAACGGGTTACTGGAATCGCAGACGAGCAGTTCCTGCTTGATCTCCTAGAACTTCATCCGGAGCGGGACGAAAAGTTGGGTTGTGGTGTAGCTCATTTCGAGGTTCGCGTCAATCCAAAATTCGTCCGGCAACGATCGTTCTATCTTGTCCGCGTCGATCGTTCTGAAACTGATTTCTCGTTTATGAAGTGTCTGCGGCCTCCATCGCACCGACGGCTGGTGATGGGTGCGATGCGACACGAAGTCTCGAATCAGGTGTACGAATTCGCCGAGGAAACCTATTGTTCACCAGCTCCGGTGTTGTGTGCGGTCACGGGTCGGGTCGTTGCGAGGGAAGAGGCGCATGTTGATCACAGTTCGCCCACGTTCCTCGAACTCGCGGAGCAGTTCGTTGGTGAGCAGGGCGGTTGGGACGAGATGGTCATCGCACGTGCGGACGGATCGATCGGGGTGCAACTCGGACGCGATGACCAAGCAAGGGCATGGCGTGACTATCACCGTCGCAACGCCACCTTGCGAGTAGTGTCCATTGAAGCCAATCTATATCGTTGCTCAAGCGGGGTCCGAGAGTGCGTGGTTAGCGGGCCGTGGCGGCAACAAACTTGATGTCGCAATAGCGCTCGGCTAGAGCATCAGCTAAAACAGGTCACGAACAAGTGAGTGGGCCTGCCCGCGACCACTCGCTTCAAGCGTCACGTCGTGCCGTCTAGCAGTCGGGTTGCGGCGTGGATGAGGGGGATGGCTTCCTGTTCGATCCGTCGAAATGGCGTGGGGCCGACGGTTGCGATGATGTCGTACGCGGTGGCCTCGGCTTCGGTGAGGTGCGGCAGGGTCGCCGATGACGGCTTGATGGGACGGCCGGCCTTGTCGTGGTTTACGCCGTGCTGGGCGTAGCGGTGTAAGTCGGTGGCGTCCATGAGGATGGAGGTGACGGGCTGTGCCGGTGCACCGTCCGGCGCCGGCTTGGCCAGCGCGGCGCGGAACTGGTCGAGGATTGTGTAGCCGTCCGCGTCGATGTCTCCCCAGTAGACGATGTGTTTTGCTGCGCGGATCCAGGGCACATTCGCAAGGAGGGTGGCTGCGGCCTTGCCGCCGCCCTCGACCACGATCGTGTCCTTGACTGGCGGGAACCAGAGTCGGGAGTCGCGGTTCTCGACGATGAGGACGATTCGCGGCTGGTAGGCGATGTCGTGCACGTCGCCGGTGGTCCAGGCGTCGTGTCTGCGGCGGCCCGTTGCGGCGTGGTCAGGGTCGACGTAGGTCAGGTGCACGACGGTCAGCCGGGGCCGGACCTCGTCTCGGACGTCGCGTCCGGTGACGTCCCGCAGCAGCGTGCCGTGGGTGTCCAGCCATTTGGTGTGCATGCCGGGGACTGGGAGTTGACGCGCGGTCCAGGCGCTGGCGTCGGGGTGCTGGCGTAGCCAGGTCACGGCATTGACCAACACCTCCGCGTCGGTGGTTTGAAGCCGGTATGTAGCCCGAAGGGTGGCCGGGATGAGGACCGCGCCAGCCGACCGCAGCGACGACGCGAGCGTGCGGGCGCGGTCGACGTCCACGGACGGCGGTTCGGCATCGGTACGAGATCCGGATCCGGCTTCGGCCTCCAGGACGACGGCGGCATCCAGGTCTGCGATGAGCGTGGCGGGAAACTCGCCAGTGACACCCCGGACAGCGACCGTCTTACAGACGATCTCCACGCCGACGGGAAGCTGGCCGGCGAACTCGCGCCAGCGCATGTGCCACTCGTGCCAGGCGGCGTGCCCGATCTGCTCGACGGCCTTGCCGGTCGACACGCCGGGGCGGAGCGGAACGGAGAACGTGACTCGCTCGCCGACGCCCAGTTCCGCGCACACAGCTTCCGCCCACTTCTGGTTGATCTTGCGGCTGATGGCCGTGACGGCATCGTCCGGGGTGATGAGGCGGGTGTTCATGATATTGCCTCCGCTGCGACGGATGCGTCGGCGGTCATGTGTCGGATACACCGATGATGGGTTTTGCCCAGGACCGGCCCTGGGTGGTCTTGAGGATCAGGTACTCCGCGTCCACGTGCGGCTCGATCGCGCTGTGCTTGTCGTTGGGTGCGCCGATGATGAGTTGGAAGCCGAGTCCGCGCCAGGCGCCGATGGCCCGGCCGGTGAAGTGCGCGTCCGCCTTGATGAGTGCCTCGTCGAGGAAGACGGGGGCGTAGCGGGGGCGTTCGGCGCCGGCGTCGCCCAGTTGGTAGCGCAACGCGGCACCGACGATGAACGCGACCAGTTCTTGGGACTCGCCGCCGGACTTCTCGCCGATGTGGTCGTACACGGCGACGTGCTCGCCGTCGAGATTGCGTTTCTCGGCGCTGATTCGGACGTGGTTGCGCACGTCGATCAGGTCGGCGAAGTCGGGCGCGGTGCGGCGGATGCGGTCGATCACCTTGGCCATCCGGTGGTAGGCGCGTTCGCGGTCGGCGTCCGCCGTCGCCTTGTCGATGAAGGCACGTACGTCGCGTAGTTCCTTGCGGAACCGGGCGCGCACCGCGGAGTGGCTTTCCTGCGGGTCGATGCGCAGCCGGTGGTCGTCGTCGGCGAATGGCAGGTCGGCGAGGATGCGGTTGACGGGGTCGATCCGGTCGCGGATCTCTCGGACAGCGGCGGCGAGTTCACTGTCGAGGCTGGTGAGGTCGTTGCCGGAGAGTTTGAGCAGGCTGTCGCGCCACTCGGTCTCTAGCTCGTGCAGGCCGTTGGTCTCCAGGTCGGTGAGCAGGTGGTCGAAGTCGCGGTAGGAGGCGTGCGGGTCGGTGCCGAGGTTCGGGTTGGGCCAGCGTTCGACGAACGTCGAGAATGTGTCGTGTAGTGCCTTCTCCGATCGGCTGATCGATTCCGTAGCGGACTGCTTGTCGGCGCGGAGCCGCTCGGTGGCACGTTTCATGGCGGCGTCGAACTCTGCGAGCGCTGCGGTCGGGGCGGTGTCGTCTGGGGCTCCGTCGAACAGCGTCGCCAGGTATGCCCGGTGTTCTCGGCTGACCTCTATGCCGGTCTCCACGGCGATGTCGAGTGCCTGCTGGGCGTGATCCACCTCGTCGACCGTCGATTCCCAAGACTCGCCGAGCGTCTTTGCCTCGCCCTTCTGCTGGCCGATGCGCTCGGTCAGCTTGGTGACCCGCTTCTTGAGCTTCTCCACATCCTGCTGAAGCCGATCGATCTCCGGGTTGCCCGCCCGCACCTCGTCGATGACGCGCGACCAGCGGTCCCGTTCTGCCTTGACCGACGCGACGTCCACCTGGCCCCAGGACAGCTCGGTCAGGGCCTGGTAGGCAGCGCGTCTGGCCTCGAACGAGTTGAGGGTCGTCTCCGCCTCCGTCACCCGCTCTTCGGCGATGTCAAGGCGTTGTTGGGCATGGCCGATCCGGGTTTCGAGGTCGGCGAGCAGCCTGCTGTTGGTGAAGCCGAGCAGGTTGCGCCGGCCGTGACCGCCGTGCGCGCCCCGACTGCGGTCCGACGTCTGGCCGGTGATCGTGAGTGCCTTGGGGTATTGCCCAAGCAGCCTAGGTGTCTCGACACAGACGTAGTCGAACCGGCGGGCGAGTTCGCTCTTGAGCCAGGCAGTGAACGGCGATGGCCGGTAGTCGAGCCGGCCGGGGAGCGTCTTATCCTCCAGTCCGACCTCGTCGCGCAGACCAGTGCGCACCCCCTCAAACTGGACGCGCCAGGGGAGCGACACCGCGTTGATCGCCTCGCGGAATGAGCTCAACTGGCCGATGTCGATCAGCATCCGGGAGGCGAACCCGCCAAGCGCCAGGTTGAACGCTTCCCGCCACGGCTCGAACTCCGTTCGTACTTCGATCAGCTCACCGACGAACGGCAGGTCGTCCGGAGTGAGCTTGGCGGCCTCGGCCAGCGCGGCGCGTGCATTGTGCAGGTCGTCCGGGAAGTTGCTCCGGCGTGTCTTGGCGGCCTTGCGCTCGGCACGCAACCTCGTCAGGACTCGTTCGGCGTCCCGTTGTTCCGCCATTGCCTCAGCGAACTGCGTTTGCGCAGTTTTCCTGGCGTCGGTGTCGGCAAGTACTCGGTGTGCTGTCTCGACCAGCGCGGCGAAATCCGGTTCGGTCGACACGGTGGCACCGATGGTGTCCAGCGCCCGGTCCAGTCGCTCCCGCGAGCGTTCGACGTTGGCCAGCTGCTGCTCCACGCCGCGGATCTCTCGAAGTGCGGTGTCCAACCGGTCGCCGCCGGAGGCGCGCAGGGTGTCGATCACCCCGTCGCGCTGGGACTCCGCCGCCTTGATCAACGCGTCTGTCTCCAGCACGTTCTGCTCGGCTTGGCGGTGCCGCCGTGCCAGGTCTTCCTCGGCCGCGCGTAACAGGTCAAGCCGGCGTTCGTGACGCCACAACGCGGCGGGGGACGAGGCGTCGGTGAACGCCCCGACGTCGTCGATGACCCGCAGCTGTGCCTTCGCGTCGTCGATGGTGTCCCGATGTTCGCGGATTGGCGTCAACGCCTTCACCTGCTGCCGGGCGGTGATCATCCGCTTCCGCGTGCCGGACAATTCGTCGAACTGCTGCACCACCGCGTCCGCCGTGGTCAATGTGGACGGTTCTTCGAGGACCATCGTCTTGTACAGCGCGTCAACCGTGGTGATCTGCTGGCCGGCCTGGATTCGGCCGAGCAGCCCGACCGCCTTGTGCCCGTCGCCTGCGGCCCCGATGCCAAGCGTGGTGTGCAGTCGCGCGATGAATTCCTTGTCGGTCTCGAAGCAGGTGAGGCCGGTTGCGGTGACCGCTGCACGGGCGAGCTTGATGTCCGGTTTCGCCACGGCTTCCAGTGTGCGTAGGTCGTACGAGCTGTCACAGGTGGCGCGGACCGGGCCGATGTCGTCGAGGGTGCGGGCGGATGATGGCACGTACCAGGCCCGGAGCGCGGTGAACTCGGCACCGGTGTGGTCGACCCAGGTCATCGCGATCGCCGACCAGGTGTCGCGGCCGTCCCCACGCAGCACCTGCGATCTCGTCTCGCCATCGGTCCGAGACTCGTCGAGTTTCCCGCGCGCGTAGGAGAGGATGTTGCGCTGGTCCTTGCCTCTGGGCCGGCCGACGACACCGCCGTTGGACGCCCCGTTGAACGGTGTCGTGTGCGGCATGAGCAACGCGATGTAGGAGTCCATCAGTGTCGACTTGCCCGACCCGGAACCCCCGCTGAGCAGGGTCGCGCCGGAAGCGAGCCTCACCTGGTGGTACCCATCGTAGCCGCCCCAGTTGACCAACTGCAGGTTCCGCGCGACCCACTGCTGGCCACGGGAGGCCACTGGGATCAGCCCGAACAGCGTGTCGATCATGCTCACGACGTAACCTCGTTCCGTTCGCGCAGCCACTGGTTCAGCTCGGTGAGCTTCTCGGTGCTCAGCACAACCTCGACCAGCGGTGTGATCCGGTACCGCCCCGCGGACTCCTCGGTGATCAGTCCTTCGGTGGCCAGCCGCTCTATTGCCTTACGGATGTCGCGCTGGCCGCGGGCCAGGTTGTGGTCCTCCGGATCGAAATAGGTCAGCACGGTCTGTTCCAGCTCTTCGATGTCCACCCGAGCGGATGTCTCGCCCGTACCACTTTCCCGTTGGAAGACGGTTCGCAGGTGCACCAGCACCAAGGTCTCGGCACGGTTGTAGGGGTCGTCCTTGAGCAGGATCGGCACGTCCAGCTCCGCGGAGCGCACTTGCTGCTTGTAGGCGATACCGCGGTCGTGATCGACCACGAGCCGGACGAACAGGTCATGCAACCGTGACTCGATGATCTGCTGGTTCTCCTGCAACGTGCGCCACTGTGCCGGGTACTTCTCGGCCAGCAAGAACTTGCGCCGCAGCAGTTGGACCAGCACCCGCCGCACATCCGCGTCGAGCGTGCCCGCGTCACCGGCGAACAGTTCCGCCGGGTCATCCTCCATCGAGACCGGCGCGATGAACCCCGCCGCCGTGTCATCCGACCAGTCGGCTTCGTCGCTGTCCGGTTCACTCATCGTCGTCACTCCCGTCAGCGCTGGCCGGCACCGGGCTCGTCGCAAGGTTCGTCACCGACACGCCGCCGAACGCGAACCGTCGGCGGGTCTGGTCGGGGCGGACCGCTTCGACCACCGTGACCTCAGCCGTATCGGTCATTCCGGAGTCATGCGCGATCTCCAGCAGGCCGAGCAGATCAACTGGTCGTTGGAGCTCCTCAGGCGCTGCGCGGAACGCGGCCGCGACATCGACACGCTCCGCGTCGTCTGCGAACGCCGCCAGGTGCGCACGCAGTTCGGCGTACCGAGGACCACCCCACGCGCGGGTGTCGGCGTCTGGCACGTCCTCCGCTTCGTCCCATTCCCGCAAAGGCGCGGGTGGTTGAGGTGGCCGCACATCGCTCATCGTTTGCCGCAGGTGCCCGACATCGGCCACCGGAAGGCGGCGCAGCGGGTCCACAGTCGCGCTGCGCCGCGAGTTGGGTACCCACTTGTGGAATCCGGACATCACGTCCCGCAACAGCTCGTCCACCTGGCGGTCTCGCAACGGGTCATGGTTGCGGACCTGAGTGGTGATCACATGGGACGCCTGGCGTTGTGCCGTCAGCACCTCGTTGACGCCCTGCTCGATCCGGCGGGCGATCTCGGTGAGTTCCCTTCGCTGGAGCTCCGGCAGCAAGTCGGTGAATCGGTGCCGCAACACCGTGTGCAGCTGGCTCCACAGGTCGTCGATCTGCGCCGGATCACCGATCAGGCGCAACGCCCCGGCGAACGCGCGGCCTTCCGGTGTCGTGTCCATGATCTGCTGGCCGCGGGCCAGGTACTCGCGCAGCACCTCACCGGTCGGCCGCACGTCCTGCCGCAACTCCGCGACGACATCCCGCTGCATCACTTTGATCGACTCAGCCACGCGGGCAAAATCGGCGGGCAGTTCCCGCGCCAGATGCAGCACGTTCTCGGCCGCCTCGAGCAACTGCTCGTCATCAACGGCATCCACGGTGCCGCCCTGTTCGAGACGGGCGAGCTCCTGCTGACGCTGCCGGATCTCCACCTCGAGCCGCGCGATACGGGCCATCACATCCGGATCGGCGTCCTGCGCGAGCCGCTCGATTGCGTCCAACAACGTCCTGACCCGGGACTCTGACACCCTGGTCCGGGCTCCGCCGACCCGGCCGGCGACCTCAAGCGCGCCGACTCCGTGTGCGGACAACCGGTACACCTCGATGTCGTTGTCGGACACCTGTCGCACCAGCCAGCCTGCGTAGACCCACTGCCGGCACAGGTCGCGCGCGTTCCCGGCAGGCAGCGGCTGGTTGTCCTCGTCGCCGTATCCCGCAGCCCGCAGCTGGTCGAGGGTGTCGTCGATCTCCGCATGTGCATCCGCCACCGCCACGGTTGGCCGCTCAGGGGTGAACAACATCGCCAGCACGGTCACCACGAACGGCGCATACGTCCGGTGGAGCAGATCAAGCATTGGGTTCTGGAAGGCGCGAAGCGCACCCTGGTATGCACCCTCTACACCTCGTGTGCTCATCGTCGCTCAGAGTACGGCGCGCCGGTGTGACGCAGCAGATACATCTGGTTCACCTCCCGCCCCGTGACGGAGTCATGCGGCAACGCGATGTCGGGCGAGCTTGGCCAGCACGACCTGGTTGGCCTCCCAGCCGTCCGGGAACTTCGCCGGCACCGACAGGTGCACGGCGTCGGTCGACGGGTGGCTGTCCAGGAGGTCGGTGATCCCTTCGCGGGCGACGACGATGCACGCCTGCCGGTGCCGAGAGGTGAGTACGCACAACCGTCCGGCCTCCAGGTGGAACGCGGTCGCGTCCCGGCGACCGGACAGCGGGTGCACGACGATCACGACCTCGAATTCGCGGCCCTGCAGGCGGTTGGCCGTGTCGACCGCGACCTGCCCCGCGTACGGGCGGCCTGTGCGGGCGAGCGCGGCTCGGACCAGGTCGGCCTGGTCGCGGTGGGCTACGCCGATCGCGATGTCCCCGGCGTCCAGAACCCGGCCGTCGCGGTGGCGTTCGCAGGTGGCGATCGCGCCGCGGTCCAGCAGCCGGACTGCGAGGTCCGCGGTCGCCTGGATGGTCTCGCTGTCGGTGCGCGGGACGTGGCGGCGAGGCAGCTCGTGCAGCGCCCAGCCGGTGGCGAACGCCATTGCCAGGGTCTCGTCCAAGACGCTGCTGCCAAATCCCGCGGAGCGGAACTCCAGCGCGCGAACCCCTTCTCCGATTCCCGCGTTGAAGCCAGCGAACGGGTAAAAGGCCCGGGCGACGGTCGGGGCGGCGGTGGTCGGAAGGCGCCAGGACACCGGCAGGCGGTGCACGGGGGTGCCGGGGTTGTGCTCCAGCATCACTGTGACGCCGTTCTGAGTCGGGTCGTGGGGCAGCCCGATCCACCGTTCGGTGCCCACGACGGTGAAGGGGTCCAGCTGACCGGGGTCCCCGACGAACAGGCCGCGGTCGAACCTCTCGACGATCTGGAGCAGCATGTCCGAGCGCATCTGGTACGACTCGTCCAGGATCGCCCAGCCGAAGGTCTCATCGCGGACGGTGGCCCATTTGGCGGAGGTGCCGACGACGATCCTGCAGCCGGCCAGGTCGGCCACGCGGGTGGCGACGATGGTGTTCGCGAGGGCGTCGACGGTCGGCGGCGTGGTGTAGCTGGACGCGCTGAGCCGGCCGATCGTGATGTCCGGGTGCGCCTCGGCCAAGCGGACAACCAGGTCGTCGACCTGGTTGTTGGTCTGGGCGACGATGATCGGTCGCTCATCGCCTTCGACGAGGTCACCCGCGGCTCGGACCACTAGCGTGCTCTTGCCAGCGCCGGGTGGCGAGTCCACGACCACCGCCCGGTTGGCGGCATCTGCGAGGTCGGCCAGGATCGCGGTAGTCGCCACATCGGCGGCGGCAGCCGGGTCGAAGCCGGTGTGGTCGTTAGTTGTCATCGCCCCACTCCTCGGTCGCGGCCTGGCCGGCTGCAACGGGATCCATGGTTTCGGAGTCTTCCGGGTCGCCGGCGTGCGTCCACGGGATCTGGTCTGCTTCCGGGAACACCGGGGTCGGCCGCCAGCCGGGGTCGGGCAGGTAGTCGATGTGCTGCTCGACAACAGGTACGGTTCCCGGTCTCGGGACCCGGGCGCGGCCCATACCGCCGGTGACCTCCACCATGATCAAGCTCGCGTCGCCGTCGCGCACGATGGAGACGATCTCGGCTTTGTGTCCGGGTGGCATCGTCGGGCTGATCAGCTTGGTGTCGTCGACCAGTCGGACGGGATCCAGGGTGCGCACGGTGACCCGTGGCCTCGGCACCCGCCGGTTCGACGCGGTGATGTCGACCCGGTCGGGTTCGGCTGCCACAACCGTTCCGGCGAACGCCTCGCCGAGGCTGCGCTGGTCGGCGCGGACGTATGGGTCGTCGAAGGCCATGTCGGCTTCGAAGTCGGCCAGCGCGCGCTCCAGCCTGCTCAGCCGCCGAGCAGCCCTGATCGCGCCGTCTCGTTTGGGCTGCGGCCGGGCGTCGCCGGAGTCCTGATAGTCGGAGTAGTCGGTGAAGGAGTCGCAGTCGCGCTCGAAGCGTGCGGCCGCCCGCGGCGCCTCGTCGACGCCGCGCAGCAGCGCAAGGGCGGTCCACATCAGACGCCAGGTCGGATTGAGCTGTTCGCTGAGCAACCCCCGCAGGTCGGCCTGGGCTTCGGCCAGCGCCTGCTCATTGCCGGTCGCCCGCGCGGTGTCGAATCGCCGCATGGCGGGGGCGAGGTAGGTGTTGTCGAACTGCGGGGACGTCGCGGGACCCGCGGGCGGGCACAATTCGGGGTTCTCGGCGTCGGCCATGGCCTCCTGGACGGTCAGCCCATCCGGGGGAGAGATCCAGGCCATGAGCGAGGCCAAGTTCTGGTCCTCGAGTGCGCTCTGACCGGTGGCCCAGTGCTCGCCGAGCAGGCCGGTCATCGGCAGCAGCATCGAGGTGCCCGCCTGCTCGGCCGTTTCGACCAGGAACGTCAGCCACTTCCCGAGTTCGGGTACGACCGCGGGCACCGGGTACGGGCCGTCCGTGCGGCGGAACCGGCACATGCGGCCCAGGTCGCTCAGCGCCTTGATCCCGCCGTTGTTGGGAACCAGGATCTGCGGAGCAGAGGTGTAGCGGGAACGCCGCTCCTCTCCGCGGGAGGGGATTTCCAGGCGGTCCTGGCGGCAGGAGTCGATGTAGCCCATCACGATCCGGCCGAATTCGGCGGCGAACGCGAACCGCTGGTCCCGGTTGCGCGGCTGGCCGACGACCAGCAGGGTCGACGACCTCCTGCTTTCTCCGACCAGCACCGCCAGAGGGGTTCCCGCCTCTCCCGCCATGGTCAGCGGAATCACCACCAGCGGCCGGTCGGACAGGTGTCGGTGCCGGAAGCGGGTCAGGGGCATCGCCTCCATCGCCTCCATCGCCTCTAGGTGGGCCAGTGCGGATACCCGGCTCATGAGGCTGCTCCCGCCGCGCCGGGGGAGTTGTGCAGCTCGACCCGCAACCGGGCGGCGTGCCGCAATGCGACGGCCATCTCGACCTGATCGTCGTTCGGTGTCAACGTCCCGCGAGCCAGGCCGAGGGCCATGGTCACGGTGTCGACGCCACCGAGTTGCTCGCGGACCGCGGATCCGAGCACGTCCAGCGAACCGTCAGCGCGGGCTCGGGAGCGACAATAGAACGCCATCTCGCAGTGGTTGAGACATTCCGGATAGTAGGTGGCGGGTACCTGGTCCAGCGCCTCGGCCAGCTCCTGTGCCGGACGCTGCGGGCGGCCGGTGTCGTCGGCGGCGAGGTCGAACGTCAACCCTTCGGGCAGGAGCTCGACCAGGTCGCCGATGCGCTGGATCCGCTCCAGCTGCCGGGTCAGGGTGGCGACCTGCTTGCGGGCGTCGACGAACGCCCCGGTCGGACGGTTGGTGAAGTCCTTCGGCGCGATCAGCACGATCGTGTCGGACACGGATTCGGGGCCAATGCCGCTTGCGGCGAGCATGGCCCGCAACGCGATGATGTAGGCACATGCGTGGGTCGTCGCCGCCCGCACCTGCGCGGGCGCAGCCTGGTCGTCGACGATCGGAAAACTCTTGATTTCCACGACGTGGAAGCGGTCGTCGACGCGGAAGGCGACGAGATCCGGCTCGAGGAACACCGGGTGCCCGCCGACGACGAGCCGCAGCATCGGGTGGTCGTAGAGCGTGTCGCTGCCGTGGCCGCGGGCCGCGGCCGTCAGCAGGTGCGTGGTGCGGGCGTGGCGGGATTCGGCGCGGCCGTCACCGCCGACGTCGTTGAGGTCCTGGTAGCCCACCTCTGGCAGCGTGAGCTGGAGGGTCTCGCGCAGGACCCGGAGCAACTCCGCGCAGCCGTTGGCCTTCACCATCGTCTCGAAGACGTTGCCGCGCGCGAGGGCGAAGGAGGATTGGCCGAAGGGAGCTTGGTAGCCGGTGTGGGCGGCGATCGCGGCCTTGTCGGAGCCGGAGGCGTCCAGCACGGCACGCAGCATGCAGCGGGGGTTGTTTTCCAGCGCGGCCAGGGTTCGTGCGTTGTGGTGCATGCGGGGTGCGGGCCCGCGTAGCGCGTCCAGGCGCTGGTCGGGGGTTGCGATCACGGTGTTCGTTCCTTGCGATGGTGCGATGGGGTCGGGGTCAAGCTTCGGCTTGCCGGTGCCTGACGTCCCGTAGCGACGCGCCGAACAGTTGCTGAACGTCGCTGAGTTGCTTACGTGCCCGCCGGGCGGACTCGGCGCGGGTGGCGTGGTCGGTGTCGGCGTGCACGTCCAGTTCGGCACGGGCGGCGTCGATCACCTGGTTCGGGTCGGTCGTGCCGACGTCGGCGGCCGGCTTCGTGCTCGTGGCGCCGGGGATGTTCACGGCGAAGCGCCAGAGCAGGCGCCACGCCGTCGGGCTTGCTTCGGTGTCCGGCGAATCGATCGACCCCCGGATCGCCTCGGCGATGCGGATCGCGCCGGTGAGGAAGTCCACGCGTGGCGACAGCGGGCCGATGATCCGCTGTTCCAGCCGCCAGGTGCTGATCGTGACGAGTGCCCGTGCTGGTGACAGTAGGTCGTAGGTCAGTGCGGGGCACAGGTAGTACGGCCGGGCGCCGGGCGCTGCTCGGTAGGAGCGTTCCTCGTCCCGGCGCAGGCTCGACATTTTCGACGCGGACAGTTCGCCGGGGAAGAACGCCTCGTGGACGTTCACAATGAGCTTGGGGGCTGCGGGGGTCTGCAGCAGCATCAGTGCCCGGTGGGCGTGCTCGCGTGCCGGGAGCATCGCTCCCCGGCTGACCGGCGCGCTCGACGGCGGGTCCATCCGCTCGGCGGTCGCAGGAGCGGTGGACGGGTCGTCGGTGTCGACGAGTGCGCTCCAAGCCCGTTCGGCGCGGCGGAGTCGAGCACGTAGCTCGTCGAGCCGAATGGAGTCACCTGCGGTGGCGGCGTCGCGGATCGCGCGGCGCAGCGTGGCGATGTTCTCCTCCAGCGCATCTAAAGGGTCGCTCATGATCGAGAGCGTACCAGGCTTCCAGATGACTTCCAGAGTTCTCCCGAGTTGTCGTGTACGGTGCGTGATGTCACATCCAAAGTCGCGGCTTCGCTCGACGTCGTTACCCCCTAGGGAGGCATCCCGTGACGGGACGCGTGCTCCACACCTCCGACTGGCACCTCGGGCGGCAGATCGGCCGCCGCTACCGGCGCGACGCCGAGTTCGACGCCGTCCTGGACGAGATCGTCGAGATCGCCGCGGACTTCGCCCCCCACCTGATCGTGCACAGCGGTGACCTCTTCGACGGGCGTCCGACCCTCGACGACGTCCACCGTGCCGCTCAGGCTCTGCGCCGGCTCGGGGACATCGCTCCGGTGGTCGTCGTCGCGGGCAACCACGACACGCCCAATGTCCTGCGATTCCTGGACTACGTTCTCACCGACATGGGCAACCGCGCCGACGACCTGGTCCGGGTGCGGTTCGCCACCGACGCCCGCCCAGGCGGGCTCCTGATCGCCGAGTACCCGGGCCAGCGACCTGACGCTACGTGTCGGCGCGCTGCCCTACCTGCATCCCAACCGGTTCGCCTACGACTTCGCCGACCCCGCTACGGCGACCGCCGCCTACGCCGAGCGCATTCGCTCCGTCCAAGCCGATGTCTACCGCCGCCTGGCTGCCGACCGTGGTCCGGCCGACCTCCTGATCTTCGCCGCACACCTCTTCGTCGAGGGGGCCACCCCCTCCCACTCCGAGCGGCCGGTCTCGATCACCTCCGACTACGCCGTCGCCGCCGACGACCTGCCGGGCGTCGACTACGGCGCACTTGGGCACATCCACAAACCCCAGAGCGTCGACCGGGCCGGCTTTCCCGCGCGCTACGCCGGCAGCCCGCTCCAGTTGGACTTCGGCGAGACCAGCGACACCAAGAGCGTCGTCCTGGCTCAGATCGCCCCGGGCAGGGTGCCCCTGATCGACCTCGTTGCCCTGAACTCCGGCCGCCGCCTGGTTCACCTGATCGGGACCCTGGAGGAGATCGCGCAGCGCGCCGAGCGCGTCGGAGACGCCTGGGTGAAAGCGGTGGTGGACGTCGACGCCCCCAACCACTTCCTCGCCGAGACACTCGCCAAGCTGCTGCCGCAGGCGACGATCGTCGGCATCGAGGAACGCTTCCCCGGCGCCGCCGGGCAGGTGCTGGACCGCACGGCCATCACCGCGGAGCTGCCCAGCATCGACGACTTGCTGCGCGACTACCTGCCCGGCCGCGGCACCACCGGGCGCGCCTTGGACCACGTCATGGCCACCTTCTCCGACCTGCAGGCCGAACCGGATCCCGCCGAACCGGCCCCCTGCTGCGAGGAGACGCTGCTGACCGCCGTCATCGCCGGCGAGAGCCTTGACGGTGTCGACCGCTCCAGACTGCTAATCGGCGCCGAGGCCACCAGGACGGAGGACGTGCGATGAGGCCCATGACCTTGTCTCTGAACGGCTTCCGCAGCTACCCGCGCCCGGTCACGGTCGACTTCACCGGCAAGAGCCTGGCCGCCGCGCTCGGCGACACCGGCGCAGGCAAAAGCAGCTTGCTCGACGCCATCACCTACGCCCTGTTCCGCAAGAGCTCCTGGGACGCACACCAAGTCCGGCACCTGATCGCCGACGGCGCCGAGGCCATGAGCGTCGAGTTCACCTTCCTGCACGACGGACATCGCTGGAAGGTGCAGCGAACCCTGCACGCCAAGAACCCCAACGCAGGGCGGCACCACCTCACCAACCTCGACACCGGCCACGAAGAAGACGGCGCGCGCGCCGTCAACACGCGGATCGAAACCGTGCTGGGAATGGGCTACGAAACCTTCCTTCGTGTCGGGCTCCTGCCCCAGGGCAAGTTCGACCAGCTCCTCATCGCCGCGCCACGGGAACGGACCGAACGACTCCGCGAGCTGTTCGGAACCGACGCCCTCGAGTCCGTACGCACCGGCGCCAGCCGCCGCCGGGATAGCCTCAAGGATCTACTCGCGGACGCGAAGATCAAACGACAGGCCATGCCCGACAACCCGGCACAGGCCGCCGAGGTAGCCGGTGTGGCGGCCAGCGCCGCCGAGGCCGCCGCCAAGCGGTTGGGCTCCGCCATCGACACCATGTCGTCGCTCCAGAAGCAGGCAGCTGACGCCACCACGGCAGCGGGCGAGGCCAGTCGCGCCGCCGAATCCCTGGCCGAGAAGGCCGTGACGGACGCCGCGTCCATCCTGGACGCCCTCGAGCCTGTCGTCGCCGACCTCTCCACTAGGCAGAAATCCTTGGACTCCCGTGCCACCGCGGCCGACAAGCGCGACGGCGAGCTGACCACGAAAATCGAAGCCATCGAGACGCAAGGTGAAGGCCTGGGCGAACTCACCAAAGCCGCCACGGTCGTGGAAAAGCTCGCGGCGCAAGCCGAAGACCAACGGGGCGAGCGTGACCGGCTCGCCGCTCAGCACAACGAACTCACAGCCGAAGCCAACAACATCGCGAAAGCCGACACGGATCTGGCCCAGCGGGCCGCGCAAGCCAAGCCGCTCACCGAGCTCGCCGCTGCCGCGGCCGACGTGAACACGCGGCTTCACACGCTCGGCTTCTCCGTTCGCGCCCATCTCACCGAAGCGACTTCGGCGGCGCAGCAGGTCGCCACCGCCGCCCAGGCCCACAGCCTGGCCCGCACCGCTCTCGAAACCGCCCAGCAGGCCATCGCGCCCCGCGAAGAAAAGGCCTCCGCCGCCAAGACCGACCTCACGGAGGCCGAGGACAAACATGAGGTCCTCCGGATGCGCAACCAGGCGGCGGCAGTCGCCGCTGAGGCCCACCCAGGCGACGACTGCCCAGTGTGCCGACGAGAACTGCCCGATGACTTCGAAGCGGACGCCGGAGCAACCGCGGCCGAACTCAAGACGGCGAACACCCTCGTTAACGCAGCAAAGACCAACCTGGACGAGGCCGCCCGTGAACTCGTCGAGGCCCGCGCCGCGGTCACGACAGCCGAATCGACCACTGCCAGGAGCGCGCAAGACCACCGGGCTGCCGAGCAGAAAGTGCAACGAGCCACCCAAAAGGCGCTGGAACTCCT
Source organism: Actinophytocola gossypii (assembly GCF_025165815.1). GTDB lineage: Bacteria > Actinomycetota > Actinomycetes > Mycobacteriales > Pseudonocardiaceae > Actinophytocola > Actinophytocola gossypii. The sequence goes on along the minus strand of NZ_JAFFZE010000003.1, from coordinate 88,563 downwards.
CACAGACTTCGCGTCCCTCGCCACGGAAACAGAAGTGGCCTTCGCCACCGAAACCGCGACGGCCGCACTGACCGCGGCCACCACCGTCCTCGCCACCCACCCGGGCGCCGTTGCCGACCCGACGCAACTCACCGAGCCCGCCGTCACCGCCCTCACCGCCAGCGAACACGCCGCCGCCACCCGCGCGGAACAACTGCGCATCGACGACGCCAAGGAGACCACCGCGATCAAGGCGGACCGCACGGCACTGGACCTAAGCAAGACCGCTCACAACAAGGCTGTCAAGGAAGCCAAGGCGGCATCAGCCAGGCACACGCGCGCCGTGGACCGCGCCGCTGCGGACATCGGCGGTCTGCCCCCTCGAATCCAGGCAATCCTGCCGGACGACGCGATCGACATCAGTCCCGCCGACGCCGCCGACGCGGCCGAGGCGATAGCCGCCCGGCTGGCCGAGATCAGGGAGCTGCATACCGCGCTTGAGACGAGTCGCCACGAGAAGAACACAGTTCTCACCCTGCGGCGCGCCCTCGACCTGGAACATCACACCGCCGTGGACGAGCCGCTGGCCAGGCTTCGCAGTCGCTTGGACGGGTGGGCGAACGCGGCTGCACACGCGGTGGCTCAGCTGCCCGACACCAGCCGGAGCCGTGCACCAGGGCCCGCCGCAGAATCGGGACTCGCCGAAATCCGGACCTTCTCGACGACTCTGTCGACAGTTGCTGCCGAGCTGCACGCCGAACTGATCGAGACCAGCGCCACCCATGCGTCTTTCGCACAAGAAGCGCGCATCCACCTCGGTGAACAGGCTGCGACACTGACTGATGTGGAGGGTTTCGACCCCGCCGCGGACCTGACGGATCCAATCTCGCTGCACCCGCTCGTCGCTAGCCGCGCAACAGCCGAAAAGGAGGCGAAAGTCCAGCGCACGGCACAGAAAGCGGCGCTGGAGCAGGTCCGGCCGGCCGCCGATCTGGATTTCGCCATCGAAGCCGGCGGTGCACGACTGGCGGCACTGGACGTGCTGCGCGGCGAACTGGTCGACGCCAAGTTCCTCGGTCACCTGACCGAACTGAACACCCAAACGCTGCTGGCCATCGCCAGCGACCTCCTCAGGCAGCTGACCGATCAGCGGTTCGGCTTCGCCGGCAGCTTCGAGATCGTCAGCCGCAACTCCGGCGTCGTCCACACCCCGAGTCGGCTCTCCGGCGGCGAGAAGTTCTTGGCGTCCCTCGCACTGGCACTGGCGCTGGCCGAGCTGCACTCCCTGACCGGCCCTCGACTCGGCTCCCTGTTCCTGGACGAAGGGTTCGCGGCGCTCGACACCACGGCCCTGCAGGCCGCCCTGGAAGTACTGCGCACCCAGGCCGGCGGCGACCGCCTCGTCATGGTGATCAGCCACTTGCACGCCGTCGCCGAAGCTGTGGACGACGTCCTGTGGGTCGAGCGCGGTGCGACCGGGTCGAGAGCACGCTGGCTGACGCCGGCCGAACGCGACGAACTCGTGCAGGCGGATCTGGTAAGCGGGTTGCAGACGCTGGCCTGACGGCAGGACCTTTCCAGTCGGAGATGGTGCCGGTTCAGGGATCGCGCACCGGATCGTTTCAGTCCCTTGCTACCAAGTCGTCCAAGCAGTAGGAACAGATGCCGTCGTGGGGATCCGAAGTAGTGCGACCGCACCGCCCGCAGGAGCCGAGACGTCCGTCGGTGACGAAGCCGCAGGCGAAGCATGCGTTGACGAGGAAGCTGTTGGGATCGTCACGGGTGGCGACTGCGACGAGCGCTTCTAACTCGCATTCCGGGCAGTCAGTGATCGACCAGCCGGTCCTTCCCTTCGCTGCCTCGTAGCGTGACTCACCGAGGACTGCCGAGACGTACTCTTCGGCCGCGTCGGTGCCCTCCACCTGGTTCCAGTCATGACCGCAGAACCGGCAGCGTGACGCTTCGTCGTGGGGCTGGAAGGTCCACGTCACCTCCATACATTCCGGGCAGTGAATGATGATTCCCTGCCAGGCGTCCAGTTCGGGCGCGATGCGGGTCGACCTGGCCCGATGGACCGCGCTGATGGTTGTCAGCGTGGCAGCGATGAGTTCTTCGGCCCGCTCGAGGTGTTCGGTCTCTTCGTCGGGTGCGTCCGGCACGAGGTGTTGCTGGATGAACTCGGACAGCACGTCAAGGGCTGCCGCGGCCCTGATGGTCACGACCTCGTGGTTGCTGGTGGAGCCGAAGTGTTGGAGTTTGTTGCGTTCCTTGTTGAGGGAGTTGAGTGCGTTGCGCTGAGTGTTTGACAGCTGGACGTCGGCGACCTTGGCCAGCCGTTTGATCGCCGTGGTGAGCGTGACGCTGCGGAAGTCGCCTTGCCTGAGCTTGTTCTGATCGGCGCTATATGGATCCTCGAAGATGTGCTGGATGCCTTCGCGCTGCAGCCGTACCTTGACCAGGATCTCGATAGCGGCCTGCAGATGCAGGACGGCGTACTTCAAGCTGCGGGGATCGTCGGCTTCGGCCAGATGGGAGATCGCGCTGTCGAGGAAGTCGACCCCGTTAACAATAGGGTCGAACTCCAGGCTTCCTCTTGAAGCGTCGCTACTTTCAGAGCCGTGCGCGCCGCTCATGGTCCACGCGTCCCTTCCGTCAACTGGCAAGCAGCTCGTCCTGTAACGTCGCGAACGATATGACACCCCGCTTTCTCGTCGTTGCTGAGCAGGACCGAGGCCAGCAGTTGGCTCAGTTCCTCTGAGTTTCTGGGGTGGTGGTTCGGTTCGTTGGCGAACCTTGATGAGCGGTTCAAGCGCGTGGCCTGCACGGGTCCGCACACACATTACGCCGCTGTCAAGGCCTGACCCGATACCGTCGAGGGCGTGGTGTCTCGTCGGGCGAAGGGGCGGCTGCTACTCGCCGCTGTCGCTGTCGTGGGCGCGGTGATTCGGAGTGCTGGCCGGCTTCCTCCTCAGCGACCGGATAGTCGGCGCGGTCACGGGGCGTGGTGCTCGCGATGCTCGGGGTGTTCGGTACACGCGGGCGGGCGTTGGTCGACCATGACGCAGAGGTCCGGACCGCGTTGCAGGACCAGGTTCTCGGCGGTCGGCTACAGCCGGTCCGTGAGCCGACGGACCCTGTGCTGCTGGGCGCGCCTCCCGCCGCGTGGGACGAGAGTGGCCAGGTGCCGGCGTATGTGCCTCGCGATGTGGACGGCTGGACCGGACGTATCGCTGCAGATGGTGTGGTACCGGCGGCCGCGAGGTGTTGCGGCGGACCGTTGAGATCCCGCTGCCGAGGCGGTGGAGCGGGCCGAGTTGGACCGGGCCAGTAGGTCAACCGACCCACGCGTGCACTCCGCGTTGCACATGACCGGTTCGGACTCGCCGAACTTGGCCCGGTTGGGCGGTAACAGGTGGTAACAGACTGCCGTCTTGTGGCGATGTTTGTCCATAACGGAGATCAAGTGGACGTCAGCAACGGTGTTGCTTCAGAGTCGGAAGACCCTGCGGTCCGTAAACGACTACAAGCAGGCGGTAAGGGGTTTGTCGTGATTGAAAAGGTTCGGATTCGTGGTTATCGGAAATTCAAAGACACGACGGTCACGGCTTCCAATGACCTGAATATTTTTGTTGGTGACAATCAGAGCGGGAAATCGACGATCCTTGAAGCCATCAACATGGCCTTGACTGGCAGGATCAACGGTCGCTCGGCTGCCGAAGAACTGAACCCGTACTGGTTCAACCACGGTTTGGTCCAGGACTTCTTCGCCGACCGGTGTGCTGGCGGGCAACGAACACCTCCGACGATCTCTATCGAGATCTTTTTGAACGATGAGGACGGTCTGCAGACGCTCGCAGGTGCCAACCACTCGGAACGTCCCGTTAGGATGTGTCCCGGTGTCGAACTCGCCATCGAGCCCGATCAGGCATACGCAGAGGAGATCGAGCAGCACCTGAACTCCGGGACGGGGATCCTGCCCGTCGAGTACTTCAAGGTCAATTGGCGAACCTTCAGAGGCGAGGTGCTCAGCGCTAAACCTCGGGAGTTGACGGTAGCGGTCATCGACTCACGCACGGTTCGATCCTCTAACGCCGTCGACTACCACGTCCGGCAGCTGCTCCAGGAGCGGCTCGCGCCAGCGGAGCACGCCGCCGTGTCTGTGGCCTACAGGTCGGTCAAAGAGGAGATGACCCAGCAGCACCTGGCAGGTGTGAACAAGGTGCTGCGGGACCTGGACGGCCCACTCGACGGCCACCAGCTCAGCCTGGCGATGGACCAATCGTCGCGGTCCGCGTGGGACCTGAGTGTCGTACCTCACGTGTCTGACCTGCCCTTCGGCATGGCAGGGCTCGGACAGCAGGTATCGATCAAGCTTGCGCTCGCGATGGACAGGAACAACAGCACGGCGCGGGTGGTCACTATCGAGGAACCGGAGAACCACCTGTCGCATACGAGCCTGAACAGGCTCGTATCAAGGATTCGTGATCTCCGCGGTGAAAGCCAGCAGATCTTCATGTCGACGCACAGCTCATACGTACTGAACAGGCTGGGGCTTGATGCACTGCGCTTGGTGAACGATGGCAACACATGCACATTCGGTGATATCAGCGATGACACGGTGGCCTACTTCCGCAAGCTGCCGGGCTACGACACGCTGCGGCTCGTTCTCGCGGATCGCGTAGTCTTTGTCGAGGGGCCGTCCGACGAGATCGTGTTCGAGCGCTTCTATTGCGACCAATATCAGCGGCGTCCTATCGAGGACGGCGTCGACGTGCTCAGCATGCGCGGGCTGTCCTTCAAACGTTGTTTGGAACTAGCTGCCGCACTCGACAAGCGCTGCGTGGCACTGCGCGACAACGACGGCAAGTCGGCGGAGGTACTTCGTGCAGACCTCGTGCAGTACCTGGACAGGACCTGTCGCGAGGTGTTCATCAGCGCGCCTGTCCACGGGCGCACCCTCGAGCCGCAACTACTGGCCAAGAACTCCGATGCGACCATGCGAACGGTATTGGGCATCACACCCCAGGCCGACACAGTGACCTGGATGACGAACAACAAGACGGATGCCGCGATCCGCATAGCCGACTCACCGCACAATCTGACACCTCCGGAGTACATCGCCGACGCTGTGAAGTTCATTCACGATGCCTGACAACCAGCTCACCTTGGCCGTTGCGGGTGCGCGGAAGACACAGGGCATCGTGGAAGCCTGCGTCGCTGCTCCGCCGCAGGAGCGAATCCTGGTCCTGACATACACCACGGCTAACCAGGACGAACTGCGTCGCCGCATCGCGAGCCAAGTCGGGCTTCGTCCGGCCATCGAGGTCATGGGCTGGTTCACGTTCCTGATCCGGCACTTCGTCAAGCCAGCGTTGCCGTTCGTCTACTCAGGCGTACGTGTTACAGGGTTCGACTTCGACAGCATGCCCCAGCAATACGCCAGCAATGACGCATATGAAAGGTACTTCAACTCGGAGGCACAGGTCCGGCGGGTTCACCTCGCGCAACTTGCGACGCGCATCTCGGACGCGAGTCAGAATGCGGCAGTGGCATGCCTCAGCCGGATCTACGACACGATCTACATCGACGAAGCGCAGGACCTATGTGGATACGACCTGGAGATCCTCCTCCGGCTCATGAAGGCACCCATCGCACTCCACATGGTTGGCGACGTTCGCCAAGCAGTCCTGTTGACCAACGAACGCGAAAAGAAGCACAAACGCTACCAGTACATGAAAATCTGGGACTGGTTCCGCGAGCAGCAGAAGAAAGGGCAGCTGCACATCGAACAGCGCGCCGAAACCTGGCGGTGTCGTCAAGAGATTGCGTCGTTCGCGGATAGTCTTTTCGACGCATCATGGGCATTCACGCCTACCACTTCGATAAACACTGCATGTACCGACCACGACGGCCTGTTCCTTGTCCACGAAACGGACGTACCGGCCTACCTCGAACAGTTCGACCCCTTGCTGCTGCGCCAGAGCGCGAACTCGGCGAAGAACAAGCCATACGACTTCATGAATTTCCGCGTCTCAAAAGGCTTGTCCCGGCTGCGGGTCATGATCTGGCCCACAAGTAATATATGCAAGTTCCTCCAAAGCAGCACGCGACTCGAGGACCGCGCAGCGGCAGAGTTCTATGTGGCCGTCACCAGGGCCGAGCAGAGCGTGGCGATCGTCCTAAACACTCCAGGTGAATCGCCGATTCCTTACTGGCGTCCGTGAGCGATCGCCGACTGCGTAAGCCCCCGGGCCTTCACATAACCAGCGTGGAACTCGGCCAGTAGAGCGGTTACGACGTGGGCAGGATGCACGATCAGCAGCGCGTTCTGTGGACCGCCTACCAGCGCGACTCGCTCGTTCGGATGTTGATGCGGTCGGCGTGGATCAGCCGAACACACGCGGTCGAGTTCCAGTGCCGGCCCCGGTGTCCTGGCCGCGTAGGCGGGTAGCCAGTGGGCGATCTGGGCGAACTCGACCTGCAGCCGGCCCTCGCCGTTATCTTCCAGGGGGCGTGCCTGCTGCGGGCTCAGCCCGCCGTCGGCGATGACCAGGTCCGAGAACGCTCGTTGGCGGCGTTGGACCGCTCGTCGGTCGGGTGTACGCGACTGTCGGGAGTGATTACGTAGGTACTTCGCGTCACAAGTGTGTCTGCTCGGCGTTTCAGATGGGAACGCACTGATGACGACTGTCGGAGTGAGATGTGGGAGTCGGGGACGAGAGCATGCTTGAGGGTTGGGTGGTGCAGAGACAGGCGCGACGCGGTGGTGCGCGATCCGAGAAACGTGGCGTTGGGTTGCGTTTTGCGTTCTACGGTCGTACGTCTACGGAGGATTATCAGGATCGGGCGTCGTCCGAGTATTGGCAGCGTGATGTCGCGGAGAACGTGATCTTCGGTCGGGGTGCGGTCGTGTCCGAGTTCTTCGACAGCGGCTACTCGCGCCGCTTGCCGTGGACGGACCGCCCGGCGGCCGCGGCCCTTCTCAACGCGTTGAGAGATCCCAACCGCGGGTTCGACGCGATTGTGGTGGGGGAGTTCGAGCGGGCGTTCTACGGTGATCAGTTGCAGCAGTTGATGCCGGTGTTCGAGCGGTGTGGGGTGCAGTTGTGGTTGCCGGAGACCGATGGTCCGCTTGACCTGAATGATGTGACGCATCAGGCGTTGATGCTGCTGCTGGGCGCCCAGTCGCGGCGGGAAGTGTTGCGGTCCCGTCATCGGGTGACCGCGGCGATGCGGGCGCAGGTGTGCGAGCAAGGCCGGTATCTGGGCGGCCGGCCGCCATACGGCTATCGGCTGGTCGATGCGGGTCCGCACCCCAACCGTGCCCACGCGCAGTGGGGGCGACGGTTGCGGCGGCTCGACCCTGATCCCGCTACAGCGCCGCATGTGCGGTGGATGTTCGCGCAACGTCTCGCGGGAAGGAGCGTGGCGGGTATCGCTCGGGAGTTGAACGAGAGGGGAGTGCGGTGTCCGTCGCATGTGGATCCGGAGCGGAACAGCCATCGTAGTGGTGGGGTGTGGACGTTGCGGACGGTGGCTGCGATTCTGGCGAACCCGCGGTACACGGGTCGTCAGGTGTGGAACCGGCAGGGGCGTGACTACGAGGCGGCACGCGGTAAGCAACGGCGGGGCCCGGTGCATCGGTGGAACCCGGTGCAGGACTGGGTGATCTCCAAACAGATCGTGCACCCACCGTTGGTCACCGAGCAGGACTTCGTTGCCGCGCAGGCCATCCGCGCCACGCGCCCTACCGGGGATGGCACCACCCGTGTGTATCTACTGGCCGGGTTGGTGCGTTGCCGTCTGTGTGGTCGGCGGATGGACGCTCACTGGGTTAACAACCGGGCCGGCTACCGCTGCCGCCACGGTTACACCAGCGCTCAACGAGCGGTTCCCGAGCGGGCGAAGAACCTCTACGTTCGCGAGGATCACATCCTCGCCAGCCTCCCCGCCCATCTCGCGGTCCTGGAGCTGGACGATGGGCTGGGCTCCGAAGAGCGGGGGAGTGGCGACAGTGGGCAACGTCGAGACTTTGCTGAACTGATGCGCCAGTTCGATCTGACAATCGTGTGTGACACCGCAGGATGGACCGTGGAGACGGCAGCCACGACGGACGATGCCGATCGCTGAGCGCCTGAACCCCGACGGGAACGTGAAGATCGTTCATGGGGTAATGATGTGTCCGAGGGGGGACTTGAACCCCCACGCCCTTGTCGGGCACTAGCACCTCAAGCTAGCGCGTCTGCCATTCCGCCACTCGGACTTGTGTGGTGCATAGCGTAGCGGATCGCGTTCGGGTGGGGGCATGGGATACCCCTTTGTGGGGATCATGGGGTTGACCTGGGGGTTTGGGGCTTCCTGATCGTCGGGATGGTAGGAAGGCGTGGTGACCGAGGAGACGAGTGCCGCGCGCGTCCAGGACGAGGCCGTTCAGTTCACCAGTGAGCTCATCCGGATCGACACGACGAACACGGGGGAGGCTGCCACGACCGTGGGGGAGCGGGTGGCCGCCGAGTACGTGATGGGGAAGCTCGCGGAGGTGGGCTACGAGCCGACCTACCTCGAGTCGGGGGCTGAGGGGCGGGGGAACGTGTTCGTGCGGCTCCCGGGGGCCGATCGGGAGCGGGGGGCGTTGCTGGTGCATGGGCACCTGGACGTTGTTCCCGCGGACGCTGCCGAGTGGTCTGTGCATCCGTTTTCGGGCGCCATCCAGGACGGGTACATCTGGGGGCGGGGGGCTGTCGACATGAAGGACATGGTGGGGATGACCCTCGCCGTGGCTCGGGGGTTCAAGCGGGACGGGGTTGTGCCGCCTCGGGACCTGGTGTTCGCCTTTCTTGCCGATGAGGAGGCGGGGGGCGCCTTCGGGTCGCAGTGGTTGGTGGAGCATCGGGCCGACCTCTTTGACGGGGTCACCGAAGCTGTGGGGGAAGTCGGGGGGTTCTCCGTCTCTCTTGCGGATGATCTGCGGGCTTACACGATCGAGGTCGCGGAGAAGGGGATCGCCTGGTTGCGGTTGCGGGTTCGTGGCCGTGCGGGGCACGGGTCGATGATTCACGACGACAACGCCGTCACGAAGCTCGCGGCCGCTGTCGCCAGGTTGGGGAGCCATCGGTTTCCGTTGGTGGTCACGGACTCGGTTCGGGCATTCCTGGACTCGGTCACCTCGCTGACGGGGCTGGAGTTCGATGAGGGCGACCTGCCCGGGGCGGTGGAGAAGTTGGGGCCGTTGGCTCGGGTGGTGGGGGCCACCCTGCGGGACACGGCCAACCCGACGATGCTCACCGCGGGGTACAAGGCGAACGTGATTCCTTCTGTTGCCGAGGCCGTCGTGGACTGCCGGGTTCTGCCTGGCCGGGACGCGGCTTTCGAGCGTGAGCTGGACGAGATTCTCGGGCCGGACGTGGAGCGGGAGTGGGTCACGCGGCTTCCGTCCGTGGAGACCTCGTTCGACGGGGACCTGGTGGAGGCGATGACGGCCGCTGTGGTCGCCGAGGATCCGGGGGCTCGGACGATCCCCTACATGCTGTCGGGGGGTACGGACGCGAAGGCGATTCACAGCTTGGGGATTCGGTGCTTCGGGTTCGCGCCCCTGCGCCTTCCCGCCGATCTCGACTTCACCGCGCTCTTCCACGGGGTGGACGAGCGGGTGCCGGTGGACGCGGTGCGGTTCGGGGCCCGCGTGCTCGACAGGTTCCTTCGGACCTGCTGAACCGTTTGGCGAACCTACGCGTAACGAACGGGTGCCACGCCAGACTGATCACGCATCTTCGAACCGAACCGGAGGCACCTGTGCCCGATTTCATCGGCGGACTTCCGCTGCACCCGCTCGTCGTGCACTTCGTTGTCGTCTTATTGCCGATCGCCGTCGCTGGATCGATTCTGATCGCGGTGTGGCCGGCCGTCCGCAAGCGGTTCGGGTGGTTGGTGGTGGCCGCTGCGGCCGCTGGGTTCGTGTTGACGCCGGTGGCGACGAGCAGTGGGGAGTTCCTGGAGTCGCGGGTGGGGACGAACCCGGGGATCCGGGAGCACGCGGAGCTGGGGGACATGCTGGTCTGGTGGGCACTGGGGCTCTTCGTCGCGGTGACCGCGTTCATGATCCTGCACCGGCGGGCGGAGCGGGCCTCGAGCGTGCCTGAGGACACGGCCGGCGGGGGGACCGCGGTCGCCACCACGCGGACGACCGGCACCACCGTGACCACGATCGTCGCGGCGGTGGTCACCGTCGGCATCGCCGTGGGGACCGGGATCCACGTCTATCGGACCGGGGACGCGGGGGCCCGGCTGGTGTGGGACTTCGTCGAGCAGACGCCGCCGGCGAACGGCGGCTGACGACCTACGTGCTCAGCCCGGGCAGGAGGCCGGCGGCGCGCCGCCGCTTGAGCAGCACCCGCCGGCTCCCGTCCGAGTAGAGCCGCACGTTGGACAGCTCCCACCCGGCGAACTCGGCGTGGATGGACAGCTGCGTGGCCGCTGCGCGCCGCGACAATCCGGGCGGTAGCCGCAACGGCCGGTACTCCCAGTCCCCGTCGACCACCCCGTCTGCACTCATACCTCGATCACCTGCACTCCCTTTCCGGTCGCGGACGCGACGATCACGCGCCCGCTGTTCGGGTCCACGGCCACGGAGTTCGGCTGCTCCACGGTCGGGAAGCGGTGCTTCTCCTCCGGTTCCTCCCCCGCCACGTCGAACCCGACCACCTCGTTCGTGCCGGTGAGGGTCACCCAGACGAGGTCGCGCTCCCGGTCGTACGCCAACCCGTACGGCGCCCCCTCCACCGGGTACCGCTGCCGCATTAGCAGCGGGTCCAGCGAGAACGCCAGCAGCGCGCCGCCACGGGTGTCGGCCACGAGCACCCGGCCGAACCGGTCGGTCACCGCGTTGGTCGCTCCCTCACCCGCCCGCAGACCCTCGTCGACGGTGCCCTTCGGCACGTCCAGCTCGAACACCGCGTTGCGCAGGCGGTCGAACACCACCGCACCCTTGTCGGTCGCCAGGACCTGGTCGGCGCTGTAGAGGCCGCCGGAGATCATCCGGTGCACCGTGTCGCCGCCGAGTACCGCCACCGCCTTGCGGTCACGTACGGCGACCAGGGTGCGGTCGCCGAACGCCGCGGCGCTGGTCAGCTCGCCGTCGACGGGCGCGGCGGACACCGAGCCGTCCGGCAGGGCGATTCGCACCAGCTCGCCGGGTACGGCCGCCAGGAGCGGGCCGCCCGGCGCGGCGAGCGTGATCGACTCCGCGGGCGCGGGCAGTGGCACCTCGGTCGGGGCGGTGAGGGAGCCGGAGTCCGGGAGGTCGTAGAGCAGCACCGACGGGGGCTGTTCGACCGCCACCGCAAGGACGCCGTGCTCGGGGTCCACTACCGTCGACGTGGGCGTTCCGGCCAGCTCGCTGACCGTCCCCGCGGGCGCGGTGGACGGCGCCGGGGACTTGGCCGCGGTCGCCGCGACCGGGTCGTCCGTCACCATCAGCTGGTCGCTCGGCTCGCTCGACGAGCAAGCCGTCCCCACCGCGGCGCAGCACACCAGAACCGCGGTCATCATGCGACGCAACATCGACCTCCGACACTTCCGCCGGCCCGACGTGCGCGACCACGGTGCGTCACGCCGTCGGGACGTATCCTCCAGCATCCTCCATTGACGCCGACGACGCTAACCCCTCTTCACCGCGCGTCGTGGGCCGGGCGGGTCGATCACCGGGTCGGGTGGACTTCGGCGCCGGTGACAGACATCGCACCAGGTCATCGGGTTGTCTGTGGTCATCGGGCGCCGGCGTTCGTCCGGGCCCGCGATAACCCACTCACCGCCCGGACACGGAGGCATGGCAATGATCGAGACCAGGTCAGGCAACGAGCACGGGCCGCCGGGCCGCTGGCGAACCACCCTGCGCTACGACCTCCCCGCATCCCTCGTCGTCTTCCTCGTCGCGGTGCCGCTGTCGATCGGCATCGCGTTCGCGTCCGGCGCGCCGGTCGTCGCCGGCCTGACCGCCGCGGTCGTCGGCGGCGTCGTGGCCGGGCTGTGCGGCGGCTCGATCCTGCAGGTCAGCGGCCCCGCCGCCGGTCTGACAGTGATCGTCGCCGAGACCATCGACACCTTCGGCTGGGCCACCACGTGTGCGATCACCGTGCTCGCCGGCGCCGCTCAGGTGCTGCTCGGGCTGAGCCGGATCGCGCGTGCCGCGCTCGCCATCTCACCCGCCGTCGTGCACGGCATGCTCGCCGGCATCGGCGTCACGATCGCGCTCGCCCAGCTGCACGTGGTGCTCGGCGGCGCCACCCAGCACTCCCCGGTCGCGAACCTGCTCGAACTTCCCGGCCAGGTGGTCGACGCCAGCGGCCCGGCGACCCTCGTCGGTGTGCTCACCGTGGTGATCATGGTCTGCTGGGGCCGGCTGCCCGCCGCGGTCCGCCGCGTGCCGGGGCCGCTCGCGGCGGTCGTCGGGATGACCGTGCTGTCCGTGGTCACCGGCATGACGATCGACCGCGTCGAGCTGCCGGAGAACGTGCTCAACCTCGACTTCGCCCCCGTGCTGCCCGACGGCGGCTGGGGCGCGTTCGCCCTCGCCGTGTTCACGATCGCGCTGGTCGCGAGCGTGGAGAGCCTGCTGTCCGCGGTCGCCGTCGACAAGCTGCACACCGGCCCGCGCGCCAACCTCAACCGCGAGCTCGTCGGGCAGGGCATGGCCAACATGGCGTCCGGCTCGCTCGGTGGGCTGCCGGTCACCGGCGTGATCGTCCGCAGCTCCACCAACGTCGCCTCCGGCGCGCGCACCCGCGCCTCCGCCGTCCTGCACGGGCTGTGGGTGTTCGTGTTCGTGGTCCTGCTCGCCGGGGTGCTGCGGCACATCCCGCTGGCCGCGCTGGCCGGGTTGCTGGTCTACGTCGGCGCCCGCCTGGTCGACGTCGGCCGGGCCAAGCAGGTGCTGCGGCACGGCGACCTGCCGGTCTACCTGGTGACGCTGCTCGGCGTGGTCGGACTGGGGTTGCTCGACGGCGTGCTGCTCGGCATCGGGCTCGCGGCGGCGCTGACGCTGCGCCGGCTGCTGTGGGCCGGCATCCACGCCGAGCGGGACGGCGACGACTGGCGGATCGTGGTCGAGGGCGCCCTGGCCTCGCTGTCCATCCCGCGGCTCACCACCGTGCTCGGCGGCGTTCCGCGCGGCAGCACGGTCACCCTCGAGCTGGTGGTGGACTTCATGGACCACGCCGCGTTCGACACCCTGTCCGCCTGGCAGCACGCCCACGAGCGCACCGGCGGCACCGTGATCGTCAACGAGATCGGCCACCCGTGGTTCGCCAGGGGCAAGGCCGGTGAGCCGACCGTGCACCGGGCGGCCGCGCAGCGCGCCCTGCCCCGCTGGTTCGCGCCATGGTCGGAGTGGCAGTGCGACCCGGAGCGCCCCGACGAGCCGGCGCCCGAGCCCTCGGCGGAGGGGGTGGTGCCGGCCCAGCGCGCCGAGCCGGGCCCGATCCTGCGCGGCACCGCCGAGTACGCGCGCCGCACCGCGCACCTGGTCGAACCCACCCTGCGCCGCCTCGCCGACCGGCACACCCCCGACTCGCTGCTGCTGACCTGCGGGGACGCCCGGATCGTGCCGAACGTGATCACCGCCAGCGGACCCGGCGACCTGTTCACCGTGCGCAACATCGGCAACCTCGTACCCGGCGACCGCGAGGGCTCGGTCGCCGCCGCGCTCGAGTACGCGGTCGGCCGGCTGCGGGTCCGGGAGGTCGCGGTCTGCGGGCACTCGTCGTGCGGCGCGATGAAGGCGCTCGTGCGCGGCGTGCCGGCCGGTGCGCCCGCGCTGCGTTCGTGGCTGCGGCACGCCGCGCCGACCCTGCGGCGGGCGGGGGAGATGCCGCCGCTGACCGTCGACGGGCGGGAGCCGGAGGCGGAGTGGGACCGGCTCGCGCTGCACAACGTGCTGGCTCAGCTCGACCGGCTGCGCACGTCCCCGGTGGTCGCCGCGGCGCTGGCCAGGGGTGAGCTGACCCTGGTCGGCATGTACTTCGACCTGACCGAGGCGCGGATGCACGTGTACGACCCGCGCAGCGGCGGGTTCCGCGCGGCCGGGTCGCCGGAGCCTCAGCCGAGCCGGGTCTCCGGGTAGCCGAGTTCGAGGTCGCTCACGTCGTCCAGCGCCGCCCGGATCGCCGTGGGCAACGTGAGCTCCTCGGACACCAGCGACCCGAGCAGCTGCCCGGTGTCGCGTGCACCCACGATCGCCGACGACACCCCAGGCCGGTCCCGGACCCAGGCGAGCGCGACCGACAGCGGTGACGTGGCGAGCCCGTCGGCGGCGGTCACCACGGCCTGCACGATCCGGGCGGCCCGCTCGGTCCGGTGGTGGTCGACGTAGGGCGCGAAGTGGTTCGAGGCGCCGCGGGAGTCGGCCGGGGTGGCCGCCCGGTACTTGCCGGTCAGCACACCCCGGCCGAGCGGCGCCCAGGCCAGCAGGCCGAGCCCGTGGTGGGCGGCCGCCGGCGCGACCTCGCGTTCGAGGCCGCGTTCGAGCAGCGAGTACTCCAGCTGCGCGCTGACCAGCGGCACCCCGAACGGCTTGGCGCGCTGCAGGGTCGCGGCGGTGGCGAGCTGCCAGCCGCAGTAGTTCGACACGCCGGCGTAGCGGACCTTGCCGCTGGTCACCGCGTGGTCGACGGCCGCGAGGGTCTCCTCGAGCGGCACCGCGGTGTCCCAGGCGTGCAGCTGCCACAGGTCGACGTGGTCCACGCCGAGCCGGCGCAGCGACCCGTCCAGCGCGGTGAGCAGCGCGCCTCGGGACGCGCCGCCGCCGAACGGGCCCTCGTCGCGGCGGGCCACGGCCTTGGTGGCGAGCACGATGTCCTGGCGGGGCACCAGGTCGTCGAGCAGGGCGCCGAGGATCCGCTCGCTCTCCCCGTCGTTGTAGACGTCGGCGGTGTCGACCAGGGTGCCGCCGAGGTCGGCGAACGCGACGAGCTGGCTGGCGGCCTCGTCGGCGTCGGTGTCCTGGCCCCACGTCATGGTGCCCAGGCCGATCCTGGACACCCGCAGCCCGCTGTCGCCGAGGTGTCGTTGCTCCACCCGGAGAAGCCTAAGCGGACGAGGTCATCAGTGCTGGCAGTGACCCCGGATCGAGGTATGGTCCCCCGATGCGACTCGGACTGAACCTCGGCTACTGGGGCGCCGGCAACGACGCCAACAACCTGAAGCTGGCCCAGGAGGCCGACCGGCTGGGCTACTCGGTGGCGTGGGCGGCGGAGGCCTACGGCTCGGACGTCCCCACCGTGCTCGCGTGGGTGGCCGCGCACACCGAGCGGATCGACGTGGGCAGCGCGATCCTGCAGATCCCGGCCCGCCAGCCGACGATGGCCGCGATGACCGCCGCGACCCTGGACACCCTGTCCGGCGGCCGGTTCCGGATGGGCCTCGGCGTGTCCGGCCCGCAGGTGTCCGAGGGCTGGTACGGGGTGAAGTTCGACAAGCCGCTGGCCCGCACCCGCGAGTACGTCGAGATCGTCCGCACCGCGCTGCGCCGCGAGCGGGTCTCCTTCTCCGGCCGGCACTTCACGCTGCCGCTGCCGGACGGGCCCGGCAAGCCGCTCAAGCTGATCGTGCACCCGGTACGCGAGGAGATCCCGATCTACCTGGCCTCCATCGGGCCGAAGAACCTGGAGCTGACCGGGGAGATCGCCGACGGTTGGCTGGCGATCTTCTACTCGCCCGAGTTCGGCCCCGAGTCGCTGGAGCTGATCCGCAAGGGCCGGGAGAAGGCCGGCAAGACCCTCGACGGGTTCGACGTCGTGCCGACCGTGCCGATCGTGGTCGGCGACGACTGGCGGACCGCGGCCGACCAGGTCCGCGGGTACGCGGCGCTCTACGTCGGCGGCATGGGCAGCCGCGAGCAGAACTTCTACAACAACCTGGCGTGCCGGATGGGGTTCGAGGCCGAGGCGGCCGAGATCCAGGACCGCTACCTGGCCAAGGACTACGCCGCGGCGGCCGCGGCGGTGCCCCTCGGGTTCCTCGACCAGACCTCGTTGCTCGGCCCGAAGGAACGTATAGCAGACGGCATGCGGGCCCTCGCCGAGTCGGGGGTCACCACACTGACGCTTTCCCCGGTACTGCAAGATCTCGAGCACAGCATCGCGGCCCTGCGCGTCGCGGTGGAGGCGCTCGAACTTGCGGGAGTTGGGTAGTTGAACTGGCTGGAAGGCCTCATCCTCGGTCTCGTGCAGGGACTCACCGAGTTCCTCCCCATCTCCTCCAGCGCGCACTTACGCGTCACCGCGGCGTTCGCCGGCTGGGACGATCCTGGCGCGGCGTTCACCGCGGTCACGCAGATCGGCACCGAGACCGCGGTGGTCCTGTACTTCCGCAAGAAGATCTGGCGCATCCTGGTCGCGTGGTTCCGGTCGCTGCGGCGGCCGTCCACGTGGCGGGACGACCCGGACTCCCGGATGGGCTGGCTGGTGATCGTCGGCACGCTGCCGATCGCGATCCTCGGCCTGCTGTTCGAGGACGAGATCGAGCACGCGTTCCGCGACCTGCGGCTGATCGCGATGACGCTGATCGTGTTCGGCATCCTGCTCGGCGTCGCCGACTACCTGGGCAAGCGGGAACGTGATCTCGACCACCTGACGGTGCCGCACGGCATCGGGTTCGGGTTCGCCCAGGCGCTGGCGCTGATCCCCGGCGTGTCCCGTTCCGGCGGCACGATCACCGCCGGGCGGATGCTCGGCTACAAGCGCGAGGATGCCGCCGAGTACGCGTTCCTGCTGGCGGTGCCCGCGGTGTTCGCCTCCGGCTTCTACCAGCTGACCGACATCGGCGGGGACAACGCGCCGGACTGGGGACCGACGATCGTCGCGACCATCGTGGCGTTCGCGGTGGGGTACGCGGTGATCGCCTGGCTGATGAGCTACATCAAGCGGCGCAGCTTCATGCCGTTCGTGGTGTACCGCCTCGCGTTGGGCGCGCTGATCCTGATTCTGGTGGCGGCCGGGGCGCTGGACCCGGACGCCGGCCCGGCCGTGTGATCTACTGGCGCCGTGGCCACCGTCGTACTGCTCAGGCACGCCCGCTCGACCGCGAACGGTTCCGGGGTGCTCGCCGGACGGTCCGCCGGCGTCGAGCTCGACGAGACCGGCCGCCGGCAGGCCGAGGAGCTGGTGGCCCGGTTGGAGCCGGTGCCGATCGCCGCGGTGGTGTCGTCGCCGATGCTGCGGTGCGAGCAGACGCTGGCGCCGTTGGCGCGGGCTCGCGGCCTCGATCCGGTGACCGAACCCGGCCTGTCCGAAGTGGACTACGGGGAGTGGACCGGCCGGGAGCTGCGCACCCTGCTCAAGGAGAAGCTGTGGTCGGTGGTGCAGCAGCACCCGTCGGCCGCGGTGTTCCCGGGCGGCGAGGGTCTCGCGACCGTGCAGGCCAGGGCGGTGGCCGCGGTCCGGGCGCACGACGCGCGGATCACCGCCGAGCACGGGGAGCGCGCGGTCTGGTTGCTGTGCAGCCACGGTGACGTGCTGAAGGCGATCCTGGCGGACGCGCTCGGCCAGCACCTGGACGGCTTCCAGCGGATCGTGGTGAACCCGGCCTCGGTGTCGGTGGTGCAGTACACCGACACCCGCCCGTTCGTGCTGCGGATGAACGACAACGGCGGCGAGCTGGCGAGCATCGTGCCGCCGGAGCCGACCCCGGAGGTCCCGCAGGGGGAGGCCGTCCCGGGCGGCGAGACCGGCCGCTGACCGTAGCACGGTCGACACGGGTCGCGAACTGCGTGAAACCCGCACGGAGCTCCGGCGACTGTGCCAGTATTCGTGCACCCCTCAAGTGAACAATCCGGCCTCCGGCGTGTCGCCGGAGGCCGAAGGAGAAGTGATGACGCAGCCATACGGCGGCCAGCAGCCGCAGCAACCCGGTGGGCACAACCCCGGTAGCGGGGGCTTTCAGCAGCCTGGCGGCCAGTACCCGAACAGCGGTGGGATGCCGCCTGCTCCCGGCTACGGCGGGATGCCGCAGGCGTCGCAGGAGTACACGAGTGGTCCGATCCCCCGCCCGGGCGTGGCGACCACCGCCGGTGTGCTCGCCTACGTGCAGGCCGGCATCACCGCGATCACCACGATCCTGGTCTGGACCGGTGTGCCCAACCTCGAGGGCACCGCGCTGCTCATCCAGCTCATGGTCGCCCTCGCCCAGACCGCCGGCGTGGTCCTGCTGATCCTGGGTGGTCTGCAGCTCATGTCCGGCAAGAGCCGCACGCTGCTGGTGGTGGCCGCGATCGTGGAGATCGCGATCTGCCTGTTCTACATGATCGTGTACTCGACGCTGGACTCCGGCGGCATCGACATGCTCGAGGGCGCGAAGGCGGTGCTGATCGGCTCGGCGATCTTCTTCGCGATCATGCCGGTCATCGCGCTGGTGATGGCCATGAACGCGCAGACCACCCAGTTCCTGCAGTCCCGCCGGCTACCGCGCCAGTAGTTCCAGCTGGGCGAGGGTGGTCGTCGGGGTCCCGGTGTTCTCGGTGACGTCCAACCGGTAGTGGGTGTACTGCCCGGGGTTGGCCACCGCGAACGCGCGGGTCTGCCGGCGCCACCGGAAGGTCTCGCGTGACCGCTCGTCCAGCACGGTCCAGTTGACGCCGTCGTTCGACCCGCGCAGCGCCCAGCTGCGCGGGTCGTCGCGTCCGGTGCCCGAGGTGAGCGTGTAGTACGCCACGCCCGCGGCCGCCCCGGAGGTCCGATAGCCGACCCACGCGGCGGGGGTGCGGAAGGTGACCTGGGTGCGGCTGGTGTCGTCGAACAGGGCGGCCACCGCGACACCGTCGCTGCCCTCGGCGTGCCCGCCGGGGTCGGCGGTGATGTCGACCATCGTGCGGGGCACGGTGCCGGGTGGTGTGAGCGACGGCGGGGCGGCGTCCGGACCGCACGCCCACCGGGACGGTTCCGGGCCCATCTGGAAGTCCAGTACCGCGCCGCGCGCGACCACCTCGTGCGGCAGCCACGCCTTCTCCCACGGCGTGCCGTTGACCATCAGGCCCTGCACGTACACGTTGGTTGGGCTGTTGTTCGGGGCGTTCACCACGAGCGTCGCGTCCTCCCCGACGCGCACGGACATGCGGCGGAACAGCGGGGAGCCGATGACGTACTCGGGGCTGCCGACCCGCAGCGGGTACAGGCCGAGCGCGCCGAACAGCCACCACGCCGACATCTCGCCGTTGTCCTCGTCGCCGGGGTAGCCCTGGCCGACCTCGCTGCCGGCGTAGAGCCGGGACAGCACCTCACGCACCTTCTCCTGGGTCCGCCACAGCGCTCCGGCGTACGCGTACAGGTAGATGATGTGGTGCGAGGGCTGGTTGGAGTGCGCGTACTGGCCCATCCGCACGTCCCGGGCCTCGGGCATCTCGTGGATCGTGCGCCAGTAGGCGCCGCGGGCGCGCCCGGTCTCCTGGGTGGCGAAGAACTCGTCGAGCCGGGCGGCCAGCGCGGCCGGGCCGCCGAGGAGCGCGGCGAGACCGGCGCCGTCGTGCGGCACCGAGAACGCGGTGTTCCAGCCGTTGGTCTCCACGTAGTCGCCACCCCAGGCGCGCGGGTCGTACTGGCTGGCGGTCTGCCGCCAGTTCCCCTTCCTGCGGCCCTGGAAGAACCCGGTGTTGGGATCGAACGAGCGCACGTAGGCGCGGGCGCGGTCGAGGAAGTACCCGTGGTTGTCGCGGTCGCCGACGGCGGCGGCGAGGTTGGCGATGGCGAAGTCGTTGACGCAGCCGTCGAGGGTCCAGGCGAGCCCGTGCCGGACGGTGTCCGGGGTGTAGCCGAGGAAGATCGACCGGTCGAGTCCCTTGCGCCCCACGGTGTCGTCTGGCGGGGCGACGGTGGCGTTGCGCAGCGCGGCCTCGTAGGCGGCGCGCAGGTCGATGCCCGGCACGCCCTTGAGGTGGGCGTCGGCGAACGCGGCGTCGGAGCTGGTGCCGGTCATCAGGTCGGCGTGGCCGGGGGAGGACCAGCGGGCGACCCATCCGGACTCGGTGTACTGCTGCAGGAACCCGTTGACCAGTTCGGCGCAGCGGGCGGGGTCGAGCAGCGCGTAGGCGGGCCAGGCGGTGCGGTAGGTGTCCCAGAACCCGTTGTTGACGTAGATCCGGCCCTGGACGAGCGCGGCGCCGGTCTGGGTGGGGGTGTTCTTCTTCGCCGGCTTGGCGAACGGGCTGGCGTAGGCGTGGCTGGGGTTCTCGGTGGTGCCGGTGTTCTCGTGGCCGCTGTTGGGGTAGAGGAACAGCCGGTAGAGGTTGGAGTAGAGGGTGGTGAGCTGGTCGTCGGAGGCGCCGTCGACCTCGACCCGGTCGAGGATGTCGTCCCACTGCCGCGCGGCGCGTTCGCGGACGGTGTCGAAGGTGTCGTCGTCGGCGATCTCCAGCCACAGGTTGCGCCTGGCCTGCGCGAGGCTGATCAGCGAGGTGGCGATGCGCATGGTCACGACGGTCTCGCCGTCCGGGTCGGGCTCGAACCGCAGGTAGCCGGTGACCCGGCGGGACAGGCCGCGGCGCAGCTTCCCGCCGCCGGCGATGCGGCGGTCGAAGGTGGCGTGCACGAACATCCGGCCGGCGCCCTCGGACAGTCCACTGCGGACGTCGGAGTACCCGGACACGGTGCCGGCGACCGGGTCGAGGGTGAGGCCGCCGTGCCGGGTCACGTTGTCGAAGACGAGGTTGGCGTCCTCACCGGGGAAGGTGAACCGCAGGATCGCGGCGTGGTCGGCCGGCGCGATGTCGACCCGGATGCCGTTGGTGAACCGGACGCCGTAGTGGTGCGGGCGGGCGATCTCGTTGTTGTGCCGGAAGGTCAGGGCTCGCCGCCGGCGTCCGGCGCGTGGCTTGCCCGCGGCGGCCGAGGGCAGCACGTGGAAGGTCTGCCGGTCACCCAGCCAGGGGCTCGGCTGGTGGCTGACCGCGAACGCCTGGACGGCGGGGAGGTTGCGGTCGTTGTTGTGCCGGGCGTAGCTGTAGATCCAGTCCAGGCGCGCGGCGTCGGTGACCGGGGTCCAGAAGTTGAACCCGTGCGGGACGGCGGTGGCCGGGAAGGTGTTGCCGCGCGAGTACGACTTCACCGAGCTGGTGCCCCGGGTGGTGATCACGTGGTCGACCGGCCGGCGCGGCTCCGGCCTCGGGCGGTCGACGATCGCGATGTCGTCGACCCAGCCGGCGAACCGGGCCGGGCCGGCGGGGTTGTCGTAGCCCAGGAGCACGGTGGTGACGATCTTGCCCTCGGCGACGCCGCCGATGCGGACGAACCGGCGGTTCCACTGGTTGGGGGAGAGGGCCTTGGACTCGCCCTGCCCGCGCGGGGTCAGCGCGAACCCGAGCTGGTCGGCGAGCCCGAGGTCGGAGAGCCGGGAGCCGTCGTCGAAGGCGAGGTCCACGGCGACGAACGTGCTGGGGTAGCGCAGGTCGTCGCCGAGCAGCTCGGGCAGGAGCACGTACTCGAGGACGGTGTCGCGGGAGACGAGCAGGTCGACGAGGAACAGCCGGTTGACCACGTACGCGGGTCCCCGTCCGGGGTGGTTGCCCTGGTAGCGCAGGGCCCGGCGGCCGGTGAACCCGACGCCTGGCCTGGCGGTGTAGGGCTTGGCGGGGCCGCCGCCCTCGCGGGTGCTCATGGTGGCGCCGGCCGCGCGGGGCGCGTTGTTCGCGTCGACGTCGACGCCGTCGATCCAGGTCAGCGGGGGGTCGGTGTTCTCGAACGACGAGAAGAAACCCCGAGCACTCATCCGCGACAGCTCCTCGCCGGGTCGATCGACGTTTCGGTGGCGCATGATCCCATTTCCCGGGCACACTGCCGCCATGCACCCTGCTCGTCGCCTGTGGTCCTCGCTGGAGCCCCTGCACGACGTCGTCTACTTCGCGCCCGGGGTCCGCGACGCCGGTGTCGCGATCGGCCTGCGTGGCTTCTGGATGACCTACTTCGCGTTCCGCGCCGCGCCGCTGGGCCCGGTCGGCGCCGAACCCGTGGTCGCCGCGTTCGCCGGGTTCGAGCCGTCGATGGTGGCCAAGGCGCTGCCGGAGGCGTGGGCCAGGGCGACCCCGGCGGCGTGCCTGGTCGCGCGGTCCGAGGTGAGCGCGGCCGCGCTGCGGAAGGTCGGCGTGGACGAGGCGGTCTGCGCGACCGTCGCGGCGGAGCTGGGTCCGGTGCTGGCCGCCGCCGACGGCACGGGCCGGCCGCTGCACGCCGCGAACGCCTGCCTGCCGCTGCCGGACGATCCGGTGGCGGCGCTGTGGCAGGTGGCGACGACGCTGCGCGAGCACCGGGGCGACGGGCACGTGGCGGCGCTGGTGGCGTGCGGGCTGAGCGGGCTGGAGGCGTTGCTGCTGCAGGTCGGGTTCGGGCGGTTCCCCGGCAGCCAGCTGCGGTCGGTGCGCGGCTGGTCGGAGCACGCGTGGGACTCGGCCGCGACCGGGCTGGCCGACCGGGGGCTGCTGACCGGGGACGGCGGGCTCACCGCGGCGGGCCGGGAGCTGCTGGCCGAGGTGGAGGAGCGGACCGACGCCGCGTCCTGGCGGGGCGGGCTGTCGGCCGTCGGCGAGGCCGGGGTGGACCGGCTGGTCGAGGTGCTGGCGCCGTCGGTGTCGGCCCTGTGGGCGTCCGGGGTGCTGCCGGAGATCAACCCGACGGGACTGGAACGGGCTTGACCTCGAGCTAACTCGAGCTTCTACCGTCGCTTTCGTCCGGCTCGACCGGAACTGTCGGTACGCGGTGCCAGACTCGCGTACGGCACACGAACGCAGGGTGGGAGCAGCACGATGGACATGGAGACGACGGCGTGGATGTCGCTCTACAACGCGATGAACGCCACGGACGACCGGCGCCCGTTCTCCGTGCGCACGCTGCGCCGGATCGGCCGGTTCGCGCGCCCGCACCGGCGGCTGCTGGGGTGGTTCCTGCTGTTCAGTGTGGTGGCCGCGGCGCTGGCGGTGGCCACGCCGGTGCTGGCCGGCCAGGTCGTCGACGCGATCGTGGACGGCTCGCCCGGGTCGGTGGTGGTGCGGCTGGCGGTGCTGATCGCCGCGATCGCGGTCGCGGAGGCCGGGCTCGGGCTGCTGACCAGGTGGCAGTCGGCGCGGATCGGTGAGGGGCTGATCCTCGACCTGCGCACCTCGGTGTTCGACCACGTGCAGCGGATGCCGATCGCGTTCTTCACCCGAACCCGCACCGGTGCGCTGGTCTCGCGCCTGAACAACGACGTGATCGGCGCGCAGCGGGCGTTCAGCGACACCCTGTCCGGGGTGGTCGGCAACCTGGTGATGCTGGTGCTGTCCCTGGTCGTGATGCTGGGCATGTCCTGGCAGATCACGCTGATGGCGCTGGTGCTGCTGCCGGTGTTCGTGCTGCCCGCGCGGCGGATGGGTTCCCGGCTGGCCAGGCTGGAGCGGGAGGCCGCGAACCACAACTCGCTGATGAGCACCCAGATGACCGAGCGGTTCTCCGCGCCGGGCGCCACCCTGGTGAAGCTGTTCGGCCGGCCGGACGCCGAGTCGGAGGAGTTCGCCGTGCGGGCGCGCAGGGTGCGCGACATCGGGGTGCGCACGGCGATGGTGCAGTCGGTGTTCATCACCGCGCTGACCCTGGTGTCGGCGCTGGCGCTCGCGCTGGTGTACGGGTTCGGCGGCTGGTTCGCGCTGGTCGGGACGCTCGACCCGGGCACGGTGGTGGCGCTGTCGTTCCTGCTGACCCGCCTGTACGCGCCGCTGACCGCGCTGGCGAGCGCGCGGGTGGAGGTGATGAGCGCGCTGGTGTCGTTCGAGCGGGTCTTCGAGGTGCTGGACCTGAAGCCGCTGATCGAGGAGAAGGCGGACGCCGTGCCGGTTCCGGACGGGCCGGTGTCGGTGGAGTTCGAGCACGTGTCGTTCGCCTACCCGTCGGCGGACAAGGTGTCGCTGGCGTCGCTGGAGGAGGTGGCGAAGCTGGACACCCGCGGGGGAGTGGAGGTCCTGCACGACGTCTCGTTCCGGGTGGAGCCGGGGCAGCTGGTGGCGCTGGTCGGCTCGTCGGGAGCGGGGAAGTCGACGATCGCCTCGCTGGTGCCCCGGCTGTACGACGTCGACGCCGGCGCGGTCCGGCTGGGCGGGGCGGACGCCAGGGACGTGTCGTTCGCGTCGTTGCGGGACACGCTCGGCCTGGTCACCCAGGACGGACACCTGTTCCACGAGTCGATCCGGGCGAACCTGCTGCTGGCCGACCCGGCGGCGTCCGACGAGGACCTGTGGGACGCGCTGCGCCGGGCCAGGCTGCACGACCTGGTCTCGTCGCTGCCCGACGGCCTGGACACGATCGTGGGGGAGCGCGGCTACCGGCTCTCCGGCGGTGAGCGGCAACGGCTGACGATCGCGCGGCTGCTGCTGGCGAGGCCGCGCGTGGTGATCCTGGACGAGGCGACCGCGCACCTGGACTCGACGTCGGAGGCGGCCGTGCAGGCGGCGCTGACCGAGGCGCTGGCCGGCCGGACCGCGCTGGTGATCGCACACCGGCTGTCGACGATCCGGGCGGCGGACCAGATCCTGGTCGTCGAGGAGGGTCGGATCGTGGAGCGCGGCACACACGCGAGCCTGCTGGCGGCGGGCGGCCGGTACGAGGAGCTGTACCGCACCCAGTTCGACCAGGAGCCGGCCACCAGCGGTGTCGGTTGAGACGTCAGCCGGTCGGCACGGTGCGGGTGACCGTGAACCGGTGCGGTGACATGCTCGGGGCGTGCTGGATGAGCTGATGCGGCGGGGGTGGCCGGCGCTGGAGGAGGTCAGCATGGACGGCTGGCTGGCCAGGTTCTCGGGTGGGGTGACGCAGCGGGCGAACTCGGTGCTGCCGCTGACCCCTCCGTCCGATGTCGACGCCGCACTGTCCAGAGTGGCGTCGACGTACCGGGCACGCGGGCTCCCGGCGGTGTTCCAGCTCGGCCCGACCGTGTACCCGCCGGACCTGGACGCGCTGCTGGCGGCCCGGGGTTACGCGTACGGGTCGCCGACGCTGGTGATGACGGCCTCGGCGGCGGAGGTGCTCGACCGGCTGCCGGCGGGCGCGGCTCGGGTGACGGTCGCCGACGAGCCGGACGAGGAGTGGATGGACCTGTGGTGGCGGGTGGACGGCCGGGGTGACGAGCGGGCGAGGTCGGTCGCGCGGCGGATCCTGACCGCGGGCCCGGCCCGCTACGCGACGGCCTGGGACGGGGCAGGGGCGGCGGCGGTGGCCCGGCTGGCGCTGGTGGACGGCTGGGGCGGGCTGTACTGCGTGGCGGTGCGGCCGGACGCGCGCCGGCGGGGCCTGGCCGCGGCGACGACTCAGGCGTTGGTGGGCGACGGGGGAGCGCGCGACTGCTGGCTCCAGGTGCGGGCGGAGAACGAGCCGGCGCTGACGCTGTACCGGGGCGCTGGGTTCACCGAGGTGGCGCGGTACCACTACCGCACCAGGCGGCTTCCCGAGGGGTCGAGGTAGCACCGCCGTTCCCTGTCGCGTTTCGCTGACGTCATACGGTCGCGCCCTCGACGGGGTCTTCGGACGGCGGGTAGGCGTCGTGCAGTGCCGTCGAAGTGCCGGAGTGTGCCGACGAGGAGTCGGTCGAGCGCGGCCACCTTCGCCGTGGTGCAGGGCACGACCTCTAAATATCATTTAGTAACTATTTAGATGTCCGATATTACGCGGCATCCACATCGGCCACCACGCGGCCCGACGACCAAAGCACCCCGCCGCCAAGAGGGGAGTGGGGAGATCAGGACGGGTGGCGATGCCGCGCGACCTGCCGATCAGTCACGCGAAGGGGTCCCAGAGGCCGGCGAAGCCGGACGATGGCCGCGGCTTTCGGATGATCTTCCGGTCCAAGGTCGGGCGATCCCGACGACGGGCTCCGTGGGGGCATCCGTGCTGCTCGGCGGGCGCCTTCAGCTGAAGGTCAGGGGCCACCCCTCACGGGTCGGCTGGTTCTCGCGCTCGGCGGGCGCCTGGGCCATCCCGGCCGGTCGACCGGCGCTGCTCCCCTGGTTCACTAAAATATTCTAGTAACTATATTGATGTCCGATTATTTCGCCGAGCATCGGCCCGGCCTGTCCCGAGCCGTACCGACAGATCAAAGACGCTTCGGGCCAGGGGAGGGGCACGCTGGTGCTGGTGGACCTGTTTGGTGGCCGGTGGGGTGTTTGTCCGTAGTCTGGCGGCCATGGCGGCGAGCGATTGGACCTTGACTGATGCACGTCCACTGTTCGGCATGCTCGACGAGCCGAGGCCGGGGCATGGTCTGATCGGCGTCAGTGACCCGGACGTGCACCACCGCGACGGGACGTGGTCGATGTTCATCGGCGCGTTCACCACGCAGTTCGTGGTGCGGATCGTCGAGGCTCGGCTTCCGGTCGGGGCGAGTGTCGCCGATGACTCCTGGGAGTTCGTCGTCGACAGGGCGGGGCGTGCGGTCGAGCTCGGTGCGCCCTCCGGTCGGCGGGGGTGGGACGCGGCGGGGATGCACACCCCGAGTTATGTGCGTGGCTCGGTGGACGGTCGCGAGGTGGAGCGGATCTACTACGCGGGGCGGAGCACTCGGAAGTCGACGGGTCCGGGCAGTCGGTACGCCATCGGGTACCTCGAGTACCGGGATGGGGCCTGGCAGCGCCACTCGGGGCCTGTCCTCACTGGGGACGCGGCGCGGCCCAGCGCGTTGGAGCCGTTCGTCGTCCACTCCGACGGGTTGTGGCGGATGTGGTTCCTGTCCGCGATCGGCGAGGTGGGTCGCGGTGAGCAGCCGGACTACGAGTTGCGGTACACCGAGAGTGTCGACGGGACGTCGTGGGGTGCGCCGGAGCGGTTCGCGTCGGTGGAGGAGGGGTTCTTCGACAACACGGTGTTCGGTGCTCCGGGGTGTTGGCGGATGGTGTTGGCGCGGGGGACGAATCTGCACGGGACGACGCCGTTCCCGAGTCAGGGTCTCTGGTTGACGGAGGGTGTGCGGGCTCCTGGGGGTCGTGGTTCGTGGGGGCCGGTGGAGCGGTTGCTGGATACCGATGTGGGTGCGGCGGACTGGTACGGCGCGGGGGTGTGTGGTCCGGCCGCGGTGGTGGACGGGGACGTGTTGCACGTGTTCGCGACGGGTACGGATGTGCGGTCGTGGTGGCGGGCGGCGGCGGGGCGGCTTCGGCGGGGGAGGCGGCTTCCGGTGTTCGCGCCGTACTTTTTGACGACGGGGCGGTTCACGTTTCACCGGCGGTGAGATGGTGTTGTCTCTGGTGTCACTCGAGGGTGTGTTGAGGGGCTCGACCGGGGGTTGAGGTTGACCCTCGATTGAGTGTTGAGGGTTGGCTACACGCTGGACAGGAAGCGGTCGAGGACGTTGGTGCCGAAGCGGAGGCCCTCGATCGGGACGCGTTCGTCGACGCCGTGGGCCATGTGTCGGTGGTCGAAGTTCTCCGGTAGCCAGAGTGGGGCGAAGCCGTAGCAGTCGATGCCGAGTGGGGCGAAGGCTTTGGCGTCGGTGCCGCCGCCCATGCAGAACGGGACGACGACGCCTTCGGGGTCTTCGGCGGTGAGGGCGTCGGCCATGGCGGTGAACCAGGGGGAGTCGACGGGGGCCTGGACGGCTTGTTGGTTGGTGAGGAACTCCCGGGTGACGTCGGGGCCGAGTAGGCGGTCGACCTCGGTGAACAGTTCGGTGTCGGCGCCGGGGAGGACTCTGGTGTCGATTCGGGCCTGGGCGAGGCCGGGGATGACGTTGACCTTGTAGCCGGCGGACAGCACGGTGGGTGTGGTGCTGTTGCGGACGGTGTTCTCGGCGATCTTCGCGGCGGGGCCGAGGCGGCGGAGGGTGTCGTCGACGGCGTCGTCGGTGGACAGGTCGACGTGGATGCCGAGGGCTTTGCCGGTCTGGTGGAAGAAGGCTTCGACGGTGGGGGTGAGGCGGACCGGCCAGCGGTGGGCGGCGAGTCGGTGGACGGCGGCGATGAGGGTGGTGACGGCGTTGTCGTCGTTGCGGCGGGAGCCGTGGCCGGCGCGGCCGGTGGTGGTCAGGAGCAGGTGGGAGGTGCCGCGTTCGGCGGTGGCGACCGGGTAGAGGCGGACGGGTTGGCCGTCGGCGGTGGTGGCGCGGACGGTGTAGCCGCCGGATTCGCCGATGGCGGCGGCGACGCCGTCGAAGAGGGTGCGGTGTTGGTCGACGAGCCAGTGGGCGCCCCATTCGCCGTTGTCCTCCTCGTCGGCGACGAAGGCGAGGACGAGGTCGCGGCGGGGTGCGCGGCCTTCGGTGGTCCAGCGGTGCAGGACGGTGAGCAGGGTGGCGCACATGTCCTTCATGTCGACGGCGCCTCGGCCCCAGACGTAGCCGTCGCGGATCTCGCCGGCGAAGGGGTGGACGGTCCATTCGGTGGGGTCGGCGGGGACGACGTCGAGGTGGGCGTGGATGAGCAGTGGGGGCAGGGTCGGGTCGGTGCCGGGTACGCGGGCGATGACGTTGGTGCGGCGGGGGGCGCGTTCGAGGAGGGTGGGTTCGATGCCGGCCGCGGAGAGGTGTTGGGCGACGAACTCGGCGGCGTCCCGTTCGCCTTCGGATGATCCGCCGCCGTGGTTGGTGGTGTCGAACCGGATCAGTTGTGCGCAGAGGTCCTCTACTGGGTGCTCAGCCATAGCTTCCTTCCGTGGCTCCGCTGGCGATGGCGGTGACGATCTTGAAGGCTTTCATGGCTTCGGTCATGGAGTCGGCGTCGAATCCGACGCGTCGGACGTCGAGTTGGGTGACGGTGGGGATGACGGCGGTGGCGGCGGCCAGGTGGGCGGCGTCGAACTCGACTTCGATGCGGTGTGGTGTGACGGTGCCTTCGGTGCGTCCGGCGTGGGTCATGGCGGTGGTGGCGGCTTCGGTGATCTCGGCGGCGGTGACGGTGGGGGGTTTGCAGATGGCGGCGTAGCGGCTGACGCAGTCCTTGACGGCGACGGTTCGGGCGTGGGGTGCGTAGGTGTGGGCGTCGGCGCAGGTGAGGTCGTCGCCGGTGACGAGGATGACGGGGACGCCGTGTTCGTGGGCGAGGGCGGCGTTGAGGCGTCCTTCGCTGGCGTGGACGCCGTCGAGCCAGACGCCGGTGATCTGGTTGGGCAGGTAGGTGTGGGCGAGGACGCCGTCGACGCCGGCTCCGGTGTGGTAGCCGAGGAACACGACGCCGTCGATGCCCTGGTCGATGCCTTGCATCATGGACAGTGGTTTGTGTTTGCCGGTGAGCATGGTGGCTCGGGTGTCGAGGTCTTCGAGCAGGATGTTGCGTTGGGACGAGTGGGCCTCGTTGACCAGGACGGAGGTGGCGCCGCCGTTGTGGAGGCCGGCGACGCAGGCGTTGACGTCGCCGGTGAACACGGGGCGTAGCCGTTGCCACTCGGGGGTTCCGATCTCCACGTCCGCCGTCCAGGTGACACCGGTGGCGCCTTCCATGTCGGCTGAAATCATGATCCGCACGGGGTACACGTTACGGGTTGGTACACGTTGCCGACACAGATTGACTTCTTAGTGGAACAAGTGGTTACTTCCTTCCAACTATCAGGAAGAGGTGATCATCGTGAGATCGAGGCGTGTCGCGCTCGGTATCACCGTGCTCGTGTCCGCGCTGGTCACGGTGCCCGTAGGGGTGCCTGCCGGCGCGTCGACGCAACCGGCGGTACGGGCAGAGGCGGCGAACCAGACACAGATCCTTCGGGTGGGGGTCACCCAGGAGATCGACTCGCTGAACCCGTTCATCAGCATCACCCGTACGGGCACGGACATCCTGCGGACGGCGTTCGACTTCCTCACGGTCTACAGCCAGGAGGACATGTCCCCGGTGCCCGCGCTGGCGGAGAGCTGGGAGACCTCCGAGGACAAGCTGACCTGGACCTTCAAGATCCGCGAGGGCATGACGTGGTCGGACGGTCAGCCGATCACCGCCGAGGACCCGGCGTTCACCTACAACCTGATGCTGGAGAACGAGGTCGCCCGTACGGCCAACGGCAGCTACGTCGAGCAGTTCGAGTCGGTCGAGGCCACCGACGAGTACACGCTGGTCATCAAGACGAAGGTGCCGCAGGCGACGATGACCGCCCTGGACATCCCGGTCGTGCCCGAGCACGTGTGGTCGACGATGTCCGACGTCGGCGCGGAGCCGGAGATGCCGATGGTCGGCAGCGGCCCGTACACCATCACCGAGTTCGAAGAGGCCCAGTACACGAAGATGAAGGCCAACCCCGACTACTGGCGGGGCGCGCCGAAGATCGACGAGGTCCACTTCATCTACTACCGCAACGCCGACGCCGCGGTGCAGGGCCTGCAGAACGGCGACGTCGACGTGGTCAACCGGCTCAACCCGACCCAGTACGACGCGCTCAAGAGCGACCCGAACATCGAGCTGGTGCAGGCGCAGGGCCGTCGGTTCAACGAGATCCTGATCAATCCGGGCGCGGCGACCGAGGACGGCAAGCCGATCGGCAGCGGGAACCCGGCGCTCAAGGACATCAAGCTGCGGCAGGCCATCGCCACGGCGATCGACTCCCAGACGCTGGTGGACAAGGTCTGGGGCGGTTACGCGGAGCCGGCGGCGGGTTACCTGCCGCCGATCTTCTCCGACTTCGCCTGGTCGCCGGGTGACGACGTCAAGCGGGAGTTCGACCTCGACGAGGCGAACCGGATGCTCGACGAGGCCGGCTACGAGATGGGCCCGAACGGGGTGCGGCTCGACAAGCAGGGCAAGCCGCTGAACCTGCGGCTGCTGGCGCACGCGGGTACCAACATCGACGAGAACGGCGGCCCGTACATCGTCGGCTGGCTGAAGGAGATCGGCATCAACGTGACGTTGGAGCCGGTGTCGGACACCCAGGTCAACGAGGACACCACCCGTGGTGACTTCGACCTGGCGTTCAGCGGGTGGAACGCCAACCCGGACCCGGATTTCGTGCTGTCCCTGCAGACGTGCGCGAACCGGCCGAACGCGCAGGGCAAGGGCGGCACGCCGGACTCGTTCCTGTGTGACGAGGAGTACGACCGGCTCTACGCCGAGCAGCTGCAGGAGCTGGACCGGGACAAGCGGGTCGACCTGGTCAAGCAGATGCAGGAGGTGCTCTACGACCGGGCGACCATGGTCATCCTCGGGTACGACAACGTGCTGGAGGCCTACCGCAAGGACGCGTGGGAGGGTTTCCCGCTGCAGCCGGCGGACAGCGGTGTGATCATGAACCAGCAGGGCTACTGGGGCTACTACGGTGCCACGCCCGCTGGTGAGGGTCCGGTGCCGACGTTCGACGAGAACGGCATGATGGTCTCCGACTCCAGCGGGGCGTCGGACACCGACACCACGAACGCGGCCGGCGAGGACGGCGGCAACACCGGGCTGGTCCTGGCCATCATCGGCGGCGTGGTCGTCGTGCTCCTGGTGGGTGGTTTCCTGTTCGCTCGTGGCCGTCGCCGGACCGCGGACGACCGGGAGTAGCCCGCTCCTTTCCCGATTGGAGACTCGTGTCGGACATCCTGACGCCGACCGAGGAGGCTTTGGCCGAGGCTCCGCCGCCCACCCGTGGCGGCGGAGCCCTCCGCTACCTCCTCACCAAGGCCGGCGGTGGCCTGGTCAGCCTGGTGCTGGTGATCGTGCTGGGCTTCCTGCTGTTCCGGGTGCTGCCCGGCGACCCCGTGTTGACGATGACCCGGGGGCGGCCGGCGAGCAAGGAGCAGATCGCCGAGCTGGAGGCGCAGCTCGGTCTGGACAAGCCGCTGATCGCGCAGTTCTTCGACTACCTGTGGCGGCTGCTGCAGGGTGATCTCGGCGAGTCCTACGTGTTCCGGGTGCCGGTCACGCAGAAGATCATGGAGCGGCTCGGTCCGACGCTGCTGCTGGTCGGCACGGCCACGCTGATCGCGGTGGCGCTCGGCCTGTGGTTGGGCACCCGGTCGGCGTGGCGGCGGGACAGCCGGTTCGACAAGGTCTCCACGAGTGTGGCGTTGGCGTTGTGGTCGACGCCCACGTTCTTCCTCGGGCTGCTGCTGATGGCCGCGACCAGCGGCTGGTTCCCGACGGCGGGGATGGTCAACTCGGACACCCCACCGGACTTCTTCTCCCAGGCGGTGGACGTCGCCCACCACATGGTGTTGCCGACGATCACGCTGGTCGCGGTGGTGTACGCGCAGTACCAACTGGTGATGCGGTCGTCGCTGTTGGAGGAGATGGGTGCGGACTACCTGACGACCGCGCGGGCGAAGGGGCTGCGGGACGCGATGGTGCGGCGCCGGCACGCGGTGCCGAACGCGTTGTTGCCGACGGTGACGCTGGTGTTCCTGCACATGGGGTTCGTGGTGGCGGGCGCGATCACCACCGAGACGGTGTTCTCCTGGCCCGGGCTCGGGCTGCTCACCTACGACGCGTTGGAGAAACGTGACCTTCCGCTGCTGACCGGCACGTTCATCGTGCTGGCGGGCGCGGTGATCGTGATGAACGTGCTCGCCGACATGCTCTACCGTGTCCTCGACCCCCGGGTGCGTGCCTCATGACCAGTCCCCGAGCGGCCAGTCCTCGAGCGCTGGCCTGGCGTCGTCGCGGTGACGCGTTCGCCGCGGGCTGGCGGCAGTTCGCCCGGCAGCGCAGCGGCCTGTTCGGGCTGGGGTTGCTGCTGGTCATCGTGGCGTTGGCGGTGCTGGCGCCGGTGCTGACCGACCGGGAGGGCCTCAACGTCATCAACGCCACCGGCGGGCCGTTGGAGGCGCCCAGTGGGGAGTTCCCGCTGGGCACCGACCGGCAGGGGCGGTCGGTGCTGCTGCTGACCCTGTGGGGCGCGCGGATGTCGCTCACGGTCGGGTTCGTGGCCGCGTTGCTGTCCATCGGCATCGGCACGATCATCGGGATCCTCGCCGCGCACTACGGGCGGTGGGTGTCGGCCGGGCTGATGCGGATCACCGACTTCTTCCTGGTGCTGCCGTCGCTGGTGCTGGCGATCGCGCTGTCGACGGTGCTCAACCCGGGGATCGGGACGGTCATCCTGGCGATCGGGATCACGTCGTGGCCGCCGTCGGCCAGGCTGGTGCGCGCGCAGACCCTCACCATCGAGGCCCGCCCCTACATCGAACGGTCCAGAGCGCTCGGCGGCGGGCACCTGCACGTGATCACCAAGCACGTGTTGCCGGCGGTGCTGCCGCTGGTGTTCGTGAACACGACGCTGGCGGTCGGGTCGGCGATCGTGGCGGAGTCCACGCTGTCGTTCCTCGGTCTCGGCGACCCGGATCCGATGCGGCCGTCGTGGGGGTCGATGTTGCGGTCGGCGTGGCTGGACAGCGCGGTCATCGCCGGCGCCTGGTGGTATCTGCTGCCGCCCGGCATCGCGATCGCCATCGTGGTGCTCGCGTTCACCATGTGCGGGCGGGCGTTGGAGTCCGTCCTCAACCCACGGCTGCGGGAGGGCTGAGGCGGGTGGCACTTCTGGAGCTCAGGGACCTGACCGTGCGCTACGGCGGCCGCGCGCGGGCGGTCGAGGCGGTGCGCGGGGTGTCGCTGACCCTCGACGCCGGCGAGACCCTCGGGCTGGCCGGGGAGTCCGGGTGCGGGAAGTCGACGCTGGCGATGTCGGTGCTGCGGCTGCTGCCGTCGTCGGCGACCATCGACGGGCAGATCCTGCTCGACGGCGAGGACGTCACCACGATGAAGTGGGGGCGGCTGCGGGCGGTGCGGTGGACGACCGCGGCGATCGTGTTCCAGGGCGCGATGCACGCGCTGAACCCGGTGCGGCGGGTGCGGGACCAGATCGCCGAGCCGATCGTGCTGCACGCCGACACCCCGCCGTCCGCGGCCGCGGTACGCAAGCGGGTGGACGCGCTGCTCGCGCAGGTGGAGCTGCCGGCGGCGAAGGGCGAGGCGTATCCGCACGAACTGTCCGGTGGGCAGAAGCAGCGGGTGATGATCGCGATGGCGTTGGCGTGCGACCCGCGGCTGGTGATCGCCGACGAGCCGACGACCGCGCTGGACGTGATCGTGCAGGCGCAGGTGCTGTCGCTGCTGAGCAGGCTGGTCGCCGAGCAGGACATCGGGCTGGTGATGATCAGCCACGACCTCGCCGTGTTGGCGTCGACGTGCCGGCGGCTCGCGGTGATGTACGAGGGGCGGTTGGTCGAGGAGGGCGACGCGAAGCAGGTGATCGCCGACCCGCGGCACGAGCACACGCGGTCGCTGGCGGCGGCGTTCCCGACGGTCGGCGACCCGGTGTTCCGGTACGCGCCGGCGACCAGCAACGAGCTGGGCCTGCCGGACCCGCCGTCGGCGGTGCCCGACGATGAGCCGTTGCTGCGGGCCGAGGACGTGCGGGTCACGTTCACCGGGCGGGGTCGCCGGGAGGTCACGCACGCGGTGGCCGGGGTGGACCTGGACGTGCGGCGCGGTGAGATCGTCGCGCTGGTCGGGCAGTCCGGGTCGGGGAAGACGACGTTGGCGCGCACGATCCTCGGGTTGCAGCAGGCGACCGGTGGGCGGGTGTTGTTCGAGGGCGAGCCGGTGCCGGCGTCGGCGAAGGGGCTGCGCGCGTACCGGCGGCAGGTGCAACTGGTGTTGCAGGACCCGACGAGCGCGTTGAACCCCCGGCACAGCGTGTACGAGTCGGTCGCCGAGGGGTTGCGGATCCACAAGGTCGGCGGGGACGAGCGCGCGCACGTGGCGGCGGCGTTGGAGGCGGCGGAGCTGCGGCCGGCGGAGGAGTTCATGCCGTTGCTGCCGCAGCAGCTCTCCGGTGGGCAGCGGCAGCGGGTGGTGATCGCCGGGGCGTTGGCGTTGGAGCCGAGGGTGTTGGTGGCCGACGAGCCGGTGGCGTCGCTGGACGCGTCGGTGCGCGGGGAGATCCTGGCGCTGTTGCTGCGGTTGCGGGCGAAGCTGGGGTTGGCGGCGCTGGTGATCACCCACGATCTGGGGTTGGCGTGGAACA
The DNA here is from genome assembly GCF_025165815.1 of Actinophytocola gossypii. GTDB lineage: Bacteria > Actinomycetota > Actinomycetes > Mycobacteriales > Pseudonocardiaceae > Actinophytocola > Actinophytocola gossypii. The sequence continues at coordinate 53,677 of NZ_JAFFZE010000003.1, read as the reverse complement.
TCGCCGACCGGGTCGCGGTGATGTACCAGGGTGAGCTGGTCGAGGTCGGCCCGGTCGACGAGGTGCTCAGCGACCCGCGCCACGACTACACGAAGTCCCTGCTGGCCGCGCTGCCGACGACGGGGGAGCAGTAGGGGTCAGCGCGCCGTCCCCGAGACCGCGCTGCGGCTGCCGATCGGCGGCCGGGACGTGATGCACGAGCAGTTGCGGCACCTGGCATGCAAGTCCGGCTTTCGGCGGGTGTATCGCGGGCAGTGCGACGAGTACCCGATGGCGAGCACCGAGCAGGGTGGTGCGGGCGCACGGACCGAGGAGGTGCCGGGGCGCGAGAACACGTGTCAGGGTGGAATGAACCGATCCCAGTACCCTCCGGACGGTAGGCGGTTCCTGGTGGTCATCAGCAACCCAAAGCTGATCGCGCCGGGGCCGTTCACCGGGACCGACATCGCCCGGGACAAGGGCTGCCGTTAGGAGGAGCGCGTGGTGCCGGCCGAGCTCGTCGACAAGTACGCCTGGGCCGCGGACGTCGCGCTCGAAGCGTGGACCGTGGCGGTCGTCCAGGGGCGTTCCGTCGAGGACGTGCTGCTGGTCTACGGCGCCGACCCGGCGGCACCGGTCGGCGGACTCACCTTCGCAGGGGTGGACGAGCTCCGGGGGCCGCAGGTCGATCAGCTCGACCTCTACGTGCAGGTCAAATCCGGCGCCGGCCACGTGGTGGCGATCGAGAACAACGGGTGGAGCGGCAGCCTCCCGGAGATCGCACGACGATGCTCGGCGAGTGGACACCGGTTCTTCAGCGTCTACTGGAACGCCAACGGGTTCGGGATGGTCACCCAGGCCATCGACGGCGAGGTCACGGCCGGCTTCGAGATGAACGAGCCGACCCTTCCCGGCCCGGCCGACGAGTGGGAGCGCCGGCCGAGCTGGGCGGTCGGACCGGAGACCGACGTCGAACTCGTCCGGCAGACCTGCCTGGCGATGCTCGAACAGCAGACCGGTGTGGAGATCGACCCCGGGTGGCTCTCCGAGCCGCTGCCCACCTACCGTGTTCCGGAGCCCTACTGGCTGTACCGCGACCTCCCGGGCGCCGACCGGGTGTGATCGCTACCGCTGGTGCGTCTGCCCGCACAGCCCGTGGAGCGGAAAACCGGGCCACTGCGACAAACAGACCAACGGTCCTGTGTAATCTCAAGCCGCCATGTCTACCACCACCGGGGCGCCACCTGTGACCACCGTCGACGACGCGACCAACGCGGAACGCGATGTGCGGCGCACTCATCCGCTGCCGGTGCGCACGATCGCGCTGGGCACGATCGGCAGCGTGCTGATCCTGATCAGCGCGCTCGGCGCCGGGGCGATCCTCGCGCAGGACCCGTTGATCGGCCAGGGCGCGTTCTCCTGGATCCGGTACGGGCACGGGCGGATGCTCGCCACGATCGTCCTCTACGTCGGGTTCCTGCTGGTGGTGTGGGCGTGGGTGCGGCTGGGGCGGCACGTGCTCGCCGGCCGGGTCGGCACCCGGCCGGTGCTGGTCGCGGCCGCCTGCTGGATCGCGCCGATGCTGTTGTCGCCGCCGGTGTTCAGCCGGGACGCCTACCTCTACGTCGCCTACGGCACGTTGCCGCTGCACGGGTTCGACCCGTTCACGGTGGGACCGGGGAGTCTCGACGTCGACCCGGTGGTGGACAACGTCGACTCGTTCTGGCAGAGCACGCCCGCGCCGTACGGGCCGCTGTTCATCCTGCTGGCCAAGAGCGTCATCGCGGTGACCGGCACGAACATGATCGCCGGTGTGCTGCTGATGCGGCTCGGGCTGCTCGTGGGTGTGCTGCTGGTGATGTGGGCGCTGCCGACGCTGGTGCGGCACCTCGGCGGGCGGCTGCCGGTGGCGATGTGGCTGGCGATCGCCGGGCCGATGACCGTGGTGCACCTGGTCGGCGGCCCGCACAACGACGTCCTGATGGTCGGGTTCCTGGCCGCCGGGACCGCGTTGGTGCTGGACCGCCGGCACGTGCTGGGGATCGCGCTGGTCACGGTCGGGGTGGCGGTGAAGGCGACCGGGGCGGTGGCGTTGCCGTTCCTGGTGTGGGTGTGGGCCGGGCACCTGAACTCGACGCTGTGGCGGAACTTCGCGCGGGCGTGCGCGTTCTCGATCGGGATCTTCCTGGTGACGTTCGCCGCGGCGACGTTCGCGTCCGGGGTGAACCTCGGGTGGCTCTCGGCGTTGGACGCGCCCACCGCGATCGTGAACTGGCTGTCGCTACCGACCGGGGCCGGCGAGATCATCCACTCGATCGTGGGACTCGTGATCGACCTGCCCAAGGTGTACTTCGTCAACGCGATGCGCGTGGCCGGCGGCGTGCTGATGCTCGTGATCCTGGTCAGGCAGTGGTGGCGGGCCCGGGACGGCGGCCCGGACGCGGTGAAACGCGCCGCGATCGCGTTGCTGGTGGTCGCGATCCTGTCGCCGGCCACTCTTCCGTGGTACCTCACGTGGGGGTTCATGCTCGCGGCGGCGTTGCCGTGGAAGCGGCGGCAGCTCGCGGTGCAGGTGAGCCTCGCGGTGTTCCTCGTGCTGACCTACACGCCGTCCGGTGACGACCTGCTCTACAACTGGACGTTCATGTTCTGCGCCGCCGGGGTGTCGGTGCTGGCCGGGGTGTCCCTACTGCGACACGACCCGCTGAACCTGTTCGGCGCCGACCGGGAACACCTGGTGACGGTCGGTCCCCGTGCCGCGCACTGAAGTACCCGCCGCCGACACGGTGACCTCCTGGCGCGGCCCGCTCGTCCTCGGCTCGGTCGGTTCGCTGCTGCTGCTGATCGGCGGGCTCGGCGGCGCCGCCGGCGCGGTCGGGGACCCGCTGATGTCCGACGGGCCCGTGTCGTGGTGGCGGTACGGACACGGCAAGATGCTGTCGACGCTGGTCGTGTACGGCGGGTACGTGCTGCTGGTGCTCGGCTGGGTGCGGCTGGGCCGGCTGGTCCTCGCCGGGCGGGTCGGGACCCGGCCGGTGCTGCTGGCGGCGGCGTGCTGGACGGTGCCGCTGCTGTTCGCGCCCGCGTTGTTCACCCGCGACGTGTACTCGTACCTGGCGCAGGGCGCGATCGCGCTCGACGGCTACGACCCGTTCACCGTCGGCCCGACCGTGCTGACGGACACGGAGTTCATCGAGAACGTGCACCCGTTCTGGCAGGGCACGCCGGCGCCGTACGGGCCGCTGTTCATCCTGCTGGCCAAGGGGATCGTGGCGGTGACCGGCACGAGCATCACGCTGGGGGTGCTGGCCAGCAAGGTCACGAACCTGGTGGGGCTGGCGCTGCTGCTGTGGGCGCTGCCCAGGCTGGTGCGGCACCTCGGCGGGAACCTGCCGGTGGCGACGTGGCTGTTGATCGCCGGCCCGCTGACCGTGGTGCACCTGGTCGGCGGCCCGCACAACGACCTGATCATGATCGGGTTCCTGGCCGCCGGGACCGCGCTCGTGCTCGACCGCCGGCCCGTCGCCGGGATCGCCGTGGTCACCGCCGGCGTGGCGGTCAAGGCCAGCGCGGCCGTCGCCCTGCCGTTCCTGGTGTGGGTATGGGCCGGACGGCTGGCGTCGACCGGCTGGCGGGCGTTCCTCCGGGCCTGCGCCGGCGCGGTCGCGGTGTTCGTGGCCGTGTTCGCCGCGGTCACCGTCGCGGCCGGCGTCGACCTGGGCTGGGTGACGATGGTGAACGCGTCGTCGCGGCTGGTGAACTGGCTGTCCGTGCCCACCGCGGCCGGGGAACTGCTGCACGGCGTCGTCGGCGGCTGGTTCGGACTGTCCCGGGACCCGTTCGTGACCGTCACCCGAGCGGTGGGCACGGTGCTGTTGGTGTGGGTGCTGGTCCGCCAGTGGTGGCTCGCCCGCGACGGCGGCGTCGACGCGGTCCGGCGGGCGGCGGTCGCGCTGTTCGCGGTCGCGGTGCTGTCCCCGACGATGCTGCCCTGGTACCTGACGTGGGGTCTGTGCCTGGCCGCGGCGTGGGCGTGGAAACCGCGACAGTTGGCGGTGGCGGTCGGGATCAGCGCGTTCATGGTCGCCCCGTACACCCCGGACGGCGAGCAACTGCTGTACGTGTGGGGCCTGATGATCGCGGCGGTCGCGTTGTCGGTGCTGGCCGCGGTGTCCCTGGTCCGCCCGGACCCGTTGCGGTTGTCGGAGCGGCCGGTGCGGTGACCGTCCATCCGCTGTTGCCCGTGCTGCTCGCCGCCGCGTCCGGGGAGTTCCCGCCGGCGGACGGCGCGGTGGTGGCCCTGCCGCCGCTGCCCGGCGGGCTGGCGGCGGTGGTGTCGCTGACCGGCCGCGCCTACGTCGCCGCCGACGAGCCGCCGGACGGGCTGGACGCGTTCGGTGGAACGTTCCGCCCGGAGGTGCTGCTGCGGCTGGCCGGCCCGGGTGGTGAGGTGGGCACCCTCGACGTCACACTCGTCGCCCACGGCCTGGGCGGCGGTGTGGGCGGCGGGGGGCTGCCGGCGCGCACGGATCTGGACGGGCATCCGCGGGTCCGGCACGCGCGGGCGATCCGCCGCGACGTGCGGGTGTACGGGGACGAGCGTGGCCTGGTCACCCTCGCCGCCGGGTTGGCGGGGCGCCGTGAGCTGTCGCTGGAACTCTCCGGGCAGGGGGAGCGGGGCGTGGGTCGCGGCCTGATCACGGACGCGTTGGGTCTGGTGCCGGCCGGCGAGCCGGTGTTCGCTGCGGTCGCCCCGGGGAACGCGCGATCCCTGCGGGCGTTCCTGGCCGTCGGGTTCCAGCCGGTCGGCGCGGAGGTCATTCTGCGGACCGCCGCTGGAAGTGCCAGATGAGCAACGCCGGGACGTCCGCGCCGGCGGCCCGCGCGGCCTCGGGCACGAGGTCGGCCAGGCACCACGGCCACAGCTCCCATGGCCCCAGCTCCGCCACCCGAGCGCCGACGGGCCGGTCGCTGGTCGGTTCCTCGCAGCCGCGGACCGCGAACCCGGCCGGCAACGCCGCGCGCAGGTAGTCGCCGACCAGGTGCCGGTGCGCGGGCAGCCGCGCCGGCTCACCGGTCGGGGTGCGCACGCTGGGCACCGAGCCGCGCAGGATGCCCTCGGGGTGGACGTCGGAGAGCACCAGGTGACCGCCGGGGCGCAGGACCCGCGCGAACTCGGCGAACACCGGGGCCAGGTCGGGCACGTGCGTGAGCGCGAGCGTGCAGACGACCAGGTCGACCTCGGCGTCGGCGACCGGGAGGCGGTGCAGGTCACCGAGGCGGAAATCGGTGTCGGACAGGCGTGCGCGGGCGTGGGCGAGCATGTCGGGGGAGCTGTCGACACCGATCACCCGGTGGCCTCGGTCGGCGAGCAGCGCCGCGATCCGGCCGGTGCCGCACGCCGCGTCCAGCGCCACGCCGGCGGGCAGCGGGTCGATGAGCCGGGTGAGCGGCGCCTCGTCGAGGAAGGCGGCGTTGCCGGGGTCGTCGTAGGTGCGGGCCCACAGCCGGTAGCCGTCGACGGTGTCGAGGCGGTGGACGTCGACGGCGGCGCCGGTGAGGGCCGGGTCGTCGAGCAGGCGGCGGATCTCGGTGAGCCGGGCCTCGACGAACGCGCGGTCGTGCTCGCCGGTGAACGAGCGCAGCAGCGCGATGCCTTCGAGGCCGAGTACATAGGCCAGCGGGTGCTCGTGGATCACGTTCGGGACGCTAACGGGGCGGGCAACCGAAATTCGGGTTGATCGGCGGCGATAGGGTCGGGCGGGTGAGTTCCTCGCTGCTCGTCAACTTCGTCTACTGCCAGCAGGTCGGTCACGCGATCGAGGCCCTGCACTACGCCAACGGCTACCACCGGGCCGACCCGGAGCGGCGGATCTCGCTCACGCTGATCGAGAACACCGCCACCGAACTGCCCCGCTACGCCGACTTCGTCGAGGCCACCTACCCGATCCCGGTGGACATCTTCGCCACCGACGCCGACCACTCGGCGGCGTTGGCGACCGTGCCGGCCACGTGGGACGCGGTGGTGTCGGACCACCGGGGCACCGACCCGGCGCAGCGGGAGATGTTCCCCGGGCTCGCGTCCTGGTTCGACGCGAGCACCGCGCACTTCTCCGGCACCAAGGGCCTGGCCGGGTTCCGGAAGCCGATCCCGTACTCGCCGGGTGAGCACTGGCAGCTGAACCTGCCGGCCGACCCGTCCCGGTTCCCCGCCGAGGGCCCGCGGATCGCGGTCCTGCCGGGCGGTAGCTCGCCGCGGCCGCTGTATCCGTCGACGCGGTCCTGGGAGCTGATCGTCACCGCACTCGCCGAACGGTTCCCGGACGCGACGTTCTGCCTGGTCGGGAAGCTGCGCGCGGACGCCCGTACGTCGACCACGTTCACCCGGGAGGAGATGACGCGGATCCGGGACGCCATGCCCCGCGCGGTCGACGTGGTGGACGAGCCGCTGGTCGACCAGCTCGCCGCGGTCGCCGCGTGTGACGTGCTGGTGTCGCCGCACACCGGGTTCGGGATGCTCGCGCTGGCGGTGGGCACGCCGTGGATGACGATCGGCGGGAACCGGTGGCCGCAGTTCTTCTTCAACGGGGTCCCGTTCTACACGGTCGTCCCGGATCTGGAGCGGTTCCCGGCCTACACGATGATGGCCGGCGACCCGCCGACGGTGGACGACGACGGGGAGCGGTCGCCGTCGATGAGCCTCGAGCGGATCCGCGCGGATCTGGACGAGATCGTCGACGGCACGGCCCGGTTGGTGGAACGCCGCTGGGACTACGACACCGCGCTGTACGACTACGCGAAGCGGATGCTGCCGGTGGTCGGCGGTGACCCGGCGCATCTGTGGTCGATCGACCAGGTGCTGACCAAGGCGCTGACCTCCCGTTGACATGCAGCCGTTTGGCTGCCTATCGTGAAGGGCAGCCAAACGGCTGCGTAAAGGGGTGGGTGTGGACGAGGTGTTTCGCGCGTTGGCCGATCCGAGCCGGCGCCGGCTGCTCGACCGGCTCAACGAACGCAACGGGCAGAGCCTGCGCGAGCTGTGCGCCGGCCTGGACATGGCACGCCAGTCGGTAAGCAAGCACCTTGCCGTGCTCGTCGACGCCAACCTGGTCACGACCGTGCGTCGCGGCCGGGAGAAGTTGCACCACCTCAACGCGGAGCCGATCAACGCGATCGCGCGGCGCTGGATCCACCGGTACGACCGGGACCGGGTCACCGCGCTCGCCGACCTCAAGTCAGCCCTGGAGGAACCCGTGACCAGTTTCGTGTACACCACCTACATCCGCACCACCCCCGAGCGGCTGTGGCGCGGCCTCACCGAGCCCGAGTTCACCCGCCGCTACTGGGGTGGGCTGGAGCTGGTGTCGGACTGGCGGGTCGGGTCGCCGGTGCTGCTGCGCGACGAGCCGGGGCAGGAGGCCAAGGACCAGGGCCAGGTCGTGCTCGAGGCCGACCCCTACCGGCGGCTCGCCTACAGCTGGCACAACTACCAGCCCGAGCACGCGGAACTGTTCGGCTGGTCGGCCGAACGGCTCGCCGAGCTGCGGCAGGAGCCGCGCACGCGGGTCGCGTTCGACCTCGCCGACCTCGGCGACGGGCGGGTCCGGTTGACCGTCACCCATGACGGGTTCGCCGGCGAGACCGAGATGTACCGGGCGGTCAGCGGCGCCCTGGACGACAGCGGCGGGTGGCCGGAGCTGGTCGCGGACCTCAAGTCGCTGCTGGAGGCCGTGCCGGTCGGCTGACAGCCGAAACCGGCCGCGCTGACCCGCTACCGCAGGGCGGGTTCGGTGAAGGTGAGGGTGCCGGCGTCGGCGTCCAGGGTGGCCTCCGCGCCGAGCGGGACCGTCAGCTGCGCCGGCACGTGCCCGAACCCCAGCTCCCACACCATCGGGATGCCGAGCCCGCCCAGTAGATCCATCAGCACGTCGTACACCTGGGACGGTTCGCCGCAGCCGGTCCACGAGCCGAGCGCGATCCCGGCGACCCCGGTGAACCAGCCCGCGCGCAGCAGCTGGGTGACCATCCGGTCCACCTGGTACGGCTCCTCGTTGACGTCCTCGAGGAGCACGATCGCCCCGTCCGGGGGTGCCGGCGCGGCGCCGACGGTCGAGGACAGCAGGCTCAGGTTCCCGCCCACGACCACGCCGGTGGCGGTGCCGTGGTTCATCGTGGCGACCGTCGGGCCGGTCAGGGACCGCACGGTCTCCGGTTCGAACAGGGTGGCGTGCAGGTACTGCTGCGCGCTCGCGTCGAAGGACGCGCCGGCGATGATCGGCGCGAACAGGGTCACCACGTCCAGCTGGTCACCGATCGCGGCGTGCAACGCCGTGATGTCACTCGATCCGGTGAACACTTTCGGTCCGGCGGTCGCCATGGCCGGCCAGTCGAGCAGGTCGACCATCCGCATGCTGCCGTAGCCGCCGCGGGCGCAGATCACCGCGTCGACAGCCGGGTCGCACCAGGCGTGCTGGAGGTCGGCAGCGCGGTCGGCGTCGCGGCCGGCGAGGTGCGGCAGGTCGGGGTGGCGGTCCAGGACGTGCTTGCCGACGGTCACCTCCAGGCCCCAGTCGCGTAGCACCGTGACGCCGTTGTCCAGGGCCTCCGCGGGTACCGGACCGGCCGGCGCGACGACCGCCACCCGGGCACCTGGCCGCAGCCGCGCCGGTCTGGTGCGGGTCACGAACGCAGCTCCAGGACGGGCACGCCGGGCGGGGTGAACCCGAACACCTGCCCGTAGAACGACAGCTCGGCCTCCAACGCGGCCCGCACCGTCTCGGCCTTGCGGAACCCGTGCTGCTCGCCCTCGAACGTCAGGTAGGCGTGCGGGGTGCCGGACCCGTCCAGCGACGCCACGAACCGGTCCGCCTGCGCCGGCGGGCACACCTCGTCCTCCAGGCCCTGCAGCAGCAGCACCGGCCCGGCCAGCGAGTCGATGCGGTTGATCGGGGACCGTTCGACGTAGCGGGACTCGTGCTCGGGCAGCGTGCCGACCAGCGTGTCCAGGTAGCGGGACTCGAAGTCGTGGGTCTCGCCGACGAACGCCAGCATGTCCAGCACCGGGTACATGATCGTGCCGCACCGGTAGGTGTCCACGCCGGTCATGGACGCCGCCGACGTCCAGCCGCCGGCCGAGCCGCCGCGGATCGCGAGCCGCGCGGGGTCGGCGGTGCCCTCGTCGGCGAGCGCGGCGGCGACCGCGGCGCAGTCCTGCACGTCGACCACGCCCCACTGGCCGTTGAGGGCCTCCCGGAACGCGCGGCCGTGGCCGGTGGAGCCGCCGTAGTTCACCGCGACCACGCCGATGCCTCGGCTGGTCAGGTAGGCGAAGTCCGGGCTGAGGCGGTTCCCGACGTGCCCGGTCGGGCCGCCGTGCACGTTCACCACGAACGGCGGTGCCTCGTCGGCGGGACCGGTGAAGTCGGGGTTGCGCGGCGGGTACACCAGGGCGGGCACGACACGCCCGTCCGGGCCGGTGAACCGCCGCTCGACCGGAACCGGCAGGTACGCGGGGTCGGGCAGGTCGCCGCGGGTGCCGGTGAGCTGGGTGGTGGCGCCGGTGCCGGGGTCGACGCGGACGACGGCGACGTCCCGCAGCGGTGACCCCGCCGCGCACACCACGTGCGAGCCGGCCACGGTGAGGTCGCTGGAGAACCAGGTGAGGTCGGTGTCGACGTCGGTGACGGTGCCGGCGTGTTCGTCGAGGACGGCGAGCCGGTCACCGCGCAGGACCGCGAACCGTCCACCACCCAGCCGGGTGAACCAGCGGGCGCCGAGCTGCCACAGCGGCCCGCCGAGCTCGTCGGCGAGCGGAGCGAGGTTCGTGGCGGCCCCGTCGAGGCCGATGCGGAACAGGTTCCACCAGCCGTCCGGGTCGGTGAGGGCCAGCAGCTGCTCGTCGGTCTCCCACTCGACCTGGCACACCGCCTCCCTCGGCCCACCCGCCAACACGGCGCGGTCACCGAGATCGCCGAGCGGGGCGACGCACAGCTCCGCGCCGTCCCACGGCATCCGCGGGTGGTCCCACCCGATCCACGCCACCCTGGTCCCGTCCGGGGACAGCCGGGGGCCGGTCATGAAGTGGTGGCTCGCGCCGAGCACCCGGATCGCACCGTCCGCCTCCGGGGCGACCTGAACGAGGTCGCGGCGCACATCGGTCGGTCCGTCGCCGGTGATGGTCTCCCGGACACACAGGACGGTGCCGTCCGGGCCGGGGGACAGGTCCGCGTACCGGAGCCCGTGGTGCCGGCCCGGTTCGGGGGTGACCGGGGTGGGGGTGCCGGGCGCGCCGACGGGCATCACGTAGAGCCGCTGGTCGGACCAGTTGGTGAACACCAGCAGCTCGCCGTGCGGGCCGTCGACGACCGTCCACGGGCGGCCGCCGTACTCGTGCACCCGGTTCCGCACGTTCCACGGCGCCGGCAGCAGCTCGACCGGGTGGCCGTCCGGTCCTTCGTGGAGCAACGCGACCCGCCCGCCCTCGGCTGGCCGGCTCTCCGCCCACCACACCCGGCCGTTGTGCGTGTCGACCCATTTGGGTTCCCCGCCCGACGCGGCCACCACGGCGGCCCGCAACGGTGACTCCCAGCTTCCGAACTGTGCGATCTTCACCACGGGCGAAACCCTAACCGGTGCGTGCGGCCGACGCGCCAGTCGATAACGTGCGCGGGGGAGAAACGCAGGAGAACGTCGTGCCGGGAACAGGCCTGCCCGACGTGGTCGTTTGCCGTAGGGTCGGAGGTGCCATGGCTCGTGTCATTCATGTCTTCCGCCAACCTGATCGGTTCGTCGCCGGCACGGTTGGCCAACCCGGCGACCGCACGTTCTACCTGCAGGCCTCGGAGAGCGCCAGGACGATCAGCGTCACGCTCGAGAAGCAGCAGATGGCGGTGCTCGCCGAACGAATCGGTTCACTGCTGGAGGAGGTCCACCGCCGGTTCGGCGCGGACCTGCCCGACGAGACCCCGGAGGATCGGGTCGACGCCGACCCGCTGCGGGTCCCGGTCGAGGAGGAGTTCCGGGTCGGCACGATGGGCCTGGGCTGGGACTCCGAGACCCGCGCGGTGGTGATCGAACTGCTCGCGGTCACCGAGGGCGAGGTCGACGAGTCGGTCGTGCTCGACGACACCGAGGAGGGCCCGGACGCGGTGCGGGTGTTCCTCACCCCCGCCGAGGCGCGGGCGTTCGCCGAACGCGCCGACCGGGTGATCAACGCCGGCCGCAAACCGTGCCCGCTGTGCGGGGAGCCGCTCGACCCGAACGGGCACGTGTGCCCTCGGCAGAACGGCTACCGGCGCACCGACGAGGACGAGACGGACTGAGGTGGAGCCGTCCGACCCGGCCGTCGCCGAGTTACTCGCCCGCGGCCGCATCGAGGTCGAGGGCCGGTTGGTCGACGCGTCGAACGCCACCCTGTTCTGCGAGATCTCCGGCGGTGACGCGACCGCGCACTGCGTGTACAAGCCGGTGAGTGGTGAGCGGGCGCTGTGGGACTTCCCGGACGGCACACTCGCCGGCCGGGAGGTCGGCGCGTTCCTGGTGTCGGAGGCGGCCGGGCTGTCGCTGGTGCCGCCGACCGTGCTGCGGCAGGGCCCGTTCGGGCCGGGCATGGTGCAGCTGTGGATCGACACCAAGGAGGGCGGCGACCTGGTCGACGTGCTGCCCCCGGACGAGGTGCCGGTCGGCTGGAAACGGATCCTGCGCGCGCACGACCGGTTCGGTGACCCGGCCGTGCTGGTGCACGCCGACCACCCGAGCGTGCGGCTGATGGCGGCGCTGGACGTGGTGCTCAACAACGCCGACCGCAAGGGCGGGCACGTGCTGCACGGCACCGACGGCAACGTCTACGGCGTCGACCACGGCATCTGCCTGCACAGCGAGCACAAGCTGCGGACGGTGCTGTGGGGGTGGGTGGGGGAGCCGCTGCCCGAGGACGTGGTCGAGATGCTCGCGACCCTGCGGAGCGCGCTGGACGACGGTGTGGGGGAACGGCTGGCCGAGCACGTCACCCGCGCGGAGGTCCGCGCGTTGCGGCGACGGCTGGAGGAGTTCGCGCGGGTCGCCGAGTTCCCCGCGCCGGGCGCGGACTACCGGGCGATCCCCTGGCCGGCGTTCTAGCACCCGACCTTTGAAGGTTCCGCCGCGCCGACCTGCCGGGACCGTCGTCAAGTTCCCCACGGCGGTTCAACGATACCGTTCAAGGACATGACCGACGTCGAACTCAGCACGGCCGACCTGCGCGAAGTCACCCGCTACGCCGTGGCCTGCGCGGCGCCCGCCCTGCCGATCTTCGAACACGCCCGGCCCGGCGATCCACGCCCACGAACCGCGGTCGACGCCGCGCGGGCGTTCGCCGGCGGCGCCAGGCGGACCAAGGCGATCCGGGACGGCGCGTGGGCGGCGCAGCGCGCCTACCAGGACACCCGGGACGCGGGCCAGGCCGCCGCGAGCGACGCCGCCCGCGCCGCCGTCGCCGCGGCCAGCGCGGCGTTCCTGCACCCACTGGCGAACGCGACGCAGGTCCCGCACATCCTCGGGTCGGCCGCCCACGCGGCACGCGCGTTCGAACTCGACGCCGGCGACGACCACACCGTCGGCGCCCACCACATCGAGCGGGCCCGGGACCTCGCCGGCGCGACCGTGGTCAGCGTGCTGCGGCGCTACCCGACCGCGCCGGGCGGCCGCGGCCGCGTGGGGGAGCTGATGCGGGCACTGGACACGTCCTTGCGAGCCTCGTCCGGGACGCCGACACTCCGGCGCCCCGAGTTCGACGATTTTCACCCGGACGTTCGATAAAGTCTCCAGACCGTGCGTGACGACCGGTACGGCGGCGATGTCCTGGCCCGCAAACCCCGACGCGAGGTGCCCGAAGTGGTCGCCGAACCGGGCCTGGTGGTCGAGGACCCGGCCAGCGGGTTCTGCGGCGCGGTCACCCGCTTCGAACACGGGAACGTGGTGCTCGAGGACCGGCACGGCCGGCACCGGCTGTTCCCGTTGACCAAGGCCGGGTTCCTCCTCGACGGCAAACCGGTCACCCTCGTCCGCCCGGCACCCGCCAAGGCCACGGGGAAGACCGTGTCCGCGTCCGGGTCGGTCCGGGTCGAGGGCCACACCGCCCGCACCGCCCGCGACAGCCGCCTGTGGGTCGAGGGCATCCACGACGCCGAGCTCGTCGAACGCGTCTGGGGCCACGACCTGCGCGTCGAAGGCGTCGTCGTCGAACCCCTGCACGGCATCGACGACCTGCCCGGGTTGGTCGCCGAGTTCGGCACCGCCGAGAGCCGCCGGCTCGGCGTGCTGGTCGACCACCTCGTCGCCGGCAGCAAGGAGTCCCGGATCGTCGACCGCCTGCGCGACCCGAACGTGCTGGTCACCGGCCACCCCTACGTCGACGTGTGGCAGGCGGTGCGGCCCGCGTCGGTCGGCATCCGCGCCTGGCCGGCCGTGCCGCGCGGCGTCGACTGGAAGACCGGCGTGTGCGACGCGCTCGGCTGGGGCGAACCCGCCGACGGCTGGCGGCGCGTGCTCGCCGGCGTGCGCAGCTACAAGGACCTCGAGACCCCGCTGATCGGCGCCGTGGAACGCCTTATCGACTTCGTTACCTTCGGTGAAGAGTAGTGACCGAACGGCCACGACTCTGAGATCATGCCCACATGGCAGCAGTCTTCTGGCTCATCGGGGGCATAGCCCTGATCGCCGCCGAAGTCCTGTCCGGGGACTTCTTCCTCCTCATGGTCGGCGTCGGCGCGCTGCTCGGCGCCGGCGCCGAGTGGATCACCGGCAACACCCTCGTCGCGGCCGCGGTCTTCGCGACCGTGTCGATCGGCCTGGTCACCTTCGCCAGACCATGGCTCAAGCGCCGCATGCACGGGGACCTGGTCGCCACCAACGTCGACGCGCTGATCGGCCGCAAGGCCGTCGCGGTGTCGCCGGTCAACGAGCACGGCGGCCAGGTGCGGCTCGACGGTGACGTGTGGACCGCGCGCGCGTTCAACGGCAAGGCGATCGCCGCCGGCGAACCGGTGACCGTCGTCGAGATCTCCGGTGCCACCGCCGTGGTGCTGGCGGACGGCGACTGACACGATCTTGTGATCTACTTTTCGGGCGTCGACCGGGCGACGCCGTTCCCAGCCGCAGTGGAGGCACGTTGACCATCCTCATCATCGTCGTGGTCGTGGTCCTGTTCGTACTCACGGTCGTGGTGAAGTCGATCCTGGTGATCCCGCAGGCCCAGTCCGCGGTGATCGAGCGGCTCGGCCGATTCCGGTCGGTCGCCGAACCGGGCCTGAACTTCCTGGTGCCGTTCCTGGACCGGGTGCGCGCGCGGATCGACCGCCGCGAACAGGTCGTGTCGTTCCCCCCGCAGCCGGTGATCACCCAGGACAACCTGACCGTGTCGATCGACACCGTCGTGTACTTCCAGGTCACCAGCCCCCGGGACGCGGTGTACGAGATCTCCGACTACATCGTCGCCGTCGAGCAGCTCACCACCACCACGCTGCGCAACGTGGTCGGTGGCATGAGCCTGGAAGAGACCCTGACCTCCCGCGACTCCATCAACGGGCAGCTGCGCGGCGTCCTCGACGAGGCCACCGGCCGCTGGGGCATCCGGGTCGCCCGCGTCGAACTGAAGGCGGTCGACCCGCCCCCGTCCATCCAGGACTCGATGGAGAAGCAGATGCGCGCCGACCGGGAGAAGCGCGCCATGATCCTCACCGCGGAAGGCACCCGCGAGGCCGCGATCAAGACCGCGGAAGGGCAGAAGCAGAGCCAGATCCTGTCCGCCGAGGGCTCCAAGCAGGCCGCGATCCTCGCCTCCGAGGGTGAGCGGCAGTCCCGGATCCTGCGCGCCCAGGGTGAACGCGCCGCCCGCTACCTGCAGGCCCAGGGCCAGGCCAAGGCCATCGAGAAGGTGTTCGACGCGATCAAGGCCGGCAAGCCGACCCCCGAGGTGCTGGCCTACCAGTACCTGCAGACCCTGCCGCAGATGGCGCAGGGCGACGCGAACAAGGTGTGGATGCTGCCGAACGACTTCGGCAAGGCCCTCGAAGGGTTCGCCAAGGCCCTCGGCGCCCCCGGCGACGACGGCGTGTTCCGCTACGAACCCCCCGCCTACGAGCCGTCCGCACGCTCCGACCAGGACGACGACGAGATCGAATCGTGGTTCGACATGACCACCGACCCGAAGGTCGCCGAAGCCGTCCGCGAGGCCGAGGCCGTCGCCCGCCAGGAGGTGCCCGGCCCGCTGAGCACCCGCCCGACCGGCCCACCGGCCCTCAGCGCGTCCCGCCCCGCCACCCCGGCCGCCCCGCCACCGCCCGCGCCGCCGGCGCCGGTGCAGCAGCCCGTCCAGCGGGTCGAACCGGACCCGCCGACCGTGGCCTACCCGCCCCAGACCCCAACCCAGACCCCGCCACAGAGTTCGCCACAGAGCCCGCCGCGGAGTCCGGTTCCGCCGGCCCCGACCCAGACTCCGACCCAGCCGCCGGCACCGTCCCCGAACCCCCGGCCGGCCACCCCACCGAGCCAGCCGGGCCGGCCACCGGAGTCCACCGAACTGTCCGACGAACCACCCCGCTACTGACCCGTCACCCCGTCGGCGCCGTGCACCACTGGTGGACGGCGCCGACCCATGCCGGGGCCGGGCTCAGCCGGAGAACACCGTCTCGCGCACCGACATCGCCACCAAGCCGACCGCGGGCGTGACCGCCGCCGTGCAGCTCGCCTTCCTCGGCGCCGCCACCTCCCGCTCGACCACCGTCACCGACCACGCACGACCCGAGACGGCACGCACCACCACCCGCCAGCCCTCGGCGACCGGATCCACCGTGTCCACCGACAACACGTCCGGGCCAGCCAACCCGCTCGCCGCGCGCACCGCCAGCTCCGCCACCTGCCCCGGACCCGGCCACGTCGACCGGCCACGACACCCGTCGACCACCACCGCCGAGCCGCCGTCGAGCAGCCGTTCCGCCGCCGCCACATCCAACCGGCCGTAGGCGTACCCGGTCGGCAGCAGCACCGCGGTGGGGGAGAACCGGTGCCCGCCGATGTGCGTGCACTCCCACACCGCGTCCCCGCGGCTGGCCGCCAACGCCGCCGCGATCGGCCGGCCGAGCAACGCGCAGCACACGTCCCGGCGGCCGTTCGTGCACACCAGCAGCAACCGATCCGGGACCGCCGCACCCAACAGGCCGGGCACCCCCGCGCCGGCCTGCGCGAAGTCCAGGTCGAGCAGCTCCTTCGGGTCGTTCACCGTGGCCCGCTCCAGCCACGTGCCGCCCGGCGTCGTGTGCGCCAGGTACACCTGCCGGGGGACCGGGCGGTGCCGGTCCGGGTGACTACCCGGCCGGCGGATCAGCACGACCCGCACCCCGGTGCCGGCGGAGAGCCTGGTCAGCTCACGCGCCACCCCCTCGTCGAGGTGGCTCGCCGACAACGCGTCCCGCCCCCACGGGCCGGGCTGCTCCACGCACAGCCAGGACCGGGCCACCGCCGCCGTGCCGGCGAGCGGTTCCCCGATCGTCTCGGCCACCGCCGAGCAACGCAGACCGTCCATCCACACCAGACTCTCACGACCCGTCGAACAACGAACGCGACCCTCATCCTCTGCTCGAGTGATACCCCAGCTCGTTCGGAGGTAAATCAATTCACCCTGCGAATAGGGTGGAGATCATGCGTCTGAAGGTCCCGTACGCCGATCCGGGCGTACCGGACACCCGGGGGCCGGGGCGCTACCTGTGGTGGCTGGTGCGGAAACAACCAGGACGGGTGAGCCTCGGCGTCCTGCTCGCCAGCACCTGGATGCTCGGCCTCGTCGTGCAGCCCTACCTGCTCGCCCGCGCCATCGACGACGGCCTGCGCCCCGAGAACCTCACCGCCCTCGGCACCTGGACCCTCGCGCTGCTCGCCGCCGGCGCCGCGAACGCCGCCATCGGCGTCCTGCGGCACCGCACCATGACCTTCATCCGCCTCGACGCCGGGTTCCGCACCGTCCAGGTCGTCATCCGGCACGCCGCCGCCGTCGGCGCCGAACTCCCACGCCGGGTCAGCACCGGCGAGGTCGTCAGCATCGGCGCCGCCGACCTCGACCGCGTCATGCGCACCATGACCGTCACCGGCCCCGGCGTCGCCGCCGTCGTCAGCTACGCCGTGGTCGCCGTCGTCCTCACCGGCATCTCCCCGCCGCTCGCGCTCGTCGTCCTGCTCGGCCTGCCCGCCCTGATGCTCGCCCTCGGCCCGCTGCTCAACCGGATGCGGGACACCGAGACCGCCTACCGCGAACAGCAGGGCGCGCTCGCCGCCCGCGCCGGCGACATCGTGGCCGGGCTGCGCGTGCTGTGCGGGATCGGCGGCAAGGACCGCTTCGCCGGCCGCTACCACCGCGACTCCTCGGCCCTGCGCGCGAGCGGCTACCGCGTCGGCGCCTTCTCCAGCTGGATCGAGGCCATCGCCGTCGGCCTGCCCAGCCTGTTCCTCGCCGCCGTCACCTGGCTCGGCGCCAGGATGACCGCCGCCGGCGACATCACCGTCGGCGAACTCGTCGCCGTCTACGGCTACGTCGCCATGCTCGCCACCCCCATCTTCTTCCTCATCGAAGGCGCCCAGGACATCAACCGCGGCCTGGTCGCCGCCCGCCGCGTCACCCGCGTCCTCACCCTCAGGCCCGCCACCACCGACCACGCCACCACCCCCTGCCCACCCGAACCCGCGGCCCTGCACGACCCCACCTCCGGGCTCACCGTCCACCCCGGCGAGCTGCTCGCGATCGCCGCCGCCCACCCCGCCGACGCGCTCGCCGTCGCCGACCGGCTCGGCCGCTACACCGACTCCGACGCCACCTGGGGGAACGAACCGCTGACCGCCATGCCCGTCGCCGAGGTCCGCCGCCGCGTCCTCGTCGCCGACAACGACGCCCACCTGTTCGCCGGAACACTCCGCGACACCGTCACCCCCGGCCACGCCGTCACCGACGAGGCGATCGAGCACGCCATCCACACCGCCGCCGCCGGGGACGTCCGCACCGGCCTGCCCGACGGACTCGACTCACCCGTCGACGCCCAGGGCCGCGACCTGTCCGGCGGCCAACGCCAACGCGTCCGCCTGACCCGCGCCCTGCTCGCCGACCCCGAGGTGCTGATCCTCGTCGAACCCACCTCCGCCGTCGACGCGCACACCGAAGCCGCCATCGCCACCCGCCTCCGCGAACACCGCCGCGACCAGACCACCGTCGTCGTCAGCACCTCACCGCTGCTGCTCGACCGCGCCGACCGCGTCGCCTACCTCCTCGACGGCCGCGTCGCCGCCACCGGCACCCACACCGACCTGCTCGAACGCGAACGCGGCTACCGCGAACTCGCCCACCGAGGCGAGGAACTCGTGCCGTGACCGCCTACCAACTGCCCGTCGCCGGCCGCGCCGAGGTCCGCCGCGCCCACCGCGACCTCGTCCGCGCCGACCGCACCGGCACCGCCCTCGTCCTGCTCACCACCTGCCTCGCCGCCGCCACCGGCCTCGCCGCGCCCTGGCTCATCGGCCGCATCGTCGACCACGTCGAAACCGGAAACCCCGACACCGGCACCATCGACCTCCTCGCGCTCGGCATCCTCGGCTCCGCCGCCGCCACCGTCGTCCTCACCCGCTTCGCCCGCTACCTCGCCCACCGCTTCGCCGAACGCGCCCTCGCCCGCCTCCGCGAGGAGTTCGTCGACAACACCCTCGCCCTGCCAACCAACGTCGTCGAACGCGCCGGCACCGGCGACCTGATGGCCCGCACCACCGCCGACATCGCCACCGTCGGCACCTCCCTGCGCGACGCCGCCCCCGAGGTGTTCGTCGGCGCACTGCAGACCCTGTTCATCATCGGCGCCACCGTGCTCGTCGACCCGATCCTCGGCCTGTGCGCGGTCGTCGGCGTCGTCTGGCTGTGGTGGCCAGGCCGCTGGTACCTCCGCCACGCCCGCCCCGCCTACCTCGCCGAGGGCACCGCCAACTCCGACATGTCCGAAACCCTCGCCGCCACCGCCGCCGGCGCCCGCACCGTCGAGGCGTTCGGGCTGCGCCACCGCCGCGTCCACACCGGCGACCAGCGCGTCCGCGACGCCCACCGCACCCGCGTCCGCACCCTGTACCTGCGCAGCGTGCTGTTCGGGCAGGTCGACGTCGCGTTCGTGCTCGCCACCGCGCTCGTCCTCGTCGCGGGCGGCCTGCTCTACGTCAACGAGCTCACCAGCCTCGGCGCCGCGGTGTCCGCCGCCCTCTACACCACCCGGCTCGCCGACCCGCTCAACCGCGTGCTCATGTACCTGGAGAGCATGCAGCGCGCCAGCGCCTCCCTCGCCAGGCTCAAGGGCGTCCAACACGCCGCCGGGGGAGCGGCACCGACCGGCGGCACACCCCGGGACGACCGCATCGAGGTCACCGACGTCCGCTACGCCTACACCGACCGCGACGTCCTGCGGGGCGTCGACCTCGCCGTGCGGCCGGGGGAGCGGCTCGCGATCGTCGGACCGTCCGGCGCCGGCAAGTCCACCCTCGGCCGGCTGCTCGCCGGCGTCGACACCCCCCGCGCCGGCACCATCACCGTCGGCGGGGTCCCCGTCGCCGACCTGCCGCCCGAAGAACTACGCCGCCGGATCGTGCTGGTCACCCAGGAACACCACGTGTTCATCGGCACCGTCCGCGACAACCTCGCCATCGCCGCACCCACCGCCGACGACACCCGCGTCCTCGACGCCCTCGCCGCCGTCGAAGCCGACTGGGTACACACCCTGCCCGCCGGCCTCGACACCCCACTCGGCGCGGGCGACACCACCCTCGACCCCGCCCAGGCCCAACAACTGGCGCTGGCCAGGGTCCTGCTCGCCGACCCGCACACCGTGATCCTCGACGAGGCCACCGCCCTGCTCGACCCCACCACCGCCCGGCACGCCGAACGCGCCATGGCCGCCGTGCTGGCCGGCCGCACCGTCATCGCGATCGCGCACCGCCTGCACACCGCCCACTACGCCGACCGCGTCGCCGTCATGGCCGCCGGCCGCGTCACCGAACTCGGCACCCACGACGACCTGGTCGCCGCCGGCGGCGAGTACGCCGCCCTGTGGCGCTCCTGGCACGGCCGCTGACCACCACGTGACTCAACTTGGGGTCGTGTTCGCCGCGCGCAGGTCGTCCAGCGCCGCGAGGGCGTGGTGCGCGAGCCCGCTCGCGTCGTCCGCCTTGAGCCGGGGACCGGCCGACGCGACCGGGCCTGCTGGCGGACCTGGAGAACATCGAGCCCTGAACCCGCTACTTGACATAATGTAGATTATCGAACAACGGGATGATCGTGGCGGGGAGCGGTGCCGGACCGTGCCGGATCTTCGCGAACAGCCGGTTCAGGCCGCGATTCAGGCCGCGGTGGCCGCCTCCACCAGAACCCGTTCGACCCGCGCGATCAACGACGCCCGGCGCAGGCACCAGACCCGGAACGCGCGCCGGTCGTTGTTGTCCAGCGCCGCGTCGATCTGGACCGCCGTGTTCAGGATGCAGACCTGCAGGCCGCTGATCTCCGCGCTGCTGTCGGACCTGGATGTCGTTCCGCTCATCGAGACCACCGCCAACGGGCTCGAGGTGATATGCCTCGGTCCATCGTCGCGCCCGGTACTCAAGCGGCGCTTGAACGTCACTGGGCCGTACTGCCCTCGGCGACCGGGCCCGGTTCGTCGAGGGATCGCGGGTTGCGGCGCTTCCACGCCACGTGCGGGCGCGCGAGCAGCGTCGTCAGCGGCTCTGGCTTGCCCAGGTGGAATCCCTGCGCGACCCGCACCCCGAGCCTGGCCAGCGCGTCCACCTGGGAGGCCCGCTCGACCCATTCGGCGACCACGGAGATCCCCAGGCCGCGGGCGATGTCGACGATGCCCTGCACCAGCACGGTGTCGCGGCTGCCGTAGTCGATCCCCCGGACGAACTCGCCGTCGATCTTGACGCCGGTGATCGGTAGCTGTTTCAGGTGGACGAACGAGCCGAAGCCGGCGCCGAAGTCGTCCAGGGAGATCCGGCAGCCGCTCGCGCGGAGCCGTTGGGCGAGGCTGCGGGCGGCGGACAGGTTGGTCACCGCGGCGGTCTCGGTGATCTCGAAGCCGAGCCGGCCGGGTGCGACGCCGGCGGCGGCGAGGCGGCGGACCACGAAGTCGCCGAAGTCCTCGTCCTCGAGGGTGCGGCCGGAGACGTTCACGTTGAACCGCAGGCCGGGGTACGGGTGCGCGACGAGCGTGTCGATGGCGGTGCCGATGACCCAGCGGTCGATGTCCAACACGAGGTCGCTGCGTTCGGCGGCGGGCAGGAACTCCCCCGGGCTGAGTCGCGGTTCGCGGCCGTCCTCCAGGCGGAGCAGCAGTTCGTGGCCGACGACCCGTTTGCTGCCGAGTTTGATGATCGGCATGGCGTGCAGGGCGAATCCGCCGTGGGCGATGGCGTCGCGGATCCGGTCGTGCACGGTGACGCGGAGCGCGGTGTCGGCGTAGTGGCCCTGTTCGTAGACGGTCACCCGGTTGCGTCCGGCGGATTTCGCGGCGTGCAGGGCGAGGTCGGCGTTGGCGAGTACGGCCTGCCAGCTCTCGCCGGGGTGGAAGCCGGCGACGCCGGCGCTGATGGTGACCCGGGTGGTGTCCGCTCCCCCGTTTTCGGTGAGTGGGAGTACGGCGACGGCGGCGCGTAGTTGGTCGGCCAGGTCCAGGGCGGTGGGTTCGTCGGTGTCGGCGAGGACGGCGGCGAACTCGTCGCCGTCGAGGCGGCCGAGTGCGTGCCGCTCCCCCAGCCGGTCGTCGAGGTGTTCGCGGAGGGCGGCGGCGATGGCGCGCATCACACGGTCGCCGGTGGGGTGGCCGCGCAGGTCGTTGATGTCCTTGAAGTTGTCCAGGTCGAGCAGTAGCAGTGCGCCGGTGCCGCCGTGGGCGAGCCGGCGTTCCAGTTCGCGGGTGAGGGCGCGGCGGTTCAGCAGGCCGGTCAGCGGGTCCTGGTCGGCGAGGCGCACGAGTTCGGCCTGCCAGGCGGTGCGTTGCCGGCGGTCGATGCCGGTGGCGCGCCAGCGGCTGATGTCGGCGACGCGGTAGAGCAGTTGGTCGTCGCGGAACTCGGTGCAGCGGACCTCGAGCCAGCGCTGGTCGGTGCCGTCGCGGGTGGACTGGGAGATGACCAGGCCGTCGTGCGGGGTGTCGGGGGCGCCGGTGAGCAGGGCGGGCAGGGAGCGGCCGGTGCACTGGTCGACGGTGAGGTCGAGCAGGTCGGCCATCAGCCGGGTGACCCAGCGCAGGTGGCCTCGGCGGTCGGTGATGGCGAAGCCGGCGTCGGCGGCGTCCAGGACGGCGTCGAGCATCCCCGCGTCGGAGCTGCCTTCGGTGCTCATCCGGGTCGCCTCGTCGTTGCTCGGTACGGCAATTGCGCACGAAGGGTAGTTGATAGCCCAGTTCAGCGCAGCCGCTCGACCCCGATCGCGTGGTTGGCGACACGCTCAGCGAGGTTGGTGAGTTCGTCGGGGGTGGCGCCGTCGCCGGCGGCGGTGGCGACGTCCTCGGCGGCGCAGCGCAGCTGGAACAGCCGGTCCTGCAGGTCGGCGAGCTCGGCGGCGGACAGTACGACGGCGTCCTCGGGCAGGCCGCCGCGTTGCACGGCCGAGCGGCGTTCGTAGGCGCGTTGGCGGCAGGACTGGCCGCAGTAGCGGCGGGGCCGGCCCCGGTTGGTGTTCCCGTTCGTTCCGGCGGTGCGGTCGGGTTCGGGCAGGCGGACGCCGCACCAGCCGCAGTGCCGGGCCGCACCGCGGGAGGGCGCGCGGGAGGGGATGGTGGGGAGCGCCATGTGTGCGACGCTATCTCGCCACTGTTCGTGCACCCGTTCGGCACGCCGGTGGGGCACACTCGGCGGTGTGCAGGACAGCGTGCGTGACCATGCCTTCTTCGCCGGCCCGTACCCGAGGGCGTTCGTCCACCGGGGCTGGCACTACGACGACCTGGCCGGGATGGAGAACTCGTTGTCGGCGTTCCGGCGCGCCTCCCAGGAGGGCTACCACTACCTGGAGACCGACGTGCACGCGACCAGTGACGGTGTGGTGGTGGTGCACCACGACCCGGTGCTGGACCGCACGACCGACACCCGTGGGGTGGTGTCCCGGTTGCCGTGGTCGGCGGTGCGGCGGGCGAAAATCGCCGGCCGGGAGCCGGTGTCCCGGTTGGAGGACCTGCTGGAGGAGCTGCCGGACGCGTTGCTGAACATCGACGTGAAGGCGGAGTCGGCGATCGAGCCGCTGGTGCGGACGTTGCGGCGGACGAGGAGCCTGCACCGGGTGTGTGTGGCGTCGTTCTCGGAGGCGCGGCTGATGCGGGTGCGGCGGGTGGCCGGTGACGGGCTGTTGACGTCGATGGGGACGAAGGCGATCGCGCGGCTGTGGGCGTCGGGGCGGCTGCCGCGGTGGGTGCTGCGGCGGGGCGGCTACCAGCGGATCGCGCAGGTGCCGGTGCGGCACGGGCGGCTGACGGTGGTGGACAGGCGGCTGGTGGCGGCGGCGCGGCGGCGTGGGATCGAGGTGCACGTGTGGACGATCGACGATCCGGCGCAGATGAACGAGCTGATCGACCTCGGGGTGGACGGGTTGATGACCGACCGGCCCGGGGTGTTGCGGGACGTGCTGCGTGACCGGGGGTTGTGGGCGGCGGCGGCCTAGCCGTGCGGACGCCTAGCGCAGGGATTCGGCCAGCCGGACGGCGTCGGCGCGGGTGAGGTCGCCCTCGACGCGGTAGGTGATGCCGTCGGCCTGCCAGATGAGGGTGGTGGCGGCGAGGCGGGCGGGTTCCTCGTGGGGGTGGCCGTCG
The DNA here is from genome assembly GCF_025165815.1 of Actinophytocola gossypii. Lineage (GTDB taxonomy): Bacteria > Actinomycetota > Actinomycetes > Mycobacteriales > Pseudonocardiaceae > Actinophytocola > Actinophytocola gossypii. Next base: position 29,855 of record NZ_JAFFZE010000003.1, on the reverse strand, counting down.
GGGTCGAGGTAGCGCACGGCGTGGGGTCGGGGAAGCCACAGGGCGTAGGCGTCGCCGACGCGGGTGGGAACGGCGTCGGCGGTGTGCGAGAACTTGAGGAACAGCGGGTCGAGGGTGCCGTCGATCTGGTCGACGCGCACCCCCTCGTGGTGCAGGGTCACCACGCGGGGTGGGGTGCCGCCGGCGACGCGGACCTGGTGGGGGTCGCCGAGGATGGCCGGGGTCTTGAGGGGGAAGTCGGCGAGGTCGCGGGCCTGGTCGAGGGTGACGGTGCGTTCACCGGGGAGCGGCACGGTCCTGGACGCCTCGGGTGGGGGTTGGTGGGTGAGCTGGACGGCGCCGACCCGGAGGAGGTCCAGGACGGCCGCGCGGACCTGCGGGGAGACGGCCATGGCGGCGCCGAGGGCGAGGAGCAGGGCGATCACCGCGGCGGCGAGGCGCGCCAGCAGGACCCGAGGGCGGCGGGTGTGCTCGTCGAGTCGGGTGAGGACGGCGGTGGTGAGGGCGTCGCCGGACGGGGGTGGTGGCACGTCGAGGTGGGGGGCGAGGTCACGCAGCAGCGCCTCGGTGTCGGGGCGGTCAGTCACGGGTCACCTCCCGGGCGAGACCGGTGGGCAGGGCGCGGCGCAGCCGATCCAGGGCGCGAGACAGGCGGGACTTGACCGAACCGCGGGGCCAGGCCAGCACCTGGGCGGTCTCGGCCTCGGACAGGTCAAGGAAGTAGCGGCAGGCCAGGACCTGCCGGTCGCGGTAGGGCATGGCGTTGACCGCGGCGACCAGGGCGGCGCGGGCGTCGGCGGCGACGGCCTCGTGCTCGGGTTCGACCGGGTCGACGTCGCGTTCGGCCAGGCGCAGCTCCAGGGTTCGGCGGCGGCGCGCGGAGCGGTGCAGGTTGCTGGTCTCGTTGGCGACGATCCGCAGCAGCCACGGCCGGAACGGGGCGCCGTCGCGGAACGAGCCGAGCGCGCGGTACGCCTTCACGAACGCCTCCTGCACCACGTCCTCGGCGTCGTCGCCCGCGCCGAGGAGGTAGGCGGTGCGGTGGGCGAGCGCGCCGTGGCGGGCGACCAGGCGCGCGTAGGCGTCCCGGTCGCCGGCGCGGGCGCGGGCCACCAGTTCCCGGTCGTCGGTCGGGTCGTCGGTCAGGTTGTCCCTCCTCGGCTACCTGTCGTACACCGCCGGGGCGGCTCGGGTTCCGGGAACCGTGTCGGCTGTCGCGGTGTATCGGAAGTTATGGGAACGCGACGACTTCTCGTACTGCTGTCGACCGTGCTCGCTGTCGGGGTGCTCTCCCCCGCCACCGCGCACGCGGGTGCCTGGGCGGAGACCGTGCTGGACCCGCCGCCGGAGCGGGTGGAGCCGGCGGTGACGTACACGTTCGGGTTCTGGGTGCTCCAGCACGGCTCGTACCCGTACCAGGGCGGTGGCCTCGGGCTGGTCGCGTTGACCGCCACCGACGAGGACGGTGCGGTGGTGCGGTTCCCGGCGACGTCGGCCGTGACGCCGGGGCACTACGCGGCGGAGGTGGTGTTCCCGCACGCCGGGCGGTGGACGATCGGCGCCGAGCACGGGGTCCTGGCCAACGACGTGGACGTCGCGCGGGTGACCGTGCCGGGCCGGGTCGAGGTCTCCCCCAGCGACATGTCCACGCGCGCACCGCACGACTGGGGGGCGGTGCGGCCGAGCTTCCCGCCGTCGGCGCCGGACGCCGGGTTGTCCGCGCCCGACGGCTACGTGCCACCGATCACGACCGAACCCGCCACCGAGGAGCGCACCGTGCCATCCGCCGCGGCCGTGGACGAGGTCGTGGAGCCGCCGGTGTGGCCGATGGTCGCGCTGGGGCTGGGGGCCGTGGGGTTGACCGGGGGGTTCGCGGTGTGGTTGGGCCGCCGGAACGTCCGCGCGAACCGCGGGTAGCGCCAGGTAGCGATCCGCCGAACGGGGTACGGCCAGCACGACACCGTTCGGTATCGGCTGGTGTGTGCTGATCACCGTCCGGCACCCGAGCGATAGGGTCCGCCGTGCCACCCCCGGTTGGAGGATCGATGAGTGTCGTGGACGAGGGCGCCGAGACCGTCGGGAACGCGCCCGACCGCCGTCGCGAGCAGCGTGGCTGGGTCTTCTACGACTGGGCCAACTCGGTGTTCCCGACGTCGGTCATCACCGTGTTCGGGGCGCTGTACCTGACGGCGGTGGCCGGGGAGGCCGCGCTCGCCGACACCGCCACCAACGGGCCGAACCCGTGTCCGGCGCGCGCGGACGGCAGCACCGACAAGCTCGTCGACTGCCAGATCGACGTGTTCGGGTGGCACTTCCAGGCCGGCTCGCTGTGGGGGTACCTGCTGGCCGCGGCGACGATCCTCCAGGTGCTGGTGGTGCCCGTGCTGGGTGCGATCGCCGACCGCACCCGGAACAAGCGGCGGATGCTGGCGTTCTCGGCGTTCGGCGGTGCGCTGGCGACGGCGTTGATGGCGCTGGTCAGCGGCACCAACTGGGAGCTGGGGGTGGTGCTGTTCATCCTCGGCAACATCGGCTACGGCACGTCGGTGGTGGTGTACTACTCGTTCATCCCGGAGATCGCGACGGCCGACGAGCGGGACGGGTTGTCCACGCGCGGGTGGGCGTTCGGGTACCTGGGTGGCGGGGTCGCGCTGGGGTTGCAGCTGGTCGTGTATCTGGCGCACGAGTCGCTGGGGTTGACCGAGGGCAACGCGGCGCAGATCGCGTTCCTGATGTCGGGTCTGTGGTGGGCGGCGTTCACGCTGATCCCGCTGCGCCGGCTCAAGGACCACCAGCGCCCGCACGGTGCCGAAAAGGGCGACGACAAGGGTGACGAGCACGGCGTCGGTGTGGTCCTCGGCGGGTTCCGGGAGCTGCGGAACACGCTGCGGCTGGCGAAGGCCTACCCGTTGACGCTGGCGTTCCTCGGCACGTATCTGATCTACACCGACGGCATCGCGACGGTGGCGAACGTGTCGGCGCAGTACGGCAGCGAGGAGCTGGGGTTCGAGCAGACCGTGCTGATCGCGACGATCCTGATCGTGCAGTTCGTGGCGTTCATCGGTGGGGTGCTGCACGGGCTGGTGGCGCGCCGGTTCGGCGCGAAGCGCACGATCATGATGAGCCTGGCGGTGTGGCTGGTGGTGATCGGCGCGGCGTACTTCGTGCAGCGCGGTCAGGCGATGCAGTTCTACCTGCTCGCGGCCGGGATCGGGCTGGTGCTGGGTGGGACGAACGCGCTGTCGCGGTCGCTGTTCAGCCAGCTGGTGCCGCCGGGCAAGGAGGCGCAGTACTTCTCGATCTACGAGATCGGTGAGCGGGCGACGTCGTGGATGGGGCCGCTGCTGTTCGCCGCGGTGGCCGGGGCGACCGGGTCGTACCGGCCGGCGATCATCTCGCTGGTGATCTTCTTCGCGGTGGGGTTGGTGCTGATGTTCTTCGTGCCGGTGCGCAGGGCGATCCGCGCGGTGGGCAACCCGGAGCCGGCGGTGCTGTAGGTGGTGCTGTAGATAGGGTTTCGGCTCGTGGAGCCGATGCCGCCGTTTCTGACCGACGACCCGACCGACGCGTTGTCCTCGGTGCCCGCCGCCGGGTCGCGGCGGGCGGTGCCCGTGGTGGGGCACCTGCGTTTCTACTACGGGCCGATGGACTGCGGGAAGTCGACGCTGGCGTTGCAGGTGGACCACAACCAGGGCCGGCAGGGCCGCAAGGGGCTGCTGCTGGTGCATCTGGACCGGTCCGGGAAGCCGCAGATCACCAGCCGGATCGGGATCACCCGCACGGCGATCGAGGTGCACACCGGGGTGGATCTGCGCGACCTGGTGCGGGCGCGGTGGGCGTGCGGGACGCGGGTGGACTACGTGATCGTCGACGAGGCGCAGTTCCTCACCCCCGAGCAGGTGGACCAGCTCGCCGAGCTGGCCGACGACGTGCAGGTCGACGTGTACTGCTTCGGGATCGCGACGGACTTCCGCAGCCGGTTGTTCCCGGGGTCGCAGCGGTTGTTCGAGGTGGCCGACGAGCTGGAGCCGGTTCAGGTCGACGTGCTGTGCTGGTGCGGGCTGCCGGCGCGGTTCAACGCCAGGGTGCGCGACGGCGAGGTGGTGCGGGCCGGTGACACGGTGCTCGTCGCCGACACGGACACGGACACGGAACGTGATCTTCCGTCTTCATCCGAAATGACTACCGTGCGTTACCAAGTTTTGTGTCGTCGGCACTTCCGGCTGGGTGATCTCGGCCCGAACGTGGCGTCTCACGGGCAGCTCCAACTGACCTGAGCCATAACGCGCAACCCAGTACCCCAAGTGGGCGATGCCACAGAGCAATCCCGAGGGGTCTGCGTCACGAACAGGTTTGAGCGGTGTCTCTTCGGTGGAAGCTGTAGGCGAGGGGATCCCGCGAGTCACCCTGAGCAACTGACTGTGGCAAGCGGGAACGAATTGGCGCACCCAGGCGTTGCTCTTGGTGAGCACCACCCTGGCTCCAGCTGGAGCGGGAGCCGAACGAAAGGACGTCGCGATGGCCGACCGTGTACTCCGTGGAAGCCGACTTGGCGCGGTCAGCTACGAGACCGACCGCAATCACGACCTCGCGCCACGTCGCACCATCCGTTACGCGTGCCCGAAGGACCACGAGTTCGAGGTGCCCTTCTCCGACGACGCGGAGGTCCCGGCGGTCTGGGAGTGTCGCCTGCACGGCACCGCTTCCAAGCTGATCGACGGCACCGAGCCGGAGGCGAAGAAGGTGAAGCCGCCGCGCACGCACTGGGACATGCTGCTCGAGCGCCGGAGCATTCCGGAGCTGGAGGACCTGCTGGCCGAGCGCCTGCAGGAGCTGAAGGTGCGGCGCAGCCGCAGCGCGTAACACGCCGTAGCGAAAAGCACGGACAGGCGAATGCCACGCCCCGGACTCCCCCGGGCGTGGCATTCGCCTGTTGCGCTCCGCCTACAGCTCCGTGTTACCGCTTGCCGAGCAGGGACCGGACCTGGTTGCCTCGGCGACGCAGGCCCCACTTGGTCACCCGGATGAGGGCTTCGCGGATGATGTCGCCGCTCATCTTCGACTGGCCGCGTTCCCGCTCGGTGAACGTGATCGGCACCTCGACCACGGTGAACCCGGCCTCGATGGTGCGCCAGCCCAGGTCGATCTGGAAGCAGTAGCCCTGCGAGGCGACGTTGTCGATCCGGATCTTCTCCAGGGCCTCCCGCCGGTACGCGCGGAACCCGGCGGTGATGTCCTTCACCTTCGCGCCAAGCGCCATCCGCGAGTACAGGTTCCCGGCGCGGGAGATCAGCTGCCGGGACACCGGCCAGTTGACGATCCGGCCGCCGGGCACCCAGCGGGACCCGATGACCAGGTCGGCGTCGGTGAGCGCGTCCAGCAGCCGCGGCAGGTCCTCCGGGGCGTGCGAGCCGTCGGCGTCCATCTCGACCAGCACCGCGTAGTCGCGCTCCAGGCCCCACTGGAACCCGGCGACGTAGGCGGCGCCCAGGCCGTTCTTCTCGGTCCGGTGCATGACGTGCACCCGGCCCCCGCCGGACTCGGCGTCCGCCTTCGCCAGCTCGTCGGCGATGTCGCCGGTGCCGTCCGGGCTGCCGTCGTCGACCACCAGGACGTGCACCTTCGGCAGCGCCGCGTGCAGCCGGGTGACGATGGGTTCGATGTTGTCCCGCTCGTTGTAGGTCGGGATCACCACCAGCACCGGCTCGAGCTGGTCTGCCACAGCCATGCGTTCCTTCTCCTCCTCGGGGTTGGTCTCTGGTCTAGCTGGCGCGGGCGCGTCGGCGGATGACGATCGCGGCGGCCAGCGCGGCGAGCCCGGCGAGTGAGAGGACCCACTCGGGGCTCGAACCGAGTCGATCGGACAGCGTAGTCGTCGACCGCAGCGCCACCCGTTCGACCAGGGCCGCGTCGGTGAACATGCCGCTCTGCTGGCTGACCGAGCCGTCGGGGCGGACGAACGCGCTGACCCCGCTGGTGGCCGACACCACGACGCTGCGGCCGTGTTCGACGGCCCGAACCCGGTCCATCGCCAGCTGCTGGTAGGTCATCTCGGAGTAGCCGAACGTGGCGTTGTTGGTGGGCACGGCGAGCAGGTTCGAGCCCTCGACCGACTCCCGCACCACGCCGTTGAACGCCACCTCGTAGCAGGTCGCCAGGCCGACCCTGGCGTTGCCCATCCCGAACACGACCGGCTCGGTCCCCGGCACGAAGTCCCCGGCGCGGTCGGCGAACGAGGTGAACAGCCCGAAGAACTCCCGCCACGGCATGGTCTCGCCGAACGGCTGCAGCTTGCGCTTGGTGTACTGGTCGACCGGGCCCTGCTCGGGGTCCCACAGCAGGACGGTGTTGCGGCCGCGGCCGTCGTCGCCGACCAGCACCGAGCCGACCGCGATCGGCGCGTCGATGGCCTGCGCGGCGCTCTCGATGCGCCCCCACGCGTCGGGGTTGCGGAACGGGTCGATGTCCGAGGAGTTCTCCGGCCAGATCACCAGGTCGGGCTGCTCGGCGCGGCCGGCGGCGACGTCGTCGGCGAGTTCCTGGGTGCGGGCGGCGTGGTTGTCGAGCACGGCGCGGCGCTGGGCGTTGAAGTCCAGGCCGGCGCGCGGCACGTTGCCCTGCACGATCGCGACCACCGCGGTCCCGTCGTTCGCGTCCGTGCCGACCAGCGGGATGGCGCCGAACGCGGCGGCGACCGGCAGGACGGTGGCCAGCGCCGGGGCGAGGAGCCGGCGGACCGTGCGGTCCCGGTCCAGCAGCCGGCGGGCCAGCGCGGCGGCACCGAACCCGGTCAGGGCGACGGCGAACGCGATCAGCGGGGTGCCGGCGACGGTGGCCAGCGGCAGGTAGACGCCCTCCGGTTGGGTGAACGCGACGTTGCCCCAGGGGAACCCGCCGAACGGGAACAGCGAGCGCAGCGTCTCCCCCGCCACCCACAGCAACGCGGCCCACACCGGCCAGGCCGGGAGCCGGGTGACCACCGCGATCGCGGCACCGGGCAACGCGACCAGCAGCGCCTCGGCCGCGCTGAGCGGCAGCCACGCCACGGCGCCGACGAACTCCCCGGTCCAGGCGAGCAGCGGCACCATGTAGCCGAGGCCGAAGCACAGCGCGTAACCGAACCCGGCGCGGGCCCGGCGGCCGACGAGCACCCAGCCGAGGACGGCGAACGCGATCGGGGCGAGCCACCACAGCGTGCGGGGCGGCCCGGACAGGAAGAGCAGCACGCCCGCGCCGAGGGCGGCGACGACCCGGACGAGCACCGCGACCAGCGCCTGCCGACGCGGGGCGGGTGCTACCGGTTCGTCGGACACGGCCGGTTCGTCCGGCTTGACCGCAGGTGTGACCACCCGGCCAGGGTACGGCGTGCCGTGTTCGCTCCTCGTCGCGCCACGGGGCCGCGGAGGGTGTACTCGGTGTGTCGGCTGTGTTCTAGCGGTCCTGGGACCGGTAGTGCGCGTCGTAGCGGGCGCGGATGGCGGCTTCGGTGTGTTCCTTGCGGGCGTCGCGGATCGCCTTCGCGGTGCCGGGGGCGTGGCCGTGGCGGACCGCGCGCATGTCGCAGCTTTCCTCGACGTAGGACAGGGAGAAGTAGGTGCCGACGATCAGCAGGAGCAGTGCCATCGCGAGCCGCAGCCCGATCGGGCCGGGGACCAGCAGGCACACCGAGGCCAGTGGTAGTACGAGGACGCCCATGCGGGCGGTGTGCCGCCATACCCAGGCGCGGGAGGTGACGTCGGCGAGTACCCAGGGGTGCAGGTGTTCGGGCAGCCGTCCGCCGACGGCGTACCAGAGCCATTGGAGCGGGTTCGGGCGTGCGGCCATACTGCTACACTAACACTTAGTACACTAACTATTAGGGTGATACGAGTCATGGAACGGACCGAACTCGGCGCCGGAACCGGTATCGACCTCGGCGAGGACCCGTTGGCACTGGACCGGCAGGTCTGCTTCGCGCTGTCGGTCGCCTCGCGCAGTGTCATCGCGATCTACCGGCCGCTGCTCGAACCCCACGGTTTGACTCATCCGCAGTACCTCGTGTTGCTCGCACTGTGGGAGAAGTCGCCGCGCACCGTCCGGGACATCGCCGACACGCTGCGGCACGAGCCGGCGACCCTCTCCCCCATGCTCAAACGCCTCGAGGCCCTCGGCTACGTCACCCGCCGCCGCGACAGCGCCAACGAACGGCAGCTCGCCGTCGAACTCACCGACGCCGGTCAGGCACTCCGCGCGGAGGCCGAGAAGATCCCCTACCGGGTGGTGGAGGAACTCGGCATGGAACTGACCGAGTTGGAGGCGTTGCACGCGGCGCTCTCCCGCGTCATCGCCGCCACTCGCTGATCCTCGCTGATCTTCGCTGCGCAACGAGTCCGAGCCGACGAGTCTGGGACTCGGCACGCACAGCAGATGAGGCGTGGCATGACCGGTGACCGGCATGCCACGCCCCTGACGTCAGCGTTTCTCACTCCAGCACCAGGTCTCCGGACCCCAGATCGGCTCACCGTCGAACGTCAAGGTGCCCGTGACACAGCCCTGCTCCCAGTCGAAATCGACGATGGCGCAGAACTCGTGCCCGAACCCCGAGACGCACTCCCTGCCGTCCGCGCGGAACGTCCACTCCTCGGCCTTCTCGTAACCGAACGGCGTCCAAATGTATACCGCCACCACCAGCCGTGGATCGTCGCTGTTGTAAATGTCGCAGGTGACTTCGAAGGGCCATTCGGCGATGTCACAGGCCTGCTCCTGTGTTCTTGGCGCACGGTCGACCGTCGCCTGGATGTTCGGCTGTGACTGCGCGACCGCGGCGACCGCGGCGGTATCCGTGCCGGTGATCGTGGACGCTTGGGCGGTGCTCGAAAGCGAGGACAGCACGAGCACTGCGGCGACCAGGGCGGGGACGAACCGAGTGGTCTTACTCATGGAAACTCCAAGTGTCGGGTAGCGAGGTCGATCATTCGATCGACCGCTCGAAAAGGCGTGTATTGATGTTTCACTGTTCCCGCGTGATGTTTTCTCCACGCGAACAATGCATTTCAAATATTCTCACGCCCCCGGCGGCTTCGTCGAGTCCACGGTGGACGGAACCGAAAACACTCGGCTGAGTGAAGGGGGTTGCCACACACGGTCATGTAATTACTTCAAACGTTGTCTTCGCCAGTCCATCCTGTCGTGGTCGCACACGATTTTGTTCGAGTCACCGTCAGTTGTCGGCGTCAACCATCGGCGGGTATTGTCCGAGATTGTGTCCCGCAGAAAGGTGATAGGCCCTTTCTCGGGTGACGGTCTGTCGTGTGTCCGGTCCGGGGCGGGAAGCCAGGCGCACGCGGACGACGACGGCGTCCACGGCGCGCGGAAGGTCTGGACCGCCGAACGGCAGGTAACGACGTGGCCGGGCCGCTCACGCCCGTTCGTGGTGAGCCCGGAGTACCCCGGGGGTCACCAGCCCCGACTCATAGGCGGCCATCACGGCCTGCGCCCGGTCCCGCAGACCCAGCTTGGCCAGGACGCGGCCGACATGGGTCTTCACGGTCTGTTCGGCGACCACCAGGTGTTCGGCGATCTCGCGGTTCGACAGGCCGCGGGCGATCAGGACCAGTACCTCCCGTTCCCGTGGGGTGAGTGCCCGCAACGACGGTGGGGGGCCGACGGCGGCCGGTGCGCGGGCGAAGTGCTCGATCAGGCGGCGGGTGACCGTCGGGGCGAGCAGGGCCTCCCCTGCCGCGACCACCCGTACGGCCGACACCAGTTCCTCTGGGGTGGCGTCCTTGAGGAGGAAACCGCTGGCTCCGGCGCGCAGCGCGGCGTAGACGTAGTCGTCGACGTCGAACGTGGTCAGTACCAGGACCCGGGCGTGGGTGGGAGTGGCGAGCAGACGTTCGGTCGCGGCCACACCGTCGAGGACCGGCATTCGTACGTCCATCAGCACCACGTCCGGGTTGGCGGATGCGCACACTTCCAGTGCGATCGCTCCGTTCGACGCGTGCCCGACGACCTCGATGCCGTCCTGAGCGTCGAGCAGCGCGGCGAAACCGGCGCGGACCATCTCCTGGTCGTCGACCACCACGACGCGGATCACGACACCTCCTGCACCGGCAGGGTGGCGCGGACCCGCCAGCCGCCGTTCGGTTGGTCGATCTCGAGCGTGCCGCCCAGCAGGGTCACCCGTTCCCGCAGGCCGACCAGTCCGTACCCGCCGGACGGGCCTTCGGGGGTACGCGTAGGGCGGGTGTTGAGAACCTCCACCACGACGGTCCCGGCGGTACGAGCGGTGCTGGTCGTGCCGGTGGTACCAGCGGAGTGGGCGGTAGCGGCGGTGTCAGCGAAGTCGGCGGTCCCGGCGGTGCCGACAGTGCTGGTCGTGTCGGCGGAGTCGGTGCCGGTCGTGCCGGTCCTCCTGGCGGTATCAGCGGTAGCGGCGGTGCTGGCGGGTTCAGCGGTGTCGGCACTAGCGGGGAGGTTGGCGGTGCCGGCGGTATCGGCGGTGCCAGTGGAGTTGACGGTGTCAGTTGTGCTGGTCCCGGCGGCCGCGCCGGTGGCGTTAGCGGTGTCGGCATCGTTAGCGGTGTCGGCATCGTTAGCGGTGTCGGCATCGGTGGTGGTGCCAGTGGCGTTGGCGGTGCTGGTTGTGGCGGTGATCGTCACGGTGGCGGTGGTGGTGGCGCCGGGGGCGTGGCGGACCACGTTGCTCAGGGCCTCCTGCACGACTCGGTACGCCGCGAGTTGCACCACGTTTGGCAGGTCGCGGGTGTGGGTGGGGAGATGCAGGCGGACGGGGGTGCCGGCGGCGGTGATTCTTTCGGCGAGGGCGGGCAGGTCGGCGAGTGTGGGCTGGGGCGCGAACGCTGGCCCGTCCGCGGTGTCCCGTAGCGCGGACAGGAGGCCGCGTAGTTCGGCCAGGGAGCCGCGGGCCAGGCGGGCTATGCCGGCGAACTCCTGGACGGCGGGTTCGGGCAGGTCGGGCAGCCGGTACCGGGCGGTCTCCGCCTGGACGGTGATCATCGACATGTGGTGGGCGACCACATCGTGCAGTTCGCGCGCGATGCGGGTGCGTTCCTCGACCACGGCACGCCGGGCTCGTTCGGCGGCGCTGATCCGCTGTTCCTGGGCCAGGGCGGCCGCGACGCGCAGTTGGCCGCGGGCCAGGTCGCCCAGCAGCGCACCGACCGCGCAGAGGGCGGTCGTGGTCAGCACCGACACCCACCAACTGTCCGGGAGGCCACGGGTCAGGGCGAGGAGCGTGCCGAGGGCGGTGAGTACGGCGAGCGCGATCACGGTCTGGCGTCGGTTGGTGTACGCGGAGAGGATCGTGGTCATCGCCACCAGTAGGCCGACGGTGCCGACCGCCCAGGGCCACGGCTCGGCGGGTGACACCGGGGTGGTGGCCAGGGCGGTGCCGACGGCGGCGGTGACGGCGAGCCACCAAGACTCGGTCGGCCAGCGGCGGTACAGCAGCAGCGGCAGCGCGCGCACGGCGCTCAACGCCCACGCCGCCGGTGGCGCGGTGTCGTAGTGCTGCACCAGGTCCAGCGTGCCGAGGACGAGCATGGCGGTGACGCCGGCGGTGACGGCGGTGCGGTGGCGCAAGCCTGAGCGCCGCCAGGACTGGAGCCAGGTCATGTCGGCCGGCCCTGGGTGGCGTGGATGACGGCTACGCAGACGGCCTGGATCGCGAGTGCGATCAGTGCGTGTACCGCCCACGCGCCGAGCAGGGTCGGACCGCCCCACGCGCCGGGTAACAGTGGGTCGAGCGGTCGGCTGAGTGCGTCGATGACGTCCGGCCGCAGTGGGTACAGCCATCCGCTCCACACCAGGAACAGGGCTACGAGGGCGGCGGTGAACGCGGCGGCGGCGCGGAGGATGCCAGGGCGGGTCGCGAGGTGGCGGCCGGTGAGGGGGCGGGTGGCGGCGTGGAGGACTTGGGTGATCGTTGTGTTCATGTCGGTAACGCTAGTTTTCGCAGGCTGGGACGTCGTCGGTCTACGGAGCCAACTCGCGTGTCATACCGGGGTGCTACACGATGGGGGGATGTTGGCGGTGGGTTCGGTTGTTCTCGGTGTGTCCGACGTTGCCCGGGCGATGCGGTTCTGGGGTGGGGCGCTCGGTTACGTTCCCCGGGACGATCCGGAGCCGGACTGGGTCGTGCTCCGTCCGGCCGACGGCGTCTCCGGGCCGAACATCTCGCTCGGCACCAGCCGGACCCCGGTCCAGGACAAGCCCCGGGTCCATCTCGACCTCTACACCCGCACCCCGGCGGCCGAGATCGAGCGGCTTCTCGGGCTCGGGGCCACGCGAGTCGACTGGGACGATTACCCGCCGGGCGCGGACTTCACCGTCCTCGCCGACCCGGAGGGCAACCGGTTCTGTGTGATCGACACCGGCGGCGCACCCTAGAGCAGGCGGCGCAGTACCTTGCCGGTCGCGTTGCGCGGCAAGGAGTCCACGAACACCACGTCGCGGGGAACGGCGAACCGGGGTAGGTGGTCGTGGACGTACTCGCGTACCGCCGCCTCGGTGAGGGTCGCGCCGGGACGCAGCGCCACGTAGGCGGCGAACCGCTGGCCGAACTCGCGGTCCGGCACGCCGACGACGGCGGCGTCGGCGACCTGCGGCAGGGTCGCCAGGAGCTCCTCGACCGGGCGCGGGAACACGTTCTCCCCACCGGAGATGATCATGTCGTCGTCGCGGCCGGAGACGAACAGCCGGCCGTCGGCGTCGAGGTAGCCGCGGTCGCCGGTCACCATCAGGTCGCCGTAGACGGGGTTCGTGCCACCGCCGGTGTAGCCCTCGAACAGCATGTCGTTGCCGACGCAGATGCGGCCGACCTCGCCGGGCGGCACGGGGTCGCCGTCGGCGTCGAGGATGCCGACGCGGGTGCCGATCGGGCAGCGGCCGGCGGTGGTGGGCGCCGCGCGCAGGTCGGCGGGGTCGGCGATGCTGGCCCAGGACACCTCGGTGGATCCGTAGAGGTTGTAGAGGACGTCGCCGAACTGGTCGAGGACGGAGGTGACCAGTCGCCCGGACAGCGGTGAGCCGCTGCTGGCGACGACCCGCAGCGACGAGGTGTCGTAGTTGCGGATCACCTGTGGCGGCAGGTCCATGATGCGCTGCAGCATGATCGGCACCACGAACAGGGACGTGGCGCGGTGTTCCTCGATCAGCCGCAGCGTCGACTCGGCGTCGAACCGGCGGGCCAGGACCAGTTGCGCGTGCAGGGGCATCCCCAGTTGCAGTGCCGCGAGGCCCCAGGTGTGGAACAGGGGCGCGGCGACCAGCATGCGTTCGCCGGCGCGCAGCGGGATCCTGGACAGCACCGCCGCGGCGGTGCGCAGGCCGTGCGGGTTGCGGCGGCGGGCGCCTTTCGGGTTGCTGGTGGTGCCCGACGTCAACACGATGATCTTGCCGGGGGCGGTGGGTGGCCGCACCCGGTCGGCCGGCGCCTGCTCGATCAGGCCGTCGACGGACGGTTCGTCGCCGCCCCAGGTGCTGATCCTCGGGAGCCCGCGCGGCAGCCCGGCGGTCAGCGGCAGGAACTCCTCGTCGAGCAGCAGCGCGGCCGGGCGGTGGCCGTGCACCACGTCGGTGACCTGCGCGGCGGACAGACCGGTGTTCAGCAGCAGCGTGTGCGCGCCGAGCTTGCCGCACGCGATCAGCGACTCCACCAGGGCTCCGTGGTTGCGGCACATCAGCGCCACCCGCCTGCCCTGCCGCACCCCGTAGTCGGTCAGCCCGTTCGCCAGCCGGGTGGTGCGGGTGTCGACGTCGGCGAAGGTCAGCTCGCCGAGGTCGTCGGTGATGGCCCGTTCGTGCGGGGTGCGGGCGAACGCGGCCTGGTAGCCGCCGGCGACCGTGGCGCCCCACCGGGTGAGCGCGTTGAGCTGCCGCACCAGCCGGTCCGGGCGGCCCGCCGCGAGCACCCCGGCGCGGGTGAGGATCTTCGCGACCGCCAGCTGGGACTGCGGGGTCGAGGCCTGGTCCAGGCGGTCGGTGACGGTGCCGGACAGGCGGGCGTCGAGCAGCGCGATGGCGTGCCGGGCGCGTTTGCGCAGCCAGCCGGCGGTGACCGCGGTCGGGTGGCGGGTGCGGGGCAGCGAGATCGTCAGCTCCAGCTCGGTCCGCTCGGGCGCGAGCGCGGTCAGCCGGACGGCGACGTGTCCGCGTGGCCAGTGCCGGCTGACCGCGACCAGGTGGTCGGGCGGGCGGTGCACCAGGATCTCCACGTCGTGGCGGGCGACCGGGCCCTGGTCGACGGTGAACCGCACGTCGTAGTGCGTGCCCGCGCCGGTTCGTTCCCCACCTGAGCGCTGGGACCAGGAGATTTCGCGGACGAACCTGGGGTAGGACTCGATGTCGTTGACCGCGGCCCACAGCCGGTCGCGCGGGTGGTCGAGCGTCGCGGCCACTTCGACCAGGTCTGCCGACACGAGCTCCTCCGTCCGCGGGGGCGAACGCCCAGAGCTAGCTTTACTAGCAGCGTGCTCCATTCGGAGCAAGACCTCGTCCCGGAATGTGGAAGTCAGTCCTTGGCGGCGGTGGGTACCACGACGGTCGCGTTGGCGCGGGTGGCGACGACCGGCGGGTCGAGCACGTCGGCGGCGGACGGGCCGCGTTCCGGTGCGGCGCGGCACAGCACCCGCGCCTCGAACGCGATGTCGCGGGAGCGGGTGCCGACCCTGGTGAGGGTGGCGGTCACCTCGACCACGTCACCGGCCTGGATCGGGGCGAGGAACTCGACGTCGGAGTAGCCGGCCAGCAGCGACTCGTCGCGGTCGGTGTGGATCGACAGGTCCGTCGCCACGTCCCCGAACAGCGCCAGCCCGTACGCGCCGTCCACCAGGTTCCCGCCGTAGTGGGCGTGCGCGTACGGCACGTACCGGCGGTGGGTGACGGAGAACCCGACGGTCAGGCTCATGTTGCTCCTTCTGGTTGGGCGGTCCGCAGTGCGTGCACGAGGTAGGAGGCGACCTCGCCGGGGGTGGTGCCCCGGCCGAACACCCGGTCCACGCCGAGTTCACCGGCCATCAGCGGGTCGAACCGCGGCCCGCCGGCGACGAGCACGGGGCGGCGGTCGCCCATCGCCTCCCGGAACGCCGCGGACATCTCCTGGGTGTTGAGGATGTGCGCGTCGCGCTGGGTGACGACCTGGGACACCAGCACGGCGTCGGCCTTCTCGGCGCGGGCGCGTTTCACCAGCTCGGGCACGGTGACCTGGGCGCCGAGGTTGACCACGCGCAGCTCCCGGTAGTACTCGAGGCCCTTCTCGCCGGCGAAGCCCTTGATGTTGAGGATCGCGTCGATGCCGACGGTGTGCGCGTCGGTGCCGATGCAGCCGCCGACCACGACCAGCTTGCGCCGCAACAGCTTGCGCAGCACGCCGTTGACCTCGGCCGGGGACAGCAGCGGGTATTCGCGCTCGACGACCTCGACGGCGTCCAGGTCGACGATGTGTGTGGCGGAGCCGTAGACGACGAAGAACGTGAAGTCGCCGCCGATGCCGTGCGAGTGCACGACCATCGCCGGGTCGAGCCCCATCTTGGCGGCCAGTTGCAGCGCGGCGCCCTCGGCCTTGGGGCCGGGTGGCACGGGCAGCGTGAACGACACCTGCACCATGCCGTCGCCGGTGGTGTCGCCGTACGGGCGGACGTGTCGTTTCACTTGCCCTCCAGCAGGTCCGCGGCCGGGTTGCGGTAGCCGTCGGCCTTGGCGATCACGCCGTCGGCGCCCTTCCCGGCGTCCGGTGGGCGTTTCATCAGGCCGAAGGTGCCGTCGGCGATCGCGTCGAGCAGGCCGTCGCGCACGATCCGGTCCAGCAGGTCGACGGCCTCGCCGAGGACCTGGTGGGCGCGTTTGACGATGAACCCGTCCGGGGCGGGCCGGAAGTCCTCGGCCAGCCCGGACGCGGCGTCCAGCACGTAGCGGACGTTGCGCAGCGCGAGGTCTCGGTCGGACAGGAACGGGGTCACCACGGCCTCGGTCATCATGCCGACCAGCAGGATCGACTGTCCGGTGAGGACACCGGCGAGGTTGAAGAACCCGTCGAGCTGGTAGCCGGCGAACACGTCGCCGGTCATGTGCTTGGTCGGCGGCATCCACTTCAGCGGCGCGTCGGGGAACAGTTCGCGGGCCAACAGGGCGTGCGCGAGTTCGAGCCGGAACGACTCGGGCACCGCCGGGTTGATCTCGAACGCGTGCCCGAGGCCGAGCAGTTCGTCCGGCAGGCCCGCCTCGTGCGCGAAGTGCTCGTTGAGCAGCTGGGACACGGTGACGGTGTGCGCGGCGTCGACGGCGTCGGCGGTGGTGAGGTAGTTGTCCTCGCCGGTGTTGATGACGATGCCGGCGCGGGCGTGGACCTGGCGGGAGAACCGCTGGTCGACGAACGTGCGGATCGGGTTGATGTCGCGGAACAGGATGCCGTACATGGAGTCGTTGAGCATCATGTCCAGGCGTTGCAGGCCGGCGAGCACGGCGATCTCGGGCATGCACAGCCCGGACGCGTAGTTGGTGACGCGGATGTAGCGGCCGACCTCCTTGGACACGTCGTCCATCGCCGCGCGCATGATCCGGAAGTTCTCCTGGGTGGCGTAGGTGCCGGCGAACCCGTGGTGGGTGGCGCCTTCTGGCACGTAGTCCAGCAGGGACTGCCCGGTGGAGCGGATGACGGCGATGATGTCGGCGCCGGCGCGGGCGGCGTTGGCGGCCTGCACGACGTCCTCGTCGATGTCGCCGGTGGCGACGATCAGGTAGATCCACGGGCGGCGCGGGGGGTTGCCGAAGCGGGTGACGAGCTTGTCGCGTTGGGCGCGGTTGCGGTCGACGGTGCGCAGGCCCTTCGCGATGGCGGTGTGCCCGGTCCTGGCGGCGCGGTCGGCGGCGCGGCCGGTGGGGATCCGGTACTGGATCTGGCCGGCGGCGGTGGCCTCGGCGAGTTCGGTCAGCGAGCCGAGGTCGTGTTCGCGCAGCGCGTGGAACGCGGGCAGGACGACGCCGTGGTCGAGGCCGCAGTGGTCGCGGACGGTGTCGACGACGCGGTTCACCCACGGCACGTCGCCGGCGCGGTGGCCGGTGTCGGCGCCGGTGATGCCGGCGAGCCGCAGCGTCGCGCGCTCGACGGCGACGGTGGTGTGGGCCTTCGCGATCGACACGACCGGTTCGGCGGCGCGGGCGGCGAGCCGGCGGGCGGTCGCGACCACCTCGGGGTCCAGGCCAAGCAGCGTCATGTCAGGGGCACCTCGTGGATCGTCTGTCCGTTGCGTACGGTCCGCAGGCAGGTCTGGTCGCGCCACACCGCGAACGTGGCGGGCGCGCCGACGGTGAGTTCGCCGGTCCAGGGGTCGCGGGCGGCGGCGCGGCCGCCCGAGGTGTGCGCGGCGAACGCGGCCGTCTCGTCGATGCCGGAGCCGGGGGTGCGGTGGTGCACGGCGGCGCGGATCGTGGCCCACGGGTCGACCGGGGTGACCGGGGTGTCGGACCCGAACGCCAGCGTCACCCCGGCGGCCGCGAGCGTCGCGAACGGGTTCAGGGCGGCGGCGCGGGCACCGAGCCGGCGGGCGTACATGCCGTCCTGGCCGCCCCAGGCGGCGTCGAACAGCGGCTGCACCGACGCGACCACCCCGAACCGGGCCAGCTCGTCGGCCTGCTCGGCGGTGACCATCTCCAGGTGCTCGAGCCGGTGCCGCGCGGTGACCAGTGCCCGCTCCCCCACGATCTTCTCGGCGCGCCGGAACCCGTCGACGACCTCGGCGACGGCGGCGTCGCCGATGACGTGGAACCCGGCCTGGGTGCCGGTCTCGGTGCAGGCGACCAGGTGGGCGGCGATCTGCTCGGCGTCGAGGTAGCGGGCGCCGCTGGTGTCCGGTGCGTCGGTGTAGGGCTCGTGCAGCGCGGCGGTGCGGGAGCCGAACGCGCCGTCGACGAACAGGTCTCCGGCCAGCCCGCGCGCGCCGGGCACCCGCACGCCGCGCTCACCCCAGTACCCGACGATTTCGACACCGGTGTCGAGGGTGAGCAGGTCGTCGAAGTCCTCGCGGCCGGAGATGTCCGGGCCGCCGCACTCGTGCACGCACGCCACGCCCATCGACGCTGCGTGCCGCAGGAACGCGTGCTGCGCCGCCCGCCGCTGCCCGGGCGCGATGGACGCGCGGGCGGCACGGCGCACGTGGTGGTGCGCGTCGCGGGCGAGTGGGCCGGTGTCCGACCAGCCGGCCGCGGTGCGCGCCGAGGGCGCGAGGTCGACCAGCGCGGACGACACCAACGCCGAGTGCACGTCGATCCGCGACAGGTACACCGGAACGCCGCCGGCGACGGTGTCCAGTTCCTCGCGGGTCGGGGGCCGGTTCTCCGGCCACGCGGTCTCGTCCCAGCCGTGGCCCCACAGCAACGCCCCCGGTTCGGCGCGGTCGCGGACGGCGTCGAGCACGTCGCTGACGCGGGTGGCGGCGGTGAGGTCCAGGCCGGTGCGCAGCAGACCGGCGGCGGTGGCGTGCACGTGGGCGTCCACGAACGCGGGCGCCACCAGCGCGCCGTCCAGGTCCACCACGTCGCCGGGGGTGCCGGGGTAGTCGGCGCCGATCCAGGAGAGCACTCCGTCGGTGACCGCGAACGCGGTCGCGGACGAGCCGTGGATCCGGGCACCGGTGAACAGGGTGGTCATGTCGAGGCAGTGTGCCGTTCGCGTCGGTCGAACAGCTCGCGAACCCCTGGGACCGTGCGCAGCAGGTCGAGCGCGAACTCGGCGTGGCCGGGCACGTACCCGTTGCCGACCAGCATCCGCACGTCCGCCGCCAGGCCCTCGGCGCCCAGCGCGGCGGCGGAGAACGAGGTGGCCATCGAGAAGAACACGATCGTGCCGCCGTCCGCGGTGGCCAGCACGGCGCCGTGCTCGCAGCCCGGCACGTCCACGCACACCACGGTCACGTCCACCTGCTCGCCCACGGTGTCGGCGACGGCGACGGGGTCCCGGGCGTCGGCGACCAGCACCTCGTCGGCCAGGCCGGCGGCGCGCACCGCGTCGGCCTCGGTGTCGGTCGGCACCAGCGCGACCAGCCGGTCGGCGCCGGCGCGGCGCGCGGCCGCCAGCGACAGGCTTCCGGACTTGCCGCCACCGCCGAGGACCAGCACCGAGGACCCCGGTCCGGCGTCGCGCACCACGCGGTCGGTCAGCGCGGGCGCGCCGCACACGTCCAGCACGGACAGCGCGAGCCCGTCCGGCAGGTCGTCGGGCAGGCGGGCGGCGATCGACCGGCCGAACAGCACCGCGGTCCCCCGGCACGGCACCTGCTCGCCCTCGCCCGACCAGCCGGCGAGCCCGTCGGTGATCCGCAGCGGGGTCAACGTCAGCGACACCAGGGTCGCGATCCGGTCCCCCACCCGCAGGCCCAGCGGGGACTCGGGGCCGACCTCGCGGACCGTGCCGAGCAGCATGCCGCCCGACCCGGTGACCGGGTTGTGCATCTTCCCGCGCTCCTCGACGATCCCGAGCACCGCCGACCGCACCGCGTCCGGGGACCCGTGCCGCTCGCGCAGCTGCCGGTAGGACGCGGCGTCGAGGTTGAGCCGGGCGACGTCGACCAGCACCTCGTCCGGCCACAGGCGGTCGTCCGTGGACAGCCGCCACGCCTGCTGCGGCAGCACCCCCGCCGGTTCCACCACGCGGTGCAGCCCATACGCCGAAGAGGACACCCAACCACCCACTCCCGTAGGATTTACGTCGATACAAGCATCTGGCAGCATATCTTTACGCAACCCTACCGGCGAGGAGAACAGATGACGGCGCTGCATGACGTGGCCACCGCCGCCACGACAGTCTCCGAGGCAGTCGACGAGACCGCGCGGCAACCGTACGAGTACGTCCGGCGGGAGCTGGTCGAGCCCGACTGGCGCCGCTTCCCCGGCTGGCGGGACGTCACCGAGGCCCAGTGGCGCGACGCGCAGTGGCAGCGGGTGCACTGCGTGAAGAACGCCAAGCAGCTCCGCGCGGTGATGGGTGACCTGCTCGACGAGTCGTTCTACGACGACCTGCTCGACGACCAGCGGCGGCTGGCCACGATGTCGATGCTGCTGCCGCCGCAGATGCTCAACACGATGGTGCCGTCGGCGGAGGGCTCGTTCACGAGCGCGTTCCTGGCCGACCCGATCCGCCGGTACATGCTCCCCGTCGCCAGCGACCGGGACCCGGACTGGCCGAACCACCCGCACAGCTCGCGGGACTCGCTGCACGAGGCGGAGATGTGGGTCGTCGAGGGGTTGACCCACCGCTACCCCACCAAGGTGCTGGCCGAGCTCCTGTCGACCTGCCCGCAGTACTGCGGCCACTGCACCCGGATGGACCTGGTCGGCAACTCCACCGAGCAGGTCGACAAGCACAAGCTCACGCTCAAGCCGGTCGACCGCCAGGACAGGATGATCGACTACCTGCGGCGCACCCCCGGCGTGCGGGACGTCGTGGTCTCCGGTGGCGACGTCGCGAACGTGCCGTGGCACCAGCTCGAGGCGTTCCTGATGCGGCTGCTGGACATCGACACCGTCCGCGACATCCGGCTCGCCACCAAGGCGCTCGCCGGGCTGCCGCAGCACTGGCTGCAGCCCAAGGTCGTCGAGGGCCTGGAGCGGGTCGCCCGCACGGCCGGTCGGCGCGGTGTCAACCTGGCCATCCACACCCACGTCAACCACGCCCAGTCGGTCACCCCGCTGGTCGCCGAGGCCGCCCGCACCGCGCTGGAGGTCGGCGTGCGGGACGTCCGCAACCAGGGCGTGCTGATGCGCGGCGTGAACGCCACCCCGGACGACCTGCTGGACCTGTGCTTCGCGCTGCAGGGCGAGGCGAACATCCTGCCGTACTACTTCTACATGTGCGACATGATCCCCAACGCCGAGCACTGGCGGGTCGCGGTGTGGGAGGCCCAGCAGCTCCAGCACGGGATCATGGGCTACCTGCCCGGGTACGCCACGCCGCGGATCATCTGCGACGTCCCGTACGTCGGCAAGCGGTGGGTGCACCAGCTCGCCGACTACGACCGGGAGCGCGGCGTCTCGTACTGGACGAAGAACTACCGCACCGGCATCGAGCACGACGACCCGGACGCGCTGAGCCGCCGCTACCCGTACTACGACCCGATCGCCACGCTCCCGGAGGCCGGGCAGAAGTGGTGGCGCGACTACGAGGCCGAGTAACCGTCAGCCGAAGTTGTCGGGGTCCGGGCCGGTGCGGTGCCCGCGTTCCAGGGTGCCCAGCGCGGCCAGGTCCTCCTCGGCCAGGTCGAACCCGAACACGTCCAGGTTCTCCCGGATCCGCGACGGCGTCACCGACTTCGGGATCACCACGTTCCCCAGGCTCAGGTGCCAGCGCAGCACCACCTGAGCCGGGGTGCGGCCGTGCCGCTCGGCGAGCTCGGTGACCACGGGCTCGGCCAGTAGGTCACCGCCCTTGGCCAGCGGGCTCCACGCCTCGGTCACGATGCCGTGCTCGGCGTGCAGTCCGCGCAGCTCGGCCTGCTGCAGGTACGGGTGCAGCTCGATCTGGTTGACCGCCGGCACGGTGCCGGTCTCGTCGAACAGCCGCCGCAGGTGCGCGGGCTGGAAGTTCGACACGCCGACCGCCCGGACCCGCCCGTCGGCCAGCAGCTTCTCCAGCGCCCGCCAGGTCTCGACGTACCGGTCGGCCGACGGCGCCGGCCAGTGGATCAGGTACAGGTCGACGTGGTCCAGGCCGAGCGCGCGGGTGCTGGTGTCGTAGGCGCGCAGTGCCGCGTCGTAGCCGTGGTCGTCGTTCCACAGTTTGGTCGTGACGAACAGCTCGTCGCGGGGGATGCCGGACGCGCGGATCGCGTCGGCCACCCCGGTCTCGTTGCCGTAGACCTTGGCGGTGTCGATGCTGCGGTACCCGGCCCGCAGGGCCTCCGAGACCGCGGCCTCGGTCTCGTCGTTCGGCACCTGGAACACGCCGAAGCCGAGCTGGGGCATGGGGACGCCGTTGTTCAGGGTGACAGTCGGGATGGTCATGCCCCGGTCATACCCGCTGCTCGCCGGATCCGCACATTGGCGACGCGTGATCAAATGCACACGGTGTGAAGTGGCCTTGTTCGGCTCTACCCCGAACGGCGTGCTTCGTGGACACTCCACCAGGTCGGTCGCCCACCCAGTGCGACCACCGTGTTCACGAGGAGTGTGACGTGTCCATCCGAAGAAGGACGGTGGCGGCCGCGGTCCTGCCCGCGATCGCCATGAGCATGATCGGGCTGACCGCCGCGGTACCCGCCCAGGCCGCCGAACCCGACCTGCGGGACCGGCTCGAGGCGCTGCCGAACGTGACCGTCACCTCCGAACAACCGGCGCCGGCACCCGGCTACCGGTTCTTCCTGCTCACCTACCGGCAGCCCGTCGACCACACCGACCCCGGCGGGCAGACGTTCGAGCAGCGGTTCCAGCTGCTGCACCGCGCCGAGGACCGGCCGATGGTGCTGCACACCACGGGCTACGACATGCCCGAGTACGCGTTCCGCTCCGAGCCGACGGCGCTGCTGGACGCCAACCAGATCTCGGTCGAGCAGCGGTTCTTCACCCCGTCCCGACCCCAGCCGGCCGACTGGGACACGCTGAACATCTGGCAGGCCGCCACCGACCACCACCGGATCGTGCAGGCCCTGGCGGACGTGTACACCGCGAACTGGATCTCCACCGGCGCCAGCAAGGGCGGCATGACCTCGGTGTACCACCGGCGCTACTACCCGCGGGACGTGGACGGGGTGGTCGCCTACGTCGCCCCCAACGACGTGCACAACAAGTCCGACGCGGCCTACGACCGGTTCTTCGCCACCGTCGGCGCCACCCCGGAGTGCCGCACGGCGCTCAAGACGCTGCAGCGGGAGGCGCTGAGCCGCCGCACGGACCTGGTGAACCTGTACGACGACTACGCCGCCGCCAACGACCTCACGTTCGAGCGGGTGTTCGGGTCGACGGACAAGGCGTTCGAGATGACCGTGCTGGACGTCGAGTGGGCGTTCTGGCAGTACTCCGGCGAGTCGGCGTGCGGCGCGGTCCCCGGCCCGGAGGCCACCGACCAGGAGATCTTCGACTTCATCGACTCGGTCGCCGGGTTCGGGTTCTACGCCGACGAGGGCATCACCCCGTACGCGCCGTACTACCACCAGGCCGCCACCCAGCTCGGCTGGCCGCAGCCGAAGTTCCGGTACCTCAAGGACCTGCTGCGCTACCCGAACCTGTACGTGGCGAACTCCAGCCTGCCGGCGGAGCTGCGGTCCCGGCACGACCCGTGGCCGATGACCGACGTCGACCGCTGGGTGCGCCGCCAGGCGAGCGAGATGCTGTTCGTCTACGGCTCGAACGACCCGTGGGGCGCCGAACCGTTCCACCCCAGCGACAACGACTCCCACACCTACACCGCGCCGGGCGCCAACCACGGTGCCGACATCGCCGCGCTGAACCCGGCCGACCGGGCCGCCGCGACCGCGACCCTGCGCCGCTGGGCCGGCGTGGAGGGTGCGGTCAGCGCGCGGTCCGCGCGGGTCGGGGTGCTCGACGAGCGTGACCCGCGGGACATCCGCCGGCCGCTCTAGGTGCTCTCAGCGCGCGGCGTCCCGCCCGGGGTGGGGCGCCGCGCGCCGGGCCAGTACCAGCAGCACCGACGCGACGACCAGCAGCGGGAACCCGGACGCCGGCTGGATCAGCGCGCACAGCAGCGACCAGCCGGCGACCGTCCAGGTCACGTATCCGGGCAGCGCCTGCTCGCGGGCGGCCGACCGCCACAGCAGCAGCCCCACCAGCAGCAGCGGCACCGCGAAGCTGCCGAGCAGCCGGAAGAACGCGCCCTGCTCGGCCGGCGGCGGCTCCCCCACCGCCGTCGCCTCCCACAGTGCGCCGCTCGCCCAGTCCGGCACGAAGTCCAGCGACGTGACGAGGAAGAACAGCAGGTGCGCAGCGGAGACCACGACGATCAGCCGCCCCGCCCAGAGCGTCAACGTGCGGGCGCGGCCGGTCAGGGTGTGGGCACTCACGGCATCGATGATCCACCATCGCGCTGGGGATGGTGCGGCCGGACTCTCTAGACTTGACGCCGATGCGACCACGGGGATGGCGAGCCTGGATCGCGCTCGCGGCGGTAGTGATGCTGTGCGGGCTGTTCGTGCTGGTCGGCTCCCCGCAGGAGCCGGCGCCGCTGCCCGGCCCGCCGCGCGACGCGCCGCGGGTGCTGGTGGCGATGGGCGACAGCACGATGTCCGGGGAGGGCGCCGGCGACTACGAGCCGGGTACCGACGGGCAGGACGGCAACTGGTGCCACCGCTCCCCGCACGCCTCGATCCACCAGACCGACCTGCCCGGGATCGACGACACCCACAACCTCGCGTGCTCCGGCGCGCCGTCCCCGCAGGTGGGGCTCGGTGACGTGGAGCAGTACACCGAGCCGTCGCAGGCCGAACGGCTCGGGGAGATCGCCGAACGCGAGCGGGTGGTGGCGGTCGTGGTCGCCTCCGGCGCCAACGACGACCCCGGGTTCTCGCACGTGCTCAACGCCTGTGTGCAGGCGTGGACCGAACGGACCGAGCCGTGCGGCGAGGTCGTCGGCCCGGAGTGGGGCGAGCGGGTGGACCGGATGGTGCCCAAGCTCGTCGACGCGCTGCGCGACATCCGCACGGTGATGCGCGACGCCGGCTACGCCACCGACGACTACGCGCTCGTCGTGCAGTCCTACGCCGCGCCGATCGGCCCGGACATAGCGCCCGACCTGCAGGACCTGTCCGGCTGCCCGTTCCGCGAGGACGACCTGCGGTGGGTCGGGGACACCGCGGTGCCGGTGCTCACCGCCGGCGTGCGGCAGGCCGCGGCGGAGGTGGACGCCCGGTTCCTCGACCTGTCCCGCGCGGGGATCGGCCGGGAGGCCTGCACCCACGGCGACGACCAGGACCAGGAGTGGTTCCGGCGGCTGGCGGTGCGGTGGGACGACCTGCAGGAGGACGGCCGGGCCAGCCACGCGCTGCAGGAGTCGTTCCACCCCAACGCCCGAGGTCACGCCCAGCTGGGGAACTGTCTGGGTGAGTTCCTCGGCACCGACGACCGGGCGGCCGCGTGCCTGCCCGGTGAGGACGGCGACCTGCACGCGGCGACCAGCGCCGGCGACTGACCCGGCCCGGTCAGGGCAGCGAGATCCGGCCGTCCTCGACCAGGATCTCCCGTTCGCCGAGCGGTTCTGGCGCGGGGCCGGCGGTGACCGAGCCGTCGGCGATGGCGAACTTGCTGCCGTGGCAGTCGCAGTTGATGGTGCCGCCGGCGACGGTCGACACCAGGCAGCCCTGGTGGGTGCACACGGCCGAGAAGCAGCGGATGTCGCCCCGGGTGGGTTGGGTGATCACGATCTCCTGGTCGGCGAACACGGTGCCGCCGCCGACCGGGATGTCCGATGTGGACGCCAACGGGGGCGGCGCCGGTTCGGTGGTGGTCTGTTCGGTGGTCTCGGCGGGAGGTTCGGTGGTCTGCGCGGTGGTGTCCGGTGGGGCGCCGCCGGTGACCAGCTTCCCGTCCGCGGTGACGCTGACCTGTTGCGCGGCAAGGGGTTCGGGGGCCGGGCCGGCGAGGACGGCGCCGTCGCCGACACCGAACTTGCTGTTGTGGCAGTCGCAGTTGATGGTGCCGTCGGCGACGCCGGTGACCACGCAGCCCTGGTGGGTGCACAGCGCGGAGAACCCGCGGAACACGCCCTCGGACGGCTGGGTCACCACGATCTCCCGGTCGCGGAACACCGTGCCGCCGCCGACCGGGACGTCGCTGGCGAGGCCGAGGACGTCCCCGGTCGCGCCACCGCCCGTGTCCTCTCCGGCGATGGTGTCGGGTTGCGGGGTGTTCGGGCCGCCGTAGCGGGCGCACGCGGAGGCCAGGCCGCAGACCGCGACGGTGCCGGCCACCGCGGTACGCCTGGGCAGCACCGGACTGTTGTCGTTCATCGATCCCTGCCTTAGAAAGTCACACCGAACTCGGTGAAGAACCAGACCGACGACGTCAGCCACAGGCCGGTCAGCCCGGTGAACACGACGCCGCCCATGACCGGGAGCACCCAACCGGGCTTGTCGTCCTTGGTGAGCACGATCATCTTGCAGACGAAGATCCCGTAGAAGAAGCAGCCGAGCAGCGAGTGCAGCAGCACGCGGGTGTCGAAACCCTGGAACCCCAGCGCGTACAGGCAGTGCGCGGCGACCGGCAGCGACACCAGCACGGCCAGCCGCCCGGACCAGCGGTGCAGCACCCCGGCGATCCGGCCGTCGCCGCGCACGCCGGGCAGCCTGCCCCACATGGCCAGCGAGGTGAGCACCTGCACGACCGCGAGCGCGAACGCGGCGGTGCCGAGCCACGCCTTCGCGTGCAGGCCGCTGGAGAACCCGGCGAGGCTGAACGCCAGGTTCGTCGGCTCGTGCAGCTTGCCGTACACGCCGATGGCGACCGCGACCAGCGACCCGACCGCGAGCGCGGTGATCACGGCGCGGAAGTTCCCGCGCCGGGGTTCTTCGCCGTCGTCGAGGACGTCGTCGGGCAGGCCCCACTGGTCGGTGCTCCACGGGGTCGGGCCGAGTGCCGGTCTGGTCCAGTGTTCTGGCACCGGTTGGGTGCTGTCGGCGTCCGGTTCGGGTCCGGCCGGCCCGAAGTCGGGCGGCCCGGTTCGCGCGCTCATCACGATGGTCTCCTGTCTCCCGCTGGTCACGCTCAGAAGGTCGTGTCGCCGGCGACCTCGTCGGCCACGACGCGCCGCCCGTCGAGGGTGACCGCGCCGCGTTCGGGGTTCAGCCTCGGCGCGGGCTCCGACCCGCCGGGGCCGGTCGCGATGCCGACCTGGGTGCCGTCCGGCAGGACGATCCAGCCGATGGTGGCCTCGGCGCCCTCGCCCCGGTACAGCCCGGCGGGTGCTTTCGCCTCGCCCGCGGTGAACGGGAGCTCCTGGCCCGCCACGGTGGCCGTGCCGGTCAGGTCCCGGCCGTCGAGGGTGGCGACGACCCGGTTGGTGCCGTCCTTGGACCGCACGTCCAGCCGCCCGTCGCGGGCGGTGCCCTGCAGCCAGGACTCGACGTTCGCGCCGTCGCAGAGGTAGGCGGCGGCCTGCTCGCCCTTGACGGCGACGGCGATCGTCATCGGGCCGCCGTCGACCTCGCCGGCGTAGACGGCCTCGGCCGGGAACGGCGCGGGCTCGTCGGGTGGGGCCGGTTCGGTGGTCTCGACCTCGGTGGTCGGCGGCACCTCGGTGGTCTCCGGGGGTGGCTGGGTCTCGGTGGGCGGCTGGGTCGGTGGTTCGGTCGGGGTTTCCGACGCGGTCGCCGCGACCTCGCTGGTGGCCTGCTGGCCGCTGTCGTCCACGACCAGCCCGCCGACCGAGTTGACCGTCATCATCCCGACCAGGCCGCCCACGGCGACCACGGCGGAGACCACCGGTCCGCGCACTGCCATCACACCCTTCCTGTTCTTGCTCGCTCGCCCTCGTACACGAGCCGGCCGGCGGTCCGGTTCAACCCGGTTTCGGACACGCCGTGCCCGAATGGACCGGCGCGACGGTTTCGGGTGCGAGAATCAAGTGAACGGTCGAGATCGATTCGCGGGGATCAAGGAGGCTGTGGTGGCGGAGAACGATCCGGCGCACCTGGACCGGCTCGGCGAGCTGGTCCGGCCGGTGCCGCTCGCCGACTTCGCGACCACGCTGTGCCGGTGGCTGCGGGACGCCCACGAGGCCGCCGCCGACGTGCAGGCGCAGCGGCGCTCCAACCACCGCGGCGGCTGGAGCAACAACACCAGCTTCGGCACCGACCGCTACCAGTACCTGCTCAACACCGCGAACTCGCTGGACACCGAGCTGCCCGGCCTGGTCGTGGACTCGGCGTTCCAGTCCGTGCTGCTCAAGTTCGCGCGGTTCGGCGTGTACCAGATGCAGCTGCCGACGGGCCCGCGCGGCTCGATCGGCGACGCCAGCGACCTGCGGCGGGACCTGCTCACCACCAGCGGCGACCCGGGGTTGCTCAGCCGCCGGGACGTCTGGCTCGCCGACCGGCAGCTGCTGTTCCTCGGCTGGGCGGGCAACGAGGACGACGGGTTGACCGGCGCCTGGGTCGGGCAGGGCGAGCTGTACGAGAACCGGGTCGAGTGGGAATGGCTGCTCGACCTGCTCGCGATCGCCGACGACGTCGGGGCCGGGCCGGTGCCCGAACCGCGCCGGTCCGCGCCGCTGGACCCGACGATCTTCGACGTGCCGGAGCCGGTGGTGCCGATCCGGCCGCGGCTCGACCGTGAGCGACGATCGTCGTCGTGACGTCGTCACCCGCGTAGAGCCGTCACCCGCGTAGAGCCACGCTCCGTGCTGGACCACGATGGGTCCAGCCGTTTCGCCGTACCTCGAGGAGTGCCGTCGTGTCCCCGGATGCCGCCGCCGTCGCGCTGGCGTTCGACCCTGCCCGGCTGACCCAGGCCCGCGAGCTGGCCGGCTTGCGTAAACGCGAGCTGGCCGACGCGATCGAGCGGACCGCGGCGGCGGTGTCGCAGTACGAGCTGGGGCAGTCCCGGCCGAGCGGGGAGACCCTGCGGCGGTGCGCGTCGGCGCTCGGGGTGCCGGTCACGTTCTTCACGACCGGGCGACCCCATCTGCGGTTGGACACCGCGCGCGCGCACTTCCGGTCACTGCGCGCGACCACGGTGGTGCAGCGGCAGCAGGCGCTCGCGCACGTCGAGTTGCTGTGGGAGCTGACCGACCAGCTGGAGCGGGTGGTGGAGCTGCCGCCGGTGGACCTCCGCCTGCCGCTGGACCTCCCGCCCGGCGACCCGGCCGCGACGGCGCGGATGACCCGCAAGGCGTGGCACCAGCCGACCGGGCCGGTGGTGCACCTCGTGCGTCATCTCGAGGCGCGCGGCATCGTGGTCGCCCGGATCCCGGCGGTGGACGCCGAGACGATCGACGCGTTCTCCGCGGCGCTGCACGGCCGTCCGATGATCGTGCTGTCGCGGAAGGGGAACCCCATGCGCCGCCGGTTCTCGGTCGCGCACGAGCTGGGGCACCTGCTGCTGCATCCCGACCCGGCGCCGGGCTCGGGCCACCACGAGCGCGCGGCGAACGCGTTCGCCGCGGAGCTGTTGATGCCGGCGGCGGAGATCGCGGACCGGTTGCCGACGCCGGTGAACGTGGCCGCGCTCAAGGAGGTCGCGGACGGCTACGGGGTGTCGGTGGCCGCGCTCGCGTATCGGGGCAAGGACCTGGGGGTGTACGGCGAGTCGACGGTGCGGCGGGTGATGGCGGCGCTCACCGGGTTGGGGTGGCGGACGCGGGAGCCGGTGCGGTCCGAGTATCCCGGGGAGGAACCGGAGTTGCTGTCCCGTGCGGTGGAGCTGGCGGGGGCGCACGGCCTGCCGATGGCCAGGCTGGCCGCGAACCTGCATGTCGGGCTGCCCCGGTTGCGGGCATTGGTCGGGGTGCCGGACCATCGGCCGAGGTTGCGGTTGGTGCACGGGGGCGCGCCGGACTAGCGCGACCTCCGGCGGTCACCGGAGCATCAGGGCGCGTTCCCACGGGTCGCCGGCCCCTTCGAGGAACCTGGCGCGGGCGGCTCCGCGTTCTGGTCTCGACGGTGCACCTCGGTGAGGACGTGTTCCAGCCGGGCGGGCAGGTTGCGTAGTCGTGGGGGGTCCGCTGCGCGCATCGCGAAGGCGAGCGCCGGAACTCCACCGAACAGCTGGGCCGGTGACCAGTTCGCGGGTCGCCGACGCGAGGTAGGAGTGGGTGAGCTCCCGGTGCCGCGAGTCGCCGTGCGCGAGTTCGGCGACTCGCGGCACCGGGGTAACCGTCGGCCAAAGACACCGGGGACCCCGGGCGGCGCCCTCGCGTTACC
>NZ_JAFFZE010000002.1 GCF_025165815.1 Actinophytocola gossypii | reverse complement strand
GGGGGCGGGCTGCGGGTGGGTCGGTTGCGGGGGCCCGCCGGCACCGGGGTAACCGTCGGCCAAAGACAGCGTGGACCCGGGTCTGCGCCGTCGCGTACCCGTCCATGACACAGGCCCGGTATCTGCCCGGCATCCCTTGCGCCCCGCCGTGCCCCGCGACGGGGTGAACCGGTGCTCGCCGTTCGCCGTGGTGGGGTTCAGCCGGGGTCGAGCAGGGTGGTCAGTAGGCGGGTGCGGAGGTCCTCGTCCGGCGCCGGGTCGAGGAGGGCCTCGCGGAGCCGGGTGGTGTGGCGGGCGAGTTCGGCGGCGTGCCGGGCGGCGGCGTCGGCGAGTCGCTGGTCGTGGGCGGCTTGTTGGGTGCGGAGCTGGGTGGCGAGGTCACGGGTGTGGTCGGTGGCGGCGGCCAGCTCGTCGCGGAGGCGTTCGGTGTCGGCGCGGGCGGCGGCCAGTTCGGCGGTGCGGGTGGCGAGGGTGGCGGTGGCGTCGTTGAGGGCGCGGATCGCCTCGTCGGCCCGGTGGCGTTCGTCGTCGGCGCGGGCATCGGCGGCGATGGTGCGCGTGTCGGCGGCCTCGGCGCGGGACCGTTCGTCGGCGGCCCGGGACCGTTCTTCGGTGGCGCGTTGTTCGGCCGCGTCGGCCCGGGCGCCTTCCTGGGTGGCGCGTTGTTCGGCGGCGTCGGCCCTGGCCCGTTCCTGTTCGGCCTGACGGATGGCGTCCTCGGCGCGGGTGCGTTCGGTGGCGGCGATGCCTTCGGCGCGGGCGGTGGCGAGGTCGGCCTGACGGGCGGTGTCGCGGGCGGCCCGCGCGTCGGCGACGGCCTGGTCGCGGGCGGCGACGTGCCGGCGTAGGTCGGCCTTGGCTTCGGCGATGGTGTCGGCGGCCTTGGCCTCGGCGGCTTCCGCCGCGAGGCGGGCGGCGTGTGCGTCGGCTTCGGCGGCTTCGCGGAGTCCCTGGTCGGTGGCGGCGGCCGTTTCGGCGCGGTCGGCGCGGTCGGCGGCGGCCCGTACCTCTTCGGCCAGGGCGCCTCGCAGGGCGGTGGCGAGGTCCAGCACCTCCCGGACCGGTTCGGCGAGCCGGCCGGCGGCGTCGACGAACGCTGCGGTGGCCTCGGTGATGGTCCCGGTGTGGGGGGTGCCGTCGGTGCCGAGCGCTTCGGTGAGGGCGTCCTGGGCGGCGGCCAGTTGTTTGCAGGTCTTGCCGCCGGGCCAGGCGCGGTCGGGGCAGTAGGCGTACGGGCGGCCGCCTTTCGGGCCCGGGCCGGGCAGCGGGGCTCGGCACCTGCTGAATCCGCAGAGTCCTGACGTTTCGACCTGCACTTCAATCATGATCACTATCGTACTAGACAGTTATATTTCCCATAACCGAGGTTGTGCTTACACAACACGCAAGTGTTCTTAGCTACAGAACTGTGCTTTTGTAGCTAAGATGGTTGGCATGAGGATGGAGGGCCGGAACGCACCGGCGATCGCCGGTGACCAGGGGCCATGGCCGGGTGTCGCGGAGCCACACCGGCTGCTGGACGAGATCACCGACTGGCTCAGTGGCTATGGCAACGCCGGCACTCGACGGACCTATGCGGAAGGGCTCGGTCTACCGACGAGCCTCGCCGACCTTCGCGAGTGGATCACCGCTCCGGTTGAGCGTGGGGCGGAGACTGGAGTCCCAGAGAGCGGACGTCCATACGCCGCACGACCAGGCGCCGGGTCAGGAGCCGGGCGGCCAGGACCTGAGCATCGAGAGACCTGGCGAGGGGGAACAGGACAGCAGGAGGCCACGCACGGGGAAACTGGACGCTGGTACAGCGGGCACCGGGACAGCGGGCACCGGGAGGCCGGGCGCCGGGAGACTCGGCAAGCAGAAGCTGGGCGCCGAGAATCCGGGCCGTCGGCAACCGGGCACCGTGAGGCTGGGCACCGTGAGGCTGGGCAGTGGGTGGCCGGGCAGTGGGTGGCCGGGGAGGTCGAGACCGCGTGGGTCGAGGCTGTCGGTCGGTACGCGGTGCTGCTCGGTGCCGTCCCCGCGGCCGCGTCGACAGGCATGTCCGGTGGGGCTTCGTGGTCACCGGCGTGGCGGGTGGGGAACGGTGACGTGTCGCCGGGCGGTGCCACTTCGTCCGGTGGTTCGTCCGGTGGTTCATCGAGTGGGTCGTCCGCGGGTGGAGTGCCGGGCGGGGTGTCGGCTGGGGTGCGCACTCCTCCCCCGGCCGCGCGTGGGCGGTTCCGGGCTCTGCACTGGTTCCGCTGGTGTGCGAACCGGGGCATCGACCCGCTTGCCGCGACCTCTGCCCACGTCAAGGCCTGGCTCGCCGACCTCGACACCGCCGGGGCCGCGCCGGCCACCCGGGATCGCATGCTCGCCACGGTGAAGGCGCTCTACACGCACCTCGCCGACGTCGGGCTCGCGGCGGGGAACCCGGCGGCGTTGAACCGGCGCCGGCTGGGGCTCGCCACCCCTGCCGGCAACACCACGGGCACCGTCGTGCTCACTACCGCGCAGGTTCGTGCGCTGTTCACGGCGGCGGCGCGGGCTCGGCGGGGGGCGAGCCTGGTGGACACCGCCCGCGCGGCGGCGGTGGTCGGGTTGTTCACGCTGGGGCTGCGGGTCGGGGAGCTCTGCGACCTCGACCGGGGCGACCTGCATGTGACTCGTGGTCGTCGGGCGTTGCGGGTGCGCGGTAAGGGCGGGAAGACCCGGGTGGTGTACCTGCACGAATCCGCCGAGCGGGCGTTGCTCGACTATCTGCGGATTCGGGACAGCGGCGGCACCACGGAGACCAGGCCGGCCAAGCCCGACCCGAACGGCCCGCTGCTGGTGACCCGAACCGGCGGGCGGTACCGCCGGCAGGCTGTCTGGCAACTGCTGCGCCGGCTCGCGACCGCCGCCGGCGAGCCCTTGCGGGACGTCGCCGGGGCGATGCACCCGCACGCTCTGCGGCACTTCTACGTCACCACCGCCGTCGAGGCTGGGGCGCAGCTCGTGCACGTCCAGGCCGACGTCGGGCACACCAGCGTCGACACCACCGAGCAGGTCTACAACAACGCCGCCCGCGATCCCGGTCGCAGCGCGGTCGACCTGGTCGGGGACGCCCTCAGGACGTGACCGGGACCCGCGCGACCGCGTCCAGCTCCACCTCGCACCCGTACGGCAGCTCCGCCACACCGACCACGGTGCGCGCGGGCCTCGGTTCCGGCCACAGGTCCAGGAACTGCTCGTTCGCGGCGTCCCGCAGGCCGATGTCGGTGACGAAGTAGGTCAGCTTCACCACGTCGTCGAGGGTCGCGCCGACGTGCGCCATCCGCTCCCTGAGGCTGTCCACGGCGGCGTCCATGGCCGCGCGCCCACCGGTGACCACGGTGCCGTCGGCGCGCACAGGTAGCGACCCGGACACGAACACCAACCCGCCGGCGACCACCGCGGGACTGTACGGATGTTTGGGATCGTTCACGTCCGACACGGTAACCCGGTCGGTCGGCACCCGCGGACGGCGACACCTCGTTACGCTGCCGGTGTGACGCTCGACAATGAGCTCGCGACGCGGGCCAGGCGCGGTGAGGCGCGGGCCGCCGCCGAGCTGCTCGCCCGCATCCGCCCCGGCGTGCTCCGCTACTGCTGGGCGCACCTGCGCTCCCTCGGCCGCGGGGACGTCTCCCCCGACGACGTCGCCCAGGACATCTGCCTGGCCGTGTTCGAGGCGCTGCCCCGCTACCAGGACCGCGGGCTGCCGTTCACCGCGTTCGTGTACCGGATCGCGGCGAACAAGGTCGCGGACGCGCACCGGGCGCCGGCGTTCCGGCCGATCGACTGCGTGCCGGAACGCGCCGACGACGGCGGGTTCGACCCGGCCGAGCAGGCGGTCCTCGCCGACCTGTCGCGTCGGCTGCTGCCGCTGCTCAACGATCTCACCGACGCCCAGCGCGAGATCATCGTGTTGCGGGTGGCGGCCGGGCTGTCCGCGGAGGAGACCGGCGCGGTGCTCGGCAAGTCCGCGGCCGCGGTGCGGATGGCGCAGTCCAGGGCGCTGGCCCGGCTGCGGGAGTGGGCGCGCGCCGTCGACGGGGTGATCGCATGAGTGTCCGCGGGCCCTTCGGCGACTCCCGGTGGGAGGACGACGAGCTGTTGGACCGGATCGGCCGCGGCGAGCACGGCGACCTCCAGGCCGAGGGTGAGGTGGCGCGGATGCTGGCCGGCTGGCGGGCCGGCATGCCCACGGCGGGCGCCACCGACGAGCGGCTGCTGAACGCGGTCACCGCGGCCGTCGCCCGCCCGCCGCGGCGTCGGCGGTCGACGAAGGTGACGGCGGTCGCGGCCGCGGCGGCCGTGCTCGCCGCGGGCGGGGTCACGGTCGCGGCCGCGCAGGCCCGACCGGGCAGCCCGCTGTGGCCGGTCACCGAGGTGGTGTTCGCCGGGCGGGCGGAGTCCAGGGCCGCGGTCGAGGACGCCGACGACGTGCTCGCCGACGCCCGCACCGCCGTCGACCAGGGCCGCATCCCGGAGGCCACCCGGCTGCTCGACCGCGCGGACGAGTACGCGGCCAAGGTCGACGAGCCCGCCGCCGCGGACCGGCTCCGAGACGACATCGAGTCGATCCGCGACCTGCTCCGCCAGGACAGCGCGCAGACCCGCTCGCACGCGACCCCGCAGCACGCCCCGGCATCGGAAGCCACCCCGGAACCGACGACCGAACCCGTCGAGACCGGGGAACCGACCGAGAAGCTGGCGCCGATCCCGGACACGTCCATCGACACGCCGGCGGACCTGCCACCCAGGTCCGGGCCGGAGCTGCCGGTCGACCCGGGAACCGTGACCGACCGGCAACGGTCCGGCAAGCCGGTCGACCTCCCCGGCCGCGGTGAACCACTGGACCGGATCACTCGCGGGGCGCCCCGTTGACCCGAAAGGGTTAACGGCCTCACCCGGTTGCCGGAACTTTCGGCCGCACCCGTTGCGGACAGCAGGCCCCGGAAGATCCACGTGCGTCCGGCGACCTGGTGACTCCCCCCGCACCGGAGAGCCGGCTGTCGAGCCGCGCGTCCCCATTGCCCCGGCGGGACGGGCTCGACGCCGTGGTGTCCTTCCCGGCCCCCTCCCGGGAAGGACACCACATCTTTTTTCGGCGGACCTGTCGATCCCGGCGCCGGCCGTTCGTGTGAAGGGCGGAACACCCCGCACGAAAGGGAATCGACAGTGAGCAGGATCGTGACCGTGAACAGCGTCTCGCTCGACGGCGTGATGCAGGCACCGGGCCGCCCGGACGAGGACCCCCGCGACGGGTTCGGCCACGGCGGCTGGGCGGTGCCCTACAGCGACGAGACCATCGCCAGGACGATGGGCCCCAGGATGGCCGAGACCGGGTCGCTGCTGCTGGGGCGACGCACCTACGAGGACTTCCACGGCTACTGGCCGCACCAGCCTGCCGACAACCCGTACGTGCCGCTGCTCAACGAGACCATGAAGTACGTCGCCTCCACCACCCTCACCGAGCCGCTGCCGTGGCGGAACTCCACCCTGCTCGCCGGTGACCTCCCCCGCGCGGTCACCGCGCTGAAGGAACGACCCGGCAAGGACATCGTCGTGCTGGGCAGCGGTGACCTGCTGCGCACGCTGATGCGCCACGACCTGGTCGACGAGTACGTGCTGCTCATCCACCCGCTGGTGTTCGGCAGCGGGCGGCGGCTGCTCGGCGACGGTGTCCCACCGGCCCGGTTGCGGCTGGTCGATAGCGTGACGACGGGCACCGGCGTGGTGCTCGCCACCTACCGGCGGGAGGTGACCGGATGACCCAGTACCTGTTGAGCATCTACCAGCCCGACGGCGACCCACCGCCCCCGGAGGTCCTCGACCCGCTGATGCGTGAGCTGGACCGGCTGAACGACGACCTGCGGGCCGAGGACGCGTGGGTGTTCGGCGCGGGACTGCACCCGCCGCACACCGCGACGGTGCTGCGCGCCGCGGACGACGGGGTACTCACCACGGACGGGCCGTTCGTGGAGGGCAGGGAACACCTCGGCGGGTTCACCGTCATCGAGGCCGCCGACCTGGACGAGGCGCTGCGGTGGGGACGTCGACTCGCCGAGGTCACCACGCTCCCGATCGAGGTGCGGCCGCTCCACGGATGACCGAGATCGAGCGGGTGTTCCGGGCCGAGCACGGGCGTGCGGTGGCCGTCCTGGCCCGCGTGTTCGGCGACCTCGACATCGCCGAGGAGGCGGTCCAGGACGCGTTCGCCGAGGCGCTGCGGCGCTGGCCGGAGACAGGGGTGCCGCCGAGCCCGGCCGGATGGATCATCACCACCGCCCGCAACCGGGCGATCGACCGGGTGCGGCGCGAGTCGAGACGCGCCGGCCGGCACGCGGAGGCGGCGCTGCTGCACGCACCCACCGGCCCCGAGGACGAAGACGATGCGGTGCCCGACGTGGTTCCCGATGACCGGCTGCGGCTCGTGTTCACCTGCTGTCATCCGGCGCTCGCGCCGCAGGCGCGGGTCGCGTTGACGTTGCGGCTGCTGGGCGGGTTGACCACCGCGGAGATCGCCCGGGCGTTCCTGGTGCCGGAGCCGACCATGGCGCAGCGGCTGGTGCGGGCGAAGGCGAAGATCCGGGCCGCGCGGATACCCTACCGGGTGCCGCGCGCTGCGGACCTGCCCGAGCGGGTGCGGGCGGTGCTGGCCGTCGTGTACCTGATCTTCACCGAGGGCCACAGCGCGGTGCGGGCGGACCTGTGCGCGGAGGCGGTGCGGCTGGGCAGGCTGCTGGTGGCGCTGCTGCCGGACGAACCGGAGGCGTGGGGCCTGCTGGCGTTGATGCTGCTGACCGAGTCGCGGCGGGCGACCCGCACCGGGCCGGGCGGGGAGTTGGTGCTGCTCGCCGACCAGGACCGCGCCCGGTGGGACCGCCGGCTGATCGTGGAGGGGCAGACGATCGTGCGGGCGTGCCTGCGCCGCGACCGGCCGGGCCCGTACCAGGTGCAGGCGGCGATCAACGCCGTGCACAGCGACGCCCGCACCGCCGCCGACACCGACTGGGCGCAGATCGTGCGGCTGTACGACCAGCTGTACGCGCTGACCCCGACACCGGTGGTGGCGGTGCACCGGGCGGTGGCGGTGGCCGAGACAGCGGGCCCGGCCGCGGCCCTGGACGCGATCGAGGGCCTGGACCTGGCCGGATATCCCCCGTTCCACGCCGCGCGCGCGGACCTGCTGCGGCGGCTGGGTCGCCGCGCGGACGCGGTCGCGGAGTACCGGGCGGCGGCGTCGGCGACGACGAACCCCGCGGAGCGGGCGTTCCTGGAGTCCAGGGCGGCGGACCTGACCTGACCCGCTACCAGCGGGGTGGGGTGGGGTCGAAGTGCGGATGGTGGCGGCGGTAGTAGGCGGTGTCGTCGCGGGCGGTGATCCCGCAGGTCAGGTACTGCTCGTGCAGGCGGGCGAGCGCGTCGCGGTCCAGGTCGACACCGAGACCGGGCGCGGTGGGCACGGTGACCGCGCCGCCGGTGAACCGGAGCGTGCCGGGCTGGACGATGTCGACGACGTCGTCGGCGGGGTCCTTCCACGGCCAGTGCGTGTCGCACGCGTAGGTCAGGTTCGGGGTGGCGGCGGCGAGGTGGGTCATCGCGGCGAGGCTGATGCCGAGGTGGGAGTTGGAGTGCATGGACAGCCCCAGCCCGAACGTCTCGCACGTCGACGCGAGCGCCCTGGACCGGCCGAGGCCGCCCCAGAAGTGGTGGTCGGACAGCACGACCCGCACCGCGTCGGCGGCGACCGCGGGGCGGAGGTGGTCGAACGCGACCACGCACATGTTCGTGGCCAGCGGCATCGGCACCGCACGCGCCACCCGCGCCATGCCGTCGATGCCGGCGACGGGATCCTCCAGGTACTCGAGGATCCCGTCGAGGTCGGCGCCGACCCGGACCGCGGTGGGCACCGACCAGGCGGCGTTGGGGTCGATCCGCAGCGGGTGGCCGGGGAACTCGGCGCGCAGCGCGCGGATCGCCGCGACCTCCTCCTCCGGAGGGAACACACCGGCCTTGAGCTTGATCGCGGTGAACCCGTACTCGTCGACCATCCACCTGGCCTGCGCGACGATCGCGTCCGGGTCCAGCGCCGCGCCCCACCGGTCGTGGTCGGAACCGGGGTGGCCGGGCCATTTGTAGAACAGGTAGGCGCTGTAGTCGACGCGGTCCCGGACGGCACCGCCGAGCAGGTCGGTGACCGGGCGGCCGAGCGCGCGGCCCTGGATGTCCAGACACGCCACCTCGAACGGCGACAGCACCCGGTCGGCGGTACTGGCGGCGACCATGCCACTGGTGCCGTCCCCACCCGCGGAGTCGTCGCGCAGGGCACCGACGCGGCGGGCCAGTTCGTGGGTGTGCCACACGTCGACCCCGACGATCGAGTCGGCGGCACGACGCAGCCGGGTCAGGTGGGTGGCGTCACCGTAGGTCTCGCCGAGGCCGGTGATCCCGCTGTCGGCGACGACCTCGACGATCGCACGCAGCGCGAACGGCTGGTGCACGCCCACCGCGTTGAGCAGCGGCGGGTCCCGGAACGCCACCGGCGTGATCCGCACCTCCCGGACACGATCCCCGTCACTGGGCATGGCGGGGTGCCCTCGCCGGTTCCGACCGCGACACCAGCCGCCAGGCCAGCCAGAACGACCCCACCAACGACACCGCCGCGACCAGCGGCGCCTTCACCTCGGCCGGCGCGGCGATCGGCCGCATCGCGAGCGCCAGCAGGATCAGCACCGGCCCCTGGATGACGAACGCCGGGAACGCGGCCCGCGCGCAACCCTCAGCGAACTTCCCGTCCTGGGTGAGGTGCCGCTGCGCGAGCCCGAGCAGCCACAACGACCCGGACACCACCAGGATCCCCTCGACCAACGCCGTCGCGGCCGCCTGCCAGGTCCAGCCGCCGAGGAACGGGCCGAGGTCGGCGGCCAGGTCGGTGATCCCGACCGCGATCCCCAGGATCGGCACCGCGCAGATCGTGATCACCGCCACCGTCGTCGCGCGCCTGCGGATCCGTTCCGGGACCTCGGCGGCCCAGCCGTGCCGGGCACAGATCAGGCCCAGCACGAACATGAACACGCACTGCGGCCACTGCCACAGGTGCAGGTCGAACACCTGCCCGCTCTTGGCCGGGAACCACAGCCGCACCAGGAACGAGGTGACCGCGATCCCGAGCGCGAGCACCACCAGCAGCCCCATCCCCGGCTCCACCGCGTCCTCGTCCGGCGGCGACACGGTCCGCCACACCGCGTACACCACGGAGAAGATCAGCAACACGAACGCGAACCACAACGACCCGGCGTCGAACAGCGGAGTGCGGTGGGTCATCACCCACCAGATCGAACCGTCGTGCCCGGCCGCGCGGTACGCGAGCCACATGGTCAGCGGCCACACCACGAACGCCGACGCCGCCCACGGCAACCCCAGCCGGTACAGCCGGTCGACGCTGAACCGCCGTAGCCCCTTGCGCCGCAGCGAACCCGGCGTGAACAGCCCGGCGAGGAAGAAGAACCCGCCGATGACGAACAGCCCGGACGGTCCGATGAGCGCGGCGAGCACGAGCTCGACACCGGGCGCGAACGACACCTCGTTGATCTCGTCGTAGGGCCACCCGCCGACCGCGGTGTAGCCGAGCAGGGCATGCGCCCCGATGACCCAGGCCACCAACGCCGTCTTCACGTTGTCGACCTGCGGGAGTCTGCTTCCGTTCACGTTCGCAGCCTCGCCGACGGTGCCCGATCTTGTCCAGACGCCGAGCCGCACCGACTTCACCTGATCGTGTCGGTTCGTGACCCGACTGGCCAATTGTGCCCGTCGCGTCGCTCGGTGAGGCTGGACGCGTTGCGCCCCACCGAAAGGATGAGCCGTGGCGAGTGAGTTGCAGCGACGGAAGGTCACCCGGGTGTTCCGGGCCATGGACGTCAACGGCGACGGGCTGCTGGAGGAAGCCGACTTCGCCGCGCTCACCGAGCGGTGGGCCGGAGTCCGCGGCGCCACACCCGGATCGGCCGACCACAACCGCCTCACCGACATCATGATGGGCTGGTGGCGGACCCTGCTCGCCACCAGCCACCACGGCCCACGCGACACCGTCACCCTCGACGACGTACTCGCGGTCGTCGACCGGCTCGGCGAGCTGCGGCAGCCCGTCGCGGCCACCGCGATGACGATGTTCGAGGCGATCGACGAGGACGCCGACGGGATGATCTCCGCGCCGGAGTACCGGCGCCTCATCGAGAGCTGGAGCGGCCGCCGCACCGACACCGACGAGGTGTTCCCGCTGCTGGACGGCGACGGCGACGGCTACCTTTCCCGCGCCGAGTTCACCGAGCTGTGGACGGAGTTCTGGGCGGGCGACGACCAGGACTCGCCCGGCACCTGGGTGTTCGGCCGGTTCGAACCACCCGCGACGGTGAACGGGTAGCGTCGACGACATGGTCAGCCGTGTGCTCGCCGTCACCGTGGACTGCCGGGACACCGCCGGAATGGTCGCGTTCTGGTGCGCCGCGCTCGGCTACACCGAGACAGCCAGGTGGCGCGACGCCCGCGACGTCGAATACGTGGAGATCGGCCGCGACGGCGAACCGCCCCTGCTGTTCCAGCCGGTCGACGACCCGAAAACCGGCAAGAACCGGCTGCACCTCGACCTCGCACCCACCACCGGCACCCAGGCCGAGGAAGTCGAGCGGCTCACCGGGCTCGGCGCCCGCGTGGTGTCCGACGAACCGGAGTTCCCCTGGGTCGTGCTGACCGACCCGCAGGGCAACGAGTTCTGCGTACTACCGCCCCGCTAGTCCCCCGCGCGGCGAGGTCCGCGGTTGAGCGCGGACGCCACCCGATGCAGATTGCGGCCCATCAGCCCCGCCGTCTGCTCCGCCCAGTCGTGCCCGTGGTCGGTGTCGGTGTAGTTCGGCCCCGGCCCTGGACCCATGTTCCAGTACACCCACGCCTGCCCGGGAATCGTGTACCCCACATCGACCAACGCGCCACTCACCTCGCTGATCACATGATGCGCGCCGTCCTCGTTACCCGTCACCACCACCCCGGCCACCCGGTCGTAGGCCACCGGCCGGTCGTCGTCACCGGTCTCGGACAACATGGCGTCCATCCGCTCCAGGACACGCTGCGCCACCGACGACGGCCGACCCAACCACGTCGGCGTCGCGATGATCAGGATCTCCGACTCGAGCAGCTGGCCGTGGATCGTGGGCCAGTAGTCGGTGGGATCACCCAGGTCGGTCTGCACCCCAGGAGCGATCGTGTGGTCGACGATACGGACCGTGTCGACGGTGACGTCGTGGTTCCGCAACTCGGTGGCGACGATGTCGGCGAGCAGCTGGGTGTTCGACCGCTCCGGCGACTTCTTCAGGCTGCAGTTCAGGATCAACGCTCGCATAGGGGAGGCATAGCCGCGCCACCCCACCCCAAACAGCGGTTCTCCCGCCGGTTTTCGTGCTGGTCGCCATGGGTAGCCCCCGCACAAGGAGGAACACCGATGAGCTCGATAACCGACGTCGGCGCCGACGAGCCGAGCGGGCAGAAGTCGACCGCCGAACTCGTGCACGACCTGACCAACCAGTTCAGCCACCTCGCCCGCACCGAGATCCGGCTCGCCGTACGCGAAGTGCAACACAAGGCCAAACACGCCGGCATCGGCGCCGCCGGATTCGGCGCGGCCGGCGTCCTCGCGCACTTCGGCCTCGGCGTACTGCTCGCCGGCCTCGTACTGCTGCTCGCCATGGCACTGCCCGCCTGGATCGCCGCGATGATCGTCGCCGGCGCCGTGTTCGTCGCCGCCGGAATCGCCGCGCTCGTCGGCCGCCAGCAGCTCCGCAAGGGCGCACCGATGCCCTCGGACGCCGTGGACAGCGCCAAGGAGGACGTGCACACCGTCAAGGAGGCGGCGAAACGATGACCGACCACACCGACCGGATGGTGATGCCCGGCGGCGAGCCGACCGACGAGGACCTTCGCCACGACGTCGAACTGACCCGCGAGGAACTCGCCCACACCGTCGCCGCGCTCGGCGAGAAAGCCGACGTCAAGGGCCGGGTCCGGGCCGAGGCACACCGCCGCGCCGAACACGCCCGCACAAAGGGCGACGAACTGGTCGGCAAACTACCCGACCCCGTCGCCACCAAGGTCGCACCCGCCTGGCACACCGCCTCCCACCGGCCGGCGATCCCACTGGGCACCCTGGCCGCACTGATCGCGGCGCTACTGGTGTGGCTCAAGATCCGCAAACACTGAACCGGGTCAGCGCGCCACCAGCTCGGGGTGCGCGCGCAACCACCGCTTCCCCGCGCGCGCCGCACGCTTGAGCGCCGACCGCTCACCCAGGTAGTCCCCGGCCAACCCCACGACCGGGAGCATCCCCAACGCCTGGTGGTAGAACCGGCCGTGCGGCCGCTTCTCCAACTCCTCGTACACCGCGAACAGCATGCGGCCCTGCCGCCACAACCACCGCGCCGCCTGCTTCAACCCCAGCCGCCCGGACGACACCCGCTCCGCCGACCGCGCCGACTCCGCAGCCGACTCCGCACCGGTCAACCGCGCCACCTCAGCGGCATCGGCGGCGTCACCGGCCGCACCGCCCGGACCGGCCGCGACCACCGGATCCAACTCCCGGTCGAACAACACCGACGCCAGCAGCCGCACCTGCGCCCCCCGGTCCACCACACCATGCTCGGTCGCGATCGCGCACAACAGCAAACCCTGCCCAGCCGACCCCAACACGTCCTGCAACGGCAACCGGTCACCCAACGCCCCGGCCAGCCCGGTGACCGACGCAGCCAACGCCGTCACCCGACCCACCCGGCTCACCCACCAGTGCGTCCGCTCGTCCACATCCAACCGCGACCACCGCGCCGAACCCGGCCACCGCACCTGCTCCAACCGCGCCCGCACCCGAGCCAACACCCCGTGATCGATCTCGCCGTCGTCACCAGCGACGTCCAGGTCGACAGGCTCGTCACCGTCCCGCAACCGACCCAACACCGGCGCACAACCAGCCACGAACCGCCGCAACACCGCCGCGACCCGCTCATCCCCGATCGCCTCACCCACGACACCAACGGTGGCACCGAACCACGCCGGCCGCTCAACGGAACAACTCGGCCACCGGATCCCGCCGCAACCGCTGCGCGTGCTCGAAATCCCGCAACCGCCCCGACGTCAACGTCCGCACCGTGAACCCCGGCCCCAGCCGAGGCGCCTTCACGAACACCCGCGAACCCGCCACCAACACCACCGTCCTCGGCACCAGCACCGCCCGCGCCAACGCCACCACCGCCACCGGATCCACCCCAGCCCCGGCCGGACACCGACGCCGCCACCACCGCCGCCACGGCGACCTCCCCGCCGCCAACCGCTCCACCCCACCCGCGGCATCCGCGAACGCCCGCTCGAACGCCCCCACCACCCCCGGATCCGCCGAGTCGAGAAAGTAGAACCCACGCTCCGCCGCCCCCACCGCCACAACCGCGTCCCGCACCGACTCCAACTCACCGAGCGACCCACCCGCATCCAACAACCCCGACACCGCCGACACCGCCGCCGGCACCCCACCCACCACCCGCACCACCACGTCCACGTCCCCGGCCGGCAACTCCGGCAACACCACCCGCACCAACCGCTCCGCCGCCACCCCCACCAACGGCGCCACCCCCACCACCCGGAACGGCGACGGCCAATCCCCACTCGGCGACGTCACCAGCACGTGCACCAGATCCCGATCCAACAACGCGGGCCACAACGCGTCCCGCACCGACCGGTAGTCCACCGCCCCGTCCACCACCAACAACGACGGACCACGCGGCCGCGTCAACACCGTCAACTGGTCCTCCGCGAACCGCGCGGGCGACGACCACCGCACATGCGTCCATCGCTCCCGATACCGCCGCACGAACCACGCCGCCAACGCCGACGTCCCCACCCCCGACCGACCCGCCACCACCACCGCGGGCCGAGGCACCTCGAACGCGGCCGCCAACCCGGCCAACTCCGCGTCCCGCCCCACCAACTCCACCGGGACCGGCGGCCGGTGCCGCACCCGGTTCGCCCGCACCCGATGCTCCTCCGAGCCGTCCGCCGCGGCCACCAGCCGCCGCTCCGCCTCCTCCAGCGACACCCCCACCAGCTCCACCGCCGCCAGATGCGCCAACACCGCCGGATACGGCACCGGACGCGGATCCACGTGCACCGGCACAACCCGCCTACCGAGCGCGTTCGCCACCGACACCGCCACCCGCAGAAACCCCACCCCCGACCGGGACAGCAGCACCACCACCTGCCCCGCCGCCCGCACCTCCCGCTCGAGCACCTGCCGCACGTCGAGCAGGTCACCCAACCCGTCCTGCAACGCCGCCACCGACCGGCCCGAGCCGCGCAGCACCCCCGCGCACCACACCGCCCACGCCTCGTCCACCCGCGCGTTCACGACCAGCACGTCGTGCCGCCCGGCCGCTGGGTACCCGGGCTCGCTCACGCACGGATCGTGCCACGCGACACGTTCCAGGTGGCCGCCGGAGTGTCCGCCTTGCCGTGCACGCCCCGTTCCGTTTGGGTATCACCCGATCGTGTAAACCCGGTCAGGTGGGAGCGGAACGCGCGAATGAACGTTGACGACCTCGTCGCCGGGCGATACCGGCTGACCGAACGGCTCGGCGCCGGCGGCATGGGCGTGGTCTGGCGAGCCCACGACGAACGCCTCCGCCGCACCGTCGCCATCAAGGAAGTCCTGCTGCCACCCGCACTCGACGACACCCGGCTCGACGAGATCCGCCGCCGCACCATGCGCGAAGGCCGCATCGCCGCCAAACTCCACCACCCACAAC
The DNA here is from genome assembly GCF_025165815.1 of Actinophytocola gossypii. Taxonomy (GTDB): domain Bacteria; phylum Actinomycetota; class Actinomycetes; order Mycobacteriales; family Pseudonocardiaceae; genus Actinophytocola; species Actinophytocola gossypii. Next base: position 87,049 of record NZ_JAFFZE010000002.1, on the reverse strand, counting down.
TCATCGCCGTCTACGACGTCATCGAGGACGACGGGCGTCCATTCATCGTGATGGAGCACCTGCCCTCCACCAGCCTCTCCCGCGTCCTCGACGACAAAGGCGCCCTCCCACCCCAGGAAGTCGCCCGCATCGGCGCCGAAGCTGCCGCCGCACTCGCCTCCGCACACGCCGCCGGCGTCGTACACCGCGACGTCAAACCCGCCAACATCCTCGTCGGCGACAACGGAACCGTGAAGATCACCGACTTCGGCGTCTCCCGCGTCGTCGAGGACGTCACCGGCACCAGCACCGGCACCTTCGTCGGCAGCCCCGCCTACCTGGCCCCCGAAGTCGCCCAAGGCCGCGACGTCACCTTCCCCGGCGACGTCTACTCCCTCGGCGCCACCCTCTACACCGCCGTCGAAGGCAACCCACCCGCCGGCAAGAGCGACAATCCCATGCTCCTGCTGCACCGCATCGCCTCCGGCTCGGTGGAACCACCCACCAAAGCCGGCCCCCTCACCGACATCCTCCTGCGCCTGCTCCACGCCGACCCCGACCAACGCCCCACCATGGAACAGGCCAGAACCACCCTCGCCGCCATCGCCGACGGCCGCACCGCCGAACCCCCACCCCCGACCGCACCCGTCCCACCACCCGCACCCGCACGGGAAGCGAACCGGCGCCGCGGCCCGCTCGCGCTCGCCGCCCTGTTCGTCGTCGTCGCCGTCGCCACCACCCTCATCGTGCTCGCCACCACCGGCGACGACACCGACAACCCCGCCGCACCCCCCGACCCATCCCCCACCGAGTCCACACCGGACACCAACACGAACACCCAGACCGAGACGACCACCGACTCCGAGACCACGACCACGACCACGACTCAACCCACCCAGAGCAGCCCCACCACCGAGGAACCCCCCGACCAGAACACTCCCCCACCGAACCCCGCGGCCACCCCGGCCGCCGCCGTCAGCAGCTACTACGCCCTGATGCCCGGCAACCCCGAAGAAGGCTGGACCCGGCTCACCCCCAACTTCCAGCAGAACCAGGCCCTCGGCTACGCCAACTACGTCGACTACTGGAGCGGCATCGACGCCGCCCCCGCATCGCAGATCTCCGCCCAGGGCAGCACCGTCGAGGTCACCATCGACTACGACTTCAGCGACGGCCGCCAGGTCCGCGAACGACACCGCTACCAGCTGGTCAACCAGAACGGCCGCTGGCTCTTCGACAGCGTCGCCGTACTCAGCAGTACCGGCTGACCCGTTCCCGTAAGCCTGCCAGCGGCCGGCCACCCCCGCTGGATCGCACCTGACGTTGGCCTGGCAGTGCGTTTTGCCGAGACCGTCGAACCCCGCGACGCGGCGGACCCCTCTCTTCCAGGCCTTCTTTGGTCCGGCAGGCGGCGGGTGGACGGCGCAGCGTCCGTGCGCTATAATCGGACATCAATATAGTTAATAGTAAATTTTTGTGGTCGGAAGGTAGGGTAGAGGTTGTGCTGGACACGGATGAGATTGGGCGGTTGCTGTTCGGTCGTCCGTGTCGGCTGCGCGTCGCGCTGTGGATCAACGCGCGCGGCGGCCGGCGGTTCTACCAGTCCGAGCCGCCGGACGAGGTCATCCCCCAGAGCGCGGCGGGTACCGAGCTACGCCGCTTCGTCCACCTGGGCATGCTGACCGAACACCGGGAGACCGGGAGCCGGCGCGTCTACTACGAGACCACGAGCAGTCCACTGTGGAGCGTTATCGTCGCCGCGGCGCGGGTGATCGGGCCGCCGAAGTAACCCCCGGACATGCGGAAGCCCCGGGCCGGTGGCAAGCCGGCCCGGGGCTCGGGGGCGGACCGGCATCCGCCCCCGTCTCGGGTTACCGCAGGTCGCTGATCACCGCGGCGGCGTCGGAACGGAGCACCGACCGCGCGTCGGCATCGGTCACCAGCAGCGACGTGGTCGCGCGGAACGTGGTGAGCAACCGGATCGCCCGGTCGGTCCGGTCCCGCTGGATCTCCCGGCGCGCCTGGTCGAGCTGGGCCTCCAGCACCAGCCCGGCCAGCCAGCCGACCTTGTTCTCCGCCTCGAACCGGTCGAGCATCGCCTGCAGGTCGGTGATCGACGTGCCGATCGTGAAGACCACCGTCCGCTCCGTCACGTGCCCCGCCACGTCCGGCGCCCGGACCACCAGCGTGTGCTCGCCGAGCGCCATGCCGGGCAGCTCCAGCCGGGTGCCCTTCGCCAGCGGCTCGCCGTCGAGTGTGGCCGTGACCTCGCCCAGGCCGGAGGCCGCGTCGGACGCCGTCCAGTCGACCACCCGGTCCTCGCTGTGGCCGTACGTGACGCCGTCGGCCAGGCCGGTCACCGCCAGCTCGGGTGCCGTGACATCGACCCGAACCTCGACCGAACCGGTCTCGGAGACGTTGCCGGCCCGGTCGGTTGCCCGGTACTCGACGGTGTGCGTGCCATCCTCGCCGACCGTGAACGGCTCGGCGTAGGCGGTCCACTCGCCGTCCCCGACGCGATACTCGGTGGCCGCGACACCCGAACCGTCACCGTCACCGGAGGTGAGGGTCACGGTCGGCGCCTCGGTGTGCCACCCCGACTCCCCCGGCTCGGGCGAGACGGCCGCGGCCACCTCGGGCGCGGTGCTGTCGACACCGGACACCCGGAACCAGTCGAAGTCGACGGTCACCGGGCCCTCGGTCTGCTGCGGGCCGATCGCCATCAGCCCGAACCGCGGATCCGGCACGTCGTTGGTGACCGGCTCACCGAGCGAGACCCACTCGCCGCCGCCGTCGGAGACCCAGCCCGCATAGGAGTTCCCGGTCTTGACCAGCCGCAGGTGCCACCAGCCGGACTCGGGACCGGCGCCCAGGGTCACCGACCGGTTGCCGCCGTTGCCGAACTGACCGTCGTTCTCCGACACCAGCTCCGCCCGCAGGTCCACGGTGGAACCCGGCCCGTTGAACGCGACCACGTCGAACTTCACGTAGTCGTCGTCGTTGCCGTGGACCATGAAGCCGGCCAGCTGGTACCGCTCGGCGAGCGGGGCCCGCATCCGGGTCTCCAGGGTCCAGTCGCCGCCGGGGGCGGTCTGCAGGACGAAGTTCCTCGGGTCGTCGTTCGCGGAGCCGTTGATGTCGCCGGGCAGGGTGTCGATGCTGAGCACCCCGTCGGCCATCCGCATCCCGGTGAGCTCGGGCCGGACCACGGCGTCCCACCGGCAGCCGTCGAGCCGGTCGGACTCGAACTCGTCGTTGCGGTCGACCGCCGCGTCCGGGTCGGCGCACTCGATCGGCGGCATCGGCGGGATCGTGACGACCACCGGCACCGAGGCCGCCTTCGACCGGCCGGTCGCGTCGGTGACCGTCACCTCCGCGGTGTAGGTGCCGGGCTCGGTGTAGGTGTGCGTCGGGTTCGCCTCGGTGGAGGTCGTCCCGTCACCGAGGTCCCAGGCGTAGGTGAACGGCTCGTCGCCCTCCGGATCGGTCACCGTGGTGGTGAACGAGACGTCGAGCGGCGCGCCGCCGCCTGCCGGGTCGGCGTTCACCGCGACGTACGGCGCCGCGTTGACCGACACGCCCTTGCCGACGAAGTGGAACGCGTCCACGGTGAACTGCCCGTCGGTGGTCGGCTTGAACACCGCGTGCAGGTTCGTCGTGCCGCCCGGGTCGGTGACCTCGGCCGGCGGGACCGTCACGTAACTGCCGCCGCCACCGGTGTCCGGCACCGGGATGGTGGCCACCAGGTCACCGGTCGGCGACCCGGCGCGCAGCTCGATCGCTCCCCCGGCACCGTTCGACGACACCCGCGCGGCGACCCCGTCGATCTGGTGCAGGTTCACCGGGTCGAACGCGATCCAGTCGCCGTCGGAGATGTCGCCGACGCGCTTGCCGGACTCCGCGCCCGCCTGCTCCTGCACCGCGATCCCGGACGCCGAGTCGTGGTACTCGGCCTGCTTGTGCTTGGGCTGGAGCTCCGCGAGGTCACGGCCGACCAGTCCGGGCTGGCCGTTCGCACCGCCGTCGGTGTAGCTCGCCTCGGCCGTGTAGAACACGTCCGCGCCGGCGTGACCGTCGTCGGTGATCGTGGTGAACTCGCCCGAGCAGGCGTTGATCGTGTCGGTCAGGTGGTCGTGCGCGTCGTGGCCGAGCGACACCCGGAGCACGGCGTTGGCGCAGTCGGTCTCCTCCTCCGGGTCGGTGATGGTCGTGTCGAACGCGACCTGGTCGCCGAAGTCGAAGAACCCGCCGTTCACCGGGCTGGTCAGCTCCACCGACGGCGCGGTGTTGCCGACGGTGACCGACACGTTCGCCACGCCGGTCTTGCCGGCCGGGTCGGTGACGGTGAGCTGGACGTTGTAGACGCCGTTCTCGGTGAACACGTGGCTCGGCGCCGGCTCGTCGGAGGTGGAGCCGTCACCGAAGTCCCACGAGTAGGTGACGTCCTCGCCCTCCGGGTCCTCGGAGCCCTCGGCCGAGAAGGACACCGACAGGGGTGCGATGCCGCTGGACGGCGTGGCCGACGCGTGGGCGATCGGCCGCCGGTCGCCCTGGGTGTAGTCGATGCGGTAGACGCCGGAGTCCGGGTTGTCCCGGCCGTAGCCGCCGCCCCACTCGACCATGTACATCGCGCCGTCCGGGCCGAACTTCATGTCCATCGGCGCGAGCGGGGTGTTCGAGACGTACCACGGGTCGATGGTCAGCAGGCCGCCCTCGGAGTCCTGGTTGAACAGGAACATCCGGTTGCGCGCCCACTCGTAGAAGAACGGCTTGCCGTCGTAGAACTCGGGGAACTTGGTGTCCGACTCGAGGTTCGGGTCGAACTCGTAGACCGGTCCGGCCATCGGGGCCTCGCCGCCGGTGCCCATCTCCGGGAACTCGTTGCCGTTCGCGCCGTTGCCGTACCAGACCGTCGCCTTCTTCGCGGGCGGCAGTTCGGTGAGGCCGGTGTTGTTCGGCGAGGTGTTGACCGGGTTCTCGCAGTCGAACTTCGGGCCGGAGGTCCCGGCGGCGAAGTCGTAGTCGTTGAACGGGATCCCGTCGGCCACGCAGTACGGCCAGCCGTAGAAGCCGGGTTCGGTGACCACGTTCCACTCGACCAGGCCGGCCGGGCCGCGGTTCGCGTTGTCCGCGCCCGCGTCCGGGCCGTAGTCGGCCATGTAGATCGTGCCGTCCGAGGTGATGGAGAACCGGAACGGGTTCCGGAAACCCATCGCGTAGATCTCCGGGCGGGTCAGCTCGGTGCCCGGAGCGAACATGTTGCCCTCGGGGATCGTGTACGAGCCGTCCGCCTCGGGGTGGATCCGCAGGATCTTGCCGCGCAGGTCGTTGGTGTTGGCGGAGGTCTTCTGCGCGTCGTACAGGTCGCGGCCCTCGCGCTCGTCGATCGGGCTGTACCCGCTCGACTCGAACGGGTTGGTGTCGTCGCCGACGCCGATGTAGAGGTTGCCGTTCGGACCGAACTCGAGGTAACCGCCGGTGTGGCCCGGCTCCTCGCGGCGGGACGCGGGGATGTCCAGCAGCGGGACCTCGCTGTCGGGGAGCACGACGTCGCCCTCGACGGTGAAGCGGGAGACGCGGTTGATCTCCTCGTCACCCGGTGGCGAGTAGTAGAGGTACAGGTGGCCGGTCTCGGCGAAGTCCGGGGAGAGCACCACCGAGGTCAGGCCGTCCTCGCCGCCGGCGTACACCGGCAGGTCCAGCGCGGTGGTGACGGCCCTGGTCTCCGGGTCCCACAGGCGGAGCTGGCCGAGGATCTCGGTGTAGAACACCCGCCCGTCCGGCGCGATGTCCAGTGAGGTCGGGGCCTTGGTGGTGTCGTCGAGGATGATCTTCTCGAAGCCGGCGTCCATGGTGGCGGTGCAGTCGGCGGGGATGGCGCCGGCCGCGGTCTGGATGCCGCCGAGCACGTGCTGCCGGAACAGCGGCTCGGAGTAGGAGGAGATGGAGTGGCCCATGCCGGTGGCCCAGACGCGGCCGCCCTCGGCGTCGCGGCACCAGGAGATCGGGTGGTCGGTGCCCATCGCCTCGGGGCCGGGGTCGTAGGTGTCCTCGTCGACCTCGAGCAGCGAGTGCACGTGCCCGCGCATCGTCGGGTGGAAGTTGTACCACTCCTCCGGCCGCTCCCAGCGGTCCGGCAGGTCCTTGGTGGACGCGTGCACGTCGTCGATGCGGTGCGTGGTGGCGTCGAGTCCGCCGGCGGAGTGCGCGGTCATGTGCGCGCCGCCGTTGACGAAGTCGTCCCACCAGGGGAACTCGGACTCGATGTTCATGTCGGTGGCGTTGTGCACCGCGGCGATGCCGCCGCCGTTGTTGACGTAGGTCTTCACGGCCTGCCGCTGGGCGTCGGTGTCCCAGACCATGCCGCCGTTCTGCATCATGATCACGACGTCGAAGGTGGCGAGGTCGTCGTCGTTGAAGACGGTGGCGTCCTCGCTGTGCACGACCTCGAAGTTGTGCTCGGCGGCGAGGTCGTTGACCATGTCGATGGCCGCGGGGATGGAGTCGTGGCGGTAGGCGCCCTCGGCGACCTTGGTGAACAGCAGGGCGCGGAACTCGGGTTCGGGCTGCGCCGCGGCGGCCGGGACGAGCCCGACCGCCATCGCGCCGGCGGTCAGCACACTGAGGGCAGTTCGCAAAAGGGGTCTGTGCATCGTTGCTTCCGTTTCGCGCAAGAAGTCCGCTTACGGCGTGCCGGCGCCGTGTGTTCTCCGAGCGGGTTCAGCTGCCGCGCATCACCTCCCGCAGGTGGGCCAGCCCGGTGCGGGCGAGGTCGTCCTGGGTCGGGGCCAGCGGCCGCCAGATCGACGCGGCGGTCGCGATGGTGGCGTTCTCACCGGTGAACGACTCGATGCACAGCGGGCCGAGGTACCCGGCGTCGTCGACGGCGGCGAGGATGCCCGGCCAGTCGAGGTGGTCGGCGCCGGGTGCGCCTCGGTCGTTGCCGCACACCTGGACGTGCGCGATCCGGCCGGCCGAGGCGCGGATGGCTCCGGTGAGGTCGGCCTCCTCGATGTTCTGGTGGTAGACGTCGATCGCGACCCCGCAGTGCGGCAGGTCGGCGATCGCCTCGATGGTCTGGCCGAGCGTGTTGAGCACGCTGGTCTCGTACCGGTTCAGCGGCTCCACGGCGATCGTGACCCCCGCGGTGCCGGCGTACGCGGCGACCGGGGCGAGGTTCTCCCGCAGCTCCGCGTAGGCCGACGCCCGCTCGACGTCCGACATCCGCCAGGTCCGCCCGACCGACGCGTACGCCGGCCCGGCGATCACACCCGAGCCGACCGCCGCGGCGGCGTCGACCACCCGGTACAGGTAGTCCTGGGTGGACTTGACGGTGGCCGCGTCCGCCCGGACCAGCTCCCGCCCCGGTGGCATCACCAGGCACACGGTGGCGCCCAGGCCGAGGTCACGCAGCACCCGCGCGGCCTCGGCCGGCGTCCAGTCCCCCGGGTTCTCCATCGGGAGTTCGAGCACGTCGAACCCCCACCCCTTGACCCGGACGGCCAGTTCCGCAAGCACCGCGTCGGTGAGCGGCGAGGTCCACACCCACGTGTTGACCCCGACCGGATGAACGCTCACTTCCACGGCTCCGGGTAGCCGGGCATGTCCTCGCAGCCGCACATGGCGTAGTGCAGGGGCGGCATGTCCTCGGCGACGTACTGGTCGACGTCGGACTGGGTGACGACCGGCTGGGGCAGCACCCACTCGCTGGGCACCTCCTCGCCGTTGAGGATCTTGAGCGCCGCGATGACCGGGGTGCGCCACTGGTAGGTCGGGTACGTCGGCGCGACCGCGGTCAGGCCCTCGTCGACCCACATGCGCAGGAAGTCCTGCTGGTCCTCGCCGACGAACGCAGGGACCTCGACGCCGTTGTCCTGGAACGCCTCGACCGCGGCTACCGCGGTGGCGCCGGCGTCCATCCACACGCCGTCGATCTGGCCCTCGCGCTGGATGTAGTCGGCGACGATGCTCTTGGTCTTGGCGGCGTCGCCGTCGGTGAACTCCACGCCGACGATGTCCAGGTCGCTCTCGGAGAAGATCTCGTTCGCGGCGGCCCAGCGCTGCTCGAGCACGTCCACGCCGGGCAGGATGCGCAGTGCGAGGATCTTGCCGCCGGCGTCGACCTCCTCGGTGAGGAACTCGGCGCCGTTGGCCCCGAACGCGAAGCCGCCGATCGGGTGGATGAACGTCACCGGGCAGTCGGTGTTCACGCCCCGGTCGAACACGATCACCGGCGCTCCGGCCTCGCACGCGGCCTCGACCGCCGGGGTGAGCGTCGCGGTGGTGTTCGGCGAGATGATGATCGCGTCGCAGTTCTGTCCGGCCAACGACTGGATGTCGCTGATCTGCTTGTCGTCCTTGGCCTCCGCGTCGAGCACGGTGAACTTCGTGATCTCCGGGTGCAGCTTCACCTCCTCCTGCATGGTGGTGAACCCGACCTGCCGCCACGGGTTGTTCACCGCGGCGTTGGAGAAGCAGAGGTGGTAGTTCCCGCCCGCCTTCTTGTACTGGGTGGTGTCGACCATCTCCGGCTGGATCATCTGCTCCCACGGCTTGTCCGCCGGTCCCAGCGGCTGCGCGTCGCGGAAGCCGAGCTGGCGCTCGTACTCGGCCTGGTCGAAGAACTCCGACTGGGTCGCGTCCGGTGCCGAGGTGTCGCCGCCCGCCGGCGGGTCCTCCGCGGGCAGCTCGCTGGAGCAGCCGGCGAGCACGAGCGCGGCCGCCGCCACGGCCGCGGCTAGTTTCCTGGTGATCGTCATTGATACCTCTACTGGGTCGGTGCTGGCTGTCTGGACGTGCGGAATCGGGTTCGGGGGCCGAGCGCGGCGTAGGCGACGGCGGCGATGATGATCACGCCCTGCACGGCCGACTCCAGCGCGCCGGCCACGCCGAGCAGGTTGAGCAGGGTGAACAGCGCCTCCAGCGACAGCGCGCCCGCGGTGGCGGCGACCACCGAGCCGCGGCCGCCGCCGAGCAGCACGCCGCCGAGTACGACGGCGGTGATCGCGCGGAACTCCAGCCCCTCGCCGACCTGGGCGGACACGCCGGCGAACCCGCCGAGCAGGATCGCGGCGACCGCGGCGAGCACGCCGGAGAGCACGAACGCCAGCAGCCGCAGCCGGTCGACCCGGCCGCCGGAGAGGCTGACGGCCTGGTCGTTGTCGCCGGTCGCGACCAGCGCCCGCCCGGTGCCGCTGCGCATGAACAGCGCGGCGGCGACGAGGATCACCAGCAGGATCAGCACCGAGTACGGCACCTCGCCGAGCACCGGCACGTCCACCGAGCCGCGACCGAACTGGCGGAAACCCTCGGACAGCGCGCCGCGCGGGGCGCCGCCGGTCCACAGGAACACCGCGCCGTCGAGTACCAGCAGCATGCCGAGGGTGACGATGAACGACGGCACCAGCAGCTTCGTCGCGATCAGCCCGTTGACCAGGCCGACCAGCAGACCGAACGCGAGCACGAGCAGGATCACCCAGGCGGTCGCGGACTCCTGGCCGTCGATCATCCTGGCCGCGATCACCACGCCGGCGGTGACCAGCGCGCCCACCGACAGGTCGAACCCGCCGGAGACGATCACGAAGTACTGCCCGATCGCGAGGATCATCAGCGGCGCGGCCCGTTTGAGCAGCGCCAGGTACCCCTCGACCGAGTCGTACGCGGGCCCGGCGATCGCCAGCCCGACCAGCAGCGCGACGAGCACGACCAGCACCGGCGCCGTGCCCTCGGCGAGGCGGAGCCTCATGGCGACCTCCCAACCATGCGCCGGGCGTAGAGCGCGACCGCGGTGATCAGCACGACGCCGCGGACCACGTCCTTGAAGAACGGGTCGACCGCGAGCGCGTCGAAGGTCGTGTCCAGCGTGGCCAGGATGAACACGCCGCCGATCGTGCCGACGACGCCGCCGCGCCCGCCGGCGAGCAGGGTGCCGCCGAGCACCACCGCGGCGATCGACTCCAGGTCGAACACGGCGTCCGTGCCGACGTAGGGGGCGCCGGAGCCGAGCCGGCTGGCCAGGTAGATCCCGGCGAACCCGGCGGCCACCGAGCACAGCACGTGGGCGGTGAGGATGGTCCGCCGGGTCCGTACCCCCGAAAGGCGGGCGACCTCGATGTCGCCGCCCACGGCGTAGACGTGGTACCCGGGCCGGGAACGGGTGAGGAACCACCAGCAGGCCGCGGCGATCGCGAGCATGAGCAGCGCGGCGACCGGGATCGGCCCGATCCGGTCGTAGCCGAGGTGCTGGAACGTGCGCGGCACGTCGCCGGCCGGGCCGGTGTAGTTGTGCTCGAGGTAGCCGCGCAGGATCAGCGCGACGCCGAGGGTCGCGATGAACGCGTTGGCCTTGAGCACGGTGATGACCAGGCCGTTGACCAGCCCGACGACCGCGGCCACGGCGAGCGCGAGCAGCACGCCGGGCACGATCATGCCGTCCTGCCCGGCCATCGTCTCGGCGGCGACCAGCGAGGTGAGGCCGACCAGGTAGGCCACCGACAGGTCCAGCGAGCCGGTGAGGATCACGATGGTCTGACCGATCGCGACCAGGCCGAGCGCGGTGGCGCGGGTGAAGATGTTCAGCAGGCCCGCCTGGTCGAGCAGCACTCCCCCGCGCAGGCCGACCAGCACGCTGCCGACGATCAGCAGCACCACGAGCGCGAGGTAGACGATCACCGTCGGGGTGAGCGCGAACCGGCGGGTGCGCGGCTCGGGCGGCGTCGCCCGGACCGGTAAGGGCTTCTCCTGCACCGTCACGCGACCTCGCCCACCTCGTGCCCGGTGGCCAGACCCATCACGGCGGCCTCGCTCGCGCCGGCCGGGAGTTCGCCAGCGGGGGTGCCGTCGTGCATGACGACGATCCGGTCGCTCATGCCGATCAGCTCGGGGAGTTCGGAGGAGATCATCAGGATCGCGACGCCGCGGCGGGCGAGCTCGCGCAGCAGGTGGTGCACGGCCTGTTTGGCGCCGACGTCGATGCCCCGGGTCGGCTCGTCGACGATCAGCACCTTCGGGTCGACCGCGAGCCACTTGGCCAGCACGACCTTCTGCTGGTTGCCGCCGGAGAGGAACCGGACCTCCTGGTGTTCACCCCGGGAGACGACGTTGACCGAGTCGAGCAGCGCCCGCAGGTCGTCGGCGACGCGGGACCGTCGCCCGCGGAGCGCGGAGCGGCGCACCAGCAACGCGTTGTCCCGTACCGACTGGCGCAACGCGAGCCCCTCGCCCTTGCGGTCCTCGGTGACGAACGCGATCCCGTGGCGCACCGCCCCGCGCGGGCTGGTGATCCGCCGTGGCACGCCGTCGATCGCGAGCGTGCCCCGGGTGAACGGCTGGACGCCGAACACCGCGCGGGCGATCGCCGAGCGGCCGGCGCCCTGGAGTCCGGCGAGGCCCACGATCTCGCCCGCGCGGACCGCGAGGGTCACGTCGCGGACGCGGGCGTTGCCGGCGTCGGTGAGGTCGAGCCGGACCGCGCCGAGCTCGTCGGGGGCGGCCCGGTCCGGGTAGAGGGTGCTCAGCTCGCGGCCGACCATGTGCCGGACCAGGTCCTCGGAGGTGAGGTCGGCGGTCGGGGCGGAGGCGACGAACGCGCCGTCCTTGAGCACGGTGATCCGGTCGGACAGGTCGAACACCTCCCGCATCCGGTGGGAGACGTAGAGGATCGCGATGCCGCGCTCCCGCAGGCGACGCACCAGGTCGTAGAGCAGTTCGACCTCGTGGTCGGCGAGTGCGGCGGTCGGCTCGTCCATGGCGAGCACGCGGGCGTCGGTGGCGAGCGCCTTGACGATCTCGACGACCTGGCGTTGCGCGACCGAGAGGGTGGACACCGCGGCGGTCGGGTCGATGCCGTCCTCGCCGAGCCAGTCGAGCAGCTCCCGGGTCTCGCGGACCATGCGGCGCCGGTCGACCCGCAGCCGCCGGACCGGCTCGCGGCCGAGGTGGACGTTCTCGGCGACGCTGCGGTGCGGCAGGAGCGTGAACTCCTGGTGGATGATCGCGATGCCGGCGCGCTGGGCGTCGGCGGGGCCGGCGAAGGTGTGCGCGACCCCGTCGATCTCGACGGTGCCCGCGTCCTGGCGGTGCACGCCGGCGAGCACCTTGAGCAGGGTGGACTTGCCGGCGCCGTTCTCCCCCATCAGCGCGTGCACCTCGCCGGCACGCAGCTCGAGGTCGACGTCGCGCAGGACGGTGACCCCGAGGAACGACTTGGTGATGCCGGCAAGCCGAACCGCACTGGTCACCCGCTCACCTCCCGCGCGCACAGGTCCGACCAGTGGTGGCCACAGCCTGTTAGGTGGGTCACAGACATACGGCGAACGTAAACCGTACTTATGGCGAATGTCAATCAAAAGCCGGGTAGTGGTCCGACCATTTGCGACGGTCAACCCGTGGAACAGCGGTTTCGGATGGCAGAAGTGCGCGAGTTGGGTTTAATTGGTGGATGCAGGACGGGCAGATCACCACCGCACCGCTTGGTTCAACGTCGCCAGGCGAGCTGCTTCGCCTGCTTCGGGACGGCCAGGCCCGCACCCGCGCTGAGCTGGCCCTCGAGACCGGACTGGCCCGCTCGACCGTGCGGTCCCGGCTCGACGCGCTGATGGACGCCGGGCTCGTCTCCGACGGGGGCAACGCCGCCACCACCGGCGGGCGGCCGGCCAGCCGGTTCGTGTTCAACGCCGGTGCGCGGCTGGCGCTGGCCGCCGACGTCGGCGCCACGCACGCGACGGTCGCGGTCACCGACCTCACCGGCGAGCCGCTGGTCACCGAGAAACTGGCCCTGGACATCGACGACGGCCCGGACGCCGTGCTCGGGTTGCTCACCGAGACCTGGCGGCGGCTGGTGACCGAACACGGGCTGACCGCACCGGTCGCCGGAGCCGGGATCGGCCTGCCCGGCCCGGTCGAGCACTCGACCGGCAAGCCGACCCATCCGCCGATCATGCCCGGCTGGAACGGCTACGACGTGCCGGCGAAAGTGCGTACGGAGTTCCCGGTGTCGGTGCTGGTCGACAACGAGGTCAACCTGATGGCGCTCGGCGAGCACGCGCGGGGCTTCCCGGCCGAGCAGAACATGATCTTCGTCAAGGTCGCCACCGGCATCGGCTCCGGCCTGATCAGCAACGGCAGGCTGCACCGCGGCGACGTCGGCGCGGCCGGCGACCTCGGCCACATCCTGGCGCCGAGCGCGGGCGACGTGCCCTGCCGCTGCGGCAACAGCGGCTGCCTGGAGGCGGTGGCCAGCGGAACCGCCGTGGCCGCGAAGCTCCGCTCGGCCGGCATCGAGGCCACCACCAGCGCCGACGTGGTCGCGCTCGTGCACGCCGGCAACCTCGCCGCCGGCCAGCAGGTGCGGCAGGCCGGCCGGGACATCGGCGAGGTGCTGGCCGCGAGCGTGAGCCTGTTCAACCCCTCGCTGATCGTCGTCGGCGGCTCACTGGCCCAGGCGGGCGAGATGCTGCTCGCCGGTGTCCGCGAGGCGATCTACCGCCGCTCGCTCCCGCTGGCGACCGAACACCTGCGCATCGTCCCGTCCCAGGCCGGGGCGAACGCGGGCGTGCTCGGTGCGGCCGCGATGGTCGTGCGGCACGCCCTGTCCCCCACCGTGCTGGACCGCGAACTGGCGTGAGGGTCAGCGCCCGCTGAACGCCCCCGCCAGCCGGGGCCGGTTGCCGGCGGCCGGACGCGGCCGGCGGGGCCGCGCGCTCGGGCTCGACACCGCGGCACGGGTACGGCGCCACCGGTCCGACTCCTCGCCCCGGTCGAGTTCCCTGGCCCGGTGCGCCGGCTCGGGCCGGTCGCCGACGACGCAGGCGAGCGCGATCATGCTCGCCGCGAACCAGAGATTCAGCCAGTCGTTCGTGGTGTTCAGCGCGCCGGCCGACCCGCTGGACAGGACGGTGACCGCGCCGTAGTGCCACAGCACGTAGAGCACGCCGCCGCCGATGAGGTACCGCCGCGAACCGCGCGCGCTGCGCACGACCGCGAGCCCGGCCAGCCCGAAACCCAGGTGCACCACGTGGTTCAGGCCGAAGCCGACACCCCGCGCCAGCCCGAACACCCCCGCCACCACGAACACCACCGCGATCACCGCGACCACGAGCCGTCCGGTCTGCTCCCTCATCGGCTACCTCCCCACTCCGGTTGATCATCGGTGCGGCGGGCTTCCCCGTCAGGGCCTTGATCAAACCAGCTCCACGGCCCCCGCCCGGGGCACCACGCCCACCCATACCGACGTTTCGGGGGCCTGCACCGTTCCAGAAGCGCTCAGAGTGATTCGCGGAGCTCCCGGAACGCCGCCGCGAGCGCGGCCGGTTGGTAGTGGGCGTTGAGACCGCTCGGGTTCGGCAGTACCCACAGGCGGGCGGCGGCGATCCGCTCCGGCTGCGGACCGATCACGGCCTTGGGGCGGTCGAACGCCGTGCGGTACGCGGTGATCCCGACGACCGCGACGACCCGGGGCGCGTACCGCTCCACCAGCGCGGTCAGCGTCGCCGCGCCGGTGCGGAGCTCGTCGCGGGTCAGCTCGTCGGCGCGGGCTGTGGCGCGGGCGGCGATGTTGGTGACGCCGAGCCCCAGCGGCAGCAGGGCCTCCTGCTCGGACGGGTGGAACAGCCTCGGCGTGAAGCCGGAGCGGTGCAGGGCGGGCCAGAACCGGTTGCCCGGGCGGGCGAAGTGGTGCCCGGTGGCCGCCGAGTACAGGCCGGGGTTGATTCCGCAGAACAGCACGTCCAGGCCCGGCCCGACGACGTCCGGGATGGTCCGGTCGCGGGCCCACTCGAGATCCGTCACCTCGGCCCCAGCTGGCGGTCGTGTACGCGGCGCAGGAGCAGCTGGGCCGCCAGCGCGCCGCACAGGCACAGGAACATGTCCCACTGGGTGTCCCACTGGTCGCCCTGCATGCCGAGGAAGTCGTCCGCGCCCGCACCGAGGACGAGCGCGGCCGCCCACTCCACCAGCTCGAAGCCGACGCTGACCGACACGCACACCGTCGTGGTCAGCGTGAACGTCCAGCCGCCTTGGCGCAGCGGGGTGAGCCGCAGCAGCAGCTCGCGCACCAGCAGCGCCGGCACGAACCCCTGGACGACGTGCGCGAACCGGTCGTAGTTGTTGCGGTCGGTGTCGAGCAGGTCCTGGAACCACTCGCCGAGCGGGGTCTCGGCGTAGGTGTACTGGCCGCCGTAGCAGAGCACGATCGCGTGTCCGACCAGCAGCCAGCACACCAGGCGGGTCAGCGGGAACCGCCGTCGGTACGCCAGCACGAGCGCCAGGCCCGCGAACACCCAGACCACCTCGAGCGCCCAGGTGCCGAGGCTCCGCGACGCGATCCCGGTCCACGCCAGCACCACGACGACCGCCGCGACGAGCAGGGAGCCCTCACGGCGGGAGACGGTGGTCACCCTGATCAGCGTAGGGCTCTTCGTGCGTGCGCACCTCGTTCGCGGGCGTTGTCCCGTGCCGGCGGCGGTGGTTACCGTCGACGGTGTGGAGCCGACCATCTCGCGCGGTGTGGACGTGGCCGCCGACCAGGACACGGTCTGGGCGCTCGTCACCGACCTGCCGCGGATGGGTGAGCTGAGTCCGGAGAACGTCGGCGGCGAGTGGGTCGGCGGCGCGACCGGGCCCGCGCTCGGCGCCCGGTTCCGCGGCACCAACCGCAACGGCGAGCGGCAGTGGTGGACCAGGGTCCGGGTGGTGGGGTGCGAACCGGGGCGGTGGTTCGCGTTCGACGTGCGCACGCCGTTCGGGGTTCGGGTGTCGCGGTGGGCCTACGAGATCACCCCGACCGCGGCCGGCTGCCGGCTCACCGAGCACTGGTACCGCGTCGGGAACTGGTTCATCCGGCGGTTCATGGGCCCGAGGGTCACCGGCCGGCAGGACCGCCCCGGCTACAACGCCCACTCGATCGAGCACACGCTCGCCGCGGTCAAGGCGCGCGCCGAGACCGCCGTGGCCGCCTGACTCCGCACGATCGGACCGTACAATCGGCACGTGTATGCCGAGGAACGTCAGCAGGTGATCCTCGAACGCGCGCGTGCCCGCGGTCGGGTCGACGTCACCGCGCTGGCCGACGAGTTCGCCGTCACCACCGAGACCATCCGCCGGGACCTCACGATCCTGGAGCGGCACGGTGTGCTGCGCCGGGTGCACGGCGGCGCGATCCCGGTGGAGCGGCTCGGGTTCGAGCCGGCGCTCGCCACCCGCGAGAGCGTGATGACGGCCGAGAAGACCCGGATCGCCAAGGCCGCGCTCGCCGAGCTGCCGGACGAGGGCAGCATCCTGCTCGACGCCGGCTCCACCACCGCCCGGCTCGCCGACGAGCTGCCGACCGACCGCGAGCTGACCGTCGTCACGCACTCGGTGAACATCGCGCTGAGCCTGTCCGCCCGGCCCAACCTGACGATCATGCTGGTCGGCGGCCGGCTGCGCAGCCGCACGCTCGCCACCGTCGACTCGTGGGCCCTGCAGGCACTGCACGAGACGTTCGTGGACGTCGCGTTCATCGCAACCAACGGCATCTCCGCCGAGCGCGGTCTGACCACACCGGACACCGCGGAGGCGATGATCAAGCGCGCGGCGATCGCGAGCAGCAGGCGCGTCGTGCTGCTCGCCGACCACACCAAGGTCGGCAACGACTACTTCACCCGTTTCGCCGAACTGCGCGACATCGACACGGTGATCGTCGACAACGGCGTGGACAGCAAGACGATGGACGAGATCGCCGCCGCCGGACCCCGCGTGGTGCTCGCCTGATGACGCGGACCGAACAGCGGGCGCGGGCCCGCCGCGGGTTCGTCGGGGTCCTGGTCGCAGCGGTACTGCTGCTGTTCGGCGTGCCGTGGGCCACGCTCGTGGCGTTCGGCCCCGGCTGGCCCGGCGGCGTGGTCGCGGCCGGCACGGTGCTGTTCGCCGCCTGCGTGGTCGCGCTGCCGTGGCTGATGATGCTCGGCCACGGCCGAGGCGACGACCGCGCGGCCCGCGTCGGCGACGCGATGCTCGGCGTGGCCTGGGTGCTGTTCGCCTGGTCGGTGCTCGGGCTGCTGGCGCGGGGCGTGCTCGCGCTCGCCGGCGTCGACGGCGCGGCCCGGCCGGTGACGATCGCGGTGGTCGCCGTGACCGCCGTGCTCGTCGCCTGGGGCGTCACCGAGGCGATGCGGGTGCCCCGGGTGCGGCGGGTGGACGTGCGGATCCCGCGCCTCGGGCCCGGCCTGGACGGCACGCGCGTCGTGCTGCTGGCCGACACCCACTACGGCCCGATCGACCGGACGCGCTGGTCGCGGCGGACCGCCGCGTCGGTCACCGCGCTCGACCCGGACATCGTCTGCCACGCCGGCGACATCGCCGACGGGACCGTGGAGCAGCGGCGTGCGCAGGCGGCACCGCTCGGCGAGATCCGCGCAAGGCTCGCCCGCGTGTACGTCACCGGCAACCACGAGTACTTCGGCGAGGCCCAGGGCTGGCTCGACCACATGCGCGAGCTGGGCTGGGAGCCGCTGCACAACCGGCACGTCACCGTCGAACGCGGCGGCGACCGGCTCGTCGTGGCCGGCATCGACGACGACACCGCCCGCGCGTCCGGCGAACCGGGCCACGACGCCGACCTGACCGCCGCGCTCACCGGCGCCGACGAGGACCTGCCGGTGCTGCTGCTGGCCCACCAGCCCCGCCAGGTCGCCCAGACCGCGGGCCGGGTCGACCTGCAGGTGTCCGGGCACACCCACGGCGGCCAGATCTGGCCGTTCCACTACCTGGTCCGCGTCGACCAGCCCACGGTCCACGGCCTCACCCGGCACGGCGACCGCACCCAGCTGTACACCACCCGCGGCGCCGGGTTCTGGGGTCCGCCGCTCCGGGTCTTCGCACCGAGCGAGATCAGCCTGCTGACCCTGCGCTCCGGCTGACGTCCACCAAGCTCAGCCCAACCTCACCTGCCCGTCGAACGTCTTGCCGGGGTACCACGGTCGCGACTGGAGCTCGCGGAACCCGTCCACCAGCTCCATCTCCCGGATCATGTCCCGTCGCGCCCGGCGGTCCGGCAGCGGTCCGCGCATGGCGCCCAGGTTGTCGACCACGTGGTCGGGGTTGGTGGTGGCCGGCAGGACCGCGGTCACCGCGGGATGCGCGAGCACGTACTTGAGGAAGAACTGCGCCCACGACTCGGCCCCGATCTCCTCGGCCACCTTGGGCAGCCGGCGGCCGTGGACGATGTCGTGCAACCGGGCCTTCTCCAGGGGCATGTTCACCAGGACCGCGGTGCCGTGGTCGGCGGCGAGCGGCAGCAGTCGCTTCTCGGCCTCCCGCATCTGGATCGAGTAGTGCACCTGGACGAAGTCGAGGTCGCCGGTGCGGATCCAGTGCTCGAGGATCGGGAAGTACATCGGGTCGTGGTGGGTGACGCCCAGCATCCGGATCCTCCCCTCGGCCTTCCACCGCCGCAGGATCGGGAGGTGCATCTCCACGGCGGTCAGGCTGTGCACCTGCACGACGTCGAGCCGCTCGCGGTCCAGCCGGGTGAACGACTGGTCCCGCTGCGCGACGGCGTGGCTGTCGTCGTTCAGGAAGGGCCCGGTCGTCCACAGCTTGTTCGCGCAGAACATGGCGCGGTTGACGCCGAGGTCCCGGCTGAACTCGCCGATGTTCCCCTCCGACAGCCCGTACAGCGGCGAGGTGTCGACGACCCGTCCGCCGCCGGTCCAGAACCGGCGGAACACCTCCCGGATCGCCGTCCGAGGCTCGGACGGCCACTGGTCGAACGTCATGAACGTGCCGAGTCCGACCGCCGGCACCCGCTCGCCGGTGCTCGGGATCCTCCTGGTGAGCAGCCTGCCGTGCGGGGTGGCGGCGGCGGGTGTGGTGCTCGCCGCGGCCGTCGCCGCGAGCACCGCGCCCGCTCCGGCCGCCTTGATCACCGTGCGGCGGGCCGGCCGGGCCGGTTGGTTGTGGTCGGACATCGTCGACTCCCTCGGTCTCGATCTCGGAACGCCGTGATCGTCGCGAGGGAGTGCGCGGAACGTCTTCCAGATTCGTGGCCGCCGTTGCGGAATCGTGCGTCAGCCCCGCCGCGCCTTCCGGTACGCCAGCGGGGTGTCGCCGACCGTGCGGCGGAACACCGTGGTCAGGTGGCTCTGGCTGGACATCCCGACGGCGACCGCGATCTCCGCGATCGGCAGGTCGGTGCGCGCGAGGAGTTCGGTGGCGCGGTGCACCCGACGCTCGACCACGTACCGGTGCGGCGCGGTCCCCGTCGCCTGTTTGAACGCGCGGCTGAACTGGTACCGGTCCATTCCGGCCACCTCCGCGAGCCGCACGAGCCGCAGATCGCCGGCGAGGTGGGCGGCGATGTGCTCGATCACCCGGTGCAGCCGCGCACCGGCGAGTCCCGGTGCCGACGCTGGGGGGTGGTCGGCGAGGTTGGAGTAACGGCGGACCAGGTGCAGTGCGAGGGTGGCGGCGACGTTGTCGACGAACAGCTGCCCGGCGACGCCGCCGTCGGCCGCCTCGGCCCGCAGCGCCAGCGCGAGCTGGCGGACCAGCGGATCGGGGCCGTTGGTGAACCCGGTGAACTCGACCCGCTCCGGCTCGACCTCGGCCGGCAGCCCGGCCGGATCGAGCCGGATGGTCACGTAGTCGATCACCCCGCGCCCGTGCCACGCCACCCGGCGCCGGTCGGCCGGGATGAACGTGACCGCTCCGGGGAAGTCGGCGCCGGCGTACCGGTGACCGTTCTCGATCCGCGCCTCCGTACGCGCCGTGTGGCCGCCGAGGGTGACGAACAACAGGTGCTCCGGCACGTGGCACAGACCCTCGGTCGCCGGCCCCGCCCGCCACCGCGCCAGCTCCAGTCCGAGACCGGGCCACCGGTGCTCCCGATGCCGCAGATAGCGCCCACCCGGTTCCCGCACCGCCACTCCGCCAGTATTCGACCGCCCTCGTGCGGTCCCCGTGAGGCGCGGCACTCGCCAGGAGGTGCCGGTCGGGCCATAGTCGACGACCATGACCGACTACCTGCTGCCCACCGCCACCTCAGTCGAGGAGCGGGTGCGGGACGCCGAGATCGCGCTGTTGCCCGTCGGGAGCTTCGAGCAGCACGGGGCGATCCTGCCGCTGGCCACCGACACCGTGATCGCGGTGACGGTGGCGCGGGCGGTCGCGGAGCGCCATGACGTGTTGCAGCTGCCGCCGGTGACGATCTCGTGCTCGCACGAGCACGCGGCCTGGCGGGGCACGGTGAGCATCTCGGCGACCACGCTGCACGCGATCGTCACCGAGGTCGCGGAGTCGTTGCGCACGCAGGGGATTCGCAAGCTCGTGGTGGTCAGCGGGCACGGCGGGAACTACGTGCTCGGCAACGTCGTGCAGGAGGCGAGCGCGCGCGGGCACAAGATGGCGCTGTTCCCCACCGAGAACGACTGGGCAGCCGCGCGCCGGGACGGCGGGGTCGAACTGACCTCGGTCAGCGACATGCACGCGGGCGAGCTGGAGACCTCGATCCTGCTGCACGCGCACCCGTCGCTGGTCCGGCCCGACTACGCCGAGCACGACCACCTCGCCGACGACCGGGAGCGGTTCCTGACCCGCGGGCTGGCCGCCTACACCGCGTCCGGCGTGATCGGGCGGCCGTCCCTCGCGTCGGCGGCGAAGGGCAGGGGTGCGCTGACGAGTCTGGCCGCCTCCTTCGCGGACGTGGTGGCGGCGCTGGACAGCTGAGGCAGGTGGTGGCCGAGGCGCTCCCGCTTCGTCGACAGGTAGGCGAGGTTCTCCTGGCACGGCTCGACCAGCAGGGGAACCCGTTCGGTGATGCGGATGCCCTTGGCCCGCAACGACTCCACCTTCCTCGGGTTGTTCGACAGGAGGCGGATCTCGGCCACTCCGAGGTCGTCGAGGATCTCGGCGGCGGCGTCGAAGCTGCGTGCGTCGACGGGCAGACCGAGCGCCACGTTCGCCTCGACGGTGTCCAGGCCCTCCTCCTGCAGGCGCATGGCCTTGAGCTTGGCGACCAGGCCGATGCCGCGGCCCTCGTGGCCCTTGAGGTAGATCACCAGGCCGGCGCCGGCCGTCGCGATCTCGCGCAGCGCGGCGGAGAGCTGCTCGCCGCACTCGCAGCGGGTGGAGGCGAACACGTCGCCGGTCAGGCACTCCGAGTGCACCCGGGTGAGCGGGGCGAACCCGGTCACGTCGCCGTGCACCACCGCCAGGTGCTCGTCGCCGTGCCGGTCGAGGTAGCCGACCGCACGGAACTCCCCGTACCTGGTCGGCAACCGGGTCTCACCGGCCCGAACGATCGTGTTCTGCCGCCCGATGTCGGCCAGTCCAGTCATGCGACCATCTCCCGTGAACCCGTCGAACCCCGTCGAACCAGCAGCAGCGCGCCCGGCAGGCTGGCGACCAGCCCGAGCAGCCCGTACGCCACCGCGGCGGTCAGGCCCTGCGCGGCGCCGAGCCCGGCCGCGGCGAACATCAGCGCGGTCACGCCCTCGCGCGGACCCCAGCCTCCGACGTTGACCGGCAGGCCCATCGCGAGCAGCGCGACCACGACGATCGGCAGCAGCTGCTCCAGCGACTGGGTGGCGCCGGCCGCGCGCATCGCGATCACGAACAGCGTCCCGTGCCCGGCGAGCGCCAGCGCGGACAGCAGCGCCACGCCTGGCCACGCGTCGCGCGCCAGCAGCCCCGTGCGCACGTCGTCGATGGTGCGGCGCCAGCGGGAGCCGGTGCCGGTCCAGCGGCGGGCGGCGAGGTAGCCGGCCACGACCACCGCGGCCGCGGCCAGCACGACCAGGCCGACGTCGCGGGCCGGGGACATCAGCAGGACCACCACGCCGGCGGCGATCACCACGGCCTGGCCGGCCATCCGTTCGAGGACGACCGCGCGCACGCCGGCGCCCAGGTCGCCCGACTCCCGGCCGTGCCGCACCGCGCGCTGCACGTCGCCGAGTACGCCGGCGGGCAGCACGGAGTTCAGGAACAGCGCGCGGTAGTAGTCGCCGACCGCGCGGGGCAGTGGCAGCCGAAGGCCGAGCCGGCGGGCGACCAGGGACCAGCGCCACGCGCAGAGCACGGTGGTGGCGAGCCCGATCGCGAGCGCGGCGGCCACCTCGGCGGCGGAGATCACCCGCAGGCCGTCGACGAACCCGTCGGCGCCGACCTTCCAGACCAGCGCGGCGACGATCCCGACGCCGACGAGCAGTTTCGCCCACGCCCACAGGCGTTTCGGGTCGGCGGCGGGGGCCTCGACGACCGGTACGAGCCGGTCAAGGACGGCGGTCACCAGGGCTCACCCCGCATCCGGTCGAGCACGTCGGCCAGCCGGGTGGCGGCGGTGTCCCAGTCGTCGAGCTCGCGTTTGAGCGCGCGTTCGCGGAGCCGGTCGCGCAGCCGGGGCTCGGTGAGCCAGCGGCGCAGCGCCTCGGCGAGGGCGGGGGCGTCGCCCGGCGGGACGAGGATGCCGGGGACGCCGCCGCCGGGTGCCTGGCCGAGGGTGTCCGGGAGCGCGTCGACGGCGGTGGTCAGCACCGGGATGCCGCGGGCCAGGGCCTCGGTGACGACCATGCCGTAGGTCTCGCGGCGGGAGGGCAGCACGAGCAGGTCGGTCTCGCTGAACGACCGCTCCAGCTCGGCGTCGGGGAGCGGGCCGGTGAGGGTCATCCGGCCGGTGAGGCCGTGCCGGTCGATGAGGGCGCGGACCTCGTCGACGTGCGCGGGGTCGCGGCGCACCGAGCCGACGCATGCGCAGGTCCACGGCAGGTCGGCGACCTCGGCGAGAGCCTCGGCGAGCAGGTCGTGACCCTTGCGCGGGGTGACCGAGGCCAGGCAGAGGAGCCTCGAGCCGTCACCGCCGGCGGCGCGCGGGGCCGGGTCGGTGCCGGGCTCGACGACGTGCACGCGGTCGGGATCGAGCCGGTGCAGGCCGATCAGCCTGCGGCGGGCCCACGGGCTGGTCGCGACCACGGCGAACGCTTCGCGCAGCGTCTCCCGCTCCAGCGCGTCCAGTTCGGCGGCGCGGTCGGAGGTGAGCCCGGTCTCGTCGCCGAGCGGGAGGTGCAGCAGGACCGCGAGCCGCAGCCGCCGCGCGTGCGGGACGACGACCGCCGGGACCCCGCAGGCGACGAGGCCGTCGACCAGCACGACGTCGCCGTCCGGCACGTCGGCGAGGGCCCGGTCCAGCGCGGCGCTGGCGGCCGTGTCGGGAGTGGGCCAGGTGCCGGCGACCGGGACCTGGCGCAGGCCGAGGACCGCGCACATCCGCCGGTCGTAGGTGTTGCCGCCGCTGGCGAACGACACGTCGTCCACGTCGGCGGGCAGGAGGAAGTCGGTCACAACAGCCGCCGGTAGCTCGCGGAGGCGACGTGCGACTCGTGCAGCGTCACCTCGATCTCCGCCAGCCCGCGGGCGCCGTCGCCCAGCTGTCCGTCGTGGACCCGCTCGGCGAGCCGGTCGGCGACGTGCTTGGCGAGGAACTCGGTGGAGGTGTTGACGCCCGCGAACTCCGGCAGCTCGTCGAGGTTGCGGTAGTTGAGGGCACCGAGGACCTCCCCCAGCCGCGCGGTCGCGAGTCCGATGTCGACGACGAGGTTGTCCCGGTCGAGTTCGGCCCGGCGGAACGTGGCGTCGACGACGAAGGTGGCGCCGTGCAGCCGTTGCGCGGGGCCGAACACCTCGCCGGTGAAGCTGTGCGCGACCATCATGTGGTCCCGGACGGTGAGGCTGAACACCCGGCGCCTCCCTGGTGTCGGTCAGGTGCTGTCGTAGCTAACACGCACGCAGAGGGCACTCAGTTCAATCTTGTTCAGCCGGGGCAGCAGGTCCGGGAGCTCGGTGAAGCGGCACTCGCCGGTGACCAGTGCGTCGAAGGTGTCGTCGGCGAGCAGGTCCATGGCGACGGCCAGCCGCTCGGCGTACCCGCGGCGGCCGCGCTGGTTCGGCGAGACGGTGCCGACCTGGCTGGCGCGCAGGGTGAGCCGGTGGGAGTGGAACCACTCCCCCAGCGGCACCCGCACCCGCCGGTCGCCGTACCAGCTCAGCTCGACCAGGACACCCTCTGGCGCGAGCAGGTCGAGCGAGCGGGCGAGCCCGGCCTCCGACGCGCTGGCGTGCACGACGAGGTCACAGCCGTCCCGGGCCTGGTCGGGGGTGGCGAACTCGACGCCAAGGGCGGCGGCGAGCGCGGCCCGGCCCGGGTCGACGTCGACCAGTTGGACCCGCGCTGCCGGCATTCCGGCGAGCACGGCAGCGACCGACGCGCCGACCATCCCGGCACCGACGACCGCGATCCGGTCCCCGACCAGCGGCGCGGCGTCCCAGGCGGCGTTGACGGCGGTCTCCACCGTGCCGGCGAGCACGGCGCGTTCGGCCGGCACGGTGTCCGGCACGACGGTGACCGCGGTGGCCGGGACGACGTAGCGGGTCTGGTGCGGGTACAGGCAGAAGACGGTGCGCCCGCGCAGTTCGGCCGGTCCGTCCTCGACGACGCCGACGTTGAGGTAGCCGTACTTGACCGGGGCGGGGAAGTCGCCGTCCTGGAAGGGGGCGCGCATGATCCCGTGCTGGCTCTCCGGGACGTCGCCGCGGAACACGAGGGTCTCGGTGCCTCGGCTGACCGCGGAGTACCGGGTACGGACGAGGACCTCGCCGGGGCCGGGTGGCGGCACGTCGACCGGTCGGATCTCCCCCCGGCCCGGTTCGGCCAGCCAGAACGCGTGGTCCGCCATGGAACTCCCTCCGCCTCGTGGATCTAGAATCGCACCTCATGCGAGCCGTACGTGGTGCCGGCGCCATGGTCGTCCTGGCCCTGTTCGGCGTGGTCCTGTGGGGCGGACCCGTGACGACCCTGTGGGCACGCACCTTCGCGCAACCGTGCCCGGCGGCGAGTCCCGCCCCGGATTGTCTCCGAACAGCCGAGGTCCGGGTCGACAGGTTCGACGACCGTGCCGAGGGAGACGTCGTGCTTTCGCTGACGTTGTCGGGTACCGGCGACGCGGTTCTCACTCCCGAGGCCGCCGACCGGATCGGCGTCCCCTGGGGCGGCCACGACGTGCCGGCGACGGTGACGCTGTTCGACAACGAGGTCACGGCGATCACCGGGCCCACCGGGGTGACGGAGGAGCCGAGGGCGGGGGTGGCCCAGGCGTTCCTCATGGTCCTGGTGACGAGCGCGGCGGCGGTCCTCGTGGTCGCCGGCGCGGGCCTGCTGTGGCGGCGGGCCCGGGGCGGTGAGCCCGGCTGGATCCGGCGGGCGGCGGTGTGCGCGACGGTCGGCACGCTGGTCGGGGTCGGCGCCGGTAGCGCCTTCGGAGCGCTGGGCGTCGCCTGGATCATGCCCGCCACGTTCGCCGCCACGGTCCTCGTGAGCCTGGCCGCCGCGTTCGTGCGGCTGCCCCGCGCGTGGACACCGCGACCTGTCGGCGGTGAGGCGTTGCCCAGCGCGGGGCGCACCGGCTAGCATCCGTCGAAGCGGTTCGACACTTCGGCCAGAAGGCGGCGACGTGGCGAAGATCGAGGACGTGGCGCGACACGCGGGGGTGGCCCCGAGCACCGTCTCGTACGTCCTCAGTGGCAAGCGGTCGATCACCGAGCGGACCCGTCAGCGGGTCCTGCGCAGCATCGAGGTTCTCGGCTACCAGCCGCACGCCGGCGCCCGTGCGCTCGCCAGCAACCGCTCCAACGTGGTCGCGCTCGTCGTGCCGCTGCGGACCGGGATCCACGTTCCGGTCATCATGCGGTTCGCCACCTCGGTGGTCATCGCGGCCCGGGAGCACGACCACGACGTGTTGCTGCTGACCCAGAACGAGGGGGTCGGCGGGTTGCGGCGGGTCGCCGGTACCTCGTTGGTCGACGCGATCATCGTGATGGACGTGGAGCTGCGGGACGAGCGGGTGCCCGTGCTGCGGGAGCTGCGGCTGCCGTCCGTGCTGATCGGGTTCCCGGCCGACGCGGACGGGCTCACCTGCATCGACCTGGACTTCACCGCCGCCGGTGCGGCCTGTGTGGACCACCTGGCGGAGCTGGGGCACCGGCGGGTCGCGTTGATCGGGTCGCCACCGGAGGTGTACGCGCGGGGCACCGGGTTCGCCACCCGCACCACCGCCGGGTTCACCGACGCCGCCGCCCGGCACGGGGTCGCGGCGAGCGTGCACCCGTGCGAGGCGACCTCGGCGGCGGCGCACCGGGTGGTGTCCGAGTTGCTGCGGGAGCACCCGGACCTCACCGGCGTCGTCGTGCACAACGAACCGCTGATCGGGCCGGTGCTCGCCGCGTTCCGGGAGGCCGGGCGCTCGGTTCCCGACGACCTGTCCGTCGTGGCGATCTGCCCGGACGAACTCGCCGAGCACGCCATGCCAGCACTCACGTCCGTCTCGATCCCCGCCGAGGAGGTCGGCCGGCAGGCGGTCGGCCTGCTGATGGCCAAGCTCGCCGGCGACCCCGTCCCCGACGCCACCCTGATCGACGCCCGACTCACCGTCCGGGACTCCACCCGCTCCCGGTAGTCCGACAACTCAACAACGCACCTCCCAGCGGCACATCGTCGAAGCGATTCGATGATCGACCGAATCCCCACTGGTTGGAGGAACAACGATGTTCAAGCCAGCACGACTCGTGGCGGCCCTGGTCGCCGGCGCGACGGTCCTCACCGCCTGCGGTGGCGACGACGACGCGGGCGCGGGCAACGTGCTCACGCTCTGGCACTACGAGGGCCCGGACAGCGCGATGGGCGTCGCCTGGGCCAAGGCCATCGAGGAGTTCGAACGCACGCACGAGGGCATCACGGTGGAGTTCGAGGAGAAGGGCTTCGAACAGATCCAGCAGAACGCCCAGATGGTGCTCAACTCCGACGAGGCACCCGACCTCATGGAGTACAACAAGGGCAACGCCACCGCCGGCCTGCTGTCCAGGCAGGGCCTGCTCACCGACATCTCCGCCGAGGTCGCCGAACGCGGCTGGGACGACCTGCTCTCCCCCGGCCTGCGCACCACCTGCCAGTACGACGAGCGCGGCGTGATGGGCGGCGACCGCTGGTACGGCGTGCCGAACTACGCCGAGTACACGATGGTCTACTACAACGCCGACCTGTTCGCCGCGCACGGAATCGCGGTGCCGACGACGTTCGGCGAGCTGACCGCCGCCATGGACGCGTTCGTCCGAAAAGGAGTGACGCCGCTCGCGGTGGGCGGCAAGGAGTACCCGGCCCAACAGCTGCTCTACCAGCTGGCGCTGACCGAGGCGGACACCGAGTGGGTCCGGGACTTCCAGCAGTACACCGGTGACGTCGACTTCCACGACG
This sequence comes from Actinophytocola gossypii, assembly GCF_025165815.1. Classification (GTDB taxonomy): domain Bacteria; phylum Actinomycetota; class Actinomycetes; order Mycobacteriales; family Pseudonocardiaceae; genus Actinophytocola; species Actinophytocola gossypii. The sequence continues at coordinate 59,796 of NZ_JAFFZE010000002.1, read as the reverse complement.
AAGCGTGGACCCACGGCGCGGAGACCTTCGCCGACTGGGTGGCGAAGGGCTACCTCGACTCCGACGCCGCCGGCATCGACGCCGAGAGCATGGGGACGTCGTTCATGGCCGGCGAGTTCCCGATGATGGTGTCCGGCAGCTGGTGGTACGGCCGCGTCCAGTCCACGGTCACCGACTTCGAGTGGGGCACGTTCCTGTTCCCCGGCAGCGACCTGACGCTCGGCTCCAGCGGAAACCTCTGGGTCGTGCCGGAGAACTCGCCGAACAAGGAGCTCGCCTACGACTTCATCGACATCACCATGCGGCAGGCGAACCAGGAGCTGCTCGGCAACTCCGGCGGCATCCCGGTGGCCGCCGACCCGGAGGCGATCACCGACCCGAAGAGCAGGACGCTGATCGAGGACTACCAGACCCTCGTCGAGCGCGACGGTCTCGCCTACTACCCGGACTGGCCGGTGCCCGGCTACTACGACGTACTGGTCTCCGCGACGCAGAAGCTGATCAACGGCAGCGCGTCCCCGGACGAGGTCCTCGACGAGCTGGCCGACCCCTACCAGCAGCACGTCGACGGCATCGGCTCCTGAGATGGCGTTGCTGACGAAGGCGCCGCCGAGGCCACCGGCCGCGCCACCGGGCCGGGCGCGGCGACGGGACCGCGGGTACCTGCCGTACCTGATCCCCGGGGTGCTGCTGTTCGTGGTGGTGATCGCGATCCCGCTGGGGATGAACGTCGCGATCAGCTTCACCGAGTGGCAGGGCGTCGGGTCGCCGGACTGGGTCGGGCTGGAGCAGTACCGGACGCTGTTCGCCGACGAGACGTTCTGGATCTCGTTCCGCAACAACCTGGCGCTGATCGTGGCCATGGCGGTCGTCCCGACGTTCCTCGGGCTGCTGCTCGCCACCGCGCTGTTCGACGTGGTGTCCAAGCGGCATCCACGCACGACCAGCACACTGCGCGCGGCGTTCTACCTGCCGCAGGTGCTGCCCGCGGTGGTGGCGGGAGTGGTGTGGGGGTGGATCCTGCATCCCGAGTACGGCTCGGCGAACGCGCTGCTGCGGTTCCTCGGGTTGGACTCGTGGACGCAGAACTGGCTCGGCGACGAGAACACCGCGCTGCTGTCGGTGATGGCGGTGCTGGTGTGGATCCAGCTCGGCTACCCGCTGGTGATCTTCATGGCCGGCCTGCAGCGGGTCGACCCGGAGCTGTACGAGGCGGCCGAGCTGGACGGGGCGTCGTGGTGGCAGCGGCTGTGGTCGGTGACCGTGCCGCAGATCCGGCCCGAGGTGTTCGTGGTGCTGCTGACGTGCACGATCGCCGCGCTGAAGTCGTTCGACAAGATCTTCGTGCTGACCAGGGGCGGGCCAGGTGGGTCGACGAACACGCCGTCGTACTTCTCGTTCCAGAACTTCTTCGAGAAGGCCAACGTGGGCTACGGCGCGGCCATCGCGACGGTGCTGACCGCGATCATCGTGGGCCTCACGTTCCTGTTCCTGCGCGCCCAGAGCAGGAGGGAACCGTGACCCTGCGCCGGAACCTGGTGCTGGCCCTGCTGGTGGTGCTCGCGCTGGTGACGCTGTTCCCGTTCCTGCTGGTGGCGCTGAACGCGGTGAAGTCGCCGGCCGACTACGCCGCGAACGGGCCGCTGGGGCTGCCGGAAAGCCTGCACCTGCAAGGGATCGTGGACTTCTGGAACCGGGTGGACTTCGGGCTCAAGCTCGCGAACAGCACGGTCATCGCCGGCTCGGTGGCCGTGCTCGCGGTCGGGGTGTCGATCGTGACCGCCTACGCGCTCGGCATCGGGCGGATCCGGGGGCGGCTGTGGATCGTCGCGGTGTTCCTGCTGGCGAACCTGATGCCGCAGGAGGTGCTGGTCTACCCGTTGTACTACCTGGCCAAGGAGGTCGGCCTGTACGACACGAAGCTCGCGGTGATCATCATCTTCACCGCGGTCCAGAGCGCGTTCGGGACCTACCTGCTGGCCTCGGTGCTCGCCACGTTCCCGCGCGAGATCCTGGAGGCGGCGCGGATCGACGGCGCGAGCCGGTGGCAGGTGCTGTGGCGGGTGGTGGTGCCGATCAGCTGGCCGACGCTGTCGGTGCTGCTGGTCTTCTTCTTCATCTGGACGTGGAACGAGTTCTTCATCCCGATGATCATGCTGATCTCCAACGACAACCAGACGGTCCCGGTCGCGCTCGGCGTGCTCCAGGGCCAGCGGTTGATGGACGCCACCGCGCAGAGCGCGTCGGCGCTGCTCGGCATCCTGCCGGCGGTGGTGTTCTTCCTGATCTTCCAACGGACACTGACCCGGGGCATCGCGGTGGGAGCGATCAGATGAAGTTCACCGACGGTCACTGGCTGATGCGCGAGGGCGTCGTCCCGGCCTATCCGGCCGAGGTACTGGACGCCGCCGCGACCGCGGAGGGCCTGCGGGTCCTCGCGCCGACCTTCCCGATCCACGAACGGGTCGACCTGCAACGCGGTCCGGTGCTCACCGTGGACCTGACCGCACCGATGCCGGGCGTGATCGGGGTGCGGCTCACGCACTTCGCCGGTGCGGCGAACCCCGGGCCGCGGTTCGAGGTCGCCGAGGAGAACGGCGGCGGGACGGTGTCGGTCGACGAGGACGTCGCGGTACTGACGTCGGGTGCGCTGTCGGTGCGGGTCGCGCGCGGACGGCCGTGGCGGGTGGAGTTCGTCGCGGACGGCCGGGTGCTGACCACGAGCGGGCCGGAGGACATGGCCATCATGTCCACTCCGGACGGTCACTTCCTGCGTGAGCGGCTCGCGCTCGGCGTCGGGGACGCGGTGTACGGGCTGGGCGAGCGGTTCGGCCCGCTGGTCCGCAACGGCCAGGTGGTCGACGTCTGGAACGCCGACGGCGGCTCGAGCAGCGAGCAGGCGTACAAGAACGTGCCGTTCTTCCTGACCAACGCCGGCTACGGGGTGTTCGTCGATCATCCGGGGCTGGTGTCGTACGAGGTCGGCTCGGAGGACGTGTCCAGGGTGCAGTTCTCGGTGCGGGCGCAGTCGATGCGGTACTTCCTGATCCACGGGCCGTCGCCGAAGGAGATCCTGGCCAGGTACACCGCGCTGACCGGGCGGCCCGCGCTGCCGCCGGCGTGGTCGTTCGGCCTGTGGCTGTCGACGTCGTGGAACACCGACTACGACGAGCGGACCGTGACCTCGTTCGTGGAGGGCATGGCCGAGCGGGACCTGCCGCTGTCGGTGTTCCACTTCGACTGCTTCTGGATGCGGGAGATCAGCTGGTGCGACTTCGAGTGGGATCCTCGGGTGTTCCCCGACCCGCGCGGGATGCTCGCCCGGCTCAAGGCCCGCGGGCTGCGGGTGTGCGTGTGGATCAACCCGTACATCGCGCAGCGGTCGCCGCTGTTCGCCGAGGGGATGGCGCGCGGGTACCTGCTGCGCCGGCCCAACGGGGACGTGTGGCAGTGGGACCGCTGGCAACCGGGGATGGGGATCGTCGACTTCACCAACCCGGAGGCCAGGGAGTGGTACGCGGCGAAGCTGGACGCGCTGCTCGACCTGGGGGTGGACTGCTTCAAGTCCGACTTCGGCGAGCGGATCCCGACCGACGTGGCCTACTTCGACGGCTCGGACCCGGAGCTGATGCACAACTACTACACGTTCCTCTACAACCGCACGGTGTTCGACCTGCTGCGCAAGCGGCGCGGCGAACGGGACGCGGTGGTGTTCGCCCGCTCGGCGACCGTGGGCAGCCAGCGGTTCCCGGTGCACTGGGGCGGGGACAACCTGTCCACGTTCCCGTCGATGGCCGAGACGCTGCGCGGCGGGCTGTCGCTGGCGATGTCCGGGTTCGGGTTCTGGAGCCACGACATCGGCGGGTTCGAGGGCACCCCGGACCCGGCGCTGTTCAAGCGGTGGATCCCGTTCGGGCTGCTGTCCTCGCACAGCCGGCTGCACGGCAACCACTCCTACCGGGTGCCGTGGGCGTTCGACGAGGAGTCCGTGGACGTGCTGCGGCGGTTCACGAAGCTCAAGGCGTCGCTGATGCCGTACCTGTACCAGGCGGCGCGGGTCGCGCACCTGGACGGGGTGCCGACGTTGCGCGCGATGGTCGTCGAGTTCCCGGACGACCCGGCCTGCACGTACCTGGACCGGCAGTACCTGCTCGGCGGCGACCTGCTGGTGGCGCCGGTGTTCACCGCGGACGGCACGGTGGAGTTCTACGTGCCCGACGGCGTCTGGACACACGTGCTGACCGGCGAGCGGGTCACCGGGCCGCGGTGGGTGCGGGAGCGGCACGGGTTCGACAGCGTGCCGCTGCTCGCGCGGCCCGGCTCGGTGGTCCCGGTCGGCGCGGTCGACGACCGGCCGGAGTACGACTACGCCGACGGCGTCACGCTGCGGATCTTCGAGCCGGTGGACGGCGACACGGTCACCACGGTGATCCCGACCGTGGCCGGCGAGGTCGCCTGCGTGTTCACCACCACCCGGCGCGGCGACACCGTCCGCGTCGAGGTCGACCACCCGCCCGCGCGCTGGCGGGTCCAGCTGAACGGCGCCCAGCCCGTGGACGCCACCGGATCGTCCATCACCGTCCCCGCCTGACGAGGAGTCCCCTCATGTCGATCAGCAGACGCGTGTTCCTCACCGCCGCCGGCGCGGTCACCGCGATCAGCGCCGCCCCCGGCATCGCCACCGCCACCCGGCACCGGTTCCGCGACCCGCGGTTGCCGCTGGAGCGGCGGATCGACGACCTGCTCGGCCGGCTCACCCTGGACGAGAAGGTGTCCCTGCTGCACCAGTACCAGCCGCCGGTCCCCCGGCTCGGCATCGGCCGGTTCAAGACCGGCACCGAGGCCCTGCACGGCCTCGCCTGGTCCACCGACATCCACTCCACACCGGAACCGGGCGCCGTGCGGACCGCGACGGCGACCGTGTTCCCGCAGGCGGTCGGGCTCGGGTCGACGTGGGACCGGGAGCTGATCCGCGAGGTCGGCACCGCGGTGGGCGTCGAGGCAAGGGGCTACCACTCGGCGAACCCGGACGTGTGGGGGCTGAACCTGTGGGCGCCGGTGGTGAACCTGCTGCGCGACCCGAGGTGGGGCCGCAACGAGGAAGGCTACGCCGAGGACCCGCACCTCACGGGCGTGATCTCCACCGCGTACGCGCGCGGGATGCGCGGCGACCACCCGCACCACCTGCGGACCGCGCCCACGCTGAAGCACTACCTGGCCAACAACAACGAGATCCGCCGCGACCGCACCTCGTCGAACCTGCGGCCGCGCGTGAAGCACGAGTACGACGAGCTGGCGTTCCGCCCGGCGATCGCGAGCGACGCGGCGACCGGGGTGATGGCGGCCTACAACCTGGTCAACGGCCGCCCGATGACCGCGCACGCCGACCACGACGACGTGGTCCGCTCGTGGACCGACCAGACGCTGATGAACGTGACCGACGCGGGCGGACCCAACAACCTGATCGGCTCGCAGGCCTACTACCCCACGCTCACCGAGGGCAACGCGGCCACGCTCAAGGCCGGGCTGGACAGCTTCACCGTCGACAACACCGACGCCGGGCCGACGACCGCGTCGGTGCGCGCCGCGCTCGCCGCCGGCCTGCTCGCCGAGTCCGACGTGGACCGGGCGGTGCGCCGCATCCTGTCGATCCGGTTCCGGCTCGGCGAGTTCGACCCGGACGGCGGCCCGTACGCGGGGATCACGATGGACGCGGTGGACAGCCCGGCACACCGGCGGCTCGCGCGCCGGGCCGCGGGGGCGGCGGCGGTGCTGCTGAAGAACGACGGGGTGCTGCCGCTGCCCGCGCACGGACGGGTCGCGGTGGTGGGCCCGCTCGCGGACACGCTCTACACCGACTGGTACTCCGGCGGGATGCCGTACCGGGTCACGCCGCGGGCCGGGATCGCGGCCCGGCTGGGCGAGCACGGCACGGTGACCGGTGGCGAGGCGGTGGACCGGGTCGCGCTCCGGTCGGTCGACACCGGGCGGTACGTGACCGCCGGCGTCGGGGAGGGCGCGCCGCTGGCGGTGACCGGGGCGTCGGCCGGGACCACCGAGTGGTTCGACGTGTTCGGCTGGGGCCAGGGCGTGGTGACGCTGCGCAGTGCCGCCAACGGCAGGTACGTAGAACGCGACGGGTTCGGCGCCACCAGCGGGTTCGTGAACCGGGCGCCGCAGCCGAGGGACTGGTTCGTGCACCAGCAGTTCACGTTCGAGGACGTCGGTGCCGCGGTCGTGGTGAAGTACGTCGGCTACGAGACGGTGAACGACTGGGAGGGCCCGAACAACTACCTGACCGTCGCCGCCGACGGCACGCTCGTCCTCGGCTCCCCCGACGCGGCCGGCGCCGCGCGGTTCGTGGTGGAGACGGTCAGCAGCGGCGTGGACGGCGCGGTGGCCGCCGCGAGCGACGCCGACGCCGCGGTGGTGGTGGTCGGGAGCATGCCGTTCATCAACGGCCGCGAGGACCACGACCGCACCACGATGGCGCTCGCGGAGAGCCAGTCCGCGCTGGTCCGGGCGGTGCACGCGGCGAACCCGAACACGGTCGTGGTGGTGGAGAACAGCTACCCGACCACGCTGACCTGGGAGCAGGAGCACGTGCCGGCGATCCTGTGGACCAGCCACGCGGGCCAGGAGACCGGCAACGCGATCGCCGACGTGCTGTTCGGCGACGTCAACCCGGCCGGGCGGCTCACCCAGACCTGGTACCGGTCCGACGACGACCTGCCGAGCATCCTCGACTACGACATCATCAAGGCCAGGCGGACCTACCTGTACTTCGACGGCGACCCGCTCTACCCGTTCGGTCACGGCCTGTCCTACAGCACGTTCGACTACGGCCGGCCGAGGGTGACCGAACACGTCGGCCCGCACGGGACGGTCCGGGTCACGGTCGAGGTCACGAACACGAGCGGGGTCGACGGCGACGAGGTCGTGCAGGTCTACACCCGCCAGCGCGAGTCGAGGAACCCGCAGCCGAGGCGCCGGCTGCGGGCGTTCGAGCGGGTGCACGTGCCCGCGGGGCGGACCAGGACCGTGCGGCTGTCGTTCCCGGCGCGCGACCTCGGGCACTGGGACGTGACCAGGGGCCGGTGGGTGGTCGAGCGGGCCACGCACGACGTGCTGGTCGGCGCGTCGTCGGCCGACGTGCGCCGCCGGGAGTCGGTGCGGGTGCACGGCGAAACGATTCCGGCGCGGGACCTGTCCCGGCCCACCCGGGGCGTGGACTTCGACGACTACGCCGGGGTCGAGCTGGTCGACACCTCGAAGGAACGCGGGGACGCCGTCGGCGCGGGTGCCGGCGACTGGCTCCGGTTCGCCGACTGCGACCTCGACCGGGCCGAGACGTTCACCGCGCGGGTGGCCAGGGCCGAGCCGGGTACGGCGGGCATCGAGGTCCGGCTGGACGACCCGGCCGGGCAGTTGGCCGGCACCGCGGTGGTCGAGTCCACTGGCGACGTCTACGCGTACGCCACGACCACCGCCCGGGTGCGGGGCGTGCGGGGCAGGCGGGACGTGTACCTGGTGTTCACCGGCCAGGTTCGGCTCGATTCGTTCACGCTGCGTTGATCGTTACCCCGCTCGGCTTCCTACTTTAGTCGGATCCGATCGTCCGAACGGATGCACGTGATCACGGGGTGAAACGACAGGACATCCCGGATCGAACCTCTCAGGTACGGAAACACGCACGACCCGCGCTCGCATGCGCGTCTCCCTGCGATGCGGCGCTCGGAGCGAAAGGGATTCAATGCGAAGAAGCCGATTAGCCTCGGCCGCAGTGGCGGTGCTGCTCGTTCCCCTGGTGCAGGTCCTGCCGGCGTCCACCGCGGGCGCCGCCCCGGAGGCCGCGCCGGCGACGCCGGTCGACGACACCAGGGAGCTGACCCGCAAGAGCTTCAGTCTGGACGGCGAGCCCGTCCAGACGCCGTCGAGCTACCAGCCGAAGGCCGCCAAGAGCCGCACCGCGGCCGCGGCGACGCCTCCGGTCGGCACCGTCCGGCAGTGGTTGGGCCTGGACGACCTCAACGGCACGCTCTACCGCAAGGACTACACGCTGCGGGGCGTCGGCGAGCACATCGAGGTCTGGGTCGCGAACGACATCGCGTTCCCGGAAGGGGACTGCCGACGGCAGATCCCGAACTCCACCGAGGTCACCGACGCGCAGGTCGCCGACCTCGTCAACGAGTTCGACAACAACATGTACCCGAAGGAGACGGCGACCTTCTCGACCCCGCCGGATCGCGACGGGACCAACGCGCAGCTCGACGGCGACTACACCGGCGACGGCGACAACACCGTCGCGCTCATCGACAACGTCCGGGACGACAACTACTACGACTTCCCGGCCGCGCCGACCTACATCGCCGGTTTCTTCTCCGGGCAGTTCAACGAGCTGTTCGACCGCAACGTGATGACCATCGACGCGTACGACTGGGCGCACCGCACGGGGGCCGCTCCCCCGGACGAGCCCACGGACGACCTGTGCACCAGCCGCCCGGGCCGGCCGCGCCTGTACGAGGGCACGTTCGCGCACGAGTGGCAGCACCTGCTGATGTACTACACCGACCCGTTCGAGGGGAACTGGATCAACGAGGGCCTGTCCGACTTCGCCCAGACGCTCGTGGGCTACGTCGACACCCGGTTGACCGTGTTCGACGAGGGCGGCGACAGTCACCTGTACTGCTTCCAGGGCTTCGGCACGGTGGAGACGCCGTTCAACCAGAACCCGAGGGACTGCGGCGGTCCGGAGAACTCGCTCACCCTGTGGGGTGACGGGGACAGCCCGAACGCCGTGCTCGCGGACTACGGCAACGCGTACTCGATCATGCAGTTCCTGTACGACCGGTACGGCGCGGACTTCATGTCCAGGCTGCACCAGGACGGCGAGCACCAGGGGCTGGCCAGCCTCGACGCCGCGCTGGAGGCCGAGGGCGTGTCGGACATGTGGCAGGTGCTGCACGACCACCAGTCGATGGTGTTGCTGGACAAGGTCGTCGGTGAGCGGCGGGGCATCATGCTCGGCACGCGCAAGAGCAGGGTGACCACGCCGAGCCTGCGCTCGACGGTGAACCTGGACAACCCGCAGTCCTACGACGACCCGGGCGCCGCGCCGAACGGCGCGGACTACGTGCGGCTCCAGCGTGCCAACGGCACGCAGCTGCGCGGCCACGACCTGCGGTCGCTGAGGTTCGAGGGTGCCGCGCAGCTGCCCGCGCAACCCCTCGAGTGGACGACGGTGTCGGACGATCCGGACAGCCCGGGCGACTCGGTGCTGTGGTCGGGCAACGGCAACAACATCAACGCCACCGCGGTGGCCGAGGTGGCGGTGCCGTCGGCCGACCCGACGCTGCGTTTCGACGCGAAGTACGGCGCCGAGCTGGGTTACGACTACGGCTACGTCGTCGTGTCGACCGACGGTGGGGAGACCTACACCGCGGTCGCCGGCGACAAGACCGTCGCGGGTCCCGGTGGCCCGAGCCTGAACGGCACCACCGACGGGTTCGAGCCGCATGCGTTCGACCTGTCGGCGTACGCGGGGCAGACCGTGCTGGTGGGTCTGCGGTACGTGAGCGACGGCGGCGTCAACGAGGGCGGCATCCTGGTGGATGACGTCACCGTGGGCGGCGACGTGCTCAGCGACGGTTCGAGCCTGGAGCCGTTCGACTCGCCGACCGAGATCAACCCGGTCGAGGTCGACAACTGGAACGTCAAGATCGTCGGTTTCGACGAGCGCAACCGGATCGGCCTGCAGGCCGAGTTCGACGGCCGGGAGTCGTTGCGGCTCGGCACCCTGCAGCTGATCCCGTTCATGCTCTTCAAGACCGTCGTCGTGACGGTCGCCTACGACGAGCCGACGGAGACGGTGCAGCAGTACGCCCCGTACACCCTGACGGCGAACGGCGTGACCCAACCGGGCGGCGCGTAACCCGGTGCGACAGCCCCCGCGCCCACGCGCGTCGGGGGCTGTCGCGTGTCGGCATGCGAACGAGCCGGCCCTGACGAGCTGCTGGCGACTTACCGCATCACGTTCGTCTTGCTTCTTCTCATGTTCGCGCTCGTCGTGCTCGATCTGATCTTCGACTTCGCGTGACGTACCCGGCGCGAGCGTCCCCGGGTTCAGACCAGGAAGGTGAACAGCGGGCTGTCCGGCGGCACCCGCTCGATCCGGTGCGGGGCGGCCGCCATCCGCTTGAGGATGGGTTCCAGGCCGTCCGGGGTGCCGAGTTCGATGCCGACCAGCGCGGGGCCGGTCTCGCGGTTGTTGCGCTTGACGTACTCGAACAGCGTGATGTCGTCGTCCGGGCCGAGGACGTCGTCGAGGAAGCGGCGCAGGGCTCCGGGCTCCTGGGGGAACTCGACCAGGAAGTAGTGCTTGCGGCCCTCGAACACCAGCGCCCGCTCGACGATCTCCGCGTACCGGCTGACGTCGTTGTTGCCGCCGGACAGCACGCACACGACGGTCGAGCCCGCGGGTAGGTCGAGGTCGCCGAGGGCGGCGGGAGCCAGGGCGCCCGCCGGCTCGCTGATGATGCCGTCGGACTGGTACAGGTCGAGCATCTCGACGCAGATCCGTCCCTCCGGTACCGCCGTGAGCCGGGGGTGGTGCTCGGCGACCAGTGCGAACGTGTGCCGACCGACCGTGCGCACGGCGGCGCCGTCGACGAACGGGTCCAGGTGCTCCAGCGGCACCGGGCGGCCCGCGGTCAGTGCGGCTGCCATGCTGGCGGCGCCGTGGGGCTCGGCGCCGATGACGTTCACGGTGTCGCCGAGCCAGGCCAGGGTGCCGGCGAGCAGACCACCGCCGCCGACCGGCACGACGAGTGTGTCCGGTGCGCGGCCCAGTTGCTCGACGATCTCCTTGGCGACCGTTCCCTGGCCGGCGATCGTGCGCGGGTCGTCGAACGCGGGGATCAGGGTCATGCCGGTGGCTTCGGCGTGCGCGCGGGCGGCGGCGGCCGCGTCGTCGTAGGTGTCGCCCTCGACGACGATCTCGACATGCCGGCCGCCGAGGTGGGCGACGCGGTCGCGTTTCTGGCGGGGGGTCGTGCGCGGGAGGTAGACCCGTGCCCGGACGCCGAGCGCGGCGCAGGCGAAGGCGACGCCCTGGCCGTGGTTGCCGGCGCTGGCGCACACGACCCCACGGGCTCGCTGGTCGTCGGCGAGCGTGTGGACGAAGGTGAACGCGCCTCGGCCCTTGTAGGAGCGGACGGCGTTCAGGTCCTCACGTTTGAGCCAGACGTCGAGGTCGTGCCGCGCGGACAACCGGTCGTTGCGCTGCAACGGGCTCGGCGGGATCACCCCGGCGAACCGCTCCCCCGCCGCGGCGACGTCCGCGTCGGTCACCATTCCCGCACACGCTCCACAAAGGCCGTCCACTGCGGACCGGGGACACCGATCACAAGCCGTCCGTCCGCACGGTTCTTGCTGTCCCGCACCAGAACCACGTCGTGGTCGAACCTGACCTCGACACAGCTTCCCGCCGCACTCGAGTAGCTACTGGTGAACCAATCACGTCGGGTCCTGACGCTCAAGCTAGCTCCTTTGTAGATCGATGTATGAGACTCAACGAATCCTCACGGTTGAGGGTATGCCTACGAGCCTCGTCGAACGAGATCGCGATGTCGCGCACCTGAGTCACACTGTCGATGATTCCCCACGACGACACGGTTTCCTGCCACACCACGGTCGGCAGGTTGACGTTGGCGAAGTCGAGCAAATGTATCGTCGCCGCCCCGAACAATCCACAGGAGACCGCGGTGAACGGGATCACCAGGACTTCGATGTTGTCCGCGCGCTCTTCGATCGTCCGAGCGAGATGGTCGAGCTGCGCACGGAGGACGACCGGGCCACCGATCTGTTGCCGGAGCGCCGCCTCGCTGATGATCGCCGTCAATCGCAACGGATTCTCGCCGGTGAGGCGTTCCTGACGGCGCAGGCGAACCTCGACCCGCTGGTCGACCTCGACCCTCCGCACGGTGACGCTGGGCGTCATGATCGCGCGTGCGTAGTCCGCGGTCTGCAGGAGGCCGGGGATCAGGAGGCTTTCGTAGCCGCGGATGCTCTCGGCGCCGTGTTCCAGACCGAACAGGCGCTGCAGGTCCGTGTCGAACAGGCTCGAGTACCGGGTCCACCAGCCCCGCTGCCTGGACGCGTCCCGGAGCGCCAGCAGCTCCCGCGTGTCGTCCTCGTCGAACTCCAGTAGTTCGAGTAGCCGGACGAGACTCTCCTCCGACAGCGTCTTGCGCTCGTTCTCGACCGCGGACCAGTAGTTCCGGGAGAAGCCGAGGGCGTCGGTAATCTTCCTGACCTCGACGCCCAGCTGCTCCCGGCGTTCCCGCAGCCGGAGCACGAGTTCCCAGCCGGCGACCGTTGGCGATGACGATGGCACCGGTGCATCTAACCATAGATGCACGAGTGATATAACCAGGACCGTTGACTGGTTACGGTAACCGATTTATGGTTCAGGCATGTGACCGAGGAGGTGCCCGCCATGAACCCCGCCTTCGCCGTCAGCATCGGCGACAGTTGCCGGATCAGCTCCCGGGTCAGCTGTGGTGCCGAGATCGACATCTCGTGTGACGGGCTCACGTTGACCTTCCACCCCGACGCGCTGCGCGAGGTGCTGCGCCACGGCATCGCTGCTCTGAACGAGGTCGAGTCGAGGCATGCGGCCATCCGGACCCGGACCACCTGAGGGGTTGCTAGCGTTCCCCCGTGGAACCGGGTGAGATCGTCGGCGGCCGCTACCGGCTCGTGTCGTTGGTCGGCCGTGGGGCCATGGGGATCGTGTGGCTCGCGCGGGACCAGCGGCTCGACCGGGACGTCGCGGTGAAGCAGCTGCTCATCGATGGTTCGGCGTGGGCACAGGAGGCCACCGCGCGGGCGATGCGGGAGGGACGCATCGCCGGGCGGCTGCGGCACCCGAACGCGATCGCCGTGTACGACGTGGTGGAGCATCAGGGCTGGCCGTGCCTGGTGATGGAGTACCTGCCGTCGGAGAGCCTGGCCAACCGGGTCGGACTGCGGCCGAGGCAACTCGCCGCGATCGGTGCGCAGCTGGCGTCGGCGCTGGCCGCCGCGCACGAGGCCGGCATCGTGCACCGGGACGTCAAGCCGGACAACGTGCTGATCACCCCCGACGGCACCGCCAAGATCACCGACTTCGGCGTGTCCCGCGCCAAGGGCGACACGTCGGTCACCGCGACCGGGATCCTGGCCGGCACCCCGGCCTACCTGGCCCCCGAGGTCGCCCGCGGCGCCGAGGCGGACTCCCGCTCCGACGTGTTCTCCCTCGGCGCCACGCTCTACGCGATGCTGGAGGGCGAACCCCCGTTCGGCGTCGACGGCAACGCGATCGCCCTGCTGCACAAGGTCGCCAAGGGCACGATGAACCCGCCGCGCCGCGCGGGCGAGCTGACCGGCGCGCTGCTGTGGCTGTTGCACCGCGACCCGACGGCCCGCCCGACGATGGCCCAGGCCGAGGAGATCCTGGCCGCGGCCGCCGACGGCCGGTCGGTGGCGCCGCCGTCGCCGAAGACGCCGACGCTGATGCTGCCCGCTCCACGCCGGTTCTCCCGGCGGGCGGTGGTGGCCGGGGTGTCGGCCGCGGCCCTGGTCGCGGCCGGGATCGTGGTGGGCGTACTGGTCAGCGACTCCGGCGAAACGACCGGGTCGCTGGGGACGCCCTTACCAGCGACGTCGGTGCCCACCTCGGCACCGCCGCCGGCGGCGCCCGCGTGCACGGCGGCGTTCGCGGTGGGCAACACCTGGCCGGACGGTTACGAGGCGGCGGTGACCGTGCGCAACGAGAGCGACCAGGACGTGACCGGCTGGGAGCTGACCTGGACCATGCCCGAGGGTCACGAGATCAACAACCTGTGGGGTGGCAAGGACACCCAGGACGGCACCTCCGTCACCGTCACCAACGACGACTACAACGTCACCATCGCGCCGGGTGCGTCGGCCGAGGTCGGCATGACCGTCGACGCGTCCGACGAGTCGAGGAACGCGCCGACTGTCGAGTGTCGGGAGCAGTGACCATGCGGACAGTCCGATCCGGACTGTCCAGACGGGATCACAGATTCCACGCTAGGTGACCGCGGGGTTACCGTGGTAGGAACAGTTGTATGCGATCTCGGACGGCACGCGGGTGGCAGGCCCTGGCGCTGGGTGCGACGCTGGTGGCGACGATGGTCTCGATTCCCGAACCCGGCGCGGCGGCGCCGGGCGAGGACCGGGCCTACACGGTCGACGGACTGAACGAACCGGTCGACATCCTGGTCGACGACAACGGCGTCCCGCACATCTACGCGGACGAGCACTACGACGCCTTCTTCGCGCAGGGTTTCAACGCGGCACGGGACCGCCTGTGGCAGATCGACCTGTGGCGGCGCAAGGGCCTCGGCCAGCTGTCCGAGGTGCTGGGACCGGCCTACGTCGCACAGGACCGGGCCAACCGGATGTTCTCCTACCGAGGCGACATCGAGGCCGAGTGGCGCTCCTACGGCCGCGACGCCAAGCGGCTCACCGAGTCCTACACCGCCGGCATCAACGCCTACATCGAGCTCGCCAGGGAGAACGACGAGCTGATGCCGTGGGAGTTCGAGTTCCTGCGGTACCAACCGGACGAGTGGGCGGCGGAGGACGTGGTCCGGCTGCGCACGCACGCGCTGGTCGGGAACCTGACCAGCGAGGTCGACCGCGCCTACATGGCCCGTGACTTCGGGCTGCGGTACGAGAACATCCGCCAGCCGCTCGACGCGGGCTGGAAGACCAAGGTCCCGAAGGGCCTCGACCTCGACCTGCTGCCGGAGGACCCCGAGGAGCTGCTGGAGGTCTACGACCTGGCGACCCAGGGCGTGACGTTCTCCCAGGAGAACCTGGCGGCGCTCGGCGGTTTCGGCAGCCCGACGCTCGACGGGCAGGCAGTCCGGCCGGCGGCCGACGGTGACCGGCCGGGTGACCGGGCGTACCACGGCGAGAGCGAGGAGGGCTCCAACTCGTTCGCGGTGGCACCGGGGCGGACGGCGGTCGACGGGCCGCTGATCGCCAGCGACCCGCACCGGACGCAGGCGGTGCCGTCGCTGCGCTACGTCGCCCACCTCAACGCGCCGGGGATGGACGTGATCGGCGCGGGCGAGCCGGGGCTGCCCGGGGTCTCGCTCGGTCACAACCAGGACATCGCGTTCGGACTGACGGTCTTCGACATCGACCAGGAGGACCTCTACGTCTACCGCACCCGGCCGGGTCACCCGAACGAGTACCGCTACCGGGGCCGCTGGGTTCCGATGGACGTGCGGACCGAGGAGATCCCGGTCCGGGGCGGCGGGTCGGAGACGGCCGCGATGAAGTTCACCAAGCACGGACCGGTGATCTACGAGGACCCGGAGCGGAACGTCGCGTTCGGCGTCCGGACGGTGTGGAGCGGGCCGGGGACGAGCGCCTACTTCGCCAGCATCGGCTACATCCGCGAGGACGACTGGGGCGGCTTCCTCGACGCGCTGGACCGTTGGGGCACGCCGGGCGAGAACCAGCAGTACGCCGACGCCGCCGGCAACATCGGTTGGAAGCCGGCCGGCCGCACGCCGGTGCGCCGGAACTGGGACGGGCTGCTGCCGGTGCCCGGCGACGGCCGGTACGAATGGAAGGGCTTCTACGACGCGGACAAGCTGCCGGTCAGCTACAACCCCGACCGCGGGTGGCTGCAGACCAACAACGAGTCGCGGCTGTTCGACGAACACGAGACCGGACCGCTGCCGAAGTACGTCAACCGCAAGATCGGCTTCGAGGCCGCCAACCCGTGGCGCTCGCTGCGTACCCGCGAGGTGCTCGCCGAGATGGACGAGGCGACGCAGGAGTCGATGCTGGAGCTGCAGACCGACCACGTGTCGATCCCCGGGCGGCGGATCACCGCCGCCATCGAGAACGTGCGCTCCGACGACCCGGCCGTGCGCCAGGCACTCGACATCCTGCGGAAGTGGGACCACGAGATGTCGCTCGACTCGTCAGCGGCCGCGATCTTCGACGTGTGGACCGACCTGCACGGCGCCCCGGGCACCGACGACGGGTTCCTCGGGCAGGCGTTGCTGGCGGCGGCGGTCGACGACCGCGCGGCCGTGGAGGCGATCGGCAAACCGGCGAGCACCACGACCGTGGACATGGTCGAGCACCCCGACCGGTGGTTCGGCGGGAAGGCGGTCGCGGTCCGGGACGCGGCGATCGAGTCGAGCCTGGCGGCCGCGGTGCGGAAGCTGACCGAGGACCAGGGCGCGGACCCGAACGCCTGGCGCTACGGGTTCTACAACCGGCAGGAGCTGATCCATCCGCTCTCCGAGCTGGTCGACCCGCACACCAGGGGCGTCATCGACATCGAGCCGAGGGAGAAGGGCCCGGTCAACGAGACGGTCGGCGACGAGGGCGCGTCGTGGCGCTACATCGCCGAACCGGGCAACTGGGACGAGGCGCTGGCCATGAACAACCCCGGCCAGTCCGGCGACCCGGAGAGCCCGTTCTACGAGAACCTGTTCGTGCCGTGGTCCGAGGACCAGATGTTCACGCTCCACTACAGCCGGGAGGACGTCGAGGCGAACACCGCGCTGCGGATCCGGCTCGAGCCGTCGAGCTGAGACCGCACGTGACCGGTGGGCGGCCGGGGCCGGACCGGCGATGATCGGTGCATGTACGTTCGGGTGAACGCCGGAACCGCGTCGGTCGAGGACGTCCGGAACCTGCGCCAGCTGCACGTCGAGCTGGCCGGTATCGACGACCGAGCCGCGGCCGAGGCACTCGCCGGCGCCGGGCTGGGCGAACTGGACGGCGACCACGCGTGGCTGCGGATCGCGGCGCTGCGGGCGGCCGGCGAGGACGCCTGGCGGGCCGAGTTCGACGCGATGATCGAATACGCGCGGACCAAGGGCTGGGTGGACGGCGAGCGCGTGCGCGCGCACGTGGTGCGGGCGTGATGTGATCTCCGCCGAGCCGGGATGGGCGGGGCGACGGGTGGCGTTGTGCCGGGTATGGGGCACGCGGACGTCGTGGTGATCGGGGCCGGGCAGGCTGGGCTGTCCAGCGCGTACTTCCTGCGCCGCAGCGGGTTCGACTTCGTCGTGCTCGACGCGAACCCGGGCCCCGGTGGGGCGTGGCGACACCGGTGGCCGACCCTGCGGATGGCCACCGTGCACGGGATCTTCGACCTGCCGGGGATGCGGTTCGCCCCGCCCGCGCCGGAGGAGCGCGCGTCGGACGCCGTGCCGGCCTACTTCGCGGCCCACGAGCGGGAGTTCGGGTTCGACGTGCGCCGGCCGGTGCGGGTCGACGCCGTCCGGTACGGGCCGGACGACCTGCTCACCGTGGCGACCGCCGAGGAGGACTGGACGGCGCGCGCGGTGGTCAACGCGACCGGGACCTGGACCAGGCCGTTCCGGCCGTACTACCCGGGCCAGGGCGAGTTCCGCGGGTGGCAGCCGCACACGGTCGACTACCGGGGGCCGGCGGACTTCCGAGGGCGCCGGGTGGTCGTGGTCGGCGGCGGGACGTCGGCCGTGCAGTTGTTGCTGGAGATCGCCGGTGTCGCCGAGGAGACGACCTGGGTGACCCGGCGGCCGCCGGTGTTCCGCTCGGGGCCGTTCACCGAGGACTACGGGCGGCAGGTCGTCGCGCGGGTCGACGAGCGGGTCCGGGCCGGTCTGCCGCCGGAGTCCGTGGCGCGGGCGACCGAGCTGCAGCTCACCCCGGAGGTCGCGGCGGCCCGGTCGGCGGGGGTGCTGGACCGGCTGCCGATGTTCGAGCGGATCACGCCGGACGGGGTGGCGTGGGCGGACGGCACCGAGCGGCCGGCCGACGTGATCCTGTGGTGCACCGGCTGGCGCGCGGCGCTCGACCACCTGGCACCCCTGGAGCTGCGCGGCCCTGGCGGAGGGATCACCATGGACGGCACCCGGGTCGTCGCCGAACCCCGGGTCCACCTGGTCGGCTACGGCCCGTCGGCGAGCACCGTCGGGGCGAACCGGGCCGGCCGGGCCGCCGTGCGGGACCTGCGGGAGCTGCTGGGAGAGGAACGCCTTGAAGATCGACGAGTTGCTAGCCGGGGCGCGTGAGGCTCTCACCGCGCGGCTGGTCTACGCCGAACCGTACGAGAAGGACGGGGTCGCCGTGATCCCCGCCGCCCGCGTCGTCGGTGGCGGGGGCGGCGGGGCGGGACGGGACAAGGCGGGCCGGCGGGGCGACGGCGGCGGCCTCGGGCTGGTCGCCAGGCCCGTCGGCGCGTTCGTGGTGAAGGACGGCGACGTGCGGTGGGTGCCGGCGGTGGACGTGCGGGGCGTGCTGGCCACGGTCGCCGGGGTGGCGCTCGGGGCGCTGGTCATCCGGCGTGGTCGAGGATCGGGATCAGCTGTTCCTCCTCGTAGCGCAGGTGCGCCTCCAGCTCGTCGACGAGCCGTTCGACCCTGGGCTGGGCGTCGGTTCCCTGTTTGACGGCGTCGTTCAGCTCATCGATCAGGGCCGCGATGGTCTCGTGCTCGGCGCGCAGCCGGGTCAGCACCGGCTCCAGCTCGGGGTGGCTCTCGTCGAGTTGGGGGAACAGGCCGCTGTCCTCCATCCGGTGGTGGTGGTGCAGGCCCTGGCAGACGCTCAGGCAGTTCACCCGGAGCTGGACGCCGATCCCTGGCCCGGACGCGGCGAACTCGGTGCGGATGATGGCCAGTTCGCGGCGGAACGCGTCGTGGATCATCCGCAGCATCTGGCCGAACGAGGTGCTCTCCGACGGGGCGAAGGCCACCTGGCGGAGCGCGACCACGGGCAGGATGCGGCCGGACCTGGTCTCGTAGTCGGCCCAGCCGGGGTCGGCCTCGACCGCGCGGGCGAAGACGTCGTCGCGCTCGGTGCCGGTGAGGACGTTGGCCTCGGCCTCGTAGGTGAAGGGTCCGTTCTCGACGGTGACCTTCGGGTTGGCGACGAGGTTGTGGAACCACGCGGGGTGTCGCGGCGAGCCGCCTGCCGAGGCGATGACGATGATGCGCTCGGCGTCCTCGTCGGGCAGGTAGCCGAGTGGGGTGGTGTGCTCGGCGCCGGTGCGGGCGCCGGTGGTGGTGAGCAGGATCAGCCTGGCGTTCTCGAACGGGCCGCCGACACGGCCGGTGTTCGCGCGGAACTCGTCGATGACCTGCTGGTTGAAGTCGTGCAACTAACTCTCCCAAAGTTCTTCGGTGACAACGAAAGCTGAAGAACGGGAGAGCGGGCGGGGCGCGGGCCCGCCGGGCGGTCACGCCACCGCCGGAAACCTCACTCGTGCGTGGCCCATGGCCGACCCGGCAGTCACGGAACAGACCCTAACAGGAAAACGGTCGCCCGAGGCATGCCCCGCCCCGGGCGACCGCGTCCCTAGCCGACGGTGATCGTCCCGTCGGACCCCCTGGTGCAGGCGACCGAACGCGCGCCGGTCGTCGCGGCGCCGGCCAGGCACCGACCGAGCACCGCGTAGCCGTCGGCGTTCGGGTGCCAGGACTCCTGACACGTCTGGAAGTAGTCCACGCAGGTGTCGGCGATCCGCTTGATCGCGATCTTGTCGCGGCCGGACAGGCTCGTCACCGGAACACCGCTCGGCCCGTCCTGCAGCCGGATCGGGGTCGCCAGGGCGTTGCCGGGGCTGCCGTCGGCCTCGCACAGCCGGGCGCCGTCGAAGGCGTGCTGCACGTTCAGGTACACGAGGTCCGCGCCGGGGAACTCCGCGGACAGGGTCGAGTGCGCGGAGGAGACGAGCCGGCCGAGGCCCTGGGAGAACAGGTGGCCGGCGGCGAGGCTCGCGCGGTGCGCCGGGCAGCCGGCCGCGTACCGCTCGGCGCCGAGCGCGCGGAACTTGTCGCGGTCGTCGGCCCGGTTGTCCTCCTCGTGGTAGCGGGCGGCGTAGTCCTGCGGGAGGGGGTTCGTGTAGTCCTGGAACACCACCCGGTGCTGGCCGTCGGCGTCGACCTCGGCGAGCGTGGTCAGCAGCACGCGGAGCGCGTTCGTGGTCTCCGTGGTGCCGGCCGCCAGCTCGGCGTCGGTGGCGAGGTCGGAGATGGTGCACGGGTCCTGCGGCGGGTCACCCGCCCAGAACTCCCACCAGCCGGTCCACGCGTCCGCGATGAACCGGTTGGCGCACACCGACGCGGCGTCGCCGAAGGTGAACGAGGCGTTGTTGGAGCCGAGGCCGACGAGTACGAGGTCGATGTCGTGGGTGGCGGCGACGTTCCGGAGCTGGTCGAGCTGCGCGGGGACTTCGCGGCCCTTCTCCCTGGCGGCCGACGGGTTCAGCAGGTCGTGCGGTTGGCCGCCGGAGCAGGCGAGGTTGAACCGGTCCTGGATGCCCGGCAGCGTGGCCTGGAACAGGGACGCGTTGGGCGAGCGGTGACAGAAGAACGCGTTGCTGTTCGGCGCCGACCAGCCGGGGAAGCCCTGGCTGACCCCGTTGAGGTCGGTGACCGGCTGGTAGTCGCCGCCGCCCTCGCCGCTGACGAAGCTGTCGCCGAGCGCGACGGCGGCAGTGGGCAGGGCTGTGGTTTCGGCTGTGGTTTCGGCGGTGGGTTCGGCGGCGGAGGCCGGTAGGGCGACGGCGGTGCCGACGGTCGCCGCCACGGACAGCGCGGCGATCAGGGTTCGACGGAGCAGGGACATCACGGCCTCCCGACTGGCCACGACAACGGAACATGAAATTGTTTCGCGATGATGACAGCACGTCGGGAGGCACGCGTCAAGGCGTCACACCCGGCGGACGACGTGCAGCAGGTACTCCCTCCGGTTGAGCGGATCGTGGTCGGTGCGCGCTCGGGACGGGACCGCACCGCGCACCGGCGCGTGGTGGTCGAAGGCGGCCTCCAGCACCCCTTCTCCCCTGGTCAGGCCCGGCAGCCGCTGTTCGAGCCCGTGCACGCCGGCGGCCGGGATCTCGCCGGTCAGCACGGCCGTCGCGCCACGCACGTCGGTGCCGCGGGGCACCGCGCGCAGCCGGGCCAGCACGGGCAGCACCGCGCCGACCGTGTCGGCCGGCAGCTCGAGGGTGAAGCGGTGCAGAGGCTCGTGCACCACGGTGCCGGCCCGGCGCAGGGCGGTCATCAGCACCAGCGGGGTCAGGTTGCGGAAGTCGCCCGCGGTGCTGGACATGCTCTTGTCGAACGTGCCGTGGGAGTGGCTCTGCCGCGCCCAGTACCCGGAGTGGGTCATGGTGACCGCGCAGTCCAGCACCGCCCAGCCGTGCAGGCCCTGCCGCAGGGTCTCGGTGACCGTCTCCTCGACGGCGGCGAAGAACGCGTACGGCATCGACCCGAGCTCCACGCCGAGCCGGAACGAGCTGCCGGCACCCACCGGCGCCGGCTCGACCCGCAGGCCGACGGTGGCGAGGAACGGGTTGGGCTCCACGCCGATCAGCTCGACCGCCTCGCCCACGCCGGCCGGCCGTTCCACGTGGACGGTCGTGGTCTCCCGGAACGTGACGTCGAGGCCGAACTCGGCGGCCAGGGTGGCCTGGATGACCTCCTTCTGCACCTCCCCGTACAGCGAGACCAGGATCTCCCGGCGCGTCTGGTCCTGCCGCAGGTCGATCAACGGGTCCTGCTCGGCGAGCCGGGTGAGCGCCGCGTGCATCGCGCCGACGTCCGCCGGGTCGACCGGCTCGACGACGGTCTCCAGCGTCGGCGGGGCGAAGTGGTGCGCGACGCCTTCGCGCGGGATGCCGACGGCGTCGCCGATCCGGACGTCCGGGAGGCCCCACAGCTTGCCGATCCGGCCTGCGGTGACCTCGCCGGTCCGCTGCGCACCGCCGTGGTCGATGGTCTCGACGGCGGTGACCTTGCGTTCGGTGGCGCCGACGCGCACCCGGTCGCGGACGCGGACGGTGCCGGAGAACATCCGGACGTAGGCGACCTTCTCGCCGGCCGGCCCGCGCTCGATGGTGAACACGGTGCCGGAGACCGGCCCGTCCGGGTCGCCGCCCGCGGCGGGCAGCAGGTCCACCAGGCCTTCGGTCAGCTCGGCGACGCCGGCGCCGGTGACCGCGGATCCGAAGTAGACCGGGTGCACCAGCCCGCGCCGGCTCTGCGTGACGAGCGCGTCCCGCAGGGGAACGTCGGCGCCGTCGACGTAGGCGGCGAGCAGGGCGTCGTCGTGCTCGGCGAGGACTTCCACGGCGGCATCGTCCACACCGGACACGAACGAGGCGGCCCGGGTGCCGAGCGCGGTCACCGTGCCCATCGGCACGATCGCCGGGGTGAGCTTCGCCGCGAGGTCGGCGAGCAGGCCGGCGTGCCGGGCGCCGGCGCGGTCGACCTTGTTGACGAAGACCAGCGCCGGGATCCGCAGCCGGCGCAGGGTGCGCATCAGCAGGCGGGTCTGCGCCTGCACGCCCTCGACCGCGGAGACCACCAGGACCGCGCCGTCGAGCACGCCAAGGACGCGTTCCACCTCGGCGATGAAGTCCGGATGGCCGGGGGTGTCGATCAGGTTGACCGCGACGTCGCCCACGCGGAACGAGGCCACCGCGGAACGGATCGTGATGCCGCGCTGGCGTTCGAGCGCGAGCGTGTCGGTGCGGGTGCTGCCGGCGTCGACGCTGCCGAGTTCGTCGATGACGCCGGCCTCGAACAGGAGCCGTTCGGTGAGGCTGGTCTTACCGGCGTCGACGTGTGCCAGGATCCCGAGGTTGAGCGTGCGCAAGCGTCATGTCCTTCGGCTGGGTGAACGTGCCTTCCTGGTTGGACATGAACGCTGCTCGCATCGGGGCTCCTTCGGCTTGGGGTCGTGCACAGAACAGCAGGCGGGCGCGCGGACCGGCAACCGAATATCGCTCCGAGCGGTTCTCGAGCGCCCTTCGACCCGCGCGACCGAGTCTGTGGCCGTCCACGAGCCGAAGGGGAGCCAGATGGCCAAGCGTGCGCGGATCCTCGTGCTGACCGACGACGAGCGCAACCACCGCCACGCGCGGCGGCTGGTGGACACGGGTGTGCTGCCGCTGCGCGGTCCGTGGCTGCTCGGCCCGGCCGACCTGGAGTCGCTGGCCGTGTCGCCGGACCTGGTGGTGGCGCTCGGTCCGTCGGCGGTGCTGCCGGCGGCCAGGCTGCGCGAGCGGCTCGGCCTGCCCGGACCGCGCCCGGCGGACGTGTTTCCGTTGCTGGACCGGGAGGTCATGCACCACCGGGCACGCGCGGCCGGGCTGCTGACGACCCGGCGGGTGTCGGCGATCGGCGTCAGGAACTGGGACTTCCGCGTTCCGCTCGCGGTTCGCTCGGACGGCGAGGTGCGCAAGGTGACCGCCGCGGCCGACCTGCCGACCGGCGAAGCGCGCTACGAGGCGTGGGTCGACGCCGACGTGTGCCATGTGGACGGTGTGGTGGTCGGCGGTCGGGTGGTGTTCGCCGTGGCGTCCCGCTACCTGCGCACCCGCCACGACTTCGCCACCGGCAGCGGCATGGGCGGCATCACGCTGGACGGCCCCGAGGCGGACCCGCTGCTGGCCGCCGCGGCCGCCGCGGTCTCCCGGCTGGGGGTGCCGGACGGCGCGTTCCACGTCGAGCTGTTCGACACCCGGCCGGTGCCGGTGCTGCTCGCCGTGGCGCCGCATCCGCCGCCCGCGCTGCAACGCGCGACCGTCCAGGCCGCGACCGGCGTCGACCTGCTGGCCGAGCACATCCGCGCCGGCGTCGGCCAGCCCACGTTCCCGCGCCGGACCCGCGGTGGGGTGGCCGGCTACTGGCGGGTGCCGCCGGAGAAGGCGCCCCGGCCCCGGCCGGCGCTGCCGGCGGTGCACAGCGCCGTGGTGCTGGCAGACCTGCCCGGGCCGGACCGCCACGCGCCGACGGAGGTCGTGGTGCGCGGCGACCACGCGCCGGTGGTGCTGACCGATCTGATCGCGCTGCGCGAGCGCCTCGACGAGTCGGTCAGTCCTCGATCGTGACGTGCACGGGGGTGCCGAGCTCGACCGTGCGGCTCACCGTGCACAGGCGGTCGTGGGAGAGCGCGACCGCGCGGGGCAGGACCGTGCGGGCGTGGTCGCCTTCTGGTCCGTCCGGGACGCGGACCTGAAAGGTGACGGCGAGGTTCTCCATCCGGTTGCCGTCCTCGTCCTGGATCTTGTCGCCGCTCACGGTGACCGTGAAGGACTCCGGCTCGACCCGCCGGCTGACGACGACGTCCGCGTCGGTGGCCGTACAGCCCCCGATCGCGGCGAGCAGTAGTTCGACCGGGGTGAAGTCGTCTCCGCCGATGGGCAGGGTGCCGCCGCGCGCGTTCCGGGCGAGGTAACGCCCGGTGTCGACCCGCTCGACCTGGACCGATCTGTGTGTGTCCTCAGCCATGGCGGTGACCTTAGCGGTGACCGCCGCGACGGCAGTTACATAAGCAAGTGATATACATGTCTTATGCATCTTCCGGCTGCCGAGGTGTCGGTCGTGATCGAGGAGCTGACCAGGGTTCTGCTCCGCCAGGTCGCCCCGGTTCGCGGGTTGTCCCTCACCGCGGCGGCCACGCTCGCGCGGCTGGACCGGGACGGGCCGGCCCGGCTGACCGAGCTCGCCGCCAGTGAGGGGGTCAGCCAGCCGGCGATGTCGCAGCTGGTCAACCGCCTGCAGGAGCTCGGGCTGGCCGAGCGCCGCCCCGACCCGGACGACGGGCGGGTGGTGCTCGTGCACGTCACCGACGACGGGCGGGCCCAGGTCGCCCACCGGCGGGCGGTGCGCGCCGAACGGCTCGCCGCGCTGCTCGACCGGCTCGGCGACGACGACCGGCGTGCGCTCGCCGACGCCCTGCCCGCGCTCACCGCCCTCACCCGGCTGGCCGCCGAACCACCAGAGAACACCCGGAGCGAGCCATGAGCCAAGCCGCCGCGACCAGTCCCTTCAAGCAGCCGAAGGCCGTGTTCGCCGTGGCGTTCGCCTGTGTCGTGTCCTTCATGGGCATCGGCCTGGTCGACCCGATCCTGCCCGCGATCTCCGAGGACCTGAACGCGACGCCCAGCCAGGTCACGCTGCTGTTCACCAGCTACCTGGTCATCACCGCGGTGGCGATGCTGATCACCGGGTGGGTGTCCAGCCGGATCGGGGCCAAGCGCACGCTGCTCGCCGGGCTCGCGATCATCGTGGTGTTCAGCGCCCTCGCCGGCGCCTCGGACAGCATCGGCGGGATCGTCGGGTTCCGGGCCGGTTGGGGCGTGGGGAACGCGCTGTTCATCGCGACCTCGCTCGCGGTCATCGTGGCGTCGGCGTCCGGCGGGTTCGTCGGGGCGATCGTGCTGTACGAGACCGCACTGGGGCTCGGCATCGCGGTCGGGCCACTGCTGGGCGGGCTGCTGGGCGACATCAGCTGGCGCGGGCCGTTCTTCGGGGTGGCCGCACTGATGGCGGTCGCGCTGATCGCGACCTGGGTGTTGGTCGAGCCGCTGCCCAGACCGGACCACCGGACGAGCATCGCCGAGCCGTTGCGGGCGCTGCGGCACCGCGGGCTGGCCACGATGTCGCTGACCGCGCTCTGCTACAACTGGGCCTTCTTCACGGTCCTGGGGTACGCGCCGTTCCCGATGGGGCTCGGCGCGATCCAGCTGGGCCTGGTGTTCACCGCGTGGGGCGCGCTGGTGGCGCTCTTCTCGGTGTTCGGCGCGCCGTGGCTGCAGGCCCGGCTGGGGATCGCGCGGACGCTGTACCTGAACCTGTTCCTGTTCGCGATGGTCGTGCTGGTCATCGCGATCTGGACCACGACGACGGCGGTGCTCGTCACCGCGGTGATCGTCGCGGGGGTGTTCATCGGGGTGAACAACACGGTGACCACGCAGGCGGTGATGACGATCGCGCCGGTGGAACGGCCGGTGGCGTCGGCTGCGTACGGGTTCGTCCGGTTCATCGGCGGCGGGCTCGCACCGTTCGCGGCGGGCAAGCTGGTCGAGGCGACGAACGTGCACGTGCCGTTCTTCATCGGCGCCGGGGCGCTGCTGCTGGGCATCCTCATCCTGCGCACCGCGCACGCCGAGTTGGGCGAGGCCGAGCGGGTGCAGGCGGAGAGCGTGCGCGGCACCGAGCCGTCGCTGTCGGCGGTGGAGATCGGGCCGGCCGGTGACGGCGTGATCGTGGCCGCGGTCGACGACTCCCCCGCCGCCGCGCTGGTCGCCGACACGGCCGGCCGGCTGGCGACGATCAACGGCCGGGCCGTGCACGTGCTGCACGCCCGGGAACACGCGAACAGCAGCGAGTCCTCCGCCGGCGGCGAGAACCTCGACGCCGCGCGGCACGTGGTCCGCGGGCACCTGCGGCGGCTCGCGGAGGCGGGTGTGCCGGCGACCGGGTACGTCGTACTCAACGCCGCCGACCACGGAGCCGCCGGTCGGATGATCAGCCAGCACACCAACGACACCGGCGCGCGGGCCGTGATCATCGGCGCGCCCACCCACGGCGGTCTCCCCGCACTGATGGACGCCAGCGCGAGCCGCGAGATCCTGCGCGGTGTGCGCTGCGACGTGGTACTGGTGAACCCGGCGTCTAGGGTGTCGGCTGGTCAGGGCGGTCCAGGCGGAGCATCCTCGTGAGGTCGCGCAGGCATTCCTCGAAGACCGGTTCCAGGTCGGTGTAGGCGAAGTCCAGTTGGTGCAGGACTTCCATGCACAGCAAGCCGTACAGCCGGATCCAGCAGGACAGGAAGACGTGGGCGGCCGCTGGGGGCAGTACGCCGTCGATGGCGTCGGAGTAGGCGGTCGACTGCTCGCGTAGCGCCGGGGGCAGATCGGCCACGTCGGGCACCGGGAACGGCTGGGTTCGTCCAGCAGGACCTGCTCGAAACGTTGCCCGGCCTGATGACGCGGCGAGTCGGGCTGTCGGTCGCGCGGGGGGATCGGGCTGGCGAAGATCAAGCCGAACTCGGCCGGATGGGCGACCGCCCAGGCACGCATGGCCCGGCAGGCGGCCAGGATGCGCTCCCCGACCGGGCGTCGGCGCGGGCGTCGCGGGCCTGTTCCATCGCGGCGGTCAGCTCACGGAAACGGTCGGTGCGTGCTCGCCGACCTGGTCGTCCCCGGCACCGCCACCTACGACCCGGAGTTCGCCGACCAGACCCTGTTCGTCCTCGGCCTGCACGGCCAGGTCTTCCTGGCGATCGTCCTGCTCCTCACCCTGTCGGGCGCGGTAGTGGCGACCCTGCGCATGCCCGCGGCTCCGCTCGTCGGCACCACGGCGTCAGGACCCGGTCCGGACGCGGCCGAGCACCTCCCGGGCGGCGCGCACCACGGCGGGGTCGAGTAGCCGGCCGTCGTCGTCGACCGCGACGCCGTTGTCGCCGAGGCGGGCCAGGGCGCGGTGGGCGGCGGCGATCTCCTCCTCGGTGGGGGTGAAGACCGCGTTGATCGTGGGGAGCTGGGCCGGGGTGATCGCGGTGCGGGCGCGGAAGCCCTGGCGCAGCAACCGTTCGGTGGTGTCGGCCAGGGCGCTCAGGTCGCGGACGGCGGTGTGCACCGGACCGACCGGCGGGAGCAGGCCGGCCGCGGCGGAGGCCACGACGACGTCCGAGCGGATCGGCCACAGTTCCTCGCGGTCCGGGCCCGGGCGGAGGTTCAGTTCGCCGGCCAGGTCGGCCTCGCCGATGCCGAGGCGGACCACGCGAGGGGAATCGGCAACGGCGTCGAGGCGGCGCAGGCCGCGGGCGGTCTCCAGGAGGGCCAGGACCGGGACGTCGACGCCCGCGAGGGCGTGGTCGACCTCGGCCAGGAGTTCCGGCTCGGCCTTGGGCACCACGATGCCGGCCAGGCCGGGAGTGCCGGCGACCGCGGCCAGGTCGTCGGCGACCGCGTCGGCGTTGATCCGGACCCAGGCGGTACCGGTCGCCAGGTGGGCGGCGACCGCGGCGCGGGCGGCCGGCCTGTGCCGGGGCGCGACGGCGTCCTCGAGGTCGGCGATCAGCGCGTCGGCGCCTCGGCCGGCCGCGCGGGCGAGCTTGTCCGGTTGGTCGCCCGGAACATAGAGGTAGCTGCGCGGGATCATGTGCCGGTCGGGCGCTTCAGGTACTGGCCGACCGGGTCGCCGACGACCTTGCCGGAGTCCAGTACACGGTGGCCGCGGACGAACGTGTCGGTGACCGCGGCGGTCATCGCGAAGCCCTCGAACGGGGTGTACTCCTGGGTGGACTCCGAGTCGGCGGCGCGGACGGTCCAGTCGGCGCCGGGATCGACGAGGGCGAAGTCGGCGTCGAAGCCGACACCGACGGCGCCCTTGGTGCGCAGGCCGAAGCGGACGGCCGGGTTCCACGCGGTGAGCCGGGCGATCTCGCCGAGCGGCAGGCCGCGCTTCGTGCCCTCGGTGACCATGCCGGGCAGCAGGTACTCGGCGCCACCGAACCCGGACTTGGCCAGGAACACGTCCTCGCGCGGGTCGCCGAACTTCTGCTCGTCGCGGCAGCAGGCGTGGTCGGACACGACCCAGTCGACGTCGCCGGCGAGCAGGTGGCCCCACAGGGCCTCGACGTCCTCGCGCGGGCGGATCGGGGGGTTGACCTTGCCACCGATGCCGGACGCGGTGTCGATGTCGGCGAGCAGGTGCCCGACGGTCACCTCGCGGCGGAACCTGATGTGCGGGAACGCCTTCGCCATCCGCAGCGCTGCGTCCAGGGCCTTCGCCGAGGACAGGTGCAACAGGTTGATCGTCGGCAGGCCGGTCTCGTGCGCCAGGTAGGAGGCGATCGAGACGGCGAGGCCCTCGGAGTGCTGCGGGCGGGACGCGCTGTAGGCGGCGAGGCCGGTGAGCGTGCCGTCCTGCTCGACGAGCTTGGTGTAGGCGGTCATGATCTCGGCGGTCTCGCAGTGCAGGGACAGCGAGATCTCGTCGGCCAGCTCGGGGAACCTCTCGCGGGCGGCCTGGATGCCGCGCATCACGAACTCGAAGTGCGCGTAGTCGTAGCGCTCGCCCTCGGGGATCATCAGGAACGAGTTCTGGTCGGCCGAACGACCGTGCAGGCCGTGGCTGCCGTAGAACATGAACACCTTGAACGAGGTCACGCCGTGGTCGCGGACCAGGGACGGGATCTCGTCGATGTGCTCGCGCATCATCGGCGCAAGGTGGTAGGCGTAGTCCACATAGGAGCGGCCGGCGCTCTGCGCGAGGACCTCGGGGAAGACCTCGGCGTACGGGCCGCCTCGGTTCAGGTAGTACTGGCCGGTGCGCATGTAGTTGAGCGCGGTGGTGACGCCGCCCTGCGCGCACGCGCGGCTCTCGGTGCCGGTGTCGACCGGTAGCGGGTTGTAGATGCCCCAGTGCTGGTGGGCGTCCACCACGCCGGGGAAGGCGAGCTTGCCGCCGCCGTCGACGACCGCGGCGTCGCCGGGGTCGATGCCGGGCGCGACCCGGACGATCTTCCCTCCCGCCACGGCGATGTCGGCGCGCACGGGCTCCGGGCGGTCGTGGTGGACGACGCGGACTCCGGTGACGAGCAGGTCGAACGGTTCGGTCATCGGTCGTCTCCTGTCGACTCGAGGCGGGTGAGGGGGCGCAGCAGGGCGCCGACGTCGGTGACGGTGTCGAGGGTGAGCGCGTGTTCGCGGACCGAGGCGGCGTCGTCGGGCGTCAGGCGGCCGGTGACGTTGTCGGCGAACTTGGCGGCCAGTTCCGGTTCGGAGAGCGGGCGCTCCGGGCCGCCCCGGTTGGCGAGCACCTCGGCCGTCCACTCGCGACCGTCGGCGCCGCGGACGGCGACGATCGCCGGGAACTGGTAGGGGAAGATGGCGTCGCAGCGCTGGTCGGGGACGACGGTCACCTTGGCCATCAGTGCGCGGCGGTGCGGGTCGGTGGCGAGGGCGTCGGTGAAGTCGGCGAGGCCCGCGCCGAGGCCCGAGCCGCCGAGCAGGCCGGTCACCACGGCGTAGGGGCCGGAGAACTGGGCCTGGTAGCCGGTGTCCGGGGCGCGTTTGGTCTCGATGGGCTGGCCGATGGTGCGGATGACGGCGCTCGGCACGCGCAGTTCGATCGCGTCGATCTTGGCCGGGTCGGCCGGCACGCCGTCGGCGCGCAGCCGCAGGCCGGCGTCGATGGCGGTGTGGGTGAAGTGGTTGGCCGGGTAGGGCTTGAAGAAGATGCCCGGCACCGCCCAGGTGTCACCGAGGCCGGTGACGACCTGGTCCAGGTCGGTCTGGTCGCGCAGGAACGCCTGGAAGAAGCCGAACCGGCCCTCCAGGACGGTCGGCGGGCCGGTGAAGCCGCGGCGCACCAGGCCGGCGGCGGTGACCGCGGACTGGGCGGCCCAGCCGCAGTGCAGCCGCTTGACCGTGCCGCCGGTGCGGTTGGCCTCGATGACCCCGGACGCGAACGACGCGGTGACGCCGAGCGCGTGCAGCACGCCCTCCTCCCCCAGCCCGTGCAGGAGAGCGGTGGAGGCGGCGGCGCCCATCGCACCGCAGATGGAGGTGGCGTGCTGGCCGTGTTCGAAGTAGACGGAGTTGCCGAGGTCGCGGTCGTAGCCGGCCATGCCGAGCCGGACGGCGACCTCCAGGCCGACGGCGATCGCGGCGACGGTGTCCCGGCCGGTGGCGCCGGCGGCCTCGGCGGCGGCGAGCGCGGCGGGGACGACGCTCGCGCTGGGGTGCAGAACCGAGGGCAGGTGGGTGTCGTCGTAGTCGAGGGAGTGCGCGAGCACGCCGTTGACGAGCGCGGCGCCGGCGGCCGGCACGGGTTCGGCGAGGCCGACGGCGGTGGACTCGGGGCGGCCGCCCTGGTCGGCGACGTGGTCGGCGATGGCGCGGCTGGTCGGCAGCGAACGGGCGGCGACGCAGAGGCCGAGGATGTCGAGGACGCGCTGCCGGACGCTGGCGGCGACGTCCTCGGGGACACCGTCGGCGAGGGTGCCGGCGGCGAAGGCGGCGAGCCGTTGGGCGAGAGTCATCCGCCGACCACCGCCAGGGGGCGTACCGGGGAGCCGGTGGCGCCGAACAGGGGCAGTGGGGAGAGCACGAAGAGGAACTCGTGCACGCCGGCGGCCGCGACGCCTTCGAGGTTCAGTGCCTCGATGATGTAGACGCCGCGTTCGACCAGGAGGACCCGGTGCGCGGGCAGGACCGAGTGTCCGCTGCCGGGGGCGAGGCGTTCGAACGCGATGGTGTCGGCGCCGGCGGCGTGCACGTCGCGGTCGGCGAGCCAGGTCGCGCCCGGGGCGCCGACTCCTGGCACGCCGGAGTCCTTGCCCTGGTATACGGCCGGGTCGGGATCGTCGAACAGGCGACCCCAGCCGCTGCGGACCAGGACCACGTCGCCGGGGCGGATCTCGGTGTCCTGGCGGGACTCGGTGGCGGCCAGGTCGTCGGGGGTGATCTCGTAGCCGGGCGGGCAGCCATCCGGAGTGCCGAGGGCGGCCGGGACGTCGAGCAGTACGCCTCGGCGCACCATGGGCGCGATGGTGTGGGCGCCGAGCTCGACGAACTTGCCGCCCCGGCCAGCGGCGACCGCGTCGGAGCCGTCGAGGAGGCGGCCGTCGTGGGAGACGTGGGCGAACGCGTCGATGTGCGTGCCGACGTGGGTGCCCATGGTGATCATGTCGTTGGCGGCCGAGCCGCCGTCGGCGCGGACCACGTCGCCGTGCCGGCGAGGCAGCGCGTGCCAGAACGCCGGGTGGTTGGGCGACTGGGGCATGCCGACCTTCAGCTCCCGGCCCAGGTCGTGCACGGTGAGGCCGTCGGCGACTGCGGTGAGGAGGGCTTTGGTCGTCATCAGGCCACGACCCGTTCCGCGCGCAGCCGCGCCACCTCGTGTTCGTCCACGCCGAGTTCGGCCAGCACCTCGTCGGTGTCGGCGCCGAGGGCGCGGCCGGTGAACCGGATGCGGCCGGGGGCGCCGGTGGACCGCCACATGACGTTGTGCATGAGCAGTGGGCCGAAGTCGTCGTCGGGGACGGTGGTGAGCATGCCGGTGGAGCGCACGTGCTCGTCCTCGACGAGGTCGCGGGCGCTGTAGACCGGGGCGACGGCGGCGCCCGCCGTCTCGAACGCGGCGGTCACCTCGGCCTCGGTGCGCTCGCCGATCCAGCCGCCGACGTACGCGTCGAGCAGGTCGGCGTGCGCGGCGCGACCGTGGCCGGTGGCGAACCAGGGCTCGGCGACCACCTCTGGGTGGCCGACGAGCTCCATCACCCGTTCGGCGATGCGCTGGGCGCTGGTGGAGACGGCTACCCAGCGGCCGTCCTTGGTGCGGTAGGTGTTGCGCGGCGCGTTGTTGGTGGACCGGTTGCCGTGCCGCTCCCCCACGATCCCGAGCTGGTCGTAGACCATCGGGCCGGGG
Source organism: Actinophytocola gossypii (assembly GCF_025165815.1). Classification (GTDB taxonomy): domain Bacteria; phylum Actinomycetota; class Actinomycetes; order Mycobacteriales; family Pseudonocardiaceae; genus Actinophytocola; species Actinophytocola gossypii. The sequence goes on along the minus strand of NZ_JAFFZE010000002.1, from coordinate 27,535 downwards.
CCGACCGCGTCCATGATCGGCTCCAGCAGGTTCATGTCGACGATCTCGCCGCGGCCGCCGTTGCGCTCGCGGGCGTAGAGGGCCATGGTCGCCGCGCTGGAGGCGGCGATGCCGCAGATGCTGTCGGCGAGCCCGAACGCGGGCAGGGTCGGCGGCCCGCCCGCCTCGCCGGTGAGGTGCGCGAAGCCGCTCATCGCCTCGGCGAGGGTGCCGAAGCCGGCGCGGGCGGCGTACGGCCCGGTCTGGCCGAAGCCGGTGATGCGCACGATCACCAGGCCGGGGTTGACCTCGTGCAGGCGTTCCGGGCCGATCCCCCAGCGTTCCAGGGTGCCGGGGCGGAAGTTCTCCACGAGCACGTCGGCGTCGGCGGCCAGGCGCAGCAACAGGTCCGCACCGTCCGGTGTGGACAGCTTGAGCCCGACGGCGCGCTTGTTCCGGGAGATCTCCTTCCACCACAACGGGACGCCGTCCTTGGCGGCGCCGTGCCCGCGCATCCCGTCGCCCGCCTCCGGGTGCTCGATCTTGATCACGTCGGCGCCGTGGTCGCCGAGGATCCGGCAGCACAGCGGGCCGGCGAGGATCGTCGAGACGTCCAGTACCCGTATCCCGGTCAGCGGTCCGTTCTCCACCGCAACCCCCTTGGTTGTTCCGCTATAGCTAACGCCGGTCCGCTCAGAGGTTAGGCTTGTGCCTGTCCGAGGGTCAACACCCTGTGAGATCCACCGCCAGATGCCGCCGTTCGCTGCCGCCACCAGGCCCGCGAGCGCGGCGAGTCCGGCCAGCACGAGCCAGCCGGCCGGATAGCCGGCGTGCTCGACGAGCGCACCCATCAGCAGCGGACCGGCGATCCCACCGGCACAACCGCCGGCCTGCACGAGCGCGGTCGACGCGCCGGGAGCGTCCGGATGGGACTGCACGACCGCGAGCCCGAGCACACCGGTCCAGCCCCAGCCGGCCGCGCCGGCGAGCAGCGCCCCGGCCCACGCGGCGGCGGCCGACGGCACGGCGAGCAGCGCGAACCCGGCCGCTCCGACGAGCAGCAGGGCCGCCGACGTGGCCCGGCCCGGCACCCGGACCCCGAGCAGGCCCAACGTCATCCGCACGGCGATGGTGGCCGCGCTGGTGGCCGCGAGCGCGATCCCGGCGGTGCCCGCGCCGAGGCCGATGCCGGCGCCGTAGCCGACCAGGAACGTGCTCAGCGCGGTCGCCGCCGCCGATCCGAGCACGAACATCGCGGTCACCAGGAGCAGCGGGGTCAGCGGCCGCAGCGGTGCCCGGTCCTGGCGCGCCACCACCTCGGCCAGGCGGGGCACCGGGACGAGCAAAATCGCCGCGACCAGCACCGCGCCGACCGCGAACACGACCCGCCAGTGCACCACCGCGGCCAGGGTCGGCACGGAAGCGCCGGCCAGCAGGGTGGCGGCCGGGATCGACGAGCGTTCCATGGCGAACGCGAGCGGGCGCCGTCCCGGTGGCACCGCGCGGGCGATCAGCATGCCGCCGACCGGGGCCGCGACCGTCGAGCCGACGCCGCCGATCGCCATCGCCGCCAGCAGGCCCGGGTAGGAGCCGCCGAGGACCGCGACCGCGAGCAGGCACGCCGCGGCGCCGGCCACCGCGAGCCGGGCCGAGAGACGCGGCCCGATCCGGTCCACGACCCGGCCACCGACCGGCAGCAGCACCGCGCCGACCGCGAAGAACGTGGACACGACCGCGCCGAGCTGGGTCCCGGTCAGGCCGAGGTCGGCCCGTATCGCGACCCCGACCGCGCCGGCCAGGTACAGCGGGAACATGTAGCCCGCGCCGACCAGGACGGCGAGGAACACCGCCCGGCGGGCCGGGTCCCGCGTCACCCCCAGATCTCGTCGGCATAGGTGATGTTGACGTCGGTGCGCCAGCCGGTCTCCGGGTCCGAACCCCACTTCGCCCGCCAGTTCGCGGCGTGGTCGAGCACGGCCGGGTCGCCGTGGTGCAGCTTGCCGTCGGCGTGGAAGGCGTCCAGGTCGTCGACGAACATCAGGTCGAGGTGGCGGAACCACTCCTGGCCACGCGCGTTCTGCCGGACGACGTAGTTGGCGTAGTTCTGGATGCCGGGGTGGCGGCGGAACACCGGGTAGTCGACGGTGCGCGTGTACTCGGCGTACTCCTCCAGCGGGACACCGGGCTTGATGTTGTAGGTCAGCAGCACGAGCTTGCGGGCCACGTTCTCTCCTCTCTACAGGGCACGACCGACGGCATGGGCCTCGGCCATCGCCTCCAGCAGGGTTCTCGGTGCCACCGCGTCCCCGATGACGTGCACGGCGAGCCCGGCGTCGGCGAGCGGGGCGGCCAGGGCGTCCTGGGCGGTGGGCGGGTCGAGGGCGACGACGTCGGTCACGCCCGGAACGATCGTGGTGGTGTCGACGAGGGTGCTGGCGATCCGCGCGGTGCCGGCGGCCAGCTCGGCGCGCGCGGAGGTCCAGAGCTGGACGCCGAGGTCGCGGAGGCGTTCCACGGCCGTCATCCGGCTGTACTCCGTGACGCCCCACAGCGGGGTGCCGGCCGCGGCGACCAGGTGCACGGCGCCGCCGCCGCGGGCGACCGTCTCGGCGACCGACGCGGAGGTCCAGCCGCCGTCGTCGTCCAGGACGAGCACCGTTCGGCCGGTCCAGGAGCGGCCGGCGAGGACGTCGGCAGCGGCCAGTGCCGGGCCCCAACCGGGGACGTCGCGGGTCGCGTGGGTGGCGCCGGTGGCGAGGACGACGGTGTCGGGGGTCTCGGCGAGGACGTCGTCGGCGGTGGCGGTGCGGTTGACGCGTACCGGGACGGCCAGCTCGGTGAGGCGGCGCTGCTGGTGGGCACGTAGCCGGTCGAGGTGGCCACGGCCCGCGCCGCGGCGGCCGGTGCGGAGCTGTCCGCCGGGTTCGGCGGCGCGCTCCCAGACCTCGACGGTGTGGCCACGTTCGGCGGCGAGACGGGCGGTCTCCAGGCCGGCCGGGCCCGCGCCGACGACCAGGACGCGGCCGGGGTCGGGGGCCGCGGCGGGGTGTTCCGGCCACTCGGCCTCGCGGCCGACGGTGGGGTTCATCATGCAGGTGATCGGGCGGTGGCCGGCGATCTCGCCGATGCAGAAGTTGCAGGACACGCAGGGGCGGATGCGTTCCGGTTCGCCGGCGGCGGCCTTGGCGAGCAGGTGCGGGTCGGCGATGTGCGCGCGGGTCATCGCGACCGCGGCGAGCAGGCCGGTGGCCAGGCCGCGTTCGGCGTCGTCGAGGTCGACGAAGCGGCACGCGGCGAGCACCGGGACGCGGGTGCACTCGCGGGCGACCGCGAGGGTCTGGGCGAGGTAGGGGGTGTGGCCCTCGCTCATGTCGGCGACGTGGTGGCCGATCGAGGGCACGGTGTAGGAGGCGAGGGAGACGTTGAGGAAGCCGATCGGGCGCGTGCTGTCGAGCAGGTGCGCGATGCGGCGGCCGGCGTCGAGGTCCTGACCGCCGGGAACGAGCTCCTCGGCGCTCAGCCGGACGCCGACGACGAGCTGGTCGCCGACGGCGTCGAGGACGGCGTCGAGCACCTCCAGCGGGTACCGGAGGCGGTTGGTCTCGCTGCCGCCGTAGGCGTCGGCGCGGTCGTTGGACGCGGGCGAGATGAACTGGTGCAACAGGTGCCCGTGGCCGAAGTGGATCTCGACGCCCTGGAAGCCGGCGGCGACCGCGAGCCGGGCGGCGCCGGCATAGGCGTCGCGGACCTCGGTCAGGTCGCGGCGGGTCATGGCGTGCGGGACGGCGCCGGAAGCGGTCCAGCGGCGGGTGGTGGGTCCCCAGGCGGCGGCGCGGCGGAACACGTTCTCGCTGTGCCGGCCGGCGTGCGTGATCTGGGTGAACACGGCGGCGCCCTCGGCGCGGACGGCGGCGGTGATCTTCTCCAGGCCGGGCAGGGCGGCCGGGTCGGCGGCGAGCCCGCCGGCGCGGCCGAGACTGGTGGGGTGCACGCGCAGCGGCTCGGTGACGATCAGGCCGGCGCCGCCGCGGGCGCGTTCGGCGTGGTAGGCGACGTGCCGGTCGGTGGGCAGGAAGTCGACGCCGAAGTTGGTGGTGTGGGCGGACACGAACACGCGGTTGCGCAGGGTGATCCCGCCGAGGTCGACCGGGGAGAAGACGCGGGGGTAGGCGCTCATGGGCGCCACTCCCGCGCCAGGTCGGCGGGGGTGCGGGCGGTGAGCACGCCGGTCTCGGCGAGGTCGTTCCACACCCACTGCTCGACGATCCGGTCGTCGCGCAGGCGGAACCGGTCGACGTAGCGGACGCCGTCGAACCGCACGCCGTGCGCGTTCTCGCCGAACAGGCGGCCGATCGAGTAGACCACCACGTCGCCGTCCGGTGTGGACAGTGTCTCGTAGCTGTCCCGGTGCTTGTCGACGAACCGGTACCGGCCGGCCGACGCCTCGGTCAGCTCGACGAGCCCGTGGTAGCGGCGGCCGCCGGGGAAGACCAACTCCGGTTCGGGTGCGAGGTGCCGGGTGGCGTCGTCGATGCGGCCGGCGCCCATCGCGGCGAGGAAGTCCTCGACGACGGCGATCGCGGTGGCGGTGTTCACGCCGGCTCCTGGGCGGCGCGGCGGACGGCGGCGACGATCGTGTTGTAGCCGGTGCAGCGGCACAGGTTCCCGTTGAGCGCGCGGAGGATCTCCTCGTCGTCGGGGTCCGGGGTGGACTCCAGCAGTTCCCTGGCGGTGAGCAGCATGCCGGGCAGGCAGAACCCGCACTGGAACGCGAACTCGTCCCAGAACGCGCGCTGTACCGGGTGCAGGTCGTCGCCGTCGGCGAGGGACTCGACGGTCTCGACGCGGGCACCGTCGGCGCTGTGGGCGAGCACGGAGCAGGACTTGGTGGTCCGCCCGTCGACGACGACCGTGCAGGCACCGCAGTCGCCGGTGAGGCAGCCGACGTGGGTGCCGGTGAGGCCGGCCTGTTCGCGGATGGCGTGCACGAGCAGGGTGCGCGGGTCAACGTCGACCGCGTGCTCGACGCCGTTGACGGTCAACCGGATCTCGGTCATCGGCTCTCCTCGTCCAGTGCGCGGGCCACGGAGCGCGCGGCGATCACGGGTGCGATCCGCGCCCGGTACTCCCCCGGCGCGAGTACGTCGTCCCACGGGCCGCCGGCGATCTCGATTCCCTCGGTGACGGCGGTTCGGACGTGGTCGCGCCAGGCCGGATCGGCGGTGCCGGCCGAAGGGAGGTCGAGCGTGACGGCGGCCGGGACGGGCGCGGCGCCGCCGAGCACGACCCGCAGCGAGTCCGCGCGGACGACCGTGGCGGCGGTGACGATCGGCCAGCTTCCCTCGACGAGCTTGAACTTCACGTAGCCGAAGGTGGTCACGTCGGGCACCGTGATCGCGGCCAGGACCTCGTCCGGCTCGCGGACGGTGCGGAACGCGCCGAGGAAGAAGTCGGCCGCGGCGACCTCGCGCACTCCCCCGGCCCAGGCCAGCAGGAGCCGCGCGTCGAGGGCGACCAGGCAGGCCGGCACGTCGGACGACGGGTTGGCGTAGCTCGCCGAGCCGCCGACCGTGCCCCGGTGGCGGATCTGCGGGCCGCCCGTGATGCCGTGGGCCATCGTGGCCAGCAGCGGCACGGCCGAGTGTTCCAGCTCGGTGTACGTGGTCATCGCGCCGACCACGGTGGTGCCGGCGGCGGTCGTGACGCCGGCGAGCCCGGCGCGACCGAGGTCGACCAGCGCCGAGGGCCGGATCCGGCCATGGGTCAGCTCCGGCACGACCATGGTGCCGCCGCCGACGATCAGGGCGTCCCCGTCGGAGAGGGCGGCGGTGACGCCGTCCAGGTCGGCCGGGCGGATGAACGTGGGGGCCGTGCTCACGATGACCCCTTGCGAGCCTCGTCGATCAGCGCGAGCACGGCCGGTGGGGTCAACGGCACCCCGCGAACCGTGACCCCGAGCGGCGCCAGCGCGTCCTCCACCGCGTTGGCGACCGCGGCCTGCGCGCCCCCGACCCCGGCCTCACCGGCGCCCTTGTTGCCGTGCATGGTGAACGGGCTCGGCGTGACCTGGTGCACCATCCGCAGCAGCGGGACGTCGCCGGCCCGGGGCAGCAGGTAGGACTTGAAGCGGTCGGTGGCCAGCCGGCCGTCGGCGTCGAACCGCAGGCGTTCGGACAGAGCGCTGCCCAGCCCCATGGTGACCGCGCCACGGGCCTGGCCCTCCACCAGCGACGGGTTGATCATCGTGCCGCAGTCGTGCGCCATCACGTAGTCGACCAGGGTGACCTTGCCGGTCTCGGCGTCGACGTCCACGACGGCGGCGTGCAGGCTCGACGAGTAGGTCGGGTACGGCTGGATGCGGCCGAACTCGTCCGGCACGTGGTCGATGTTGCCCGGCTTGTAGGCACGGGTGGACTCCAGCACCGGTTCGATGTCGCCGATCGCGAACGCCCTGGTGAGCAGTGCCCGCGCGACCTCGGGCACCGGCAGCTCCCGCCCACCGCCGGTCGCGACGCCGTCGCGGAGTTCGACGTCGTCGGTGTCGAGCAGGCGGGCGGCGACCGCGAGGAGCTTGGCCCGGACGTCCCGGGCGGCGAGCGTCGCGGAGCCGCCGCCGACGACCATGCTGCGGCCGCTGAAGTTGCCGAACCCGTTGGGGCAGCGGTCGGTGTCGCCCTGCACCAGCTCCACCCAGGCCAGCGGCACGCCCAGCTCGGCGGCGACGATCTGGGCGATCCCGGTGTCGTTGCCGCCGCCCGGCGAGGTGACGCCGGTGAGCACGGTGACCATGCCGGTGACGCTCATCCGCACGGTCGTGGTGTCGAAGCCGGACACGAACGTGCCCGGGCTGTCCGACGACTCGGGGGTCAGCTCGAAGCCGAGGCCGACACCGAGGTAGCGGCCACGCTCACGCAGCTCGGCCTGCCGGCGGCGGACGCCGGGATGGTCGACCGCGTCGAGGGTCTTGTCCAGTAGGCCCTCGAAGTCGCCGCTGTCGATGTTGAGGCCGGTGGACGTGCGGTACGGGAACGCGTCCGAGGGGACGAAGTTGCGCCGGCGCACCTCGGCGGGGTCCAGGCCGAGGTCGCGGGCCACCAGGTCCACCGCGCGCTCCATCACGAAGTGCGCGGCGTCCTTGCCGAAGCCGCGCGCGGCGGCCAGCGGTGGCTTGTTGGTGACGACGATGTCCAGCTCGATCCGGCAGTCCGGGATCGCGTAGCCGGACGGCAGCGTGGTGGCCGACATGTTCGGCATCGCCCAACCGGCCTGCGCGGTCAGCGCGCCGATGTCGGCGACGATCTCGTCGACCAGGGCCACGATGCGGCCGTCGGCCATCGCGCCGACGCGGAAGCGGTGCGTCTGCTCGCGGGCGCCGGCGAGCAGGGCCTCGCGGCGGTCCTCGACCCATTTGACCGGGGCGCCGGCGAGCCTGCTGAGCAGGGCGACGAGGGTCTCCTCGGGGTGGCCCTGCATCTTGAGGCCGAACGAGCCGCCGACCTTGGCGGTGACGATCCGGATGCGACCCTCGTCGACGCCGAGGGTGGTGGCGAGCATCCAGCGCAGCTGGTGCGGGTTCTGACAGGACGCGTGCACGGTCAGCGTGTCGCCGTGCCAGGACGCGAGGTAGCCGCGCGGCTCCATCGGCGCGGTGGTGGTGCGCGCGATCCGGATCTCGCCGGAGACCACGGTGTCGGCCTCGGCGAGCCGGGCGTCCGGGTCGCCGGTGCCGTAGCGGTTGTGCATGACGACGTTGCCGGGCCAGTCCTCGTACAGGCGGGGCGCGTCCTGCGCCAGCGCGGCCTCGGCGTCGAGTACGTGCGGGAGTACCTCGTAGTCCACGCGGACCAGGTCGGCGGCGTCGTGCGCCTCGTGCCGGGTGCGGGCGACGACGGCGGCGACCGGCTGGCCGGCGTGGGTGACCTTGCCGACCGCGAGGCAGCGGAGGTCGGCGCGGTTGCCGCCGCGGGCGGCGGGGTCGATGAAGTACGGCACCGGGCCGGCGTGCCGTGCGGCCTGCTCGCCGGTCAGTACGAGGGCCACGCCGGGTGCGGACTCGGCGGCGGTGGTGTCGATCGAGCGGATCCGTCCGTGCGCGACCTCGCTGCGCACGACGACCGCGTGCAGCATCCCCTCGGGACGGTGGTCGTCGAGGAACGTCGCGCGGCCGGTCAGCAGCTCGGCGCCGTCACGGCGGCGCGGCGAGGAGCCGATCCCGGTGGCGGCCGCTGTCATCGGGGCATCTCCACGCGGAGGCGGCGGCCGGTGCGGTACACCGGGTTTCGCTTGTCCACGTCGAGCTTGTGCACCTCGCCGTTGTCGTCGACCGAGGTCTGGAGGCCGCCGGTGACCCCGGGAGTGCTGGTGATGAAGAACTTCTGGCCGTCGCGGGTCGGGAACGGCGGCTCGTGCCAGGTGCCCCGGTGGATGTTCAGGATGACGTCGCCGGGGACCAGGAACGCGCGGATCGCGGCGAAGTCGGGGAAGCCGTCGACCAGTGGGACGTCCGGCGGGGCGACGACGGAGACGTACGGGTCGCCGTTGAGCGGGATGAACGTCTGGGTCATCCCGTGGTGGCGCTCCAGGTAGCGGATGTCGCCGCCTCGGTAGCCGACGCGGAACAGGATGAACTCGGGCGGCTCGTCGACCTGGAGGACGACCGGGCCGTGCACGGCGTTCAGGCCGGAGTACAGGTTGATCGGCAGCTTCGGGGTGTCCTCGAGCGACACCACCTCGCCGAACGGTGCGAACGCCTCGGCGGTGACCGGCTCGGGGACGATGGTGTGCACCATGGTGTCTACGTCGGACATGCGTGCTCCTGCGGTCGGGTGGCCAGCTGGCCGGTGAGGTCGCGGACGGGCGCGCCGGCCGGCGGGGCGAGCAGCAGCTCGGCGGTACCGGCGGCGATCCGTTCGCCGAAGGCGGATCCCACGTAGCCGGCGAACTTGGCCAGCAGCTGGTCGCGGGTGAGCGGGGCGCGGCTGTCGCCGGCGGGGACGTCGACGGTGCGGGTGTGCGCGGCGCCGTCGTCGGTGGTGATGGTGACGCGGGTGGCGGTGTACTCGGGGTACCGGGCCTCCAGGTCGGCGGCGGGCCGCAGCCGGACGAGGTCGGCGACGCGCAGGACGCGGGGGTCCGTGCGGGTGGCCTGGCCGTACTGGGCGCCGCCGACGTCCCGGTCGGCGACCGCGGCGCCGACGACGTACGGGAGGCTCAGCGTGCAGGCGACCGTGGACGGGTCGGGGCCGACCGGGCGGTCCACGAGCAGCAGGGCGATGTCGTAGGTCTCCACGTCGACGGCGGTGATCCGCTCGGGGTCCAGGTCGTGTTCGACGGCGAGTTCCACGGCGGCCTGGGCGGCGCCGTGGGTGTGCCGGCAGCCGGCGAACCGCTTCTGGTGCACGTCCAGGATCGTCCACTCGGAACCGAGGCCGTCGAGGCCGTCGTCGGTCGCGGCCGGCGGGGTGCCGCCGAGCACGGCGACCAGACCACGCGGGTGCTCGACGACCTCGCGCCAGCCGGTGAGCCCGGCGGCGGCGTGCTGGGCGCCCTCGACGCCGGCGCGGGCGAGCTGTCCGGCGAACGCGGGCTTGGCCGACGGACCGGCGAAGATGGACTCGATGAGCACGGCCGGCGCGAAGAACGCGGCCGCGCCGACGGCGTCGGCGATCCGTTCCTCGGGCAGGCCGAGGAGCTTCGCGCAGCCGGCGGCCGCGCCGAACGTCGCCGCGATCGGGAACCAGCCGGCCCGGGTGGCGTTCGGGTGCACCGCGCGGCCGATCCGGTCGGACACCTCGTAGGCGACGACCGCGGCGGTCAGCAGGGCGCGCAGGTCGGCGTCGGTCTCCTCGGCGACCGCGAGCAGCGCCGGCAGCGTGTGCGAGGGGTGGAAGCCGCCGAAGCGGTAGCCGTCCTGGTGCTCGAACACGTCGGCGGCGGCGCCGTTGCAGTAGGCCGCGTCGGCGGCCGGCGCGGCGAACCCGGCGCCGAGCACGGTCGCCGTCGGTGCGCCGCCTCTGGCACGGACCAGGTCGGTGAGCGTGGACACCTCGGCGGTGGTTGCGCCGCCGACGGCCGCACCGACGAAGTCCACGAGCAGCGCGCCGGCCTTGGCGACGACGGCGTCCGGGAGGTCCGGGTAGGACAGTCCGGCGGCGAACGCGGCGAGCGCGCGGGTGGTCGGGGTTGCTGTCACGCGTGGCCGCCGAGCTGCTTGCGCAGGCCGCCGACCATGTCCGCGAACCGGGTGTCGCCGGAGACGGCCAGGTCGCGCGGGCGTTCGAAGTCGACCTCGACGACGTCCTGCACCCGGCCGGGGCGCTGGGACAGCAGCACCACGCGGTCGGCGAGGAACACCGCCTCGGAGATCGAGTGGGTGACCAGGACGACGGTCTTGCCGGTGTCCAGCCAGAGCCGCTGCAGCAGCAGGTTCATGGTGTCGCGGGTCATCGCGTCCAGGGCGCCGAACGGCTCGTCCATCAGCAGGATCGACGGGCGGTGGATCAGTGCGCGGGCGATCGCGACCCGCTGCTGCATGCCGCCGGAGAGCGCCTTGGGGTAGTGGTCGAGGAACTCGCCGAGCCCGACCAGCTCGGCCAGCTCGACCGCCCGCCGCTTGCGTTCGGCGCGGCCGATCCCCTTGGCCTCCAGGGGAAGCGCGATGTTGCGCCAGACCTTGCGCCACGGCATCAGGTTCGGCGCCTGGAACACGAAGCCCAGCGAGCCGAGCGTGTCCCTGGCGGGCTTGTTGTCCTTGCCGGTGAACAGCGGGCGGCCGCCGATCTCGATGGTGCCCTCGGTCGGCGAGATCAGCCCGGCGAGCATCCGCAGCAGCGTGGTCTTGCCGCAGCCGGACGGGCCGAGCAGCACCACGAACTCGCCCGGCCTGACCTCCAGGTCGGTGGGCATGAGCGCGCGCACCGGCCCGGCGGCCGCGTCGTAGGTCTTGCCGACGCCGCGGACGGAGATCGCCTCGCCGGACAGCTCCGGTGCGGTGCCGTGGTCGGTGGTCTCGGTCATCGCACTCTCCCGGATGGTGCTCTCAGTCGACATAGGCCTGCCTCGCCAGCTCGTGCCACGCACCGCCGGGCGCGGGGTCTCGGTACTCGGTGGTGGTGGCCGCGTCGGACCGGATGAACGACATGGTTCCGCCGCGCGAGTACAGCGGCCCGTGGAAGACGCCGGGCGAGCGGAAGAAGTACGCGCCCTCGCGCATCACGCCGCGGGCGCCCATCAGGACGTCGCCGTAGACCTTGAACGACTCCTCGTAGACCGGGTGCGCCTCCTCGGACTCCGAGCGCCAGCCCGGCATCATCGCGGCGAGGTAGATGTAGGCGCGGTCGTCGGCACGCAGGGTCTTGAGCATCGCCCCCGGCTTGAGCTCGACGTCGCCGCTCCAGGTCGCGGGCGTCCAGTCCAGGCGTTCGGTGTCGGTGACCGTCACGACGTCCTGGCCGTCACCGGCGGCGAAGGCCGGGGTGGACCAGAAGCCGCAGTACAGCACGAGGCCGCGCACGCCGGGCCGCAGGTCGAGTGCGGTGCCGGCGGGGACGTGCAGGTAGTGGTTGACGTCGATGGGCCGGCCGTTGAGGACGCCGCCACCGGAGAGCACGTACAGGTCGGCCTCGGCGGCGAGCACGCCGACCTGCGGGTCGACCACGCGGTGCACGGCGGTCTCCGCGCCGTCGCCGGGGTCGCGGCTGAGCAGCCGTTTGCGGCCGCCGCCGGCGAAGCCGAACTCACCGTCGTTCGGGCGTTCCCACGGCAGGTCGCCGCTGTGCACGAAGTCGACGTCGGGCCGGTTCCACATCAGGCATCCTCCTCGACGCCAGCGAGCCGGCGGCCGAGCAGGCGACCGAACGACAACGCGGGCGTGACGCTCATGCCGCTGACGAACGACTTGCCCGACAGCGTGCTGCCGCCGAGCACCTCCCCCGCGGCGTACAGGTTCTCGATGGGACCGCCGGCGCCGACCACCCGCAGGTGCTCGTCGACGACCAGGCCGGCCGGGCTCTTCAGGGTCGTGCCGTGGTTGCGGATCGCGTAGAACGGCGGCCGCTCGATCGGCAGCGGCAGGTGCGTGCGGCCGAGGTGGTCGCGGCCGGCGGTGACGGCGGCGTTGTACTCGTCGACCGTGCGGCGCAGGCCGGCCGGGTCGACGCCGGCGTGTTCGGCGAGCGCCTCGACGGTGTCGGCGACGCTGAACGACGGGTGGGTGGCGAACGCGTCCGCGAGGTCGTCTTCGGCCCAGGTCGGCAGGAGCGCGGGGGCCTTCTGCCGGACGGCGTCGTCGTAGACCACCCAGAACGTCAGGTCCGGCTGGTCGAGCAGGGCGTTCTCCCGGACGTCCACGCTGTCCGCGTCCTCGGCGACGAACCGCTCGCCGCGCGCGTTGACGTGGATCTCCCACGGCGGGCGGGACTGCGGGGTCAGCTGGGGGTAGTCGTCGAGCGCGATCGTCCTGGAGGGACTGTCCGGGAGCAGGACGCCGCCGTAGGTTGGCAGGAACTTGTCGCCGCCGTGGGTCCGGGCGCCGACGTCCAGCGCGGCCAGCAGGCCGGTGCCGGTCGAGGTTGGCGCACCGGGGCCGGCGAGCGGGGCGCCGCCGGTCAGCTCACCGAACAGGTCCGCGTTGCCGGAGTAGCCGCCGCTGGTGAGGACGACGGCGTCGGCGTCGACGTCGAGGCGGACGCCGTCGGGGCCGAGCGCGCTCACGCCGGTCACCCGGTTCCCGTCGGTGCGCAGGGCGGTCATCGTGGTGTTCAGGTGCGCGGTGACCGTGCCGTCCTCGCGGGCCCGGTCGAAACGGGGCAGCAGGACCTCCAGCACGGACCGGCCACCGCGCCTGCCCCAGTAGGTGCGCGGCAGCGAGTACGGCTCGTGGAAGTACAGGATCGCCGGTGCCTCGGGGTCCATGTCGAACCCGGCGGACATCAGCCAGTCGACGGTCTCCGGCGCGTGCCGGACCGCCAGGCGGACCAGGGCCGGGTCGGCGGTGCCCTTGCTGATCCGCATCACGTCGTCGTAGTGCAGTTCGGGGCTGTCGTGGATGCCGCGCGAGCGCTGCAGGGCGGTGCCACCGGCGGACAGCTGGGCCCAGGACCGCCAGAGGGTGCCGCCGACCTGGTCGGCCTGTTCGAGCACGGTCACCCGCAGGCCGTGCCGGGCGGCCTCGATGGCGGCCGGCAGACCGGCGGTGCCCGCGCCGACGATGACGACGTCGGTCCGTTCCGGTGCGGCCACGTCAGATCTGGTCCACGAACTCGGTGGTGACGAAGTCCTCGACCGGGCGCTTGGTGTCCTTCATGATCCCGGACTTGCGCATCAGCTCCACGGCGGACTCCCAGGCGGCCAGGTCGATCGCGAGGTAGTCGCCGGAGGCCGGCTTGCACAAGTCGGCCTGCGCCTCGACCTTGAGCGTGGCCAGTTCCTCGTCGCTGACCTCGACCTCGTTGTAGGCGCCGACCGCGCTGAGCACCTTGTCGAGGTTGGCCGGGTCCTCCAGGAACTGGTAACCCTTGCGGGACGCGCGGAGGAAGCCGGTGATCGCCTCGCCCTCCTGCTGGGCGTCCTTGGCCTTCACGAAGTAGGAGTCGCCCGGCATCGGGGCGAACTCGTCGGTGTTGAGGTAGTTCAGCTCGATGCCGCGCTGCTCGAACGCGGTCTCCGAGCCGAGGTAGGTGATGAACCCGTCGACCTCGCCGCGCTTGAGGAACTCCAGCGAGCCGACGTCGCCGCCGGTGACGACCTTGCGCACCTTCTTCGGGTCGAGTCCTCCGCGACGGACATGGCGTCGAGCAGCAGTTCGGTCGTGCCGCCCTTGGAGATGACGCCGATCGTCTTGTTCTGCCACTGGTCCGGGTGGGTGAGCGGGTTGTCCGGCATGGACGCGACGCTGTACTGGCTCTTCTGGTCACCCTGCGCGACGGTGACGATCGTGGCGCCGGTGTCGGCGATCAGCGGGCAGGTGATCACCGCGGCGGCCTTGCCGAACATGCCCTGTCCGGCGGAGACCTGGGAGACCGAGCTGGCCGTGCCGCTGCCGCCGATCGGTTCGATCCGCAGGCCCTCCTCCTCGAAGAAGCCCTCCTGGATCGCCACGTACACGTCGGCGTAGTTGATGATGTGCTGGAACGGCGTGACGAACACCAGGTTCCGCAGGCTGGGGTCGGACGGGTTGTTGCTGGCCGCGTCGTTCCCGGTCGACGGCGCGCAGGCCATCAGGAACGAGCTGCCGGCGGCGGTGGTGACCGCGAACAGGCCGCCGGTGCGGAGGAAAGAGCGTCGGTCCATCTTCTTGCAGCTCCTGGTGTTCCGGGGGATCAGAGGGAGGTGGCACGCCCCGACGACTCGTGCCAGGGGATCGCGAACCGCCGGATGGTGGCCACCACGGCGTAGAGCAGGAAGCCGAGCACGGTCATGATGATCACGACGGCGAACAGCTGGTCGGTGCGCAGCGCGGCGAGCATGACCGTGGCCAGCGCGCCGAGTCCTTCGTCGCCGCCGAGGTACTCACCGACGATGGCGCCGGTGATGGCGAAGACGATGCCCAGTTCGATGCCGGTGAGCACGGCCGGCAGGGACGAGGGGATGTCCAGGGAGATGACCCGCTTCCACCACGGCGCCTGGATCACCCGCATCAGGTCGCGGTGGCCCGGCTCGATGGAGCGGATGCCGAGGATCGTGTTCTGCATCATCACGAAGAACGAGATGATCGCCGCCATGAAGATCTTCGACGAGATGCCGAAACCGAACCACAGCAACAACAACGGCACGATCGCGACCTTCGGCACGACCTGGGTGGCGACCAGGAACGGGGACAGCACCCGCTCCACCGACCGCATCTTGCCGAGCACGATGCCGAGCACCACGCCGACCACGACGGCGATGCCGAAGCCGACGATCGTCTCGTAGAACGTGACGTAGGTGGCCTCGTAGATCATCGAGTCGCCGAGCAGGTCGACCAGCGCGGTCCACACCATCTCCGGCGGCGGCAGGATCAGCTCGCCGACGCCGAACACCACCGTGTAGAGCTTCCAGGCGCCGATGAGGGCGGCCAGGATCAGCGGCGTCGTCACCCACAGCAGCCACCGCGGCCCCGATCGCCGCTTGGCGGTCGACGACTCGGGCGCGGGCTGGGGCGGGGCTGGGGCCTGGGTCGCACTCACCATGTGGCGTCCTCCACGGGTGCCCTGGAACGTTCCGTGTAACGCTTAGCGGAACGCCGTACCGGATTTCGGTATGCTAGGCAGGCGTTCGAGTGACGGTCAAGGCATCGGCGGACTGAATCGAGGGTGAATTCGCGGCTCGCTGCACACCGTCACGAGCCGGACCGGTTCGGTGGCCTGTGGACAGTCCGGATCGGACTGTTGAAGCGTGAACGAAACCTGACCGTTACCCGAAGCGGTTGCGGGACAGGGATCAGGCGCCGGCGGCGCGGTATCCGAGTCCGGTTGAGACGGCGGCGGCGGCCTCGGTGATGAGCGCGCCGTACTCGTCGATCTTGTCGTCGCTGATCCTGGCCACCGGGCCGCAGATCGACAACGCTCCGTACACGCGGCCGGTCGCGTCGAACACCGGGGCGGCGACCGAGCCCGCGTCGACCTGACGCTCGCCCCGGCTGACCGCGTACCCGCGGCGGCGGATCCGGCGCAGTTCGTCCGCCAGCTCCTCCCGGCTGGTCACCGACACCGTTCCGGTGAGCGTGCGGTCGAGGTAGCCGGCCAGCTCGTCGGCGTCGAGCGAGGCGAGGATGGCCTTGGACGACCCGCCGACGTGCAGCGGGAACAGCTGCCCGAGCGGCACGGCCATCCGGATCTCCTGCGGCGAGAGCACCTGGGTGAGGTACATCCGCTGGTCGCCGTAGCGGGCCGAGAGCGTCGCGGTCTCCGCGGTACGCGCGACCAGCCGCTCCATGTGCGGCTGCGCGATCCGCGGCACCTCCATCCTGGCCAGCGCGGCCAGGCCGACACTCACCGCGCCCGGGCCGAGCCGGTAGCGCCGGGTGCGCTCGTCGACCACGAAGAACCCGGCGGCGACGAGCGTGCGAACCACGCGGTGCACGACGGTCTTGCTGAACCCGAGGATGCGCGCGAGTTCGGAGACGCCGAGGTCGGGCTCCGGCGACTCGGCGACCGCGAAGATGACCCGCAGCGCGCGGGTGATGCCGCTGCTGGTCTCACCCTCCTCGGACTCAGGCCCCCGCGTGGTCATGGCGCGAAATACTAGTGCCCCGTCAAGGCGGGCGTTCCGCGTGCTAGAAAGCGGACATGGCCCGAACCGCACTGGTCGTCGGCGGCGCCGGCGGGATCGGCGCCGCCTGCGCCGACTGGTTCCGCGCGAACGGGGACGACGTGCTCGTCCTGGACCGGGCGCACGGCCACGACGCCACCGACCCGGACGCCGTGGCCGAGGCACTGGCCGGCACGCCGGTGCTCGACGCCGTGGTGCACGCGGCCGGCTCGGTCGGCAGCGGCGGCATCGAGGACCTGGACCTGGCCGAGTGGCACCGGGTCATCGACGACAACCTGACCTCCGCGGCCGTGGTGACCAGCCAGGCGCTGCCTCGGGTCGCCGAGGGCGGCTCGGTCGTGCTGTTCAGCTCGGTCAACGGCCGGCACGGCGGCAACGAGCTGTCCGGGCCGGCGTACGCGGTGGCCAAGGCCGGGATCATCGGTCTGACCCGGCACCTGGCCAAACACCAGGCGCGCCGGCGGGTCCGGGTGAACTGCCTGGCGCCCGGGCCGGTCGCCACGCCGATGCTCGACCGGCTGAGCGACGAGGAGCTGACCACGCTGCGCGCCGGCGTTCCGCTCGACCACATCACCGCCCCGGCCGAGATCGCCGGAACCGTCGGCTGGCTCTGCTCCCCCGCCGCCGCGTCCGTCACCGGCGCCACGATCGACGTCAACGGCGGGATGTGGATGGGATGAGGAGATGACGTGTTGCTCGCCGTCCGGCCCTGGACGGACCACGGCCGTGGACGACGAACCCCTGCCACAGGACGGGGACACCGAGGGCATGGTGCGGCTGCCGGGCGGCGAGTTCCTGATGGGCACCGACGACGCCGAGGGCTTCCCCGCGGACGGGGAGGGGCCGGTGCGGCGCGTGACGGTGGACCCGTTCTGGGTCGACGCCACGGCCGTGTCCAACGCGCGGTTCGCCGCGTTCGCCGAGGCCACCGGGTACGTCACCGAGGCGGAGCGGTTCGGCTGGTCGTACGTGTTCGCGTCGTTCCTGCCGGCGGCGCTGCGGCGCGGAGCACCCCGGCCGGAGGGGGCGCCGTGGTGGTGCGGGGTGCGCGGCGCGTACTGGCGGGCACCGGAGGGTCCGGGCAGCGACCTCGACGGCCGGGACGACCACCCGGCGGTGCACGTGTCCTGGCACGACGCGCTCGCCTACTGCCGGTGGGCGGGCGTCCGGCTGCCGACCGAGGCGGAGTGGGAGTACGCCGCGCGCGGCGGGCTGGAGCGGCGGCGCTACCCGTGGGGCGACGAGCTGACGCCGGGCGGCGAGCACCGGGCGAACATCTGGCAGGGCCGCTTCCCGACGAGCAACACCGTCGAGGACGGGTTCCGCGGCACGGCGCCGGTCGACGCGTTCGCGCCGAACGGGTTCGGCCTGTTCAACGTCGCGGGCAACGTGTGGGAGTGGTGCTCGGACGCCTGGCGCGTCGACCACACCGCGCCGGCGCCGGAGGGGGCGCCGAAGGTCCAGCGCGGCGGGTCGTACCTGTGCCACCACTCGTACTGCAACCGGTACCGGGTCGCCGCGCGCACGTCGAACACCCCGGACAGCACCGCGGGCAACGTCGGGTTCCGGTGCGTGCGGGACGCCTGATTATTTTTCCGGGACGTTGACATAAATGAGTGCCGGTCGTCACACTGACCGGCATGCAGCGTCGTTCCGGTCCCCTGTCGCAGCTCCGACGCGGGCACGAGGAGCTCGTGCTCGGGCTGCTGCGCCGGCACGGACCACTCAGCCGAGGCGCGCTCGGCACCCGCTCCGGCCTCTCCCGCACGACTCTGCACGACATCCTCGGCGCGCTGCAGGCCAGCGGCGCCGTGGTCACCGTCGCCCAGGACGGGACGGCGCCGCGCGGTCGCGGCCGGCCGGCGGAGACCCTCACCCTCAACCCGGACGCCGGGCAGGCCATCGGCATCGACTTCGCCCGGCGCGCGGTGCACGTGGCGATCGTCAACGTCGCGCACGAGGTCGTCGGTTCGGCCAGTGAGCCGCACGGCGCCGACCTGGCCTTGGCCGACCGGGTGGAGCTGGCCGAGCGGCTGGTCGGCTCGCTGGTCGAGGGCACGCTGCGGCTCGGGGCGCTCAGCGCGGTCGGGGTCGGGATCGTCGGCCCGGTGGCCGACTCGGGTGCGGACCGGGAGGACCTGCCGAGGCTGCTGCGCAAGCGGTTCGGGGTGCCGGTACTGCTGGACAACAACACCCGCCTCGCCGCGCTCGCCGAGTCGATCTGGGGCGCGGCCGCGGGCGGACAGGACGTGCTGTACCTGCGCCTGTCGCACGGGGTCGGCGGCGGGCTCGTCGTCGGCGGCGCCCTGCACCGGGGCGCGCACGGGCTGTCCGGCGAGTTCGGGCACATCACCGTCGACGAGAACGGCGCCCGCTGCGGCTGCGGCGGCACCGGATGTCTGGAGACGGTGGCGTCGGTCCGGGCGGTGCTCGACGCGCACCGGACGGCGGGCGGGCACGCCGAGGACGTGGCCGGGCTGGTGGCCGCCCTGGAGGCGGGTGAGCCGGCGGCGCGGGACGTGCTGCGCTCGGTCGGCACCCGCGTCGGCGCGGTGCTGGCGGCGCTGTGCAACGCGGTCGGTCCTGGCGTGATCGTGGTCGGCGGTGAGCTGGCGGAGACCGGGCCGGCACTGCTCGGCCCGATCGAGGCGGCGCTGTCCGCGCACATCCTGCCGATCTCCCGGCACAAGGTCAGCCTGCGCCGGGCGACGCTCGGCGATGTCGGCGGCGCGCTCGGCGGCATCGCCCTGGTTCTGCACGAGTCCCCGCTGCTGTCCCACTACCCCGCCGAACCGGAACCCGGGGAGGAGTCGCCATGACTGTCGTCGCGGCACCGGAGAACGCCGTGCCAGCGCGGTCCACGCCAAGGCGCGCGCGGCGCCGGGGGGTCCGGCCGCTCGTGCTGAACCTGGTCGCCGTCGCGCTCGGCATCGGCGTGTGGTCGCTGCTGTCGGCGATCGGCGTGCAGGGCCTGCCCGGCCCGGTCACGGTGGCCGACCGGGCAGGCGAGCTGATCGCGGACGGGACGCTCGCCGAGGACGTGCTGGCGAGCCTGCGACGGGTCCTGATCGGGTTCGCGCTCGGCACCGCGCTCGCCGTTCCGGTGGGATTCCTGATGGGGTGGTACGCCACCGCGCGCGGCCTGCTGGAGCCCTACATCCAGTTCTTCCGCACGATCCCGCCGCTGGCGATCATCCCGCTGGCGATCGTGCTGCTGGGCATCGGCGAGGTGCCGAAGGTCTTCGTGATCTTCCTGGCCGCGTTCCTGTCCAGCGTGGTGGCCGCCTTCCAGGGCGTGGTCGACGTCGACCGCACGCTGATCAACGCCGCCCGGGTGCTCGGCGCGTCGGACCGGACGATCTTCGCCAAGGTCGTGGTGCCGGCGTCGACGCCGTTCATCCTGGTCGGCATGCGGATCGGGCTCGGCTCGGCGTGGGCGACGCTGGTCGCCGCCGAGCTGATCGCCGCCCAGGAGGGACTGGGCTACCGGATGCAGCAGGCCCAGCTCTACTACGACCTGCCGACCATCTTCGTCGGCCTCATCACGATCGGCGTGCTCGGCCTGCTGATGGACCGCCTGCTGCTGCTCGCCGACCGCCGCCTCACCAGCTGGCAGGAGCGCCGATGATTCCCAAGATCACCTTCCGGGACGTGGTCCGGACGTTCCCGGTGAAGGGCGGCACGTTCACCGCGCTCGACGGGGTGTCGCTGGACATCGCCGACGAGGAGTTCGTGACCGTGGTCGGACCGTCCGGGTGCGGCAAGAGCACCCTGCTCGGCATGGCCGCCGGGCTCGACGAGCCGACCGGGGGCGAGGTGCTGGTGGACGGTGCGCCGGTGACCGGGCCGGGGCCGGAGCGCGGGGTGATCTTCCAGCAGTACGCGCTGTTCCCGTGGCTGACCGTGCGCCGCAACGTCGAGTTCGGGCTCCGGCTCGCCGACCTGCCGGCCGAGGAACGCCGCACGCGGGCACAGCGCGCGATCGACCTGGTCGGGCTCACCGACTTCGCCGACGCCCTGCCCAAGACCCTGTCCGGCGGGATGAAACAGCGGTGCGCGATCGCCCGCGCCTACGCGGTCGACCCGACCGTGCTGCTGATGGACGAGCCGTTCGGCGCGCTGGACGCGCTGACCCGCGTACAGCTGCAGGACCAGCTGCTCGACACCTGGAGCCAGGACCGGCGCACGGTCCTGTTCATCACCCACGACGTCGACGAAGCGGTGTACCTGGCCCGGCGGGTGGTCGTGATGGCCGCCCGGCCAGGCCGGATCCACAAGATCGTCGATGTGGACCTGCCCTATCCGCGCACCGAGGAGATCCGGCTCTCCCCCGAGTTCAGCCGGATCCGCAACGAGGTCTGGCACTCCGTCTACCACCAGTCCCC
Organism: Actinophytocola gossypii; assembly: GCF_025165815.1. Classification (GTDB taxonomy): domain Bacteria; phylum Actinomycetota; class Actinomycetes; order Mycobacteriales; family Pseudonocardiaceae; genus Actinophytocola; species Actinophytocola gossypii. The sequence goes on along the minus strand of NZ_JAFFZE010000002.1, from coordinate 6,923 downwards.
CGCCGCTGTCTGATCACCCGGAAGGACGTTCGCATGCGTGTGTTCCGTCGCGCCCTGTTGGCCGCACTGTCCGCGATCGTGTTGACACTGTCCGTGACATCCTGTTCGGACTCCGGGGACGGGTCGACGGTCCGCTTCGGCTACATCGGCGACTACAACGGCGTCAGCCTGCTGGCCATCGCCAACGAGCAGGGTTTGTGGGCCGAGGAGGGCCTGACCCCGGAGCTGAAGGTGTTCACCAACGGCCCGCTGCAGATCCAGGCGCTCGGCGCGGGCGACCTCGACTTCGGCTACATCGGCCCGGGCGCGTTCTGGCTGCCCGCCTCCGGGCAGTCGAAGATCGTCGCGATCAACACGCTGACCTTCGCCGACCGGGTCATCGCCCAGCCCGGGATCGACTCGGTCGCCGACCTGAAGGGCAGGCGGGTCGGCGTGCCGGAGGGCACCTCCGGCGACATGGTGCTGAACCTGGCGCTGCGCGAGGCCGGGATGAGCCAGGACGACGTGGAGAAGGTGCCGATGGACCCGGCGACCGTGGTGTCCGCGTTCGTGTCCGGGCAGATCGACGCGGCCGGCATCTGGTACCCGCTGATCGGCACCTCGATCAAGCCGAAGGTGCCGGACCTGGTGGAGGTGGCGAGCACCCGGGACTTCGCCGACAGCTCCTTCCCCACCGCGTTCGTCGGCGGTCGCCAGGTGGACGACGAGCTGACCCGCAAGGTCCTCGCCGTGCTGCGCAAGGCCAACGACTGGCGAGTCGAGCATCCCGATGAGACGATCGGCCTGTCCGCGAAGATGCTGAAGATCGACGAGGAGACCGTCCGGGCCGACGCGGCGAACGTGGAGACGATGACCACCAACGACCTGGTGGCCGGGACCGAGGACGGCACCGTCGACGGCTGGCTGAACGGGCTCGCCGACTTCTTCGTCAGCACCGGACAGCTCGAGTCCACACCGGACCCGGCGAGCTACTACACCGGTGACCTCTACACGGAGGCGTCCGGCACGTGAACCTGCTGTTCCTGATGACCGACCAGCACCGGGTGGACACCCTTGGCTGCTACGGCAACCCGCACGTGGCCACGCCGAACCTGGACCGGCTCGCCGCCACCGGCACCCGCTTCGACCGGTTCTACACCCCGACCGCGATCTGCACGCCGGCCAGGGCGAGCCTGCTCACCGGGCAGGCACCGTTCCGGCACCGGCTGCTCGCCAACTACGAGCGCAACGTCGGCTACCTGGAGGACCTGCGCGACGACGCGTTCACGTTCTCCGCCGCGCTCGCCGAGCGGGACTACCGGCTCGGCCTGATCGGCAAGTGGCACGGCGGGGTGGCACGCAACGCGGCGTCCTACGGCTTCGAGGGACCGGACCTGCCCGGCTGGCACAACCCGGTCGACCACCCGGACTACCTGGCCTACCTGGACGAGCGCGGGCTGCCGCCGTACCGGATCTCCGAGCCGATCCGCGGCACCACGCCCAACGGCAACCCGGGCAACCTGCTCGCCGCGCGGCTGCACCAGCCGGTGGCGGCGACGTTCGAGCACTACCTGGCCACCCGGGCGATCGAGCACCTGGACCGGTACGCCGATCGGTACCGCACGGAGGGGAAGCCGTTCTTCCTGGCCACCCACTTCTTCGGCCCGCACCTGCCCTACCTGCTGCCGGACGCCTACTTCGACCGGTACGACCCGGACCTGGTGGAGCTGCCGCCGTCGGTGGCGGAGACGTTCGAGGGCAAGCCGCCGGTACAGCGCAACTACAGCGACCACTGGACGTTCGACACGATCCCGATCGAGGTCACGCGCAAGCTGATCGCGGTGTACTGGGGCTACGTCACCCTGGTCGACGAGCAGATCGGGCGGATCCTCGACCGGCTCGACGAGCTGGGCCTGACCGACGAGACCTCGGTCCTCTTCACCGCCGACCACGGGGAGTTCACCGGGGCGCACCGGTTGCACGACAAGGGCCCGGCGATGTACGAGGACATCTACCGGATCCCCGGCATCGTGCGGGTGCCCGGCGAGGCGCCCGGGGTGCGGCACGAGTTCGCCACGCTGACCGACTGCACGGCGACCATCCTGGAGCTGGCCGGCTGTGACCCGACACCCGCGGTGGACAGCGCGAGCCTGCTGCCGCTGGTCCGGGGCGAGCACCCGGAGTGGCGGGCGGAGCTGGTCGCGGAGTTCCACGGGCACCACTTCCCGTACCCGCAGCGGATGATCCGGGACGAGCGGTACAAGCTCGTGGTCAACCCGGAGTCGGTCAACGAGCTGTACGACCTGTTCGACGACCCGCACGAGCTGCACAACCGGTACCCCCATCCGGAGCTGGCCCCCGTACGCCGGCGGCTGATGCGCCGGCTGTACGACCTGCTCCGCGAGCGGGGCGACAACTTCTACCACTGGATGACGCCGATGTACGACATCGGTGCGTCCGACCACGATCCGAGCCTGAGCGTGTTCGAACTGGAGGAGTCGCAGTGAGACCGACAGTCCTGGCCGCCGCCGTCGCCGTCCTGAGTGGACTCGTCCTGGCGCCGGCACCCGCCGTCGCCGAGGCACCCGCGCCGGCCACCTACACGAACCCGGTCGCCGGCGACGTGGTCGACACGTTCCCGGACCCCGTCACGATCCGCGCCAGGGACGGCTTCTGGTACGCCTACGGCACGCAGAACCCGGTGTTCCAGTCGCGCGGCGAGACCGGCGAGCGGATGCTGCCGATCCTGCGCTCGGCCGACCTGGTGAACTGGGAGTACGCCGGGGAGGTGTTCACCCAGGAGACGCAACCCGCGTGGCACGACGGATCGCGGCTGTGGGCGCCGGACGTCCGGTACGTCGACGGCCGGTACTACCTGTACTACTCGGTGCCCGGGCGGAACACCGTCGGCCTCGCCACCGCGCCGACCCCGACCGGCCCGTGGACCGACGAGGGCCCGACGCTGCCCGAACCGAGCGGCTGCCCCACCGGCGGCATCGACCAGGCCCTGTTCACCGACACCGACGGCACCCACTGGCTCTACTGGGGCAGCTACGACACCATCTGCGTGGCCAGGACCAACGCCGACGCCACGCACATCGAGGGCCCGGTCACCCAGGTCGCCCGGGGCAGGCGGATGGAGGGCGCGTTCGTCGTCCGGCACGAGGAGTTCTACTACCTGTTCTACTCCGACGCCGGCTGCTGCGACGGCGCCTACAGCGGGTACCAGGTCAAGGCGGGCCGCTCGACCAGCCCGACCGGGCCGTTCACCGACGACGAGGGCGTCGACCTGATGGCGCTCACCAGCAAGGGCGCGATCGTCGCCGGGGCGAACGGGAACCGGTGGATCGGGCCGGGGCACAACGGGTTCCTCACCGACCTCGCCGGCCAGGACTGGCTGGTGTACCACGGCATTCCGGCGCGGGACCCGGACCTGGCACGGGTGCCCGGCATCGACCGGCAGCTGACCAGGCGGCCGATGCTGCTGGACCGGCTCGACTGGATCGACGGCTGGCCGGTGCTGCGGGCGGGCGCCGGGCCGTCGGAGGGTCCGCAGCGCGCACCCGTGACCGCGCCGGTCGCCGGGAGCACGTTCAACGAGAACGGTCTGGCCGGCATGCACCCGGTCGGCCGCGGCTGGTCGGTCGAGCACGAGCCGGACGCACGCGGGTACGCCACCCACGCGGGCGGGCACCGGACGTCGTACCTGCTGTCCACCGGGCGCGCGCCGGCGGACGTGCGGGCCGAGGCCGACCTGCGGGTGACCGACGGGGCCGCCGGGCTGGTGGTCGGCCACCGCGACCGGAACCACCAGGTGGTCGCCTGGCTGGACCGCGACCGGCACGCGCTGGTCACCGAGCTGGGGCGCGGGCACGCCGAGGAGGTCACGCCGCTGCCGGCCGGGTTCCGGTTCGACAGCTGGCACAACGTCGCGGTCGAGGTGCGCGGCACCCGGCTGACCGTCGAGGTGACCGAGGACCGGATGGGTGACCCGGTCGCGCTGCAGGAGCGCCATGTCCCCCGGTCGGCCGCGCGGCGCGGTGCCGTCGGGGTCGCCGCGCGGGGCGCCGGGGTCGACGCGGACAACGTGAGCGCGGTGCCGCTGTACCGGCCGGTCACCGAGCGGGTGCCGGAGCCGGAGGTCGGCGAGCTGCTGTTCGGTGACGAGTTCGACGGGGCCGAGGTGCCGGGCACCACGCCGGACTCGCCGTGGCGGTGGGTGCGCGGGCCGGCGGCCGGGCTGACGATGACCGGCGACGAGTTGTCCTGGCCGACTGGGAACAACGAGCTGCACCTGGGGAACAACACCGCGCCGGTGCTGCTGCGGGACGCGCCGGCGGGTGACTTCACCGTCGAGACCAGGATCGAGTTCGCGCCGGACCAGGTCGCCCAGCAGGCCGGGATCCTGCTGTACGAGAACGACGACCGGTACTTCAAGCTGGTGCACTCGGTGCTCCCGCTGCACCGGGGCGGCGGTGCGCTGTTGCACGTCAGCGAGTTCGGCAAGGAGGGCGAGCGGCCGACCACCACGCCGCCGACCCCGGTGGCGAACGCCCCGATGTTCGGCGGGCCGGCGGCGGACACCATGTGGCTGCGGCTCAGCTTCCACGCCGACACCGAGCACGGCGAGAACGAGGTGCGCGCGGCGACGAGCCGGGACGGCCGGCACTGGGTGCACAACGGCGTGTGGACGTTGCCGACCCGCGACGACCTGGACATCGGACTGGTCTCGATGAACCGGACCGGGGCCGTCGCGGAGTTCGACTACGTCCGCGTGTACCGGGCCGGGTTCAGCCACACACGTTGAGGCTCGAGTTCACCAGGGTGTTGTTCCGGAAGGTGGTGTTCACCCCGCACGGGTTCTCGGTGATCGCCGAGTCGGTCACGGTGAGGTTCTGGATGGTGATGTCGGAGCTGTTCGCGAACTCCGACCGCGCGGCGAGGCGGATGTCGCCCGGGCCGGCGACCCTGCCGGTCTGGGCGGCGATGGTCACGTTGTGGCAGTTCTCCACCAGGATCGCGTTGTTGCCGGTGTCGGCGATGTCGACCCGGTCGATCACCGCTCCCCCGCTCTCCGAGACGCAGAAGATCCCTCGGCCGCCGCCCCGGGCGATCACCTCGCCGACGCGGATGTTGGTCGGGTAGCCGCCGCCGACCCGGCCGTTGCGGTTGGCCATCCGGAACGCGGCGTAGCCGGTGCCCGCGCCGGTGTTCCAGCCGTCCACCTTGGACACGGTGGCGTTGGTGGTGTCGTTGAGCAGCAGGCCGGAGTGGCCGGTGTCGCGGGCGGTGACGGTGCCGATGGTCAGGTTGTCGACGCCGTAGGTCTCGACGCCGTGGGTGCTGGTGCCGGACACGTAGACGTCGTCGATGCGGATGTCGCGGCTGCGCTGGCTGGTGTCGCCGTGGTTGTCGATCCGGACGCCGAGACCGCCGGACAGGCGCAGGTCGAGCTGCCCGAGGACCACGTTCGAGACGTTGCGCAGGAAGACGCCGTAGAGCGGGGAGCCGGCGAGGGACAGGTGCTGCACCTCGATGTCGGTGGTGCCCCGGGAGTAGACCGGGGCCTGGTCGCCCGAGCCCGACCCGGTGACGGTGATGGTGCCGCACGCGTCGAGCACGGTGTGGCTGGGCAGGGAGATCCGAGAACCGGCGCTGATCGTGCCGGCGCTCCACACCACGACCCGTTCCTTCCAGGTGCGGCCGGGGGTGAGGCTGTTCACCGCGGCCTGCACGGCGGCGCGCATGTCGGATCCGGTGTAGACGGTGGAGCCGTCGCGGCGGGCGGTCCAGGTGCCGCCGTTGGCGTAGGCCTCCGCGTGGAAGGTGCCGCTGCCGCACTCGGCGGCGTTCGCGGTGGCGGGCGCGACGAGGAGACCGGCCAGGACGGCGATGGTGGCGAGGAGCGCTCTCATGCTCGTGACCTTCCGACGTAGACGTTGCGGGCGCGGTAGAGCGTCTCGCCCGACGGTCCCGGGGAGCCGGACGAGCCCTCCATCTGGAGGTTGCAGATGATCCACATCGGACGGCCGACGAAGTCCGCGCCGCGGTGCTGACCGACCCAGCGGCCGTCCAGGTAGTAGTGGATGTCGACGTCGGTGGCGCCGGCCTTGGTGATCCAGGCGCGGTACTCGTGCCAGGCACCCGGATCGGGGACGCCGACGATCGTGTTCGACCAGCCGCCGCTCGCGTTCCGATAGGTGTTGAACCAGTTCCTGTTGTCTCCCTTGAACTCCAGGATGTCGCTCTCCGGCGGCCAGGAGTTGACGCCGGTGAGCCAGAAGGCCGGCCAGGCGCCGCGCGTGGCCGGGGCCTGGAACTCGCCCTTGACCTCCCAGTTGGGGAACTGGTCGCTGACCACGACGTGCTGGCGGGCGTGCACCGCGCCGGAGTGGTAGCGGATCGGCAGGTGCGGATCGCTGCCGCTGTTGCCCTCGTCCCAGTCGATCCTGGTCGCCCTGATCGCCAGGACGCCGGGGCGTTCCAGGAAGACGTGGTTGTGGTCGGACGCGCTCGCGTACATCCTGGCGCTGCCGTTGTGGTCCGAACCCCACGGGTACCGGTAGCCCCAGGCCGCCTCGAGCGTCGAATAGCTGTCGAACGAGCCGCTGACGACGGTCTCCCAGGCCGCCGCCCTGGCCGGGGTGGCGATCGCCGCGGCCGTCACCCCGGCGCCGGCGGTCAGGAAGAACCTTCGCGTTCGCTTCATCGCAGGGACCCTCTTTCGTCGGGAGCATCGCGCTCGACCAGGAAAGCGGTTGCCTTCGACGTTAGAACCGCTTTCGCGCTTCGTCAACCGGTTCAGAAAAGGGAAAGTTGACAGGTTCGCGGTAGGGGTGCCACCATTTCCGTGCGGGAATTGGGAGCGCTCCCATAGTAGCGGGGGCGCGCGGCCCGGACCCGCCACCCGGGCGCGCGGCCCCCCGCGAAACGCAGGAACGAAC
>NZ_JAFFZE010000001.1 GCF_025165815.1 Actinophytocola gossypii | reverse complement strand
CGTGCGGTTTTGGGGTGCGCCCCCATTGTTGGGGGGCGGCGCGCCCGCACCCGGCGCCGGGGGCGCGCGCCACCGCTCTCAGGGCAGTCTCGAACCGCCCGCACCGGGGTGTTGCGGCGCCCACGAATCGCGGTACGCCTGTGGCGGCATCCCGGTCAGCTTCCGGAACATGCGGCTGAAGTAGGCGCGGTCGTGGAAGCCGACCCGCCTGGCCACCACCTGCACGCTGTCGTCGGTCTCGCGCAGCCGTTCCTTGGCGCGTTCGACCCGCAGCCGGTTCAGGTACTCCCACGGCGAGACCCCCAGCTCGCGGTGGAACGTGCGGCTCAGGTAGTCCTCGCTCATCCCGGCGGCCTGGGCGACCTGCCGCCGGGTGATCTGGTGGTGGAAGTGCTGGTGCAGGAACGCGACCGCGTTCTTCACCAGCACCCCGCTGCGCCTCGGCCCCGGCTGCCTCGGGCCGGAGAGCCGGGCGAGCAGCTCGGCGGTCTCGTCGTCGGACAGGATCCCCTTGCCCAGCAGCACGAGCCGGGCGTAAGGCTCGGCTCGCCGGACGTCGTCCATGGTGATCGTCCGTCCACTGAGGACGAGAATGGGCACGCCGGGAAGGCCGCCGTCGCCGTGCAGGCGGTCGAGCAGGTCGAACCCGTCCATGTCCGGCAGCGTCCGCGACACGACGACGAGGCCCGGCGTCCGTTCGTCGAGCGCGGCCAGCGCCGCCGCGCCGTCGGAGGCCACGTGCACCGGGCGGCCGGGCCGGGCACGGGCGACGATGCGCTGGTAGGTCGCCTGGGTGTCCGGGTCGACGTCGGCGATCAGCACCGGGCCGGCCAGCTCGGCGGGCCGACGGGCCGCGATCAGCTCGTCCAGGTCCCGCCCGGTGGCCTCGCCGTACACCAGGAACGGCACGCGGCGCAGCGCCGGGTGGTCGTGCAGCACCCGGACCACCGCCCAGTCCTCTGGCGCGGCGCCGTCCTGGTCCCAGACGACCGCCGCCGGGCGGGTGTCGGCCAGTACCGAGGCGAGGTCGTCGCCCGCGTGCAGGTGCCGGGCGGGGAGCAGGCGCGGGAGCGGCGCCGTGCCGCGGCCGACGAGGAGTACGTGGTCGGCGTCGGCGACGTCCGGGCCGCCGTGCGGGCACGGCAGTGGGAGCGTGACCGCCACCTCCACACCGCCCGGACCGGAGTCGAACCGCAGGGAGCCGTTGTGCAGGGTGATCAGGCGCCGGGTGATCGGCAGGGCCAGTCCGGTGTCGGCCGGGTCGGCGCCACCGCGCGGGTTGCCGGTGCGGCGGAACCGGATCCGCAGGGCGGGCGGCACCACCTCGGTCTCGACGGTGACCGTGCCGGGGCCGCCGGCCAGCCGCTCGGCGCAGCCGTGCAGGCTCACCAGGGCCTGCCGCAGCCGCCGCCGGTCGGCCTGGATGAGCGGCAGGCGACCGGTCTGCCGGTGCCGGGCCACCTCGGTGAGCAGCGCCCCGGGGTCGACCAGCTCGGGGGTCAGGTCGAGGGTGTCGATCTCCGCCTTGGACAGGTCGAGCAGGTCGCTGAGCACGCCGAGCTGGTGCTCGACGCTGACCTGGATCTCCTTGAGGCCCTCGACCAGCCGGGGTGGCGCACCGGCGAGGTCGTCGACGGCACGAAGGGCGTCGACCACGCGGCGGCGGATGTCCAGCACGGGGGCGCGCAACTCGTCGTTGACGCTGTTCAGCAGCGTGGTCTTGACCCGGTTGGCCTGCTCGGCGAGGTCGCGGGCGGCACGCACCTCGTCGAACAGGCGGATCTCCTTGACGCACGCGCCGATCTGGTCACCGAGCGCGCGGTAGACCGCGCCGGAGCGCGGGCCGACCTCGAACAGGCCGAAGCCGAGCAGCTCGTCGCGGACGTAGAGCGGCTCGGCCACCATGCTGTACCGCCGGTCGCCGGGCAGGGCCGGGGCGGGCGGACGGGACGGATCGAGCAACAGCTGGCAACCGGGCACGCCGAGCGCGGGCAGCTGCCGGTCGAGGACCTCGGTCAGCGCCTTCGGGTCGACCGCGGCGGACAGGGCGTTCCCCAGCTCGCGCAGGTGCCGGGAGGTCTGGTCGGCGTGCCAGCGTTCGTACTCGAGCAGGCGGCGACCGGCGTCCGCGGCGACCAGCCTCGCGCGGTCCAGGAGGTGCCCGGCGCGGGTGCGCGCGGGCCCGGTGAGGTGCCGCAGCGCGACCTGGCGCAGCGCGACCAGCGCGGTGTCCCAGGCGTCGACGTCCCGGCTGCCCGCCGCCATGCCGGTGACCAGGCGGTCGACCTCGCCGAGGAACGCGCGGTGCGGCCCGTCCAGCGCGCCGAGCAGCGCGGCGCACAGGGCACGGCGGCCCGCGGCGGACACCGCGCCGGCACCGGCCGAGGCGGCGGTCAGCTCGGTGCGCAGCGCGTCCAGCCGGTCCACGCCGGGGTCCTCCGGCTCGGCGTCCTCGGCGCGGGCACCGGGACAGCCGCAGGACCGGCGGACGACGAGGGTGGAGGCCGGCGACGGCACCACGGCCGCGTCGCAGCCGCGCAGCCGGGCCACCAGGGTCGCCACCGCCAGCTCCCCCAGCTCGCCGAACGGCATGGACACCGACGTCAGCGGCGGGTCGACCAGGGTGGCCTCCGGGGAGTCGTTGACGCCGACGACCGCCACGTCCTCGGGCACCCGCACGCCGCGCTCGGACAGCACCCGCAGCGCGTCGGCGGCGAGGAAGTCGCTGCAGGCCACCACCGCGTCGAAGTCGCGGCCCGGCTTCAGCGACCGGGCGTCGAGGAGCACCCGCATGGCCGACGCGCCGGCCTCGAGGTGGAAGTCGACGGGGGCCGAGACCAGGGTGTCGTCCAGTGGGATCCGGTGCCGGGCGAGGGTGTCGGTGTAGGCGCGGTAGCGCTCGACGATGACCGGGTTGGCGACGGTGCCGCGGATGAACGCGAGCCTGCGGCGGTCGTGCACCTCGACGAGGTGGCTGATCGCCAGGCACATGCCTCGGTAGCTGTCCAGGGTGAGCGGGCGGTCCTCGCCCATGGTGCCGTTGAGGCTGACCATCGGCAGCCGGCCGAAGCGGCGTTCCAGGCGGGCGGCGCGTGCGTGCGCGACCGGCAGCCCGAGGGTGGAGGTCCAGCAGATCAGGCCGTCGAGCAGTTCCGGGCCGACGAGGTCGTAGACGCGGTTGCGTGGCCGGTCGGTGGCGCCGACCTCGCCGCCGGGGAAACAGATCAGGTTGACGTCGTGCCGGCGGGCGGCGTCCAGCGCCCCGGACCACAACGTCGCCCCGACGCCGAGGTGAATGTTGGCCGTGACCAGGCCGATGGTCAGTCTTCGCCTCGCGGACATGCTCGCCTCGCTCATCCACGTTGATGAACTCAGATGTCCGGCGACACTCTCCGCAACATAACGCTCACCCCACGCAGGTGGCAAGAGGCCCCCACCACGTGGGACGTGGCGGGGGCCGAGGATGCCCGCGTCAGATCCGGCCGGTGCCGGCGCCGCTCTCCACGATCGACTTGACGCTGCTGGCCGGGTCGAGGGAGTACGAGTACGGGATGCCGTTCACGCTCCCACCGGTGGCGCAGCTGCCGGAGTTCACGAAGTGGTTGTTCCTGGCCACCAGGGAACCCTCCGGGGAGTCGCCCTGGCCCAGCTCGCACGGCGAGTCGGTGTTCTCGAAGTAGTTGCCCTCGACGAGGACACCGGCCTCCATGGTGGACGCGACACCGTAGTCGCCGACGCCGTCGTAGTAGTTGTTGAAGACGTGCACCGGGTCGCCGAAGCGGACCCGGGGGTGGCGCTGGCCGGTGCCGTCGAACCAGTTGTGGTGGTAGCTGACCCGCAGGTGGCCCCGGTCCTGACCGCCGTTGCCGTCGCTGTGGCCGAGCAGCATGGTCTTGTCGTGGTCGAAGAACCTGTTCCACGACACGGTGATGAAGTCCGAGCCGCGCTTGATGTCGACGGCGCCGTCGTTCCCTCCGGAGAACGAGTTGTGGTCGATCCAGATGTCGGTCGACCCGTCCTGGACGTTGATCGCGTCGTCGGACCAGTTCCGGAAGTTCAGGTTCTGGATGATGACGTTGTTCGCCTCGTCGACGTCGAGGCCGCCGCCGGTGATGCCGGACCCGGATCCGACGCCGATCAGCGTCTTGTCCGACGCCACGTCCTGCATGCCGTCGATCGAGATCATGCCGTTCACCCGGATGACCGCGGCGCCGTCGGACTGCATCGCGTCGATGAGCGCGGATTCGTTCGAGACGGTGACCGGGGACGCGTTGCCGCCGCCGGTGGTGCCGGCGCCGAAGCCGGTCGGGGTGCCGACCGCCGACGCCGTGCCGGCCGACCAGACGGTCAGCGCGGATGCGGCGGCGACGGCGAGAGCACCCGCCAGGCCTCGTCTCGCGATGGACTCGCGCATGATGCTCCTCCGTTTTCCGTGGGGGTTTCTCACCGTTGACGGTAGGGAGCGGAGCGTGGACTATCGCGTACAGCGCGTGGAGAATTCCTGTCACCAGTGGGTTCTGCCGGCACCGGCCCACCAGGAAACCAGCCAGGGCACTGAATTCGCGGCGTGGATTCCGGTGTGGAGGGTCGGTTCCCAGCCGGCGTCGGTACCGAGATCCGGGTCATGGGTGGCGTTGTACTCGGCCACGAGGTCGACGGGTGCGAGGCGGCGGGTTCCGGCGAGGTTGTCCCGCGCGGTGATGGCGGTGCCGCCCCAGTCGTGCAGCAGCGCGTCGGGTTCGACGCCTCGGGCGAGGTGGAAGGTGTTGCTCTCGGCCACGATCCGGGACTCCACGCCGACGCCGAGGGCGTAGATCACCGTGTCCGGAACGCGGTAGTGGTTGTTGTAGACGTGCACCTGTCCGAACCGGACCCGAGGGAGCCGTTGCAGGGTGGTGTCGAAGAGGTTGTGGTGCACGGTCACGTTGAGCTTGCCCCGGTCGGTGGCGGGGTTGTTGGTGGAGCCGATGAGCATCGTCTTGTCGTGGTGGGTGAACCGGTTCCAGGACACGGTGACGAGGTCCGAGCCGTGGGTGATGTCGAGCTGGCCGTCGTGCACCTGGTACGGCTGGCCGAAGTACCGTGGTTGCGCGGAGTCCGGGTTGTCGCCGTCGGTGAACGTGTTGTGGTCGACCCAGACGTGGGTCGAGCCGGTGACGGACAGGTTGTCGTAGGCGGAGTTCCACGCGCCGAGGTCGCCGTCGGTCGGGTCCCAGGCGGGGAAGCAGTCCGCCGCGTCGACGAAGGTGAGGTTGCGGACGATGACGTTGGTGGCGTCTTCGATGTGCAGGTTGAGTCCGTCGAGGACGGCGTGCCGGCCGAGGCCGACGATCGTGGTGTCCGAGCCGACCGGGATGCGGACGCGTTCGGCCTGGTTGGCGGCCGACGCGGCGCGGGCGTCCTCCAGCGGCCCGGACGGTTCGGTGTCGCGACCCCAGACCTCGGGGTCGTAGGCGGCGAGGTAGTCGTCGAGGCGGTAGCCGTCGGCGGCGTACTCCGCGCAGCCGAGCGGACGGCCGGCGTCGTCGGTGTTCGCGTCGATGGTGCCGCGCACGTAGACGATCCTCGGTGCCGGCGCCGCCAGGGCGGCCACCAGTTCGGCGCGGTCGTCGACGACGTGGACGTGGTCGCGCGGCGCGGCCGAGCCGCCGGTGGTGCCCGGTCCGGCCGCGGCCCAGCCGTCGCCGGGCGGAAGCACCTGGCGGCCAAGGGGTGTTCCGCTCGGGGTGGCGGCGGTGAGGGTGAGGACGATCGCGGCGACGACACCGGTGGTCAGGAGACGTCTCATCGTGGCCTCAGCTTCCGGTGCGTTCGGTGTAGGCGGCCTGGGCGTCGGTGAGCTTGCCGGCCATCTCGTCCAGGAAGTCCTTTTCGGACAGCTCGCCGAGCAGGACCTGCTGGAACTTCGGCTCGGCCTCGGTCTTGGTGATGGCGTTGAACTCCGGCAGGTAGTACGGCAGCTGCACGAGCTCGGTGCCCGGGTCGTTGAGCACCCGGGTGGCCTCGGCGATGTGGGTCAGCTCGCCCAGGTCGCCGACGTCGGTGTTGGCCGGCAGCACGCCGGTCTGCTCGCTCCAGTACCGGTTCATCTCCTTGCCGGCGGCGAACTCGGCGAACGCGAACGCGGCGTCCTTCTTGTCCCCTTCGGCGAACACGCCGAGCCCGGTGACCGGGTGCGAGGTGACGGTGCGGTTGCCGTCCTCGGCGGGTGGCACGGTCATCGCGGCGACCTTGTCGGCGCCGAGCGTCTCTGCGTGGTCGGTGTAGGACCCGAGGTTGTGCTGCATGATCCCGATGTTGCCGCCGTCGAACTGGGCGACCATCTTGACGTAGTCGTTGGTGACGTCGGCCTCGGGCGTGAACTTCCCGTACAGGGCGGTGATCCGCTCCAGTGCCTCGACGTTGCGCGGGTCGTTGACCGTCGCGTCGCCGTCGTCGTCGAAGACCTCCTCGATGCCGGACTGGCCGTAGAGCACCTCCAGCAGTTGGGCGATCGAGCCGGCGCCGCCGCGGATCGTGTAACCGTACCGGTTCTGGCCTGCCTCGGTGAGCCGCTCGATCGAGGTGAAGAACTCGTCCCAGCTCGTCGGCGGCTCGATGCCGGCCGAGGCGAACCAGTCGGTGCGGTACCAGAACACGCCCATGTTGGTGGACAGCGGCACCAGGTAGAGCTTGTCGTCCGGGACCGTGGCGCGCACCGACTCGAGAACCTGCTCGCTCAGCACGCCGTCCAGGGAGCTGTTCGCGATCCGCTCGTCCACCGGTTCCAGCGCCTGCCGAGCGGCGAGGTTGGCGAGCATCGCGGTGGACACGCCGCCGACGTCCGGCAGTCCCCCGCCGGCGATGGCGGTGTCGTACTTCTGCTGGGCCTGCGCGATCGGGACGCCGACGTACTCGACCCTGATCGTGGGGTTCTCCCGCTCGAACTCGGCGATGATGTGCTCCCAGACCGGGGTACGGGCCGGGCCGCCGTTGTCGTCCCAGAAGGTGATCGTGGTGATGCCGTCCTCGGAGTCCGAGTCGCCGCCGCACCCGGCCAGGGCCAGGCACGACGCCATCGCGAGCGCCGCGACCGTCCGGAACCAGCGTCGTGGAGCCAGTCGTGTGGCCATGGCCGCCTACCTCTCTGCCGTTCTGCCGATCCGTGCCGCCATCCGCGCCGCCGCGACCCGGTCGAGCCGGCCGTCGGCGACCACGGTGGTCAGTCGTCGGGTCACCGTTTCCTCGATGACCAAGGGGTGTTCCCAGGCGAGCGCGGGGCCGACGCCCGGGTACTCGCGGACGCGGACGAACCAGGGGTCGTCGGCGTCGTGCTGGGTGAGCACGAGCGTCCAGTCCCGCCCGTCGAGGGTGGTGCCGCACATCGCGACCCACGGCGCGCGGCTGTGGTTGACCCGGTCCTCGCCGTCGAGGTGCTCGGTGAACACCGTGCGGTTCGTCGCGGATCCCGGTGCGCGCCAGAAGAACCCGCCGTAGCCGGCGCCCGCCCGGCCCTTGGTGGCCGAGCTGCGGACCGCCACGGGAGCGTCGGTGCGGTTGGTGACGCTGAACGTGACGTCGAGAGCCCATGCGGTGTCGTCGAGCCGGCGGGCGGTGATCGCGCGTTCCTCGGTGAGCAGCGGGTTCCCGTCCTGGTCGAGCCACTCCAGGTGCTCGTCGAGCGCGTCGGCTTCGCGGCGGGCGAACCGCAGGTGCCGTTGGGTGCCGTGGTCGTGCCGCCAGGTGGGGCCGGCACCGGGGACGTAGGTGCGGCCGCCCCAGAAGTTCGTACCGGCGACGTCGGCGACCGCGATGCCGACGCCGAGGTGGTGCGGGTGGTCGGCCGGCGCGACCTCGCTGACCACGGTGCCGCCGAGGGTGCGCACCGGGTGCAGGTGCGGACGGGGCGCCGAGGTGGTCGGAAGGTCGACGTGCCAGCGGTAGCGGGCGACCTCGGTCTCGGCGACCCGCAGCGCCTGCTCGGGCGGCGCCCACGGGACGTCCAGCTCGGAGTACAGCGCGAGACGTTCCGCGCTGCGTGCGGTCAGGTCCGCGACGCCGGGCAGCACCCGGCGGACCGGCGCGCCGGTGCTGTCCCGGTCGACCAGTTGGTCCCCGGCCGGGATCGCGACGGGCTCCGGCGCGAGCCGGACGGCCTCCAGGACGCGGGTGAACGCGGCGGTCCTGGACAGCGGCACCAGCAGCCGGGTACCGCTGCGCACGTGGTCGACCAGGTTCTCCAGCAGGTCGGTGCGGGCGTGCGTGCTGGTGTCCCCCGGGTCGACGGTCACCTCGTCGCGGGTGTAGACCAACTCGGCGCGGCCGGCGTCGCCGTGCACGACGAGGTACGGCTCGTGCCGGCGGGACGCGCACAGCGACACCGCGACGGTGACCACGAGCCCGGAGGCCAGGCGCAGCCGCAGGCACGAGGTGTCGTCCGCCTCGATCGGGTTGGCCCGGTACAGCTCGACGTCGACCTCGGCGACCGCGTCGAGGGACTCCGCCTCGGCCACCGCGAGCGCGGTCGCCACCGCGTGTGCGAACGGGTTGGTCAGCGCGCCGTCGGTCACCGGCACGCCGCCGAGGCGCCTGCGCCCGGCCCAGGGCGCACGGGTGAAGTACCCGGCCGGACGCTCCCAGGCGCCGGCGACGCCGATGCCGTGCACGTGCCCGAGCTGCCCGGCGGCGATCAGCTTGCGCAGGAACGCGACCGCGTCCGAGCCGAGGGTCTGGAAGCCGACCTGGCAGGCGCGGCCGGTGTCCCGTGCGGCGGCCGCGATCAGCTCGTGGTCGGCGAGGCTCGCGGCCGGTGGCTTCTCCAGCAGCAGGTGCGACCCGGCGCGCATCGCCGCCACGGCCAGCTCGGCGTGCGTGTGGATCGGCGTGACCAGGACGGTGACCTCCGCGCCGGTGCGCGCGACGAGCCCGGCCAGATCGGTGGACTGTTCGGGCGTGCCGAGGCCGTGCAGGTCCGCGGGCGGAACCGGCGCGAGGTCGCACACGCCGACCAGCTCGACCAGCCCGGCCCCGGTCAGCCGGCGCAGGTTGTCCAGGTGCCACCGGCCGTGGCCGCCGGCACCGCCGAGCACGACGCGAACGGGGTCGCTCATCCCTTCACCGCCCCGGCGGAGAGCCCTTGTACGAGGTAGCGCTGAATGATCGCGAACACCAGGACGACCGGGACCGCGGCGACCACGCCGCCGGCGGCCAGCGCGCCGAAGTCGACGCTGAACTCGCCGAGGGTGAACGCGAGGCCGACCGGGATCGTGTACTTGTCCTGCTCGCTGACGAACATCAGCGCGAACAGGAAGTTGTTCCAGCTGTTGATGAACGCGAACGACCCGACCGCGACCAGACCGGGCCGCAGCATCGGCAGCACCACGACCAGGAAGCCGCGCAGCCGCGAGCAGCCGTCCACCCAGGCGGCCTCCTCCAGCTCCACCGGCACGTTGCGGATGAACCCGGACAGCAGGATCAGCGACAGCGGCAGCTGGAACACCGTCTCCGCGACCACCAGGCTCCACAGGCTGTTCACCAGGTCGAGCGTGCGGAACACCTCGAACAGCGGGATCAGCATCATCGCGCCGGGGATGAACTGGGTGCACAGCATCGCGACCAGGAACAGCGTCCGGCCGCGGAAGGAGTAGCGGGCCAGCGCGTACCCGCCGGCGAGCGCGACCACCGTGGTGGCGACCAGCGACGCGAGCCCGACCTTGAGGCTGTTGGCGAAGAACACGCCGAAGCCCAGCCCGTTCCACACGGTCTCGAAGTTCTCGGTCGAGATCGGCCACGGCAGCAGCGAGGTCGAGCCGCGCGGGCGTACCGCGAAGACGACCATCCAGTAGAACGGCACCAGCGTGAACAGCAGGTACAGCGCGAGCGGAACGTAGATCTGCCACCGCCCGACGCGCACCGCGCGGTTCGGCCGGGCCGGCCGCGGCCGAGCGGGGCCGGGCGGGGCCGTGGGACGGGTGGGCGTCGCCGTGCTCATGTGCGGGCTCCGAACTTGCTCAGGCGCAGGTAGGCGACGGAGAAGAAGGTGAGGATCAGGAAGCCCGCGGTGGTCAGCGCCGACCCGTAGCCGAAGTCCTGCGACTGCACCGCCGTGCTGGCCACGTAGAGCGGCAGCGTGGTGGTCTGGTGCGCGGGTCCACCGCCGGTGAGCGTGTAGAGCAGGTCGACGTTGTTGAACTCCCACACCGCGCGCAGCAGTGTGGACAGGATGATCGCGTCCTTGAGGTGCGGCAGCGTGACGTGCACGAAGCGGCGCAGCCGGCTGGCGCCGTCCACCGACGCCGCCTCGTACAGGTCACGTGGGATCGACTGCAGGTCGGCGAGCAGCAGGATGGCGAAGAACGGCACGCCGCGCCACAACTCGGCGAGCACCGCGGCGGCGAACACCGTGTCCGGGTTGGCCAGCGGCGCCGCGCCGTACTCCATCAGCCCGAGGTCGGCGAGGTACCGGGACAGGCCGGTGGTCGGGTTGTAGAGCAGCACCCAGATGCCGGTGGTGAGCACCCCGGAGACCGCCCACGGCGAGAACACCAGCGCGCGGGCGACCGCCCGGCCGACGAACGTCTCGTTGACGATCAGCGCGAGCGCGAGGCCGAGCACCAGCTGCAGCGAGACCTCGACGACGACCCAGCGCACGGTGAACCCGAGGCTCTGCCAGAACAGCGGGTCCTCGAACAGCATCCGGCGGAAGTTGTCCAGGCCGGCGAACCCGTCCTCCCACGGCTTGGCCACGTTGTAGTGCTGGAGGCTGTAGTAGACGACGCTGCCGACCGGGTAGACGAGGAACGCCAGCATCGCGAGCGCCGCTGGCGCGATGAGCAGGTACGGCGTCCGGGGCTGTCGCCGCCGGCGCGTCCCCACCTCGCCCACTGCCATGAACGCGAGGCTAGGGACGAACGCGTGGACAATTGCGCACGTCGTGTGGACTATCCAGTCGTGCGGAGCTGGCACGTACCGGTCAGGGGGACCGGTGACGTGGCGGCGCGTGCGAGGCTCGGCTGATGGGCGACGGGGGTGTGGGCACCGCGCTGCGGTTCCGGGACTTCCGGTACATCTGGTTCGCCGACCTGGCGTCGATCGCCGGGGATCAGCTCGCCCGGGTCGCGCTGGCCGTGCTCGTGTACGGGCGCACGCGGTCGGCGCTGGCCGCCACGGTCACCTACGCGCTGACGTTCCTGCCCGCCCTGCTCGGCGGGGTGCTGCTGTCGTGGGTGGCCGACCGGTTCCGGCGGCGCGAGGTCATGGTGGTCACCGACCTGCTGAGGGCCGTGCTGGTCGCGGCGATGGCGATTCCGGGGCTGTCGCTGTTGGTGGTGTGCGGGCTGCTGGTGATCGTGGTGCTGCTGGGGTCGCCGTTCACGGCCGCGCGCAGCGCCCTGCTGCCGGACGTGCTGCCGGGCGACCACTACGAGCGGGGGCTCGCGCTGGTGCAGATCACCGGGCAGAGCGCCCAGCTCGCCGGGTTCGCGGGCGGTGGACTGCTCGTCGCCGCGCTCAGTCCGCCGGTCGCGCTGCTCGGCAACGCGGGGACGTTCCTGCTGTCCGCCGCGCTGGTCAGGTTCGGGGTGGCGGACCGGCCGGCGCCGGCGGCCACCGCCGACCGGCGGGAGGGTGGGACGGTCGCCGTGCTCGGCGCGATCGCCGGAGACCGGCGGCGGCGGGCGCTGGTGCTGCTCGCCTGGTTGGTCGGCTGGTACGTCGTGCCGGAGTCGCTTGCTGCGCCGTACGCCGACCAGCTCGGCGCGGGGCCCGCGGCGGTGGGGGTGCTCATGGCGGCGGATCCGCTCGGCAGCGTGCTGGGCGCGTGGCTGTTCACCAGGTTCGTGCCGGCGCCGGTCCGCGGCAGGCTGGTCGGGGTGCTCGCGGTGGGTGCCGGGCTGCCGCTGGTGGCGTGTGTGTTCCGCCCGGACCTGCCGGTGACGCTGGTGCTGTGGGGGCTGTCCGGGATGCTGGCCACGGCGTACCTGGTGCAGACGCAGGCGGAGTTCGTCCGGGCCACGGTCGAGACGGAACGCGGCCGGGCGGTGGGTGTGGCGGCGGCCGGCATCATCGCCGCGCAGGGGCTGGCCGTGCTCGCGGGCGGGCTGCTCGCCGAGTGGACGGACCCGGCCACCGCGATCGCGATCGCCGGGTCCGCCGGTGTGCTGCTCTGCGGAGCCGTCGCCGTGGCATGGCATCGCGCGACGACGGCCTGAGGTCACCAGCCGCGGTTGCGCATGTTCGGAGCTCCTTCCGGACGTCGGTTCTCGCGTACCCCCGACGTATAGCCCGTGCCGGGGCGTGATCGGCACGGCACTGTCCGGAACCTGCCGGATCAGGCGGGCACGAGCATCCCGTGCCGGACCAGCTCGCGCACGGTCGACACCGCGGACTCCGGGTCGAGTTCGCCGTAGGCCAGTGACAACAGCTCCAGCAGGTCCGCCAGCGGCAGCGCGCCCCGACAGCCGGCGAGCAGCCGCGCGGTCCCCTCGTCGACCTCGTGCTGCCAGCCGGGGCCGTCGGTGCGGTGCAGCCTGCGCACCACCGAGGCCCAGCCCTCGTCGCCGGGTGCGGACACCTCTTCCAGGACCACGGTCGGCGGCACGGTGAACCGGGTGGTCAGCAGCTCGTCGCCGTGTGCGCGCAGCCAGGCGACGTTGTCCAGCCACCGGGCGGTCTCCGGACCGAGCGGGTCGTCGTAGGCGTGTCGCAGGTCCTCGCACACCACCTCGGCGTCGGCCTCGTCGGTACGGCGCAGGGTGACGTAGCCGAAGCCGACCCCCGCCACGCGCTCGGCCGCGAACCAGTCCAGCCAGGCCGACGCCTTCGCCCGACCCTCCGGCGAGCGCGGGTCGATGCCGGCGTCCCGCAGCCAGGTCCCCACGTACAGGGCGGGATCGGCGACGTCGCGCTGGACGAACCAGGCGTCCACGCCCGGCGGCAGCCAGGAGGTGACCCGTTCCGCCCAGTCCTCGCCCTCGCGGTGCAGCCAGGACGCGAGCAACTGGCCGACGCCGCCCTCGGTGAGGTGCTCGGGCATGCGCCGCACGACGAGCGCGCTGGCGCCGTCGCCGGCCAAGCCGGAGTCGCGGTAGACGTAGTCCACCCTCGGCGGGCCGACCACGAACGGCGGGTTGCACACCACCTGGTCGAACCGGCGGCCGGCGACCGGGTCGAACCACTCGCCGCGCAGCAGCTCGACGTCCAGCTCGTTGAGGTGGGCGGTGCCGCGGGCCAGGGCGAGCGCCCGCGGCGACAGGTCGGTGGCGGTGAGCCGCGCGGCGTGTTTGCTCGCGTGCAGCACCTGTACGCCGCAGCCGGTGCCCAGGTCGAGCAGCGACCCGACCGGGCGGCGGGCGGTGGCGCGGGCGAGGCTGACCGACGCGTGCCCGACGCCGAGCACGTGGTCCGCGCCGACCGCGGCCCCGCGCTGGTCGGAGTCGAGGTCGGCGACCACCCACCAGTTGTCCTCGTACGGGCGGATGTCCAGGCCGGCACGGCCCTCGGCGGTGACGATCTCGTTGGCGACCGCGTCGGCCAGGTCGACCGGGCCGAGCGCGGCGCGGACCGCCGCCTCCGGCTCGGTGTCGCCGAGGAGGAACAGGCGGATCAGCGTGCCGGCCAGGCCGGCGTCGCGGGAGGCGCGGCGGGCTGGTTCCGGCTCGCCGCGGCCGAGCGCGGCATGGGCCTGCGGTCCGAGGACGTCGACGACGCCGTCCGCGGTGTAGCCGGCGGCCAGGAACGCCTCGCGCAGTCGCGCGCACAGGTCGGGCGAGAGATCAGGGTGCACGAGGGCACATGATCTCAGTCCCGGTCGGTGTCCATGCCGCCGGCGCCGCCTCGGTCCTCCGGCACCGACTCGTCCGGCGGGTCGGGCGGCGGCTCGTCGGAGTAGGTCGGCCTGGTGTGCTCGCCGGCGAAGTCGTCGTCCTCCTGCTCGGCCTCCGCGGTCTCGCGGTCGATCTCGGGTCCTCGGGACACGATGCCCTCCCGTGCGGGGTCAGTCCGGCGGCTCCGCCGGGTCGGGGTTGTCCGCCGGCTCGCGGCGCTCGACGGGCTCGCGGGGGTCCGGCTCCACCCCCTCGGGTCCGAAGCCGGGTGCGGGCTCCGGGGCGCCGCGCCCCGGGTCGGCGGCGGGGATGTCCTCGTCGCCGGGATCCCGGTGCGGCTCGAACGGCGTGGTTGTCATCAGGTGTTCCGGTTGGTCAGGGCGTCGCGCATCTTGTCGATCAGGCCGACCCCGGGGCCGAGGATCTTGTTCGCCGGCGGGTGGTCCGGGGCCGACGGGTGCGGCCGCGTCGGCGCCATCCGCTTGGCCCGCTCGAACTTCTCCCCCAGGTCGCGCAGGTCCTGCTGGCTGCATGCCTTGCGCAGCTTCGGCAGCAGGTCCTCCTCCTCGTCGGAGAGGTGGTGGCGGATCTCGGCGATGAGCTTGCCGACCAGCTCGTCGAACTTCGGGTCGGTGGCCTCGGTGTTCTCGATCTCCTTCATCAGCTGCTCGGCCTCGGCGTGCTCCTCGATCTCGTGGTCGGCGATCTTGTCGCCGTCCGGCAGCGCCTTGCGGGCGGTCGGGTAGAGGTACTCCTCCTCGGCAACGGAGTGGCGGACCAGCCCGGCGATCACGTGTTCGACGAGCTCGCGGCGCATGCGCGGGTCGCCGCTGGCCTCGATCTCGTCGAACACCGCCTCGAACTCGCGGTGATCGCTGACGATGGCGTCGACGAGGTCCTGGTGCTTGGTGGTGGTCACGTAGTCCTCCTGGTTCGGGTCCGCCACCCGATTACCCGAACGACAGCGGGGTATGCGCCAGGCATGAACCTCACCGCACTGCGAGAGACCCTGGACCACCGGGGCCCGTTCGCGTCCGTGCACCTCGACGCCTCGCACGACACCGAGGACGCGGCCAAGGTCGCCGAGCTGCGGTGGCGGGCCGTGCGCGAGGAGCTCGCCGAGCGGGACGCCCCCGACCCGACCCTCGGCGCGCTCGAGGACGCCCTGGACCGGGCACCGCCATCGGGACGCGCCGGCCGCCTGCTCGTCGCCGCCGGTGACGAGGTGCTCGTCGACGAGTACCTGCCCGCACCGCCGGCACAGCCGATGGTGCGGGTGTCGGCACTGCCCTACCTGCTGCCGCTCGCCGACTGGAACCGCCGCGAGGTGCCGCACGTCGTGGTGACCGTCGACCGGACCGGCGCCCAGGTGCGGGCCGTGCACGCGGGCGGCGCCGAGCACACCGAGGACGTCGAGGGCCGGGAGCACCCCGTGCACAAGGTGCGGGGCGCCGGCATGGCGCACCGCAACGTGCAGAGCTACGCCGAGGAGACGGTGAAGCGCAACATCGCCGAGGTCGCCGAGGAGGTTGCCCGGCAGGTCCGGAACGCGCACGCCCAGCTGCTGGTGCTCGCCGGCGACCCGGAGGCGCGGACCCGGCTGCGGGACGCGCTGCCGGCCGAGTGCGCCGGCATCGTGGCCGAGATCGAGCACTCGCGGGTCGCGGACCCGAGCCACGACACGGTGGCGCACGACCTGGCCGACCTGCTCGCCGAGCAGCGCCGCGTCGAACAGGACCGGGTGCTGGAGCGGTTCCGCGTGGGCGGCGGCCACGGGCTCGCGGTGCAGGGCCTGGCCGACACGGTCGCGGCCCTGCGCGCGGCGAACGTGGAGGTGCTGCTGGTCGACGCGCGGGACGTCGGCGACGCGACCGTGCTGGTCGGCAGCGACCCGACGATGGTCGCCACCGACCGGGAGGACCTGCACCGGGTCGGTGTCTCCGAGCGGATCGAGGCCCGCGCCGACGAGGCGCTGCCGGCCGCGGCGCTCGCCTCCGGCGCGGAGGTCGTCGCCGCCACCGGGGACGAGCCGGCGCTCGGGCTCACCGGCGGCGTCGGCGCCATCCTGCGTCACACCTGAGAGAGGTGACCCTGATGACCCAGCTGCACACGTTCGTGCTCGACCGGCTCGCCGAGGACGAGCGCCGGTTCGCCTCGGGCGAGCTGCCGCTGATCGACGTGGCCGAGCGACGCGGCCGGATCCGCGTCATGCGCACCGACGACGGCGACGGCCTGCTGATCGCCGCCGACCCGGTGGAGACGCCGGAGGAACGCGCGCCGGTGCCGTTCGAGGAGAAGGCCGCGCTGATCCGCCGCGAGGCGGCGGCGGACACCGACCACGACGTACTCGGGTTGGTCGCGTCCGTCTACGACGCGCACCCGGACTGGCTGGAGGCGTGGCGCCCGACCTCGACCGCGTGAGGCCGGGCGCCACGCGGATCAGCCCGCGAGGTACGGGCCGACCCCGGAGAGCTGGCGCTGCCTGGTGTCGGCGGCGGCCGGCTCCTCGGTCGCCGCGCAGGTCAGGCCGCGCTCGGGGACGGTCA
This sequence comes from Actinophytocola gossypii, assembly GCF_025165815.1. Lineage (GTDB taxonomy): Bacteria > Actinomycetota > Actinomycetes > Mycobacteriales > Pseudonocardiaceae > Actinophytocola > Actinophytocola gossypii. The sequence continues at coordinate 58,498 of NZ_JAFFZE010000001.1, read as the reverse complement.
GCTCGATCAGGTAGGCGTCCACGGCGTCGTTGACGCACTCGCTCGGGCCGTCGTTGCCGTACGCGGTGTGACCCCAGCCCTCGTAGGTGATCAGGTGCGCGCCGCTCTGCCTGGCCGCGGTCACGTTCCACCGGTAGACCGTGGCCGGGTCGTGCACGTTGCCGATCATCACCAGCGGCGGGGCGCCGTCGATGTCCAGGGGCCGCTGCGGGTTGGTGGTCCGGACCGGGTCACCGGCGCAGGTCATGGCGTGGTCGACGTAGGGCGACCACTGCACGTTCGGGAACTTCTTCGCGAGCATCGCGCGCAGGAACGCGTAGTGCGCGTAGTTCACGACATCGAAGTCCCAGTCGCTGCACCAGATCGGCGGGTACGGGTTGCTCACCGCCTGGTCGGCCGCGGCGGTGGCCAGGGAGGAGACGGTGCCGGTGCCGTCCCGCAGCGCCGCGAGACTCGCCGCGACGGCGCTCCACGCGGCGGGCGTGTTCGCCCCGAAGGCGATCCGCGACAGGGCGTAGAAGTCGACCGGCTCGCCGGTCTCCGGGTCGACCAGGTCACCTGCCTTGGCGCGTTTCCGCAGGTCGGCGTACACGGCCTTGGTGTCCTGGCCGTACAGCGCGCAGGTCTCGGTGGTGTCGCACCACTCGGCGAACGCGACGAAGTTCCGCTCCACCGGCTCGGTCTCGGTGCGCATGAAGTCCCAGGCACTGCGCATGCTGTGGTCCATGTTGCCGTCGAGGACCATGGCCCGGATGCGGTCCGGGTACCGCTCGGCGTACTGCTGGCCCATCAGCGAGCCGTAGGAGTAGCCGACGTAGTTGAGCTTCCCCTCGCCGAGGGCGACGCGGATCGCCTCCATGTCCTCGACGGTGTTCTGGTTGCCGACGTGGTCGACGAGCTCGCCGGAGTGCTCGCGGCAGCTGTCGTGCAGCTGCTCGTTGAGGCGCACCAGCTCACGGAACTCGGCCTGGCTGGACGGATGCCTGGCGTCCAGGGAGCGGTTGGACAGGTCCAGGTCGCAGCGCAGCTGGGTGCTGGTGTTGATGCCGCGCGGGTCGAAGCCGACCACATCGAAGCGGGCGGTGACCTCCGGGGTGAAGACGTCCCTGGACATCACGCTCGCGACGCCGGAGCCACCGGGCCCGCCCGGGTCCATCAGGATCGACCCGAGCCGCCGCTCCTGGTCGGTCGCCTCGCGGCGGGCCAGCCCGATCTCGATGGTGGGCCCGTCCGGGTCCTCCCAGTTCAGCGGCACCGGGATGGTCGCGCAGTCGACCTCCTCGGCCTCCGGGCACGGCTGCCAGTCGATCGTCGACCGAGTCGGTTCGGCCTGAACCGCGCTCGGCGCGACGACCATCCCGGTCGCCGCCAGCACGGCGGCCAGGCCACCGGTGAGCCCTCTCCTACCTGCCCTCATCCGTCCTCCCATCGGGTCTGTGATCACCCCATCGGGTTACACAGTAGCGACGATGCGTGAAGGAGCGGTGACGCGCGACGGGATGGACTACTTCTGTTCCTCGCTCTGGACCTGCTGTTGGGCCTGGTCGAAGTTCTCGTCCCAGTTCGCGCCTTCCTTGAACGCCTCGGAGGCGCCGGTACGGCCGAGCTGGACCGGGCGGACCGTGTCGGCGAAGCCGTCGCGGCCGCGCGGGGCCATGAAGTCGTCGACCCGGGCGGCGGCGTCCTGCAGCCGGGAGCTGCCGAAGGTCACCGCGTTGCGGATGGAGTCGTTGGCGCTCCGCACCGCGCCGTCGATCTGGTTGACGGCGCCGCGGTTGCTGCCGATGGCCCGGCCGACGCTCTTGGCCTTCCTGCCGATCGCGATGGACGCCTTGGCCAGCGCGTCGGAGGCGCCCTTGAGGTTGTCGAACTTCCGGATGGCCTGCGCGAGCTTCATCAGCAGCTTGCTGACCTTGCCGGCGATCTTGCCCGCGGTCGCGGCGGCCCGGCCGACCGCCCAGCCGGTGAACGCGGCGACCGAAGCGCCGAAGCTGCACCAGCTGGTCGCGAGCGCGGTGGCCGCGGCGATGAGGAACTCGGCCACGACGTCGGCGATCATGTCGCGGATGATGCCGCGCACCGAGGCGACCAGGACCCCGGAGCCCCGAACGCCGGTCACCACCGCGCTCGCCGCGCCCTCCAGCGCCTTGACCTGCGCGGCGACCTCGGCGGCGGCCGTGCGGTAGGCGTCGCCGGACTCGCCCTTCCAGGTCTTGGTCTCGCTGGTCGCGATCCGTTCGTAGTCGGCGCCGACCTTGGCGCAGGCCCGCGCGACCTCGTCCCAGGTGGCGGCGACCACGTTGATCGCGCCGGGGTCGCCGGCCAGGTCGTCGAGGGGTTCCTTGAGGAAGGACACGTGCTCGATCAGCCACCCGATACCGCCGCCGACGAGGGTGCCGAGCGGGTTGGCGACGAACCCGAGCACGTCCAGGCCGAGCGCGAAGCCGTCGAAGACCCAGTCGCTCGGGTTGTCGAAGTCCTGCGCGCACTGCCAGATCGTGTCGACGATCCGTCCGCCACTGGTGGCGTTCTCCGCGTTGACGTCCAGGCTCACCGCGCGCCTCCGAGGAACTTGTCGAAGAGGCCGGCGTGGTGCTCGTCGGTCTCCCGGGTGGTGTCGGCGCAGTCGCGCAGCGCGTCGGCGATCTCGGGCAGGGCCGTGGCCAGCTCGGAGATCGAGCAGCCGACACTGGCGATGGAGGCACGGGCGTGCAGGCTGAACGCCTGGCCGATGATGCCGTAGGTCTCGACGCCGAGGTCGACACCGCCGCCCTTCTGCCCGGCCTTGGTGAGTTCACCGGCCAGCCCGTCGACGTTGCCCGCGTGGGAGGTCACGTCGTCGGGAACCATCTCGAACGTCATCTACCTGTCTCCCCAGACGGAGCGGAACGGCCCGTCGTCGTCCTCGTCGTCCTCGGTCGGTCGCGGAGGCCGGTGCGGCCGCTGTGGCGGAGCAGGCGGCTCGTCGGTCTCGGCGGTCATCTCCCCGTCGATACGGCCATCGTCCGGCGCGGCCGGCTCGTCGTCCTCGTCCTGCTGCGCGATGTCGATCTGGTCGCGGAGGAACTCCATGGCGGGCGAGTCGCCGATCAGCGGGCGCATGGTGTCCTGCATCTGCTCGGCGACCTCGGCGTGGCCGCGGCGGATGGTCTCGGTGATCACCGCGGCGAGTTGCTGGGGGCCGTAGCGGGTGGCGTCCTGGCTGAGGGTGAGCCGCTCCAGCCGGCCGCCGGGGGCCATCTCGACGGTCACCACCCGGTCCGGGCTGGTGACGTGCGCGCGCAGGGCCTTCAGCTGGGCCTGCGTCTCCTCCGCACGTGCCTGGATCTCCCCGACACGTCGCATGTAGTCGGCGAGCCGGCGTTCACCGGCTCCCGGTCCCGTGTTCATGTCCACACCGACGACGCTAGTAGATGCGTGGTTCCGTCGATTTCGGGAGGAGTTGGTCGACCATGTCCCGTGCGGACTGTCGCGTCACGAGGGTGACGACGAGCACGCCCAGCAGGATCACCGCGTCCCGCAACGCCGCGGCCCAGACCGCCGCCGGCGCGCCACCCGGCACGGCGACGACTGCCTGGACGACCGCCCATCCCAGCAGTGCCACCATGATCGCGGTCGGAATCCAGCTGGTGCCGCCGCTGAGATCACGTCGCTTGCTGTCCACATAGTCCTGTCCATAACGGACGATCCGCGCCCCGTCCTCGTGCACGCTCCTGGCCACGAGTCCGATGAGAGCGGCGAGGAGCGCACCGAACCCGGCGATCACTCCCGACGGCGGGTCGACCAGCCAGGCGGACTCCAGCTCCGGCCACGGCGAGACGAACCCGCCGACCCGGCGCGGCGCGTCGAAGTACGGCAGGGAGGCGAGGACCTCCACCCCGCCCGCGGCCAGCCCGAGCCAGGCGAGCAGCCGCAGCCGGCGCACCCTCGGGGTCACCGGCGTGGCCGCGACCTCCTCCTTGGTGACCGGCCAACGGTCCTCCCGCTCCCGGCGCCTGCCCGGCTTCGCGGGAACCACGCTGGTCACGACCGTGGCCACGGCGAGCAGAGTGAACCACAGCGTCACGAGGCCCAGCCCGATCGCGAGCACCGGCCCGGCGAGGAACCAGCGCGCGCTGTCGTCGCGCCCCGGCTCCCGGTCCGACTCGAACACGGCGACGTCCGTCTCGCCGGGCTCGAGCTGCCCGGCGGCGAAGTCCACGCGCTCGATGGTGCCGTCGTCCCAGCGCACGTCCGCGGCGCAGTCGTGGGAGTAGCCGATTCCCCACCGGCCGACCGGCCCGTACTCGGTGCAGGAGGTCGCCGTGGCCGACCCCATCCGCGACGCGTCCGGCGAGCCGACGAGCACGTCCGTGGTCCGGATCACGGTCGCCAACAGCAGAAACCCGACGACCGCCACCAGACCGAAAGCAAGAGCACGCACCCGGTCACCCTAGTCAGGGCTCTCATTCGCACCCGATGACCACCAGGTCGTCCCACAGCGCGGTCACCGACCTGCGCGCGCTCCGCAGAAGACCATCCAGCAGGGTGAGGCTGCGTGAGTCACGGGTCGGCGAAGCCGTGTCGGCGGCCGCCCGCGCGGTGTCGTGGACGGACCGAAGCAGATGCGGTTGAACGATCTCCACGCGGGTCCTGTCCACCGCGGTGCGCCGGCCGAGCTCACGCACGAAGCCGGAAAGATCCGCGATGCGCTCGCCGTCGAGCCAGGCCGCGCGTGGGGCCGACCGAGGTGTGGTCAACCGGTCCACGAGGTGGTCGCCGTACAGCGAGCGAACGTTCTTCTCCGCCTGCGCCACCACCTCCTGATAGGCCGTGACGGAGACGCGCCGATCGAGGGAGGCGCTGTTGGCACCCTTCACGTGGATGGCGGTCAGCGTTCCGTCGACGAGGTGCAGGAAGTCGGCGACCTCGCCGGGCCCGTCGTCACACACCAGCCAGCCGCCGCGGTAGTGCCTGGTCACCCAGGCGAAGAGCGAGGTGTCGCCGTTGCGGCCGATCGCGTCGTGAATGCCCTGGTCGTTCGGCGCGGCCGGCTTCTCCTGGGTGACCCGGTACCCGGCGAAATCGGCGAACACCAGGTTGGCGAACGGAGGTGCGGTCTGCTTCTCGACGTTGACCTGGTGCTCCGAGTACGTGTGCCCCGACTCGTAGTAGACCGACAGCAGGTCACCGTCGCCGATGGCGTCGCGGACCTCCCGGACCTTGTCGTCCCAGGACGGTGCTCCGGCCAACCGCACGTCCAGGTCGAACGCGTCACCACGGGGTTGGGGCCTGATCGCCAGCCTGCCGACCTCGGAGCCCTCGTGACCCACCACAACGGTGAAGGCCGCCGCGTCCGGACGACCGATGACCTCGAGGATCGCGCCGCGGAGAAGTTCGGCTCGTGCGGAGAGATCGTCGTCGGTCTCGTCCCGGTCGAACATCTCGTCGACATTCGCAATGCTGAGATCGTAGGCGCCCCGGACATTGGCGAGATCGGTCTCGGGAATGGCCAACTGCGGGAACAGTTCGTCCGGCGGCTCGACGGCAAGGGCCTTGTCGAGCACGTCGACCGTCTCTCTCACCGCGGCGAGATACGTGGCCAGGTCGATTCCGTACTTCCAGTAGACACGGGATCTCGCCGGGGACACGGTCAACCTTCCACGCACCAACGCCGCCTCGTCGGCCGGCAGGTGGTCGATCGTGGCGGCGCTCAGCGCGTAACTGGCGTCCTCGTCGTCGTCCAGAGCCTTCTGGACGCGCCGGCCGCCCAACGTCTTGCTGTCGGCCTTCGTGTCGCGCCGGGGGTGGACGCCCCGCAGCCACACGGCCTTGCCGTCGCCGTGGAATGTTCTGCGCAGAATCGCGCTCGGCAGGTACCGGTAGAGTTTGTCGAACCGCCTCAGCCACGTCCGCAGCACCTGATCGGACAGCGGGGTGTGGATGACCACCAGCCGCCCACGTCGCACGACCAGCGTCAACTCGTTGACCACGTCGATCGCGTCGTGCCCGGCGCGGGCCCAGGTCGGAACGGTGCGCCGTGCGCGAACGGAGGCGTAGAGGTCGTCGATCCCCAGTTCGGGCAGCGGCCCCAAACCAGTGATCTGGTCCGACCGACCGAGCACCAGCTCGCCGAGACAGCGAACCGACAGCGCCCGGTTCGGTTTGGCCAGTGTCTGCCGCAGAAAGTGGACGAGTGACCGGAAAGCACTCGCTGAATCCGCCCGAGGATGGCAGACCAACACCGTGACCGAGAAGGTCGGAGTCAGCTCCGCGAGCCCATCCAGGGGAACGCCACCATCGCTGTCGAGTTCCATGACGGGTCCCTTCTCCCCGAAGTCCGATGCGGGTCGGGAACCAGCGTGGAACACCGTCCCGAATCAGGCCTGGACCAGAAACGGACGACGCTCAAGCGCCGGGATCATGGGCCGAGGGCACTGATCGGCGCGGACCAAAGTCGGTGACCCGGGTCGGTGACGGTCGCGCATGGCGGGTTTGGCACAGTAGCGCGCGTGACGAGCGTGGCGTTGACGCAGGATTCCCCGTCGGAGTCGATGCCGGAGGACCCTGCGCCGCCGGTGAGTCGGCTGCGGCGGTTCGTCGGCGGGGCGTGGCCGGCGCGGCTGGTGGCGGCGCTCGCGGGGCTGCCCGTGGTGGCCATGCTGTTCGAGGTGGCCGGGGCCGGGCGGCTCCAGCACATCGACTACCTGTACCAGCTCGTGCGGGTCACCAACCCGGACGGGACGCTCAAACCGTTCGACCCGGGGAAGTACTTCTCCAACGAGCACTTCCTCGGGCTGCCGACCCTCGTCTACTGGATCAACATCCAGCTCTTCTCCGGGGACAACCGGACGCTCGGGGTGTTCGTCGTCGCGGTGGCGGCGGGGACGGTGTTGGCGTTGGGCGCGGCGCTGCCCAAGTCACTGCCGCCGATCGCGCGGGCCGGGCTGTTCGCCGGCGCGTCCGCGCTGGTGTTCGGCCTGCACGGACTCTGGAACTTCACCCGGGCGATGAGCGGCACGGCCTGGCTGACCGCCAACATGATCGTCGTGGTCGCGCTGCTGCTCGCCGTGCGCGGGAAATGGTGGCCGTCGTGGAGCCTCGCGGTGCTGGGCAGCCTCACCTACGGCACGGCGTTCGCGGTGTGGCCGGTGCTGGCGCTGGTCGCCACCCTGCGGCGGGAAGTCTGGTGGCGGCGGCTGGTCCCGCTGACGGTCGGCGTTCTGATCGTCGCGATATGGCTGATCTACCGGCCGTCGGCGCCGATGGCCGCCTCGCCGACCACCGACGTCGGCAGCCTGCTGTACTTCTTCCTCGCCATCGCCGGGAAGATCTGGGCGTCCGACAGTGGCGGGATGGCGGCGTTCGCCGGCGCGGTGCTGCTCGGTCTCTACGCGGTGCTGGCCGCCAGCCCGGTCGCCCGTGAGCGGCGGATGTGGTTCTGGTGGGCGCTCGGCGCGCACGCCTTCCTCTTCACCGCGATGATCTCCACCGCGCGGGTCGACTACGGCGGCGAGATCGGCATGACCACCGCCCGGTACACCTCGGCGTCGGTGCTGCTGTCGATCCCCGCGATCGTGCTGCTGGCCGCCGTGGTGCACCGCCGGGTGGACCGGGCCGGGTACCGGGTCGCGGGCTTCGCCGTCGTCGCCGGGATACTCGGCTACTCGCTCGGCGCGCCGTACGCCGCCCAGGAACGTACGGCGAACGAGATCCACCACGTGGAGGCGGTCGCGGTCCGCGCGGGGATCAGCGACGCGTACCGCCGGTACCCGCTGGCCAGCGAACTGGCGCCCCGGCTGCGCGCGCTCGGCCACTACCCGTTCAACGACGACTTCACCCTCGGCTGCGGCGGACCCGAACTCGGGTCCACTCTGGACATCGGCGCCATGGAGCCGCTGCTTCCGGCCGAGGGCAACAAGAGCCCCGACCGCGCCGCCGGCGAGGTGGAGCGGACCGAGCCGGAGGACCCGGCACCGTTCTACAACGGCAAGACGGTCCCCATCCTGCACGGCTGGGCCGCGGACGCCGAGGATCCGGTGCGGTGCGTGGTCGTCGTCGACGGCACCGGCACGATCGTCGGCGGCGGGGTCAGCGGCATCGTGCGTACCGACATCGCCCTGGCCTACGCCGACGTCACCCCCAGGTCGGGCTTCGTGGTGATCGGCCCGGTCGACCAGGACAGCCGCGTGGTCGTCGTCCACGACAGCGGAGCGACGCACTGGCTGTCGCCCAATCCGGGCGAGCAGGCGCCGGCCGACTAGGACACCCGGTCGATCATCCGGGACACCGTGCCGACCGACTGGGACTCGGCGGGGACCTGTACCCACCCCAGGTAGTTCTGCCGCGCCACCTCGACCCGGACGAGGGGCTCGAAGGTGTCCGCGTCGATGCCGTCGTAGCCGTGGCGGATCACCGAGCGGTAGATGTGGTCGGACACCACCAGCACCAGCGGCCCCGTTGTGCGACGCAGCCGGCGTTTGAGCTGCGGGTCGTCGAGCAGGCGGACGGTGATGTCGATGTCCTCGCCGTAGGTTCCTCGGGTGTCGAAGTGGACCACGCCGGTGTGCACGGCCGCGCGGAGACGGAACGTGCGGTCCGGCTGGGCAATGGCGTGCAACTCGAGTAACTCGTTCAGTACCGGAGTGAACGTGTCCAGCAGTCGGGTGATCGGCACGTCGTCCGTCGAGTGGATCAGCGCCAACGCGCCGTCGCCCCGGTCGAACAGGGGCTCGCGGCGGTCCTCGGTGACGCCGCTGGCGGCCAGGGCGTCCTCGAGCGCGTCGTACATGTCGTGGCGGAGCTGTGCCCGCGCGAAGTTGGTCCTATCCGTGGATCCTTCGATGTCCACTGCCACGATGATCCGTTGCCGCGGCAGGATTGACAGGGTGGTCATGACGGCGGCTCATGTTCGCGTGACCGCGAGAGCGCGGTGCCGGATCCGGCGCGGCGAAGTGTTCATGGCTGCTCCTCACCAAGTCCGGGAAGACTTTCAGATTAACTTCAGTTACTATTGACTGAAGTTGGTAGAACTACTCGCAAGTTCAGCGTAGAACGCCGGTGCCAGTGAAGCAAGACATGGAGACCTCGCGATGGCGAACAGGACGCGAACATCCAGGACAACCCGACGCCCGGGTCAGTGGCACTGTTCCCAGCTGGCGTGGTTATACTCACGATCTACCTTCTGAGCTTCACTGAACTTCGACTGAAAGACGTGACGTGGTGAACACGGCTGAAGGTCCGGCCATCGAGCTGGCGCGACGACTCCGGTCGTTGCGGGAGAGGACCTGGTCGGGGCAGCGGCTCACCCAGGGCGACCTGGCCAAGGCACTCGACGCCAGTGTCCCGCTGATCTCCTCGTGGGAGAGCACGAAGAACCCGAAGGTCCCTCCCCTTGCCCGACTCGAGGACTACGCGAGGTTCTTCGCCGTCGAGCGGAAGGACAAGGACGCGCCGTACGAACTGCCCACTCGGCTCACCGACGAGGAGCAGACACGCGCCGACGAGTTGCTCGAGGAGCTGGCCGCCCTGAGCAACGCGGCCCGTGCCGACATCGCACGGAGCAACGCGGCACAGCCGGACCGGAGCGCGGCCGAGCCACCCTTCGGCGGCATCTGGCGCTTCGAGGCCAACCAGGACGTCACGATCGTGGCGTCCGAACTGCCCGCCGACTACCTCGAGCGGATGCCGTACACCGACGCCCAGGCACCGGACTACGTCGACCTCTACCGGTACGCCGACCTGGACGCCCTGATGGAGCTGTTCGCCCACATCCGCGCGGCGAACCCGCGCAACAAGGTCCGCTTCTGCACACCGGCGGAGATGCGAACCGACGACCTGACCAGCCACCTCGTCCTGCTCGGCGGGACCGACTGGAACCGGGTCACCAAGGAACTCCTGCGCCGTCTCGATCTGCCCGTGCACCAGATGTCCCGGAACACCGAGGACGAACCGGCCGGCTTCGAGGTCCTCGACGGCGGCGAGCGACGGCTGATCACTCCCGTGCTGCGCTCGATCGGCGGTCGTGACGTTCTCGACGCGGACGTAGGACATTTCTACCGTGCCCCCAATCCGTACAACGCGAAGCGCACGGTCACCATCTGCAACGGCCAGTACCAACGCGGCACCTACGGCGCCGTCCGCGCACTCACCGACTCGAAGTTCCGCGACCGCAACGACGAGTACCTGCGAACGCGGTTCGCCGGACGGACGACGTTCAGCGTGGTCAGTCGGGTGTACGTGGTGAACCACAAAGTCATCACTCCGGACTGGACCGACCCGGAGACACGCCTACACGAGTGGCCCCTCCATGACTCCGAGCCCGACCGAGCGCACCCGCCGAAGGCGTGAGACGCGCTCCTCGTTCCACCACGAGAACCACCGCACGCTGATCTCGGTGCGGCCGACCGATCCGCGGCACGAGGCCGAGGTGGACGCGATCATCGTGCCGACCGGCCGGCCGGCGAAGGCGATGCGGCACGCCGTCGAGCTGGCCGCCGAGCTGAAGTGCACCCTGCTCGCGCTGTGCAGCAGGGACTCGCACGCGCGGCAGGTCGCCGACCAGGCCGCCGGCGCCGACGTCGACCTGGTCGCGATCGACGTCCGCGGCCCGCTGCGGAACGTCCTGCCGCGACTGCGGACCTCGTGGCTGATGGAGAACTCGCGGTTCGAGCGGCGCACCGACACCAGCCTCAAGCGCAACCTCGGCCTGCTGATCGCCCACCTCATGGACTGGCGGCGGATCGTCTTCCTCGACGACGACATCATCGTTCCGCGCGCGGCGGACCTGAAGGTGGCCGCGGGGTTGACCGACCGGCACGACGTGGTCGGCCTGAACATCGGCGGGTACCCGGACAACTCGGTGGTCTGCCACGCCTACCGGGAAGCCGGCGGTCCGCAGAGCACCTTCCTCGGCGGCGGCGCGCTCGCGGTCGGTGCCGACGCGCTGGACTCGTTCTTCCCCAATATCTACAACGAGGACTGGTTCTTCCTGCTCGGCGAGAGCGGGCTGCGGCCGACCGCGCTGACCGGGCACGCGGTGCAGCAGCCCTACGACCCGTTCGCCCACTGGCAGCGGGCGCGGTACGAGGAGCTCGGCGACCTGTTGGCCGAGGGACTGTTCGCGCTGCTCGAGGACGGGAAGACGCCGCGGCACGCCACGTACTCGTTCTGGCGCGGCTTCCTGGTGCGCCGCTTCCGGTTCATCAACGACGTGATGACCATGGTGCGGGGGGCGGACCTGGATCCGGACCGGCGGGGACGGATGCTGGCCGCGCTCATCGCGGCGGGGAACCTGTGCCAGTCCATCCGGGCCGACCAGTGCGTCCGTTACCTCAGCGCGTGGCGGGCCGACCGGTCGGTCTGGCGGGCACATCTCGAGGAGATGTACCTGGCGCACGGCCCGGACACCCGTGGCGGCGGGCTCGACAAGCTGGTCGCCTCGCTCGGCCTGACGGACCGGACGTGGCGCTCACGGGGGCAGCGGCTTGACCAGGATCCGGCAGATCTCGACCGCGCGCTGCCCGTTGCCGTCGGTCAGTGAGTAGCAGCGGATGGGCGGCTGGTCCCACTCCGCGTAGCCGAGCCTGCGGTACAGCCGGGCCGCGCCGTCGTTGCCGACCTCGACGGCCAGCGCCACCGCGGTGTGTCCGCGCCGGACCAGCTCGCGCTCGGCCGCCGCGATCAGCGCGCTGCCGGTGCCCCTGGCGCGGTGGTCGGCGTGCACCTCGAGGTGGGTGAGCAGCGGGGTCCCGGGCAGGTGGAGCCGCAGCTCCGGCTCCTCGGCCGGCTCCCACCAGAGGTAGACCACCCCGACCGGGCGGTCGTCGGACCAGGCGACGAGGAGGAGTCCGCGACCGTCCCCCTGCCGCGCGAAGCGGTCGACGAAGAACGGCCGATCCCCCAGCTCCCGAACCAGGAGTGCCAGCTCCGCGGGACGGGCCGTTCGAATCAGCAGGGTGTGCATGGGCTCTCGTACTCCACAGTAGCCGAACGTTCCGCATGGATCTTGCGGAACGGTGAGACAATTCCCTTGCCTACTGGCATGTATCGGACATTCAGCAAGGGCTCCTCGGGGAGGGCACCATGCACGAAGCCGAACTCACGCGCCGCGATGTACTGCGCGGCGCGGGCGTCGGAGCCGGAATCCTGGCCGGCAGCACGACGATCACCAGCACGATCACGCACACCACGGCGGCCGCCGAACCGGACGCGGGCGGCTCGGTCCGGCTCGCGGAGGGCACCAACATCTCCGCGCACGTATCGCCGGACGGCGGACACGTCGCGTTCGACCTGGTCACCGCGATCTGGACGGTACCGATCGGCGGCGGCCGGGCGCGCAGGCTCACCGGCGACGACACCGACGCGACCCAACCAACCTGGTCACCGGACGGGCGCACGATCGCCTTCCAGGCCTACCGCGACGGCAACTACCACCTGTGGACGGTCCACCCGGACGGCTCCGGACTCCGGCAGCTGACCAGCGGGCCGTTCGACCACCGCGAACCCCGGTTCTCCCCGGACGGCTCGCTGCTCGCGTTCTCCTCCGACCGCGCCGGCACCGGCGGCTACGGCGTGTTCACCCTCGACCTGGCCACCGGCGCGATCACCGCGCGCACCGACACCGCGGCCGAGGAGGCGATGCCCTCCTGGTCGCCGGACGGCGGCCGGCTCGCCTTCACCGCCGACGACACCGCGATCGACGTGCTCGACCTCGCGTCCGGCGCGGTGACCAGGGCCGTGACCGCGCCGGACGGCGCGAGCCTGTACGGCCCATCCTTCTCCCCGGACGGCGCGGCGCTGGCCTACGTCCGGATCGCGGGGGCGACCGCGGAGCTGGTCGTCGGCGACCGGGTGGTCAGCACCGACGGGGAGGACGTGTTCGGGTTCGCGCCGTCCTGGCTCGGCCCCGACGAGCTGCTCTACACGGCCGACGGGCTGGTCAAACGCCGTGCCTTGACCCGGTCCGCGCCGGTGACCGTGCCGTTCGCCGCCGAGGTCCCGGTCCGGCCGCGGCCGGAGTACCGGCAGCGGGTGCGCGACCTCGACGGTGCCCGTCCTCGGCGCGCGCTCGGCATCGCGTCCCCGGTGGCCTCGCCGGACGGGAGCCGGGTCGCGTTCCGGGCGCTCGGCGCGCTGTGGCTGCTGAACGTCGGCCGGCCCCGGCCGGAGCGGCTGGTCGCCGACGGCTACTTCAACTCCGACCCCGACTTCGCCCCGGACGGCCGCTCGATCGTCTACGCCTCCGACCGGGCAGGCGAGGCGGACCTGTGGCTGCGTGACCTGGACACCGGCGACGAGCGGCGGCTGTCCGGGCTGCCGGGCGCGCAGACCGCGCCGCGCTACTCCCCCACCGGCGACCGGATCGCCTACGCCGACCAGGACGGCGTGGTCTGGGTGCTCGACCTGGCGAGCGGCACGCCGACGCAGGTGACCCCGCCGCTGTTCATGCCGGGCCGGGCCAGTTGGTCGCCGGACGGGCGCACGCTCGCGCTGGCCGCGGTGAAACCGTACTCGAAGCGGTTCCGCGAGGGCACCAGCCAGGTGCTGACCGTCGACCTCGACAGCGGCGCCCTCACCTACACCCCGCCGCTGCCGGACGCGCCGCACGCGTCGATCGGCACCAGGGGCGACGACGGTCCGGTGTGGTCGCCGGACGGCGCGCACCTGGCGTTCGTCGTCGAGTCGTGCGCGTGGGTGCTGCCGGTCGACGCGCGGGGCAAGGCGACCGGGCCGGCGCGGCAGGTGACCGACGAGGTCACCGACTCGCTGTCCTGGCTCGGCTCCGACCGGTTGCTGTACCTGCACCACGGGCGCCTGCGCGCGGTGCGGATCGCCGGTGGCGGGGCGCGGGACGTTCCGCTGTGGCTGCACTACCGGCCGGCCAGGACCCACGAGCACCAGGTCGTCCGGGCCGGCGCGCTGTGGGACGGCCACGCCGAGCGGCTGCGGAAGGACGTCGACATCGTGCTGGCCGGCGGAAAGGTCGCCGCCGTGCTGCCCCGGCGCGACCGGCGGTACACGGTGGACGCGAGCGACCTGACCGTCCTACCCGGACTGATCGACGCGCACAACCACTGGCACCTGCGCGGCCGGCAGTGGGGTGACCGGCAGGGCCGGGTCTGGCTGGCGTACGGGATCACCACCACCCGCTCCCCCGGCGACCCGGCCTACCAGCTGACCGAGACCCGCGAGGCGCTGGAGTCCGGTGACCGGATCGGGCCGAGGCTGTTCGGCACCGGCGAGGCGGTCGACGGGTCGCGGGTCTACTACAACTTCATGCGGCCGACCCGGTCGCTGCGGCAGCTCGCACTGGAGCTGGAGCGGGCCAGGGAGCTGGGCTACGACCTCATCAAGACGTACGTGCGGCTGCCGGTGGCCTACCAGCGACGCACGATCGTCGCGGCCCACCGGGCCGGCATGCCGCTGTCGTCGCACTATCTGTACCCGGCCGAGAACATCGGCATGGACGGGATGGAGCACACCGGCGCGACCAACCGCCTCGGCTACTCCCACACGGTGTCCCGGCTGGGTCGCGCGTACGCCGACGCGGTCACCCTGTTCGTCCGCTCCGGCATGTCGATCACGCCGACGCTGTTCAACTCGCGCGCGATGTACGCCGACGACCGGTCGCTGGTCGAGGACCCGCGCACCCGGGCGCTGTACCCGAGCTGGGAGTACGAGCAGTTCGTGGACAAGGCCGACGAGGCCGGCACGCCGGCGAACGAGGCGACGATGGCCCTGCTCGCCGCGAACGTCGACATGGTGCTGCGCATCCACCGCGGCGGCGGGTTCGTCATCGCCGGCACGGACGCGCCGCTGGACAACGTGGCGGTGTCGCTGCACACGAACCTGCGCGCGATGGTGCGCTTCGGGTTCACCCCGCACGAGGCGCTGACCACCGCGACCCGCAACTCGGCCCGCTGGCTCGGCCTGGACGGCAAGCTCGGCGAGGTTCGTCCAGGGGCGCACGCCGACCTGGCGTTCGTGTCCGGCGACCCGCTCGCCGACATCCGCGCGGCCGCCGCGGTCCGTAAGGTGATGGTGGGCGGGCGCCTGCACACCGTCGACGACCTGGTCGCGCCGTTCGCCGCGCCCGAGCGTGCCGCCACGCCGGCGCTCGTCAGCCGCGCGGCCCCGACCGACCACCGGACCGGCGGGTACTGGTGGCACGAGCCCGAATGGGCACACCACCACTGCTAGGGAGTTCGAGGTGCCCGAGGGTGACACCGTGTACCGCACCGCCCTGCGCCTGACCGAGGCGCTGGGCGGGCAGGTGCTGCGGCGCGCCGAGCTGCGGCACCCCCGACTGGCGACCGCGGACCTCACCGGCCGGGTGTTCGACCGGGCCCGGTCGGTGGGCAAGCACCTGTTCCTGCGGTTCGGCGGGGAGGTGAGCCTGCACTGCCACCTGGGCATGGACGGCTCGTGGCGGATCCACGACCCGCGCCGGCGGGCGCCGGTCGGACACTGGACCAGGGTGCTGCTGGAGACACCCGACCGGCTGGCGCTCGGGCAGAAGCTGCTGGAGCTGGCCCTGGTCCGCACGCCGGAGGAGGGGAAGCTGGTCGCCCACCTCGGCCCGGACCTGCTCGACCCGGACTGGTCCGCCGAGCACGAGACCGAGGCCGTGCGGCGGCTGACCGCCGACCCCGCCCGCGAGCTGGGGCTGGCGCTGCTGGACCAGAGCGTGCTGGCCGGGGTCGGCAACGTGTACAAGGCCGAGGTGTGCTTCCTGCTCGGGGTGTCGCCGTGGACCCCGGTGTCCGAAGTGGACCCAACGGAGGTGGTGGCGCTGTGCCGGAAACTCCTGCTGGACAACGCGACCCGTGCGGTCCGGGTCACCACCGGCGACCGGAGGCGCGGCCGGGAGCTGTGGGTGTACGGCCGCGAGCGCACCGGCTGCCTGCGCTGCGGCGGCCGGGTCGTCGTCGGCAGCCAGGGCGGCGCCGGGCGGGAGCGGGTGGCGCCCTGGTGTCCGCACTGCCAGCGGTAATGTCAATCGAGGCCTATTGACGTTACAGTCGGGCATGGCCTCCGAGGTGACGGGCTACCGCAACGACGGCGTCGGGACCGCCGTGGCGCTGGTGAACGCGCCGGACGCGAACGACGCCGAGCTGGCCGAACTCCTGGCCGGGTTCAACTTCCTGGCCGACCAGCTCGATCCGCCCGGCGCCGCCCATCTGCGCGACTGGGCCCGCCGGCTGCGCCCGGTGTTCACCGCCGCCGACCAGGCCGCGGCGGTCGACGAGGTGAACCGCCTGCTCGGACAGGTGGCGATGGCCCCGCACGTCTCCGACCACGGACTCGGGCCGCACCTGCACTACGCCGTGCCGGGCGCCGGCCTGGTCGACCGGGTGCGCGCGAACACGGCGGTCGGGCTGGCGTTCCTGCTCTGCGAGCACGGCGCGGGCCGGCTCGGGGTGTGCGGCGCCGACGGATGTGAGCGCGTGTACGCCGACGTGTCCCGGGGTCCTCGGCGGCGGTACTGCTCACCGGCCTGCCTCAACCGCAGCGGCGTGGCCGCGTACCGGGCCAGGCGGGGGCGGCCATGACGTCGGCGCGGGGCACGCTGCTGGTGCTGACCGGGGCGCTGCTGCTGCTCAAGTCGACCTGGTTCTCGGCGACAGCGGTGATCCCGCAGGTGCGGCTGGAGTGGGGGCTGTCGTCGGGGGCGGCCGGGTGGCTGACGATCGCCGTGCAGTGGGGCTTCGTGACCGGCGCGGTGGTGTCGGCGGTGTTCGTGCTCTCCGACGTGCTGTCGCCGACCCGGCTGATCCTGCTCAGCTCGATCGGCGCGGCTGTGGCCAACCTGGTGTTGCTCGGCGCAGGTGGACTGGGACTCGGCGTGCCCGTCCGGTTCGCGACCGGGTTCTTCATCGCCGGAGTGTACCCGCCTGCGCTGAAGCTGATCTCGACGTGGTTCCGGACCGGCCGGGGCGCGGCGATGGGCCTGCTGGTCGGTGCGTTGAGCATCAGCTCCGGCGTGCCGCACCTGGTGAACGGGCTGGGCGGGCTGGAGTGGCGGGTGGTCATCGTGGTCACGTCGGCGCTCACGGTGGGCGGCGGCGTGCTCACCTGGCTGGCGGTGCGGGTCGGCCCGTACCCGTTCCCCGCGGCGGTGTTCGACCCGAAGCAGATCCGCCGCGTCCTGCGTGACCGGGGCACGCGCCTGGCGACGATCGGGTACCTGTGCCACATGTGGGAGCTGTACGCGATGTGGGCGTGGTTCCTGGCGTTCTTCACCGCCGCGCTCGCCGAGCACGGCCGGCACGACCCGGTACTGGCCGCGTACGTGACGTTCGCCGTGTTCGCCGCCGGCGCGGTCGCGAACTACACCGGCGGCGTCCTCGGCGACCGCCTCGGCCGCGAACGCACGGCGATCGCGATGATGGCCGTGTCCGCGGCGTGCGCGGCGACGATCGGACTGTTCCTGTCGGCGCCGCTGTGGCTGCTGATCGTGGTCGGGTTGGTGTGGGGCTACAGCGTGGTCGGCGACTCGGTGCAGTTCTCCGCGCTGGTGACCGAACTGGCCGACCAGAGCTTCGTCGGCACGGCGTTGACCCTGCAGATGGCCCTCGGCTTCCTGCTCACCGGCGCCACGATCTGGCTCGTCCCGGTCCTCGTCGGCGCGGTCGGCTGGCAGTGGGCGTTCGCCGTGCTGGCGATCGGGCCGCTCGGGGGGATCGTCGCCATGCGCCGCCTCCTGCGGCTGCGCACCGGCTGACACCTCGGCCGTACGGTTCCCATCCGGTTCTGGTCCATCCGCACACCCCATCCTGTGTGCGGGATGGAGCGGAAGGAACGGCTTCATGGCACGGACACCGTCCATGGCCACGCTGCGGCCCGAGCACCGGGCCGACAGTTTCTGGCGCCGGCTGAGCCAGCCGGAACGGGTCGCGTTCGCCGACGCGGGCACGGCCAGGCCCTACGCCAGGGGTGCGACGCTGATCCGCGCCGACGAGACCGACCCATGGGTCGCGGTGCTCTACACGGGTCGGGTGCGGGTCCTCGCCGCCGACAATATGCGCGTGATCGCGAGGAGATGGGACGGTGACATCGTCGGCGAGCAGGCCCTGCTCGACGGGCGGCCGAGGTCGGCCACGGTGCGCGCCGAGACCAGGGTGCGGGCGCTCGTGCTCGGCGCGGTCGAGCTGGACCGGGTGCTGACCCGCTTCCCCCGCGTCCTTCGAGTGCTGTGCGCGGTGCTGTCCGAGCGACTGCGGGAGGCCGACCGCCGGTTCGACGGCCACGACCGCCTCGCGTTCGCCAAGGTCGTCGACTTCCTCTTGCGGCACGCGGACGAACGCGTTCCCGTCGTGCACATCGGGTCGCAGGCGGCGCTTGGTCAAAGTCTCGGTGTGTCCCGGGACTCGGTCGTCCGTGCCCTGCGCGGGCTGCGGGCCGCCGGCGTGGTCACGACCTCGCGCGGTCTGGTGACCGTGCGGGACCTGAGGAGGCTGCGTGCGACCGGCTAACGATTCGACCCGCGTGTGCGGCACGTGCCGCACACGGAGCCAGGACGCCGCACCCGGCGGTGCTGGACTGTCGCGTACTCGCCCACGGGCCACCACTGGGAGTACCTGAATGGCTGATCGGAAACTGGCGAACTCGGTCGTGCAGTCACTGTCGCACTACCTGCTGCACAAGAGGACGCCGCAATGGACGTACGACGCGAAGTGGGAGATTCTGCTCGAAAAGCTCGGCGGCAAGCTGATCGAGCCGTTCCAGGTGCACACTCTGGACTCTTTCAAGACGAACCCGGTCGACCCCGACACGACCAAGGCACTCCAACAACAGGTCGAACAGGAGATCGCGAATGACTCGGAGTTTCGTCAGCAGCTCGCCAAGACGATCGGAGGTCCGATGGCAGGCTCGCGTGCTCGCCGGACATGGTCGATGGTCGCCGCCGCGGCACTCGTGGTGGTCGCCGTCGTGATCACCTACCTCATCGCTCGACCGAGCGGCAACGATCCGGTCGCGCAACCGCCCGCGACCGTCACCTCGACCGCTGAGGTGACGGTGACCGAGTCGACGACCACGACGACCTCCACCCCGGAGTCGTCGAGCGCGGCACCAGCGTCGTCCGTGACGGGGTCCGCCGGTCCCGGCATCCTCGGCGACGGCGGTTCGCTGCCCGAGGGAACACCGGTCCACCTCACCGACCTGCCTCGCCCGAACGACGAGTGGAACTTCGAGTACGGCGACCACGACGTGCAGTTCACCCAGTACGGCAACTCGGTGTGGGACGTGTTGTACACGTGCAGCGAGACCCAACGCAGCGTCGAGCAGCAGTTCAACCTGCGGAACTTCCGCAGCATCACGGTCGAGGCGGTCGGCACCGACTCGACGTCGGACTCCGGAGTCGCCATGAGGTTCGAGATCTTCGCCAACGACAACACGGTCGAACCCATCAAGGAAGCCGTGGTCGAGCCCGGCGGATCGACGCCGATGGAGGCCGCGTTGCCGGCTGACGTGTTCGCACTGACCTTGCGGGCCTCACTGGCCCGACCACCGGATCCGGACGACTGCCTGGAGGCGAACGCCGTATGGGGATCGCCTTACGTGGTCGCCGCGGGAAGCTAAAGGAGATCGTCATCAGCAAGGTATTCGTCAACTTCAGGGTCGGCGACACCCAGGACACGGCTGTCCTGTTCGACCAGAGACTGAGCCAGGCGTTCGGCCCCGAGCACGTGTTCATGTCGAGCCGTTCCATGCGCGGTGGCACGGTGTTCCCGCCGGAGTTGGAAAAGGAAGCCACGACCTGCGCGGCCATGCTGGTGTTGGTCGGACCGCGGTGGCTCGTTCCGGACAGTGACGGGGAGCGCAGAATCGACGAGCCGGGTGACTGGGTGCGTAAGGAGATCGAGCTGGCGCTGTGGAACCAGCGTCCGGTCATCCCGGTCCTGGTCGGCGACCGGCAGCGGCTCCACGAGAGCGACAACCTCCCGGCGTCGATCGCCGGTCTCGTCGACCACCAGTATCTGCGTTTCCACCATCGGTCCGCCACCTACGACCTCATGCACCTCGTGGACGAGATCAGGCACCACGTCGGCAAGGGGGGCATCGAACTGCCGACTCCGGAGAACTCGGTGCTGCTGACCAGCCTCCGCCCCACTCGCCGAGCAGACGTGCGCTTGGCGGCGGCCGAGATCAACGGCAGGTACTACGGCGACAGCATCGTCTACCGGCCGAGCGTGTTCGCCAACCACCCGCGCGGGTCCATCAGTTTCAGTCTGGGCAGGAACTACCGTCGCCTCGATGTGATCGTCGGAGTGCTCGACGATGCCGCGGAGGCCGACCAGCTCGGCGTGTTCCGAGTGATCGCCGACGGCGCCGTCCGCAACGAGGTCGCCGTCAGGCAGGGGCAGCCGCGGGAACTGAGCGTCGACGTGAGCGGCGTGTTGCACCTCGCGCTGGAGGCGCATCGACCAGGAATGACCCAGCACCCCATGATGGCCGGGGTCAACGTGGCCGGCGGACAGTCCAACAGGCTCCCCGAGCTGGCGTGGGGGAATCCCGTGCTCCACCCCTGACCGCTGGTGTGGGACATCTTCGTCAGCTACCGCAGCGCGGACGCGCCGTTCGGGGCGGCCGCGATCTACGAGTTGCTCGCCACTCGCTTCGACCGCGACCGGATCTTCCTCGACAACCAGTCGATCAGCCCCGGCGCGGAGTACCCGGACCGGCTGTCGGCGGCGTTGGAGTCGATGCGGGTGCTGCTGGTGCTCGTCGGGCCGCGGTGGCTCGCGCCCGACCCCGACGAGCCGGACCGGCTGCCGATCCGCGACGAGCGGGACTGGGTGCGCCAGGAGATCATGCGTGCCTTCGAACGGTCGATTCGGGTGGTGCCGGTCCTGTTCGACGGCGCGGGGCTGCCCGACCCGGGCGCCCTGCCGGCGGCGGTCCGGCCACTCCTGCACTGCCAGGCGGTGGAGGTCTCCCACCTGCGGCTCGGCGCGGACGTGGCCCGACTCGCTGAGCGACTGGCCGACGTCGTGCCCGGCCTCCCACCGCCGCGAGCCGGTCCGGCACGGCTGGTGCCGCGCCAGCTGCCGCCCGCGCCGCCCTGGTTCGTCGGGCGAGCGGACGAACTCGGCCAGCTCGGGCGTCCGGTGACGGCCATCGTGGGCACCGGCGGGATCGGGAAGACGTGGCTGGCCCTGCACTGGGCACACCACAACGCCGACCGGTTCCCCGACGGGCAGCTGTTCGTCGACCTGCGCGGGACGTCGTCCGCAGGCCGGCCGATGAGCACGCCGACCGCGCTGCGCTGCCTGCTCGACGGGCTGGGCGTCGACCACCACGCGATCCCAGTCGACCTCGACGCACAGATAGGCCGCTACCGCAGCCTCGTTGCGGGCCGGCGGCTGCTGGTCGTCCTCGACAACGCGGACAGCGCGACCCAGGTCGCGCCGCTGCTGCCGGGTAGTCCCACCTGCACGGTGCTGGTCACGAGCCGCAACCGGCTGGACGGGTTGCTCACCTCGGTCGGCGCCCACCTGCTGGCGCTCGACGCACTCACCGACACCGAGTCCCACGACCTGTTCCTGCGTCGGCTCGGCTCGGTCCGGTTGCGGGCCGAGCCGACGGCCGCCGCCGAGCTGGTCCGGTACTGCTCCGGCCTGCCGCTAGCCCTCGGGATTGTCGCCGGGCGCGTCGTCAACGAGGAGGGGTTGCCACTCGCCGTGCCGGCGGGCGAGCTGCGCGACGCGGCCACCCGGATCGGCGCGCTCGACGCCGGCGACCCCGGAACGAGCGTGACGGCGGTGCTGTCCTGGTCCTACGACGCACTGACCTCGGTGCACGCACGAGTGTTCGCGCTGCTGGGCCTCATGCCGGGGCCGGACTTCGGGCTCGCCGCGGTCGCGTGTTTGGCGGAGGTACGTGAACCCGAGGCCAGAACAGCGATGCGTGAGCTGGAGCGGGTCTCGTTCGTCTCCCGGAGCCGGGCCGGGCGCTGGCAACTGCACGATCTCGTCCGCCTTTTCGCGGCGAACCGGGCGGAGCAGACCGTGCCGGCGGACGAACGGGAGGCCGCCGTGCTGCGCGTGGTCGACCACTACCTGCACACCGCGCAGGTGGCGGACCGGAAGTTGGACGGCAACCGGCGAACCGTCGCGCTCGACCCACCCGTGCGCGGATCCCGGGTCGTTGAGATCGCCGACCACGCGACCGCGATGGCCTGGTTCACCGCCGAGTATGCCAGCGTCCGCGCCGCCCAGGAGGTCGCCGCACGGCACGGCTGGCACCGGACGGTCTGGCGTCTCGCCTGGGTACTGCACTCGTTCCAGTGGCAACAGGGGCACGTCCGCGCCCAGCTCGCGACCTGGCGGGCCGCGCTGGCGGCCGCCGAGGCGCTCCACGACCCCTCGGCACTCGCGGTCGCACACCGGCTCGTCGGATCGGCCACCGCCCGCGCGGGCCGGCCCCAGGACGCCGCGTTCCACCTGCACCGCGCGCTGGAGCTCACCGCGTGGCTCGGCGACCTGCGCGACCACGCGCACACGCGTCGCGCGCTCGCCCGACTCCAGGAACGCCGAGCCGACCACGAAGGGGCGCTGGAGCACGCCGTCGAGGCCCACCGCCTGTACCGGGAACTGCGGTTGCCGGCCAACGAGGCAGACGCATTGGACCTGATGTGCTGGTACGAGGCCAAGCTCGGTCGCGACCAAGCGGCGACGCGCCACGGCGAAGCGGCACTCGCGCTGTATCGGGAACTCGGCGACCGGAACGGCGAGGCGACCGCGTTGGACAGCCTCGGCCACGTCGCGCACCGCACCGGTCGGCACGTCGAGGCGCTCGATTACTACCGGCGGGCGCTCGCGCTGTTCCGCGGCACCAACGTCTACCACGAGGCGGACACCCTCGACCGGCTTGGCGAGGTCTGCGCGCAACTGTCCTACCCGGACGCCGCGCGCGACGCTTGGGAACGTTGCCTGAGGCTGTACCGGCAGCAGGACCGTCTCGACGACGCCGAACGGGTTCAATGGCGCCTCGCGACTCTGACTCGACCGGAGGCGTAACAGTCATGAGCATCACCGAGGCCAACTTTCCGACCCCTCTGCTCGCGCTCCGGACTTCCGACGAGGCGGAGATCCGACGGGTGCGGGGATTCGCCGTGGAGCAGGCACGCGCGGCGACCGCGGCACTCCCCCGCCTGTCCGCCGGCCTGCGCACCGGCACTCCCTACAGAGAACGGGTGGGCGCACTGCTGGAGACGCACCTAGGCCTCGTGCGGTGGCGGCACGAACTGGCATGCCGCACGCCCCGACGGCTCGGCCACGGGATCCCGCTCGACGCGTCCCGGTTCGCCACCGGAATGGCCGAGGGCGGTCCGAACTACGATCGCATCGGCTACCTGGGTCGGTTGCGCGAAGGGGCGGATTGGGATCCGGCGACCCGGACCTTTCGCGGCGGACGAGACACCCCGGCGCACCGGATCATGCTCGAGTACGGGCGGATCGCGTGCGCCAGGTTCGCGGCCGAGGAACCCGACAGCGACACGCTGCGGAACATGGTCACGCTGCCGGACGGGACGCGGGTCATCGGCAACCGGCTGCTCCGCGGCGCGGCCGCGGACGGGGCCGCGGCCAGGCTGGTCGCAAGGCTAACGCGACGAGGCGCGGACACCAGCCGGATCGAGACCGGCGGTGCGCCGATGTACGTGGTCACCGCGGACGATGGCGCCCGGCTCCGACTGTTCGGCGCGGCCGTCGACCTGATCGCGTGCGCCCCGCCGGGCGACGTCCCGGCCTGGCAGGCGGCACGGTACCTGCTCTACCAGGCCCCGATGACCAAGAAGGGCAGTGACGCGGTGACCCGGGTCTTCCTGGTGGCCGTCGGTGCGGTCCTGTTCGGTCGGGCCCCAGTGCTCGAACACGATGTCGACCTGCGCTGCCTGGTGGCCGGTCAGTCCGCTGCGACCGCCATGCCGGGGGACCCTGTGCCAGGCTGAGTCCTCAGTCGAGCACGGCGTGCGCCTCCACCTCGACGAGTACGTCGGGCTCGAACAGATAGTCCACGCCGATCGCCGACAGTGGGGGCAACGGTTGCGGAATGCCGAGTTCCTCGGTGACCCGCTCGATGCCCTCGATGAAGTCGGGGTACTTGTCCGGGCTCCAGTGCGTGACGAAGAACCGGAGGCGCACGACGTCGGCGAAACTCGCACCGGCGCCGGCCAGGCCGCGTGCCGTGTTGCGCAGCGCGTGCGCGACCTGGCCGGCCAGGTCCCCGGTGGCGACCGGGTTCCCGTCGGCGTCCCGCGCGATCTGGCCGGCCACGTGCACGTGCCGGGAACCCGTGCTGACCGAGACGTGGTGGTACGGAACCGGGCCGAACATGCCCTCCGGGGTCAGCAGGCGCACTGCCATGGGTCGTCCTTTCGTCGTTCGAGTAGGTACCCGAGATGTACCTGGTATCCGGAGGGAACTTCAACGAGACTAGGTGTCATGACCGAAACCACCCTCACCGAGCAGCACCGCGAGCTGCTCGATCAGGTGCTCGACAAGTGGTCGCTGCAGATCCTGGAGGCGCTGTGCGGGAGCCCGCTGCGCTTCAACGAACTCCGGCGGGCGATCCCGCTGGTGACCCAGAAGTCGCTCACGGCGGCACTGCGGCGGCTGGAGCGCAACGGAATGGTCGAGCGCGTCGTCACGGGCACCCGGCCGGTCGCCGTCGAGTACCGCATCACGCCGCTCGGCGATTCCCTGCAGGACCTCATCGACGCGCTTCTGCACTGGACCACTGAGACGTTGCCGGCGGTCGAGCGGGCCCGCGCGTCCTTCGACGACGCCTAGCGGGGCGGGATGACCCGGTGGGTGGGCGTGGTCGTCGTGCTGCTCGCGCTCGGCGGGGTGGTCGCGTGGCAGGTGAACGCGGCGCTGGGGTTGGACGTGCGGGACGTGGACGTGCCGGTGGAGGAGCTGACCGCGGCGCCCCGGCGGGCGGTGGTCGAGCCGCCGGTGATCACGGCGGTGCTGGTGCCGGACGAGCCTCGGTTGCGGGTGGCGGCCGAGGCCGTCGCGGACGCGGTGGCCGGGCGGGGCGCGGAGCGGCCGGCGGTGCGGACGGGGGCGGCGTCGGGGTCGGTGCTGCGGGTGCGGGTCCACGACGTCGGCGGGGCCGAGGCGTACCGGATCGACCGGGACGGGGACGGGCTGACGGTCACCGGGAGCATGGCGGGCGCGGCGGCGGGGCTGTACGCGGTCGCCGACCGGATCCGCGCGGGGGCCGCGGTCGTCGCGGACGGGCGGGTGGTGGCGCCGAGGCTGGGACTGCGGCTGACGGATCTCGGCGGAGTGGGGTTGCCGGACGACCCGGCCCGCTTCGCCGACGGTACGGACTACTCGCTGAACTCCGACGTGGTCGGGGACGCGATCCTGCCCGGCGCGCCGTACGTGGACCGGGCCGCCGTGCGACGGATCGCGGGACAGTTCCGGGAGCACGTGGAGCACTCGCTCGCCATGGGGTACAACGCGGTCGTCGTGCCGGGGTTCCTCGAGTACGTCACGTTCGGCGGGCTGGGCGTGTACCCGGACGGGGATCCGCACCCGGCGCGGGCCAGGGCCATGGTGGACGCCTTCGCGCCGGTGTGGCGGTACGCCGACGACCTCGGCATGCGGGTGTACCTGTCCACCGACATGCTCGCGCTGTCGCCGCCGCTGCGGGCCCACCTGGAGCGCACGGTCGGCGGGCTGGACACCGAGGACGAGCGGCTGTGGCGGGTGTACCAGGCGGGCCTGGCCGAGCTGTTCGATCGGATGTCCTTTGTGGACGGAATGATGGTGCGGATCGGCGAGGGCGGGGCGGCGTACCGGCTGCCGGGATGGGACTACACGTCGGAGATCGCGGTGACCACGCCGGCGGCCGTGCGGGCGATGTTGCGGGCGTTCCTGGACGTCGCCCACGACGCGGACCGCGAGATCATCTTCCGGACGTGGAGTGTGGGCATCGGCGCCGTCGGGGACCTGCACACGAGCCGGGCGGCGTACGAGGAGGTGCTGGGCGGGCTGCGGGACGACCGGCTGGTCGTGTCAACCAAGTACTCGCTCGGCGACTTCTACAGCCACCTGCCGCTGAACGACACGCTGCTGGTCGGCGAGCACCGGCGGATCGTGGAGTTCCAGTCCCGCCGCGAGTTCGAGGGTCTCGGCGCGCTGCCGAACGATCTCGGGGTGCTCCACCAGCTCGCGCTGCGCCGGTTCCTGGCCGGCAACCCGCGAGTCGAGGGGGTGTGGACCTGGGCACAGGGCGGCGGACCGCTGCTCGCCGGGCCCCGCACGCTCACGCCACGGCTCGGGTTCTGGCAGCTCTACGACCTCAACACGTACGTGACCGGGCGGCTGGCCTGGGACCCGGACCTCGATCCGGCGGCGGCCACCGCGGACTGGACGCACCGCACGTTCTCCCACGACCCGGACACCGTGGCCGCGATCTGCGCGGCGATGGCGCTGTCGCCGACGTGGTCACCGACGGGCTCTACATCGGACCGTACGCGGACCGGGCCGTGCGCGCGCTCGGGCTCGAACCGCCGCCGATGATGTGGATCTTCGAGTGGGACATCGTGACCGGGGACAGCGCCGCGCTGGACACGATCCACGCGGTCAGCCGGAACCGGGTCGACGAGGCGGTCGCGGAGGGCGCGGACGCGGTGGCGGGGGCGCGGCGGATGCGGGACCTGGTGGCCTCGACCGAACCGGCGACCTGGCGTGATCCCGTGCTGCGGCAACGGTTCGTGGACACGCTGGACTACCAGGTGAACCTGTTCGAGACGCTCGCGGCGTACCGGACCACGGTGCTGCGGCACACGCAGTGGCTCGACACCGGCTCGGCGGACGCGCGGGACGCCTGGCGGGCGGCGGCGGTCGACTACGCGGCGGCCCGCGACGAGCACCTGCGCCGGTACACCGGCGACGTCGACCTGCCGGCGTGGAACTTCACCGCGGCCGACCTCGGGTTGGCCCTGGCGCACCGGAACGAGCCGATGGCCTGGCTCGCGCGTGGCCTGCTGGTCGCGGTGCTCGCCGCGCTCGCGGTCGGGGTGTCGCGGCGGGCGCCGGTGGGACTGCGGGCACTCGTCCGGCTCGGGCGGGTGGACGGGGAGCCGACGCGGCTGGACCGGGTGCTGGTGTGGGCGGTGCCGGCGGCCGCGGTGGTCGCGAGCCGCGCGGTGTTCACGTCGTTCGCCGGGCCCGCGCACCTGGTACTGGTGCTGGGCGCGTGGCTGCTGTTCTGGTTCACCCTGCGGCTGGTCGCGCGGCCGGCCGACCCGTTCACGCTGGCGGCCGCGGTCGGTGGGATCGCGCTGCTGCGTACGGTGCTGCTGCTGGCCGTGCTCGCGGTGCGCGGGCCGGGGTACTACTGGTTCGGGTTCTGGACCTCGCCGCCCGCGCGGTCGGTGTACGTGGCGGCGGCGTTCGCGGCGTTCCTGGCCGTGTTCGTGGTCGCCTACCTGGCCCTGCGGCGACGCGTGGGGCGCGTGGGGGCGGTCGGGCGGGTGCTGGTCGCGGTCGGGGTGCCGATGGTGGCGCTCGGCGGGCTGGTCGCGGTGCTCGGACTGGAGCGGGCGATGACGCTGTGGAACGACCAGCTGGCCCTGTTGCCGTGGGGGCTGTCCCGGATCCTCGGCATCACCGTGCACCTGGAGATCCCGGCGAGCCTGCCGGTGGTCGTCGCGGCGGCGGGTGGCGTCGCGATCGTGGTCGGCGTCGTGCTTTTCGGGAAGGTGTCCGAAAAGTTCCTGAAAGTACGGTCCTGAGGGTACAGTGCTCATCTCGGAAAGATTCCGAAACTTTCGGAGATGTTCCCGCCGCTGTCGCCGAGGAGCTGTACATGAAGGTGTCCCACGTCGCCGCCACCGCCGTCCTGGCCGCCGCGACCCTCTACTCCGTCCTTCCCGCCGCGGCCGGCTCGCCGGAGCCGGGCCGCCACCACCACCACCCGCACCGCCCGGTCGACGTCGACCAGCCGCTGCGTGACCTCGCCGGCCGGCAGCTCCTGGTCGGCACCGCCGTCGACCACGCCGCCTACACCGCCGATGCCGAGTACCGCGAACGCGTGCACACCGAGTTCTCCTCGATCACCGCGGAGAACGTGATGAAGTGGGAGGTCGTCGAGCCGGTGCGCGGCGAGCGCGACTACGCCGCCGCCGACGAGCTGGTCGCGGCCGCCAAGCGCAACGGGCAGCGGGTGCGGGGCCACACCCTCGTCTGGCACAACCAGGTCCCGGCCTGGCTCACCGAGGGCGTCGAGTCCGGCGAGATCGACCGGCACGAGCTGCGCGGCATCCTGCGCCGGCACATCGTCGACGAGGTCAGCCACTTCCGCGGCCGAATCTACGAGTGGGACGTGGTCAACGAGGCCATCGACGACGAGGGCAACCTGCGTGACACGCTGTGGCTGCGTGAGCTCGGCCCCGGCTACATCGCCGACGCGTTCCGCTGGGCGCACCGCGCCGACCCGAAGGCGAAGCTGTTTCTCAACGACTACAACGTCGAGGGACTGAGCGCCAAGAGCGACGCCTACTACCGGCTGGCCCGCGAGCTGCTGGCCGACCGGGTACCGGTGCACGGGTTCGGCGCCCAGGGCCACTACGGCGTGCAGTACGGGTTCCACAGCGCGGCCGAGATCGCCAAGAACTTCGGCCGGTTCGAGGCGCTCGGGCTGCGGACCGCGGTGACCGAGGCCGACGTGCGGATGGTCATGCCGACCGACAACGTCAAGCTCCAGGCCCAGGCGCAGGGCTTCAGCGCGCTGCTGCAGGGTTGCCTGCTCAGCCGGCGGTGCGAGTCGTTCACGTTCTGGGGCTTCACCGACCGGTACTCGTGGGTGCCCGGGTGGTTCGAGGGCGAGGGCGCGGCGACCCTGCTCGACGAGTCGTTCCAGCCCAAGCCGGCCTACCGCGAGATGCAGGCGGTACTGGCGCTCGCGGGCCGCTGACCGATCAGGCCGGTCCGAACGGCGGTCGGACCACGGCGTCGGTGGCGCCGGGTTCGGCCTGTCCGTTCGGGTGCACGGGTGTTCCGGGCGGCGCCGCCGACTCGGTCGTCGGCGCGGTGAACCACGACGGATCCTGCTCGGTGAAGGCGGGTGCGTCGAACCGTTCGCGGATCGTGCTCGCCAGGTCGGTCGCGCCCGCCTCCTCGGCGATCCGTGCGAGGCGGTCGGCCAGGTCGGCCCGCTCCGGTTCCGAGCCGTCCGGCACGAGCCGCGCCATCAACCGGCCGAGCACGTCGACATCCGGGTCCTCGGCGCCTTCGGTGTGCTCGACGTCCACCCGCGCGTCGGCCAGGTCGTTCAGGAACGACCGGAACACGGGCTCGACCTCGCGGTTCTGGGCGGCGGCCACCAACTGGGCGAGGGTGCCGATCAGGCCGACCGTCTCGCTGACGCGGGTGGTGTCCTGCGCCAGCCACCACACGACGGCGCTGCCCGGCGTCGTGAGGACGTCGTCGCGCAGGTAGGCGCGCTTGTTCCGTTCGTAGGCCCGCTCGTACTCCCAGACCTCCTCGTCCTTGCGCACCGCCGCGATCTTGTGCAGCCGGACGCGGTCGTCGTCGGGAATCGTCAGGACCGTGTCCTGGGCCCACGCCTCCAGAGACCCGGTTCGGTCCGGCCGGGGGAAGGACAGCTCGGTCGCCAGTCGGGTCGCCAGGAGGTCGACGTCGGCGGGCGACTCACGCTCGGTGAACCGCGCCGCCCGCTCCCGGATCGCGTCGATGGCCAGCTGACTCGGGCGCGGGTGCTGGTTCGCCTGCGTGCCGGACTGTCGCCACAGGACGCTGCCGTGCAGGAGGAACCGGTAGTCGTGGTGCGCGCTGGGCAGCGCCACCCCCTTGATCGACACGCTCGCCGGCGGAGCGGGCGGTGGCGGGGGCGGGGGCGGGGGCTGGTAGGACACCGCGGGCAGCGGCACCGGCGCGCGCGTGTTCTCGTAGTGGCGCTTCACGATCAGGCCGCCGATGGCGAGCGGCAGGCAGAACGCCAGCCCGAGCCACCACGGCACGTTCACCAGCGCCATCAGGACGAGGACGAGCACCGACACCGCCGCCGTGATGGCCAGGTAGGCTTTGTCGCTCAACATCAGTGGATGGCTCCTTCCGCTGCTCTGGTCGATGGGGCCGGCAGGTCGGCGCACGCCTGCCGCAGGAGTGCCGCGGTGCGCATCCGGTCGCGGCGCCGCTCCGGGGGTGCCGAGGTGACCCAGTCCCGGGACGCCGCGTAGAGGACGGCCCGCGCACGGACGTTCCTGGTGGTGGCGGCCGTGAGGACGGCCAGCAGCGCGTCGCGGTCGGACTCCTGCTCGTGGGCGTCGAGCCACCGGCCGACCGCCGCGGCGACCTGGTCATAGGGCCGGGCCGACAGCACCACGGCCCATCCCCCGGCCAGCATGGCGGCGACGTTCGGCTCGGCCACGTGCGGGAACGCGCCGGTACCCGCCGTCAGCCGGACGGGGTCGGCGACGTCGGTGAACAGGTCGTAGTCGACCTCCCTCGGCCGGTCGCCGACGAGGTCGTCGTGTACCCGGGTGAGCAGGCGACGGGCGAACGGCCCGTCGGCGGCGAGCTTGGCCAGCGCCTGCCGCGCCTCCGCGACGACGGCCGGATGTCGGTGCCGCGTGAAGTGCCGCAGGCGCACCAACGCCTGGTGCGGCTGGCCCGGCGCGATCACACCGACACAGAGGCCGACGAGCAGGGTCGCCAGGCTCGGCCACAGCCGGCGGTTGAGCGCCCAGTTGTACACCCGGCGCCGGAACCACGGGCCGTACCGCTCGCTCAGCAGTCCCCGGGTGAGGGCCGGACCGGCCGCGTCGAGCCGATAGTCCAGTGTGGACGGTGATTGGCGGGCCCACGACTCGACGAGCGTGCACAGGTCTTCCGGGTGACCCAGCCGCAGGGACTGCTCGGTGTACCGCAGGACCGCGGCCGACCGGGCGTCGGTCGACAGCCACCTCGGCTGGACGCACCGGTCGAGCCACCGGCGCAGGTCGTTCCGCAGGTCCGGGAACGTGTCCCAGAAATGGGCGCACACGGCGTCGCCGTAGCCCAGCGACCGGAACCGCACCGGGCCGTCCCCGGCCGACGCGTCCACCCCGCCCAACGCCTCGGCGAAGTCGGGCCGGTCGAGCCGGTGCTCGTCGTGCGCCGGGTACCCCACGATCTCGAGCAGCGTCGCGGCGGCGAACGCCACGGCCTCGGGGGGCGCGTCCTCGAAGAGCGCGGCGGCGAGCAGCAGTGCACGCACCCGGCCGTCGGGGTTGGCCTTGACGAACCGCGCGACCGCGTCGCGCTGCGCGTCCGGCGCGAGGGCGGTGGCGAGCCACGCCGGCCATCCGCCGGAGCCACCCGCCGCCGTGCGGGCCCACCGCACCCGCTCGGCGAGGGCGGCGAGGTGGCGCATCGGGTCCTGGGCGAGGTGCCCGGTGAGCGTCTCGTCCCACAGCTCCTGCTCGGCGACCTCGATGCCGTACGCCCGCAGGTGGCTCAGGAAGACGGCCAGTCCGTCCGGCCTGCCGACGAGCAGCGGTTCGGTGCCCAGTTCGGCGGCGGCGTGCTGCAGTTCCGGCGACAGGACGATCGCGAGGTAGGCCCGCCGCTCGGCGACCTTCGCCCGGTAGGAGCGGACGGTGGCGAGCGTCCGCGCGGGGATCGGGTCCGTCACCGAGGACAGGTCGAGGAGCAGTCGTTCCCCTGGCTCGATGACGTCCTCGTCGAGGATCGGCTCACCGGCGTCGCCGTCGTCGGGCAGTTCCCGGAACCGGGTGGCTCCGGTGCCGGACTCCTTCAGCACCATCAGGGCGGCCGCGTGCCGGCCGCAGCCGGGTTCGCCGGAGATGACGACCGTTCCGGGTTCGCGCAGTCGCCGGACCAGGTCGCCGTAGCCGGGTGGGAGGACGAAGCGTGCGGAGAGGTCGGCGAGGATGTCCTCGGGTACGAGCCGGGGCGAGCGGCCGGTCCTCGACTCCTCCGCGCCGGACCGCACGTAGATCCGCACCCGGTCCAGGATCGAGACCGCGGCCCGGGGGTCGGTGATGCTGATGTTGCGGTTGCCCCACACCGAGCCGACCCCGCCCGACCGCTGGACGGCCGACCCGTCCTCGTCCGGGTCCTCGTCCCAGTCGGTTTCGTCGTCCCAGTCGGCTTCGTCGATGCGCTCGTCGTCGGTCACGTGTCGTCCCGGTGGAAGGCGTCGCCGATGGTCACCGCGCCGCGCGGGTCGGTGATGGCGATGTTTCGGTTCCCGCGTACCGATCCGATGCCGCCGGACTGGCCGCTGTCCCGGGCTGGTTCGTCGTCGGCGGGCAGTTCGAGGATCCGGTCGAGACGGGCGAACGCCGCCTCCGGGGCTCGGAGGTCGAGCCGCACGTCCTGGTACCGGACCAGGTCGGCGAGCACGGCCGGCAGGTCGTCCCTGGTCGGCCGAGGCGCGTCGGCGACCAGGAGCGGTACGACCCGGACCTGGTGTGTCAACGCCTCGACCAGCTCGCGCCGGACCCAGTCCTCCGGGTCGTCGATCGCGCGTCCGCCCGCGCGAGCGGGGAACTCCAGCCAGTCGGGGCCCATGATCGCCACCAGCACGTCGCTGCGCCAGAGACTGCGCAGGATCGCGTCGTCGAACAACGTGCCGGGATCGATCGACCGCGAGTCGAGGAAGACGTTCTGCTCACCGAGCCGCACGCCCAGGTGCCGGGACACCGCGAGCGCCGTACTCCCCTCGTCCATGGTGCGGTAGTTGACGAAAGCTCTCACGGCGAAAGGATGCCGACCGGGTGTGGATGAAACCTGGATGAGATCTGGATCGCCGGATCCGGCGGTTACCGATACGCCGTCGACCGAAACGCTATCGGATATGTCGAAGTAAGAATAACGACAGGATCATTCCGCTCCCCCATTCCACGAGACTCGGCTACTGTTTCAGGTCGAGCAGGGTAGGGAGGTACCCGCGTGTCGGTTGGTGACGACCGAGTCTACGGATTGAAAGGCGTAATCGGCCTCGTCCGCGATTTCATGACGCGGACGGAGCGCAACGGTTCACTGTGCAGCGACGATCAGCCGGTGCTGGTGGTCGAGGGCTTCCGGGGCACCGGGAAGTCGGCGTTGCTGTCTACTTTGGACGACATGTTGGCGCAGGTACCGCACGCGCGGATCGACCTTGAGACGAACCGGCACGCGTCCGTGCCCGAGGTCCTTTCCGCCGTCGCGTTCGACCTGAGCAGGACTTATCCCAAGTACGAGCTGCGGTTTCCCCGGTTCATCATCGGGCAGCTCGCCATGCGGCTGGAACTGGATCTCACCGATCATTCCCAGGCGTACAAACAGGTCGAAACGGCATTGGAACGGTACCGAGACATGGATACCGTTCGGCAGGTTCTGGTGGACACCGCCGGCAGCGTGCTGGCCAGTACCGGGCTGCCGATCGAACCGCCGGAGAGCCTGGTGCGCTACGCCGTCACCTGGCTGACCCGGCACACGCCCGGCCGGCAGCTCGCGCTCGGCACGTTCCAGAACTGGTACGGCCACCGCGACCTCGGCCTGCACAACGACCCGATCGACGTGCTGATCGACCTCAACCACTGGGCCGCGACGGCCGACGACGAGTACGACCGGCAGCGGATCGACGAGCTGCTCCTGGCCGCGTTCCTGGCGGACCTGCGGTCGGAGTTCGCCAGGGGCAGGCGGGCCGACGAGCGGTCGCTGAACGCGGTGGTCCTGCTGGACAACGCCGACAGCGAGCTGGGCAGGAGGTTCCTCGGCCAGCTCGTGCACGCACGGCGCCAGCGCGCCGTCGGCGAGCCGGACGACGCCGACCCGCTCACCGTGGTGGCCACCAGCCGCGGCCTGCTGCTCAGCGAGGTTCCCGAGGCCGACCGGGCCCGCGTCGAGCCGGAGGACCTGACCGCCGGAGCGGACCGGCCGCGGTGCTGGTGGGTCGGCTACCGGCTGCCGGACCTGACCGAGGACGAGGTGGGCCGGGCGATCGCCGACATGGGCCTGCACCTGGGCAAGCACCAGCGGCTGACCCGGCTCGTGCACGACCTCACCGGCGGGCACCCCGCGTCCACCAGCCTGGTGCTGGAGGCGATCGCCCACGACGTGCCGGCCAAGTGGATCGAGCCGGAGGCGTTCCTCACGCACACCGAGCGCCGTGACCAGCACGCGCCGACCGTCGCCGAGCGCGTCCTGGACCGCCTGCTCGCCGGCACCTCCGAGACGGCCATGCCGGACCTGGTCACCTGCGCGGCCGCCCGCCGCCGGTCCGACGGGCTCGCGCTGGCCGACCGCGACCTGCTCACCTGCGGCCTGACCGGCTACGTCGAGGGCATCGACCCGCTGCTGTGGCCGGAGGAGCACTCGGCCGGGCTCACCGTGCTGCGCCGGCTGCTGACCCGCAGGCTCGCCGAGCGGACCGGCCCGGACGCGCCGGGCTGGTCGGAGGTGCACGGCGCGCTGCGCCACATCTGCCGTGCCGGCGGCGACGAGGAGGGCGACCTGTACCACGCGCTCGCCGACGGCGAGCTGGGCTTCGTGGCCGCGCACCTGCACCGACGGCTTCCGGAGCTGGACTGCCCGGAGTGGTACGAGCTGGTCCAGGCGGTCGTGGCGGCGCCGAGGTTGCCGAGGACCGGTGCCGTCCCGGTCGACGAGGTGCGCGCGCTGGTGGAGGCGGCCGCGCTGGAGCCGCCGGTCGTGCCGGTCGGTCGCCTGGTCGCGGCGCTGCACGTCGTGTCCGATCCATTCACCGACAGCCGCCGGGGCGACGTGCACCTGCAGATCGCCGACGACCTGGCGGAGGTCGGCCGGATGCGCGAGGGCGGGCCGCACGCGGTGTTCCTGGAGGCCGCGCGGCACCACCGCCGCGAAGCCGAATGGTGGGACTAGGGGGAGGCATGACCGATCAGGGGATCGTTCCGCCGGAGACGTCGATGCTGCGCAGGCGCCGCATGCGCAGACGAATGGCACTTGCCACGGTGGCCGTGGTGCTGGCCGCGGCCGGGGTGTGGGGCGTGGTGACGGTCTCGGGTGCCTGCGGGTCGCTCGACTCGGGGGTGCAGGACATCGACGGGACCTGTGTCGGCGTCAACGACGGCTCCTACGTGTTCCATCCGGAGCTTGCGGACGTCCTGGGGCGGATCGAGGAGGAGAACGCCCGGGTGCGGGACGAGGGTGGCTACGTCTCGGTGGCGCTGTTGGACCCGCTGACCCCCACCGAGACGAGCGCGCTGCCGCTGACGTCGGTGCGCAACCGGCTGGAGGGGGCGTACACCGCGCAGCGGCGGGTCAACACCTCGCACGTCGCCGGCGATCCGAACCCGCGAATCCAGCTCCTGCTCGCCAACCAGGGCGACACCGACGACCAGTGGACGCACGTCCTCGACCGGCTGCGGGAGCTCAGCGTCGCCGAGGAGCACCCGCTGCTCGCGGTCGTCGGCCTGGGCGTGAGCACCGCGCGCACCCGGGAGCAGGCCGAGGACCTGGCCGACAGCGACATCCCGATGGTCGGTGCCGTGCTCACCGCCGACGACCTGGAGCACGACGCGATCTCCGGTCTGATCAAGACGTCGCCGAGCAACCGGCACTACGTCGCCGCGCTGCGCCACCACATGCGGATCGAGGGCCTCGACACAGCGATCATGGTCCGCGACTCGAACTCCGAGGAGGGCATCGACCTCTACACCAGGTCGCTCGAGGAGGAGTTCGAGGAGCAGATGGAGAAGGTCATCTCGCGCTACCGGACCCAGCAGTTCACCGGCAAGTCCGCCTCGGGCGACTCCACCCCGAGCCTGTTCGCCGGCGTGCAGGCCAACATCTGCGCGTCCGCGGCGGACGGGAACCGCGCGGTGCTCTACGCGGGCCGGGAGATCGACCTCGGCGACCTGCTCCGGTCGCTGCGGAACCGTACCTGCCGGGAGACGCCGCTGACCCTGTTGACCGCGGGCCTTGAACTGGGCAAGGTGCTGGCCGATCCCGACCTGGACCTGCGGGCGGCGAAGCTCACGATCCTCAACGCGGCGACCGTCGATCCGCTCGGGTGGAGCGGCGAGGAACCGGGAACACCCGTCGGCTATCCGGACTTCCACGGGGCGTTCGTGCGGCACTTCCCGGCGAACCACCTGCTCGACGGCGGCGCGATCATGGTCCACGACGCGCTGCTGACCGCCGCCCGCGCGATCCGCCTCGCCGCGCCGAACGGCGCCGCGTCGTACCTGACGCCGGAGCGGGTCCGCGGCCAGCTGCTCAACCTCAACGGCGAGTTCGTCGTGACCGGGGCGAGTGGAACGCTGGAGTTCAGCGACGGCAGGAAGGACGAGGGCACCGGAGTGCCCGGTGGCAAGCCGATCCCGGTGCTGCGGTACCCGAGCCTCACCGACCGGGAGCGAGCGTCCGAGCGGGTCGGGGACCTCTGCCACATCGTGGCCGGCCCGAAGCTGGTCGCGTGCGGTCCGGCCGGGTGACCCAGCTGCCCAGCACGATGCCGCCGAGCACCAGCAGCAGGCCGGCCCACTGCCGCGCGCTGAGCACCTCGGCGGCGACGACCGTGCCGAGCAGCACCCCGGTGACCGGGTTCAGCAGGCCGACGAGCCCGACCGTGCCGGCGTCGAGGTGCCGCAGCCCGGTGAACCAGGCGGCGAACGCGAGCGCGGTCGCGACCACCGCGACGTAGCCGAACCCGAGCACGGCCGGACCGTCGAGCGCCGGCGGCGCGCCCTCGACCAGCACGGCGACCGGGAGCAGCGCGAGTCCGCCGGCGACCAGCTGCCAGGAGGTCAGCGACAGCACGTCGACCCCGGTGCTCCACTTCTTCGCCAGCACGTAGCCGAGCGAGGACATGACCATCGCGCCGGCCGACGCCAGCACGCCGCGCACGTCGACCGCGGTCAGCCCGGTGAGCAGCAGCAGCGCGACGCCGCCGAGCCCGATGCCCGCGCCGGCGAGCTGCGCGGCCCGGGGCGGCTGCGCGAGCACCAGCCAGGCGAACGCCATCATCACCACCGGCGAGGTGGCCATCACGGTGGCCGCGACACTGGTCGGCAGCAGGGTCGCGGCGACGTAGATCAGCACGAAGAACGCGCCGACGTTCAGCACGCCGAGCACGAGCGACCGCCACCACCACACGCCGGCCGGCAGCCGGCGGCACACGGCGAGCAGCACCAGGCCGGCGGGCAGCGCGCGCAGCAGGCCGCCGTAGAACGGATGGCCGGCGGGAAGGTACTCGTGGGTGACGAAGTAGTTCGAGCCCCAGGCGACCGGTGCGACCGCCGTGACCAGCGCCCACCGCAAAGTAGCTTCCACGGAAGCCAATATAGCTTCTCGGTAAGCTACCTGGCATGGCACTCGACCACGTCGCCCGGATCCAGGCCGAGTGGGGCCGCGAACGCCCCGACCTCGACGTCCGCCCGCAGGGCGTCATCGGCCGGCTGCACCGGCTCGCCGGGCACCTCACCGAGCAGCTGTGCGTGGTGTACCGGCGGCACGGGCTGGCCGAGGGCGAGTTCGACGTGCTGGCCACGCTGCGGCGGGCCGGCGCCCCCTACGAGCGCGCTCCCGGCGAGCTGGCCCAACACACGATGGTCACCACCGGCGCGATGACCAAGCGCCTCGACCGGCTGGAGCGCGACGGCCTGGTGACGCGGCGCCGCAGCTCGCGGGACGGCCGCGGCCGGGTGGTGGCGCTGACCATGGCCGGCCGCGAGCTGATCGACCGGGCGTTCACCGAGCACATGCACAACGAGCGGCGCCTGCTCGCCGAGCTCACCGAGGAGCAGGCCGCCGAGCTGGAGGCCCTGCTCACCACGTGGTTGGCCAGGTTCG
The DNA here is from genome assembly GCF_025165815.1 of Actinophytocola gossypii. Taxonomy (GTDB): domain Bacteria; phylum Actinomycetota; class Actinomycetes; order Mycobacteriales; family Pseudonocardiaceae; genus Actinophytocola; species Actinophytocola gossypii. The sequence goes on along the minus strand of NZ_JAFFZE010000001.1, from coordinate 20,711 downwards.
AGTCCCCGCGCTAGCCGCCGGCGGCCGCGTCGCGGAGCAGGCGCAGGCGGATCTCGCGGGCGGTGGCCATGTGCTCGGCGGCGACCGCGCGGGCGGCCGCCTCGTCGTGGTCGCGGACCGCGTCGACCAGGCGGGCGTGCTCGTCGAGGGCGTGCGACCAGCGGTCGTCGACGGACAGGGTCGAGCGGGGCGCGTGCACCAGGTGCACGGTGAGCCGCTCCAGCAGGTCGACCAGCACCGGGTTGTGGGTCGCCTGCCACAGCGCGGCGTGGAACTCGAGGTTGGTGCGGATGCGGGTGGCGTCGTCGGGGTCGGTCAGGCCGCGGTCCCGGGCCAGCAGGCCCTCCAGGCGGACCAGGTCGGCCGGGCGGCGGTCGCGGGCGGCCTGCGCGGCGGCCTCCGCCTCCAGGAGTACGCGCATGTCGTAGACCTGCACCACCTCGTGCGGGTCGATCGCGCGGACCACCATGCCCCGGTCGCCGGGCACCAGCAGCCGGTCCTGCTCCAGGCGGCGCAGTGCCTCGCGGATCGGGGTGCGCGAGACGCCGAACCGCTCGGCCAGCGGGATCTCCCGCAGCGGGCTGCCGGGCGGCAGGGCACCGGCCGCGATCTCGTCGCGCAGCTTCTGGTAGACGGATCTGGCGTCGGTCATGCCAGCGTGCCCGCCCGCCTGCCGAACACCGCACCGGAGGTCAGGCCGGTACCGCCCGGGTAGTTGCCGCTGAACAGGCCACCGAGCATCTCGCCGCAGACGAACAGGCCGGGGATCGGGGCGCCCGCGGTGTCGAGCACCCGGCCGTCGGTGTCGGCGTGCAGGCCGCCGAAGGTGAACGTGATCCCACAGGTCACCGGGAACGCGTAGTACGGCGGGGTCTCCAGCGGGATGGCCCAGTTGGACTTCGGCGGCGTGACGTCCGCGACCCGGCCGTCCTTGACCGCGATGTCCAGCGGCACCGACCGGTCGATGGCCGCATTGAACTCGGCGACCGTCCGCGCGAGGCCCGCCGGGTCCGTTCCGGTGGCGGCGGCGAGTTCGTCGAGGCCGTCGGCGACGACGACCGACGCGCCGGGCATGTCGTACTCCTCGGTGCGCAGCAGCGGCCGGGTGGTGGCGTCGAACAGCTGGAACACCACACCACCGGGCTGTTCGAGGATGCGGGCGCCGTACTCGGCGTAGGTGTAGTTGCGGAAGTCCCGGCCCTCGTCGAGGAACCGCTCACCGGCGGCGTTGACCACGATGCCGAGCGGGTAGCCGCCTCGGGTGAGCTGGTTGGTCAACTCCCGGTTGCTCTCGTTGCCGGGGAACCAGGCGTCCCAGGCGACGCTGTGGCAGGTGCTCCAGTCGCCGTGCCGGGCCGCGCCGACGGCGAACGCGGCGTCGAGCATGTCGCCGGTGTTGTGGGGGGTACCGCGGACCTTGGCGCGCCGCCAGCCCTCGCCGAGGTGCTCGGCACGCCGTGCGGGGTCGGCCTCGAACCCGCCGGCCGCGAGCACGACCGACTCGGCGCGCACCGCGGTGCCGTCGGCCAGGGTCACGCCGGCGACCCGCCCGTCCTCGACGACCAGGCCGGTGGCGGCGGCGCCGTAGCGGACGTCGATGCCGGCGGTGCGCGCGGCGGCGGTGTGCTGTTCGATGAGACCCTTGCCGCCGCCGGTGCTGCCGACGGTGAGGCCGCCCCAGAACACCTGGCTGCCGTTGGCGTCGGGGTAGGCCTGCCGCTCGTACATGAGCCGGAACCGCAGACCCTTGCCGTGCAGCCAGCGGAGCACGTCCTGGCTGCCGGCGACGAGGGTGCCGGTGAGCGCGGGGTCGTTGCGGCCGCCGGTCACCTTCGCCATGTCGGCGGTGAACTCCTCGGTCGGGTACGGCGGCAGGACGGTGTGCTCGTGCCGGTCGTCGGGGTCGAGCAGGTCGGCCACCTCGGCGAACCCACCGTGCGCGATCCGGAAGGCGCCCGCGGTGTAGTAGCTGTTGCCGCCCGCGGCGTCCGGCTCGCCCTTCTCCAGCAGCAGCACCCGCCGACCGCGCTCGGCCGCCGCGTGCGCCGCGCAGAAGCCCGCGTTCCCCCCACCGACGACCACCACTTCGGCGTCCATGACCCTCCGCTCCCGCGCACGTTCTTGTGTGTCTCCGGCAACCACTGTATACAAATGTCGACAGACAGCACATCGACCGGAGGACGTTCGATGGAACACGCACGACGGCGTGCGCGGCAGTGGCTGCCCGCCGCGGTCGCGGTGCTGGCGACGGTCGCGATCGTGGTCACCGCGCCCGACGAGAGTCATGCCGGCTCGACCGCACGGGACGTGCTCGACGACCAGCAGCTGCGGATCATGGCGCCCGCCTCGCCCGGTGGCGGCTGGGACCAGACGTCGCGCGAGATGCAGGCGGGGCTGCGGGAGCTGATCGGCCGTACCGAGGTCTACAACGTCTCCGGCGCCGGCGGCACGATCGGGCTCAGCCAGTTCGTCCGGTTCGACGGCGACCCGACCCAGCTGATGGCCACCGGGCTGATCATGGTCGGCGCGGTCGTGGCGAACAACGCGGAGCACTCGCTGAACGACACCACTCCCCTGGCCCGGCTCACCACCGACTACCAGGTGATCGTGGTGCCCGCCGACTCCGAGCTCACCGACATGGCCGGTCTGTCCGAGGCGATGCGCACCGACCTGCCCGCTGTGTCGATCGCCGGGGGCTCGGCCGGCGGCGCGGAGCACATCCTCGCCGGCCTGATGGCCAAGGCCGTCGGCGCCGATCCCGCGCGGGTCAGCTATGTGGCGCACTCCGGCGGCGGCGAGATGCTCAGCACGCTGCTGTCCGGGCGATCCACGATCGCCATCTCCGGGCTGTCGGAGATCCTGCCGCAGATCGAGGCCGGCTCGGTCCGGGCGCTCGCGGTGTCCAGCCCGGACCGGCTCGACGCGCTGCCCGACGTGCCGACGCTGCGCGAGACCGGCATGGACGTGGAGCTGCAGAACTGGCGCGGGGTCGTCGCACCGGCCGGGATCAGCGACGAGCAGGAGCGGGTGTTGGAGGAGCTGATCCTGGACATGACCGAGACCGAGTCCTGGCGGAACGCGCTTGAGGCCCGCGGCTGGGGCGACGCGACGCTGGCCGGCGAGGAGTTCGAGGACTTCGTCCGGTCCGAACAGGACCGGGTGGCCCAGGTACTCGCCGAGATCGGATTGGGGTGACGACGTGAGCGACACTCCACAGGAGACTCCCGACCGGCATTCCGTGCTGGCGTCCGCGGGGTTCGGCGCGGTGATGCTGGTGGCCGCCGTGCTGGTGATCGTGGACGCCGTTCGGCTGCCGGAGACCGCGGAGGCGGTCGGCCCGGCGGCGGTGCCGCTGCCGGTGGGCGTGCTGCTCGGCGTGGTCGGCGCGGCGCTGCTGGTGCAGGCCAGGACGCAGTTCGCCACCGCGGGCGCCTCGGAAGCGCAGCCGAGGGCGGGCCTGCGGGTGCTCGGCATGGTGGTCGCGCTGGTGGCGTTCGCGCTGCTGTTGCCCCTGCTCGGGTACGTGGTGACCTCGGCCGCCCTGTTCGCGGCCTCGGCGACGCTGCTCGGCGCGCCGAGCCTGTTGCGGTCGGTCGCCTACGGCTGGGCGCTGGCCGCGATCGTGTTCCTGGTGTTCGACCGGCTCATCGGGCTGAGCCTGCCGTCCGGCCCGTGGGGGTTCTGAGATGGACTCGTTCGGACTGCTCCTCGACGGCTTCGCGGCGGCGGTGACGCCGGAACACCTGCTGTGGGCGCTGATCGGCGTCACCATCGGCACGGCCGTCGGCGTGTTGCCGGGTGTCGGCCCGGCGCTGACCGTGGCGCTGCTGCTGCCGATCACCTTCCGGCTGACCCCGGAGAGCGCGCTGATCATGTTCGCCGGCATCTACTACGGCGGCATGTACGGCGGCTCGACGACGGCGATCCTGCTGAACACCCCGGGTGAGAGCGCGGCGATGATCACCACGCTCGAGGGCAACAAGATGGCCAGAGCGGGCCGAGCGGCCGCCGCGCTGGCGACGGCCGCCCTCGGCAGCTTCGTCGCGGCGACGATCGGCACGGTCGCGCTGACGTTCGTGGCGCCGCTGGTCGCCGACTTCGCGACGAGCTTCGGCCCGCCGGAGTACGTGGCGCTGATGGCGGTGGCGTTCGTGACGGTCAGCGCGCTGCTCGGCCGCAGCCTGCTCAAGGGCGTGGCGAGCCTGCTGGTCGGCGTCACGATCGGGTTGATCGGAATCGACTCGCAGACCGGCCAGCCGAGGTTGACGTTCGGGGTCGACGCCCTGCTCGACGGCATCGACGTGGTGATCGTGGTGATCGCCCTGTTCGCGCTGAGCGAGGCGTTCGGGCACCTGGTGACCGGCACCGGTGGGACCACGGTGCAGCCGTTGCGGGAGCGTGCGGTCATGTCCCGTTCGGACCTGCGGCGCTCGTGGCCGGCGTGGCTGCGGGGAACCGCGTTCGGCTTCCCGATCGGGGCGCTGCCGGCCGGTGGCGCCGAGGTCCCGACGTTCCTCAGCTACGCCACCGAGAAGAAGCTGTCCAAGCATCCCGAGGAGTTCGGCCACGGCGCCATCGAGGGCGTCGCCGGTCCGGAAGCGGCGAACAACGCGGCGGCGGCCGGTGTGCTGGTGCCGCTGCTGACCATCGGCCTGCCGACGTCCGCGACCGCGGCGGTGATCCTGACCGCGTTCCAGTCCTACGGGCTGCAACCGGGACCGCAACTGTTCAGCGAGTCGGGGCCGTTGGTGTGGACGCTGATCGCGAGCCTCTACATCGGCAACATCATGCTGCTGGTGCTGAACCTGCCGCTGGCGAAGGTGTGGGCCCGGCTGCTGACGATTCCGGCGTACGGGATCTACGCCGGGGTACTGGTGTTCGCGACCCTTGGCACGTTCGCCGCCGGCGGGACGACGGTCGACCTGCTCGTCCTCGTCGGGCTGGGCTTGCTGGGGTTGCTGATGCGGCAGGGCGGCATCCCGGTGGCCCCGGCGGTGGTCGGCCTGATCCTGGGCCCGATCGCCGAACAGCAACTGCGCAGGGCGCTCACGTTGTCCGAAGGCGACCCGTCGATCCTGTTCTCCGGTGCGATCACGATCGTGCTGTGGGTCGTGGTCGGGATCGCGCTGGTCGCCTCGATCGTCCTGCCGGTGCTGCGTCGCAGGCGCGATCGGGAGACGGCGCGTACGCTCGCGGACTGACGTCGGCCGTCCACGGGAGGTGCCCGCGTGCCGGACAGCCAGCCGTACGGCGGCGCGGAGGTGCCCAGCCGGCGGCATCGGGTGCGGACCGTCGACTGGGTGATGCTGCTGCTCGCCGTCGTGTCGGTCGGCATGCTGGTCTGGGCGTGGGTGGCCGACCTTCGGCCGGAGACGCGGGACCTGCTGTTCACGATCGACGTCGGCATCTGCGCGGTGTTCCTCGTCGAGTTCGTCTGGCGCTGGCGCGCGGGTGGCTGGGGTTGGCGGTTCCTCGGCCGGAACTGGTTCGAGATCGTCGGGATGATCCCGGTGTCGCATCCGGCGCTGCGGGCGTTCCGGCTGCTCCGCGTGATCGTGCTGCTGGCCAGGCTGGGTCGCGCGGTAGACCGCACCGTCGGCGACGCCGTGACCCAGCGTCTGGTGAACCGGTTCCTCGGCTCGGTGATCGCGGTGCTGAAGAAGCCGGTCACCGTCGCGGTCCTCGACGAGGTGGGCGCCGTACTGCGCACCGGCCACTACGCCAAGAACATCTCCCGCGCACTCGCGGAGAACCAGACCGAACTACGCCAACTGGTGCTCGACAAGATCAGGGCCGACCCCGCCGCCGGCCGCCTGAAACTCCTCCCCTTCCACGACGACATAGTCGGCGCGATCACCGACACCACGATCCGGGTGGTACTCGAGATGCTCGCCGACCCCCGCACCGACGAGATGATCTCCGACTCCCTGCGCGAGAACCTCGACCAGATCCGCGCGGCGGTCGAGGCCAGGGAAACTTGATGACGACCTGGTGAGCCGGTTCCGCCGCTACCTGTGACCAGCTTGCTCGCTGACCTCGCGGTCCGTTCGCTCCGGCTCGAGGTGGCCGAGGCCGGTGAGCCAGCCGCGGACGACGTGGTGCAGGGCCTCGGCGCCGACGATCTCGCCCGGGTCGGGCAGGCCGGCCGGGTAGAGCAGGAAGCCGCGGGACTGGCCGCCACCGAGGCCGCCATGGCTGCCGACGTGGGGCTCGAACGGGGAGGCGTCGTCGGTGGCCGGTGAGTAGCGGCTGTTGATCACCAGGTCGGGGCAGTGCGCGAAGCCGTCGGTGCGGCGGATCAGGTCGGCGGCGTGCGGGCCGTAGCAGGCCAGGGGGTCCACACCGGACACCGTGTCGTCGTCGAGGCGGCGGGCGCCGTCGCGGGACAGGACCATCGGGCCTCGGGCGGTGCGGACGAGCACGAAGCCGACGCCGGGGTGGTCCACCAGCGCGGGTAACAGGTCGGGGAACTCACGCTCGATCGTCTCGAGTTCGACTCTGCCGGGGTGCTCGGTGAACGAGACCATCGCCACATGACCGGACACGACCACGACGACGCCGGGGGCGACCCGGGCGACGGCACCTGGTTCGCCGCCGGGGGCACGGTGGCGTTCGGGGCCGGATTCGAGGCGTGCGGCTCGGGCGCGGAGGGCTCTGGCGATCGGTCCGGCGCCGGAGGCACTCGCCATCGCGGCGCCGAACTGCCAGTTGTTGACGGGTTTCGCCTTCGTTCGGCCGTCCGGTTTGGACGGTGCGCCGCAGAGGCGGCCGACCAGTGTCTCGATCGACTCGCCGAAGCGGTCGGTGAACGCCCAGCCCTGCGTCACACCGTGGTCGGACAGCACCACCAGCTCGTACCGGCGCGGCGCGAGCTGGGCGGCCCGGTGCAGCCGGCCGATCTGCTGGTCGATCGACCGGATCACGGCCAGCGCGTCGAACCGCTCGATGCCGGTGTGGTGGGCCACCTCGTCGTAGCCGAGGAAGTCCGCGTAGACCACCGGGCGGCCGGCGAGCATGTCGCCGATGATCGCGGACACCACCAGGTCCCGCGCGATCACCGTGGTCCCGGCCCTGGCGAACGGGTAGAAGCCGCCGCGGCGGACGCGGGGGTGCACGCCCGCACGGCGCTGACGAGCCGCGGCGACGATCTCGCGCAGCACGTCGACGAGCGCGGCACCGATCGTGCGCACGAGGTTCGCGGGGTTGGCGAAGTAGGCGTAGTAGCCCTCGGCCGACCGGTTGCCGGCGCGGCGCGGACTCGCCGGGGTGAGCAGCGGCACCGCGCTCATCGTGAGGCTGGCGTGGGTGGCGTCGCCGGTGAACAGGCCGCCGCGCGCGGCACCGCCGCCGGCGAGCAGGCCCCGGCCGTCGGAGTGGCGGCGCTCGATCTCGGCGGCGTCCGCGGGGTTCGCGCACGCCATCACGTGGTCGCGGTCCTTCTCGTACCAGCGGAAGCCGAGGATGTCGTCGTTGGACCCGTGCAGCAGGCCACACACGCTCGCCCCGGTCTGCGAGCTCCAGTCGCAGTGCCAGTCGGTCAGCACGTGGCTGCCCTCGGCGAGCCAGCGGGCGAGCGTCGGCAGGTCGCCGTCGCGGACCGCACGGCGCACGGTGTCGTGGCCGAGGCCGTCGATCTGCAGGAGCAGCACGCCGGGCGGCCCCTCGACGTCGCGGCCCTCACCCCGGCGGAGCCTGCGGGCGGCGCGTCGGAAGAACAGCTCGTCCTCGTCGAGCGCGAGCATGCTGCTGACCACCGCGCCCACCGCGGACACGACCAGCACCACGACCATGGCGGTGCGCAGGTTCGCGATCATCACGCCGGGCACCGCGAACGAGATGGCGATCAGGCCGGCGCCGAGCAGCACGAACGAACCGAGACCGAGGGTGAACACGGCGACCGGCAGCGCGACCCGCAGGATCAGCGGCCACACCACCGCGATCAGCACGCCGTACAGCACCGCGAACACCGTCGGCTGCCACCACGCCGACATCGCGAAGTCCTCGAGCCCCAGGTCGAGCAGGTGCAGCGCGACCGCGACCAGCACCCAGACCAGGATCAGCCGGGCGATCAGCCGCCCGCCGCGCAGCAGCCGGCCGCGGTCCTCCCCGGTCACCGCCGCTCCCCCGCCGCGACCTCCTGGCCGCGCTCCCGGTGCCGGCCGATCAACGCGAGTACGGCGGTGACCACGAGCACCAGCACGGCCGCGATCAACGTCGCGACCAGCGGGTTGTCGAAAAGCCCGCCGCTGAGCACACCGAGTGCGGCGTACGCGACGGCCCACAGCACGCACGCCGCGACGGCCGCGGGCAGCAGCCGCCGCCACGGGTACGACAGTGCGCCGGCGGCCAGGAGCACCGGGATCCGGCCGGCGGGTGTCAGCCTGCCGACGACGACGAGCAGCCAGCCGCGCCGGGTGAACTGGTCCCGCGCGGTATTCAGCCGGCGCTCGGTCTGCCGGCGGGTGACCCAGCGGGAGACCAGGCCGGCACCGCCGCGGCCGGCGGCGAAGGTGGCCAGGTCGCCGACGAGCGCGCCCACGGTGGACAGCAGCAGCACGAGCACGAGGTTCAGGTGGTCGGTGCTGGTCGCGATCGCGGCGGCAGCGCCGACGAGCGCGCCGGTCGGCACCAGCGGTACCAGTGAGCCGAGCAGGACGCCGCCGAACAGCACCGGGTACCCGATGGCCTGCGGGTTCGTCCAGTCCATCGCGTTCATCCGAGTGCCACGTCCTCGCCGGGGTGGGTGACCGCGACCCGGGTCGGCAGGTCGAGGGCGGCGACCGCGGCGGCGAACTCGTGTGGCGGGTCGACCAGGAGTCGCCGCATCCGGGCGCCCATCGGGCCGGGTGCCCTGGGCAGGCCGGCGATCGCGAGGGTGCCCCAGTGCACGGGCACCGCGACCCGGGGGCGTAACAGCCGCACGGCCTCGGCGGCGCGGACCGGGTTGAGGTGACCGGGCCCGAGGTTGGGTCCCCAGCCCCACACCGGCAGCAGGGCGACGTCCGGGCGGGGCAGGTCGGCCATGCCGGGGAACAGGTCGGTGTCTCCCGCGGCGTAGACGGTGGTGTCGCCGACCTCGACGAGGTGGCCCATCGCCTGGGCCTGCGGGCCCCGGGTGGAGTGCGGCCCCCACCGGTGGCCGGAGTGCTCGGCGGGCACGCCGGTCACCCGCAGGTCGCCGTCGACCAGTTCCTCGCCGGGCGCGAGCTCGTGGACCCGGCGGACGCCCTTGGCGCGCAGCCAGGCGCCCGCGCCGCGTGGGGCGACGACCAGCACGTCCGGCCCGAGCAGCCGCAGCGACGGCAGGTGCAGGTGGTCGCCGTGCAGATGGGAGAGCAGGACGAACTCCACACCCGCGCGGTCGTCGGCGGTGCAGGAGCGGGTGACCCGGCGTAGCGCCCCAACCCGGTCGGTGAGCACGGGGTCGGTGAGCAGCACTCGTCCGCCGATGCCCACCCGCACGGTGGAGTGTCCGACGAACCGCATCCCGAGACCGACCACGCCCGCGAGTATTCCAACATGCGGACGGGGCGGCAGCGCGCGCCTTCGCAAGCGCCGGCAAAGTGTATACAGTATGCGTCCATGTACACTCTCACGAACCCGGCGACGGGCGACCTGGTCGAGGAGATCCCGAACGCGACCGACGAGGAGGTCCGCGCCGCGATCGAGCGCGTACACCGCGGGTACTCGTCGTGGCGGCGGCGGCCGGTCGCCGAGCGGGCGCGGATCGTGGCACGGGCCGCCGAACTGTTCGCCGAGCGCGCCGACGAACTGGCCGAGATCATGACGCTGGAGATGGGCAAGCGGATCAACGAGGGCCGGGGCGAGGTCGGCGTCGTTGTCGACATCTTCCGCTACTACGCCGAGCACGCGGCCACACTGCTCGCCGACGAGCCGCTGGCGCTCAAGAGCGGCGACGCGGTGATCGTCAAGCAGCCGATCGGCGCGCTGCTCGGCGTCATGCCGTGGAACTTCCCGTGCTACCAGGTTGCCCGGTTCGTGGCGCCGAACCTGGTGCTGGGCAACACGATCCTGCTCAAGCACGCCTCGATCTGCCCCCGCTCGGCGGCGGCGATCGAGCGGGTCCTGCACGACGCGGGCGTGCCGGCGGACGTCTACGCCAACGTCTACGCGTCCAGCCGGCAGATCCCGGCGATCCTCGCCGATCCGCGGATCGTGGGCGTCTCGCTCACCGGCAGCGAGAACGCCGGCATCTCGGTGGCGCAGGAGGCCGGCAAGCACCTGAAGAAGACGGTCCTGGAGCTGGGCGGCTCCGACCCACTGATCGTGCTGGACTCCGCCGACCTGGACCAGACGGTCAAGGACACCGCGACCGCCAGGATGCGCAACTGCGGCCAGTCCTGCAACGCACCGAAACGGATGATCGTGCTGGCCGACCTGTACGACGACTTCGTCGACCGGCTGTCCAAGCACGTCACCGACTTCTTCCAGCCGGGTGACCCGGCCGACCCGGCCACGAAGCTCCCGCCGCTGGCGTCCGAGGCGGCCGCCGACGAGGTCGCGGGCCAGGTCGCGAAGGCGGTCGAGCAGGGTGCGACGCTGCGGGCCGGCGGACGGCGGATCGAGCGGCCGGGCGCCTACCTGGAGGCGACCGTGCTGACCGACGTGACCCGCGAGATGGACGCCTACTACGAGGAGATCTTCGGCCCGGTCGTGGTGGTGTTCCGCGCGGAGACCGAGGAGGAGGCGATCGAGATCGCCAACGACTCGCCGTTCGGTCTCGGCGCGAGCGTGTGGGGCACCGACCCGGAACGGCTGCGCCGCGTGGCCGAACGGATCGAGGCCGGCATGGTGTACCTCAACCGGGCCGGCGGCTCGGTGGCCGATCTGCCGTTCGGCGGGATCAAACGCTCCGGCATCGGCCGCGAACTGGGCGCGGCGGGCATCGAGGAGTTCATGAACCGGAAGGCGATCCGGCTGTAGCGCCCGGTGACCGGTCCCGGCCAGCACGGGACCGGTCCCGGTGGTCCCGCCGTAGCGTGGCCGGGGTGTCGACCCGTGTGCTGCCCCTCGTCGTGGCCCTCCTGCTGCTCGGCGGATGTGTGTCGCGCACAGCCGGACCGGGCGCGAAGCCCGCGGAAACCAGCGAGCCACCCGAGCCGCCGAACCGGGAACAGGTGCTGTGGGCCGACTCGCTGTGCTCGGCCACCTCCCAACTCACGGCCGAGCAGGCCCGGGGCGAGGACCTGGTCACCGGCCCGCCCGACGATTTCACGCCGTACGAGACCGACCACTACCTCACCTTCGTCGCCGACAACGTGTCCGGGCTGGCCGACCAGTTCGGGACGCTGGTTGAGACGAGTGTCGGATTCGACGCCGCCGACCGGTACGCGACGAGCCTGGCCGACGCGTTGACCGGCATCGCGCCCGAGGTGACCCGGCTCGCGCAAGCGGCCGGGAAGGTGAAGCGGATCGTGGAGTTGATCGGCTCCGTCAAGCCGGAGGGTCCCGACCTGGCGACGCTGGTGCGGGAGGATCCGGAGTTCGCGACGGTGCACGACCTCGCGCCGGCCTGCACCCCGCTCGCTCCGCCCTCGTCGTCCGCGCCGCCGGAGCCCGTGCCTTCCCCGGAGAACGGCACGGACATCGGCAGCTGCGCGGACGGGACCTGTGAAGTCGAACTGACCGGCACCGTCGAGGTTCAGGTCCGCGAGTTCCTGTTCCAGGTGACGGTGGACGAGTCCACGGTGACCATGACGCACGACTTCCCGAACGGTGGCAGTGGCCGCACCACGCTGGGCGTCGGCGGCGAGGCGAGGATCAGCAGCGGCGACACGACGGTGGTGATCCACCTGCTGGGCATCGAGCCGGGCACCGCGGTGCTGAAGTTCAGCACGGAGTGACTACCCAGAGTGTGGGAGGCGTCACGAGCGCGGCTCGACCGTCCTGTGCCAGGATTTTCGGGTGTCCATCGACGGGCTGGTCGACACCGACCGCTACCCCATCTCGGACCCGGACGGGCCGGCGTGGCGGGCGGTGGTCGACGCCACCCGTGCCGAGCTGGCCGAGCACGGGTGCAGTGTGCTCCCCGACTTCGTCCGTCCGGAGCCGCGGGCGGTGCTCGAGGAGGAGTGCGCGCGGATCGCGCCGCTGGCGCACACCGACGTGGAGCTGGTCAACGCCTACAACATCGCGCTCGACACCCCACTGCCCGACGGGCACCCGGGGCGGGTGGTCATGGAGCGCGGGAACGCGTTCGTGGCCCGCGACCACATCCCGGCGGACGCGGTCGTGCAGCGGCTCTACACCAGCCCGGTGTTCCAGCGGTTCGTGGCCGACTGCTTCGCGCTGCCCGAGTTGCACGAGCTGGCCGATCCGCTGTCCGGCCTGTGCCTCAACGTGATCGCGCCGGGGCGGGCGCACCCGTGGCACTTCGACACCAACGAGTTCACCGTCAGCATGCTCACCCAGCGCGCCGACGAGGGCGGGGTGTTCGAGTACTGCCCGAACATCCGCTCCGCCGACGACGAGCACCTGGACGACGTCGCGGCCGTGCTCGCCGGCGACGGCGGGCACCTGGTTCGCCGGTTGGAGCTGCGGCCGGGCGACCTGCAGTTGTTCCGCGGCCGGTTCGCCCTGCACCGGGTCAGCACCGTGCGCGGCGAGCGGGCCAGGCACACCGCGATCTTCGCCTACAGCGAGCGGCCCGGCGTGCTCGGCAGCGCCGAGCGGACCAGGCAGCTGTTCGGCCGGACCCTGCCCGTGCACACCGAAGCCCGGGTCCGCGGGGACCAGCTTCTCGACTGAGACGGAAGGCGCGTATGACCGGCAAGGCATCCTTCGACCACGTCTACGCCGAGCCAGACCCGCGCCCGTACTTCCGCGCCCTGCGCGCCCTGGACTACCACCTCCCGCAACTGGCCAAGCCGTACTTCGCCAAGCTGGTCGCGGAGTACCGGGCCGAACGCGGGGTGGCCGAGCCGACCGTGGTCGACGTCGGCTGCTCCTACGGGGTGAACGGCGCGCTGCGGCGGGCCGAGGCGACCATGGACCAGCTCTACGACCACTACACCGGCACCGAGGCCGCCGGGCTGGACCGCGACGGGCTGATCGAGCGCGACCGGCGGCTGGTGCGCGGCGCGGGCGGGGTGCGGTTCGTCGGCCTGGACGTGTCCGGGCCGGCGCTCGCGTACGCGCGTGACGCCGGGTTCCTCGACGAGGCGGTGCACGCGGACCTGGAGCGGAACGAGCCGACCGACGCCCAGACCGCCGTGCTGGCCGGAGCCGATCTGGTGGTCTCGACCGGCTGCGTCGGCTACGTCACCGAGCGGACCGTCGGGCAGCTGGCCGCCCTGCCCGGGCGGCGACCGTGGATGGCGCACTTCGTGCTGCGGATGTTCTCCTACGCGCCGGTCGCCGACGCGCTCACCGGCCTGGGCTACGCCACCACCGAGACGGCCGGGGTGTTCCGGCAGCGGCGGTTCGCCTCGGCTGACGAGCGGGAACGGATCCTGGATACCCTGCGAGACAACGGCGTCGAGCCGCACGAGCTGGAGACCGCCGGCTGGCTCTGCGCCCGGCTGTACCTGTCCCGTCCGACCGACCACGAGGAACACACGTGACCCTGTCACAGCGCACGTTCGGCAACGAGGAGCACCTGCCCCGGGTGCCCGTCCCGACCCTGGCCGACACCGGCAGGCGGTTCCTCGAGTGGTGCGCGCCGCTGCTCACCGACGCGCAGCTGGCCGAGACCGAGGCCGCGGTGGCGTCGTTCCTGGCGCCCGACAGTCCCGCGCACGAGCAGCAGGCCGCGCTGGAGCGGTACGACGCGCGCGAGGACGTGCCGAGCTGGCTGGAGGACTTCTGGGCCTACCGCTACCTCGGCCGCCGGGACCGGATCGCGTTGAACGCCAACTACTTCTTCCTGTTCCACGACTCCGGCCAGGACCAGGTGGAGCGCGCGGCCGCGCTCGTCGCCGGGGCGGTGGACTACAAGCTGGCGCTCGACGAGGAGGCCGTGCCGCCGGTGGTGCTGCGCGGGCGGCCGCTGTCGATGGCCCAGCAGCGGTTCCTGTTCGGCACCACGCGGATCCCGGGCGCGGTCCAGGACACCGTGCACGCGCCGTTCCCGGCCACCGCCCGGCACATCGTCGTGTTCTGCCGCGCCACCCCGTTCCGGCTGGACGTGCTGGACGACGCGGGCCGGCCGTACGACCGGGCGGACTTGGCCGAGGCGTTGCGCTCGATCGCGAAGGCGGGCCCGTTCCTCGACGATCCGGCGACGTCGCCGGGGCATCTCACGACGATGGCCCGCGCGGACTGGGCGGACGCCCGGCAGGCCATGCTCGACGCGGGGAACGTCGCCGCGCTGGCGGACGTCGAGAGCGCGCTGTTCTGCCTGTGCCTCGAGGACGTGGCTCCGGCCGGCACCAAGGAGGCGTGCGACCAGCTGCTGTACGGCAACAGCGGGAACCGCTGGTACGACAAGTCGTTCTCGCTGGTCGTGTTCGCCGACGGGACCGCGGGGATCAACGTGGAGCACTGCGGCCTGGACGGGACCACGATCCTCGCGTTCGTCGACACGCTGCTGACCTCGGCGCCGTCGGACCGGCCGGCCGCGCAGGGGCAGCCGGCCGTGGCACCGGTCGAGTTCACGCTCGACGGGCCACTGCGCGCGGTGGTCCGCGCGGCGGGCGAGTCGTTCGCGGACTACGGGGCGGCCACCGCGACCGAGACGCTGTCCTTCCCGGAGTTCGGGGCGGACACGGCGAAGCGGCTCGGCATGTCGCCGGACGCGTTCGTGCAGCTGGCCTACCAGCTGGCGCACCGGCGGGCCAAGGGGCTGACCGGCGCGACCTACGAGTCGATCGCCACCCGGCAGTTCCGGCACGGCCGCACCGAGGCCATGCGGGTGGTCACGCCGGAGGTGCTGGCCTTCGTGTCCACGATGGACGATCCGGCCGCGGACCGCGAAACGCGCCGGGCGGCGTTCGTGGCGGCCGCGGAGAGGCACGTGGCGCGGGCGAAGGAGTGCCAGGCGGGGGCGGCGCCGGAGCAGCACCTGTGGGAGCTGGACCTGATCGGCAGGCGAGCCGGCGCCACCGAGTCGCACCCGCTCTACCGCAGCCCTGGTTGGCTCGTGATGCGGGACGACTACCTGAGCACGAGTTCGGCGCCGTCGGCGAACGTGCAGTTCTTCGGGTTCGGGTCGACGAGTCCGCAGTGCATCGGGGTCGCCTACGTGCTGCTGCCGGATCACCTGAACATCTACCTCAGCACCCCGGCGCACGTGGCCGACCAGATGGACGCGTTCGCCCGCGAGCTGACCTCGGCCCTCGGCGAGCTGCGGGACCTGCTCGCCGGGGACTGACTGCGTCAGGCTGGGCGGTCGGCGTGGCGGCGGCGGGCGAGCTCGTCGGGCCACTGCTGGCGGCCGAACGCCTGGACGCCCTCGACCAGGCGGGCGACGTCGGCCTGCGGGCGGACCACGAACCGCAGGAACTGGTTGCTCATGCCGAGCTTGTTGCCGCACTCGCGGATGAACACCTGGTGCCGGTTGATCAGGTGGTCGCGCAGTTCGGTGCCGTCCACGCCGGGGGCTAGCTTCACGAGCAGGAAGTTGCCCTGGGACGGGAACACGGTGAAGTCCGGCAGCCGGGCCAGCTGGGTGCCCATGGCGTACCGGTCACGGGCGAGCAGCCGCAGGCTCTCCCGGTACTCCAGGCCGTGGTCGCGGAGCATGAACACGACGGTCTCGGCCAGGGAGTTGAGGTTCCACTTCGGCAGGGTCCGGCGCATTCGGGCGGCCAGGCCGGGGTTCGCGACCAGGTAGCCGAACCGGACGCCGTGCAGGCCGAAGTTCTTCCCGAGGCTCTTGAGCACCACCACGTTCGAGCGGATCGCCGCGTCGGTCGCGACCGACGGGTCCCGTTCGGCGTCCACGAAGTCGATGAACGACTCGTCCACGACGACCAGGTCGAGGTCGACCAGCTCGTCCATGAACCGCAGCACGTCGCGGCGCGGCAGGTAGCCGCCGTCGGGGTTGTTCGGGTTGACCAGCACCGCGACCCTGGACCGGCGGGCACGGATGAACGCCACGTACTCGTCGAGGTCGAGCGCGAACCGGTCCAGCTCGCGCAGCGGGAACATGTCGACCCGCTTGCCGGTCTCCATCGGCTGGTCGGTCCACCGGCCGAACGTCGGCACCGGGATCGCCACGCTCTCCCGGAACCACAGGTGGTCCATCCAGGTGATCAGCTCGGTGGAGCCGTTCGCCATGGCGAGCGTCGCCGGGTTGAGCCCGAGCAGCCGGGCCAGCTCGCCGGCGATGGTGGCCGAGTCGCTGGGGTAGAACCGCAGCACGTGTTCGAGGTTGTCGGCCAGCTCGGCGAACATCTCGGGGGTCGGGAAGTAGGGGTTGCAGGGGATGCAGAAGTCGACCAGCCGCCGGCCCTGCTCCCCCATCCGTCTGGACAGCTCGAAGACCGACGGGCTGTGGGCGGTCTGCTGGAACAGGCCGGTGCCCACGCTGTGGTGTCCCAAGGCGACTCCGTTCGCTCTGCCCGCGCAAGGCTGGATACGTAACGGAAGCGGCCGTGGTTCAGGAGGGCCACCAGTACCGGGTGCGCTGGAACGCGTAGGTGGGCAGCTCGACCGGGGTCGCGCCGGTGCCGTCGAAGACCGGTGCCCAGTTCACGGTGACGCCCCGGCGGTGCGCCCCGGCCAGCACGGTGACGACTCCGCCGGCGAGGGTCTCCGGCGGGGTTCCCGGTGCGGTGAGGGTGACGGTCAGCGCGGGGCTCGCGGACGGGTCGCCGGGGGTTCGGGTGGCGACCAGGTGGACGGCGTCGGGGAGGGTGACGTCGCCCGCCGCGTGGGCGGCCGCGATCTCGCCGGTGCCGTGGCCGGTGCTGGTGTCCGGGCGCAGGCCGCAGGCGGTGAGCAGGCGGTGCAGGGCGATCTGGTGGGCCAGGTGCCACAGCTCGGCGGCCTGCCGGTCCGCTGGGTCCGGGGTGGCGATGCCGGCGACGACGTCCCGCAGCGAGGTGGTGAGGTGCTTGTCGGCATGGGCGGCGACCTCGTCGAAGGCCTCGGCGTAGGCGGGGTACGGGACCGCTGGGGACGGGTTCTCGGGTGCGGCGGCGAAGGCGAAGGCGACCTCGTGGTCGGGGCGTGCCCGGCCGGTGGCCGCGACGGACGACAGGCCGGCGAGGAGTTCGCCGCGGTCGCGGCCGACGACGACCGCGCGGTGTTCGAGGGCGGCGCGGGTGGTGGCCAGCGAGAAGCCGACGTCGACCGGGTCCAGGTCGGGGTGGTCGGCCAGGTACGAACGGAGGCGGGCGGCCTGGGCGGTGAGGGCCTCGGGGGTCCTGGCGGAGAGCGGCCAGGGGATCTCGGTGAGGGTGCGGGTGGCCGGCTCGGGTGGTTCGGGCTCGGGGGCCTGTTCCAGGACGACGTGCACGTTGGTGCCGGAGATGCCGACCGACGTGACCGCGGCGCGGCGCGGGTGGCCCCGGTCGGGCCAGGGGGTGTGCTCGGTCGCGAGGCGGAGCCGGCCGGTGGACCAGTCGATGTCCGGGGACGGCTCGTCGACGTGCAGGGTCGCGGGCACCTCGGCGTGCCGCATGGCCTGGATCATCTTGATCACGCCGGCGATGCCGCTGGCGGACTGGGTGTGCCCGAGGTTGGACTTGATCGAGCCGAGCAGCAGCGGATCGCCCGGCCGGCGGACGGTGCCGTAGGTGGCGAGCATGGCGTGTGCCTCGATGGCGTCCCCGAGGCGGGTGCCGGATCCGTGGGCCTCGATCACGTCGACGTCGTCGAGGCCGAGGCCGGCGTCGGCCAGTGCGTGCCGGACGGTGCGCTGCTGGGTCTGACCGCTCGGCACGGTGAGGCCGTTGGCCGAGCCGGACCGGTTGGTGGCCGAACCGCGGACGAGGCCGAGCACGCGGTGGCCGTTGGCGCATGCCCTGGACAGTCGTTCGAGCAGCAGGACACCGGCGCCCTCGCTCCAGCCGGAGCCGTCGGCGGACGCGGCGAAGGACCGGCAGCGGCCGTCCGGCGCGAGGCCCACCGAGCGCATGAAGTCGGTGTGCACGTGCGGAGTGGCGTTCACCGCGACGCCACAGGCGAGTGCGAGGTCGCTCTCCCCCAGTCGCAGCGACTGGCAGGCCAGGTGCACCGCGACCAGTGACGCGGAGCAGGCGGTGTCGACGGTCGCGGACGGACCCTCCAGACCGAGCTCGTAGGCGATCCGGCCTGCGGTCATCGCGCCGGTGACGCCGGCGACGAGGTTGTCGTTCGGTTCGTCGCCGGTCTGCGCGGTGAGCGCGTAGAGCCGGTAGAACGCGCCGACGAACACGCCGGTGCGGGTGCCGCGCAGGGACGACGGGTCGATGCCGCCGTGCTCGACGGCCTCCCACGCGGTCTCCAGCAGCAGGCGTTGCTGGGGGTCGGTGGCGACGGCGGCCTCGTCGGTCATGCCGAAGAAGCCGGCGTCGAAGTCGCCCGCGTCGTACAGGAACCCGCCCTCCCGCTGGCGCAGCGCGCCGACCGGCGTCGTCACCTGGTCGCCGTTCGGGAACCAGCCCCGGTCGGCCGGCGGTGGGCCGACGGTGTCCACTCCGGACCGGACGACCTCCCACAGGTCGTCGGGTGATGCGATGCCGCCCGGGTAGCGGCAGCCGATCCCGACGACCGCGACGGGTTCGTGCGCGGCGTCCTCCAGCTCCCGGACCCGCGCCCGGGTGGCCTGGAGTTCGGCGAGGGCCTTCTTGAGGTACTCGCGCAGCTTCTCGGTGTTCTCGCTCACGGGGTTTCCCTCCTAGCGGAGCCCCAGCTCGCCGTCGACGAGGTCGAACAGCTCGTCGTCGGTGGCGTCGGCCAGGTTCGGGTCGGCGGTGGAGCGGGTGCCGCGCAGCCGGTTCGCGATGGTCTCGACGCGGGCCAGCGCGTCGGCGAACTCGTCGCCCGCCGGGTCGACGCCGGCGAGCCAGCGCTCCAGCTCGTCGAGCGGGTGCCCGACGGGGGTGGCGCCCTCGGTCATCCGTTCGCACAGGTGCCTGGCGAGCGCGTCCGGGGTCGGGTGGTCGAACACGGCGGTGGCGGGGAGCCGGACGCCGGTGGCCTCGGTGAGCCTGCGGCTGACGCCGACCACCGCGATGGAGTCGAACCCGAGCTCCTGGAAGGTCGCGTCGAGCCGGAGGTCGGTGGGGTTCGGGTAGCCGAGCTGGGCGGCGGCGTGCTGCCGGACGGTCTGCCGGAGCAGCTTCACCCGGTCGGCGTCGCCGAGTTCGAGCAGTTGGGTCCGGAGTGCGCTGTCGGTGCGGGCTTCGGACACGACCGGCGTGGTGACCACGCGGGCCAGCAGCGGGCTGTCCCGGCGGGACGCGAACGCCGGGGCGAACCGGTCCCAGCGGATGTCGGCGATCACCGCGTTCGGCTCGTCGCGGTCGAGCACTGCGCGCAGCTCGTGCAGGGCGCGGGTGGGGGCCATGCCGGCGATGCCTCGGCGGCGCAGCTCGCGGCCGACCTCGTCGGCGCCCATGCCGTCGCCCGCCCAGGCGCCCCAGGCGACGGAGGTGGCCGGGATGCCCCGGGCGCGGAGGACGTGTGCGGTGGCGTCGAGGTAGGCGTTGGCGGCGGCGTAGCCGGCGAGGGTTCCGCTGCCCCAGACGCCGGCCCCGGAGGAGAACAGGACGAACGTGTCGAGGTCGGGCCCGAGCAGGCGGGCGAGGTTGTCCACGCCGTCGGCCTTGGGGGCGAGTTCCCTGGCGAGGGTGTCCGGGGTGATGTCGCCGACCGGGACGGGGCTGCCGACGCCGGCGGCGTGGATCACGGTCCGGATCGGCGGGAGGTCCGAGAGCCGGTCGACGAGGGCGGACAGGGCGTCGAGATCGGCCACGTCGCAGGTGGCGACGGTGACGCCGACCCCGAGGGCGGTCAGCTCCGCCTCCAGGTCGGCGGCGCCGGGTGCGTCGGGGCCGCGCCGGGAGACCAGGACGAGGTGTTCGGCGCCGCGCTCGGCGAGCCAGCGGGCGAGGTGGCCGCCGAGCGCTCCGGTGCCGCCGGTGACCAGTGCGGTGCCGGTCGGAGCCCATGACCTGGTCGCGGCGGTCGAGTCGGCGCGGACGAGCCGGCGGACGTGGATGCCGTCGGGGCGGATAGCCACCTGGTCCTCGCCGTCGCGGTTGTGCAGGACCGCGACGAGGGCGGCGGCGTCCAGTTCGGCGGGGACGTCGACGAGGCCGCCCCATCGCTCGGGGTGTTCCAGCCCGACGACGCGGCCGAGGCCCCAGATCGCCGCGAGCGTCGGGTCCTGCTCGGCACCTCGGGTGAGGATCCACAGTGGAACGTGGTGTCCGGTGAGTGCCTGTACCAGCCGGACGGTGTCCTCGACGGTGGTGAGCAGGGACAGCACGCCGGTGTGGTCGTCGATGGTGTCGGCGGCCTGGTCGAGGTCGACCACGGTGATGCGCACGCCGGCTTCGGTGAGTGCGTGCAGGACGTCCGGCGCCGGGTCACCGACGACGAGCCAGTGGCCCTGGGCGAGCGCGGGCGTCGGCTCGTACGGGTCCCAGTCGATCTGATACCGCCAGGAGCCGGCCGAACCGCTGTGCTCGATCCAGAAGCGTTGTCGGTGGAAGGCGTAGGTGGGGAGGTCGAGGGTGGTGGGTGTGGTGGGCCAGGTGGTGGTGGGGGTGTGGGTGGTGTTGCGGAGGAAGGTGGTGAGGGTTCCGTTGTCGCGGTGG
>NZ_JAFFZE010000030.1 GCF_025165815.1 Actinophytocola gossypii | reverse complement strand
TCGTGCTCCAGGTCGTCGGTCATGGATAGCGAGGCGAGCATGTCGTGGGTCAGCGATTCGGTTGCGCTGATGTCTCCGGTGGTGATCGCCTCGAACAACCGGCGTTTGTCCGCGAAGTGTTTGTAGACGGTCTGCTTCGACACTGTGGCCTGCGCGGCCACCTCGTCCATGCTGGTCCCGGCATATCCCTTCTGCAGGAACACCGACCGCGCTGAGTCCAGGATCGCCTGTCGTTTGCGGGCTGATCGGTCCGTCTCGTCCATGCGCCTCATGGTACTAGACTGTCCAGTACTGAGTACTGTACGGTCTAGTACCATGAAGACCAGTTCTGGGGACGGGACCACGATTGGCTACGACCTGTTGGGGAGTGGGAGGCCGGTGGTCATCGTCGGCGGCGCGTTGCAGGGCCGGGCCTCCTACCGGCCGCTTGCCGAGGTGCTCGCCGCGCGGTTCACCGTGTTCAACTACGACCGTCGTGGGCGGGGTGACTCCGGTGATACCGCCCCGTACTCGGTCGAGCGGGAGGTTGAGGACCTCGCCGCCGTCATCGCGGCGGCCGGTGGGTTCGCCTCGGTGTACGGCCATTCCTCCGGTGCGGGCTTAGTGCTCCACGCGGCGGAGCGCGGTCTGCCGATCGACAAAATCGTGCTGCACGAGTTGCCGTTCGATCCCGACGAGGACGACCGCGCGACTCGAGAGGAAGCGGAGAAATACCGGCTACTGCTCGACGAGGGCCGCCGCGGTGACGCCGTTGAGCTTTTCCTCGCCTCGGCCGGCATGCCCCCGGAGATCGTCGCCCACGTTCGGAACGACCCGGCCATGGTGGCGAACGCGCCCACCCTCCTGTATGACCCGTTCGAGGTCATGAGCACCGAGAGCCGGGGTTGTCGCACACCGGTCGAGCAAGCCGACGCGGTGACCAACCCGGCGCTTGTGCTCGCCGGCACCGAAAGCCCACCGTGGATGGTGAACACAGCGCGGGAACTTGCGAACGCCCTGACACAGGGGAAACTCCACGTCATGGAAGGGCAGGGGCACGTCGTGCCACCAGAACTGCTCTCGCCCGTGCTGACGGAATTCCTTGCCACATAGAGCCCCTAACACATTGGTGGTCTTGATTTGAGATGATCTTGTGGTGGCTGCGCCCTGGATGGTGTCGGACGAGTTGTGGTCCCGGATCGAGCCGTTACTGCCGGTTCGGCCGGTGAGCCGGACCGGGCCGAAGCCGTTGCCGGATCGGCAGGTACTGCAAGGGATCCTGTTCGTGCTCTACACCGGCATCGGCTGGGAGGATCTCCCTCAGGAACTCGGGTTCGGTTCCGCGGGATGACCTGCTGGCGCCGGCTGCGGGACTGGCAGACCGCTGGGGTGTTCGACCAGCTCCACCAGGCGTTGCTCGCGGAGCTGAACGAAGCCGGCCGGATCGACTGGTCACACGCATGCGTGGACGCCTCCCACGTGCGGGCGAAAAAATGGGGGTGCCGCGACCGGCCCGAGCCCGCTCGACCGAGGCAAGACCGGCTCCAAACACCACCTGATCTGCGACGGCGGCGGCATCCCGCTCGCGGTGACGCTGACCGGCGGCAACCGCAACGACATCACCCAGCTGGTCCCACTCCTGGACGCCATACCGCCGATCCGCGGCCGACGCGGACGCCCACGCCGCAAGCCCGACGCCATCGTGGCAGACCGCGGCTACGACCACGACAAATACCGCACCCTGTGACGCCAACGCGGAATCCGAACACTGATCAGCCGGCGCGGCACCAGAGACAACAACCAACCCGTCCGATGGGCCGTCGAACACACCCTCGCTCTGCTCCACCAGTTCCGACGACCCACAGAACGTTGGGAACGCCGCACCGACATCCACCACGGCTTCCTCACCCTCGCCACCAACGTCATCTGCTGGCGCAGACTCCCCCACACAATGCGTTAGGAGCTCTTGGCTTAGTTCCTGTAGCGTTCGGAACGAACCGAACACTACGAACGCGGATGGGTGGGCATGGTCGGTCGATCGCTTGTCATCGGTATCACTGGAGCGAACTCGGGTATCGGCTTGCGTGCTGCCCAGCAACTGGCGGCGGAGGGGCACCAGGTCTATGCGCTGTGTCGTGACCGCGGTCGGGGCGAGGACGCACTGACGAGCATCAACCGTGTCGCTTCGATCCCAGCTCGCCTCGTTCTCGCAGACTTGGCCGACCCTTCGTCCGTTGCCGCCGCGGCGACCCGGCTGGGCCATGAGTTGGACCACTTGGACGTGCTGATCAACAACGCCGCGGTGTTCGACCAGACGATGCGCACACCCTCCTTCACCGCCGCCGGGCACGAGTTGTTCTGGGCCACTAACCATCTCGGGCCGTTCCAGTTGACCGCCGCGCTCAGTGGGTTGCTCGCGGCGGCGCCTCGGCCGAGGCTGATCACGGTCGCCAGCAAGGGACTGATCTCGATGCCGCGGATCAGGATTCGCTTCGACGCGCTCGACAGTCCGGACTGGTACAGCCCAACCCGGGCCTACTACCACGCGAAGCTGGCACAGTTGATGATGTCGTTCCAGCTCGCGCTGCGCACCGTCGGGCGGCTTGACGTGGCCTGTGTTCGGGTCCCTGCGGTTCGGCTGGACGCCGACCGCATCGCCGCCATGCCGTGGGCGTTGCGCGTGCTGTACGCGCCGAAGAACCGGCTGTCGGCGCCGCCGCAGCGGCTGGCCGGCACCTACGCCAGGATTGCCACCAGAGACACCTTCCGGACCGGTCATACCGAACGGGATGAACACGCGGACGCGCGTGGCCGGCTCAGTGGTGTGTATGTCGACGAGAACGAACGCCCGGTGACCGCGCCGGCGTTCGCATACGACGGGCAGGCCCGTGCCCGGCTGTGGGAGCTAACGCAGGATGCCACTGGTAACCTCCGGTGGGCGTGGTGAGCAGGTCATGAGCGCCACGCATTCCACCGCCCGGCAGGAGTTCGTCGAGGACGCCGGGCTGTTCTTCGAGCGGCTCGGCTTGAGCCGCACCTCGGGCCGGGTACTCGGTTGGCTGCTCACACACCCGGACGGGTCGGCCGATGCACCGGAACTCGTCGACGAACTCGCCGTAGCCAAAAGCAGCATGAGCGTGGCGCTGCGGCAACTCGATGCCGCCGGACTCGTCGAGCGTTATCGACCGCCCCGACAACGTAGGGACCGTTACCGGCTGACCGAAGACGTGTTCGGCCGCGCCTTCCGCGCCAAAATGGCCGAATTCGATGCCGTCCACGCGCTGGTGACCCGGGGCCTGGCTGTGGTCGGCAGCGACCCCGTACCGCGGCAACGACTCCAGCGGATGGCAGACATGTACAGCTTCATGGCCCGTGAGTTCCCCAAGCTCCTTGACCGCTGGAACCGCGAGCAACGCTTGTCCCGCGACACGTGCTGAGAGCGGAACGATCTTCAGACGCCGCACAGCATTTGTTCAACACCGAGTCCAACGCCGAAGGGGCGTCGAGTACTCTGGCGGTTGGCGTTGGCGGTGATGGCATCGTGAACGTAGCGGGACAGACCGGGTGCGACGTCGTCGAAGTTGAGGTCGATGCGTTCGTTGGTCAGGTAGGCGGCGACGAGTTCGCGGTGGGCGTCGTGGTCGCAGTTGTGGAACCGGCCAGGGGGCGCTGTTGGCCCCCAGCTGATCCTCGTCGGTGATCTCGGGGTCGGCGCGATGGTGGCGATCGCACCCAGGTCGAAGTCCAGCTCCCGTTAGAACCAGAAGCGCAGGCGCCGCGGGTTCTCAGCGGAGTAGAGGCGGTAGCCGGCGTACTGCGGTCGCTGGGCTCGACCGTTCCTGTCCCTCCAACGCGTCAGACTGAC
The DNA here is from genome assembly GCF_025165815.1 of Actinophytocola gossypii. GTDB lineage: Bacteria > Actinomycetota > Actinomycetes > Mycobacteriales > Pseudonocardiaceae > Actinophytocola > Actinophytocola gossypii. The sequence goes on along the minus strand of NZ_JAFFZE010000030.1, from coordinate 73,939 downwards.
AGCGCACCGCCGGCCAGCACGAATTCGTCCGCGTGCCCGCAAACGTCCGCTCATGTCGCATAGCGCGCGGCACCTACCGGCATCACCAACCGACAGGAGAGAATGCCGCCGCCACTGGCCTCCGAACGATGCCTTAACTCCGATGAATGGCGCGAGGTGCGGGCGGCACGGTGCGCACACGGACCGTTGCAGTCGGGCTGGCAAGAGTGGACGCAAGCCGGGTGGGCAGCGTGGCCATCCGGGCTCAACGTTGGATCTGGTCGATAGCCCGAACGAGCGGAATCGGCACGAGCTTTGCCTGTGTGGGAGTTATGGAGGCCGGTCTCGCGGACGCTCCTGAAGTCGGGATGGAGCGTCGGCAGGTGTTCGACCTGCCGACCATCACGGTACAAGTGACCGAGCATCTGCTCATCACGCGCCACTGCCGGAGCGGAGCCACGACCTGTGGTACGGCGCAGGAAGGCGTGACGGCGCCGGCGCAGTATGGACCGCAGATCACCGTGATAATCCTCTACCTGTATGTCGGGCCAATTCCTGCCCAAGAAACCGCACAGGCATGGCCGAGTTATTCGGCGCCCGGGTCTCCGAGGGCACCCGTGGCGACTATGACGAAGAGGGCGGCCTCCGGGTTGGAGGAGTTCTGCGATGTCGTGCGGGATCGGATCGCTGGTCGGAGGTGGCGGGTTCGACGAGACCGGTTTGCGCGTGGCCGGGAGCTCATGACATTGCTCGGATCGGGGTTCACAGACTGTTCTGACGGATGATCGGCTCAAGTACACCCACGAACTCGTTCCTGCTCTCGTAATCAACGTGCCAGGCGAATGCGAGCGGCTTCGGTTTTCGGTAGTGCAACCCCGCAGGCGGTGTAGATAACGTCGACCGCGTCATGATCGAGGTACTTCACGTCTGCCTTCACGGACATCGGGCACAAGTAAACGCCCTGTCATACCGAGGAGCGGAGCGTCTGGAGTGCGGAGTTCGCCCCCTCAGGACTCGACCGAACGTCAGAAGCCGGGAAACGCGCGGCGCAGGTCGTCGAGCGTGGTGCTACCGTCGATGGTGACGCCGTTGTCGTACGGTGCCTTGAGTCGGCCGTTAATCAGCCGGACGAAAGCTTCCGCTGGCCCGTTGAACGTCGCGGAAGGTGACTCGAGACGGTCCACGAGGGTGACCGCGTCGTCAATCACCAGACCGCCGCCGGGGATCGCGACGGACACCGGGTCCGTGAGCTCGGCCGGTTTCGCGAGGAAGTTCAGCATGAAGCCGACGGGCCCGGCCAGGAGTTCGACGAGCACCGCGGCCGAATCGGCGTCCACACCGGCGTGGGGGTCGAAGGCCACGCGCACGTCCCACGAGTGGTTGGCCACTTCGTTGAGCCGCATGCCCAGGGCGGTCAACAGCGAGACCGGCTCCGGCAGGAACCCCAAGTCGACGATCAGTGACGAGCGCTGCTCGGGCGTGAACTCCTCGACCATGTCGAGCCAACGGCCGTTGTGCTCCAGGAAGCCCTCAGCCTGCGCACGCGGCGCGGACCCGTCCCAGCGGGCCCAGATCGTCTGGTTGTCCTCGGCCGCCACGGTCTCTCCGGCGGCCCGGGCAATGGGCGCCCGGCCGATCTCCGCACCACTGCCGAGGTGGGACAGGACCTGGGCGACCGTCCACTCCGCAGCCCCGCTTTTGGTGGCCAACTGGTCGTCGGTGAGGGTGCGGACGAGACCGGCGAGCATGTCATGCTCGGAACGGAGCGCGGTGATCGTGCGGTCAACGAGTTGGCTCATGCCATGCTCAACTCACGAACGGACGCGGATGTTCCACCGATCAACGCCGCACCCACTCCAGCACAGGCCGCGCCGCTACACCAGTCCCGGGCGCGAAATGCCACCCGCCCGGCACAGCCAGACGCCTGCACCGAACACATCAACGACCGCGGGCACCACGCGCTCATCCCGACGAGCGTGTACCTGCCCCCGACTGCGGCAAACCGGTATGATCGCGTAGCTCGTTGGCTGAGGGTGCCAGTGGTCCCAGGGATCGAACCTTGGGGCGTCATCACGGGTGTCCTTGGGCTCCTTGGCTTGGCGGTCGTGCGTCTCGTAAGTGAGAGGCGTTTCCGATCTCGTAAGTCGACTGACCGCAACGTCAGGAAGGAGCTAAACGTGAACAGCAAGAACGAAGTTCGCAACACGAAGGACAAGTCCAGGTCGTTTTGGCAGTACCTCGCAGAGACCATCTGGACGTGCGGCGCTGGGGTAATGGCAGTCCACTGGCCACCCTGAGCCAACGAGCATTCATCGCGCTTCGATCGATTGTCCAACCTTACCAGCCGCGAGCCGACGCACTGCGACCCCGGAACACACGCTCGTGCCGATGTGTGCAAGTCGGCCAGGTGGCTTGCCTGTGCGTCGTAGCGCATTTCGATCCGCACGCAACAAACTGGCGGCGGCGTCGATGATCATCCTGTAATGTTGGCCGTCGTGGAAGAGGTCAAGGTCGTTGTTGCCCACGACGAGCGCGCGACCCTGCGCGTCGGCGACGTGTTCCTGAAGATCGACGCTGATCAGACGCGCACCGACGTCGAGGTCGAGGCGATGGCTTTGGCTCCGATCCCGACTCCGCAGGTCCTGTGGCGCGAGCCACCCGTGCTCGCGCTCGCCGCTCTGCCAGGGGTGGCACTGGGCTGCCTCGGCGAGCCGTCGCCCGCGTCGTCGTTGGCGTGGGCCGCGGCGGGTGCGGCCGCACGGCGGCTACACGACGCGCCCCTGCCGCCATGGCCCGGTCGGCACCTCGACGAGATCGCGTCCCGCCTGGACGGCGAATGCGAATGGCTCGTCACGAACGGTGTCCTTCCCTCCGAACTGGTCACCCGCAACCGCCAGGTCGCCGAGGCTGCGCTGCGGCCATGGAAACCGGTGTTCATTCACGGCGACCTGCAGATCACCCACGTGTTCGTCGACGATGACAAGATCACCGGTGTGATCGACTGGTCCGAGGCCGCCCAGGGCGATGCCCTGTACGACCTCGCCGTCTTGACGCTCGGACACGAGGAGCACCTTGACGACGTGGTCGCCGGCTACCGCACCGATGTCGACCTCGACGTGATCCGCGGATGGTGGTCGTGGCGTAGCCTGGTGGCGGTCCGTTGGCTGGTCGAGCACGGCTTCGACCCGTCCTTGCCAGGCTGCGAGTTCGACGTACTGAGATCGCGGATGTGAGGCTGCACGAGCCCGACGGCCACGAGCGGTGACGTGCGGCTCGGCTGGGGCATGCCGTGGTCACCGATCGCCGCGAAGGCGGCGCAGCTGTCGTAGTTCACGACCGGCGCGCGCCATCGCCAACGTTGGATGCGACGCCAAACGTGGGCATCCGGATCTGCCACGGACCGATCACCCATGTAAATGTTTCGCCGCTTGCAGCGGTGGTTGCGGCTGTCTGTGTGGCGAAGACCGCTCGCCGTCGGCATGCAGGAAAGAGGCGGTCGCTCGGGGCAGCGCCGCCTACTCGTAGCGGCGAGGAACCGGCCGTTCGGTGGTCGGCGTTACGTCCCGACGGAGGGCTCACCGGGTCTGTTGCACCGACAGGTGACAGTTTCAGTCACGCGGCCTGGCTGGCCAGTGGGGTCATGATGGTCTCGTACTCGATAGGGGTCAATCGGGACAGGGATCGTTGGCGTCGGCGGCGGTGGTAGGTCCGTTCGATCCAGGTCACGATCGCGGTCCTCAGCTGCTGGCGGGTTGACCAGGTTTGGCGGTCGAGCACGTTGTTCTGCAGCAGGCCGAAGAACGATTCCATGGCGGCGTTGTCACCGGCGGCGCCGACCCTGCCCATCGATCCGATCATGTGGTGCTGGTGAAGGGCACGGACGAACCTTCTTGATCGAAACTGCGATCCGCGGTCGGTGTGGATCACGCAGCCTGCCACGTCACCGCGCCGAGAGCGCGCGTTGTGCAGGGCGTTGACAGCCAGCCGGGACTTCATTCGCGAGGCAATGGAGTAGCCGACGATCCGGTTCGACCACGCGTCCTTGATCGCACACAGATAGAGCTTGCCTTCACCGGTGGGGTGTTCGGTGAAGTCGGCTAGCCACAACCAGTTCGGCCCGTTCGCGGTGACGTCGCGTTCCACGAGGTCGTCATGCACCGGCGGAACCGGCCTTGCGTCCCTTGCCGCGACCCTTGCGTTTGGCGAAGGCGCTCCACCAGCCGTTGACGGAGCAGATCTTCCACGCGGTGCGTTCCGCCATGCATTCACCCGCGCTGCGGGCCTCGTCGACCAGAAACCGGTATCCGAACTCTGGGTCGTCACGGTGAGCGTCTACCAGCGCGTTCGCCCGGTACGCCTCGACAAGTTCGGCGGCGCTGACGGGCCGGGCCAGCCACCGGTAGTAGGGCTGTCGAGCGATCTGCAGCGCACCCGGCACGTCACCGCCACGGGCACACCGTCGGCGGCCAGCTCGCTCACGAGCGGGTAGAGCCTTTCCCGGCAGGTTCGCCTGCGACAGATACGCCGCAGCACGGCGCAGCACTTCGTTCTCCTGCTCGAGCAACTTGATCCGCTTCCGCGCTTCGCGCAGCTCGGCCGAGTCGCTGCCGCTCACGCCGGGCTTGCCGCCTTCGGCGACGTCGGCCTGGCGCAGCCACTTGACCAACGTCATCGGGTGGACCCCGAAGTCCTTGGCGATCTGCTCGACCGTCACGCCGGGCTCACGATCACGAGCGACCCGCACAACATCATCGCGGAACTCGCGAGGGTAGCCGTCTACCTGCGTAGACGGCTTCCCTCACGGTCGGGCTGACAGGATTTGAACCTGCGACCCCTTGACCCCCAGCGTCGTTATCGCATTCCCCTGACCTGCAGAAACAGAGAATCCCCAGCACAAAGGAGGAAGGTTCAGATTGGTTGAATGCAGTTCACTGCACTAGGGCTTGTTTCAATGCGCTGACCAGTAGATGCTTGTGATCAGGGCTGCAGGCACGGCGTGTCGTACGGCAGATAGACGAGGTCTCCGGTAGATCGATCAACGACCAAGCTGATCAAGTAACCGGAGACCTCGTGGCCAGCGTAGCGGCGACGGGGCGAGCTGACCTGACCGACGCGCAGTGGGCGATCCTGGAACCGCTGCTGCCTGTCGGTAAGAAGCCAGGCCGCCCACCGAAATGGACCAAACGGCAACTTCTCGACGGTATCCGCTGGCGAGTCCGTGTCGGCTCGCCTTGGCGTGATGTCCCACCTGACTACGGCTGCTGGCAGACGATCTACGGCCTGTTCCGGCGTTGGCAACGGGCCGGTGTGTGGGCGGTGATCCTGGCAGCCCTGCAATCCCGGGCCGACGCTGCCGGGCTGATCACCTGGGACGTGAGTGTGGATTCCACGATCAACCGGGCGCATCAGCACGCCGCTGGTGCACGCAGCCACAGCGAACGACAGAAACAGCCACCGGGCGGTGTTGGCGAGCCCGAACCGGCCGATCACGCGTTAGGTCGGTCGCGGGGCGGCTGGACCACCAAGCTGCACCTGGCCACCGAGCAAGGTCAGAAGCCGCTGTCATTGCTGATCACCGCCGGGCAGCGCGGCGATTCACCGCAGTTCGAGCCAGTGCTGGCCGGGATCCGGGTCGCCCGAGCCAGCGGCGGGCGGCCCCGGACCCGACCAGATCGCGTGCTGGCCGACAAGGCCTACAGTTCCCGCGCCAACCGCGCCCACCTCCGCCAACGCGGGATCACCTGCACAATTCCCCAGCCCGCCGACCAGATCCAACACCGTCGCAACCGCGGTCGGACCGGCGGGCGACCACCAGCGTTCAACCCCGCCACCTACCAGCAGCGACACGCGGTCGAGTGCGGGATCAACCGACTCAAACGCAACCGGGCCGTGGCCACCCGGTTCGACAAACTCGCAGTCCGCTACCAGGCAACAATCCACATCGCCGCGATCAACGAGTGGCTACGCCAATGAAACAGGCCCTAACCGCATAGTGAACTCTCCCAATTTTCTCCTTCTCCTTCAACCACTGATGGCCGACTACGCCCCATCAAGCATCGCCCTACTGTCGCTACAGGGAGACGTTATGACGGAGCAGCCACCAGCTCCGCACACCCAGCAAAGAAGGCTGGACGCCTCTCGTGAAGTCGAATTTCATCAAATGCGGCCCATCGTCGCCAACACTATCTGCCAATACCTACACGACGAGTAGTGCTTGCCGAGCCGCTACTCGGACTGCCTCCCATTCAGGAGCTACTGCGAGAGCCTCGATGGTCCAGAGGTTCTCACGGCCGGGGCCGCTCATGTCATCCAAGAGCGCATCCACGGCCATCAGCCGATCCGCGGCATCCTGGCGAAGCCAGCCAGCGGCCACGAACTGAGTGAGTAGCCCCACGCCGTCGTCGAACTCCGTCGCCAGTTCGTCCGCATAGGCGGGCTCACCAGGAAGTTCCAGCGCGGCGAGCCAGGCCGCCTGGGTTTCCGATGGAAGGGCCAGAAGGGCCGTTGACCTCATGAACCGCGCCAGGTAGGCACCGGAGACTTGTGTCATTGGGGGAACCTTACCGTTCCGAGAGGGCCATTCTGACGAGACCGTCGCCGAATTGCAGATGCTCGTCGGGTTCGACGACGACCTCGCTCAAGAATCCACCCGGATCACCAACCGGCTGCGTAGCCTGCTCACCCAGATCCACCCGTCGCTGGAACGAGTCTCGGGACCCCGCCTGGACCACCCGGCCGGCCGCGCGGCGCTGGAACGCTTCGGCTCCCCTGCACAGATCAGCAAGGCGGGACGTCGCCAGCTGCTACGCCTGCTTGGTCCTGACCTGCCCGGCATCGGGGTCAGGACCACAGCCCGCATCCTCATCGATGTCGGTGACGCCAGCGGATTCCCCACCGCAGGACACCTCGCCGCCTACTCCGGGCTCGCGCCCGCCACCCGCTCATCGGGCTCCTCCATCCGCGGTGAACACCCCTCCCAACGCGGCAACAAGCAGCTCAAACGCGCCTTCTACCTTTCCGCGTTCGCGTCACTACGAGAACCCGCCTCTCGGACCTACTACAAGCGCAAACGCGCCGAAGGCAAACACCACGTCGCCGCCATCACCTGCCTGGCCAGACGCCGGATCGACGTGCTCTACGCCATGCTCCGCGACCGCACCCTCTACCAGGCCCAACCCCTTCCACCGGCTTGACGAATCACATAGGGGCACCTTTACGCCCGCACGTGCGAGGCATCCACACACGCCCGGCCGTCAGTGTCGACAGTCACCTCGACCAGGTCCTTCTGGCCCTGACTCGTAATCGTCGCGACGACCGTACGAGGGCCGGTCTCGCCGGTCACCGGGGCCGTGGCCAGCACCCAGGTCCCCGACTTCGACGTCCTCGATCGGCTTCGACGTGCCGTCGGCCATCAGCACCTTGGTGTCCGGTACGAAACTGTTATACCCGACCTTGCATGACCGGCTACCGGTCCGCGCCAAGCCAGCAGTATCAGCAGCATTGCCAATCGTAGGCAGGGCGTAGACAATGAGCCTCTGAGGACGGCCTGAACTCGCTCTTACTTCTTCGAGACCATCGAGATCCCGCCCGATGCAAGGGAGAACATCCGGGCAAGCACTCGCCGAACGTCCGGGTCCCGATCGATCCGCTCTAATGATCCAAACCGCACCGGGTCGAGGTCGATCGTGGCAACACCGCCAGCCTCTCTGCCATCCACAGCCGAGAACAGCACGAGGCACCGGAATGCCCGCACAGTCCCTCCCCGCTCCTCACGCATAAGCGACTGGAGGACGACGAGTTCTTCCTTAACCTGGCTGCGAAGGGCCTCCACCGAAGTCCATCGAGTTGCCCAACCTCGACTTTCCGCCTCCAACTGAATCTCGAGCAACGTATCGAAACTAGCCCGACAAATACAAAAGTCAGGGTCAGTCGAGTGAATCATAGACATCGAAGCTCTACCCCCATTGTAGACGTCGATACGGATAGGTGTTCCTGGATCGATGCGCCCGTCTTTGATGCGCCTTTGAAGCTCGTCCCAACGGTGATGCCCTCCAAGAATCATTCCACTACGCGAGACGACAATTGCATCTCCCTCTTCGACATTGTTAATTGCGGCTAGAAGTTCGTCGTTGCTCAGTTCTTCATGGTACCACTGGGACGCTGGATCCCGAGTTGCCTGACCCTCGGTGTATCTTTTAGCGAGGTCACCGGCATCCTCATGATGTGTAGACCAGTTCCCGCAGTTATGCACTAGGACCGGTATCCTACTGGCCACGACATGGTACGTGTGGATGTCCTTGATGGTGAGGTTGTGGACTCTTTGATGCGTGATGTAGGACCGGGTGGCCAGCACCTCGCCCTGAACGCTACCCACGACCCGAAGGTTGTCGCCTGTGCCTAGGTCTTCGGCGTTGGTCCAGCGGTGGTGGTTGTCGATCCAGAAGGGGTGGTTGGCGGTGGCGACCACCCAACCGGTTTGGTCGCCGGTGGGGCCGTCGGTGTCGATGGTGACCTCGACCAGGTTCTTGCGGCCCTGACCGACGATCGTGGCGACCACCTCGCGGGCACCGGTCTCGCCGGTCACCGGGTCCGTGGCCAGGACGTGGTCGCCGACCTCGATGTCCTCGATCGGCTTGGTGGCCCCGTCGGCCATCAAAACCTCTGTACCCGGGACGAAACTGTTGCCGCCGGTCTTGCACGATCGGACTCCGGAACGCGCGGTGTCGGCGGCGTCGGTTGCCTTGTCGATACCCCGAACGACTCGACTTCCGGGAATGAAGCTGGCCACGAGCCACGCACAGCCTGCAACGCTCCCGTCCAAACAGTCGCCCGCGTCGGAAATGGGCGTCAGTTCGTAGATGAAGCGCAGGAACCCACCGCCATCCGACGGTTCACCCGGAGGACGACACACCGGATCGTCGGCGAACTCATGACAGAACGCGGCCCGAACCTGATGAAAGTCGCTGTCGTCCTTGCTCCTTCCACCGACATCGGCGAGATACACCCGCAACCGGTTCTGACGCGTTTCCGGATCGTCGTCCAAAAGCCCATTGGCCACGACACGTTCCGTTGAGCAGCCAGCGCGGCACCCGCGACAACAACCAACCGCTCCCCTGGGTCGTCGAACAGATCCTCGCCCGGCTCCACCAGTTCGCCGCCTCGCCGAACGCTGGGAACACCGCACCGACATCCACCACGGCTTGCTCACCCTCGCCACCAGCATCATCAGCTGGCACCGACTCCAGACATCAATGCGTTAGGCGCTTTTGATCGAACGCGACTTCACCGTAACCGGCCCAGGCGAGTTGTCCGGATATCTTCAATCACGAAGATTCAACTCGGAGCATGCTCATCAACCACTCCTGAAATGATGGTGCCAGGACTTCGAAATCCTGATCATCTCCCAGCTCGTGGTCCCAAATATTGGAGAATTTTCGGCACCCGACGCAACTAGATTCGTATCGAATGAAAAGAGGTTACCGGCGCCGTCATTCATTACACACACCCAGCTCTCTGGTAGGGGAACCGCTGGCTGAGCACGCTCTGATAGAGTCATCCTGACTACATCCATATAATCCGGTTTTCCGGACCCCAGGCCATACACTTCGCATGACCCGAACTCTAGCCAACCGAACTCGGATAGAAACTCCCTGTAGCCGCCCGGAAACGGACCCAAGGCCCGTTCAGCCGCCACAATCTCGTTGTTTGAGACGCCTGGACCAGGTGTCCACCTATAGCGCGCGACAAATTCTCGGATCGCTTCCATTGACATTACTGCGCTTCATTCCTTCGTAGATTCACTTACCGCAAATCGGACATCTTGGATGATTGAGCCCATAGTTATCCCCCAGTCGGGGCTCAGTGCGCGTCAAAATACGAGGTTCACGTACAACTCAGCCACTCACCCTACGAGCACGATGTCACGTTCGACCGAGAACCCCTGCATGAACTGGTAGCCAATGCCACTGCCGCACTGGCCGAAATGGACGCACTGGCGACCCCGAGGACAGCCAAGCCGAACGCCGACCAGAACACGGAGGGACGCGCCGTGATCCCCAACCCGCCCGAACTGACGGCCCTGATACTGGACGTTCCGGACAGCTGCCGGAGTGCCAGGCGAGTTCGTCGACCTGCCGCACTTGGACGACGAGCTGTCCATCCGCGTCGTGCTCGGCAACTCAAGCGACGGCATGCAGGTGCAGTTCGCTCGCGCGACCCTCAAGCGGTTGATCGGACTGGAGGTCGACCTCCTGGCCGTGCCGCACCAGGTCGACGAACTCGACTACCGACCGCCAGCGCTGACGGCGAAATCAGCCGGTTGAACACCCTCCTGTCAACCTACGAAGCCGCCCACGAGCAACTGCCACCGGCTGCGGCCACCCGCTGGCCCACCCAATTAGCCCGGATACCCCGAGACCCCGCGGCTACGACAGCCCCGCAGCCTGCCGATGGCCGGCCGCGAGGGCGGCCTCCTCAAACCCGATCGCTCCCTCGTCGGCCAGGCGCAGCAGGGACGACCTCATCATCGCGTAGTCGACGGGAGGCGGTACGTCGACGGCCCACAAGCGTCCACTTATGTCTACCTCCCACCAACAGTCATGAGCCCGGAGAACGTCCACGACGCGGCTGTTCGCGTCATCGTCCATTATGATAAGGCGAACAGCCGAGTGACCGGACTCCGACACGAACTCCTCGTACACGATCTGTCTGCGCTCATGGTCAATCCGAACCCGGACAACGTCACCAAAAGCAACTCCCTTAGCGTAAAATGGAACGTTGCGCACCCGAACTTCCATCCGCACATCTGTCTTCTCGACCCAGAGTTTTTCCACGGCCGCCCGCGCCCACGCCGCCGCATCTTCCGAGAGATCGAAGGCAATCTTGTGCAGAGCGCGGGGCTGTTCAGTCATCGAGAAAACTCCTTGAGCTGTGCATCCAATCCATCCCATGAGGTGATCTCACCAGATCAGCTCACGTGTGAATAGCGCGAGGTTGGGATGGCTGGCTCTGTTGCTGACGGGAGCGAGCCGTGGGCGGGACCGGTATACAGGGGTTATCCCTCTGACGAATTTGGACGCGCGGCATGACCTCAAGCGCTCCACCTGGTGGAAGTACCGGGGCCTGCTGGACAACCACGTCCTGCCGGAGTGGGCGGACCTCCCGCTCAACGCGATCCGGAAAGAGCGCGTGGCGACGTGGGTGTCCACACTGGTCAAGCCGACTGGCGACGGCGGAAGTGGGCTCGGGCCGTCGCAGACCCGGCACGCCTGCCGCGTGCTCTCGATGGTGCTGGACTGGTGTGTGCCGGACCGCCTGGCCCGTAACCCGGCCAAGGGTGTCACCCTGCCGATCCGACCGGATACCGAGCACGTGTACCTCACGTACGGGCAAGTCGAGAAGCTGGCCACCGCCTCGGCCACGCTCGTCACGAAGTACCAACGGCCCACCGCCGCCGCGCACATCAACCGCGCGCTGATCCTCCTGCTCGCCTACACCGGGATGCGCTGGGGCGAGGCGGCGGCACTGCGGGTCGGCCGGGTGGACCTCGATCGCCGCCGGATCCGGGTCGCCTGCACCTTCTACGAGGTGAACGCGTCCAGGCGGAGGGCCTCCCCAAGACCGGCAAGAAGCGGTCGGTGTCGATCCCGGCGAGCCTGGTACCGGTGCTCCGCGAGGTCATCGGCGACCGGCCGGCCGGCGAGCTGGTGTTCACCACCCGGCGCGGGCAGTCGCTCCGGGCGAACAACTGGCGGGTGCGGGAGTTCAACGCAGCGGTGGCAGCGGCCGACCTGAACGTTGACGGGCTCACGCCGCACAAGCTCCGGCACACCGCCGCGTCGCTCGCCATCGCTGCCGACGTGAAGGTCATCCAGCAGATGCTCGGCCACGCCGACGCCGCGATGACCCTCAACACTACGGCCACCTCTGGCCCGAACGGCTCGACGAGGTCGCCGACGTGCTCGACGCGCGACGGCGGAAAACGCTCGCCGACCTGGACGCGGCATGAACACGAGAACAGCCCCGGCGTGTTGCACGAATGTTGCACGCGCCGGGGCTGTCCTGTTGAGAGCCCTAGGTGGACCCTCGCTGACCTGCGAAAACTGTTCTCTACCGGTCGGGCTGACAGGATTTGAACCTGCGACCCCTTGACCCCCAGCACAAGCGAGTTAAACGCTGTGCTCAGGGTCGTTCATCCAGCTCGTCGCTAAGCGTACCGCACCCAGTTTTCGGGTCTAGCGACTCCCCTACCGACCCCTCCGTAGACACCGTTTAGTCAAGCAGCGTTTCCGCAGGTCAATACGCACTTCTCGCCTGCACCTTACCTCAGGACGAACACCGAGGCACACAACCGCCTGGCTCAATCACAGACAGCACGACCTCCGGCGCCGAACTCAAGGACGACCTGCTGTTACAGATGGGAACCGGCCCGCCTGCGACTCAGAACCTCCGCGTTAGACGCCTCGGTCGCCCGCACGGACCGGCGTGACCAGCCAAACCGACCTGCGGCCGACGCGACTGCGCGGTCTCACCCTGCGAGGCCACAAAGGGAACCCTCACCGACCCGGCTCGTGTGTCGACCACTTATTCGGTCAAGCAAGTAATGCGATCAAGTTCGAGCCTCTCGCAAGAGCTCGTCGGCACAAGTATCGGAGATCGGTGGTAACGGTTCATGCTTGGCCTGCGATCAGCTTGGCATGGGTACGCAACCTGATGAGCCGGATCCTGAGTGGCGGTCGTACATGGACGACGACGATACCGACGACTACGAAACTCCTGACCCCTTCGCGACACCGCCACCTAACCCTGCGGCGGAGAAATAGGTCCCATGCCGCCGGGCACTATCACTGGAATCGTGTTCGTGTTGGCCGCGTTGTCACCTGGGCTCGTATACCACCGGGTGATCGCACAATTCCTGGCCCGGGACAACAGGAGCACGGTCGTCGAACTCGTCGAGATGGCGACTGCCGGTGCAGTCACGTCCGTTGTGGCATCGGTTGTCGTATTGGGTCTCGGCGAGTTCATTCCGCCGTTGGTGTCTCTCGATGAGCTGGCCTGGAACCGGTCAGGGGACTGGCCTCGCCCGTGGAGTGTGGTGGCGTCGGCGCTCCTGGTCCTCTTTGTCAGCTTCGGCCTCGCCGTGCTGGCGGGGTGGATGTGGGTTCGACGCGCCGGGCGACTGCCTACCAGAATCAAGCAGGGCTCCGCGTGGGCTGGTGTCTTGGGTGCGAAACGTGACGGGAAGCCGGCGTTTCTAGCCGTGGAGCTCGATGACGGCCGGTTGATTGAAGGCGTATTCCGCTCGGTCTCGGTGGCCGAGGACCCGGCCCGGGACGCACTCGTCCTGCGACCACCGATCCTGTCGTCCGGACCGGGCGACTCTCCGCGGACCGCTGTAAACGAGGATTTCGTGTTCATCCCGCGGTCGATCATCAAGGCGGTTCACGGTTCCTACCGCCTGACCAAGCGGCAAGACAAGGACACCTGACATGCTCGCCTCTCCGTGGACCTGGGGAATCCTTCTGGCCGTGGTGCTGGCGTGGCAGCTGTATCGCAACTATTTGGCCACCCGACTCGGCGTGCGGCCGACCACGCAGAACCTCGAACAGGTCAAGCAGCACATGCTGATCCTGCAGCAGGCGAACCAGCTGGTCATCCAGGGCGAGATCGGCCAGGCCATGATCGTTCTGGACGAGCTCGCGCAGCGGCCGGAGATTGAGGAGACACCGGCGGTCGCAGCTCAAGTGGACTTCCATCGGACCCAGGTAGCGACCACGCTGGGCCGCTTCGATGTAGCGTTGGCGAGCGCGGAGCGTGGGGTGCGCTTCTATCGAGAGGTGTACCAACGGTGGCGAACTCCCCGAAACGCGTCGGCACTCGGCGAGATGCTTCAGCAGGTCGCCAAGATCCACGTCCGGCAAGGCAACAGTGCGGCGGCGATCGAGGTGCTCGAGGAGGTGCGGAGCGTAAGCCGTCGCGGGGCGTTCCGCCAGACCGCAGTCCGGACCGAGATCGAGCTCGCGAGGCTGTACATCGACACCGGTGACTATCCCAGGGGAGCCGATCACGCCCGCAAGGGGCACGAGCTCGCGGCGAAGTGGAACATGCGGGACCATGCCGTTGACGCGTTGCACCACCAGGCCATCGGGGTGGGAGGAGCAGGTGACCTCGTGGGATGTCGGCGATTGCTGGACGCCGCCGAGGCGGCGATGCACCCGGATACCCCGGTCGGACTTCAGGCCGACAACTTGAAGGTCCGGTTCGGACTGGCCATCGACGAGGGGAACCTGCGCGAGCAGGTCGACACCGGGACCAAGTTCCTCCGAATCGCCGGTGCACTCAAGGCAGCTCGGGGATGGCGTCAGCATCAAGCCGATGCGCATGCCTCCTTCGCCGACGTCGAGCAGCAGACACTGGAAGCGGCCCTGACCCTGGCCGCCGATGACCCCGAGGCGCTCACGATGTACGTCACGGCGCTGGGTATGCTCCGTGAAAGCGACATTGCCAACCTGCTTCGAACCGGAATTCTTGACACGGGCTCGGACGCGCGCCAGGGCTTGCCGGGTGTCGTCGCGGAGCTTCTCGTCCAGCTGGCGCGAGCGGAGGACCCGGAAACCCCGACGATCGGTTCGTCAGCACACCTGTACGAGAAACTGGAAAACGTCGCTTCCGCCCAGTTCCGTCAGATGATGCAGGGACCGGTCGGCAAGCCGCGTAAGCGTATCGTGCCCGGCCATCATTTCGTGCAGACAAGGCTGGTCGCCGACGACGGCAAGATCGTGATCTACGGCAGCTGGGAGCCGCCGGGGCGGACACCCGTGCCATACCGCTGCGAGCTGCCGTCAGACCTGGCGCAGTCGTTATTGGAGGTAACTGGGCACGCCGACCGGAAACGACCCGCCGGCGCCGACGAACCCGAGGCCGTGCGCGCCTCGACCAAGGGGTGGCAACGCAGCGTGCGACGTCGCGCGCTCGCGGACTGGAACCAGCCGTGGCGGTCCCTGACCCCCCTGCTCCTGCCGCCCGCACTGGTCGACCTCGTCGCCGCCACTCCACCAAACGCCGCCGACGACGAGATACCGCTCATCATGTTCTCGCCGGACAGCCTGCTCTGGGCACTCCCGTGGTCGGCCCTGAGGATCGACGACACCGGGACGACCCTGGGCGACCGCGCCGCGACCGCATTGCTGCCCTCCAACTCTGTCCTCAACCCGGAGCCGGCACCCCAACCCGCGGCCAGGGGCGTGCTCAGTTACCTCCACGGCGTGGACGAGGCAGGCCTCGAGCTAGAACGAACCTCGCTACGAACCTGCTGGCCGGCTCAGGTCGACGAGGCCATCGACGCCGACACTCTCGTCCGGGAGCTCGGCACGGCGAACAAGTACTCGATGTTGACAATGTCTGTGCACGGCGACGACCGGCCCGGTCTCGCACACTCGCTACTGCTCAATCCGGAGCGGAGGACCAGACTGTCCGCAGCACGCATGATGGGGCTGCGCTTTCCCCGCACCGTGGTGGTCGGTGCGTGCTTCTCCGGAAACCTCGATCGGCGAATCGGCACGGACCCGATCGGGATACCGTCGGTGATGCTCTGCCGCGGCGCTTCCACAGTCATCGGCGGAACCTTCCCGCTTCCCGACGGCGCGAGTACCGGCCACGCGACCGCGACCATCCTCGAACACCTCTACATCCAGTTGGCGCGCGGCGCACGAGCACCCTGGGCCCTTCGCCGAGCGCAGCAAAGATGGCGCGCCGAACACGACACTTCACCCCTCTCCTGGGCAGGCCTCACCGCCATGTCCAACGGTGACCTCGTCTGACCCCGATCAGACTGGGAAAGCAGGCCGATCCCCGAACACCGCACCGATCGTGAACGCGCGCGTTCGTCCGAGACGGTAGCAACGCGGCACGATAGAACAACACATGAAACTTCTGGTTCCTGCAGAACAAGCTTGGTCGAAAGCTCTGCCTGCGGTTGTAACACCGGACCGTGATTTGGCGAGGTTGGTCATGAGTTTCGTGCCTCTCCCCGGCGAGACAACCTCGGACACGAAGCCGCAGCATGGCGGGCTGGGTGCATAAGTACAAAGTGCTGCCTGCATGGTTGGTCCCACTCGTCGCCGTAGGCGTGATTGTGCTCATTGCCGCCGCTGTCAGCGCGGTCCTGCTGTGGCTCGACTTGACCGGGCTGACCAGCAAGGATCGCATCACCGTGCAGCTCGACGCGTTGAAGATCGGGTTGAGCGTGGGCGTCGGGAGCGGCGGGGTGTTCGCCCTGTACCTCGCCACCCGTCGGCAGCGGACCACGGAACACGACCCTGGCACACAAGTCCGACGCACAGCCGGATGGGAACTACTCGCTTTCACCGGGGGTGCGCGCGTGCCGGACAAGCGGCTGAGACCGCGGAAGGTCCCAGGTCAGCAGCGCGCGCTGGAGACCAGGCAACGGCTGCTCGACGCGGCTGCTCGCGTTTTCGCGACGCACGGCTACGCGGCGGGCACCACGAACCGGATCGCGGAAGAGGCCGGGCACTCCGTCGGTTCGCTGTACCAGTACTTCCCGAACAAGGACGGGATCCTGGTCGAGCTGTCCACCGCGCACGCCAGGTCCGGCATCGCCGCGGTCGAGCGCCTGATCGCCGACGGCCGGCTGCCCGACTCGATCGAGGGCAGGATCAGGTTGTTCGTCCGGGCCGTGATGGACAACCACCGCGACGATCCCGCCCTGCACCGGGTTCTGTTCGACGAGGCGCCACGTCCGCCCGAGCTGCTGGCCTACCTGCGCGACGCGGAACGGCGGCTGGTGGCGGCCGCCGAGCGGATGCTCACCGCCGACCAGGACGTGACGGTCGAAGACGTCCCCATGGCCGCGCGGCTGGTCGTGGGTGCGATCGAGTCCCTCGTTCACCGCTTCCACGCCGGCGCCGACCCCTCGGACGCCGACCGATTCGAGCGCGAGCTGGTCGCCATGCTCCTCCGCTATCTGACCACTCCCGCCGATCTCTAGTGCTGTGTCCAGTGGGTTGGCCGGGTCTGTCGGGCGGCTGGGGTGATGGGCTGGCCGTCCCGGCGGATGCCTTTCTCGCTGGGGACGCGTGCTCGTTCGCGCCAGCGCAGGTGCTCGTGCAGTGCGCGGGTTGCCACGGTGCGGTTCGGATGGTTCGAGCCAGCGAAGACGAAGGTGCGCAGCGGCGCGACGTGCACTTCGATCGGGTTGGCCCCAGGATGAGTGGGTCGGGGTGAAACACCGTTCGACCCTGTCTTCATCGCCCTGGATCGGGCGGCCGATCGCCGGCGCGGTGTTCCCGGCGGCCGAGGCAAGCACCACCATGGGCTGCCACCCAGCCAGACGGCAACTCGGTCACCAACCACAACCCTGACCGCGTGTCGCCAGCCCGGCAAACATTCATGGGCAGAGCACGAGTTCACGCCCGTGACCGGGTCCCCGGATAGTGGTCCGTCTGGTGTGAGAGTCCGATGCCCGATGATGGGTGTAGGAGGACTCGAAGACGATGGCTACTCGACGTCGGCGGCACACGCCGGAGCAGATCATCCGCAAGCTGCGGGAGGGCGAGAAGCAACTCGGGCAGGGTGCGGAGCTGCCGGAGGTGTGTCGGCGCCTGGAGATCACCGAGGCGACGTGGTACTGGTGGCGCAATCAGTACGGCGGTATGAAGGGCGATGACGCCAAGCGGTTGGAGGAGTTGGAGCGGGAGAACGCCCGGTTGAAGAAGATGGTCGCCGAACAGGCTCTGGACATCGACATGCTCAAGGAGTTGAACCGGGGAAACTGGTGAGCCCCGGCGGACGGCGTCGCGCGGTGGACGTGCTTCAGCAGAGGTTCGGGGTCTCGCAGCGCCGGGCGTGTGCGGTGGTCGGCCGGCACCGCTCGACCCAGCGCCGCGCGCCGGGACAAGCCAGCGACGTGGAGTCGATGCTGCGGACCCGGTTGCGCGAGATCAGCCGGGCTCATCTGCGGTGGGGCTGGCGCAAGGCGTACTGGCTGCTGCGCGGCGAAGGCCACCTGGTGAACCACAAGCGGATCCGCCGCTACTGGGCCGTCGAAGGGCTCACGCGGCCGGTTAGGTCCCGCAAGAGGCAGCGGGTCGGGCCGCAACGCGGCGACCGGCTGACCGCGACCTGTCCCGATCAGGTGTGGGCACTGGACTTCCAGGTCGACGTCACCGCCGATGGCCGGCAGATCCGGTGGTGCAACGTGGTGGACGAGTTCACCCGCGAAGCGCTGGCCACCGCGGCGGCCAGATCGTTCACCGCCGATGACACCACCATCCTGCTCGACAAGATCATCGCTGAGACCGGGCGCCGGCCGGCGAACCTGCGCATGGACAACGGGCCCGAGCTCACCGCCGCGGCGATGCGCGACTGGTGCCGATTCGCCGAGGTGGCCACCGTGTTCATCGAGCCCGGCTCGCCCTGGCAGAACGGCTACAGCGAGTCGTTCAACGGCCGGTTCCGCGACGAGTTCCTGACCACCGAACAGTTCGACACACTCCTGGAAGCCCAGGTCCTGGCCGACGACTGGAGGACCGAGTACAACACCACCCGACCCCACGGATCACTCGGCGGACTCACCCCCACCCAGTTCCGTCAACAATGGACCAACCAACCAGCACTCTCATAACCACTGGACCACCAAACGGGGCCCGGTGGGACTGTTCCAAGATCGGTGTGTCCGGCCCGACACGCCGGCCGAAGGTCCGGCGGGATGGGCACTGTGAGTGATGACATCGGACCTTGTGAGTCCACGCAAGAGTGAGAAGCCGGGGCGAGAGCTGTCGCCGGAGCAGGCCGCTGCGGCGGCGATGGTGGCCGAGGCCAAGGCGCGGGGGTTGGCGTTGACCGGCCCGGACGGCCTGTTGAAGCTGTTTACCAAGAACGTGCTGGAGACCGCGCTCAACGAGGAGATGACCGAGCATCTCGGGCATGAGAAGAACCGGGCCGAGCCCGAGCGCGAGTCGGCGAATGTGCGAAACGGTAGCCGGTCGAAGACTGTCATTTCGGATGCCGCGGGCGAGGTCGAGATCAGCGTGCCGCGGGATCGGGAGAGCACGTTCGAGCCGCAGATCGTGAAGAAAAGGCAGCGGCGGCTCGGTGATGTGGATGAGATCGTGCTGTCGTTGTATGCGAAAGGAATGACCACGGGCGAGATCTCCGCGCATTTCGCCGAAATCTACGGTGCGTCGGTCAGCAAGGAGACGATCTCGCGGATCACGGACAAGGTCGTCGCCGAGATGAATGACTGGGCGAACCGGCCGTTGGACGCCGTGTACGCGGCGGTGTTCATCGACGCGATCGTGGTGAAGGTCCGCGACGGTCAGGTCGCCAACCGGCCCGTCTACGCCGCGATCGGGGTCACCGTGGACGGCGGCAAGGACGTCCTGGGCCTGTGGATGGGCACCGGCGGCGAAGGTGCGAAGTTCTGGATGAGCGTGCTGGTCGACCTCAAGAACCGCGGCGTCGCCGACGTGTTCTTCCTCGTCTGCGACGGCCTGAAAGGCCTCCCCGACGTCGTGACGAACGTATGGCCGCGAACAATCGTGCAAACCTGCGTCGTTCACCTCATCCGGAACACGTTCCGGCTGGTCGCCCGTCAGGACTGGGACGCGGTGAAACGGGACATCAAACCCATCTACACCGCCCCCAACCCAGAATCCGCACTAGCGGCACTGGACGAACTCGACGAGAAATGGAGGAAAAAATACTCGGCGATGATCCGACTCTGGCGCAACGCCTGGGAAGAATTCATCCCGTTCCTCGACTACGACATCGAGATCCGCCGGATGATCTGCTCCACCAACGCGATCGAATCCTTGAACGCCCGCTACCGGCGGGCGATCCGCGCACGCGGGCACTTCCCGACCGAACAGGCAGCGATGAAGTGCCTGTATCTTGTGACCCGCAGCCTCGACCCGACCGGCACAGGCCGCACCAAGTGGACGATGCGCTGGAAGCCAGTACTCAACGCCTTCGCCATCACGTTCGGTGACCGCTGGCCGGGAGCCGAGACCTACTGATCAACAACGCCGGACACACCGATCATGGGATAGACCCTGGCGAGCGAGTCGCCGTGATGTGGTGGCGAGGGCCTTGGGGTTCGGTGCGGACTGGCGGGAGCTCCAGGGCTTTCAACGCTGTCCGTTCGGACTTGACGTACCCACGTGTGCGGATTGTGGGCGATATGTCAACGCCGGCCCGTTCGTTCACCTCGGCCGCTTGGGCTGGCGCACACTGGAGCCATAATGACTTCGTCGACCACTGTGGCGGCGGTGCTGCCACCTGATTCTCACGCGACGAACCGTCGGGTGCCGGCGATGATCGCGGTTCTCGTGCTGTTGACCGCGGCGACTGTGCTGGTCAATCTGGTATTGCCCGGTTGGGCGTACCCGTTGTGCGGTCTGGTCGTCGCGGCCGCGACGCTGGGAGTGGCCCGGTGGTCGGGGTTGCGGGCGCGCTCCATCGGACTGGACCTTCGACGACTACGCAGGCCGGTGGTGTTCGGCCTGGTCGGGTTGGGGGCGATCGGGCTGGTGTTCGGGATCGCCGCGGCGTTCCCAGGGTTGCGTGGCCTCTTCGGTGATGCCCGGATGGACACGCTCGGCGTCGGCACATTGGCGTGGGTGACCCTGGTCCGCATCCCGCTGGGCACGGTGCTCCTCGAGGAGATCGCGTTCCGGGGCGTGTTACCGGCGCTGTTGGGCGCCGGTGACCGGTGGCGATGGCGTCCGGTGCTCGTCGCGGCCTCGCTGTTCGGGCTCTGGCATGCGTTTCCGTCGCTGGCCATCACGCAGAACGCCGCCATCGGCACGACGTTTGGCGGTGTGCCGGTCCTGGTGGTGTCCGTGCTGACGATGCTGGCTGCCGCCGTGGCGGGGGTGGTCCTGCACTGGTGGCGCCACGTCGCCCGGGGTCTCCTCGCTCCGATGCTGGTGCATCTGGCCACCAACTCAGGCGGCGTGCTCGTGGCGTGGTGGCTGCTCACACACGACTGAGATCAGCGGCCTGGTCGTCGTGACTCGAGGTACCACTCTCGTCTCGGTCCTGCCGGACGGCCTGCGAGGGTCTACGCTCAGGGGGCACCCGGTCACTGGAACGGGGCCTGGTGTGATTGGGCATCGCCCCGGACCTTGGCGACGAACATGCCGAGCACGTCGACGCGTCAAGGAGATCGCGGGCGTCTTCTCCCGAACCGTTCCCACCTGACATTCGCGAGCGGCCTGCTTGGGCGTCCGTATCGCCACGCGACCGGGCGAAATGTGCTGCGACTGATCGTCGGCAGCGTCGCCAAGCGTTGTTGGGTGGCCGGGCGGCCTGAAAGGTGTTCGGCATCGCGGCCACGGGCGGGTTCTCCGACCTGTCCCACCTGGCTCATCGCCATCGTGGGATCGGTTGTCCCCGCTGGGAACCTGTGTCGCGCGACGTCTCCTGGGGTCCACTGTGAATATTCAGGGAACGATCTCCGCTAAAAGGGCGTAACATGTCATGGAGATGCCCGGGACCCCGGTTTGAGGACAGCCGACCGAGGGACTGACGCGTGGCACATGTTGATCAAACTCCGGCCGGACCCAGTACCGGTGTCCGTTGTAGTGGTGTTCCCACTGCGGTGAGCGGGCGTCGTCCCCTTTCACACCTTCACGACGGGAGAGTCTTGTGACCACGCCCATGGCGGTTTATCCGCCCGTCCAGCCACACCCGTACTCGGCTACTCAGCTGCTGACCATCACCGCGCATCCCGTCCCGCCCGCCGCGACCGTCCTCACGGTGCACGGCGAGGTGGACATGCTCACCAGCACACAGATGGCGGACCAGTTGCTCCCGCTCGTGCGGGACACCGTGCCGCACGTGATCGTCGACCTCACCGACGTGGGGTTCTTCGGAGTGGCCGGTCTCACCGTCCTCGTGGACGCCAGAGAACCGGCCGCGACGGCGGGTGTCACGCTCTGCCTGGTCGCGTCCACCCGCCCGGTGCTGATGCCCCTGGCGATCACCGGCCTCGACAGCGTGTTCCACATCAGCTCTGACCTCACCGACGCCCTGGTGCGTGCCGGTTGCGGACCGGACGGATAGCCGCCGTGCGTGGTCCCCGAGTGACCGAGATCCTGTCGACGATCGCCGAGAGCGGAGAGGGCACGCCGCCGGCCAGGTTGTGCGCGGAGTGCTTGGCGGCGTTGCCGGTCAGCGGTGTCGCGGTGGCGCTGATGACCGCCGACGGGCCCAGTGGGGTGGTGCTCGCGGCCACCGACGGGCGGGCCCGGCAGTTGGAGGAACTGCAGTTCGCTCTCGGTGAGGGGCCGTGCGCGGCGGCGTCCGGGAGCGGTCGCCCGGTGCTTCAGCCGGACCTCACGGCCGTCGGGTCGGCGCGGTGGTCGCGGTTCGACGCCGCAGCGCTCGCTGCCGGGGTGCGCGCCATCTTCGCGTTCCCGCTGCGGGTCGGCGCCATCCGAGTGGGTGTCCTGGACCTCTACCGCGACACCGCAGGACCGCTCACCGACCTCGACCTCGCCGACGCGCTGGCCTTCGCCGAAGCGGCCACCGTCATGGTGCTGCACCTGCAGGACCACGACGAGCACGGTGCGGCGAACGCCGCGCTCGACGGGCCGATCGACAGCCAGGCGGTGGTCCACCAAGCGACGGGGATGCTCACGATCCAACTCGGCATCGGCCTCGACGAGGCACTGCTGCGGCTGCGTGCGTACGCGTACGCTACCGGTCAGACGGTGTCGGTCGTCGCCGCCGACGTAGTCGATCGACGCCTGTCATTCGACGACAACGAGTCCGGCGCCACAGGGCAGGGCTGGTCGTGACCTCCAACGAGACACAGGCGGTGGGCTCATGACGAGCCGCGAACAACTCCTCGCCAGCACCTTCGTGAGCCTGGCCGACACCCTGGTGGCCGACTTCGACATCGTCGACTTCCTCCACACCCTGGCCACCCGAAGCGTCGAACTGCTCGACGCCGATGCCGCCGGGATCATGCTGGCCGACCAGCGGGGTGCCCTGCGTCTGATGGCCTCGTCCGCCGAGGAGGCCCGCCTGCTGGAACTCTACGAACTGCAGAACAACCAAGGCCCCTGCCTGGACTGCTTCAGGTCCGGGCGCCCCGTGGCCCGCGACGACCTGCCCGCGATGCGCACTTCGTGGCCCGCGTTCACCGACCAGTTGCAGGGCTTCGGGTTCCACTCCGCACAGGCACTCCCGATGCGCCTGCGCGCAGAGACCGTCGGCGCGCTGAACCTGTTCCGGCTCAAGCCCGGCCGACTCACCGACGCCGATCTGAGCATCGGTCAGGCCATGGCCGATGTCGCCACCGTCGGCCTGATCCAGGAACGCGCGATCGCCACCGGCGAACAACTCGCCACCCAACTGCAGACCGCCCTGAACAGCCGCGTCCAACTCGAACAAGCCAAAGGCGTCCTCGCCCAACGCGCCGGGCTGCACATGGACGAAGCTTTCCAGGTGATGCGCGCCTACGCCCGCGGCCACAACCGCCGCCTCAGCGACGTCGCCGCACAGATCATCGACGGAACGCTCGATGACGACCACGTTCGCAAGGGTTCGCGCACCCGACCCGGCGTGCCACCCCGGACATGACCGACCGGCTCGTCAGGCCAGGAACACCTCGCACCCGCTGACAGGCACCACGTCAGTGGTTGAGGCCGGGTGGGTGGTGGCCTTCGGGGGCTGCTCGGTCGAGGTCGGCCATGCGCAGGCGGTACACCTGCAGGTCGGCATCGAAGTACTTGGTGGTCTCACCGACCCAGTGCATGCCGTTGTTTCGGACCGTTGCGGCGGCGCGGGCGTTGCCGGGCCGGACGACGGCGAAGATCTCCTGGACGTCCTGGCTGAACGCCCAGGTGGCCAGGGCGTGGGTGGTTTCGGTGGCGTAGCCGTTGCCCCAGGTGTCGGGGTGGAGTTGCCAGCCGATCTCGAGGTCCTCGTTGCCGGGTGGCAGGGGGAGCAGGATGGCGCCGCCGATGACGCGGTCGTCGGTGTTGACCTGGATCGCCCATCGGCCCGCTGGCGCTGGCAACCGGGCGTCTTCGGCGATCCATTGCTGCAGCAGCAGCCGCATGGCCGGCAGGCTCGGAACGCGGTCCATGTCGGGGCTGAGCCAGCGGGTCACGTCGGCGTGCCCGTAGACGTCCAGCGCGGTCTGGGCGTCCGCGACGCGCCAGGGCCGCAACGTCAGCCTTTCGGTGGTGAGTTCCTTGGTGTTGGACGACGAATGCGAGGTCGTGCTCATGTCGGTGCTCTTCTTCGTGTCGTATCGATGGAGTGTTCGGGGTGGACCGTCAGTTGTCGCGTAGGCGAGTGCTGCGAGCAGGTCCCGTGACCAGTTGGGTGTGCGACACGAAGTTCCGTTGTCCTCGAGCCGAGGCCTAACAGGCCGAACCAGGGATCCGAACAGTGCCCCGGTGGTCAGCACCCTCCGCCACGCCCCGCTCGACCAGCATCGGGTCGACGCCGACGATCGTGACACCGCCCGAACCTGGAAGTCGTGGTCAATGAGGTGATCAGGGGGAGCCAACCACCCTCCGGCAATGTCGGGAGCGGCGTCGTCGGCTGAGGCCCGGTTCAGCGTGTGGACGGCCGCCTGAGGGTCTTGCGCCGGACGCCGCCGATCACGGCGGTTCCGATGAACAGGACGATGCCGACGATGCCCAGCCACAGCAGTCCCTCCATCGCGAAACCGATGATCGAGACGATGAGCCACACCGCCAGTAGTACGACTACGAGAATGAGCATGTCTGCCTCCACAGTGTGCGAGTTCCGCGAATTCGATTCCTATCGGGCTGAGCCTGGTGACGCGGCCGTGCGCCGGTCGGTGTTGTGGACGTAGCCGCCATCGGCCTCCCAGCGCTGCTCCGGTACCTGCTCGGCTCGGGTCGGGTCGGCAGGAGCCCCGGCGCCGTCCTGGGGCGGAACGCCGTTGCTGGCCAGGATGTCCGCGACGGTGGCGGTGCTGTCCGCGGCGGCCGCGGATCGCAGTACCGCCCTGGCGACGCCGCCTGGCGTGTGTGGCGGCACGACCAGCAGACTCACCCGGCGGGCGTTGGTCCCGATCGCGGTCACGGTGTGCGGGTCGATCGTGTGGAAGCCCTCGTACCGGATGACCTGGCCGTTCACGGTCTGCTTGCGGGGCGCCGGCTCCCAGCGGCCGAGGTTGTAGGCGATGCGGCCGACCGGACCGATCCAGGGGCGCAGTGCCGAGACCAGTTCGGGAAAGGCGGTTGTCGGATCGAGCGACTGTGGCCACCAGCCGCCGTCGACGCTGCCGGTGGCGGCACCGGTGGGTTTTATTTCGAGACGGGGTTCATGGCGTGTCATGCCGCCTTGGCCTCCTTGTGTCGGAGTGGGGCGCCTGCGTCGCGCAGGTGGTGTAGGACGTGCTGGTAGGAGCGCACGAGTCCGCATTGGGCGTAGTCGATGCGGTGGCGTGCGCAGAAGTCCTGGACAATCACCTGGGCCCGGCGCAGGTTGGGACGGGGCATGGTGGGGAACAGGTGGTGCTCGATCTGGTAGTTGAGTCCACCGAGGACGAAATCCACCCAGCGGCCGCCGTACACGTTGCGGGAGGTCAGGACCTGCTTGCGGAGGTAGTCGAGCTGGTGCCCGGGGGGCAGGGTCGGCATTCCCTTGTGGTTGGGCGCGAACGAGCATCCCATGTAGACTCCCCACAGGCCCTGGTGCACGGCGATGAACGCCAGCCCGGTCAGGGGCGACAGCACGGTGAACACGACGGTCAGGTAGCCGACCAGGTGCGCGATCAGCAGGCCGGCTTCAAGCCGGCGTGCTCGGCCGTCGCCGCGCCACACGTGTTTGATGCTCGACCAGTGCAGGTTCAGCCCTTCGAGCAGCAACAGCGGAAAGAACAGAGCGGCCTGGTGTCTGGCCATCCAGCGCAGGAGCCCGCGTTTGGTCCGTGCCTGGTCCCGGGTGAAGGCCAGCGCGGGGATGTGGAGATCCGGGTCGTCGTCCTCGTGGTTGGGGTTCGCGTGGTGCCGGGTGTGCTTGCCGACCCACCATTCGTAGCTGAGTCCGACGAGGCCGCCGTGCAGGTAGCCGACGGCGTCGTTGCCGTGGCGGCCGCGGAAGATCTGCTTGTGACCGGCGTCGTGCCCGATGAACGCCAGCTGGGTGAACATGACCGCGAAGAACACCGCCATGAGCAACTGCCACCACGAGTCGCCGATCGCCACGAACACCACCCAGCCGGCGGCGAACACAGCCAGGTTCCCCACGATCCTGGCCAGGTAGTAACCGCGCCGTCGCTCGAGCAGACCGGCGCCGCGAATCTCCCGCGACAACGTCGCGAAGTCACCGGCTTCGCTCCGGCGCTGGGAAGACACAGATGTCATCGGGCTCCGCACCTCCGGGGATACGTGCGAGTGTCGGATCGTCCCGAGCGCACGAAGCGACCGCCGGCGGTGCTGACAGGGAACACTCTCAGTCACCGCCTGCCGCCAACCGTGGTCGCCCAGGATCTCCGCCGGGATCTGGGGCAGCTCGTCCGTGGAGTTTCCCGGGGACCGTCGATCCAAACGTCGTCGGACGGCAGTCCCACGGCGGTGGTCAGGAGCGTGCCCGACGAGGACGACATGGCCGCCCCGGTGACAGGTCGCACGGTCAGGTGCGCCCGAACCCGGTCGATCATGACCTGGGCCTGGGCCGCGGTGAGCAGCCCCCGCTCGGTGGCGCACACGATGGCCGCGACCGTGCTCTGGTGGGGTTCGGCGACCCGCTCGAACCTCGTGGTGTCCGGGATCGGATCGATCTGTGCCATCGGGTGCCCCTCGGTTCGCTGACGTCATACCGGGGTCCCGGGCATCTATCCCCTTCATCGTACGCGCCCGGCTGGGGAATGCTCCCCCACCATCCGGTGGACTATCGCTCGATCGGGGGGAACCGGTGGTGTCCGGTAGGCGAGACCGACTCGGGCGCACGGCTCCGGCGTCACGAACTGGCGGTACACGACGCCACGGGTGCGGAGGGTGTCGGCCCGGGACGGCGACGACGCGGCGGTCGTCACCGGGTTCGGACCTGACGATGTCGGGCACGTCGTCAGGTCCGTGGATCTCGGCGAGCATCCGGTCGTGGAGTCCGGGGTCGGTTCGCCGGATCCCGCGCGCACAGAGCGCACCAGGGCGGTTGCCGCGTCGACCCGGTCGAGAATGGCCTGCACCTCCGGGCGCAGGGCCGCACCGGCCGGGCTGAGCGCGACCGTGCACCGGTCGCGCACTCCCACCATCACCCGCGTGGTCCTGGAACCCGCCGCGCGGAAAGTCGCGGGCTCCGCCGCCGACGCGCAGTCCGACGACATCGAGCTGTCGCGGGTTCCCGATGGCCCGTCCGGTCAGGTCTCGATTCTCCGCGAGGCGTTCGACGAGTACGCCTCACCGCTGGTGTGTCCTGATGGGACGGTCACCCGTTCGGTCCGGCGTCGTCGGAAAGACATCCGGTCGGCGAGAGGAGTATGGTGAATCGCCATATCCCGCCGCGGCGGGTCGCGTGTGCAGAAGGGCGGAGCGGTGAGCGCAGACCGGCGCGAGCACCTGCAAAACCTGCTCGCGGAATACGACAACGCGGCGGATCTGCTACGGGGAATCTGTGACCTGTGCGTGACGGAGGTGGCTGTCTCCGGTGCGCGAGCGCGGGTGCTGGGCGCCACGAGCGTGAACGGTGGGGGCGCGTTGGTCTATTCCTCCGACGAACTCGGTGTGCGGCTGGATGATCTCGCCGTCACCGTCGGCTTGGCGCCGTGCTTCGACGCGTTCGAACTGGGGCGTCCGGTGCTCGTTCCCTATCTGACCTCGGATAGCGGCCGCTGGCCCGGGTTCACCGCGGACGCGGTCACCGCGGGCGCTGCCGCGTTGTTCTCGTTCCCGCTGCAGGTCGGTGGGGTTCGGCTGGGCGTGCTGGAGATGCATCGGCGATCGGCCGGGCCGTTGACGCAAGCACAGCTGACCGACGCGCTCCTGCTCGCGGACGCGGCCACCGACACGATCTTCGACGACGTGCACGGGGTGGCGCTGTTGACGCTGTCCGGGCTGGTCGACATCCATGCCGAGGTGCACCAGGCGACCGGTATGGTCGCAGTGGACATGCGGGTGAGTTTGGCAGAGGCGCTGCTGCGTATACGGGGACACGCCTTCGCTCATCACAGGACACTGACCGAGGTCGCGAAGGAAATCATCGAGCGCCGGTTGCGGCTGGACGACGGGGAGTGACCAGTTGGAACGCGAACCACGAGCGACCCCCAGGAGCTCCGACACGGCCCGGCCCGTCGATTCCGGCGACGAGAGTGGCGCGACCGCGCCGAGGGAACAGCGGATCGGGCGGGCGTTCGTGAACCTCGCCGACACGATGGTCGACGATTTCGATCTCGCCGAGTTCCTGCACATGCTCGTCGACCACTGTGTGGACCTTCTCGACGTGGACGCCGCCGGCGTGTTGCTCTCCGACCAGCGCGGTGGGCTCCGGATGGCGGCCGCGTCCTCGGAGAAGTCCGAACTGCTCGAGGTGTTCGCCGCGGAAACCGCCGGTGGCCCCTGCGTGGAGTGCGTGCGGACCGGTGAAGTGGTGGCCAGCGCCGACCTGACCGCCGACGCTGACCGGTGGCCACGTTATGCCGCCGCGGCCGAGGCGTGCGGGTTTCGCGCCGTGCACGCTCTGCCGATGCGGCTGCGCCGCGACGTGATCGGTGCCCTGTCGCTGCTCAACGGCGAGCCTGACGGCATGCCCGTGGAGTCCAGTCAGCTCGGTCAAGCCCTCGCGGATGTCGCCACCATCGGCATCCTGCAGCAACGCTCCATCGACCATGCCGTCGTGCTCACCGAGCAACTGCAGACCGCCCTCAACTCCCGTGTCATCTTCGAGCAGGCCAAAGGCATGCTCGCCGCCCACAGCGGCACCATGACCCCGGAAGAGGTCTTCGCCGCCCTGCGCGGCTACGCCCGCTCGCACCATCACCGCCTCTCCGACCTCGCCCGGCAGGTCATCGACGGCACCGCCGACGTCGAGGCCATCACCGCACACGGGGCCTCCTGAAGCAGCCCGCCACGGCCCGAAGGACGACTACTCATGCGGCGAACCGCGTCGTACCGGACTTCGGCGGCCGGCAGAACTCGGAGTTCGGGGGAGCTTCGCGACGCTGTCGGCCTCTTGCCGGACTCGTTGACTCACAGCCGACTCTCAGCACATCGGTGGTGAGCGGGCGTATGCTCAGGGCATCGGAACCGATGACACCCACGTTCGAGGTGCTGGTTCCTCACCGGCCTCGCGCGGCGTCACCTCACTGGTTCGCCAGAAACGCGGCCGGCACAAGGAGAACACCATGAAGGAAATCGCGTTCATCTCCCGCTACGAGCGGCGGGTCGCTTTCGTACAGGACGTCCTCGCGAAGAACCAGACGATCGGTGACGACGTCGCCCGTGAGCTCGCCTTACAGGTCGTCTACGCCATCGACCACATTCCGGAGCCGACCCGCTGAACTCCCGTGCGCGGTCGATCGCCGGTCAGGCAACGTCGTGCGCCGGTGGAGAGAGCGGCGGGCGCCGCCCGCGACCCAGCTCGTCCCGCAGGCCGCTGTCGTCCAGTGTGAAAGCGTTGTGGCGCAAGGATCTGAGGTCAAGCAGGGTGGAGATGGTCTTTCGTTCACCTCGGGCACAAGGGCATACCCACTGTCGCGCCCGCGCAGGCAGGTGCTCAACTCCCGGAACGTCCGGGGCGTTCCGCGCCTCCCCGAAGGGGTCATCAGGACACCGGAGGACACGCTTCTGGAGGCGCAGCGGCTGCTCGACCTCGGCATGCCGTTCCACGCGCACGAAGTGTTGGAGGACGCCTGGAAGGCAGCACCCGAGGCGTCGCGTGCGCTGTGGAAGGGCCTGGCACAGCTGGCCGTTGGCGTCACACATGCCGCCCGCGGCAACCTTGCCGGCGCGGGCGCCCTGCTCACCCGCGGCGCCGACAACATCGAGCCCTACGAGGGCACGTCCGCCCACGGTGTCGATATCACGGCGTTGCTGCGATGGGGTCGTCACCATGCCGCCGCCATGGCGGACGGAACCGCCCAGGTGCCCGTCCTGTGCCTCCGGCGCTGAGCACTTCAGACGGTGCGGGCGCTGGGCTTGGTGGTGTAGCGGAACTCGAGGGTCATCGGCAGGGAGGTGAGGTCGAGTGCGCCGCACAGGCGGGGGAGGCCGTGGGTGTCGAGGCGGTGGCGGATGTCGGACAGGTCGGCGTCGTGTTCGGTGGTGACGACCACGGCGAGTGTGGGGGAGTGCTGGGGGCCGGTGAGGTCGGCGTGTGCGGCGTGAATGCCGGGATACGCGGTGACGTCGGCGGTGAACGGTGTGGTGGCGATGCGGGCGGCCAGTTCGGTGTGGCCGTGCTCGGGGTCGTCCTCGATGCGCCAGGTGTGGGTCCTGGGTTTCCTGACGAGCTGCGCGGCCAGCCAGCGCAGGCACAGCAGGGCCAGGAGGACGGCGACGGCCGCGACGGCGTACAGCACCCACGTGGGCGGGAGGTCGGTGCCGGGCACGAGGGTGGTGGCCGGGTCGACCGGCAGCATCCCGAGACTGGCGGCCATGGCGAGACCACCGCCGGTCACGAGCGTGACGCCGATGACCGCGAGCAGGCAGCGGTTGAGGCGGGCTGGGCGGCTCGTACTGGTCATGAGGTGCTCCTGGGGGCGACGACCCTGACCCGCACTGCCGGACGGGTGGCCGGGGAGATCTGGTCGAGCCGGTGCTCGACGGCGGCACGGACGGCCTCGGCCAACCCTTCGGGGGTAGTGCGGTGGGTGCGCACCACCGCGGTGACCGCTCGGCGGCGCAGTGTCAACCTCACCGCGGTGACACCGTCCACGGCGTTCGCCGCCGCACGCAGCGTGCCGCGCAGGCTCCGCCGGGACGCACCGGCGTCGATGGCCGCGCCGGTGTCCGTGGCGCGCAGGGGAATGACGGTGGGCCTGCCGGGCAGGATCGCGGTGAGCAGCAGGACGAGCCCGGTCAGCATGACGACGCCGGCGGCGATCGCGACGCCGAGGCTGTCCCAGCGTGTGGTGTGCGCCAGGTCGGCGATCGCCGCGTAGCTGATCAGCGGTCGCGTGCCGGCGAGCAGCTGGATCACGCTGATCGCGGTCAGTACGCACACGCTGAGCAGGGCCAGGGCGGTCACCGTGGCGGGGACGGTGCGGCGGGGCCTGCGCATCATCGGACTCGCCGTGGCCCTGGCTGGTTGAGGTAGAGGGCGACGACGGTGATGTCGACCCGCGTCACCACCAGTCCGGTCAGTTCGTGGAGCCGCCGGATCAGGTGGTCGCGAACCTGTTCGGTCGTGCGCGCCACCGATGCCGGGTAGGCGATCGAGAGCCGGACGTGCAGGGCCGCGGTCGTGTCGTCGACCGTTGCGCTCACCTGCGCGGAGCGTTTCTCGGGTGTCCCGTTGAGGGTCTCCCCGAGCAGCCAGTGCGCCGCGCCGCCCACGTCGGCGACCTCGGTGACAGCTTGGGTGGCGACGCGTTCGACGGCCTGGTCGGACAGGGTCGTCCGACCGCGGGGAGCGAGCGTGGCGGTCATGTCCTCAGCCCCGGTCCCGGCCGACGCCGGTCAGCTGCGACACGTCCAGCTTGCCGTCGAGTACCCGACCGACGAGGAGGCCCAGCGCGGCCAGGACGAGCACGATGAGGAAGGCACCGAAGCCACCGAACGCGCCGGCGAAACCCAGCGCCAGTCCGGCCATCAGTCCCAGGGTCGTGGCGTTCATCAGTTTTGTTCTCCTAGCTGAGGTCGACGGCGGGCCTGCCGCCGTCCAGGTCCGCGATGTCGCGGTGGCCTGGACAGCGGCGGCGATGCCTTCGGCGTCGGTCTCGACGCCGAGGGTCAGTGCACGCGAGTCGGTTCTGGCGTGCTGTCCTCGGTGCCGGGGATGTGGACGTCGCTGACGTGGATGTTGACCTCGACCACTTCCAGGCCGGTCATCCGCTCGATCGCGGTGATCACGTTGCGACGTACCGCCTTGGCCAGATCGGCGATGGAGACGCCGTACTCGACGAGGAGCTGCAGGTCGATCGCGGCCTGGGTCTCGCCGACCTCGACCGCCACCCCCTGCGCGGCGCTCGCGGTCGCGCCGGGAATCCGCTCCCTGAGGGCGCCGAACGCGCGGGACGCGCCGCCGCCGAGGTCGTACACGCCGTTGATCTCCCTGGTGGCGAGACTGGCGATCTTCTGTACCACGGTGTCGGCCACCGTCGTGGTGCCCTGCGATGTGGCCAGCGACGTGCCCTGGGAGGTGTTCGGCGACGTGGTGGTCCTCTCCGACGACGAGACGACGGAGGTGCTGCCTGCCGGCGTGTTCGAGTTGGCCGGGGGGCTGTGGGTAGCGGTCATGACGGCACTCCTGGTGTCCGGTGGAGGCCTCGCGAAGCGGATGCTGTCGCGTCGACGTCACACACTGGTAGGACACCGGCGGGCCGCCAACGTCACGGGTCCCGCGCGGATTTCTCCTCACTCCGGTGAGCCCTTTCCCGTGCCGAATGCCGCGCCGTCGATCTCGGTGATCTCCAGGCGCATGCGGGCGATGGGCAGACGCCGTGCGGCGACCACTGCCAGCAGCGCCTGTTCCGCCTGGCGCACGATGGGTGGCAGCGGCAGCCGGGTCGCCACGGCCCGGATCACCACGTCGCCGCCACCGGCACCGCGGATGACGTCGACGGCCAGGGCATCCCATTGCCACCCCAACGGAGAAGGCCCGGCCTGGGTGGCCGGACGCAGCCCAGGGATCTTCGCCACGGCGGCGACGAGGTCGCGGGCGAACTCAGTGGTGTTCATCGCCGGGGTCAGTCCCAGATGATGTCGAGGACGGACACGCCGACCTCGGCGACGGTGAGTCCGGTCGCCTCGGAGACCGCGCCCGCCACCGCACGCTGCAGCGCATGGCCCACCGCGGTGGCCTGGTCCTGTCCCGAGATCACCACGTCCACCTCCACCCGCACGGTGTCCGCCCGCACGAACTCGACCCGCGCGCCTTCTGTCGGCGCCGGTTCCAGTCCCTTGATCCGCTGACGAGCCGTGCGGACGACCGATCCGACCAACCCGGTCAGGCCCGGCTCCACCCGCAGCACACCGGGCACCGCGACGGCGGCGTGGACCGCGACGGCCGCGACGACCGAGGAGCTGACCACATACTCGAACAGCGGGGCACGGCCGGTGTCCCGGGCGTCACTTGTGCCCCTGTCCATCGTGTCCTTCACCCGGTCACACTCCGTAGACGTCCTCGACGATCAGGTCCAGCCGGTGCACCCTCGGACCGATCCTGGTCGCGGCGGCCGCGGTGACCCGCTGCCGCACGAGATCGAGCGATCGCCACGCGAAACTCCGGTAGCTCACCGCGACGGCGAGCTCGACCACGAGCATCGGTTCGCCTTCCGTACTGTTTTCACAGGGGAATGGCCGGGTGGCGCGCCCGACGTCCCGAGCGGGCCGGGACCTTTGGCGCTCGGTCCGAGTGCCTGCGGCTCTGTCCGGGACCGTGTCGCACGACAAGACTTCTCAGTAGCAGGAGCGTGCTGAGGAGGCATGATGAGAGCAGCAGCGGTGGTGTCGGCCGGTCACCCCGCGGTCGCGGAGCTGACCGTGGCCGAGGTGATGACGCGGTGCCCGGATTCGGTGCCCGCCGACGCGCCACTGTGTGCCGTCGCGGCCGTTCTCGCCACCAACCGGGTCAGCGCGGTCCCCGTGCTGGACGGGTGCCGCCCGATCGGCGTCCTGTCCGAAGTGGACCTGGTCCGGGCCGGGCCGCGCGCACGCGGCGACCGCGCGTCGTTGACCGCGCGGCAGGTGATGACGGCACCGGTGGCCACCATCGCCGCCGACGAGCCGCTGTCAGCTGCGGCACGTCGGCTCGCCGCCACCGGGGTGCGGCGGCTGTTCGTGGTCGAGCACGGCCGACTGGTCGGCGTGTTGAGCCGGCGGGACCTGCTGCGCGGCTACCTCCGCGACGACGACGAGATCCGCGAGCAGGTCGAGCGCGACGGGCTGGCCACCGGTCACCAAGTGCTCGTTCGGGCGGACGTCCGGGACGGTGAGGTGCTGCTGCTCGGGCGCGCGGAGTACCGCAGCGACCTGCCCGGGATCGAGCGCGTGGTCCGCGCCGTCCCCGGGGTGGTGGCGGTGCGCAACCGGATGTCCTTCTGGTGGAACGACGAGGTCGAACGGAGTCCCCGATGATCGTGGCGCAGACGCCGGAAGGCGTGCGAGCCCTGCTGGCCGACGGCCGGATCGTCACGGTGCGTCCACTGTGCGGTTCGGATGTGGACGAGGTGCGGGACCTGCACGAGCGGCTGTCCGACCAGGACAGGTACCTGCGGTTCTTCGGATCGACCACGGCCAGGGTGCTCGACCGGATGGCGCGGCGCATCGCCCGCGACGACGACTACCGGCACGGCGGGCTGTGCGCCTACCTGGACGAGCGGCTGGTGGGGGTGGCGCACTACGAGGTGCTCGCCGACCCGGCCACCGCGGAGGTCGCGCTGGTGGTGGACGGCTCGGTGCAGGCCCGAGGCGTGGGCACCCTGCTGCTGGAACACCTGGCCTCGTCGGCTCGTCGACGGGGGGTGGTCCGGTTCGTGGCCGAGGTGCTGGCGGAGAACCGGCGGATGATCCAGGTGTTCCTCGACGCCGGCCTGCCGTACCGGATGAGCGTGGACGGCCCGGAGCGGCACGTGGAGATCTCCCTGGAGTTCGACGACCGGTTCGCGGCCGCGGTCGACGAGCGGGACCGGGTCGCCGACGTGGCCAGCCTCGCCTCGGTGCTGCGCCCGGCCTCAGTCGTCGTGGTCGGCGCCGGTCGGCGCCCGGGCACGGTCGGGCACGCGGTGCTGCGCAACCTCCTCGACGGTGGCTTCGCCGGCACCCTGACCGCGGTGAACCCGCACGCCGACCGGATCGCCGGGGTGCCGTGCTGGCCGTCGGTGACCGAGGTCCCCGGGCCGCCGGAGCTGGCCGTGGTGTGCCTGCCGGCGGCGGCCGTGCCGGACGCCGTCGAGCAGTGCGGTCGGCACGGGGTGCGCGCGGTCGTGGTGATCTCCGCCGGGCTCTCCGGCACGCCGCTCGCCGAGCGGGTGCTCAGCTCCGCGCGCCACCACGGCATGCGGTTGGTCGGCCCGAACTGTGTTGGCGTGGTCAATACCGCGCCGGGGGTGCGGATGGACGCCACGTTCACCCGCGGCCGCGTCCCCGCGGGAAGGGTCGGAGTCGTCACCCAGTCCGGCGGGGTGGGCATCGCGCTGGTCGAGGTGCTCGGCCAACTCGGGCTCGGCGTGTCCACGTTGGTGTCCACGGGGGACAAGTACGACGTCAGCGGCAACGACATGCTGCTGTGGTGGCGGGACGACCCGAACACGACGGCCGCGGTGCTGTACCTGGAGTCCTTCGGCAACCCGCGCAAGTTCAGCCGGCTCGCCCGCGGTCTGGCGCGCACCACGCCCGTGATCGCGGTGCGCTCGGCCGAGAGCGACGTGGCGCAGGCGGCCGCCGCCTCGCACACCGCCGCCGCGGCGACCCCGGCGGTGACCCGGGACGCGCTGTTCGAGCAGGCCGGCGTGATCGCCGTGGACACGGTCAGCGAGGCGACCGACGTGCTCGCCGCGCTCGCCTGGCAGCCGCTGCCGACCGGCCACCGCGTCGCGATCCTCAGCAACGCGGGCGGAGCCGGGGTGCTCGCCGCCGACGCGTGCGTCCACAGCGGACTGGTCCTGCCCGAGGTCGGCGCGGACACCCGCGAGCGGCTCGCCCGGCTGCTACCCGAACAGGCCAGCCTGGCCAACCCGATCGACACCACGGCCGCCGTGGCCGCCGAGGTCTTCGGCGACTGCCTGGACGTCCTGCTGGCCGACGAGAACGTCGACGCGGTCCTCGCCACCGGGGTGCCGACCGCCCTCGGTGACCCGGTCGCCGCGGTCGCCGGGATCGCGCGGCGTGCCGGCAAGCCCGTCCTCGTGACGCGGCCGGGGCAGTTGGCCGCGGTGAGCGGACTGGTCGACAAGGGCGTTCCGGTCGCGGCCAGCTTCGCCGACCCGGCCGCCGCCGCGGCCGCGCTCGGCCGGATCGCCCGCTACGCCGCCTGGCGCCGGGAGCCGGCCGGGCAGCCACCCCGCCCGGACGGTCTGCGGGTCACCGAGGCGAGAGCCCTGGTACGCGGCTTCCTCGACGCCCACCCGGAGGGCGGCTGGCTGGTCGAGGGTGCGGTTGGCGTAGCCCCACTCGTTGTCGTACCAGCCGAAGACCTTGACGAGCTGGTTCTCGACGGTGGTCAGCGAACCGTCGACGACGCAGGACGCCGGTTCGCCGAGGATGTCGCGGGAGACGATCGGTTCCTCGGTGTAGCGGAGGATCGACTTCATCCGGCCGTCCGCGGCGTCCGCGAACGCGCGGTTGACCTGTCCGGCGGTGACGTCGGTGGCCGCCACCTCGACGGTGAGGTCGGTGAGCGAGCCGTTCTCCACCGGCACCCGGACGGCCACGCCGGCGAGGCGCCCGGCCAGCTCTGGCAGGACCTCGCCGATGGCCGCCGCCGCGCCGGTGCTCGTCGGGATCAGGTTGACCGCCGCCGACCGCGCCCGCCGCAGGTCCTTGTGCGGACCGTCCAGCAGGTTCTGGTCGTTGGTGTAGCTGTGGATCGTGGTCATCAGGCCGCGTCGCACGCCGAACGTGTGGTGCAGCACGGACAACATGGGCGCCAGGCAGTTGGTGGTGCACGACGCGTTGGAGATGATGTGGTGCTCACCCGGCCGGTAGCTCTCCTCGTTGACCCCGAGCACGATCGTCGCGTCGACCTTCTTGCCGGGAGCGGTGATGACGACCTTGCGCGCACCCGCCGTGAGATGTGCGCCCGCCTTCTCCGCGGTGCGGAACTTGCCGGTCGCCTCGATGACGAGATCGACACCCAGGTCTCGCCACGGCAGCCGCTGCGGTTCCCGCTCCGCGCAGACGAGCAGGCTGCGCCCGTCGACGGAGATCGAGTTCTCGCCCGCGGTCACGTGGTGGGCGAAGGGACCGTAGGTGGAGTCGTGGCGCAGCAGGTGGGCGAGGGTGGCGGGATCGGTGATGTCGTTCACCGCCACGATCTCGATGTCCTTCTCGCCCATGGCGGCCCGGTCGGTGGCGATGCGCAGGACGTCCCGGCCGATGCGGCCGAAGCCGTTGACGGCCACTCGGATGGTCATGTGGTCACCTCTCGTGTCTGGCCCGCCGGGTTCCCGGCAGGAAGTCGACGGTCTTGTCGGTGGGGCGGCGCGGGCTGTGGGGTAGCGGTGGCGCGGCGGTGGGGAGCCATCCGGTGCGCACGACCAGGTGCGGGAGGGCGGCACCGTCGAGGACCTGGTCGCGGATCAGGGCTCGGGTGTCCGCGATCTCCAGGGGCTGGGACAGCGGGCAGGTGGCCAGGCCGAGGTCGGTGGCGGTGAGCAGGGCGGCGCTGGCCGCCTCACCGGCGCGCAGCAGGGACGTGGTGTCGTCGGCCGGGGTGGCGAGGACGAGGAGCTGACCGGCGTCCGGTTCTCCGCGGCCGGTCTCCACCTCGCCCAGGGAACCGCGGGGGAACGTCCGCATGGTGGTGTCCCCGTGCACGTGCTCGTGTCGCGGGCTGCTGGCGGAGAGGACGCCGTCCTCGGCCACGCGGCTGCGCCCACTCCACAGCGCGACCTCCATCTGGTACCGGACGTCGTCATGTCCCATCCGGTCGGCGATGTCGATGGCGCGGGTCAGCCGCCGCCGGGTCGACGCGTCGGTCACCGGGACGAGGAGCGCGCCGACCTCGGTCGCTCTGCGGACCATCAGGTCCAGGTGTCCCTCCGGCACGGGCCAGGAGGAGAAGCGCCTGCGGTCGGTGCGGCGGTGCGAGATCGCCGCGGCGAGCGCGATGTCCTCGTCCGACGGGAGGTGCGGGGACACCTCCAGGGCGGCGAGGTGGGTGGGGTCGCCGTGGTTGGGCACGCGCTGGACGGCGGTGTCCCAGCCGAGGGCTGCCATCGCCACCCGCAGGTGGTGTAGCGCTGCTCCGCAGCTGAGCACCAGGTCCCGTCCGGCGGGATCGGTGACCGGCAGTTGCCGGGCCGGGTCGGCCATCAGGTGGATCGAGCTGTCGCCGAGCAGCCAGCGCCAGGGCTGGGTGTTGTGCACCGACGGGGCCCGGTTGGCGAGTTCGAGCGCGCCGAACAGCGTGTGGTCGTCGGGCAGGTCGGTGTTCATCGGGCACCTCCTGAAGGTGGTCGAGGGGTCTGCCGGGCCAGCAGCGCGTCAGCGGTGTGGCCGGCCAAGGCGGAGATCTCGCCACAGTCCCGCGCGTCGCCCGGCTGCCGGCGTTCCAGGCCTCCGTCGAGGATGGCGACGGCCGCCACTCGTGGCCCGATCACCTCGGTGATCTCGCCGGGCGAGCCCGTCCTGCTCGCCACGGTCACCAGTACCCGTGTCATGGCACCACCGTGGCCGTCGACATCGCTGGCGGGGAGTGGCGTACTTCCCGACCTGCCGGGTCCGAAGTCCCTGCCGACATCCTTCGACGCGGTCCGAGTGCCCGCGGTTGGCCAGGCCCGTGTGGACGCACAGCAACCCCGCTGGTGTCGGCCGGACCGAGGCGGTCGCGGCCGATGACGGAATGCAAGGTCGTGTCCGTCACCGCGCGGTCCGGCCGGGGCGACGCACGGCCCGTCATCCGGCTTCTGGTCCGCGGACCGTTCGACCCGCCGGCACGAGGACGACCGGGATGCCGGAACGGCGGAGACATTCCGCGGTCACCCGGCCCAGCAGGAACTCGGTGATCCGGCGGTGCGGGGTGTGGCCCAGGACGAGCATCGAGGCGTTCTCGGCGGTCCGGACGAGCTCGGCCGCCGGGTCGCCGTGCAGGTGTGTCTCGATCACCTCCGGAGCGTTGCGCACCGCCGCGACCGCCGGGGCGACTGTCTCGTGCAGGCGGCTGTGCAACCGCTCCGCCGGTGGCGCTGTCCCGTAGGGCGCTGGGGCGTAGGAGGTTCCGGGCAGGAACCGCTCGATCGGCTGGACCTCGACGGCGGTGACCGTCTCGTGGTCGGTCGCCGCCCGGGCCAGTGCCCAGCGCAGCGCCGCCGCGCTCGCGGCCGAGCCGTCCACACCGACGACGATGCCCGGACTGTCGTTGTGCTTGCGGGTCATCG
The DNA here is from genome assembly GCF_025165815.1 of Actinophytocola gossypii. Lineage (GTDB taxonomy): Bacteria > Actinomycetota > Actinomycetes > Mycobacteriales > Pseudonocardiaceae > Actinophytocola > Actinophytocola gossypii. Next base: position 34,755 of record NZ_JAFFZE010000030.1, on the reverse strand, counting down.
CTGTGCTCCTTCCTCTGCTCCGTCAACCGTCCGCCGCGAACCGCTCGCCGGGCAGGGGCGTTGGTCCCACGAGTTCGGTGTCGGCGGTCGTCGACGGCGTGCTGATCCGAGTGCGTACGGCCCTCGCTCCGGTGACTTGGTGCCCTGCCGGGGCGCCGTCGTACTCCCGACCATGGAGAGCGATAAAGCGGAACGCCCAGGCGGGAGGTCGGACGATGCGCGCCCAACCAGGTGACTGGCTCGTCGTCGAGCAGGCCAACACCGAACGCGAGGCCCGACGCGGCCGGATCGAGGAGGTCTCGTTACCCGACGGCGCGCCGCCCTACCGCGTGCGGTGGCTGGACACCGGTCGCCAGGCGCTGGTCTTCCCCGGCCCGGACGCCCACGTGGTGATCGCGGGAGAGCTGGAGGACAGGAACTCGCGAGCGGCGGACCGGGCCGCCCATGTCCAGCGGGAGATCCTCGAACACCGGAGGCGGTCGTGAACGGCGGTTCGAACTCGCTGCGCGAGGAGATCCTGCTGGTCCAGTCCCCGGTCACCCCGCCGCTCCAGTTGCCGGAGGCCCGCTCGGGCTCGGTCGAAAGTCCTGGGTTTCCGCAGGTTCTGCTGCCGCGTCGGCACGTCATCGGAGGAGGACGGGTCATGACACCTCTCTCCGCCGAACAGCCGTCGATCGTCGAGGTGCGCACGATCGTCGACCGGGACTGGCCGAAGCAGGGCGCCGGCGCGCAGCTGATCGTGAGCCAGTCCGTGTCGCACCACGCCGAATGCCCGATCGCGGTGGCCCACAGGGAGGAACAGCGGTGAGACCCGACCACGACCGGGTCCTCGTCGGCGTGTCCACGGTAGACGAACGGCTTCCCATGGTTCGCTGGGCCGCGGCGGAGGCCGCGGCCCGGGGCGCCGAGCTGCGTCTGGTCACCGCCGTACCACCCGCCACCGACCTGGAACGGCATCTGCCATCGAACTCCACGGCGGCTATCCACGAGCGGGCGCGGCATCGGTTGACACGGGCGACCCGCGAGGCGAAGAGCGCCCACCCGGAGCTGGGTGTCACCGCCGAGACGACGGACGGTGCGCCGACCGACGTGCTACCCGACCACGGCGAGTCGGCCGACCTGCTGGTGGTGGGCGCCGACGACCGGAGCCCGTTCGCCGAGGCGATGTCCGGATCCGTGCCCGGCACGCTGCTGACCACCTCGCCCTGCCCGCTCGCCGTGGTGCCGAAGACGGTGCCGCCCACCACCGCCGACGCACCTGTGCTGGCGGCCATCGACCAGCCGGGCACCTCGCTGGCCGCCCTCGCCTACGCGTTCGCCGCCGCACAGCGCGCGCACCGTCCGTTACGTGTGCTGCGGTGCCTGCCGGACGGGCGGCTCCCCGACACCTCGGAGCACGAGCACCACCTGATGGTGCTGGGCTTCGGCGCGCTGCACCCCGCGGTCTCGGTGTCCGAGGTGACCGTCCGCGGGGACCCGGCGGACGTGCTGGCCACGCACTCGCGCCGAGCCGCCCTCCTCGTGCTCGGTTCGCGCGGGCGTGGCCGGCTGGCCTCGACCCTGTTCGGCTCGGTGAGCCGTTACCTCATCCGCCGCAGCGGCTGCCCTGTGGTCGTCGCTCGGTCGCGCTCCGACAGCCACACCCATCTCGTCGGGGGAGAAGCATGACGGCCTTCCGCGGAACCCCGGAACCGCGGGAGCGGGGCCGGCAGAGGTCCTGCTCGAGCCCGGCGGTCCACACCGTTCCGAGCGCCGGAGGCCCGTCGTCATCGTTCCACGTTCGTTCCGGCCCGGGGTCTACACCTGTTCGGGGTCGCGCTCGATGACCAGGGCGATGGGCTCCAGCGCCGAGCGGAACCGGCGGGCGTGGTGCCGGCAGAAGACCAACTCGCCGCCGGTGTTGAACAGGACCAGAACCCTGGCTTGCGCGCTGCAGCGGTCGCAGCTGTCGTTGGTGCGGAACAGGTCGACGGTGGGGGTAGCGATGGTGCCGTTCATGACGAACTCCTGAGGGCCGAGCGGGTGGGTTCCCTGTCGGCATCAACGCTCCTCTTCTCGACCGGTCTCGCACACGGGCGTTGGAACGCGACCCAGGGAGCCGTTGGTCGCCGCCGGTCGGTCGAAGGTTCCTGCCGGGACGGGACGGAAGTCGGTCACAGGGACCTTGGTAACGCGTGGTCACGACGCTGGTCCCTGGGTCCCGTGCATCGATTCAGGGATGGTGGATCCCAGGAACGACAGAGGAGGGCAGTGTCTGATGGTCGCACCGGTGATCGAGTCGACCGTGGAGCCCCCGGAGTGGTCGGGCTTCCGCGGTGGGCGGTGGCGGGACGAGGTCGACGTTCGTGGCTTTGTGCGGGACAACCACACCCCGTACGAGGGTGGCGCGGAGTTCCTGGTAGGGCCGACGGAGCGGACCAGGTCGTTGTGGGCACGGCTCGAGGCGTTGTTCGTCGAGGAACACCGCCGGGGTGTGCTGGACGTGGACCGTGCGACGCCGTCGTCGATCACCGCGCACGCGCCGGGGTTCATCGACCGCTCGCGTGAGCTGGTGGTCGGGCTGCAGACCGACGCGCCGTTGAAGCGGGCGATCATGCCGGCGGGCGGGCTGCGGATGGTGGAGGCCGGCCTGGCCGCCTACGGCCACGAGCTGGACCCGGCAGTGAGGGAGATCTTCACCAAGTACCGCAAGTGCCACAACGACGGCGTGTTCGACGCGTACACCGAGGAGATCAAACGCGCCCGCCGTGCCGGGATCATCACCGGGCTGCCGGACGCCTACGGGCGCGGCCGAATCATCGGCGACTACCGCAGGGTCGCGTTGTACGGGGTCGACCGGTTGGTGGCGGCGAAGCGGGCCGAGCGGGCCCGGCTCGACGCGGTGCGCTCGACCGAGGCGGTCATCCGGGACCGGGAGGAGCTGGCCGAGCAGATCCGCGCGCTCGACGAGCTGCGGCAGATGGCCGCGGCCTACGGCGACGACATCGCGCGCCCGGCGGGTACGGCGCGGGAAGCGGTGCAGTGGCTGTACTACGCCTATCTGGCCGCGACGAAGGAGCAGAACGGTGCGGCCATGTCCATCGGCCGGATATCCACGTTTCTCGACATCTACCTGAACCGCGACCTGAACACCGGCCTCCTGTCCGAAGTAGACGCACAGGAGCTGGTCGACGACCTGGTCATCAAACTGCGGATAGTGCGGTTCCTGCGTACGCCCGCCTACGACGAGCTGTTCTCCGGGGACCCGACCTGGGTGACCGAGACGATCGGCGGCATCGACGAGGACGGCCGGACGCTGGTGACGCGCAACAGCTTCCGGTTCCTGCAAACCCTCTACAACCTCGGCCCAGCGCCCGAGCCCAACCTGACCGTGCTCTGGTCGCCGCGGCTGCCGGCCGGGTTCAAGCGATTCTGTGCCCGGGTGTCGATCGACACGAGTTCGATCCAGTACGAGAGCGACGAGCTGATCCGGCCGCGGTTCGGCGACGACGCCGCGATCGCCTGCTGCGTGTCGGCCATGCGGGTGGGCAAGCAGATGCAGTTCTTCGGCGCGAGGGCCAACCTGGCCAAGGCGTTGCTGTACGCGATCAACGGCGGCCGGGACGAGGTGACCGGTGAGCAGGTCACGCCGGCGTTTCCGCCGCTCGAGGGCGACTACCTCGACTACGCCGAACTGCGAACGGCCTTCGACCGCATGACCGACTGGCTGGCGAAGACCTATGTGGACGCGCTGAACATCATCCACTACATGCACGACAGGTACTCCTACGAGCGCATCGAGATGGCGCTGCACGACCACCCCGTACAGCGGCTGCTGGGCTGTGGAATCGCCGGGCTCTCGATCGTTGCCGACAGCCTCTCGGCGGTGAAACACGCGCGGGTCAGGGTCGTCCGGGACGAGAGCGGTCTCGCCGTCGACTACGCCGTCGAGGGTGACTTCCCGCGATACGGCAACAACGACGATCGGGTCGACGACCTCGCCGTGGAGATCGTCGAGGACTTCATGGCGAAGGTGCGACGCTACCCCGCCTACCGCGACGCGGTCCACACCCAGTCGGTGCTCACCATCACCTCGAACGTGGTGTACGGCAAGCACACCGGCAACACCCCGGACGGCCGCCGGGCCGGTGAGCCGTTCGCCCCTGGCGCCAACCCGATGAACGGCCGTGACTCGCACGGCCTCGTGGCCGCGGCGCTGTCGGTGGCCAAGCTGCCGTACGACCAGGCGCAGGACGGGATCTCGCTCACCGCCACCATCACACCGGCCGGGCTCGGCCGCACGAGGGAGGAGCAGATCACCAACCTCGTCGGCATCCTGGACGGCTACGTCGACGCGGGCGGGTTCCACCTCAACGCCAACGTGCTGAGCCGGGAAACCCTGCTGGACGCCATGGCACACCCGGAGAAGTACCCGCAGCTGACCATCCGGGTGTCCGGGTACGCGGTTCACTTCACCCGCCTGACCTCGGAGCAACAGCGGGACGTGGTCAACCGAACCTTCCACGACTCGCTGTGACCGGCTCGGTCCACTCCTGGGACATCTCGACCGGGACCGACGGACCCGGAACGCGGTTCGTCGTGTTCACCAGCGGGTGTCCGCTGCGCTGCCTGTACTGCCAGAACCCGGAGACCTGGCGGATGCGCGACGGACGCAGAACGACGGTCGACGAGCTGCTCCGCGAGGTGGTGAGGTACCGGCGGTTCATCGAGGTCGCCGGCGGCGGGTTCACCGTCAGCGGCGGAGAACCGTTGCTACAGCCGAGGTTCGTGGGTGAACTCCTGCACCGAGTCAAGGAGCTCGGCCTGCACACCGCCCTCGACACGTCCGGGTACCTGGGAGCGCGTGCCACCGACGCGCTGCTGGCCGACACCGACCTCGTCCTGCTCGACATCAAGTCCTCGGACCCGGCCCGCTATCGGAGACTGACCACCGTGGACCTCGAACCGACACTGGTGTTCGCGCGCCGGCTGGCCGCGATGGACAAACCGGTGTGGATCCGCTACGTGCTGGTCCCTGGGCTGACCGACGACCCCGACGACGTCGACCGGCTCGCGTCCTTCGTCAGCACGCTGCGCAACGTCGAACGCGTCGAGGTCCTGCCGTTCCACACCCTGGGTGCGGTCAAGTACGCGGATCTGGGTATCCCGTTCCCGCTAGCGCACACTCCGCCCCCCGGCCCGGACCTCCTGCGGCACGTCCGCGACCGGTTCGACAGGCGCGGAATCATCACCACCTGAATGGTATCGAGAGGTCATGCGAACACTTTCTGACTCCCAGCTCGCCACCGTGCTGACCCGGGTAGCCGGGGTGCCGCGGGTGGTGGTCAGCGGGAACTTCGCCACCCCCGCGCACGGGTTGGCGGTGCTGGACAAGTCGGTGGCGGAATACCGGTTGTTCGTGCTCAACGCCCAACCGGGCATGCCGGACCGCGAGGGGGTGACGCTGGAGACGCCGTTCGTCGGCGCGGGTATGCGTGGCCGCACCAGTCTGCGGTACTTCCCGTCCCGCCTGTCGCTCGTGCCGCACCTGCTGTCCCAGTCGCTGCCGCCGGACATCGTGCTCGTGCACACCTCCACGCCCGTGGACGGCACGGTGTCACTGGGGACGGAGGTGAACGTACTGCCGGCGGCGATCGAGGCGGTCCGGGCGCGCGGCGGCATGGTGATCGCCCAGGTCAACCCGCGCATGCCCTACCTCTACGGGGATGCGGTGCTGGCCTGTGACGAGGTCGACTACGCCATCGACGTGGACGTTCCGCTCGCCTCTCCCGTGCCGCGGCCGGTGAGCACCGTGTCCCAACAGATCGGTGACCGAGTGGCGTCGCTGGTGCTGGAGGGCGCCAGCCTGCAGCTGGGGATCGGCGCGGTCCCGGATGCGGTGCTGGCCGCGTTGACCGGTCGACGCGGGCTGTCGGTGTGGTCGGAGATGTTCAGTGACGGTGTGCTGGGACTGGAGCGGGCCGGCGCGCTGGACCCCGACGTTCCGGTCACGGCGTCGTTCGTGTTCGGCAGCGCTGAGCTGTACGAGTGGGTGGACCGCAACCCGCGGGTGCGGTTGCTGCGCACGGAGAAGACCAACGACCCCGGGCTGATCGCGCGGCAGCGGACACTGGTGTCGGTGAACGGGGCGCTGCAGGTCGACCTGTTCGCCCAGGCCAACGCCAGCCGCGTGCACGGAATGATCTACTCCGGCTTCGGCGGGCAGACGGACTTCGTGGTCGGTGCACTGCACTCACCGGGCGGCAAGGCGATCATCGCCCTGCCCTCATGGCACCCCAAGGCCGACGTGTCCACCGTCGTGCCGCGGCTGGCCGGACCGGTCACCTCGTTCCAGCACAGCTTCATCGTCAGCGAGCAGGGCACCGCCACCGTCTGGGGCCGCGACGCGGGCGACCAGGCGCAACAGGTCATCGATAACGTCGCCCACCCCGATGTCCGCGACGAGCTCCGCGATGCCGGCCGCCAGCTCGGGTTCCCACTCCGTTAGCGGCAACGGGTCGCCCGCTCCGGCAGTGGGTAGCCCAACCGCACGAGGTGAACCCTCGTAGAGAGGCGGGTGCACGATGCTGGCGCGGGACGTCATGAGTGGCCCGGTGGCCACGATGACCGCGGACATGCGGGGCTGCCGGACTGTTGGCGTCGGGTGGGTTCACCGCACTGCCGGTGGTCGACGCGAGTTGGGGTCGGCTCGCCCTGATGCCGGGCGGCGCTTCGCTACTCGGGTAGCGGCGTGGTGTGGACGGTGAGATAGATCAGGCCGTCGTCCTCGTGCACCGTGCAGCCAACGGTGTAGCTGCCGACGGTGTCCACCTGGAAGTCGTGGTTGGCGCGGTCAGGTACGAACACCTCGGTGTGCTCGGGCTGGCCGAGGACAGTGGTGATCTCCGGCAGGGTCATCCCGGCGCGCAGCGGCAGCCGCAGCGTCGCGAGCATGGCGGCGCTCGCGCCCGCGGGCAGCTCAGCGAGGTCGAGTGCGATCGAGCGCACTTCCTCGGGTTCGGACTCGATACGCAGCCACTCGGTGAACCCGCATGCCTCGCCGATCCAGTAGCGGTCGAGGTACTCCCAGCCGTCCAGCCGCTCCACCGTTCCCGGCGGAAGGAAGTCGGCGAGGCGCAGCCGACCGAACAAATCGTGGGAGATCGCGAGCGGGCCCATGGGCCGCAACGCTAGCGCGATCCGGATGATCAACCACGTCGCGTCTGGTGACGTCATCTGGGTGGTTTCAATGTTCGTGGGGCCAGCGGTGGTCGGCGAGGGTGCTTCGGGGTCGAAGCGCAGTTACGCGGTGTCGGGGCTGGTACCGAGGGCTGCTCTGGGTGTGTGACATCACCGAGCATCCCACCCGCGAAGGCAAACTCTACTGCTGCGCCGTGCGGGACGCGTTCAGCCGCAAGATCGTGGGCTGGCTACGACAACGCGATGATGGAGTCATTCTGGTCCAAGCTGCAGACCGAGCTTCTCGACCGAAAGAAATGGAAAACCCGGACCGAATTAGCCAACGAAATCTTCCAGTACCTGGAAATCTTCCACAACCGACAACGACGCCACTCCAAGCTCGGCTACCTCACCCCGGTCGAGTATGAAAGACTTCACGAACTACAACAACCCGCCTGACACTCCACAGACGACGGTCCGGAGAACCGGGGCAACGCCAAGGTGTCCGGGCAACGGGGGGAACCTCACGCCCCGTTTCACCTACGACCGCAACCGCCTCGCCACCGCGGTGACCGATGGTGTGACCGGCAGCTACAACTACGACCCGTTCGGTCGGCTGGACACCGTCTTCTCCGCCGACCAGATCGTCGAGCACTACGCGTACGACGGGTTCGACCGCACCACCAAACACCGCACACTCGACGACACCGGCGCCATCGTCGACACCACCTACCGCTACGACCCCCTCGACCGCACCACCTCGAAAACCGACCACGCCGGCACGGCGGACGCGAAGACCACCGACTTCGCCTACCTCGGCCTCACCGACAAAGTCGTCGCCGAAGAAATCGCAGGCCAACTCCAACGCACCTACCAGTACGACGCCTACGGCCGCCGCCTCACTCAAAACAAAAAGGACACCGACGGCGGCGGGCCCGAGGTCGCCGAGGACGCCTTCTACGGCTACAACCCGCACACCGACGTCGAAACCCTCACCACCAGCATCGGTGACACCAAAGCCACCTACGGCTATACCGCCTACGGCAACGACGACACCGAGGCGTTTACAGGGGTCGACAAGCCGGATGCGCAGCAACCCGGCAAGGAACCGTTCAACTACTACCGCTACACCGGCAAACGCTTCGACCCCGCCTCCGGCGGCTACGACATGGGGTTCCGCGACTACCAACCCGGTATCAACCGCTTCACCGTCCGCGATACATACAACGGGGCCATGGCAGACCTCAACCTCACCACCAACCCCTGGACCGGCAACCGCTACAGCATTGCCGGCGGCAACCCCATCACCGGCATCGAAATCGACGGCCACAGATACCTTCTCGGCGACTGCGTCTGCGGATCCACCCCACAACAAATCAAGCACGCAGTCCAAGCAGTAGAAGACGCCGGGGCGGAAAACGAGTGGATTCGGGAGAATTCGCCTCAATCGGTCGATGACCCGACCCAGCTCGCGTCGCTCTGGTCCGCGCAATACGGAGCGACCGATCGCGATTTCTGGCGCATGGGCATGGGCGGCGGCGAGAACGCATGCTTTGGCCGCAAAGGATGTCAGGAAGCATGGCGTCACATCCTCGATCATCCTGACGATGTCGCTGGAGCCAAAAGGATCGCCGCCACATACTGTCTCGACCACTTTGAAGAATGCGGTCAAGAAGGTGAATTCGAGCACGCGGTCAATGCTCACGTAGAGACTGCTCTGTTCGCTTTGCTCGGACTGAGATTAGGTGCATCGGGTGGGCGGGCTGCCAATACCCTGGGCGGGTATGGAAACCCGATGGCAATCGTGCCAAAGGGCGCCTCGATGCGTCGGCTGACACCGTCGTCTACTGGTGGATCACAAGTAGGCGTCGAGTACAAGTGGGTAAACAAGCAAGGGCAAACCATCCGCCTTCGTGCACACGATGCTGATCTGACCGCGCCCTTGGGATCGAACGCGGCCAGTGGGCCGACCTATCGGATCCAAGTCGGAGGACGGTACGCCGATGCACAAGGTAACCTGTACCCGAGAGGCGTCCACAATCCCAACAGTCCGAACTACGATCCGGCCGCGGCGAACGCGACGCACATCCCGTGGCCAGGAGGGATCCCGTTGCCATGGTAAGCATACAGAGGGATGAGGGGGTGCGGATTCTGGGGATCCTTCGGGACATTGTGAGTGCTGATTCGGCGGCTCGAGCTCAGGGGGCTGATGCTGCGACGGACCTCATACAGGAATACAGCGATGCGGAGACACTGATCCTGACTTTTGTTGTGGGATGCAGCTATGAGGTCGAGACCGACCTTGCGGCGCAGGAAGCACAGCTTCACTCGTTAGCGGAGTTCGCCGAACGAGGTGTGCTACCAAAATTTGTCTTGCGGCGTGTTCTTGGCGTGGGCAAGGCCGGTTTGGTGGGGTCTTCCCGTGAGCACTTTGATTATCTCGCCGAGGTCGCCGACACCGAATGACGGACCTTCTCGAATCGAGAAGAAGGCCCTGGTGGTCGGTGCCGGCGCAGCAGGCCCTGGCAGCGTTGATCGTAGCTATTCAGCTGGTGTAATGCTGATGGTAGCGGCCCCACTTGGTGGCTGTGTCCAGGTAGGACTGGACGATGGCGGAGTCGACGAGGTCAGCCAAGGCGCGCCAGCAGCCTCCGGACGTTCGTTACTGGATCTTGATCAGACAGTCCAAGCTGTCGAAGATGCGAGGGCAGAAAGAGAACGGGCCAACAAACAACTTACCAAAAACAATCGACGTTGACCTACTTTCTCGTGTGGTTCGCAGAGTTCCCTGGACTGTTCCGAGATCGGTGTGCCCGGCGAGACACGCCGGGCCGAAGGTCCGGCGAGATGGGTACTGTGAGTGATTCCCACTGGTGGTCGGCTTGTTCCCCGCTACGCGAGGCTCTCACTGCCCTCGACGGCAGCGGGGCTGCGCTCGCGTTCCTGCCCGAGGGAGCGCTTGACGACGGCATCCCCGCCGCGTGGTGGGAACTGCTAGAGAACATCCCGCTCCCAGAGGACAGCAAGCTCACCTGGTTGCTCCTCGATACCGGCCCCGTCACCAGCGTCGGCCCGTCGCACCAGTACCGACCGCTACCGCAACCGCAACCGTGCGGTGCTGGTCCATCGGAGCGGGCGAGACCGCCTCGCCGAGCGCTGGGAACGCCGCACCGACATCCACCACGGCTTCCTCACACTCACCACCAGCATCATCAGCTGGCGCCGACTCCAGACATCAATGCGTTAGGGGCTCTTGGTGAGTTGCCGAATGCGCAGACCTGCGGGCGGCGGGGGCAAAGTCGGCGAAGGCCGCCAGCCGGGTCATTGCCTCATCCACGTCCACGGGATCAGTTGCCGATGTGCACGTGCGCGGCCCACCGCGATGGCACGGCCGGGTAGGCGTCTCTCATGCCGCGCATCGTCGTGGTGAGCGCGGCGGCCGCCTGGACGGTGTCGGCGGGTCGGGTGCCGTGCGCGGTGAGCGTCTCGTACACCGCCACGGCGGTCTCGGCACTGTCTGCGGTATGCCACAGCGTGCCGATGACGCCACGGAAGCCCGCGAGGTGAAACGCCGAAGCCAGGTTCAGTGGCTCGTCGAACAGCTCTTGATCAGGACCGGCGGTGCCGCATGCGGACAGGAACGCGAACCGCGCTCGCGTGGTGCGCAGGCCGTGCACTAACGACGGCACGAACATCCCGTTGCTGAGCATCAGTCCGCCGAGATCGGGGTGCCCGGTGGAGTCGACCGCCCGGCCGTGGCAGGCGAAGTGGGCGATCGCGTGCTCGTGCAGGCCTTCGTTGATGGCGTCCGCGGAGGCGGCGGAGTCGACGAGCACCGTGGAGCCGGGCAGCAGCGCGGCCACCGCCTCGGCCTCGTCGCGGGCGTTTGGCAGCACGAGCACGCCGTCACGTTCGCCGACCCCGATGATGAGCGCGTTGTGGCGGGCGTCATGCGGCGGGGGTGTGGTGGCGGTGTCAGCGAGCGCGGTGAGCGACGGCGTGTACGAGGAGACAACGCGGTCGAACACTGTCTGTCCGGTGCGGTCGCGGTGCCTGCCCGCCGCGTGGAGCGGCAGCTCTGCCGCGATGCCGATCGGGCACCACCACAGCCGCGAGTCTGCGGCGCGATCGAGCACCGGCACAGCCGTGGTGTCCCACAACCACTCCAGCACGGCGTGCACGTCAAGCTGAGCCTGCTCGCGCCGGTCGAACGAGCACGTGGGATCCTTCACGTTGGCGAGCGCGGCCCGCAGCTTCCTGACCTGGGTGCGGGCGGTGACTTCGGTCAGCTGTGGCAGCGGCACGGCCTCGACGGGTTGCCTGTGGTCGCCGGAAACGACAATCGCGGTGCCGTGTGCGCTCACGACCACTGCGGTGCGCCCGACCAGGCGTTCGCGCAGCACCTCGAGGCTCGGCGGCATCAGCAGGTTCTCAAACCCCGGCACCGCCCGCACGGTTTTGATCAGCCCGTCCCGGCGCGCCGCGAGCCGCCTGATCCGTTCGACGGCCTGCGGCCGCGGGTCCCAGTCCTTGGCGGAGATGCGGCCCTGGTACTCCACCTCGATGTGGAACGTCACGTCGGAATACGAGTCGGCGTCGGCCAGGTCCTTCTCCACCTGGCTGAGCTTCTCGGCGAGCTGCGGCTCGATCTCGCGCAGTTTCGTCCAGCCGCGGCGGATCCCCCATGCGTCGGCGAACAGCACGGCCCGACACCGTTCGACCAGCTGCAGTGCCCTTTCCAGCTCCCCCGACCGCACACCCGCGTCCACCACCAGGTCGGCGAGACCGTCCACCTGCCGCGCGGCGTTCAGCCGTTGGGACCGGGGCAGCGCCCGGCTGATCGTCGTGGGGATCGCGGCGATCACCCGTTCCTGCGCGTCCAGCCACATCACCGGGTCCGCCTCGGCGAGCATCCTGGCCCGCGCCTGCTCGCACAGCATCCGATGCTCTGCGGTGGTGGCGGGGTGTGCCGCGACCGACTGGTACTGCCTGATAGCGAGTTCGCGCAGCTCGTCGGCCCGCAGCCCGCCGAACGTGGCGAGTTCACGAGCCGTGCGCGCCAGTGCGAGTGCCCGTAACGGCCACCAGTGGTGGTCCTGCGGAGTCTCGCGGACTGCCTTTTTCGCGAGGTCGAGCGAGTCGTCCAGGGCGTCCAGGTCACCGCAGTGCCGGTACCGGTGATACAGCAGGTCGGCTATCGTGCTCTCGATGCGTGGGTGGTCGGGGTGACCGGGCGGTAGCGACGCAAGCGCGGCCCGGTAGGCGCGTTCGGCCTCGCGGTACGGTTCCGCGTCAGTGACCGCCGTGGTGACCGCCTGGCTCTGCACAGCGGCGGCGTAGTTGTACAGCATCCCGACGCGGCGTACGTCGTCGGCAGGAATGGCTGCAACCGCCTGCGCACCCGCGTCGACGGCCTTGGCGAATAGGCTGTGGTCCTCGGACTCGGCCACCTTCCACGCCGCGGCGGACAAATCCGACCAGCGCAGCGCGAGCTCCTCGTCGCCGGGCGGAGTCAGCGCGATGGACTCCTCGGCAACGGTGATGGCCTCCTGGCCGGCCGCCGGGTTGGCGTCCAGCTCGAACTGCCTGGCCAGCGCGGACGCCAGGGTGGACAGCCGAAGTGCTCGCTCAGCGTCGTCGGGCGCCGGCATCTCCAGCAGGGCGCGGGCAGCGTCGACCGCGGCCGTCGCGTCGTCGGGGGAACCGGTCTGGACGGAGACGGTGGTGGCGGCGTGGGCGAGCGCCGTCAGCAGCTCCGCTCTGCGCGCGTCGGCGGGTGGGGTGGTGACCATCGCTTCGCTGACCGTGTCGTAGGCGAGCCAGATCGCCGTGTCGTCACCGCCGAGCTCCCACAGGTCGTTGTGCGCGCGGTAGAGGCCCAACAGCGCGTCCAACCTGCCCTCGTGGTCGAGCGGAAGCCCGAGGGTGAGCAACCACGCCTGGTCTCGCCGTTCGACCAGCACGCCGGGCCCGATTTCCCGTCGCAGCAGCGCTTCGACCTTGTCGCGCTGCGCCTGCAGTGCGCGAGGATCGCGGTGACAGGTCAGCAGGAACTGTGCTACGTCCGCCCCGATCCGACTACTGACCTCGCGCTCGAGCTGAGCGAGCGCGGGCAGCGCGGCGCTGTGGCCGAAGTCCCGCTCCAGCGCGTCGGCGAGGTCGCGGCACGTGACGAGCGCACCCGCCAGGTGGATCGGCGCGCCCCCGTTCGCATAGAGATCGGACTCGTACTGCGCGAGCTCGATCACGATGTCGCGCCACACCGGACGTTCACGCAGTGCCAGCTGGGTGGCGGCCCGATAGTCGGCGATCACCCCGCTTCGACGCCACCCAGCGTTCGCCCTGGCACGGGCGCGGTCGACCAGCCGGCGAGCGCGTTGCGGGTCGTCGTGGGGCGTGCGGGCCAACGCCCACGCCAACCCGTTGACGACGTTCTCTGCGTAGTCGTTCGTGCCGCGGTACTCGTCGAGCGTGAGCAGCAACGCGCATTGGTCGACGGTGAGTGCGACCGTCATCCGCTCGTCGTCGACCGCGTCCAGCAACGCCGTGTAAGCGTTGACGAAGTCGACGATCGACCCGGCGTCCTGACATTCGTGGAAATTCGCCCGTGCCTCCAGCAGGTCCCAGTACCGTTCCTCTGCCGTGACAGCGGCGACCGCGAGATCGGCGTCCTCACCCACGATGGACGCTGCGCACTCCCGGTCGATCAGCCCTTCGAAACCGCTCTGCGCGCGGTATCGGTGCCAGTGCGCCCGCGCGAGGTGCGGCAGCAGGTGCCGAGGGCACTGCGACGGCGGCGGGAGGGCGGCGGCGAGCAGTGCGCCGACGTCACCGGAGTACTCGAAGTTCTCGACCACCAACCGAACGTCGTCATACACGCGAAGCCCCCTGACCCGTTCCGTCCACGGTAGCGTGTCGGGGATCGCGAAGAAGGGGGAGCGGAGATCGGCATGGCATCAACGACCGGTCCACGTGTCGAAGTGCTCTGCCAACAAGCAGGAGAGGCACTGGCGGAACGCGCCGCGCGGTACGGGGTGGCGGACGTGCTGGCCAGGGTCGTCGCGGCGGCGTCTCGTGGCAACGTGCCAGCAGCCGACCTCGACCTGCTCGACAGCGCCTTCGCCGAGCACGGCATCGACCACCTGACACGGGCATACCGCAGCTTCCAACCGTGGCCGGGAGCGCGGAACGTGGTCGTCACAGCATGGGTGTGCCCGACGGGCGCGTGCCCGCGCGTGGCGACCGACAAGCCGCCGTCGTGCCACCTCACCGGCCAACCATTCCGCGAAACCACGGTTGAGCTGTGAACGCCTTCCTCACCGAGCTCGGCAGGAATCTGGTGGGCCGCTGGGCCACCGCGCTCACGCTGCCCGCCGCAGTGTTCGTGGCGGTCACGATGGTGGCGGCCGTGCTCGGGCACTCGCACGCCCTCGACGTCGCGCTACTGCGGTCCCACGTGATGACGGTCTCCACGGGCCCGGCTCTGGCGTGGGCCGCAGCGGGCTTCCTCGCCGCGACCGCCGTGGTGTGCCTCGCGGTGACCGCACTGGGCGACGTCGTAATCGCCACGTGGGGAGCCACGGGCACGGGCCTCGGCAGGCCGTTCACCGCGCTGCGTCGTCGCCGCTGGCAGCGGGCAGTGGCGAAGGCGGACACCGCAGTCAAGGCGGTGCTCGCCGGTCCGGACGACCGCCAGGCCAGGCTCAGGGCGCGTCACGCGGTGCTACGACGCGACGCGATCTCCGAGATCGAGCCGACCTGCCCGACGTGGGCCGGCGACCGGCTGCGTGCCGTCGCCGACCGCGTCCGTCGTAGCACCGGCCTCGACCTGACCGCTACCTGGCCGCGCCTGTGGCTGGTACTGCCGGACGCGACCCGAGCGGAGGTGGCGACCAGTCAGGAGCGGTGCGCCTCGGCCGCTCGCACCCCGATGTGGGCCCTGGCGTGCCTGGCCGTCGGCGCGTTCTGGTGGCCCGCGCTCGTACCGGGACTGTGGTTGTCGCTGATGTCGCGACGACGAATCCGCCGCTCGGTCGGTGTTTACGCGGACCTTGTAGAGTCCTCGGTCGACCTGCACAGCCGAGACGTCGCGAATCAACTCGGATTTGAGCTGACGGGCCAATTAACCCCGGAGATCGGCGCGCAGGTAACCGCAGCGTTCCAAAAAACCCGGCACGCCCCTCATTAGACCCTGGCTGGCCATCGTCCCGTCGCCGTCGGCGATCCGCCGTCCCACTGCGGCCCACTCCGAGGCGATACGGTGCTGCCGAGCGAGGCGCAGCGCGTTGAACGCCGACTCCATCCGCCGACGGGTGGTGCCACTGCCGTGCTCGACCCTTGTGCCGAGCGAAGCGAGGAACTCCATCTCGTAGGTGAACGCCTTCGGCGAGCAGCCGTGGTCTCGATGTGCAGCGTGCCGAGCCCCCGCGCGAGCCTGTCCACCCGTTCCCGAAGCCGGGCCTCCTCGGTATCCATCCCGCCCACCTCCTCGTCCCAGGGCCGCAGCGTGGCCCACGTCCACCGGGAGAACCGGCGCGAGTCGACCCCGGCAGGCCGACGGCTCCGTCGCGCGTGGACATGTCCCGACTGGTCGAAGCCGCCGGAATCGTCGGTCTTGCTGCCGATATCGCCGATACCGTGGGCGACTGGTTGCCCGCCCTCCTCGCCGCCTACGTCACCCCACCGCGTCCGCCGGCCCAGGTGCGTGAACGCGTCCTCCAGGTGGCCGTGCTGGGTGGTGGCCGGGCGATCGGTGGCTCCTGCGTACTGATCACGGCCGGCGATACCCGGTTGCTGATCGACGCTGGGACTCGCCCCACGGGGCGCTCCATTGCGGAGATGGCGCCGGAGCGCATCGACCGGGCCGTCGCAGGGCCACTGCACGGTATCGTCGTGACCCACGCCCACAACGACCACGCGGGCTGGGTCCCCGCACTGCTGGTCGACCAGCCCGGGATCCCGGTGTTCGCCACCGGTGCGACCGCCGCGTTCCTGGCCACGATGTGGTTGGACTCGGCGAAGGTGCTCGCGCGCCGTAGCGACGAGAACGACGCGGCGGAAGCCTCTCCCGCGCCCTACCTGCGCGAGGATGTCAAGCACGCTCTCGAGCAGGTCCGCGAGGTTCCGTTCGGAACACGGACGCGCATCGGGGACGTGGAGGTCGAACTCTTTCCCGCAGGACATATCATCGGCGGCGCCGGTGTCGTCGTGCATGCGTACGGCCGACGCGTGGTCGTCTCCGGTGACGTGTCGAGGCCCGGACAGAGCACGGTCGGCGGCATCGAGGTTCCGGAGTCGGCCAAGGGCGCGGACCTGCTGCTCCGTGATGAAGGAGAAGGAGAAAATCAGGAGAGTTCACTATGCCGTTCATGAGGTGAACTGCCTTCAGCGGACCTGAGCTGCTCTGTTCTATGCATGGAATTCTCTATTTCCGCAGGTCGCGGGAATTATGCAAACCGGCTGGGGGTCAAGGGGTCGCAGGTTCAAATCCTGTCAGCCCGACGGTCGCGACCAGGTGGTCTGCTGTTCGTAGCAGACCACCTGGTCTGTTTTCAGGCACTTGTGGTCGCATTGTGGTCGCAGCGGGCCAGGGCGGCTTCGATGGTGTTGACCGCGTCGTTGGCGAGCGGTTTGAGCAGGTGCGCGTAGATCTCGGTGGTCGTCGATACCGTGGAGTGGCGCAGTGTTCTGGATGCCATCACCAGCGGGACCTGTGAGCTGAGCATGGTCGTCGCGGCGAAGTGTCGTAGGTCGTGCACTCGGATCCTGGGTAGCCCTGCTTGCGCGCTGAGATCGTGGAAGTGCCGTAGAACGTAGTCGGGTCGCAGTGGTTGTCCGGTTCGGCGGGTGAATACCAGGTCGTGTCCGGGCTGGCGTGCTGCTTGACGGCGCAGGGCTGCGATGACCCGGTCGGACAGGCTGATCCAGGCTTGGCTGCTACGGGTTTTGGGCGTGGTGAACACCGGTGTGGTGTTGTTGATGTTTGACAGCGTGTAGCGGACGAATAGCAGCCGTTCGTCGAGATTGATGTCAGCCCAGTGGAGAGCAAGCGCTTCTCCTCTGCGCATGCCGGTGCCGATGATCACTTCGAACAGGTCGGTGAGGGGGTCATCGTGGTCGGCGCAGTGGCGCAGGAATCGCGCTGCCTGTGTAGGAGTCCAGCACGTTGGCTCGTATTTGGGTGGACGGGGGATAGTCACGTATCTGGCGGCGTTGTGGGGCAAGCGCCGTTGCCGGACGGCGTCGTGGAGTGCGCTGGATAGCGTGGCCACGCAGCGGCGGATGGTGGTCAGGCCGCGGCCGGCGGTGATTTGGTCGTGGACGAACCGCATCACGTGGCGGTGGTTGAGTGTCTCCAAGCGCAGGTGTCCGAGGCTGGGCAGCAGGTCCTGTGCGATGTATCGCTGGTAGTTGGCGATAGTCGTCGGTTTGAGTGTCAGCGTTTTGGTGCGCATCCAGTCGGTGAGGTAGTCACCGACGGTCTGCCGGTCATCGATCACGAGGCCGGTGTGCTCGTACTCGAGGATCTTGGCCAGAGCGGCTCGTGCTTCCTGCTTGGTAGCGAAGCCACCTCGACGACGAGTCTTGCGCTTGCCCTCTACCGGAGCCAGATCGACGGCGTAGCTCCAGCGGCCGTGGCTTCGGTTGTCCAGTTTCGGGCAGTGAGGGCCAAGTTGGTCGCCACTGTCATCTCGGCATGCGCACCGACGGTAGACCCGTCCGCGGGTGGGATTCTGCATGATCAACTCCTTGCGCCGGACGTGTTGACGAGCCGGTTGACTCGTCTGGCGGCAGGCTGCGACCACACTGCGACCACTGCGCCCATTTGTGCTGGTAGAGCGGCCGCACTTGTCGCCACGTCAAGAATCGGCCTTTCAATGATCGGCGGGGATCACCTGATCCGGGTTCGTCCTTTCACTCACGGTGGCGGGGGTTGCCGTGGGCTCAGCTCGGCGATGACGAACACATGCGGGTGGCCGTGTCCGTCGAGGTGTGTCCGCAGAGGGCCAACGAGAGAAGGCGGCAGGGCGATCGTGCGGGTCCAGCGGTCGTGGGCGGCCCGAGCTCGACCCGCCCGTTCACCTCGTGCAATGCGCCGGTGTGGGGGTCGATGACGATGGCCGCGTCGTCAAGGTGGAGGTTGTGTCGGCGCAGCCCGGCGAGTTCGCTCCAGCGCGCGCCGTCCAGGCGGCGGTGATCGTCAGCCAGCCCAGTCCCCCCACGAGCGCGGCGCTTGGGCGGCGACGCCGAGGGTTTGTTCGGGGTTGGCCCAGACTCGTTCGGTGCGGATCTCGTGGCGTTTCCCGCGGCGTCGGGTTGGATGGGGTTGGTGGCGATGAGGCGTTCGTCGGCGGCGTCGGCCAGCATCATCGACATGACCTTGACGATTGTGACGACGGTGGCCTGGGCGAACTGCTCCTCTCGGTACAGCAGCCGAGCGGTTCGCCGCGATGTTCCGGGAGGAAGTACAGCTCACCAAACACCCGCGCGACATTCCCCCGGTTCAATCACCAGGACGTAGTCGTTGTTCTGGTCGGCGTCCGCCTTCTTCGCGATCTTCACCAGCGGGCCGTCCACCAGCCGGAAGCCGGAGCTGTCCTCCCTCGGGTGTCGATGCGCAGGCGGCTACCGCGGTGGTGGCGGGACAGACTGGCTGGCAGCGTGGGACGGCAATTGGTGTGACCTCAGTCGCGGCACGGGCTTATGGTGCCTCGGTGGTGGCATTCGACGACGATGTCCGGAGTACGCATCCGGAGGACTTTCAACTGCTTCAATCAGGGCATCTTCATCTGTTCCGAAACACATGGGCGCTGTCGCGTCTCGTGGCTGATCTCGCCGGGCTGGGGTACGAGGTTGTCGAGGTGGACGCGGCGTCATGCGACGGTGCCGATGACCTGCGCAATGCGATGATCGCCGCGATCGATGACTGGCCGAGCGACTACGGACGCGACAGTTGGCCGGGCTTCAACGATGGCTTGATGGACTACCTGCTCACCGCAGAAAGTCCGCTCGTGGACACGGACGCGCACGCGAAGGGCTGTCCGTGCCCAGGCGGCGACCTACTGCGAGAGAACACCCCGATGTCCGAGGTGGAGATCAACAGCGCCTGGGGTCGTCGTTCGACCTCCGCACCTTCCACGACGTGGTGCTGGGCGACGGCGCGTTACCGCTGTCTGTCCTGGAAGACGTGGTCCGCGCCTGGTCTCCTCACTGAGGTCATCCACCCCCGATGCTCCCCGGCGGCAACGGGCTCGAATTCGTTGGCGTCGATCCCGTCGTAGCCGTGCCGAACCACCGAGCGGTACATCCCTTCGGAGATGGTCGCGGTGAGGAATCTTGACGACTGCTGTGACCGAGCTTTGGGCTCCCCTGAGTTGAGCAGGCGAAACACGATGTCAATGTCCTCGCCAAAAACCCCACGTGAGTCGAAGTGGATGTCACCCGAGTGGAGCGCCACCCTGAGGCGCAACGGTTGGTCAGACGCGGTCTCGTTGTGCTCCTGAAGCAGCGCGGCCAGTCGCGGGAGGAGGTCTGTGACCAGGAGGCTTTTGGGCACCTGATCCGCCGGGTAGATCAACACGAGTAGACCGTCGCCGCGGTCCAAGTGGGGGTCCCGCAAGTCCTCGCTGATGCCGCACATCAGGAGTGCTCGCTCGAGCAAGTCGTGGATGGTGTTCCTGAGTGTTGCTCGCATGACGTTGGACCGCGTGGACGCTCCCACGACGTCCATGGCCAGCATCAAGCGATGCACCGGTAGCGCCGCTGTTCCCTTCGAGTTGCGGGTCCTGCGCATGGACGGGTGGTCTCGCAGCGCCCACGTCCAGGCTTCTTCCGCCTGGAGGACTACTGCCGAGGTCAGTTCCACCTCCGTGTCCGCCGTGATCTGGAGGGGAAGGAGGAGTGAATTCGGAGACACGCTGAGCGCCCTGGCAAGCGCGACCAGGTCGTCAGCGTCGACACGGCGCTCGCCCTTCTCGGTTTTCGACAGCGCGGAGAGCTGGATGGGACGACCCAGTTCGGTGAGCCTTTTCTCCAGTTGACCGAGGGTGAGGCCCCGCTCGCGTCGCAGCTCACCGAGGCGCCGCGCCACGCGGTGCCCCGTCGGTCCAAGCTTCTCCACGCCGCCTAGACTAGCAGTGTTCTCCAAAATCGGGAATCACTCTCCATATTGACGAATCCAGCGTGGCTCTGGGACCCTCGATGCGGAAGGCATCGGGAGGACCCATGGCACTTGCGCAGCGTTCGGGAACCGAGCCGCTCCGGCTCGAGCGGGTCGATGTCGTCGCGCTCCTCGTCGCCTTCCTCGCAACTCTCGTCCTCACCGCCACGGTGACCGGGCGGGTCTCCGGCGAGCTCGCCGAGGCCTCTCAACCGGTCGCCCTCTACGTCGCGCTGACCTCACTGGCCGGTATGCTCGTCCGGCTAGGGTGGCGGAAGCTGGCTCCCTGGGTGCGGGAGCGGATCAGGGACTTCCTCCTGATACCGCCGAACGACTGATTGGGTCGTCAGCTCGCGGGTGTGGTCGACCTGCGCCTGGCGGGGGCCCAACCCTTCATCGAGGCACGACCCCGAGGCCGCGCCGCAGCAGCAAGGGCTGATCGCCGTCCCTGCCAGGACGGCCCTTCACCGAGACGAGGGCTTCTTGGTGTGCACGGCGGGCATCGGCTTGTCCCGTCGCCGTTCGTGCCGCGACCGCCTTCGTTACGTCGGCACGTGTCGCCAGAACGCTCCTGGGCGTTCACCGGGCGAACCCGGTTGTAGTCACAGTCGCTGGGCCTGGTGGTCGGGGGAGGAACCGGCTGTTGGTCGAGGCGCTGACCGCACCGATCATCCACCACGGCCTCGTTCCCCTCGCCACCAACATCATGTGCTGCGTCGACTCCGGACATCACTCTGGTGGCAAGCTCTCAGCGTCCGTTTGGAGTCTTGCCGCTTCGTGCGTGATCGGCGACGCTGAGTGTCGGTTCTTGTCGGGTCGTGTGATGTCGGGGGACATGCGCTGACCTTGTGGGGGTTAGTCGATAATGCGCCGTCTTTTGGCGCGCGGGTTTGGTTCGCGCGCTCGGTTCGTCCTGCGTCGGTCACTTCTTCCGCTGGTTGTTCTGTCGTTGCTGGCGTCGCTGGTGGTGGCCGGTGCGCCGTGGGAGCGTCCCGTGGAGCCGGGTGAGCCGGTGGCGGTGGCTCCGGATGAGGCGTCGGCGTCGTTGGCTGCGATGCGGCAGGGGAGCAGGGTCGAGGTAGCGAGTCTGCGTTCGGAGACGGCGACGACGTACGCGAACCCGGATGGGTCGTGGACGTTGGATCAGTCGGTGGGTCCGGTGCGGGTGCGTCGCGGTGACGGTTGGGTGCCGGTGGACACCTCGTTGGGGAAGACGTCGGACGGGACGTTCGCGACGAGGGCGACGTCGACAGCGGTCGAGGTGTCCGGGGGTGGCCGGGCGGCGTTGGCGCGGGCGTCGGTGGGTGACAAGGGGATCGCGTTGTTCTGGCCGTCGGTGTTGCCGAGGCCGGAGGTCGACGGGTCGGTGGCGACGTACCGGGACGTGTTGCCGGGTGTGGACCTGCGGGTTCGGGCGACGGATCAGGGGTTCGGACACGACGTGGTGGTGAAGACCCGCGAGGCGGCGGCGAACCCGAAGCTGTCGCGAATTCGGTTGGGGTTGTCCACGACCGGGGTGGCGTTGCGCGCGGATCGGACGGGAAATTTGTCGGCGAGCGATGAGTCCGGGGAGGTCGTGTTCCATGCTCCGGCGCCAATGATGTGGGACAGCTCCGATCCCCGGATCGAGCGTCTGGTCGGCGTCGAGGTGGATGCGAACTCGGTGACACTGCTGCCAGATCTGGGGATGCTGCGGGACCCGTCGACCCAGTTTCCGGTGACCATTGACCCGACGTACAGCGGTTACACCCCGAACGCGCGGAACTCGTGGACGTTGGTGCGGCGATCGCACCCGGGTATCTCGCATTGGAATCGGCGGCCGCAGGACGAGGATGAGCGGTTGGCGGGTGTGGCCCGGGTTGGGCATGCGCCGGGGTGGCCGCCGGAGTACCTGGATCGGTCGTTGTTCGCGTTTGATACGCGGCGGTTGGCGGGGACGGATGTGGTGAGTGCGAGGTTCCGGATCTGGCAGGTGTGGAAGTTCTCGAACTCCTGCAACCCGAGCGATGTCGATCCGATGCACCTCTGGCAGACCGGCGGCATCGACTCGACCACCAAGTGGAACAATCAGCCGAGGTGGATCCAGCACCTGTCGTCGGTGCGGTCGGTGCCCAAGGCAAATTATTGTGATCCCGCTTGGGTGGGAATGAACGCCACGGCTGGAACCCAGAGTGCCGCCAATAACGGATCGCCCACGGTGGTGCTCGGTCTTCGGGCCAATGACGAGACCGGGGACAGTGGGTGGAAGCGGTTCTATGTGCAGAACGGTACGTATCCGATGTTGTCGATCACCTACAACCATCGGCCGACGGTGTCCGGGGTGGGTATGGAGCCACGGTTGGTCGCCTGCGTGTGGTGCGACGGCGTTCCGTGGATCGGTAACACGTCGTTGAACCTGGTTGGCACCGTCCATGATCGGGATGGGGGTCAGGTGACGGCGAACTTCCGGATTCGGAAGCCGACCGAGAGCAGGGTGTCGCAGAACCGTGCGGCCGGACACAAGGCCGCCACCCAACTGGTCGTGAACGAGGAAACGATCAAGACCGGTACGGCCGTGACGTGGGATGTGGCCGGCACGGACGGGGCGTTGGGTACCGGTCCGGTCAACGGACCGAGTTTCATGGTGGACAACAAGAAACCCACTCATTTGCCAGACGTCAAGTCCGAGCTGTACGACGATGACGACAACCGCTGGCACGGCGGTGTCGGCGTCGCTGACACGTTCACCTTCAGCTCTGCCGACACGGATATCGACCACTACATCTACGGATGGCAGTATCCGCCGACGACCAAGGCCATCCCGACCGACAAACTCGGTGGCAGCGCGTCGGTGAGGCTCGCACCGACCGGTGATGGGCCACAGACGCTTTACGTGGGAGCACGGGACAGGGCCGGCAATCCCAGCCCGATTACCGCGTATCGGATCTATGTGCGTGCCGGCAACGGCCCGTACGCGCAGTGGCCGTTCGAGGGGAACGCGCGGGACACGGCGTTTCTCGGTGACCGGCACGGCACGCTCAACGGTGACGCGTCCTTCGGCGACGGGGCTGTGGGCACGGCCGTGCACTTCGAGGGTGGTGCGGGGTCGGACGTGACGGCTCCGAACGCGGTGTCGACCGAGGCGAGTTTCTCGGTGATGTCGTGGGTCCGGTTGACTGATGGCGCCTTCGCGCGTGCTGCGGTGAGTCAGGACGGGGTGAACTTTCCGGGTTTCGTGCTGTGGTATCGGCCGGAGAACGGTGGCCGGTGGGGGTTCGGCATGGCCAAGTCCGATGACACCTATGCCGGGACGGATCAGGTGCTGTCGCCGGCGACGGCGCAGTTGAACACCTGGACGCACCTGGCTGGTGTGTACGACGCCAGGGCAGGTGAGCTGCGGTTCTATGTGAACGGAGAGTTGGCCGGGTCCGCGCCGCGATCGGTACTTCCGTGGAACGCGACCGGTTTGATGCGGATCGGGCAGATGAGGTGGCAGGGGAACATCGTCGATCCCTGGGCCGGTGCTGTCGACGAGGTCCGTGTGTATGACCGAGCCGTTGAGCCTGCGGAGGTCAAGGCGGCGGTCGGCACGTCCAACGTGCAGGTGGCGCACTGGACGTTTGACGAGGCGGTGGAACTGCCTGATCCGGGACGCACCGCGCGCAACGCGGTTCAGGGTGGGCCGATGGCGGTCCTCGAGGGCGACGCGAGGTTCGTCGAGGACGGTGTCGCGGGTGGCGGTGCGGTCGAGTTCGGGGCGGACGGCGGGGCCGGATGGGTGACGACCAACGCACCGACCGTCCGGACCGACCAGAGTTTCTCGGTTGCCGCGTGGGTGCAGCTGCGTGATCTCGACCTGGCGGACCGGGCGGCGATATGTCAGGACGGCTCTCGGATATCCGGGTTCTGCCTGGGGCACGCGGAAACGGGTCGATGGACGTTCGGGATGCCGGGATCCGATGCGGACAACCCGTCCGCAACCGCCTCCGTGGTGTCAGGTGCGGACGAGGAAGTTACGACCAAATGGACGCATCTGGTTGGTGTTCACGACGCGACGACCCAGCGGATCTCGCTGTACGTGGACGGCGAGCTCGAGGGAACCGCGAGCCACACCTCGCCGTGGCCGGCCACCGGACCGTTCCGGATCGGGCAGGCGCAGGTCGCTGGGCAGCCGCAACGTTCGTGGGACGGGTTGATCGACGAGGTCCGGGTGTACAGCCGGGTCATCTCCCCGGACGAGATTCAGGCCATCGTCAGCCAGGACGACGTGGCCGCCGGTACCTGGAAGCTCGACGGCGATGCGACCGACTCGGCACAGGACCTGGACGGCACCGTCGCAGGGGATCCGGCCTGGACCGCTGGCCAGTCCACCGACCCGGTTTCCGGTGATCTGGCGTTGCTGTTGACCGGCGCGACCGACGAGTACGTGCGGGCGCCGGCCGCCGTCGACACCGAGCAGAGTTTCTCGGTGACGGCGTGGGCGCGGGTGGACGAGCCCGAGCAGCAGGCGGTGGTTGTTTCCCAGGACGGCTCGCAGGTCAGCGGCTTCACGCTCCGGTCATTGTCGACCGGGCAGTGGTCGTTCGGCATGCACGCGACCGATGCGAACGGTGCGCAACTCCACCAAGCAACGGGTGGTGCGGTGCAGGTGGGCGTGTGGACACACCTGGTCGGCGTCTACCGCACGTTCGTCGAGTCAGGCGCCGTACGAGGGCAGCTGGACCTGTACGTGAACGGGGACCTCGTCGCGTCCGCGTCAGACACGGCGTCGTTCACGGCCGAGGGTGACCTGCAGATCGGGCGTGGGCGACACGACGGCGGCTATTCCGATCACTTCACCGGCGCGATCGACGACGTGTCCGTCTACAGCAGACCGCTGCTGCACGACCAGATCCGGGTAATGGCAGGCCGCGATCTGAGCTTGGTGCACCACTGGCGGCTCGACGAGGCCAGCGGCACCAACGCCGCCGACGCGGTCGGTTCGCGCGGCGGCACGTTGTCCGGCGGTGCGGCCTTCGGGGATGGTCGGGTTGCCAATGCGGTCCATCTCAACGGTGGTGACGGAGTGGTCTCGACGAGTGGCGTGGACCTACGGACCGATGAAAGTTTCTCCGTGGCGGCCTGGGTCTATCTGGACAGCACTGCCGACGCCGCCACCGCGGTGAGCCTTGATGGCACGCACACCAGCAAGTTCCAGCTCGGGTACCGGCCACGGAGCATGGAGTATCCGTTCGGTCAGTGGGTTTTCGAGATGCCTGTTGCGGACACCGCTGGTTCTCCCGATATTCGTGCTGCCGTGTCGACCCGGCAATCGGAGGTGCGAACGTGGGTACATCTGGTGGGGGTCTATGACCAGCCGAGCGGTCTGATTCGGCTCTATGTCGAGAATGTCCAACAGTACGACGACGTGTTGCCCACCTCTTGGCACGCCGACGGCCAACTACACATCGGACGGGGGCGCGCGGACCGACAATCTGTCGAGTACTGGCCGGGCCGGGTCGATGACGTTCGGCTCTATTCCGGTGCTCTGAGCCGTGCTCGCGTCGAAACCCTTCGGCAGTCGTTTCCCGCCGCGTCACCTCCGCCGACGCTTCCCGAGCCGGATCTGGGTTTGTGGACCTTCGACGAAGGTACTGGCAACACCGCCAGTGACGGGAGCGAGTACCAGCGGCACGCGACGATCCACGGCGGCAGCGGTGACGCGGGGGACTGGAAGCCTGGTCGTCGAGGTAGGGCGGCGTGGTTCAACGGTGCGACGAGTTATGCCCAGACGGCGGAGCCCGTGGTGCGGGACGGGGAGAGCTTCTCGGCGACCGCGTGGGTGTATCTGTCCACCGACGAGGGTGCGGGCAAGGTGGTGCTTGGCCAGGACGGTGCCCAGGCGAGTTCGTTCCTGTTGGGGTTCGAGCCGACGGAGAAGCGGTGGTCGGTGGTGGTGCCCGAAACGGACACCGTTGACCCGGCGACGAAGGCGATCGTGTCCACCGAGCCTGCCTGGCTTGGTGAGTGGACCCATCTGGGTGTGGTCTACGACAAGGACGAGCACGAGCTGAGGTTGTTCGTCAACGGAGTGCTGGTTGCTCAGCGT
Organism: Actinophytocola gossypii; assembly: GCF_025165815.1. Classification (GTDB taxonomy): domain Bacteria; phylum Actinomycetota; class Actinomycetes; order Mycobacteriales; family Pseudonocardiaceae; genus Actinophytocola; species Actinophytocola gossypii. The sequence continues at coordinate 8,371 of NZ_JAFFZE010000030.1, read as the reverse complement.
TATGGCGTCACGATCCCGGCGTCGGATGGTCCGTTCACGATCGGGCGTGGGAAGTGGAATGGCGCCAACATGGGGTTCTTCCCGCGAGGGATCGACGACGTGCGGGTGTTCTCCGGTGCGTTGTCCGACGGTGAGATCCGGTTGGTGCACGACAGCGCGTCGTGGATGACGTTGAGTTCGTGGCGGTTCGATGACGGAACGGGCCGGGACTACACCGGCCGTGCGGCGGCGACGGTTTCCGACGGGGCTTCCTTCGTGCCCGGGATCAGCGGTCAGGCGCTGGCACTTGACGGCGAGTCGGGAGCGGCGGTGACCGCTGTGCGTGGTTTGTCCATGCGGGACAGCTTCACGGTCTCGGCCTGGGCGAAGCTCAGCCGGAGGGATCAGGTGGCCACCGTGCTGGGGCAGGACGGCAGCCGGATGAGCGGGTTCGTCTTGCAGTACCGTCCGGAGAACGGCCGGTGGGTGTTCGGTTCTCGAGCTTCGGACACCGACGGAGCCGCGTTGACCTATGCGGCGTCGGCGCAACCAGCGGTGCTGAATCGGTGGGTGCAGCTGACTGGTGTCTACGACCGGGCCGCGCAGCAGGTCCGGCTGTACGTCGACGGGCAGTTGTCCGGTACCCGCAATCACCTGCCGCTGTGGGCGGCCACCGGCGGGTTCACGATCGGTCGGGGCGTGGTCAACGGCGAGCCGGCCGAGTTCTTCCCGGGCGTGATCGACGAGGCGCGCGCGGATCTCGGAATGGTGTCCGACGACGAGATCGCGCGGCGGGCCGGTTGGTCGGCGCCGCAGCCGGGGACGCTCGGAGTGTTCGTCAACGCGGTCGGGGACCGGTACACGGCCGCCACGAGCGAGCCAGTGCGTGCCGGGTACCGATTCGAGCGCACTCTCGGGACCCCGGTGCAGCGCGAGCAGGACGGTACGGTGCCGGATGGCACGCATGTGCTGTACGCGTGCCAGACGGGAACCGACCTGTTCACCTCGACCGACGCGGCATGCGGTGGACAGGTGTTCTTGGGCGAGATCGGACTGGTGCACACCACACCGCCGGAGCACGCGGCCACCGTGCCGATCTACCGGTGCGCGACCGATGGAGACCGGTTCGACGCGGTTGACTGCGGCGCGGCCACCGAGGAGGTCGTGCTCGGATATGCGGCCGCCTACGCGCCGCTGGCCCGGTATCGCGGCCCGTACGGTGACGATCACTGGACGACCGTGGACGGGACGACGCCGGGCTACCTGGCCGAGGGCGACCAGGGTTGGGTCCCGCTGGTCGCGGTGCCCGGCACCCAGCCCCTGATGAGCTGCCGTGCCGACACCGACACGTTCACCTCGGTCGACCCGGCCTGTGAGGGCGCGCAGGTGGTGGCCACGATCGGGCACGTCTGGGCTGAGGCGCCACCGGAGCTGCTCACCTATCCGCTGTACCGGTGCCTGTCGGACGTCGGCGAGCAGCAGGACGTCCAGCGGTTCACCTCGCTGTCCGAAACGTGCGGTGGGCACACCGTGGACCGTCTGCTGGGGCACGTGCTGGCGGTCCCACCGGTACCGGTGCCCGGAACCGACTGAGCGCCCCCGCTCCTCGTCTGCTGTTGGAAAGGAAACTCATGCGGCTGTGGCGAAGTGGCGCCCTGTTCCTGTCCGCGGCGCTGGCGGCGACCCTGGTGCAGGTGACCCTGCCACCGGTGGCGTCGGCGCAGAGCGGCCCGTCGGTGCCGCTGCCACCGGTGAGTTCGGTCGGTGGCAGCCAGGCCGGGCGGGACGCACCAGCGTCGACCGACGAGACGTCGGAGTTCGCACGGGACGGCGAGCAGACCGTCGGCGAGGAGTTCTCGGCGGGTGGCGGCACCTACACGGCGACCTCGCTGAAGCCGTCCGCCACCTGGCAGGTTTCCGGACAAACCGGCGACTTCACCTGGTCCTATCCGCTGCCGGTGCCGCCGGCGCCTGGCGGGTTGGTTCCCCAGCTTGGGCTGTCGTACTCCTCGGGCGCGGTGGACGGGTTGACCAGCGCCACGAACAACCAGGCGTCCTGGGTGGGTGACGGGTGGAGCCTGTGGCCCGGGTTCATCGAGCGCCGGTACCGCGGCTGCGGCGACGACCTGGACGGTGTCGCCGACCCGAAGCCGGCGGACCTGTGCTGGCACACCGACAACGCGACGCTGTCGCTGAACGGGTCGGGCTCCGAGCTCGTGCGGGTCGGCACGAGCTCGGTCTGGAAGCCGAAGTCCGACGACGGGTCGCGGGTCGAGCGGCTCACCAACGGGGACAACGCCGACGACAACAACGAGACGTGGAAGGTCACCACGGTCGACGGCACGCAGTACTTCTACGGGTCGAGCGCGGCGTCGAAGTCGACCTGGACGGTGCCGGTGTTCGGCGACGACGCCAACGAGCCCTGCCACGCCGCAACGTTCGCCGGCTCGTGGTGCACGCAGGCCTACCGGTGGAACCTCGACAAGGTCGTCGACCGGCACGGCAACATGATCCGCTACCACTACCAGACCGAGACGAACTTCTACGGCCGTAACAAGAACAGCGCCGCCACCCAGTACGTCCGCGGCGGCTGGCTGGATCGCGTGGACTACGGTCTGCGGGCCGACGACCCGTCGGTGCCGGCCGCCGGCCAGATGACCTTCACGGTCGCTGACCGCTGCGTGCCCGGCTCGGACTGCACGCTGGACAAGCCGCTGAACCTGCCTGACGTGCCGCTGGATCTGCGCTGCACCGGCGGAACGTGCGAGGACACGTGGTCGCCGACGTTCTGGACGACCAAGAAACTCACCACCGTCACCACGAAGGCGCGTGTTTCCGGACAGCTGGCCACCGTCGACAGCTGGAAGCTCCGGCACATCATGCCCGACCCTGGTGACGGCGAGAAGGCCGCACTGTGGCTGAAGGGGATCACGCACACCGGGCACACCGGAACCGCGATCTCGTTGCCGGAGGTGACCTTCGACGGTGTACGGATGCCCAACCGCGTGCACGGCGTCGACGGCTACTCCGCACTGATCCGGTTCCGGATGAACGCGATCGTCTCCGAGGCCGGCGGCGTGACCTCGATCCGTTACGCCGAACCGGACTGCGTGCACGGCTCCTCGATGCCCGCGAACGCGCACACGAACACCAAACGCTGTTTCCCGGTGCGATGGACACCTCCGATGTCACCGGAACGCACCGACTACTTCCACAAGTACGTCGTGGAGTCGATCAACGAGTACGACGGCGTCGCCGGCACGCTCGCGGTCGAAACGGCCTACGAGTACCTCGGTGGTGCGGCGTGGCACTGGAACACCTCCGAGTTCGTGAAGGAGGACAAGAAGACCTGGGACGAGTTCCGGGGCTTCAACCGGATCAGGATCCGCAAGGGCTCCGGCGAGGACGGCCCGCGGACGATGACCGAGCAGCGGTTCCACCGCGGCATGCACGGCGACAAGCTTCCCAACGGAACTCGGTCGGTGACCGTTCCCGACAGTGAGAACGTCTCGCGCACCGACTCGGATTGGTTGCGCGGGTTCCAGTACGAGACCGCGACGTTCGCGAGGGAGGCCCCGTCGACCGCGCCCGTCCCGGTCCGCCTGACGAAGACGATCAGCACGCCGTTCGTGCACGGTCCAACCGCGACGCGGGGCCCGTTCAAGTCCTACATCGTCCGCTCCGGTGTAGCGAAGACCTACACCGTGCTCGCCGCCGGCGGTCGTCGAGTCACCAGCACCGAGACGACCTACGACACCACCTATGGCCTGCCGACCTCGGTCAACGACGTCGGCGACATCGCCACCGACATCGACGACCTGTGCACCACCACCACCTACACGCCGAACACCACCAGGTGGCTGATCGACTTCCCGACCCGCGTCGAGACCGTGTCCCTCCGCTGCGGACAGACCCCGGAGTTCCCCGCCGACGCGGTCAGCGACACCCGCACCTTCTACGACGGCCACACCAACAACACGCCCCCGACGATCGGGAACGCCACCGAGGTTCGTGTCGCCGCCTCCCGCCCCGCGTCCGGCCCGGTCTACGTCACCACCGGGAGCAGCGAGTACGACGACCACGGCCGTGTCACTGCGGCCACCGACGCGCTCGGCAACACCACCACGACCGCCTACACCCCTGCCCTCGGCGGCCCGACCACGCAGGTCGTCACCACCACCCCCGGCACCGACACGGTCCCCGAAGGCCTCTCCACCACCACGACCTACGACCCCCGCCGAGGCCAGCCGACCCTGATCGAAGACCCCAACACCCGACCCACCGAGATCACCTACGACGCGCTCGGCCGCACCACCGAGGTGTGGCTGGCGAACCGACGCAAGTCCCAGCACGCCAACGGCAACCACCGCTTCTCCTACCAGATCCGCAAGAACGGCCCGAACGTCATCACGACCACGACGCTGCGGCCCAACGGCAACTACACGACCAACCACGACCTCTACGACGGGCTGCTCCGCAAACGGCAAACCCAGACCCCCGCGCCCGGCGGCGGCCGGCTGCTGTCCGACATCCGCTACGACTCCCACGGCCGCCCCGCACGAGTAACCCAGCCCTACTACAACGGCTCCTCGGTCAACACTCAACTCTGGTTGCCGTTCGAGAACTCCATCCCGGGCATGACCGTCAGCTTGTTCGACGGCGCCGGCCGTCCCGTGTCCCAGGCGTTCCACGGCTACGGCGAGAAACGATGGGAGACCACCACCACCTACGGCGGCGACCGGACCACCGTCACCCCACCCCAGGGCGGCACCCGAACGACCACGATCACCGACGCCCGCGGTCGCACCACCGAACTCCGCCAACACGGCCCGGACGGGTTCCAGGCCACCACCTACACCTACACCCCCGCCGGTGACCTGAAAACGGTGACCGATCCAGGCGACAACGTCTGGACCTACGACTACGACCTCCGCGGCCGCAAGATCGCCGAAGACGACCCCGATCGCGGCCAGTCCACCTACACCTACGACAACGCCAACCAGCTCCTATCCTCCACCGACGCGCGCGGTGCGACACTCGTGTACTCCTACGACGCCCTCGGCCGCAAAACCACACTGCACCGGGACTCGACCACCGGCACCCGACTCGCCGACTGGACCTACGACACCGTCCCGTTCGCCAAAGGCCAACCAGCGACCGCCACCCGCTACGTCGGCGCCGCCGCCTACACCACCAGAGTGACCGGGTACTCGCCTCTGTACCAACCGGGCGTAACGGAAGTGGACATCCCCGCAGCCGAAGGCAACCTCGCAGGCACCTACACCTCGTACCTGACCTACCGGCCAGACGGCTCCCTGGGCTCGGAGTCGTACCCGGAAGCGGGCGACCTGGCCGAGGAAAGCGTTGTCTACGACTACAACGACCTCGGCCTACCGGATGGAACGCGCGGCGGCATCGACAGCACGGTCGACTACGTGCTCGGTACGAACTACACCCGCTACGGCGAACCACAACGCCTGACACTCGGACAGGACACACAGCGGGCATGGCTCTCGTACTACTACGAGGACGACACCCGCCGACTGGAACGCACCGTCGTCGACGCCGAAATCCCACGCCCGATGGTCGCCGACTACCACTACACCTACGACGACGCCGGCAACGTCCTGTCCATGGCCGACACGCCGATCAACCAACCCGCCGACACCCAGTGCTTCCGCTACGACCACCTGCGACGGTTGACCGAAGCATGGACACCAGCCGCTGGCTGTGATGCGGAGCCGACGAGGGTGGGGCTGGGTGGTCCGGCACCGTACTGGCACACCTTCGCCTACGACGAGGTCGGCAACCGGACCACCGAGACCCAACACGGCCTGTCCGGTGACACGACCCGCACGTATGCGAGCACCGGCCACCGTCTGAACTCCGTGACCACCGCCGACTCCGGTGGGACGAGATTGGAGGAGTTCGGTTACGACGCGGTGGGCAATACCACCAGCCGCTCTGTGGTGGGTGAGGAGCAGACACTCGAGTGGGACGCCGAGGGCCACCTCAACAAGGTCACCACCGAGGCCGGCGCGGAGACGACGTTCGTCTACACCCCCGGCGGTGACCGGTTGATCCGGCGTGATCCACAGGCGGTGACGTTGTATCTGGGTAACCAGGAGATCCGTCTCGACCGCCAGTCGGGTGTGCGGACCGGTACCCGGTACTACGCGCATGGTGGGCAGACGGTCGCGGTTCGTAAGGGTTCGGGTCTGTCGTGGTTGGCGGGTGACCGCAACGGCACCGCCGAGGTGTCGATCAATCAGAACACCTTGGATGTGACGCGTCGTCGGCATCAGCCGTTCGGCGCGCCCCGCGGCGCGGCACCGGTCGGATGGCCGGGTGAGCGAGGGTTCGTGGGCGGCACGATCGACACCTCGACCGGGTTGACGCATTTGGGTGCGCGTGAGTACGACCCCGCCCTGGGGCGGTTCGTGTCGGTTGATCCGTTGATGGATCTGGCTGATTCACAGCAGATGCACGGCTACGCCTACGCCAACAACAGTCCGATGACGTTCACCGATCCAAGCGGGCTTTACTACATCTGTGGTGGCGGTCCTGGTGGGGACTGTCCGTATGAGGGCCCGTTGTGGACGACGAACCCGGACAAGGCACAGGAGTACAACGACAAGGCCCAGGACAAGTCGGGTGTGGACCCGGACGCGGCCGCACGTGACGTGTACATGAACTCGCCGATCCTGGGCCAGTCCATCGACCCGAGTCTTCTCGCCTATTTTAAAAAGAATAAATATAAGGGGTCGGCCCGGTTCTCTCGGTTGGAGGCCCTTGAGTTCGCGCTCCAGAGTGATGTGGGATGGCGAATCGTCTGTCAGATCCAGAACGGTGCGGCCGATGAGTGCATGCCGGACGTGTGGGGTGACGGTCTGGTCAACCTGATGCGGTTCGTGTACGAGCTGACGCCGGTTCCGGATGCGGTCGATTGTTTGGGTGGTAGCGCGGAGTCGTGTGCGTGGTTGGCCGCGAGCGCGGTCCCGGGCGCCCGGCTGCTCCGCGGTATCGACAACGCCGCCGATGCCGCGCGTACCGGAGTCCGATCGTGCAAGACCAATAGCTTTGTGCCAGGTACCGAGGTGCTGCTGGCTGATGGCGCGTCGAAGCCGATCGATGACGTCGAAGTCGGGGACTTGGTGCTGGCTACGGATCCGGTGACCGGTGAGACTGGCCCTCGCGAGGTGGTCGCGACGATCGTCGGCCAGGGCCGCAAGAACCTGGTCGAGGTCACCATCGACACCGACGGCCCCACCGGCGACCAAACCGGCACCGTGACCGCCACCGCCAACCACCCCTTCTGGATCGACAACCACGCCCGCTGGATCCACGCAGAAGACCTACGCACAGGCGACGACCTACGGGTCGCGGGTACAAGCCAGGGTGAGGTACTGGCCACCCGGCCCTACATCACGCACCAAAGAGTCCACAACCTCACCATCAACGACATCCACACGTACCACGTCCTTGTCACTGATGTGCCGGTGCTGGTCCATAATTGCGATAACTCTGGAGTATATGTCTTTACAGAGAAGCGGTCTGGTCTGCCTTATGTGGGTCAGACAAACAACTTTGATCGCCGCCTAAAGGAACACGTGCGTACCGGAAAACGTGATGCTGATGGTCACGTCATATGTATTCACGTTTGTGGCGATAAAGATGCACGAGAGGCGGTTGAGGCTGATGTTATTGAGCTGCTTGGAGGGAAAGAAAATCTTGCAAACGATGTGAACTCGCCTGGCCTCCGTCGTCGAAGCTCGTGACCTGCTAGGCTTGCTCGCTCGAAACTTAGAAGTGCGACAGTGTGAAGAGTGACGAACGGAGTATGCAGGCTTTGTCTGAGAACGCAGTAATAGTGCATTTCAAGCTAAGCGACGACGACTTCGGTTCAGGCTATGAGCGTGATGAAGTTCGCGCGCTGGGAAGAAAGATTGAAAATGCGCTCAGGGCGGCGGGTATAGGCGAACTTGATGGTGACGAGTTTGGTGGCGGCGAAGCAGCACTTTTCCTTTATGGACCAGATGCGAATGCTCTGTACGAATCAATCTCGACCCTGTTGCGCAACAATACAATACGCCCTGATTACGTGATTCTGCGTTACGGCGAGGCAGATGACCCGGTAGCGAAGGAGCGTCGGATCTATCTATAGTGCCCGCGCGGCCTGTCGTGGTTGGAGAGTGTCCATTCAGGGCTGGTTTGACCAGCAGGTTTGTGGCGGGTCTGGTGTGAGCGTGCTGGTGTGGTGAGGTTCCCCCGTTGCCCGGACACCTCACCTGAGGTGACCTGTGGTCACCAGGGAGGATGTCTTCGTGCCTGCACCACACCCGCCTGAGTTCCGTCGTCGTGCTGTCGAGCTGGCTCGTGAGCAGACCAAATC
>NZ_JAFFZE010000029.1 GCF_025165815.1 Actinophytocola gossypii | reverse complement strand
TCCGCCGTCCGCACCGCGCCACCCGGCACCTCAGCCGCCTCCAACACCAGCACATCCCACCCCGCGTCAGCCAGCACATTCGCCGCCACCAACCCGTTCGGACCCGCACCCACCACCACCGCGTCCGGCATCAGAGCGTCACCCGGACCTGGTCGCGGCCGTTCTCCTTGGCCTCGTACACGGCCGCGTCGGCCGCCTGGAGCAGCTCGCCGAGGCCCTTCGCGTGCTCGGGGTGGACGGCGACGCCGATCGACGCCGTGCGGTTGGTGATCGCCACCGGGCCGCCGCGCTTGTCGGTGGTCGGCACGTGCAGCTCCGAGATCATCCGGCGGATGCGCTCGCCGGCCAGTTTGGCCTCGTCGACGTCCGCGTCGGGGAGGAACACCACGAACTCCTCGCCGCCGAAGCGGCCGATGATGTCGCCCGGCCTGGTCGCGCCCCGCAGCGCGTGCGCGACGTACTCCAGCATGTCGTCGCCGGCCGGGTGGCCCCACGTGTCGTTGATCGACTTGAAGTGGTCCAGGTCGACCATCAGCACGGCGGCCGAGTTGTGCGCCCGTTCGACCCTGGCCAGCGCGCGTTCCGCGTCCTCGCGCCAGCCTCGGATGTTCAGCAGGCCGGTCTTCGGGTCGGTGCGCACGTCCACCTGGAGCTGCCGGACCTCCGCGATCCGGTTGCCGATGACGCTCACCACCACGATGATCGCCAGCGCCGCCGGCATGTTGACCAGCAGGACGGCCGTCACCGCGCCCAGCGCGATGGTCAGCGCCTCCAGCTCGTTGTCGTCCTTGGTGCCGAGCACCGTCCGGAGCGTCGGTCGTGTCGTGCTCAACAGCACGATGCCGACCCCGACGATCGCCGCCTGCACGGAGAAGTACACGAACCCGGCGAGCATCAGGATGCCGAACTCGCTGACCGAGTCCAGCACGGTCGACCGCGACCACGTCCGCACCCCGAACGCGGTCACCACCTCGTGCGCCACCACCGCGGCCAGCAGCACGCTGGAGGTGGAGAACATGAACCGGAACAGCGGGCGGCGGGCGACCACGTAGCGCTGGACGCGGCTGAGCACGATGCCGAGCAGCGCCAGGTGCACGGGCAGCACCACCACGCCGGCGAACGACCAGATGCCGACGAGGTCGATCTGCACGGTCGGCTTCCGTGATCGCCGCCGTTCCTCCTGCCTGCGGGAAAGCTGCAGGTGAACCGTCGCACACAGGGCAAGGGCCAGGAACCGGAACCAGTCGCTGCGCGCCGGAGCGGGTGTCATCACCGCGGCGACCACGGCACCGGCGGTCGCGAGCAACTCGCACAGCACCATGTAGCCGATGAGCCGCGGGCGCTGTCGCCAGAGTGCCCATCGACGCAAACGCACTAAAATTGGGCCTCCGGAGTGTCGCGATCCCCGCTGATCGTTCACACTTATAGGTGACATTCGTATCTGGCCCGGGTAAGCCGACCGTTCCTCCCCCCGGCGAGATCCTCCGTCAAGGCAGGATCAGCCGGACGACGTGACGCCTGCCCGGGCACCTCGGGAGCGGTGGAGGTCATGGCCCAGCGTCCTTCCGTTCGTGGTCCCGGACAGTGTGCTCGAAGGAGCGCTGTGCGGCGAGCGACAAGCCTGCCATAATGTCCAGCCGGTACGCCGAGATCGACTTCGCTGACGGCCCCCTGGAGGTGAACCCGATGAGGGATCGTGACATGTGATCTCGTGCGCCTGCCGCCCCGGTGGGTCCCGACCGCGGCGGCACGCGCGTCATGGCGTCGATGTGTTCAGGTTGGGGGTTACCCCGGTCTGCCGTGAAGGATTCGTGTGCCGGGCCCAGGCCACGCTCGTGGGAATGGCGATGGCCAGTCCGAGCGCGCCGGCCAGGGCGATCGTCGTGGTCGTCGAACCGATGCCCTCCGCCACCGCGCCGCCCACCGCGACCCCGACGCCCTGTGACACCCGCAGGCCCGTCCGGATGATCCCGAACGCTCCACCCCGGATCTCGTCCGGCACCAGCGAGGTGAACGTCGCGCTGACCGTGATCTGGTAGGCGCCGAACGCGCCGGACAGCGCCAGCAGGCCGATCGCGAACGCCACGTGCGGATTGAGCGCGAACAGGATCAGCGTGGCGGACGACGCCGCCGCCAGCACGCCCATCACCCGGACCCGGTGGTGCGCCGGAACGAACCTCGACAGCACGTAGGTGCCGACCACGAAGCCGAGCGGGTCGGCCGCCAGCATCACGCCGATCGCCGCCGATGACGCGCCGAGCTCCTTGGCCAGCGGCGCGACCAGGCCCTCGGGGATGACCACCAGCCCGACCAGCCAGGACAGGGTGATCAGCACCCGCATCCGGCTGGTGCCGAAGACGTAGCGCGCGGCGCCGAACCAGCCGTCCTCGCTGCTTCCCGCGGCCTCCCGGTTCTGCGTGAACCGGTGCACGACGACGGTGCTGATCGCGAACGTGACCGCGTTGATCGCCAGCGCCCAGCTGGTGCCGATGCCCACCACGAGCACGCCGCCGCCGGCCAGGCCGAGCAGCATCAGCGTGTTGGTGGTGATCCCGCGCAGGTCCTGGCTGCGCAGGTACAGCTCGTCGTCTTTGAAGATGACCCGGGTGACCGCGTTCTGCGCGGCCGCCGCGGGTGACTGCGCCAGGCCGACGGCGAGCACGAGCGCGCACAGCGCCGGGATCGACATGCCGGGGATGGCCATCAGGCCGACGAGCACGGCCTGGGCGGCGGTGCAGGTGACCATCAGCTGGCGGCGGGGGAACCGGTCGGCGAGCTGGGACAGGCCGAGGCCGCCGGCCAGCGCGGACAGGAACGTGAGCGCGTAGACCAGCGCGGCCCACAGCGCGGAGCCGGTGCGGTCGTACACCAGGATGGTGAGCGCGACCTTGGCGAGTTGGTCGCCGAAGATGGACTGGGCCTCGGCGAACCAGAGCGCGCGGAACTCACGTACCGCCAGCACGGCGGAGAAACCCGGCGCCCGTTGGCTCAACGTCAAACCCCCGTCGACCTCGTCGTCGGCAGGTCACGCTCAGTTGTGAACGCTCCCCGACCTCCTGCCGACCGCCTGTTGACCTCGACGTTCCGTCACACGCCGCACATGGTCAACTACCTGTCGCCCTCGTGATGATGCTCATCCGGTCATCACCACGTTGCTCAGAGTACCGGCACCGATGAGAACTCGTGGGCACAGGTGGTTGGTCGCGAGTAGTTCCCAGATGCCAGTAGTGGTCCTTTCGGAGTATCCGGGTCGCTGTCGGGGCAGCTCAGGGTGGATACAGCCACCGCCGAGGCGACCGCGAGCGGCCGTAGTTCACCGGATGTGGTGACCTTACTTGCCATGCCGCGGCCACAACAGACAGTGCGTAGGAGGCATTCGTGAGCAATCCGGACACCGCGGGCTCGGTCGAGGCCATGGCGGGAAGCGGCGACGACACGGCCGGCACCTGCCGGATCCGGTTCTCCCGCCGCCTCCCGCACCCGGCGGCGGCCGTGTGGTCGGCCCTGGCCGAACCGGCGCAGCAGCGGTGCTGGCTCCCCGGTGTGACCATCGACGCCACCGAGGGCGGCGCGGTGACCTTCGACTTCGGCGAGGACGAGACGGCCGAGGGCGCGGTGCTGGCCGCCGAGCCGGGCCGGCTGCTCGAGCACACCTGGCTGTGGCCGGACGAGCCGGAGTCGAGGGTCCGCTGGGAGCTGACGGCGGACCAGGATTCCGGCGCCGAGGAGACCACGCTGTCCTTGTGCCACGAGCCCGTCCGCCGGGCGCCGGCCGCCGACTACGGCGCGGGCTGGCACCTGACCCTGGACGCGCTCGCCGTCCACCTGGCCGGCGGCGACCCGGCCGAGCTCAGCCCGGACCACGAGGCCCTGCACGCCCTGTACAACGTGAACTGATCCCGCTCCCTGGTTCGCGGGCGCGAACCACCCGGACGGTCTCTTGTTCGCCCCCGACCGCCGTGCCAGACTCGCGCGCCGTCCGGGTTCCTCTCCGCCAACCGCACCGCGAAGGCCAGGGTCAGATGAAGATCGTGTTCAGCGGGGAGCGGAGCCTTGTCGCGCCGCTCACCTGGGGCCAGCGACACGTCATGCGGCAACGCAGCGTCCAGGCTCTCGCCCGGGTCGTGGACACGCCGCCGGTGCTGGTCGCGCTGGCCCTCGACGCGGTCACCGCGCTGGTCGGGCGGCACGAGGCGCTGCGCACCAGGCTGATCGGCCCGGACCGGCCGGAGGAACTGCCGGCGGACCTGGGCGACGGGGTCGCGGAGCTGGTCCGCCAGGAGATCGCCGAGACCGGGGAGCTGCCGGTCGAGGTGCTGCGCTGCGGCTCGGAGGAGGCGGAGCGGGTCGCCGCGGACGCCCGCGTGCGGCTGGCGGGGCGGGCGTTCAACCACGTGGAGGAGTGGCCGCTGCGGGTCGCGCTGGTCGTGGTGGACGACATCGTGCGGCACGTGGTGCTCGGGTGCAGCCCGCTGGCCGTCGACGACCACGGCATCGAGCTCGTGGTCAAGGACCTGGGGCTGCTGCTGCGCGGCGCGCTGCCGGTGCGGTCGGCCGCCCAGCCCGCCGACCTGGCCACCGAGGCCGCGGACGCGCGCCGGCGGAGCGGGCTCGACCTCACCGACCGGGCGATCCGGTTCTGGCGCGGGGAGCTGCGCCGGGCCGGGCGGGTGGCGGTGCCCGACGGCGAGCCGTCGGCGGCGACCCTGCGGTCCACGGCACTGGGCAACGCGGCGCACACGATCGCCGTGCGGCACGGGGTGCGGGCGTCGACGGTGTACCTGGCCGGCGTGGCGCAGGTGCTCGGCACGCTCACCGAGCAGTCGACGATCGCCCTGCGCACGGTGGTGAGCAACCGCTTCTACCCGGACCGGCGTGACGTGGTGGCCGCGATCGCGCAGGACGGGCTGGTGGTGCTCGACGTCGCGGTGCCCGACTTCGGCGAGCTGGTGTCGCGGACCTGGCGGACCGTGGTGCGGGCGCACCGCTTCGCCCGCTACGACCCGGACCGGCTGGCGAAGGCGGTCTTCGGTGACACGCCGCGCCCGTTCGCCTGCGTGGACGACCGCCCGCTCGGCCAGGGCGACACGTCGCCCTCGGTCCCGCGCCCGGTCGGCGGCTGCCACCTCACGGTCGGCCGGGGCGAGGTCACGCTGCAGTCCGACACCTCCCTGGTGCCGGTCGAGGAGAGCCTCCGGGCACTGGAGAACCTGTTGTTCTCCGCCGCGTACCAGGCGAAACCGGAGAGTGTTTCACCGAGCCGCTGACGGGTACGTCGGCTGCCGAACGCGGACCGCCGACCCGAAGGAGGACGAGATGTCCGACAGGAGCGAGGGCGTCCGAGGCGCCGTCGAGGACATCAAGGGCAGGTTCAAGGAAGCGGCGGGCGCCCTGGTGGGCGACGACGCGACGACCCGTGAGGGCCAGGCGCAGCAGGACAAGGCCGCGTCGCAGCGCGAGGCCGCCGAGAAGGAGGCCGAGGCCGACCGCGCCCGCGCCGAGGCCGGCCGGAACGAAGCACGGGAGCGTTCCCAGCAGGAACGCTGAACCACCACCCGTTAGTGGGACCTGGTCGTGTGCCCGGGTCCGAGACCTTTGTAGGCTTGCCGCCGGTCGCGAGAGTTGACTGGAGGCACAGTGGGATCGTCGGATCTGCTCACGGTGGACATCGACACTCGAGGCAGTGCGGTAGTCGTATCGGTGGGTGGCGAGCTGGACCTGGCCACGGTGCCGCTGTTGCGGGAGCGGCTGGACACCCTGTCGGACGTCGTCGCCGTTCCGTCGCCGTTGGTGGTCGACCTGTCCGGCCTGTCGTTCATCGGCTCGGCCGGGCTGGCGCTGCTGGTCGACCTGAACAACCAGTGCGTCGAACGCGGTGTGCTGCTCGCGCTGGTGGCGAACGGCACGGTGGTGCCGAGGGCGATCCAGGTGACCGCGCTCGACCAGGTCTTCTCGGTGCACACGAGCGTGGACGAGGCACTGGGGACCCGAGCCTCGGAGTAGCGGCGCCGGTGATCGCCTCTCGCCTACATTGGGTCGTATGGCGGGTCGGATGGCGGAGGCGGGCGGTGCGCGGTCGGCGGCGGACAAGACCTTGAGCGTGCTCGAGGCACTCGCCGACCACTCGCGGATCGCCGACCTCGCGAAGGCGGCCGAGCTGCCCAAGCCGACGGTGCACCGGATCCTGCAGACCCTGGTCCGGCACGGCTTCGCCCGTACCGACGGGAACGGCAGCTACGTCGGCGGACCGAGGATCCTCACCCTGGCCGGCCGGTTCCTACAGCGGCTCGACATCGCCGAACAGGTCCGCCCGATCCTGCGGGACCTGCAGGAAAGCACCGGGTGGACGGTGCACCTCGCGCTGCTGTCCGGTGACGAGGCGGTCTACGTGGCCAAGCTGGAGGGCGCCAAGCCGTACCATCTGGCCTCCCGCGTCGGGATGAGCTTGAAGCTGCACTGCACGTCGATCGGCAAGGCCATCCTCGCCACCATGCCCGACGACGAGGTGCACACCCTCCTCGCCCGCACCGGCCTGGCCCCGCGCACCCCGCACACCATCACCGACGAGCCCGCCCTGCTGGCCGACCTGCGCACCGTCCGCGACCGCGGCTACGCCGAGGACCACGAGGAGAACGAGGCAGGCGTACACGCCGTGGGCGCCGCCGTCTTCGACCACACCGGCACCGTCCTCGGCGCCGTCTCCGCCGCCTCCCTGGTCAACCTCACCGAGGCGCACCCCGCCCTCCCCACCCAGGTCACCACCACCGCCCACCAGGTCTCCCAGGCCCTCGGCGCCCCCTGACCCCGGCCAGGTGTGACGGCCTTCACAGGGCTCCGTCCGGTATGGCACTATGGCCGCGTAAATGGAACGCCGTTTTGTCAGGTGGAACGTATGCGGTTGGTGTCGGCGGGGGAGCTTCGGGGGTTGGCCGGGCGGATCCTCGTGGGCGCGGGGGCTGCCGAGGCCGACGCCGAGGTCGTGGCCCGCTCGCTGGTGGAGTCGAACCTGCTCGGGCACGACTCGCACGGGGTTCGGCGGCTTCCGGTGTACCTCGACGCCGTGCGCGCGGGGCGGATCGATCCCCGGGCGGTGCCGAAGGCCGAGGCCACCCGCCCGGGGGCCGTCGTCGTGCACGGGCATCGCGCGTTCGGGCAGCTCGCCGCGACCCGGGCGGTTCGTGCGCTGGTCGGACTGGCCGGGGAACACGGGTCGGGCGTCGCCGCGATCCGCGACTGCAACCACATCGGCCGGCTCGGCGAGTACGTCGGCGCGCTCGCCGGACACGACCTCGTCGCCATGGCGTTCGGCAACGCCGACTCGACCGTCGCGCCGTTCGGCGGCCGGGAGCGGCGGCTGGGTACGAACCCGCTGGCCTGGGCGGTGCCGAGGGCGAACGGCGCTCCCCTGGTGATGGACTGGGCGACCTCCGGCGTGGCCGAGGGGAAGCTCGCGGTCGCGCGGGACCGGGGTGAGCGGATCGCGGAGGGCCTGGTGCTCGACTCGGCCGGCCGGGCCACCACCGACCCCGGCGACTTCTACACCGGCGGCGTGCTGCTGCCCTTCGGCGGGCACAAGGGCTACGGCCTGTCCGTACTGATCGAGATCGTCGCCGGCCTGCTGTCCGGTACCGGCATCGGCAGCATGCCCGACTTCCGCGGCGGGTTCGGCACCGTCCTGCTGGCCTTCGACATCGCCGCCTTCCTGCCCGTCGACGAGTTCCGGCAGCGCACCGAGGACTTCTGCCGGCAACTCACCGAGACCCCACTCGCCGAGGGCCACGACGAGGTGCTCGTCCCCGGCGAACTCGAGGAACGCGTCCGCCGCGTCCGCGAACGCGACGGCATCCCCATCACCGACACCACCTGGCACGACCTGAACTCGCTCTGACTTCCAGGAGCGAGAGCGAAGGAGCGGGCGACGAGGGAAGACGGCGCCTGAGCGGATGAGCGGAGCGACCAGAAGACACAGAGGAGGAACGACCCATGACCGGAGCCGTCGACGACGCCGGAGCCGTCCGGGACACGACCCCCACCGAGCTGAAACGCGTGGTCAGCGCGTCCGTGGTCGGTACCGCGCTGGAGTGGTACGACTTCTTCATCTACGGGTTCGCCGTCACGCTGGTGTTCAACCAGCTGTTCTTCGTCACCGAGGATCCCGCGGTCGGCACGATCGTCGGGTTCGCCACGTTCGGCGTCGGGTTCGCGGTGCGCCCGCTCGGCGGGTTCATCTTCGGCCACCTCGGCGACAAGCTCGGCCGGCGCACCACCCTGATCATCACCACGCTCGTGATGGGCGTGTCCACCGGCCTCATCGGGCTGCTGCCCACCTACGAGTCGATCGGCATCGCCGCGCCGATCATCCTGACGTTCCTGCGGATGTGTCAGGGCCTCGGCGCGGGCGCGGAGTTCGGTGGCGCTTCCACCCTGCTCGCCGAGCACGCGCCGCCCGCCCGGCGCGGGTTCTTCACCTCGTTCGCGCAGACCGGTGTTCAAATCGGACTCCTCACCGGCACCGTCGTCTTCCTGCTGGTCGAGTCGCTCGGCGAGGAGACCGTGCTCGGCTGGGCGTGGCGGATCCCGTTCTTGTTCAGCTTCCTGATGATCGCGGTCGCGCTGTACGTGCGGCTGCGGGTGGCCGAGTCGCCGGTGTTCCGGCGGATGACCGAGAAGCGGACCACCGTCTCGCTGCCGGTGTTCGACGCGCTGCGCCGCTACCCGCGCAACTTCCTGATCGGCATCGGCGCGCACATCTGCGACACCGCGGTCGTCTACATCTACGCCACCTACAGCCTCACCTACATCACCGGCACGCTCGACCTCGACCGGTCGGTCGGGCTCACCGGCGTGATCCTGTTCAGCGTGCTGGTGATCGCGCTGCAACCGGTCTACGGACGGCTCTCCGACCGGATCGGGCGGCGGCCGCTGAACCTGTTCAGCGTCGTGTTCACCGCGGCCTGGGCGTTCCCGTTCTTCCTGCTGCTCGACACCCGCGAGCCGGTGCTGATCTGGCTGGCCCTGGTCGTCGCCACCACGATCGGGTTCGCGCCGATGATCGCCGTGCAGCCCGCCTTCTACGCCGAACTGTTCGGCGCGCGGGTCCGCTACACCGGGTTCGCCGCGTCCCGCGAGATCGGCGCCGCGCTCGGCGGGTTCTCGCCGCTCATCGCCGCCGCACTGGTCGCCCAGGCAGGCGGGAAGGGCTGGCTGGTCGCGGTGTGGATCATCGGGGTGTCGGCGGTATCGTTCGTGGCGTTCTGGATGTCGAAGGAGAGCAAGGACGTGGACATCGCCGCCGTCGACGCCACCGGGTACGACGCCTCGCTGCCGGCGCGGTGACCCGACCCCGGCTGAACCTGGCCACCGCCGGGCGCGGCGGCGACCGGCCGGGCATCGGGATCGTCCACCTGGGACTCGGCGCGTTCCACCGGGCACACCAGGCGGTGCTCACCATGCGCGCGATGGCCGCCGAGCCGGGGGACTGGGCGATCTGCGCCGTCGGTCAGCGGAACCCGGCGGTGGCCGACGCGCTCACCGCGCAGGACGGGCTGTTCACCGTCGCCGAGCGGTCGGCCGCCGGTGAGCGGATCGAGGTCGTGGACAGTGTCCGCGAGGCACTGCTCGCTCCGGCCCAGCCGGAGCGGCTCACCACTCTGCTGTCCGAAGTGGACGTCGTGACGATCACCGTGACCGAGTCCGGCTACCGGCACGATCCGGCGACCGGCCGGCTGCGTGCCGACGATCCCGAGGTCGCCGCCGACCTGGCCGGTCGGCCGCCGAGGACCGTGGTCGGTCAGCTCGTGGGCGGGCTCCGGCGGCGCCGGGGTGAATCGGGTCCCACCGTGCTGTCCTGCGACAACCTGCCGTTCAACGGCCGGCTCGTCGCCGGGCTGGTGCGGGAGTTCTGCCTGCTGCGCGAGGAGTTCGACCTCGCCGACCGGATCGCGGCGAACGTGACGTTCCCGTCGACGGTGGTCGACCAGATCGTGCCGGCGACCACCGCCGCCGACCTGGCGCACGTCGCCGGCGAGCTGGGGTTCGACGACCGGGCGGCGGTGGTCGGCGAGCCGTACCGGCAGTGGGTGATCGAGGACGACTTCGCCGGCGCCCGGCCCGCGTGGGAGCGCGCGGGCGCGGAGCTGGTCGGCGACATCGCGCCCCGACAGGCGGCGAAGTTGCGGCTGCTCAACGGAACCCACTCCGCGCTGGCCTACCTCGGCATGCTCGCCGGCTGCGACAGCACCGCGGCCGCCGTGGCCCGCGACGAGTTCGCCGGCTACGTGTGCCGGCTCGTCGGCGAGGAGACCGGGCCGTCGCTGGCCCGGTTCGGCATCGACGTCGGCGAGCGCGAGATCGACACGCTGCTCGACCGGCTCGGCAACCCGCGGATCACCCACCGGCTCGCCCAGATCGGCACCGACGGCGCGCGCAAGCTGCCGCAGCGGCTGCTCGAACCGGCCGCCGAGCTGCTCACCGCCGGTCGTGAGCCTCGGCTGATCTGCCTGGCGCTGGCCGGCTTCCTTCGTCACGAACGTCTGTCCGCACTGGACTTCGTGCCGGCGGAGCTCGCGGCGAACCCGGTGTTCGGCGAGCTGCTCGCCGACGCCGCCACCCGCCTCGACCGCGACGGCGTCGCCACGACGCTGCGGAAGGTGCTCGACGAGAGGAGCTAGATGCGGTTGCGAGACACCGTCGCCGTGGTCACCGGCGGCGGCACCGGGATCGGGCGGGCCACCGCGCTCGCCCTCGCCGACGCCGGGGCGGCCGGCGTGGTGGTCAACTACTCCCGTTCCGCCGACGACGCGGACGCCACGGTCGCCGCCCTGGCACAGCGGGGCTGCACGGCCGTCGCCGAACGCGCCGACATCGCCGACGACGCGCTGGTGCGGGCGATGGCCGACCGGGTGCGCGACCGGTTCGGCCGGGTCGACGTGCTGGTCAACAACGCCGCCACCACGTACCGGGCGGCGCACGAGGACCTCGACGGTCTCACCGACGAGGCGTTCGCGCGGGTGCTGGACGTCAACGTGCTGGGTCCGTTCCGGGTGGTCCGCGCGTTCGCCGCCGACCTGCGGGCCGCGGGCGGCGCGGTGGTCAACATCGGCTCGATCTCCGGCTACCGCGCCAGCGGGTCCTCGATCGCGTACGGCGTCAGCAAAGCCGCGCTGACGCAGCTGACCAGGAACCTGGCCGTCGCGCTCGCCCCCGAGGTGCGGGTCAACACCGTCGCCCCCGGCACCGTCGCCACCCGCTGGCAGACCGACCTGCACGGCGTCACCGGCTTCGCCGAGCGCGCCCGAGCCGAACGCGAGACGATCCCCCTGCGCCGGACCTCCACGCCGGAGCACGTCGCCCAGGCCGTCCTCGGCCTGCTCGCCATGGACCAGGTCACCGGCGAGTCCGTCATCCTCGACGGCGGCAAGCACGTGACGTACTAGGGCTCGCGGCCGAGGAAGGCGAGCAGGCGGTCGCCGGGTGGGGCGCCGCGGGGGAGGGGGATCGGCGGGGCGAAGCGGGACGGGCGGTCCACGTCGGTGACCAGCGCGGGTGACAGCTCCAGCAGCTCCGCCGCCAGCGCCGCCGGGAGCGGGTGGTCGCGGCCGAGCGCGCGGGCCACGTCCCACCCGTGCACCGCGACCTCGACCGCGCCGGCGGTGGTGAGCAGGTCCGCCGCCAGGTCCGTGCCGGCCACCGAGACCGAAGCACGCGATGGCCGGGACCACGCGCCGAGCACCAGGCGCGCCCGCTCGCGGGCCGCCGACACGGGGTCGGCCGGGTCCTCGGGCGGTTCGAGGCGTACCCGGCCCAGGTCGGCGGCCTCGTGCAGGGCCAGCAGGGCGTCGTCGACGTGGGCCACCAGCACGCGCAGCGGCCAGCCGCGGCACGGGGTCGGCAGGCCAAGCGCCGCGGGCGGCACGGACCGCAGGGCGCCGAGCGCGTAGCCGACCGCCCGCTCCAGCAGGTCGGCGCTCATGCCCGGCTCGGCAGCTGGAAGGTGTCGAACAGCCGGTGGTCGAAGAACGACACCACGTGGGAGAACGCATCCCCAGTCACCGTCAGGACCTGCAGGCAGAACGGGTGGAACGCGTCGTCCTCGCCCCGCAGGTACAGGCCGAGCGCGGGCGCGCCGTTGGCGGTGGTGGACACCAGCCGGAAGTCGCCGGGACCGCCGGGGCACTGGCCGAGCAGGTGCCTGCCGACCGCGTCCCGGCCCAGGAACCAGGTCGCGAACGGCGGCATCTCCCACACCGCGTCCTCGGTGAGCAACGCGACGATCCCGTCGACGTCCTTGCGCTCGAACGCGTCCACGTACCTGGCCAGCAGGTCGCGGGTGCGCTCGGTGGCCGGCTCGGTCACCGCGTCCGGGGTCGGGGCCACCTGCTCGAGCTGGGCGCGGGCCCGTTGCAGCGCGCTGTTCACCGCCGCGGTCGACGTGTCGAGCAGCTCGGCGACCTCGGCCGCGCGCCAGGCCAGCACGTCGCGCAGGATCAGCACCGCGCGCTGCCGAGGCGGCAGGTGCTGCAGGGCGGCGATGAACGCCAGCCGGGTGCTCTCCCGCGAGGTGACGATCGCGGCGGGATCCTCCTCGGTGGGCAGGGGCTCCAGCCACGGCACCTCGGTCCGCTGCTCCAGCGGCTCGCCGGCGCGCTCGCTCGGACCGCCGAGGCCGGTCGGCAGCGGGCGGCGGCCCCGGCCCTCGAGTGCGGTCAGGCAGGCGCTGGTGGCGATCCGGTACAGCCAGGTGCGGACCGTCGACCGGCCCTCGAACCGGTCGTAGGCCCGCCACGCCCGCAGATAGGTCTCCTGCACCAGGTCCTCGGCGTCGTGCACCGAGCCGAGCATCCGGTAGCAGTGCGCGAGCAGCTCGCGGCGGTACGGGTCGGCCCGGCTCAGGAACTCCGGTTCGACGGTCACGGCACGCTCCTCCCTCTCGGTCACCAGTAAAGACCGTGCGGGCGCGGAAAAGTCATCGGCCCGGCGATGAGTTTCTTCCCGCGACCCGGTCTGAACGGGTGTCACGCCGTGGAACTGGAGGACCCGATGACCGCAACCCGCCGCGAATGGATCGGCCTGGCGGTGCTCGCGCTGCCGACGCTGCTCGCGTCGCTGGACATGAGCGTGCTGTTCCTCGCGCTGCCGCACCTGGCCGCCGACCTGGGCGCGGGCGGCACCCAACAACTCTGGATCCTCGACGTCTACGGGTTCCTCCTCGCCGGGTTCCTGGTCACCATGGGCACCCTCGGTGACCGGATCGGGCGGCGCAGGCTGCTGATGCTCGGCGCGGCCGCGTTCGGTGCCGCGTCGCTGCTGGCGGCGTACTCCACGTCGCCGGAGATGCTGATCGCCGCGCGGGCGGCGCTCGGAGTGGCCGGTGCCACGCTGATGCCCTCGACGCTCGCGCTGATCCGGAACATGTTCCACGACCCGCGCCAGCGCGGCGTCGCGATCGCGACCTGGATGAGCTGCTTCATGGTCGGCACGGCCATCGGTCCGCTGGTCGGCGGTGTGCTGCTGGAGTGGTTCTGGTGGGGGTCGGTGTTCCTGCTCGCCGTGCCGGTGATGGTGCTGCTGCTCGCGACGGCGCCGTTCCTGCTGCCGGAGCACCGGGCACCGAGAACGGTGGGCGGCCGGCTCGACCTGGTCAGCGTGGGGTTGTCGTTGCTGGCGATCCTGCCGGTGGTGTACGGGATCAAGGAGCTGGCCCGGGCGGTGTCGGCGCCGCCGGTGGTCGCGGTCGTCGCCGGGCTGGGGTTCGGCGCGGTGTTCGTGGCGCGGCAGCGGCGGCTGGCCGAGCCGCTGCTGGACCTGCGGCTGTTCGCCGACCGGACGTTCCGGGCGTGCATGGCGATCATGTTCTTCGGCGCGATCGTGATGGCCGGGACGTTCCTGTTCATCCCGCTGTTCCTGCAACAGGTGCTCGGCATGTCGCCGTTGGCGGCGGGGCTGTGGATGCTGCCGCAGGCGGTCGCGATGATCGCCTCGACGCAGGTCGCGCCGCACCTGGCGCGCCGGTTCGCGCCGTCGACGGTGATGGCGGTGGCGCTGCTGGTCGCGGCGGCCGGGTCGGTGCTGATCGCGTTCGTGTCGGTGTCCGGCGGGCTGCCGTTCGTGGTGGCCGGGTTCCTGCTGGCGTGTGTGGGGGTGGCGCCGCCGACCGCGCTGGGTACCGAGCTGGTGGTGAACTCGGCGCCGCCGGCCCGGGCCGGCTCGGCGGCGTCGGTGTCCGAGACGGCCAACGAGCTGGGCATCGGGATCGGGCTCGCGGTGTTCGGCAGCATCGGCGCGGCGGTGTACGGGGCGCGGGTGGTCGTGCCGGACGGGGCGCCGGGGGTGGCCGGCGACAGCATCACCGAGGCGCTGGCGGTGGCCGGGACGCTGCCGGAGCCGGCGGCCGAGGCGCTGGTGGCGTCGGCGCGCTCGGCGTTCACCGCGGGCCTGAACGTGACGTCGGTCGTGGGTGCCGTGCTGTTCACGACGCTCGCCGTGGTGGCGGCGACGGTGCTGCGGCGGGCCGGGACGGCGGGCGAGGTGGCGTCCTCGACCGCCGCCCCGGCGCCGGCCCCGGTGTCGCGGTGACGGGTCAGCGGTGCCGCATGCTCCTGGCGGCGGCGGCCCCGGCGGCGACCACGACGATCACCGCGGTCAACGCCCAGCGGCGCTTCTTCTCGGTCTCCGGGCGGGGGCCGGCGACGGCCGGGGCCACCGTCTCCTCCTCGACCCGGTAGAGCGTGGTCTCCGGCGCGGGCGGCGGTTCGGGCGGAGGCTGCCGGGGTGGTTCCCGGGGCGGTTGTCGGGGCGGCTCCGGAGGTGGCGGTGGGGCCGGAACGGGTGCCGGTTCGGGCGGGGGAGCCGGGGTGACGACCGGGGGTGGCGGCTCGGGTGGCGGCTCGGGTGGTGGTTCCGGCGGGGGAGCCGGTGGTGGTGGGGGTCGGGTGGTGGTCGTCGTCGGCGGTGGGGGTTCGGGGGTCGTCGCCGACGGCCACGGCCAGGGGCGGGTCGGTGGGGGCCGGTTCCCGACCCGGATCGTCACCTCGAACCCCGAGCCCGCCGCGCCGGACGGGTCGTCGGCGGCGGCCGCGGGCCAGGCGATCACCGCCGCGGCACCGGTCACCGTCACCGCCACGGCGAGCCGGGCCGCGCGGGTCACTGCAGGCGCTCCAGGGCGGACACGAACGCCGCCGGTCCGATCTCGGCGCCGCCGCTGTACGGGTTCTGCAGCTGGTGTGTCGCGTAGAGGAGCAGGGTCATGGTCGCGGCCAGGGTGGAGACGATCAGGATGTGGGTCAGCGGTCGGGGCCCGCCGAACAGCAGGGGCAGGGCGAGCGACATGACCGCGCCGGCCACCATCGCGAACCAGACCACGGAGTTCACGCCGCCGCCGGTCGCGGTGTTCAGGCGCTCCTGCCGTGCCTTGTACGCCTCCCAGAGTTGCTGGGACGCCTCGTTCTTCTGGTCGATGGCCCACTCGTCCTCGGCGGGCGCGGCCGCGACCAGCCGCCGCAGCTCGGACAGCTCGTTCCAGCCCTGGTCGCCCACCTCCTGGCCCTCGCGCATCCTGGGCCACTCCTCGTCGATCACGGTCTCGGTGTAGTCCCTGGCCTGCGCGACGATCGCCGCCCGGTCGGCCTCACCGCTCAGCGACTCCGACGCCCACGCCGCGGCCACCACGCTGTCCGCCTCGGTGTAGGAGCCGTCCTCGGCCGCGCTCGCCCCGTCGAACAGCGAGATCAGCACGAACGCCACCAGCACCGCCTGCAGGCCGCCGACCAGGGTGAACACCTGGCCCGCCGCCTCGTTGTTCTCGACCGCGCCCTGGGTGGCGCCGAGCCGCCGGATCAGGTACGCGACGAGGCCGGCGACGATCGCCGCCCCGCCGACCCACAGCAGCCCGGTGGCATAAATACTCACGACAGCCCCTCGCAGGCTCGGTGCTGCCGCTCGCGGTCGCCCTGTGACATCGATTCGCTCGCAAGCTCACTCATGGGCGCTCCCCGGACCAGTCGCGCTTCATCGCCTCGTCCAGCAGGGTCTCCACGATCTGGCTTTCCGGGACGGTCTTGACCACCTCGCCGCGCACGAAGATCTGCCCCTTGCCGTTGCCCGAGGAGACCCCCAGATCCGCCTCGCGTGCCTCGCCGGGACCGTTCACCACACAGCCCATCACCGCGACCCGCAGCGGCGTCTCGAATCCCTCGAACGCGGCGGTCACCCGTTCGGCGAGCCGGTACACGTCGACCTGGGCGCGCCCGCACGACGGGCAGGACACGATCTCCAGCTTCCTCGGGCGCAGGCCGAGCGACTCCAGGATCGCCGCGCCGACCTTCACCTCCTCGACCGGCGGCGCGGACAGCGACACCCGGATCGTGTCGCCGATGCCGTCGGCGAGCAGCGCGCCGAACGCCACCGCCGACTTGATGGTGCCCTGGAACGCCGGGCCTGCCTCGGTGACGCCGAGGTGCAGCGGGTAGTCGCACTCCTCGGCCAGCTGCCGGTACGCGGCCATCATCACCACCGGGTCGTGGTGCTTCACCGACAGCTTCAGGTCCTCGAACCCGTGCTCGGCGAACAGCGAGCACTCCCACAGCGCCGACTCGACCAGCGCCTCCGGGGTCGCCCTGCCGTACTTGGCCAGCAGGCGCGCGTCGAGCGAGCCGGCGTTGACCCCGATCCGGATCGGGGTGCCGGCGTCGGCAGCGGCCCGGGCGATCTCCGCGACCTTGTCGTCGAACTTCTTGATGTTGCCGGGGTTCACCCGCACCGCCGCGCAGCCGGCGTCGATCGCGGCGAACACGTACCTTGGCTGGAAGTGGATGTCGGCGATCACCGGGATCGCCGACTTCGCGGCGATGGTCGCGAGCGCCTCGGCGTCGTCGGCGGACGGCACCGCGACGCGCACGATCTCGCAGCCCGCCGCGGTCAGCTCCGCGATCTGCCGCAGGGTGGCCTCCACGTCGGCGGTCACCGTGGTCGTCATCGACTGCACCGACACCGGGGCACCTCCGCCCACCGGCACGGAGCCGACCATCACCTGCCTGGACGCGCGTCGGGTCGGTGCCGGGCGTGCCTCCGGCATGCCGAGATCGACCAGTGTCATCGGGGCTACCTCCTGCTCAGTCGCTTGAGGACGGTCGTGGTGATGCCGCTGGGATCGAGCCCGTGCGCCCGCAGGATCTCCGCCCGCGAGGCGTGCGGCAGGAACGCGCTCGGCAGCGCGAACGTGGCGACGCAGGTGGGCTCGCCGGTCGCGGCGAGGGCCTGGGCCAGCCGGCCGCCGAGCGCGCCGGTCACCGTCGTGTCCTCCACCGCCAGCACCAGGCGGTGCGCGGCGGACAGCTTGAGCAGGCACGGATTCAGGGGAGCTGTCCATTGTGGATCGACGACGGTGACCGGCACGTCATGGGTGGCGAGCTCGTCCGCGGCCGCGAGACAGGCACCGGCCAGCGGCCCGACGGCCACCAGCAGCACCTCCGCGTCCGGGTGCTCGCGCAGGATGTCGCAGCCGCCGACCCGGCGCACCGCGGGGATGTCCGGCCCGACGCTCGCCTTCGGGTACCGGATCACGGTCGGGGCGTCCGATATGGACACCGCGGCCCGCAGCAGCGCGCGCAGTCGCGCCGGGTCCCTGGGCGCGGCGACCCGCAGGCCGGGCACCACCGGCAGGATCGAGGCGTCCCACATGCCGTGGTGGCTCGCCCCGTCCGGTCCGGTGACGCCGGCCCGGTCGAGCACGAACGTGACGCCGAGCCGGTGCAGCGCGACGTCCATCAGCACCTGGTCGAACGCCCGGGACAGGAACGTCGAGTAGATCGCCACCACCGGGTGCAGCCCGCCCATCGCCAGGCCCGCCGCCGAGGTGACCGCGTGCTGCTCGGCGATGCCGACGTCGAACACCCGCTCGGGGAACCGGGCGGCGAACCGGCCGAGCCCGGCGGGCAGCGCCATCGCCGCGGTCAGGCACACCACGTCCGGCCGCTCGGCGCCGAGGTCGGTGATGGTGTCGGCGAACACCGACGTCCAGGACGTGCCGCCGGAGCTGTTCGCCGGGCCGACCGCGTGCATGTGGTCGGCGTCGTCGTCCTCGGCCGGCCGGTGGCCCTTGCCCTTCGCGGTGACGCAGTGCACGACGACCGGGCGGCCGAGCCCGGCCGCGGCGCGCAGGGCGTCCTCCACCGCCGCCACGTCGTGCCCGTCGACCGGGCCGAGGTAGGCGAACCCCAGCTCGGTGAACAGGTTCGCGCTGGTGCGGGGGCCTGCGACGTGCGGAAGGCGTCCTTCATCGCACTGGCGCAGCGCGCGCAGGTGCGCCGCCAGCGCGCCGACGGTCGGGGCGTAGGAGCGGGTGTTGTCGTTGAGCACCACCACGACCGGGCGGTCCGGCGCGGCACCCAGGTTGTTCAGCGCCTCCCAGGACATTCCGCCGGTCAGCGCGCCGTCGCCGACGACCGCCACCACTCGCCGGTCCGAGCCGGTGAGCGCGAACGCCTTCGCCAGGCCGTCGGCGTAGGACAGCGCGGTGGAGGCGTGCGAGTTCTCCACGACGTCGTGCGGCGACTCGGTCCGCGACGGGTAGCCGGAGGTGCCGCCGGCCTGGCGCAGCGCGGCGAACTCGCCCTGCCGGCCGGTGAGCAGCTTGTGCACGTAGGACTGGTGCCCGGTGTCGAACAGCAGCACGTCGTGCGGGGAGCGGAACACCCGGTGCAGCGCGATCGTCAGCTCCACCGCGCCGAGGTTCGGCCCGAGGTGCCCGCCGTTGCGGCTGACCCGCTCGATCAGGAACGCCCGCACGTCCTCGGCGAGGTCGCGCAGGTCGGCCGTGGACAGGCCGGCCAGGTCGCCTGGCCCGGCGATGTCGGCGAGTGACGTCATGAGGGACGCACCGCGAGCGGGAGGGTGAAGTGGATCGTCTCGGTGGCGGTCTCCCGCTGCACCACCTCGGCCGGGGCGAGCGCGGCGATCACCTCGTCCACCAGCCAGGGCGGGGCCGACGCGCCCGCGGTCAGCCCGACCACCCGAACCCCGTCCAGCCACTCCGGACGGATGCCGGACACGTCGTCGATCAGGTGCGCGGGGGTGCCGCCGCGCCGGGCCAGCTCCACCAGCCGGACCGAGTTCGACGAGTTCGCCGAGCCCACCACCAGCACCAGGTCGGCGTCCTCGGCGACCGACGACAACGCCTCCTGCCGGTTCGTGGTGGCGTAGCAGATGTCGTCCGAGCCGGGGCCGCGCAGGGCGGGGAAGCGCTCGCGCAGCACCGCGAGGATCTCCTCGGTCTCGTCCACCGCCAGCGTGGTCTGGGTCAGGTAACACACCCGCTCCGGGTCGGGCACCTCGACCGTCCGCGCGTCCGCGACGTCCTGCACCAGGATCGTGCGTTCGGGCGCCTCGCCGAGCGTGCCCTCCACCTCCTCGTGGCCCGCGTGCCCGACCAGCAGCACGGTGTCGCCCCGCGCGGCGAACCGGCGCGCCTCCGTGTGCACCTTGGTGACCAGGGGACACGTCGCGTCGATCACGTCGAGGCCGCGCCGCGCGGCCTCGGACCGCACCGCGGGCGAGACGCCGTGCGCGGAGAACACCACGGTGGCCCCCGCCGGCACCTCGGCCAGCTCGTCGACGAACACCGTGCCCCTGGCCTCCAGGTCGGCCACCACGTGCGCGTTGTGCACGATCTGCTTGCGCACGTACACCGGCCGGCCGCGCTGGGCCAGTGCGTGCTCGACGATGCCGACGGCCCGCTCGACGCCCGCGCAGAACGAGCGCGGGGCGGCGAGCAGGACCGTGTCGAGTGGACCGATGGGGACCGGGGACATGCAAGGTCTCCTTGCTCTGTGTCGCGACTCAGTGGTCGCGGTCGGTGACCATGCGGGCCAGGGCTTCCAGCTCGACCGCCGGCATGCCGCGGACCGCGGTGTCGCGGAGCTGGTCCAGCGCGCGGGTGAGCAGTGCGTCGGCCTCGGTCCGGCTCCACTCCCGGCCGCCGGCCGCCTCGACCAGCGCCGCGGCCCGTTCGAGCTCGGGGTCGGACAGCGGCGCGGTGCCGGCGTAGAGCGCCGCCAGCTCCGCGCCGGCCGCCGTGCCCGACGCCAGCGCGGACACGACCGGGAGCGACTTCTTGCGGTTGCGCAGGTCCGAGTAGACCGGCTTGCCGGTGGCCGCCGGGTCGCCCCAGATGCCGAGCAGGTCGTCGACGTGCTGGAAGGCGAGGCCGAGGTGCTCACCGAACAGCCGCATCCGGCGCACCTGCTCGTCGTCCGCGCCGCCGAACAACGCGCCGAGCGCGCACGAGCAGCCGATCAGCGCGGCGGTCTTGTGCGCGGCCATGTCCTCGCACTCGCTCACCCCGACCGCGTCCCGCTGCTCGAACGCCATGTCGGCGCTCTGCCCGTCCACCAGGTCCTGCACGGCCGCGGACAGCATCCGCATGCCCCGCCCGGCCGCCGGGTAGCCGCTCGCGGCGAGCACGTCCAGGGCGAGGGTGAGCAGCGCGTCGCCGGCCAGGATCGCCGCGCCGATGCCGAACTGGTGCCACGCGGTCGGGCGGTGCCGGCGGGTGGTGTCGCCGTCCATCACGTCGTCGTGCAGCAGCGAGAAGTTGTGCGCCAGCTCCACCGCCACCGCCGCCGGCACCGACTCCCGGGGCGAGCCCCCGGTCGCCGCGGCGCTCAGCAGCACCAGCGCCGGCCGCAGCGCCTTGCCGGCCGGGGCCGGTTCCCCGCCGCCGTCGGCGTCCCACCAGCCGAGGTGGTAGCCGGCGACCCGGCGCATCGACGCGGGCAGCGTGTCCACAGCGGCGTGCAGCGCCGGGTCGACCAGGGCACGGCTCCACGCGAGGGTCTCCGGCACGGTCTCCCGCGCCGGTGTCAGCTCCGGTGCGGCCACGGGTCAGCGTCCGATCTCGACGTGCTCGAGTACGCCGAGCGCGTCGGGGATCAGTACCGCGCAGGAGAAGTACGCACTGACCAGGTACGAGATGATCGCCTTGTCGTCGATGCCCATGAACCGCACGTTCATGCCCGGCGACACCTCGTCGTCGATCCCGGTCTCGTGCAACCCGATGACACCCTGGTCGTCCTCGCCGGTGCGCATGGCCAGGATCGAGCTGAGGTGCCCGTCGGTGATCGGGATCTTGTCGCACGGCAGGATCGGCACCCCGCGCCACGACTGCACCACGCTGCCCTGGACCTCGATGCTGGCCGGGTAGATCGAGCGGGCGGTGCACTCGCGGCGGAACGCGGCGATCGTGCGCGGGTGGGCGAGGAGCAGCTTCGTCTTGCGCCGCCGGGACAGCAGCTCGTCGAGGTCGTCCGGGGTCGGCGGGCCGGTACGGGTGAAGATCCGCTGCTTGAGGTCGGCGTTGTGCAGCAGACCGAAGTCCGGGTTGTTGATCATCTCGTGCTCCTGCCGTTCGCGGAGCGCCTCGACGGTCAGCCGGATCTGCTGTTCGGTCTGGTTCATCGGGTCGTTGTAGAGGTCGGCGACCCGGGAGTGCACCTTGAGCAGGGTCTGCACGACCGACAGCTCGTACTCGCGCGGCTTGAGCTCGTAGTCGACGTAGGTGCCGGGCAGGTCGACCTCGCCGGCGTGCCCGGACGACAGGTCGATCGACGCCTCGCCGTGCTTGTTCTGCGCGCCGGCCGGCTTGGCCAGTTCGGCGGCGATGTGCGCGCGCAGGGCGTCGGACTGGCCGTTCAGCTGCCGGAACGACTGGCCGGGCAGGACGAGCACGGTGCACGGGGTGATCGCCTTCGCGGTGAAGTCCCAGGTGGACTCCGTGCCGGCGAGTACGTCGCTGCCGAAGTGGGCGCCGTCGGCGAGCACGTCCAGCACGACGGTCTCGCCGAACTCGCTGGTACCGAGCTTCTGCACCTTCCCGTGCGCCAGCAGGAACAGCTCCTCGCGCCGCTGTCCCTTCTGGACGATCAGGTCGCCCGGTTCGAACTCGCGCTGCTCGAACCGTCCGGCGAGCGCCGCCAGCGCCGCGTCGTCGGTGAAGTCCCGCAGCAGCGGCAGCTCGCGCAGCTCGGCCGGCACCACCTGGATGTCGGTGCCGACGTTGACGAACGTCAGCCGCCCGTCGCCGATCGCGAGGTTGAGCCGCCGGTTGACCCGGTAGACCGCGCCCTTGGCCTCCACCCAGGGCAGCATCCGCAGCAGCCAGCGCGGAGTGATGCCGCGCATCTGCGGCACGGTCTTGGTTGTGGTGGTCAGGTTGCGCGCGGCCCTGGTGCTCAGGCTACGCCGAACCGTCGCCTCGATCCGGACGTCCGTCTCGACCGTGGTCACAGTTCCGCCTCCCCGGATTCATCCCTTGTGGTCGCGTTGGGGAGCGTGCGTTCGGCTTGGTCACGTACCTGTGGCCGGGTTGCGAGATCTCTCATCTCAGTCCTCCCGGCCGAGTTCGACGTTCTCCAGGACCCCGAGCGCGTCCGGCACCAGGATCGCCGTCGAGTAGTACGCGCTGACCAGGTAGGACACGATCGCCTTCGGGCTGATGCCCATGAACCGCACGGACAGGCCGGGTTGGTACTCGTCGGGGAGGCCGGTCTGGTGCAGGCCGATCACGCCCTGCTGCTCCTCGCCGACTCGCATCGCCATGATCGACGTGGTGCGGGTCTCGGAGATGCCGATCTTGTTGCACGGGAACATCGGGATGCCGCGCCACGCGGGGATGCGATGGCCGCCGACGTCCACGGTGTCCGGGTAGACGCCGCGCTTGTTGCACTCTCGGCCGAACGCGGCGATCGTGCGCGGGTGGGCCAGGAACAGGGTCGGGTTCTTCCACACCACGGAGAGCAGCTCGTCCAGGTCGTCCGGGGTCGGCGGGCCGCTGCGGGTGTGCAGGCGGTGGCCGAGGTCGGCGTTGGCCAGCAGCCCGAAGTCGGGGTTGTTGACCATCTCGTGTTCCTGGCGCTCGCGCAGCGCCTCGATGGTCAGCCGCAGCTGCTGCTCGACCTGGTCCATCGGGTCGTTGTAGAGGTCCGAGACGCGGCTGTGCACACGCAGCACGGTCTGTGCGACGGACAGCTCGTACTCGCGCGGCGCCAGCTCGTAGTCGACGAAGGTGCCGGGCAGGTCGGGCTCGCCGTCGTGGCCGGAGGCCAGCTCGATCGAGGCCTCGCCGTGCGGGTTCTGCGCGGCCAACTGTCCACTTCGGAAGTTTTCGAGCTGGGTGCGCAGCGTCTCGGACCGGTCGAGCAGTTCGTCGAACGCGGACTGCGGCAGCATGAGCACGGTGCACGGTGTGACGGCCTTGACCGTGAACTCCCACATGCTCTGCGGATCGGCGAGCGACGCCGAGCCGAAATAGTCGCCGTTCGCGAGCGTGCCGAGCACGGTCTCGTCCCCGTAATGCCCCGGGCCGACCTTGTTCACTTTTCCGTGCGCGATGAGGAACGCCTCGTTGGACTCGTGGCCGAACTCCACGATGACGTCGCCGGCGGCGTATTCCCGTCGCTCGAACCGGCCGGCGAGGGCGTCGAGCACCTCCTGGTCGTCGTAGCCGCGCAGGAGCGGCAGCTCGCACAGCTCGGCGGGAATCACCCGGATGTCCGAACCGGTGTTCGCGAACGTCACGCGGCCGTCGCCGACCGAGTAGGTGAGCCGGCGGTTCACCCGGTAGGTGCCGCCGGACACCTCGACCCAGGGCAGCATCCGGAGCAACCAGCGGGACGAGATGCCCTGCATCTGCGGCACGGACTTCTTGGTCGTAGCCAGGTTCCGCGCGGCGGTCGTCGCCAGGCTCTGTTGCTGGCTCGCACCGTTCTCCTGCAGTCCGGGCGCCACTGGCTCGGTCACCGTCACAACGCACACCACCAATCGGGATTTCGGAAGGGCGGCCTCCAATGTGCACGGTCCGGCCTCTCCCGGGCAGTCGCCCAAGAGAGTGAGAAATGTTCGTAATTCGACTGGAAAGAAAGTCGAGAAATGATCACGCGGTACGGTGAGAAACGACTCCACTGTGCGTAGTCACGGACGGAACGTTACTCCACTCGGGCAACCTAATTCGGCACTCGGGTGGTTTCTGCGAAACAGTGGGCGAGTGCTCGTCACCGGAGTGGCCTCGCCCGTTCGGGCGGTTGTCCTACCGAGCGTCCGTGCCGGCCGGCGCAGGTCAGGACGCCTGGGAGGAGAAGACCCGTTCGGACTTCGGATCGCCCCGTTCCGGCTGGGCGAGCGCGCGGGTGGCCAGGTCGACGAACCGCTGCAGCGCGCGGCGCTCGAAGACCAGTTCCACGCCGACCTGCCAGGTGCCGACGCTGAACTCGAAGTCGCGGTGCGGGTTGATCCGGCACTCCATGTGCGCGTCCACCGGGATGCCCACCCACGACGACAGCTGCACCGAGTGCTCGACCGGCCCCGGCTCGATCACCTTGTATCCCTCAGTCACATGTAGAACGCTACGTTGTTGTCCGCTCGGATGTGAAGTCCTCCTTTCGAGTGGTGACAACCTGAGCCGTCTATCGGCAAGCTGAGAGCGTCGAGAGGAGACGTGATGGCGAGGACCGCACTGCGGCACCAGGTCGCCGCCGGTCTGCGTGCCCTGCGTGAACAGGCCGGGGTCACCCGCGAGGAGGCGGCCACGGTGATCCGCGCGAGCGTGCAGACCGTCGGCCACATCGAGACCGCCCGGTCGCTGCCCAACGGCCTGCAACTGGAGAAGCTACTGGCCCACTACGGCGTTCCGGAACGCATCCCGCACTACCTCGAGCTCCGCGAGCGGGCCAGGAACAGTGTCGACTGGTGGCAGGGCAAAGCCGCGGCGGTACCGGCCTACCGGGCGCTGTTCTTCGGCGGCGAGGCGACCGCCGAGCGCGTCGAGGCGTGGGACCCGATGCAGGTCCCCGAGCTGGCCAGGACCCCGGAGTATGCCGCCGCGCTGCTCCGCGCCACCGAGCCGGACCTCGCGGCCGAGGAGGTCGAGCGGCGCGTGGACCTGCTGGTCTGCCGGCAGCGCGAGGTGCTGGACGGTGACGTGGCGACCGTGTCGCTGCTGTTCGGCGAGGCCGCGCTGCGCTGGCCGGTCGGCACGCCCGAGGTGATGGCGGCACAGGCCGAGTACCTGGTGGAGCTGGCCGCGCGGCCGGGGTTCGAGCTGTGGGTGCTGCCGCTGGACGCCGGCCGGCGCGGGATCTCCCTGCCGTTCACCGTGCTGTCCTTCCCCCACCTCGACGGCTCCGGCGAGGAGACGGGCGCGGTCTACGTCGAGACGCTGGTCGACGGCCACTACTACGGGCGCGGCGACCAGGTGGACCGGTACCGGGCGGCGTTCGAGGGAGTGCGCGCGGCCGCGATCGCCGTCGGCGACGACCCGGAGTTCGTGCGCGGCGCGGTCGGCGGCGGGTAGGGTCGGGCTCGCTGGTGGTTCACCCCGCTCGGGGTGAGGCAAGAGGGAACCCGGTGTGATTCCGGGACTGCCCCGCAGCGGTGAGTGGGAACGACCGCCGTCAGGTGCACTGGACGTTTTTTGTCTGGGAAGCGACGGTCAGTAGGTCGCCAGGGTTCTGGTGGTGCCCGCGAGTCCGAAGACCTGCCACTGGTCCGTGTGCCGCCTGGTGCGCGGAGTCCGACGGCCTCGCGGGTGGGCCGGGCGGTGCCCGTCTGTGGTGCCCTCGCGCGTCCGCCGGCCGTCGGCGTGAACTGAGCTCGCGAGGAGAGAGAGCAGTGACCCACTCGACCCCAAGTCCGACCGTCGGCGCCACCGTGCTCGGCTATCCCAGGATCGGCCCGCGCCGGGAACTCAAGCGCGCGCTGGAGGACCACTGGGCCGGCCGCACCGACGAGGCCGCGCTCGCCGAGGTCGCCGCCCGGCTGCGTGCCGACACCTGGGCGGAACTGGCCGCGTCCGGCCTGGACTCGGTGCCCGGCAACACGTTCTCCCACTACGACCACGTGCTCGACACCGCGGTGTTGTTCGACGCGGTACCGCCGCGGTTCCGCGACCTCGGCCTGTCCCCGCTGGGCACCTACTTCGCCATGGCCCGCGGCCGGGACGGAGTGGCGCCGCTTGAGCTGACCAAGTGGTTCGACACCAACTACCACTACCTGGTCCCCGAACTCGGCCCGGACACCGTGTTCGCCCTGGCCGGCGACAAGCCGGTGGCCGAGTTCACCGAGGCCCTGGACCAGGGCGTGCGCACCAGGCCGGTGCTGCTCGGCCCGCTGACGTTCCTGCTGCTGGCCAAGGCCGCGCCCGGCGCCCCGGCCGGGTTCGCCCCGCTCGAGCTGCTGGAACCGCTCGTCGACCGCTACGTCGAGCTGCTCGGCCGGCTCGCCGCAGCCGGCGCGGACTGGGTGCAGCTCGACGAGCCGGCGTTCGTCGCCGACCGGTCGGACGCCGAGCTGGCCGCGCTGCGCGAGGTCTACGCCCGGCTCTCCGCCGTGCCGGACCGGCCGCGGCTGCTGGTCGCCGGGTACTTCGGCGGGTTCGGGCCCGCGCTGCCGGTACTCGCCGGCACCGGCGTGGAGGCGATCGCGCTGGACGCCGTGGCCGCGCCGGAGGTGCTCGACGAGATCCCCTCGGTGCCCGCGTTGCGGGACAAGGAGGTCGTGCTCGGCGTGGTCGACGGCCGCAACGTGTGGCGCACCGACCCGGGCCGCGCGCTCGCCGCGTGCGCGTCGATGTTCGGGTCGGTCGGCGCCCTGTCGGTCGGCACCTCGTGCTCGCTGCTGCACGTGCCCTACGACCTGTCCGCCGAGACCGGGCTCGACCCGGCCGTCCGCGCGCGGCTCGCGTTCGCCAGGGAGAAGGTCGGCGAGGTCGTGGCGTTCGCCCGCGCACTGCGCGAGCCGGGTGCGACACCGCCGCCGGTCGGGTCCGTCGCGCCGCGCCGCGACGACGCCGTGCGGGCCAGGGCCGCGTCGGTCACCCCGGCCGACCTGTCCCGCGCCCCGTACCCGCAGCGCGCGGCCGCGCAGCGCGACCGGCTCGGCCTGCCGCCGCTGCCGACCACCACGATCGGCTCGTTCCCGCAGACCGGCGAGGTCCGGCGGGCCCGCGCCGACCTGCGCGCCGGCCGGCTGGACCGGGCCGGGTACGAGGCGCGGATGCGGGCCGAGATCGAGCGGGTCATCCGCGACCAGGAGCGGCTCGGGCTGGACGTGCTCGTGCACGGCGAGCCGGAGCGCAACGACATGGTGCAGTACTTCGCCGAGCACCTCGACGGGTTCGCCGCCACCGAGCACGGCTGGGTGCAGTCCTACGGCTCGCGGTGCGTGCGCCCGCCGATCCTGCACGGCGACGTGTCCCGGCCGGCGCCGATCACCGTGCCGTGGAGCGCCTACGCGCAGTCGCTCACCACGGCACCGGTCAAGGGCATGCTGACCGGGCCGGTGACGATCCTGGCCTGGTCGTTCGTCCGCGACGACCAGCCGCTCGCCGACACCGCGCGGCAGGTCGCGCTGGCCCTGCGCGACGAGATCGCCGACCTGGAGTCCGCCGGGATCGGCGTCGTCCAGGTCGACGAACCCGCCCTGCGCGAGCTGCTCCCCCTCCGGACGTCAGCTCGCAAGTCGTACCTGGCCTGGGCGGTCGACGCGTTCCGGCTCGCCACCGGCGGTGCCGCGCCGGCCACCCAGATCCACACCCACCTGTGCTACTCCGAGTTCGGCGACGTCATCGAGGCCATCGACGGCCTCGACGCCGACGTCACGACGATCGAGGCCGCCCGCTCCCGGATGGAGGTCCTCGACGACCTGCACGCCATCGGCTTCCGGCGCGGCGTCGGGCCGGGGGTGTACGACATCCACTCGCCGAACGTGCCGTCCACCGGGGAGGTGGCCGACCTGCTGGCCGCCGCGCTGCGGGTGGTTCCGGCCGACCGGCTGTGGGCCAACCCGGACTGCGGCCTGAAGACCCGCGGCTACGCCGAGGTCGACCGGGCCCTGGCGAACCTGGTGGCGGCGGCCCGCGCCAGCCGGTGAACTAGCCGGAGACGGAGTCGAGGTGGGTCAGCTGCTCGTCCGAGAGCTTCAGCTCCAGGGCGGGCAGCGCCTCCGTCAACTGCGCGAACGTGCGCGGCCCGACCAGGCTCACCGCCGCCGGCCCGGTCTGGTGCAGCAACCACGCCAGTGCCACCTGGTTCGGCGTTGCCCCGAGGTCGGCGGCCAGCTCCTCGACGGCGGCGAACCGGGCGTCGGCGTCCGGGCCGCGGAACGAGTCCATGATGTGGTGGGCCCGCTTCGCCGGGTTCCCGAAGGCACCCTTGACCAGCGGCGAGTACGCGACCAGCGTCAGGTCCGGGTTGTGCCGCAGGTGGTGGAGCTGCTCGTCACCGACGATGGACCGCAGATCCGCGCCCGGCCGCGGTCGTAGGTACGAGTACTGCTGCTGAAGCGCCACCGGCGCGGGCCAGCCGTGCCGGTCGCACAGGGCGCGGATCCGTTCCAGCCGCCAGGTTCGTACGTTCGACCAGCCGAGGTACCGGATCTTCCCGGCGGCGACCAGGCCGGCGAGTGCGTCGAGGGTCTGCGCCAGCGGGGTGTCCAGGTCGTCGACGTGCACGTAGTACAGGTCCACGTGGTCGGTGCCGAGCCGCCGCAGGCTCTCGTCCAGCTCGCGGCGCAGGGTCGCGGCGCCGGCGCCGGAGTAGGTCGCGGCGCCGGGGTTGTCGCGCCAGCGTTCGGTGTCGGGCACCCAGGCGCTGCCCTTGGTGGCGAGGAAGACGTCCTCGCGCCGGCG
Source organism: Actinophytocola gossypii (assembly GCF_025165815.1). GTDB lineage: Bacteria > Actinomycetota > Actinomycetes > Mycobacteriales > Pseudonocardiaceae > Actinophytocola > Actinophytocola gossypii. The sequence goes on along the minus strand of NZ_JAFFZE010000029.1, from coordinate 50,180 downwards.
GCCGGCCAGCCAGCGCCCGAGCAGTTCCTCGCTCTCCCCGCCGGTCCGGCCGGGCTCGGTCCACCAGGCGTAGCAGTTCGCGGTGTCCACGAAGGACCCGCCGGCGTCGAGGTAGTGGTCGAGCATCCGGCGGGACTCCTCCTCTCCGGTCATCGTGCCCATCAGCATGGCGCCGAGAGCGAGCTGGCTGACCTGCTCGCCGGTGCGCCCCAGTTCGATCGTCCGCATGGTGAGGACGCTAGAAGGACGCCGACCGATACGTCCAATGCGCGGACTCGACTCGTCCGATACGGATGGCGCATGATCCGTGGTCATGGACACCAGGCACGTCCGCGCGTTCGTCGCGGTCGCCGACGAACTGCACATGGGCCGGGCCGCCGAGCGGCTCGCGGTCAACCAGCCGACGCTGAGCCGGCAGGTCGCCGCGCTGGAGCGGGAGCTGGGGGTGCCGCTGTTCGACCGCTCCCGCCGCCGGCTCGCGCTCACCCCGGCCGGTGCGGAGTTCGTCGAGGGCGCCCGGGGTCTGGTCCGGCGCGCGGAGACGCTCGTCGACTGCGCCCGCCGGGCCCAGCGCGGCGAGCTGGGGGTGCTGCGGGTCGGGTTCGTGCAGTCCGCGACGTTCCGGGCGCTGCCCCGGCTGCTCGCCGGGTTCCGCGAGGTGTGCCCGGACGTCGAGGTGCGGGTGACCGCGATGACCACGCTGAGCCAGAAGGCGGCGCTGCGCGACGGGTCGCTCGACGCTGGCCTGTTCCGGCCGTTCTTCGACGAGCCGGGCATCGCCACCCGCACGCTGTCGCGGGACCCGCTGGTGGCCGCGCTGCCGGCCGGGCATCCGCTCGCCGTCCGCGACCGGATCGCGCTCGCCGACCTCGCCGGCGAGGAGTTCGTGTGCTACTCCCGCGAGTCCGGGCCGTCGGTGTACGACCGGATCGTCGGGCACTGCCTGGCCGCCGGGTTCACCCCGCGGATCACCCAGGACGCGCTGGACGTGCAGACGATCGTCGCGCTGGTCGCCGCCGGGGTCGGGGTGTCGCTGCTGATCGCGCCGACCCCGCACAGCGACGAGCGCGCGGTGGTCTTCCGGCCGCTGACCGACGACCTCCCGCTCTGGGAGCTGGCACTCGCCTGGTCCCCGGCGAACCGTTCGAAAGTTCTCGCCCGCCTGCTCGACACCGTTTCGATCTATCCTGAGGACAGCCGAGATGCGGGGGTTGAATGAGTTACCACGACGACTACGCGCCATCGTCCGGGACGCGGGCGCCGAGGGCCGCGCTGAGCTCCGACGCGCCCCGGCTGGACCTGAGCGGGGACTGGCGGTTCCGCCTTTCGTCCACAGTGGACGTGCCGGACGACTTCGCCGCCCCGGAGTTCGACGACTCCGGGTGGGACACGCTCCCGGTGCCGTCGCACTGGCCGCTGCACGGGTACGGTGCGCCCGCGTACACGAACGTGGTGTACCCGTTCCCGGTCGACCCGCCGCACCCGCCGGAGCGGAACCCGACCGGCGACCACCGCCGTGAGTTCGAGCTACCGGACGGCTGGGCGGACACCGCGACCGTGCTGCGGTTCGACGGCGTCGACTCCTGCGCGCGGGTCTGGCTCAACGGCACGGAGTTGGGCTTCTTCACCGGCAGCCGGCTACCCACCGAGTTCGACGTCGGTCCGCTGCTGCGGCCGGGGCGCAACGTGCTCGCCGTGCGGGTGCACCAGTGGTCGGCGGCGAGCTACCTCGAGGACCAGGACATGTGGTGGCTGCCCGGGATCTTCCGCGCGGTCACGCTCCAGCGCCGCCCGGCCGGCGGGCTCGACGACGTCTTCGTGCACGCCGACTACGACCACACCACGGGCCTGGGAACGCTGCGGGTCGACACGCCGGTACCCGCCACGGTGTCCGTGCCGGGGCTCGGGCTCGCCGCGCTGCCGACCGGCGCGCCGGTGACCGTGCCGGTGTCGCCGTGGTCGGCGGAGTCGCCGACGCTCTACGACGCCACGGTCACCACCGTGGGGGAGACCGTGCGGTTACGGGTCGGGTTCCGCACGGTGTCCATCGTGGACGGTGTGCTGCTGGTGAACGGCGAGCCGCTGGCGCTGCGCGGGGTGAACCGGCACGAGTTCCACACCGAGCACGGGCGCGCGCTGCCCCGGGGCACCATGCTGGACGACGTGCTTGCCATGAAGCGGCACAACATCAACGCCGTGCGCACCAGCCACTACCCGCCGGACTCCGCATTCCTCGACCTGTGCGACGAGTACGGCCTGTGGGTCGTCGACGAGTGCGACCTGGAAACCCACGGGTTCGAGCTCGTCGGCTGGCGGAACAACCCGTCCGACGACCCGGCATGGCTGGCGTCCTATCTGGACCGGATGCGGCGCACCGTCGAGCGGGACAAGAACCACCCCAGCATCGTGCTGTGGTCGCTGGGCAACGAGAGCCACACCGGCGCGAACCTGGCCGCGATGGCCGACTGGACGCGCGACCGCGACCCGTCCCGTCCGGTGCACTACGAGGGCGACGCCGACTGCTCCTATGTGGACGTCTACAGCCGGATGTACGCGAGCCACGCCGAGACCGACGAGATCGGTGCCACGCCGGGGAAGCCGTTCGTGCAGTGCGAGTACGCGCACGCGATGGGCAACGGGCCGGGCGGGCTGGTGGAGTACGTCGAGCTGTTCGACCGGCATCCCCGGTGTGCCGGCGGGTTCGTGTGGGAGTGGATCGACCACGGCCTGCGGCACCCGGAGCACGGCTACGCCTACGGCGGCGACTTCGGCGAGCCGGTGCACGACGGGAACTTCGTGATCGACGGCCTGCTGTTCCCGGACCGCACGCCGTCACCCGGGCTGCTGGACGTGAAGAAGGTCTACGAGCCGGTCCGGTTCGCCTTCGCCGACGACACGCTGACCGTCACTCCGAAACGCGGTGACCTGTCCGGCCTGCGCGTCGAGTGGACGATGCCGGACGGCACCACCGGCGAGTTCGACCTGCCGGCCGAGGGCGGAACCGTCCCGTTGCCGCCCGTGCCGGAGACCGCGGAGGAGACCTGGCTGACCGTGCGCGCGGTACTCGCCGCGGACACGCCGTGGGCGGAGCGCGGGCACGAGGTGGCATGGGCACAGCACCGCCTCTGCGACCCGGCCGGCCTGCGCGAGCACTGGCCCGGCGTCCGCCCATCGCGAATCGAGGACGGAATCACGTTCGGCCCGGGGGAGTTCGACCGCACCGGCAGGCTGACGTCGTTCGCCGGGTTCCCGGTCGGCACGCCCCGGCTCGAACTGTGGCGCGCGCCCACCGACAACGACCGCCTCGCCCGGCTGCACGACACCTGGACGGCGAACGGCCTGCACCGCCTCACCCACCGGGTGGACGAGGTCGTGGTGGGCCAGGACCTGCTGGCCCGCACCCGGGTCGCCCCCGCCGGCACCGATCGCGGCGTCCGCGTCGACTACGACTGGAAGTCCCTGCGCGACGGCCTGCTGCTGGCGGTGCACGTCACCCCCGAGGGCGAGTGGCCGGAGCCGATCGCGACCCTGGCGGTGTCGCTGTCGCTGCCGCCGACCCTGGACCGGGTGCGCTGGTTCGGCAAGGGCCCCGGCGAGTCCTACCCGGACACCGGCTCGGCCGCGCGGATCGACACCTTCGAGTCCACCGTGGACGACATGCAGACCCCGTACGTGCGCCCGCAGGAGAACGGGCGCCGGGGCGGGGTCCGCTGGGCGACGGTGACCGACCCGTCCGGGCGCGGCCTGCGGATCACCGGCCTGCCGCTGTTCGGCCTGACCGTCCGCCGCTGGACGCCGACGGCCCTCGCGGACGCCCGGCACCCGACCGAGCTGGTACCCGGCCCGACGGTCGAGCTGACCCTCGACGCCGGCCACCACGGCATCGGCACGGCGTCCTGCGGACCGGGCACCCTGCCCGACTACGAGCTGTTCCTGTCCGAAACGGAGTTCACGGTGCTACTGGAACCGGTCTAGCCGACCGTCCACTTCTGGTTGGCGGTGCCGCCGCACTCCCAGATCTGCAGCCGGGTGCCGTTGGCGGGGTTGTTGTCGGTCACGTCGAGGCACTTGTTCGCCGCGATGTTGACGATGTCGTTGGCACCGCTGATCGCCCAGCGTTGCGCGCCGGTGCCGTTGCAGTCGTAGAGCTGGACCTTGGCGCCGTTCGCGGTGGAGCCCGCGGTGACGTCGAGGCACTTGCCGAGCGCGCGGATCGAGCCGTCGCCGGGGACCGACCACTGCTGGGCGGCGGTGCCGTTGCAGTCCCAGAGCTGCACCGGGGTGCCGTTGGCGCTGTTCGCGCCGGCCACGTCGACGCACTTGCCGGCCAGGCCGCGGATCGGGCCGCCGCCGCCCCCACCACCGCCGTACTCGTCGGTGACGCGGACGTAGTCGATCGTCAGGGTGTTCGGGAACGGGGTGCTGGCGTCGGGGTCACCCGGCCAGTAGCCGCCGACCGCGAGGTTGAGGATCATGAAGAACGGCTTGTCGAACACCCACTGCCGGCCGCCGAGGTCGGCGGGGGTCCTGGTCTGATAGACGTTCCCGTCGACCGACCAGGTGATCCGGTTCGGCGCCCACTCGACCGTGAACGTGTGGAAGCCGTCGGCGAACCGGGGCCCGTTGTACGCGGCGCCGATGCCGCCGGAGCCGGAGTAGCCGGGTCCGTGGATGGTGCCGTGCACGGTGTTGGGCTCGCGGCCGATGTTCTCCATGATGTCGATCTCGCCGCTCTGCGGCCAGCCGACGTTGCCGATGTCGTTGCCCAGCATCCAGAACGCGGGCCACATGCCCTGCCCGTGGGACATCTTGATCCTGGCCTCGAACGTGCCGTAGGTCTGGGTGAACCGGCCCGCGGTGTTGAGCCGCGCCGAGGTGTACTCGCAGCGGCCGTACCAGCACTGGTAGTTGTTCGGGTTCTCCCGCCGCGCGGTGATCACCAGGTTGCCCTGGCCGTCGTGCACGGCGTTGCGGGTGGAGTTCGTGTAGTACTGCCGCTCGTGGTTGTTCTCGTTGTCGCCGGTCTCCAGCTGCCACTTCGAGGTGTCGACGGGAGTGCCGGCCGGCAGGTTGAACTCGTCCGCGAATGTCACGGCGGCGACCCCCGCATCGGGTGTCGCCGCCGGACCGGGCGCCCCGGCCGCCGGGGAGCTCAGCGCCACGGCGGAGCCGAGCACGGCCGAGGACAGCGCCGTCAGGAGGGCGGTGAATCTGAGTCGTCGTGAGCAGGGGTGTGTGGACATCGTTGTCACCACCGACGAATCGCTTTGTTGTTGGTAGCAACAAAGATGCCATGGTCCAGACCACGCTCACAAGGTCTGGACCATGATTTCCGAAACCGGTTCCGGACTAGCGCGCGTCCACCGGCCGCATCGCCAACCTGGCCAGCAGGTCCCGGCCCTGCTCGGCGTGCCGAGGCTTGCTGAGCACGTCGTAGCGGCGGGCGACCAGCTGGCTGTGCGAGACGAAGTCACGCTGTCCTCGGGTCGCGCCGTAGCGCATCGCCGCCGACGCCAGGCCGAACACCACACCCGAGCCGAGACCGATCAGGATCGGCCCCAGCCCGGCACCCGGCGTGAACAGGCTCAGCAGCAGACCCACGAACAGACCCAGCCAGGCACCGGACGCGGCGCCGCCGCCGAGCACCCGGCCCCAGGTCAACCGGGCCGCGACCCGTTCGACCACCATCGGCTCGACCCCGACGATCGTCACCTCCTGGACCGGGAAGTTCTCGTCAGCGAGGTGGTCGACCGCCCGCTGCGCCTCCGAGTAGGTGTCGTAGGAACCGATCGGCCAGCCATCCGGCAGGGTCGGCAGGTTCGTCGGCGACGGCGTCGGCGCGAATGCTGTCGTCATGTCGGATTCACCTCCTGTGAAAAGAAAGTCCTACCCGGCACAACGCCTCGGTAACCGCGTCTGTGCCCAGGTCGGGCAGGTTCACAGGGTGTTCTCAGCTCACTCGCGGGCGTCGTCGGGCGGCGCCTGTACGTGGCCCTCGTAGCGCTCGCGGTTCTTGCTCAGGTACCGCGCGATGAACGGGCACACCGGCACGATCACCTTCTCCCGGACCACCGCGTCGTCCAGCGCGCCGCCCGCCAGGACCTTGCCAAGGCCCTGGCCGGAGAACTCGTCGTCGACCTCACTGTGGGTGAACACGATGCGGTTGCCGCTGTCGTGGTACTGGGCGAAACCGGCGACCCGGTCACCGACGTGGAGCTCGTACCGGTACTTCTCCGGATTGTGCTCGACCCTCGCCTCGGGCATGCGTACCTCTTCTCACCGACGTCACCGACTCCCCGCCGATCGTTCCAGAGATCGGCCCGAGACGCGCAGCCACCACAGGCCGAGCAGTGGCAGCACGGCCGGCACGAACCCGTAGCCCCGGCCGTAGTCCGACCACACGGTGGCGTCCGGGAACGCCGCCGGGTCGACCAGGCTGAACGTGCCGACGGCCAGCACCCCGACCAGCTCGACCACGATCGACACCGTGGCCACGGTCCGGGACGTGCGGTCGCCACGCGCCAGGCACACGGTCGCCAGCACGTAGACCACGGCGGCGAACGCGGACAGCAGGTACGCCAGCGGCGCGTCGCCGAAGCGGGTGCCGAGCTGCACCGCCGAGCGCGCGGTCGCGGCCAGCGCGAACACCGCGTACACGGCGATCAGCAGCCGGCCTGGCCCGGAGCGGGTGCGGGCCGCCACGTCAGCCATGCGCGTTCCAGACCTGACCGAGCCGCAGGATCATCACCGGCACCGTGAGGCAGCCGATCACCAGCACGCCGGGACCCCAGCGGGTGCGCTCGACGAGCCCCCAGAAGGCCGCGAGCGGAACGATCAGCACCGGGCCGACCAGGTAACCGACGAACGACAGCCCGTCGAGCTCACGCTCGGTGGTGACCATCGCCACGATGCCGGCGACCGCCTGCGCGAGCAGACCCAGCTCCAGCAGGGCCACCACGGCGAGCGCCCCCAGCCCGTGCCACCGGTCCGGCCGCACCGGCTGCCCGGCGATCACCAGCACGAGCGCCCACAACGCCGCACCCAGCGCGACGAAGGTGAGCGTGGTGGCCAGTACGTCGTTCATCGCGCTCGATCCTAGGAGTCGCCGCGCCCCGTCCAGCCAGAGGTCTCGATGGCCGCGAGGCCACGGCGCACGAGCGTCTGGGTCAGTGCCGAGGCCAGGTCGGCGTCGCGGTCCTCGTAGGCGCGCAGCAGCCGCTCGTGGTCGGCGACCGAGGCGCCGAGCCGGCCGGGCAGCGACAGGCTCAGGTGCCGCAGCTGCAGGGTCCGCACGCCGACGCCGTCCAGCACACGGCGGACCGTGCGGTTGCCCGCGATGGACGCCTCGTAGTTCCGGAAGTCGACGTTGAGCCAGAAGTACCGGTCGACATCGCCCGCGTCGGCGGCTTGTTCGAGCCGGTGTTGAAGGTCCCGGAGCGTGCCGAGTTCGGATTCCGTCGCATTCTCCACAATACGCCGGCTCACCAATGCATACAGCGTGGAACGTAGCTCGTAGATATCCCGCACCTCGTCCAGCGACAGCCGCCGCACCCTGGGTCTGCGGTGCGCGTTGATCTCCACCAAACCCTCGCGTTCCAGGGTCAGCAACGCCTCCCGGACCGGGGTGCGACTGCTCTGGAACATCCGTGCCAACTCGACGGAGTTCAGGTCGTCGCCCGGGTGCAGCCTGGACTCCACAATGGCCGTGCCGACCGAGACCAGGATCTGGTCGACCACGCTGGTGGCGCGCTCCGAGCGCCCGAGTACACGCATGATCTCGAGGTGCCCGGCGGACGGTTCGGTGCCGAAGGGGCGAACCGCCGGTTTTCCGTCGGATCTGGCGTTCATGGCGGCCGATAATAGCGGCGGTAATCCCGCGCGCTCGGTGGCCCGGGCGACTCGGCCGGCCCGAAGGTGGTCCGCCTCGTTTCCGGTTCCGGTGGGAAACAGGAAACCCGTTGCCGCCCGGCGCTCCGGGCCCGGACCATGGATTTCACCGAACAACGGCCCGAGGGAAATCGGGCCCGGTGGAAGGGATTCGCCATGACGGTCGTGGTCTCGTTCTCGACGGTTCTTCGGATCGCTCTCTGGCTGGTCGTCGTCGGGGTGCTCGCCGGCGCGCTGCTGCTCGGGCAGCCAACCGACGCGCCGGCCGGCGGTGGCGACGGGGCGGCGGGCGCGCGGACGCATGTGGTCACCGAGTGACCGGACGCAGCCGGTCCCGCAGGAGCACGGTCTTCCCGTCGGACACCACGAGCGTGTCCCCGGTGACCCGGTAGGTGGTGGCGCCGTTGCGGGCCAGCCAGCCGTCCGGCCGCTGGCCGGCCCGCAGCGAGATCACGTTCTCCGGCGTCGCCGGCCGGCCCCTGCGCCGGCCGTCGTAGAACACCTGGCCGCCCGGCAGCCGGCAGAGGGTGACCAGGTGCCGGTCGGTCCGGTAGGCGGCGACCAGCGTGGCACCGGGTTCCGGCAGGTGCCGGGCCACCGGCTCGGGGCAGGGGACCGGGGCGCCGGCGGGCTCGGCCGGCGCGGTTCCGTCGTCGTCCGGTGCCAGCCCGCCGAACAGCTGGACCAGCAGGGCCACGCCGACTCCGACGGCGGCGACCACGGACAACACGCCGACGACTCGGCGGACCCCGCCGTCGCTCGCCGGAGGTGCCGGTGCCGGCGGGGAGGCCGGTGCGCGGTCCGGCGGGGTGCCGCCGAACGGGCGTTCCAACGCCCGCACGGCTTCCCGGGACGGGCCGAACCGCTGATCGGGCTCGAGCTGCCGCCACGGCATCGGCACGGGCGGCTCGACCACCCGGCACAGCGCCGTCCGATCGCCGTCACAGATCCGGCAGGCGGCCGAGTCCAGCGTGTTGTTCGTCTCGCACTCGGCGCAGGACCAGACCGTCAGGGGAACGGTCACCGATCCTCCTCCGGCTCACCGACGGCCGGCGGTGCGTCCTTCGGGGTGTCCTTTCCGGACTCCTGATCCGCGGCGGCGAGCGAGGCGCGGATCCGGTCCCTTCTGGACAGTCGCTTCCCGGTGTCCGGCTTCGGACCCATCTTGTCGCCGAGGACCCGCTCGGCGATGTACTCGCGCACCCGGCTCTTGTCGAACGCCTCCACGTCGTCGCCGGAGGACAGGTACATCCGCATCGCCTCGAGCTGGAACATCCGCTCCAGCTCGGTGCCGTCGGCCTCCTGCGCGAACAACGCGTCCGGATCGCCGTCGTGCAGCGCGAGCCACTGCGCGAACATCTCGTTCTTGCCGCCATCGACCACCTGCCGCATGTCCCCGCGCCGCATGCCGCCCAGCCGCGCCTGCCGGCGCACCTCGTGGATCGCCGACGTCCCGCCCGTCTCCAGTTCGACGGTGAACTCGCCGAGCCGCGCCGCCGAGTTGCCGTAGTACCGGTCCAGCGCGGAGTTCATCGCCGCCTCGGCCGCGGCCACGTCCAGCACGTCGTAGCGCTGCGACACCGCGCGCAGGATCTTGACCAGCCGGGGCCGGACGGCCGAGGTCATGTCCCGGATGTTGTTGGTGGTGACCATCACCGGGTTCGTCACCTGGCAGTTGAACGACACCGTGGTGTCGAACCGGAACGACGGGTCCTGGCTGGGCAGCGCCACCGTCAGCTCCAGCCCGTAGTTCCCCAGGTCGACCAGGTGCGAGCGGCGGTAGTTGCCGAACACGCGGTCGGGCACCCGTTCGCCGGGCAGCACCACCAGCGGCTCGCCGCGCGCCGGCTCGAGCACCAGGGCGGTGCCCATCCTCGGCGGGGTCAGCGCGCCGAGCCGCAGCCGTGGCAGCTCGGTGGTCTCCAGGATCGGGTCGTAGGTCTTCTGCTCCGGCACGTCAGTCCTCTCCCGCCTCGGCGAGCTGATCGAAGATGTGCGCGGCGGCCGGCGACGGGTCGTCCTCGTCGGTGGCCCACCGCTCCAGGTGGTGTTGCAGGCGCCGCAGGTCGGTCGGACCGCGGTCCACGATCCCCGCGACGATGTCCAACACGGCTTCGTGTGCGGCCGGATCGCGGTCGGCCACCCGCAGCCAGTCCCGCAGCGCGTCCAGCGCGAGCGGCCGCACCGGCGGGCAGGACAGCGCCCGGCCCCACAGCTCGGGCAGCTCGTCGGCGTGCCGGTGCGCCTCGGCCAGCAGCACGGGCGTGGTGGCGCCGTCGGTGGTGGCGCCGAGCGCGTAGGCGAACACGGTGAGCGCCCGGACCACCTGGTCGCTGTCGTCCTGCGGCTCGCTCCAGTCGAGCAGCGCCCGCAGCACCCGCCCGGCCTGGCCGGCCTCGACCAGCGCGAGGCCGCCGAGCACCACCGGTTCGAGGAGCCCCCAGGTCCCCTCGGTCGCCAGCGTGCGCAGCAGCCGCACCGCCCGGTCGGGCGCGGCCAGGCCGAGCGGCCCGCCGGCGGCCAGCGCGGCCGTCGACGGGAGTCGGCTGTCCTCGTCGGACACGTCGGCCGCCCACTGGTCGAGCAGCGTCCACACCCGCTCGGTGTGCTGGTCGAGCCGGCCGGCCACGCCGAGCGCGATCGCCACGCTGTGCCGGCGGGCTGGGTCCGTGCTCTTCGCCCAGGGCAGCAGGTAGCGGTGCAGCGCGTGCTGGAAGTCCAGCACGGCCAGCATGCCGGCGGCGGTCGCCGCCCTGGCCCGCACCTCCACGTCGGAGTGCCCGGCCAGGTCCGCCAGCCAGGCGAGGATCTTCGTCCGCATACCGTCGAGCTCGTACCAGGCGTGGCTGAGCACGGCCTGCTGCAGCCGCGGCCCGCGGAACCGGACCACCTCGCGCACCGCCGACCCGCCGTCGGGATCCGGCGGGGCCAGCTCGATCCAGCTGTGGTCGGCGACGAGTGCCCGGCGGTAGCGCAGCGCCTCGTCGTCCAGCTCGTCGACGAACGAGCGCGCGAGCCGCACCGCCGCGTCGGACACGGTGAGGTAGCTGGACTCCTCAAGGACCGCCGTGGCCAGCGCGAACGCCACCTCCGCGGGCGGCAGCTCGCCGGCCAGCCAGTCGCGGGCCTGCGCGTCGGGTTCGCGCAGCGACTCCAGCGCCTCGGCCAGGTCGCGCCGGTCGCGCAGCGCGCCGAGCACGGCGTCGGCGACCTGCACGGCGAAGCTCGGATGGGGCCGCTCGGCCAGCACCTCGGCGAGGACGCCGGCCACCTCGGGCTCGGCGAGCCGCCGGTCCAGCGCGTCGGGATGGATCTCCATGCCGCTGACCAGCACCCGGTTCCGGACCACCTCGGCCAGTTCCGGCGGTCCGAGGTGCGGCATGACGAACTCGTCGCGCCGGGTGGCCGCGGCGAGTTGGCCGCCCACCGCGCCGGTGATCACCACGAGGAAGCTGCCGGCCGCCTTGAGCAGTTCGCTGGTCCTGGTCAGCCAGGCGTCGTCGACGGCGTCCGCGGCGCAGGTGCGGCGGTGCACGCTCGCCGGCGAGCGGTCGTGCACGACATAGCCGGCGCCCTCGGCCGGCACCTGCCACACGGCGCTGCCCAGCATCGTCGACGGCAGCTCGAACACCGACGGCCGCCCGCCGGGCAGGAGCCCGTCGAGCAGCTTGAACGCCGTGGTCTCGCGGCCGATCCGGCTCGGCGCGGCCAGTACGACCAGGTGCCCGGTGCGCAGGACTCGCTCTGCGGCACGGAAGCCGGGTGCCTCGACGTAGCCGCGGAGCCGCTCGTAGAAGTGTCCGTCCGGTACGGGTGTCCCGCCCGACGTGGCGCCGGCCGGCGGCCGCCAGCCGACGCCGAAGTCGCCGGCGATCGTCACGGGCGCGTTGAAGACCGCGCCCGCGTTGATCACCTTGTCCATCCGCCGGGAGGTGATCTCTCTGGCCCTGGCGTGGTCGGTGCGCTCGCCCACGTCGGCCTTCAGCTGGGAGAGCGCCTGCTCCTGGCTCGGCGCGGCGGTGCGGGGCTCGGGTTGTTCCTCGGCCGCCGGTTCCGCCGCCGGCTTCTCGGCCTCAGTTGATGACGAAGTCACGCTGGACGGTCACCTGGTCGTTGAACTGCGCCTTGATCGTCGCGCGCTCGGGCTCGGGGGACGGGATGGGCTTCCCGGTGAGCTCGCGCAGCCGGTCCACCAGCGCCCCGAGGTCGAACGTGCTGTTCCGGAAGTCCACCCGGACGTCCTGGCACCTGGCCAGCCCGGCGATGTCGGCGGGCAGCGCGCCCGGCACGATCCGGGTGGCGTTCATCAGCACCGGGATCACCCGGACACCGTGCTCCAGCGCGGTCGCGATCTCCCGGCGAACGAAGTCCCGCTCGTTGTCGAGCAGGACATTTCCTGCGGCGTCGGCGGCGGTCAGCCAGTTCGGGCCGATGACCGCGAGCAGAATGTCCGAGTCGCGAACCGCGGCCATGATCTCGGTCTCGAAGTCGGCGCCCAGCGGAATGGACTCGGCGTCCCGGAACACCATTTCCCGGCCGAAGTGCCGGCTCAGTTCCTGATCAAGAAGCGTTGCGCCGTAGGGTTCGTCGGCCGTGCGGTAGTTGATGAATATCTTGGTCACGAATACAGGTTCCTTCGGTATGACGAATGTCAGTGCCCGGTGTGTGCCGGGCACTTTGCCAAGCCGTGCGGTGCCTGTCCAGCCTTACTGGGAAGTAGCCGACCGGGTCCAGCAACTGTCCATTCCTGGTGCATACTGGCCACTTTTCCGAGTAGGCCGAAAGCGGCCAAGAAATCCGCGAAATCCCCTGGCGCCCCGGGGTGCCGGAAGGCGATACAATCGAGGTGGAAACCGCAGGTCGGAGATGGTGGGAGTGTTGTGAGCGCGGACCTGGAGCTCGCTGCCGACCGGGGGTTGCTCGGCCGGACCAGCACGGTGGAGCGGCTGGCCGACGTGCTGCGCACCCGGATCACCGAGGGGTTCTTCGCGCCGGGGGAGCGGCTCGCCGAGGACTCGATCGGGACCGCGCTCAAGGTCTCCCGGAACACCGTGCGGGAGGCGTTCCGGCTGCTGACCCACGAGCGGCTGCTGGTGCACGAGCTCAACCGGGGCGTGTTCGTCCGCCGGCTCACGCTCGACGACCTGGTCGACCTCTACCGGCTGCGCACCCTGCTCGAGTGCGGCGTGGTCCGCGAGCTGACCGCACCGCCGGACGGGTCGGCGATGGCGGCCGCGGTCGCGCAGGGCGACGAGGCGGTGCGTGCGCGGGACTGGCGCGGCCTCGGCACCGCGAACATGCTGTTCCACCAGGCCATCACCGCCCTGGCCGGCAGTCCGAGGATGGACGACCTGATGCGCGGCGTACTCGCCGAGCTGCGCCTGCACTTCCACACCGTGAACGACCCCCGCGGCCTGCACGAGCCGTACCTGGAGCGCAACCGCGAGATCCTGGCCGTCGTCGAGACCGGCGACGGCCCCGAGGCGGAACGTCTCCTGCGCACCTACCTCAGCGACTCCGAGCACCAGCTCGTCGCGGTCTACCGGGCCGCCGCCCGCTGAACCACCCGGAAGGTGACCGCCTGGCCGGGCCGGGCCTGGGCGAGGATCCCCAGGTCGCGGGTGTGCACCACCCCGATCACCGGGTAGCCGCCGGTGACCGGGTGGTCGGCGAGGAACAGCACCGGCTGCCCGGACGGCGGCACCTGGATCGCGCCGGCCACCATGCCCTCGCTGGGCAGCTCACCGTCCCTGGCCCGGGCGAGCGCGGGGCCGTCCAGGCGGAGGCCGACGCGGTTGCTGTCCGCGGTGACCACGTACCGTCCTCGGCGCAGGGTGTCCAGGGCGTCGGGGGTGAACCAGTCGGCGCGGGGGCCGGGGACGACCCGCACCTCCAGGTCGCCGGACTCCAGCGCGGGCACCGGTGCCACCTCGACCGCCGGCGGCGGTCCATCGTGGTCGGTGCCGACCGGGAGCACGGTGCCGGGCGACAGCGCGTCCGGGCCGAGGCCGGCGAGCACATCCGTGGCGCGGGACCCGAGCACCGGCGGCACCGCGACGCCACCCCGGACGGCGACGTAGCCGCGCAGGCCGACCTCGGGCGCCCCGATCGTCAGGCGACCGCCCGCGGGCACGGTGAACGGCGCGTTCGGCGCCTCGGCCCGGCCGTCGCGGTCGAGCGGGCACGGCGCGCCGGTCACCGCGACCAGCGTGGCGGCCCGGAACACGAGCGTCGCGCCGCCGAGGGTCAGCTCCAGTACCGCCGCGTGCTCGGCGTTGCCCACCAGCCGGTTCGCCAGCGCCGCCGCCCCCGCGTCGGCGGCGCCGGACCGGCCGACCCCCATCGAGCCGAAGCCGGGCCGCCCCCGGTCCTGCACGGTCGCCAGCGGTCCACACCGGACCACCTCGATCCCCGCGGCCGGCTCCGGGCGCTCCACAGTGGACGGAGGAGCGGGGTCGAGGGAGTCCACCGGCACGAACCGCACCCGGTTGCCCGGGCGCAGCAGGGCCGGCGGCGTCCGGCCGGCGTCCCACAGCGGCACGGTCGTGCGGCCGAGCAGGTGCCAGCCGCCCGGCGAGGAGCGCGGGTACACCCCGGTGAACTCGCCGGCCACCCCCACCGAGCCGGCCGGCACCCGCACCCGGGGCGTGTCCCGCCTCGGCAGCCGCAGCCGGTCGTCCAGGCCGGTCAGGTAGCCGAAACCCGGTGCGAACCCGGAGAACGCGACCACGTACTCCGGCGCCGCGTGCGCCTCGACCACCCCGGCCACGCCGAGCCCGGTGCGCGCCGCCACCTCAGCCAGGTCCTCGCCGTCGTAGCGGACCGGCACCTCCACCAGCTCGCCCGCCGCCGACACCCGGGACACCGGCTCGACCGCCGCCAGCTCCCGTGCCAGCTCCTCGGCGGACACCTCGGCCGGGTCGAACCGGACCAGCAGCGTGCTGGCCGCCGGCACGAGATCGGTGACCCCGGCCGGCGGCGCGTCCGCCAGCGCCGCGTACAGGCCGAGCGCCGCCTCGGTGTCGAGCAGCAGCGCCGCGTCCCCGCACGGCAGCACCCTCACACGAAGCTCCGCACCGTCACCCCGGCCCCGGTCAGCGCCTCCCGGGCCGCCGTGACCAGCTCCAGCGCGCCAGGCGTGTCGCCGTGCACGCACACCGACCGCGCGTCGACCGTGAGCACGGTCCCGTCGACGGCGACGATCTCGCCCGCCTCGGCCAGCCGCACGCACCGCTCCGCGACCGCGGCCGGGTCGGACAGCAGCGCGTCCGGCGACCGGCGCGGCACCAGCCGGCCGTCCGGGGTGTACCCGCGGTCCAGGAACGCCTCGCGCACCACGGGAAGCCCGGCCTTGTCGGCGATCGCGAGCCAGCGCGATCCGGGCAGCCCGAGCACCGGCAGCGTCGCGTCGAACTGGTGGACCGCCTCGACCACCGCGCCCGCCTGGGCGTCGTCGCGGCCGATGGTCCCGTACAGCGCGCCGTGCGGCTTGACGTAGCCGACCCACCCACCGGCCGCCGCCGCGAACGCGTGCAGCGCGCCGAGCTGGTACAGCACGTCGTCGGTCAGCTCCGCCGGCGGGACGTCGACGTACCGCCGGCCGAACCCGGCGAGGTCCCGGTAGCCGACGTGCGCGCCGATCGCCACCCCGTTGCGCACCGCCGTCTCGCACGCCCGCCGCATCGTCCCGGGGTCACCGGCGTGGAAGCCGCACGCGATGTTGGCGCTGGACACCACGCCGAGCAGCGCGTCGTCGTCGGTGATGCGCCAGGCCCCGAAACCCTCCGCCACATCACAGTTCAGGTCGATGCCTTCTCCGCCTCCCCGGATTTTTTGGTTGGGGTCACTTTGGGGGACGAAAGGTTCTGTTTGGTCACGTACTTGTGGCCGGGTTGCGTCACGTTCCCCTGAGGTGCGGTTGGGGACAGCGCGGGTTGGGTTGAGGACAGATGGTGTCATGTCGTCAGTCATGTGGTCGCCACCTCACGGGTCGTCTCCTCTTCGGACTCCACCACCGGGTCGCGGGCGAGCCACAGCCCGATCGCGGTCAGCACCGCGCTGAACACCACGTACGCCCCCAGGATCCACCAGTTGCCGACCAGCGCGAGCAGCGCGGTCAGGATCAGTGGCGCGGGCGCGCCGCCGATCACGCCGGCGAGCGTGTAGGCCAGCGACGAGCCGGTGTAGCGCAGCCGGGGCGAGAACTGCTCGGTGAGCAGCGCCGCCTGCGGGCCGTACAGCATCGCGTGGATCGCCAGCGCCACCACGGTGCCGAGCACCAGCAGACCGAACGAGCCGTCGCCGAGCATGGGGAAGAACAGGAACGGCCAGATCGCCGCCGCGATCGTGCCGACCAGGGTGAGCAGGCGCCGGTTCATCCGGTCGGACAGCGCGCCGAACGCCGGCATCAGCAGCAGCTGGCACGCCGAGCCGATCATCACCGCGGTGGAGCCCTCGCTGCGCGACATGTCCAGCTCCTGGGTGATGTAGGTGAGCGTGAACACGGTGAACAGCGAGTACAGCACGTCCGGGCAGACCCGCACGAGGATCCCGGCGGCCAGCGCCCTGCGCTCGGTGGTGACCACTTCGGACACCGGCGCGCTGGGCCGCTCGCCCCGGTCGGCGATCCGCTGGAACACCGGCGTCTCCTCAAGCCGCAGCCGGATCCACAGTCCGAACAGGACGAGCACGGCCGACAGCAGGAACGCGATCCGCCAGCCCCACGAGGTGAACGCCGCCTCCGACATCGTCCCGGACAGCAGCGCCAGCACGCCGTTCGCGAGCAGCGTGCCGGCCGGTGGTCCGATCTGCGCGGCCGACGCCCAGAAACCCCGTCGGCGCGGATCGCCGTACTCGCTGGACAGCAGTACCGCGCCGCCCCACTCGCCGCCGACCGCGACGCCCTGGGCGAACCGGAGCAGCACCAGCAGTACCGCGGCCAGGCCGCCGATCGCCGCGTGCGTCGGCAGCAGGCCGATGAGGAACGTCGCGATCCCGGCCAGCAGCAGCGTGTGGACCAGGATCTTCTTGCGTCCCAGCACGTCGCCGAGCCGGCCGAACACGAACCCGCCGAGCGGGCGGGCGAGGTAGCCGACCGCGTAGGTGGAGAACGCGGCCATCGTGCCGACCAGGTCGTCGCCGGAGGGGAAGAACAGGTCGCCGAACACCGTGGCGGCGGCGACCGAGTAGGCCGCGAAGTCGTAGTACTCCAGCGCGGTCCCGGACAGGCTCGCGGCGTAGGCACGGCGTAGCGCCCTGGGTTCCACGGCGCTTCGAGCGGAGGTCATGGGGATCACGTCCCATCTCTCGCCGGTTGTGGGTAACTGCTTACGCTACGTGTCGTAGGACAATCCGGCAATACCCTTGTTCGACGGTCTCGGTTCGTGAATCGGTACCGCCACCCGGTCTATTGACGTGAGTAAGTACCAGCCGCACACTGCGAGTAATCGTTTACTCGCGCGTCCGGACCGGAAGGTGGCCCACGATGCGGAGAATCCGGCGATCCCTGCTCGCCGTCGTTTCCTCACTCGCCCTCGCGGTGACCGGAATGGTCACCGTCCCCAGCGCGGCAGCCGACACCGGCCCGGCCGCGAGCAACGGTCCGGTCGGCTGGGACACCTACCGCCGGCTGGACCTGCTGCCGGACCTGGCGTCCGGCTCGCAGACCAAGCAGTTCTCCAGCTTCGCCCGCAACGGCAGCAACGACGACGGCTTCGTCGGCCGCTACTCCTGCCTGCGCACCGGCGGCCCCGGCTGCGTGCTGGCCGAGGACCGGGGACCGGGTGAGCTCCAGTCGATCTGGTTCACCCGCGACAACGGCGACGTCACCGCCACCGGGAACATCCGGATCGTGCTGGACGGCGTGACCGTGCTCGACACCAACCTGCAGCGCGTCGTGAACGGCGACCTCGGCGCGCCGTTCGTCTGGCCGCTGGTGACCAACGCCGACCAGACCTCCGGCGGCGTCACCATCAAGGTGCCGATGCCCTACCGGGAGTCGATGCTCGTCACCACCACGAACAACCCGCTCTTCTACCACGTCGGCTACCGGGAGTTCGCCACCGCCGACGGCGTCGCCCGGTTCGACCAGGACGATCCCGCCACCGACGTGGTCAACACGCTCCGCCAGGCCGGACGGCTCGACCCGAAACCGGCGCAGCCGGGCGCGCGCACCGAGACCGCGACCGTCTCACCCGGTCCCGGCGCGACCGCGACGCTGGCGGACCTCGACGGCCCGGCCGCGATCACCGGGCTGCGCCTGCGGGTGCCCGACTCCGCCGACACCGAGGCGAACCTCGCCGGGCTGCGGCTGCGGATCACCTTCGACGGACGGACCACAGTGGACTCCCCGGTCGGTGAGTTCTTCGGCGCGGGCCTGGGGGAGCGGGACGTGCGCGCGCTGATGTTCGGCATGGACCCGAACCCGGGCGGCTGGTACAGCGCGTGGTGGATGATGCCGTACGCGTCGAGCGCGACCGTGCGGCTGGTGAACACCACCGGCGGCCGGATCTCCGGGATCGAGGCGGAGATCACGCACGCGCCGAACGCCCGCTGGGCCACCGAGCTCGGCCCGGGCGGCGGCTCCGGGCACTTCACCACCGACTCCCGCCATGGCGAGACCACGCAGGCCAGGGACTGGATCGTGGCCGACCAGCCGGGCCGGGGGCGGTTCCTCGGCGTCTCCCAGACCGTGCGGAACTCCGTGCCGGGTGGCAACGAGCGCGGCTACCTCGAGGGCGACGAGCGGATCCACGTCGACGGCTCGCGCAGCCCGCAGTTTCACGGCACGGGTACCGAGGACTACTACGAGTCCGGCTGGTACTACAACCGAGGCGAGTACTCCGGCGTGTTCACCGGCAACACCGGACACCGGATCCGCACCGGCTCGTGCGCGGTCGAGTGCGACTCGATGTACCGGATCCAGATCGGCGACGCGGTGTCGTACACGGCCGGGCTGCGGTTCGGCATCGAGCACGGGCCGCAGAACGACATGCCGGTCGCCGAGAGCAGCACCGCGTTCCTCTACACCCGCCAGGACGTGGCGAGCCGCACGACCGACACGGTCGTCGTCGGTGATGCCGGCAGCCGCGCCGCGCACGCCTACACCGAATCGGGTGGGGCCGACCAGTACGGGCTGACCGCGGTGTACGAGGGCGACGAGGACCACGACGCGTTGACCGCCCAGGTCCGCTCGACCGGCGGCGCGGTCAGCTTCCGGCTCGCCGTCGACCCGGGCAACCAGGGCGTCCGGTTGCGCCGCACGAGCGACCAGAACACCGCGTACCAGTCGGCGGCGGTCACCGTGGACGGGCGGCCGGCCGGTACCTGGGTCCAGGCGCTCGGCAACACGTTCCAGCGCTGGCTCGACGACGACTTCACCCTGCCGGCGGCGCTGACCGCCGGGAAGTCCACGATCACCGTGCGGCTGGTGCCGAACGGCCCGCGCTGGACGGCGTCCCGGTACGAGGCGCTGAACCTGGTCGCGCCGTTCACCGACTCGACCGCGCCCAGCGGAGTCGGCGGGCTCGCGGTCGGACAGGGCCGCACGCACGCGGTCCCGCTGAGCTGGAGCCCGGCGACCGACGACGTGGGCGTGGCCGGGTACCGGGTGTACGCGTCGACATCGCCCGGGTCGACGGGCGGCCTGGTCGGCACCACGACCTCGCCGGTGTTCCGGCACGGCCCGCTGCCGGCGGGCGCGCAGCGGTACTACCGCGTGGTGGCCGTGGACCGCGCGGGCAACGCCGGGCCCGTGTCCGCAGCGGTGAGCGCGCGGGTGGAGGCGCGGAACACCAGCGACGTCGACGGCGACAACCGGGACGACGCGGTGGTGTTCACCCAGGGCGCGGCGGCCGACGTGCTGACCGCGCGGTCCACCGGGTCGGCCTTCGGCGCGCCGGTGAAGGGCCACGACTACTTCTCCGTCGACGGCGAGGTGCCGCGCACCGGCGACGTGAACGGCGACGGCCGCGCGGACATCGTCACGTTCACCCGGGGCACGGCCGCCGACGTGTACGTGTCGCTGTCCACAGGGGACGGTTTCGGCCCGTCCGCCAAGTGGCACGATCACTTCGCCATCGGCACCGAGCACCCCGAACTGGGCGACGTGAACGGCGACGGGCGCGCGGACCTGATCACCTTCACCCTCGGCACCGCTGGCGACGTGTACGTGGCGTTGTCCACCGGGAACGGGTTCGGGCCGGGCGTGAAGTGGCAGGACAACTTCGGCTACGGCGCCGAACGCCCGGCGGTCGGCGACTTCGACGGCGACGGCCGCGACGACGTGGCCGTGTTCACCGGCGGCGCGCAGGGCGACGTGTACGTGTCGCTGTCCAACGGCGTCGCGTTCGTGCAGGAGGTCTGGCGCTGGCACGACCACTTCGCCATCGGTGACGAGCTGGCCGGCACCGGCGACGTGAACGGCGACGGCCGCGACGACGTGGTCACGTTCACCCGGGGCGACACGGCGGACGTGTACGTGTCGCTGTCCGACGGCGGCCGGTTCGTGCAGAACGCCTGGCGCTGGCACGACTTCTTCGCGACCGCCGGCGAGGCGCCCGGCCTCGGCGACGTGAACGGCGACGGTCGTACCGACGTCCTCACCTTCACCCGAGGCGCCGCCGCCGACGTGTGGGTGGCGACCTCGACCGCGTCGTCCTTCGGTACCTCCGCGAAGTGGCACGACCAGCTCGCGGCCGGCACCGCCATCCCCCGACCCAGCCTGATCTGAGAGCAGGACGACCATGACCCGCTGGCGAAGACTCGTCATCGCGGCGGCGGTCACCTCGGCCGTCGTCGTCCCCACCGCCACCGCAACAGCCACCGCAACAGCCACCGCCACCCCGAAGGACGGTCCGGCCGCCGAGGCGGCCCAGCCCCGGATCGTCGACGACACACCGCCCGCGACGATCCAGGCGGGGCCGCGGCCGAACTTCCGCGCGCCCTGGCCGTGCGGCGAGCAGCGGCAGTACTACCACCACTCCAGCGAGGTGGTGAACGCGCTCGACTTCAACATCGCCGGCGGTGAGGACCTCGGCACGCCGGCGCTCGCGTCCGCGCCGGGCACCGTGATCGACGTGGTGCCCAACCACGCCGGCTACGGCAACTACGTCCGGGTCGACCACGGCGGGGGCTGGACCAGCATGGTCGCGCACCTGTCCGCGTTCTCGGTGTCCCGAGGCCAGTACGTGGCGGCCGGTACCGAACTCGGCAAGGTCGGCAGCACGGGCAACTCCACCGGCCCGCACCTGCACTACGAGCAGGAGGCCGACGGCGCCAACCAGCCGATCGTGATCGACGGTGTCGCGCTGCCCTACAGCGGTGCGATCCGCTACCACACCAGCGGGAACTGCGGCGGTGGCGGCAGCGGGCTGTTCGGCGGCTCGCCGACCGACGTCACCGGCGACGGCAAGGACGACATCGTCACGTTCACCGTCAACCAACTCGCCGACGTCTACACCGCGCCGTCGACCGGCACCGGGTTCGGCGCCAGCGTCAAAGCCCACGACTTCTTCGGCCTGGCCGGCGAGACCCCGCTGACCGGGGACTTCACCGGCGACGGCCGGGACGACATCGTCACGTTCACCCACGGCCCGCTGGACGACGTGTACGTGGCGGCGTCCGACGGTCTGCGGTTCGGACCGTCGGCCAAGTGGCACGACCGGTTCGCGCTCACCGGCGAGATCCCCGCCGTCGGCGACGTGAACGGCGACGGCCTCGACGACATCGTGACGTTCACCCGGGGTGCGGCGGGCGACGTGTGGGTCGGGCTGTCCACCGGCACGTCGTTCGGGGCCGGACAGAAGTGGCACGACTTCTTCGCGATCGGCGAGGAATTCCCCGCCCTCGGCGACGTCGACGGCGACGGCCGCGACGACCTGATCACCTTCACCCGGGGCACCACCGGCGACGTGTACGTCGCGCTGTCCACCGGCACCGGGTTCGGGCCGGGCGTCAAGTGGCACGACTGGTTCTCGGTCGGCGGCGAACAACCCCGCGTCGGCGACTTCGACGGCGACGGCCGCGCGGACATCGCCACGTTCACCACGAACGCCGCGGCCGACGTGTACGTGGCGCTGTCGAACGGGTCCGAGTTCGTCGGCACGGAACGGAAGTGGCACGACTTCTTCGCGCTCGCCGGGGAGTTCCCGTACACGGGTGACTTCAACGGCGACGGGCTCTACGACATCGTGACGTTCACCCACACCGCCTCCGCGGACGTGTACGTGGCGCTGTCGAACGGGTCCGAGTTCGTCGGCACCGAACAGAAATGGCACGACTTCTTCGGTCTGCCCGGCGAACGCTCCTTCTGACGTAAACGATTTCCTGGAAGGACACCCTGCACATGTCCAGGTACAGACCCGTCCGGGGAGCGGTGACCGCGCTGGCGGCCGCGGCACTGGTCCTCGGCATGCTCACCGCCCCCGCGACCGCCGCACCACCGCCGGCGCCCCCGACCGGCGACCACGTGCCGCTGAGCGTGAACCCTCATGCCTGCCCCAGCATCCCGCCCAACCACGATCCGAACGTCATCCGCACCGTCTACCAGGTGGGGCTCGACCGGAACGTCTCGGACAAGGTCATGCTGGCCGCGTTCGAGGCGGGCTGGGTCGAGTCGCACATGAACAACCTGCCGTGCGGCGACAAGGACTCGCTCGGCGTGTTCCAGCAGCGGCCAAGCCAGGGCTGGGGCACGCCGGAGCAGATCATGCAGGTGCCGTACGCGGCCACCCAGTTCTTCATCCAGGCCCAGGCCAACGAGCCGAAGTACCCGCACTACACCGCCGGCCAGCTCGCGCAGAGCGTGCAGCGCTCGTGCTGCCCGGAGCGCTACGACCAGGCCGAGGGCAAGGCTCGTGCGATGCTGGCCGAGGCGGCCGGCATGATCAGCCCGAGGGTGTTCACCGGCTCGTCGACCGACTTCGACGGCGACGGCCGGGACGACATCGTGACCTTCACCCACGGCCCGCTCGACGACGTCTACGTCGCCCTGTCCACCGGAGCCGGGTTCGACGGCACCTCGGTGAAGTGGCACGACCGGTTCGCCCTCACCGGCGAGACCCCGCTGACCGGGGACTTCAACGGCGACGGCAAGGACGACATCGTCACGTTCACCCACGGCTCGCTCGCGGACGTCTACGTCGCGCTGTCGAACGGCTCGTCGTTCGGGCCGGGCGTCAAGTGGCACGACTACTTCTCGCTGAACGGCGAGGTCCCGTCGGTCGGTGACGTCAACGGCGACGGCCTGGACGACATCGTCACGTTCACCCGCAACGCGGCGGCCGACGTCTACGTGGCGCTGTCCACCGGCTCCGGGTTCGGGCCGGGGATCAAGTGGCACGACTTCTTCGGCCTGGCCGGCGAGTACCCGGGCGTGGCCGACGTGAACGGCGACGGCCGGGACGACATCGTGGTGTTCACCCGGGGCGACCTCGCCGACGTGTACGTGGCGCTGTCGAACGGCAGCGGGTTCGGTGGCAGCGCCAAGTGGCACGACTGGTTCGCGGTCGGCGGGGAGCTGCCGCGGATCGGCGACTTCAACGGCGACGGCATGGCCGACATCGCCACGTTCACCACGAACGCCGCAGCCGACGTGTTCGTCGCGCTGTCGAACGGCTCGGGCTTCACCGGCACCGAGCAGAAGTGGAACGACTTCTTCGCGCTCGCCGGCGAGTTCCCCTACACCGGCGACTTCGACGGCGACGGCCTGGACGACATCGTCACGTTCACCCACAACAGCCTCGCCGACGTCTACACCGCGCGCTCCACCGGCACCGGCTTCCTCGGCGGCGCCAAGTGGCACGACTTCTTCGGCCTCGCTGGTGAGACCAGCTTCTGAGAGAGGTTCCCATGAGCAGACGATTGCTCGCGCTCGGCGCGGCGACCCTGACCACGCTCGGCCTGGCCGCCTGGCCAGCCCAGGCCGCTGAAGCCGACGGCCTGAACGCCGCGTTCGCCGGCGCCGCCGAGGAGTTCGACGTCCCGCGCGACCTGCTCGTCGCCGTCGGCCACGGCGAGACGCACCTGGACGGACACGCCGGGAAACCCAGTCAGGACAACGGGTACGGCGTGATGCACCTGGTGAGCAACCCGAAGCGGCAGACCCTCGAACTGGCCGCTGAGCTGACCGGCGAGCCGGTCGCCGAGCTGAAGGCCGACCGGGCGGCCAACGTGCGCGGCGGCGCCGCCGTGCTGCGCTCGCTCGCCGACGACGCCGGCATGTCCGGCGCCGACCGCGACGACCTGGCCGCGTGGCTCCCGGTGGTCGAGGACTACAGCGGCGCCGCCGACGACTCGGTGGCCGCGATGTACGCCGGCACCGTGTACGACCTGCTCCGCGCCGGCCTGCAGACCCGCACGCCCGACGGCGAGCTGGTCGGCGTGCCGGCGCACCCCGGGCTGCCCGCCCCGGCGGCCCGCGAGGACGTGTCGGCGCAGGGCATGGACTACCCGGACTCCCGGTGGATCCCCGCGCACAGCGGCAACTACGCCAACGGCCGGTCGGCGGCGATCGACCAGATCGTGGTGCACGTGACCCAGGGCTCGTACGCCGGCACGATCAGCTGGTTCCAGAACCCGGCGTCCGGGGTCAGCGCGCACTACGTGGTGAAGTCGTCCAACGGCGAGGTCACCCAGATGGTGCGCGACGGCGACACCGCGTACCACGCGCGCTCGGCGAACCCGAGAACGCTCGGCATCGAGCACGAGGGCTTCGTCGACAACCCGTCGTGGTTCACCGACTCGATGTACCGGTCGTCGGCGGCGCTGTCCCGCTGGCTCGCCGACCGGCACGGGATCCCGAAGAACCGCCAGGGGATCGTCGGCCACAACGAGGTGCCGGGCAACGACCACACCGACCCTGGCCCGCACTGGAACTGGGACTACTACCTGGACCTGGTGAACGGCGGCAGCTCGTCGTCCGGTGTCTACACGGGATCGTCGACGGACTTCAACGGTGACGGCATGGACGACATCGTCACGTTCACCCACGGCCCGCTGGACGACGTCTACGTCGCCCTGTCGTCGGGCTCGGGCTTCTCCGGCACGTCGGTGAAGTGGCACGACCGGTTCGCGCTGTCCGGCGAGACCCCGTTGACCGGGGACTTCAACGGCGACGGCATGGACGACATCGTCACGTTCACCCACGGCTCGCTCGCGGACGTCTACGTCGCGCTGTCGAACGGCTCGTCGTTCGGGCCGGGCGTCAAGTGGCACGACTACTTCTCGCTGAACGGCGAGGTCCCGTCGGTCGGTGACGTCAACGGCGACGGCCTGGACGACATCGTCACGTTCACCCGCAACGCGGCGGCCGACGTGTACGTGGCCCTGTCCAACGGCACGTCGTTCGGCCCCGGGGTGAAGTGGCACGACTTCTTCGGCATCGCCGGCGAGTACCCGGGCGTGGCCGACGTCAACGGCGACGGCCGGGACGACATCGTGGTCTTCACCCGCGGCACGCTCGCCGACGTCTACGTGGCCCTGTCGACCGGAACGGGCTTCGGCGGCAGCGCCAAGTGGCACGACTGGTTCGCCGTCGGCGGCGAGCAGCCCAGGGTCGGCGACTTCAACGGCGACGGCATGGCCGACATCGCCACATTCACCACGAACGCGGCGGCGGACGTGTACGTGGCCATGTCGAACGGTTCCGGCTTCACCGGCACCGAGCAGAAGTGGAACGACTTCTTCGGCCTGGCCGGCGAGTTCCCGTACACCGGTGACTTCGACGGCGACGGCCTGGACGACATCGTGACGTTCACCCACAACGACCTGGCCGACGTCTACACGGCGCGTTCCAACGGCACCGGCTTCCTCGGCGGCGCCAAGTGGCACGACTACTTCGGCCTGCCCGGCGAGACCAGTTTCTGACCGTGTTCGAGACCGGGGCGGCGCCCGCCCCGGCCTCCGTCACTCCCGCTCGCGCGGCAGCCGCAGGGCGGCCAACTGCTGTTCGAACGGGATCACCTGCTCCTCCGGCGGGGCGGCGGACGGCGGGCGCCCGGTCATCAGCTCGACCAGCTCGCCGGCCGCGCGGGCGATCCGGTGCGCCAGGTCGTCGCCGCCCGCGGACGCCCAGTCCTCCGACGCGGCGTACACCGCCGTCGGCACCACGACCGCGCGCAGGTAGGTGAACATCGGCCGCAGCGCGTGCTCCAGCGCCAGCGAGTGCCGGGCCGTGCCACCGGTCGCCGCGATCAGCACCGGCTTGCCCACCAGCGCGTCGTGCTCGACCACGTCGAAGAACGACTTGAACAGCCCCGAGTACGAGGCGGTGAAGATCGGGGTGGCCGCGATCACCCCGTCCGCCCCGGTCACCTGCTCGATGGCGGCCGCGAGCCGAGGGCTCGGGAACCCGGTGACCATGTTCTGCGCGATGTCGGTGGCCAGCTCACGCAGCTCCACCACCTCCACCGACACCTCGGTCTGCCCACCGACCGCCGCGGCGAGGCGGTCGGCGAGCAGCCTGGTCGACGACGGCACGGTCACGCCGGCCGACACCACGGCGAGCGTCCTCATCCGACCGACACCTCCCGCGCGGCGGCCTTCAGCGAGGCGTGCGTCGGCGCGTCCGGCACCTCGGCCGGCCGCCCGACGGCGAACTCCTCGCGCAGCACCGGGACGACCTCCTCGCCGAGGATGTCCAGCTGCTCCAGCACGGTCTTCAGCGGCAGCCCGGCGTGGTCCATCAGGAACAGCTGCCGCTGGTAGTCGCCGAAGTGCTCGCGGAACCCGAGCGTCCGGTCGATCACCTGCTGCGGGCTGCCGACGGTCAGCGGCGTCTGCGCCATGAAGTCCTCCAGTGATGGTCCGTGCCCGTACACCGGCGCGTTGTCGAAGTACGGCCGGAACTCGTTCACCGCGTCCTGGGAGTTCTTCCGCATGAACACCTGCCCACCGAGCCCGACGATGGCCTGTTCCGGGGTGCCGTGCCCGTAGTGGGCGTAGCGCTGCCGGTACAGCCCGATCAGGCGCATGTAGTGCTCCTTGGGCCAGAAGATGTTGTTGGCGAAGAACCCGTCGCCGTAGTAGGCGGCCTGCTCGGCGATCTCCGGGCTGCGAATCGACCCGTGCCACACGAACGGCGGCACGCCGTCGAGCGGGCGCGGAGTCGAGGTGAAGCCCTGCAGCGGGGTCCGGAACCGCCCCTCCCAGTCGACGACGTCCTTGCGCCACAGCTCGTGCAGCAGCGCGTAGTTCTCGATCGCCAGCGGGATCCCCTGCCGGATGTCCTGCCCGAACCAGGGGTAGACGGGCCCGGTGTTCCCCCGCCCCATCATCACGTCCACCCGCCCGTCGGCGAGGTGCTGCAACATCGCGAAGTCCTCGGCGATCTTGACCGGGTCGTTCGTGGTGATCAGCGTGGTCGAGGTGGACAGGATCAGCCGCTCGGTCCGCGCCGCGACGTACCCGAGCATCGTCGTCGGCGACGACGGCACGAACGGCGGATTGTGGTGCTCGCCGGTCGCGAACACGTCCAGCCCGACCTCCTCCGCCTTGAGGGCGATCGTCACCATCGACTTGATCCGCTCGTACTCGCTGACCGTCCGCCCGGTCGTCGGATCCGTGGTCACGTCCCCGACCGTGAAGATCCCGAACTGCATCACTCTCATCACCCTCAACTAGTTGCGTCTTCAACTACCCCCGTCAACAAGCATCCCGAGTCCGGCATTCCCGGGGCAAATTGGACTAGACAACGGCCGGTCATTGGTCTAGACATTTAGCTAACGTGCGGTGCCTCCCTGCTCGCCGCGCGTACTCGTGGAGGTCAGCGATGAAGCGTCCCCTCGTTCTGGTTCTCGCCATGGTTCTCGCCTGTCTCGGTACCGTCGCGCCGGTCGCGAGCGCGGCCGGGGAGCGGGCGGCCTTCGTCAAGACGTCCGACTGGGGGTCGGGCTGGGAAGGCCGGATCACCGTCACCAACGGCGGTACCAGCACCATCAACGGCTGGCGGGTCGAGTTCGACCTACCCGCCGGCACCTCGCTGGGCACCTACTGGGACGCCCTGCTGACCTCGAACGGCAACCACCACACCTTCACCAACCGCGAGTACAACGGCACCATCGCGCCCGGCGCCTCGGTGAGCTTCGGGTTCATCGGCTCCGGACCGGGCGCGCCGACGAACTGCCTGGTCAACGGGCAGTCGTGCGGTGGCGGGACCGATCCGGAACCGGGCGTTCCGGCCACGCCGGGCACCGTTCGGGTGACCGGGACCACCACGTCGGCCATCACCCTGGGCTGGGACGCGGTCGCCGGGGCCAGCGGGTACCGGCTGTACGAGGGCGACACCGTGCGCGCCACGGTCACCGGCACCTCGGTCACCGTCTCCGGGCTGGCGGCGTGCACCTCCCGCACCTACACGGTCGCCGCCTTCAACGACGTCGGGGAGTCCGCCCGCAGCGCGCCGGTCACGGCCACCACGGCCGGCTGCCCGCAGGCCGACCTGCCCCGCCACTTCCTCACCGGGTACTGGCACAACTTCGTCAACCCGGCCACCGAGCTGCGCCTGTCGGACGTGCCCGACTCCTACGACCTGATCGCGGTCGCGTTCGCCGAGGCGACCTCGACGCCGGGGCAGGTCACGTTCGGGGTCGACCCCGAGCTGTCGACCGCGCTCGGCGGGTACACGAACGCCCAGCTCAAGGCCGACGTCGCCGCGTTGCAGGCGCGCGGCAAGAAGGTGATCCTGTCGGTCGGCGGCGAGGCGGGCCGGGTGAGCGTCGGCGACTCCGCCTCGGCCACGAACTTCGCCAACAGCGTGCGTTCGATCATGGCCGAGTACGGCTTCGACGGGGTCGACATCGACCTGGAGAACGGCCTGAACCCGACCTACATGGCCCAGGCACTGCGCGACCTGCGCGGTCAGGTCGGCTCCGACCTGATCATCACGATGGCCCCGCAGACCATCGACATGCAGTCCACCAGCGGCTCGTACTTCGCCCTGGCGCTGGAGATCCGCGACATCCTGACCGTGGTGCACACGCAGTTCTACAACTCCGGCTCGATGCTCGGCTGCGACCAGGCGCAGGCCTACCACCAGGGCAGCGTCGACTTCATCACCGCGCTCGCCTGCATCCAGCTCGAGAACGGGCTGCGACCCGACCAGGTCGCGGTCGGCCTGCCAGCCGGACCGGGCGCGGCCGGCGGCGGGGTCGTGGCGCCCTCGGTAGTGACCGACGCGCTGGACTGCCTGGCCCGCGGCACGAACTGCGGCTCGTTCCAACCACCCAGGACCTATCCGGGCATCCGAGGCGCGATGACGTGGTCGATCAACTGGGACGTCACCAACGGCAACAACTTCGCCCGCACGGTCGCGCCGCACCTGGACACGCTGCCATGAGGCGGCGAGTACTCGCGGTTCTCGCCGCCCTCGGTGTCCTGTTCGGGCTCGCCACCCCCGTCTCGGCGGCGAACCTGGTGACCAACCCCGGCTTCGAGACCGGGACGCTCGCGGGCTGGACGTGCTCGGGCGGATCGGTGGTGACCGGCCCGGTCCGCTCGGGCGGTCACGCGCTCGCCGCCACCGCGACCGCCTCGGACCACGCCCGCTGCGCCCAGACCGTGGCCGTCCGACCGAACACGACGTACTCCGTCTCCGCCTGGGTGCGCGGGAACCCGGTGTACCTCGGCGTCGCCGGCGGGCCGTCGACCTGGACCGCGGCGACCGCGTACACCGAGCTGTCGCTGACCTTCACCAGCGGCGCCGACCAGACGTCGGCGGAGCTGTACCTGCACGGCTGGTACGGCGCCGGCACCTACCACGCCGACGACGTGGCCCTCGACGGTCCGGGCGGCAGCGAACCCGGCACGCCCGCGGCCCCGGGAGCCCCGACCGTCGGCGCGGTGACCGAGTCGTCGGTGGCGCTGTCCTGGCCCGCGGTGTCCGGCGCGGACGGCTACCGCGTGTACGAGGGAACGTCCTCGCGCGCCAGCGTGTCCGGCACCTCGACCGTCCTCACCGGGCTCGCCGCCTGCTCCACCCACACCTACGCGGTGGTGGCGCACAACGCCGCCGGCGAGTCGGCCCGCAGCGCCCCGGTGACCGCGACGACCGCCGGCTGCCAGGCCGCCGACCTGCCCCGGCACGCGCTGATCGGTTACCTGCACACCAGCTTCGCCAACGGGTCCGGCTACCTGCGGATGGCCGACGTGCCGGCCGAGTGGGACGTGGTCAACCTGGCCTTCGGCGAGCCGACCACCCCGACCTCCGGCGACATCCGCTTCCAGCTCTGCCCGGCCGCCGAGTGCCCGAACGTCGAGTCGGAAGCCGAGTTCGCCGCCGCGATCCAGGCGAAGCAGGCCCAGGGCAAGAAGGTGCTGATCTCCATCGGCGGCGCAGGAGGCCAGGTTCAGCTCACCACGACCGCCGCGCGGGACCGGTTCGTCTCGTCGGTGTCGGCGATCATCGACCGGTACGGCCTCGACGGCCTGGACATCGACTTCGAGGGCCACTCGCTGTACCTGGACCCCGGCGACACCGACTTCCGCAACCCCACGACCCCGGTGATCGTCAACCTGATCGACGCGCTGCGCGCCCTGAAGTCCCGCTACGGCGACGACTTCATCCTCAGCATGGCCCCGGAGACGTTCTTCGTCCAGGTCGGCTACCAGTTCTACGGCGCGGGCAACGGCGGCGACAACCGCCGGGGCTCGTACCTGCCGGTGATCCACGCGCTGCGGGACGCGCTGACCGTGCTGCACGTCCAGGACTACAACTCCGGCCCGGTGATGGGCCTGGACAACCAGTACCACACCATGGGCGGCGCCGACTTCCACATCGCGATGACCGACATGGTCAAGGCCGGCTTCCCGGTCGGGAACACCGGCCACACGTTCCCCGGCCTGCGCGAGGACCAGATCGCGTTCGGCGCCCCGGCCGCGGTCAGCGCCGGCAACGGGTACACCCCGCCCGCCCAGGTCCACCAGGCCCTCGACTGCCTGGCCCGCAACACCGACTGCGGCGGCTACACCCTGCGCGGCGGCGCGTCCCCGGCCATCCGCGGCCTGATGACCTGGTCGATCAACTGGGACCGCTACTACGGCTGGGAGTTCCAGAACAGCCACGCCCCGTTCCTCGACGGGCTGCCCTGATCCTCACGGCCGCGCCGTCACCGTCGGCGAGCACCCGGTACTCGCGCAGCGCCGTGCGGGAGTCGCCGAGCAGGCGGTAGCTGTCGGCCAGCAGGTACCTGGCCTGCCTGCCGGGAGAGGAACGTGGCCCGACGCGCTCACTCGGGAAACCCAGCCGATGCCGAACGGTCTTGATGTAGGTCCACGGCCGGGCTAGCGTCGATCCGTGACCCGCCATTCCCTGCTGGCGGCGGCGCTGTTGTCGGCCGCGGCGCTCGTCGCCGGGGTTGCCACCAGCCCCGCTTCCGCCGCGCCCCCGGACACCCCAGCCGCCCCCGAGCACCCCTGGCAGTACGACCACTGGCCCCGGCAGCAGCCGTGGCAGCAGGCCGCGCCGGACGCCCAGCCGTTCGAGGCGCGGCGTGCGACCCAGGCCGGTTTCCCGGCGCCGATCGACCCGCAGGACTGGGAGAACCCCGACCACATGACGTGGGCGGACTACCGCAAGCCGCCGAACACGAACTGGGCCGACCCGAACGTCGACGGGTCGGTGCGGGACTTCAAGGGCGCGCTCGTCCTGCTCGACTACCCGAACCAGCCGTTCGCGGTGACCCAGCCGCAGAACTCCACCGTGTTCGGCAACCCGAGCGCGGAGGCACACGACGTCCCCCGCGAGGAGGTCGCCGACTTCTACCACGACTTCCTCAACGTGCCCGGTGAGCTGAACCGCGGCCACACCATCCACGAGTGGTGGATGGAGGACTCCGGCGGCCGCTACGGCGTCGACCTGACCGCGTTCGGGCCCTACCAGATGCCGGGCAAGTCGCACGAGTACGCGATGGAGTTCCAGGGCGACGACGCCTGCCCCGCCGGCGACAACTGCGACCGGAACATCCGCACGGACGGGCGCGCCGCGTGGGTCGCCGACGTCGGCCAGGAGGTGCCGGCGGGCTTCGACTTCGTCTTCTTCCTCTCCGCCGGGCAGGACGAGTCGGCCACCTGGCAGGAGTTCGGGATGATGAAGTTCCCGACCCCCGAGGACGTCACCGACGAGTTCGGGCCGCCGGACGTGAGCCTGCCGAACTGGGCGGACACCCGGTACGTCGACTGGACCTCGTGGGCGTCGGCCGCGACCATCTGGCCAAACGCCGGCGGCGGGTCGTCCACCCAGGCCGAGAGCTCCGGCATGAGCACCTACGCCCACGAGCTGAGCCACATCCTCGGCATCGGGGACAACTACAACAACCCGTACGGCAACCCGCCGCGCCGGTCGTACTCCGGGATCTGGGAGATGCTCTCCCGAGGCACGTTCAACGGGCCGGGCGGACCGCACAGCCGCTGGGCGATCCCGGCGACCGGCGGCTCGTCGATGGGCGCGCAACACATGCTGCGCAACAAGATCAAGCTGGAGATGGTCGACGAGCGGAACGTGCTCCGGTTGTCCAGGGACGCGCTCGCCGACTCCGGGCTGGTGGTCGCGGACGTGACCGCGCGGGTGGTCCAGCCGGGCCGCAACGGGCTGTCCGGCATCAACATCCAGCTCGACGGCGGTGACCTCGCGCCCGCCTGCGACCCGAGGACCGACCCGTTCTGCGACGGCGGGAACTACGACAACTACACGGTCGAGGTCGTGGACCGGATGGGCGCGGACTCGTTCACCCCGGACGCCGGCGTGCTGCTGGCCAAGACGAAGAACGAGGACCGGGCGCCGTTCGAGTGGGTGATCGACGCCAACCCGCAGGACATCGGCATGACCGACTACGTCCTGCCGGACGGCACCGAGGTACCCATCACGATCGGCGACTACCGGCAGCTGTCCGACGCGCTGTTCCACGCCGGCGCGGACTCCGGCAGCGAGTACGAGTACGTCGACGAGGCCAACCGGCTGCACTTCTACGTGCTGAACCTCCGCCGCAACGCCCACGGCGAGCTGAGCTACACGGTCGCGGTCCGCTCGCTCGACGGGCCGGGCCCGCAGCGGCGCGGGGTGCGGGTGCTGCCGACCTCGGCGGTGCCGAACCGGGACGGGCTGGCGACGTGCCGGTTCCAGCTCGGCAACACCGGCGAGCGGACCCCGGCGTTCGGGGAGCACCCGGAGGACGTGCGCAAGCACCTGAACAGCGACGTGTACCGGGTGGAGGCCACCGCCACCGACGGCTGGGCGGTCAAGGTGCCCAACCACCTGGCCACCGCGCGGTTCGGGCAGTACGTGCGGGTGCCGGTCCACGCGCGCAAGGACGGCGCCGGCCCGAACTGGGCCAACGTCACCCTCACGGCCACGTCCGAGAGCGACCCGACCAGGACGTCCACGGCGACCTGCACGGTGGTCGGGTAACCGTCCAGAAGGTGACCTTCGGGACGCCGGGCGTCTCGAAGGTCACCTTTTCGGGGGCATATCGTGGCCGGGTGCGGGAGTTGCGGGCGGACTGCGGGAGCTGTGTCGGGTTGTGCTGCGTGGCGCCGGCGTTCGCGGCGTCGGCCGACTTCGCGGTGGACAAGCCGGCCGGCACGCCGTGCGCGAACCTGCTCGCCGACCACCGCTGCGGGATCCACGACTCGTTGCGGGACAAGGGGTTCCGCGGGTGCGCGGTGTTCGACTGCTTCGGTGCCGGGCAGCGGGTGACGCGGGAGACCTTCGACGGCCGGGACTGGCGAACCGAGCCGGCGGTCGCCCGGCCGATGTTCGCCGCGTTCCCGGTCGTGCGGGACCTGCACGAACTGCTCTGGTACCTCGCCGAAGCACTGGACCGCGCCCCGGCGGCCCTGCGCGCTGACCTGCGAGCGGCGTACGCCGAGACCGACCGGCTCGCCGGCCAGGACCCCGACGCGCTCGCGGCCGTCGACGTGCACGCGCACCGCGGCCGGGTGAACGCGCTGCTCACCCGCGCCAGCGAGGCCGTGCGCGGCCGCCGCGGCCCGCACCACCGAGGCGCCGACCTCGCCGGCCGCGACCTCGCCGGCGCCGACCTGCGCCGCGCGAACCTGCGCGGGGCCGTGCTGATCGGCGCCGACCTCACCCGCGCCGACCTGCGCCTCGCCGACGTGACGGGCGCCGACCTGCGCGGCGCGACCGTGTGCGGCGCGGACCTGTCCACCGCCCTGTTCCTCACCCAGTTCCAGGCCAACGCGACTCGCGGCGACACCGCCACCCTGCTGCCGGCCGCGGTGGACCGGCCGGCACACTGGGCCGCCCGCGCCGGCTCGCGGCTAGGGTGACGCCATGGCACTGATCCACCGGGCGACGATCCAGCCGACCAAGCTCGAACTCCTGACGAAGTGGCTGCCGAGCCGCGGCTGGTGCACCGGCCCGGTCGGCGAGTTGACGAAGGTGGCGGGCTACCGGTTCGACGACCCGGCCGGTGAGGTCGGCATCGAGACCCTCCTCGTCCGGACCGCCGACGGCACGGTGTTCCAGGTGCCCCTCACCTACCGCGCCGAGCCGCTCGCCGGCGGTGACGAGTGGCTGATCGGCACCGCCGAGCACTCGGTGCTGGGCAAGCGCTGGGTCTACGACGCGCTCGGCGACCCGGTGTACCCGCCGGCACTGGCCGCCGCGGTCCTCGCGAACACCGGCCAGGCCGAGGAGCTCCGGGAGGTCGACGGCCGGTTCGAGGTCAACCCGCTCACCATGGACGTGGCCAGCACCGGGCGCGGGGACGCGCCCACGGTCAACGCCGTCCTGGAGGTCACCGACGCCGACCCGGCGCGGATCAGGACGGACACCGTCGAGCTGGTCGTCCGCCGCCGCCTCGGCGCCGGAGCCGGTGTCGAGACCGAGGCGACCGGCGCCGTGCTGACCGGTACGTGGCCGGACCAGACGACGCCGGTGTCGCTGGCCTACTCCGGGTCGTAGGCCAGGTTCGGCCGCAGCCAGCGCTCCACCTCGGACCGGTCGAGGCCGCGCCGGACCGTGTAGTCCTCGATCTGGTCGCGGCCGACCCGGCCGACGGTGAAGTACCGCGACTCCGGGTGCGCGAAGATCAGCCCGCTGACGCTCGCCGCCGGGGTCATCGCGTACGACTCGGTCAGGTCGAGGCCGAGTTCCTTGGCCCGCAACAGGTCGAACAGCATGTCCTTCTCGCTGTGGTCCGGGCTGGCCGGGTAGCCGAGCGCCGGGCGGATGCCGCGGAACCGCTCCGCGTGCAGGTCCGCCAGCTCCGGCTGGGCGTCCGGTTCGAACCACGCCCGGCGCGCGGCCAGGTGGATGTACTCGGCGAACGCCTCCGCCATCCGGTCCGCCAGCGCCTTCACCATGATCGACTTGTAGTCGTCGTTCGCCGCCTCGTACCGCGCGGCCAGCTCCTCGGCGCCGTGGATCGCGACCGCGAACCCGCCGAGGTGGTCGCCGGCCGGGGCGACGTAGTCGGCCAGGCAGCGGTTCGGGCGACCGGCCGGCTTCTTCGTCTGTTGGCGCAGCATCGCGAACCGGGTGCCGTCCTCCAGCACGATGTCGTCGCCGTCGGAGTGCGCCGGCCAGAAGCCGTACACGCCGTGCGCCTGGAAGCTGTTGTTCGCGATGATCTCGTCGAGCATCGCGTTCGCGTCGTCGTACAGCTCGCGGGCCACCGGCTGGTCCAGGATCGCCGGGAACTTCCCGCGCAGCTCCCAGGCCAGGAACAGGAACTGCCAGTCGATCATCTCGCGCAGCTCGGGCAGCGTCGGCGTGACCGAACGCAGGCCGGTGAACTCGGGCGTCGGCAGGTCGTCGAAGGACACCTGCTCGCGGTTCGCGCGGGCCTGCTCGATCGACAGCAGCGGCGTGCGCTGCTTGTGCTCGTGCGCCTCCCGCAGCTTCGCCTGCTCGGCCCGGTTCGCCACCGCCAGCTCCTGCGCGCGGTCGGCGTCGAGCAGGTTCGACACCACGCCCACCACGCGCGAGGCGTCCAGCACGTGCACCGTCGTCTGCTCGTAGCTCGGCGCGATCCGCACCGCGGTGTGCTGGCGGGACGTGGTGGCGCCGCCGATCAGCAGCGGCAGGTCCATCCCGCGCCGCTGCATCTCGGTGGCCACCGTGACCATCTCGTCCAGCGACGGCGTGATCAGCCCGGACAGGCCGACCGCGTCGGCGCCCTCGGCCAGCGCGGTGTCCAGGATCTTCGCCGCCGGCACCATCACACCGAGGTCGATCACCTCGTAGTTGTTGCAGCCCAGCACGACGCCGACGATGTTCTTGCCGATGTCGTGCACGTCGCCCTTGACCGTGGCGAGCACGACCTTGCCCTGGCCGCGACCGGTGTCGATCTTGCCCTCGGCCTTCAGCCGCTCCTTCTCCTCCTCCATGAACGGCTCCAGGTAGGCCACCGAGCGCTTCATCACCCGCGCGCTCTTCACCACCTGCGGCAGGAACATCTTGCCGGAGCCGAACAGGTCGCCGACGATCTTCATGCCGTCCATCAGCGGACCCTCGATGACCTCCAGCGGCCGGGGCAGCTTCTGCCGGGCCTCCTCGGTGTCGTCCTCGATGAAGTCCACGATCCCGTGCACCAGCGCGTGCGACAGCCGCTCCTCGACGGTGCCCTCGCGCCAGGACAGGTCGACGGTCCGCTTGGTGCCGGAGCCCTTCACCGTCTCCGCGAACTCCACCAGCCGGTCGGTGGCGTCCTCGCGCCGGTCGAACAGCACGTCCTCGACCAGCTCGAGCAGGTCCTTCGGGATGTCCTCGTAGACCGCGAGCTGGCCGGCGTTCACGATGCCCATGTCCAGGCCGGCGCGCACCGCGTGCAGCAGGAACGCCGAGTGCATCGCCTCGCGCACGACGTTGTTGCCGCGGAAGGAGAACGACAGGTTCGAGATGCCGCCGGAGATGTGCGCTCCTGGGCAGCGCTCCTTGATCCGGGGGAGCGCGTCGATGAACGCCTTGGCGTACCCGTTGTGCTCGGCGATGCCAGTGGCCACGGCGAGCACGTTCGGGTCGAAGATGATGTCCTCGGCCGGGAACCCGACCTCCCGGGTCAGCAGGTCGTAGGCGCGGGCGCAGATCTCGACCTTGCGGTCGGTGGTGTCGGCCTGGCCCTGCTCGTCGAAGGCCATCACGACCACGCCCGCGCCGTAGTCACGGATCTTGCGTGCCTGGGCGAGGAACTGCTCCTCGCCCTCCTTCATCGAGATGGAGTTGACGACTCCCTTGCCCTGCACGCACTTCAGCCCGGCCTCGAGGACGGTCCACTTGGAACTGTCGATCATGATCGGGATGCGGGCGACCTCGGGCTCGGTCGCGACCAGGTTCAGGAACGTGGTCATCGCCTGCTCGCTGTCGAGCAGGTCGGCGTCCATGTTGACGTCGAGCAGGTTCGCGCCGCCGCGCACCTGCTCCAGCGCCACGTCCAGGGCGGCCTGGTGGTCGCCGCCCTCGATCAGCCGGCGGAACTTCGCCGACCCGGTGACGTTGGTCCGCTCGCCGATCATCACGAACCCGGTGTCCGCGCCGATCTCGAACGGCTCAAGGCCGGAGAACCGGGACGCGGCCTCGGGCGAGGGCACCGGCCGCGGCGCGATGCCCCGGACCGACTCCGCGATCGCGGCGATGTGCGCCGGGCCGGTGCCGCAGCAGCCGCCGACGACGTTCACCAGGTCCGCGTCGGCGAACTCACGCAGCAGCGCGCCGGTCTCGTCCGGGGTCTGGTCGTAGCCGCCGAACGCGTTCGGCAGGCCGGCGTTGGGGTGGCAGGCGGTGTAGGTGCCGGCGAGCTGGGCCAGCTCGGTGACGTGCGGGCGCATCTCCTCCGCACCAAGCGAGCAGTTCACGCCGACGACCAGCGGCTCGGCGTGCGCGATCGACCGCCAGAACGCCTCGACGGTCTGCCCGGACAGGGTGCGTCCGGACAGGTCGACGATGGTGACCGAGATCCACAGCGGCAGCTCGGGGGCGACCTCGCGGGCGGCGGCGATCGCGGCCTTGGCGTTGAGCGTGTCGAAGATCGTCTCGATCAGCAGCAGGTCGACCCCGCCCTCGGCGAGCCCGGCGATCTGCTCCGCGTAGGACTCCCGGACCTGGTCGAACGACACCGCGCGGTACGCCGGGTCCTCCACCTTCGGCGACAGCGAGAGGGTGACGTTCAGCGGTCCGATCGAACCGGCGACGAACCGGTTGTCGAACTGGTCGGCGGCCTGCCTGGCCAGCCGGGCACCTTCCACGTTCATCTCGCGCACGAGGTGTTGCAGACCGTAGTCGGCCTGCCCGATCGAGGTCGCGGTGAACGTGTTGGTCGTGGTGATGTCCGCGCCGGCCTCGAGGTACTGCCGGTGCACGTCGAGCACGACGTCCGGGCGGGTCAGGTTCAGCAGGTCGGGGTCGCCGGTGACGTCGTGGGTGTGGTCGGTGAACCGGTCGCCGCGGTAGTCCTCTGGGGTGAGGCCCGCACCCTGGAGCATGGTTCCCCATGCGCCGTCGAGCACCCCGATCCGCTGGTCGAACAGTGCCCGAAGGGCCTGGTGACGGTCGCTGGTCATGCGGTACCTCCCAGAGTCTCATCATGGGAGGCGCCCTTGTAGAAGTACTGGATTTCGGATCGAGCGTGGCGGACCCGGCCCCGGTGCCGCGTCCGTTGCAGCGCCTCTCGACCCGTCTCCCGATGGTATCGGACCGTAATCGGGAGCCGTTACCCGCTCACATTGCGAGACGGGCGCGCTACCGTTGCGCCATGGCTGGGCGGGTCTGGATGTGGTTGCTGGAGTTCGCTCCTACCCAGGAGGCGGTGCGGCGCGAGGTGAAGGTCGCGGTGGACCACGTCATGGACACCACCGAGGACGCGCTGACCAGGCAGCGGGAGCGGCACCGGAGCGCGCTGCGCCGGGCCGACGAGCGGGCCGAGGAGCTGCGCGCGCGGGTCGACGAGCTGATCGCGGCCAACGCCGAGCTGACCATGGCCAACGAGTCGCTGCGTGCCGAGGTCGCCGAGGCCACCGACGCCGCCCGGCTGGAGGCCGACCGGGAGGCCGCCGAGCTGGCCGCCGCCGAGCTGGAGGCGGCCAAGCGGTGGGACGGCGCGAGCACCGACGTGTTCTGCTGCCAGTCCTGCTGGTCGTTCTGGTTCCTCAGCACCGCGCCGGACCGCACCAGCTGCGTGGTCCGGGGCCCGTTCGGCCGGGTCGCCACCGGCTGCTCGGTGTGCGCGGAGCCGATCGTGGCGCTGCCGGCGGCCAAGGGTGTGGTGCTCCGCAAGCAGGCCGACGACCGGATCAGCCGCCCGCGCCGGGGCGGCGAGGAGGCTGCGTCGGAGGCCGCGATCGCCAGCGGTGAGCTGGCCGCGATCGCCGAGGGTCTCACCCGGCTACCGAAGGTGACCAGCCGGACGGTCGCCTGGGTGGCCGCCGACCTCACCGGGGCGCCGGAGCTGCCGGCCACGGTGCTCGCCGACATCGCGGCCAACACCACGATGCCCGTGCCGCTGGACGGCATCGTGGCGGGTATCCGGGCGTTCATCGAGGTCAGGGCCGGTCGAGGGTGAGCAGGGGAATCCTCGTCGGTGTCCTTGTGCTGGCCGCAACGACCGTGTCGTCCGCGGTGACCGCGTCCGGCGCCGTGGTCGAACCGCCACCACCGGAGCGGGACTGACCAGGGCCTGCGACGGCTGGGGCGACGAGCTGAGCACCGTCCGGCGCGACGAGTACGTCGTACCCGACGACGCCGACGGGTACCTCTACGAGACCTGCTGACACCCTCCCTAGGATTCGCGGCGTAGCCGAACGGGGGAGAGCGCCGTGACCGATGCCCTGCTCGCGAGCCTGCGGCGAGCCGTGGAGGCCGCCCCGGACGACCTGCCCCTGCGGCTGCACCTGTCCGGCCTGCTGGTCGACCAGGGCCTGGGTGAGGAGGCGGTGGCGCACCTCGCCGTGGTGCTCGCCGCCGAGCCGGGCAACGAGCGGGCCCGCGCGCTGATGGTGGGGGCGGTCGGTGCCGCACCGCCCGCACCGCCCGCACCGCCCGCACCGCCCGCTCCTTCGCCGGAACCGCCCGGGTTCGACTGGCGCCGGGCGGAGGAGGACCTGGGCGACGTCACGCCGCCGATGTTCGTCGACGAGGACGCCGAGAGCACCGACGAGCCGGCCCACGAGGTCGAACGCTCGACCGTGACGCTGGCCGACATCGGCGGCCTCGCGGAGGTCAAGGCACGGCTCGAGGCGGCGTTCCTCGCGCCCATGCGCAACCCCGAGCTGCGCAGGCTCTACGGCAAGAGCCTCAAGGGCGGCCTGATGCTCTACGGCCCACCCGGCTGCGGCAAGACCTTCCTGGCCAAGGCCGTTGCCGGCGAGCTCGGTGCCCGGTTCATCTCCGTCTCGCTCGCCGACGTGCTGGAGATGTGGATCGGCAAGAGCGAACGCAACCTGCGGGACCTGTTCGAGCTGGCCCGCCGCAACGCGCCGTGCGTGTTGTTCCTCGACGAGGTGGACGCGATCGGGCAGAAGCGGACCAACCTGCGCAACAGCGCCATGCGCTCCACGGTCAACCAGCTGCTCTCCGAGCTGGACGGGGTGACCGCCGGCAACGAGGGCGTGTTCGTCCTGGCCGCCACCAACGCGCCATGGGATGTCGACGTCGCGCTGCGCCGCCCCGGCCGGCTGGACCGCACGCTGCTGGTCCTCCCGCCGGACCGGCAGGCGCGCGAGGCGATCCTGCGCTACCACCTGCGGCACCGGCCGGTGTCGGGCATCGACGTCGGCGGCCTCGCCAAGCGCACCGACGGATTCACCGGCGCCGACCTGGCACACGTCTGCGAGACCGCGGCCGAGCACGCACTGCTCGACTCGGTGCGCAGCGGGAACGCCCGCATGATCGAGATGCGCGACCTCGAGGCCGCGCTCGGCGAGGTGCGGCCGTCGGCGCGGCCGTGGTTCGACTCGGCCCGCAACGTGGCGCTGTTCGCCAACGAGGGCGGCGAGTACGACGAGCTGCTCCGGTACCTGAAGAAGAACCGGCTGGCGTAGGTGGCCACCCTGGCGAAGGCCAACGCCCTGATCGACCTTGGCCGGCACGCCGAGGCCCGCACCGAGATCACCGGCTACCTGGCCGGCGAGCCGGACTCGGTGACCGCGCTGTGCCTGCTCGCCCGCTGCGAGCTGCGCCTGGGCGACGCCGACGCGGCGGTGGACGCGGCCGACCGCGCACTCGCCACCGAGCCCGAGTCCGGCTGGGCGTTGCGCCTGCGCGCACTCGCCCTGTCCACCCGGGGCGACCACCGGGACGCGGCGGCGACCGCGGTCGAGGCGGTCCGCACCGACGCACAGGAGTGGCTGAACCACTACGTGCACGCCCGGACGCTGCTGGCCGCGGGGGACGCCCGCGGCGGCCACGACGCGGCCCGGCGCGCGGTCGAGCTGGCGCCGCACGAGGCCGACGCGCACCTCATGCTCGGGGTGGCCGCGCGGGCCCGGCGGCGCAGGTCCGAGGAGCGGGCCGCCTACCAGGAGGCGCTGCGGCTGGACCCGGAGTCCTCGGACGCGCTGAACAACCTGGCCGCCATGGACATCGACCGCGCCCGGCTCGGCCGCGCGGCCCGGGCGGTGACGGCGGGCCTGCGGCTGAACCCGACCGAGGAGACGCTCCGGCGGAACCTGGACGCGGTGGCGCTGCGGCTGATGGGCCGGCTGCTGGTGGTCGTGCTGGTGACCGGGGTCCTGCCGATGGTGGTGTTCCTCGCGAGCGAGGTCGACACCTGGTGGGTGCGCGCGTCGGTCGGAGTGGTGCAGCTCGGTGCGTACACGTTCGTGGCGTGGCTGACGCTGCGGCACCTGCCGGCCGGGGCGCGCCGGCACCTGCGTGGCCTGCCCGGACGGATGAGCTGGCCGCAACGGCTGCTCGGTGTGGTGCTGGTGGTGTTCACCCTCGCGCTGATGTTCGCCGCGTTCGCGCCGGGCCGGGTGTGGATGGCGGGCGCGGGCGTGATGGCGGCGATCCTGGGGCTGATCCTGCGTGGGCTGCAGATCGCGTTCGTGGTGTGGCTCGTGCGCGCCGCCTACCGGGCGGTCACCGGCCCGTTCCGCCGCCGCCGGTCCTAGCCGTCGCAGGCGGTGCCGTCGCCGTCCCGGTCGAGGCCGTAGACGTCCTCGCCGACGACCTGGACCGGGCCGTTGGCGTAGGCGGGACCGTTGCCGCTGCCGCCCGCGCAGTCGACGTCACTGGCGATCGGGACGCACCCGCTGTAGTTGGGATCGCAGGCCGGTTCGGGCTCCGGCTCGGGTTCGGGGGCGGGCTCCGGCTCGGGCTTCGGCTTCGGCTCCGGCGGCGGAGCCGG
This sequence comes from Actinophytocola gossypii, assembly GCF_025165815.1. Taxonomy (GTDB): domain Bacteria; phylum Actinomycetota; class Actinomycetes; order Mycobacteriales; family Pseudonocardiaceae; genus Actinophytocola; species Actinophytocola gossypii. Next base: position 7,998 of record NZ_JAFFZE010000029.1, on the reverse strand, counting down.
CTGGTCGGTGGTCCTCGGCTTCGGCTTGGGCTTCGGCGTGGTGGTCGTCGTGGTCGGCGGTGGCGTGGTCGTGGTGGTGGTGACCGGTGCGGTCGTCGTACTGTCGGCCGCGACGCCCGATGACGGGGCCTCCTCGTCCTCACCGCCGCCGAGCGCCGCGAAGAACACGACGAGCACGAAGACCGCGGCCCCGATCCAGAGCGGCCGCCCGACCTTCCGCCCCGGCGCGGCCGGGACGGGTGGCCGCACCGCACCCAGGACCACCGTGGGCTCGTCGGCCGGCGTCACCGGCAACGCGTCCGGGTCCTTCGGCATCCGGAGGGTGATCTCCAGCCCGCGGGCGCCGGAGTGGATCGTCGCCTCCGCCCCGGGTCGACCGCCGCCCGCGGCCACCCGCGACACCAGTGACCCGTACCGCTGGGTCATCAGGTGGGTCAGCTCCCCGACCCGCTGGCCGTCGAGCCGGACCTCGATCGCCCGCTCCCCGCGGTACTTCCCGGACCGGATCGTGCACCAGCCCAGCTCCACGGCGACCGTCGCCCCGGGACGGTACCGGGCCAGCGCCGCCTGGTGCTGGTTCTCCCCGGTGACGGTGACCTGCGCCTCGGACCCCACCATGACCAAACCAACCGACGAGTTCTCGACCACGAAACACTCCAGGAATGCGCGGAACATATGACGTCCGAGTGCATCGCGGAAAATCCCGCCGCGTTACGCGAAATCCGACAAGTGACCTCCCGTGCTCGCGTGGGAACAGTCAGCGCGCGATAAATCGCGGCGATTTCGTCCGGCCGTCGGGTGAAAATCTTGCCGACAGGACCGGGAGGTGCTGTCGAACTGATCAGCCGCGCGCGTGCCGGCTGATCAGTTCGTGCGCCTTCTCCGCGATCGGCTTGGTGCTCCGATCTCCGTAATTGCCGAGGATCACGGCCACCCAGTCGGACTCGGGGAACCAGTCCAGGTTGCAGGAGACGCCGTAGGTGGCACCGCCGCTGTGCCCGACCATCCACTCGCCGTTCAGCCGCTCCACCGCGGTCAGGTAGCTGTGGAACCTGGTGTTGTCCGGCGACAGCGGCACCTTCGGGCTGCCGGCGAGATGCCGGAATTCCACGCCGAGCAAACGATTGCCTCCCATCAGCTTCGCGAACCGGGCCAGGTCCGCCGCGTCGGCGAACGACCCGCCGGGCGGCGCGCCGACGAACGGCGCGAGCTCGAGGCCGTCGACCAGCGCGCCGGACTCGTCGCGGTGGTAGGGGTGCGCGAACCCGCGGTCGGCACGCCACCTCGGCTTGGTGTAGAAGTCGGAGCTCGTCATTCCGGCGCGTTCGAAGACGTGCTCGCGGACGTGGTCGTAGTAGGACCGCCGCGCGACCTTCGCCACGATCGCGCCCAGGATGAAGTACCCGGCGTTGCTGTAGATCGAGGCGTTTCCCGGCGGCGCCTGGAGTTCGCAGCGGCGGACGAACTCCAGCGTGTTGTCCCAGAACTCCTCGACGCTGTCCCAGTGCCGGGACTGTTCCAGGTACTCCTGGCTGTGGAAGTCGCCGAGCCCGGAGGTGTGCGTGAGCAGCTGGTGCACGGTCACGTGGTCGGCGACCTCGGGAGCGAACCCGTCGAGATAGGCGCCGACCCGCTCGCCGAATCCGACCTCGCCGCGCTCGGCGAGCTGGGCGATCGCGAGCGCGGTGAACACCTTCGTGATCGAGCCGAGGATGAATCGGGTCTCCGGCCCGTTGGGGATCCGCCGCGCCCGGTCGGCGAACCCGTGGGAGCGCGCCAGCACCGGCCGGTCCCGGTGGGTCAGCAGCACCGTGCCGGCGAACCGGTCCTCGGCGGCCAGCTCGGCGAGGTACCGGTCGAACTCGCCGCCGGGCCGCAGCTCGTCGGGAATCCGCCCGGTCGTTGCCGCGGCGTCGGACGCGCCAAGCACGCCGCCGGCGAGCGGGGCGGCGCCGAGCGCGGCGAGGACGGTCCGCCGGGACGGACGGTGGTGTTCGGTCATGGGTTCGGCTCCTGTTCCTCGGGTTCCGGACAGGAGCGAGGCTGTCCGCGGCAGGTCAGGATCTGGTCAGGAACGCGGCTCTCACGGCTGATTCTCAGGTACGTGCGTGAGACTTCCCGGCATGCCAGCCCGAATCCTGGTCGCCGAGGACGACCGCAAGCAGGCGGACCTGATCCGCCGCTACCTGGAACGCGACGGCCACCTGGCCACCGTCGTGCACGACGGCCGGGCCGCCATCGAGCACGCCCGGCGGTGCGCGCCCGACCTGCTGGTGCTCGACCTGACCCTGCCGGCGGTGAACGGCCTGGACGTGTGCCGAACCCTGCGGTCCGAGCGCGACCTGCCGATCGTCGTGCTCACCGCCCGCGCCGGCGAGGACGACCTGGTCCTCGGTCTGACCACGGGCGCCGACGACTACGTGACCAAGCCGTACCGCCCGCGCGAGCTGCTGGCCAGGGTCCAGGCGGTGCTGCGCAGGTCCGGCCGCGTCGGTCCGGAGCGGTACCGGATCGGCGGCCTGCTCGTCGACACCGCCCGGCACGAGGTCGAGGTCAGCGGTGAGCCGGTGCGCACCACACCCGCCGAGTTCGCCCTGCTCGCGTGCCTGGCAGCCGCGCCTGGCCGGGTGTTCACCCGGCAGTTGCTGCTGGAACGTCTCGGCGGCTTCGACCGCGAGGTCACCCGCCGCACGATCGACACGCACGTGCTGAACCTGCGCCGCAAGATCGAGCCGGTGCCGGCCAGGCCGAGGTACGTGCTCACCGTGTACGGCGTCGGCTACAAGCTGGGGGACGGGGTGTCCGGTGCGTCGTAGCCTGCTGCCGCGGCTGCTCGGCCGGTCACTCGCGGTGGCGGCCATCGCGGCCGTCGGCACCGCCCTGCTGACCACCCGCGATCCCGGCGACGACACCCCACTCCTGTCCACCGACGCCGAGATCCGGGACGCGCTGTTCACCCACGCGAACGAGCACCGGAGCTGGAACGGCGTCGAGCCCCTGGTCCGCGCGCTGGCCGACCGCACCGGCCGCCGAATCGCCCTCACCACCCCGGACGGGGAACGGATCGCCGACTCCGCCCCGGTCGCCGCACTGCCCTCGACGCCGGCTGCCCGCATCGACGCCTCCGCGCCGCCGGGCCGGGACGTCACCCCGCGCCCCACCGTCGTCGCCCGTTCCGCCGGGTTCCAGCTCGGCTTCTATGTCTGGCAACTCACCGACGAGGAGCGCCGCCACCGCGAGACCCTGGCCGCCGAGGCAGCGGACTGCCTACGCCGCGACGGAACCACCCCCACCCGCGTCCACCACCGGCCGACCGCCGCGGCCCGTCCGTCGGGGGACCCCTGTGTTCCGTCCGAGCTGCACGCCCCGTCCGCGGCCGGCCGTCGCCTCGCCGCCGAGGTCGCCGCCTGCCAGGACGCCCAGTGCGTCCAGTCGGCCCGACAGTCCTATGTGGCCCCACCGGCCGACCTGTGGCTGGGCGTCGGCGACCGGTTCGACCCCCTCGCCCCCGACACCCGTTGGCACACCCTCGCCACGATGGCCGCGATCCTCCTGCTGGCGGCGGCCGTCACCGTCCCCGCGACCCGCCGGCTGCTCCGCCCGGTCCGGGCCGTCACCGCGGCCGCCCGCCGCCTCGCGTCCGGCGACCACGCCCCCCGCGTGTCCGTCCGGGGCGACGACGAGGTCACCCGCCTCGCCGTCACCTTCAACACCATGGCCGCCGCGATCGAGGAGCGCACCCGCCACCGCACCGCCCTGCTCGGCGACGTGGCGCACGAGCTGCGCACCCCGCTGACGAACGTCCGCACCCACCTGGAAGCCGCCCAGGACGGTGTGCTCCCCATGGACCCCGCCCTGGTGCGTTCCCTGATCGAGGAGTCGATCCTCCTCGACCGGCTCGTCACCGACCTGCACGACCTCTCCGCGGCGGAGTCCGGCACCCTCCCCGTCCACCTCGAGGACAGCGACCTCGCCGACCTCGCCGCCCGGACCGTGTCCGCCCACCGCGCCCGTGCCGAAGCGTCCGAAGTGGACCTACGGCTCACCGTCCCCGGTCCGGTCCCGGTCCGCGCCGACCCCGCCCGGCTGCGGCAGGCACTGGGCAACCTCGTGGCCAACGCCCTCCGCCACGCCCCCGGCGGCATCGTCGAGGTGACGGTCACCGCCGACCCCGTCTCGGTGACCGTCACCGACACCGGCCCCGGCATCGCCCCCGAGCACCTGCCGCATGTGTTCGACCGCCACTACCGCGCCCATCCCACCGGCACCGGCCTCGGCCTGGCGATCACCAGGCACATCGTCGAAGCCCACCATGGGACCGTCGAGGTCACCAGCACCCCCACCACGTTCACCGTCCACCTACCTCACCCCACGACGCTCACCTCGGGGAACCGCGACGACGGCCGCTCCAGCAACGGCTGACGCTCGCCGCGCAGGTGCAGGTCGAAGAAGGCCCGGACGTACCGGCGGGTGATGGCCGCGCCGCGGTCGCCCCCGGTGTCCGCGCCCAGGTCGAGCCCGAACTGCTCGGCGAGCACCCCGATGTCGGTGAACGACGCGTGTTCCATGCCCGCCACCACCAGCCAGCGTCGCCACCCGGTCAGCCGCGGCCAGCTCTGCTCCCACGACTCGGCCGCCCCTCCCGGGGTGCCGGGCGTGTAGGTGTTCGCCCGGCCGAGGAACATGAACGGGCGGTCGAGACCGGAATCGGGGATCGGCGCGTCGAGCGTGCCGTCGATGTCGACGCCGGCCCGGATCCGGTGGTCGGCGAGCATGGCGTCGATCGTGCTGGCTCCGCCGACGGAGTGGCCGCCCATGGCGATGTGCCTCGGGTCGATCAGGTGAGCGCCGCGCCATCGCGGGTGCGGGCCGGTCAGTTCGTCGAGGACGAACGACACGTCGGCGGCCCGGCCGCGGGACAGCTTCCGCCAGAACGGGAGGTCGTACTGCCCGCACGCGGCGCAATCGGTGACCCGGCCGTCGGGGAACGTGGTGACCACGTTCTCGTAGGTGTGGTCGACGACCGCGACGACGTAGCCGTGGCTCGCCAGGTCCTCGGCGATCGAGCTGAGCGTGGCCCGGGGCTTCTTGAACCCCGGCGACAGCACCACCAGCGGGCGGCTGCGCGGCCGGCCCGACGGCCGGGCGTCGACGACGGCGTTGGTCCGCACCGTGCTCAGCGCGTCCGGCGGCACGGTGGTGATCCCGCCGTCGGCCAGCAGCGCGCGGGACTCCGCCGGGGTCAGGTACTTCTTGACCGGCCCGGCCGTGGACGCCGTCGGGTAGAACAGGGAGACCATCAGCTCCCTCGAGTCCACATCGGACATCCAGGGGTCCGGTCGGGAGGTGTCGTTCAGGTAGACCGAGGTGACGCCGACCTCGTGTCGCCCGGTCGGGTCGGGCAGGTGTGGCACCGGGGTCTCGGCGACGGCCGGCGTCGACGACAGCGCGACGGTCAGTGCGTGGCGAGAGCGAGCGTGCGCAACGGTGTCTCCTCAGGACAGTCGGCGGAGGTGGCGGAAGCAGAACCAGCTCAGTGCGGCCGACAGCAGGAGGTAGAGCCCGGTCTCCATCCACTGCAGGGGCCAGAACCGGCTGCCCGGCTGGTAGGTCAGCTGCTGCTGGTAACCGAGGTCGCCCAGCTGGGAGACGCACGTGACGACGCTCTGCCGGTCCGGCGGTTCGCCCTCGCCCGGCGCCGGTATGCAGTGCTGCACCTCGGCGGGCAGCGGACGTACCGGGTCGCCGGACGCGTCGACCGTCTCGTTCGTCAGGACCCACGCGCCGGCCGGCTCCTCGACCGTCACCGCCTCGAGCACGCCCGACTCGTCGCCGATGATCTGTTTGAGGTTCTGCTCGGTGATCGGCACCGTCTCGTCGGTCGGGGGCAGCACGTACGGGCGGACCAGGAACGGGACCGCCAGCAGCACGGCGGCGAACGCGACGAGGGTGACCGCCATCGCGGCCATGGTGCGGCGCAGCACGATCCCGGCCGCGACCCCGAGTACGAACGCGAACACGGCGTACCCGACCGGCACGATGCCGCGCGCGCCGAACACCGGGGGTGCCATGCGGTTCAGCATCGAGGACTGGCGCTCCGCGCTCGCCAGCGCGTCGATCGGGCTCGCCCACCAGGTCACCGCGACGCTCAGCAGTGCCGCCGCGACGGTGGCGGCCAGCACGCCGGTGCCGAGCTTGGTCGCGAGCCACCGTCGCCGGGTGACGGTCTGGTTCCAGACCAGGCTGTGCGTCCCGGTCTCCAGCTCGCGGGCGACCATCGGCACGCCCCAGAAGGCCCCGAGGGCGGCCGGCAGCAGGTACATCAGCAGCATGGTGCCGCCGAAGAGGAAGTCCACGTCGGTGAAGCTGGTGCGCCCGACCAGGTCGGGGCCGGTGATCGCGAGCACCACGACGACCGCGGCCAGGGCGGCGAACACCGACAGCGCCTGCACGCGGAACTGGCGCCAGGTCAGCCAGGTCATCGGAGCACCTCCAGGGCGGGGCGGGCGGCGGTCGGGTTGCTCATGTACGCCAGGACCAGGTCCTCCAGCGTCAGCCGGCCGACCGTCCACGTGGGATCGAGCACGGGTGCCTCGGCGCGGACCAGGACGGTGGTCTGGCGGTCGGTGTGACTCGCGGAGACGACGTGCTGGTCGGCCGGCAGCGTGTCGAGGTCGCGGCGCGGGCCGGTGAGCCGGAGGTGGCTGTCCAGCAGGTCCTCGACCTCGCCCACGACCCGCACCTGGGAGTCCACCAGCACGATGAGGTGGTCGCAGACCCGTTCCAGGTCGCTGACCAGGTGCGAGGACAGCACGACCGACAGCCCGTGTTCGGCGACGGCCTCCATCAGGTCGGCCAGGAACTCCCGTCGGGCGAGCGGGTCGAGCGCGGCCACCGGCTCGTCGAGCAGCAGCAGCTCGGGGCGTTTCGCGAGCCCGATGGTGAGCGCGAGCTGGGCGCGCTGGCCGCCGGAGAGCTTGCCGGCGTGCTGGGCCGGGTCGAGCCCGAGCCGGTCGACCCGGTCGCGGGCGAGCGCGTCGTCCCAGCGCGGGTTGAGGTGCGCGCCGAGGCGCAGGTGCTCGGCGACGGTCAGGCCGGGGTAGACGGGCGTGTTCTGCGCGACGAAACCGACCTTGGCCAGCTGTCCCGGGCCGCTGCCCGGCACGCCGCCGCACACCTCGATGGTGCCGGCCGTCGGCGTGAGCATGCCGGCGGCGAGGTTCAGCAGGGTCGACTTGCCGGCACCGTTCGGGCCGACGAGGCCGCTCACATGGCCGGCGGGGATGTCGAGGGCACAACCGCTCAGTGCCCAGCGGCGCTTGTACTTCTTGCCCAGACCCTGGGCGCGCAGCACGGTCACGCTATGTCCTCTCTGGCCGAGGAGCGAAACGTGGTCATGAACAGCGCCTCGATGCTCTCCTCGTCGAGCCCGGCGCGGCGGGCCTTGCCGAGCCAACGGCGCAGGTCCTGGCGCAGTGGCCCGAGCGCGGGCAGCGAGCCGCCGGCGAGCGTGGCCGTCACGAACGTGCCGACGCCGGGCCGCGCGGTGACGAGCCCGTCGTGCTCCAGCTCCCGGTAGGCCTTGAGCACCGTGTTGGGGTTGATGGCGAGGGCGGCCACCACGTCCTTGACCTTCGGCAGCTGGTCGCCCTCGTGCAGCAGACCCAACCGCAACGCGTGCCGCACCTGTCGGACCAACTGCTGGTACGGCGACAGGCCGGACCCGCCGTCCAGATGGAACTCGATCACGACTTCCTCCATTTACCTAGTTGCCTAGTACTATAGAACCATAGGCAAGTGGTGGTGAAGATCGGGTGCGGTTGGTCCCGGTCCGGCCGGGTATGCCGAGCAGATGACACGTACCGAGGTGGCGGACGCGGTGGTGGTGGGTGCGGGTCCGAACGGGTTGGTGGCGGCGAATGTGCTGGCTGACGCGGGGTGGGATGTGCTGGTGTTGGAGGCGGCTGAGGTGCCGGGTGGCGCGGTGCGGACGGCGGA
>NZ_JAFFZE010000028.1 GCF_025165815.1 Actinophytocola gossypii | reverse complement strand
CAATCCGACACCGAACGCCGAACCGCCCTACCAGCCTGGCTCCACTTCTACAATCACCACCGAGCACACTCCGCCATCGGAGGCCAACCACCTATCACCCGGCTAACCAACCTCCCTGAACACCACATCTAGGGACACGCGGGACCGATGGCGGAGGTGCCCCCGCGCCGGGAGCACCTCCGCCGGCTCACCGGGTCAGCAGGTACCGCAGCCACACCTCGGGCGGCGACAACGCACGGTCGAGGAACATCAGGTCGTCCATCCGGCAGTCGCACGGGTTGGCCTCGCCGGTGTTCTGCGGGAAGCTGCCGCCGATCTTGATGCCGGCCGGGTCGCTCGCCGTGGTCAGGTCCGGCTCAGGCGCGCCGTCGACGGCCCACGGATCGCCGGGCACGGTGTAGAACCCGTCGAGCGGTCTGCCGTTCCGGTACAGGGCCAGCTCGCCGGTGTCGAAGTCGAACGTCGCCGCGAGGTGGACCCACCGGCCGCGCGGCAGGATCTCCCGCCAGTCGGCGTTCGCCGCGAACGTCTGCGAGCGGGCGCCGTCGACCCGGCGGCCGAGGGCGACCACGCGCGGTTCGCCGTCGACGTCGATGACCTCCAGCAGCGCGCGGACCGCGTGGCCGTCGGAGTCGCCGGACAGCACGCCGGCCAGGCCGACCGCGTTGTACCGGTCGTCCGGGTCGGGGGTGTTGGTGTTCGGCGCCGGCAGGTCGCCGGTGACCTTGAACCAGCCCATCACCGTGACCTCGCGGGCGGCGTTGAACGCGTGCAGCGAGCGCACCCCGGTCGCGGAGTACACGCCGGCCTTCCAGTCGTCGTCGGCGCCCGGCTCCTGCCGGGTCACCAGCACGTGCCCGCCCCGGTCGGGGACCCGCATCGCGGCGCCGCCGTTGACCAGCGCCAGATCCGTGCCGGAGACCCCGAGATCCCGTTCCAGGTTTCCCGCCACGGGGTGCTCGAAGTCGTAGTACGCCACGACGTCCGGGCCGTGCGGGGCCCACCGGGTGCCGGTGACCTTCCAGACCTTCCCGTTGGCCTTGGCCAGCAGGTACAGCTCGCCCTCGGCGTCGCGACCGAACCGCAGGTCGACCCGCTCGTCGCCGGCCAACTCCCGGAACGTCGTGCGTTCGCCGTCGGCGGTGTAGACGGCCAGCTGGTGGATGTCGGCCATCGGGTGACCGCGGCGCATCTCGCGGGACTCGGTGGCGAAGACGCGGCCGTCGACCAGGTCGGTGAACAGGTACTTGCCGCGCAGCCCCGGCACGTCCCGACCGCGGTAGACGAAGCCGCCGCTGATCGCGTGCCCGGAGTCGGAGCACAGCGGGTGGCCGGGCGGCGGGTTGTGGTCGAACGCGGCGACCGGGTACGTGTAGCCGTACCGTTCGTCGTCCTCGGGCAGCGGGTAGACGCCGCAGTCGGGGTCGCCGCGCCGGAACACGAACGGGCCCTCGCGCTCGCTCCAACCGAAGTTGTCGCCGGGGCGCACCTCGTACACCGACTCGATCCGGTGCTCACCGATGTGGCCGAGGTACATCCGCCGGGTGGCGGTGTCCCAGCTGAAGCGGTGCGGGTCGCGCATGCCGAGCGCGTAGATCTCGCCGAGCACACCCTCGTCGCCGGCGAACGGGTTGTCGCGCGGGATGCCGTAGGTGCCGCCGGGGCCGTTGCCGCCCAACGGATCGATGCGCAGGAGCTTGCCGTACGGAGTGGTGGTGTCCTGCGGGTCCGTGGTGGACGCGCCGAGGCCGCCGTCGCCCGCCGCGAGGTAGAGCACGCCGTACTCGCGGCTGCCCCGGCGGGCGGTCGGGTTGAAGTCGATCTGCTGGAAGCCGTGGATCTGGGTGCGGAAGCCCAGGCGCATCACCTGGCGGTGGGTGCCGCTGAACGTGTCCGCGTCCGGGTCGTCGGCGGTCCACTCGGTGATCACGCCGTGGAACGCGGCGTTCGGCTGCTCCGGGTAGGTGGTCGGCTCGTCGAGACCGGCGCCCCACTCGGTGTGCACGGTGTAGAGCTTGCCGTTGCGCTCGAAGTCCGGGTGGAAGGTGACGAAGCCGGAGCCGGACCCGAGACCGCGACCGGAGATGAACTCCGGGGCGAACTCCGCGCCGACGTCGAGGTAGAGGTTCGGCTCGCCGTCGTCGCCGACGAGGTACACCTTGCCGTTGAGGTCCGGGACGTACATCCGCTCGGAGCCGTCCGGGATCTCACCGAGGTGGTTGATCCGCGCGTGCCGCATCAGGCGCCCGTCGGTGGGCGGCGGCACCGGCTCGGTCTTGGGGAACTGGGCGAACTCCTCGACCACGATGCCGAGTGCGGACGGCGTCGGGTCCGGTAACGGGTCCTGGATGGGTTCGTCGGCCTGGGCTACCGCCGTCGGAGCGGTCAGCGTGGCGACGAGGACGGCGACAAGGGCAGGGCCGGCGAGAGCCGCCGGCCACTTTCGGGGGTTCGACATGTGCCCACCACCTCGTGGGGTCGGGACCGGTCGGGAAAGCGCTTTCCGGCAAGCGCTTTCCCGACCCTACCCACCGTGTCCGCGTGACCGCAAGAGGTCAGAAGTCCTCGTCCAGGTCGACGGTCCCGGACACCGCGACCTGGTAGGCCGACACCCGCCGTTCGAAGAAGTTCGTCAGCTCCTGGACGTCCTGCAACTCCATGAACGCGAACGGGTTCCGCGTTCCGTACCGCGCGGGCAGACCGAGCCGGACCAACCGCTGGTCGGCCACGTAACGCAGGTAGTCGTGCATGTCCTTCGCGTTCATCCCGGGCAGGCCAGGTCCGCAGACGTCCCTGGCGAACTGCAGCTCGCACTCGACGGCCTCGTCGAGCATGGTGCCGACCTGCTCGGTGAGCTCGTCGTCGAACAGGTCGGGTTCCTCGCGGCGGACGGTGTCCACGACGCTGAACGCGAACGCCATGTGCATCGACTCGTCCCGGAACACCCAGTTCGTGCCGGTCGCCAGGCCGTCGAGCAGGCCGCGGTCGCGCAGCCAGTAGACGTAGGCGAATGCGCCGTAGAAGAACAGGCCCTCGATGCACGCGGCGAAGCAGATCAGGTTGAGCAGGAACTTCCGTCGGTCGTCGCGGGTGCGCAGCTGGTCGAGCGAGTCGATCGAGTCGATCCAGCGGAAGCAGAACTCGCCCTTCTCCCGGATCGACGGGATGTGCTCGATCGCGGCGAACGCCTTGGCCCGCTCGTCCGGATCGGGCAGGTAGGTGTCCAGCAGCGTCAGGTAGAACTGGACGTGCACAGCCTCCTCGAACAGCTGGCGGGACAGGTAGAGCCTGGCCTCCGGTGCGTTGACGTGCTTGTACAGGTTGAGCACGAGGTTGTTCGCCACGATCGAGTCGCCGGTGGCGAAGAACGCGACCAGCCGGTGCACCAGGTGGTGCTCGTCCGGAGTGAGCTTGGCCAGGTCGGCCACGTCCGAGGCCAGGTCCACCTCCTCGACGGTCCAGGTGTTGCGGATCGCGGCGCGGTACTGCTCGTAGAAGTCGGGGTAGCGCATCGGGCGCAGGGTCAGGTCCATACCGGGGTCGAGCAACATCACTGGCACGCCTCGCAGGTCTCGGGGTTCTCCAGGTCGCAGGTCTGTCCTGCTTGGACGGTGGCGAGCGCGATCCGCGTCGCGGGACGGGATCGCAGGTAGTACGTCGTCTTGAGGCCGGCCCGCCAGGCGTAGGCGTACATCGACGACAGCTTGCCGATGGTCGGGCTGGCCATGAACAGGTTGAGGCTCTGGCTCTGGTCGACGTACGGCTGGCGAGCGGCGGCGAGGTCGATCAGCGCCTTCTGCGGCAGCTCCCACGCGGTCCGGTACAGGGCCCGCAGATCGGCCGGCAGCCAGGTGAGGTGCTGGACCGAGCCGTCGCCCTGCTTGATGGCGTCGCGGGTGGCCCGGTCCCAGCGGCCCAGCCGCTTGAGGTCGGCGACCAGGTACGGGTTGAGCTGGAGGAACTCGCCGGACAGGGTCTCGCGCTTGAAGGCGTTGGACACCACCGGTTCGATGCACTCCGCACAGCCGGCGATGGACGCGATCGTGGCCGTGGGGGCGATCGCGACCAGCAGCGAGTTGCGCAGGCCGTGCTCGGCGACGCCGGCGCGGACCGCGGCCCAGCGGTCCGGATGCCGTGGGGTGACCGGGAAGTGGTCGGGGTGCAGCTGCCCGCGCGCGGCCCGGGTGTCCGGGAACGCCGGGTGCGGGCCGTGTTCGCGGGCCAGCTCGACCGAGGTCTCGTAGGCGGCGAGCGCGATCTCCTCGGCGATCCTGGTGGACAGCGCCAGCGCCTCTGGCGAGTCGAACGGCAGGCGGAGCCGGAAGAACACGTCCGCGAGGCCCATCACGCCGAGCCCGACCGGGCGCCATCGCCGGTTGCTCCGCGCGGCGGGGTCGGTCGGGTAGTAGCCGCGGTCGATGGTGCGGTCGAGGAACCGCACCGCCGTGCGCACGGTCGAGGCGAGCCGCGGCCAGTCCAGGTCGGGCCCGTCGAGGTGGGCGGCGAGGTTGACCGAGCCGAGGTTGCAGACCGCGGTGACGTCGTCGCCGGTGACCTCCAGGATCTCGGTGCACAGGTTCGACAGGTGCACCACGTTCTCCGGCAACGCGGTCTGGTTGCACGCCCGGTTGGCCGCGTCCTTGAACGTCATCCAGCCGTTGCCGGTCTGCGCGAGCGTGCGCATCATCCGGCCGTAGAGCTGGCGCGCCGGCACGGTCCTGGTGGCGAGGCCCGCGTCCTCGGCGGCGCGGTAGGCGGCGTCGAACCGGTCGCCCCACAGGTCGGTCAGCTCGGGCACCGCCTTGGGGTCGAACAGCGACCAGGTGCCGTCGGCCTCGACGCGGCGCATCAGCTCGTCGGGGACCCACAGCGCCAGGTTGAGGTTGTGCGTGCGGCGGGCGTCGTCGCCGGTGGAGTCGCGCAGCTCCAGGAACTCCTCGACGTCGGCGTGCCACGGCTCCAGGTAGACGCAGGCCGCGCCCTTGCGCCGGCCGCCCTGGTTCACCGCGGCCACCGAGGCGTCGAGGGTGCGCAGCCACGGGACGATGCCGTTGGAGCTGCCGTTGGTACCGCGGATCAGCGAGCCCCGGGCGCGCACCCGGGTGAACGAGACTCCGATGCCGCCGGCGTACTTGGACAGCATCGCGATCTCGGTGTAGCGCTGGTAGATCGACTCCAGCTCGTCGCGCGGCGAGTCGAGCAGGAAGCACGAGGACAGCTGCGGGCGCCGGGTGCCGGCGTTGAACAGGGTCGGTGAGCTGGGCAGGTAGGCCAGGGCGGACAGCAGCCGGTACAGCTCGGCGGCGTCGGCGACGGTGTCGGACAGTCCACACGCGACCCGGAGCCAGAAGTGCTGCGGTGACTCCAGGACGCGCCTGGTCACCGGGTGGCGCAACAGGTAGCGGTCGTAGACGGTGCGCAGGCCGAAGTACTCGAACCGGTCGTCGCCGGCCGGGTCGACGACGGCGGCCAGTTCGGCGGCGTGCGCGGCGACGAACGCGGCGGTGTCGTCGGCGACCAGGCCTTCGGCGTGCGCGGCGGCGACCGAGGCCGGGAAGTCAGGCGGGGCCTCGGCGCGGATGCCGCCGGCGAGCAGGCGCGCCGCCAGCTTCGAGTACCGGGGCTCCTCGCCGATCAGCGCGGCGGCGGCGCGAACGGCGAGGTCACGCAGTTCGGCCGGGCCGGCGTCGGCGGTGCGGCCGCGGTCGACGGCGGCCAGCACCCTGGCCGGGTCCACGTCGGGCAGGTCGGCCGCGTGCGCGGCCACCTCGGCGGTCAGATCGTCCACTGCGGACAGTGGGGCGGTGACGGTCAACGGGCTCTCTCCTCGCGAGCTCAGTTCACGCCGACGGCCGGCGGACGCGCGAGGGCACCACAGACGGGCACCGCCCGGCCCACCCGCGAGGCCGTCGGACTCCGCGCACCAGGCGGCACACGGACCAGTGGCAGGTCTTCGGACTCGCGGGCACCACCAGAACCCTGGCGACCTACTGACCGTCGCTTCCCAGACAAAAAACGTCCAGTGCACCTGACGGCGGTCGTTCCCACTCACCGCTGCGGGGCAGTCCCGGAATCACACCGGGTTCCCTCTTGCCTCACCCCGAGCGGGGTGAACCACCAGCGCGACGAAGACTACATGTTGGGGTTCGGCGCTCCGCGCACCCCAACATGGGCGCGCGTGTCGGCAACGGTTTACTGTCGTCCCCGTGTTCGCGGCAGAACGACGGCAGCGCATCCTCGAACTGGTGCGCTCGAGCGGCGCCATCTCCCTGCGGGAACTCGCCCGCCAGGTGCAGACCTCGGAGGTGACCGTCCGCCGCGACCTGCGCGCGCTGGAGGCCCAGGGGCTGCTCGACCGCCGGCACGGCGGCGCGGTGCTACCCGGCTCGCTGTCACACGAGCCGTCGTACTCGGAGAAGGCGCTGGTCGCCGCCGACGCGAAGTCCGCGATCGCCAAGCTCGCGGCCGGGCTGGTCAGCGACGGCGACGCGATCGTGGTCGGCGCCGGCACCACCACCCAGGCGTTCGCCGCGCAGCTGACCAGGCAGGCCGAGCTGACCGTGGTGACGAACTCGCTGCTGGTCGCCGACGCGCTGGCCGGCGCGGGCGGGGTGGACGTGATCGTCACCGGCGGCTCGCTGCGCGGGTCGATCCGCGCGCTCGTCGGCGGCACCACCGAACACGCGCTGGCGACCGTGCAGGGCACCGCCGCGTTCATCTCCGGCAACGGGCTCACCGCGGCGCGCGGGCTGTCCACGCCGAACCTGTCCGTCGCCGGGGTCGACCGGGCGCTCGCCGCGGCCGCCGCCGAGGTCGTGGTGCTCGCCGACCACACGAAGATCGGTACCGACGCGCTTCTGCAGACCGTTGCCGCCGAGGACATCCGGCACCTGGTGACCGACGACCAGGCCGACCCGGCGGAGCTGGACGCCCTGCGTGAGCTGGGCGTTCAGGTGCACGTGGCCGACGTTCCCCCGAAGTCCACGCGCCGGTCCGGCTGACCGGCTTTTGTTCACGCTCTGATCGAAGCTGTGCGAAATTGCCGGAGTGTCTTGACAGATAACTTTCGGATGTGACTGAATTTGATCGGCGAGGTTGCCATCAGGGGTGCGACCTCCGTGATCGGCCAGGAGTAAAGCCAATGGTGGCCTTCCGTTCCCTTCGCCCCGTCCGCCTCGCCGGCGCCGCAGCGCTCTGCGCGACGCTCGCGCTGAGCGCGTGCACCAAATCCGAGGACACCGGCGGCGGCGGCGGTTCCACGCCGGGCACCGGTGGCGCCCAGGTGGCGCAGACCGGCGCCGCCGACGGACCGACGTGCGACCTCGAGCAGTACGGCGCCGAGGAGCTGGACCTGTCCAACGCGGTCGTCGGCTTCTCCCAGTCGGAGAAGGAGGCGAACCCGTTCCGGATCGCCGAGACCGAGTCGATCAAGGCGGAGGCGGCGGCGGTCGGCGTCAAGAACCTGCTGACCACGAACGCGAACTCCCAGCTGAACAAGCAGATCTCCGACATCCAGGACATGATCAACAAGGGTGCGCAGGCGCTGATCGTGGCCCCGCTGAACTCCGACGGCCTCGAGCCGGCGCTGGATGCCGCGCGGGCCAAGAACATCCCGGTGATCACCGTCGACCGCAAGCTGAACGCCGAGCCCTGCCAGGACTACGTGTCGTTCCTCGGGTCGGACTTCGTCGAGCAGGGCAAGCGCGCGGCCCAGGAGATGGCCGAGGCGCTGGGCAACAAGGGCAAGGTCGCGATCCTGCTCGGCACCTCCGGCAACAACGTGACCACCGACCGCACCAACGGTTTCGTCGACGAGATGGCGAAGATCGCGCCGGACGTCGAGATCATCGCGCAGCAGACCGGCGAGTTCGCCCGGGACAAGGGCCAGCAGGTGATGGAGCAGATCATCCAGGCCCAGCCGGACATCAACGGCGTCTACGCGGAGAACGACGAGATGGCGCTGGGCGCGCTGGTGGCGCTGCGCAGCGCCGGCAAGGTGCCCGGCCAGGACGTCCAGGTGGTCTCGGTCGACGGCACCCGGGGCGCCGTGCAGAAGGTCGTCGACGGCGAGATGTACGCGGTGGTCGAGTCCAACCCGCGGTTCGGTCCGCTGGCGTTCGAGACGCTGCAGACGTTCCTGTCCGGTGAGCCGGTGCAGCAGGACATCGTGATCAGCGACAAGCTCTACACCAAGGAGAACGCGGCGGACGAGGTCGGTAACGCCTACTGACGCCAGAAGGACGGCGGGCACTGATGGAAGCAGTACTGGCCGCCACCTCGATCGGCAAACGCTTTCCCGGCGTCGTCGCGCTGTCCGATGTGGACCTGACGCTGCGCGCCGGTGAGGTGCACGCGCTGGTCGGGGAGAACGGCGCCGGCAAGTCGACCCTGATCAAGGTGTTGACCGGGGTCTACACGCCGGATGACGGGACGTTGGAGTACCTGGGTGAGCGGAAGCGGTTCGCCCGCCCGCTGGACGCGCAGGCGGCCGGCATCAGCACGGTGTACCAGGAGGTCAACCTGGTGCCCCTGCAGTCGGTGGCGAGCAACGTGTTCCTCGGCCGCGAGCCGCGCAACCGGTTCGGGCTGCTGGACTTCCGGGCGATGAACGCGCAGGCGACCCAGCTGCTCGACTCCTACGGCATCCGCGTCGACGTCACCCGGCCACTGCGCACGCTCGGCATGGGCGTGCAGCAGATGGTCGCGGTGGCGCGCGCGGCGGCGACGGAGGCACGCGTGGTCATCCTCGACGAGCCGACCTCGTCGCTGGAACCGCGCGAGGTGGACACGCTGTTCGCGATCATCGAACGGCTGCGCGCGGACGGCGTCGCGGTGCTGTACGTCAGTCACCGGCTGGACGAGCTGTACCGGATCTGCGACCGCGTCACCGTGCTCCGCGACGGCCGGCTGGTACACAGTGGAGCGATGGCCGACCTGCCGAGGCTGAAGCTGGTGGCCATGATGCTCGGCCGGGACCTGGAGGAGGTCCAGCGCGAGGGCGCGACGAAGTTCGAGGGCGAGCACGCCGCCGGGCAGGCGCCGGTGCTGGCGGCCAGCGGCCTGAGCGCCAAGCACCGCCTGGACGACGTCGACGTCACGGTCCGGCCGGGCGAGATCGTCGGCCTCGGCGGGCTGCTCGGTGCCGGGCGCAGCGAGACCGTGATGGCCATCGCGGGCGCGCTGCCGCTGGACTCCGGCGAGGTCAACGTGGACGGCAAGCGTTTGCGCACCGGCTCGGTGGCCGCGGCGATGCGGGCCGGCGTGGTGATGCTGCCCGAGGACCGCAAGGCCGACGGCATCCTGCCGGACCTGTCGGTGCGGGAGAACATCGCGCTGGCCGCGCTCCCCCGGTTGTCGGCGGCCGGCCTGGTGTCCCGCCGCCGCCAGGACTCCATCGTGGACACGTTCATGAAGCGGCTGCGAATCAAGGCCGCGAGCCCGGACCAGCGGGTCGGCGAGCTGTCCGGCGGCAACCAGCAGAAGGTGCTGCTGGCCCGGTTGCTGTGCATGCAGCCGAAGGTGCTCCTGCTCGACGAGCCGACCCGGGGCATCGACGTCGGCGCGAAGGCAGAGGTGCAGGCGCTGATCGACGAACTGGCCAAGGACGGGCTCGGCGTCGTGCTGATCTCCTCGGAGTTCGACGAGGTGGTCGAGGGTTCGGACGCGATCGTGGTGCTGCGCGAGGGAAAGGTGGTCACCCGCCTTGAGGGCGACAACGTGAACGAGGCGGCGCTGCTGGCCGCCCTGGCCGAGGACAGCCGCGATGACTGAGGTGGTGGCGGCGCCGAGGGCGAACGCGGGTACCCGTGCGTGGTTGCGGGACAACGGGGTCTACGCGGCGATCGTGGTGCTGGTCGCGTACAACCTGATCTTCACCGAGAACTTCGCCACCATGGCGAACCTGAGCACGCAGCTCGTGCAGGTGGCGCCGGTGCTGATCGTCGCGCTGGGGATGGCGCTGGTGATCGGCACCGAGGGCGTGGACCTGTCGGTCGGCTCGGTGATGGCCATCGCGGCCGCGATCCTGCCGCTGTACCTGGGTTACGGCGTGCTGCCGGCGGTCCTGCTCGCGCTCGTCGCGGGCGGGCTCTGCGGCGCGCTGAACGGCACCCTGGTCGCCGTCGTCGGGATCCAGCCGATCGTGGCCACGCTGGCCCTGCTGGTCGGCGGGCGCGGCCTCGCGCTGGTGTTCGCCGACGGGCAGATGACCGTGATCCAGAACGACTCGCTGCTCGGCCTCGGCACCGGTGAGCTGCTCGGCCTCCCGGTCATCGTGTGGCTGGCCGCCGCGCTCGCCGCGCTGGTGTGGCTGCTCGTCCGGTACACGACGTTCGGCCGGCAGCTGGTGGCGATCGGCGGCAACCGGTCGGCGAGCGCGCTGGCCGGGCTGCCGGTGCGCCGGGTGCTGATGACGACCTACGTGATCAGCGGCGTGCTGGCCGCGGTCGCCGGCATCGTCGCCACCGCGCGGCTCACCGCGTCCGACCCGTCGGCGATCGGCAACCTGTACGAGCTGTCCGCGATCACCGCGGTCGTGGTCGGCGGCACGCCGCTGTCCGGCGGCCGGGTGCGCATCCTCGGCACGGTCGCCGGTGCGGTGCTCATGCAGATGATCACCGCGACCCTGATCAAGCACAACCTGCCGGACTCGACCGCGCAGATGGTCCAGGCGGCGATCATCGTGCTCGCCGTGTACCTGCAGCGATCCCGCGCCGGGGGTGGCCAGTGACCACGACCCAACAGCCGACGACACTGGACCCGGACGAGTCCGTCTCCAGCAACACGATGACCAGGGCCGAGCGCCTCGCGGGGCTCGTGCAGCGGCGCGGCTCGATCGTGGTGCTCGCGCTGGTCGTGCTGATCGCGTCGGTCTCGTTCGACGCCTTCCCCACGATCGACAACGCGCAGAACATCGCCATCCAGAGCTCGTTCCTCGCGATCGTCGCGCTCGGCATGACGTTCGTGATCATCTCCGGTGGCATCGACCTGTCCGTCGGCTCGGTGTACGCGCTCGGCGGGGTGCTCGCCGCCTATGGCATCCAGTTCGGCTCGCTGGTCGGACTTCTGCTGCCGCTGGTGGTCTGCGGGGCGATCGGGCTGCTCAACGGGGTCCTGGTGGCCTACGGGCGGCTGGCGCCGTTCATCGTCACGCTGGCCACCCTGCTCGGCGCGCGCGGGCTGCTGCTCGCGATCACCGACGAGGGCTCCACCACCCGCCTGATGGACCGGGAGGACTGGCTGACCCAGCTCGGCCAGGGCACGTTCCTCGGCCTCGGCATCCCGGTGTGGATCACGATCGGCCTGTTCGCGGTCGGCGTGGTCGTGCTGCAGCGCACCCGCTTCGGCCACTCGACGCTCGCGATCGGCGGCAGCCGGGAGGCGGCGGCGCTGATGGGCCTGCCGGTCGCCAGGAACACGATGCTGCTCTACGTGGGCAGCGGCATGCTCGCCGGCCTCGCCGGAGCGCTGGCCGCCGCGTACTCGGCCTCCGGCGTGACGATCGTCGGCGAGGGCCTCGAACTGGACGCGATCGCCGCGGTGGTCATCGGCGGCACCCTGCTCACCGGCGGCGCCGGCACGGTCGGCGGCACGCTGGCCGGGGTCCTGCTGCTGCGCGTCATCCAGAACGTGATCAACCAGGTCGGCACCCTCTCCTCGCACTACCAGTCGGTGGTCAGCGGCGCGTTCCTCGCCGTCGTGGTGGCCGTCCAGTCCTACCTGAGCCGCGCGCACCTGCGCGGCGGAAAGCGGTAGCTCTCCCCTCGAGTTCGCCCCGTTAGAGGAGGTTGACCCTGCCCATGAGGACGACCGTTCGAAGAAGGGTGCTCGGTGCCGTCGCGGCTAGTGTGACAGCTGTGGCCCTGATACCCGGAGTGTCCGTGACCGCGTCCGCCGACCCCGAATGGAAGCCGAAGACCCCGCCGCTGTCCACGCCGTGGACCGACCAGGTGGGGCCGGACAACGCGCTGCCCGAGTACCCGAGACCCCAGCTCACCCGCGACGAGTGGCGCAACCTCAACGGCGTCTGGGAGTTCGCCGGCGCCGACTCGCTCGACACCCCGCCCGTCGGCGAGACGCTCGACGAGCGGATCCTGGTGCCCTACCCGGTCGAGTCGGCGCTGTCCGGGATTCAGCGGACCGAGGACCGGATGTGGTACCGCCGCACGTTCGAGGTGCCGCGCGGCTGGGACGTCGGTGACGGCCGGCGCGACGACCGGCTGATGCTCCACTTCGGCGCGGTCGACTACGACTCCCAGGTGTGGGTCAACGGCAAGCTCATGGCCGTGCACCGGGGCGGGTTCGACAAGTTCAGTGTGGACGTCACCGACGCGCTGAACCGGCGCGGCCCGCAGGAGATCCTGGTCGGCGTCGAGGACCTGACCGACGCCACCTGGCAGGCGGTCGGCAAGCAGCGCCGGACCCCGGACCGCGGCATCTTCTACACCGGCTCGTCCGGCATCTGGCAGACGGTGTGGATGGAGCCGGTGGCGCCCAAGCACATCACCGAGCTGGAGATGGCGCCGGACCTGGCCGACGGCAGCCTCAAGCTCAACGTCGAGTCCGCCGGCGGGGAGGCGACCGTCGAGGCCATCGCCTACGACGGCCGGCGCGAGGTGGGCCGGGTGCGCGGCCCGGCGAACTCCGACCTGCGGCTGCCGGTGCCGGACGCCAAGCTGTGGTCCCCGGACGACCCGTTCCTCTACGACCTCAAGGTGCGGCTCTACGACCGGGGCCGGCACGCGGTCGACCAGGCGGAGTCGTACTTCGGCATGCGCGAGATCGGCATGAAGCCGGGCGCGGACGGCAAGCTGCGGATGACGCTGAACGGCGAGATCGTCTTCCACATGTCCACACTGGACCAGGGCTACTGGCCGGACGGCATCTACACCGCGCCGACCGACGAGGCGCTCGCGTTCGACCTGGAGCAGCACAAGCGGTTGGGCTTCAACACGGTCCGCAAGCACATCAAGGTGGAGCCGGACCGCTGGTTCTACCACGCCGACCGGCTCGGTCTGCTGGTGTGGCAGGACATGCCGTCGATGAAGGCCGACCCGAACAACCCGCCGGTGTACGCCCAGAAGCAGTGGGAGTCCGAGCTGCACCGCATGGTCGAGGAGCACGACCACTGGACCTCGGTCGTGGTGTGGGTGCCGTTCAACGAGGGCTGGGGCGAGTGGGACCGCGAGGCCACCGGCCGGATCGCGGACGAGATCAAGGCCCAGGACCCGAGCCGCCTGGTGAACGCCCACTCCGGCGTGAACTGCTGTGACTCCAAGGGCGACTCCGGCAAGGGCGACATGATCGACCACCACGCCTACGTCGGCCCGGCCCAGCCGGCGCCGGACGAGAACCGGGTGTCGGCGGACGGCGAGCACGGCGGCTTCGGCCTCGAGGTCGAGGGCCACATGTGGTTCGGCGAGGGCCACGCCTACGAGATGACCGACAGCAAGGAGGCGCTGACCCGCCGGTACGTGGAGAACCAGCGCGAGGTGCTGGCCTCCGCGCAGAGCTGCGGCATCTCCGGCGCGGTCTACACGCAGATCACCGACGTCGAGCACGAGGTCAACGGCTTCTTCACCTACGACCGCCAGGTGGAGAAGATGGACTTCGACCAGGTGCGGGCGATCAACGAGGAGATCATCGCCGAGGCCGACGGCTCCGGTACCGGCACCGAGCCGCCCGGACCCGGCACGCCGGGCGCGGACGGGATCCACTACTACCCGTTCAGCGAGGGCAGCGGCACGACCACCGCGGACGAGGTCGGCGACGCGGACGGCACGTTCGTCGGCAACCCGACCTGGACCGAGGGCCGCGAGGGCTCCGGCCTCCAGTTCGACGGGAGCTCGTCGGTCGACACCGGCGCGTCCCTGCTGGACACCACGGGGAACTACTCCGTGGCCGCCTGGGTCAAGCTGGACAGCCGAGGCGGGTTCGCCACCGCGGTCAGCCAGGACGGCTCCTCGGACAGCGGGTTCTTCCTGCAGTACTCCGGGGCGGACGACCGGTTCGCGTTCAGCTTCGTCGGGATCCGGGCGACCGCGCCGGAGCCGCCGGAGACCGGCCGCTGGTACCACCTGGTGGGCGTGCGGGACGTGGTGTCCGGGACGCTGAAGCTGTACGTGGACGGCCAGGAGGTCGCCTCCCGGACCGCCTGCACCGGCAGCGACGCGCAGGGCAACACGGTGATCGGCCGGGCGAAGTTCGGCGGCAACCCCGTCGACCACTGGCGCGGCGGGATCGACCAGGTGCACGTGTTCGACCGGGCGCTGCCCGCGGACGAGGTGGCCGCCCTGCACCAATCGGGTAGGTGAGCCGTGCGCCGCATCGCCATCGCGGTGACGGCGGCGCTGGTGACGACGGTCGTGCCGGTCGTGACGCCCTCGGGTGTCGCGGCCGGCACGGCCGTTTCGCCATACCCGCACGTCGGCCGCGGCACCGAGTTCCTGGACCACGACGAGCTGCTCGGCGGGCTGGCCGAGCCGGAGTGGTACGAGGCGAACATCCCGTTCCTGGACGTGCCGGACGAGACCGTCGAGGACGTCTACTACTACCGCTGGAGCACGTACAAGCGGCACCTGCGCTACGCCGACCAGGAGTCGGGGTACGTGATCACCGAGTTCCACAACCCGCCCGGCTACTCGGCCCCGCTCGGCGGGATCGTCGCGGCCGCCGGTCACCACATCGCGGAGGGCCGCTGGCTGCGCGACCGCCAGCCGGTCGACGACTACCTGCGGTACTGGCTCCAGGGCCCGGGCGCCGGCCCGAAGCCGATGGAGGACTACGTCAACTCCGACACCGACGACTGGGCGCACCAGTACGCGTTCTGGGCGGCGACCGCGGCCTACCAGCGCTACCTGGTGACCGGCGACCGGGCGTCGGTGGTGGACCTGCTGCCGGACCTGGTGCGCCAGTACGACAAGTGGGGCCACCAGTTCAACCCTCGGCTCGGCCTGTACTGGTCGGTGCCGGTGTGGGACGCGATGGAGTACACGGCGTCGTCCTACGAGACCGATCCGGCGGACCCGTACCACGGTGGGCACGGCTACCGGCCGACACTCAACGCCTACCAGTACGGCGATGCCCGGGCCATCGCGTCGATCGCCCGGTTAGCCGGCCGGTGGGGCCTGGCGCGGAAGTTCGACCGCCGCGCCGACGCCCTGCGCGACGCGGTGCACCGCTGGCTGTGGGACGACGAGCGGAAGTTCTTCTACCACAAGGCACGTGCTGACCTCGACCCGTCCGAGGGTCTGGTGTCGGCGCGCGAGCAGATCGGCTACGTGCCGTGGATGTTCGACCTGCCGAAGCCGGGGACCGAGGTGGCGTGGGAGCAGCTGACCGATCCGTCCGGGTTCGCGGCGCCGTACGGGCCGACGACGGTGGAACGCCGGTCGCCGTGGTTCATGCACGAGGCGCTGGACGGGTGCTGCCGGTGGAACGGGCCGAGCTGGCCGTACTCGACCTCGCAGACGCTGACCGCGATGGCGAACCTGCTCAACGACTACGACCAGTCCGTGGTGTCCACTTCGGACTACTACGAGCTGCTGCGGACGTACGCGCGGACGCAGTACAAGGACGGTTCACCGTACGTCGCGGAGGCGCACCACCCGGACGAGGACCGCTGGATCTACGACGGGCGCGGGCACAGCGAGCACTACAACCACTCGACGTTCACCGATCTGGTGATCAGCGGGCTGGTCGGCCTGCGGCCCGGCGTCGACCGGTTGACGGTGAACCCGCTGGTGCCGTCCGCCTGGGACCACTTCGCGCTGGAGAACGTGCCGTACCGGGGGCACAACGTGACCGTGCTGTGGGACCGGGACGGTTCGCGGTACGGACAGGGCGCGGGTCTGCGGGTGTACGTGGACGGTCGGTTGGCTTCGCAGCGGGCCACGCTCGGTGCGGTGTCGCTGCGGGTCGGCACGCGGCCGGTGTCGGAGCCGTACCGGGTGAACGACGCCGCGAACCCGCACGGTTCGGGCTATCCGCGCCCGTTCGCGTCGTTCACCGGGTCGATCGACAGTACGTGGGACGCGGTCGACGGCCGGATCTACTACGACGACGTCCCGCACAGCCGGTGGACGAACTACGGGTCGCCGAACTCGTCGGATCACCTCGGGGTCGACTTCGGCGTGCCGACGCCGGTGAGCGACGTGCGGCTGCACCTGTACGACGACGGCGGCGGGGTGCGAACACCGGCGTCGTTCCGCCTGGAGTACTGGACGGGTTCGGCGTGGCGTTCGCTGGCGACGCGGACGTCGCCGGTGGGGAACGCGCTGAACCAGGTGGCGTTCCCGACGGTGGTGACGAGCCGGATCCGGGTGGTGTTCACGAACCAGCCCGGGACGGGGGTCGGGGTGACCGAGCTGAGCGCGTGGTCGACCCCGGCGGGACGGGTCACGCTGGAGTCGTCCAGGACGACGTTCGTCAACGACACCGGGCGGCCGGTGCGGGACGTGCGGAACACGCTGGCGGTGCCGCCGGGCTGGACGGCGCGTCCGATGACTCCCGCCACGCGCCGGTGGGTGCCGCCGGGCGGGCGGTTCAGTACGAAGTGGATGGTCACGCCGCCGGCGGAGGTCCGGCCGGATCGGTATGCGCTGCGCGCGTTCACGACCTTCGCCGGCGGGCGGACGGCGAGCCCGTACGAGTGGCGGGAGGTGCCGCTGGACCTGGCCGGGTACCCGTCGGTGGACGTGTCCGGGTTCGGCGGGGAGTTCCGGCCGAACCAACCGGAAGCGGGTGAGCGGTTGCCGTCGATCACGGTCGACGGGTCGTATGCGGCGACGTCACCGGATCCGTTCTTCACGGTGGTGTCGGGCCCGGCGGCGCCGTCGTCGCCTGACGCGGTCAGCGTGGTGACCGTGGAGTCGTTCGCCGGAACGGGTGCGCCGGAGGACAGCGTGTTCGTCGGCTGGGTGCTGGACGGGAGGAACTACGTCACCGCCTGGTACAACCACACGCGGAAGCAGTCCGGGATCAACGTGCGGGTGGACGGCCGGTTCCTCGACACGTCCGGAGACGCGGCGGTCGAGCTGGGGCCGGGTGACCGGCTGGCGCTGACATTCGACGACGGCACGATCACGTCGCACGCGCTGGTGGACGGTTCGTGGCGGCGGTTGCGCAGCAACGAGGTTGGTGACGTGCTGACGCCCGAGCACCGCTACGGCTTCGGCCTGCGCGGCACGACCGGGACGATCACGCTCGCCGGTTTCGAGGGAAGGTCCCGCTAGCCCAACCGGTCGATCAGCAAAGCCCAACGGCCCGGTGCGAACGCCAGCACCGGGCCGCCGGCGTTCTTGCTGTCCCGCACTCCCACGATGCCGTCCCCGTGCGCGATCTCCAGGCAGTTGATCTCATCGCTGAAACTGCTCTTGCGCCAAGCTGTGTGGAACTCGATGGGCGCGGGCATGACGCTACCTCGCTCTCTCCAAGTCCTCAGCGATGGTGAGCAGCAACTCCTGCGACTCCTGCCCGGCCAACGCGACGTCGATCGACCTCTCCACGGCCAGTCTATGCTCCTCGACCTCCATGGGATCGTCCGGAAACATCGCCGACCCTCGGCTTTCGATGAAGACGACGGACGGCTCGCTGTCGAACTCCAACCACACGAAGGCGCCGCGCAGCGCCGGATGCGCAACGATCCCGGCCGGGATGATGCGCACGGAGATGTGGTCCTTCTCGGCCTTGGCTGCGATGTGTCGCAGCTGGCGGCTCATCACGCCCGGCCCGCCGATCGGCTGCCGCAGGGACAGCTCACACAGAACACAGACCAACTCGGGCGGCTCCCACCGATCCAGCAACTCCTGTCGGTGCAGGCGACGCGCGATGCGCCCGGTGATCTGTGACGTGTCCACGCCGAAGGCCATGAACAGCGCGAACATGTACTCCGGTGTCTGCAACAGCCCCGGCACGAGCAACGGCTCCAAGTCGACGATCCGGCTGGCGCGCTTCTCGAAGCCGAGGTAGGTGCGGGCCTGGTCGCTCAGGTTGGCATCGTGGCTCTCCCACCAACCCTGATCGCCGAAACCGAACGCCATCTGCATCGTGCGGTCACGATCCGGTCCGACGACTCCCATGATCGCCAGGAGCGCGGACACCTCGTCGGGTGTCGTGTCCGGCCGAAGACCGCGCTCCATGCGGCTCATGGTGTTGGAAGACCAGCCGAGCACCGCACCCGCCCGATCCAGGTTCAGACCGGCCTTCTCCCGATGCCGCCGCAACTCCATGCCCAGACCGCGCGCACTTACTCCCGCCTTCCGCGTCATGTCACGTTTCCCCAATTCTCTGTCATGCCTTGATACGAAGTTCACTGAATGTGTCGGTTGAGCCGACCGGAATTCACCCCACGGGACATTCACGTTCGACTCGAGTTGGTGCCAACCTAACCCACACACCCCGGTCCCACCTCTCCGAAGAAGGCCCGATGACTCACGCCCTGTCCCCAGCAGCTCGCCGCTGGTCGATACGCGGATGGATCCCGGACACCGACTGGAAATGCACGTCGACCCTGGACCTCGCCCCATCCACCGAACACGTACTGGTCCACCTCGCCGGAACCTCGCGAATGGAGGTAACCATCCACCGGTCCGGCGTCGAAAAGCTACTGACCGCGGCACGAGCCGGAAATGCCTGCGCCATCCCCGCCCACCACACCATTCACGGCGAACGCCTCCTGTGCCTACGCCCAGAAGAACGCCCCGGCGAGCCACTGTGGACCGACGCCACGGTCCCTTTCCGCGGCCGCATGGTCCTCTACCTGATCCTGCCCGACGAGAACACCATGATCCTCTTCGATCAGGAACAGCTGATGAGCCTGGCCGTGGTCCTGGCCGAGATCCTCGTCGAGGTGACCCCCGTTGCGCGCTAGGCAAATACTGCTGACGCTGCTCGGAACGGCAGCCCTGACCGCCTGCGGGCCACCCGAACCCAGTATCGAAATCATCGACCACATCCCCGTCGACGAGCTGACCACCACCGGGGGAAACGAGATCGCCGAGAACAACCTGGTGCTCACAGTGTCGTCGCAAGGATCCACATCGATGGCACACCAGGTCGCCGATCACGCCAGGAAAGCCCTCGGCGTGCCCGACAGGAAATCACCCAACGTACAGTGGCTCCGAATCTACGGCCATTACGTGATCGAAAGCGTCTACGCCGGAGCCTGTCATCTCGTGGTGGACGTGAGCGCGCCCAGTCCGATCGATATCTGGGTTCACCAGGAGGACCAGGACACGGGCAAGGCCGCGAACACCCTCTGCCCGGCCGCGCGGCGCGTCGCATTGGATCTGCTCCGGCATCGACCATTCGGGTGATGCTGCCGTCGGAGTGACTGAGCTTGTCCAACCCACCACCGACCGTGACCCTCCTGCGTTACGCTACCTGGTCGGGAGCGCGGCCACGTTGGCGCGCGAGGGAGGGACAGCCGTGCAGACAGACCCCGATGCCGAAGCCCCGGCCGAGCAACTCCGCCTGGTCGTACCACCGGACAAGCTCCTCCAGCTCAAACACGGCATCGAGGAAGAACGCGACCGCATGGCCACCTGGCTGTACGAGAACCGCCGAGCTCTGAGCGACATCCCGCCGCCGGCGAACGATCCGTGCAGCATCGACACCATGCGCTTGATGAGCCAGAACGGCCAACAGGCGGTCGACGCCGTGGACGCATACATCAACCGGCTCACCACCATGGCTGAGAAGCTGCACCGAACCGCCGAGTCCTACGGGCTGATCGAGGACGACATCGCGGGCACGTTCCAGCGAGGTCCCGTATGACCGGCGTCACTCGATTCGCCTGCGGCGTGGTGGTGCTCCTGTTCGCCGCCATCGCGGCCGGCTGTACCAGCACCTCGGCGGGCGCGCCCAAGCCCGCCGTGACAGCGGCCGAGTCGACCGGGGACGAGCCGACGCGCCCCCGGGAGATCAGGCTCGACGATGTCGACCCCTGCACGCTGCTCCCGGAGGCCGAATACGAGGACTACTACCTCGACGAACCCGGCAAACCCGAGGAGAGCGACAGGGGCGAGGACCAGTGCGTCTGGTACGGCGACGCCGGCTACATGGGCGTCTCGCTGGTGACGTACGACGGTGTCGACGCTCGGAAAGGTCGATACGGCCAGATGGAGCCCACCGATCCGGTCGAGGGCTTCCCCGCCTACACGATCACCCTCCCCGGCGACGAGGACAACGCGTGCTTCGTCCTGGTCGACACCGCGGACGGGCAGTACCTCGATGTCCAGGTGGGGTTGTACGACACGTCAAGGGACGTTCCGGCGCCGTGTGAGTACGCGCACCAGTTCGCCAGTTCGGTGATGAGCACGCTGCTGACGTCGTGATTGGGGGATCGTGATGGCTGAGATCGGCGTAGGAGCCTTTGGCTACCGCTGGGAGAGCTACTCGCACGAGGAGCTCTACGACATGATCAAGACCGGTGCCGTCGGCGCGTCGGTGGTCGCCGAGGCGGACCCGGCGCTGACGAACCTGATCACTCGGATGCACGAGTCCCGGGAAACCCTTCAGCAGGTGCTTCGGGAGGCCGGCTCGTCCTGGGAGGGACAGGCCGCCAACTCCATGGCCGACGGTGTCTCGCCCATCGTCCGGTGGGCCGACGAGGCGGCGGCCGCCGGCGAGCAGTCCAGTACGAGTCTGCACCAGATCGCCGACGGGTACTCCCGCGCGTCGAACTCGATGCCCGAGCCGGTGCCGGTGCCGTCGAAGATGAGTCAGGAGATGCCCACCGACTTCACCGGGCTGCTCGCCGGTCAGACCGACGAGGACGCCGCCGACCTCCAGGCCCAGCAGGCCCACATGCAGGCGGTCGAGCTGATGAACACCTACACCGCCAGCAACCAGAACTCGACCGACCTGTCCGGCACGTTCAGCGAGCCCCCGGACTTCGGGATCGGTGCCGACGATGGCGGCGGCTCGGCCGGTCGCGCCGGCACCTACATCGACAGTTCCAGCTTCGGCGGCACCGGCGGCACCGGTGGCCCGGGAGGATCGGGCGGGCCACGCGGTGGTGGAGGAACGTACAGCCCGTCCAACTACTCCGGCAGCGAGTCGCCCGTCGGTGGGTACGGCGGCACCCCGCCGCCGTCCGGCGACACCGAGCACCAGTCGGCCACCAACCCGTCCCACGTCGCTCCGCCGCCGGCGCCTACTCCGCCGCCGGTCACGGCCCCGCCGCCGTCCAACACGCCGTCGAATCCGTTCACGCCGGTCACGGGCGTGTTGACCGATCCGACGACCGGACGCCCCTACAGCACCGGCCGGGGTGGCGGGCGCGGTCCCGGCGCCGTGCCGGGCGTGCCCGGCGGCGGTTCCGGTGGGGGTGGCGGGCGCGGTCCCGGTGCCGTGCCGGGCGGTTCCGGTGGGGTTGCCGGACGCGGTGGCGCGGTCGGCGGTGTACCGGGCGGTTCGGGTGGCCCCGGTGGCGTCGCCGGGCGCGGTGGGGGTGTCGGCGTCGGGCCGTTGGCCGCCGAGCAGGCCGGGGCTCGGGGCGCGGCGGCCGCCGGCGCCCGGGGCGGTGCCCACCCCGGCGGGTTCGGGCCGATGGGTGCCGGCGCGCGCAACGAGGAGGACAAGGAGCGCACCTCGCCGGAGTACCTGCGCGACTACAACGACGAGTTCTGGGACGACACCCCGCCGGTCGCGCCGCCCGTCATCGGCGACGAAGACGACTGAGGCCGGCGGTGGGGGAAAGAATCACGCTCAGCTCGCTCGAGTACGACGTGCTGTGGGAACACCTGGAACTCGGCCCGTTCCGGCCCGTCATCGCCGTCCGCACGCCCGGGGCCACCCGCGCCGAGCGGGCTGAGCTGCGGGACAAGGCCTGGTCGTCGCTCGCTGGTCGGGGTCTCGGGCGGCGGCACGCCGTCGACGAGCGGCTCGCGCACCTGCTCGGCCGGCTCGCCCGGCCCGAACGGGAGCTCGACGTCCGGTTCCGGCTCCGGTCACCCGCCCGGCGCTCCGCCGCGCTGATCGGACGTGCCGGACGCGGCGCCACCGTCGCCGTGCTCGTCGAGGACACGCTGGAGCTCTGGAACGTCCGGCCCGACCAGGTCGTCGGCGAGGCGGTGCGGTTGCTGCCCGCGCACCCGGCCGGCACCGGCGGTTCGATCACGCTGCCGGCCGCCACCCTCGACCGCGCCGCCGCCAAGGCCGGTGCCGACGCCGACCGGTTCGCGCGGGCGCTGTCCAGGCAGGGGCTGGGCCGGTCCGAGGCACGCAAGCTCGCCGAGGTGCTCGGCGGGGTGGTCGGGCTCGGCCACTTCGGCGCCGCCAGCACCGCCGGCGGCGAGCGGCGGCGCGCGACACACGTCGTCAGCGTCTACGACAGCCACGCCGGCCGGTACCTGTTCACCAGGAAGAACGAGTGGGTCACGCTGCTCCCCGGCACCGAGCAGGCCGTCGCCCGCCAGCTCGACGAACTGCTCGACGAGGTCGACCGGGCATAGGGTGGGCGGCATGCTGCTGGTGGTCATGGGTGTAACCGGGTCGGGCAAGTCGACGGTGGGCGAGCTGGTCGCGGAGCGGCTCGGCGTGCCGTACGCGGACGCCGACGACTTCCACAGCGAGGCCAACAAGAAGAAGATGGGCGCAGGCCACGCGCTCACCGACGACGACCGGTGGCCGTGGCTGCGCGCCATCGGCGACTGGCTGGTCGAGCACCGCGACTCCGGCGCCGTCGCCACCTGCTCGGCCCTACGCCGCGTCTACCGCGACACCCTGCGCGAACGGGCGCCCGACGCGTTCTTCGTCCACCTCCACGGCGACCGCGAGACCGCCCGCGCCCGCGTCTCCGGCCGCCGAGGCCACTTCATGCCCGAGTCCCTGGTCGACTCCCAGTTCGACACCCTGGAGCCACTCGCCGACGACGAACGCGGCGTCGTACTCGACATGTCCAGGACGATCGACGAGCTGGTCGAGGACACCGTCCGGACGTCGAAACCCGCCCGATGACCGTCGGCTAGCGTTGTCCCCGATGAGGACGATGATCGACTTCCACGAGGCCCGCACGTTCGCGATCCCGATGACCGACCGTTTCCGCGGCCTGAACGTGCGGGAAGGCATGCTCATCGAGGGCCCGGCTGGCTGGGGCGAGTTCGGCCCCTTCGCCGAGTACGACGACCGCGAGTCGGCCCCGTGGCTGACCGCCGCCGTCGAGGCCTGCACCGTCGGCTGGCCCGACCCGGTCCGCGGCCGGATCCCGATCAACGTCACCGTCCCCGCGGTGGACCCCGACCGCGCCCAGGAGATCGTCCGCGCCTCCGGCTGCCGCACCGCCAAGGTCAAGGTGGCCGACGGCTCGCTCCCCGAGGACCTCGAGCGCCTCGCCGCCGTCCGCGACGCGCTCGGCCCGTCGGGCGGGGTCCGCTGTGACGCCAACGGTTTCTGGGACGTCGACACCGCCGTGTCGGTGATCCCCCAACTGGACCGCGCCGCCGGCGGCCTGGAGTACGTCGAACAACCGTGCCGCACGGTCGAGGAACTGGCGCGGGTCCGCCGCCGGGTCGACGTCCGGATCGCCGCCGACGAGTCCATCCGCCGAGCCGAGGACCCGATCCGGGTCGCCGTCGCCGAGGCAGCCGACGTGGCCGTGATCAAGTGCGCTCCCCTGGGCGGCGTCCGCCGGGCGCTTCGGGTGGCGGAAGCCTGCGGCCTGCCGTGCGTGGTGTCCTCGGCCCTGGAAACCAGCGTCGGGCTGGCAGCGGGCCTCGCCCTGGCCGGCGCCCTCCCGACCCTGGACTACGCCTGCGGCCTGGGCACCCTGTCCCTCCTGACCGACGACGTGGTCGCCCCTGCCCGCTCCCTACGCCCGGTCGACGGCTACCTCCCGGTCGCCCCCGTCCCCCCGACCCCGGACCCGGCCGTCCTGAACCGCCACCCGGTGGACCCCGCCCGCGCCGCCTGGTGGCACGACCGCCTCACCCGTCTGGTGGAGCGGGAGCGCGCGATGCGCTGAAGGCGGCCCTCATGGCATCGCCTGGGTGCGGGTGGGGAGGCCGGACTGGGCGCCCCAGCGGGTGGTGGAGATGCCGGCGACGCGGACCGCCCACGCGGTGGCGTCCTCGAGGGAGTCGCCGCGGGCCAGGCCGTCGGCGAGGGCGCCGCAGAAGGCGTCGCCGGCGCCGGTGGCGTCCACGGCGTCCACCGGGAGTGCGGGGACGTGGGTGGTGCGGCCGTCCCGGACGACCAGGGCGCCGTCGGCGCCCAGGGTGACCACGACCGCGCCCGGGCCGGAGAGGGCCGCGGCCTGGGCGGCGGCCTCGTCCGGAGTGGACGGTTCGGGGTTGCCGGTGAGGTAGGCCAGTTCCGTGCGGTTCGGCACCAGGACGTCCACTTCGGACAGCAGCTCCGGCGGAAGGGAGCGGGCCGGCGCCGGGTTCAGCACGACCGTGCCGCGCGCCGCCCGGACCGCGGCGGTGACCACCTCGGGAGCGATCTCCAACTGCACCACCGTGACCGCGGCGTCGGCGAGCAGGGAACCGGCCGCCTCGACGTCCGGCACCCCGAGGCGGGCGTTCGCGCCGGGGCTGACCGCGATCGTGTTCTCACCACCGTCGGCGACCGTGATCAGGGCGATGCCACTGGGCGTGCCGGGGACTTCGCGGAGCCAGGACAGGTCCACGCCCGCGTCGCCGAGGGCGGTACGGATCGTGTCGGCCAGTTCGTCGTCGCCGACGCAGCCGACGAAGGCGACCTCGCTGTCCAGGCGCGCGGCGGCCACCGACTGGTTGGCGCCCTTGCCCCCGGGCGTGCGCAGGTGGTCGCCACCGAGCACGGTCTCCCCCGCGGCCGGCAGCGCGGCCACGGGGATGACGAAGTCGACGTTGCAGCTGCCCACTACCGCGATCATCGCGCGCTTGACCTGGCCCACAGGTTGATCCCGCTCTCCTCCGCGTGCCGGTCGATCTCGGCCAGCTCGTCGTCGGTGAACGCCAGGCTGTCCAACGCGGCCAGGTTGTCGTCGAGCTGCCGCACGCTGGACGCGCCGATCAGCGTCGAGGTCATCCGGGGATCGCGCAGCGTCCACGCGAGCGCCAGCTGGGCGAGGGTCTGGCCCCGGCCCTTGGCGATCTCGTTCAGCGCCCGCACCCGCGCGATGTTCTCCTCCGACAGCATCGACCGGGACAGCGAACCCTCGCGGCTCGCCCGCGAACCCTCGGGGACACCGTCCAGGTAGCGGTCGGTCAGCAGGCCCTGCGCCAGCGGGGAGAAACCGATGCAGCCGACCCCGAGGTCACCGAGCGTGTCCAGCAGCTCCGGCTCGATCCACCGGTTCAGCATCGAGTACGACGGCTGGTGGATCAGCAGGCGCACCCCCATACCGGCGAGCAGCGCGTGCGCCTCGCGGGTCCTGGCCGGCGAGTACGACGAGATGCCGACGTAGAGGGCCTTGCCCTGCTGGACGGCGGACGCCAGCGCGCCCATCGTCTCCTCCAGCGGGGTGTCCGGGTCGAACCGGTGCGAGTAGAAGATGTCGACGTAGTCCAGGCCCATCCGGTCGAGGCTCTGGTCGAGGCTCGCCAGCAGGTACTTGCGCGATCCGCCGCCCTGCCCGTACGGGCCGGGCCACATGTCGTAGCCGGCCTTGGTGGAGATCACCAGCTCGTCGCGGTACGGGCGGAAGTCCGACGCCATGATCCGCCCGAAGTTCGACTCCGCGGAGCCGTAGGGCGGGCCGTAGTTGTTGGCCAGGTCGAAGTGGGTCACGCCGCGGTCGAACGCGCGGCGCAGGATCCGCCGGCAGTGCTCCAGCGGGACCTCGGTGCCGAAGTTCTGCCACAGGCCGAGCGAGATCGCCGGAAGCTGGAGGCCGCTGTCGCCGGTGCGGCGGTACGACATCGCCTCGTAGCGGTCCTCGGCGGCGCCGTAGGACATGCTCACCCCTCCTGCAGGTCGGCCAGGGCGGCCTTGACCTTGGTCAGCTCGGCCTCGAGCTCGGCGAGGCGCGTCTGGTGCTGCTGGCGGGCGGCGTCGAGCACGGACTCGATGGCCTTGGAGATGTCCTCGTGCAGTTCGGCGGCGGCGCGGGAGACGGCGGCGGCCGGCACGGACAGGCCCTGCACGACCCGGCTGCCCGACTGGGTCAGCTCGGCCTGCCACTCGCCGTCCAGCGTGCCGGTGACCGTGAGGGTCAGTTCGACGGTGCGGGTCTTGCGGGCGCCGCTGCCGGGCTTGCGACCGCGCTTCTTCGGCGGCTCGGCCGGGGCCTCCACCGGCTGGGCCGCCGTCTCGGGGGCGGTCTCCGGGGTGGGCTCGCTCGTTGGGGTCGTCACCCTCACTGCTCCTTCGTCGACACATGCTGCGGGCGGCAACATTAGAACACGCGTTCGCCACGCGCATCCGTTCCGGTCGAGGGGAACGGTAGCGGAACGGGCCGCGTCCACTACTGTGCCGCCCGGGGGAAGGAGTTGTCACAGTGAGTCGAACCGTCCTGGCCTGTCTCGTCGCTCTGGTGTTGACCGGATGCTCAACCGGTGTTGCCGGCAGCCCGGCCGGCGAGCAACGCGCGTCGGGCCCGCTCACCGCCGAGAACGCCTTCGGTGACCTGCGCAGGATCGACCCGTGCAGCCTCACCGGTCCGTTCGCGTTCGAGGAGCACGGCGAGGCCCGGATGCCGGCCAAGGTGACCATGGACGAGTGCCTGGTGACCGTGGACGTGGACGGCGACGAGGTCGTGGTGGAGCTCGGCCTGCTCCAGCACGTCGACGCCCTGCCGTCCGGCCGCGAGGAGGTGGCCGCGCTCGACGGCAACGCCTCGATCGTCCGGGTGCCGACCCAGGTGACCAGCAACTGCGTGATGGCGCTCGTGTTCGCCGACGACGTCGCGGTGTCCACCACCGCCGAGCCGGAGCTGGTCGACACGGTGCCGAAGGAGACCCTGTGCGCGCTGGCCAGGGCCGGTGCCGAGGGCATCGCCGAGGCGGCCAGGACGAACCTGGTGCGGCACTGGGAGCCGCCGACCAACTCGCTGGCGCGGGTGTCGGCGTGTGGCCTGCTGCCACCCGATCAGGTGGCGAACCTGCTGGGCATCGAACCGGAACGGGTGAACCTGTACCCGTCCGAGCACCAGTGCCGCTGGGGCGTTCCCGGCGGCTCGACCCCGACGGCCAAGCTGGACTTCGAGGTCGGCGCGGACCCGGGCAAGGTGGGGGTGGCCCACCGGACGCCCGCCGAGGACATCGCCGGGCGCGGCACCTGGCTGGTTCCGACGGACACCAGCAACATCACGGTGTGCACGGTGGTCACCGAGCACATCCCGTTCGCGCTGCAGGAGGGCGAGCGGGAGTACGCGGTGATCCGGGTCGCCGCCCCGACGACGACCGGCGCGGACGCCTGCGGCATCGGCCGCGAGCTGGCGACGGTGGCCTGGACGAAGCTTCCGGCCGCAGGGTGACCGGCTAGCGGCTTGCCCGAAGTACGGCTCTGGCCAGTTCGGCGGGCGTGCCCGTGGTGCTGTCGACGACCATGTCGTAGGTGGTGCCGTGATCGTGAACCAGGTCGTAGTGACCTCGTGCGAGCCCGCGCGGGTTGCGCCGGTCGCGTTCCCGTCGTTCCGCGACCGGCAGTGGGCACGTGACGCATACCAGCAGCACGTCCAGGCCAGACAACGCGTCCAGCCAGGCCGGCAGCAGATCCGGGGTCAGCAGCAACTCGTCGATGACCAGGTCATCACCCCGGTGGGCGAACGCGGCGGCCGCGACCTGAGCTGACCGCAGCATCCGACGTCCAACTTCGCCGTAACGGATGACCACCGACGGGTGCCCGTCCGCGTCGCCGGTCCGGTCGTACCAGAAGCCGTCACGGCTGAGCGGACCGTCGCGTCCTCCGCCCCAGTTCGGCGGCACCAGACTGAACAGCGTGTCGACGCCCCAGTAGACGAACGGGGTGTCTTTCGTCCTGGACGGCCCTGGCCAGGGTGGTTTTGCCCGCGCTCGACGTCCCGTTGAGGAAGATCACCCGGCTGGGGCGATCACCGCTCCGCATTCGGTCACGGTAGCCGAAAACTCAGGCGGCGCTCTTGTCGAGGAAGTGCCTGCGGCAGCCCGGGCAGCAGAACGCGTAGGTGACGCCGTCCCGTTCGGCGGTCACGGCGTCCGGGCCGTCGAGGGGCACCGTCGCTCCGCAGACCGGGTCGAGGGCCATCCCGGGCGGCACCTCGGAGGTGCCCGAGTTGGCCTGGCTGATCAGGTCGCCCATCGAGGACTCGCCGACCACGCGCCCGAACGCGCCGTAGCCGCCGTCGGGGACGCCGAGGACGTGCACCTCGGCGTGCGGCTCGCGGCGCAGCCGGTCCGGGTCGGGGTCGGACTCGGCCAGCACGCGGGTGACCTGCTCGACGATGCTCTCGCTCAGCGACTTGCGCCACGGCCCCGGCACGTGCACCCGGACGACGTAGCGGGGCGGTTCGTCGGCGCCGAGGCGCCTGCCGCCGGCGACCCAGACGTCGACCTCGTGCACCACGACGTGCGTGATGCTCTCCAGGAAGTCGAGCACGCCGGGGTCCGCGCCCTCCTCGCCGTGCAGGCCGCGGAGGGTGAGCCGTTCGGCGAGCCGGGCGCGCTCATCCTCGCGGAGCGCTCCTTTCGGCACGAAAACCTCGGTGAACATCATGCGTCCATCGTAGGTGTACAACGTACGCTGTCAAGGCGGTCAGTCCCGGCGACCCGTCATCGCGAGGCTCGCACCGAGCCCGATCATCATCAGCCCGCCCGCGCCGCCGACCAGTTCCAGCCGGCGGGGCGACCGGGCGAACCAGGTCCGCGCGGTGGCCGCCGCGTAGGCCCACACACTGTCCAGGACCAGCGCCACCAGCGGGAACAACGCGCCGAGCAGGAGCATCTGCAGCGGTACGTTGCC
This sequence comes from Actinophytocola gossypii, assembly GCF_025165815.1. Taxonomy (GTDB): domain Bacteria; phylum Actinomycetota; class Actinomycetes; order Mycobacteriales; family Pseudonocardiaceae; genus Actinophytocola; species Actinophytocola gossypii. The sequence goes on along the minus strand of NZ_JAFFZE010000028.1, from coordinate 68,082 downwards.
GGCCTCCGGCGCGGTGAACTGGGGCAGCGCGACCACGAAGAACACGATCGACTTCGGGTTCAGCAGCCCCACCACGAACCCGTCCCGCAGCGACCGGCCGGCCGGGTGCGCCGGCGTCTCCCCCAGCGCCGCACTCATCCGCCGCCGGTGCCGCAGCGCCCGCACCCCGAGGTACACCAGGTACCCGGCGCCGGCGAGCTTGATCACCGTGAACACGGCGGCCGACCGCTCCACCACGACCCCGACGCCGAACGCCACCGCGACCACCTGGACGTACACCCCGGCCGCGTTCCCGACGACGGTCAGCAACGCCTCCCGCCGCCCGACGGTCAGCGCCCGACCGATCGTGAACAGCACGCTCGGCCCCGGCACCGCGACCAGCACCAGGGTGAGCACCGCGAACGCCAGTACCTGGCTCATCGGCATCATGCCGGCGGAGCCTAGGCCGCCACGCCGGCCAGTTCCTCCGATTTCACCGGGCGCACCAGCACCCCGAGCACCACCACGACGACCGACGCCACCGCGGTGAACGCGATCGCCCGCTCCACCAGCCCGAGCGGCACGAACCGCCACCACGGCCCGCCGCCCATGGACATCCGCACCACGCCGACCAGGATCAGCCCGAAGAAGCCGAGCGACGCCACGCCGAGGCCCCGCGCCGCGAACCGCCACCCTGGCGCGCCGGGGAACACGGCCCGCGCCACCGACAGCACCGCCAGCGGCAGCGACACGAACGCCACCACGCTCGCGTACCGGTGGATCGTCCCGCTCAGCGACGGCCCGATCGACCAGTCGGTCTTGGTGAAGTAAACGATCACCAGCAGGCTCACGATCCACAGTGCCCCGAAGAACATCCCCGCCGACAACGGCCGCACCATCCCGTGCCGTGCCAGCGCGTAGAACGCGAGCCCCGAGCCGAGCGCGACCAGCAGCACCGACGCGTCGAAGACCCACTTGCTCGGCCCAAGCGCGTACTCGCTGAGCGTGCGGCGGACCGCACTGATCTCACTGGTCGGCGGCACCACGTGCAGGGCGAGCATCAGCACGACGCCGAGCAGCAGCGTGGCGAGGCTCGCCGCGGCGAGTCTGGGGAGGGACACCCGTTCGACACTAATCGCGGAACGTATGAGCGGAGTAAGAAGACAATTCAGACATCGCGTGACGCCATCAGCGCCTCGAAACCGTCCAGCAGCCGCGCGATGCCGAACACGAAGTCGTAGTCGGGCAGCTCTTCCTCCTCCTCGAACACCCGTGCCGCGATGACCTCGTGCAGTGCCGGGAACTCCTCGGGGGTGGTGACGGCCGCGAGCACGTCGCCGTACCGGTCCATCGGAACCAGCGTCCCGTTGCTCGACATGGCCTCGTTGACCTGCATGCTCACCGACGCCCACGATCGGACGTAGCTGGTGAGGGTGAGCATCACCGACATCTTCTCGCCCGGGCTCAGCGGCGTGCCGGCCAGGCAGCGCAGGCCCTGTTCGAGGAACGCGATGTTCCTCGGCGTGACCGGCGGTCCGGGGATCGGCACCTGGAGGATCCACGGGTTGCGGCGATAGGCGTCGAGCTCGGCCCACGCCCACCGTTCCAGTTCGGTGCGCCATCCGCCGTCGCCCACCTCGAACGTGCCGGCCTCGCCGAGACCCTCGTCGACGATGAGCTGCATCAGCTCGTCCTTGGACGCCACGTACCGGTACAGCGCCATCGCCGACGTGCCGAGTTCCTTGGCCACCCGGCTCATCGACAGTGCCCCGACGCCCTCGGCCTTCGCCACGGTCACCCCCGCCCGGACGATCTGCTCCAGGCTCAGCCCGCGCTTCGGCCCCTTCGTCGGGCGGTCCCGGACCCCCCAGGCCACCTCGAAGCTGGCCGGCAGGCCGGTGCCGCGGTCCTCGTCCATGACCCTGAGTCCACCCCTGATCCGGCATCAGGGAAATACCCCGATGTACTGTTTACGCCCTAAGCAGTAATGTTTACCGCATACGCAGTAAGTTCCGGTTCACCACAAACGGGGGTACCCCTATGCCTGACGAACCCGCGATCGAGGCTACCGGCCTCGAGAAGTCCTACGGCGACGTGTCCGTGCTCGGCGGCGTCGACCTCACCGTCGCCCGCGGCAGCGTGTTCTCGCTGCTCGGCCCGAACGGCGCCGGCAAGACCACGACCGTCCGCATCCTGTCCACGCTGCTGCCGGCCGACGCCGGCACCGCGCGGGTCGCCGGCTACGACGTCCGCCGCGAGCGGTCCCAGGTCCGCCGCAGCATCAGCCTGACCGGCCAGGACACCGCGATCGACGAGCTGCAGACCGGCGCGGAGAACCTGCGGATGATGGCCCGGCTGTGCCGGCTGCCCCGCAGGCGCGCGGCCGCCCGCGCCGACGAGCTGCTGGAGCGGTTCGACCTGGTCGAGGCCGGTTCGCGGCGGGTCGGCACGTACTCCGGGGGCATGCGCAGGCGCCTGGACCTGGCCGCGAGCCTGATCGCCCGGCCGGAGGTGATCTTCCTGGACGAGCCGACCACGGGCCTCGACCCGCGCAGCCGGCAGCAGGTGTGGGAGGTGGTCACCGGCCTGACCCGCGACGGCGTGACGATCTTCCTCACCACCCAGTACCTGGAGGAGGCCGACAAGCTCGCCGACCGGATCGCCGTGGTCGACGGCGGCCGGATCGTCGCCGAGGGCACGGCGGCGCAGCTCAAGGCGCAGGTCGCCGGGCACCGCCTGGACCTGGTCGCGGTCGACGCGCTGGCGTTCGACGAGCTGGCCCGCCGGCTCGGTCGCCGGGTCGCCGGGTCCGAGCCGGAGCGGCTGACCCTGTCGGTCGCCACCGACGGGCAGGCGGGCCACGTGCGTGCCCTGTTGGACGAGGTCGACCCGACCCGCCGGGCGGTGCACCGGTTCACCGTGCACGGCGCCACCCTCGACGACGTGTTCCTCACCCTGACCGGCCACACCACCGAGACCACGAAGGAGACCGCCGGTGTCTGACCTCGCCCTGCGTCCCGCCTCGCTGCCGGGCGACAGCCTGGTCATGCTCGGCCGGTCGGTCCGGCTGTCCATCCGGAACATGGACGCGCTGTTCACCGCGCTGCTGCTGCCGATCATGCTGATGCTGCTGTTCGTGTACCTGTTCGGCGGCGCGATCCAGACCGGCACCGAGTACGTCACCTACGTGGTGCCGGGCGTGATCGTGCTGTGCGCCGGGTTCGGGTCCTCGCTCACCGCGGTGGCGGTCACCCAGGACATGAACGGCGGGATCATGGACCGCTTCCGCTCGATGGACATCAGCGCCGGCGCGGTGCTCGGCGGACACGTGGTCGCGTCGATCGCGCGGAACCTGCTGTCCACCGTGCTGGTGCTGGCGGTCGGGTTCCTCATCGGGTTCCGGCCGGAGGCGGGAGCGCTGGACTTCCTGGCCGCGTTCGGAGTGCTGTTCCTGTACGTGCTCGCGTTCTCCTGGGTGGCCGCCGCGGTCGGCGTGCTCACCCGGTCGGCGGAGGCGGCGAACGGGTTCACGTTCTTCGTCATGTTCCTGCCGTACCCGTCGAGCGCCTTCGTCCCGGTGGAGACGATGCCGACCTGGATCCACGGCTTCGCCGAGAACCAGCCGATGACCCCGATCATCGAGTCGATGCGTGCCCTGCTGCTCGGCACCCCGATGGGCAACAGCGCCTGGCTCGCCGCGGCCTGGTGCGCCGGCATCCTGGTCGCCGCCGTCGCCACCGCGACCTTCCTGTTCCGCCGCCGGATCTCCTAGCCGGACAGCCGGAGCAGGGTCGGCTCGCCGTCCACGTGCACCAGGAGCGAACCGTAGACCCAGCCGAGGCGCATCGCGTCGGGAGCGAGGACGAGGTCCGCGGTGTGCAGCTCCTTCGGTTCCCCGCCCGGTTCGGCCACCACGGTGACCGTGCCGGGCGGTTCCACGTAGGCGAGGGCGTGCCCGCCCGGCGACCAGGCCGGGTACGCCACCGCCCCGTCGGCCACCGGCACCGGATCGCCGCCGCCGGTCGGCACCGCGGTGGCCAGGCCCCGGTCGGGCGCCTCCCGCTGGGAGTACGGGGTGATCGAGTCCACCAGCAGCCACTCGCCGTCCGGCGAGAACGACAGGGACATCCGGTCCTCGTCCTCGGCGCCGGGCAGCACCCGCTCGGGATCGCCGCCGTCCAGGCCGGCGAGCCACACCTCGGGTTCGTCCATCCCGCACGTCCACGCCACCCGGTCCGCGGACCACGCGAGCGCGACGAGGTCATGCGGGCCGCAGTCGATCTCGCGGACCGTGGACACCTCACCGCCGTCCGCGCCGACCGACACCAGCTCCACCGACTCACGCTCCGGAACGCCCCGGGCGAAGCGCACCGCCGAGCCGTCCGGGGACCACGACGGCAGCAGGTCGATCCGCGCGGCCCGGTCCGGGTCGCCGATCTTGTAGTCGTCCACCCCGTCGTCGGTCAGGTTGGTCAGCTCCCCGCCGACCACGTCGAACACCCAGACGTCCGGCTCGTCGAACCTGCGCCAGTAGTCGTTGGTGAACACGATCTTCGTGCTGTCCGGCGACCACCACGCCCTCGGCAGGTCCACCGAGACACCGTCCCGCTCCACACACCGCTCACCGGTGCCGTCGACAGCGGTGACGCAGGGCTCGGTCATCCGGAGCACCCGCGTGCCGTCCGGGGACAACCTGCTCGGCCCCTCGGACCGCACCGGTTCGGTGCCGGTCACCTTCAGGGACGCCACGTCGGGTCCGGCGCCCGCGAACACCTGCCTGCCCCAGTCCGACGACGAGGAACAGCCGGCCAGCAGCACACCGGCGAACACGAGAACCGCGCTCCGCCTAATCGAACGTCACCTCCAAGGTCCCGTCGCCGCGCACGTCGGCCCGGACCTCGACCCCGCGGGTCGTCCCGACCGTCCGGTAGGCGATCACTCGACCGTTGTACCTCACCTCGGCCGGCCGGGTCCCGGCGGGAAGGACGGCGCCGACGGTGAGGTCGGCCCGCACGCGGTGCAGGTCGGTGGACACCGCGAGGCCGGCACCGGTGCGGCGGACCGACACGTCGACGGTGCCCCGGCCGACGCGGATGTGCCGGCCGGCGATCCGCTCCCGGTCCTCCGCCAGGTGCGGGACCACCGACAGCCGCCCGTTGCCGAGGTCGGGCGCGACGCCGAGGTGCTGGTGCACCACCGGCCACAGCACGCCGTACGCGCCCCACGCCTGCAACGACATCGAGCGGTCGTGGAACGGCCGGTCGATGTTCGCCACGAAGTCCGGCGACGGCGCCACCTCGGGCATCGCGCCCGGGGTCTCCCACACCGACGGGTCGAGCTGGATCCGGGCGTTGCCCCTGGTGTAGTGCCGCTGCTGCGCCAGGCGGCCGAAGTTGCCCTCGGCCACGGCCATCACCGCGGTGTTCAGCGAGTACGTCGAGCGCTCGCCGGGCACGGTCGACACCACGGTGTCGCACGACGGGCCCGGGTTGCCCTCCGGCGCGGAGGTCGGGCCCGAGCCGGTGTGGTACAGGCCGAACTCGCCCGTGTAGCAGTCCTGCTCCCGCCGCGCCAACGCCGTCGCGCCGTGCGCGGTCGAGGCCAGCGGGGCGCCGTCGGGCAGCTCGATCTCCATCGGCGCCACACCGGTCCAGTGCCGCTGGAACACCGGGCGGTTGTCGTTGGCCGGGTCTTCCGGGTCGTCGATGGACTCCGCGTAGGCGTCCGCGTCGCCACCGGCCCACCAGGTGTCCTCGAACCGCGCCAACAGACCGGCGGCGCGGTCGGACGCCCAGTTCGCCGTGGCGGTGTCGCCCTTGCTGGCGGCCAGGTCCGCGAGGTCGAGCAGGCCGCGCACGAAGTACGCGGCGCTGTCCAGCTTCTCCTCGCCCATGCCCGGCCGCTCGACGTTGCCGAGCCCCTCCGGCCAGCCGTCGCCGTCGGCGTCGAGGTGCTCGTCGACGTAGCGCAGGTTCCGGACCGCGAAGTCGTACAGGTCGTCGCGGAAGCGGTCGTCGCCGGTCCACCGCCACACCAGGGCGACAGCGCTCGGGAACTTCACCGTCTCGTCGGTGTTGCCCTGGTCGTCGTTCGCTCCGAAGTAGACGTCACCTGTGGACACCACTTCGTGCACCACCTTGCCGCTGCCGTCGTTGACGACCTCGGACACGTCGCGCAGCGCCCGCAGGTGCGCCTTGATCGGCTCGAACTGGCCGGCCGCCACGGCGGCGAACGCGGTGTACTCCCCGTCCGTGCCGAACAGCCACGGGTAGTCGGGGAACCCGGCGCCGAACCAGGTCGCCGACTCCAGCGTGCCGGCGGCCGGCGGATAGGCGCCGCCCTCGTCGGTGTCGCGCAGCTCCAGGTCGTGCGCGCGCTGCACCGAGTCGGCGAGGTTCTGCTTGCTCCACGCGACACTGCGCTGGAGCAGCCGGTCGCCCGGCAGGTCGACGACGGTGTTGCGCGCGACCCGGAGCCGGTCGGCGACCTTGGCGGCCAGCGCCTCGGCGGGGTGCCGGGACGCCCTGGCGTACTCCGCGCGTGCCTCGGCAAGCCCCTGGTCGGAGCCGGCGACGGTGAACCACACGGTGGTGGCCCGCCCCGGGCGCACCGGGATCGCGAAGTCCAGCCGGCCGCCGGTGCCGCGGCCGAACACCGAGTCGTCGCAGCGCGGCGGGGCGTCGCCGTCGGCCGGGCAGACCACGGCCGGGTCCTGCGGTCCCCGGTGGTCGTCGCCGAGCGCGTGCCCGACCGGGCGCGCGGAGGAGCCGACCACCGCGGCGTAGTCGTGCGCGCCGGTTCCGGGCGAGGTGCCGCGCTCGCGGAACGTGAGCCGGCCGTCGGCGTAGGAACCGGTGTCCGGCAGGTTGACCTCGGCGGCGCCGGGCGTGGTCCACCCCCACGGGTAGGCCGGCATCAGCTCGGAGTGCGCGTCCATGGCCAGCCGGACGGTGCGGCGGGTGTCCGCGCGCAGGGTCAGGCCGATGACCGTGGCCCGCGCGTCGTCCGGGGCGAAGTCGACCCGGTCGACCCGCACGCCGCCGGCCTCGCCGTAGTCGAACCGGTGGTAGCCCCAGCCGGCGGTGTACCGGTCGGCCGGGCGGTCGGCGCCGAGCCACCGGCCGTCGACGGCGAACCAGATCCCGTCGAGCAGCTTCACCGGCGGCGTCCACAGCCCGCCCATCTCGCCGCGGACGTGCCAGCCGGTGGCCGGGTAGAGCCCGTTCGCGTCGCCCATGGCGATCGTGCGCTCGCCGGTGACCAGCGCTCGCCGGTCACCCAGCCGGCTGGTCTCCGACAGCTCCGCCGCCCGTACCCGGTCCGGCCCGGCCGGCTCGGCGACCACCGGCGCGGTGAGCGTGCTCGTGGCGGCGGCGAGCACCGCCACGAGCACAGCAACCAGCACAGCGGCCCGGCGCACTACTTGACCCCGCCCGCGGTGAGCCCGGCGATGATCCGGCGCTGGAAGATCAGCACCACGATCACCAGCGGCACGGTCACGATCACCCCGGCGGCCATCTTCGTGCCGAACGGGCTGTCGAAGCCGGTGATGCCGGTGAACCGGGAGATCGCCACGGTGGCGGTCTGCATCTTCTCGTCGTTCACCATGGACAGGGCGATGATGAACTCGTTCCACGCCGCGATGAACGTGATGATCGCGGTGGTGAACATGCCCGGCGCGGCCAGCGGCAGGATCACCCGCCGGAAGGCCTGGCCCCTGGTCAGCCCGTCCACCATCGCGGCCTCCTCCAGCTCCTTGGGCATCTGCCGGAAGAAGGTGGCGAGCGTCCACACCGCCAGCGGCAGCGCGAACGAGAGGCTGGGCAGGACCATCGCCTGGTAGGTGTTGATCCAGCCGATCTCGGTGAACAGCTTCAGCAGCGGCACGATCAGCGAGATGCCGGGGAACATCGAGGTGGCGATGATGATCCCGGCCGCCGCGTTCTTGAACCGGAAGTTCAACCTGGCCAGCGTGTACGCGGCGAACGTGCCGACGATCAGCGTCAGCACGGTGGTGGTGCCGGCCACGACGAGGCTGTTCAGCAGCGACCGCCCGAACCCGACGTCCGGCCCGAACACGGCCTCGAAGTTCTCCAGCGACCACGTGCTGGGCAGCCAGCTGTTCTCGCCCTGCTCGTTGGGCCTGCGGAACGCCGAGACGACCATCCAGTAGAACGGCGCCAGGCAGTAGACGACGATGATCACGATGCCGAGCTGCAGCAGCCACCGCCGCCCGCGCGGGGTTCCCGTCCTGCTCATGCCGGCACCGCCTCCTTCCGGCGCTTCGTCTCCTTGCTCCGCACCCTCGCCTCACCGATCAGGTCCGCGCCGAGCAGCTTGACGAACGTGTACGCGATGATCGCTACGTAGAGGAACAACACCGTCGCGTAGGCGGCGGCTGGCCCGTATCTGACCTGGTTCGCCTCCTCGAAGGCCAGCATGGACAGCGTCTCCACCGACTCCTTGCGCGATCCGATCAGCACGTAGGGCAGGTCGAAGATCCGCAGCACGTCCATCACCCGGAACAGCACCGCCACCAGCAGCGCTGGCCGCACCAGCGGCAGCGTGATGCGCCAGAACTGGCGCCAGCCGGTGGCGCCGTCGACCTTGGCCGCCTCGTAGACGTCGTTCGGGATGACCTGCAGGCCGGCGAGCACCAGCAGGCCGACGAACGGCGCGGTCTTCCAGGTGTCGGCGATCAGCACCGCGAGCTTCGCCTGGAAGCCCTCGGTGGTCCACAGGATCTGGGTGTTGAGGATCTCGTTGGCGATCCCGTCCGCCTGGAAGATCCACTGCCAGAGGATGGCGGACATCGCGGTCGGCACCGCCCAGGGCACCAGGATGCTGGCCCGGACGAAGCCGCGGCCGCGCAGGGCGTGGTGCATCACCAGCGCCATCGCGATGCCGATCACCGTGGCGATGCCGACACCGACCACGGTGAAGAAGGTGGTGTTGAAGAAGGCGTTCCAGAACCGGCCGGCGGCGTCGCCGGTGAACATCTCCGTGTAGTTGTCGATGCCGACGAAGCGGTCACCCTCGACGACGAAGCCGCTCTCGTCGAGTCCGTCCTCTCTTCGGTACATCGACTCGCGCAGCGCGGAGATCAGCGGGTACAGGATGATCAGGGCCAGCACGATGAACGTGGGCGAGAGCAGCGCGGCGGCGAGCCTGCCGTGCCGCTGCGGACTGCTGGTCGCGTTGCCGCCGACTGCGGGCGGAAGTGTGGGCGCGGTCACGAGAACTCCGTTGTCCCAGGGGCGGACCAGGCCGGACGCACGCGCCCGGCCCGGTCGTGCTCGCCCCTTACTCCGCCGTCAGCTCTTCGAGCTCGGTCTGCAGGGTCGCGAGCGCGTCGTCGGTGGTCGTCTCACCGGTGATGGCGCCGTACGCGGCCTCCTGGATGGCGGCCGTCACGTCGCCGTAGCGCACGACCCTCGGCCGCGGCTCGGCGTTCTCGATCGACGCGAGCAGCGTCGGCAGGTACGGGAACTGGTCGACCAGCTCCTGCTCCTCGTACAGGGCCTGGCGCGTCGGCGCCTGCGAGGTGGCGAGCAGGTTGGAGCGCTGGGCCTCCTCGGAGGCGAAGAACTTGATGAAGTCCAGCGCGGTGGCCTTGTTCGGCGCGAACGAGGAGATCGCGAAGTTGTGCCCGCCCAGGGTGGACACGCCGGGGCCGTCCTTGCCGGGCAGCGGGGCCACGCCGAACTTGCCGGCCACCTTGGAGGAGCCGTCGGTGGCGCCGGCCAGCGCGTACACGTACGGCCAGTTGCGGAGGAAGACCAGCTGGCCGTCCTGGAACGCGCGGCGGCTCTCCTCCTCCTTGTAGGTGATGGCGGCCTGCGGGATCTGGCCGTTCTTGTGCGCGTCGACCAGGAAGTTCAGGCCGTCCTTGGCCTCCTGGGAGTCGACCGTCGGCTTGCCGCTCTCGTCGACGACGTGCCCGCCCGCGGACTGCACGGCCTCGGAGAAGTTGACCGTGAGGCCTTCGTACTTGTCGAACTGGCCCGAGTAGCAGCCCATGTTCTTGCCCTCGGGGAGCTTCTGCACCGCCTCGCACGCGGCGAGCATGTCGGCCCAGGTCTCCGGGGGCTCGACGCCCGCCTTCTCCAGCAGGTCCTGGCGGTAGTACAGCAGGCCGCCGTCGGAGTACACCGGCATGGCGTACATCCGGTCGCGGTACATCCCGGTCTCGACGGCCGGCTCGAGGAACTGGTCGAGCTCGAACTCCTCCTGGGGCAGCTCGACGATCCACCGGTTCGCCGCGAACTCGGCGGTCCAGATGACGTCGAGGTTGAGCACGGTGTAGGCGTCGGACTCGACCTGCGCGTTCTGGATCATCTGGTTGCGCTGGTCGTCGGCGGACTCCGGCAGCTCGGTGATCGTCACCTTCTCGTCCGGGTGGTCGGCGTTCCACTCGTCGACGAGCTTCTGCATGTTGCCCGAGGTGTCCTTGCCGGTCGCGAACGTGATCGGACCGCGACCCTCCAGAGCGGGCGCCGCACCACCGCCGCCTCCACCGCCGCCACCGTCACCGCCGTCGTCGCCACCGCACCCGGCGAGGGCGACCGCCGCGACGGCAAGGAGGGCAACGGTGCGCACCCTTGCTCCAGCACTCATCTCTGCTACTCCTGTCAATCCGTAACTGACCGCACCGCACCCGACACCTTTCGCGGACCCCCGTGGAAAGCAGGTGCTCAGTCAAGGTTTCCGCAAAAACGCGCGCGAAGATATCGCGACGCGAGCCGCACACGGGCGAACGCCGGCCAGCTGGCGGGTCCACCGTTGAGTCATCCTCGACTCCTCCAACCCGGTCCATTTCGGACCGGACATGTCGTTGCGGCTGCACAAAAACCGGTGGCACGAGGCCGCTTGATCGGTTAATGGCGGATTAGCCTGGACCAGCTCCAGCTTTGAAGTCAAGCCCCGTCCCGGGTCGTCGGCCAGAAGAGGAGCCGCGGGGGGACCGAACAGCCCACGGACACCGCCGAACGGCTCACCGGCACCGGTTCCGGGTGGACCCGCGACGGCCGTTTTCCCACCTGAACCGGTACGGGTCGCAGTTCGGCAACAATGCCGCGGCCGGTGGCAGGAAGCTGCCTCACGGCACCTCAAACCGGGCCACGGCGTGCTCGTTGAGGCTGCCGAGGTGCACGGTCCCGTCGACCTCGCGGACGCCGGTGACCATGTGGAAGTCAGGGCGGGTGCCGTGGAAGTCGTGCACCGTGCGGCCGGTGGTGCCGTCGACCGCCCGCACCCACACCACCCGCTTCTCCCGGAGCTGCAGCCGGTCCGGCAGTGCCCAGACGGCCTTGCGCACGGCCGGGTGCAGGCGGCTCACCAGGTCGAAGGCGGCGAGCCGCGCGCTGACCATGGCGATCCAGACCAGCCCGTCGGAGCCGGTGGCGATGTTGTCCGGGAAGCCGGGCAGCCCGTCGACCAGCGGCTCGGCCCGGCCCTGCCGCTCCCCGGTCAGCGGCACCCGGTCCAGCCGGTAGGCGCCGGTCTGGGCGACGACCACGGCGGACTCGTCGGGGACGAGCGCGACGCCGTTGGCGAAGTGGAGGCCGTCGAGGACCAGGTCGACGGTGCCGTCCGGGTCGCGGCGCAGCAGCCGGCCGGTGCCGCGGTGCTCCAGCAGGTCGGCCTTCCAGTGCACGAGGTCGAACCGGCTGGTGGAGTCGGTGAAGTACACGGTGCCGTCGGCGGCCACCGCGGCGTTGTTGCACACCCGCAGGCCGGGCCCGCGCTCGACCAGCACCTCGACGCCGCCGCCCGCCCGGTCGACCAGCAGCAGCCCGCGTTCGGCGTCGCAGACCAGCAGCCGCCCGTCCGGGTACAGCTCCACGCCCAGCGGCCGGCCGCCGGTGTCGGCGATCGTGTCCAGGCGCCTGCCGTCCGGGGTGAGCCGCAGGATCCGGCCGTCCTCCACGCCGGTGAACAGGTGCCCCCGTTCGACGGCGACGTCCTCCGGCCCGCGCCCGTTGACCGGCACGACGGTCAGCTCGGGCAGGGTGTCCCGCGCCGGCCGCGCCGCCCGCTCGCCCCTCGGCGGACGCCACACGACCGGATCGATGCTGGGACGACGCATGCTCCCTGCCTACCCTGCGGCGCGGGCCCGGGCAACAGCTCAGCGGTAGGTGAGCAGTTCGCGGCCGGCTCCCTCGAAGTGGGCGTGCTCGTTGTAGGAGAGCAGGCTGACCCCGGAGCGGCCGCTGACCAGCTTGGTGATGCTCGCGTTGGCCATCGTGCGGTTCATGGCCAGGAAGCCCTCCGGCGGCAGGTGCAGCAGCCGGGCACAGATCGCGCTGATCAGGCCGGCCGAGGTGAACACCAGCGCGGTCCCGCCGCGGGGCAGGGCGGCAAGTGCGTCGTTGACCGCGGCGAACGCCCCGCCGCTGAACTCCGCCCAGGTGCCGCTGGTGCCGACCCGCTCGTCGCCGGCGAGCCAGCGGGACAGCGCCTCGTCGAGCTGGGCCTGGAACCGGCGGGCCGAGCCGGCCAGGTCGGCCGGGTCGCCCTGGCCCTCGGGGACGAGCCCGAGGTGGTCGTACTCGTTCCACCTGGGGTCCTGGCCGACCTCGAGGTCTATCCCGGCGGCCGGCAGGCAGGCGGCCGCGGTCGCGAGCTGGCGGCGCAGCGTCCCCGACCACACCGCGTGCACCCGGACCTCGCGGCGGCGCAGCTCGTCGCCGAGCGCCTTGGCCTGCAGCTCGCCGACCTCGGACAGCACGTCGTAGTCGGCCGCGCCGAAGCTGGCCTGGCCGTGCCGGAGGAGGTAGATGGCGGCCATCAGCCGATCCCGGCGCGGCAGCGGTCGGCCAGGTACGCCGCGAACCGGCCGAAGTGCGCGAACGCCGGGTTGCTGGTCTGGCCGGCGCGGTACCGGTAGTAGATCTGCTGCATGATCACCAGCAGCCGGAACCGGCCGAACACCTCGTAGAACGCCCAGTTCGCCGCGGACAGCCCCATCTCGGCGCAGTAGTGGTCGACCAGCTCGGCCCTGGTCGGCATCCCGGGCAGGTGGGTCGGCTGGCGGCGCAGCAGCTGCGCGGTCTCATCGTCGTCGGCCTGGATCCAGTACGCCATGCTGCCGGCGAGGTCCATCAGCGGGTCGCCGAGGGTGGCCATCTCCCAGTCGAGCACGCCGACCACGTCCAGTGTGGACGTACCGTCGAGCACCACGTTGTCGAAGCGGAAGTCGTTGTGGATCACGCAGATCCGCACGTCGTCCGGGCGGTTCGCGGCGAGCCAGGCCATCACGTCGGCGCAGTCGGGCGCGTCGTCGGTCCTGGCCCTGGTGTAGCGCTCGTTCCAGCCGAGGACCTGCCGTTCGACGTAACCGGCGCCCTTGCCGAGGTCGGCCAGGCCGATCGGCTCCGGGTCGAGCCGGTGCAGCTCGATCAGCCGGTCGAACGTGCGGAACGCCAGCGACCGCGCGTCCCGCGGCGACAGCGTCATCCCGGCGGGCAGGTCGCCGCGCAGGATGACGCCCTCGATCCGCTCCATCACGTAGAAGTCCGAGCCGAGCACCGCCGGGTCGTCGCACAGCGCGAGCACGTTCGGCACGTACGGGTACACCGGCCGCAGCGCACGCTGCACCCGGTACTCCCGGCGCATGTCGTGCGCCGACTTCGCCTTCCGCCCGGCCGGAGGGCGCCGCAGGACCAGCTCCCGGTCGGCGTACCGCAGCAGGTACGTGAGGTTCGACGCGCCGCCGGGGTACTGGCGAACCTCCAGCAGCTCGCCCAGACCGTCCACGTGGGACTCGAGCCACGCGCCGACCGCGTCGGTGTCGAACGCGTCCTCCTCGCGCAGCGCACCCGGCTCGTCCAGCGCCGTCATCGATCCTCCCGTTCCACAGTGGACCGCAGTCGGGCCCAGTACGCGCGCACCTCGCGGTCGACGACCTTGGGCAGCCACCGCTTGAGCCGGATCGACCGGCGGGCGGCCGGGTGGGTGAGCACCAGGAACCGCCGGTCCCGCACCGCGTCGACGACCTGGCCGGCGACGTCGGCCGCGGTGACCTTCGAGGACGCCATCAGCTTGTCCATCACCTTCGCCACCGCGGGATCCGGGGTGCGGGTGCGCTCCCCCAGGTTCGTCCGGAAGTACCCGGGGCACACGACGGTGGTGTGCACCCCGTACGGCTCCAGTTCCAGGCGCAGGGTCTCGGAGAGCGAGATCACGCCCGCCTTGGTGACGTTGTAGGAGGCCATCGCGGGCAGGTTCATCAGCCCGGCGAGCGAGGCCACGTTCACGACGTGCCCGGCGCCCTGCTCCTTGAACAGCGGCACGAACGCCCGGCAGCCGCGCACCACGCCCTTGAGGTTGACCTCCCAGATCCAGTCCCAGTCCTCGACGGCGATCCGTTCGAACCGGCCGCCCGCGCCGACGCCGGCGTTGTTCACCAGCACGTCCAGGCCGTCCCAGGTGGACCGGCACCAGTCCACAGCGGACTCCCAGTCGGCGCCGGAGGTCACGTCGAGCGCGCGGGAGGTCTGGCCGAGCTCCTCGGCGACCGCGCCGGCGGCCGCCGGGTCCACGTCGGACACCAGGACCCGCGCGCCGGTGGCCGACCAGCGGGTCGCGAGCGCGCGGCCCAGCCCGGACCCGGCGCCGGTGACCAGGACCCTCACGAACGCTCCGCGAGCTCGTACCGCGCGACCAGGTTCAGGTGCACCTCGTCCGGCCCGTCCGCCAGCCGCAGCGACCGGGCGCCGGTGTACGCGGCGGCCAGCGGGAAGTCGTCGGACAGGCCGGCGGCGCCGTGCAGCTGGATGGCCATGTCGATGACCTCCAGCGCGGTGTTCGGCACCGCGACCTTGATCTGCGACACCTCGCTGCGCGCACCGGCCAGGCCCTTGGTGTCCAGCAGCCAGGCGGTGTGCAGGACGAGCAGCCTGGCCTGGTTGATCGCGATGCGGGCGTGCGCGATCCGCTCCCGGTTGCCGCCGAGGTTCGCCAGCGGCTTGCCGAACGCGACCCGGTCGGTGGCCCTGGCGCAGGCCAGCTCCAGCGCCTTCTCGGCCAGCCCGATCAGGCGCATGCAGTGGTGGATGCGGCCCGGCCCCAGGCGGCCCTGGGCGATCTCGAACCCGCGGCCGGGTCCGGCGATCACCGCGGAGAGCGGCAGCCGGACGTCGGTGAAGCTGACCTCGCCGTGGCCGAACGGCTCGTCCTGGTGGCCGAACACCGACAGCATCCGCTCGACCTTGACGCCAGGGGTGTCCAGTGGCACCAGGACCATCGAGTGCCGCTGGTACTTGTGCGCGTCGGGGTCGGTGAGGCCCATGAAGATGACGAACGCGCACTCCGGGTGACCGACGCCGGTGCTCCACCACTTGCGCCCGTTGAGGACGATCTCGTCGCCGTCGACCACCGCTGTGGCGGCCATGTTGGTGGCGTCGGAGGAGGCGACCTCGGGTTCGGTCATGCAGAACGCGGAGCGGATCTCACCGCGCAGCAACGGTTCCAGCCACCGGGAGCGCTGCTCGTCGCTGCCGTACTTGACGAGCACCTCGGCGTTGCCGGTGTCCGGGGCGTTGCAGTTGAAGACCACCGGGGCGAGCGCGGAGCGGCCCATCGCCTCGGCCAGCGGCGCGTACTCCACGTTGGACAGTCCGGCGCCGCCGTGCTCGGTGTCGGGCAGGAACAGGTTCCACAGGCCCTGGTCGCGGGCCCTGGCCTTGAGCTGGTTCACGATCGGGAGCACGACCCAGGGGTCCCGGCTCTCCCGGAGGGTGCGGTGGTAGTCGGCCTCGACGGGCTCGATCTCCGCACGGATGAAGTCACCGACACGCCGCAGGTAGTCGGCCGCCGTGGCCGAGTGCGAGAAGTCCACCTCCAGCACCCTAGGCCAAATCCGCGTCAGCGGGAGCCCCTCGCGCGCCAGGTCACGTTGGGCCGCGCGCACAAACGCCGCCCCCGGGAGGATCCCGGAGGCGGCGTCCGCGACTACCTCACTCGCCCACGTAGAGGAGCAGGTTGGGGGTGTCCCCGGTGGGGTTGGTGATCTTGTCGGGCGTCGCGGCCGTGGTCAGGCCCGTGGCCACGTCCGCCGGGGTGGCGTCCGGGTTGGCCGACAGGAACAGCGCCGCGGCGCCGGCCACGTGCGGGGAGGCCATCGAGGTGCCGGAGATCGTGTTGGTGGCACCGTCGTTCCAGGACGAGGTGATGTCCACGCCCGGGGCGTAGATGTCGACCAGCGAGCCGTAGTTGGAGAAGGAGGCCTGGGCGTCCGCGTCGTCCGAGGCGGCGACCGTGATGGCCGACTCGACCCGTGCCGGCGAGAAGCCGGACGCGTCGGCGGAGGAGTTGCCGGCCGCGACCGCGAAGGTGATGCCGGCGTCGATCGCGCCCTGGGTGGCGGCGTCGAGCACGTCGTCGGCCGGGCCGCCGAGGCTCATGTTGGCCACCGACGGGCCGCTGGCGTTCTGCGCGACCCAGTCGATGCCGGCGGCGACCTGCTCGGTGGTGCCGGAGCCGGAGTCGTCGAGCACCCGGACGCCGACGATCGACACGCCCTTGGCCACGCCGTACTCGGCGCCGCCGATGGTGCCGGCGACGTGGGTGCCGTGGCCGTGCCCGTCGGTCACGTCGTCGTCACCGTCGATGGCGTCGAAGCCGCCGGTGGCCCGGCCCTCGAAGGTCGGGTGGTCGACCATCACGCCGGTGTCCACGACGTAGGCGGTGACGCCGTCGCCCTTGTTGGCGTAGGTGTAGGAGCTGTCCAGCGGCAGGTCGCGCTGGTCGATCCGGTCCAGGCCCCACGACGGCGGGTCGGTCTGGGTGTCGGAGATGGTGAACTTCTGGTTCTGCTGCACGTAGGCGACCGACTCGTCCGCGGCGAGCCGCTTGGCCTCGTCCTCGCTCGCGCTGACCGAGAAGCCCTGGAGCGCGGCGGTGTAGGTGTGCCCGACCTTGGCGCCGTACTCGGCGGCGAGGCTGTCGGCCCGCGCGGACACGGCCGCCGACCGGATGTCGTCCTTGAGCACGACGATGTAGCTGTCGGCCACGGCGGCGTCGCTGTTCGCGAGCCGGATGGAGCCCTCCTGCGCCTGTGCGGGTACCGCGACGACGGCGGTCACTGCCGCCGCTGCTGCCGCGAAGCCCACGCCGGCGATCAGCCGGCCTCGACGATTGCGCGTCATGACGTTGTTGCCCTTCCTGTCCCCGACATTTGCGGGCGTCGACAAGACCAATTGGTGCCCCTGGAATTCGTCGCCACCCGATGTCATGCAACCCCCGGGTACAAACTTCGGGCAATGCTTGCCACTTGCCACAACTAGCCCAAACGGAGTAATCTCCCTAGCGCGACCGGGCCAGCGCGGATCCAGGCCGAGAAAGGTGTGTTCAGGAACACTACCGGCGGGTATGGCAGGCAGTCGCGGACGCCGCGACCGCCCTGAGCTGCGTGGATGACGCTGAGAAACCAGCCGGGCACGTCGATTCGGCAATATGCACGGGCAATGTTGCGATTGCCTGACGGTGAACTGGCGGGAAATGAAATTCGGCCTCCCACATTTCGAGAAGAAGGCCTTTCCGGCACCGACTCCCAACTATGGGGCCTTGCTCGAGAGATATTGGTGTGATAGAGGGCTCAGCCCAGTTCCGTCAAGCGGTCCTTGAGCAGCTTGCCGGTGGCGTTGCGCGGCAGCTCGCCGACGAAGACCACGTCGCGCGGGACCTTGTACCGGGCCAGGTTCGCCTTCACGTAGTCGCGGACCTGCTCGGCGTCCAGGCTCGCCGCCGGACGGAGCACCAGGTACGCCTTGAGCCGCTGACCGAACTCGTCGTCCGGCACCCCGGTCACCGCGGCCTCGGCCACCGCGTCGTGCTCCAGCAGGAGGTTCTCCACCTCGCCGGGGAACACGTTCTCGCCCCCGGAGACGATCATGTCGTCGTCCCGGCCGTCGATGAACAGCCGGCCCTGCCGGTCGAAGTGCCCGACGTCGCCACTGGCGAGCAGGCCGTCGAGGACGTCCTTGTGCCGCCCGTCGGTGTAGCCCTCGAACGACAGCACGCTGCCGACGAACACCCGCCCGACGACGTCCGGCTCGGTGATCCGGTGGCCCGCGTCGTCGTAGAGCGCGACCCGGCAGCCCACCGGCGCGTGGCCGACGGTACCCGGCGCGGCCCGCCAGTCCGCCGGCGTCGCCACCGTGGCCACCGCGACCTCGGTCGACCCGTACAGGTTGTGCACCACGTCGCCGAAGGCCTCGGTGGCCCGGTTGCCCAGCTCGGGCGGCAGCGCGGAGCCGGCGCAGAACACGATCCGCAGGCTCGACGTGTCGTACCGGCCGAGCACGCCGGGACCGAGGTCGAGGATCCGCCGGAGCATGGTCGGGATCAGCACGAGCGCGGTCGCCCGGTTGTCCTGGACGGCGCGCAGGGTCTCCTCGGGGTCGAACCTCCGCCGGACCACGACGGTGGAGCCGAGCGCGAACGAGATCAGGAACTGGGAGAGCCCGGTGCCGTGGAACAGCGGCGCGGCGAGCACCGTGGCCTCCCCGACCCGGAGCGGGATCCGGTCGAGGAACTGGGCGACCGCCAGCGGGGACTTGACCTGGCGCGGGGCGCCCTTGGGGGTGCCGGTGGTGCCGCTGGTCAGCAGCACGAGCCCGCCCGGCCGCGGCGGGTTGGGCAGCGGGCGGTCGTCGGTGCCGGCGATGAGTTCGTCGAGGGTGGTCCGGTCCGGCGTGCCGTCGACCCAGGCGAGGAACTTCGGCGGATCACCGTCGACGGCGTCGACCAGGTCGCTGAACTCCTGGTCGTGCACGATCGCGGAGACCCGCTCCCGGCGCGCGACGTCGACGAGTTGGGGACGGGCGAACCCGGTGTTCATCAGCAGCAGGCGGGCACCGAGCTTGCCGGCGGCGACCATGGTGTCGACCGCGCCGCGGTGGTCCCTGGCCAGCAGTGCGATGACCGAGTCCGGCCCGAGCCCGCGGGCGGCGAAGGCTCTGGCCAGGGCGTTGGAGCGGGTGTCGAGCTGGGCGTAGGTGAGGGGGCCGAGCTCGTCGACCAGCCCGAGCGCGGTGCCGTCCCGGCCGGCCGCGACCCGCGCGGCGCCGGCGATGGGGCCGAGCTGGCGCAGCCGGAGCAACGAGACCAGGGCGAGGTCGGGCCGGGTGAGCGGCACCATGCCGGACCGGCGGATGACGTCGAGGCCGCGCACCATCGTCGGCACCCACGTGGCGGCCTTCCGGGCCCGGGACAGATAGGTCGACACCCACCCGAACCTACTCGAGAGTTAACTAACGGTCCACCGCACCGCGTGCCGGAACTGTCGGTGGGCCGGCGCACGCGACGCGGCAAGACGGCGCGCCCGCGAACCGGAACTGTCGGTGGGGCGGCGCACAATACGTCCATGCAGGTCGTGGTGGTGCCGGGGGTGGACGGTGCCGGCCGGGTGCGGGTGCTCCCGGCCGGCGCCGACACGGCCGTGCCCGACCTGGCGGCGTGGGTCCGCGCCACCGAGGCCGAGCACGCGCCGCGCTGGGTGCTGCCGTCTGCCGAGACCCTCTACCCGGACCTGCTCGCGGCGGGTGTGCCGCTCGCCCGTTGCCACGACCTCGCGCTCGCCGAGGGCATCCTGCTCGCCCACGCCGGCACCCCCGGCCGCCCACGCAACCTGGCCGCGGCCTGGGCCAGACTGCACGGACTCGCCGAGCCGGACGACCCGCCACCGGCCGCGCGCGGGGAGCAACCCACCCTGTTCGAGACGTCGCGGGAGCCGCTGCCGGCCGGCGCCGACCCGCTGGAGGCGGCCGCACGGGTGTACGCCGACCAACTGCGGCGGATCGAACAGACCCCGCGTCCCGACCGATTACGTCTGCTGGTGGCCGCCGAGTCGGCCGGAGCACTGGCCGCCGCCGAGATGCGCCACCACGGGCTGCCCTGGCGGGCGGACGTACACGGCGACCTGCTGACCGAGCTGCTCGGTCCGCGCCCGGCACCGGGTGCCCGCCCGGCGGTGCTGGCCGGTCTGGCCGAGGAGATCACGGCGGCGTTCGGCCTGGTCGGCGCACCGGAGAACCGGCAGGTGAACCCGGACAACCCGGCGAGCGTGGTGCGCGCGTTCGGCCGGGCCGGCATCGACGTGCCGTCGAGCCGGGCGCACGTGCTGCGGGAGATCGACCACCCCGCCGTCGCGCCGCTGCTCCGCTACAAGGAGCTGGCCCGGCTGTGGGTGGCGAACGGCTGGACGTGGCTGGACTCGTGGGTGCACGGCGGCCGGTTCCGCCCCGAGTACGTGGTGGGCGGCGTGGTGTCCGGCCGCTGGGCGACCAGGGGCGGCGCCGCGCTGCAGCTGCCGCGCGCCCTGCGCACCGCTGTCCGGGCCGACCCCGGCTGGTCGCTGGTGGTGGCCGACGCCGCGCAGCTGGAGCCCCGGGTGCTGGCCGCGCTGTCCGACGACCGCGGCCTGGCGGAGGTGTCGGCGGGCGTCGACCTCTACACCCGCCTGGCCGAGGAGGCCTTCGACGGCGACCGCCAGCACGCGAAGATCGCCATGCTCTCGGCGATGTACGGCGGCACGTCCGGCGGCGCCGGCCCCCTGCTGGCGACCCTGCGCCGCCGGTTCCCCCAGGCCGTCGAGTACGTCGAGCAGGCGGCCCGGGCCGGCGAGGAGGGTCGGATCGTCCGCTCCCGCCTCGGCCGCACGTCCCCGCCCCCGAGCGAGTCGTGGCGCGACCTGATGGGTTCCGGCGACGAGTCCCGCTCCCGCCGAGCCGCCCGCGACTGGGGCCGCTTCACCAGGAACTTCGTGGTCCAGGCCAGCGCCTCCGACTGGGCCCTCACCGTCCTGGCCACCCTCCGCCGCCGCCTCGCCGGCACCGAGGCCCACCTGGTCTTCTTCCAGCACGACGAGGTCCTGGTCCACTGCCCCACCGACCTCGCCCCCCAGGTCACCAAGGAGGTCACCGCCTCCGCCGAGGAAGCCACCGCCCTGGTCTTCCCCGACACCCCGGTCCTCTTCCCCCTCCAGGCCACCCCGGTAACCGTCTACGCCGACGCCAAGTAACGGGTCAGGCGTGCCAGAGGGAGTCGGCGGAGAGGCCGGCCGGGGAGCGGTTGCCGGAGAGGGCGAGCGTGAGGTCGAGGTCGGCCAGGACACTGCGCAGCACGTGCCGGACCCCCTCCTCACCGGCGAGGCCGAGCCCGTACACGAACGGCCGGCCGAGCAGCACCGCGTCGGCGCCGAGGGCGAGGGCCTTGACGATGTCCGCGCCCGTTCGGATGCCGGAGTCGAACAGCACCGCCATCCGGTCCCCCACCGCGGCGGCGATCCCCGGCAGCACGTCCAGCGACGCGACAGCACCGTCGACCTGCCGGCCGCCGTGGTTGGACACCACGATGCCGTCCATCCCCGCGTCGCACGCCCGGCGCGCGTCGTCGACGTGCTGGATGCCCTTCAGCACGATCGGGCCGTCCCAGTGCTCGCGCAGGAACGGCAGCTGGTCCCACCGCTTGTCGGTACCGGTGAACATCGGGATCCACCGCAGGATCGCCGACTGCGGGTCGTCCTCCGGCGACGCCGTCAACCCAGCGCGGAACGCCGGGTCGGAGAACGGGATCGCGGTGCCGACGCCGCGGATGAACGGCAGGTACGCCTGGTCGAGATCGGTGGTCCGCCAGGCCAGCGTCCACGTGTCCAGCGTCAGCACCAGCGTCGAGAACCCGGCCGCCTTGGCCCGCGACAGGATGCTCACCGTCACGTCGTTGTCGTTGGGCCAGTACAACTGGAACCAGCGCGGGCCGTCCCCGTTGGCCTCCGCCACCGGCTCGATCGGGTGCGACGCCGCGGTGGACAGGATCATCGGCACCCCGAGATCACCCGCGGCCCGCGCGGTCGCCAGCTCCCCGTCCTGGTGCACGATCGACTGGGCACCGACCGGCGCGAGCAGCACCGGCGCCGGCATCCGCGTGCCAAGGACCGTGGTCGACAGGTCACGCGCCGTGGCGTCGGTGAGCATCCTCGGCACGATCCGCCACCGGTCGAACGCCTCGCGGTTCGCCCGGACCGTCGCGTCCGACCCGGCACCCCCGGCGACGTACCCGAACGGCCCCGGCTCCAACGCCTCCCGGGCGGCCGCCTCGAGCGCGGTGCCGTCGGTGGTGAACCGGGGCAGTCGGCCGCCGAGGCCCTGGAGGTAGATCTCGTTCTGGTACCCGCCGAAGGTCGTCATGGAGCCGAGTCTGCCTCAGCCCCGCGGACCGAACTGCTGAGGTGCCGGCGGGAACTGCGGCACCCCGCCGGGCGGCGCGGGCTGCTGCGGCGCAGGCGCCGTCTGCGGCGCGAACTGCGGCCGGCCGAGCACGGGATCCGCCTGGGCCGGACCGGGGCCCTGCGGCTGGAACGGCGGCTGACCACCCGGAGCGAAACCCGCTCCCCCGGCGCCCGGCCCGCCGGCCGCCGGCGGCTGACCACCCGCGCCGAAGCCCTGACCACCGCCGAACTGTGGACCACCCGGCGGCGGCTGCATCCCGGCGAATTGGGGCTGCCCCGGCGCACCGGGCATCGGCTGCCCGCCGGCGAACGGCGGCTGTCCCGGCCCACCCGGCGGCATCCCTGGCGGCGGCCCGAAACCGCCCTGCTGCGGCGGCCCGGCCGGCTGTCCAGCGGCCGGCTTCTCCTTCATCACCCCGAACTTGATCACCAGGATCGCCACGCCGACCGCGCCGAGCACCAGCCCGAGCACCGGCTGCATCGGCTCCGCCCACATCAGCAGTCTGAACTGGACTGACGTGAAGTGCAGCAACGCCGAACCCAACCCCAGGACCGCGAGGATCCCGCCCAACCTGACCATGAGTCTTTCCCCTCCACCCCGAACGATGGCGGCACCCTAGCGACTACTCGCCCAGATCCGCCAGAGTCCGAACCAACAGATTCCGGCCGCGACCACGCCACTGCCGAGCGCTACCGCGAGCACCGGCAGCGACCCGAATCCCAGTACCACCAACAGGGTCCACCCGAGCATCGCCAGCACCGCGACCGCGACCAACCCTACCGACACCGCCACCAGCGGCTCCCGTGTGGACAGTTCGCGCGCAGGCACCCGCGCCCGCGCCGGCAGTCCGAGCCATCCGCGCCACCCCAGCAGCGCCACGAACACCACGACCCCGAGCCCGAACCACGCCAGCGCCCGGCTCGGCGCCGGATGCCCGGCCACCATCCCGACCAGCGCACCGACCGCCACCCACGCGCCGAGCCGGCGCGCCACGAGCAGCAGCGCCACCCGCTCCGCCCGCCCGAACCTCGTCCGCACCCGCAGCGTCGCCGCCGGCCGTCTCGGGTCCGGCGCCGGGCGGGCGGCGAGCCGGGCCAGCTTGGCGGCCACGTCCTCGTTGTCGGGGTCCAGCGCGCGGGACTCGCGGTAGGCGTCCTCGGCGGCGTTCCACTCGTGCGCGAGCATCGACGCGTCGCCGAGCACCTCGTGCGTCCTCGGCTCGGCCGGCGCCAGGTCGACGGCCGCCCGCGCGGCCCGCACCGCCGCGCGCGGTGAGTCGTGGCCGAGTGCCTCGGCGAGCGCGACGTGACACCGCCAGTCCTCCTGGTCCCTGCGCACCGCCTCGCGGGCCGACACCACGGCCTCGTCGTGCCGGCCAAGCTCCACCAGGGCCAGGCTCGCCAGCCGGTGCGCCCACGACCGCTCGCCGAGTACGATCGCCCGCTTCGCCGCGGCCAGCGACTCGCCCGGCTCGCCCGCGTCCAGGTGCGCGGCGGCCAGCCGGCACCAGGCCGTCGGATGCTCCGGGAACTCCTCGAGCACCGGCACGAGCATCGCGATGGCCGAGCGCGGCCTGCCCTGCGCGGTCAGCAGCTCCGCGCGCACCAGCACCGAGTCGATCGAGCCCACGTCCGCCCCTCCCACCTGGGGCTACCCCATCACGTCGGCGAGGTCGCCGGCAACGAGCTTCGCCGGGTCGACCCGGGCGCCGCTGTCGACGAGCGCGGCCAGCGCGTCGCCGTCGTCCCACATGTTGACGTTCATCGCGGCCCGCACCGCGCCGTCGCGCAGCCAGAACGCGGTGAACTCGCGTGCGGCCGGGTCGCCGCGGACCACCAGCTCGTCGGTCGTCGGGTCGGCCAGGCCGCGGAACTCCATGCCGAGGTCGTACTGGTCGGAGAAGAAGTACGGGCTCGCGGTGTACGGCTCGTGCGCGCCGAGCAGGTTGGCGGCGACGTGCGCGCCCTGGTCCTTGGCGTTGGCCCAGTGCTCGACCCGCACCCGGCCGCCGTACCGGGGGTGGGTCTGCGCGGCGATGTCCCCGGCCGCGTACACGTCCGGGGCCGAGGTGCGCAGGCCCTCGTCGACGGCGACCCCGCCCGGGTAGGCCAGCTCGAGCCCCATCGCGTGCGCGAGCTCCACCCGGGGTGCCGCGCCCACCGCGACCACCACCACGTCGGCCGGCAGCTCGGTGCCGTCGGCCAGCGCCACCCCGGTGACCGTGCCCTCGCCCGTGCCCTCGCCGAGGAAGGCGTTCACCCCGACGCCCAGCCGCCAGGCCACGCCGTGCTCGGCGTGCAGGTCGCGGAAAACGCCGCCGATCCGGTCGCCGAGCACGCGGTGCAGGGGCAGCGGCAGCGGGTCGACCACGGTGACCTCGGCGCCGTGCGTGCGCGCGGCCGAGGCGACCTCACAGCCGATCCAGCCGGCGCCGACGATCACCACCCGGCGGCCCTCGGTCAGCTCGGCGCGCAGCGCCCGGGCGTCGTCGAGGGTGCGCAGCGTGCGCAGACCGGCGAGCCCGGCGCCGGGCAGCAGGTCGAGCCGGCGCGGCGCGGAGCCGGTGGCGAGCAGCAGCCGGTCGTACGGATGCACGGCGCCGCCCGCCTCGACGACCTCGCGGTCGCCCGGCCGGATCTCGGCGACCGTGGTGGACAGTCGCAGGTCGACGTCGTGGTCGGCGTAGAACGACTCGTCGTGCACCCAGTCCGGGTCGGTCGTGTCGCCGAGCAGGATGCCCTTGGACAGCGCCGGGAGCTCGTACGGCCGGTGGGTGTCCTGGCCGAGCAGCAGCACCTGACCGGTGAAGCCCTGTTGGCGCAGGGTGCCTGCGGCGGTGGCGCCGGCGAGTCCCGTGCCGACGATCACGATGCGGTGCGGTTCGGCCATTCGGATCATGCCCTTTCGCGAACAATGCGTGGATTTCGGAGAATGTGGCGAACACCCGTCACAGCTGAGCGATCATGACGTCCAATGGGTATACGGCGCCCGCGCGGGCGGAGTTCAGCAGCTTCAGCGGTGAAGGTCGGCAACGGCCGGAGGATGGGATAGTGAACAACCACAGAGAGTGGTCGGTCACGTGTCGGGACGTCGCCGGGCGGCGTCGCGATCTCACGGTGTTCGTCCGGCAGGGACGCGTCGTGCTGGTCGCCCCGCCGGGCGAGACGGCGGTGCTGGCCCCGCTGGACGTCGGCCGGCTGCGCGCGGCGCTGCGCGACGCCATGCTGGACGCGAAAGCCGAGGACTGAGCACCTCACACGCCCGGCCAGGTGTGCACCGGCTCGTTGCTGTGCATGTGGCTGGCGTAACGCCGGGTCATCTCGCGCAGCGCCTGCTCCCGGCTCACCGAGGTGGTCTCCTCCAGCGCGTGCACGGTGTCCACCTGCCACGCGGCACCGTTGCGGCCGCTGATGCACCGCTTCTCGACGACGCCGAGCAGGCGGTCGCGGTCGGCCGCGTCGACCCCCCAGGCGTCCAGGCCCTGGTGGGCCAGCGGGAGCAGCCGGCGCAGCACCAGCTCGGTCACCGGCACCTCGCCGATGCCCGGCCAGTACACCCGGGCGCCGATGCCGTCGCGGGCGGCGGCGTGGAAGTTCTCCTCGGCGGCCGAGAAGCTCATCTGCGTCCACAGCGGACGCTCCTGGTCCACGAGCGCGCGGACCAGGCCGAAGTAGAGGGCGGCGTTGGCCATCACATCCACAACGGTCGGGCCCGCCGGCAGGACACGGTTCTCCACCCGAAGGTGTGGCCGCCCGTCCACGACGTCGTAGATCGGGCGGTTCCAGCGGTAGATCGTGCCGTTGTGCAACCGAAGTTCACTCAGTTGAGGGGTCTCGCCCCGGGCGAGCACCTCGGCGGGGTCCTCGTCGTCACACAGCGGCAGCAGCGCGGAGTAGTACCGGACATTCTCCTCGAACAGGTCGAAGATCGACGTGATCCAACCGTCACCGAACCACACCCTCGGCCGCACGCCCTGCGCCTTCAGCTCCTCCGAGCGGGTGTCGGTGCTCTGCTCGAACAACGCGATCCGGCTCTCGGCCCACAGCTGCTTGCCGTAGAGGAAGGGGGAGTTCGCCCCGAGCGCGACCTGGATGCCGGCGACGATCTGGCTGGCGTTCCAGAACTGCGCGAAGTTCTCCGGCGCGACCTGGAGGTGGAACTGGACGCTCGTGCAGGCGCTCTCCGGCGCGATCGTGTCGGCCTGCGTGACCAGCCGTTCCTCGCCGGTGATGTTGATCTCCAGGTCCTCGCCCCTGGCGGCGAATATCTGCTCGTCGAGCAGCTTGTAGCGCTGGTTGGCGGAGAGCGTGTGCTCGCCCATGTGCTCGGGCCGCAGAGTAGGCAGGATGCCGATCATCACGATGTGCGCCCCGGACGCCCCGGCCTTGCGGTCGGCAGCGTTGAGGCTGGCCCGGACGCTGTCCTCGAACGCGGCCAGGCCGGCCGGGCCGAGTTCTCGGGGCAACATGTTGATCTCGATGTTGAACCGCCCGAGCTCGGTCTGGAAGGCCGGGTCGGCGATGGCGGCCAGCACGTCGTCGTTGCGCATGGCCGGGTCGCCGGCCGCGTCGACCAGGTTGAGCTCCACCTCGAGGCCCGACATCGGGCGCTCGGCGTCGAACCGGGACTCGGCCAGCATCTGCGCGAACACGTCGAGGCACTGGCGGACCTTCTGCCGGAACCGCTGCCGGTCCGCGCGCGTGAACTCGGTCCGCTCGACATCCTTGCCCATCGGCCTCGCCTCCGGTTCCGAGATCGAACAAGCGTACCCGGGCTAAGCTGCGTCGGGTGACGGACAACCTGGTCTGGATTGACTGCGAGATGACGGGCCTCGACCTGGCCAAGGACGCCCTGATCGAGATGGCCGTGCTCGTGACCGACTCGGAGCTGAACATCCTCGACGAGGGGCTGGACGTGGTCATCCACGCCGAGGACGCCCTGCTGGACGGGATGCTCGACGTGGTGCGCGACATGCACGCCGCCTCCGGCCTGACCGAGGCTGTGCGCGCGTCGACGGTCACCCTCGACGATGCGGAGAAGCTGGTGCTCGACTACGTGCGCCGGTTCGTGCCGGAGGCCAGGACCGCGCCGCTGTGCGGCAACTCGATCGCCACGGACCGGGGTTTCATCGCGAGGGACATGCCCGCGCTGGACGGGCACCTGCACTACCGGATGATCGACGTGTCGTCGATCAAGGAGCTGTGCCGGCGGTGGTACCCGAGGATCTACTACGCGCAGCCGGGCAAGGGCCTTGCCCACCGAGCGCTGGCCGACATCCACGAGTCGATCCGTGAGCTGCGGTACTACCGGGGCACCGCGTTCGTCGCGCCGCCCGGGCCGACGAGCGAGCAGGCCAAGGCAGTGGCCGATACCCTGGTCACGCCCGACAGGTAACCGATTGCGGGCCCCGTCGGGCCGCACGTTAGGATGTTCCCGACCACCCCGACTGGGTGGCGATGGTGGGTGTAGCTCAGCTGGTAGAGCACCTGGTTGTGGTCCAGGATGTCGCGGGTTCAAGTCCCGTCACTCACCCCAGAGAACACACAGGTCAGGGCCTCCCCGCGCACATGAGCAGGGAGGCCCTGGCCGTTCGGTGTCCGATTCTGGGAGCGGATTGGGAGCGGGCTCCCGGATCAGGCTCCCCGGTGCTCGCGTAGAAGTCGGTCCAGGATGGGCACCGCCGACCGCGTCGAGATCCGGAGTCGTTCCGTCAGGGACTGCTCCCACATGGCCTGGAGCGCGCTCTTGAGCGCCTCGCGCATACTCGCGCTGACGTGGCTGTAGACACCTCGCATGCCGGGTACCTCGTGGCCCATGCGCTCTGCCTGGAGCGGGTAGGGGATGCCGGCCTCGTCCATCCAGGTCTGGTGCCCGTGGCGCAACCCGTGGGGCGTCAGGCCCGGCTGGATCGGCAGCCAGGACGCGAACCTCGTTGCGCCCCCTGGCCGCGGCCGGCCCCGCCCGCCGGGTGGCTCGTAGACGGGCATCTGCGCATCCGCGTACGGCCACGGCGGCACGAGCTTGCCCGGCCACGGGTGCGCCTGGTCGACGAGGACGGGCATGCGCGCTCGCGGGCGAGTTCCATTCCGTTCCGGGTACACACCATCAGCCGCCGGACGGAAGAAGCGCGCGCCGTAGTTCGACCGCCGAAAGTGTCCACCCCGTCCGCCGAGAAACACGTATTCAGCTCCCGTGCACCAGGGGATATCGCTGTCTGCCCCTTCGGGGTACCGGCATGTACAGGCGAACCGCGCCGCTTTCTCCAGATGCTCCGCCAGGATCTTGCCCAGGAAGTTCGGCAGGTCGATCGTACGCATCGAGCCGTCCTTCGGGCGCCCCCGGTAGAAGTGCCCGTCGAGTTCGTAGAGTTTCCAGTGGACGTCCACAGCATCACCATGGACTCGATCTGGCGCCAACCCCAGAGCCTCACCCCACCGCATTGCCGTGTAGGCGATCGTGATGGTCATGGTGAAGTCGGTTTCGAACCCGGACAGCACGGCAGCACGCTCCGCGAGATGTAGCGCTTGCGTTGGCGACGTCCACCCCTTTTCCTGCTTCTCGATGCGAGCGATCCGCCCTTGCCCCTTCCGTCCCTTCCCCCGTTTGCGTTCTGACGGGTTGCTCTGGATGTGACGCGGGATCGCGTCGGCGAGAACTGTCGTCAGGGTGGATCGCGCACCGGCCGCCGTACGCTGGGACAGGCCACTTCCCCTGAGCTGTTTCTCCCACTTGGCGATCTCGTGCGTGGTCAGCGTATTGAGCGCGCGCTGACCGAACGCGGGCAGGATATGATACTCGATCATGTATCGATAATTGCTCAGCGTGGTGGGCTCAAGGTCCAGAGAGGGAAACCAGTCGTTCACCCACTCGGTCAACGTGATACTGCCAGCGCGTGGGTCGACGTAGGTACCCTTCCGAATCTCGGCTTCCCGGTCTCGGCCGTAGTCGACCGCATCCGTCTTGGTTTCGAACCCGGACAAGCCCTCCAACGTGCCATCAGGGCCACGCCACCGGGCGCGCCACAGGTTTCCGCGCTTTTCCGCGTACGCCACTTGTAGGTTCCTTTCGACGAATGGTCAGGCCGCCCGCGCACGAGGCTTGGCTCGGAGCTGACTCGTTGTTCTGCTGACGCTGGTGTTGGCTCGCCGCCGAGTCGTATCGCTCGGCGGATTCGGCGTCGGCGAGTTTGGTCCCGGCTCGAAGATGTGCACGATCTCGTTCAGGTGCCGCGCGGTGAAGCGGTAACACCCACCCAGCAACGAAAAGGGGATTTTCCGCGCGGCGGCCTGCCGTTCGAGCCAGCCCTTGCGCACACGGAGGATGTCCGCGGCTTCCTCCGTCGTGTAAAGAACCGGCGGGTCGGCGGGCAGTCGGTCCACAGCGTGACCGGGCCTGGGTGTCACTGGAGGTGTCACAGGTGTTCTCCCTGGTCAGAGGGGGTGGAGTGACTGAGTGACAGGTGTGACACCGGTGACGGGTCACCGGGGGTGTCACTCGGTTCGGGTGGGTAGTAGGCGCCGCCGGGCGTCACGCGGAGTTGGCCCTTGTCGGCCATGCGCGCGAGGGTTTTCCGGATGGTGGCGGCGGGCTTGTCGAGCGCTTTGGCCAGGTCGGCGGGTTTGCTGCCGGGGTAGTCGCGCACGAGGCGGATGAGGTCCGCGCGGGTGTCGCCGAGTTCGTAGTCACCGGCCGGGCCGTCGAGTTTGGTCCAGGCACCGGAGCGCGGGTCGAAGCTCATCGCGTAGTCGGTTTCCTCGACGTCGCGGCCGGTGACGTGCAGAACCCCGTCCGCCTGTCCACGGGAGCGCTGGAGCACCAGCGTGGCGTCGGCGGCGCCGGTAAGCCCGTTGGTGCCGGACACGAGGTCTTGCCAGTCCTCGGCGCCTTGCTTGCGGACGTGGTGGATGAGCAGGAACGGCACGCCGTAGGTGTCGGCGATGACCTTGAACCGGGAGGCGGCGGCGTAGTCGGCGGCGTAGGCGGAGATGCCGGGGGCGGTGGCGCCGCGCATCTTCTCGAAGGTGTCGATGATGACCAGCCGGGCGCCGGGGTTCTCGTTGAGCCAGTCCACGATGACGGCGTCCCCGCCGGCCGTCATGGTGGGGCAGGCGGTTTCCAGGGTGAGCAGGTTGGCGGCCCGCCCTCCGGCGGCGAGCATCTGCCGGCGGCGCCGTTGGAGCCGGCAGCCGGTGTCCTCGAGCGCGCAGTAGAGGACCGGCCCGCGCTCGACCTCGATGCCGCCGAGTGCGGGGTCACCATTGGCGATGTCGGCGCCGAGACCCAAGCTCAGCCACGACTTGCCCAACTTCGGCGCCCCGGCGAGCAGGTTCAGGCCCTCGGAGAGCAGGCCGGGCACGGCCCACCGCACGGGCGGGAACTCCTCGCGCATCAGTTCGGCGTCGGTCCACCGCGTCCGCCGTTCCGGGCGGGCCGGGACGGGGTGTAGGGCGCGGGTGGGTGAGGTGCTCACGCTGTCCTCCGTTCGGTGTCCGGGAGGCGTCGCGTGTCGACGCCCCTGTGCATCAGGCGACCTTTCGGCGTCGGATGGCGCCGCCCTTGGCGAGGCCGGAGCGGATCGTTGCGCGGGCTTGGGACTCGGGGTAGGCGCCAACGGCGATGTGGCGGCCGGCGGCGGTGAGCAGAGCGGCTGTCACGTCCCCTTCGGCGAGCGCGCCTCCGGCGACGAGCTGGCCAAGCGCGCACGCGGCGGCGTAGAGGCTGGCGTTGCGCTGCCCGTTCCGGGCTTGTTCCACGTGCTGACACTCCATGCGCACGGCGGCCTCCAGGTACCGCGAGCGCCGCGACGACCCGACCGAGACCGGTCGGGTTGAGCGTGGCGGTCGCGGCGCGGGTCGCAACAGGTCGACCAGCCATGCGGGCAGCGGCGCCGGCTCGCGGTCCACGACGATCCGGTAGGCGCCCCGAGCCACCACCGACCCGGGTGCGACAAGGTAGCCGCCGTGCGCGCGGGTATCGACTCGCCATCCGATGCCCTTGCCCTTGTCTCCCACTGTGCTGCGTAGCTCCACTCCGGATGGTGCGCGGAAGTAGAGGTGCACCCCGCCAGACGGAGTGGCGGCAGTAAACGTGTCGACCGGCACAGGCTGGCCATGGTGTTCGGCGAGCACCGCGAGCACGTCTTGCCCGTCCCGCACGCCGGGCAGGTTCCATGGCGGCGGCGGGGCATCACCCTTGTCGGTGTCGAGGTCGACCACGACCAGACCGGACGGGCCGGTCGCGATTCCGATGTTGTACGGGGCTCGTGACCAGGCGGCGCGGATGCGGCCAGGGTCGGTTGTAGCCCGCTGCTCCCACCCGACGTGCCCGTTCGCGCACGGCCCGGTGTCGGTGCAGTTCTCCTTGCCGTGCAAGGCCGGGTACTTCTTGGTGCCCGGACGCAACGGGAACACGTGCCAGCCACGCGAGGCGGCGTCCAGCGCGGCGGTCAGCAGAGCGGCCGTGTTGGACGCGGCCGACCCGGAGCCTGCTCGGTTGGTGTTAGTCACTGTTGTCCTCCACTGTGGATGGTCGATCGGTGGGTGGCGTTAGCCGAGGTTGATCCAGTGGTTGTCTTGGTTGCCCATCCGTAGTGCGGCGTCGCGGACTGCTTGCGGCTTGGTGAAGGCGTAGTCGTCGGCGGTGAAGTTCGCCTCCCGGCGGTTGCTCATGCGTCGCAGGACGGCATCGACGGTGCTGCGGTCGAGTCCGGGGTGGAGCATCGAGCGGAGGTTGGCCAGGTTGATGTAGTCGCGGCCGTCGCGGTCGAGGGACCGGGCTCGGTCGAGGATGTGGGCGGTGATTTCGGCTTCGGTGCTGGGTGGTGGTTCGGTGTAGGTCGGTGGTTGCAGGTCCGGGAGGTAGTTGCCTGGGTCGGGCATGGTCCGAACCCGTTCCTGTGCTGTCGCGCGCTCGGTGTGGTCGTGCTCGGGTGGGGTGGTGTCCGGTGCCTGCGTGTCGTCGCGGGCGAGGAGCCGCTCCAGCGCGGGCGGTAGCTCGTCGTCGTCGCGCTCGACCTCCGGGTCGGTGTGGTCTTCGGGCCGGAATGTGGCGTCCGGCGGCAGCAACGGGTCGTCTGTCGGGAACTCGCTGGCGAGCGTGAGCGGCTGCGGTTCCTGGCTCATGCCGCCACCGCGTGGCCGTCCCTTGCTTCCTCTGCCGCCCATCACCGGTCACCCCCGCCGGTCGTGCTGTGGGGCTTGTCCCAGCGGGACGGGTAGCACCGCACCCGCGTCCCGGCGGGAGCCTGCTCGGTTGGGGGTTTGCCGTACACGAGCACGGTCGACGGGCGGAGTTGGTCGAGCATGGCGGCGTAGCCGGCGGTGAACAGGGCGCGGGCTTCGGGGTCGCGCCAGGTACCCACGGTCGACACGGCGACCACCGACCCGGTGGGGATACCGGCGAACGCGAACCCGGTCCGGGGGTGGTAGGTGTCTGGTGTGGACCAGGACACGGTGGGCACGACCGGGATGCCGTGGGCGAGGAGCCAGGCGCCGCACCAGCGGGAGCGGTAGACCTGCCACAGCTGCATCACCAGCGGCATGTCCCGCCACAGCGAGAAGTCCGGCGTGAGCGCGGCACCAACCGAGCAGCACCGGGACAGGCCGCGCTCGGGTTTGGTCCACACGGTCTCGAAGCGGTAGTCGTCCAGGAAGAAGTGGACCGCGTCCCGCTGCCCGGTCCGCTCGCGGCGGCCGGCGGCGGCGAGGCACTCGGCGCGGGAGCTGTAGGCCACCAACCGAGCAGGCTCGACTGTGGCGGCCGGCAGGTCGGGGATGCCCCACTCGTTGTTCGAGGCGAACAGGGCGCGGGTGTTGAGCCGGTCCCACCCTCCGGGCATCTCGCCCCAGCGGTGGGAGGACTTCGTGGCACCCAACTCCAGCACCGGCCCGGTCCCGGCGAGCCTGCTCGGTTGGGGTGGTGCTGGGGAAGCGGTGGGCGCGGTGCTCATGCCGCTACCTCCTCGCGCATCAGTTCGGCGTCGGTCCACCGCGTCCGCCGTTCCGGGCGGGGCCGGGACGGGGTGTAGGGCGCGGGTGGGTGAGGTGCTCACGCTGTCCTCCGTTCGGTGTCCGGGAGGCGTCGCGTGTCGACGCCCCGGTCGACACGCGACGCGTCGTGTGCCACCACGGCGGGACGCGACGTGTCGTGTAGGACCTGACGTGACGGGTCGGTGAAGGCGTGCCAGGCGCGGGTGACGGCACCGGAACCGGGGAACAGGTCATCGAAGGAGTCGCCAGCTGCGGCGCCGAGCAGGTCGAACAGCCAGCGGCAGAACGCTGCCGGTTTGGCGCCGATCACCCGTCCCGGCAGGGTGGTCATCGGGGACACGCCGTGCACAAGGGAGTCCACGCGTCGGGTCGCGCCGGCGTCACGCGACGGGTCACCCGGCCGACCGCCGTGGTAGATCACCGGTTCCCACGCGTTGAGCGGCCACCGGCTCGCGGCCGGGCGTTCCCCCCTGTGCCACGCTGCAACGCGGATCCCGGGCGGGCAGAGCGCGAGCACGGCCGGCAGCGCGGCGGCGGAGGTGGATAGCGCCCATCCGTCGTAGGTCGACAGGCGACGGATCAGGTCAGCGTGATCGACCTCCCCGGCGTAGTCCGGGTGTCCGCGATACAAGTGCGCCTTGCCCGGGTAGGGCGGATCGGCGTACGCGAGGCGTAGCGGGCGGCCGGGGTCGACGGCTTGCGCGGGACCGCGTTGCATGGTGCGGCTGAACCGGTGCCGCGCCTGCCGGCATCGCACCGAGCAGCACACCGCGTCCCGACGCGCACCTGACGGGATCGGCCCGTGGCACCATGCGCACACGCGTCGTGTCTGCAGCGGTTCGTCGACACACGACGCGTCGTGCCAGGCCTCCCGCGACGCGTCGGTCCCGCCGGCTGGCACGACGCGTGTGGTTGTCCTCGCGCTCATCAGGCATCACCCCGGTTGTCCCGTGCGGGGCGGTGAGGTGTCACGTCCCTGCCGTTGATGACGATGCGGTTGTCGCCGGTCACGGCGTGCGGTGTGTTCTGACCACCGCCGCGGGTGACGATGATGTTGCCGTTGCCGATGACGTCGCCTGGTCCGGCAGCGCGGCGGCGGTCAGCGCGACGGGCGGCGCGTCGGTGCGCGTCGCGCGCTGCTCGCGCCCGGTCCCGGCTCGCCGCGGCGGCGCGGCTGCGGTTCTCGGGGCGCGGACGATCCGTCACGTCCCCTTGGCGCGCATGGGGTTCGGTGGGTTCGGTGGGCGTCACGTCCCCCACCACTTCGGGCGTGCCGTTGGGTCCGCAGATGGAGATGTGCACCGGTTCCTGCGGGGAGACGAGGGTGAGGTTGCCTTCCCCGGTGACCGGCCCAACCCCGGCACCACGACCGGCGGGCTTGGGCTTCTTGCGCTGCTTGAGTTCCGCTCGTGTCTCAGCGTCTCTCTGCGCGCTCGCGGTGGGCGTCACGTCCCCGGTGTCGGGTTGCTGGTCGGTGGGCACCGAGGTGGGCGCGGTGGCCTCCTGGGTGCTGGGTTGGTCGCTGGTAGCGGTGTCTGGTGTTGGGGTGGCTGCCTGGCGGCGTCGGGCGCGGTAGGCGCGGGCTCGTTGCGCGGCGGCGGCTTTGCTGGTGCTCGGGCCGTGGCAGCGGCGGTGTTTGCGGCACATCAGGCACCACCGCCCTGTTCGGTGCAGGTGGCGAGCATCGCGGCGAGCGCGTCCCGCTCGCGGCGGTCGACCGACAGGCGGTAGGTGTGTTTGGTGGTGATGTAGGCGGTGGCGTAGCCGCACCACTCGGCGACGTTGTCCGGCTTCCACCGGGTCGGGTCACCGTCGCCCTTGGCCGTGTTCGACGATGCGGACGCGGCGACGAGGTTGGCGGGGTCGTTGGCGAACCGCTCCCGCTCGCCCTCGGTCCAGTCGGCGCCGCCGGATCGGTGGGCTTCGGCGAGCGGCACGCGATGGTCGATGTGAACCTGGGACGGGTCGCGGAGCCGAACGTTGTCGTAGGGGCTGTGCCAGCACGCCGGCCCGGTCGCCGGGCACACCGGTCGGCAGTCGGCGCCGGGCCGGGTGCCGGTGCTCTGCTCGGTGAGCACGATCTCGCGGGTGTCGCAGCCGCGGCCGTGGGAGGTCCAGTCGCCCCAGGCGTCGCGGTCGTAGGGGGCGGTGGTGTTCTCCGGGTGGACCGGCAGGACGTCGAGCGCGGCGGTCTCGCCGGCCGCGTTCGGGGTCGTGGTCAGGGTGGGCAGGCAGCCGGTCACGGCCAGCGCGGCGGTGGCGGTGAGTGCGGCGAGGCCGGTCAGGACGGTGGTTCGGGCGGTACTCATCTGCTCTCCAGATAGTCACTGTGGGTAGTGGCGTGTGGGCGTGTGAGGGGAAGGGAGGGAGGCACCGTGGTGTCTCACGTTCCCTGGATTTGGGGGGTTTCAGGTGGTCAGGGCGGTGTGGTCCCTTGCCTCCCTGGCAGGGGGTTTGTGCTGCTCAGCGTGAGGGAGGCGGGGTGAGGGAGGCGGTGAGGGAAAACTCCCTCGGTTTCGGTGCCTCCCTGGGTTGCCTCCCTGGCGTTAGGCGGTGTCGTCGCCCTCGTGTTCGTCACGGACGGTGATGGCTTCGCGGATGCGGGCGGCGCTGATCTGCATGGCTCCTTCGGTTTTGTAGGGCGCCGCTTCGTGCTCGGTGAGGAACGCGGTGAGGTCGCGGGCGGTCCAGGGCTGGTAGGTCGGCCGGTGCAGCTCGACCAGGCGTTGCAGCACGTCCAGCGTCTTCATCCGCGGCGCGTCACCGAGCACGGCGGCGATGTCGGCGAGCGAGTCCCGCTCCGGTTCCCGCTCGGCCGGGGTGGTGGTGATGCCGTGCTGGTCGCGGAGTTGCAGGGCGCGGGCGGTGACACGGTGGGCGTCGTCCTGGTTGACGAAGAAGGTGCGGAGCAGGCCGGGCTTGGCGGTGAACCCGCGCTGCATGCAGGTGCCCACGTCGCCAGGGCCTTCGTCGGTCTTCGGGGTCAGGCCCACGGCGGAGATCCCGGCTTTGTAGGACCCAGAGCCCAGCACGGCATCGTTGGCCTGGTGGTCACCGATCGCGAAGCACGCCTTGTTGCTGGTAACCGTGATGATCTTGCGGGGGCAGGCGTCCTTGGACGGTTCGGGCGTGAGGAACATCAGCGTGATGGCGTATTTGCGGGCGGTGGAGATGAGCTTGACCGCGGTCTCGATCGCGTCCCGGCCGTGCTCGCTCATGAACAGGTTCTGGCACTCGTCCACGACCATGATCCGGGGCCGGAGTCGACTGTCTTTCTCGGCGAGTGCCCTGGTCACAGCACGTGCGTCGTGCTCGCGGAGCGCCCGGCCGCGCACTGAGACCTCCTCGAACAGGTCCGAGAGCATCCCCATGCAGGCATTCACGGTCTCGTCACCGGCGCCGGCGACCAGGGATCGCAGGCGGGGTTTCATGGGCTCGTAGTCGGCGTTCTCGGCCATCACGACGACGTCGATGTCGACCAGCGGGTCGAGCATCGCCCCGAGCAGCAGCGTGATGACCTGCGTGGACTTGCCCGAGCCCATCATGCCGCCAACGAAGTAGTTCGCCTCGAATAGCCGGCCGCGCACCATGTCGCCCTTGATCGTGACCCCTACCGGCACGCCCTCGAAGTAGTCGGCGCGGGTGTGGTCGAGGTCGTCGAGCAGGGGCCAGGGGTCGACCGGCCCGGACAGCGCACCGGGCTTGGCGACCCACAGATCCAGCACGGACGGGCTGGGTTCGGTGGGCCACACCTCGATCGGGTAGCGCACAAGGTTGTGCGCGAGCATGGTCTTGCGCTTGACGATCTCCTCGACCGGACACGACAACGGCAGGTCGATCTGAGCACGCCAGCCCTTGCCGTCGACGTGCGGGACCTGCCGGAATCGAGGCTTCCAGCCCTCCTTCACCGCCTGCTTGAACCCCGGAATGTTCAGCCCGAGCAGGGCTTTGATGATCGTGCCTTCGTCGGGCAGTCGATCGAGGGAGTCCCCCTCGCCCTGATCGTCCGGAACCGACAGCCACGCCGGCATCTCGGCGTGGGTGCGGCCCTGCGCATACAGGTAGCCCGCGCCCAGGACCGTGCCGGCCAGCAGCATCACAATGCCGTAGGTGGTGAGGAACCACACCGCGAACGCGACCGCGTCGAACACCGCGGCGATCGGGCCGATCACGTCGGTGAACTGGCCGGAGTCGATCGCCAGGATCACCCCGAGGACCAGCAGAAACGCGGCGAGACCAACCACGGCGATCACCCCGGCCTTGACGAGCTGACCCGGTAGGCGTGCCCAGTCCATCACCCGCTGGTGACGCCGTTGTTTCTCGGCGTCACGGGCTTCCTGCCAGTACCGCAACGCTTCCTGGTCCCCAGCGGCCTCCGCCGCGCGCATCTGCCGCTCGAACCGGTTGACGCTGTGGGAATCCCGCCACCGACGTGCCACCACACCCGCGCCCGCCAGCGGGTAGGCCACCGCGTGCCGAAACAGCGCGCGGGTCCGCCGGTGGGTCGCGACCGTCCTAGTCAGCCGCGCCACGGCCACCACGTCCCGCCGGTAGCCGCGGTACCGCTCGACTGCGGCCTGCCGCTGTGCCGCGCGGTAGTCCTCGTCGGACACCAACTCGGCGTCCAGCACCTCACAGTCCAGCACCTCACCAGCCCGCTCGACCGCGGTCCGCCCTGGCCGGTCGATCGCCTCGATCTCCGTCGTCGACCGGTCGACGACGACCCGGTCGGTGCGGTGGGATGGCAGGTACCGCACGTTCGTCACCTCGTCCTGCTCGCCCGGGTCGACGGTCGAATCGGTGGGATCGGTGTGAGGGTTGTCGCTCGGGGTGGTGGTCATCGGTGTCGCCTCCTTCGTCGGTCAGTCGGCCGGGCGGTAGGTGTCACGGAGCTGCCGGGCACGCGCCGGGGAGCAGCGCAGCGCGCGGCGGATCGACTCCGCTGAGGTCGGGTCGATCGAGGCGGGATCGGCGTCGATCGCCGCGTGCAGTGCCGTCCGCAGTTCCTCGATCGACCGCGCCTTCCGCACCGCCTTCTGCACCGACCTCCCGGCCGTCTTCCGGGTCGACTTCCGGGCCGATGTTCGGGTCGCGCGGGAGCGGGGTGCGCGGGGACGGTCGGCGTCGATCGGGGTCGATCCCGACTGCTCACCGTGCTGGTCACCGTGCTGGTCAACGTGGGGGTTGGGTTGGTCGGGGTCTAGGGTCGCGACACCACCACCGCTCCCGATCCCGGTGGCGCCGGTGTCGCTGCCGGTCGGGTGGGACGGCCGGTTGTCCGGGCCGGAGCCGGCCTCAGGGTCGGGTCGGGTGCCGGGGTAGGCGTCGGCGGCGATCAGCGCGGCCAGCTCGTGGTCGAGGTCATCCCACCCGGAGTCGAGCGCGGGGGTGACCGGCAGAGCCGGCAGTGTGGTCGCGGTGAGCCTGCCGTGGCGCCACGGCGCGACCCGGGATCGGGTGAGGCGGTAGTGCCCGGGGGTGAACAGCAACCGAGCAGCCCCGGTGTGGTCGATCTCGGCGACCGCCGCGCGGACCGCCGCCCGCCGCACCCGCGCCGTCTTGGCCATCGCGCGCCGCTCGATCCGCGCCGTCTCACGCTCGCCGCGGTCCCGGCGGGGTGCGGCGGTGACGAGTTGGTGGGCCATGACACCGGCGACGCTCGCAACCGCCATCACCACCCCGGCCACCGGCCCCGGCACCAGACCGGCGACCAGCGGGCGACCGGACAGGCCGTGCAGGAAGTTCAGGCCGGCCGCCACAGCCGCGAACGACCACACCCCGACCTGCAACGCCCACACCGGACGGTCCACCCCGTCCCGGTCCGCGCGGTGGCGGGTCAGGTGCACGGCGAACGCGAACGCCCACATGCCCAGCTCGGTGATGACCGGCAGCGCGTACCCGGCCGCCGACCCGTACACCTCGTGCCCGAACGCGGCCATCGCCGGCACCGCCATCACCGCCGACACCACCGCCAGCGGGTAGACCATCAGGTCCACCGTGTGCGCCGACACCCACCCCCGCGCCCGACCCCAGGCCGCGCGGCGCCGGTCCCGCACCCGGTCCCGCTCCGCCCGCCGCTCCGCGTTCCGGCGTTCGGCCAGCACCGCCGCCTGCTCACGGCGAGCCTGCTCGGTTTCGGTCTGCGCCCGGGCACGCATCGCCTCGATCTGCGCGGCGGCGATCGCGTCCTGCCGCGCCTGCTCCGCCCGCGCGGCGTCGTTCAACCGCCGCTGCTCGGCCCGCTCGGTCTGCCAGCTCACCGCACACCCCCGGCCCGCTCGATGGCCTGCTCGTCGTCCCGCTCGGCGGTGTCGTTCGAGGTCTCCTCGTCGGTCCCACCGTCGGTCCCACCGGGCTTCTCGGCGGGCGTCTCGGCGGCGTCCTCGGTGGTGGGCTTCTTGGTGGGGAGGTCGCGACCGGCCTTGATCGCGGCCTGCTGCCGCGCCACCCGCACCTCGTGCACCGTCCACCCGGCACCGACCACACCGGACACCAGCCACGCCCACGGCGTCACCGCGACCGCGACCCCGGCCGGCACGACCACACCGGCCAGCTCGCCGAGGTGCCACCCGAACCACGATGCGACCCGCGTCGCCCGGTCCGGCGCACCCGCCGACGCCTTCGGGTCCACCCGACGCATCACCAGCACCTCACCGCCCCGGCCCGGCACCGTCCACACCGCACCAACCTCGGATGCCGTGCGCTGTCCGGTCTCGGCCAGCGCGGCGGCCGACGTGGCGGCCTGCGCTTCCGCGCGCTCGTTCATGTCCTCGCCCTCACACTCGCGACCGATCTCGTGGTTGACCTCGTGGTTGAACTCGGGGTGCACGCTCATCGGACTCCCTCCCCCGCAACACGTCCCGACCCGCCGAACGGTCGCGGGTCGCGGGACACCGCGCTGGTCACCGCACCGTCCACACGCGACATCGCCGCGTTCAGCACCGTCACCAGCAACAGCACCGGCAGCCGCACCAGGTGCAGCGCCACGAACACCAACAGCGCCAACACGAACCGCAGCAACGCCCACGTCCCGTACCGCGCCAACACATCACTCGCGCTCATCGCGGTCACACCTCCACCAGGTCGAACCGCGCGTGCAGCTCGGCCCACGTCGCGTGATGCCGGCCATCGGCGGTGTGCCACAGCCCGTCCAGGCCGGGCTCCCACCTGCGCATCAGGTCATCCCGCACCCGCGGCCAGTCCACCGGGTCCGGGGTGGCGCCGAGACCGGCCGCCAGCCACACCCGCGGCCGAACCCGGCCCGCCCGGGTCGTAGTCGCCGTAGTCGTCGTTGTGGTCGTGGTGGTGGTCATCACCGCTTCCCCGCCTTCCTCGCCGCCTGGCAGGCCGGGCACGACGCTGACGACGCGAACCACCGCCGTTGCGGGTCGGTCAGCACCAGCCCGCACAGCGTGCGCACCGTCCCGTCCCACCAGCTCCGCGTGCCCTCGTGCACGTACTCCTTCGCCATCACGCACCCCCGGCCCGGGAACCGAGGGCGGCGTCCAGCGCTCGAACCGCGGCGTCGTGCTGGCCGATCAGCTCAACCACCGCGTCGTTCGCCGCGTCCAGCTCCGCCCGCAGGCCCGCCGTGTGCTCGGCCGTGTGCTCGGTGACGATCTCCGTGACCAGGTCGGTCAGCGCACCGACGTGCACCGCCAGACCACTCCGCGAGGCGGTCATAAACCGGTGCGTCTGGCCGCTGAGCCGCGTCCGGACGAACTCGACCGTCACCCGGTCCGGCACCGTGTCCGGGATCGTGTTGACGCCTACCATGGGGTTGGGAGCCCCGGCCCGGCGGGAGTTGCTGCCAGGCGTCGTCACCGCCGGGCCGGGGTTGTTCAGGGACAAGGCGGTCATGGCATCCGTGCTGCTCATGCCGTCATCTCCTTGTGCTCACTGGTTGTCGGTTGCTGCCGGTCGGCCTGGGCCTGCTCACGCTCGGCCTGGGCGGCGCGGGCGTTGCGGGCTTCCTGCCGTACCCGCCGCACCTGGCGCGCGGTCGTCATCGCGACTCCTTCCATGAGGACTTGGCGGACACCCGGCCCGGGGTCACGTCCAGCACGCCGCCGACCGCGGCGAAGAACTCGGCTGCCGCACTCACCAGCCGATCGCTGCCGTCCAGCGCGGCCTGCCGCCGCGTCTCCAACTCGACGAGGGTCGGGGCGTCGTGCATCGCGAACGTCGCCCGGGCCGCGGCCCTCGCTGCGTCCGCCAACGCCGGAGCGAGGATGCTGACCGTCGTCCACGGCGCTGTCACCGCGGACCGCGTCACATGACTGGTCGCCCGCGCGTCCGCCACAGCCTGAGCGTCGGCGCCGGACAGCCGCCGGTCCTCCAACACCCACATCGCGCGCCGGTGGTCCGCCAGCGCCGACACCAACGCGGTCACCGCAGCCAGCACGTCCGTGCCGCGCGCCTCCCGGCGGTTTTCCCGCCGCTCCCGCCGCGCCGTCCGCGCCTGCACCAACACCGGCACCAACCCACCGGCCAGCGTGCCGGCAACCGCGATCACGCTGGTCCACACCGCGCTCACGCCGCCACCCCCTCGCGTGCCGAGGTGCACGGCCAGCACCGCCGGCCAACCGAACGCGGCAGGCGGAAGGCCCACACCCGACCGCAGCCGGTGCAGGTCCGCAGCACCCGCTCCGCGCGCCGCAACGCCGCAAGCTGAGCGGTGGTCGCGCCCGGCGACGGGACCGCGAGGTCACGCCGGTACAGGGCCGCCCACCGCTTCCCGCACCGCCACACCAGTTGCGCCGCAACCTCCTGGCCGCCCGGGCACAGCCCGGCCGCACGCAGCTGCCGACGCGTCGCCAACCCGGACGGCGCGGACCGGAACCGGAACGTGGGCAGACCGTTCTCCATCCGGCCCGGCCACCGGTCACCCGACCACGGCAACGTCACCATCGCGGTCATCACGCGGCCTGCCGATCCGTGTCGTCGGCCGCGGCGGCAACACGCAGCGCAACGCGTTCCCGCGCGGTGGTGCCGCCCCAGATCCCGGACAGCTCCGGACGGCCCACCGCGTAGTCCCGGCACCTGTCGAGCACCGGACACCCCGCGCACACCGCCTTAGCCGGCCGCAGGTCGCCGCCCTTGCCAGGGAAGAACTCCTCCGGGTCGGTCTGCGCACACAGCCCGTCCCGCATCCACTCGGTCGACGCCGGGTCACCGAGGTCGAGCAGCTCCCACAACGAATCCGTTCGGTTCACCGCACGCTGTGCGAGCTTCATGCCGCACCACCCGGCACCACACGCAGCAACCGGGCCGCGTCCCGACGACGCGCCCGACGCTCCGCCCGCGCCAACGCCACCTCATCCACGCCCGGACCGACCAGCACACCAGCCCGGTGCGCGTCCATCGCGTCCTGCAACGCAGACGACAACAGCTCCAGGTCAGACAGGTCAGCAGTGTCCATCCGATACTCCCCTTGTCCTCTTGTCATCCGGTCCTATTGAGGACCTGAGGAGACCATAGGCACAGAGGCATCGAGACGTCAAGTCCTCATGAGGACTACAGTGCAGGCGAGCGAGCTGAGGAGGAGTTAGAACTTGACCAGCGCACGTGCACCCAAGTACCAGCGCATCGCGGACGCGCTGCGCTCGGAAATCCGAAACGGCACGCCGCCGGCCGGCGAGCGGATGCCAGCCGAGACTGACCTGGTGGAGCGGTTCGGTGTCAGCCTGCCCACAGTGCGGCAGGCGCTAGGCGTGCTCCGCACCGAAGGCGTCATC
Organism: Actinophytocola gossypii; assembly: GCF_025165815.1. Lineage (GTDB taxonomy): Bacteria > Actinomycetota > Actinomycetes > Mycobacteriales > Pseudonocardiaceae > Actinophytocola > Actinophytocola gossypii. The sequence continues at coordinate 25,146 of NZ_JAFFZE010000028.1, read as the reverse complement.
GAATCCCGACAGGGCATCGGCACCTTTGTCCGCGATAACCGACGGCTACAAAGGCGTTCTCGAAATCGATACGGGCGCGCCCGGGATGACAAAAAACTACTGACAGCACATCTCCGACACGAGATCATTTCGGCTCAACCCGAAGAACCACCCCAAGAAATCTCGGCGCTGCTGGACGAGCCGACAAAACGAATTCTGGTCCGGCGACGGCGGCTGATAAACCCTGACACGAACCGGCCAGAAGAACTCGGAGCAAGTTATCTTCCTGGCGAGTACGTCTTCGGCACCTTCCTCGAAACGACTGATGTGGTACCAAAGGCACTCTTTCTTTGCATCGAGGATCTGTCTGGAAAACGGTACGTGCGCGCGGAAGATAAGTGGCAGGTTCGCATCGCCTCCGACGATGAGGTAGACCGCCTGGAACTCCCAACCGGAACCAACGTAGTCCACCTAACGCACGTGGCCCGCGCGGCGGATGACACCGTCCTGGAGATTAGCGAATCAGTGTGGCCCGCGGACCGGGTTGTCATACTTGACGAATACGACCTGAATGACGAAATCTCCGCTCGACCCTCGGAGGTGTAGGTGACCAATCCTGAACCGGTAATTCCACCAGCGCATCGCCTGACTAACCACTGGTACAGCCGAGCAGGTTGGCATCCGGGAAGGCTATTCGATACCTGGCACTTGGTGTTCGATGATGCGCCACTCCTGCACGACCTGGCGACGCGGTGCAAGAACTCGCTCGCTGACTTGCCCGGACTGAACTACGTGCCAAATGAGTGGCTCCACATGACGGTCCAAGGTGTGGGGTGGACGGATGAGCTATCGAGCCAGGACCGAAACGCCGTGATTCATCGTGCCGCGGCGGAACTCAAGGAGTTGGGCGCACGAGACATTACAGTGGGACCGCCAATCGTCAAGGGCGAAGCGCTTGTGCTTGCGGGCACTCCTGTCAGGTTCCTCGTGGACATACGAGATCGGCTGCGGGTCGCCGTGCAGCAGGCACTGGGCCGCGCGCCGTGGGAAGCTGCTGAGCAAGCCAAAGGCTTCATGCCGCACGTCAGTATCGCGTACGCACAGAACGACGCAGATGCCGCACCCTACGCCGCCGCCCTGGGGAAGGTGTCTCCCGCGAGCGTACGGGTTCCGATCCGACATGTTGCGCTCATCCGCCAAGAGCGCCAACTAGACCCGAACTGGCGCTACGTCTGGCAGGAACTAGCCCGTGTTCCCCTCAAGGTCGTCCAGTGAATCACGGTGTGACACCAAGTCCCCCGGTCACAGGTGTCACACCTGCCACTCTGTCACTCAACCCACTCTGACCTGCAACAACAGGTGTGACACCGGAGTGACACACCTACTCCGTACAGCCTTCCCACTCTTTCTCTGTGTCACAGGTGTCAGGTGGACGTAGTTACCGGAGGTGCGGGCAGTCATGCCTGACAACGGAGTCGAGTTCCGCGAGCGCTTTCGCACTCCCTTGCTGTTGCCTGGGCCCGCGGCCCGCAAGTCACTCGAAGCGCGTACTCGTCAACCGTACTTTCGGCGAAGCTCGCCGGCTCGCTCAATTGCTTCAATGCAGGCTTTACGTGCTGCCTCGACATGCATCATCTGACGATCCTGATGCACACTTGAGGAAGACGCGAACGCGCGGCGGTACCCGGCCCTCGCCTCGCCGACGAGCCTGTTGAGCTTATCGTCCACGATCTGGGTATTCAGGACCGCCAGTAGCCGCGTCTCCCGCTTCTTCGGTTCGTCGGTGAACCATGCGAGTCTCTGGCCGGCGGCGGTGAGCTCGGCGAGTTGCTCCATGAGCCATCCGAGACTCGCCAGTAGATCGGTCGAGGGCACCTTCCGGCCGTTCCTGCGCCACCTCACCTCCATACTGAGCGCTGCGAAACCGGCGAGCCCTCCGAACGCTGCCACAATTTGAGCCACATCGACCACTCTCATGGAAGTGTCGTCGTCGCACGAAGCTCTGGCATTACGTCCAGCCGGAGGGGCTCGACCTGTTCCCACGCCTTACGATCGAGAAGGCAGGCTGCAACCTCGCAGGGTGTTGCACCTCGGTCGAGCCTGACATCGAGGGCGGCTGCGAGCAGCCGAACTGCATCCCGCTGGTGCACGGAGTTCGGCGGAAGACCGGCGAATAGCACAGGTCAGGGCAGCAGCCGACGTTGGACTGCCCGGCCGGAACCCGGTGGGCAGTCGGCCCACACCGAACCTACTAGCACACAGACCGGGCTCAAGTCAACTCCGAGGGGTTCGATAGCCTGCCCGAGACTTGCACGGCCAGGGCACTTCACCTTGCTTGCTGCGGTTGCTGCCGCTCCCGGACGACCCGGGGTCGGAAAGGCCGGCTTCGGGTGACGAGGAGGAGTTGCCCATGGACACGCGAGTCACAAGTCACGTCCCCCCTGAAGGGGATGGTCGTGGCAGATGGTGGCGGCTGGTGCTGCTCGCGGCGCTTGGGTTCGATTTGCTTGCAATTATGAGCGACGAACCCAGCACCGAAGCGGCAGCCGGGCTCGTCGCCTGGATCCTCGGGAGCCTCCTGGTTTTGGTCGGCTAGGTGGGCTGGAGGACCCAGCCAGCAAGGGCCGGGGACGCAGTAGCTCCCCGGCCTGCGCTGGCAAATCTTCACTACTTACAGGTGCGCCGCAGAGGCGTCTACCAGCAGGTTCGTCCCCTGGGACACACTGTCTGCATCACACACTACAACACTGGAGTGTGTGACACAGCGCGTCCCCACACCGTTGTATCGCGCGACATCTCCAGAGGACCGCAGCACCGCTTCTGACCTGGCAACACACCCCTGGGAGTGGCTCGCGTCGCAGGCGTCACAGGCCGAACCTGATCCTCCGATTTCGGGGCGTCGACCAACGTTCAGCAGAGCTGAGTAGCAGAATCTACGAGAAGTGCGTGGCGCACTGGTGTAACGCCTGTCACTCTGTCATGTAATGCGCGCTGACCTGCGGAAACAGATGTGACACCGGAGTGACACACCTACTCCGTACAGTCTTCCCACCCTTCTCTTGTTAGAACAGCTGGCCATCCGGGAGCGTGTGGGGGTAGCCGAACGGCATCCCCGCCCGCACCGTTGTGACACTTCGAGACTGGTCCTGGGTGTCACACCTGTCACTCTGTCACTCAACGGGCTCTGACCTGCGACAACAGGTGTGACACCGGAGTGACACACCTACTCCGTACAGTCTTCCCACTCTTCTTCTGTGTCACAGGTGTCACGCCAGTGGGCATGTTCCTCCAGAGAGACAAAAGAGGCTGGAGCAGGGGGGGGGAGATCACCTGGCTAACTTGCGCAGGTGATCTCCCCCTTTCTGCTCCAGCCTCTTTGGCATTGAACGTGGCGTGCACTCCGACTTGAGGTGACAGTGGCCCTAATGTCGGTTACCAACCCGAGGACGGAGCGCCCAATTTCGGCCGTGCTGGACGCCGTAGCGCTCCGACCAGATGTGGTGTCGTCCTTGCATCACCAGCGATAGGCGAAGCCCGTGAGCGGAACCAGCCGGCCCGGTCCGAGGTACTTATCTGGGGGGGGACTACCCGGAGTGGGTCGGGCTCTCCTGCGAGCGGAACGAAGGGCCGTGCGTATCCCTCTCCTGAGGGTCTGCGCTGCTGCATCGTTCCCTCGTACCAGGTCCGTCCGCCAACGTGGCCGCCCGCGCCCAACGGCGAGTTGCACTCAGGCGCGAGCGCTCGCGGCTCGTGTCCGGCGAGTGGGAGCGAAATGGGAGCGGGCATGTGCGGTCAGGGGTGGCCACGTGCGGTCAGACCCCCTCAGTAGGTGCCCTTGACCTGCACATCTGTCGATGACGAGGGACGCGCCGCGTACTGGATCTTTGTTGTGGTCCAGGATGTCGCGGGTTCAAGTCCCGTCACTCACCCCATGGTGTTCGGGTGTTCGGTGGCCCTCCGGGGCCACCTTCCCCGGCGTGGGGTTTCGTCATTTCATCTGGGGGCCGAGCCCCCAGACCCCCACGGTGCGAGCTTCTGGTGAACCAGCGTGGTTGGGTTTGGTGTTGACCAGCGCTGACTGGCTTTCGTTCCTTGCCAGCGCTGGTCCTCTTTGTTTTTTACCGGTTTCCCTTTTTGTATTCGTGCCAGGGGATCTGCCAGTCACCTAGGCCGTCCCAGGGTTCCAGGGCGGGACCACCGGAGTTCTTGACGACGATGATGTCGCCTTTTTGGGAGATGTTCTGGAGCCAGGTGGCGTGGGCGGTGGTCATGTTGATGCAGCCGTGGCTTACGTTGTCTTGGCCTTGGTCGGCTACTGACCAGGGTGCTGAGTGGTAGAAGATGCCGCTGTTGGACATTCGGCTGGCAATGTCGACGTAGGTGCGGTAGCCGGCCGCGGAGTCGGTCGGGACGCCGTAGGTGCTGGAGTCCATGGTGTAGCCGAGGTGTTCGCTCATGACGACGTAGGTGCCGTGCGGGGTTTCGTGGCCCGGCTTGCCCATGGAGATGGGGATGGTGCGGGCCAGTTTGCCGTCGACCTTCACTTTCATGGTGTGCGTGCGACCGTCGGCGACGGCGGTGATGGCGCGGCCGATGGTGATGTTCGCTGTCCGGTCGTTGTTGCCGTAGACGCCGTTGCCGAAGTTCTTGCCGTAGATGGCGGCGTTGATTTTTACCTTTGTTCCGGCGGGCCAGTAGTTTTTGGGGCGCCAGTGGACTTCCGAGTCGTCGAACCAGTAGAAGGCGCCTTCAACCGGAGGCGTCGTGGTGATCTGGATGGCGCGTTCGACAGCGCGCTTCTTGCTGATGTCGGTGTCGAAGTAGAAGGCGAGCGGCTGCCCGACACCGACGGTCTGCCCGTCGAGGGGGTTCATGGAGAGGTCGGCACGGAGGGCAGGAGTGATGGTGCTGAACGTCGAGGTGAGGGTGGCGGGCTTGCCGTTGGTGCCCATTCCGGTGGCGGTGGCGGTGTAGGTCCGGGTGAAGCCGAGGGGCTCGGTGGTCTGCCAGGTGGTGGCGTCGGGAGACAAGCGACCGCGGACGGGCTCCCCGGCATCGTTCTTGAGGACGACCCGGGTGAGCTTCCCCCCGACAGCCGCGACCGTGATCGGGGCGCCCGGGGCGATGCCCGTCGCGTTGTTACCCGGCGTGATCGACAGCTTCACCGGCGTGGGTGGTGGAGTAGCCTTGGTGGAGGAAGTCTCCCGGGAGGAGTCGTCGCTCCGCCGCGGCTCCGCGTCCGGGGTACCCGTACAACCGGCGGCGAGAGCCACGACCACCAGCGACAACGCCACCATTCCACCCGTCCGTCGACGACTCCCACGCCATGCCGCCATCGCTACCTCGCCACTTCGCTCCGTGTCCACTGATCCACTCGTTAGTGTGCCGGATTCCCCCTACAGCCCAGAGCCGGATGGACAAGCTCGTAGGGGAATCCGGTTTCGGGGGCCCGGAGGGCGCGTGCTACGGTTTGCGCGTGCTGTTGGAGGGCACCTTCCAACAGGGGCGCCGTTAGCTCAATTGGCAGAGCAGCTGGCTCTTAACCAGCGGGTTCGGGGTTCGAGTCCCTGACGGCGTACCACCCAGACCGCAGGTCGGCTGCTACCGCTGACCTGCGGTTTTGTAGTTGCATACGGTCATCGGTCATCGTTCCGCTCATCCACATCGGCTAGATGGGTGCTCCGTGGGCGCTCCTCGACGGGGAGTGGGCGGACGCCAAGATCAATCGGCCCACCGCACGGCGGGTCCTGCCGACGGACGAACGCCTTGATCGCGACGAGGTCTTTTCTGGCTGCGACGCGCGGGAGCAGCCAGCGGGCGCGGGGAGGACGGCGGCGGGCCGGTCGGCGCCATTGTGACCAAGGGAACAGCCCCGCGCCAGCGGGGCTGTTCCCTTGGTCTGCGTGTTGATCCAGTGTCGTCCTGCGTAAGCAGGGGCTAATCCTTCGGCAAGCGTCCTCGAAACGCTGCGACAAACAGAGGCGCGCGCTGACGAGATTCCGAATCCCGATGGCTGGCGTTGGGTGCTCCTTGGGCGTTCCATGACGACGACCCGAACCTGCACACCACGACTGGGCGCCACCATGAGACCTGGGAGTGATGTGATGCCGCTCTAGCGATCCGTCCACCATACTGCTGGCTGCTTTGACGAACGGCGCCCTTCTTCGCCCTCATGAGATGCGGATTGCTTGCACTGGACCCGCTTGCTAACGCCGGGTCCAGTGCCACGGCGCAATAGCCGCTCCACGCGGGTTGGCGGACACGATTAGTTCGGCTAGTACTTCGTCAACTACCTCAACCCCAAGAGATTGATGTTTCGCACAGGCGACACCTCATGATCCCGTCGCCGCTTGACCACGCTTCGCCGCGCGCACACTCGGCGCAGTAGTCGCGCGGAACGCGATACCGAATGATGCCTGCCGTCGGGCGGCCCGGTCACAAACGCGAGAGGCTGAGGGTTGATCACCTTGCCCATGTTGCATGCCGCTGGTTCTCACCTCGAAGTCCACGGAGGGATGGATCGAGTCCCGCCTTCATTCGGTATGGGGCGGCACCGGATGGGTCCAGATCTCCTTGGTGTGGGTCGGCAGTGGGCCGGTCAAGGGGGGCATCGAGCGAGTGTAGATGGGAGGGACGACGTCGTTGCCCTGTCGCACGTCGAATGACATGGCCGGGTAGTGGTTCCGCAGAGCCTCGGTGAAACCGTCGGCCGCGTTCGAGGTCGTGACTCGCACGCCCGAGCCGTCGACGGCTGGGCCGACGGCGACAACGGTCGTGCCGCGGGTCTTCCAGTAGTCGCGGTCGTCCATGAGGCGGTCGCCTGCCGCTGTCATCTCGGTCAGGCTGTACCGCGCGTCGCGGAACTCCACGCGCACCTCGGGTGCGGCGCGGGAGACCTTGGCGTCCAACGGGGGGTCCGGCTTGCGGTAGACGATCAGTGCGGGCACGTCCTGGCGGATCTCGAGTCCGGCGAAGGTGTCCGGGAACGACTGTTCGAGCATGGGTTGCACCGCCGCCGCGGCGGCGCGCAGCGCCGGATCGGTGACCTTGGTCGAGGGATCGCCTGGCGTGCTGTGGTTTGCTCCGCAGGAGGTCAGGGTGACGACCGCCGCTGTGAGCACCGAAATAGTGGCCGCGGTCCGCATCATCTCGACTCCGCATCTGTTCGGTCGGCACTGCCAGGACGGAATCAGCCCCTTCCCCGGTTGTCGTCGAACAGGCAGATTTCGGAGCCCGAACAGCACGGGGCGGCAGCGTGATCGAGAACTCTCAAACTGGGCGAGGGGAATACGCGAACGCTGCCTGGTCGAGGAACATCGGCACGCTGCGGGTGACGTAGGCGGCCACGGCCGCCCTCGACCGCGTGGTACTTCTCGGCCGCCTCGTCGCGGAGCAGTACCTCGCCGTTCACCGCGGACGCGGTCAGCGGGGTGAGCCGCAGGGAAACAGCCGATCTTGGAACAGACCCTGGTCTGCGGACGAACGTGGGCGATGCGGAACTGTCAAGGTTTGCGTTCCTGGATCCGGAGCAGTTCGCCCGGTACCGGGCCGGGGTGCACGATGCCCAGTTGCCGGGTGGCGCGGGTCATGGCGACGTAGAGGTCGTTGTGGCCCAGCGGGGCGGCGAGGATCGCGGCCGGATCGACGATCAGCACGGCATCGAATTCCAGTCCTTTGGCCTGGGCGGGCGTCAGCACGACTACGGGGTCGCTGATCGTGGGTGGCCTGGGGAGGCGCAACGTCGACTCGAACAAGGCTCGGTGGGCCGGTGGGGTGATGATCGCGAGCTGGCCGTTGGTGTGTTCGGTGACGACTTCGGTGACGACGTCGGGCAGGTCGGCGGGTGTGGTGTGTTGGCGCCAGGGTGATTCACCGGCGGCCCGTACGGACCGGGGTCGCCGCAGGTCGGGGTGGTGCGTGGCGAAAAGGTCGTCGGTGGCGGTCATGATCTCCGCCGGGGTTCGGTAGTTGATGCTGAGCTGGGCCAATCGCCAGCGGTCGTCCACGTGCGGCCGCAGAACGGCTTCCCAGGACGAGGCGCCGGCCGGGTCGCTGGTCTGGGCGAGGTCGCCGACGATGGTCATCGATCTGGTGGGGCAGCGGCGCATCACCATCCGCGAGGCCATCGGGGACAGTTCCTGTGCTTCGTCGACCACCACGTGTCCGTACGTCACCCCGCCTTCGGCTCCGATCATGGCCGCGGCCTCGTCCAGCAACGGAATGTCCGGCGTGCTCCACTGCTTGTTCTGGTTGGCGAACAGGTCGGCCACCACCTGCTGCGCGGTCAGCGGTGGCCACAGCTCGTCCAGCACGTGGCGCACCGCAACGTCGGCCAGCAAGGCGCTGCGCAGGTGGGTGACGTCGACCTCGTCCAGGAGGCGTTTCGGGGCGTCACGGTCCTCATCACCGTCAGGGTCCAGCACCACGCCGGCGGCGGCCAGCGCACGCACGTCGGCGACGCTGAGCCGGCCGTCGGCGCTGCCACCGTCGATAACCTCGCCGGTGTCGGTGAACACCACACCCTCCATCCGGTCGATCAGGCGCTGTGCGAGCAGCTCGACGATCCGTTGCTGGAACACCAGCCGTGCCTGGTTGTGCGGTAGTCCCGTCCCGGACGCCATGGCCAGAGCGCGGCGGCACTCCGGCGGATCCAGCCGCACCGCCTGCTGCTCGAACTCCACCTCGACCGGTTCGTCGGGACCGCGCACCCGCGAACGGACCATCGCGGCGATCCGGTCGACCATGTCGGCCCGGCCCTTGGCCTCGGCGATCTCGGGTGGGTCAGTGCGGTTGACCCGAACGTCCGGACGTAGCTGGGCGATGGTCCCCGTCACCACGGCGTGCTCGCCCAGACCGGGCAGCACCTGCCCGATGTAGTCCAGGAAGACCTCGCTGGGGCCGACGATCAGCACACCCCGCGTGCGCAGGTGTGGACGGGTGTACAGCAGGTAGGCCAGCCGGTGCAGTGCGACCGCGGTCTTGCCCGTCCCCGGGCCACCCTGCACCACCAGCACCCCGGCGTATCCGTCGGGGACGATGCGGTCCTGCTCGGTCTGCAGCGTGGTCACGATGTCGCGCATCCGACCGGTTCGATCCGCCGTCAGCGCCGCCACCAACGCGGCCTCCCCGACCAGGGCACCTTCCTCGGCGGTGTCCGGATCGAGCAGTTCGTCGTCCAGCGCGAGGACCACGCGTCCTCGGGTCGTGATGCGTCGTCGCCGTCGGACGCCGTGCGCGGCGGCCATGGTCGCGGTGTAGAACGGGCGGGCCGCCGGTGCTCGCCAGTCGAGAAGCAACGGCTCCTCATCCTCGTCCCGGAACAGTCCCAGGCGGCCGATGTAGACGCGGCGTCCGTCACGCAGGTCCAACCGCCCGAAGCACAGTCCGTCCTCGACGGATTCCAGTCGAGCCAGTTCCGCCTGCCACAACGCCGTCGTCTCCCGATCCGCGCCGGCATCCCGAGCCGTGGACAGCCAGGTCGCCGCCTGTTCGCGTAGGGCGTCCAGTCTGGCGTACAGGGCGGTCACGTACTCCTGCTCGAGAACAACCTGACGATCGGCCTCGTTGCTGGTCGGCACCCCGGAAACTCCCCACTGCTCGGTGATCGGTGGCACCGAGCGTGCACGGCGAGATCGCGAAGAAACAGTCTTGTTCTTTCCGGGGGGTTCAGCCGCCCGAACGAATTCGGGGGGTGACGGTCCATGCGTTCGCGGCTGGGCCATTCCGGCGAGCGCGCTGTGATCGAAGAGGTAGCCTCAGGCCTGTGAGCAGGCCGGGGAACGCGCAGCGGGCGCGGAAACTGACGCCCCGCGGGGCCGCCACCCGTGCCCGCATCGTGACGGCTGCCGCCGAGCTGATGTACGTCAAAGGCGTGAACGCGACCACGCTCGACGACGTGCGGGCCGCGAGCAACACCAGCAAGTCCCAGCTCTACAACCACTTCCCGGACAAGGAGGAGCTGGTGCGCGCCGTCGTCGCGGCGCGGGCGGCGCAGATTCTCGAGCGTGAGCGCGGTTCCCTTGAGCGCTTGAAGACGTTCCGCGGTCTGGTTCGCTGGCGCGACGCGCTGGTGCAGCGGAACGCGTTGCGGAACGGCGCCCACGGCTGCGTGCTCGGCTCGTTGGCCAGCGAGCTCGCCGACCAGGACGACCAGGCCCGCACCACGCTCGCCGAGTCGTTCGTGGAATGGGAGGGGCTGCTCGCCGCCGGGCTGCGGCGGATGCGGGACAGCGGGGTGCTGAAGCCCGACGCCGATCCGGAGCGGCTCGCGACCGGTTTGCTGGCGGCCGTGCAGGGTGGGTACCTGCTCGCTGAGACCGCGCACGACATCGCGCCCATGGAGATCGCCCTCGACATGGCGCTCGACCACGTGCGGTCGTACCTCACGGCGTGACGGCGTCGCGGGTAGCGATAGGCGTGGCCCGGGCAGGCCGGAGTCGATGTCTCAGGGGTGGACGCGGATGATCGTCTTTCCGGTGGGCCGCGTGGTCGGGTTGAAGGCGGTGACGGCGTCGTCGAGGGTCACGACGGTGCGGATGTTCGTCCGGAGCCGGCCGTCGCGGAGCCGCTGGACGATCTCAGCCAGTTGGGCGCGATCGGGCTCGACGACGAAGTCGACCGCCAGGCCCTCGGGCGGGCGCGCCTCGGGCGGGCCGGCGATGGTCACCAGCACGCCGCCGGCTCGGACCAGGCCCGCGGACCGCTTTCCGACGTCGCCGCCGATGACGTCGAAGACCAGGTCGACGGTGCCGACCTCGTCCAGGGCGTCGTTGTCGAGGTCGACGAACTCGCGTGCGCCGAAGTCGAGGGCCGGCCGGCGGTCGGCGGTACGTCCGGTGCCGATGACGTAGGCCCCGGCCTCGCGGGCGAGCCGCGTCACCACCGCGCCGACGCCACCGGCCGCACCGTGCACGAGGACGCTCTGCCCCGGGCTCGAAGCGGCCGTGCACGAACAGGCCCTGCCACGCGGTCAGACCCGAGACCGGCAGGCTCGCGGCCACCGTGAAGTCGACGTCGCCCGGCAGCGGTGCGAGGTTGCGTGCCTCGACGGCCACGTACTCGGCCAGGGTGCCGTCGCGCGTCCAGTCGGTGAGCCCGAACAGGTCATCCCGGCCGTTCCCGCGGTCTCGTCGGTCACCACGATCGCCTTCATCCGGCGCCTCCGGTCAGAGCCGAGCGATTGATAGGTGGTCCGGCAGGTCCATTGGATGACCATGAACAGTCGTTTCGCGCGAGAACTGGACCTTTTGGTCCATATAATAGGCTGGTCATGGGAATACGGCCAGCCCCTGTGGCGTCTGTACCGATACCTGGTCTCGCGCCGCAAGGCGGGTAAGGAGATGACATGACCACCGAGAAGGCGATCCTCGCCGGCGGCTGCTTCTGGGGCATGGAGGAGCTGTTCCGGCACCAGCCCGGCGTCGTGTCCACGCGCGTGGGCTACAGCGGCGGCGACGTCCCGAACGCCACCTACCGCAACCACGGCACCCACGCGGAGTCCATCGAGGTCGTCTACGACCCCGAGAAGACCGACTTCCGCGCGCTGCTCGAGTTCTTCTTCCAGGTGCACGACCCCTCGACGAAGAACCGCCAGGGCAACGACATCGGCACCAGCTACCGCTCCGCGATCTTCTACACCAGCGACGAGCAGAAGCGGGTCGCCGAGGACACGATCGCCGACGTCGACGCGTCGGGCCTGTGGCCGGGCAAGGTCGTCACCGAGGTCACCCCGGCGGGCGACTTCTGGCAGGCCGAGCCCGAGCACCAGGACTACCTGCAGAAGTACCCCAACGGCTACACCTGCCACTACCCCCGCCCGGAATGGAAGCTCCCGAAGCGGGCGACGGCCTGACCACGGTCACCGGGGCGACGGTCCCGGGCTGGCCTCGTGACCCGGTTCGCCCCGGGAGCGGCGGGTGCGCTTGAGGTCGGCCTCGTACACGTGCGGGAGGCCCCGGGTCAGCTCGCGGGCCTCGCGTTCGAGGTCGCGGAACACGCTGTAGTACGTGTCCTCGTAGTCCTCGATGACCTGGAACGTCCACCGGCCGGGCAGGACGTTGCGGCCGAGGAGCTCGCGGGACAGCCGTTCCGCGAGCCCCTGATGGCCGGCCTCCGCGAGCAGCCGGATCGCGTGTTCGAGCTTGAAGTCGGCCGAGCCGGTGATCTGGTGGAACGCGTACAGGTGCCCCCTGGCCACCTCGACCGTCTCCAGCGCCTCGGTCAGCGCGCCGACCGCCACGACCGTCCGGTCGTCCAGCCCGTCGCGCCACGGGCCGTCGACGAGTCTCGGGTCGGCGCCGTCCGGTGTGTGGGTCATGCCCGGGAGTACCCGACAGCGGGCAAGCGATGCACAACCGGTGCGCTACGCCAGCTCGGCCAGTGCGGCGTCGAGGGTGGGGAGGTATCCGGCACTCGCGCGGCGGCGCGCGGACCAGCCGGGCCCGGCCGTCAGAACACGCGGTGGGAGCCGGCGGAGGCGGCGCAGTGCGTCGACCTGGGCGGTGTCCGGCCGGTGCGCCCACAGCACGACGGCCGCCGGCGACAGGGTCCTGGCGGCGGCGACCAGGCCGGCGGTGGGCAGGCCGGCGCCGAGCATCCGGACCGGGACGTGTCGCTCGGTGAGCGCGGCGGCCAGTGCCTCCAGCGGCAGGGTGTGCTGTTCGTCCTCGACGCACGCCAGCAGGACGGTGGGCCGGGCCTCCTCGGGCACGGCGGGCGGGACGTGGTGCAGTGCCGCCGCGATCGCCCACGACAGCACGTGTTCCCTCGGCACGCAGGTCGCCGGCGCGGGGTCCGCCCGCTGCTCGTGCTCGACCTCGACCAGGGCGGGCCGGCAGACGGTGTCCCAGACCGGGACGATCCCGTAGGTTCCGACGGCCTCGGTCAGCACGGCCTGGCAGGTGCGGCTGTCCAGGCTTCGGCTCGCCTCGAGCAACCGGTCCCGCGCCGCCCCGAGGCCCGGCTCGGCCGGTTGGACGGCGGCGATCCGGGCCGCGTCGGAGGCCAGGACGCCCGACCGGATGAGGTCCCGCATGCGCTCCAGGCGGACGATGTCCTCGCGGGTGTACCGGCGGTACCCGCCCGGGCGGTCGGCGTGCGGGGGAACGCCGTACCGGCGGTGCCAGGACCGCAGCGTCGTCTCGGCGACGCCGAGTGAACGGGCCACCTGCCCCGCGGTGTGGGGCCCGCCCGCGTCACCTCGCTGGGCCATTCGGCCATCCTCGCACTATGTGCGGAGGGGATCGTGGCCCCAGTTCATCAGGGAGTGGCGCCAGCGGCTGCCCTCGATCTCGCTGTCCGGCTTGTCCGGTCGCTGGGCCAGGTGGCGGTGCACGTAGCCCACGACGGTGCGCATGTGGTCGTAGTCGTCGTCGGTCAGGTCGTCGCGCCTGGTCCTGAGCAGGGACACGATGCGGCGGCCCGACTCGTGGCCGATGGCCTCGCCCTCGCGCTTGTCGCCGACGGACTTGGACTCGTCGGTGTCGAGCCACTGCTCCAGCTGCTTGGCGGTGAGGTTGACCGCGTCGTCGAACTCCTCGCGCACCCGCTCGCGTTCGTCGCTGTCCATGCCCTTCTCCTTCCCCGTGTGATCCGGCGCGGGCGGGGTACCCGTGCGCCGACAAGCGACGCACAACCGACGCAACACGTTCGGGGAAGGTGCCATCATGGCGAAGCATCCGTTCCGGCCGGGCGACGAGGTCGAGTGGTCCAGCCACGGCTCAACAGCCCACGGCGAGGTCGAGGAGGAGATCACCGAGGACACCGAGGCCGCCGGGCGGACCGTGCGGGCGTCGGAGGACGATCCGCAGTACCGGGTGCGCAGCGACAAGAGCGGGAAGGACGCGGTGCACAGGCCGAGCGCGCTGCGCCGGCGCCCGAAGTCCGACTGAGCCCGCGCGGATGCGGACGGTCGGCGGGCGCACGGACCGGGTGGTGGTGGTCGGCGCCGGGCTGTCCGGGCTCGCCGCCGCCCTGCACCTGGCCGGCCGGGGCCGCGAGGTGACCGTGCTGGAACGCGCGGCGGTGCCCGGTGGGCGTGCCGGGCGGCTGGATGTCGGCGGGTACCGGGTGGACACCGGGCCGACCGTGCTGACCATGCGGGACGTGCTGGCGGAGACGTTCGCCTCGGTCGGGGACACGGTCGAGCGCAGGCTGGAGCTGCTGCCGCTGTCGCCCGCGTACGAGGCGCGGTTCGCGGACGGCTCGCGGCTCGCGGTGCACAGCGAGCCCGACGCGATGGTCGACGAGGTCCGGCGGTTCGCGGGCGACGCCGAGGCGCGCGGGTACCTGCGGCTGCGGGACTGGCTCGGCCGGCTGTACCGGGCCCAGTACGACCGGTTCATCGCGGCCAACGTGGACTCGCCGTTCGCGCTGGTCTCCCCCGACCTGGCCCGGCTCGCGGCGCTGGGCGGGTTCGGGTCGCTGCACGGGCGGGTCGCGCGGTTCCTGCGGGACGATCGGCTGCGGCGGGTGTTCACCTTCCAGTCCCTGTACGCCGGGATGGCGCCCCGGCACGCGCTGGCGGTGTACGGGGTGATCGCCTACATGGACACCGTCGCCGGGGTGTTCTTCCCGCGTGGCGGGGTGCGCGCGTTACCGGACGCGCTCGCGGCGTCGGCCGCCGACGCGAAGGTGGACCTGCGGTACGGGATGACCGTGACCGGCCTGGAACGGCGGGGGGACCGGGTCACCGGGGTGTGTACGGACACCGGCGAGCGGTTCGGGTGCGACGCCGTCGTGCTGACCACCGAGCCGGCGTACGCGTACCGGCTGCTGGGGCGGGCGCCGCGGCGGCCGGTGCGGCTGCGGGCGGCGCCGTCGGCGGTCGTGGTGCACCTCGGCGTTCCGGCCGGGGCGGAGACCGCGCATCATGTGCTGAGCTTCGGCGACGCCTGGCGGGGCACGTTCGACGAGCTGATCCGGCGCGGGCGGACGATGACCGATCCGTCGCTGCTGGTCACCCGGCCGACCGCGACCGACCCCGGCCTCGCCCCGCCCGGCCGGGATCTGCTCTCCGTGCTGGCCCCGGTGCCGAACCTGGACCGCGGCCGGATCGACTGGGACGCCCGCGGACACGACTACGCCGAAGAGGTGATCGAGGTGGCGACCCGACGCGTGCCCGGCCTCCCGCACGACGCGCGGATCCTGGCGGTGCTCACGCCGGCCGACTGGGCCAGGCTCGGGATGACCGCCGGCACGCCGTTCAGCTACGCGCACTCGCTCGCGCAGACCGGGCCCTTCCGGCCGGGCAACTTCCCCCGCTCGTCGGCGAACGCGGTACTGGCCGGAGCGGGGACCGTGCCCGGGGTCGGCGTGCCGACGGCGCTGATCTCCGGGCGGCTCGCGGCCGACCGGATCACCGGGCGGACGCCATGAGCGACCGCGAACTGGACGCCGCCGGGATCCGGGATCCGGAGCTGCGGGCCGCCTACCGCCGGTGCCGCGCGCTGAACGCCGAACACGGCCGCACGTACTTCCTCGCCACCCGGCTGCTGGCCGCCGACCAGCGGCCCGGGGTGCACGCCCTGTACGGGTTCGCCCGGTACGTGGACAACGTGGTGGACGAGCCGGACGCCGGTTCCAGTGCGGCCGAGGTGCGGGCGCGCCTGGACGACGCCGAGCGGCACCTGCGCGACGGGCTGGCGTCGGGGCGCGGCAGGCACCCGGTCATCGCGGCGGTGGTGGACACCGCGGCCCGGTACGACATCGACCCGGCGCTGTTCACCGCGTTCCTGGAGTCGATGCGGATGGATCTCACCGTCCGGGGCTACGCCACCCGCGCCGAGCTGGCGGTGTACGTGCACGGGTCGGCCAGGGTGATCGGGCTGCAGATGCTGCCGGTGCTCGGCACGGTCACCGATCCGGCGGAGGCGGCGCCGAGAGCCGCCGCGCTGGGCGAGGCGTTCCAGCTGACGAACTTCCTCCGCGACGTCGCCGAGGACCTCGACCGGGACCGGGTCTACCTGCCGGCTGACGAGCTGACCGCGTTCGACGTGGACCGTGAGCGGCTGCGCTGGTGCCGGGAGCGGGGGCACGCCGACCAGCGGGTGCGGCGGGCGCTCGCCGACCAGGTGGCCAGGACGCGCGCGCTGTACCGGGAGGCGGCGCCCGGGGTGGCGATGCTCCGTCCGGCGTCCCGGCCGTGCATCGCGACCGCGTTCACGCTGTACTCGGAGATCCTGGACCGGATCGAGGCCATGGACCACGACGTGTTCGCGCGCCGGGCCGTGGTCGGCAACGCCCGGCGGGCCGCGGTGGCGGCACCGGCGGTGCTCCGGTCGCTGTTGGCGCGCCGGCGGACCAGGGAGGTGGCGCGGTGAACGACCCCGCGGCGGTGACGGCGGCGTTCGATGCGGGCGCCGGGACCTACGACGAGCTGACCGGCCACAACCCCGGCTACCACGAGCACCTCCGGGTCTCCGCGCGCCGGCTCGGGCTGAGCGGCGACGGCGTGCGGGTGCTGGACGTCGGTTGCGGCACCGGCGCGTCGACGGCGGCGTTGCTGGCCGCGGCGCCCGGCGCGGAGATCGTCGGGGTCGACGCGTCGGCCGGCATGCTGGCCATGGCGGCCGCGAAGCCGTGGCCGGACACCGTGCGGTTCGTGCACAGCGCGGTGGAGGATCTCGGCGGCGCGGACCTCGGGGGCCCGTTCGACGCGGTGTTCGCCGCCTACCTGGTCCGCAACCTCGCCGACCCCGACCCCCAGCTGCGGGCGCTGCACGCGTTGCTGCGGCCGGGCGGGCGGCTGGCCGTGCACGAGTACGTCGCCGGCCGGACGCGTGGGGTCCGCCTGCGCTGGGCCGTGGTGTGCTGGGGGATCGTCATCCCGCTGGCCGCGGTGAAGGGCGGCGGGGTGCCGCTGTACCGGCACCTGTGGCGCAGTGTCGCCACCTTCGACAACGCGCCGGCCTTCGCGGACCGGCTCACCCGGGCGGGCTACGTCGACGTGCGCACCGAGCCGATGTCCGGCTGGCAGCGCGGCATCGAGTACACGTTCACCGCCCGCCGGGGCGGGTAGTCAGGGGGCGATGGTTTCCCACCGACGGCTCCGCATCGGTCGCGCGGACCCCGCTCCGGCATTGGCCGCGCTGCGGGGGCGCGCGGTCAACTACGACCGGGCCGAGGTGCGCCGCCCGGCGTGGAACCTCGACGAGCACCGGTGCGTCCTCGGCCTGGAGCCGCCGGGGCCCGCGGTGCCTGGCGGGCTGTGGTCGGTGGCCTGCGAGCTCGTGCGCGACTACGAGTTCACCCCGCCCGGCCTGGTGCGGGCGGTCTACGACCCGAGAGTGCCGCTGTTGGGCCGGGAACTGCTGTTGGAGGGCCGGTTCAGCGCGCTGCGCTTCCAGATGGGCGTGCGGATCACCTCGCTCGTGGACGCCGACGATCCGGCGCGGGACGTGTTCGGGTGGGGCTACGAGACGCTCGACGGCCACCTCGAACGGGGTGAGGTCGTCTACCGGGTGGTCAAGCACCGGGACTCGGGTCACGTGGAGTTCACCGCGACCTCGCACTCCCAGGTGGACCCCCGGCTCGGGCCGGTGCTGCGGCTCGGCTGGGCCCTGTTCGGGCGCCGGACCCAGCTGCGGTTCTACCGCGAGATCCAGGGGCGGATGCGGGGCCTCGTGCGGGAGCGGGCCGTGCGGCCACCGTCGGCCGGCGCGACGGACGGGCTGGTGACGGTGCCGGCCGGGGTGGAGCCGCATCCGCTGGACCGTTTCGCGCTGTACAGCTACGACCCGGCGCGCTCGCGGCTGCACGCCTCGTGAACGCCGGCCTCGTCGTCGAGCCGGCGGGTGGTGACGTGCACGCCGTCGCGCACCCGTCCGCCGGCGACCCGCGCCGCGCCGAGGCAGTAGCGCACCCACATGTTGAGCTGGATCTCCTTGGCCACCCGCAACCGCGCGTACAGCAGGTCGACGAGCCGGCTCGCGCAGCGGTGCCAGGTCTCGATGGTGAACCTCACCGCCGGCCCGTCGGACCGGGCCCGGAACTCCACCTGCCCGGCCTCCAGATGCCCGACCAGGGTCGCCAACCGGAACGACCGGTCGGTCGAGTCGACCACCCGGACCGGGCCGTCCCAGGGCGACGGCATCCGCACCACGTACTCGTCGCCGACCCGCACCGTCCGGTCGGGACCGTCGAGTTTGCAGAACACCGCGGCCTCGGTCGGCGCGGCCGCGTTCAGGTCCGCCGCGAGCGCCGCGATCAGCCGCTCCGGCCCGAGCGCGGCGTCCACGACGCACACCTCGAACACCCGGTGCCACAGCGCGCCCCTGCCGGCGGCGATCGGCTGGCTCCGGTCGTCGACCACCGACGCGGGCAGCGTGGGCGGCAGGTCACCGGAGTCGCCACGGGTCTCCGTGCGGTGCAACGGGGTGGTCATCCACAGGTACCGCCAGGACACGAGCAGCAACCCGAACGGCCACCGCACCATCGTGCGTGCCGTCCGCCCGAGCATGAACCGTTCCGGCACGGGCATCCTCCCGTCACACCGCCGAGCCAAGGAGTTCCCGCGATGCGCGTGACCACACCTCGACCAGCCTCACCGATCCCGCGGTTCCTGCTGCGCACCGGACTGCGCGGCGCCCATCTGCACACCATGTCGGCCGCGGCCGTCGGCCTGTGCATCGGTCTGTGGCTGCGGGCCAAGACCGTCGACCAGGACGAACGCGGCAACGCGGAGCGCCGCGCGTTGTTCGTCGGGCTCTGGCCGCCCACGCTGTGGCTACTCGGCGACTCCCTCGATCGCGCCGGCGACAGCTGAGTAGCAGGCCAGTCGCCGGTCGAGCCCGGTGATGCACAGGACTCGGTCCACACTCCCCGGTCGGATGATCAGCCGGAGCCGCCGGCCGGCGTCGCGCATCCGCTGGTCGACGCGGGCGAGGGCGGCGAGCCCGGCGGCACCGAGGAAGGTGACGGCGGACAGGTCGAGGACCAGGTCCCGGATTCCCTCGTCGGGGTACTGGTCGAGTAACACGTCGACCCGCGACACTGTCGCGAGGTCGATCTCGCCGGCGACCTCGATCACCGTCGCGGTCGTGCTTGGCCGGGTCACCGCGAACCGGAGCGGCGGCGCGGAAGCTCTGCGGCGTGCGCGGGTACAGGTGAGGTAGGTGACGGACACGGGAACCATCCAAACGGGAACCGAGCCGTCGGGCTCGGTAGACGACATGGCTGTTGGCTCAACCGTTCGCGGCTATTCTACTATGACACGGCCGGGTGCGTCGGTTGTGCGTCGGTTGGTTACGGGGCGGAGCGCAGGGCGTAGCGGCGCTCGGCGTAGGCGAGGTCGTCGCGCCACAGCCGGGTGGCGGCGCGGCGCATCAGCGGGCGCAGGGCGGGGGCGAAGCGGGCGGCGGTGCCGAAGCCGCGGCGGTCGGAGGTGGCGATGGTCGCCTCGATGACGCTGGTGCGGGGGCGGCCGTCGGCGCCGGGCGCCCGGGGTGTCGCGTGCGTCTCCACCACGCTGTCCCGGCCCTCGCCGTCGATGATGCGCATGGCCAGGGTGCGGGGCTCCGGGCTGGTGAACTCGGCCCGCACCGGCACGCCGACCCGGCGGCCGAGGCGGAACGTCACGTCGACGACGAACCGGTCGTGCTCGTCCGGCAGGTCGGCCTCGGGGTCCGGGGCGGACAGCACGGTCAGCCGGGTGAACGAGTACGGGTGGAACCAGGCGCCGTGCCAGGGGTCGAGCCGGTTGGCGATCACGTCGTCGGGCTCGCAGGTGCCGGTGACCGTGGCGACCGCGGCGACGCTGGACGCGAGCGCGGGGCGGCGGCCGAGGACCGGGGCGGGCAGGGGCGGCTCGCCGCCGAGGTCGTCGAGCCGCACCCAGGCCAGCACGCCGTCGTCGTGGGTGGGCAGCGGGGACCAGCCGGGGCCGCCGGTCTCGTCCAGCGGCAGGCCGTGCCAGCGGCAGCGCAGAGTGCCGCAGTCGACGCGACCCTCGGCCAGCGGAGCGCCGAGGTGCGGGCACGCCCCCGGCCCGGCGATCAGGCGGCCGGACGGACCGCGCCAGGCGACCAGCTCGTGCCGGCCGATCGTG
Organism: Actinophytocola gossypii; assembly: GCF_025165815.1. Classification (GTDB taxonomy): domain Bacteria; phylum Actinomycetota; class Actinomycetes; order Mycobacteriales; family Pseudonocardiaceae; genus Actinophytocola; species Actinophytocola gossypii. The sequence goes on along the minus strand of NZ_JAFFZE010000028.1, from coordinate 5,123 downwards.
CCGCCGTACGGGCGGTCGGAGCGGATGTCGGTGCTCGCGGCCAGTACGAACCAGTTCCCGGACGGGCGGGCGGCCGCGCGTTTGGCGGCCGCGTCGATCAGGTCCGGGCGCGCGTCCCGGTAGGTCGGTCGCTGGCTCGCCCACTCGACCGGGTCGATCGGGCTCAGCGGCACGTCGGCGGGCAGTCGGGCGAGAACGCGGTCGAGCAGTGACATCTCGTTCCTCCATCCGCTCGGCACGCCGCGATTATGCGCCGGGCGCGGTGGTTCTGCCGGTTCTCGCGGGTCCTGCGACGATCGGACCATGCTCCGACTTCCCCCCGCCGGGCGTCCGGGTCGGGATCGTGGCGCGGTCGTGTTGCCCGGTGCGCCCGGGTACGCCAGTGCCGCCGAGCTGGCCGAGCGGCCGAGGGTGGCGGTCGTGGGCGGCGGGATAGCGGGGGTGGCCGCGGCGGTCGGACTGGTGGAGCGCGGGGTCGCGGTGCACCTGTTCGAGCGGGAGGCCGACCTCGGTGGCCGGCTGCGTGGCTGGCCGACCACCGCCGACGGGCTGCCGACCACGATGAGCCGGGGGTTCCACGCGTTCTTCCGCCAGTACTACAACCTGCGCGCCCTGCTCCGCCGCGTCGACCCGGCCCTGACCGCGCTGCGACCGATCGCGGACTACCCGTTGCTGCACACCGACGGCACCACCGAGACCTTCGCCGGGCTGCCCCGTACCCCACCGTGGAACCTCGCCGGGTTCGTGCTCCGCAGCAAGGCCTTCACCCTGGCCGACGTGCGCCGGATGAGCCCCGGTGTCGGCGTGTCGCTGTTCGACGTGTCCGTACCGAGGATCTACGCCGAGCTGGACTCGGTCGACGCCACCAGCTACCTGCGGGACATCGGGTTCCCGCCGGCCGCGCGGCACCTGGCGTTCGAGGTGTTCTCCCGCAGCTTCTTCGCCGACCCCACCGAGTTGTCGGCGGCCGAGCTGGCCACCATGTTCCACATCTACTTCCTCGGCTCCAGCGAGGGCCTGCTGTTCGACGTCCCCCGCGGCCCCTTCTGCCGCACTCTCTGGCGACCACTCCGCGCTCACCTGGAACGGTCCGGTGCGCGGGTCGAGCTGTCGTGCCCGGTCGACCGGATCGACCGGGCGGGCGACGGGTACCTGGTGCGCACCGACGCGGGAACCACCGAGGTCGACGGGGTCGTGCTGGCCACCGAGGTGCCCGCGCTGCGCCGGCTCGTCGACGCCTCCCCCGGCCTCGGCGACCCCGCCTGGCGGGCCCGGGTCGGCGCCCTGCGTTCCGCGCCGCCGTTCCTGGTGAGCCGGTTGTGGCTGGACCGCCCGGCCCGCGCCGACCGCGCGCCCTTCCTCGGCACCAGCGGCTTCACCCACCTGGACAACGTCAGCGTGCTCGACCTGTTCGACGACGACGCCCGCGTCTGGCGCCGGCGCACCGGCGGATCGGTCGTCGAACTGCACGCCTACGCCCTCGACAGCCGCGACCAGGACGCCGTCGTCCGGGTCGCCGTCGAGGAGATGCGCGCGGTCTACCCCGAACTGCGGCGGGCGCGGGTGCGGCACGAGGAACACGTGCTGGCCGAGGACTGCCCCCTGTTCGCACCAGGAACGTTCGCCACCCGCCCGACCGTCACCACCGGCGACCCGACGCTGGTGCTGGCCGGTGACGGGATCCGGGTCGATCTGCCCGTCGCGCTCATGGAACGTGCGGCGACCACCGGCTTCCACGCCGCGAACACCCTGCTGGAGCGGTGGCGGCTGCGCGGCCACGACCTGTGGACCGTCGGCAACCGCGGCCGGTCCGCGCTGCTGCGCCGGGTGGCCAGGCGGTCACGCGCCGGTTGACCGGTTCGTTCACGACGGCGACGGTGTCCCGACGGACCGTGGCAGGACGCCGGCGGTCATCGCGGCCCGTAGCCGCCAGGACGCGGCGCGGTAGAAGGCGACCATCGCCGCCATCGTCCCCTTCGGATCGTCGCGGCCGCAGAGGTACGCGTGCTGCAGTTCCTCGGGGATCGCGAAGAAGGCGTCGAAGAACTCCGGTACCCGAGCGGGCGGCAACGCCAGCAACGTGCGCAGGCCCCAGGACCGCAGCCGCCGCACTCGCCGGGCGCCCGCCGGCCACAGCTCCGCCCGCGCGGCGCGGTGGGCCGCTTCGGCTCCCCGGGGCAGGGCGTCCGCGATCGCGCCGGCGAGCAGCGGGGCCACGGTCAGCGACTCCCCGACGCTGTAGCCGGTGGCCGGGTGCATCATGCCGGCCGCGACGCCGAACGGCACCACGCCGCCGCGCCCCCGCGACCACGGGACGTCCATCGCGAACCGCACCTGCTCGGTGCCGATCCGCGCGTCGAGGTCCACGCCGGCGTCCGTCAGGCGTCGGGTCAGGCGGTGCTTCAGCTCGTTGAGCGACAGGCCGGGGCTGCGGGCGAGCGAGGTCTCCTCCAGCAGCACCCGCTCGCCGGGGAGCGGCACGGAGTACAGGAACGTGGGCCAGCCGGCGCCGGAACGGTCCCATCGCATGAGGATCCCCTCGCCCCGCGCCACGACCGGGGCGGCCGCCGCCGAGGGGAAGACCATCCCGAAGGCGGTCTGTTCGGTCCGGGCACCGCGCCGCGCGCCGCCGGAGAGCACGCGGCGTTGCCCGGTGGCGTCGACGACCAGCCGGCACCGCAACCGCGTCCCGGACGCCAGCACGACCGTCGTGGTGTCGTCTCCGTGCTCGGTGGCGACGACGGAGTCGGTGATCCGGCGGACGGGGGTGGCGGCGTAGGCGGTGAGCACGGAGTCGTTGTCGAGCACCGCGTACTCGCGGCGCAGGGATCGTTCGCCCGCCCACAGCGTCGTCGCGGGAACCACGGCGGATCCGGCCGGGAGGTTCGGGGTCTGCGAGGTCCACAGGCCGTAGGTCGCGGTCCAGCCGTCGGTGGGCGCGACCAGGACGGTGTCCAACCGGGCCCTGGCGCAGTGGTCGGCGAGCGCCCAGCCCGCGGGCCCCGCGCCGACGACGACGACCTCGGTCACGAGCCTCACCGTACGCGGTTCGGGTTTCCCTGCGCGGGTACACGCGGGCATGAGGAATGTGCTACGCAAGGCGGAGTCCGTCACGGCGGTCGACGGGCCGGCGCGGGCGGTCGCGGACACGGCGCGCCGGGTGGTGCTCGGCAGCCGGGCCGGGAACCTGCTGCGCGGGTCGTGGCTGGGGCACCCGGTGCACCCGCTGCTGGTGACGCTGCCGATCGGGGCGTGGACCAGCGGGCTGGTCCTCGACCTCACCGGGCGGCGGAACGCGGCGCGGCAGCTGGTGGCGGTCGGGCTGGCGGCGACGCCGCCGACGGTGCTGGCCGGGCTCGCCGACTTCGCGGACCTGGACACCCGGCAGCGCCGGGTCGGCCTGCTGCACGCGTCGGCGAACCTGGTCGCGGCCGGGGCGTTCCTGTGCTCGTACCGGTGCCGGCTGCGCGGCCGGCACCGGGCGGGGACGGTGTGGAGCACGCTCGGTCTGCTGGCCATCGGTGCGGGCGGGGCGCTCGGCGGGCACCTGGCGTACGCGCAGGGCGCGGGCGTCGGCCGCTGGGAAGGGGCCGGCCGGTGACCACGCGGACCCAGCACTACCGCGCCAGGGGCGGTACCGACGACCAGGTGCACCTGGTGGACGCGGGCACCGACGCGCTGCTCGACCCGTCGCCGTACCGCACGCGTTGCGGGCAGTCGGTGCTGGAGGTCTACAACGGCGGCCCGGACGCCACCTGCCCGGTGTGCCTCGACGAACCCGCCTCCGACGAGCCGGCCCGGGGCGGCATCCCGAAGACGCCGGACACCTCGACGACCATCGGACGCCGGGATCCGGGGCGGCTGGTCGCGGTGGCCGTCGCGGCGGTGTTCCTGCTGGTCGGGATCCTCGGGTTCGTGCCAGGGGTGACGACCGGCGAGCTGGCGTTCGCGGGGCACGGTTCCGAGGCGATGCTGTTCGGGGTGTTCGCGGTCTCGGTGCTGCACAACCTCGTGCACCTCGCGCTGGGCGCGGTCGGGCTCGCGCTCGCGGCGTCCGAACGCGGTGCGCGGGTGTTCCTGGTCGGCGGCGCGGCGATCTACCTGGCGCTGTGGCTGTACGGGGTGCTCGGCCCGGCCGACGTGGTGCCGATCAACGACGCGGACAACTGGCTGCACCTGTTCCTGGCGGCCGGCATGGCGGGGCTCGCCTTCCTGGTCGGCACGCCGCGCCGGTCGACGAACACGCCCATGCACCCCACGGAAGGCGGCGAACGATGACCGAGGTGAGTATGACCGTGGCGACCTCGCCGGACCGCGTGTTCGACGTGCTGGCCGACGGCTGGCTGTACGTCGGGTGGGTGGTCGGCGCGGCACACATCCGCGACGTGGACCCGGGCTGGCCGGCCGTGGGGACCAGGCTCCACCACAGCGTCGGCCCGTGGCCGTTCCTCGTGCACGACACGACGACCGTCCGCGCGCTCGACCGCCCGAGGACGATGGAGCTGGACGCCGGCCTGTGGCCGTTCGGCGCCGCGCGAGTCCGGTTGGAGCTGACCGAGACCGATCCCGGCACGACCGAGATCCGGATGATCGAGCAGGTGGTCGCCGGGCCCGGCCGGGTCCTGCCGGAGCCCGTGCAGGCGCTGCTGCTGGTACCCCGCAACCGCGAGTCCCTCCGCCGGCTCGCCGACCTCGCCGTCGGCCGGGAGGAAGCCGGCAAGTGACCTGCCCGGTTCAGCGGTAGAGCGCGCGGTGGGCGGTGTTGATGGTGGCGCGGTAGGCGGGTCCGGTGAAGCGGTGGCGGGTGAGGGCGGTGTGGGCGGCGTTGTTGCCGGGTGCGCCGTGGACGGCGCCGCCGGGGTGGGCGGAGGCGCTGGCGAGGTAGAGGTGGTCGATCGGGGTGTCGGCGCGGCCGAGGCCGGGGACGGGGCGGAGGAAGAGTTGTTGGTGGATGGCGGCGGTGCCGGCGTTGATCGCGCCGTCGACGAGGCTGGGATCGTGGGTCTCCAACTCGTGCGGTCCGTGGATGGTGCGGGCGAGGATCCGGTCACGGAACCCGGGGGCTCGCTGGTCGATGACCTGCTCGATGAGGTCCGCATGTCGTTGCAGCCGGTCTGGGGGCC
>NZ_JAFFZE010000027.1 GCF_025165815.1 Actinophytocola gossypii | reverse complement strand
CCTGTCCGACACCGACGTGCGCAGTGTGTTCGTCAACGTGTTCGGTGGTATCACCGCGTGTGACGCGGTCGCCAACGGCATCGTGCAGGCCTTCCAGCTGCTCGGGTCCCGCGGTGACGCGGTGACCAAGCCGATCGTGGTCCGGCTCGACGGCAACAACGCCGAGGAGGGCCGCCGGATCCTCACCGAGGCCGCGCTGCCGGGGCTGCAGCAGGTCGACACCATGGACAACGCGGCACGCAGGGCCGCCGAGCTTGCCGCACAGGGGGCGTGAGATGGCCATCTTCCTCGACGACGACAGCAAGATCATCGTTCAGGGCATGACGGGTGCCGAGGGCACCAAGCACACCCGCCGCATGCTGGCTTCCGGCGCCAACGTCGTCGGCGGCGTCACGCCGGGCAAGGGCGGCCAGTCGGCCGACTTCTCCGACGTCAAGGACGGCCTGACGCTGCCGGTGTTCAACTCCGTCGGCGAGGCCATGGCGGCCACCGGCGCCGACGTCACCGTGGTGTTCGTGCCGCCGAAGTTCGCCAAGGGTGCTGTGGTGGAGGCGATCGACGCGGGGATCCCGCTGGCGGTGGTGATCACCGAGGGCAGACTGCTCGGCACGGTCGACAAACCGATCGTCGTGCGCCTGGACGGCAACAACGCCGCGCTGGGCCGCCAGATCCTCGACGACGCGAACCTGCCCGGTCTGTCCCGAGTGGACACCATGGACGCGGCGGCCCGCCGTGCCGTCGAACTAGCCGTCGCATAGGAGCGTGCAGTGGCCATCTTCCTCACCGAGGACTCGAAGATCATCGTTCAGGGCATGACCGGCGCCGAGGGGCGCAAGCACACCGCGCGGATGCTCGCGGCCGGGACGGACGTGGTCGGCGGCGTCACCCCGGGCAAGGGCGGCCAAACCGTGGAGATCGGCGGCCGGGACCTGCCGGTGTTCGACTCGGTCGCCGTGGCGATGGACCGGACCGGGGCGGACACCACCGTGGTGTTCGTGCCGCCGAAGTTCGCCAAGGGTGCTGTGGTGGAGGCGATCGACGCGGGGATCCCGCTGGCGGTGGTGATCACCGAGGGCATCCCGGTGCACGACACGGCGGCGTTCTGGGCGCACGCGTGCGCGACCGGGAACAAGACCCGGATCGTGGGCCCGAACTGTCCGGGTGTGATCAGCCCCGGTAAGTCCAACGCGGGGATCATCCCGGCCGACATCACCGGTCCGGGCCGGATCGGTCTGGTGTCGAAGTCCGGGACGTTGACCTATCAGCTGATGTACGAGCTGCGCGACATCGGGTTCTCCTCGGCGGTGGGGATCGGGGGTGACCCGGTGATCGGTACCACGCACATCGACGCGTTGGCGGCGTTCGAGGCCGACCCGCAGACCGAGGTCATCGTGATGATCGGTGAGATCGGCGGCGATGCCGAGGAGCGTGCCGCGGCGTACATCGCCGATCACGTGACCAAGCCGGTCGTGGGGTATGTGGCCGGGTTCACCGCGCCCGAGGGCAAGACGATGGGCCACGCGGGGGCGATCGTGTCCGGCTCGTCCGGGACCGCGCAGGCGAAGAAGGAGGCCCTGGAGGCGGCCGGGGTCAAGGTCGGCAAGACCCCGTCGGAGACCGCCGAACTCGCGCGGCAGAGCATGGTCCAGACCGTCACCTGACGCTGCCTGAGGAGTACACGTGCGCTTCGACGTCAACCTGTCCATCCTGTTCACCGAGCTGCCCCTGCTGGAGCGTCCGGCCGCCGCGGCCGCCGCCGGGTTCGACGCGGTCGAGCTGTGGTGGCCGTTCAGCGGCCCGACACCCGCCGACCGCGAACTGGACGCGTTGGCCGACGCCATCGGCAGCGCGGGCGTCAGCCTCGTCGGGCTGAACTTCGACGCCGGCGACATGGCATCCGGCGACCGCGGCCTGCTGTCGGCCCGGTCGACCAGCCGGCGGTTCCGCGACAACATCGACGTTGCCGTCGGCTTCGCCGGGCGGATGGGCTGCCGAGTGCTGAACGCCCTGTACGGCAACCTCGCCGACGACACCGACCACGACCTCGCGCTCGAGAACCTGGCCATGGCGGCGACCGCCGCCGACCGGATCGGCGCCACCGTCGTGATCGAAGCGATCAACTCGCACGAGAACCCCCGGTACCCGCTCTGCTCCTCGACAGCCGCGCTCGAGGTGGTCGACCAGGTACCGGGTACGGCGTTCCTGGCCGACCTCTACCACCTGCACCGGATGGGTGAGGACATCGCGGCGCTGATCACCAGCGGCGCCCACCGCTTCGGCCACGTCCAGATCGCCGACGACCCGGGCCGCGGTCAGCCCGGCACCGGCGGCATCGACTGGACGGAGGTGTTCGGCCTGCTGGCCGCGAGCCCCTACACCGGGCCCGTCGGTCTCGAGTACAAGCCGGTCGGCCCCAGCGCGGACAGCTTCCGATGGCTGAAGGAGTACACGTGACAACCATTGGGTTCGTCGGGCTCGGCATCATGGGGAGTCCGATGGCGTCGAATCTGCTGCGCGCGGGTTTCGACGTCGTCGGGTTCGACCTGGTGGCGTCGTCGCTGGAACGGCTGGCGGCCGAGGGCGGCACGGTCGCGACCAGCGTCGCGCGGGCCACCGCCGAGGCGGACGTGGTGATCACCATGCTGCCGAACCACCCGCAGGTGGAGGCCGTCGCGTTCGGCGACGGCGGCGTGCTGGAGTCGGCCAAGCCGGGCACGCTCTACGTCGACATGTCCTCGATCCGGCCGCAGACCTCCCGCCGGATCGCCGAGGAGGGCACCGCCAAGGGCGTCCGGGTGCTGGACGCCCCGGTGTCCGGCGGTGAGCAGGGCGCGATCGACGGCGTGCTGTCCATCATGGTCGGCGGCCCGGCCGAGGACTTCGCCGCCGCGGCACCGGTCTTCGACGTGCTCGGGAAGACCGTCGTGCACGTCGGCCCGCACGGCGCCGGGCAGACGGTGAAGGCCGCCAACCAGCTCGTCGTCGGCGGCACCTACGCGCTCGTCGCCGAGGCGATCGTGCTGCTGGAGGCGTCCGGGCTGGACGCGGGCGTCGGGCTCGACGTGCTCGCCGGCGGGCTCGCCGCCAGCCGGATCCTGGACCTCAAGCGTGAGTCGATGGTGGCCCGCCGGTTCGCGCCCGGGTTCCGGATCGACCTGCACCACAAGGACATGGGCATCGTGCTCGACGCCGCACGGGAGGCCGAGGTGGCGCTGCCGGTCGGCGGGCTCGTCGCGCAGCTGATCGCCTCCGCCCGTGCCAGCGGGCACGGTTCGCTCGACCACTCCGCGCTGCTGAAGGTCGCGGAGTCCCTCTCCGGCAAGGGAGACGCCGCGTGAACACCGTTCCGTGCATGGAGGCCGCCGTCGCGGTCATGGAGTCCGAGGGCGTCGACACCGTGTTCGGCATCCCCGGCGCGGCGATCCTGCCGCTCTACGCCGCGATGCGCACGTCGGGGATCAGGCACATCACCGTGCGCCACGAGGAGGGCGGCACGCACGCCGCCGACGGGTGGGCCAGAGTCACCGGCAAGGTCGGGGTGTGCATCGGCACCTCCGGTCCTGCCGGAACCAACATGATCACCGGGCTCTACACCGCGCTCGCCGACTCCATCCCGATGGTCTGCATCACCGGCCAGGCGCCGAGGGCGAAGCTGCACCAGGAGGCGTTCCAGGCGGTCGACATCGTCGAGATCGCCAAGCCGGTGACCAAGTGGGCGGTGCAGCTCAAGGAGCCCGGTCAGGCGCCGTGGGTGTTCCGGGAGGCGTTCCGGATCGCCCGCTCCGGCCGTCCCGGCCCGGTGCTGATCGACCTGCCGCTGGACGTGCAGCGCGGGACCTGCCGGTACGACCCGGCGCTCGACGAGCCGCTGCCGGTCGAGGTGCCGGCGCCGTCGCCGGCGCGGGTGCGGGCCGCGGTGGACCTGCTGCTGTCGGCCGAACGCCCGCTGATCCTCGCCGGCGGCGGCGTGATCATCGGCGACGCCACCGAGGAACTCGCCGACCTGGCGACCTCGCTGAACATCCCCGTGCAGGTCACGCTGATGGGCAAGGGCGCGTTCCCCGAGGACCACGAGCTGTTCGCCGGCATGGCTGGCCTGCAGACCCAGACCCGGTGGGGCAACCAGGCTTTCCTGGAGAGCGACCTGGTGCTCGCCGTCGGCGCCCGCTTCGGTGACCGGCACACCGGTGACCTGTCCGTCTACACGAAGGGACGCACGTTCATCCACGTCGACATCGAGCCGACCCAACTCGGCAAGGTGTTCGAGCCGGACCTCGGCGTGGTCGGCCACGCCCGGCCCACGCTGGCCGCGTTCGCCGAGTGCGCCCGCGCGCTGTCGGCCCCGCCGCGCACCCGCGACTGGCCCGCGCGGGTCGCGTCGCTGCGGTCGACGCTGGGCCGCCGCGACGACTTCGACGACGTGCCGATCAAGCCGCCGAGGGTGTACCGGGAGCTGAACGAGTTCTTCGGGCCGGACACCACGTTCGTGACCGCGATCGGGCTGTACCAGATCTGGTCCGGGCAGTTCCAGCACACGTACCTGCCGCGCCGGTACCTGGTGTGCGGGCAGGCCGGACCGCTCGGCTGGGAGGTGCCGGCCGCGATGGGCGTCAAGTGCGCGTTCCCGGAGCGGCGGGTGGTCGCGGTGGCCGGGGACTACTCGTTCCAGTTCCTGATGGAGGAGATCGCGGTCGCCGCGCAGTACCGCATCCCGTTCGTGATCGTCATGGTGAACAACGAGTACCTGGGCCTGATCCGGCAGGCGGAGATCCCGTACGACATGAACTACGCCGTCGACCTGCACTACGGCGAGGGCGGCATCGACCACGTGAAGCTGATGGAGGCGTTCGGCTGTCCCGCGCGGCGGGTCGAGCAGCCGGGCGACCTCCGCGACGCGCTCGCCTGGGCGCAGGCGGAGTCGGACGCCCAGCAGCTGCCGGTGCTCGTGGAGGTGATGGTCGAACGCGAGGCCAACGCCGCCATGGGCCCGGTCTCCATCGACGCGGTCAAGGAGTTCGAACCCGCACCGGAACTGGCCAGGACCGCCGACTAGCATGCCCTCCTCGGTTGGTTCTTGGGACGGGGCGGAACGACGTGATCCCACGACTCGGGCAGCACCACGGCATGCTCAGCTCGCACATCGAGTGGCCGGACGACCCCGATCCGCACGACTCCGACGAGTCGCCGTTCGCGGGTCGGGCGCCGTTGCGGAAGCTGCGGGTGATGATCGACGGTGCCCTGTACCGGGTTCCGGCGGAGCTGCTCCGGGTCGGCCCCGAGGAGGTGCTCACCGGGCTGCTCATGCACGACAACGTCATCTGCTTCCGGTACGCCGACGACGGCCCGCCGCCCGGCACCACGGCCTACGAGCTGACCGACGGCGGCCGGGCGTACGAGGGCTGGGTGACCGTCGACCCGCCGGACGGTCGCCCCGACAGCCGGGGCATCGTGTTCTGCACCGGCCGAAGACCCGTTCGGGGCACCGCGTACATGGACAAGCACCGGCGCGCGCGCGACGAGGCGGTGGCCTACACCGACCTGCCGCCGAAGCTCGCCGCCGACCGGCGCGAGGCCGACGCGCTGGCCCTGCAGGTGGCGCTCGGCATGGACGCGGACCTGTTCGTGACCGAGCGGCCGTACCTGTACCTGTCCCGCGGCCGCTCGTCCCGGACGAAGGTGCTGCGCACCCTGGACGCCATCGCGATCGTCGGGCTGTACCTGCGCGCGCAGGGCGTGTACTCGGTGATCCGCAACCGGGAGGCGCACTTCCCGATGCGGCGCGGCGGCTACTTCGCGGTCGGCGCGATGGAGCTGATGCCCGCGGTGTGGCGCTGGTCGGCCGCCTGCCACCAGGAGTCCGAGGCCATCGGCGACCCGCGGCTGGCCGAGCTGGCCGGGGCGCTGGTGCAGCGGGTCGCACGGGCGCTGCAGGCCCGCGACGAGCTGCACCAGACGGTGAACCGGGCCGCCAGCAACGACACCCGTACGGCCGTTCTGTCTACTTTGGACGACGTGGTGCTGTTGCTGCTGGCCGCGGTCGAGGTGTCGGCGGTGGTGGCGCACCAGGTGCTGGACCTGGGGGAGCGGCACCAGCACCTGGCCGGCTGGCACCGCCAGGAGTGGGTGAAGCGGGTGCGGGAGAAGAACAAGCACCTCGCCGCGCTGCTGGCCGACCGCACACCCGGCTGCTACCTGGTCAAGGGCCTGACCGCCCTGCGCGACTCGCTGCACGCGGAGGCACTGCGCGGGTTCCTGTCGGCCGAGTCGCCCGCGCGGACCAGCGTCCTGTTCGCCCTGCCGGCGTCGCGGTCCCGCGAGCTGTCCGCGATGATCGACTGCTTCGGCGGCGCACCGGCCTGGGGCGTGCGCGAGCCGCACCCCGGCGAGCTGTACGCGGACCCCGGCGTGTTCGTCGACCAGCTGTTCACCCGCGTGCTCGGCTTCCTGAACGTGACCATGGCCAGGACCCCGGTGGAGCGGCTGCCGCACGTGCGCAGCCCACTGCCTGACTCGCCCGAGTCCGCCGGCCAGGAGCTGAACCGCTATTCGGAAACCAGCCGGATGAGCATCAGGTGGCAGCTGGGGCTGTGACCCCGGCCGCCACTCGCACGAACCTGGCCAGCTCGCGGGACCGGCTCTCCGCCGGCCAGGCGAGGACCACCGTCGAGGTGTTCCCGTCGGTCAGCGGGACCGCCGCGAGGTTCGGCGGCACGTACTCGGCGAAGGACTCCGGCATGACCGCGACGAACTGGCCGAGGGCGACCAGCGTGCCGACCTGCCCGGTGTCCCGGATCGGCCCGCCCACCGCCGGGCACTCGTCGGTCCACTCGAAGACCTCCTCGCCGTCGAGGTCCGCCCTGGACAGCTCGGTGCGGTCGGCGAGGCGGTGGGTGCTCGGCATCAGCACGATCTCGCGGTCGACCAGGAGCACCTCGGTCGCCAGGTCGGCCGGCTCGTCGTAGGGCAGGTGCAGCAGCGCCACGTCGGCCTCGCCGCCGCGCAGCAGGCCCTCCTGTTCGCCGATCGCGCAGAACCGCGGCTCCACGGCGATCTCCTCGGCCGCGCAGCGCGCCAGGATCTTCTCCAGCAGACCGGCGTCCCCGCCCGGCTTCAGCGCGAGAACGAGCTTCGGGTCCGCGGCACGCCTGGCCCGCTCCTCGGCTGCCGCGAGTGCGGTGAGCGCCGTGCGGCCCTCGGCCAGCAGCACCTCGCCGGCCGGGGTCAGCTCCACGCGGCGGCTGGTGCGGGTCAGCAGCCGGACACCGAGCCGGCGTTCGAGCTGCTGGATCGCGCGGGACAGCGGCGGTTGGGCCATGCCGAGCCGTTCGGCGGCCCGCCCGAAGTTCAGTTCCTCGGCGACCGCCACGAAGTAGGCCAGCTCCCGGCTTTCCATACCGGCAGAGTATCGGTCCGCACCCAACCGGTCTTGGTGCTTTCCGCCGCCCGCTGGTGGGCTGGTCGGCATGAGTGAGAAGGAGATCGCGCTGGTCACCGGCGCGAACAAGGGGATCGGGTTCGCCATCGCGGACCAGCTGGCGCGGCGGGGGATGACGGTCCTGGTCGGCGCGCGGGACCGGGCGCGCCGCGCGGACGCGGTGGCCCGGCTGACCGGCGACGTGCACGGCGTCGAGCTGGACGTGACCGACCACGGCACGGTCGAGCGGGCGGCGAAGGAGGTCGAGACCCGCTTCGGCCGGCTCGACGTGCTGGTCAACAACGCGGGGATCGTCGGTGAGCTGCCGCAGACACCCGGCGCGGACCCGCTGCCCGGCGTCCGGCAGGTGTTCGAGGTCAACGTGTTCGGCGTGATCGCGGTGACCGAGGCGATGCTGCCGCTGCTGGCACCGGGCGCGCGGGTGGTGAACGTGTCGTCGAGCGTCGGCTCGCTGGCCGACATGACCGCCCGGGACGGCGGGCACCTCGCGGAGCTGCCCGCCCTGCTCGCCTACCCGGTGTCCAAGACGGCACTCAACGCGGTCACCGCGCAGTACGCGAAGTACCTGCGGGACAGGGGAATCCTGGTCAACGCCGTGTGCCCGGGCTACGTCGCCACCGACCTCAACGGCCACGACGGCGGCCGCGGCCCCGACCAGGGCGCCGCGATCGCCGTCGCGATGGCGACGCTCGGCCAGGACGGTCCCACCGCCACCTTCACCTCGGAGGACGGTCCGGTTCCGTGGTGAGCTGATCCAGCAGGGGCGCCAGGGCGGTCAGGGTCCGTTCGCCGGCCGGGTCGCCCGCGGTGGCGGGGACGAGCGCCACCTCGTCGAGCCCGGCCGCCGCGTACTCGGCCAGCCGGGCCCGGACGGTGTCGAGGTCACCGACCAGGCCGACGGTCCGCGCGGCGTGCTCGGGCAGCGCGGCGAGGACGGCGTCGAGGCCTGCGCCGCGGTCGGCGAGGTCGATCGCGGCGCCGAACCCCGCCCGCTGGAACACCTCGCGGTAACCCCGCACCGGGAAGTAGCCGACGATGGCACGCATGAGCTGGGCGTAGGAGGCGTCGTCGGGATCGATCGCGGCGGGCAGCCAGGCCGCGAGCCGGGGCGCGGGGCGGGCTTCGCGCTCGGCCGCGGCGTCGAGCTTCGCGCGCAGCTCGCGGACCTGCTCGACGGTGACGAGGTCGAGCAGCATCCGGTCGGCGTACCGGGCCGCGACGGCGACCGCCTTGTCGCCGAAGGCCGCCACCGTCAGCGGCCCGGTCGCGGCCGGCAACCGCGGCCGGAAGCCGTGGTCGTCGCGGGCACCGAACCACTCGCCCCGCCGGTGGGCGGCGTAGGCGCGGGCGGCCGCGCGCAGGTCACCGACCGGCTTCGCCCGCGACCGCCCGTGCACGCCCTCGACCACGCGGACGCTGGAGGTGCCGAGCGCGACCCCCACCGCACGACCGGTGACCGCCTCGATCCCGGCCGCGGCACGCACCAGCGTCGCCGGATCCCGCACCGACACCGGCACCGGCCCGGCGGTCAGCGCGATCCGCCCGGTGGCCGACCCGACCGCCGTTGCCAACACGAACGAGTCCCAGGTCGGCCCCTCGCCGAGCCACACCTCCCGGTACCCGAGCCGGTCCGCGACCACGGCGGTCCGCACCGCCTCCTCGGCCGGCCGCCCGTCCTCCCGGGAGGCGGCGACCACAGTGATCTCCATCCGCCCGAGAGTAGGGCGGATTCACCCGCGCAACCAGGCCGCGGTGTCCGGCGGCAGCGCCGACCCGTCGAGCGGGCCGCTGGTCAGCAGGACCTCCTCGTGCGCCGGCAGCTCGACCGGACCGCCGGACAGGTTGACCACGCAGGCGAACCCGTGTCCCCGGTCGAAGCCGAGCACGTCGGCCGGCAGGCCGGCGATCCACGTCATCGGCCCGTCGCCCAGCGCCGGGTGCTCGCGGCGCAGCCGCAGGCCACGGCGGTACAGCTCGAGCATCGAGTCCTGGTCGCCGGTCTGGTGCTCCACCGTGAACGCCGCCCAGCCCGCCGGCTGCGGCAGCCACGGCTCGATCCCGGCCGTGCTGAAGCCGTACGGGGACGCCTCGCCCGACCACGGGATCGGCACCCGGCAGCCGTCGCGGCCGATGTCGGTGCCGGCGGTGCGCTTGAAGACCGGGTCCTGGCGCACCTCGTCGGGCAGGTCCGCCACCTCGGGCAGGCCCAGCTCCTCGCCCTGGTAGATGTACACGCCGCCGGGCAGGGCCATGGTCAGCAGGGCGGCGGCCCTGGCCCGGCGGGTGCCGAGCACGGGGTCGGTCGGGGCCCCGTGCTGGCGGTCGGCGAAGGAGAACGACGTGTCGGCGCGGCCGTAGCGGGTGACGTGCCGGGTGACGTCGTGGTTGGACAGCACCCACGTGGCCGGCGCGTTCACCGGCGCGTGCGCCGCCAGGGTCGCGGTGATCACCTCGCGCAGCCGGTCGGCCTCCCACGGGCAGGACAGGAAGTCGAAGTTGAACGCGGAGTGCAGCTCGTCCTGGCGCAGGTACATGGCGAAGCGCTCCGGGTCGGGCAGCCACATCTCGCCGACGAACACCCGCTTGTCCTGGTAGCCGTCGGCGATCCGGCGCCAGGCGCGGTAGATGTCGTGCACGCCGTCCAGGTCCGAGTACGGGAACGGGCCGACCAGCGGATCCGGGTGGTCGGGCAGCCCGTCGGCCTTCACCAGCCCGTCGGCGACGTCGATGCGGAAGCCGTCGACGCCCCGGTTGAACCAGAACCGCAGGATGTCCTCGAACTCCTCGGACACCTGCGGGTTGGTCCAGTTGAAGTCGGGTTGGCGGGAGGAGTACAGGTGCAGGAACCACTCGCCGGGCGAGCCGTCCGGCTCGGTGACCCGCGTCCACGCCGGCCCGCCGAACCGGGACTGCCAGTCGTTCGGCGGCAGCTCGCCGTGCTCGCCCCGGCCCGGGCGGAACCAGAACCGTTGCCGCTCGGGCGATCCCGGGCCGGCGGCGAGCGCGGCGGCGAACCACGGGTGCTCGTCGGAGCAGTGGTTCGGCACGATGTCGATGATGATCCGGATGCCGAGGGTGTGTGCCTCCTCGATCAGCTTCTCGGCCTCCGCGAGCGTGCCGAACGCCGGCTCGATGTCGCGGTAGTCGGACACGTCGTAGCCGCCGTCGTCCATCGGCGACGGGTACCACGGGTTGAACCAGATCGCGTCGACGCCGAGCTCCGCCAGGTAGCCGAGCTTCGCGCGCACCCCGGTGAGGTCGCCGGTGCCGTCGCCGTCGCCGTCGGCGAAGCTGCGGACGTACACCTGGTAGATGGCCGCGCCGCGCCACCAGTCGAGCTGTGTCACTACATCACCCCTTGAGACCGCCGGCGGTCAGGCCGGCCAATATCTGCCTTTGGAAGATCAGGAACGCCACGACCATCGGGAGGCTCGCCAGCACGAGGCCGCCAAGCATCACGTTGATCGGGGTGTCCGGTTCGAAGCGCTGCAGCGCCACGCTGAGGGTCTGGACGCCGGGGTCCTGCAGGACCAGCAGCGGCCAGATGAAGTCCTTCCAGGCGGCCACGATCGCGAAGATCGAGACCACCGCGAGGATCGGCCGGGACAGCGGCAGCACCACGCGCACCATCGTGGTGACGCTGCCGGCGCCGTCGATCCGGGCCGCGTCGAGCAGCTCGGTCGGGATCTGGTCGAAGAACCGTTTCAACAGGTACAGGTTGAACGCGTTCGCCGCGGCCGGCAGCCAGATCGCGGCCGGCTCGTTGATCAGGTTCACGCCGACGACCGGCACCTCGGTGATCGTCAGGTACGTCGGCACCAGCAGCGCGGACGCCGGCAGCATCAGGGTCGCGAGCATCAACCCCATGATCCACTTGCCGAGCACCGGCCGGAGCTTGGACAGCGCGTACGCCGCCGGCACGATCACCGCCAGCTGCAACAGCCACGCCCCACCGGCGACGATCACCGTGTTCCGGAAGTACCCGGCCAGCTCCATGAAGTTCCACGCGTCCACATAGGAGTCGACGTTGAACCGCTCGGGCAACAGGGTCGGCGGGTTGCGGGCCAGCTCGGGCGCGGTCTTCATGGCGCCGAGCAGCATCCACACCAGCGGCACCACGAACGCCAGGGTGAACAGCGCGAACACCACGGTGAACACCAGCCAGTAGCCGATCTTCCCGCGCGGCCGCTCCAGCGTCCACGGGGACAGCAGCGTTCTCGTCGACATGACTCAGCTCCTCGTCCTGGTGAGCCGCAGGTACAGGGCGGAGAACCCGCCGAGGAAGACGAACAGCAGCAGGCTCATCGCACTCGCCGTGCCGAAGTCGTTGTAGGTGAACGCGTACCGGTACAGCAGCAGGAGCACGGTGACCGTGGAGTCCTCCGGTCCGCCGCCGGTCATCACGTACGGCTCGGTGAACACCTGCATGGTGGCGATGATCTGCATGAGCATCATCACCAGCAGCACGAACCGGGTCTGCGGGATCGTCACGTGCCGCAGCCGCTGCCAGAGGTTCGCGCCGTCCAGCTCGGCGGCCTCGTACAGCTCGCCGGGGATCGTGGCGAGCGCGGCCAGGTAGATCAGCGTGGCCGAGCCCATCGACGCCCAGGTGGCCACCAGCACCAGCGACAGCATCGACGTGTCGGTTGAGTTGAGCCAGGCCAGCGGTGGCAGCCCGACGCCGCGCAGCAGGGTGTTGAACAGGCCGGGGCCGGGGTCGTAGAACCACTTCCACAGGATCGCGACCACCACCGGCGGCAGCATCACCGGCAGGTAGACCACCATCCGGAAGTAGCCCTTGGCGTGCCGCAGCTCGTTGAGCACGACGGCGACCGCGAACGGGATCGCGAAGCCGATGACCAGCGCGAGCCCGGTGAACAGCAGCGTGTTGCGCCAGGCGGTCAGGAACAGCGGGTCGGCGAACAGCCGCTCGAAGTTCTCCCAGCCGACCCAGACCGGGTCGGTGACGAAGTTGACCTGCTGGAAGCCGAGCAGGACCCCGCGCACGATCGGGTACCAGGAGAACAGCGCGAAGACCACCAGCGCGGCGCTGAGGAACCCGTACGCGGTGAGGTTGTCGGCCACCGTGCGGCGCAGCCGGCCGGCGCGGTCCTGCGCGCTCCGCGCCGGCGGGCTCCGGCGCGGGGCGACGGGTGACGCGTCCCGGCTCGTGATGGTTGACATTCGTTGGTGGGCCTCCGTGGAGGGCCCGGCCGGGAGGGGTGCGCTCCCCCCTGCCGGACCGGCTCGGTTTACCTGACCTGCGCGAGTGCCTGGTTGGCCTTGGTCTCCGCGTCGTCGAGCAGCCGGTTGACGTCGGCGTCGCGGTCGGTCAGCACGCCCTGCATCACGTTGTCCAGCGCGGCGTACACCTGCTGGGCGTTCGGCGGCTCGATCTTCTTCTCCAGCTCGGTCAGGCCGTCCACGAAGGACTGGTAGTTGGCGACCGGGACGGTGGCGTACTTCGCCTTCAGCGACTCCTGCTTGTCCCGCACCTCGCCGTCGACCCAGATGTCCGGGGTGGGGGAGGCGGGCAGGCCGATCGGCTGGCCCTGGTCGGCGTAGCGCTTGAGGTTGGCGTCCATCCGGTCCGGGTTGAGGTACTTCCACTGGATCCACTGGAGGCCGGCGCGGATCTTCTCCGGCGAGGCCTTCGGGTTGAACATGTAGCCCTCGCCGCCGAGCAGGGTGCCCTGGCCGCCGGGCATCGGGGCGAGGCCGTAGTCGGCGTAGTCGCCGTTGAACTGGTTGACCAGCGTCGGCACGTTGTCCGGCGCGGCGAGGTACATGCCGAGCTGGCCGGCGCCCATCATCCGCTGGACGTCCTCGATCACCAGGAGCTGCTTCTGCCCCATGGTGTCGTCCTCCCAGCGCATGTCCTTGAGGGTCTGGGCGACCTCGCGGCCGGTGTCGTTGTTGAACGCGGAGGCCCAGCCGGCGCCCTGCTTCTCGGCGATGTCGCCGCCCATCGAGTACATCCAGGCGGTGTAGTGCCAGCCGCCCTGGTGGTTCTTGCTGTACTCGGCGAAGCCGACGGTGTTGTCGCCGAGGGCGGTGATCTTCTTCGCTGCCTCGCGCACCTCGTCCCAGGTGGTCGGCGGCTGGTCGGGGTCGAGGCCGGCCTCGGTGAACAGCGTGCGGTTGTAGAGCAGGCCCATCGAGTAGTTCGCCGTCGGCAGGCCGTACACGCGGCCGTCGTCGTCGGTGAAGATGTCCTTGAGCTCGGGCTGGAGCTGGTCGACGTAGGGGACGTCGTCGAGGTGGTCGGTGATGTCGGCGGCCTGGCGCCGGGCGATGAGGTTCGCCGGGTCGGTCAGGTAGACGTAGAACACGTCCTCCAGCTGGCCGCCGGCGAGCTTGGACGAGAACGTCTTCGGGTCCATGAACCCCTCGCGGGGCTGGATGTCGATGTCCGGGTGCTCCTCCTCGAACGCGGCCACGTCCTCGTCGAAGATCTTGCGGTCGAACGGCTGGGTCTTGGGCGGCTGGCCGTTGACGGTGATCGTGACCTTGCCGCCGGCGCCTGCGTCGTCGGAGTCGCTCCCGCAGGCGGTGACGGTCAGGCCGAGGCCGGCCGCCAGCACCAGGGCGAGTGATCCGCGCTGGATGGTTGTGCTCATGGGAACCCTTGCGTGGTGAGGACCGGGCGAAAATCTGTGAGCCACACCATAAGACCCCCAACATCCCAACGCAAGACTCAAACAACAAAGCGAAAAATCAAGACTAACCCGCGAGTCGTACGTTCCCGTCGCGCGAGTCGTACGCTCCGGACACGCGAATCCCCCGTTCGCAGGCCATCGCGAACGGGGGACTCGGAGGTCGGGAAGGTGCGACTCGCGGGTCAGGCGGGGGTGGTGCGGCGGGTGCGGGCCGGGGCGGCGGAGGCGCGGACCACGAGCTCGGGCTCGAAGAGCAGTTCCTCCATGGACACCTCGATGCCCGCGATCTGGTTGACCAGCAGCTCCACCGCGGCCCGGCCCATCGCCTCGATGGGCTGGCGGACCGTCGTCAGCGGCGGGTCGGTGCAGGTCATGAACGCGGAGTCGTCGTAGCCGATGACCGAGACGTCGTCGGGGTTGTTCAGGCCGAGGCGGCGCACCGCGCGGATGACGCCGAGCGCCAGCGGGTCGCTCGCGCAGATCAGCCCGGTGACGCCGTTCTGCACCAGCCGGTTGCCGACGGCCTGGCCGCCCTCCACGGAGAACATCGTGTGGCCGACGTTCCGCTCGTCGACGGTCAGCCCGGCGCGCTCGGCGCACCGCTGGAACGCAACCAGCTTGCGCCGCGACGGAAGGTGGTCCCGGGGTCCGAGCACGATGCCGATCCGCTCGTGGCCGAGCGCGGCGAGGTGCCCGAACGCCTGCTCGACGGCGACCGCGTCGTCGCACGAGACCACCGGGTAGTCCAGGTCGATCGAGGCGTTGACCAGCACGACCGGGAGCTTGCGCTGGGCCAGCTCGTAGTGGTGGTCGTGCGGGGCCTCGGCCTGGGCATGGCTGCCGCCGGCGAACACCACGCCGGAGACCTGCTGGGCCAGCAGCAGCTCGACGTAGTCCGGTTCGGACACCCCGCCGGTGCAGGTGCACAGGACCGGCGTGAAACCCTGCTGGGCCAGCGCGCTGCCGACCACGTCGGCCAGTGCCGGGAAGATCGGGTTCTGCAGCTCGGGCAGGACCAGCCCGACCAGGCGGGCGCGCTCGCCGCGCAGCTGGGTCGGCCGCTCGTAGCCGAGCACGTCCAGCGCGGTGAGCACGGCCTGGCGGGTCGCCTCGGACACGCCCGGTTTGCCGTTGAGCACCCGGCTCACCGTCGCCTCGCTGACACCGACCTTCTGGGCCACTTCGGACAGCCGTCGTTGCGCCATGACCGCAACTCTACGACAATCCGTGCAAGTTCTTGCGCTCGTTTGCGGTGTTCCACGTCTCACGGTCGAGCCCGTACCGGACCTCGCCGTGCTCGGACCCCGGGATCGGCGCGAACGGCGGGAAGTACGTGGTCTCGTAGCGCAGGCCCAGCTTCTCCATCACCCGCCGGGAGCCGGCGTTGACCGCCATGGTCTCGGCGTGCACCCGGCGCAGCCCGATCGTCGCGAAGGCGTGGTGCAGCAGGACGCGCGAGCCCTCGGTGGCGTAGCCCCGGCCCCACGCGGCCCGCCGCAGCCGGTAGCCGAGCTCGGCCTCGTCCCGCGGCCCGGCCTCGTCCCGGCGGAGCATGAACCAGCCGACGAAAGCACTGTCGACAGCACTGTCGACAGAGCCGTCCTTCTTGGCGAACGCGGCGAACACGCCGAGGTCGGGGTCGCGCTCGTACTCGCCGAGAATGGTCGGCAGCACGGACCTCTCGATGTGGCTGCGCGCGGTGGGCCGACCGCCGTTGAGGTAGCGCATCACCTCGGGGTCGCTGTCGAGTTCGACGAGGTAGTCGGCATCGCCGTCGGCGAACCGGCGCAACAGGAGCCGGTCGGTCGCCAGGAAGACGTCCATGCGGCGATCCTGACAGGGCGGCGAAGCGTTGTGCACCGGGTTTCCGGCGGCTAGGTTCTGCGCTCGTGACCTACCTTCTGCCGCGCACGTCCACGGAGTACCGGCGGCTGCGGACCCAGGCCAGGATCTGGGAACCCGCGACCACGCGGCTGCTCGACCAGGTCGGGGTCGCACCCGGGGCGCGCTGCCTCGACGTCGGCTGCGGCCCGGGCGAGGTGATGCGGCTGCTCGCGCAGCGGGTCGGGCCGTCCGGCTCGGTCACCGGCGTCGACCTGGACGGCCGCATCGGCGCCGAGGCGGTGGCGGTGCTGCGGAGCGAGGTGGACGCGGAGGTCTCCTTCGTCGAGGGCGACGTGCACGCACTCGACCTGGGACGGTTCGACGTGGTGTACGTGCGACTGGTGCTCATGCACCTGCCCGACCCGGTCGCGCTGCTGCGCCGGCTGTGGGAGCTCGTCGCGCCGGGCGGCGTACTGGTCGCGCAGGACTACGACACGGCCGGGATGGCGTCCATGCCGAGGCTGCCGTGCTGGGACGAGTTCGAGCGGGTGATGGACGGCGTCTACGAGCGGACCGGCGGCGACCCGAGGTGCGGGCTGCGGCTGCCGGCGCACTTCGTGGCCGCCGGCGTCGGTGCCCCGGACGGCACAGACGTGTCCGGCGTGCTGCTGCCGCTCGCGGACACCGAGGAGTTCCTGCAGCGGTCGTACGCCTCCACCCTCCCCGCGGCGATCCGGCTCGGCATCACCACCGAGGAGGCCGGCGAGCGTTGCCTGGCCGGGTTCGCCGAGGCGGCCGGATCGCGGGCGAACTACGTGCGGCTGCCGACGCTGGTCGGCGTGTACCGGCGCCGGAGTGTCGCGGCCTGACGACGCGGCCGCGGTGGCAGCATGGCCGCCGTGGCGGTGATCCTCCCGGCGTCCGTGCTGACCGCGCACCTCGAGTCGTGCGCGGCGGAGCTGGCCGTCGCCCTGCCGTCCCTGCCGCCGGAGGAGCTGGAGCGGGTGCTCGCCCAGCTGGTGTCCGGGCAGCGTCATCTCCGCGGCCGCGTTGTCGGGTCTGGCCGCCGTCCGGACGGGTCCGTTGGCCGAGGTCCTGGCGGCCGCGTCGAGCGCCGCCGGACACGCCGCGGACGCCCTCGCCGAGGGTGAACATTTGTTCGACTGAATCCCCCGTTTGGGCCTGTGACCAGGGGATTGTCGGCTATAATGTGCTGGTGTCGCCAACGGGAGGAGCGCCCATGCGCAGCGTCTGGAACGGCTCGATCAGGATCGGTGCGGCGAACATCCCGGTGCGCGCGTACGGCGCCACCGAGGAGCAGGTGACGGGGATGCACCAGCTGCACCTGGCCGACGGCGGCCGTATCCGGCACCGCAAGGTGTGCGAGGTCGACGGGGAGCCGGTGCCGGCGGGCGAGGTGGCCCGCGGGTACGTGATGCCGGGCGGCGAGACGGTGATGCTGACCGAGGATGACCTGTCGACGCTGCCGCTGTCGACGTCCAAGGCCATCGAGGTGCAGTCGTTCGCGCCGCTGGCCGAGGTCGACCCCGTCTACCTCGCCCGGGCGTACCACCTGGAGCCGGAGCCGGCCGGGACGAAGCCGTACGTGCTGTTCTCCGAGGCGCTGCAGCAGTCGGGCCGGGTGGCGATCGTGAAGGTGGCGTTGCGGCAGCGGGAGTCGTTGGGGCTGCTCCGGGTCCGGGAGCAGGTGATCGTCCTGGAGACCATGCTGTGGCCGGACGAGATCCGGTCGCCGGAGTTCCCGTTCCTGCACCAGGACGTGGACATCGCGGAGAACGAACTGGCCGAGGCGGTGTCCCTGATCGACGCGCTGAGCGAGCGGTTCACCCCGGCCCGCTACACCGACCGCTACGCCGAGGCCCTGCGCGAGCTGGTCCGCGCCAAGATCGAGGGCGACGAGCTGGTGCGCCCCACGGCCGCCCGCCAGGACGAGGGCGCCGCCGACCTGCTCACCGCCCTGCGCGGCTCCCTGTCCGAGAAGCAGGGCGCGCAGGAGGGCGCCGTCGCGAACGCCCAGGCCGCCGCGGATCGTGCGGCCGAGGCGAGGACCAAGGCCGCCCGCGCCGCCTCCCGCCCCCGCGCCTCGACCCGCCGCCGCTGACCCTCCCACCTCGCCCGCCGCCCCGGGAACGTACGACTCGCGCGACGGGAACGTACGACTCGCGCGACGGGAACGTACGACTCGCGCGACGGGAACGTACGACTCGCGCGCCGGGAACGTACGACTCGCGAGGGTCGCGAGTCGTACGTTCCCGGGTGGTGAGTCGTACGTTCCCGTGCGGGGTGGGGTCAGTCGGGGTCGTCGGTGAGCATGCCCTGGCGGAGGGTTTCCAGGGTGCGGGCCAGGAGGCGGGAGACGTGCATCTGGGAGATGCCGATGCGGTCCGCGATCTGGGTCTGGGTCATGTGGCGGAAGAACCGCAGGGTGAGGATCTGGCGCTCCCGCTCGGGTAGGCGCTCGATCAGCGGGCGGAGGGACTCGTAGTCCTCGACGCCGGCGAGGGCGCTGTCCGGCTCGCCGAGGGTCTCGCCGAGGGAGTCGGAGTCGGCGTTGGGGGAGAGGGCCTCGTCCAGGGACATGGAGTGGTAGGCGTTGCCCGCTTCCAGGCCCTCGTACACCTGCTCCAGGCTCAGGTCCAGGTGCCTGGCCAGTTCGGACGGGGTCGGCGCCCGGCCGAGGCGCTGGGACAGCTCCGCGCTGGCCGCGTTGATCGCCAGGTTCAGTTCCTTGAGCCGGCGAGGCACGTGCATCGACCAGCTGGCGTCGCGGAAGTGCCGCCGGACCTCGCCCATCACGGTCGGGACGGCGAAGGACAGGAAGTCGGTGCCCCGGTCCGGCTGGAAGCGGTCGACCGCGTTGATCAGGCCGAGCGTGGCCACTTGGACCAGGTCCTCGCGGGGTACCCCTCGGTTGCTGAACCGGGCGGCGATGTGCTCGGCCAGCGGCAGGTGCCCGGTCACCAGCCGGTTGCGGACCTCGCTGCGGCGGGGGTCGTCCTCCGCGAGGTTCGCCAGCTCGGTGAACAGTGGGGTCAGATGCTCGTAGCCGGTGTCCGAGCGGTTCCCGGCGTGCGAACTCTGCGTGTTCGTCACGCCGGACCGTCCGCCCGGCGCTTGGCCAGTGCGATGTGCACCAGGTGCTCCGGCCGCGACCCGTCCTGGCCGTTGCGCTCGACCCAGCTGTCGGCGTGGTCGGTCAGCGTGGTCAACACCCGCCAGCCGAACGAGTCGCTGCTCGGCGCGGCGTCGCTGGTCGACTTGATCGACACCTGGAAGCGGATCTCGTCCTTGGCCACGGTGAACACGCACACGAGGCCGGCCCCGTCCGACGCCCTGGTGATGAGGGTCGAGCACGCCTCGTCGACCGCCAGCTTGAGATCGGCGATCGCGTCCAGGTCGTAGTCGGCGCGCATCGCGATGCTCGCGGCCAGGGACCGGATGATGGGCAGGTTCGTCAGCTCCGCCCCGATTCGGAGCTCGATCTCCTCCGGACGCCCGGCCCCGCTTCCGTCGCTCATGGCGTTCTTCTACCCACAATCTTGAGTCGGGAAACCCGGCGTGACCGGCGGGTCAGCCGTGCGCGCACAACGGTAACCCGCCCAGTTCGGCGCTGTCGCGCTGACCCGCCTACGGTGGGACGGGCAATGCCGTCGAAGAGAAGGAGCCAACATGTTGGCGGTTACGGAAGCGGCAGCCGAGGCCATCACGGCGCTGACCGCCCAGGGTGGCGTGACCGACCAGGGCGGGCTGCGGTTCTCGATGCAGAACGAGACCGACTCCCAGGCCGCGCTGGCACTGGCCGTGACGTCCGCTCCGGCCGAGGGTGACCAGGTGGTCACCGCGGAGACGGGGGCGAACGTGTTCCTCGAGCAGCAGGCCGCGGACTTCCTGTCGGACAAGGTCCTGGACGTGCAGCAGGACGCCGACGGGCAGCTGAACTTCGCCGTGATGGAGCGAGCCTGACGGCGGGGCCGGGCGAAACCAGTCCAGCCGGTCCGCCCGGCCCCCGCCGGTTCCTGCACTTCTCTACGCCGGTACCAAGTCCTGTTCGGACTCTTCCTGCTCCGCCTCCTCGCCGAGGATCCCGGTCGAGGACGCCACGATCACCGGCACCGCGATCTGACCGGCCACGTTGGTCGCGGTCCGCATCATGTCCAGGATCGGGTTGATGGCGAACACGATCGCGACACCGGTGGCGATCACCTCGGCCGGCAGGTTCACCGCGGCCAGGGTGAGCGTCAGCATCGTGAACCAGCCGGTGGTGCCCGCGGTGGCCAGTGAGCCGAACACCGCGACCAGCACGATCAGCAGGTAGTCGCCGAAACCGAGCGAGATGCCGAACATGTTGGCGATGAAGATCGTGGTGATCGCCGGGAAGATCGCGGCGCACCCGTCCATCTTGGTCGTCGTGCCAAGCGGCACGGCGAAGCTCGCGTAGCCGCGCGGTACGCCGAGGTTCACCGCGGCCTGCCGGGACAGCGGCAGCGTCGCGCCGGAGGACTGCGACACGAACGCGAACTGCAGCGCGGTCCACGACTCGCGGAAGAACGCCACCGGGCTGGTCCCGCCGACGGTGCGCAGCAGGATCGGGTAGACCACGAACAGCACCAGCGCGCAGCCGAGGTACACCGCGACGATCAGCGAGAGCAGCGGGGCGAAGAACTCGTTGCCGTAGCTGGCGAACGCGTTGCCGAGCAGGCCGAGCACGCCGAGCGGCGCCAGCCAGATGATCCAGCCGAGCACCTTCTGGATGATGTCGAAGAACGCCCGGTTGACGGTCACGAACGCCTCGGCCCGGTCGCCCAGCGCGTAGGCGGCGGCACCGACGAGCAGCGCGATGAACACGACCTGCAGGATCTGGCCCTCGGCGAACGCGGTGAACAGGTTCGTGGGCACGATGCTCTGCACGAACGACCACCAGTCGCCCTGCGCGCGCTCGGCCACGGAGGAGACCGCGTCCTCGGACGGCGTGACCGTCACCCCGCTGCCCAGGTTCCCGACGGCGCCGATCGCGATGCCGATGAGCACGGCGATCAGCGAGGTGGTGGCGAACCACATCAGCGTGCGCCCGCCGAGCCGGGCCGCGGTGCGCGCCCCGCCGAGCTGGCGCAGGCTGGTGATGCCGACCACGATCGCGGTGAACACCAGCGGGATGACGGTGAACTGGACGAGGCTGACGAAGACGTCGCCGATCCGAGACAGCGTCGTCGCGAGCCAGGACACCTCGGCCTGCTTGGCGACGAAGCCGAGCAGCGCGCCGAGCACCAGCCCGGCGAGTACCGCGATGCCGAAGAACGTGGTGCGGCGCGATCGTGGGCGCCGGGTCTCCTGCGTTGCCATGGTCCCATTCAACGGCCGAACCGGTTGGTTTCATCCATATCCCACGATGTGGACGGGGACCGCGACTACGCTTCCGCCGGTGAAGAACGACGAGACGAACGACGAGATCGCGCGGCGGATCCTGGACACCAACTCGTATGTGGTGCTCGCCACGGCGGACGCCGACGGGGTGCCGTGGGCGACACCGGTGTGGTTCGCCCAGGAGGACTACCGGCGGATCTACTGGGTGTCCGCGCCGGACGCGCGGCACTCCCGGAACATCGAGGTGCGCCAGGAGATCGGGATGGTGGTGTTCGACTCGACGGTCCCGCCCAACACCGGGCAGGCCGTCTACCTGGAGGCCACCGCGACCAGGACGACCGACGGGCTCGACGTCTTCTCCCGGGTCGCCGCCGCGGGCGGTACCGGCGAGTGGGGGCCGGAGCGTGTCTCCGGCGAGGCACGCCTGCGCCTGTACCGCGCCGACGTGACCGCGCACTGGATCCTCGCCGAGGACGTCGACGTGCGGGTCCCGGTCACGCCCTGAAGGGTGGCCTTGGAAAAGACCACCCTTCAGTACAGCGGGCTCAGCGGGACCGGGTGGCGGTGCGGACGCGGTTCAGGGCGTTGTCGATCTGGCTGTGGTACCTGCCCTTGGTGCGCTTGTCGACGAACGCGCCGGCCTTCGTGGCGTACTTGTTCACCTTGTCGGGGTTCTTCCGCATGTAGGTCCGTGCGGCGGCGGCCGTGCCCGCCAGGGCGGTCAGCTTCTTGATCAGCGGCATGGGCCCGTCCTTTCTCTCCTGCTCGAACAACGGAGTACCCACCCCGGGAAGTTCCTACCCCGCCGTGACCAGCCACGCCGCGTAGCCGAGGAACACGCCGTCGGGCGTCTCGCGGTCCGCGTAGGCCGCACGCAGCGCGTCCCGGGCGCGCGCGGCGGCGTCCGGGCCAGCCTCGGCGAACGCCGCGGCCAGCGCCGGGGCGCCCAGCTCGAAGTCGCACGCGGCGTCGGCGGTCGGGCCGACCAGCAGCGGCTCGCGCACGTCGGTCAGCTCGACACCGGTGTAACCCGCCTCGGTCAGGATCCCGCGGATCCGGTCGGGGTCGGCCAGTGACGCCGGGCCGACGCCGGGCTGGTCCGGCGGAACCCGCACGTGCGGGCTCAGCGCGGCCCGCTTGACCAGGCGGCTCTCGTTGCGCTCCATCGCCTGCCAGCACAGGAACACCAGCCGCCCGCCCGCGCGGCGCAGGTTGGCGAACGCGGCCACCGGGTCGTCGAAGAACATCACGCCGAACTGGCTGAGCACCACGTCGGCCGGCTCGAACGGGTGGGTCTGCGCGTCGGCCTGGACGAACCGGACGTTGGCCGGACCCGACTCCTCGGTGCGCAGCGCGGCCTTGGCGAGCATGGTCGGCGACTTGTCCACGCCGAGCGCCGAGCCGTCGGGGGCCGCGCGGCCGGCGAGCCGGGTGGTGTTCCCGCAGCCGCAGCCGACGTCCACCACCCGCTCGCCCGGCCGGATGGCGGCGGCGGCCAGCAGGTGCCTGGTCATCGGTGCGAGCAGCGCGTCGTAGCGCTCGTCGTGCTCGGCCCACCACTCGGCGGACCAGTTGGAGGACGTGGTCACGTTCCGCATGGCAGCTCCACGCGCAGCAGCGTAGGCCCTCCCGGCGGGCTCGTCACCGTCGTGCTGCCGTCGAACGCCGCCACCCGGCGGGCGATCCCGGACAGACCGGTGCCGAGGTTCTCGTCCGCGCCGCCGTGACCGTTGTCGTGCACCTCGATGGTGAGGGTGTCCGCCCTGGTCAGCACGACCGACGCCTGGGTGGCGCCGCTGTGCTTGGCGATGTTGGTCAGTGCCTCGGCCACCACGAAGTACGCCGCCGACTCGACCGCGGCCGGCGCCCGCCTCGGCCCGATCGTGGTCAGCGCGCACGGCACCGGGCAGCGCGCGATCAGCCCGGCCACCGCGCCGTCGAGCCCGCGCTCGGCCAGTACCGGCGGGTAGATGCTGCGCACCACGTCCCGCAGCCCGGCCAGGGCGTCGGACGTCGCGTCCTGGGCGCGCAGCACCATCGGCAGCGCTCCGGCCGGGTCGCGGCGCAGCGCCCGCTCCACGATGCCCAGGTGCATGGCGACCGCGACCAGCTTGTTCTGCGTACCGTCGTGCAGGTCCCGCTCGATCCGGCGCAGCTCGGCGCCGTGCGCCTCCAGCGCCGCGGCCCGGCTCGCGGTCAGCTCGGCCACCCGCTCGGCGAGCCGCACGTCGGCCGGCACCGCCAGCAGCCGCCCGGTCAGCGACCGGTACCAGCGGGCCAGCGGCGGCACCACGAGCATCGCCAGCGCCGTGTACCCCACGGCGACCAGCGGCATCGTCGCGGCCAGCGCCCACGAGGTGACCGGGTACGGCGAGGTCACCGGGTCGTCGGCCGGCACCAGCCACCAGTACGCCGGCACCAGCAGCGCGTTGAGCGCCGCCGCCGGCAGGATGAACCCGACCAGGCCGGCGAAGGTTCCGAGGACCGCGTGCACGGCGTACCACCGCAGGTCGCGGCGCAGTACCGGGTCGCGCAGCGAGGTGTCGTCGGCGACCGGCACCGGCACGTCGATCCGGACGCGTTCCCGGTCGGCGAAGGCCCGCAGCGCCGGCGCGACCGCGAGCCTCCTGCCGGGCGCGACGAGCGCGACCGCGACGGTCAGCAGCAGCACCGGCAGGAGCAGCAGGGACGCGAACCCCGTGGCCGCGGTCGGCGCGAGGTGGCGCACGCCCCGCCAGGTCCGCACCAGCCGTGTCCGCATGGGCACAGCATGCCTCAGGTACAGCAGGCACCACCTCGAACCCGGTACCCAGCTGGATCGTGCCGCCGGGTCCCCGGCCATAGCGTTCCCGGCATGTCAACGATCATGACGGCGACCGCCGCGATCTCCCTGTCGAAGGTGTCCAAGGTGTACGGGTCGGGGCCCGGCGCGGTCACCGCGCTGGACGGTGTCTCCCTGACGCTGTCCCGCGGCTCGTTCACCGCCGTCATGGGCCCGTCCGGCTCCGGCAAGAGCACCTTCCTGCACTGCGCGGCCGGCCTGGACCGGCCGACGTCCGGCAGCGTGCGGCTCGGCGAGACCGACCTGTCGGGGATGTCGGAGAACGAGCTGACCGAGCTGCGGCGCACCAGGGTCGGGTTCGTGTTCCAGGCCTACAACCTGGTGCCGTCGTTGACCGTGCGGGAGAACATCCAGCTGCCGGTGCTGCTCGGCGCCGGCGCGCCGGACGCGGCCTGGTTCGCCCACGTCGTGGAGACCGTCGGGCTCACCGACCGGCTCGCCCACCGGCCGAGCGAGCTGTCCGGCGGGCAGCAGCAGCGGGTCGCGATCGCGCGGGCGCTGGTCACCCGGCCGGACGTGGTGTTCGCCGACGAACCGACCGGCGCGCTCGACACCCGGACCGGCGCGCAGGTGTTGCGGCTGCTGCGCTCGGTCGTCGAGTCGACCGGGCAGACCGTGCTGATGGTGACGCACGACCCGGCGGCGGCGTCGGTCGCCGACCGGGTGGTGTTCCTCGCCGACGGCCGGCTCGCCGGTGCGCTGGAGGCGCCGACGGTGAAGGTCGTCGCCGAGCGGATGACCCGGTTGGGGGAGTGGTGAGGACGCTCGCGCTGGCGGCGATCCGGCATCGCCGTGGAAGTTTCGTCGCGGTGTTCGTGGCGGTGCTGTGTGCCACCGTGCTGATGACCGCGCTCGGTGTGCTGTTCGAGTCCGGGCTGCGGGCCGGGGTGGCGCCGCAACGGTACACCGGGGCGGCGGTCGTGGTCGGCGGGCGGCAGGAGCTGCCGGTCGCGGAGAACCTCGACGTGCCGTTCAGTGAGCGGGTGCCGCTGCCCGCCGACGCGGTGGCCCGGGT
This sequence comes from Actinophytocola gossypii, assembly GCF_025165815.1. GTDB lineage: Bacteria > Actinomycetota > Actinomycetes > Mycobacteriales > Pseudonocardiaceae > Actinophytocola > Actinophytocola gossypii. The sequence continues at coordinate 83,331 of NZ_JAFFZE010000027.1, read as the reverse complement.
CGCCGGCGTGCCCGGGGTGGACCTGGCGGTCGGGGAGACCTCGGTGCCGCTCACCGTCGACGGTGTGCCGGCCGCGCGCGGGTTCGGCTGGAGCTCGGCCGCGCTGACCCCGCTGTCCGTCGTGGACGGTGCGGAACCGGTGCGGGCGAACGAGGTCGTGCTGGACCGCGGCCTCGCGGAGTCGGTCGGGGTGTCGGTCGGCGACGAGCTGCCGGTCGCGCTCGGCGGCGAGCCGGCCCGGTTCACCGTCGTCGGGATCGCCGCGCCGCCGGACGGGGTGGAGACCGGGCGGATCCCGGCGCTGTTCCTCACCGACGAGCGGGCCAGGGAGCTGTCCGGCCGCCCGGACCAGGTGGACGTGATCGGCGTGGTGTCCGACGCGGATCCCGACGAGCTGGCCGGCCGGATCGAGGCCGCGCTGTCCGGCCTGGACGTGACGACCCACACCGGGAACGACCGGGGCGACGTGGAGTTCCTCGACGTCGGCGCGGTGCGCTCGATACTGGTCGTGCTGTCGCTGTCGTTCGCCGGCACCGCGATGATGATCGCCATGCTGGTCGTGGCCGGCACGCTCGGCCTGTCGATCCAGCAGCGGCACCGGGAGATCGCGCTGCTGCGCGCCGTGGCCGCCACGCCGAGGCAGATCCACCGGATGGTCGGCGCCGAGGTCCTCTGGGTCGCCGGTGCCGGCGCCGTCGTCGGCGCGCTGCCCGGTATCGGCGTGGCGTACCTGCTGCGGGACGCGTTCGCCGGCATCGGGCTGCTGCCGGCCGACTTCGGCCTCGCGATCAGCCCGCTGCCGCCGCTTGCCGCGGTGCTGCTGGTGCTCGGCACGGCCCGGCTCGCCGGCTGGTTCGCCGCCCGCAGGCCCGCGCGGACCGACCCGGTGTCGGCGTTGCGCGAGGCCGCGGTCGAGCGGGCCGCGCTGCCGAGGTGGCGGGTACTCGCCGGCGTGGTCGCCTCGGTCGGCTGGCTGGCGGCCTCGGTGCTGCCGGTCTTCCTGCCCGGCGAGGCCGCGGTGGCCGGCGCGGGCGGCTCCGCGCTGCTCGGTGCGGTGGCCGCCATCCTGCTCGGCCCGCTGCTGGTGGCCGGCGCGGTACGGCTGGTCGGGCCGCGGCTGCGGGCGGTGGCCCCGGTCGGCGGGTACCTGGCGGCGGCCAGCGTCACCGCGAACACCCGCCGGCTCGCGACCGTGGTCACCCCGCTGGTGCTGGCGATCGCGATGGCCTCGGTGCAGGTCTTCACCCAGACCACGCTGTCCGCCGCGGCCGCCGAGCAGGCCGACGACGGGGTGCTGGCCGACTACGTGGTGACCGGCGATGCCGGCCTGGCGCCGGCGGTGGCCGACGCGGTCCGCGCGCAGGACGGCGTGGACGCGGTCACGCCGGTGGTGCGCAGCCAGGTGCTGGTGCCGTACGACTCGGCTGGCACCGAGGCGGTCAGTGCCCTGACCGCGCAGGGGATCGAGGCCGACGGTCTGGCCGAGACGCTCGACCTGCGGCCGGAGGCGGGCGACCTGGGCCGGCTGCGCGGCGACACCGTCGCGCTGAGCACCACCGCCGCGGAGACCGTCGGCGCCGACGTCGGCTCCACAGTGGACCTCCGGCTGGGCGACGGCGCCGTGCTGCGCGCGGAGGTGGTGGCCACCTACGAGCGCGGGCTCGGGTTCGGCGACGTGACGCTGCCGCACGACGTGCTGGTCGCGCACACCACCACGGGCTTCGACCACTCGCTGCTGGTGCGCGCCGACACGCCGCCGTCGGTGGCCGGGTTCCCCGGCGCCGAGGTGCTCGACCGGGGCGAGCTGTCGGCCGCCGGGCAGGCGCAGCGGCAGGTCCAGTCGTGGACGAACCTGATCGCGCTGTTCGTGGTCCTGGGGTACCTGGCCATCGCGGTGGTGAACACGCTGGTGATGGCGACGGCCGCGCGGGGTCGGGAGTTCGCGCTGCTGCGCCTGATCGGCACCCGCCGGTCCCAGGTGGTGCGGATGATGCGGATCGAGGCGCTGCTGGTGGTCGGGATCGCCGCGGTGGTCGGCACGGTGGCCGCGGTGCCGGCGCTGTTCGGGGTGAGCCTCGCGCTCACCGGGTCCCCGGTGCCGTCGGTGCCGCCGCTGGTCTACCTGGCGATCATCGGGGTGACCGCGGTGCTGGGCCTGCTGGCGATCGGCATCCCGACCCGGGTCGCGCTCCGCGCCCGGCCGGTGGAGGCGATCGGCGCTTAACACCGGCTTTGCTTACCCTGCCTTTCGCCCCGACCTGGTCCGATGTGTCCGAAATCGATGACCGAAAGGGGTCGATCATGCGGATCAGGACAGTGGCGGGTCTGGCGGTCGCGGGCGCGGCGGCGGCGGGTGCGATCGCCGCCGGGGTCGCGTACGCGGCCGCCGAGCCGGGCGTCGACGGCGAGCCGATCGTGCGGATCGTCGAGCAGGAAGCGCAGCCGGACAAGGACTGCCCGGACCCGTCCCAGGCGGGGCTGTGACCCAGCCGGAGCGGCTCCTCGAGCAGGCGCTGTTCGAGGTGAAGCGGATCGTCGTCGGTCAGGACCGGCTGGTGGAGCGGTTGGTGACCGCGCTCGTCGCGGACGGGCACTGTCTGCTGGAGGGCGTGCCCGGGGTGGCCAAGACGCTGGCCGCCCGCACCCTCGCGACGGTCGCCGGCGGGTCGTTCTCCCGGATCCAGTTCACGCCGGACCTGGTGCCGTCGGACATCGTCGGCACCAGGATCTACCGGTCGTCCCGGGAGAGCTTCGACGTGGAACTCGGCCCGGTGATGGCGAACGTGGTGGTGGCCGACGAGATCAACCGTGCGCCGGCGCGCGTGCAGTCGGCCCTGCTGGAGGCGATGGCCGAGCGGCAGGTGTCGATCGGCCATCGCAGTCATCCCGTGCCGGAGCCGTTCCTGGTGCTGGCCACGCAGAACCCGATCGAGTCGGAGGGCGTGTACGCGCTGCCCGAGGCGCAGCGCGACCGGTTCCTGATGCGGGTCGTGGTCGGCTATCCGACCGATGCCGAGGAACTCGCGATCCTCTACCGGATGGGCGTGCGTCCGCCGGTGCCGCGCCCGGTGCTCGATCCCGGGATGCTGCTCGCGCTGCGGGACCGGGCCAGGGACGTGCACGTGCACCACGCGCTGGCCGAGTACGTGGTGCGGCTGGTCGCCGCGACCCGCGATCCGGCGAGGTTCGGGCTGGACGACGTGGTGCCGCAGCTGGCGTTCGGCGCGTCGCCGAGGGCTTCGCTGGGGCTGGTGTCGGCGGCCAGGGCGTTGGCTCTGCTGCGTGGGCGGGACTACGTGCTGCCGGGTGACGTGGTCGAGCTGGTGCCGGACGTGCTGTGTCACCGCCTGGTGCTGTCGTTCGACGCCCTCGCCGACGGGGTGACCGCGGAGTCGGTGGTGCGGCGGGTGCTGGCCGCGGTGCCGGTCCCGGTGGTGGCGCCGTCCCAGGCCGAGGAAGCCGCGTGAGCGGAGCGACGGAGCGTCCATCGGCTGGACTGAGGAGCGGGCGCAGGCGCGCCAGCGCCGAGCACGTGACGAGGGAAGCCGGTGGGTAGCGGAGGAGCGCAGCGAACCATGGACACCATGAACGTTCCACTTTCCTTGCGACGCTTGGAACTCACCGTGAACCGGCGGCTCGACGGGTTGTTGCGCGGGCAGTACGCCGGCCTGCTGCCCGGAGCCGGCACCGAGGTCGCCGGGAGCCGGGAGTACCGGCCGGGTGAGGACGAGGTGCGGCGGATGGACTGGGCGGTCACCGCCCGCACCGGTCTCCCGCACGTGCGGGAGACCGTCGCCGAGCGGGAACTGTGCACCTGGGTGCTCGTGGACGCGACGCCCAGCATGGACTTCGGCACCGCGGCCATGGAGAAGCGGGAGCTGGCCGTGGCCGCCGTCGGCGCGGTCGGGTTCCTCACCGCCGGCTCGGGAAACCGGCTCGGTGCGCTGGTGGTGTCGACCGCCGGAGCGCACCGGTTCCCGGCCAGGACCGGGCGCGCGCACCTGCTGGGGCTGCTGCGCCTGCTCACCGCCCGGCCGCGCACCGAGCCCGGTGCGGCGCCGCCGCTCGCGGACGCGCTCACCGACCTCGACCGGGCCGTGCGCCGCCGCGGGCTCGTGGTCGTGGTCTCCGACTTCCTCGACCCCGCTCCCACGGGTGACCCCTCCCCGTGGGAGCGGGCCCTGCGCCGGCTCGCGCTGCGGCACCAGGTGCTCGCGGTCGAGATCACCGACCCGCGCGAGCTGGCGCTGCCCGATGTCGGCCTGCTGACCGTCGTCGACCCGGAGACCGGGCGGCGGCGCGAGGTCTCCACCAGGAACCGCACGCTGCGGGCCAGGTTCGCCGCGGCGGCGGCCGAGCAGCGGGACGGGGTGCGGAAGGCGCTTGCCCGGGCCGGGGTCGCGCACCTGGCGCTGCGCACCGACCGGGACTGGGTGGCCGACATCGTGCGGCACGTGTACACCCAGCGGCGGCTGGCACTGGGAGGCAGGCGATGACGTTCCAGGCCGAGGGCCGGCTCTGGCTGCTCGCCGCGGTGTTGGCGCTGGTCGCGGTGTACCTCGTGGCGCAGCGGCGGCGCAGCCGGTACGCGGTGCGGTTCACGAACCTGCCGCTGCTGGAGAAGGTGGCGCCGACCCGCCCCGGCTGGCGGCGACATCTGCCGGCCGGGCTGTTCGTGGTCATGCTCGCGCTGCTGGTGGTCGGGTTCGCCCAGCCCGCGTCGGCGGTCCAGGTCCCGCGCGAACGGGCGACGGTGATCATCGCGGTCGACGTGTCGCCGTCGATGGAGGCCGACGACGTGCCGCCGGACCGGCTCGGCGCGGCCAGGGCGGCGGCGCACGACTTCGCGGACCTGCTGCCGGCGGAGTTCAACGTCGGGCTGGTGGCGTTCGCCGGGACCGCGCAGGTGGTGGTGGCGCCGTCGACCGACCGGGTCGCGCTGCGGGTCGGGATCGACGAGCTGGACCCGTCGACGATCACGATCGCCGGCACCGCGATCGGAGAGGCCATCGACGCCTCGCTGCAGGCGGTGCGCACGGTCGACCCGCTGGCCGGCGAGGACCCGCCGCCCGCGCGGGTGGTGGTGCTCTCGGACGGCGCGAACACCACCGGCCGGGCGCCGGAGGCGATGGCCGAGCAGGCGGCCGCGCGGGGCGTGCCGGTGGACACGATCTCGGTCGGCACGCCGGAGGGCTCGATCGAGCAGGGCGGCCGGGACCAGGCGGTGCCGGTGGACGGCGCCACCCTGCGCGCGGTCGCCGAGCTGACCGGCGGGTCGTACCACGAGGCGGCGAGCGCGGACGAGCTGCGGGAGGTGTACGCCGACATCGGCGGCTCGGTCGGGTACCGCACCGAGCAGCGGGACATCTCGCACCGGTTCGTCGGCGTCGGGTTGCTGTTCGGTCTGGCGACGGCCGGGACGTCGCTGCTCTGGTTCTCCCGGTTGCCGTGAGGAGCACACGATGACGACATCAGGACTGGGTCCGCGCCGCGGCCCGGAGTTCCACATCCCGCGCGAGCCCGAACGTACGACTCGCGGGGCGGGAGCGTACGACTCGCGCGACGGGAAGGTACGACTCGCGGGTCGGCGGCGGTGGCCCTGGTACACCGGTGCCGCCGTGCTGGTGGCCGCGGTCGCGGTGGCCACCGGGGTGGTCGTGGGGGGTGGTTCGGAGCCGGAGGCGGTGCCGCGGGCGCCGGTGGTCGCGGGGGATCTGGTGGACGTGGCGGATCGGGTGCGGCAGGGGGTGGTGTCGGTGCGGGCGGGGCGGGCCAGTGGGACCGGGTTCGTGATCGACCGGGAGTGGCACGTGCTGACCAACCACCACATCGTCGAGGGGGCCGGCGAGGTGTCGGTGACGGCGCCGGACGGGAGTCGGGTGGCGGCGACGCTCGTCGGGTCGGACGAGGACAGCGACCTCGCGGTGTTGCGGATCGAGGCGGTGCCGTCGCTGGTCGCGTTGCCGCTGGGCAGTTCGGCGGCGGTGCGGGTCGGTGAGCAGGTGTTGGCGGTCGGGTCGCCGCTCGGGTTGTCCGGGACGGTGACCTCGGGCATCGTCAGCGCGGTGGACCGGCGGGTGCGGATCGGCGGCGAGCGGCAGGACGCGCTGCAGACCGACGCGTCGATCAACCCCGGCAACTCCGGCGGGCCGCTGGTGAACGCGCGCGGTGAGGTGATCGGGGTGAACACCGCGATCGCGACGTTCGAGGGCGGCGGCTCCATCGGCATCGGGTTCGCCATCCCGATCGACCGGGCGGCCGACGTGGCCGAGCGGATCGTCGACTGAGGAGTCCGCATGCGACTGCTGTTGGTCGAGGACGAGGCCGAGCTGGCCGAGGCGGTCCAGCTCGGCCTGGTGCGCGCCGGGTACGCGGTGGACCACGCCGACTCGGTCGCCGCCGCGTACGAGCGGCTGACCGTCAACGCCTACGACCTGCTGCTGCTCGACCTGATGCTGCCCGACGGCGACGGGTTCTCGCTGTGCCGGGCGATCCGGTCCGGCGAGCTGCCGTCGGTCGGCGGCACGGACCTGCGGGTGCTGATGCTCACCGCGCGCGGCGCGCTCGACGACCGGGTTCGCGGGCTCGACGACGGCGCCGACGACTACGTGGTCAAGCCGTTCGCGCTGGACGAGCTGTTGGCCAGGGTCCGTGCGCTGCTGCGCCGGGAGACCAGGGGCGGCGGCGCGGTGCTCGCGGTCGGGGAGCTGTCGCTGGACACCGCCCGGCACGAGGCGTGGCGGGCGGACCGGCGGCTTCCGTTGTCCCCCAAGGAGTTCGGCGTGCTGGAGTACCTGATGACCCGGCCGGGCCACGTGGTGTCGGCCGAGGAGCTGCTCGAGCACGTGTGGGACGAGAACGTCGACCCGTTCACCCAGACCGTTCGGGTCACCGTCGGCACGCTGCGCCGCAAGGTCGGGGAGCCGGCGGTGATCGAGACGGTCGTCGGAAGGGGGTACCGGCTATCCGAACGCTGATCCGGGTTCCCGGTTTCGTGCACTCGGTGCGGTTCCGGCTGACCGTGCTGTACTCGACGCTGCTGTTCGTGCTGGCCGGCGCGGGCCTGCTGGTGACCTACCTGGCGGTGCGCGCCGGCACCGACCCGAAGCCGATCACCCGCAGCTACGAGGCGGAGCTGGTGAAGCGCAAGGCCGACGGCCGCGAGTTCCCGGTCGGCACGATGGAGGTCGCCGCGGTCGAGGACATCGAGTCGGCGGTGAACCTGCGCACGCTGGAGTCGCTGCGGGACTTCTCCTGGCTGGCGCTGGGCGGACTGTTCGTGGTCAGCCTCGGCATCGGCTGGGTGCTGTCCGGCCGGGCGCTGCGCCCCGCGCTCTCGATCGCCCGCACCGCCCGCGAGATCCAGGCCACCGACCTGTCCCGCCGGATCAACCTGTCCGGCACCCGGGGCGAGCTGCGCGACCTCGCCGACACCCTGGACTCCATGCTCGATCGCCTGGACGAGGCGTTCCGCGCACAGCGCCAGCTGATCGACGACGCCTCGCACGAACTGCGCAGCCCGCTGGCGATCATCCGCGCGCACCTGGACGCCGCCCTGACCACCCCGGACGCCTCCGACGCCGAGCGGGAACGGGCAGTGCAGGTGATCGACCGCGCCACCGACCGGATGTCGCGCCTGGTGGAGGACCTGCTCGCCACCGCCCGGCGCACCGCGTCCGCCCTGGCCGACACCGACGTGTCCCTGTCCGTCGTCGCGCGCGAGGCGGGCGAGGACTTCGCCGTCCTGGCCGCCGAACGCGACCTGCGGTTCGCCTACGACCTGACCCCGGACCTGGTCGTCATCGGCGACCACGACGCGCTGCGCCGTGCCGCCGGCAACCTCCTGTCCAACGCCGTCCGCCTCTCCCCGGCCGGCGCGACCATCGGCGTGACCACCGGCCGCGACGACGACTGGCTGTGGCTGTCGGTCTCCGACGCCGGCCCGGGCATCCCGGAGGCCGACCGGCAACGGGTCTTCGACCGCTTCTGGCGCCGGTCCGGCTCGGACCCGCTGGCGGACCGGCACACCGGACTCGGGCTCGCGATCGTCCGCCAGATCGTCGAGTCCCACGGCGGCCGGGTCGAGGTGTCGTCCGAGGTGGGGGAGGGGAGCACGTTCACGCTGTGGTTCCCGGCTCGTCCCTGACCGGCAGCTGACGGCGCAGGCGGTCGAGGGCGCGGTGCTGGGCCATGCGGACCGCGCTCGGGGCCATGCCGAGGCGGTCGGCGGTCTCCTGGGCGGAGAGACCGACCACGAGGCGCAGTCGGATGATTTCGCGCTGTCGTGGGGGGAGGGCGTCCAGCAGCGCCGCACGCTCGTCCGCGTTCATCGCCACGTCACAGGAACGGGGTATCGCCCCGGGTATGACGGGGAACGCGCGAGTTACTTATTCCCGGAACATGCCGTCATTCCGGCAGCGCTCGTCCGCGCGTCTCCGGGCAGAACGGGACCACGATCATGCCCAGGACGTAGATCAACCCGACCACGGTCGCCGCGGTGCCGTAGCCGCCGAGGGCGGCGATGATCGAGCCGGCCAGCAGCGGGCCGAGGAACGCGATGAACCTGGCGGCGTTGAACACGAACGCCGCGCCCGTCGCGCGCAGGTGGGTGGGGTAGAACTCGGGCAGCCACACCGGCATCCAGGTGTACTGCCCCAGCGTGAAGAACCCGTTCACCACGCACAGCACCAGCACCAGCGTCAGGTCCGACGTCCACAGGAACAGCACCGGCGTCATCAGCAGCGACGCCGCGAAGTACACGAACACCGTCGGCTTCCGCCCGAACCTGTCGGCCGCGAAACCGAGGGCGATGTACCCGGCGATGGCTCCGGCGTTGTAGATCATGCCCGCCGTGGACGCGTAGCTGGACGCCGTGTGGCCCTCCGCCTCGGCCATGCCGCCGACGTACGCCGGCACCCAGGTCGAGATGCCCCACCACGCCAGCGTGGTCACCATCGACATGATCGAGCCGAGGATCGTCAGCCGGCGCATCTTCGGATCCGCCAGGATCTGGCGCAGGGTGAACCTGGTGTAGGTCCGTTCCTCCTCGGTGAGGTCGGACCTGGACCGCAGCTCCTCCCGGCGCGACGCCGCCGACGACCACTTCTCCGACTCCGGCACGCTGCGCCGCAGCCACAGCGCGAACAACGCCGGCAGCACGCCGAGCAGGAACATGTACCGCCACGAGTTCTCACCGAGCGGCGCGATGAAGTGCCACGCCGCGGACGCCACGAAGAACCCGAGCCCGAGGCCGCACTGCATCAGCCCGGCCGCCTTCGCCCGCGCGTGCGCCGGCCACATCTCGGCCACCAGCGACGTCCCGGTGCCCCACTCCGACCCCAGCGTCACGCCGGTCAGCAGCCGCAGCACCAGGAACGACTCCCAGTTCCACGCGAACGCCGACAGGCCGGTGAAGATCGAGTACAGGGTGATCGACAGCAGCAGGACCTTGCGCCGCCCGAGGTAGTCCGCGACCACCCCGCCGAGGATGCCGCCGAAACCCCAGCCGAGCAGGGTCATCGCGATCGTCAGACCGATGTAGAACGGGAGGTCGCCCCGGGCCTCGGGGTGCAGCTGGGTGAGCGCGACCCCGGCGGTGAGGATCAGCGCGTAGGTCTCGAAGCCGTCGAACAGCCAGCCGAGGTTCGCGGCGACCAGCGCCCGCCACTTCGACCGGTCCAGGCTCCGGTACCACGCGACTTCCCGTACTTCGGTCATCGACGACTCCTATGTCGTGCCACGCATGCGCCGGCTGACCGCGGTCTCGGCGCGCGTGACGACCCAGTTCACCAAGAACCCCAGTACGCCCGCGATCGTGAGCAGGCCGTAGACCTGCGCGGACAGGAAGCTCGCCTGCGCGGCGCCGAGCACCGCGCCGAGGCCGTCGACCCGGGTGACGATCTCCACCAGCAGCGTGATGATCAACGCCAGCGGCGCGGCGACCCGCACGCCGAGCAGCACCGCGGGGGTCAGCGCCGGCGTGAGGATCTTCGTCGTGCGGTGCCACCGGGACAGGCCGAGCGTGCGCGGGGTGTCCAGCAGCACCGGGCTGAGCGTCCGCCTGGCGGTCCGGCAGGTCAGCAGGATCGGCCAGGTCGCCGGCAGCACCACGACCACCAGCTTCATCTGCGTGGTGTAGCCGAGGACCAGGGCGGCCACCGGCACCAGCGACGCGGCCGGCAGCGCGCGCAGGAACTCCAGGCTCGGCGACAGCGCCCGGTCGATCGGGCGGCTCGCGCCGACCAGCGTGCCGACGACGGCGCCGACCACCGTGGCGATCGACAGTCCCAACAGGAACGTCAGCGCGGTCTGGCCGATCGCCGGCAGCAGCTTGTCGCCGTCGACCAGCGGGCGCAGGCCGTCGACCCAGGTGGACGGCGGCGGGAAGTACGGCGACGCCGGGTCGCCGGTCAGCTCCCACAGGCCCAGCAGCAGGATCAGCGGCAGCAGGCCGCGGACGGGGGTGCCGCCCCGTTCCTTCTCGCGTTTCACGCTGCCTCCCCGGAGGACGCCATCTGGCCGCGGAAGGCGAGCCTGGCCGCGCCCATCACCAGTCCATTCAGGACGATACCCGTGACGCCGATGACGAACACGGCGGCGAACATCTGCCCCGGCTGCAGTGCCTGGCCCTTCTCCACCAGCAGGAACCCGAGCCCGGCCGGGTTGCCGACCATCTCGGCCACCAGCGTCAGCACCAGCGACACCGACAACCCCAGCCGCAGCCCCACGACGATCATCGCGGTGGCGCCGGGCAGCCGGATCTTCCACAGCACCGCCGCCTTCGACAGCCGCAGCACCGCGCCGGACTCCAGCATCCTCGGCTCGGTGCGCATCCCGCTGATGGTGTTCAGCATGATCGGCCACAGCGCCGCGTAGAACGCCACCATGATCTCGGTCTGCACGGAGAACCCGAACAGCAGCACCGCCACCGGCACGAACGCCACGATCGGCAGTGCCCGCAACGCCTCCAGGCTCGCCATCGAGTACGTCCACACCGGACGGACCAGCCCGAGTACCGACCCGGCCGCGACCCCGACGAGCCCGGCCAGCGCCCAGCCGGACAGCGCGGCGAACAGCGTGTGCCCGAGCGCGCCGAGCAGCTCGCCGTTCGCGAGCAGCTCGCCGAGGCCCTCGCCCACCGCCGTCGGCGCCGGCAGGTACGTGAAGTCCAGGACGGACGTCCGCACCAGCAGCTCCCACAGCACCAGCGCCAGCACGAACACCGCGGCGCCGAGCAGGTTGACCCGCCTAGCCACGGGCCGGCTCGCCCACGGTGTGCCCGAGCGCCTCGTACACCCGGTGCCGCAGCTCCAGGTAGTCCGGACGCTCCTTGGTGGTGATCTGGTGCCTCGGCCGGGGGAGCGGGATCTCCAGCGACAGTCCGATGTCCGCCGGGCTGCCGTTCAGCACGACCAGCCGGTCGGACAGGTACACCGCCTCCTCCACGTCGTGCGTGACGAACACGATCGTGGTCCCGGTGAGCTCCTGCACCTGCTGGAGCTGGTCCTGCAGCGACGCCTTGGTCATCGCGTCCAGCGCGCCGAACGGCTCGTCCATCAGCAGCACCCTGGGCCGGGTGGCCAGCGCGCGGGCGATCTGCACCCGCTGCTGCATGCCGCCCGACAGCCGCCACGGGTACTCCTCGGCCCGGTCGAGCAGGCCGACCATGGTCAGCGCCTCGTCGACCCGCTCGTCCCGTTCCGACTTCGGCAGCCGCGCCTCGATGCCCAGCGCGACGTTGCGCCGCACGGTCCGCCACGGCAGCAGCGAGTGCGCGTAGTCCTGGAACACCGTCACCACCCCCTCGGGCGGCCCGCTGATCGCGGTGTCGTCGCAGCGGACGGTGCCGCCGGAGGCCGGGAGCAGGCCGCCGAGCACGCGCAGCAGCGTGGTCTTGCCGGACCCGGACGTGCCGAGGATCGACACGAACTCGGCCTTCTCCACGGCGAGCGTGACGCCGCGCAGGATGTGCACCGGCCCGGAGGCGCCCGGGAGCGTGACCGCGAGGTCGTCGCAGGAGATCGTGGGTGTCATCGGGGTGGTCCCATCAGTTCGGTCGCTCGGCGGGTGTCCACGACGGACCCGTACTTGAGCTCGATGTCGAACAGGTTCGCGGCGTGGGCGAACGCGGACCGGTCGAAGCACGCGTCCTCGGCCACCAGCACCCGGTAGCCGTGCGACGCCGCGTCGACGACCGTCGCCCGCACGCAGCCGGAGGTGGTGGTGCCGGCCACGATCAGCGTGTCGACCCGGTGCCGGTTCAGGTACGTCGTCAGCGGCGTGCCGAAGAACGCGCTCGCCTTCGCCTTGCGCAGCACGTACTCGTCCTCGCGCGGGGTGAGCTCCGGCGGGAACGGCGCGCCGTGCACCCGACGGGCCAGGTCCGGGTCCTGGCTGAGCTTGACCGCGCCGCCGACGAACGCCGCGTCGTCCGGGGAGCCCGCGGTGAGCACCCGGGGAATGCCCCGCTCCCGGGCGGCCGCCAGCAGCGACGCGACCGCCGGTAGCCGCTCCCAGCCCATCCGCCCGCAGCCGGTCGGGTACGCGGTGTCGTCGATGAACGACAGCGTCACGTCGACCAGCAGCAGGCACGGGCGCTCACCCGCCTCGACCGGCGTGCCGAACCCGCTGGCCCGCAGCCGGTCCAGCTCGCCAGCCGGAACGAACTCGTCCCACACCGCCGTCATGTCAGTCCTGGGCCGCGACGAGCGCGTTCAGGTCGACGTCACCGGTGAAGCCGTCCGCCTCGCGCATCGCGTCCAGCCAGACCTCGAGGTCCTTCGGGCGCACCTCGCTGGTGTAGGTCGGCAGCACGGCCTCCTTGATCGCCGCGTCCGGCAGGCCGGTGTACTCCTTGAGCACCGCGCGGGCCCGCTCGTCGTTGGTCGCGATGAACTCGGCCGCCTCGTCCAGCGCCGTCCGGAAGTCGGCGATGACGTCGGCGTTCCGCGCGGCCCAGTCCTGCCGGGAGATCCACAGGATCGCGGCGAGCTCGTCGGCGAGCTTCAGGTACGGGTCGCCGAGGTTGACCGCGTCCGGGTTGTTGTTCAGCACCCCGGTGGCGAACGGCATCACGGTCTCCACCGCGTCGACCCGGCCGGCGGCCAGCTGGTCGGCCTGGGACGGCCCGTCGACCTGCACGATGTTCACGCTCGCCGGGTCCACACCCTCCTGCTTGAGCCACGCCTTGGTGGCCACGTGCGTGGTGCCGGTCTCGGTGAGCACGCCGAGCGTCTTGCCGGCGAGCTTGGTGATGTCGGTGACGCCGGCCTTCTTGGAACCGATCACGAACCCGGTCGGGTTGTCCTCGACGTCGAGGGTCGCGCCGGAGACCTGGGTGACCGGGATGCCCTGCTGCGCGGCGGAGATGACCGTGGTCGGCACCGACAGCGCGATGTCGAACGAGCGGCCGAGCGTGCCGGGCAGCGTGCCGATGTTCTCGACCTTGGTGAACTCCACGTTCAGGTCGTGCTTGTCGAAGATCCCCTCGGCCATGGCCACCTGGACGGGGAGCGCGGCGGCGTTGGAGTTGTGCGCGATGCGCAGGGTGCGCGGGTCACCGTCGTCGGACGCGGCGCCCCCGGCGCCGCCGCAGGCGGTCGCCGTGAGCGCGAGTAGTCCCGCGATGCCCGCTGTGACGAGCCGCTTGGTCCTGGCCATGGGGGAACTCCCTTGGTCCTCTATACAACACTTGTTGTCCTGTGGGGCGGATGCTAAGTACCGGTAAATGGGGACGTCAAGGTCTGTTTCGATCCTGTTGCGCCGTTCTTGACAGGTCTCGGGACCGCTTCTACTGTCTCGCTGACAGGACATCCAGTCTCCGATGGCGGTCTTCATGAAACTTGCGTCCGAGTTCTCCGTGCCGGCCCCGGCCGAGAAGGTCTTCTCGCTGTTCTTCGATCCCGACACCATGCGCGGCTGCATCCCCGGCTGCGAGGAACTGGTCCGGGAGGACGAGAAGAACTACCGAGGCCGACTGGTGAACGAGATCGCCCACGTGCGCTTCTCCGCCGGGTTCTCCGCGGCGATCCAGTCGATCAGCGACGAGGAGTCCGGCAAGGAGGTGACCGCGCTGCTCAAGGGCGAGGACCGGCGCCTCGGCAGCTCCATCAAGATCGACGCCCGGCTCGCGGTGCGGCCGGACGCGGACGAGTCCTCGGTGATCGCCTACGAGATGGACATGGCGCTGTGGGGCAAGCTCGGCCGGCTCGGCGAGCCGATCATCCGCAGGCGCAGCCGCGAGGTGGAACTGGAGTTCGCCAAGTCCCTGGCCGCGGCCTGCGGCGTCCCGGTCGAGCCCGCCCAGCCGGCCCGGGCGGGCGCCCCGGCGGGCCCCGCCGCGTCGGCGGCGGCCCCGGCCGCCGCCTCACCGCCGGTGCCGAAGGCCGTCGTCGCCGCCGCCCTGGTCGCCGTGCTCGCGTTGCTGGCCGCCGTGCTCCGGCGGGGTCGCTGATGCCGCGCCTGCACCGCCCCACCAGCCTCGCCGAGGCGGCCCGGCTGCTGTCCACCCTGGACAACCCGATGGTCTACGGCGGCGGCACGGCCATCCAGATCCTGGTCAAGCAGGGCATCCTGTTCGCCGACAACTTCGTCGACCTCGCCGGCGTCCCCGGCCTGCGCGACGTCTCCGTCGACGCCGGCGGGGTGACCGTCGGACCGATGGTGACCGTGCGGCGGATGGAGACCGACCCCGAGGTGCGCCAGGTGGTCCCGCTGGCCTCGGCCGCGTACCGCCAGGTCGCCAACCCGCGCGTGCGCAACACGGCGAGCGTCGGCGGCAACATCGCGCACGGCGACTACCGGCTCGACCCGCCGACCGCGCTGCTCGTGCTCGGCGCCACCGTGCGGGCCACCTCGGTGCGCGGCACCAGGGACATCCCGATCCGCGAGTTCTTCGTGGACTTCCAGGTGACCGCGCTGGAGCCGGACGAGCTGGTGTCCGGCATCCGGATCCCCGCCCAGCCGGCGGGGGCGAGCCGGTTCGAGAAGAACTCCTCGCTCGGTGAGAACGACTGGCCGTGCGCGTCGGCGTCGGTGCTGGTCGCGGCCGGACGGGTGCAGATCGGGCTCGGCGCGGTCGCGCCGACGCCCAGGTACGTCACGTTCGACGCCGCCGGGCTCGACGACCAGGGCGCGGTGGACGCCGCGCTGGCGGCGATCGAGCCGGCGCTGGACCCGATCCCGGACGTGCGCGGCGGGGTCGCGTACAAGCGCCGGCTGGCCAGGGTGACCGTCGAGGACGCGGTGCGCGGCGCGTGGAAGGACCTCCAGGATGCGTGAGATCGAGCAGAGCTGGGTCGGCGGCAGCCGGCCCCGGTTCGACACCGCCGGCCGGGTGCGCGGGATGATCGCGCACGTCGGCGACCAGGCGGTCGGCGCGGCGGCGCACGTCGCCGTGCACCGCGCGACCCAGCCGCACGCGCGGATCGAGGCGGTGCACGTCGACGAGGCGCTCGCCATGCCCGGCGTGTACGGCGTGGTCACCGGCGCCGACCTGTACAAGCAGCTCGGCGACCGGCTGCTGACCGGGCCGGCGTTCGCCGACCAGCCGGCGCTCGCGCACGAGAAGGTGCGCTACGTCGGCGAGCCGGTGGCCGCCGTGCTCGCCGCCGACCTCGCCACCGCGCGCGCCGCGACCGACGCGATCTGGGTCGACTACGAGGACCTGCCGCCGGTCTACGACCTCGCCGACGCGCTCGCCGGCACCGCGTACGTGCACGACGAGCTGCGGCCGTCTTCGGTGTTCGGCGACCTCAAGCACCTGCGCGGGGTGCGGGACACCAACGTCAACTACACCTACAACCTGCGCACCGGCGACGCCGAGGCCGCCCGGGACGCCGGCGCGCACACCGTCACCGGCGAGTTCTGGGCGCCGCCGACCCACCACGTGCCGATCGAGCTGCCGTGCACGATCGCCTGGGTCGACAGCGGCCGGCTGGAGATGCTGACCACCACCCAGACCCCGTCCTACGTGCGGCAGACCATCGCCGACCTGCTGGACCTGCCGCTGTCGCGGGTCCGGGTGACCACCCGCCCGCTCGGCGGCAGCTTCGGCGCCAAGATGTACGACCGGCTGGAGCCGCTGGCCGCCGCGCTGGCCTGGACGGCCGGCCGCCGGGTCCGGGTGACCGCCACCCGCGAGGAGGCGTTCCTGCTGACCACCCGGCACGGCGCCGCGGTCAGCTCCAGCCTCACCGCCGACGCCGAGGGCAACCTGGTCTCCTCGGTCGCCGACGTGCGGTACGACACCGGTGCCTACGCCGACGTCGGCCCGCGGATCACCGCGAAGTCCGGCATGGTCGCGCCCGGCCCGTACCGGATCGCGAACGCGCGGGTGCTGTCCCGCTGCGTCTACACCAACAAGCCGTCAGCCGGGCCGTTCCGCGGGTTCGGCGTGCCGCAGGTGACCTGGTCGCACGAGTCGCTGATCGACGAGCTGGCGCACGAGCTCGGTGAGGACCCGTACGCGTTCCGCCGCCGGCACCTGCTGCGCGAGGGCGACGAGGCGCCGATGGGCACCCGCATGCACAGCGCGGACTTCGTCGGCTGCCTGGACGCGGTCGCGAACGCCATCGGCTGGTTCGATCCGCTGGACCGGGGCACCGGCCGGATCCGGCGCGGCCGGGGTGTCGCGGTCGGAGTGAAGGCGGTGCTGACCCCGACCATCGCGAACGCCGTGCTGCAGCTCAACCAGGACAACTCGGCCACCCTGCTGATCAGCACGGTCGACATGGGCCAGGGCAGCGACACGATCATGGCGCAGATCGCCGCCGACGTGCTGCGGATGGACTCCCGGCGGATCCACGTGGTGCGCGCGGACACCGACGCCACCCCGTACGACACGATCACCGCCGGCAGCCGGTCCACCTACCACACCGGCAACGCCGTGCGGCGGGTCGCGGAGGCCATGCGGGACAAGCTGATCGGGCTCGCCGCGGAACGCTTCGGCGTCCCGGCCGAGGAGGTCTCGCTGACCCCCGACGGCCCGCGCGCCGGCTCCCACGAGGTCACCGTGGCCGAGCTGGTGCACGGACACTTCGGCGCGCGCGGCGCCACCCTGACCACCGAGGCGAACTACACCTCGTCGTGGACGCCCTACGACAAGGAGACCGGCCGCTCGGACAAGGTCACCGAGCACTGGTTCGCCGGCGCGGTCGGCGCCAGGATCGCGGTCGACACCGCGACCGGCCGGGTGCGCATCGAACACCTCGCGGTCGCCGGCGACGTCGGCAGGGCGATCAACCCGACGCTGGTGGAGCAGCAGCTGTCCGGCGCGGCGATCATGGGCATCGGGCACGCGCTGTTCGACCAGCTCGTGCTCGACCAGGGGCAGCTGATCAACGGCACGCTGCTGGACTACCAGCTGCCGTCGATCCGGGACCTGCCCGACCAGCTCACCCCGATCGTCGTGGAGAGCCCGCACGACGACGGCCCGTTCGGCGCGAAGGGCGTGGGGGAGACCGGGATCCTCGGCGTCGCCCCGGCGATCGCGAACGCGGTCCGGGACGCGGTCGGCGTGCGGCTCACCCGCCTGCCGCTGACCCCGGAATCCATCACCATGGCCCTGGAGGAGAACCAGTGAGACGACATCCGCCGACCTCCGGAACCGTCACCTCAGGGGAACGTGACGCGACCCAGCCACAAGTACGTGATCAGGCCGAACCCAGCCTCTCCAACGCGACCAACAGGGTTGATTCCGGGGAGGCGGGACAGATCACGTTGACGGTCAACGGCGTCACCCACCACGTCGACGTCGCCGACGACACGCTGCTGTTGGACGCCCTGCGGGAGGCGGTCGGCGTGACCAGCGTGCGCGAGGGCTGCGGGGTCGGCGCGTGCGGGGCGTGCACGGTGCTGACCGGCGGCACGAGCGTGTCCAGCTGCCTGGCGTTGGCGCTGCGCTACGACGGCGCGGAGATCACCACCGCCGAGGGGCTGGACGAGAACGACGACGTGGTGTCCTCGTTCGTGGAGTGCGGCGCCGCGCAGTGCGGTTACTGCATCCCCGGGTTCGTGCTGATGTCCGCCGAACTGCTCGCGGAGAACCCGCGACCGTCCGAACAGGACATCACCGACCACCTGGAGGGCAACATCTGCCGCTGCGGCACCTACCCGGAGATCCGGCGGGCGGTGGCGGTCGCCGCGGAACGGAGGTCCCCGAAGTGAGCACGGTACTGCTGTTGCACTCGCTCGCCATGTCCGGCGAGCAGTGGCGCCCGCTCGCCGAACGGCTCGAACCACACGCGAACGTCGTCGCCGTGGACGCCCGTGGCCACGGGGAGTCCACTTGGGACGGTTCGCCGTTCACCGTCGAGGACCTGGCCGAGGACGCCGCCGCGCTGGTCGCCGGGGACGGTCCGGTCGCGGTGGCCGGCATGTCGATGGGCGGCTGCGTCGCCGTCGCGCTGGCCGGCCGGCACCCGGAGCTGGTGAGCCGCCTGGTCCTGGCCGACACCACCGCCGACTACGGCCCGGACAAGGCCGCCGCCTGGGCCCAACGGGCCGGCAACGCCACCGGCAAGCCTCGGGACGAGCAACTGGAGTTCCAGCTCGACCGCTGGTTCTCCCCATCCTTCCTGGAACGCGAGCCGGCCGAGGTCAAGCGGCTCGCCGACATCTTCGTCGCCACCGACTCCCGCGCGCACGCCCAGGCCTGCCGCGCCCTCGGCGCCTTCGAGGGCACCGACCTGCTCCCGTCCATCACCGCCGACACCCTCGTGGTCGTCGGCGAGCACGACCACGCCACCCCACCCGCGATGGCTCGCACCCTCGCGGACGGCATCCCGAACGCCACCCTCCGCGTGTTCGAGGACGCGCGCCACTTCAGCCTGTTCGAGGCCCCCGGCGCCCTCGACCTCGTGGCCACCCACCTGCTGGGACAACCGCGATGAGCGAGCTGCCCACGAGCCTGCGGACCTGGCTCGACACCGTCGACGGGTTCGGCGAGCTGCGCCAGGTCACCGGCGCGCACTGGGACACCGAACTGGGCGCCATCGCCGAGCTGAGCTACCAGCGGCCCGAGCCCAAGGCCCTGCTGTTCTCCGGCATCGAGGGGTACCCGACCGGCCGGGTGCTGACCGGCTCCACCGGGTCCGCGCGTCGGCTCGGGCACACCCTCGGGCTCGGCGACGACCTCGACGACGCCGGGCTCGTCGCCGCCCTGCGCGGGAAGCCGTCCCGGTGGGCCGCGGGCGCCGCCGACCACCCGCCCGTGGTGGTCACCGAGTCACCCCTGCTGGACAACGTCGTCGATGGCAAGGACGTCGACCTGCTCGACCTGCCGGTACCGCGCTGGCACGCCGGCGACGGCGGCCGCTACATCGGCACCGGCTGCCTGGTCGTCACCTCCGACCCGGAGACCGGCGACATCAACGGCGGCTGCTACCGGATGGAGGTCGTCGACGAAGGACGCTCCGCCACCGTCAACGCCGTCCCCGGCAAGCACGGCGCCCAGCACATCCAGCGCTGGTTCGACCGGCACGGCAAGGCACCCGTGGTCGCCTCGTTCGGCCACCACCCGGTGCTCCTGGTCACCGGCGGCACCGAGGTCCCGGCCGGCATCTCCGAGCTGGCCTACGCCGGCGCGGTCCTCGGGCAGCGCGTCCCGGTGCTCACCGGCGAGACCGGCCTGCCGATCCCCGCCGCCGCCGAGGTCGTGATCGAGGGCTGGCTGCGCCCCGACCACCTCCGCGACGAGGGCCCGTTCGGCGAGTGGACCGGGTACTACTCCGGCAGACGCCGCCCGGCGCCCGCCATCGACATCGTCCGCATGTACCACCGCGACGACCCGATCCTGCTCGGCGCCCCACCCGGCAAGCCGCCGCACGACTACTCCTACATGCGTACCGTGATGAAGTCCGCGATGATCGAGGACGCCCTGGTCAACGCCGGCGTCCCCGGAATCCGCAAGGCGTGGGCGCACGAGTCCGGCGGCGGCCGCCTGTTCGTCGCGGTCTCCATCGAGCACCGCTACGCCGGGCACGCCCGCCAGGTCGGGCACCTCACCGCGCAGCTGCCCGCCGCGGCCTACATGAACCGGTTCGTCGTGGTCGTCGACGAGGACATCGACGCCGCCAACCTCGAGGAGGTGGTCTGGGCCATGTGCACCCGCTGCGACCCCAAGGCCGACATCGACGTGGTGGCCGGGACCTGGGGCAGCAAGCTCGACCCGATGCTCGTCGAGGGCGCGCCGCCGTACAACAGCCGGGCGGTGGTCGACGCCTGCCGGCCGTTCGAGCGGCGGGCGACCTTCCCGAAGGTGTCCACCGGCGACCCCGACTACCTAGAGTCGGTGGCGACCAAGTGGGCCCACGTGCTCGCGGACTGACCGCGGGCACCGAGACAAGGGGGAAAAGACGGTGGCGAGCGACGTGCCGGCGGTGTCGTCGGCGGTGCGGATCCTGGAGCGCCTGGCGGCCGAGTGGCCGCACCCGGTGGCGCCCAAGGACCTCGTCGGCGAGCTCGGGCTCAACCGCAGCACCTGCTACAACATCCTCGCCACGCTGCAACGCTCCGGGTGGGTGTCCTCCACCGGCGAGCGCTCCGGCTGGACGCTCGGCCCGAAGCTGCTCACCCTCACCGGCGTCACCGACGACATGACCGCCACCGTCGCCCAGCAGGAGATCGACGAGCTGGCCCGCCGGCTCGGGTTCGTGGTGTTCGTCGCCGAGCCGGACGGCGCCGGCGGGTACGTGGTCACCGTCAAGGCCGAGCGGTCCATCGGCGTGCGGGTGACCGTCGGCGTCGGGGAGGGCTTCCCGTTCTCCGCGCCCGCGATCATGCAGGCCTACCACGCCTGGCAGCCCCGCTCGACGGTCGACGAGTGGGTGGACCGGTTGGGGCTCAAGCAGTTCACCCCGCACACCATTGTGGACAGAGACGCGCTGCACGCCGCGCTGGCGGAGACCAGGGAACGCGGCTACTCCACCAGCATCCAGCAGTACGACATGGCGCAGAGCGGGGTCGCCGCCCCGGTGTTCGACCGGCGCGGGCAGGTCGCCCGGGTGGTGTGCTCGCTGGCGTTCTTCACCGAGTTGCACGAGGACAACGTGGCCAGGATCGGCGCGCAGGTCAGCGCCTGCGCCGAGCGGATCACGGCCAGGACCGGCGGACGGAAACCCACATGAACAGGCGCCCCTGGCTGGTCGGCATCACCGGCGCGAGCGGCACCCCGTACGCGGCGTCGGTGCTGCGCGGGCTGATCGACGCCGGCGAGCCGGTGGACGTGATGGTCAGCCAGGCGGCCCGGCTCACCCTGCTGGACGAGACCGGGCACTCGGTGCGGGACCGGCACTGGCGGGAGGACCTGTCCGGGTGGCTGGAGCGGGACGTCGCCGACGTGCGGTACTGGCCGGTCGGCGACCTCGCGGCCGGACCGTCGTCCGGCTCGTACCGGACCAGGGGCATGATCATCGTGCCGGCGACCACCGCGACCGTCGCCGCGGTCGCCACCGGGGTCACGCACAACCTGGTGCAGCGGGCAGCGGACGTCACCCTCAAGGAGGGCCGCAAGCTCGTCGTGGTGCTGCGCGAGACCCCGCTGCGCGTGTCCACCTTGGACAACCTGCGCACGCTGGCCGCGGAGGGCGCGGTGATCATGCCGGCCAGCCCCGCGTTCTACGCCGGTGCGCGGGACGTGGCGGCCCTGGTCGACTTCATGGCCGGCCGGGTGCTCGACCAGTGTGACGTCGACCATGACCTCTACCTGCGTTGGACGGGTACCTTGGGTGCGGCCCGGTCCGGTGTGGAGTGGGGAGTACGTGTCGAGTAGCACCTCGCTGCGGCTGTTGCAGGCCGGGGCGTTCACCAGTTCGTTCGACCGGCTGATGATCGCGCCGATGCTGGTGGTGATCGCCGGCGAGCTGGACGGCTCGGTCGAGGACGTCAGCCGCGCGGCCGCGACCTACTTCCTGTGCTACGGCTTCGCCCAGATCTGCTGGGCGATGGTCTCCGACCGGCTCGGCCGGGTCCGCACCATGCGCCTCGCGCTCGCGGCCGCCGCGGTGTTCGGCCTCGCGTCGGCGGCGGTGCCCGGCGTCGGCTGGCTGGTCGTGGCGCGCGGGCTGACCGGCGCCTGCTTCGCCGCCGCGATCCCGAGCGCGCTGGTCTACATCGGCGACACGGTGCCGGTGAAGGTCCGCCAGGCGCCGCTCACCGACCTGATGACCAGCACCGCCGTCGGCATGTCGCTGGCCACCGCCGGTGCCGGCGCGCTCGCCGACTTCACCTCCTGGCGGGTCGCGTTCGCGCTGACCGCGGTGGCGGCGGCCGTGCTGGCCGTGGTGATGCGCCGGCTGCCCGAACCCGCGGTCACGACCGGACGCCCGCCGATACTGGCGTCGCTGCGCTCGGTCCTGGGCAACGGCCCGGCGCTGCTGGTGCTGCTACTGGCGCTGACCGAGGGCCTGGTGCTGCTCGGCCCGCTGACGTTCTTCCCGGCGGTGCTGCACGCGAGCGGCCTGTCGGTGACCGTGTCCGGGTTGCTGGTCACCGCGTACGGGGCGGCGGTGCTGGTGTTCGCGCGGGTGGTGAAGGCGTTCACCCGGACCCTCGCGCCGGCCATGCTGATCCTGGTCGGCGGCACGCTCGCGGTGCTGGCCTACGTACTGCTGACCGTCACCCATGCCGCCGTGCCGGTGGTCGCCGGAACGGTTCTGCTCGGCGCCGGCTGGGCGTTCATGCACTCCACCCTGCAGACCTGGGCGACCGACATGGCCCCGAACGCCCGCGCCACCGCGGTGTCGCTGTTCGCCACCATGCTGTTCACCGGCAGCGCGGTCGGCGCCGCGCTCTTCGGCCCGATGGTCGACGCGGGCGACTTCCGGCAGGTGTTCATGATCACGCTGGCGGCCGCGGTGCCGCTGACCGTGGTCGCCACGCTCGGCCGCCGCCGCTACGCCGTTCGCGGATAGCCTGTACCGCAGGCGAAACCGGGAGGCGTGATGACCGAAGGCATTCCGAACGACCTGTTCCGCGGCGACCCGCAGGACATCGAGCGCGGGCTCGACGAGTGGGTCGCCGGGCTGGAGCGCAACGCGGAGCGGTACCAGGAACTCGCGAACCGCGTCGAGGCCGTGCGGGTCAGCGCGACGAGCCCCAGCGGCGTGGTCACCGCCACGGTGGACGCCAACGGCGCGCTCGTCGACGTCGTGTTCACCGACCGGGTCTCGCACACCACGGCCGACGAACTGCGCCGCCAGCTGATGGCGGCCGTCGGGTCCGCCCGCGGCCAGATCGTCGGCGAGGTGCGCCAGGCCGCCGGCGAGACCCTCGGCCCGGCCGCCGGCGACAGCGCCGAGCGGATCGTCGGTCACTACCGGGAACGTTTTCCGGAGAGCACGGAACCGGAGACCCCCGCACGTCGTCCGCGTAGTGGAGACGACTTCGAGGGTGGCACGATCTACGACTGACGGGGTGTGGGGCGCATGCCGGACGGCTACGAGGTACTCGCGGACGAACTGCGAACCCACGCGGGGAAGGTCGACGGCCTCGCCGGCCGCATGGGCACCGCGCGGGACGCCGCCAACCAGGTGATGCCCGACGACGCGTACGGCATCATCTGCCAGTTCCTCCCACCGGTGATCAACCCGCTGGAGCAGCAGGCGGCTGACGCTCTGACCGCCGGGCAGGACGGCTTCACCGGTGTCGCGGAGAGCCTGCGCGAGTCCGCCGACGACTACGAGCGCCGCGACGAGAACCACGCCGACGGGTTCCGCGCCACCGAGGACGGTATGCGATGACCCCGCCGACGACCGACGACCTGGTGGCGCCGGAGCAGGACTCCACCGAGTGGTACACCGGCATCGGGATCGCCGAGTCGGTGTCCGACCTGGTCTCCGGCATCGAGAGCGGCGACTGGGTGGACATCGGGCTCGGCGGGCTGACCACGGGGCTCGAAGCGCTGTCGATCGCGATGGACCCGATCGGCTCGGTCGCCTCCAACCTGGTGTCGTTCATCATCGAGCACGTCGGCCCGCTGCAGGACATGCTCGACAAGCTGGCCGGCAACGCCGACGCGGTCGCCGCGCACGCCCAGACCTGGCGCAACATCGCCACCGAGGTCGGCGAGGTCCGCGCGGACTACGACCGCGACGTCGGCACCGACACCAGCGGCTGGACCGGCACCGCGGGCGACTCCTACCGCGGCCGCGCGCGGAACACCGGCGAGCTGGTCGGTGCCGCGTCCGAGGCGGCCAACGGACTGGGCAGCGCGGTCGAGATGGCCGGCGTCGTGGTCGGCGTCGTCCGGGAGACCGTGCGCGACCTGATCGCCGACCTCGTCGGCCGGCTCGTCGTGTGGGCGGCCGAGGCGCTCACGATCGTCGGCGCGCCGGCCGCCGCCGCGCAGGCCGCGACCGCGGCGGCGAAGTGGGCCGGGCGGATCGCGCAGGTCGTCAAGCAGCTCGTGCGCACCATTCAGAACCTGATCCCGCTGCTGCGCCGGCTCGGCGACCTGTTCCGGCAGATCCAGCGCAAGCTCGACGAGCTGACCGGCCGCGGCGACACGCCGAACGACCCGGACAATCCCAACGACCCGAACGGGGGTGGCGACGACCCGCCGGACGACCCGGACGACCCGCCCGGCACCGGCGGCGACGGCGACCACACCCAGCCTTCCCGAGACCCCGACCCGAACGCGGAACCGGGCGGCCACCCGACCCGGATCCGCGACAACGACGACGCGGCGACCCGGCGCTCGCTGGAGCGGGAGAACGAGTCCGCGCAGACCCTGGCCCAGCAGGGCTACGACGTCGAGCAGAACCCGACCGTCGAGGGCGACAAGAACCCCGACTACCGCATCGAGGGCCAGATCTTCGACAACTACGCGCCGAGCTCGGGCAACGCCCGCAACATCGCCGCGAACATCCAGGAGAAGATCGACGCCGGACAGACCGAGCGCGTCGTGCTGAACCTCACCGACAGCTCGGTAAGCCTGGACGCGATGCGCAACCAGTTGCGCGACTGGCCGATCGAGGGCCTCAAGGAGGTCATCGTCATCGACGCCGACGGCAACGTGCTTAACTTCTATCCCTGATTCGCCGAGCCCGATCCACGAGCCGAGGAACACATGGCCATCACCTACAGCCTGGCCCTGGCCTGTCCGGTGCCCGCCGACCAGATCGCGGGGGAGCTGCACGCGGTCGGCCGCCGCCTGGGCGCGCTCGACGAGTCGACCACCCCGGAGGCCCTGCTCGACGGCGCGACCTCCGGCCTCGGCACCTGGATCCGGGTGACCGAGGCGAAGTCCCGCCCGTGGGACCCGGTGCGCAACGACCTCGGCTTCACGCCCACGGTGTCGGTGGCGTTCCGCCTGGACAAGGAGGGCGAGGTCGACTACCAGCAGGACGACATCGCCCGCCTGGTCTCCGGCCTGTTCGAGCGCGTGCCGGGCGACGCCGTGCTGCACCGCGAGTTCGAGGACATCTGGCTGTTGCGCCGCGGCGGCGAGCTGACCCTGAACGAGCAGGACGACCTGTGGCCGGCGCACCGGCGGGCGGCGCTGTCCCAGCCGTACCGGCGCGCCACGCACACCTTTGCCGAGAGCTGAGCGGGCGGCAGGGCAGAATCGGCCGGTGCGCATCGCCCTGGTCGCGAACCAGCTCTCCGGCAGCGGCCGGACCGACACCGCCGTGGTCCGCCGGCATCTCGAGGACTACGGCGCGGACGTCACCGTCGTTCCGCTGGACGAGGTGGACGGTCCGCTGCCGGCCGGCCTCGACCGGATCGTCGTCGCCGGTGGGGACGGGTCGATCGGCGTGGCCGCGCGGGCGGCGAACCGGGCCGGGCTGCCGCTCGCGGTACTGCCCACCGGGACCGCGAACGACTTCGCGACCGCGCTCGGGCTGCCGCGCGAGCTGGCGACCGCGTGCCTGCTCGCCGCCGACAAGGACGCCGAGGTGGAGCACCGCGAGGTCGGGCTCGTCGGCGACCTCCCGTTCGTGAACGCGGCGGCGGCCGGCCTGTCGGCGGTGGCGAACCGGCTGGCCACCCCGCACAAGGCCCGGCTCGGCGCGCTCGCCTACGCCGTCGGCGCGGTGCGGGCCGGGGTGACCGCGCCGCACCTGCGCTGCCGGGTCCGCCGGGACGGCGAGACCGTGTTCACCGGTGACGCCTGGCAGGTGGTGGTCGCGGTCACCGGCGCGTTCGGCGGCGGCTCCAACATCGGCGGCACCCGCCGCGACGACCACCGGCTCGACGTGGCGGTCGTGCCGGCCGGGTCGCGGCTCAAGCTGGTCCGGATCGGCTACCACATGCGGCGCGGCATGCTGACCCACCTCGACGACGTGCCGCACCACCGGGGCGCGGAGATCGAGGTCGAGCTGCCGGCACGGCGGGAGTTCAACGTGGACGGCGAGCTGCGCCACCTCGACCCGGCGCGGTTCACCCTGCTGGACGGCGGCGTGGACGTGGTCGTGCCTAGCCGTCGATGAGGTCGCTCGGCCGGATCCGGAAGACCTGCAGGCGCAGGTTGTAGTACTTGTCGGTCTCGCCCACCCAGGTCATGCCCAGGCGCTTGGCGGTGCCGATGGCGCGGGTGTTGGACGGGCGCGCGACCGCGAACAGCTCGTCGATCTCCTGGGTGAACGCCCAGCTGATCAGCGCGGCCCCGGCCTCCGCGGCGTAGCCGTGGCCCCAGGCCTCGGGGCGCAGCTGCCAGCTGAGTTCGAGGTCCTCCTCGTACGGCGGCAGCAGCCGGATGCCGAGCCCCCCGATGACCTCGTCGGTGTCGCGGCGCTGGATGGCCCAGCGGCCGCGTGGCGGCAGCATGTTCGGCTGGTCCTCGATCCACGCCTGTAACAGCAGGCGCATCGCGTCGGTGTCGGCGATCTGGCCCATGGCCGGCGTCAGCCACCGGGTGACCTTGTCGACGCCGTAGATCTCCAGCGCGGCATCCGCGTCGTCGAGCTCCCACTCGCGCACGACGAGCCGCTCGGTGGTGAGTACGCCCATGCGTGCAGATTACTCGCGCGGCGGATATCAGTGATACTCTTAAACTGGTATCAACGGAAACATCGAGGAGTTCCATGCGCACGCGCCAGCTCGGGTCCACCGGTCCGACCGTCTCGGAGATCGGTCTCGGACTGATGGGCATGTCCGACCTCTACGGCCCGGCCGACGAGGCCGAGTCCGTGGCCACCATCCACGCCGCCGTCGAGGCAGGCGTGACCCTGCTCGACACCGGCGACTTCTACGGCATGGGCACCAACGAGCTGCTGCTCCGCGACGCCCTGCGCGGCGTCGACCGCGACCGGGTGGTGATCAGCGTCAAGTTCGGCGCCCTGCGCGGCCCCGACGGCAGCTGGCTCGGCCACGACGCGCGGCCGGCCGCGGTGAAGACCTTCGCCGCCTACAGCCTGCGCCGGCTCGGCACCGACCACATCGACGTGTACCGGCCGGCGCGGCTGGACCCGGACGTGCCGATCGAGGACACCGTCGGCGCGCTCGCCGAGCTGGTCGAGGCAGGCCACATCCGCCACATCGGCCTGTCCGAGGTCGGCGCCGAGACCATGCGCCGGGCCGCCGCCGTGCACCCGATCGTCGACCTGCAGATCGAGTACTCCCTGCTGTCCCGGGGGATCGAGGCGGAGATCCTGCCGGTGGCGCGGGAGCTGGGGATCGGGGTCACCGCGTACGGGGTGCTCTCCCGCGGCCTGCTCAGCGGGCACTGGGACCCGTCGCGCGAGCTGACCGCGACCGACTTCCGGGCGAGCAACCCGAGGTTCCAGGAGGGCAACGTCGAACGGAACCTGGCGCTGGTCGAGTCGCTGCGCGCGGTCGCCGAGGCCAAGGGCGCGACCATCGCGCAGGTCGCGGTGGCGTGGGTCGCCCAGCGGGGCGCGGACATCGTGCCGCTGGTCGGCGCGCGCACCCGGGAGCGGCTGGCGGAGTCGCTCGGCGCCGCGGCGGTCCACCTCGGCGCGGACGACCTGGCCGCGATCGAGCGCGCGGTGCCCAAGGACGCGGCGGCCGGCGACCGGTACCGGGCGCCGATGATGGCCCAACTGGACAGCGAGAGGACACGTTAGCCACTCGACGGGGACGGGTGTGCTGGTATTTTGGGGACACGTATCCGGACAGTGCGCGGGTGAGAGGATCATGGACCCCTATCGAAGTACCGACAGCGTCCCCTCGAGCGACAGTGGACGCTGCGCCCCAGATCCAGATCCGCCCTGCCCTAGACACGTGCCCGCCGATGAACACTCCGAGGCGGTGGGCACGTGATCGCCAGCCTGCTCGGTGTGTTGCTCGGAGTGGTCGTCGTCGTCCTGCTCTCCGTGCTGACGGGGTACTTCGTCGCGCAGGAGTTCGGGTACATGGCCGTCGACAGGTCGCGGCTGAAGGCCAGGGCCGCGGCCGGTGACGCCGGCGCCGCGCGTGCGCTGAAGATCACCAGCCGTACCTCGTTCATGCTCTCCGGAGCCCAGCTCGGCATCACCGTCACCGGTCTGCTCGTCGGCTACGTCGCCGAGCCGCTGATCGGCCACGGCATCGGAGTGCTGTTCGGCGGCGTCGGTGTGCCGACCGGGGTCGGCGTCGCCATCGGAACCGTGTTCGCGCTGCTGCTGTCCACCGTGGTGCAGATGGTGTTCGGCGAGCTGTTCCCGAAGAACCTCGCCATCGCCCGCCCGGAGCCGGTCGCGCTGCGCCTCGCCCGGTCGACCGGGATCTACCTGAGCCTGTTCGGCTGGCTCATCTGGCTGTTCGACCGGGCCGCCGAGCTGCTGCTGCGCGCGATCCGGATCGAGCCGGTGCACGACGTCGAGCACGCCGCCACCCCGCGCGACCTCGAGCACATCGTGGCGCAGTCCCGGGACCGCGGCGACCTGCCGGCGGAGCTGTCGGCGCTGCTGGACCGCGTGCTGGACTTCCAGGAGAGCACCGCCGAGCACGCGATGATCCCGCGCCCCAGGGTCACCACGATCGGTGCTGGCGAGCCGGTGCGCGAGGCGGTCGCGCTGATGGCGTCCGGCCACTCGCGACTGCCGGTACTCGGCGGCGACGTGGACGACGTCGTCGGCGTGGTGTGCCTGCGCGAGGTGCTCGCGCTCGGCGAGGACCGGCTGGACACCACCACGGTCGCGGAGATCGCGCGCCGGCCGGTGATGGTGCCGGCGTCGCTGTCGCTGACCACGGTGCTCGACCAGCTGCGCGACGCGGGCGAGGAGTTCGCCTGCGTCGTCGACGAGTACGGCGGCCTCGCCGGCGTGGTCACCAGTGAGGACATCGCCGAGGAACTGGTCGGCGAAATCACCGACGAGCACGACCCGCTCGGCGCCGACCGCGCCAGCCCCGGCGAGGAGGGCGGCTGGCTCGTGCCCGGCACCATGCACATCGACGAGGCGGAACGCCTGCTCGGCCACGACCTCCCGGCCGGTGACTACCAGACCGTCGCCGGCCTGGTGCTCACCGAGCTGCAACGCCTCCCCGCGCCGGGCGACAAGGTCACCGTCGACCTCCCGTCCGAACCAGGCGCCGCGGAGGACTCCCCGACCAGGCTGACCGTCGAGGTCCGCACGGTCGTCCGGCGCGTCCCGGACACCGTCCGCCTGGTCCGCCACGACGCGGAGGTGGCCAGATGAGTGAACTGAGTCCGCTGGTCGCCATTGTGATCACGGTGCTGGTCGTGGCGTTGTCGGCGTTCTTCGTGGCGATCGAGTTCGCGCTGGTCGCCGCGCGTGGGCACCGGCTCGCCGAGGACGCGGAGCACAGCGTCTCCGCCCGCGCGGCGCTGCGCAGTGCCCGTGACCTGTCCATGCTGCTCGCCGGTTCCCAGCTCGGCATCACGCTGTGCACGCTGGTGCTCGGCGCGGTCACCAAACCCAGCGTGCACCACATGATGACGCCGCTGATGTCGTCCTGGGGTCTCCCGGCGGCGAGTGCCGACGTGATCGCGTTCGTGCTCTCGCTCATCATCGTGACGTTCATCCACCTGGTGGTCGGCGAGATGGCCCCCAAGTCGTGGGCGATCGCGCACCCGGAGCGCTCCGCCACCCTGCTCGCGATCCCGATGCGCGCGTTCATGTGGCTCACCCGCCCGGCGCTGGTCGCGCTCAACGGGCTGGCGAACCGCTGCCTACGCCTGGTCGGCGTGCAGCCGGTGGACGAGCTGGACAGCGGACACACGCCGGAGGACCTGCGTCAGCTGCTCGACCACTCCAGCGAGGTCGGCGCGCTCGACGAGCGCCGGCACGACCAGCTCGCCACCGCGCTCGACCTGCACACCCGCCCGGTGCGGGAGATCATGCGGCCGCGCGGCGAGCTGGTCACCGTCGCCCCGACCGACGGCGCGGAGGCCGTCCGCGCGGCGGCCAGGGAGAGCGGGCACCTGCGGTTCGTGGTGTGGGACGGCGAACCCCGGGGTGTGGTGCACGTGCGGGACGCGCTCACCGGCACCCGCACCGCGGGCGAGCTGATGCACCCGGTGCTCACCATCCCGGACGACACGCCAGCGCACACCGCGCTCACCACGATGCGGGATCGCAGCAACCACCTCGCGCTGGTCTACGCCGGCGGCGAGCTGGCCGGTCTGGTCACCCTGCACGACCTGCTCGACCAGCTGCTGCCGTCGGCGGGGGTCAGTCCGAGCTGAGCGGCACCGGCGCGGGCCGGGGACAGGTACTCGTGACCTCCTCGGCCCGGCCGGAGTCCGCCGCCCGCAGCAGCGACTCCATCACGTCCAGCACGTGGTGGGCCAGCTCGCCGGAGGCGCGGTGCGTGCCGCCGTCGACGAGCGCGCCGGCCAGGTCGGCGACCCCGATCCCGCGCCCCGCATCGCGATGACCAGAGGACACCGCGACGTCCGTCCACTGCGGACTGACCGAAGTGAACAGCCGGACCTCGCCGCCGAACCCGTTCGGGTCCGGCACCGACACCGACCCCTCGGTGCCGTACACCTCGATCCTCGGCAGCTGCGCCGCCCACACGTCGAAGCTCATCACCAGCGTCGACAGCGCGCCCGACTCGTGTTCCAGCAGCCCGGTCACGTGCGTCGCCACCTCGACCGGCACCTCGGTGCCCTGAAGCGGTCCGCTGCCCACGACCCGGGTCGCGCGCGGCGTCGCGGCCATCCCCGACACCCGCGCCACCGGCCCGAGCAGGGTGACCAGCGCCGTCAGGTAGTACGGCCCCATGTCGAACAGCGGCCCGCCCCCGGTGCGGTAGAAGAACTCCGGCGACGGGTGCCAGCGCTCCGGCCCGGACGAGGTGAGGAACGCGGTCGCGGCGACCGGCCGCCCGATCCGCCCGTCGTCGACGCAGCGGCGCGCGGTCTGGGTTCCGGTGCCGAGCACGGTGTCCGGCGCGCACCCCACCCGCACGCCCGCGCGGGCGGCGGCGTCGAGCACCTCACGCGCGGCGCCGGTGGTGAGTGCGAGCGGCTTCTCGGTGTAGACGTGCTTGCCACCGGCGATCGCGGCCAACGCCACGTCCGCGTGCGCGGCCGGCACGGTCAGGTTCAGCACCAGGTCGACGTCCTCGGCCGTGCACAGGTCGGCGGGGTCGGTGGCCCGAACGCCGTCGTGCGCGTCGGCGACCGCCGCGGCCCGGGCCGGATCGAGGTCGGCGACCGCCGTGATCCGCACACCCGGCAGCCGGGGGAGCGTGTCGAGGTACTGCCCGATGATGTTGCCGGCGCCGATGACACCGATCCTCAACGCGTCGCCCACGCGAGCCCCCTCATGATCATCGTGTCGACCTCGGGAACCTCGAGGTCGGCGAGGCGGTGCCCGACGGTCGTGACGAACACCCGGCCCGCGCCGTGCCGCCGGACCCACGTCACCGGCATCGTCGGGTGGCCGATCCAGGGCAGGTCGGGGTCGTCGTTGTAGTCGGTGACCGCGAGCACCTCGTTGCCCGGGTCGGCGTGCACGTAGTACTGCTCGCTGTGCACCTCGAAGGTGCCGATCCCGTCGACGATCGGGTGCTCGGCGACCACGCGCACGTCGTACCGCGTGAACTCCTTGGCGTGGTGGACGAACTGCCCGCCGGTCAGCAGGTGGTAGCCGGGCCGGTCGCGAAAGGCGTCGACGATCCCGCCGTGCCAGCCCGCGAACCCGGTACCCGCGCGCACCGCGGCGCTCAACCCGGCGACCTGCGCCTCGGTGGCCTGCCCCATCGACCAACACTGCACGATCAGGTCGAAACCGGACAGATCGTCCAGGTAGACGTCCAATGAGTCCGAAATGGACACCTCATACCCGGTCAGCCGGGCGGCATAGCGGTCGGTGGCGGCCACGGGTTCGTGACCCGGCCAGCCTCCCCGCACGAACAGGGCGCGCTTGTTCACTGCGTTCATTCGCCCAGGGTAGTTCGAAAGATCGCCGCATCACTCGCATGCGGCGGTGTTGATCGAGGAAACGCGGCTCTGACGCCGGCTCATACTGGCTCCGCCGTCAGGGTCGGCGAACCGCAGCTGGACGCGATCGCGCGAGTGACCCGGATGGTCGGCTCGTCGTCCAGGTGCGGCAGGTCGACGAACTCGCCGCGTATCGGGCAACTGTCTGGAACGGCCGGTGTCACCGCTCCGAGCGCCCGCGTGCGACCGGACCAGCACGAACGGTTGGTCGGCCTGCGCATGGAGCGCAACAGCGGGTGTTCCGAGGACAATCCGCTCCAGCTCACAGCCATGATCGAAGAGACGATCCTCGATCGCCCGATCGGTGGCGACAACGCCTCGGTCGTCATGGGCGGCCAACTCCGTCACCTGGTTGACCTGGCCGAGCGTGACATGTCGAGATTCTGGTCCTGCCGACCGCCGTCGGGCGCCACGACGGTCTGGAGGGCCGGTTCGACGTACTGCACTTCCTCGACGCGGAGGGCCACAAGCAGGCGCAGTCGATTGGCTACGTCGAGATCCCCGACGATTCGGTTGACATTCAAGATCAGCATCAGGTGGAGAAGCGCACTATGAGCGCGGAACTCCTGCGCTCCGTAGCGCTGCCGCGGCAGCAGCCGGTCGAGGCGATCACGGCGCGGCTGGCGGCGTTCGACTGATCTTGGAAGGAACGACCCCATGGGTACCGCACCGCGTCCCCCTCGGTGGCGGACGTCGAGCTTCAGCAGCAACGGCACCAGTTGCGTCGAGGTGTGGAACGACCTCGCGGCTCTCCGTGACTCGAAGAACGCCGAGGGACCGGCCCTGCGTGTTGACCTCCGTGGGTTCGTTACCCCATCCAGGCTGGACGGCTCAACCTCGGCTGACGTGCCGAGTAACCCGGCGGCAAGACGACGTGCGGGAGCGCCAGCTCAGGTCTATTCGCCTGACCTGTGCATCGCCCAGCGTCTGGCGGCTCTGGTCGGTGCTTCTCGGATCGGGCGTGGATCGGTGTGGCGTAGGTGTTCCCACATGCCGTAGATCTGGATCGCGAACGCGTCGACGGCGCTTGGCGCCGCGCGCCAACTGTCGACGGTGGTTGCCCACGATTCGGCCTCGGCCGGGGTGTGCCCGTGCTGGATCAGCCGGATCAGGAGGAACGCGGTGTCCACCCACGCGGCGGCGTGGTGCGCCCATGCCCAGTCGACGAGGTGTGCCGACCGGTCGTCGACGAGTAGGTTGAGTTCGTGCACGTCGGTGTGCGTGAGCGTGTGGCCGGTCACCAGCTCCGCGGCGACGGGCTCCAGTGCCGCGAACCGGTTCAGGCGGGCTCGGGTCCACTCGTCGAGTCCGGGCGCTGGGTCGTCGCGGAGCCGGTGCCATGGTTTGGCACGAGCCCACTTGTGGCTGAGGCTGGGGATGTCGTCGACCGGGTTCGGGGTCAGGTCCCGCGCCAGGGATGACAGGGTCTCGGCGATGACGGGCAGGTCAGCGGAGCCCGGAGTGAGGCTGGGGTGTCGGCCGGTGACGTGCTCGAAACCCAGCATCAGCCATCCGTCGGTTTCGATCCGCCACAGCAGACGCGGCGCGAACGCCGTGTGGATGGCCCGGTTGACGTGAGCCTCTCGCCGATGCGTCCGGGCCGCGTTGCTGTCGACCCGCACGCCCTTGCAGAACACGGTGCCACCGGTCGCCAGGTGCAGGGTCGCGGCGAAGTGGGAGTTGCGGCCCGCGTCCGGTGTGCGTGTGTCGACGACGTCTCCGCAGTGCTCGCGCACGGCTGCGCGCACGCTGGCGGGCAGCTCTCGCCAGTCGTGGCGGTGCACCGGCCCGTACCTCTCTCTGCCTCAGGGGCGTGGGGAGTCCGAACAGCCTTGGTAGCACTGGCTGCAGTCGACGACCGAAGGCTTCCACAGGTCCTCGTCCACTTCGAACCTAGCACGCCGAATCTCGGCCACGGTTCGCTCGATCACGGCCCTCGCGGCCGCTCCATGGAGGGTTGGGTCCGCGTCATCGGTCGGCACGTGGTGGAGGAAACGCCCGCCTACCAGGGAACAGAAGGCCGCGTACTCCTGGGTGTGGAGGATGAACGCGTGCCAGCCCGGATCGACGGCGGCGCTCGGCGCGAGCACGAGGTCGGACACCGCACACGTCCCGAGGAACGCGAGTGTCTGGTCCACGACCCGGTCGGCATGGTTCTTGTCGACCCGCTCGTCCGTGGCGACGCGCTGGGCCAGCTTGGTGAACAGGCCCGTGGGAACGAGCGCGCGTCCTGTCTTCGGGCCCGAAACGACTGCGGTCATGCTATTTGCCCTTCCTGTTCTCGCTTGTTCGTGTGGTGTGGCCGAAAACCTGCTGTCAGGCCAAGATTCGGCAGGGGGTTTCCGGCGATGCGGAACATCACGCGCTCGCCGGTGAAGGCTCGCCTGCCATGTATCCAACGGTAGTTGTCGAGGATGTAGCCATGGCCCGCGTCAAGGCGGAATGTTGTGGCGTGTCGATCCAACGCGGCGCGTAAGGTGGGAAGCCGACGGGCGACTTCTGGTGAGAACTGCGCGAGTTCGTCCAGTCGGAGACGCACCGCTATGTGATCCCCGATTCGAGTGAAGACCGAACCGAGGTGGCCCGCCGCGCCGCCGAACAGGACGGATCGCGCTGTGCACAATGCCGTCAGTGCCTCCGTGTCGAATTCGGCGAGGTCGTCGTACACGAGTTTCCCGTCGATGACAACGCACTCCCCGCCGCTGGCCGCGGGCTGCCCACACGACATCATGAGCAGGGCAGGAGGATCTGCCACGCCGGATCGGTCCGTGTGTGGCTGGAGCGCGCGTGCGGTGAAGCCGGCGAAGCCGCTGCGCACGTGGCCACCCATGTCGGCGATGGTGGTGATTCCTGCGGCGTCACTGTCTCGGTGAGGCACGATCTCGGCGACCGCGCGGGCCAGTTGCAGCAGGTCGTGTGGGCCGTGAAGACCGTCGAGCAGGACGATGCCGTGCTCGGCCAGCGCCGGTACGAGCTCGGCGGCCGCATCGCTGCCCTCGTTCCAGTTCGCTCGGTACTTCGTCCACGAGGTGGGCGTCATCCCGTATGACCTCCGAGAGGGTGGTCTGTCACGTTCGTCATCCAGGAAATGCCTCGGTGCCGGCGGCGTCCAGTGACAGATTGTCAACACCGCGAACGCGGGCAACCGCCGTCCCATGCGCTACCGTGCCCGGAGAGCGTCGAGGTGACAGGAGGCACCAGGTGGGCCAGGAGACGTACAATCCGCAGAAGTTTTCGGTCTCGGTCAAAGGGGTCGTGGTTCAGGACGGCAAGGTACTTCTCCTGCGCAACGAGCGTGAGGAATGGGAGCTTCCGGGTGGACGCATCGAGGTTGGCGAAACACCGGAAGAATGCGTCGCCAGGGAAGTTTGGGAAGAAACACAGTGGAAAGTCGCGACGGGACCTATTCTCGACACCTGGATGTACTACATCAACGTTGCCGAGAAACACGTGTTCATCGTGACCTACGGCTGTCATCCGCTCGGCAACACATCACCGGTACTTTCGCACGAGCACAAGGAGATCGGCCTGTTCAGTGAAGCCGAGGTACCCGCACTGGTCATGCCGGACGGCTACAAGCGGTCCATCGCGACCTGGTACGCGCGGCTTGACGAGAACGCCGCGCAGTCGTCCAGGTAGACCACGATGCGGGGTCGTCTCGGTCCAGCGCTGTGGCTATGGTCGACCCGCGACGCCGCCTCCGCGCTGGCCAGTCGCGACCTGGCCGTCATCCTGCGCACCTACCGCCGCCTGAACGGATACAGTCAGCAGGTCCTCGCGGACCGCCTCGGGTACGACAAGACGTACATCTCCATGATCGAAACGGGACGTCGCCTGATCAACGACGTCGGCACGCGCCGCTACATCGCACACACTCTCGGCCTGCCCACCCACGTGCTCGGCGTGACCGACGGAGACGACGCGGACTTCGCCGCCATGGTCCAGTTCGGCGACTCCACCATCCGCCTCGCCGAGATCGCCCGACAAGCCGGCCGCGCCGTCGACGCCGTGAACGAACTATGGCCCCTGGTCGCTCGACTCGAAGCACGAGCCGCCGAAGGACACCTCGAGCATGACACCCTCGTCCTGCTCACCCACGCGCGCGTAGCTCTCGGCGTCTCGCTCGGCACCATCCTCCCCGAGGAGCGCATGGCGGCCGCCGCCAAATGGACCGGCAAGGCACTGGCTGTCGCCGAACACCTCGACGACCCGGCCTTCCACGCCCACACGCTGCGGATGCACGGCAACGAACTACGCAAGGCGAACAGACTCCCGGCGGCCATCGCACGCCTGAGCCGCGCCGCTGCCCTGTCCATCGACCGAGAAGGGCGAGCAACGGCGCTCGCGTTCCTCGCTCGCGCAGCAGGAGAGCAACGCAACTCGCCCCTGTTCGACGCCGCGATCGAGCGCTACCGCTGCCTGCTCGACCGCGGACCAGCACGAGGCATGCTGGTCAACCCCTTCACCTATCGGGAGATCCACCTCCGCGGTCTCGTCTCGACCGGACGCGCAACCGAAGCGGCCCGGATCATGCAGAGCAACCCGCCGGATGCCGCACCGGCCGCCCCGCAGTGGCACATCATCGAACGAGTCACCGCCGGGCAGGTCCACCTCGCCGCCGGCGACCACGACGCTGCCGAAGAGCCTCTCCGCGCCGCACTCAGCGTCGCTGAGGCACATCGAGTACCCCAGCAGATCCAACGCGTCATCCGCGCGGCCGACAAGAGCGGCCTCACCGAGGTCAAGGCCGAAGGCCAAGCCTCGCTAGCGCGATTGAACGTCGGGTGTGGCTTCAGTGTCGGCTCGAAGCCGCGGCGCCTCGGTTCGGGGTCGAGTTGAACGGCGAGGTGGTGAACATCTTCGACATGCACTCCGCCCGCGCCGCTCCTGGGGCAAGCTCGTCAGGCCAGGGTATCCAGGTCGATCGCTGCCCTGGCCAGGTTGAAGCTCTCCGGCGGGACGCCCGTCGGCTTGTCGAGCCAGTCGCCTCGGTTTCTGGCGTGGAACTTGGGGTCGTCGATGAGCAGGGACACGTAGCAGCCGTAGTCGACGGCGAAGCCGTCGTACTGGGTGCCGGGGTGGTGCGGGTCGGCGATGCCTCGGCGGAGCAGGTGCAGCAGGCGCGCGTCGTGTAGGTCCTCGAGGGTGCCGAAGCGTTCGGTCGCGAGCTGGTCGACGACGAACGTGCGGGACCGGCGGTGGCCGACGACCTCGTCGACCAAACCACGCAACAGCGTCCGCGCCGGTTCGTTCGACGCGATCGCGGTCTGCTTGTCGCGCAGGAACCAGTCGCGCGCCGCGCGTCGCACGTCGCCGACGGAGATCGGCTCGTCGTGTG
The DNA here is from genome assembly GCF_025165815.1 of Actinophytocola gossypii. GTDB lineage: Bacteria > Actinomycetota > Actinomycetes > Mycobacteriales > Pseudonocardiaceae > Actinophytocola > Actinophytocola gossypii. The sequence goes on along the minus strand of NZ_JAFFZE010000027.1, from coordinate 45,640 downwards.
CGTGCTGGGCGGCCAGCGCGGCGATGTTGATCGCGTCCCTCGGCACTCCCTCGGCGGCCCGGACCAGTTCGGCGAAGCCGCCGCGGCGGAACGTCTCGTCGACGAAGCTCTCCGGGTCCGAGGGCGGATCCTTGATCATCGAGGTGAGCCGCACCCACACGTGGTTGTAGAACAGCTGCCCGAAGAACGCCCGCGCCTTGGCCCGGCCGTGGTCCAGCGACAGCAGCTCGTCGAGGTTCACCGCCGACGCCGCGTCCGAGCCGACCTCGATACCGAGGTAGTCACCGGTCCCGGCCGGCCGGGCGAACCGCGACCGGCGCTCGATGGCGGCGATCTTCACGGTGATCCCACCGATCGGCAGCACGCTGCGCCGCAACAGGTCGGCCAGGAACGGCTGCAGGTCGCGGGGAATGCTGCTCCACTCGTCGAGCAACAGCCACAGTCTTGTTCCGCCGAGTGCACGGGTGACCCCGCGCAGCGCCCTGGTGAGCGGTCCGAACAGCACGTGGTGCTGCTCCACCCCGGAGTGCAGCAGCCGGCTCTGCGCGGTCACCGACCGCCGGTGGCTTCCGGTCAGCTTCGGGGTCGTGCTGACCTCCACGTCGCCGCCGGACTCCGCGGACCCGCCGACCGTGGTCTCCCGCTCGACCGCGCCGACCACCTTCACCTCGGTCGCCGCCTCGGCCAGCGCGTCGAGGTGCCCGAGCAGCGCGCCGGCGTCGTCGACGTCCTGCTCGACGGCCACGGCCAGCAGCTCGTCGTGCACCGCCTCCAGGGCGTCCACGAGCAGGTGGGTGCCCCGCACGGCCGCGGACTGCGAGCTGTCGGCGTACAGCCCACCGGCCGAGCCGATCGTGCGCAGGTCGACGTAGACCGGGATCTCGCCGGTGTCGGTCAGCAGGTGCGCGAGGTGCAGCAGGGCGTGGGTCTTCCCGGTGCCACGCCGGCCGTAGAGGACCTGGTGGTCGCTGGAGTGCAGCAGCGCGGCGAACGAACCGGCGGCCACGTAGGTCGCGGCCAGCGTGTTCCGGTCCGCGCTCTCGGCGCGCCTCGGAATGCGCAACAGGGCCTGGTTGAGGTGCTGGTGCCGGTTGCTCATCGGCTCCACTGTGCCGAAACCGGACCGACCGGGGTAGCCGCCGGCCGGGTGATGATCACGTACGCGCCCCCAGCTCGCGGACCACGTCGAAGAGCAGCTCGACGTCGGCCTCGGTGGTGCGCCAGTTGACGATCGCCGCGCGTAGGGCTCGTTGTCCTCTGTAGACGGTGGTACCGGCGTACACGCGGCCGTCGGCGAGCAGAGCGCGGCCGAGTGCGGCGTTCAGCTCGTCGAGGCGGTCCTCCGGGACGCCGGGTGGGCGGTACCGGAAGCAGACCACGCACAGCCGCACCGGCGCGAGCAGTTCCAGGTCGGGGGCGGCCTCGACGAGGCGGCCCAGGTGCTCCGCCACGTCGAGGTGGCGCTCGACCATCGCCCGGTGCCCGGCTCGCCCGTACGCCCGCAGCGTCGCCCAGATCGGCATGGCGCGGGCCCGCCTCGACGACTCCGGGCCGAACTGGTTGTAGTCGATCTGCCGCTCGTCCATCGACGCCAGGTACGGCACGCCCCAGGCGCCGAACGTCTCGTGCAGCGCTCTCGGGTCGCGGACGAACGCGAACCCGCTCTCGTACGGCACGTTGAGCCACTTGTGCGCGTCGGCGGCCACCGAGTGCGCGCGGTCCACCCCGCGCACCAGGTGCTCGGTGCGCGGCGACACCGCGGCGAACAGGCCGAACGCGCCGTCGACGTGCAGCCAGCACCCGTACCGCTCGGCCAGGTCGGCCATCGCGTCGATCGGGTCGAAGTCGCCGGTGTTGACCTCGCCGGCGCAGCCCACGATCACCGCCGGGCCGTCCAACGAGGCCAGGGCACGCTCCATCGCGTCGAGGTCGACCCGGCCGGCGTCGTCGCGGCTGAACACGCGGATCGTGTCCCGCCCGACGCCGAGGATCTGCAGTGCCTTGCGCACGCTCGGGTGCACGTAGCCGCCGGCGAGCACGGGCATGGCGGGCAGTCCGGCGAGGCCGTCCGCGGTGACGTCCCGCCCGTGCTTCCCGGCCCACCAGTGCCGGGCGGCGGCGAGGCCGGTGAGGTTGGCGAACGTGGCGCTCGGCGTGAGCACGCCGCCCCACTCCGCCGGCAGCCCGACCAGGTCCTTGAGCCAGTCGAGCGCGACCGTCTCCAGCGTGGCGGCCAGCGGCGAGGCGGTCCACAGCCCGGCGGCCTGGTCGAGCAGGGACGTCACCCAGTCGCCCGCGGCGGCCGCCGGGGTGGCACCGCCCACGACGAAGTGGAAGAACCGCGGCCCGGACGAGTGGGTGGCGGCCGCGGTGCCGACCCGCAGCAGCTCCTCGATCGTGTCGGTGCCGCCGAGTCCGTCCTCGGGCAGCGGCCCCGGCAGCTCCGCGAGCAGCGGCGTGCCCGCCGGGTCGGCGACGCGCCGCTCGTCCAGGTCGGACAGGTACGGGGTCGCGGCCTTCGCCACGGTGTCGAGCAGCGGGCCGGCGAGCGACCGTTCGGTCAGCGGATCCATGCGCACCATTCTGCCCGGGTTCACCGAGCGCCGGAGTGGGGTAGCCCCTCGGGTATGCGGCTGCGGCGGAGCAACATGTCGGGCAAGGGGATTCGGCGGCGGCGGCGCGGCCGGGGGTTCTCCTACCTGGACGAGCGGACCGGCGACCCGGTGGCCGACCAGGAGATCCTGGACCGGATTCGCGGCCTGGCCATCCCGCCGGCGTGGCGGGACGTGTGGATCTGCCCGTACCCGAACGGCCACATCCAGGCGGTCGGCGTGGACGACGCGGGCCGCCGCCAGTACCTCTACCACGAGCAGTGGCGGGCGCGCCGTGACCAGGAGAAGCACCGGCGGGTGGTGGAGCTGGCACGCGGGCTGCCCGACCTGCGGGCCGCGGTCGACGCCGACCTGTCCGCCTCGGGGCTCGGGCGGGAACGGGTGGTCGCGGGCGCGTTGCGGATGCTCGACCGGGGCGTGTTCCGCACCGGCGGCGAGGAGTACGCCAACGACAACGGCACCCGGGGCGTGGCGACCCTGCTGTGCGGCGACGTCCGCGTGCGGGGCGGCGAGGTCCGGTTCGACTACCCGGCGAAGGGCGGCGTAGAGCGGCGGGTGCGCATCCGCGACGGCGCGCTGGCCGCGCTGGTGACCGCGCTGCGCCGAGGCAGGGCCGGCGACGACCGGCTGCTGTCCTATCGGGACGGTCGGGAGCGGCGGGACGTGCACGCCGAGGACGTCAACGAGCGGCTGCGGTCGCTGACCGGTGCGGACTTCACCGCCAAGGACCTGCGTACCTGGCACGCCACCGTCCTGGCGGCGGTGGCGTTCGCGGGCATGGAGACGCCGACGTCGGCACGGGGCAGGACGCGGGCGGAGAAGGCGGTGATGCGGGAGGTGGCCGAACAGCTCGGCAACACGCCCGCGGTGGCCCGCCGGTCCTACGTGGATCCCCGGGTGATCGCCGCCTGGGAGCGCGGCGAGACGCTCACCGGCCTGGCGGACCTGGACGGCCTGGCCGACGACGAGCTGCGCGGCGCCATCGAGAAGGCGGTCATTCGGCTGCTGGACTGACCTCGTCGGTGCCCTGAAGGTCACCTTCGGGGCACTGGAGGTCGTCCTCGAGGCCTGGCTGGGGTTCCTCGTCCTGAGTGGCCATGCGCTCGCGGCACTGCCGGGCGAACTGACGCGCGTGTACGGTCATGACGTCTCTCCTCTTTCCGGCCGACGGGTACCCCGCGGACCGGTCACCACACCCCTGTTCTCGCGTTTGCGGGCACGGTGTTACGGCTATACCGCCGCCATGACGACGGTCGGTGTCGAGGAGGAGTTCCTGCTCGCCGATCCGGCCACGGGCCGCACGGTGCCGGCGGCCGATCGGGTGCTGGCGAACGCGCGCGGGCTGCCGATGGCCGCCCGCGACGCCAGACTGCACGCGGAACTGCTGGCCACCCAGGTCGAGGCGGCCACCGGGATCTGCCACTCGCTGTCCGAGCTCGCCGACCAGCTGGTACACGCCCGCCGCCAGCTGGCGACCGCCGCGGGCGAGCTGCTGGTGGTGCCGAGCGGCATGGCCCCGCTCGGCGGCGACGTCGAGATCGCGCCGGGGGAGCGGTTCGCCGCCATCGCCGACCGCTACGCGGCGGTGGCAGCCGACTACCAGGCGTGCGGTTGTCACGTGCACGTCTGCGTGCCGGACCAGGAGACCGCGGTCGCCGTCACCGACCACGTGCGGCCGTGGCTGCCGACGCTGCTCGCGCTGTCGGCGAACTCGCCGCTGTGCGACGGCCGGGACACCGGCTTCGCCAGCTGGCGGATGATGACGCAGTCCCGGTTCCCCGGCTCCGGCGTGCCGCCTCGGTTCGGTTCGGCGCGCGCCCACGCCACCCGGGTCGCGCGGCTGGTGTCGGCCGGCGTACTGCTCGACGAGGCGATGACGTTCTGGCTGGTACGCCCGTCCCCGTCGCTGCCGACGGTCGAGTTCCGGGTGGCGGACGTCTCCGTCGACCCCGAGGGCGCGGTGCTGCAGGCCGCGCTGTCCCGCGCGCTGGTGCACACCGCGCTCGCCGACCTCGCGCTCGGCCGCCCGGCCCCCGAACTGGACGACCAGGTCGCCGCGGCCGCGCTGTGGTCGGCCGCGCGGTACGGGCTGGACGGCCCCGGCGTGCACCCGTACCTGGCCGTGCGGGTCCCGGCGACCGAGCTGGTCGCCGACCTGGTCGGGACCGTCCACGACGCGCTCGAGGAGGCGGGCGACCTGGCCATGGTGGAGTCCCTGCTGGCCAACCACCGCACCGGCGCGCGACGTCAGCGCGCGCTCGGTGACCCGCTCGCGGTGGTGCGGATGCTGGCGAGAACCTCGCGGACAACGGGAGAAGCGCATGCGCTCAGTCGATAGTGGACGGTTGCCGCGACCGCGCGGCCCGCTCTCCGAAGCGGTCGTCGACGCGTTGGCGGCCGAACCGGGGCCGGTGTCGCTGCCGGTGCACGACGCCGACCCGTTCGGCGCGGACCTCGCGGTCGCCCTGCACACCTGCTATGAACTGCACTACCGCGGCTTCGCCTCGGTCGACCCAGCCTGGGAGTGGGAGCCAGGACTGCTCTCCGCGCGCCGCGAGCTGGAGCGGGTGTTCCACGGCGCGCTGCGGGACGCGGTCGAGGACGGTGACGGTGATGACGACGTCGACGGCGTCCTCGACGGGCTGCTGGTGGAGCACGTGCCGGGCACCGGCGTGTCGCACTTCCTGCGCGACGAGGGGGAGTGGTGGCAGCTGCGCGAGTACCTCGTGCACCGGTCGGTGTACCACCTCAAGGAGGCCGACCCGCACGCCTGGCTGATCCCCCGACTGCGCGGGCGGGCGAAGGCCGCGCTGGTCGCGGTGGAGTTCGACGAGTACGGCGGCGGGCACGCCGACCGGGTGCACGCGCAGCTCTACGCCGACCTGCTGGACGCCTCCGGCCTGGACTCCGGGTACCTGCACTGGTTCGACGACGTGCCGGCGCCGCAGATCGCGATCGTGAACCTGATGTCCATGCTCGGCCTGCACCGGGGCTCGCGCGGCGCGATGGTCGGCCACTTCGCCGCAGCCGAGATCACCACCGCGCCGAGCGCGCAGCGGCTCGCGGCGGCGCTGACCCGGCTCGGCGGCACCGAACGCACCACGCACTTCTTCACCGAGCACGTCGAGGCGGACGCCGTGCACGAGCAGGTGCTGCGCCACGACGTGGTCGGCGACCTGCTCGCCGGCGAGCCGGAGCTGGCCGGGGACGTGGTCTTCGGCGTGCGGGCCACCGAGTACCTCGAGGGCCGGCTCGGCGAGCACCTGCTCGGCTCGTGGCGAGCGGGCCGGAGCTCACTGCTGCGTCCGCTGCCGGCTCACCCGGGGCCGGGCTGATCGCGGACCCGCTTGCGGTGGCTGGTGTCGCACAGCGGATAGCGCTTGCTGCGCCGGCAGGTACAGACCGCGACCACGAACCGGTCGGCCACGACGGTCTTCCCGTCGGCGCCGACCAGCTCCACCGGACCCTCCACGAGCACCGGTCCGTCGGGTGCGACTCGGACCCGCCGGCGCACTGTTGGATCGTTCACGCCGGGGTACTACCTCCGTGCGGCCGGCGCAAACGCCGCCGTGCGATCCACCGGGTCACGTGAAAGGGTCACCGCGGGAGTGCACATGACTGATCACGAACCGCTGGGGGACAGGGAAGCCGCACTCGCGGGCTTCGAACAGGGACTCGGCCTCGTCGCGGTCTTCGCCGGCCCGGACTGCCGGATCGCCGCGATGAACGCGACCGCCAGAGCGATGCTCGACAACCGCGAGGTGATCGGCCGCCCCGCCCGCGAGGCACTGTTCGACCTGGCCGGTCAACAGCTGATCGAGCAGGTCGAGGGGGTGTACCGCACGGGCCGGCCGTTCCAGGCACCCGAGGTCCGGATGCGGGTCGAGACCGCGGCCGGGACCCGACAGGAGGTGTTCGTACACCTGTCGTACACCCCCTGGCGGCACGCGGACGGCCGGATCCGCGGTGTGCTCGTGTTCGGCATGGACGTCACCGAACCGGTCCTGGCGCGGCGGGCCGCGGAAGCCGAGTCCGCCGACCTCGCCGAGCGCCACGAACACGCGCGGACCGAGGTCCCCACCGTGCAGCGGGCACTGCTGCCGACCGACCTGCCGCTGCTGCCCGGCGTGCGCCTGGCCGCCCGCTACCTGCTGGCCGAGCAGGACTGCGCGGCCGGCGGCGACTGGTTCGACGCGGTGCCGCTGCCGGACGGGCGGATCGCGCTGGTGGTCGGCGACGTGGTGGGGCACGGGGTGGCCGCGTCGGCGGTGATGGGTCAGCTCCGCACGGTGCTGCGGGAGCGGCTCGGCGCCGGCGCCGAGCCGGCCGACGCGTTGCGCGCCGTCGAACGGTACGCGGCCGGGCTGCCCGGCGCCCGCGGCGCGACCCTGTGCGTCGCGGCGCTGGACGTGGGCACCGGCGAGCTGGCCTACTGCACGGCCGGACACCCGCCGCCGCTGCTGGTGTCCGCGGACGGCGTCGGCCGGTACCTGCCCCCCACCGGAAGCGGACCGCTGGCCACCGGCTCGACCGTGCGGCTCGAGACCGGAACGCTGGCCGCGGGCGAGGTGCTGCTGCTCTACAGCGACGGCATCGTCGAGCGGCCGGGGCGCGAGCCGGCCCAAAGCACGGTCGAGCTGGCGCAGGTGGCCGCGGACGCCGCGATGAACCGGGTGCTGCCGAAGGGCGCGCCACTGGAGACGGTGGAGCGGGTGTGCGAGCAGACGGTCGAGGTGCTGATCCGGGGCACCGGCTACCGCGACGACATCACGTTGCTCGCGGTGGAGCGGGTTCCGCCGCCGCCGGTGCTGGAGCTCGAGCTGCCCGCCGAGCCGCGGGCGGTGCGGGAGGTGCGGTCGGAGCTGGACCACTGGCTGTTCGCGGTGCGCGCGGACACCGACGACCTGCTCGCGTTGCAGCACGCGGTGGGCGAGCTGGTCACCAACGCGGTGGAGCACGCCTACCCGAGCGAACACCCGCACCGGACGGTCGCGGTGCGGGCGGTGCAGGAACGCACCGGCGAGGTGTGCGTGAGCGTCGCCGACCGGGGCCGATGGCGGGAGACGCCGGCGAACCCGTTGCGCGGCAACGGTCTGGTGCTGGCCGAGGCCTTCGTCGACGAGCTGCGGATCGACCGCCGCGAGCACGGCACCACCGTCGTGGTCGGGCACCGGCTCACTCGTCCGGCGCGACTGCTGACCACGATCGCCCCCGAGCGCCGCGCCGCCCACCGCCCGGAACCGTTCGGCACCGACCTGCTGCCCGGCCCGGAGCCGAGGCTGGCCGTGCGCGGCGCGATCGACGTCGACACCGCCCCGGCGCTGCGCGCCGAGCTGACCAGGGCGAGCCACGGCGGGACGACGCCGGTGGTGGTGGACCTGTCCAGGGTGACGCACCTGGCGAGCGCGGGGGTGCAGGTGCTGTACGAGCTGGTCCACCAGGCCGCCGGGCAGCGGCTGCACGCCCCGCCCGGCACCGTGGCCCAACACGTCCTGGCTACGGTGGCCCTGCCACACGACTGAACACGGCCTGGGAGGCAAGGTGGCCGACGAGTTCGCCGAGCAGCGTCCACGCCTGTTCGGCCTGGCCTACCGCCTGCTCGGCGCGGCGACCGAGGCCGAGGACGCGGTGCAGGACGCCTACCTGCGCTGGCGCGGCGCCGACCGGTCCACCATCGACAACCCCGGCGCGTGGCTGACGACGGTGGTCACCAACCTGTGCCTGACCCGGCTGACCTCGGCCCGCGCGCGCCGCGAGACCTACGTCGGCCCGTGGCTGCCGGAGCCGGTACTCACCGACGGCGCGGTGCTCGGCCCGATGGACACCGCCGAGCGGCGCGAGCAGGTGTCGATGGGTCTGTTGCTGCTGATGGAGAAGCTGACGCCGGTGGAGCGGGCGGTGTTCGTGCTGCGCGAGGCGTTCGGCTACCCGCACCGCGAGATCGCCGGCATCGTCTCGCTGAGCGAGGAGAACTGCCGGCAGGTGCACAGCCGGGCCCGCCGGCGCATCGCCCGGCCAGGCGTGCGCCCGGTCGACCGCGCGGGCTGGCGGGCGCTGGTCGACCGGTTCCTGCGCGCCGCGGCCGACGGCGACCTGCCGGCGCTGGAGCGGCTGCTGGCCGAGGAGGCGACCTCGGTGGCCGACAGCGACGGCCGGCTCAACACGGCGCGCAGGCCGGTGTCCGGCCGGGCGAAGGTGGCCCGCTACCTGTCCGGCGTGTCCGGCACCTGGCTCGCCCGCCTAGGCGTGACGACGACCTTCGCCGAGGTCAACGGAGCGCCCGCGGTCCTCGCCCTGGCCGGGGACGCCCTGGTCGGGGCGATGGTGCTGGACGTGGCCGGCGACCGGGTGACGGCACTGCACATCGTGGCGAACCCGGACAAACTGGCGTACCTGGGCGGCCAGCTGTCACGTTCGGTGGCGCTGCCCAGTCGTTAGGGCATGATCCTCGTTACCGGAGGCACCGGAACCCTCGGCCGCGCCGTCGTGACCGGGTTGCGCGCGGCCGGCCACACACCACGGGTACTGAGCCGCCGCGGCGACACCCGCGGCGACCTGCGCACCGGTGCCGGCCTGCCCGCCGCCCTGGCCGGTGTGGAGACCGTCGTGCACTGCGCGACCTCCCTGCGCCGGCACGACCTGACGCACGCCGCGAACCTCGTCGACGCCGCGCGGGGAGCCGGCCGCCCGCACGTCGTGTTCGCGTCCATCGTGGGCGTGGACACCATCCCGTTGCCCTACTACCGGACGAAGCTCGCGGTGGAGCGGATGCTGGCGTCGTCTGGTCTGCCGTGGACGGTGCTGCGCGCGACCCAGTTCCACGACCTGGTGCTGCGGTTGTTCACCCTCCAGCGGTGGTCGCCGGCACTGCTCCTGCCGGCCGGCACCCGGTTCCAGCCGGTCGACGTCCGGGACGTGGCGGCCCGCCTGATCGAGCTGGCGGCCGGTGGCCCGGCCGGACGGGTGCCCGACTTCGGCGGCCCGGAGGTCCGCCGGCTGCGCGACCTGGCCCGCGCATACACCCGCCGCCCGCTGCTGCCGATCCCGTTGCCCGGCAAGGTGATCCGCGGCTACCGTACCGGCGCGAACCTGGCGGAGAAGGCCGGCACGATCACCTTCGAGCAGTACCTCGAGGACCAGAGGTGAGGGCGGGCCTGGCGTTCCTGGCGCTGGTCCAGGCCGTGGTGGGCGGCTGGATGCTGCTCGCGCCGAGGTCGTTCTACGCGAACCCGTGGGTGCACCTGCACCTGCCGTACAACGGACACCTGCTGCTGGACTACGGCGCGATGAACCTGGCCATGGCGGTGCTGCTCACGATCGCGGTGTTCCGCCGCGCGGTGGTGGTGCCCGCGCTGTGGGTGTACCTGGTGCACAGCACCCTGCACCTCGCCATCCACATCGGCTTCGCCGGTCAGCTCCCCGCGGGGCAGTCCGCGGCGCTCGTGGCCGCGCTCGGCGTCCCCGTCCTGCTGCCCGCGCTGCTGCTGGTCACCCGCCGCGTGCGGCGGACCCCGCGGGCGTGACCGGTGCGCCGCGGTAGTGGTACCCGCACAGCTCACGGAACCCGGCCCGGTCGTAGAGCCGCGACGCCGGGCCGTTGTCCCGCTCCACCTGCAGGTACATCCGCCCGACCCCGCGCGCGGCCGCCCAGCCGGCGAGCGCCGCGAGCACCGCCGTGCCCGCGCCGTGCCCCCGTGCGCCGGGCAGGGTGGCCATCCCGAACACCCCCGCCCATCCCGCGTCGGCGACCGCCCGCCCCACCGCGACGACCTCACCCCCGACCACGAGCCGGGCGAACCCGGAGGGCCGGGTGACGCGCCCGAGCAGGTCCCACTCGCCGGGTGCGCCGTCGTGCACGGCGTGCCAGACGTCGAACCACGCCCGCGTCGGGCCGTCGTCCACCAGGACGTTCGCGCCGGGCAGCGCCGCGACCCGCTCGGTCGGGGCCACCCGCAGCGACATCGTGCCGCCGCGTTCGTAGCCGCGTTCCGCGAGGACGGGGTCGAGCCACGGCGGGCCCGCCGGGCTGACCTGGAACCGGGCGGTCGCGCCGAGTCCCGCGTAGAACGCCTCGGCGCGGGCCAGGTCGCCGTCCCCGTGCGGCAGCACCGTGCCCACCCACCAGGAGCAGCCGGGCGCGTACCGCAGCCACCATCCGCCCGCCTGCTCGACGCGCTCGGCCGGGAGCGCCCGCGCCGCCCGCTCCTGCAGCTCCAGCACCAGGCCCGTCACGCGGACCCCCGGTGCACCAGCGTCGGCGGGAAGACCGAGGCGGTGACCGGCGTGTCCGGGTCGTCGACCTGACGCAGCAGCAGCCGGGCCATCTCCGCGGCCATGTCCTCGACGGGTTGCCGCACGGTCGTGAGCGGCGGGTCGCAGGCCAGCGCGGCGCTGCTGTCGTCGAAGCCGACCACCGCCACGTCCGCCGGCACCGACCGGCCCGACTCCCGCAGCACCGCCAGCGCCCCCTGCGCCATCAGGTCCGACGCCGCGAACACGGCGTCCAGGCCGGGGTGCGCGCGCAGCAGCTGCGCCATGCCGACCGCGCCGCTCTCCCGGGTGAAGTCGCCCTCCACCCACGGCAGGTCCGGGTCGCCGAGGGCGTCCCGGAAGCCGATCAGCCGGTCCTGGCCCGCGGTGGTGTGCTGCGGCCCGGCGATCGTCACGATCCGGTTCCGCCGCAGCGAAGCCAGGTGCCGCGCCGCGAGGGCGCCACCCGCCGGCTGGTCCACGTCCACGTAGGTCACCGGCAGCGGCACCACCGGGCGGGACGACACCACCACCGGGTGCCGTTCCTCGATCAGCAGCCGGGGCAGCGGGTCCGCCCGGTCGGTGTGGATCAGCACCACCCCGTCCAGCCGGCCGCGCCGCAGGTCGCCGAGCACCTGGTCGCGGGTGTTCGCGTCCATCGTCATCAGCACCAGGTGCACGCCGCTCGGACCGAGTACCGTCATCACGCCCCGCACCACCTGGCCGAAGAACGGGTCGCCGAGCAGGCGGGACTCCTCGGGCAGCACCAGCGCGACGGCGTCCGCCCGGCGGGTCACCAGCGCCCGCGCGGCCGGGTTCGGCACGTAGCCGGTGTCCTCGATCGCCCGCCGCACCGCGGCCCGGATCGTCTCGTCGACCGTGGTCACGCCGTTCACCACGCGCGACGCGGTCGCCCGGGACACCCCGGCGACCCTGGCCACCTCCTCGAGCGTGACGCGTTTCGACGAGGAGCGGGGCACGGCATTCTTTATACCCGCGCGCGCCGGCCGGGACGTGCTGGTCAGCCGAGTCCGTCCAGCCGCGCCAGCGCCGCCCTCCGCTCGTCGACCATTCCCGTTGCCACCGCCTTCGTTCCGGCGTGGGTCACCTGCTCGGCGGCGGAGCGCGCCACCGTCGTCGACTCGGTCAGGTGGGCGCGCACCAGCCGGGCGAACTCCGCGTCGAAGTCCGCCGACGTGCGCAGTGCCGCCAGCTCGGGCTCGGTCGGCATCCCCGGCATGTCGTGGCCCTGGTGCAGGTTCTCGTAGGGGATCGACGCCGAGTCGAGCAGCCCGTGCAGTGCGGTCAGCTCGTCGCGGCGAGCGGCGGCGAGGTCGCTCGCGAGGTCGCGGAGCGTCGGTTCGGCCACCCGCGCCGCCCCCAGGTCGAGCAGCTTCACCGCCTGGTCGTCGGTCGCGATCGCGAGCTGCACGAACGCCTGCTCGGTGACCCCGAACCCGCCGGGCGGCGCCGAGGACACCGGCCGGGCCGGCTGACCGGACGGAGGTGCGGCCGGGGGAGCGGAGGCCTGCTGGCCACAGGCGGCGAGGCCCGTGGCCAGCAGGACGATCACGAACAGGCGCAGGGTCGTCACAGGGGACGCCCGTCGTGACCACACTTGATCACCGGTCGGATGCAGTCCCGCACCCGCCGCTCCATCTCCGCCGCGGGCCAGACGTTGATGAAGTCGCCGTGCATGGTCCGCCCGTCCCCGGACGCCAGCCGGAACGCGGACGGGTCGCCGTTGACCGGGTACCGCAGCACCATGCGCAGCTTGGGCACCTGCACCGGGTGCGTCGACGGGCAGTTGCCGCCGACCGGGTAGGCCATGTGGCTCTTGTGGTCGGCCGAGTCGAGGTCGCGGCCGTTCCAGCACTGCGGGAAGTCCAGGTAGGTCTCCAGCTGCGTGCCGGACGGGCAGTGCACGAAGTTCTTCGACGGCGGCACGTGCCCGGCGTGCAGGCAGGACCATCTGGCGATGCTGTCGTGGTCGCCGGTGGCCATCGCGTTGCCGGCGACGATCTTGAGGCCGACCGGGGTCGGCTGGGTGGCGGCCGGGTTGTTCACGCCCTCGCCGAGGTAGTAGAACGTGATGCCGGTCGGCACCACCGGCTGGTCGTGCCGGAACAGCGTCGGCACCCAGTAGGAGGAGATGTCCTCGGCCGGGTCGCAGTTGCCGGTGGAGCTGTTCAGCTCGTCGTAGTCGGAGTGCGCGTCGGTGGCGTGGTTGCCGAAGAAGTCGTGCGAGTGCGACGCCCCCGGCAGTCCGGGGAACACGATCGGGTCGTCCGGCAGGCGGTGGCTGAGCTGGCAGTCGGCCGGGAACTCGGCCACGCGGATCACCGCGTCGGCCCGTTTCGCCTCGCCGGTGATGCCGCCGCTCACCACCGCGCCGGCGACGAGGGCGACCACCAACCCGATCTTGGTGAGGGCGCGCCGGCTGGGTCTGTGCTTCGTCATCGAAGACTCCCTCGAGCTCTCAGGTTTTGCAGGGCACTGAGAGAGCGCTCTCACAACTCAGCATGACGTGGCTCACACCACGGGTCAACGCCTTTGTTCCCGACGAGAACAAACAGCGGCCGTTCGTCGCAACCCGTTGCGCCACAAGGCCCTGTCCTTGACAGCAGGTAGCCCGAAAGGCACTCTCTGTCCGGAGAGAGCGCTCTCACGCCCCTGCCTCCCCTTGTTCGTGTCACGCCGCCGGCTCCCGCGCCGCGGCGTGCGAAGGAGCACGCATGAGTCCGGTTCCCTCCCGCCGTCGCTTACTCCCGTTCGTCCTGGCCGCCGCGCTCGCTGTCCCCCTGGTCCAGGCCGTGGGTTCCGCCACCCCGGCCGCCGCGGCCGGCGAACTGTTGTCCCAGAACCGCCCGGTCACCGTGTCCTCGACCGAGTCGGCCGCCTTCCCCGGTTCCGCCGCCGTGGACGGCGACGCCGGCACCCGCTGGTCGAGCGGGTTCGCCGACCCGCAGTGGATCCAGGTGGACCTGGGCGCCACCGCCACCATCGACGAGGTCCGCCTGTCCTGGGAGGCCGCCTACGGGCGCGCGTTCACCGTCCAGGTCTCCGGCGACGCGTCCTCGTGGTCCACCGTGTACTCGACGACGACCTCGGCCGGTGGCGACCAGGTGCTGCCGGTCACCGGCACCGGCCGGTACGTCCGGCTGCACCTGACCACCCGGGCCACCCAGTACGGGTACTCGCTGTGGGAGTTCCAGGTCTTCGGCACCGTCGACGGCGGCGGCCCCGACCCGGGGCAGGGCGGCCTGTTGTCGTACCGGAAACCGGCCACCGCGTCCACGTTCCAGGACGACGGTGCCTGCGGCGGCTGCACCCCGGACAAGGCCACCGACCTCGACCCGGCCACCCGCTGGGCGACCAGCTCGACCGACGGCTGGGTCGACCCGGGCTGGATCACCGTCGACCTCGGCGCCACCGCGACCATCGACACCGTCGTGCTGCAGTGGGATCCCGCGTACGCGGTGTCCTACGAACTCCAGGTATCCGACGACAACGCGACCTGGCGGACCGTCCACTCGACCACCGAGGGCGGCGGCTTCAAGGAGACCGTGAGCGTGTCCGGCACCGGCCGGTACGTGCGGATGTACGGCACCGAGCGCTCGAACGGCTACGGGTACTCGCTGTGGGAGTTCCAGGTCTACGGCACCGGCGGCGCGCCGACGCCCCCGCCGCCCGCGCCACCCGCGCCGGACTTCGACCGTCTCGTGTGGAGCGACGAGTTCAACGGTCCCAACGGCGCCACGCCCGACCCGGCGAAGTGGACCCCGGAGACCGGCCCCGGGGTGAACAACGAGCTGCAGTACTACACCGACAACGAGAACGCCAGGATGGACGGCGCCGGGAACCTGGTCATCCAGGCGCGGCGCGAGGTCACCCCCGGCTCGGCCTGCCCCCCGGACCCGAACAGCGGCGGCTCGACGACCTGCCAGTACACCTCGGGCCGGATCACCACGGCCGGCAAGTTCGAGACGACCTACGGCCGGGTCGAGGCGCGGATCAAGGTGTCGTCCACCCCGGGCCTGTGGCCGGCGTTCTGGATGCTGGGCGCGAACTTCTTCGACGGCGTCCCGTGGCCGGCGAGCGGCGAGATCGACATCATGGAACACATCGGCCGGGAACCGAACCTGGTGCACTCGACCCTGCACGCGCCGGCCTACTTCGGCGCCGGCGGTGAGGGCGCCGCGCTCGACCTCGGCGAGCCCGCGAACGCCGCGTTCCACGTGTTCGCGGTCGAGTGGGACGCCGAGCACCTGACGTTCTTCGTCGACGGCAACCCGTTCCACACCGTCGACCGGGACACCCTCGAACAGACCCGCGGCCCGTGGGTCTTCGACCACCCGTTCTTCCTGATCCTGAACAACGCGGTCGGCGGCGACTGGCCCGGCCCGCCCGGCCCAGGCACCGTCCTCCCGCAGGACATGCTGATCGACTACGTCCGCGTGTACCGCTAGGGCGTTCGCAGGCCGGCCAGGACGCGTTCCAGTAGGTCGACGGGTGGGCCGTCGGCGCCGACGGTCTCGTGCACGATGACGAGGCCGCCGACGGCGAGGTCGCCGACCAGTGCGCGGGCCACGTCCAGCGGCAGGTTCAGCCGGGCCGCGACCTCCGCCACCGCCCGCGACTCCCGGCACAACCCGCAGATCGCCCGCTGCTCGGCGGGCAGGGTGTCGGCCACGGCGTGGCCGTCCTCGCTGGTCAGCACCAGCGCCTCGATCGCCAGCCGGTCGGGGTCGACCGGCGGCTCCGGCTCGATCAGGGCGTGCCGCGCGTGCCGGCCCCGGCTGGGCAGCCGCAGCTGCGCCACCACCGAGGTGAACCGGTTTACCGCGTCCTCGAAGTCGTGCGCGGTCGCCCGCTGGAAGCACAGCGCCGCCCCGCGCAGGTCGCCGCGCTGCTCGCACACCAACCCCAGCGCGTAGTCGGTCTCCGGGTCGTCGTCGGCGGCAGCCGGCAGCGGGAGGTCGAGCCGCTCGTAGGCGGTGTGCAGCAGCTCGACGCCGTGGTCGACGTCCGGCGCCTCCTCGGCGGGCAGGGTGAACCCGCCCGAGTAGTCCGGGTCGCGGTGACCGAGTGCGAGGTGCATGCGCACGACGTGGTCGGTGGAACGCTGGATCGCCGCGATCTCGCCGACCTGCAGCTCCAGCAGGTCGTGCAGCACCACGGTCGCGGACCGCCGGGGGGTGCGGGAGACCTGGCCGCGGAACGCCTGCACCTGCTCCAGCACGATGGCGAACAGCTCGACGTGGGCGTAGTCGAGGTCGTCGAGCGTGGCCCAGCGGCAGCGGTGCCGGAGCAGGCTAGCGCGCAGGATGTCGTCGACGAGGTCGGGGTCGCGGTCGCAGATCGAGGTGAGGAAGGCGCGCAGCCGTGGCCGCCAGGCGTTGTGGAACTCGAGCCACGTCGCGTCCCACACTTCGCCCGACTCCGGTTTGCCACCAGGGGCGCTCACGACTGGCAACTTACAACGTCCGTGCCGGTTCCCGCGTTCAGCCGCCGCTCCGCGTGTACGGGTTCGTTGCACAGGGAGAAACTTCTTGCCTTTTCAACGAACTGGGGAAGGATTTCCTCGTTCACACCGTCCGCCTGGGAGGCGCCCATGTCACGACGTAGATGGGGAAACGCGGCAGCCGCGGTCACCTTGCTGTGCACCGCCGCACTCGGGGTCAGCACGATGCCGGCGAACGCGGCGCCGCCGGGCAAGGGGATCGTCGTCGCCGCCGACGAACTGGCGCTGGTGCGCTTCGAGTTACCGGGCGAGTCGATGCTGCACCAGCTGGTCGCGAGCGGCGCCGACGTCGCCGCGCACGGCCGCGACGCCGACGGCCGCGTCCTCGCCGACCTGGTGCTCGACGGCCGGGCGATGGACCAGCTGGTCGCCGAGGGCGCCACTCCGCTGCAGCTGATCCAGCGCGAGTCGGACGCCGCGCAGCGCTACCAGCGCAGCGTGGCGTCGGCGGAGGCCAGGACACTCGCCGCCCAGCGCGCGGACACCCTGCAGTTCCTGTCGGCGTACTGGTGGACCAGCGAGGGCCAGACGTTCCTGGAGACCAGGGTGGCCACGACCGCGGTGTTCGACCCGGACGTGGAGATCACCGTGACGTGGCGGACCGCCGACGGCACGACCGGCTCGTTCCCGCTGCGGCGGTTCGAGGACGCCGGCGAGTACCAGTACCACATCGCCGAACCGGAGGCGCTGCCCGCGAAGCCGGTCGAGGTGACCGCGACGTCGAGCCTGGGTGGGGAGACCAGGCCGAAGGCGCCGGCCGCGTGGCCAGGGGACAGCCCGCCGGAGCTGCCGGACGGGTACCAGAAGGACTTCGTCGACGCGTACATGACGCCGGTGGACATCAAGGCCCGGATCGCGCGGCTGGCGCGGCAGTACCCGGACCTGCTGGAGGTCATCGACCTGCCGAACAAGACCCAGGGCTACCGGCGCACCGCGACCGCGTACCTGGGTGACCCGGCCACCGCCGCCGTCGTGGTGGAGTCGGTCCGCTTCGGTGACCAGGGCCCGAACGGCTGGCAGGTGCGCACCGTCGACCCAGGCAAGCCGAACCGCCCCGCCCGGGCGACGTGGCGCGACCGCGTGCTGACCGTGTCGCTGGCCACCGACCGCGAGGGTGCGGTGATCAGCACGACCGACCAGGTGGCCGCCCTGATCAGCGCCCGTTTCCCGCAGCGGATCAGCGCGTTCGTCGAGGACGGCTCGGCGGGCCAGGTGATGCCCGTGACCGGCCCGGTGCGGATGTCCGACGGCCTGGACGCCCCCGCCGGCGTGCCGCACAAGCCGTGGACCGTGCAGGCACTGCGGATCGGCGCGCACCGGGACGGTTCCAAGATCGGCGTGCTCGCGTACTCCCAGGAGCACGCGCGGGAGTGGGCGACCCCGTTGGTGACCCTGGAGTTCGCCGAGCGCCTGCTGGCGAACTACGACACGGACGCGGAGACCCGGGACCTGCTGGAGAACGTCGACGTGTTCGTCATCCCGATGGTGAACCCGGACGGCGCGAACTACTCGTTCCACGACGCGTCCTTCCAACGGAAGAACCTGTCGAACCACTGCACCGACGAGCGCCGCGACCCGCGCTATGCCGACTCGTGGGGTGTGGACATCAACCGCAACTACACCGTCGGCTCGGTCTTCGACGGCTACGTCGGCGCGTCGAACACGAACTGCCTGTCCGGTACCTACGCGGGCACCGAGGAACTGTCCGAGGCCGAGGCGGAGAACGTGATCGCCCTCGCCGAGGCGCACCGGAACATCAAGTTCGCGATGAACGTGCACAGCTATGGCGGGTACTTCATGTGGCCGCCCGGTGCGTACGCGATGCCCGGCCGGATCACCCTCCCGCGCCCGTCACCCGAGGAGGCGGCGATGTTCCAGGCGTCCGCGAAGCGGATCGTCGGCGCGATCGCGTCCAGCCGGGGCACGGTGACCTGGCCGTCCCGCACCGGTCCGGTGGCCGACGTCCTGTACTCGGCGGCCGGCAACTCCGCCGACCAGCTGTACTACGAGCTGGGCATCTACGCGTGGGACTTCGAGGTCGGCAACGACCGCTGGAACCCGGAGACGGGGGAGTGGGAAGGCGTCGGCTTCCAGCCCCCGTTCCCCGAGGCACACGCCGAGTCCCAGGAGTACGCCGCGGGCCTGATCGAACTGCTCCGGGTCGCCCGCGACCACCAGCAACAGACGAGCTGACCCGATCACCGGAACCGGCGGCGGAGCTTTCGCCGCCGGTTCCGCCGGTTCACTGCTCCAGCCTCCACGGGCCGACGAGGTGAGCTGCGCCGACGGCGGCGTTTCGAGCGCCAGCGGTGAGGTCTGGGTCTTCGACGGGCCGCCGTACGGCTGGATCCAGGTCGGGGACTACGAGCTGGTTCGCGGCGTCTGAGGGTGGCATGCACTCCGCGTGACCGACAGCACGTCCCGTAACGGAAACGGATCCGGCGCTCGAACCGTTGTAACAGTTGGTCGCCGCCTGAGCCAGGAACGGGTCGGACATTCCGGCGGTGCGAAACCCCCAGCCACCGCTGACGCGGTCCAGCCTGTTGCGCCGGCGACCAGAACCGCCGGCCGGTCGGAACCCCCCAACCACCGGCCGGCGGTCCCAACTTTCGTAGTGTCCCGCGAGAGTCCTGTGTGGACGGTCTAGGCCGCCATCACGCCCGTGACCACGAAGTCCAGCCGCTTGGCGACCGACACCGCCTGGTCGGCGAACCGCTCGTAGTACCTGACCAGCAACGCGAGCGACGTCGCCGACGGGATGCCGTGCGGCCAGTCCTCGCGGGTGATCGTCTCGAGCACGCCCACGTGTCGTGCGTCGACGTCCTGGTCGGTCTCGTTCAGCTCGGCGAAACCGCCCTTGCCCGGGTCCCGGATGAGTTCCACGAGACGGTCGGCCATCGCGGCGGTGATGGTGCCGAGGGCGGTGAACGCGTCGGTCAGCTCGGCCGGCACGACCCGCTCCGGCTGACGGATCCGCGCGGTGTCGGCGATGTGCGCGGCCAGGTCACCCATCCGCTCGATCTTGTCCGAGCAGTGCACCGCGGTCAGCACGAGCCGAAGGTCACCGGCCACCGGTGCCTGGAGCGCGAGCAACCGCTGGGCGGTGTCGTCGCACCGGTCGCGGGCGACGTCGAGTTCGGCGTCCGCGGCGACCACGCGTGCGGCCAGCTCCCCGTCGGCGGTCAGCACCGCCCTGGTCGCCGCCCGCATGGCCTCGGCCGCCTGTGCGCACATGTCGCCGAGCTGCTCGCGGAGGGCGTCCAACTCCGTCTGGAAAAGCTCTCGCATGGGTCGCACCCCTCGTGTTCATGTCCTGTTAACCAGCTAGACATGTCAGGATACCAACCGCGACCTGCTGGTCAGGCGGCGTCGTGGTCCCGGTCGCCGGGCGGGGAGATGTTCAGCACCGCGGTGAGCGGGATCAGGTTCAGCATCCGTTCCGGTGGTGCGTGCCAGATGCGCACGCCGATCCAGGTCTCGCCCGTCTGCGGGTCCGGCTCGACCGGGCCGGTCACTTCGCCGACCCTGAACCGTTCGCCGTCCTTGTCCCGCAGCAAGAACGTGACCAGCGAACCGCATAAGGGGGCGTTGTCGGGGGGACGGGGCATCGAACTCACCTCGCGTGGTCGAAAAGTTCCGGGCGACATCGGATACCCGTCCACGATCCGGTTACACGCAGGAATTCCGAGAACTACTCACTGTGACGCACCGAGCAGCGACAGCGCGTACTCGCTGGCCGCGATGAGCACCCGTCGCGCCTCCTCCGGGGACCGGGCGTCGCACTCGATCACCTGGACGCCGGGCGGCAGGGCCAGTGCGTCGCGGATGTCCTCCTGGCGGAACCGGTGCGCGCCCTCGAACTGGTTGACCGCCACCAGGAACGGCACGCCCCGGCTCTCGAAGTAGTCGATGGCGGCGAAGCAGTCGGCGAGGCGGCGGGTGTCGATCAGCACGACGGCCGCGATCGCCCCGTGCACGATGTCGTCCCACATGAACCAGAACCGGTGCTGGCCCGGGGTGCCGAACACGTACAGCACGAGGTCGTCGCCCAGCCGGATTCGACCGAAGTCCATGGCGACGGTGGTGGACTCCTTGTCGGGCACCGCGGCGATCTCGTCGATGCCGACGCCGGCGGTGGTCATCGCCGCCTCGGAGCGCAGCGGCTCGATGTCCGACACCGAGGCGATGAACGTCGTCTTGCCGACCCCGAAACCGCCGGCCACCACGATCTTCGCCGCGGTAGCACCGGAGTCGTCGTGCGTGTAGTCCACAGAGGACCCTTTCGGTGAGTCTTCCCCCGCGCGGGAGCCAATCGGATATTTACTCAGAGTGTCAAGAATTGTCACCTGATCGGGTAAGAAACAACGGATTGTGGAAACTCAGGAAATCCCGTTGATCGCCGACATCGTGTCCCGGCAGACCTGCAGCTCCTCCCTCGGGCGGACCACGACGACCGGGACCTCGGCTCCCGGCGGGCTCACCGGGCCGTCGTCGTCCCGGTTGCCGGACAGGTGGCGCGGCACCCCGAACAGCCCGAGCCCGGCCGCCACCTCGGTCCGCACCTCCGGCTGGTCCCAGCCGATCTCGCCGGTGAACACCAGCGCGTCGATCCGGTCCAGGCTGGTCGCCGCCGCGGCGAGCCCCCGGCGGGCGTGGTGGCCGAACACCCGCAGCGCGAGCGCGGCGGCGTGGTCGTCGCCCGCGGCCGCGACCAGGTCACGAGTGTCCGGCGAGCGACCGTCGGACAGGCCGAGCAGGCCGGACCGGTGGTTGAGGCCGTCGTCGAGCGCGGCGGCGTCCAGGTCGGTCTCGCGCAGCAGCCACAGCAACAGCCCGGGATCGACCGAGCCGGAGCGCTTCGACATGACCAGGCCCTCCAGCGGGGTCAGCCCCATCGAGGTGTCGACGCTGCGCCCGTCGCGCACCGCGCACACCGAGCAGCCGCCGCCGAGGTGGGCGAGCAGCACCTGCAACTCGCCGGCCGGGCGGTCGAGCACGCCGGCGACCCGGTCCAGCGCCCAGCGGTAGGACAGGCCGTGGAAGCCGTAGCGGCGCAGGTCGAAGGCCTCGCGCCAGTCCGTGGGCAGCGCGTAGGTCGCCGCGTGCTCCGGCAGGTCCCGGTGGAACGCGGTGTCCGGGCACACCACGTGCGGCACCTCCGGCAGCCGCTCGACGAGCCGGTCCAGCAACGCCAGGGTGGCCGGCAGGTGCAGCGGCGCGAGCGAGGTGGCGCGCTCGATCGCGCGGCGCACGTCGCCGTCCACACCGTCGACGATCGTGGGTGCGCGCAGGTCCGGGCCGCCGTGGACCAGCCGGTGCCCGACGGCGTCGAGGTCGCCCGCGCGGTCGAGCAGCTCGTCGAGTTCCCGCCACGCCTCGTCGGAGTCCGGCGGGTGCTCGACCTCGGCGGCGTGCTCGACGGTCTCGGCGGCCGGGTCGACCAGGTGCGCCTTGAGGCTGCCCGAGCCGGGGTTGACGGTCAGCAAGGTCACCGCGCGTCTCCCGGTGTCCAGCGCCAGTCGGTGATCTCCGGCGGATCGACGCCGTCGCGGTAGGCCATGGCGCGCAGCTCGTCGCGCTCGCGCAGCAGCGCCTCGGCCAGCTCGCCACCGGCCGACGCGGCGCTCGGCGCACGGCGCAGCGCGTCGGCGGCGAGGTCGTAGCGGCTCATGCCATTGCTGACCAGCAGGTCGAACGGCGTGGTCGTGGTGCCCTCCTCGAGGTAGCCGTGCACGTGGAACCGGTCCGGGTCCGGGCGGCCGTGCAGCAGTTCGTGGACGGCCGACGGATAGCCGTGGAAGCCGAACACGACGGGCGTGCTGGTGCCGAACAGGGCGGCGAACCCGTCGTCGCTCATGCCGTGCGGGTGGCTGCGTGGCCGGCTGAGCACCAGGAGGTCCACGACGTTCACCACGCGCACCCGCAGCCACGGCGCGCGTTCGCGCAGCAGCCAGGCCGCGGCCAGGGTCTCGACGGTCGGGATGCCGCCCGCGCAGGCCAGCACCACGTCCGGTTCGACCGGGTCCGGATGGCTGCTCGCCCACTCCCACACGCCGGCGCCCGCGCGGCAGTGCTCCTCGGCGTCGGCGAGCGGGAGCCACTGGGCCGCGCTGTTCTTCCCGGCGACCACGAGGTTGATCCGGCCGGTCGAGGACAGGCAGCGGCGGAGCGTGACCAGCAGGGTGTTCGCGTCCGGCGGGAGGTAGACGCGGCTGACCGAGGCCTTCTTGCTCAGCAGGTTGTTGATGAAGCCGGGGCCCTGGTGGCTGTAGCCGTTGTGGTCCTGGCGCCAGCCCTCGCTGGTCAGCAGGTAGTTCAGGCTCGCGACCGGGGCGCGCCAGGCGACCTCGCCGGCCATCTTGAGGAACTTGGCGTACTGGTTGACCATGCTGTCCACAATGGACGCGAAGGCCTCGTAGCACGGGAACAGCCCGTGCCGGCCGGTGAGCAGGTAGCCCTGCAGCCAGCCCTGGCACAGGTGCTCGGACAGCACCTCCAGCACCCGTCCGTCCGGCGCCACGTGCTCGGCGTAGGTCGGCACCGGCCAGGCGAACGCGCGATCGGTGGCGTCGAGGACGGCGCCGAGCTTGTTGGACT
Organism: Actinophytocola gossypii; assembly: GCF_025165815.1. GTDB lineage: Bacteria > Actinomycetota > Actinomycetes > Mycobacteriales > Pseudonocardiaceae > Actinophytocola > Actinophytocola gossypii. The sequence goes on along the minus strand of NZ_JAFFZE010000027.1, from coordinate 22,657 downwards.
CCAGCTCGTCCGGACACACCACGCGGAAGTCGCGCCGGTCCTCGGTGACCCGCATCAGCTCGGCGAGCCACTCGCCGGCCTGCCCGGTCGGGCTCGCCTGCCGCTCGCCCGGCGCGGTGACCTCGGTGGCGAACGGCGCGACGTCGGGCAGCGGCAGGTCACGACGCAGCCGGCCGCCGTCGGCCTGCGGCACCCGGCCGAGCCGCAGGTGCTCGGGCGGCAGGTCGGCGAGCAGGTCGTCGTGCGGCCGCCCGTCGTCGTCGAAGAGGTCCTCGGGGTGGTAGGAGCGCAGCCACCGCTCGATCAGGTCGAGGTCGGTGTCCTCCAGCGGCACCTGGTGGGCGTGGAAGGTGCCGGCGAGCGGTTCGCCGTCGGCGTCGCGGTCCGGGACGCCCCAGCCCTTGGGGCTGCGCATGAGGATCAGCGGTGGGGCGTAGCCGGCGGTGGCGTCGCGGAACTCGGCGTGGGCGAGGTCGAGGGTCGCGGCGAGCAGGGCGTCCGGGTCGTCGGTGGCGGTGACGTCGACGACGTGCGGGGACCAGCCGGAGCCCCGGAAGTAGGCGGTGAGCTCGTCGTCGGACATGCACCCGTAGACGGTGGGGGAGGAGATCTTGTACCCGTTGAGGTGCAGGACCGGGAGCACGGCGCCGGAGGTCGCGGGGTCGAGGAACTTGTGGCCCTGCCAGGATCCCGCGGTCGGGCCGGTCTCCGCCTCGCCGTCGCCGACGAGGCAGGCGACCAGGAGGCCCGGATCGTCCAGCGCGGCCCCGAAGGCGGTGGCCAGGGCGTAGCCGAGCTCGCCGCCCTCGTGGACGACACCGGGGACCTCGGGGGAGAGGTGGCTGGGGAAGCCGCCCGGCCAGGAGAACCGCCGGACCAGCTCGGCGAGGCCGCGTTCGTCGCGGGTCAGGGCGGGGTCGTAGTGGGCGTGGGTGCCCTCCAGCCAGAGGTTCGCGTGGTTGGCGGGAGCACCGTGTCCCGGCCCGGTGACCAGGAGCGTGCGCTGCCCGGTGCGCCGGACGAGGCCGTTGAGCCCGCTGTAGAGGAACGTGATGCCCGGACAGGTGCCCCAGTGCCCGAGCAGCCGAGGCTTGAGGTGCCCGGCCCGCAGCGGTTCCCGAAGGAGCACGTTGTCCCGCAGGTAGATCATGGCGGCGGCGAGGTAGTCGGCGGCCCGCCGATAGCGGACGGTGGCGACGGTGTGGGGGTCGGTGCTGGTCGTCACGCCAGTGACTACCCGTTCGTGCCGCGATCACACGTTTCGGTGGGTGATCGGACGGGCACCCGCGCCGCATGAGTACCCCGTCACCGACCCCGGACCCCGTTCCGCCGGGTCCCGCACCGGATCCGAGTCCGGTTCCGCCGGGTCCCGCACCGGATCCGAGTCCGGTTCCGCCGGGTCCCGCACCGGATCCGAGTCCGGTTCCGCCGGGTCCCGCACCGGATCCGAGTCCGGTTCCGCCGGGTCCGGGACCGGATCCGAGTCCTGTTCCGCCGGTGCCGGGGCCGGATCCGCAGCCGACCGACCCGCCGCAGCCGCCGGCACCGCCCGGTCCCGATCCGCGCCCACCGTTCCCGACGCCGGATCCCACCCAACCCAGGCAGGCGGACGAGTGAGGCGAGGGCTACCGACACGATCACCTGTATCCAGTGGCGACCGCCGAGTCGGTTGAGGGGCCCACGGATGCGGTGATGCCCCTCAACCAGACGACGCCGGGGTCAGTGAACGGAGGTCACTTCGTGGGCGGCCGGCGGCCGGCGTCCCGGTCGTCCTCGACGTCGATCTCTTCCCTGCGGACCTCGTCGGACACGGTTTCCTCGCCGGTGACGGTGTCCTTGGTCAGCCGCACCCGTTCCATCGGCACGGTTTCCTTGCCCACCACCGGTTTCTCGGCGTGCAGGCGGACTTCCTGCTCGTCTTCGGAGATGTTCGTGTCGGTGCCGCGCGGGTCGGTGACCGGTTCGCGTTCGACGCGGACCTCCTCGTGGGACACCGGGACCGAGACCTGCTGCTCGTCGGTGACCACGTGCTTGACCAGGCGCACCCGGCCGGCCTCCACCTGCTCGGTACCGACGCGCAACCGCTCCTCGGCGCGCGTCATGCTCTCGCCGTCGCGCGTGTCGTCCGCGTCCCACCGGCCGTCGTCGCGTTGGCCCGAGGGCGAGCGCTGTACCGAACCGGGTTGCTGACCCATACCTCGACGGTCATCGGTTCGGTGCCGGCCGTCGCCGTCGGACGCGCCCATGCCGTAGTACCGGTAGAGCGTCCGCTGCTCCTCGTCGCTCATCTGGTCGCCCTCGGCGTCGATCCGAGGGGCGTCCTTGACCTGCGCCTTGTCCACCGGTACCTGCAGCTGGTCCTCGTGCAGCTCCGCACGTTGCAGCGGGACGAAGGTCTCCTTCAGCCCGAACATCCCCGTGTGTACCGAGGCCCAGACGGGGTCACCCGTCCGGCCGTCCAGCCAGATCCGCTTGACCGGTCCGATCCGTTCGCCCCCGGGGTCGACGACCTGGCAGTCGTACAGCCGGTTCACCATGTCCTGGCCAATCATGGCTTATCACCTGCTCCTCCTCTTTAGACAGTCGCGTGTCATCGCGACATGCCCAGATCCGCACGGTGCTATGCGAACGGGCGGCCCATGCCACCCGACCGGGGGACCCCCACATACGTTCAGTGTTCGCTGGTCAGGCCGGGTAGACCGCGGCCTCGGTCGCCTTGACCGTCGCCCATACGCGGGCGCCGGGGGACAGGCCCAGCTCGGCGATCACGGCCGGCGTGACGTCGGCCAGGACCGGCGGGTCGCCGTCCAGGCGTACGCGAACGGTGTGCGCGTGCTGTTCGATGTCGGCCACGGTCACCGGCCACGCGTTCCGGGGGCTGCCCTCTGGAACGTCGCGGTGCAGGCTCACCGCGGTCGGGGAGAACGCGATGTGCACCGCGCCCGTGGCCGGCTCGGCGACGGTGAAGCTGCCACCGTCGTCGAGCCGCACGCCGGTGCCGGACGCGACGCCGCGGTAGAGGTTCAGCCCAACGAGGTGGGCGACGTAGTCCGTTCGCGGCCGGCGGGCCACCTCGGCCGGCGGGCCCTCCTGCACGACCTGGCCGTGCTCGACGATCACGATCCGGTCGGCCAGGACCATGGCGTCGAGCGGGTCGTGGGTGACCAGCAGGGTGCGGCCGGGGTACTCGGCCAGGTGCCGCGCGAGCGAGGAGCGCACGTGCAGCCGGTTGCTGGCGTCCAGGGCCGCCAGCGGTTCGTCGAGCAGCAGCAGTCCTGGCTCGGTGACCAGCGCGCGGGCCAGCGCCACCCGCTGCGCCTGCCCACCCGACAGCGCCCGGGGTCGCTTGCCCGCGTGGTCGGCGAGCCCCACCCGGTCCAGCCAGGTGCGCGCCCGCGCCCGCGCGCTCGCCCGGTCGAGTCCCCGCGCCCGCGGGCCGAACGCGACGTTCTCCAGCGCGGACAGGTGGTTGAACAGCAGGTAGTCCTGGAACACCACGCCGACCGCGCGGTTCTCGGGGGGCACGAACAGTTCGGGCGGGCGGTCCCACACCGCGTCGTCCAGCCGGATGTCCCCGGACGTGACGGGCAGCAGCCCCGCCAGTGCCCGCAGCGCCGTGGTCTTGCCCGCACCGTTGGGGCCGAGCAGCGCCACGACCTCGCCCGGCTCGACCGTCAACGGCAGGTCGAGCCGGAAGGCGCCCCGCGTCACGTGCAGGTCGGCGCGCAGCGTCACGGCGTCCCGCCGATCCACCGGTCCCGCAGGCTGACCAGCACGACCACCGACACCAGCAGCAGCACGACGCTCAACACGATCGCCGCGCCGGGATCGGTCTCCAGCGCCAGGTACACGGCGAGCGGCATCGTCGTGGTCCGGCCGGGGAAGTTGCCGGCGAACGTGATCGTGGCGCCGAACTCGCCCAGGGCGCGAGCCCAGCACAACACCGTGCCGGCCACCACCCCCGGCGCGATCGAGGGCAGCGTGACGCGACGGAACGTCAGCCACCGCGAGGCGCCCAGGGTCGCGGCCGCCTCCTCGAAGCGCGAGTCGGCTCCGCGCAACGCGCCCTCGACCGCGATCACCAGGAACGGCATCGCCACGAACGCCTCCGCCACCACCACGCCGGCGGTGGTGAACGGCAGCGAGACGCCGAACCACTCGTGCAGGTGCTCGCCGATGAGCCCCCGGCGGCCGAGCACGAGCAGCAGTGCCACCCCGCCGACGACCGGCGGCAGGACCAGCGGCACCGTCACCAGTGCCCGCAGCACCCCGCGCCCCGGCAGGTCGCTCCTGGCCAGTAGCCAGGCCAGCGGCACGCCGAGCACCAGGCAGAGCACCGTGGCCAGGCTGGCGCAGACCAGCGACAGCAGCAGCGCCTGCCCGACCTCCTGGCTGAACAACTGGTCGCCCAGCGTGGACCACGGGGTCTGGACCAGCATCCCGATCAGGGGGACGACCAGGAACGCCAGCCCGATCAGCGCGGGGACGGCCAGGACGACCGGCAGCCGCCCGCGCCGGACGGTCCTGCGCCGGACCCGGCTCGGAGCGGTCACGGACCGTCGAACCCGGCGTCGGTCAGCACCGAGCGGCCGGCGTCGGACAGCACGAAGTCGACGAACGCCCGTGCGCCCTCGGTGTTGGGTGCCTCCGCCATGGTCGCGATCGGGTAGTCGTTGACCGCCCGCTCCGACTCCGGGAACGCGATGCCCTCGACGGTGTCGTCCGCGGCCCGGACGTCGGTGCGGTAGACCAGCGCCGCGTCGACCTCACCGAGTTCGACCTTGGTCAACACCGCCTTGACGTCGCGTTCCAGGGTGTCCGGCGCCGCGGTGACCCCGGCCGCGTCGAGTGCCTTCCTCGCCGCCGCCCCGCACGGCACCTCCTCGGCGCAGAGGGCGATCGTCCGGTCCTCGTCGGCGAAGTCCGCGATCCCGGTGACGTCACCCGGGTTGCCCGCCGGGACCGCGATCTCCAGCCGGTTGCGCACGAACACCGTCGGCTCGCCCGACACCGCGTCGGTCTCGGTGACCTGCTCCATGTTCGCCGGCGAGGCCGAGGCGAACACGTCGACGGGAGCGCCCTCGACGATCTGCTTCGCCAGCGAGGAACTGCCGGCGAAGTTGAACGTCACCGTCGTGCCGGGGTTCGCCTCCTCGAACCGCCGGCCGAGTTCGGTGAACGTCTCGGTGAGCGACGCGGCGGCGAACACCACGACCTCACCCGAGGCTCCGTCCTGGTCGTCGGCCGGTGCCGCCGATCCGCAGGCGACCGGGAACACGGCGAGGGTGGCGAGCGCGGCCACCCAGAGTGAGCGGACCATCTACGTCTCCGGGATCTCGACGACGACGAGAGTGGACTTGATCGAGGCCACGGCCACGCTGCCGGGCTCGAGACCGAGTTCCTCCGCGGCCTCCCTGCTCATCAGCGACACCAGGCGGAACGGCCCGGCCTGCAGCTCGACCTGCGCCATCACGCCGTCCTTGGTGACGCGGGTGACGATGCCCCGCATCCGGTTGCGCGCCGACGCGGCGACGGTCGCGCCCGGTTCCGGAGCGTCGGACAACCGCTGGACGAACGCGGCGAGCTCGCTGCCCTCGACGGCCATGCGTCCGTTGTCGCCCTGCACCACCGGCAGCCGGCCCTGGTCGACCCAGCGCCGCACGGTGTCGTCGCTGACCCCCAGCAGCGTGGCCGCCTCACTTATCCGCAGCTTCGGCATACGCGCGAGCATATATCCGCAGACGCGGAACTATCCAAGACTCTGGATCGCATCCGAGGATCGGATCGATGTTCACGAGATCGAGTGTCGAAAATTTCGGTGCGACGAATTGAATTATCGCGCCGTTTTCGTGGGTTCTGGTGTCTGGCTTTGGACTGTGCTGGCCGCTATCGTGACCATGTTGCGGAATTTGGACGGAAGTTTCGGCCCGGTTCGTGATCAACGGAGATCGCCATGAGAATGCCTGTCCGGCTGCTGGTCGCGGTTCTCGTCGTGACGACGGCGGCACCGACCCCGGTGTCGAAGCCCGTCGAGACCTCGGGTTGGCAGCCGGCCGATCCGGACTCCTACGTCGTCACGTCGCCGAGGCCGGGAAGCTTCCCCCTGGTGGCCAGGCGGAAGGCCGCGCCGATCGTGGTCAGTGCCGGTGACCACGCCGGCGTGGTCCGGGTCGTGAACGACCTGCGGTCGGACGTCGAGCGCGTCACCGGGGTGCGCCCGGTCGTCGTCCGGGACCGGCCGCCGGCGGGCAGTCAACCGGTGCTCGTGGGGACGATCGGCCGCAGTCCGCTGATCGACGGGCTCGTGACCGCCGGCAAGCTCGACGTCACCGGGATCGCGGGCAAGTGGGAGACCTCGTTGCAGCAGGTCGTCGACAACCCGCTGCCCGGGATCCGCCGCGCGCTGGTCATCGCGGGCAGCGATCAGCGGGGAACGATCTTCGGTGCCTACGACGTGTCCAGGCGGATCGGGGTGTCGCCCTGGTACTGGTGGGACGACGTGCCGAGCCGGCACGCCGCGGAGCTGTACGTGCTGCCGGGCCGGCACACGCAGGGCACGCCCGCGGTGAAGTACCGCGGCTTCTTCATCAACGACGAGAACCCGGCCCTCGGCACCTGGGCCCCCGACCACTTCGGGCCAGGGCACGCGCCGGGCCATCCGGGTGGGTTCACCAGCGCCTTCTACGCCCGCGTGTTCGAGACCATGCTCCGGCTCAAGGCCAACTACCTCTGGCCCGCGGTCTGGGGACGTGCCTTCGCCGAGGACGACCCGGCCAACCACGCCACCGCCACCGCGTACGGCGTCGTCATGGGCACCTCGCACGAGGCGCCGATGATGCGGGGGATCGAGGAGTGGAACCGGCACGCCGTGCCCGCCGTGCGCGACGAGGACGGCAACGTCGTCACGCCGGGCCACGACCCGTACGGCGGCACCGGCGAGTGGAGCTTCCGGCGTAACGCCGAGGCCGTCAAGGCCTACTGGGCGGACGGCATCGAGCGCATGGTCGAGGAGGACATCGAGGGCGTGGTGACGCTCGGGATGCGCGGCAACGGCGACGTCAGCCTCCCCGACGGTGACGGGATCGAGCTGATGCGGGAGATCCTCGACAGCGAGCGGAAGATCCTGGCCGACCACGGTGCGCTCGACGTCCCGCAGGTCTGGACGCTGTACAAGGAGGTCCAGCGCTACTGGGACAAGGGCCTGCGCGCCCCGGACGACGTCACGGTCGTGTTCACCGACGACAACTGGGGCAACATGCGCAAGCTGCCCGACCCCACCCTGCCGCCCCGGTCCGGCGGGTACGGCATGTACTACCACTTCGACTACGTCGGCGGCGGCCGGAACTACAAGTGGGTCGACACCATCAACCTGGCGAACACCTGGGAGCAACTGCACACGTCCTACCGGTACGGCGTCGACCGGTTGTGGGTGGTGAACGTCGGCGACCTGAAGAACGCGGAGCTGCCGACCCAGTTCTTCCTCGACTACGCCTGGAACCCCGACGCGTGGCCCCTGGAGCGCCTGCCCGAGTGGGAGCGGCGGTACGCCGCGCAGAACTTCGGGCACCGGCACGCCGACGAGATCGCCGACGTGCTGCACACCTACGGTCACCTGCAGTCCCGGCGCAAGCCGGAGCTGCTCAACCGCCGGATCACCACCGGGCCCGGCGACACGGTGACCTACGACGACGAGCAGACGCCGTTCTACCTCGAGCACTACCGCGAGCTGGACCGGGTCACCGCCGAGTGGCAACGGCTCGCGCGGCGCGCGGAACGAGTCGGGTGGCGGCTGCCGCCGTCCTACCGGGACGCCTACTTCCAGCTCGTGCTGTACGCGGTGAAGGCCACCGCCAACCTGTACGAGCTGCGCCACGCGGAGTTCACGAACCTGCGCTACGCCGCGCAGGGGCGGGCGGCGACCAACGACTACGCCGACCGCACCGACGCGCGGTTCGCCGAGGACCAGGCGTTGTCCGACTACTACAACAGCGAGCTCGCCGACGGGAAGTGGCGCGGCTTCCAGACCCAGCCCAAGATCGGCTACGGGGACGTGGAGCGCTACGGCCCGAACGCGCCCTGGCAGCAGCCCGAGATCGACAACCAGGTGCTGCCGGACGAGGTCTTCCCGGCGGTGCGACGGATCGAGGTGCCGGACGGCGCGGAGCTTGGCGTGGCGATCGACGGCTCGGACCAGTGGTGGTCGCCCGGGACGGCGTCGCCCGGGGCGACCGCCGGGCAGCCTCCCTCGGACGGGCCGGCCGTGTTGCCGACGTTCAGTCCGTACCAGAGCCAGCCAGAGCAGTACATCGACGTGTTCAACCGCGGGCGGGACTCGTTCGCCTACCGGATCGAGCCGGGGGTGTCCTGGGTCAGGGTGACGCCGGCGCGCGGAGTCGTGGACAAGGAGGTCCGGGCGGAGGTCCGGGTCGACTGGCGGCGGGCACCGGAGGGCACGACCCGGGTGCCGATCCGGGTGGTCGGGCCGGAGGGCGCGAGCGTGGAGGTCACGGCGGTCGTCGACAACCCGCGCGACAACCCACGCGACACGCCGCGGCGCGGGTTCGTGGAGGCCAACGGGTACGTCTCCATGGCCGCCGAGCACGCCGACCGCGTCGTCGGCGGCAACGGGGTGGAGTGGCTGCGGATCCCCGGCATCGGCCGGGAGGGTGCGGGAATGCAACCGACACCGGTGACCGCGCCTCGGCAGACGCCGGGCGGCCGGGGCCCGCGGCTCGAGTACACGATGAACCTGACCACGACCGGGCCGGTGACCGTGTGGGTCCACCTGTCGCCGAGGAACAACGTGCACCCGACCGACGGGCTGTCCTACGCGGTCTCCCTCGACGGGCAACCGCCGCAGCGGGTCAACGTGACCACGGCCACGGGTGCCGACGACACCAGCATGAACCGGCAGTGGGAGCGCAACACCTCCGACAACGTCAACCGCACCGCCACCACGCACCTGGTCGAGCGGCCGGGCGAGCACGTGCTGAAGCTCTGGATGGTCGATCCGACGGTGGTGGTGCAGAAGATCGTCGTCGACACCGGTGGGCTCGCACCCAGCTACCTCGGGCCGCCGGAGAGCCGCCGGATCGGGCATCGTTGACGCGGAAACCGCGTGAGCGCCGGATCACCCAGCGTCGAGCAAGCGACGAACGTCAGGTGATCGTCAGGGATTCACGGCGCGTTCACGGCGATCGCATGTGGACACGAAAAGTCAGTGGGCCGACGCTTTGCGTCAGACTCTCAACTCTACGCCGTACTCTTCGGCGGCCGAACGGCGCCGGAAACGCGCCGCCGTTCGGGTGAGTTTCGCCGTCGCGGCGCGGGTTCCCCAGTAGACGGATGAATGCCGCGGTGGTATTGGCGCCCCTGGTGCGACCCCCACCACGCGTGTACTGTCCCTCGTGGGCGATTAGTCTGACCAGGGGCAAATAAATATGTATGTCAGGCTTCTTGGCGCGCTCGAGCTGATCGCCGAACGGCGAGCACTCGACATCGGAGGGCCACGGCAGCGGACAATACTGGCAATGCTCGCGCTGAACGCGAACCGCGTCACAGCAGTCGAGCAGCTGATTGACGCCGTGTGGGACGTGGCTCCGCCGGAGACCGCGCGCGGGCAGATCCAGACGTGTATCTCCGGGCTGCGGAAACTGTTCGGGTCGGCCGGACGGCCGGACGTCATCAACACTTATCCGCATGGTTACCTGCTCGAACTGTCCGAGCGGGAACTGGACAGCGAGGAGTTCGCCGGTCTCGTCGCGCAGGCCCGCCGGGAGGCCGACGACGGGCAGCTCGCGCTCGCGGCGACCACCCTGCGGACCGCCCTGCAGCTCTGGCGGGGCCCGGCACTGGCCGACGTGCAGAGCCCGCAGGTGCGCCGGGGCACCGCCCTGCTGGAGGACCGCAGGCTCTCCGCGCTGGAGGAACGCGTCCGGCTAGACCTCGCGCTCGGCAGGCACAAGGAGATCGTCGACGAGCTCGCCGCTCTGGTCCACGAGAACCCGCTGCGCGAGCGGTTGTACGGCTTCCTCATGCTCGCGCTCTACCGCTCCGGGCGGCAGGTCGACGCGCTCGAGGTCCGCCGGCGGGTGCGCGACGTCCTCGTCGAGGAACTCGGCATCGAGCCGGGGCAGGAGCTGCAGGACCTGGAACGGGCGATCCTCAACCGGGATCCCGCACTGGACTGGCGGCCGGCGGACGAGCGAGCGCCGGACCAGGATGCTGCGGACGGCTCGGTCGGCCCCGAGGACGGAGCCGGCGGCGCGGTGGTCCCGCTGCCGGCCGGGCCGGCGGCCGCGCGGGCCGACCTGCCGATGGTGCCGCACGAGCTGCCGTTCAGCATCGCCGACTTCACCGGCCGGGAGGAGCTGATCCAGCGAATTCGGAGCATTCTTCTCGGCGGTTCCGCGGAATGTGTCGCGCCCTATTCCGTGCGTATCGTCGCGATTTCCGGAAAAGGCGGTGTCGGGAAGTCGAGTCTTGCCGTCCGGGTCGCGCACGAGCTGATGGACCAGTTCCCGGACGGGCATCTATACGGTGATTTCCAGGCCGCCCGGGAAAGCAGCACCGGGACTTTGCTGGCTCGTTTCCTCAGGGCGATGGGCGTCAGCGGCTCGGCGATCCCGGAGGACGTCGAGGAGCGCGCCTGGATGTACCGCAGCACGGTCGCCCGCAACCGGGTGCTCCTCGTGCTCGACGACGTGACCAGTGAGGACCAGGTGCTTCCGCTGCTGCCGGGCAGCCCGAACTGCGCCGTCCTCGTGACCAGTCGTACCCGGCTGTCCGGTTTGCCCGGCGCGGTCTGGGTCGACGTGGAACCGTTCGACACCGACAAGTCCATCGAACTGCTCACGAAGATCATCGGCGTGCCGCGGGTCCGTTCCGAAGAGGACGCGGCGGTCGAACTGGTCCGGTTCTGCGGCGGGCTTCCACTCGCCCTGCGGATCGCCGGTGCCCGGCTCGCTTCGCGGCCGCACTGGCGGATCTCCGAACTGGTTCGCCGGTTGGGGAACGAGGCTAGACGGCTCGACGAGTTCTCCCATCGCGGACTCGAGCTGCGTACCAACATCGGACTGACCTACCGAAGCCTGCCGAGTCGCGCGCAACACCTGTTCCGGTTGTTCGCCCTTGTTCAGTCGCAGGACTTCCCGGGCTGGATCGCCGCGGCCCTGCTGGACACCACGCTCACCGACGCCGAGGACGTGTTGGAGAGCCTGGTCGACGCCCGCATGCTCGACACCGTCGAATACCCGGGCGAACGCGTCCGCTACCGCTTCCACGACCTGATCCGGGTCTACGCGCTGGAACGGCTCGCCGAGACCGAGACCCCCGAGCAGCGCGACGAGACCGTCGCCAGGGTGCTCGGGGCCTGGCTCGCGCTCGCCGAGGAGGCGCACCGCAAGGAGTACGGCGGGGACTACACGATCCTGCACGGGACCGCGCCCCGCTGGCGCCCGCCGGCCGAGCACGGCGTCGGCGCGCCGGACGACTGGTGGGGCACCGAACGCGACTGGTGGGACATCGAGCGCGGCTCCCTGGTCGCCGCCATCCGGCAGGCCGCGGCCGACGGGCTCGACGAGCTGTGCTGGGACCTCGCCCTCACCTCGGTCACCCTGTTCGAGAGCAAGGGCTACTTCGAACTGTGGCGGGAGACCGCCGAACTCGGCCTGGCGGTGACCGAACGGGCCGGCAACCGCACCGGGTACGGCGCGATGCTCTACTCCCTCGGCACGCTGCACATGTTCCAGAAGCGGCTCGGCGACGCCCAGGAGTGCTTCACCGCCGCGCTCGGCATCTTCGACGCGAGCCGGAACGCGCACGGGCGCGGGCTGGTGTTGCGCAACGTCGCGCTGGTCGACGGCCTGCGCGGCAACTCGGCCGCGATGCTGGCCAACTACGACGAGGCCCTCACCGCGCTGCGTACCGTCGGCGACCGGATGGCGGAGGCGCAGATCCTGCGCAGTACCGCCAAGTTCTGGATCGACGAGGGCGACGTGGAGCGCGGCGAGGCGCTGCTCGAGGAAGCCCTCGGCATCTGCAAGGACGTCCGGTGCCTGCGGGGCGAGGCCCAGGTGGTGCACCAGTTCGCCCACCTGTACCTCAACACCGGGCAGATCGAGCGGAGCCGGCAGGCGCTGCACCGGGTCCTGCTCATCGTGCGCAACATCGGTGACCGGATCGGCGAGGCGTACGCGCTGTACGCGCTCGGCATCGTCCGCTACCGGGAGGGCCGCGCGGACAACGCCGAGCAGACGCTCCTGCACGCCCTCGCCCTCTCCCGCCGGGTCGGGGAGCGGCTGGTCGAGGGGGAGACCCTGTACGCGCTCGGCGAGATCGCGCTCGCCGGCGGCGACACCGCAGCGGCCGCCGACCACCTCGCCGCCGCCGGCCAGCTGTTCGAGGAGCTGGGTTCGGTGTTGTGGCAGGCCAAGACGCTGCGGGTGCTGGCCGGCCTGCACGCCGTCAACGCCGACCTGGGGCTCGCCGCCGACAAGCTGGAGCAGGCGGCCGAACTGCTGGCGGACCTGGACTCCAAGGAGGCCGCGCGCTGGCTCGCCCAGGTCGAGACCTCCCGGTCGGCCCTGCACACCCACCAGACGACCGAGCGCGGCTGACACGCCGAGCGCGGCCCCCGGATCCCGGGAGCCGCGCTGGTCGGTACGACCCGGTCAGGGCAGCCGCAGCTTGACGATCTCCCCGAGTCCGGGGGAGACGCCCTGGTTGGAGACGTACACGGTGTTGCCCTCGACGGCGATGCCGGTGGGGGAGATCAGTCCCTCCGGCGTGAACGACGTCTTGCTGCCGTCCCGCTCGATCCGCACGATCTCGCCCTGCTGCGGCGGGAAGATCGCACCCGTTCGCGTCATGGACAGGGCCAGCAGCCTGCCCCGGCGGTCGAAGGCCAGGTCGGTCAGCACGGTGAAGCCGTCGGCGTACACCTCTGGCTCCTGACCGGGCACCACCCGGTACACCCGCGCGGTCCCCGGCGCCATGCTCAGCTCGGCCACGTACAGCGCCCCGTCCGGACCGACCTCGACCGCGGTCGGCGCGCTCTGCAGCTTCCTGCCGTCGACGTCCTTCGCGGGGAAGACGGCCAGCGTGTGCACCCGGCCGAACCGGTCGACCCACAGCAGGTCGTTGCCGCCGGCGTCGACCACCGCGTAGCCGCCCCGGTAGGGCGTCATGCCGTACGGGTTCGACTCGATCTCGAAACCGGGCGGCGCCCCGATCCCGTCGTCCGGGTTGTGCACACCCTCGTACAGCCCGAAGTCCGGGCCCATCCGCATGTCACCCGCACCGTTGCGGTCGAACCGCAGCAGCCGGCCCATCTCCGGGCCGTTGTCGCCGAACGGGTTCGCCCCGGTGACCGGGTCGATCCCGGACGTCGACATCAGCACGTCCAGCTTGCCCCTGGACAGCGCGAGGTCGGCCGGGCCGGTGGCGTAGGAACCGTCGAGCGGCGCGCCGAGCGACGGCAGCCCCTCGATGATCCGGCGCACGCTACCGTCCCGCCCGACCTTGACGATCGCGCCGGAGCGGCCGAGGCACTGCTCGCCCTCCGGGGTGATGATGCACTGCAGGTCGCCGCCGACGCCGGCCTCCGCGACCCACACCTTGCCCCGGTCGACGACCAGGTGCCTCGGGTTGTTCAGCCCCGACGCCAGTACCTCGAGGGTCGGTTCGGCACGATGACCGGCGGGGGCGGCTGAGGCCGCGGTCACTCCGGAGACCAGCAGTGCGGTGACACCGGCGAGCACCAGCAGCGACCGCTTCCGTAACTTGCTCATCTGGCTTTCCCTTCTGACCGGGCGCGATCGGTTCGCACCCGGGCGTCGTGGTGGTGGGAGGTCGGGGGAGGGACGTGGGGGAGCGAGGGGACCGGTCACCAGTGCATGTCGTCCGGTAACCGGTCGAGAATGTCCTCGAGGACCTCCTCGACCGGCAGCGGTGGGTCGGCGACGTGCCGGCCGTCACCGGACCCGGCCGCGCCGTCGAACGCACCCTGGTACGCACCGTGGAACACCGCCAGGGCACCGAGCAGACCGAGGCCGGCCGCCGTCACCTTCCGTTGGACTCGCATCTCTTCGCTCCCGCCTTCGTGCCGTCCCGCACGAGCAGTTCAAGTGGACGACTCGAGCATCGCTTGAGCGGCTCTCAACCGGCTCTCGATCAGGTGAGAGCGAAGTGAGAGTCCGGCAACAGAAAAGAACGGCACCGTGGACTCCGACAGCCGGCGCACCGCGAGGAGGCGGCCCCAGCCATGAACAACGACCTCCGCCAGCTCAACACGGACGAGCTGGTCAGCGCCTGGACCGCGATCGATCCGGTGCGGGTGCTGGCCGTCGGGCTCGTCGAGCGTTCGGCGGAGCGCGAACCGGCTGGTCGGTTTCACTCGTACGCCCGGACGGCGGACGCGGTGCTCTTCGAGGACCTGCGGGCCGGCCGTCGGTGCGTGCTCCCGGCCGAGGCGCTGATCGCGTGTCACACCGCCGCGCTGGCCACCGTCGCCGCCCGCACACTGGTCGCTCCGGGAGTCGTCACCGCGGCGGTGCTCGGCTCCGGCCCGGTCCTCCCGCTGCTCCTCACCCTGCTCACCCGGCACGTGCCGGGGCTCAGCCACGTCGCGGTGTGCCCGGCCGGCGGGCCGCTCGGGCCGGACGTGCTCGACCAGCTCGACGAGGCCGGGATCGGCTGGTCGTTCACCGACGTGCCGGCCGAGGCGGCCCTCGGCGCGACGCTGGTCGTCGCCCTGGCGGCCGACCTGGCGCGGCAGGTGCCCGGCCCGCCCACGGCCGGCGCCCTGCTGGTCTACGTCGCCGGGTCGGATCTCGCCGACGACGTCGCCGACTCGGTGAGCCAGTTCTACGTCGACGACGCCGCGCTGGTCGACCCCGCCCGGCGCAACGGCAGGCGGCAGCGGCGGGTCGAGGCCGACCTCGGCCGCGTGCTGCGCGGCGACCACCCCGGCCGCACCCACGTCGACGACGTGCTGCTGGTCGAGCTGCTCGGCGCGCACCGCCTGGACGGGTGGCTCGCCGGCGAGCTGCACCGGGCGGCACTGGTACGCGGACTCGGGGTCGCACTCGACGAATGACCGTCCACGGTGGACGCGAAGGGGCGTCCGGTGAGCAGGAGGAGACCGAGATGGACAGCACACGACAGTCCAGCCAGGCGGCGACGATCAGGGAGGATCACGCCACGGGAGGGGAAACAGGCGAAACGTTATGGTCGTAGAACGGGATCGTGAACTCGAGACGTTACGTGGGCTGCTGGCCGAGGCCGTCGGCGGCAGCGGCCGGGCCGCGCTGGTCGTCGGGGGACTGGCCAGCGGGAAGACGGAGCTGCTCGCCGCGTTCGCCGAGGAGGTGGTCTCCGGCGACACGCTGCTGCTGACCGCGAGCGGCGCCCAGGTGGAGCGGGAACTGCCGATGGGCGTGATGTGGCAGCTGTTCCGCAGCGCACCGCTGCCCAAGGAGCTCCTGGACCGGGTCTCCGAACTGATCACCTGGGACGCCGCCGCCCTCGGCCGGCGCCCGGAGGCGGACGCGCGCGCCGTGCACGGGCTGTGCGCACTGCTGCTCGAGCTGGCCGCCGAGCGCCCGCTGGTCCTCACCGTCGACGACCTGCAGCACGTCGACAGCGCCTCGCTGCGGGTGCTGCTGAGCCTGCGGCGGCGAATGCGCTCGGCGCGGGTGCTGCTCGTACTCGCCGAGTGGGAGCGGCCGAGCATGACCAGGACCGTGCCGCACGCCGAGCTGGTCCGCCAGCCGCACCGCCGGATCCCGGTGGCGCCGCTGACCCCGGCCGGGGTCGGTGCGCTGGCCGAGCGGCGGCTGGGCGGCGCGGACCAGGCGGCCGCCCTGCACGAGCTGGCCGGTGGCAACCCGCTGCTGACCAACGCGCTGATCGAGGACCGGCTGCGCGGCGCGGAGCCGGTCGGGGCCGTGTTCCGCCAGGACGTCCTGGACTGCCTGGACCGGTGGCACGACCCGGACATCACGGCCGTCGCGCGGGGCGTCGCCGTGCTGGACGAGCACGCCACGCCGGACCTCGTCGGCCGGCTGCTCGAACTGCCGGACCGGGCGGTCGCCCCGGTGTTCGACGTGCTGCGCGCGGCCGGGCTGATGACCGGGAACCGGCTGCGTCACCAGGTGATCGTCGCGACCGTGCTGGAGAGCGCCGAGCCGGACCGGCTGCACCTGCGGGCGGCCGAGCTGCTGTACGGGCGTGGTGTGGACGCGACCGAGATCGCCCGGCACCTGGTGGCGGCCGACGACGTGCCCGGCCCGTGGGCGGTCGGCCTGCTGCGGCGGGCGTCGGACCGGTCGGTGGTCGTCGACGACCGGTTCGCGGTCGCGTGCCTGGAGCTCGCGCTGCGGGTGTGCGACGAGCCGGACCGGGTGGCGGTGCGGGCCGCGCTGGTGCGGGTGGCGTGGCGGGTCAACCCGTCGGCGGTGGCGCCGCAGGTACCGGCGCTGCGGTCCGCGCTCGACGCGGGCGAGCTGGGCTGGCGGGACGCGGTGCCGGTGGTCCGGCACCTGCTGTGGCAGGGTGACCTGCCGGCCGCGGCCGACCAGCTGCGCGCGGTGCGCGCGGCGTGCGGTGGGCCGGACGCCGACGTCGCGGCCGAGCTGCGGTTCGCGCACGAGTGGATCTACGGGGCGCTGCCCGAGGACGTCCGCTCGCTGCTGGAGCCCGACCGGGCCGTTCCGCCGGCCACGACGAGCCCGCTCGCCCGGACCCCGAACCTGCTGTCCCGCGGTGCGGACGCGGTCAGCGGCGCCGAGCACATCCTGCAGGGCTGCCTCGGCGACGTGCTGCCCGAGGTGGGCGCGATGGCCGTGCTCGCCCTCGACCACGCCGACCGGCAGGACCGGGCCAGGTACTGGAGCGACGCGCTCGCCGACGACGCCGAGCGCCGCCGGGCCACCACGTGGAGCGCGCTGCTCGGGTGCGTGCGGGCGGAGCTGTCCTGGCGCCGGGGCGACCTGGCCTCGGCCGCCGCCGGGGCCCGTGCCGCACTGGACCGGCTGCACCCGCAGAGCTGGGGCGTGCTGGTCGGTCTGCCGCTGTCCACCGAGGTGCTGGCGTTGACCGCGATGGGCCGGCTCGGCGCGGCCGCGGAGCTGCTGGAACAGGTGGTGCCGGACGCCATGGCCGGCACCGTGTTCGGCGCCAGGTACCTGCACGCGAGCGGCAGCCACAGCCTCGCGGCCGGGCGCCCGCTCGCCGCGGTGGACGAGTTCGAGCGTTGCGGCGCGCTGTTGCGGTCCACCGGGTTCGACGTGCCGGCGATGGTGCCGTGGCGCAGCGACCTCGGCCACGCGTATCTGACGGTCGGGATGCGCAAGCGGGCCAGGGAGCTGGCGATGGAGCAGCTCGACCGGGCCGGCAGCGGGGTGGGCGCGCGGACCAGGGCGATGTCGCTGCGGGTGCTGGCCGGCGCGAGCGACCCGAGGAACCGGGCGTCGATCCTGCGGGAGGCGATCCAGCTGCTCGAGAAGTGCGGGGACCGGCTGGAGCTGGCCCGCGCGCTGACCGACCTCAGCCAGGTGCACCGCGAGGTCGGCGAGCTGGCCGAGGCCCGGCTGGTGCTGCGCCGTGCGGAGCAGGAGCTGAAGGCGTGCCGGGCGGTCGTCCCGGACCGCGAGCCCCGCCGGGAACCCCGCCCCGAGCCAGGACCCGCCGTCCAGGCCCGCCAGGAACGCGCGCCGGAGCCGGCCGCGAGCGGCGTGTCCGCGCTGTCCGAGGCCGAACGCAACGTGGCCGCGCTGGCCGCGCTCGGGCACACGAACCGGGAGATCGGGCGCACGCTCTACATCACGGTCAGCACCGTGGAGCAGCACCTGACCAGGGTGTACCGCAAGCTCAAGGTGAGCAGGCGCACGGACCTGCCCTCGGAGCTGTCCCACCGCGTCGTGCTCGTGTGAGATGCCGTGAAGGTCACCTTCGGGACGCTCGGCGTCCGAAGGTGACCTGCACGGCGTTCAGGCCACGGGGACGGGCTTGAGTGGCTCCCACCAGGTGCGGTTGGCCTCGTACCAGCGGACGGTGTCCTCGAGGCCGGTGGTGAAGTCGACCCGTGGGGTGTAGCCGAGTTCGCGGGTGGCCTTGGTGATGTCGACCGAGTAGCGGGCGTCGTGGCCCTTGCGGTCGGGCACCCGGCGGACCATGGAGAAGTCGTGGCCGGTGATCGCCAGCAGCCGCTCGGTCAGCTCCCGGTTGGACAGCTCGGTGCCGCCGCCGAGGTTGTAGACCTCACCGGCCCGGCCGCGCTCGGCGACCAGCGCGATCCCCCGGCAGTGGTCGTCGACGTGCAGCCAGTCCCGGATGTTGCCGCCCGCGCCGTACAGCGGCACCGGGACGCCGTCGGCGAGGTTGGTGACGAACAGCGGGATGACCTTCTCCGGGTACTGGTAGGGCCCGTAGTTGTTGGAGCAGCGGGTGACGCACGTGTCCAGCCCGTGCGTGCGGTGGTAGGCCCGCACCAGCAGGTCCGACGACGCCTTCGACGCCGAGTACGGCGAGTTCGGCTCCAGCGGCCGGTCCTCGGTCCACGACCCGGACTCGATCGACCCGTAGACCTCGTCGGTGGACACGTGCACGAACCGCCCGACCTCCGCCTCGAGCGCGGCGGCCAGCAGCACCTGCGTGCCGAGCACGTTGGTGCGCACGAACTCCGCGCCGCCGAGGATCGAGCGGTCCACGTGCGACTCGGCGGCGAAGTGCACCACCAGGTCCACGCCGGCCATCGCGGCCGCGACCGCCGAGGAGTCGCAGATGTCGCCCCGGACGAACCGCAGCCGGGGGTGGTCGACGCAGTCCTCCAGGTTGGCCAGGTTGCCGGCGTAGGTGAGGCTGTCCAGCACCACGACCCCCGCGCCGGCGAAGGCCGGGTACCCGCCGCGCATCAGCCGGCGGACGAAGTGCGAACCGATGAAGCCGGCGCCGCCGGTGACCAGGATCCGCATGGCTCACGCCGCCCGGTCGTGCTCGGCGGCCACGGCCATCAGGTACTGCCCGTACCCGGTCTTGGCCAGCGCCGCGCCGAGCGCGTGGCAGGCCGGGGCGTCGATGTACCCCATCCGCAGCGCGATCTCCTCGATGCACGCGATCCGCACGCCCTGCCGGTGCTCCAGGGTCTGCACGTACTGGCCGGCCTGCAACAGCGAGTCGTGCGTGCCGGTGTCCAGCCAGGCGAACCCCCGGCCGAGCTCGACCAGCTTCGCCTTGCCGCGCTCCAGGTACACCCGGTTGACGTCGGTGATCTCCAGTTCGCCCCTGGCCGACGGGGAGATGTTCTTGGCGATGTCCACCACGTCGTTGTCGTACAGGTACAGCCCGGTGATGGCCTTGTTGCTCCTCGGCCGCGCCGGCTTCTCCTCGATGGACACCAGGTTCCCGGCCCGGTCGGTCTCGCCGACGCCGTAGCGGTGCGGGTCGGTGACCGGGTAGCCGAACAGCACGCAGCCGTCCACGTCGGACGCGTTGGTGCGCAGCAGCTCGGAGAAGCGCGGGCCGTGGAAGATGTTGTCGCCGAGGATCAGCGCGACGGAGTCGTCCCCGACGTGGTCGGCGCCGACGACGAACGCGTCGGCCAGCCCGCGCGGGGTCTCCTGCACGGCGTAGTCGATCGAGATGCCGAGCGCCGAGCCGTCGCCGAGCAGCCGTTCGAAGTGGGGCAGGTCGCGCGGGGTCGAGATGAGCAGGATGTCGGTGATGCCGGCCAGCATCAGCACGGACAGCGGGTAGTAGATCATCGGCTTGTCGTAGACCGGTAACAGCTGCTTGGACACCGGCAGCGTCACCGGGTGCAGGCGGGTCCCCGCCCCGCCGGAAAGGATGATGCCCTTCACGATTTACTCCAAACTGGACAGTAGCTTCTCCAGGTTCTCCACCAGGTCGACCGCCGTCGGCCGCAGCTGGCTCTCCGCGCGCAGCCGGGCCGCGCGCTCTCGGTAGGACGGTTCGGACACCAGCGCGAGCACCGAGTCCCGCAGGGTGTCCCGGTCGGCCAGGTCGCCCTGGACGTGGATGCCGACCCCGGCCGAGGCGAGCCGCTCGGCGGTCACCGTCGTCTCGGTGGTGAAGGTGACGGCGAGCTGCGGGGTGCCGGAGACCAGCGAGGTCATGGTGTTGCCGCTGCCGCCGTGGTGCACGATCGCCGCGCAGCTGGGCAGCAGCAGGCGCAGCGGCATCCGTTCCAGCACCCGGACGTCCGGCGGCACCGGCCCGAGCGCGGCCACGTCGTCTGCGGTCGCGGTCACGAACACCTCCAGCCCCTGCCCGGACAGGGCGTCCACCAGCCGGGGCAGCAGGTAGGAGTTCGGGCCGGACATGGTGGACAGCGCGGTGGACCAGGCGACGCACACCCGAGGGCGGCTCGGCTCGTCCAGCAGCCAGGTCGGCGCGGGCGAGCTTCCGTTGTACGGCACGAACCGCACCGGCAGCCGGCGGGACTCGACCAGCGGCGCGACCGACGGCGGGCACGGGTCGACCACGTTCTCGACCATGCCCAGGTCGAACTCGCCCGCGCCGTGCCGGGGGAACGCGCCGCTGACGTCGGTCGGCACGATCCGCCGGTGCGGCGGCTCGTGCGAGCCGACCGGCCCCCACAGGCACAGCGCGGACGGCACGTCGAGCACCCGGGCCGCGAGCAGGCCCTCCAGGCTCGTCGGGTCGTGCAGCACCACGTCCGGGCGCCAGCGCCGGGCGAAGTCGACGGCCGCGTCGAAGCCGGCTGCGGTGCGGGCCACGATCCCCGGCTCGACGTCCCGCCGGTAGGCCTCGACGTCGAAGTCGTCCAGGCTGGTCATCTCCGCCCCGGTGAGCGGGTGCAGCGGCAGCCAGGGGTACCGCCACCGGCCATCGGCCGCCTCCTGGTAGTACTCCATCCGGTTGGCGGTCACGATGTCCATGCCGTCGAGGACCGGCACCGGGACCAGCCCGGTGGCCGACACCGGGGCCACCTGGGACGGCGGGCAGAGCACCCGCACGTCGTGCCCCATCGCCTGCAGTGCCCACCCGATCGGCACCATCGCGGCGTAGTGCGTCGGCCAGGACGCCACCGTGAACAGCACGCGCACGGCTCAGCTCCCTTCGGATCGGGTGACGAACACGGGGGTGACGCCCACCGGCAGCCGGACCCGCCCGGCCAGCACCTCGGCCGCCGGCGTGGCGCCGAGCGCGTCCACGGCGTGCGCCGACGGCTCGGACCACGGCAGGTCCAGTTCGACGTCCGGCTCGTCCTCGCCGGTGAACGGGTCCCGGTCCAGCCAGGTGACCAGCAGCGGTCCCCGGCCCGGTCGGTCCACCTCGAACAGGTACTGGTCCGCGCGGTCCGGCACGTCCACCCGCCGCACCGCCTCCGCCCCGGCGAGCGCGCGGGCGACCAGCTCGAACGCGTCCGCCGACGGATGGCGCACGGCCAGCTCGTGACCGGCGAAGTCCATCAGCGCGAACGTGCGGAACATGATGTCCATCATGGACAGCGGGTTGGCGAAGCCCGGTGCCTCCGGCGCCAGGTTCCACAGCACGGTCCGGCGAACCCCGGCGGAGAACGCGAGCAGGTTGCGCATCACGATCTCCCGGCACGCGATCCGGTACCGCTTGCGCTCCAGCTCCGGTTCGCAGCCGGACATGAACATCCGCAGCGTCGGCGGCAGGGTGTCCCGCCGCTCGTACAGCTCGACCATCGCGGCCCGCTCCGCCGGCCGGCCGCCCTCGCCCGCCGCGTTCGCCGGGCCGGCCAGGACCGCCATCGCGTCCTGGAACAGCGCGGGCCACGGCCCGTTGTACTCGCCGACCACCACCGGCTTCTCGTACCCGTACTCGCGCATCAGCCCGCGTACCGTCTCGACGTGCTCCGGGATCGCGGTCGCCGGCCCGTACAGGTGCACGTCGAACAGGTCGAAGTGGTCGCCACCGGTGCGCAGCAGCACGTCGAAGAACCGCCGCTCGTGGCTCTCCGGCGGGTACATCGGCAGCAGGAACGGCGCCCCGCCGAGGACCACCGCCGCGGCCGGGTCGGTCTCGCGCACCACCCCGTGCAGCACCGCGAGCTGCCGCACGTACTCCTCCGCGGTGCCGGCCCACAGCATGGCGTTGTCGCTGGGTTCGTTGTCGCACTGCCAGTAGTGCACCCGGCCGGCGCAGTGCTCGACCAGGCGGCGCAGGAACTTCTGGTAGCGCTTGAGGCTCTTGGCCGGTGACGGCGGCAGCAGCGTGGTCGGCGTCCTGGTGGCCCAGGTGGAGCTGGAGCAGACGGTGACCCACACCTCCTCGGTGCCGTCGAGCTGCTCGAACAGCGCGTCGACGACGTCGAAGGTGAAGCGGTTCGGCCTCGGTTCGATCTGTGACCAGTAGACGTACACGCGCACCAGCCCGGCGCCGAGGCGGCGGACCTGGGGCACGAAGCGTTCCGGCTCGCCGTACATGCCGTAGCTGATGCCGCGCACGACACCGAGTCGGAGGTCGGTGCCCTTCGCGAGGGTGGTCACGGTCGAAGACTCCTTGCGGTGGCTAGGCGTTCGAGGGTGGTGGTGAGGTGGTTGGGGGTGGGGGTGGTGTGGATTTCTTGTTGGATGGTGGTGGCGTTGTGGTGGTAGGTGGGGTTGGTGAGGAGTTGGTGGAGGGCGTTTTTGAGGGTGGTGGG
>NZ_JAFFZE010000026.1 GCF_025165815.1 Actinophytocola gossypii | reverse complement strand
TAGAGTTTCGGCGGTTATAGCGGTGGGGAAACGCCCGGTCCCATTCCGAACCCGGAAGCTAAGCCCTCCAGCGCCGATGGTACTGCACTCGACAGGGTGTGGGAGAGTAGGACACCGCCGAGCATTCATTCCCGAAGAGCCCTCCGTCACCCTGGAGGGCTTTTCGGCGTTTCGGCGTGTTGAATGGTGGTCGGTCGGTGATGTCCAAGTCGGTGGAGGACCAGGTGCCAGAACGCGGGCGGCGAGACAGCGCGCCCCACAACAACCCCCGTGACGACCGGACCCAACCATCCGGCCGAACCCCCCACGGCAAGCCCCGCCACTCCACCCCGGACCGAGACCGCTCCCGCGACTCCGGCCGCTCCGGCTTCCGCCCCCACCGCACCACCCCCCGCGACCCCAACACTCGCGACCCCAACCACCGCGACTCGAACCACCGCGACTCAAACCGACGCGACTCGAACCACCGCGACTCAAACCGACGCGACTCCAACCACCGCGACTCAAACCGACGCGACTCCAACCACCGCGACTCAAACCGGCGCGACTCGAACCACCGCGACTCAAACCGACGCGACTCCAACCACCGCGACTCGAATTGGCGCGACTCCAACCGGCGTGACTCCGGCTACCGCGAAGCGGACCGCCGCGAGTCCAACCGGCGTGAGTCGGACCGGCCGGGCTCGCGCGGCCAGGATTCGAACCGCCGCGAGTTCGATCGCCGAACAGGTGCGGGAGGCGCCGGCGGCCGCCGGGACGAGCAGGGCAACCGCCGCTACTCCGACGACAACCGCCGCGACTCCCGTGGCGAGTTCCGCGGCGACCGCCGGTCGTCCGACCGCCCCGGCTACCGACCCCGGCGAGACGCGGACACCGGTGATCACCGGTCCGGCGGCGACCGCCGATTCCACCGCGATTCGGATCGCGGCGACCAACGCTCCGGCAGCGGCGACCGCCGCTCCTACCGCGAGGCGGACCGCGGTACCTACCCCCGCCGTGACGATCAGCGAGGCTCGAACCGCTCGGGCGGCGACGCACGCGACCGGCGCGGCGGCCCCCGAGGTTCGGACCGCACCGAGAACCGAGGCGGTTCCGCCGACCGGCCTTTCCGCCGTGACAACCGTGATCGCGACGACGCTCGTGGCCGCCCCTACGGCGACCGCCAGCCCAACCGTTCCTTCCGTCGCGACAACCGGGACAACGACGACTCTCGCCGTCGCTCCTACGGCGACCGCGACGCCAGCCGTCCGTTCCGCCGCGACAACCGTGACGACGCCGACCGTCCCGTCCGCCGCGACCGGGACGACTCGCGCGGGCGCCCGTACGGCGACCGCGGCTCCTCCGGCGACCGCCCGTTCCGCCGCGATGCCCGTGATGGCGGTCGATCCGGTTCCGGTGACCGCCCCTTCCGGCGCGACGATCGTGACCGCCGTGACTCCGACCGCGGTCGGTACGGCCACAACGACCGTCGGCTCGACCAGGACCGCACCGGCTACCGCGACAGGACGGGTGGTTCCCGCGACGAGCGCACCACGACCCGCCGCGACACCGGCAGCGGCCAGCGCCCCTACGACCGTGGTGACCGGCGACCGCCTCGCAGCGATCATCCGCGGCAGGACGCCCCCATGGACAGGGCCGCCGACCCCACGGCCGACGTGCCTGCTGAGCAGCACGCGTCCACGTCCAGCGCCCCGGAACTCACCAGTGCGCCCGGAGCCAACGACGACACCCAGGCCGAGGCGGTAGCCGCCGAGACACCGCCCGGCGGTCACGTGCCGGCGGCCGAGCGTGTGCGACCGGATGGCGCCGACACAGCCGACGACCACGCGGACCAGACCCAACGCGACCACGCCAGCGGTTCCCAGCCCGTCGGTGAATCGGACGGTGAGCGACTCGCCGACGACCAGGGCGTCGGTGAGCCGGTGCATCGCGAAAGTACCTCCGATGGCAGCACCGACGATCGCGCCGATGACGAACGCGCGGACCACCAGCCCGATGCCGAGAACACCGACGTCGCCCGCGACCTCACCGGCTCGGGATCCACCGAACGCGCCCGTAGCACCGACCACCTCGACGACCGCCGTCCGGACGACGAGTTGGGCGACCGCTCGGCACACGGCTCGGATCGGCGGTCGGACGGCCGTCCTGATCGGTCGTCGGGTGGACGGCGTGACGTCGCCTCGTCCCGCGATCGTCGGGTGGACGACGACTTCGACCGGCGTAGTCGCCGGGGTGAGCCGCTCGGCCCCGAGTTGCCCGACGACATCGAGTTCAGTGACCTCGACCCGGACGCCCGGCGCGAACTGCGCAGCCTCGCCAAGTCCGTCGCCGAGCTCGTGGGGCGGCACCTCGTCGCGGCGGGGCGGCTCATCGACGAGGACCCCGAGCTGGCCCTCGAACACGCCCGGTTCGCGCGCACCCGCGCCGCCCGGGTCGCGATCGTCCGGGAGGCCGCGGGGTTGGCCGCCTACCACGCCGGCGAGTGGGCCGAGGCGCTCGGCGAGCTCCGGGCCGTCCGGCGGATGACCGGCGGCCAGGCCCACCTCCCGGTCATGGCCGACTGCGAACGCGCCCTCGGCCGGCCGGAACGCGCGCTCGACCTGATCGCCGAAGCCACCGGAGCCACCGGAACCGGCGGTGCCGACAAGAGCGGCGATCTTCCCAAGGACGTCGCCGTCGAGTTGCGGATCGTTTCGGCCGGTGCGCGGCGGGACCTGGGGCAGCTCGACGCCGCGGTCGTCGCCCTGCAGGGGCCCGACCTCGATCCGGCGGTCCGCGAACCGTGGAGTGCCCGGCTCTTCTACGCCTACGCCGACAACCTCGCCGCCGCCGGGCGCACGGACGAAGCCATCCGCTGGTTCCTCAACGCCGCCGAGGCCGACCTCGACGAGGAGACCGACGCCGCCGAGCGCGCCTTCGAACTGGGAGCGGAATGAACCTCCTCGACCGCTACGACGCCGTACTCCTCGACCTCGACGGCACCGTCTACCGAGGTGAGCACGTCATCGACGCCGCGCCGGCCGCGGTCGAGGCCGCGCACCGTGCCGGGATCACCGTCCGGTTCGTCACCAACAACGCCTCCCGGACCCCCGCCGACGTCGCCGGCCACCTCACCGACATCGGCATCCCCGCCGACGCCGCCGAGGTCAGCACCAGCGCGCAGGCCGCGGCCACGGTCCTCGCCGAGCGCCTCGCCGGAAACGACCGAGGGACCGTCCTCGTCGTCGGTGCGCCCGCGCTCGAACGGGAGGTCGAGCTCGCCGGGCTGACCAGCACCCGAACCGCCTCCGACGACGTCGTCGCCGTCGCCCAAGGCCTCTCCCGCGACACCGGCTGGCGCGACCTCGCCGAGGCCTGCCTCGCGATCAACGCCGGCGCGCTCTGGGTCGCCTGCAACGTCGACCCCACCCTCCCCACCGAACGCGGCCAGCTCCCCGGCAACGGCTCGTTCGTGGCCGCGCTCCGGACCGCCACCGGCAAGGAACCCGTCATCGCCGGCAAGCCGGCCGCGCCGCTGATGATCGAGGCCATCCGGACCGCCGACGCCGGCAACGCGCTCGCCGTCGGCGACCGGCTCGACACCGACATCGAGGGCGCCGTCGCCGCCGGCATCGACTCGCTGCTCGTCCTCACCGGCGTCACCACCGCCGCCGAACTGCTCGCCGCCGACACCCGCCCCACCTACCTCGCGGCCGACCTCGCGGCGCTCACCGAGCCGGCCGACCGCCTGGCGATCGGCGACCAGCCCGACTGGAGCGTCGACGCCGGCACCATCACCCACCTCGGCACCGGCGAACCCGACACGACCTCCCTGCTGCGCGCCCTCGCCGCCCAGAAGCCCGGCACCCGGTTCACCGCGGCGGACGACGGCGCCCGCGCGGCACTCGCACACCTCGGCCTCGACGATGAGCTAGCGTGAAACCGTGCAACCCGACGTGATCAGCGAGGCCAGTGACGAGGCCCGTGACGAGGCCATCGACGAGGCCCTGGCCGGCACCGAGTCGCTCGACGACGTCCCGCTCACCGAGCACGTGGCCCGGTTCGACGCGGTGCACGGCGCGCTCAACGACGCGCTCGCGCGCATCGACACGGACTGACCCGTGCCCCGCCGGACCCGGCTGGACGCGGAGCTCGTCCGCCGCGGCCTCGCCCGTTCCCGCGAGCACGCCTCGCAGCTCATCGCCGACGGCCGGGTGACCGTGCGCGGCTCCGTCGCCGGCAAACCCGCCACCGCCGTCGAGACCGACGCCGCCGTGGTCGTCACCGAACAGGACGGCGACGACTGGGCCTCCCGGGGCGCGCACAAGCTGCTCGGGGCGCTCGAGGCGTTCCCCGTCCCGGTCGAGGGCCGCCGCGCGCTCGACGCGGGCGCCTCCACCGGCGGCTTCACCGACGTGCTGCTGCGCCGAGGCGCCACCGAGGTGGTCGCCGCCGACGTCGGCCGCGGGCTGCTCGTGTGGCGGCTGCGCACCGACGACCGCGTCACCGTGCTCGACCGGACCAACGTGCGCGCGCTGACCCCCGAGCGGACCGGCGGACCGGTCGACCTGGTCGTCGCCGACCTCTCGTTCATCTCGCTGCGGCTCGTGCTGCCCGCGCTGCTCGCCTGCGCGAACCCCGGCGCCGACCTGCTGCCGATGGTGAAACCGCAGTTCGAGGTCGGCAAGGACCGCCTCGGCTCCGGCGGCGTCGTCCGCGATCCTGAACTGCGCGCCGACGCGGTCCGTACTGTCATCACGGAGGCCGAGGCGCTCGGCCTGCGCGTGCACGGCGTCACGGCCAGCCCGCTGCCCGGGCCGTCCGGGAACGTCGAGTACTTCCTCTGGTTGCGCCGCGGCGAGCCGAACCAGGACGCCGCCGCGCTCGTCGACATCGCTGTTCGGGAGGGACCCCAATGACCGGACGTGAGGTGCTTCTCGTCGTGCACACCGGTCGGGCAGACACCCTGCACACCGCGGAGAAGGTCGCCGGCTGGTTCGCCGAGGCCGGCATCCGGCTACGGGTCCTCACCGACGAGGCACCCCAGCTGGACAGCTCCTGCTACCAGACGGTCGTGCACGGCGGTGCCGAGGCCGCGGCCGGCACGGAACTGGTGTTCGTCCTCGGCGGCGACGGCACCCTGCTGCGCGCCGCCGAGCTGGCCCGGCCGGCCGGCGTGCCGGTGCTCGCGGTCAACATGGGGCGCGTCGGGTTCCTCGCCGAGGCGGACTCGGACATCCTCGAGCAGGCCGTGCGGCAGGTCATCGGGCGCAACTACGAGGTCGACGACCGGATGACCGTCGACGTCACCGCCACGCTCGGCGGCAAGCGGCTCGCGCACACCTGGGCGCTGAACGAGGCCAGCGTGGAGAAGAGCAGCCGCGAACGGATCCTGGACGTGCGGATCGAGGTCGACGGCCGCCCGGTGTCCTCGTTCGGCTGCGACGGCGTGCTGTGCGCGACCCCCACCGGGTCGACCGCCTACGCGTTCTCCGCCGGCGGGCCGGTGGTGTGGCCGGACGTGCAGGCGCTGCTGGTGGTGCCGTCGAACGCGCACGCGATGTTCTCCCGGCCGCTGGTGGTGTCGCGGGACTCGGTGGTCGCGCTCGAGGTCGACCCGAACGGGCACCCCGCGGTGCTGTGCTGCGACGGCAGGCGCACGTTCGTGCTGCCGCCGGGCGCCCGGGTCGAGGTGGTCGGCGGCACGAAGCCGACCAGGCTGGTGCGGCTGCGGGACGCGCCGTTCACCGACCGGCTGGTGCAGAAGTTCGAGCTCCCGGTGCAGGGCTGGCGCAACCGCTGACACCTATTCCGCGCCAATCGAACACACATGTGGATGGGTACGAGCTTTCGTCGCCCGTAGCCGATAAAGTGCGCCCTGTGTTGGCCGAAATGCGCATCGAGGGCCTCGGCGTGATCGACGAGGCCACGCTCGAACTGGATCCGGGACTCACGGTCGTCACCGGCGAGACCGGCGCCGGCAAGACCATGGTGGTCACCGGGCTGCACCTGCTGTCCGGCGGCCGTGCCGAGGCGTCGCGGGTGCGCAGCGGCGCGGCCAAGGCGGTGGTCGAGGGCCGGTTCGACGCCCCGCCCGGCAGCCCGGCCGCCAAGGTCGCCGGCGACGCTGGCGCCGAGCCGGACGCCGACGGCGCCCTCATCGCGTTACGCACGGTCACCCCGGACGGCCGGTCCCGCGCCCACCTCGGCGGCCGGTCGGTGCCGGTCGGTGTGCTGTCCGACCTGTCCGACCAGCTCATCGCCGTGCACGGGCAGAACGACCAGCTCCGCCTGCTGCGCCCGGCCGAGCAGCGCGGCGTGCTCGACCGGTTCGCCGGCGAGGAACTGCTGAACGCGCTGGCCGAGTACCGCCGCGTCCGCGACGAGTGGCACACGGTGGCCGGCGAGCTCGCCGAGCGGTCCGCCCGGTCTCGGGAGCTGGCGCGCGAGGCCGACCTGCTCAAGCACGGTCTCGCGGAGATCCGGGCGGTCGACCCGCAGCCCGGCGAGGACGACGAGCTGGTCGCCACCGCGCGCCGGCTCGCCGACGCCGACCAGCTGCGCGAGGCCGCCACCGGCGCGTCGTTCGCGGTCACCGGGTCCCCCGAGGGCGATCCGGACGCCCCCGGCGCGCTCGGCCTGGTCGCCGACGCGCGGAACCGGCTGTCCTCGTCCGAGGACCCGCACCTGCGCGACCTCGCGCCGCGGCTCGCCGAGGTCGAGGCGCTGCTCGCCGACGTGGGCACCGAGCTGGGCGGGTACGTGGAGTCGCTGGACGCCGACCCGGCCGCGCTCGAGCAGGTGCTGGCGCGGCAGGCCGAGCTGAAGGGCCTCACCAGGAAGTACGCCGCCGACGTCGACGGGGTGCTGGCGTGGGCGAAGGACGCGGAGGAACGCCTGGCCGGGCTCGACACCTCCGAGGAGGCACTGGCCGCGCTGGCCGCCCGCCGTGACGAGCTCGCCGGACAGCTGGCCGAGCGCGCGCACCGGCTGACCGAGCTGCGGGTGGTCGCCGCCGACCGGTTCGCCAAGGAGGTCACCGTCGAGCTGGGCGGCCTGGCGATGGGCCAGGCGAGCATCGACGTGGTGATCAGCACCCGCTGGGCCGAGCCGAACGAGTCGCACGCCCTGCGGGTCGCCGGCGGCGACGGCGGCGACGCCCTCGTGCACGCCGGCCCGGACGGCATCGACGAGGTCGAGCTGCGGCTGGTCGCCCACGACGGCGCGGTCCCGCTGCCGGTGCACAAGGCGGCCTCCGGTGGCGAGCTGTCCAGGGTGATGCTCGCGATCGAGGTCGTGCTCGCCCACTCCGACCCGGTCCCCACCCTCGTGTTCGACGAGGTCGACGCCGGCGTCGGCGGCCGGGCCGCGGTCGAGATCGGCCGCCGCCTCGCCCGGCTGGCCGCCAGCCACCAGGTCATCGTCGTCACCCACCTGCCGCAGGTCGCGGCCTTCGCCGACCGGCACCTGGTCGTCGACAAGCAGGCCAAGGGCGGCGTCAACAGCAGCGACGTGCGCATGGTCGCCGACAAGGACCGGGTGGTCGAGCTGGCCCGCATGCTCGCCGGCATGGACTCCACCGAGACCGGCCGCGCCCACGCCGAGGAACTCCTCACCGCCGCCGAAAAGGACAAGCAGTCGTCCAAGGCCCGCCGCAAGCGCCGCTGATGGCCGACGTCGACTGGAAGCAGGCGCTGGCGCCCATGCTGAGCGCGTGGGATCCGCGGCCGGAAGCGGCGATCCTGGTGGGCAGCCAGGTCAGGGGAGACGCCACGCCGTGGTCCGACATCGACGTCGTGTGTGTCGGCTCCGGGCCCGACTACGTGTTCGAGCTGACCGAACTGGGCCCCGTGTCCTGGTCCTTCGCCACCGCCGACGACCACCGCGCCGCGATGCTGCGCCACTCCTCCTGCGGCCAGGTGGTCCCCGCGTGGCGCGACGCGCTCATCCTGCACGACCCGGCGCACCGCGCGCGGGAACTCGTGCGCTTCGCGCGGGACTGGACCTGGGACCGCCTCGATCCCGAGCCGGAGGTCTGGGCGGCCGGACAGGTCCACGGCTACGCGGAGGAGGTGCTCAAACTCCGCAAGGCCGTGGCCGGGAAGGACTGGGTCAACGCCCGTGTGCAGGCGTCCATCCTCGCCGTGCACCTGGCTCCCGTGATCGCGGCCGGCACCCGCACCTTCTTCTCCTCCGAGAACCACCTGTGGCACCTGCTCGCCGATCGTCTCGGTGCGGACTGGCGCGAACACCAGGAGACCGCCCTCGCCGCCGACGGCGCGGCCCCGGAGCGGAGCTGCGCGGCCGCGGTCGAGCTCTTCCGCGCCGCGTGCGCGCTCGTCGACGACGCCATGTCGGCGGCACAGCGGCGGATCGTCCGGTACGCACTCGACAGTCCATGACCGACTGTCGCGTGTAGCCGGCTCATGTGGACTCACCCGAACGGTTAGGCCTGGTCACTCCACGGCGTGGCGTGCCGGGATCCGACCGCCCGGTCGTCACCATCGGCTCTCATGAAGCTCAGTGGGCTCCTCGCGCGATCCGGCCAGACCCGCCCCGGTGTCACCGGGATCGCGCGGGTCGACAAACGCACCGGCGAGCTCCTGCGGCGCGTCGGCCCCGGTGACATCGTGGTCCTCGACCAGATCGACCTCGACCGCAACACCGCGGACGCGCTGGTCGACGCCGGTGTCCGCGGTGTCGTCAACGCGTCGCCGTCGATCTCCGGGCGGTTCCCGAACCTCGGCCCGGAGATCGTCGTCGGAGCCGGGATCGCGCTGGTCGACGGGGTCGGTCCGGAGGTCCTGCGCACCGTCCGGGAGGGCAGCAAGGTCCGGCTGCACGAGGGCGGCGTCTTCCTCGGCGACAAGGAGGCCGGGCGCGGCATGCAGCAGACCGTCGAGTCCATCGCCGACCTGATGATCGAGTCGAAGGCCGGCATGTCCGCCCAGCTCGAGGCGTTCTCCGCGAACACGATCGAGTTCCTCCGCCGCGAACGGACCCTCATCCTCGACGGCGTCGGCGTCCCCGACCTGCACACCCCGATGTACGGCAGGCAGGTCCTCATCGTCGCCCCGGGCCACGACCACGCCGACGACCTCGCCGCGCTCCGCCGCTACATCGCCGAGCACCGGCCGGTCCTCGTCGGCGTCGACGCGGCCGCGGACACCCTCCGCGACAACGGCTACAAGCCACACGTCATCGTGGGTAACCCGGACGGGTTGGCCACCGACACCCTGCGTAGTGGTGCCGAGGTCGTCGTTCCCGCGTACGTCGACGGGCAGGCTCCCGGTCTCGAACGCGTCCAGGATCTCGGCATCGGCGCCGTCACCTTCCCCGCCTCGGGCAACGCGGAGGACCTCGCCCTGCTGCTCGCCGACGCGCACGGTGCGGACCTGGTGGTCACCGTCGGCTTCCAGGCCACCCTGAGCGAGTTCCTCGACCGCGGCCGGTCCGGCTCGAACCCCTCCACCTTCCTGACCCGGCTCAAGCTCGGCAGCAAGGTCGTCGACGGGCGCGCCGTCGCCACCCTGCACCGCAGCCGCGTCTCGCTCGGCGCGGTGGTCCTGCTCGTGCTCGCCGCGCTCGTCGCGGTCGTCGTCGCGCTGGCCGTCTCCGGGGTCGGCGGCGCCTACCTCGACTGGGCCGTCGACACCGGCAACGGCTTCGTCACCTGGACCAAGGGGCTGTTCACGTGATCTCACTGCGCTACCACATCGTCTCCGTCGCCGCCGTCCTCATCGCGCTCGCCGTGGGGGTCGTGCTCGGGTCGACCACCCTGTCCCGCTCGCTGCTGTCCGGCCTCAACGACGACAACGCCGACCTCGTCGGGCAGGTCCGCGACCTCCAGGCCGCCAACAACGCGCAGGCGGCCCGGCTCGCCGACGCCGACGACTTCGTCTCCTCGGTCGGCCCGAAGGCCGTGCGCGGCCAGCTCGCCGAACGCACCGTCGTGCTCGTCACCACCGAGGACGCCGACCCGGCCGACCGGGACGCGCTCAAGGCCCTGCTGGCCGACGCGGGCGCCCGGGTCACCGGCGAGGTGCAGCTCACCGAGGCGTTCAGCGACCCGGAGAAGGCCGACCAGCTCAAGGACATCGTCATCCGGCTGCTCCCGGCCGGGGTGCGGCTGCCGACCGCGTCCGACCCTGGCACGCTGGCCGGCGGGCTGCTCGGGCCGCTGCTGCTGATCGGCAAGGACGACAACAAGCCGCAGGCCTCGCCCGACGAGACCGCCGCCGCGCTCGCCGGGCTCACCGAGGGCGGGTTCGTCAAGGCCGGCCAGGGGATCGAGCCGGCGCAGCTCGCGATCGTGCTGACCGGCGGGGCGGCCGACGGCGACGGCGCGGGGGACCGGGCGGCGACGGTCGCCCGGTTCGCCACCCAGGTCGACCGGTCCGGCGCGGGCGCGGTGCTCGCCGGCGCCGAGGGCTCCGCGGACGGCACCGGCGCGATCGGCGTGGTGCGCGCGGACACCGCCGCCACCAGCATCTTGTCCACTGTGGACAACGTGCGCACCCCGGCCGGCCGGGTGGTCACCGTGCTCGCGCTGCGCGAACAGCTCGAGGGCGAGTCGGGCCGGTACGGCAGTGCCGGCAACGCGGAGGGCCTCGCGCCCGGAGCCCCCGTGGAGTGACGCGCCGGTCGACGCAGAGTCACCGGCAGCGTGTCGCGCGAGGAACGGCGGACCAGGTGATACGGTGAAACCCCGTGGAGAGTCAGGCGGGCGGCCCCGCTGCGAACGGTATTGCCAGTAACGGATTCGGACCGAAGGTGAGCCCACGGGGGGCGTCCCTGGTGCAACACTCACGCACGACGAAGTACGTCTTCGTGACCGGGGGTGTCGCGTCCTCCCTGGGCAAGGGACTCACCGCGTCGAGCCTCGGCCAGTTGCTCACCGCCCGCGGGCTGTGGGTGACGATGCAGAAGCTCGACCCGTACCTCAACGTGGATCCGGGCACGATGAACCCGTTCCAGCACGGCGAGGTGTTCATCACCGAGGACGGCGCGGAGACCGACCTCGACGTGGGGCACTACGAGCGGTTCCTCGACCGTGACCTCGTCGGCCGGGCGAACGTGACCACCGGCCAGGTGTACTCGACGGTGATCGCCAAGGAGCGGCGCGGCGAGTACCTCGGCGACACCGTGCAGGTCATCCCGCACATCACCGACGAGATCAAGGCCCGCATCCGTGCCATGGCCGAGCCGGGCGAGGACGGCAACGCGCCCGACGTGGTGATCACCGAGGTCGGCGGCACCGTCGGCGACATCGAGTCGCTGCCGTTCCTGGAGGCCGCGCGGCAGGTCCGCCACGACGTCGGCCGGGACAACTGCTTTTTCCTGCACGTCTCGCTCGTGCCCTACCTCGCGCCGTCCGGCGAGCTGAAGACCAAGCCGACCCAGCACTCGGTGGCCGCGCTGCGCAACATCGGCATCCAGCCCGACGCCGTGGTGTGCCGGGCCGACCGGGAGATCCCGAGCGGGCTCAAGCGCAAGATCGCGCTGATGTGCGACGTCGACGTCGAGGCCGTGGTGGCCGCTCCGGACGCGCCGTCGATCTACGACATCCCGAAGGTGCTGCACACCGAGGGCCTGGACGCCTACGTGGTGCGCCGGCTCGGGCTGCCGTTCCGGGACGTGGACTGGACGGTGTGGGGCGACCTGCTGTCCCGGGTGCACAATCCCAAGGAGACGGTGCGGATCGCGGTCGTCGGCAAGTACGTCGACCTGCCGGACGCGTACCTGTCGGTCACCGAAGCCCTGCGCGCGGGCGGGTTCGCGCACCGGGCGAAGGTCGAGGTGGTCTGGGTCGCGTCCGACACCTGCGAGACCCCGGCCGGCGCGAGCGCCCAGCTGTCCGGTTTGGACGGTGTACTGATCCCCGGCGGGTTCGGGGTGCGGGGGATCGAGGGCAAGATCGGCGCGATCCACTTCGCGCGGGTGAACAAGATCCCGGTGCTCGGCCTGTGCCTCGGCCTGCAGTGCATGGTGATCGAGACCGCCAGGAACCTCGCCGGCATCGCCGACGCGAACTCCTCGGAGTTCGACGACACCACCGAGCACGCGGTGATCTCGACGATGGCCGACCAGCAGGACGTGGTGGCCGGCGAACGCGACATGGGCGGCACGATGCGGCTCGGCGCGTACCCGGCGAAGCTGGTCGCCGGATCGCAGGTGGCGAAGGCGTACGGGACGCGCGAGGTGTCCGAGCGGCACCGGCACCGGTACGAGGTGAACAACACCTACCGCGAGCGGCTGACCAAGGCCGGGGTGGTGTTCTCCGGCCTGTCGCCGGACGAGCACCTGGTCGAGTTCGTCGAGCTGCCGGCCGAGGTGCACCCGTTCTTCGTGGGCACCCAGGCGCACCCGGAACTCAAGAGCCGCCCGACCCGCCCGCACCCGCTGTTCGCCGGCTTCGTGCAGGCCGCGCTCCGCCGCCGCGCGGCCGAGCGCCTGCCGGTGGAGCTGCCCGAGCCGCTGGGGTCGCGCTCGTGACCGAACCCGGCACGCACGACTTCCGGGTCGTGTCCAGCGAGGACGTCTACCAGGGCCGGATCATGGCGCTACGCGTCGACGAGGTGACGATGCCCGGTGGTGGGCACGCGCGCCGCGAGGTCGTCGAACACGCCGGCGCCGTCGCGATCGTCGCCCTCGACGAGAACGACGAGGTGACGCTGATCCACCAGTACCGGCACCCGCTCGGGCGCCGGATCTGGGAACTGCCGGCGGGCCTGATCGACAAGGTCGGCGAGGACCCGGTGGAGACCGCGCGCCGTGAGCTGGTGGAGGAGGTCGGCCTGGCCGCGGCGGACTGGTCGGTGCTGGTGGACGTGGCCGCGTCGCCGGGCTTCACCGACGAGGTCGTCCGCGTGTTCCTGGCCACCGACCTGGCCACCGTCGACCGCGTGATGGAGGGCGAGGAGGAGGCGGACCTGGTGGCCCGCCGCTTCCCCCTCGACGAGGCGGTCCGCATGGCCCTGGCCGGCGAGATCGTCAACGGCGCCGCGGTCGGCGGCCTGCTCGCCGCGCACGCGGTCCGCACCATCACCGCCCCCGCCCGCGCCGCGGACGCCCCCTGGCCCGACTTGCCGACCCGTTTCCCGAACCGTCGGTCCTGATTGTTCGGGAAACGGGGCGGGCTGGTTTCGTGACGATTTCTGCACCAGTCCCGCATTTCTTCACGCCTTGAGGTGCGTGACCAGCCTGCGAATCGCCTCGGTTGCGGCCAGAAGCTCCTGACCAGGCGATTTGGCGTCCCGGATCCCGCTCGATCCCCGATGTAGCGCGACTTCCACGCAACTCAGGTTGGTGCAGAAAGAACTCCTGTGCCAGTTCATTGGCGTGGGCATTGGCGTGGGCATTGTCCGGCTCCCCAGATGCGGTGCGAACACCAGGATTTCGATCGCATTATCGCGAACAAGTGCTCCGGAGTGAATCCGCTGGTCGGGTGTTCGCCGCGTGGCCGCGCGCCGTCTGCTGACTTTCTGTAGTCGCTTCCCGTCACACGGTTGGGTGGCGACACGGGTATGCAGGCGGCTGTGCGGTGTGCACACAACGCCCGACTCGTCTGGTAGTTTCGATGTTGCACCAGGGCGATCAGCCACCTGGCACGACGCGGCCACCTAGCCAACAGTTGGGTGGCCGCCACACTATAAGATGACCCCCGATCGGGGATCGCACCTCAGTTCGAAAGGAGTTGTGGGGCGGATGCGTGAGCGGGACCCCTGGATCCAGAAACGGCAGGTCGGGTGGCGTCTGCGCACGCTTCGAGAGCAGGCGGGCCGGAAGCAGCACGAGGTGGCCGCGGAGAAGGAATGGTCCGTCTCCAAGGTGATCCGGATCGAGAACGCGACCGTCCACGTCTCCATCTCCGACCTCAGGTCCCTGTTGGCCGACTACCGCCTCGACGAGGGTGAGACCGCCGCGCTGCTCGACGCCGCGCGGGCGAGCCGCCGGGAACCGTGGCTGGACGACTATGGCGACCTGGCCACTCCGCGACTGCGGCGCGCCGTCGCGTACGAGAGCGCCGCCGGCCACATCCGCCAGTTCCAGTTGCAGATCGTGCCCGGTGTCCTGCAGACCGAGCCGTACGCGCGAGCGGTGCTGTCGATGTTCTTCCCCGAGGACCGCCTCGACGGCGCGGTCGCGGTCCGCATGGAACGGCGGCGGCGACTCCTCGACCAGGACCCACCCCGGATGGACGTCGTCGTCGACGAGTCCGTGCTGCTCCGGGCGGTGGGCGGCGCGGACACCATGCGCGGGCAGCTCGACCATCTCCTGACCATCGCCGAGCACGACTGGCTGTCGCTGTCCGTCGTCCCGCTCGCCGCCGGGGCTCACCTGGGGCTCGTCGGCTCCTTCGCGCTGCTCGACCTCGAACCCGACGTCGGCATCGGCACCGTCCTGGACATCGAGCCGGGACTGGGCGAGGAGTACCTGTCGGACCGCGACCACGAACTCGTCGAAACCTACCGTCGCCACTACGACGACCTCGCGAAGGTCGCTGTCGGTGGTGAGGACGCACTGGCGATCCTCCGGCGCTGTCGCTCGCAGCTGGCCGCCGGGTAAGCAACCACGGAGCACGCATGACCCGCACGGCCCG
This sequence comes from Actinophytocola gossypii, assembly GCF_025165815.1. Lineage (GTDB taxonomy): Bacteria > Actinomycetota > Actinomycetes > Mycobacteriales > Pseudonocardiaceae > Actinophytocola > Actinophytocola gossypii. The sequence goes on along the minus strand of NZ_JAFFZE010000026.1, from coordinate 112,750 downwards.
CCCGCAGCCGCGGGAGAAAGGCGCCCTCGCGCAGTTCTACGCGTTCGTCAGAACGATGACGAATGAGAAGAGTTCGACCCTGCAGAAAATCATCGGCGCGACGGTGGGTCTCACCCCGCCGCTGGTGCTGCTCGTGATCTCAGTTGCGATCTTCCCGCAGGTACAGCAACTGGATTGGCCGAAGATCCTGCTGATCACTGGTGGTGGCGGCCTTGCTGCGACGGGCTTCGCGCGCGGGCTCAGGCGGACGAACCGCCGACTCGCCGCACTGCGCGGGTCGCAGGAGAGCAGCCGCGAAACCGGCGGCGAAGGCGAGGGTTCCGCCGCCGAGGACGGGGAGAACGTGGCCGGCGACTCCGTCGGAACCTAGCCGGTCGGCGAGGAAGGACCCGAACGCGACCGCGAGCACGCCCACCGCAGCGAAGTAGAGCGCGCCGGCCGTCAACCTGAGCGCACGGTGTAAATCCATCGTGAAGCTCCCGACGTCGACTTCTACCAACCATATCGTGCCGTGCATCGGTGTTGAAGCGGATTCGTTACGGATTCTTCCTGTGGATTATTCAGTCCGCCAACTCGGACTCGACGAGGCGGGTGGCGGCGAACTCCGCCTCGGGGACGTTCGCGACCAGGCGGTGGTGGCTGTAGCGGAAGAAGTGTGCCGGCCGGCGAGATCGTCAACGGTGCGGTGGCCGACGCTCGCCGAACGTGACCAGCTGCCCCACTTCCCGAGAGTGCCACCGGGACACGTCTGGGTCGGCCTGTGCAGCAACGTCTTCGGCACGTCACAGTTCGGGAACGCTGTTCTGACAGCGTTTCCGGACTGAGCCCTCATTGTGTGACGCTGGGTGCGCGCCGATGTGCGAAGAGAGAAATTCGTAGAAATCGGCGCGACGGACGAGTGGCGAACTGGGGGTTCGACATGGCACCGGCCGGTGATGATGTTGTCGTTGTGTCGGCGGAGACGCTGACGAGGGTCGGCACCGAGATGCTCGATACGGCCGAGGAGTTGCTGCGCAACGTCACGTGGTTCACCAACGGCGAGGCGACGACGGCGGCAACCGCGCGGGGATTCGCCGCGAGCCGTGAACTCGACGACTGCGAGACCGGTTGGGACCGGACGCTTCGGGTCGCTGGCGAGACGGTGGCGGTTCAGGGCGACACACTCGTGGTGAACGCGAACGTGTACCACGACGTGGAGATCGCGATCCTGACCAAGTTCGAGGACAGGTGATCGTGGTCGATGGTGACCTTCAACCAGTTGCGCGACCTCGACGTGGGCATATACGCGCGCCAGGCTGAGAAATGGACGACGATCGCGCGGCGCGCGGGTGAGCGTGGCGACGATGTGCAACGTCATCTCGACGCGTTGGCGGACTGGATCGGCCCGGCGAGCGACAACGCCAAGGCGGAACTCGGCGTGCTGCGCAGATCCCTGCGCGACATGACCGACGAACTCGACAAGATTCCGCCGGTGGTGACCACGCTGCATGACACGCTTTCCGAGCTGCAGGGTTCACTTCGCCGCACCATCGACGAGGCGACGGGCAAAGGGTTCCAGTTCCACAGCGTCGGCGACGACGGCACGGTGACCGCACGCGCGCCACTTCCGGACGGATCGGCCAATGGCGCGAAGGATCTCGCGGCGCAGCTGACCACGACGTTCCAGGACCTGCTCCGCCGGGCCAACGAGGCCGATGCGACCGCCGCGACCGAGCTGCGCAAGCTGACCGCGCTGGCCGCCGGTTTCGCCCCATCGTCGGACTACAACGCGGCGGTCTGGGGCTCGATCACCGTTCCGGCCAGGGGCACGTCCCCGGAGAACGTGCTGAAGTGGTGGGATGGCCTGTCCATCCAGCAGCGTGAGGCGCTCCTGTTCAACCGGGCCGAAGTGATCGGCGCGATGGACGGCATTCCCGCTGCCGTGCGCGATCGGGCGAACCGGTCGATACTGCCCGGGATGACCGAACACGTGCGCGAGGAGGTGGCGATACTGGAAGCTCGTCACCCGATCAGCGCGGCCGACCAGGAGCGGCTCGCTCAACTACGGGACAAGCTGAACGGCCTGGAAGGCATGATCGACCGGCTGAATCTGCCGCCCGACCACACCCATCCCCAGGCGTACCTGCTCAAGGTCGAGACCGAAGGCTTGGGTAGGACGATCGTGGCGGTCGGGAACCCCGACACCGCCACCAACGTGGCCACCTACGTTCCCGGCACCGGCACTCGCGTCGGCTCGGCCCCGTCGAACATCGACCGGGCGGACAACATGGTTCTGGCCGCAGCGGATGCGGACCCCAGGGAGTCGACCGCGGTTGTCACCTACATGGACTACGAGGCCCCGCAGAATGTCGTCACCGAGTCACCCTTCCCCGGTTATGCCGAGGATGCGGCCGGTGACCTGCGCGAGTTCCAGCACGGACTACGGGTTACGCACGACGACGCCGCGATGGGTGGCCCGTCGCACAACACACTCATCGGGCACAGCTACGGGGGTGAGGTGGTTGGCCTGACCGCACGGGAGGGCGCCGTCGACGCCGACGCACTGGTCTTCGTGGCCACGCCGACGGTGGGGGTGGAACATCCCGCCGGCCTCCAGCTGACCGGGGTGGATCCCGAGCAGATGGACCAACGTGTTTATCACACCATCGGCGACGACGACCCCATGCGCGTTCTCACCGATGTCGATCGCAGTTCACCACACTATTCCGGCGGTGCGGGCGTTGAGCATTCCGACCCACGGCTTCCCAGCCCGCCTCTCGAGCATCAGGCCGTGGAACCGTTCGGTGGCACCGAATTCGCCGCCGATCCCGGTACCGCACACAGCGACTACTGGGACATCGAAAACGACCGGATGAACGCATCGCTCGAAGGCATGGGGAACATCATCGTGGGAATGCAGCCGGCGGGTTGATGCTCCGAACCCCGGTCAAGGTGCTGGTCGCGTGCGCCGCGGTGCTCGCGGTGCTCGCCGTGGTTGCGGTGGTCGCCAACCTTGCCGGGAAGGCGCCGTCCAACGACCGGCCGAAGGAGACCGCTGTGCTGAACGACCTCACCCAACAACAGGCGACGACAAGGGTGGACGACTACACCAAGCTGGTCGCCAGCCAACTTCCACCGGGTTCACGGCTTGTCACTCCGAGGATCGGCACGGTGAACTGCCATACCGCCGACGGCAACGAGCGAACCGGCCAGGTGTTCGTCGCGGCGCGCTACTTCGTCGCGGGTGTGGATCCGGCTCGCTACTCGCGGATGATCGACGATCTCAGGGATACCTGGACAAGCCTGGGTTATCACCTGATCGACGATCTCCACTACGACAACAAGGACCGCACTGTTCGGGTCGCCACGTCTGGGGACGACTACCACCTGACGATGCGCGTCTACGGCGACAACCGCAGCACTCCACTGATCGTGATCGAGTCGCCGTGCGCGTGGCCGGACCCGGCGACGACCTCGGCTCGGCCTAGTGGTGCCGGCTAGTGCGCCCGGCCGTCTTGACGCTGCTCAACAACGCCGCCATCCCGTCGCGGCCGACCGACATCGTGCCCGCGTCGGGCGCCTTGCTGTCGCGCACCGCGAAGCGACCGTCGAGCAGCGCGGCCTCCACACACTCGCCGTTCTCGTCGCTGTAGCTGGACTTGCGCCAGACGAACTCGTTGTCGGTCACGCCAGCTCCTCCGCGATGGCGGCGATCCGCTTACGTGAGGCAGCCGGGCTCAACGCCTCACACCGGTGTCACCCTCGGTCGGAACGCCATGGTGGTCACCGCTCCGCGTAGGCCGGGTACCCGGCCTGTCTGGGTCGACCCCGGACGCGGCGACGCCGGCTACCACCTCCTGAACGGTCAGTCCGCCAGCTCGGACTCGGCGCGGCGGATGGCGGCGAACTCCTCCTCCGGGGCGTTCGCGACCAGGCGGTGGCGGCTGTAGAGGAAGAAGTACGCCAGCGCCACCAGCAGGATGCCGGCGGTGATCGCGGCGGCGAGTTCGTCGACGAAGAACGTCGCGATCACCGCGGCCACCGCGAGTGCGGTCGCGATGCCGGTGGTCACGACACCGCCCGGCGTGCGGTACGGGCGCTCCAGGCCTGGCTCGCGCACCCGCAGCACGATGTGCGACAGGTTCAGCAGCACGTACGACACCGTCGCCCCGAACACGGCGATGTTGATCAGCAGCGCGCCGTCCATGGTCGCCGTGGCCAGGACGAAGCCGACCGTGCCGGGCACGATCAGCGCCAGGTACGGGGTCTTGCGCCGGCCCGTCACCGACATCCAGCGCGGCAGGTACCCCGCCCTGGACAGCGCGAACAGCTGCCGCGAGTACGCGTACATGATCGAGAAGAAGCTCGCCACCAGCCCCGCCAGGCCGACGTAGTTCACGAACTGGGCCAGGAAGTTGTCCCCGCCGTACGCCGCCCGGATCGCGTCCGGCAGCGGGTTGTCCGACTCGGCGATCGTCGACGAGCCGGCCGCGCCCGGCGCCACCACCAGCATCAGCGCCGCGAACACCAGCAGCAGGCCCATCGCGGCGATGATCCCGCGTGGCAGGTCCCGGCGCGGCTCGGACGCCTCCTCCGCGGCCAGCGGAACGCCCTCCACCGCCAGGAAGAACCAGATGCCGTACACGAACGCGGCCAGTACCCCGGCCACGCCGAAGGGCAGGAACGTGCTCGCCCCGGCCGCGTCGGTCGGCGCGATGTCGAACAGGTTGTCCGGGTCGAACTTGCCGATCATGCCGACCACGAACACCACCAGCGCGACCACCGCGATCCCGGTGATCACGAACATCACCCGCAGCGCCTCGCCGACCCCCCACAGGTGCACGCCGATGAAGATCAGGTAGCACACCAGGAACACCGGCCAGCCGCTGGTCAGCCCGAACAGGCCGAGCGACTCCACGTACCCGCCGATGAACACCGAGATCGCGGCCGGCGCGATCGAGTACTCGATCAGGATCGCCGTGCCGGTCGCGAAACCGCCGGTGGGTCCGAGCGCGCGGCGCGCGAAGCCGTAGCCAGCGCCGGCCACCGGCATCGCCGAGGCCATCTCCGCCAGGCCGAACACCATGCACGTGTACATGACCGCCATCAGCACCGTGGCGATCAGCAGACCGCCCCAGCCGCCCTCGGCGAGTCCGAAATTCCAGCCGGCGAAGTCGCCGGAGATCACGTACGCGACACCGAGCCCGGCCAGCAGGACCCAGCCCGCCGCGCCTCTGCGCAGCTGCCGCTGCTCCAGGTAGCTCGCCCCGACTGTCTGGTACTCCACGCCCTCGCGGTGCTGCGGTGTCGACATCGGCACGCTCCCTAATGGGCCACCAACGGTCCTTTGAGCCTCGTCGAGGGTGATCCTGTTCACCTCCATCTGTCAAGACCGCACCGATTGACACGTTCCCGTTGCGCGTGTGCAATGGGCCAGGACCAAACCTTTGGAGGACGCGGATGGCACGACGGGACGGCATGCTCACCCTCGACCAGCTGCGCGGCCTGGTGGACGACGGCACCGTCGACACCGTCCTGGTGGCCATCACCGACATGCAGGGCCGCCTGCAGGGCAAGCGCTGCGCCGCCCGCTACTTCCTCGACGAGGTCGTCGCGCACGCCACCGAGACCTGCAACTACCTGCTCGCCGTCGACGTCGACATGAACACCGTCGACGGCTACGCGATGTCGTCCTGGGAGCGCGGCTACGGCGACTTCGTCATGCGTCCCGACCTGGACACGCTCCGGCTCGTCCCGTGGCACCCCGGCACCGCGCTGGTGCTCGCCGACGTCGAGTGGGTCGAGGGCGGGCCGGTGCCCGCGTCGCCCCGGCAGATCCTGCGCCGCCAGCTCGACCGGCTGGCCGAGCGCGGCCTGGTCGCCCACGTTGGCACCGAGCTCGAGTTCATCGTGTTCGACGACTCCTACGAGCAGGCCTGGAACGCCGCCTACCGCGACCTCACCCCGGCCAACCAGTACAACGTGGACTACTCGATGATCGGCACCGGTCGCGTCGAGCCGCTGCTGCGCGACATCCGCAACGGCATGGCGGGCGCCGGGATGTACGTGGAGTCGGCGAAGGGGGAGTGCAACCCCGGCCAGCACGAGATCGCGTTCCGCTACGACACCGCGCTGACCACGTGCGACAACCACAGCATCTACAAGACCGGTGCCAAGGAGATCGCCGCGCGGCACGGCAAGAGCCTGACGTTCATGGCGAAGTACAACGAGCTGGAGGGCAACTCCTGCCACGTGCACATCTCGCTGCGCGGCACCGACGGCTCGGCCGTGCTCGCCGGCGACGGGCCGCACGGGTTCTCCCCGCTGATGGAGCACTTCCTCGCCGGGCAACAGGCGCTGCTGCGCGAGCTGACCTACTTCTTCGCGCCGAACATCAACTCCTACAAGCGTTTCCAGCCGGGCAGCTTCGCGCCGACGGTGGTCGCGTGGGGCGTGGACAACCGCACCTGCGCGCTGCGGGTGGTCGGCCACGGCGAGTCGCTGCGGGTGGAGAACCGGGTGCCGGGCGGCGACATGAACCCCTACCTGGGCGTGGCGGCGCTGGTCGCGGCCGGGCTGCACGGCATCGAGCACGAGCTGCCGCTGGAGCCCGAGCTGACCGGGAACGCCTACACCACCGACAAGCCGACGGTGCCGGCGACGCTGCGGGACGCCGCCGAGCTGCTGGCCGCGAGCGAAGTCGCCCGGGCCGCGTTCGGCGACGACGTGGTCGACCACTACCTGAACAACGCGCGCGTGGAGCTGGCCGCGTTCGACGTGGCGGTCACCGACTGGGAGCGGATCCGTGGGTTTGAACGCCTCTAGCCCGCTCATCGGCATCAGCTGCTACCTGGAACGCACCCGGTTCGGGGTCTGGGACACCCCGGCCGCGGTCCTGCCACAGGGCTACCTCGACGGGGTTGTGCACGCCGGCGGCATGCCGGTCCTGCTGCCCCCGGTCGGCGACTGGACCGAGGCTCAGCTGTCCCGTGTGGACGGTCTGATCATCGCCGGTGGCGCGGACGTCGGCCCCGAGCGGTACGGCGCCGAGCGCGCGCCGGAGACCGGGCCGGCACGCGCGGACCGGGACCGTTCCGAGTGGACGCTGATCGAGCTGGCGCTGCGCGCGGGTGTGCCGCTGCTCGGCGTGTGCCGGGGGATGCAGCTGCTGAACGCGGTGCTCGGCGGCACCCTGCACCAGCACCTGCCCGACCAGGTCGGCAACACCGACCACCAGCCGGCGCCCGGCGCGTTCGGCCGGGTCCCGGTGAAGGTCACGCCCGGCAGCAGGCTCGGCGGGATCGTGGGGGAGCGGATCGAGGTGCACTGCCACCACCACCAGGCGATCGACCGGCTCGGTGCCGGGCTCGTTCCGGTCGCGCACGCGGACGACGGGACCGTGGAAGGCGTCGAGCTGCCCGGGGCGGCGTTCGTCGCCGGTGTGCAGTGGCATCCCGAGGAGGACGGAGTGGATCGGCGCCTGTTCCGGGCGCTGGTAGGGGAGGCGAACCGATGACCGATGTGATCAACCCGGCCACCGAGCAGGTGGTCACGACCGTGCCGTCCGCGTCAGCGGCCGACGCGGACGCGGCGATCGAACGGGCGCACCGCGCGCTGCCGGCCTGGCGGGCGGTCGCGCCGGGTGACCGCGCCCGGCTGCTGCGCCGCTTCGCCGACGCCGTCGACGCCGACGTGGACAACCTGGCCGCGCTGGAGGTCGCCAACTCCGGGCACACCATCGGCAACGCCCGCTGGGAGGCCGGCAACGTCCGCGACGTCCTGCACTACTACGCGGCCGCCCCGGAACGCCTGTTCGGCCGGCAGATCCCGGTGCCCGGCGGGGTGAACGTCACGTTCGCCGAGCCGCTCGGCGTGGTCGGCGTGATCGTGCCGTGGAACTTCCCGATGCCGATCGCCGGCTGGGGGTTCGCGCCCGCGCTCGCCGCCGGCAACACCGTCGTGCTCAAGCCCGCCGAACTGACCCCGCTGACCGCGATCCGGCTCGGCGAACTGGCTCGCGAGGCGGGTCTGCCCGACGGCGTGTTCCAGGTCGTGCCTGGCAAGGGGTCCGTCGTCGGGCAGCGGTTCGTGGACAACCCGTTGGTGCGCAAGGTCGTGTTCACCGGCTCCACCGAGGTCGGCCGGCGGATCATGGCGGGCTGCGCCGCGCAGGTGAAGCGGGTGACCCTGGAACTGGGCGGCAAGAACGCCAACATCGTCTTCGCCGACGCCGACCTGGAGCGGGCCGCGGCGACCGCGCCGTACGGGGTGTTCGACAACGCCGGCCAGGACTGCTGCGCCCGGTCGAGAATCCTCGTGCAGCGCAACGTGTTCGACCGGTTCCTGGAACTGCTCGAACCGGCCGTGCGGGGCGTCGTCGTCGGCGACCCGGCGCACGAGCGGACCGAGATGGGACCGCTGATCTCCTCGGCCCAGCGCGATTCCGTGGCGTCCTACGTGGACGGTGACGTCGCCTTCCGGGGCAGTGCGCCGGACGGACCCGGCTTCTGGTACCCGCCGACCGTCGTCCTGCCGCGCACCCCGACCGACCGGGTCGTCGTCGAGGAGGTGTTCGGCCCGGTCGTCACCGTGCAGCCGTTCGACGACGAGGCCGACGCGCTGCGGATGGCCAACGACACCGAGTACGGCCTGTCCGGCTCGATCTGGACCGGCGACGTCGGCCGCGCCATGCGGGTCGCGCGCGGGGTGGAGGCCGGCAACCTGTCGGTCAACTCGCACTCGTCGGTGCGGTACTGGACGCCGTTCGGCGGCATGAAGCAGTCCGGGCTCGGCCGCGAACTCGGCCCGGACGCGCTGGACGCGTTCACCGACACCAAGAACGTCTTCATCTCCACCGAGGGGGACCAGTGAACCGACTGGAGGGCAGGGTCGCCGTCATCACCGGGGCGGCCAGCGGCATCGGACTCGCCACCGCGCGGCGGTTCGCCGAGGAGGGCGCCCTCGTGGTGGGCGTCGACCTGAACACCGAGGCGATCGAGACGCTGGCCAAGGAGGTCGACGGCGACGCGATCACCTGCGACGTCACCGACGAGGCCGCCGTCGAGGCGATGTTCCAGCGCGTCGTGGACACCCACGGCAGCGTCGACATCGCGTTCAACAACGCCGGCATCTCCCCGCCGGAGGACGACTCGATCCTGGAGACCGGCATCGAGGCGTGGGAGACCGTGCAGCGGGTCAACCTGACCTCGGTGTACCTGTGCTGCAAGCACGTGCTGCCGCACATGCGCCGGCAGGGCAAGGGTTCGATCGTCAACACGGCGTCGTTCGTGGCCGTGATGGGCGCGGCGACCTCGCAGATCTCCTACTCGGCGTCGAAGGGCGGGGTGCTCGCGATGAGCCGGGAGCTCGGCGTGCAGTTCGCGCGCGAGGGCATCCGGGTCAACGCGCTGTGCCCCGGCCCGGTGAACACGCCGCTGCTGCGCGAACTGTTCGCCGCCGACCCCGAGCGGGCCGAGCGCCGGCTCGTGCACGTGCCGATGGGCCGGTTCGCCGAGGCCGAGGAGATCGCCGCCGCCACCGCGTTCCTGGCCAGCGACGACGCGTCGTTCATCACCGCGTCGACGTTCCTGGTGGACGGCGGGATCTCCGGCGCGTACGTCACCCCGATCTAGTGCCCGCGCACGGTCGACGGGACGCGGCCGCGGCGGTGTTCCGGCCGGTTCGCACCCGCAACGCGTTCGAGGAGACCGTCGAGCGGCTGCTGCAGGCGATCCGGCTCGGCGTCGCCGCGCCGGGGGAGCGGCTGCCCGCCGAACGGGAGCTGGCCGCGCGGCTCGGGGTGAGCCGGGTGACCCTGCGCGAGGCGATCCGCGCGGTCGCCGACGCCGGTTACGTCGAATCGCGGCGGGGCCGCTACGGCGGCACGTTCGTGGCGGAGGACCTGCCCGGCCTGCCCCGCCCCCGGCGCGGCGCGGCGCCGTCCGGCGTGGAACTCGAGGACGTGCTGACCCTGCGCCGGGTGCTGGAATCCGGTGCCGCCGAGGCGGCGGCCGCGCGGTCGCTGAGCCCGGCCGACCGCCAGCACCTGCGAGTGCGGCTCACCGACGCCACGGACGTCGCGCCGGGGGAGGAAGCCGAGTACCGGCGGCGCGACTCGCGGCTGCACCTGGCGATCGCCGAGGTCACCGGGTCGGCGTCGCTCACCTCGGCCGTCGCCGACGTGCGTACCGGCGTCAACGAACTGCTCGACGCGATCCCGCTGATCGGAGCGAACATCGAGCACTCCGACGAGCAGCACCGCCTGATCGTCGAGGCCATTCTCTCCGGCGACGCCCCCGCCGCCCGTGCGGCCATGGACGAACACCTGGACGGCACCGCCGCGCTCCTCCGCGGGTTCCTCTGACGTTCAGTCGCGCAGCGGCCGCCCGTACCGATCCTCGCCACCCTTGGCGATCAGGATGACCCCGTCGACGAAACTCCAGACCACGCCCACGAAGAAGATCGCCGTGAACAGCTGCGCCAGCGCCGTGCCGGTGTGCCCGGTGTAGAACCGGCCGATGCCGAACGGCAGCAGGATCTGCAGTACCCCGGCCGCGATCCGGCTCCGGTCGGAGTACTCCACGGGTGACGGCGCGACCGGCCGGAACGCCGGCAGCGGCTCGTCCCGCCGCACCGGCGGCACCATGAACGGCGGACTTGGCGCGGGTAGGTCGGCGAACAGTGGCCGCAGGTCGGCGCGGGTCTTGGCGTCGAGCGCGAGCCCGACCCGCTCCTCGTACTCCTCGACCTGGAGCCTGCCCTCGGCGAAGTGCTCGCCGAGCAGCCGCACGGCCGACTCCCGCTCGGCCGTGCCGATCCGGAGCTCGTCGCTGCCGACCGGTTCCTCCACGAGATCCACGATACGCGCCACACCCACGCGGTTCCGTCGTTCGCGACCCGCACGCGAATACCCTGGATCCCATGGTCGACGTCGTGATCAGCTATCTCGACCACCTCGCCGTCGAACGCGGCACCGCGCCCAACACCCTCGACGGCTACACCCGCGACCTGCGCCGCTACACCGAGCACCTGACGGAGTCCGGCGTGTCGTCGCTGGCCGAGGTGACCGAGGCACACGTGTCGGCGTTCCTGGCCGTACTCCGCGAGGGCGACGCCGAGCACCCGCCGCTGGCCGCGTCGTCGGCCGCCCGCGCGCTGGTCGCCGTGCGCGGCCTGCACAAGTTCGCGGTCCGCGAGGGCCTGGTCGAGCTGGATCCCGCGCGCGACGTCCGCCCACCCACGACGCCGCGGCGGCTGCCCAAGGCCCTGCCGGTGGCCGACGTGCTGCGCCTGCTGGACACCCCGCCGCCGGACGGGGCGGGCCCGCTGCGGGACAGGGCGCTGCTGGAGGTGCTGTACTCGACCGGCGCCCGCATCTCGGAGGCGGTCGGCCTCGACCTGGACGACGTCGACGCCCGCGAGCGCACGGTGCTGCTGGACGGCAAGGGCGGCAAGCAGCGGCTGGTACCGATCGGCCGGCCCGCGCTGGACGCGCTGGACGCGTATCTGGTGCGCGCCCGTCCCGGCCTGGCCACGAGGGGCCGCGGCACACCCGCGGTGTTCCTGAACGTGCGCGGCGGACGGCTGTCGCGGCAGAGCGCGTGGCAGACGCTGAAGGTCGCCGCCGAGCGGGCCGGGATCGCGGCGTCGGTGTCCCCGCACACGCTGCGACACTCGTTCGCGACGCACCTGCTGGAGGGGGGCGCCGACGTGCGGGTGGTGCAGGAACTCCTCGGGCACGCGTCGGTGACCACCACGCAGATCTACACCCTGGTCACGGTCAACACGCTGCGCGAGGTCTACGCCACCGCCCACCCGAGAGCCCTGGGTTGACGGGTGAACCACGGCCCGCTGGCATGACCGCTCGGGTGAACGAGCCTCGTCGCCCGCGTGACCAGCCCCTACACCTTATGGACTGGGCCCGGTCAGGTCAGCTCGAAGAGGGTCAGCTGCAGGCCGGCGGGGCCGTCGAGGCGCGCGTTGGTCGAGCCGAACGGGGTCGGACGCGGAGTCGCCAGGACAGCGCCACCCGCCTCCGCCAGCGCCGCGGTGCTGGTCTCCACGTCATCGACCTGGAAAGCGACTCGAATGTGACCCGCCACCCGGCGACCGACCTCGACCTCGTCGATGTACTCGGCCGTCGACGGCTCGGCGATCTCCAGCGTCGCCTGCCCGGCGTCGAGGATCATGACCCGTCCGCTCGGCGGTTGCACGGCATCCCGTTCGGGCAGCCCCAGCGCGTCACGGTAGAAATGCACGGCCTCGTCGAAGTCGGCGGCGGTGACGACGAGGCGGAGCTGGTGAACCGGCATGGCGGGAGAGTAGCCGCCCCCACGGCGAGCCTCTTTGCCGGTCACGCGGCGCGATCTCTAAGCTGCGGCGGACAGTGCGGACGACAAGGAGCTAGGTCGTTATGTCGACAATGCATCCCTCGGAACGGGAGCTCAGCCTCGCCCCACGAGCGGCTTCCGACGAGGACGAGGCGCTCGACGACAGCCCCAACGGCTCGTTGGGCCCGACCGGGCGACCCAAGCGGCACATTCCGGAGCCACCGCTGCTCAACGGCCACGGCCCGGCCAAGGTACTCGCCCTGTGCAACCAGAAGGGTGGGGTGGGCAAGACCACCTCGACGATAAACCTCGGCGCGGCGCTCACCGAGTTCGGCCGCCGGGTGCTGATCGTCGACTTCGACCCGCAGGGCGCGCTGTCGGTCGGCCTCGGCATCCCCGCCCACCAGCTCGAACGCACCATCTACAACGTCATCATCGAGCGTTCCGCCAGCGCCACCGACGCCGTCATCCGCACCGGTGTCGACAACATGGACCTGCTGCCGAGCAACATCGACCTGTCCGCGGCCGAGGTCCAGCTCGTCGCCGAGGTCGGGCGGGAGCACACGCTCGTGCGCGCGCTGCGCCCGGTGATCGACCAGTACGACTACATCCTCATCGACTGCCAGCCGTCGCTCGGCCTGCTCACGGTCAACGCGCTCGCCGCCGCCGACGGGGTGCTGATCCCGCTCGAGTGCGAGTTCTTCAGCCTGCGCGGTGTCGCCCTGCTCATCGACACCATCGAGAAGGTGCGCGAGCGGCTGAACCCGAAGCTCGAGATCACCGGCATCCTGGCCACCATGTTCGACCCGCGCACCCTGCACTCCCGTGAGGTCATCGCCCGCGTGGTCGAGCGGTTCGACGACATCGTCTTCGACACCGTGATCAACCGGACCGTCCGGTTCCCGGAGACCACCGTGGCCGGCGCGCCGATCACCGTGTGGGCGCCGCGGTCGGCCGGCGCGAAGGCCTACCGGCAGCTCGCCCGCGAGGTCATCTCCCGAGAAGTGGCGATGGCCAGGTGAGCCGTCGCGCCCCACTGCCCGGTGCCGCGGAGCTGTTCCGGCCGACCAGCCAGCGCGGCGACGACACCTGGCCGGTCGCCCACGCCTCACCCCGCCGGGGTTCGCCCAGGCAGAAGCACACCTCGAAGATCACGGTGTACGTGTCGGACGAGGAGCTGCTCGCCCTCGAACACGCCCGCCTCGCGCTGCGGGCCACCCACGGTCTGGCCGTCGACCGCGGCCGCGTGGTGCGCGAGGCCATCGCGGTGGTCCTCGCCGACCTGGACGAACGCGGCGAGGACTCGGTGCTGGTGCGGCGGCTGCGCAACGACACCGGGAAGTAGCGTTCGTTGATCGATTCCGTGCCCGACGCGCGGTTCACCGTGCGGCTCTCCAACTTCGAGGGCCCGTTCGACCTGCTGCTGCAGCTCATCTCGCAGCACGAGCTGGACGTGACCGAGGTCGCGCTGCACCAGGTGACCGACGACTTCATCGCCCACCTGCGGCAGGCGGGGGAGAACTGGAACCTCGACGAGACCACCGAGTTCCTGGTGGTCGCGGCGACCCTCCTCGACCTGAAGGCGGCCCGCCTGCTGCCGACCGGCGACGTTGAGGACGAGGACGACCTGGCGCTGCTGGAGGCGCGCGACCTGCTGTTCGCGCGGCTGCTGCAGTATCGGGCGTACAAGCAGGTGGCCGCGCTGTTCGCCGAGCTGGAGGCCGGCGCGCTGCGGCGGTACCCGAGGTCGGTGGCGCTGGAGGACAGGTTCTCGTCGCTGCTGCCGGAGGTCATGCTCGGCGTGAGCGCGCAGCGGTTCGCCGAGATCGCCGCCGCCGTGTTCCGCCCCAAGCCGCCGCCGACCGTGTCGATCGACCACCTGCACATGGGGAAGGTGTCGGTGCGCGAGCACGCCGCGGTGCTGCGGGTGCGGCTGGCGTCGGCCGGCGGAGCGACCTTCGCGGAGCTGGTGGCCGACTGCGAGCACAGCATCGAGGTGGTGGCGCGGTTCCTGGCGCTGCTGGACCTGTACAAGGAGGACGTGGTCCTCTTCCAGCAGGAGGAGGCGCTCGCGGAACTGCACGTGCGCTGGACCGGCGGCAGCATCGAGGACGCCGAGGCCGCCGCCACGCCCACCCCGGGCGACGAGGAGGAGTACGGGTGACCCCGCGAGACCAGCACGAACCCCCAACCACCCCCGACCCGGTCGAGGCGGCAACCGATCCCCCCACCGAGGTGCCGGACGACGCTGATCCGCCCGCTGAGACCGAGTCCCCTTCCGATGAGGCCGCCGCATCGACCGCCGCCGACCTGCCCGCGGATGCCGACCCGGCTACTGAGGTGGAGCCGTCCGGGGAGGCCGCCGCTGACCTGCCCGCGGATGCCGACCCGCCTACTGAGGTGGAGCCGTCCGGGGAGGCCGCCGCTGACCTGCCCGCGGATGCCGACCCGCCTACTGAGGTGGAGCCGTCCGGGGAGGCCGTCGCTGATCTGCCCGCGGATGCCGACCCGCCTACCGAGGTAGAGCCGTCCGGCGAGGCGCTGACCGCCGGCGAGGACGCCGCACCAGCTGACGCCGACCCGTCCGCCGTAGCCGACGCGCCCGCTGAGACCGAGCCGCCCGACGAGCGGCCGACCGGCGACGACAACCCCGCTCCCGCGGACGCCGACCCGCCGACGGCCCCCGTGGACGAGGCCGTCGACGAGCTGCCCGAGCTGACCGACACCGAGCTCGAGTGCATCCTCGAGGCCCTGCTGCTCACCGTCGACTCGCCGGTGGAGGCCGAGGCGCTCGCCGACGCCACCGGCACCGCGGTCGCCCGTGTCAACGACGTCCTTCAGCGCATGGCCGACGCCTACACCGAGCACGAACGCGGCTTCGACCTCCGGCACGCCGGCGGCGGGTGGCGCTACTACACCCGCGACCGCTACGCCCCACACGTCGAGAAGCTCCTCCTCGGCGGTCAGCGCGCCAAGCTCACCCGCGCCGCGCTCGAGACCCTCGCCGTCATCGCCTACCGGCAGCCCGTCACCCGAGCCCGCGTCGCCGCCGTCCGCGGGGTCAACTGCGACGGAGTCATCCGCACCCTGCTCGCCCGCGGGCTGGTCGAGGAGACCGGCACCGACACCGAGACCGGCGGCTTCCTCTACCGCACCACCGAACTGTTCCTCGAGCGCCTCGGGCTGTCCTCCCTCGACGACCTGCCTCCGATCGCGCCCCTGCTCCCGGAGGTCGACTCCATTGATGACATCTGAGGAAGGCGTCCGCCTGCAGAAGGTCCTCGCCCAGGCCGGGGTCGCGTCCCGCCGGGCGTCCGAGGAGCTCATCGCGCAGGGCCGGGTCAGCGTGGACGGCAAGGTCGTCACCGAGTTCGGCCGGCGCGTCGATCCGGACAACGCGGTGATCCACGTCGACGGGGTCCGGGTCGTCGTTCGCGGCGACCTCGTGCACCTCGCGTTCAACAAGCCGAAGGGCGTGCACACCACGATGTCCGACGACCGGGGCCGCCCGTGCGTCGGGGACTACGTGCGGGACCGGAAGGACCGGCTGTTCCACGTCGGGCGGCTCGACGCGGACACCGAGGGCCTGCTGCTGCTCACCAACGACGGCGAGCTCGCGCACCGGCTGACCCACCCGTCGTTCGTGGTGCTCAAGACCTACCTCGCCGAGGTGCAGGGCCCGATCGCGCGCACCCTCGGCCGCACGCTCCGCGACGGCGTCGAGCTCGAGGACGGTCCGGTCACCGTCGACGGGTTCAAGGTCGTCGACTCCAGCGGCGGCCGCACGCTCGTCGAGGTCGTGCTGCACGAGGGCCGCAACCACATCGTGCGCCGGCTGCTCGCCGAGGTCGGGCACCCGGTGCGCAAGCTCGTCCGCACCCAGATCGCCGACGTGCGGCTCGGCAACCAGCGGCCCGGCTCGCTGCGGGCGCTCACCCGCCCCGAGGTCGGCTCCCTGTTCGCGGCCGTCGATCTGTGACCGACGGCTGGATCCGGCCGATCGCGGACGGCTGGGTGGTGCGCGACGAGGTACCCGGCCCGGACGTGGACGAGTTCGCCGAGCCCGCCCGGATCGTCGACGCGCTCCGCCGCCGGCACACCGACACCCTGCTCGCCGTCCAGCACCCGCACCGCACCCCGGCCGCCATGGCCCGCGGCCTCGGCCTGCTCGACGCGCTGCCGACCGCGCGCGCCACCCTCTCGGTCCTGCTTCGCACCGCCTACCGGCCGGTGCGGAACGTCGTCGCGCCGTACGAGGTGGACGGCCCGGACGGGACGGCCGTCGGGGTGCTGTGCATGGTCGACCCCGCCGCCGTCGACGCCGAAGGGCTGGAACGGGTGCGGCACGGCGAACAGGTGTACCCGGAGATCGTCGCCGAGCGCGCCGAGGTGCTCGCCGGGCTCGGTCACGCCACCAGCGCCGCCATGCTGGTTCCGGTCGGCGAACGCGACACCCTCACCGGTGCCGTCCGCACCGCCGTGGCCGGACAGGACCCCGTCGTGTCGACGATCGACAGCGCGGGCCGGCGACACCGCCTGTGGTTGTTGCCCGACGGCGACGGCGTGCTCGCCGAGGCGTCCACGCACCCGCTGATGGTCGCCGACGGGAACCACCGCGTCGCCGCCGCGGCCACCGCGGGCCTCACCGGACTCCTCGCCCTGGTCACCGCCGGCCCCGACCTGCGGATCGGCGCGTTCCACCGCGTCCTCACCGGCACCGGCCACACCGCCGCCACCCTCACCGAGGCGTGGCGCCGCGCCGGCCTGCCCGTCACCGACACCGACGCCGTCACCGACGCCGAACCGGCCCACGGCAGCACCGTCGTGCACACCCCACACGGGACGTTCACGGTCCGGCTCCCGCGCACCGGTCAGGACCACGCCGTCGTCGAGGAGACCCTGCTCCGCGACGCCCTCGGCCTCGACCCGGAGGGCCCGCACGTCCACCCGCTCCCCGCCGGCCGCCGGCCACCCACCGACGCCGACGCGGTGCTCCACCTGGCCCCGGTCCCGCTCGCCGACGTCAAGGCCGTGCACGCGGCCGGCCGGCGGATGCCCCGCAAGAGCACCTACTTCACCCCGAAGCCCCGCAGCGGTCTGCTCCTCGCGCGCCTCTAGGCCCGCATCAGCAGGTGGCCCCGGCGCAACGGCCGCTCGTCGGCCAGCGGCTCCCGCAGCACCCGGCCGACCTCGGTGAACCCCGCGTCGCCCGCCAGGCCCGCCAGCTCGTCGATCGGCCACCGGTACGCCGTCGTGACCTTGTGGTCGAACGCCGCGACCCGCCCGTCCGCCGACTCGAAGAACGCGACCAGCAGGTGACCGCCGGCCGCGAGCACCCGGCGGAACTCGGCGAAGTACGCCGGCACGTCCTCCGGCGGGGCGTGGATGACCGAGTACCAGGACACGATCCCGCCCAGCGTGCCGTCGGCCAGGTCCAGCGCGTCCATCGAACCGACCGCGAACCGCAGGTCCGGGTAGGCGGCGCGAGCCAGGTCGATCATCGACTGCGACAGGTCGACGCCGAACACGTCGAGCCCCAGGTCCCGCAGGTGCGCGGTCACCGGCCCCGGGCCGCATCCCAGCTCGGCGACCGGGCCGGGCGCGGACCTGGCGGCCTCGGCGAACGCGGCGCGGTCCAGCGGCAGCGAGGTCAGGTCGTCCCGGGCCATCCCGGCGTAGAGCGTGGCGACGGCGTCGTAGGCGTCCGCGGTCGACCGGAGGTGGGTCATGCGGTGGCCGTTCGTCGTAGTCGGGTGGAGGCCAGCCGCATCGCCGGCTCGACCAGGCGTGCGGCCAGTGGGCCGAAGATGGCCATGACCAGCACGTACGCCGTGGACAGGGCCGCCAGCTGCGGATCGACGGCGTTCGCGCCGACCGCGAGGCCGGCGATGACGATGGAGAACTCGCCGCGCGCCACCAATGCCGCCCCGGTCCGCGCCCGGCCCATCCGCGCGATGCCCTGCCGTTTCGCCGCCCACCAGCCGGTGGCGAACTTCGTCGCCGTCGTCACGACGGCCAGCAGCACGGCCGCGCCGAGCACCGGCGGGATCGTCGCCGGGTCGGTGTTCAGCCCGAACACCACGAAGAACATGGCCGCGAACAGGTCCCGCAGCGGCTCCAGCATCCTGGTCGCGTTCTCCGCGGTCGACCCGGAGATCGCGATGCCCAGCAGGAACGCGCCGACCGCCGCCGACACCTGCAGTTGCTGCGCGACCCCCGCGACCAGCAGCGCGGCTCCCAGCACCCGCAGCAGGAACACCTCGGGGTCCGGGCTGTCCACCAGGGCCGAGACGTACCGGCCGAACCGCAGCGCCAGGACCAGCACCAGCGTCACCACGACCAGCGAGATGCCGATCGCGGTCAGCCCGCCCAGCAGCGTCGCCCCGGCCAGCACGGCGGTCAGGATCGGCAGGTAGATGGCCATCGCCAGGTCCTCGAACACCAGGATCGACAGGATGACCGGGGTTTCCCGGTTGCCGAGCCGGCCGAGGTCCCCGAGTACCTTCGCGATGATCCCGGACGACGAGATGTAGGTCACGCCGGCCATCGCGAGCGCGCCGACCGGCCCCCAGCCCAGCATGATCGCCACGACCGCGCCCGGCGCGGCGTTCAACACGATGTCGAGCAGCCCGGCGACCCAGGACCGTCTCATCCCGGTCACCAGCTCGGCCGCGGAGTACTCCAACCCCAGCAGCAGGAGCAGCAGGATCACGCCGATCTCGCTGGCCAGCGTGGTGAACTCGTCGATGCCTTCGAGCGGGATGAGCCCGCCGCTGCCGAACGCCAGCCCGCCGAGCAGGTAGAACGGGATCGGCGAGATGCCGATCTTCCACGCCACCCGCCCCAACACACCCAGACCGAAAAAGATCGCGCCGAGCTCGATCAGCGCGACGGTGGTGTGGTGCACGGGCCGCTACCCGCGGTCGAGGACGTCGGCCGCCTTGGCCAGCCCGTCTTTGGTGCCGACCGTGATGAGCAGGTCGCCGCCGCCGAACACGAAGTCCGGCCGGGGCGACGGGTGCACGGTGCCGGCACGCACGACCGCGACCACCGACACGGCGGTGCGGGTGCGCAGCTGCGTGTCACCGAGCGTCCGCCCGTCGTAGGGGGAGCCGGGCACGAGCGGCAGCTGCTTGGTGTGCACGCCGCTCAGCCCGCTGTTCGCCTCGGACAGCTCGGCGACCAGCTGCGGCGCGCCGAGCAGGCCGGCGAGCGCGCCCGCCTCGTCCGGGGACAGCGGGATGGACGCGGTACAGGCGTCCGGATCGTCCTTCTTGGAGATGATCAGCTCGAACTTGCCGTCCCGGTAGGTGATGACGCCGATGCGGCGTCCGGTCCGGGACACGAAGTCCTGGCGTGTGCCGATCCCTGGTAGCGGGGTCACCTCGACGTTCACCACGTGAGCGTAAACGACCCTGATCCCGCGTTTCTTCCCGAGGTGCGGGCGCCCGGGACCACTTCCCACCATCCCGGGAACCGGTCCCGGACCACCGGGCCGGGCAACACCTAACCTGACGATGTCGATGTGGTGCGTCGAGAGGAGTTCTAGGATGCGGTTGAAAAGAATCGTCTCCGCGAGCCTGTTGGCCCTCGCGGCCGTGGTGACCGCTGGTCCCGTCGCTCAAGCCGACCCCGGTTCCGCGCCTACCGCGTCGTGCGCTCCGGCGGAGCGGCAGTCCTGGCTCGGGGACTTCCGCGGCACCTGGACCATGGACGAGGACGGCCAGACCGGCACCATGTCGATCTCGTTGTTCGTGGAGGGCGGCGAGATGCGGGCCGTCATCAACTCGTCCAACATCGCCTACGACGCGTACGTCGACGACGGGTACGCGCGGACCTACCCCAACAACTACTCGAACTTCACGGCCACGGCGGCGACCTGCGACAGCGGCGGCGCGGTGACCTCGTTCAGCGGGACCTGGGAGTACCACTACAACCCCGGCATCTGCTGGTCCTGCTGGATTTTCGGGACGTTCGAGGTCTCCCGGATCTGAGCCAGGTCAGCGGTACAACTGGCGGGCGATGATCTCCCGCTGGACCTCGCTCGCTCCCTCGTAGATCCGCGGCGCCCGTACCTCCCGGTACAGGTGCTCCAGCAGGTGCCCCCGCTCCAGCGCGCGCGCACCGTGCACCTGGATCGCGACGTCCACCGCCTGCTGCGCGGTCTCGGTGGCGAACAGCTTCGCCATCGCGGAAAGATGCCCGGTACGTCCGGTTCCGGCGTCGTAGGCCGCGGCGGCGTCGCGCACCAGCAGGCGGGCGGCGTGCACCCTGGTCGCGACCTCGGCGAGCTGGTGGGACACGGCCTGGAACGTGCGCAGCGGCCGGCCGAACGCCTCCCGGTCGGCGGTGTGCGCGACCGCGGCGTCCAGCGCGGCCTGAGCCATGCCGACGGCGAACGCGCCGACGCTCGGCCGGAACATGTCCAGGGTGCGCATGGCGACCCGCCAGCCGTCGTCGACCTCGCCGAGCACCGCGGCCGCCGGCACCCGCACGCCGTCGAACCGCAGCCGCCCGATCGGGTGCGGGGACACCATCGCCTGCCGGGTGCCGGTGAGCCCGTCGGCGTCGCCCGGGACCGCGAACGCGGTGATGCCGCGGGAGCCGGTGTCGCTGGTGCGGGCGAACACCGAGTACACGGCGGCGTCCGGGGCGTTGGAGATGAACGCCTTCTCGCCGGTGAGCCGGAACCCGTCGCCGTCCGGTTCGGCACGCAGGGCCAGCGACGCGGCGTCCGAGCCGGCACCTGGCTCGGTGAGCGCGAACCCGACCGCCACCTCGCCGGCGGCGATCCGCGGGATCCACCGCGCCACCGTGTCCGGGCGGCCGGCCAGCAGGATCGGGTACGCGCCGAGACCCTGCAGCGCGAACGCGGTCTCCGCCTCGGTGCAGTGCCGGGCCAGGCCCTCGCGGATCACGCACAGCGCCGTCGCCGAGGTCGGCGCGTAGCCGTCGCCCTCGGGGCGGAAGATCTCGCCGAGCAGACCCGTGTCCGCCAGCGCAGTGAGGAGCGCCGCGTTCACCCGCCCCGGCTCGCCTGCCTCGGCGACCGGCGGCAGCGTCCGCGCGACCTCTTCGACCCGCTCCATCACGCCGGCATCACCGCCGTTCCGACCAGCTCGACCATGGCCTCCTCGTCGAACAGCGCCGCGACGCCGAGCAGCGCGACCGCCGGGTAGTGGCGGCCGAAGTGCTTGCGCCACACCGGCCCCAGCTCGGTCAGCGCCGCCTTGTACGCGGGCACGTCGGTGGTGTAGATGACCAGCGACACCAGCTGCTCCGGGCTCGCGCCGGCCGCCGCGAGCGCGGTGACCACGTTGCCAGCGGCCTGGTCGAACTGCTCGGCCACCGTGGACCCGACGATCCGCCCGTTCGCGTCCTGCGCCGTCTGCCCGCCCAGGTACACCGTGCGGCCGGGCCCGGCGACCACCGCGTGCGCGAACCCCACCGGCTCCGCCAGCCCCGGCGCGTTGACGATACGGTTCACTTTCCGCTCCACTGTGGACGCCGCCCCGCCGACCAGGCGGCGTAGAACTCGGCGTGGTCGTCGGACTTCATCAGCAGCGCCTGGGTCATCGCCTCCAGCTCGACCGCGCTGCCGAGGTCCATGTCGAGTTCCCGGGTCAGCAGCACCTTGGTCGCCGAGTAGGCGAGCGCAGGGCCGTCCGCGAGCCGCCGGGCCAGCTCGTCCGTGGTCGCCGGCAGCTCCTCGTCCGGCACCACCCGGGTCGCCAGCCCGATCCGGTCGGCCTCGGCGGCCCCGACCTTGTCGCCCAGGATCAGCAGCTCGGTCGCCCGGCCGAGGCCGACCAGCCGGGGGAGCAGGTACGCCGAGCCCATGTCGGCACCGGCGAGACCGACCCTGGTGAACAGGAACGCGAACGACGCCGACTCGGCCAGCAGCCGGAAGTCGCTGGCCAGCGCGATCACCGACCCGGCGCCGGCGGCGATCCCGTTGACCGACGCGATCACCGGCAACGGGCACTCGCGCAGCGCCCGGACCACGGCACCGGTCATCCTGGTGAACTCGAGCAGCTGGGCGGGAGCCATCCGTTGCAGCTCGCCGATGATCTCCTCGACGTCGCCGCCGGAGCAGAACCCGCGCCCGGACCCGGTGAGCACGACGACCTTCGCGTCGCCGCGGTGCGGCAGCTCGGCCAGCAGGTCCCGCAGGTCGGCGTAGACCTCGAAGGTGAGCGCGTTCAGCTTCTCCGGCCGGTTCAGCGTGACGGTCGCGACGCCGTCGGCCACCGTCAGGTCGAAGTGCTTCCACTCGTCGGTGAAGCCGGGCGATGCCCGGAACGGACTCATGCCTGTACCCCTCCTCCGTCCAGGACGATCGCCTGGCCGTTGATCGAGCCTGCCTCCCGCGCGGCCAGGAACGCCACCGCGAACGCGACCTCGTCGGGTTCGAGCAGCCGGCCGAGCGGGCCGACCAGCGCCGCCTCGCTGTCCTCTTCGGACCGCCCGGTGCGTTCGGCGATCCTGGCGACGCTGCGCGCGGTCATGTCGGTGCGCACGAACGTCGGGCACACCGCGTTGGCCGTCACGCCGGTGCCGGCGACCTCGGCGGCGACCGTGCGCATCAACCCGACCGCCGCGTGCTTGGCCGCCGTGTACCCGGCGGTGTAGGGCGCGCCGACCCGGCCAGCGGTCGAGGCGACCGTGACGATCCGGCCGCTGTCCCGCTCCCGCATCCCGGGCAGCACCGCCCGCGTGCACAGGAATGCGCCGGTGGCGTTCACCTCCAGCTGCGTGCGCCAGTCCGCCACGCTGGTCCGGTGCACCGGCGCGCTCGACGAGACCCCGGCGTTGTTCACCAGCACGTCGACCTCCAGCGGACCGAGCACGGCGGCGACGTCGTCCTCGCGGGTGACGTCCAGGTCGTCGTGGCCGAGCGCGACCACCCGGTCGCCCGCGCCGGTGAACCGCCGCGCGACCGCCGCGCCGATGCCCTTGGTGCCGCCCGTGACCACCACCAGCCTCACGGCAGCTCCCGCAGCGCGCGCCGGTCCAGCTTGCCGTTGGTCGTGCGCGGCAGCTCGGCGACGAACACGACCTCGTGCGGGCGCTTGTGCCCGGACAGCCGCGCGCCGACGTACTCCCGCAGCCCGTCCTCGGTCGCGGTGGCGCCCGCACGGAGCACCACGTACGCGCGGGTGCGCACCAGCCCGTCCGTCTCGTGCCCGACGACACCGCACTCGACGACGTCCGGATGGCCGACCACGCAGTGCTCGATCTCGCTCGGTGCCACCCAGATGCCGCCGACCTTCAGCAGGTCGTCCGCGCGCCCGTGGTAGGTGAAGTACCCGTCGGCGTCCCGGCTGAACAGGTCGCCGGTGCGCACGGTGCCGCGCCGGAAGGTCGCCGCGGACTTCTCGGCGTCGCCGAAGTACTCCCGCGCGACGGTGCCGCCGGTGACCTCCAGCGTGCCGACCTCGCCTGCCGGCACCTCGAACCCGTCGTCGCCGACCACCCTGGCCAGGTAGCCGGGAACCGCCTGCCCGCAGGTCCCGCGCCGCCCCGCGCCGGGCCGGTTGGAGATGTAGATGTGGTAGGCCTCCGACGAGCCGATGCCGTCGACCACCTCCACGCCGAACGTCTCGTCCCACTTGCGGTGCAGCTCCGCCGGCAGCGCCTCACCCGCCGACGTGCACAGCCGCAGACAGCTCAGGTCCTGTGTGGACGCCTCGGGATGGGCGACCATCGCGCTCATCATCGTCGGCACGTTCACCAGGATCGTCGGCCGGTGCCGGGCGATCAGCTCGAACATCCGGTCCGCGGTGCTGCGTTCGCCGAACGCGATCCCGGTGCCGCCGACCCCGAACGGGTACAGCGCCGCCAGGTCGCGGGCGTAGCCGAAGAACAGCTTCGGCACCGGCAGCACGACGTCGTTCGCGTCGATGTCGAGCACGCCGCGGGCGTAGTTGTGGTGGCTGAGCACCGGGCTCGCCACCGGGTGCACGCAGGCCTTCGGCGTGCCGGTGCTGCCGGTGGTGAACTTCCAGATCGCCACGTCGTCCTTCGCGGTCGGCGCCGGGTCCACCGTTTCCGGCGCGTCGGCCGCGCGGGCGGCGAGGTCGAACTCGCCGTCGCGGAGGTCGGCGTCGCCGGCGACCAGGAACCGGTGCCGGCCACCGGACGCCTCGCGCATCCTCGGCAGCGTCGTCGGGTCGACCACCACGGCGGCCGGCCGCACGTAGCCGAGGAAGTACTCGTAGTCCTTGGCCGGCAGGAAGGTGTAGACCTCGGCGGTCACCGCGCCGATCCGCTGCGCGCCGTACCAGGTCGCGACGAAGTCGACGCCGTCGGACAGCGCGAGCAGCACGTGGTCGCCGCGGTGGACGCCGACCGACCGCAGCGCGTGCGCGGCGCCGCGTACCCGGTCGGCCAGCTCGGCGTAGGTGAGCGTGCCCTCGGGGGTGACCAGCGCGGTGTCCTCGCCCCGGCCCTCGTCGAGGTTGCGGTCGATGAAGTAGGTGGCGACGTTGAGGTCGCGCGGCAGGTCGTCGTAGCGCATCAACGGTGCCCCACCTCCCGGATCAGCTCGACGAGGATGTCGGTCAGCGTGTCGAAGGTGGCGGCTCCCTCGCTCGGGGTGGCCGCGGCCGGCGCGCCGCAGTACGCCCGGTCCATGCCCATCGCGGTGAAGGTTCGGTGTCCGGCCGCCATCTCGGCGGGCAGGTCGACGGTGACCTCGGGAAGCGTGCGCATCGTCGCGGTGTCCACGAGGTCCGGACGGTCGGCGAGCACGAGCGAGGTCTCGTAGCGGCCGGCGTGGCAGGACCCGGTGCGGAACTCGTCGGTGAGCCGCTCGGCGTTCCGCCGCCGGACGAGGTCGAGGTAGGCGACGCCGGCGGTGGTGGTCGCCTCGCGCAACGCGGTCACGTGCGCGGGCTCGAAGTGGTTGTTGACGACCACGATCCGGTCGAGCCCCTGCGCGGTCAGCGACCGGCAGAGGTCGACGACCAGCGCCGCGAGCGTGTCCGGACGGATGGACACGGCACCCGGGAAGCCGGCCCCGAACTCGGTGACCCCGTACTCGATCGGCGGCAGCACGAGCGCGCGGAGCGTGGCGTCGGCGGCGAGCCGCTCGGCCGCCCTGGCGCACATCCCGGCGGAGATGAGCCGGTCGGTGCCCAGCGGCGCGTGCGGCCCGTGCGGTTCGACGGCGCCGACCGGGAGCAGCAGCACCGGCGTGCGCGGCCCGGTCAGCAGCTCGGCCACCTGTGGCGAGGTCAGCTCCGCGAACTCCGTCACAGCGCCTCCAGGGGAGTCGGGGGCGGGTCGAACAGGCACAGGTCCGCCCGGCCCGCGGCGACGACCGTGTTCACCTCGTCCTGGGTCGTCAGGTAGCCGCCGACCAGGGTCGGCACCCCGGCCTCGTTGCGGATCCGGTCGGACAGCGTGGTCAGGTACCCGCGCCGGTACTCCGGCCGCGATCCCGCCGTGCTGTGCCCCGCCCGCACGTGCACCAGATCGACCCCGTGCTCCGCCAGTGCCCGCGCGTGCCCGATGCCGTCCTCGACGGTCAGACCACCGCGCGCCCAGTCCGTCACCGTCAGCCGGGCGGCCAGCACCCGCTCGGCCGGCCACACCGCACGCACCGCGTCCACCACCGACAACGGGAACCGCGTCCGGTCGGCCCCGTACCCGTCGCCGCGCCGGTTCGACAGCGGCGACAGGAAGCTCGCCAGCAGGTACCCGTCGGCCAGGTCCAGTTCCAGTACGTCGAACCCGGCCGCCGCCGCCCGCTCGGCCGCCGCGACGAAGTCCGCGCGCACCCGGTCCATGTCCGACTCGTCCATCTCCTTCGGCACCGCCCCGAACGGCGCGTACCGCAGCGGCGAGGCCGACAGCAGCGGCCACCCGTCCCGCAACGGAACGTCCACACCGGACTCCCGGACCGCGCCACGCCGCCCGGCGTGCCCGAGCCGCAGCCCCGCGAGGGCACCGGCCGCGTGCACCTCGCCGACGTCCGGCGTCCAGGCGTCCGACACCGGGCAGTCCGGCGTCGTACGACCATCGGGCGACACCGCCACCAGCCCGGTCAGCACCAGCCCGGCACCCGCCCTGGCCGCGTCCGCGCCACCGACCCGCACCACCCGGTTCCGCACCGTCCGCCCGCCGAGCGGCAGCGGCGCGAACATCGGGGGAGCGGCGACCGAACCGGGCTCGGCGGCCCCGGCGAACCACGAGTCCAGCACGCGCGTCAGATGCGGGTCGCGCTGGGTCAGGTTCGCGTGGCTGATCCGGCCGCTGCGGGTCAGCAGGTTGAACGCGAACTGGATCGGCGCCAGGTCCTGGTAGTGCCCGACCCGCCCGAAGTACGCCGCGCTGTCCCCGGCCGCCTGCTGGAACCGCTCCACCACCGGCTGGCGCTCCAACTCGTAGTCCACCAGCGCCTGCTCGACATCCGACGGGTGCCGGGTGAACCCGTTCGCCAGCGCGATCGCGTCCTCCATCGCGAGCTTCGTGCCCGACCCGATCGAGAAGTGCGCGGTGTGCGCCGCGTCGCCGAGCAGCACGACGTTCCCGTCATGCCAGTGCCGGTTGCGCACCAGCGGAAAGTCCAGCCACACCGACTTGTTCGACATCAGCCGGTGGCCGTCCAGATCGGACTTGAACAGCTCCGCGCAGAACGCCAGGCTGTCCTCTTCGGACATCCGGTCCAGCCCAGCGCGCCGCCAGGTCTCCTCGGTCGTCTCCACGATGAACGTGCTCGCGTTCTCGTCGAACGGATACGCGTGCACCTGGAACAACCCGAACTCGGTCCGGGCGAAGATGAACGTGAACGCGTCGAACACCAGATCGGTGCCGAACCACACGTACTTGCACCCCTGCGGCTCCGACGTCGTCCCGAACGACCCCGCCCGCCGCAGCGTGCTGTTCGCCCCGTCCGCCGCCACCACCAGGTCCGCGGGCTCCACAGTGGACACCTCGACCCCGAACCGCAGGTCGACCCCCAGCGCCCGCGCCCGCCGCTGCAGGATGTCCAGCAGGTGCGTCCGCCGGATCGCCGAGAACGTGTGCCCGGTCGAACGCAGCACCCGCCCCCGGTACCGGATGTCGATCGCCGACCAGCGCGCGAACGAGTCCGTGATCTCCAGGTACGTCGAAT
The DNA here is from genome assembly GCF_025165815.1 of Actinophytocola gossypii. Classification (GTDB taxonomy): domain Bacteria; phylum Actinomycetota; class Actinomycetes; order Mycobacteriales; family Pseudonocardiaceae; genus Actinophytocola; species Actinophytocola gossypii. The sequence continues at coordinate 85,321 of NZ_JAFFZE010000026.1, read as the reverse complement.
AGTCGGCGTCCCGCAGCGCGCCCAGCGTCTCCTCGGAGAACACCACACCCCAGCCGAACGTGGCGTCCGGCGCGTTGCGCTCCAGCACCGTGACCTCGTGCGCCGGGTCGGCCTTCTTCAACAGGATCGCCAGGTACAGCCCCGACGGCCCAGCTCCGACCACGGTGACACGCACTACGCCACCACCTCGGCCAGCCGCTCCAGGTCGTCCAGATCGGCGACCGTCGGGTACAGGATCAGCTCGTCGCAGCCCTCCGCCGCGTAACCACGCACGAAGTCCTTCACCGCCCGCGCCGAGGTCAGGTTCCCGGCCGCGATCTTCTCCGCGAACGGGCCGGTGAACGCGTAGTAGTCACGCAGGTAGTCGCACCCCCGGTCCGGGTCGCCGAACGCCACGTAGCCCTGCCCCCACAGCACCGGCTCGCCCGGCCGCTCCAGATCCCGCCACGCCGCACGCGCCCGCGCCGCCGCCGACCCGAACGCCCTCGGCGGGCCGCCGCCGTGCGCGTACCCGTCGGCGTACCGGGCCATCCTGGCGAACGCCGCCCCGCTCGACCCGCCGACCAGCAGCGGCACCGGCGGCCGCGCCGGCCCGATCCCCGACCCGTCCAGCCGTCCCCGCAGGTACGCCAGCTGCTCGGACAGCGCCGCGCCCCGCGAACGCCGGTCCACGCCGGCCGCGTCGTAGTCGTCGCGGCGCGCGCCGACCCCGAGCCCGAGGGTGAACCGCCCGCCGGACAGCGCGTCCACCGACACCGCCTGCTTGGCCAGCATCGCCGCGCCGCGCAACGGCCCGATCGCGATGTTGGTGGCCAGCCCGACCCGCTCGGTGACCGCGGCGGCCGCCGACAGGGCGGCGAACGGCTCGACGCTGTCGTAGACCAGCCGGTCGAGCACCGCGAGCGTGGAGAACGGGCCCGCGTCGGCCCGCCTCGCCCACTCCACGAGCAGTGCTCCCGAGATGCCCGGGATCGTGTTGGGAAGCCCGATGCCGACCCGCATGTGCAACAGGTTACGGTTGACCCCGCTGAGGCGTCAACTATGCTCGACACCATGTCCGACCTGCTGCGCGGCTTCGAGCCGGCCCCGCAGGACCTCGTGCTGACGCTGCTCGGCTCGTGCCTCGAGCCGCGCGCCGGCCGCGCGGTCTGGTCCGGTGGCCTGGTCCGGCTGCTGGGCGAGTTCGGCTTCTCCCCGGGCGCCGCGCGGGTCGCGCTCAACCGCCTGGTCGCCCGCGACCTGCTCGCCCGCACCCGCGACGGCCGGCACGTGCACTACGTGCTCACCCCCCGCTCGGTCGCCGTCCTCGCCGAGGGCGACCGGCGCATCTTCACCCTCGGCGACGGCCCCCGCCTGGAGACCACCTGGACCGTGCTGTGGCACGCGATCCCCGACACCCGCCGCCTCGCCCGCACCCGCCTCGTGCGGCGGCTGCGGTTCCTCGGCTTCGGACCCGTGCAGGACGGCACCTGGCTCGCCCCGCACGACCGCGAGCACCAGGTCGCGAAGCTCCTCGCCGAGCACCAGGTCACCGAACACGCCGGCGTCCTGCTCGGCCGCCCGGCCACGTCCGTCGACTTCGCCGCGTTCGTCGGCCGCGTCTGGGACCTCGCCGGCCTGTCCGCCCGGTACGAGTCCTTCGTGGACCGGTTCCACGACGCCACCGCCCGCGACGACCGCGAGGCGCTGCTACTGCGCACCCGCCTGGTGCACACCTTCCGCGAGTTCCCGTTCCACGACCCCGAGCTGCCCGAGGACCTGGTGCCCCCGCCCCGGCACCGCGTCGAGGCGCTCACCCTGTTCCACGACCGGTACCCCGCGCTGGCCGACGCCGCCCGGCGCCACTTCGACACCGCCACATCAGTGAGGTTGAGGACATGACAGACCCCGCGGCAGATCCACTGGCCGACCAGCACGCGGCACTGACCTACACCTCCTACCTCGCGCTGGAAGAGGTCCTGGACGCGCAACGGCCGCGCTCCGACGAGCACGACGAGATGCTGTTCATCGTCATCCACCAGGTGTACGAGCTGTGGTTCAAGCAGTTCCTGCACGAGCTGGAACACCTGCAACGCAAGCTGGAGAAGATCGACACCGCGCACTCGGTGCGGACCCTGCGCCGCGTGCTCACCATCCTCAAGGTCGTGGTCGCCCAGATCGACGTGCTGGAGACCATGACCCCGCGCCAGTTCACCAGCTTCCGCACCAGGCTCGACGCCGCGAGCGGCTTCCAGTCCGGCCAGTTCCGCGAGATCGAGGCCGTGCTCGGCCGCCGCGACCGGCGCGCGTTCCAGCACTACCCGGAGGGCAGCGAGGCGCGCGAGCGGATCAGCGCGGCCATGTCCCGGCGCACGCTGTTCGACTCGTTCCTGCACTACCTCGCCGGCAGCGGCTACGACGTCCCGGCCGAGCACCTGGAGCGCGACGTGCGCGAGCCGTGGACGGAGTCCGAAGCGGTGCAACGGATCCTGGTGCAGGTCTACCACGACGACGCCGGACCGTCCACAGTGGCCGATCTGCTCGTCGACCTCGACGAGGGCATGCAGGAATGGCGCTACCGGCACGTGAAGATGGTCGAGCGGACCATCGGCGCCAAGGCCGGCACCGGCGGCTCCGCGGGCGCCAAGTACCTGCGCACCACGCTGTTCCATGCCGTGTTCCCCGACCTCTGGGCCGTCCGGAGCGAACTGTGACCACCCTGGACTCGTTGCGCGCGTCGCCGAACGCCCTGGCCGAGCACTACGCCCGGTTCCGCGTCGCCGACCGGCTCCTGCTCACCGGCCACTCGCACCAGGCGTGGCCCGACCTCGCGCTGGCCGGTCAGGTCGACGCGGTCACCGACGCGGCCGAGGCGGTGGACCGCAAGTGGGAGCTCGCGTTCGCCAAGGCCGACCGGCTGCGCGCCGGATACCGCGCCCTGCTCGACGACCCGGACGCCGACATCGCGCTCGCCCCGTCCACCCACGACCTCGTCGTCCGGTTCCTGTCCGCCCTCGACCTGCGGCGCAGGCCGCGGCTGGTGACCTCCGACGGCGAGTTCCACACACTGCGCCGCCAGCTCGCCCGGCTCGCCGAGGAGGGCGTCGAGGTCGTCCGGGTGGCCGCGTCCCCGGCCGACACGCTGGCCGAGCGCCTCGCCGCCCAGGTCGACGACCGCACCGCCGCGGTGCTGGTGTCGTCGGTGCTGTTCGGCACCTCGCGGATCGTGCCGAACCTGCGCGTGCTGGCCGACGCGTGCGCGCGCGTCGGCGCGGAACTGCTCGTCGACGCCTACCACGCGCTCGGCGTCGTGCCGACCTCCGTACGCGACCAGGGTCTGACGTCGGCCTGGATCACCGGCGGCGGCTACAAGTACCTGCAGCTGGGGGAGGGCAACTGCTTCCTGCGCCTCCCGCCGCACGCCGCCACGCTGCGCCCGGTCGTCACCGGCTGGTTCGCCGAGTTCGAGGACCTGGCGGCCGAGGCTTCCGGCCTGGTCGGCTACGCACCGGGCGGCGACCGCTTCGCCGGCTCGACCTACGACCCGACCAGCCACTACCGGGCCGCCCGCGTGCTGGACTTCTTCGCCGAGCAGGGGCTCACCCCCGCGTTCCTGCGCGAGGTGTCACTGCACCAGACCACGTTGCTCGCCGACCGATTCGACGCGCTCGACGCGCCGCCGGACGTGATCACCCGCGACCGCTCCGCGCCGAGGACGTCCTACGGCGGTTTCCTCGCACTGCGCTCACCCGTGGCCGGCGAACTCCAGCGCAAGCTCGCCGAGCGCGGCGTGCTGACCGACAGCCGGGGCGAGTACCTGCGGTTCGGCCCCGCCCCGTACCTGTCGGACCAGCAGCTCGACCAGGCGATCGCCACGCTCGGCTCGCTGCTGTAGATCCTCAGTCGAGCCAGCCGACCACCACGAGCTCACGCTCCGCCGGCGCCGGCGCGTTCGCGTAGTTGTCCTCCACCCACGCGGCCTCCCGCGCGTCCGGGTTCGGGTTCGTGCAGGAAGTGCCGGCCGAACTGCCGGACATCAGGCTCGAGCACGGACCTGGCTTCATGTCCGGCAGCCCCAGGATGTGCCCGAACTCGTGCGAGGCGATCCGCACGACCGAGTACCCCTGGTCGACGGCCTGCCGGCCCATCCAGACCGTGCCGCTGCCGCCGGGGAACACCGGGCCGAGCGTGGCCCTCGGCCACCCGTCGTCGGCGACCACCCGCACGTCCGCGCGGGTGCCCGGCGCGGCCCGCTCGATCCGGACGTTGCTCACCGAGTCGTTCCAGATCGCCACGCCCTCGGCGACCGCGTCGACGAACTCGCCCGCGCGGCTGTCGTCGTAGGTGATCGTGACCGCCGCCACGTGCACGTCGGCGGCCGCGGTGGAACCGCCCACCACCCCGCCGACCAGCGCCAATACGAAGGCGACCATGACGGTGACCGTGCGTCTGAACATCGTTACCTCCTGTCATTGCCCCTCGTTCGGATGCTAGGGCGCAGGTCAGGGCGGTGAGACCCGCTGATCGTGGGGTGTTGGGGCGTCACCAGTTGCCAGCTACCGGGTCCCGTCCGTCGTGCCGGGAGCGCACCAGGCACAATGGAGAAGGGCAGGTCGGACCGGAGGAGGACGCGGTGGTTGAGGGCGAGCTGCGTGGCGTGATCGCGCTGGACGGCCCGTCGGGAACCGGGAAGTCCACGGTGGCGCGCCGGCTGGCGACCCTGCTCGGCGCCGGCTACCTCGACACGGGCGCCATGTTCCGCGCCGTCACCCTGGCCGTGCTGCGCGCCGGCGTCGACCCGACCGACGAGGTCGAGGTCACCCGCGTCGCGGAAGGTGTCGACCTGCGGATGAGCACCGACCCGGCCGACCAGGACGTCCGGCTCGGCGACGACACGGTCAACGCCGAGATCCGCGGCCAGGCGGTCACCCTGGCGGTGTCCGCCGTGTCGGCCGTGCCGAGGGTGCGCGAGCTGCTCAAACTGCACCAGTGGCGGATCGTCGACGAGGCGTGCGCCGGGCGCGGCGGCATCGTGGTCGAAGGACGCGACATCGGCACCGCGATCGTGCCCGACGCGCCGCTCAAGGTGTTCCTCACCGCGTCCGCCGACGCCAGGGCACGCCGCCGGACCAGCCAGGACGCCGCCGAGGGCCGAAAGTCCACTCTGGACGCAACGAGGGCCGACGTCGAACGCCGCGACGGCCTGGACTCCTCTCGCGCCGCGTCGCCCCTGCGTCCCGCCGAGGACGCGGTCTGGCTGGACACCACCGACCTGGACGTCGAAGGCGTGCTGGACCGGATCCTGGGTCTGGTCGACGAACGCGGCCTGCGTGGCGTGGCCGCCGGCTGGTGACGACGACCCTGCCGGACGGCGCCGTCCCGTGGCTGCACGATCTCGGCCGGGGTATCGCCCGCTGGTTGTACCGCCCGGCATACCGGATCCGCGTGGTCGGCTTGTCCCGCGTTCCCCGTACCGGCCCCGTCGTGCTGGTGGCGAACCACAGCTCCCTGATCGAGCCCCAGGTGATCTTCGGAATGCTGCCGAGGCGCGCGGTGTTCCTGGTGAAGAGCGAACTCGCCACTGGTCCGCTCGGTCGAGGACTGCGGTGGATCGGCCAGCTGACCGTCCACCGCGGCACCCCCGACCGCCAGGCCCTGTCGACCGCGGTGCGCCTGCTCCGCGACGGTGCCGTGATCGGCGTGTTCCCCGAAGGCACCAGGGGAGCGGGCGACGTGTCGCACGCCGAACAGGGCGCCGCGTGGCTGGTTCGCGCGTCGGGGGCCGTGGTCCTGCCCGTGGCGACGCGTGGCACGCTCCGGCCCGCCGGGGCGCGACGCCGGTTCCGCCCTAAGCTGGACGTACTGGTCGGCGAGCCGTTCGAACTGACCGTCCAGCGTGGACGGGCGGGCCTGGCCGAGGCGACGGAGGAACTCCGCAAGCGCCTGGCCGACCTGGTGCGTGATTTGGACGAACAGCGCGACGCTGTGTGATGAGAAGTGACGGACATGACTGAGCTGGATGGCACCTGGTCCGAGGAGACCGAGTGGACCGCCGTCGACGAGGAGTTCGGCCACCCCGACGAGGACGGCGGCGAGCCTCCCCAGCCGGTGCTGGCCGTCGTCGGTCGACCGAATGTCGGAAAGTCGACCCTGGTCAACCGCATAATCGGCCGCAGAGAGGCGGTAGTCCAGGACAAACCGGGCGTCACCAGAGACCGGGTAGCCTACGACGCCCTCTGGTCCGGCCGCAGATTCACCGTGGTCGACACCGGCGGCTGGGACCCCAAGGCGGAAGGCCTCCAGGCCTCGGTGACCGAACAGGCCGAACTGGCGATGATGACCGCCGACGCCGTGCTCCTGGTGGTCGACGCCACCGTAGGCGCCACCACCACCGACGAGGCGGCCGCCAGGGTCCTCCGCCGCTCCAAGAAGCCGGTCCTCCTGGCCGCCAACAAGGTGGACGACGACCGCCTCCTGGCCGACACGGCGGCGTTGTGGTCCCTGGGCCTTGGCGAACCCCACCCCGTCAGCGCCCTACACGGCCGCAGCTCCGGCGACCTGTTGGACGCCGTCCTGCACGCCCTCCCCACCACTCCCCGCGAGGTTCTCGGAGAGTCCCGAGGCCCCCGCCGCGTGGCGCTGGTCGGCAAGCCCAACGTGGGCAAGAGCAGCCTCCTCAACCGCCTGACCGGCGAAACCAGGGCGGTGGTGGACGCCGCCGCCGGCACCACCGTCGACCCCGTCGACTCCCTGGTGGACCTCGACGGCGAGACCTGGCGCTTCGTGGACACCGCCGGCCTGCGCAAACGCGTGAAGACGGCGAGCGGCATGGAGTACTACGCGTCCCTGCGCACGAGAGCGGCCATCGAGGCGGCCGAGGTGGCCATCGTCCTCCTGGACGCGTCCGAGCCCATCTCCGAACAGGACCTGCGGGTCCTCACCATGGTCGTCGACGCGGGCCGCGCGTGCGTCCTGGCGTTCAACAAATGGGACCTGGTGGACGAGGACCGACGCCACCAACTCACCAGAGAACTCGACCGAGGCCTCGTGCGGCTCCCGTGGGCCGAACGCATCAACGTGTCCGCGCTGACCGGAAGGTCCGTTCGCAAACTGGCCCCCGCCCTGCGGACCGCGCTGACGTCGTGGGACCAGCGTGTGCCCACCGGTCATCTCAACTCCTGGTTGGCGGACCTGGTCGCCGCGACCCCACCGCCCGTGCGGTCCGGCAAGCAGCCGAAGGTCCTGTTCGCCACGCAGGCCCAGACCAGGCCACCGACTCTGGTCCTCTTCACCAGCGGTTTCCTGGAGGCCGGCTACCGCCGCTTCATCGAACGACGCTTCCGCGAGGAGTTCGGCTTCACCGGCAGCCCGGTCCGCATCTCGGTCCGCGTCCGCGAGAAGCGCCCCCGCAAGAGCTGACGATCGGACTGCGCTAAGCTAGCCCCGCACCCCGTGATGGTGGGGGTGTGACCGGGCTGTGGCGCAGTTTGGTAGCGCACTTGACTGGGGGTCAAGGGGTCGCAGGTTCAAATCCTGTCAGCCCGACGGTCGTGATGGGCCCGCTGGTTCTGGATGTTTGTCCAGGTCAGCGGGCCTTTTTGCTGTCCGCGACTCGATCTTGCTGGACTGTCTACAGTGGTCTGAATGAAGATCAACAGGGGGTAGAAGGAGAAAATAAGGAGACGATCATGGTCTGGCTTTGACCAACGGCCATGTGGGGTCGCCTTACAGGCTCTCCTCCGTCATCCGGGCTCAACGGACGTCATCGGTGGTTGACCGCTGCTGGAGTGGGCCCGGTTTCGGCCGGTTGGTGGTGGTTGCGCCCGGCTGACAGCGGCGTGAGCGGGTCGATGATTGGTTTGGGCAGCTGGGGCGCGGTCTGGCCGGTTCGTCGCGGTAGGTCGCCTGCGGAAGACGGCGTGTCGGTGGGGATGCCGCAGCGAGGGAAGGCCGCCATCTCCTTATGAGAGGTGGCGGCCGTGTGCTGGGGTGGTGTCAGGCGGTCAGGTTAATCGCGGGGATGGTCGCGGCGGGTAGTGCGAGTCGGGTGAGCCGCTCGGCGCCGTGTTCGGCGCCTGTCGTGGTGGTGTTGTCGGTGAGGGTGTGGAGTGCGGTGGTCCACCGGCGTTGGAGGGCGTCGATGAGCCGGGTTTCGACTTCGGGTGCGACGTGGGAGTAGATGTGCTCGATCTTGTCCGGTATGCGGTGTCCGAGGCGCCGGGCTTGGGCGACGTCGGGGATGCCGTCGGCGATGAGCCAGGTTTTGTGGCTGTGGCGGAACCCGTGGAAGACCAGTCCGGGCAGGACGGGGTGGACCCGGATGCGGGGTCGGGCGCGGTGGTGGTTGCCGTCGGCCGCCGGGCGCATCGCCCGGCGGGCGAAGTTCGACCGGCGGAGTAGCTCCCCATCGCCGGTGACGAACACGTGCGGATGGCCATGGCCGTCCAGGTGCGTCCGGAGAAGGCCCACGAGGAACGGTGGGAGGGTGATGGTGCGGGCGGATTCAGCGGTCTTGGGTGGGCCGAGCTCGAGCCGCCCGTTCACCTCGTGCAGTGCGCCGGTGTGGGGGTCGATGACGATGGCCGCGTCGTCGAGGTGGAGGTTGTGCCGGCGGAGCCCGGCGAGTTCGCCCCACCGGGCGCCGGTCCACGCGGCGGTGATCATCAGCACGGCGGCCCAGTCCCCGACCAGCGCCGCGGCCTGCGCGGCGACGCCGAGGGCCTGTTCTGGAGTGGCCCAGACCCGCTCTGTGCGCACCTCGTGCCGACGCTTCCCGCGGCGGCGGGGCTGGATCGGGTTGGCGGCGATGAGGCGTTCGTCGGCGGCGTCGGCCAGCATCATCGACATGACCTTGACGATCGTGACCACGGTAGCCTGGGCGTAGCCCTCGGCGCGCAGTTTCTTGCCCCAGGTGTGCACGGCCAGCCCGGAGATCGCGTCCAACCGGGTGTCGCCCCAGCGGGCGAGGATGTGGTTTTTCACGAGGCTGCGGTACTGGGCCTCGGTGGTCGCGGCCACGTCGAGCGCGTCGAACCAGGCGATCGACCACTCCGCCACGGTCAGCTTCCCGCCGTCGGGGTCGAGGAACTGGCCGCGGCGCTGGTCGGCTTCGATCTCGTCCGCCTTGTGCTCGGCCGCTGTTTTCGAGGTGAACCCGGAGATGGTGCCGAACCCGCCGTCGTCTTTCGGGTAGCGCACCCGCCACAGGTTCTTTCCGCTCTTCTCGACAAAAGCCATGATTGAACACCCCTTGGTGTGGTGTGAATTTGACGGACACATGGACGCTCCGTGTTCGTCAAATGTCAAGCGAAGCGCGAATAATCGTCCCCAATGGATTATGTTAAGGGCGAATCGCGGAACGTTTCTGAGGAAGCCACGTGTTTTTAGGGTGTGTCGCCTTCGGCGATCGTCTCGATATCGGCGCGGGAGAACCGCAAGTGCTTACCGACGAACCGGCACGGTACCGCTCGTGCCGCGGCTTTGCGCCGCAACCATGACGGACGCACCTGCAACAACGCCGCCGCCTGCTCGGCGGTATAGAGAAGAGGCTCCTCAGCGACACGGGCCCGAGCGCTCCCGGGCCTGTTCGCCCCGTGCGCTGCATCGTCGTCGGGAGGGCCAGCTGGCAGAGGTCGAGTGATGTCTCTGCGCGATCGCCGCCCGCCCCCCCGACTTCTCCGCCTTGGCCGGGGCGACATCGTGTTCGGATCCAGCGGGCATGGCCGCGCCGGGTTCCAGTACCTGGTCGGGCCGCGCAGACGGCAGATGACGCTGAGGGCGGCGAATGGCAAGGTGTCCACGGCGGACGCGATCTGGACGAGTCACGGTGTCTCCAAGCTGCTCGATCTAGCGGTGACACCCCTGAACTCCGAAAAACAGGCCCGCAGGGGACAACCGACCGCCAACTTTCCCTCCACCAGCTGTGACCCTGCCAAGCCGGGCGTAGAACAAGAAGCCACTGATCTGCAGCCTCACGGCCGTGCAGCCGGTGGGTTCAGGCGGTCGTAGCATTTGATCTTGGTGTTCGGTGGGGAAGGATTCCCTGTCGTGCGCAGGATGTTGACCTTGGCTGATCGGGAGGAGATCTCCCGGGGGTTGGCTGAGTCGTTGGAGTTCAAGGACATCGCGGTCCGGATTGGTCGTGATGCCTCGGTCGTGTCGCGGGAGGTGGCTCGTCACGGCGGGCGTGGTCGATATCGGGCTGTGGAGGCGGAGCGGGCGGCGGGAGCGGCTCGATCACGGCCGAAGCCGATGGCGGTGGCACGGTGCCCGCGGTTGCTGGCCAGGGTGATCGAGTGGCTGCGTCGGGGCTGGTCACCGGCGTCGATCGCGGGGCGGGTGGCATGTGATCTTGGCGGGCGGGACGCTTGCCGGGTGAGTCACGAAGCGATCTACCAGTGGGTCTATGCCCAACCGGTGGCCACGTTGCGCCGCGAACTTGTCGCGCTGCGCTCGGGCCGCACCGAGCGCAGGGGACCTCGTCCGGCTCCGGCGCCGCGTATCCGCGAGCCCCGCTACCTCGATGAACGTCCCGCCGAGGTGGAGGGCCGCGCGGTGCCCGGGCACTGGGAAGGCGACTTGATCATCGGCAAGGGTGGCAAGACGGCGGTGGCGAGCCTGGTCGAGCGGACCAGCCGGTTCCTGATCCTGGTCCCGCTGACCGGGCGTGACTCGTTGACGGTCAGCGAGGCGATCATCGCCGCCGTCGACCTACTGCCTGTGTTGATCAAACGTTCGTTGACCTGGGATTGCGGGTCGGAGATGGCTCTACACAAGGACATCACCGCGACAGGCCTGCCGGTGTACTTCGCCCACCCACACTCACCGTGGGAACGCGGCAGCAACGAGAACCTCAACCGCATCGTCCGCGAGTTCCTCCCCAAGGCGTCACCATCCCGAGCGACCCCCGCTACCTGGCCGCCATCGCCGCCGAGATCAACGACCGACCCCGTAAGATCCATGCCTGGAAGAAACCGAGCGAAGTATTCACCGTACTCCTCGAATCAGATGCTTCCACCGCCTGAACTCGCCGCCCCCTGCGGTCTTGGCACACGCCGCCAGGGGGCATCGAACCCCCATACCCGCTGGTCAAGAGCCAGCGGACGGTCATGCCGTTCGATGCCGCGACGTGTCGCTGCGTACCGTTTTCGCAGGTAGTTGGCGTTCGCGGTTGTCGGTGGATATCTGCATGTGCCGGTCCGGGTCGTCGCCGTGAAGCACCCAAGGAGCACCCCGCCGCGCTATCGGCCGCGATATCGCCGTGCGTAGGTTCGAATCACCGGCGGGAGTACCAAAGGATGGGAACAGGGCTGACCAGGGGATCTGCACCGGCAGCCTAGTAGTGGAGGCGCGATTCGCGCTGTGACACATCGCGGGACGGGCGTGTCGTGGGGCGGCGTGGCTAGGTTCTCGGGCTGTCCGACCGGGACCAGTCGTTGCCGGAGAACTGGTTCGTCGTTTCACGAACATCCGCACGTGCCGACGAGCGTGCGTTCATCGGAGAGACACCAAGCATGTGAGGGGTCGTGGTCGGTAGTGGCCCAGATGTGCGGTGTGGTTGTAGCCGCGCTGCCAGTGCTACGTGGCTCGGTCGTCGTTGTTTCAGGCTTCCAGCACGTGCGCTGCTTCACCAGTGTCGGGATGGTCCTTCGGAGCTATCAGCCATTTGCCTGCGGTTCGCGATGTCGTTCTCAGCTGAGGGTGCTCCTGCACGATCTCTCGCTGCCGCCCAGCTGGCAGGCCTAGCTCGTGCAGCACGTTGAGGATCACGACCGCCGTGGTTACTTCAACGATGGCGATCAGCTCCTCGAACGGGTGGTTCGGCGTCCTGCCCTCATGCGCGAGGTCGTTGCGGGCTTGCGTTGTCCTCTTCGCCCAGTGGCCCACGTCCGGCATGAGGAGTGCGATCGCGTCTTGGTCGGGGCGCGCGGCGAGAGCGTGGAGCCTGTCCCGCAGCGTCGGATCGTTGCGGATCGCGCCACGGAAACTGGCGCGGAACTCCTCGGGGACCTGCGCGAGCATCGCCTCGCGCATCTCCTTAAACTCTTTCTTGGGGAACGGCTTCTTGTCGATGCGGAGGCCGCGGTGCAGCACCTCGGCAGCGCCCACCGCCGTCAGGAGGTTGTTCTCGACGAAGCGGGCTGGCGCGTAACGCAGCCCAAGGATCATGTTGGTCGCAGCCTTCAGACGACCGTGGGCCTCGCACCAGCGGGGCACAATCTCCTCAAACGGAAACGACTCGCAGGTGAAGAAGACTCGGTGGTCGTCAACGGCCTTGGCATCGTGCTTGCCGAGCGCGACGGGCGAGTAAAGTACGTCGGCCCGGCGGCGCGGCGCGGGGCGACCGTCCGGCAGGACCGACTCGGTCCCGGCCACCTCCAGTCGGAGCCAGATCACGCCAGCCGCACGGTGTGTCGCCAAGGTGATCAGATCTTGCACCAGGCTAGCCGCCGCCAGCGCCCCGGCCGCAGAGAACGGGGTCGCCGGGACGGCTCGCACGAACGCCGTGTCCCGCATGCGCCCCACGGTCTCGCCCTTGCGCTGGTCGAAATACGGCAGCGTGTGCCGGTGTTCAAGGCGGAACTCAGTCCCGTCGACCACAACCGACCGGACCTCGACCGGCTTCACGGACATGCTCCCAGTCCCGTCGATCCTCCCCTCGGGAGTGCCCACGAAGCCCGTGAACACAGTCGACGCAGCCCAGAGCCCGAGGTCCTCGACCGAGACCTCGGCCGCCGAGAACGCAGCGTCGTCCTCGCCGCTCACGTGCGCACCGATGATCGCGGTCGTCGCCATCAGGGTTTGCTTGGCGGGGCTGTTCACCCGCGCGAACATGGTCCGCTTTCCGCCCTTGGGAACGCAGCCGAGGAGGCTGATCTCGCGCTGCTCTGCCGCGCCGTAGATGACGTCCCACGTCCTAGTGCCCTCGTGGTGCATCGTCGCCCCCGGAGCAGGGTTCGACGTGATGCGATCCTCGAACGTGCCGATCAGCGAGAGCGAGAGGCCACCCTCGGGGCCGTACCGGAGCACTCCCGGGACCTGCTCGTCAGCATTGTCCGGCAGCCACCACAGGCCAGCCCACTCGCTCGACTCGTCGAGATTCAAAGGATCGTTGGCCATCGTTCTCTCCCCCCGCAGCGACTACGTCTTTCCCGCCGCCAGATGTTCCGCGCCGCCCGAACTATCCTCGACTGGATCATCAACCGCCTCGCCTGACCACCCACCCGACATCTGTCCCCGCCCGCCCTGGGGACGGCTGCTCAATGCCCAGAACAGAAGCGCCGCATCTTAACCTCCTTCGCCACTAAGCGAACATTCGGACATGCCGCGGAGCGAGCGTTCGAACCCTCGGGTGCTCGTGAAGTGAGAGCGGGCCTATGTGCGACCAGAGCGTTTCACCCCCGTAGGAGTCAACGGGCCGGACCTCGGGGAGGGCACCAACCTGCGTGAGACCCGTTCTGCGTAGGGTCGGACCTCGGGCGGGAGTACCAAAGGAGACCTCATCACCGGCGAGACCATCGAACTGTTGTGCGCCGAGGAGAACGCTTCTGGGCTTGGGCAATCATCGAAACCTTGAGGCACACCGGCGTCCGAGTGGAGGAGCTGCTGGAGATCACGGACCTCGCGCTGGTCTCCTACCGGCTCCCGGACACCGGGGAGATTGTGCCGCTGTTGCAGATCGTGCCGTCGAAGAGCAATGAGGAGCGGCTACTGTTGGTGCCGCCGGAATTGGTCAGCGTGCTGGCCTCGGTGGTGCACCGCATCCGCGGTGAGGACGGCCGCGTACCACTGGCCGCCCGCTACGACCGCACGAGCGAATGACCGGCCCGCTGCTGCCGCACCTGTTCCAACGCAAGATCGGCTGGCGGCGGGAGATCATCAGCACCAAGGTGCTCTACCGGCTGCTCAGCGAAACCCTGCACCGCGCCGGACTTGTCGACCGCGTGGGGGAGCCCTTGCGGTACATGCCCCACGATTTCCGGCGGATCTTCGCCACCGACGCCGTGCCGGCGGCCTTCCAGTGCACATCGCCGCGCGCATCCTCGGCCACCACAACCTGTTCAGCACGCACGCCTGTCTCGCGGTGTTCCAGGCCGAACTGATCCGAGCTTACCGGGCTACCTGACCAACCGGCGCATGGTTCGGCCCGCCGCCGAATACCGCGAACCCACCGCGCAGGAGTGGACCGAGTTCCAGAAGCACTTCGAATTGCGTAAGGTGGAACTGGGTACCTGCGGTCGGCCGTACTCGGCGCCCTGTGCGCACGAGCAAGCCTGTATTCGGTGTTCCATGCTGCGGGTGTCGCCAACGCAACGGCCGCGGCTGGCCGAGATCGCGCGCAATCTCGGGGTCCGGATCGCCGAGGCCCGCGCCAACGGATGGCTCGGTGAATCCAAGGGCTCCAGATCAGCCTGGACCAGGCCCGCGAGAAGTTGGTCGCTCTCGACCGACTCGCCTGCACGGCGCGCGGTGGACCGGTGGCGATCGGGATGCCGGTCATCCCGCCAGTCCTTGGGTGAGCAGGTCTGAGGGCTCGCTCGGAGTAGCGACCGGGTCGATGTGCCGTGCTGGCTCCGAGCGGGGCCAGATGCGTCCGCGCCCGAGTTCGATCAGCCCCCAAGGTCGAGCGGGTCGATCCACGGTTCATCGCGACCCCGCGAGCCCGAGCCCCCCGACGACGACCAGCACCGCGATCACCAAGAGCACGACCGCCAGCCGGAAGACTGGCCCCCACCCGGTCATCACGACCGTCCGCACCAGCTCGATCAGCTTGCCCGCCACTTCGCCGAGCACCTCCACGACCTTCATGTCCCCTCCGTTTCCGGCACCGATGTGCCTTTCCTCAAGGAGACCGCCTGCACCCAGGCCACGAGGTCGTTGTGCGACGCTCGCGCGCCCAGTTGCGATAGATTGCGATGAGAGCCGCTGGCGCACGACGATCAGCACGACGGGCAGGAGCGCATGGGGAGGTTGGCGTTCCCGGACATCCCGGAGGGACCGCTGCGCGCACTGCTAGTCGAGCTGCACCGGTTGCACGCCAGGGCGGGCAGGCCCAGCCTTGATGACATGGTCAAGCGACAGGACCGGGACCTGAGGGACCGGTTCGGTCGCGACACGGTTCATCGCCTGTTCAGCGACTGCTGGGAAGCCCCAAAGCTGCCACTGCTCTACGAGGTCGTGCGCATCCTCGCCACCATGGCGCCCGGAGCTGATGTCGAGCGCATGTGGGACCGGTTCGATCGGCTGTGGTTGGCCGTCGAGCGCTACGAGGCGCTCGATCTAGGGCAGGGATTCCTGTACGACGGTGTGGTCGCGGACGATTGGTCAGGAGACCATCATGGCTGATCGCGTGGTGCGGATGGCGCGGTCCCGGGCGGTCCTCGTGGGCGTCGCCAGGTACGACGACCCGTCGCTGCCAGATCTGCCTTCGGCCGACCGGGCTGCCGAGGACTTGGCGCGGGGGTTCGAAGAGTTGCCTGCCGGCGGTGCGGTGCTGGTCGACACGGTCGTCGACGCGGATCGGCACGAATTCGTGCGGGCTCTGGTCGAAGCCTGCGCCGACGCCGAGGACCAACTCATCCTCTACTTCTCCGGGCACGGCGTGCTGTCACGGTTCGGCGAGTTGGTCCTGGCGACCCGCGACTGCGACCCGCGTGCCCCGGAGCTGACCGGGGTGCCGTGGAACTCCGTTCGCGCCGCGCTCGCCGACACCCAGGCCCGGTCCGTGATCGTGATACTGGACTGCTGCTTCAGCGGCGCCGCCGACTCCGCCCTGCAGGAAAGCCAGCAGATCGCCGAGGCCGCGCCTGCCGGGAGCCGGGGACCACAGTTCACCTACCTCATGGCTGGCCGCGCACCGTGGCCGTATCAGCCTGGTGTCCTCGGCGCAGCCCTGCGCACCGCCATGGACGCCTTTCCCGTGGAAGACGGCGCCTCACCGGATTTCGCCGCTTTGGCGGTGCTGTTGCGGCACGAGATGACGGGCGTCAGCCAACCCAAGCTGGCAATCTCGGGCTCGCGGTCAACAGCGAACGACCACCGGGTGAGCCCAATCTTCATCACGTACCGGGTCGAGGACAGCGGCTTGGCCGCCGCTATCGACCAAGCCGTAGCCAACAGGTTGGGCAAGGCAGCGGTCTTCCGGTCCACCAGGTCTATCCCAATCGGAGCGAACTTCCGGGAGGTCATCGCGGACAGCATCCGGCGAGCTCAGGTCGTGGTGGCTGTCATCGGTCCGGACTGGGAATCCCGGTCGACCGCCCCGGACGACTGGGTGGTCCACGAGATCGCCACAGCGTTCGAGCACGGCATCCCCGTCGTTCCGGTGGTCGTGGGTGCTCGGGGCCCGGTGCGCGCCGAGGACGTGCCCGAACGGATCCGGCAGCTCGCCTACTTGCAGTTCCTCCAGGTCCGTGCCGACGCGCCAGAGGTGATCGACGCGGTCGTCGGACGGTTGCTGGAGGTGCTCTGAGCCTGCCGCACGGTCCGTGCGGAGCGCCCTGACCAGCAGTGGCGATCGATGAGCCACATCATCTCGCCGGCCCTCGGTGAGATCGTCCGAGTGCGTGAAGGCTGCTGGTGGGGCAGTGCTGTGCGCGGATTTGGTCTCCAGAACCCTCTAGGTCCGGCAGGGCCCCAAGTCCGGTTAAAGTCGATTGACAATCCCTCAGAGACCCGCGGCGACAAGGTCACGCAGCAACCTTGCACCGGCCTGGATGCGGTCTTCGGTGTCTACGTGCCGGTTGTCACGCCACTCTTGCAGTATGACCAGCTTGAGTTGCTCGTCCAGGCCAGAGTTGGCGCGGATCTCATGAAAGCGTTCGAGAAACTCGCTGTGCGACGGAGGCTTCAGAACGAAACCATCCACCGCGCAGCGCAGGCCAGTGCCACTTTTGCGCAGGAACATCGATCGCGTTTCCTCAACGTAGCCGCCGATGAAAAAAGGACCTTCCTCCCCGTCGATGACGTCCCCGCTCGCTCCGGCCTCTCGAACCAGGGCGGTGAGATAGGGATCACGGTATTTACCGTTCATCTGGGTCTTGTTGAGCATGCAGACGCGATAACCCATCGCGCCACCGACACTGGCGTAGATTCCGGAAGCGCCCTCGCGCATCGCTTCGTAGCGCACGAAGTAGTAACGCCAATCGAAGTACCCCTCTTGCTCTCGTTCGCGCAGGAACGCGTCCCGGACTTCACGTAGCGAGGTGTCCGATGCCGTTCCCGCCGCGACGGCATCGAGGACCGCACCCATCGCCGTGGCAGTGTTCACCAAGTTCGCACGAGCAGTACCGGTGAGCAAGTTGCGCCACGGTTCACCGTTCGACGGCGAACCGAACTGCAGATCCCGAGCGTTGCGACGGCGCGCGTACTCGCCCGCCGCGAGGAGCGCTCCGGTGAGAGCACGCCACTTGACAGGCGCGGCCATCAGCGATTCGAAGGCGGTCACGCGGTGTCCGAACGTATCCGCGTCAAGTTCGAATGCTTGCAGTGACCCGTGAAGTAGCTGGTGATCTTCGAGCCGGAAAAGTGCCGGGGCAAGGTGGGGATGCTCGTCGAGGAAGGCCCACTTGGCGAGTTCGTCCTCGGCCTGAGCCTTGTTGAAACCCTTGATCTCCTCGAGTGAGCCGTGAACGATGATGCGCTCCACGTCGGCAACCAACGCGGGAAGCCGATGCGGACGGAACTCGCTCTCGGATGCTTCGATCAGGTTGCGCAGCACCCGCAGGCGGCGCGGGAATTCGTCGGAGGGATCAGCACGGTTCAGGATGACGGCCAGGAGTAGCAGCGTGCGACCGTAGCTGAATCGTCCCTTGTACCTGCTGTCGTAGTGGCGGCAGCAAGCATCGAAAAGGTTCACGTTCGCGTCGGTACCGAAGAGCAGCAGCGGCCGCCCCTCATCATCGGCGCTAACCGGCCTGAAAGTGAAGATCCGTCGGAACTCCTCCGCGATGTCGACCTCAACCCAGGTGTCGAACGCGTGGAAGAGAAAGGTCAGGCACTCCTCCGCTTCCGCTCCTTCGGTTCCGAACAGCCGCAACGCGCGGTTCTCGAAAGAACTACCGTTCGGAACTCGTCCCAAGCGCCACTCGCACACGTCGGTGACGAATGCGATGTAACGCATGAACTCGTCGTCCACGATGTCGTCATTACCGCGATAGCGCCACAAGATGTCGGACCACACCCCGTCGACCCGCTGATCGAAGGCGATGGCCTTCTCCCCGGCCCACGAGATCGAGCGCTCGAACCGGGCCTTGAAGTTCTCGAACGCCGTCAACGGCTTGCCCCGCGAGTTCATCTTGATGTAAAGCTCCTCGCCGGAGCCCATCTCGTCGATCGGCAGGAGCTGGAAGGAGATGGCCGGGTCATCAGCGGAAACCAGCCGCTCCCACGCGAGGCGAGCATCGCAGTCGCCGAAACGCTCGTGGATGGCGCGGATCATCACCAGCATCGCCTGAATGGTCGGATCGTGCTTCCAGACGTACAGATACCATGACTGATCGACGATCCACGCCGTAGGATCTGCCACGTTCGGCGGCGCCACCGCCTTTACCAGCCGCTGGCAGAACAGGCGAGCGCTGGGCCTAGTGGCGTACGAGAAGCTCATCCAGGGTTGTTGCTCGGCGATCTGCCCTGCCCGGTAGCCCAGATACCAATGCAGCAGGAAGAGGGTGGTCAGGCGCTGCTGACCGTCCAATGGGCGTAGCGTGCCGTCCTCGACATCCCCGTAGATGAAGTCCAGTCCCACCTTCTCGTCGCCGGCGAGTGCGTCGTAGAGTACGTCGAGAAACCGCGCCCGGATCTCCTGCACGCGGCCGTCCGTGCGCCCTTGCGCGTAGTCGCGCTGGATGAGCGGGATCTCGATGCTCCTCACGGCGGGGGCGTCGTCGGTGGCGTCCGATGAGAAGAGCCCGGTGTAGGACGTCAGGTAGTTGGCCATCAGGGAGCATCCTCCTCGAGCAGGTATGGAGCGATGTAGCTCTGCATGGCCACGAGGTATCCGGCGCGATCGCGCTCGCCCCAGAAGTGGACCTGCTGCCCTTCCGCGTCGGTGTAGTACTTGAGGAAGACATTGCGGGTACAGACCGGGATGTAGGAGCCCTCGCGGTCCCGTTCGAGAATGCTCCGGCGCTTCACCTCGAAGGCCGAGTTGCTCAGCGCGCTGTTGTCTTCACTCGACAACAAGGCAAGGTTCGAGATTGCGTCGATGTCCGCACCCTCCCCGGCCCGACTGAACACGCTGCTGAGTTCTTGCTCGAGTGGCTGGAAGGTCTCGGCTGAGATGTCGTCGAGGGCGCCGTTGATGCGTCTCGTGAGGTCAGCGCGCTGGGAGTCGTCGATCGTGGGAAGGCCAGCCAGGGCGTTACGGTGCAGGCGGAGCCACTCCTCCCACTGGGCCGCGCGATTCAGCGGCTCGGCGTTCTGAGCATGAATGTGTTCGATACTCCATTTCCGGGTCGCATGCTCCTTGAAGGAGAATCGCTCGGAAGACAACTTCATGCGCCGCACGGTTTCGACGTTCATCAACAACAGGACAGCCTCGGCCCTCCAGTTTCCATAGCGAAGCTCAGCAACGTCGGACGGAGACAGGTTTAGGTCGTTGCGGATCCGCGCGTCCAGGCGTGCATCAAACTCGTGCTTCGTGCAGTCGTTCGACAGCGCCACCAGGCCGTCGAAGCGTTGACCCCTGGCGATGAGATAGCCGATCTTGTGGAATAGAACGCGGTTGTCGTACCACCCCATGACAAGCGAGTGAAGGTCGATCACCTGGTTCCAAAGATCCTCAGATGACTGCTCGATCTGCGGCCGGAGCGTCTCGAAGGTGTGGAACATCGGACGCGGGTACGTTTGCGGCCTGCCTGCGAGCGTGTCGAGCAGGAGGGTGATGTGTGTTGCCTCTGGGGCGGACTTACCGGTGACGAAGGCCCACACCTCCGGGATGCGCAGGTCACGTTCGATGCTGTCCCACTGCGCGGCGATCTCGCGGTCGCGCTTGACCTGGCGGCTGCGGGTCAGGATGAGAGCCTTGACGAGTTCGGCGTCAGTGAGGGGTATCCGCCCGATGTTGAGGCGGGTGAACAACGTGGTCGACTCGACCTCCGGAGGGGCTTCGTACCAGATGACGTAGACCGACTCCGAGAGGTACTTGTAGAAGTTGATTGCTGCGAGCGTGGTGTGGTCTTGCTCTTCGAACCATTTTCGGATGCACTCGAAGGCGCCGAAGATGTGGAAGAAGTCGATGTTGCTCTGGCTATCCTCCGATGTCGGATTCTGCAGGTACTCCGCACTGGCAGCGCGTGTCTCGTACTCCAGAGAATACTTCAGACTCGCCGTCGGGAGGTGGTGTCGGATGTAGCGGAGGATCAGGGACAAGGTCGTCAGGCGTTGTTGACCGTCGATCAGTTCCCACTTCTCATCGTCCCGACGCTTCACCACGACCGGTTGCAGAAAATACTTGTTGCCCGCGCTCTCGTGAATATCATCGAGGAGCCGCGTGACTTCATCGGATCCCCAGCGGTAGCCGCGCTGATAACTCGGCACGAAGAACTCACCGGCGATGTTTCCCACCAACTCCGGCCGCAGATCGGTGGTGACCGTCTCACGTTCCACACATCGAGGCTAACGGAGCCAGCCAAGCGGCGACGTTCCCGGGTTCGACAGTTGACATGGCCTAGAGCGACCACACGTCCGCTGATGCCCGGAGCGAGCGTTCGAACCATCGGGTGCTCGTGCAGTGAGAGCGGGCCTATGTGCGACCAGGGCGTCTTCACCCTTGTAGGAGTCAACGGGCTGGAGCTCGCTGGCAGTGGCATGACCGTGGTGCGCACGATCGGCGCCTCGTGGCCTGCCTCGGCTTGGTTCCTCGGATCCGACGGGGCGAAGAGCGCAGCTCGTGAGATGTGGTTGCCGTGCCATCCAACGGAGGTTGGGCTTATCGGAGGCCAGTGGCGGCGGCATTGCCTCCTGTCGGTTGGTGATCTCGGTACGTGCCGCCGCCCTGGCCGGACCTCGGGGAGGGCACCAACCTGCGCGAGGTCGTTGTGCGGAGGGCCGGACCTCAGTTCTGTAAGTCAGCCGAAATGCAGGGACGTCCATGAGTCGGACCCGGCGGGTGCGAAGTCTTCGTAGGCCTGAAGTTCCCACTCGAGGTTGTCTGCCACGGCTCGCCACCGCGCCAGCGGGCTGTCGAGAAGCTCTTCGGCAAGGCTGTGACCGACGAACGTGGTAGCGCTGGTCAGGGCGGGCGCCACCTCGCTGCGGTTGCGCATGCGTGAGGCGACGTCAGCGAAGGAGTACGCGCCGTTCTCCCCGGCGACGTGGGTGAAACCGTTGCGGACCTTCGTGTACTCGGGCCACTCCTTCGCCCACTGGAGGAGCACGGTGGAGCTGACGTAGCGGCGCATCCCGGCGATGAGCTCGTTCACGCTCGCTTCCAGGTTGGATCGGCCGCCCCTTTGTGGGCGTAGGCCGTCCGCGAGCCCGCACGCCCGCCACAGCACGGCGCTGCCAAGCATCTCGGGCCACTCGTCCACCTCCGGCAGCCCGACTACGTGCTGCACGAGCCCCTCGTAGGCCAGTTGCACACTGCGGTCAGCGAGCGGTTCGCAGAACACAACGGGCAGCGAGCGGTCGTAGTCGCCAACCACCTGCCCGAGGCTCCAGGCGACGAGCGCGACTCGGCTGTGGTCCCGGACGAGCTCCGGCGGGTCGCCGGCGGTCCGGTCGCGCACGGCCTGTTGCACGGCCTGGTTGATCTCGTTGCTCGGGCCGTAGCCGCGCAGTCCGGCAGCGATCCAGGCGGCAAGGGCTGCGTGGTCGGCGTCGAGCGGCTGGTACCGCTCCTGCGGGTCCGGCAGGGTGAGCCGGTACGCCCAGAGCGCCTCGTACCGCTGGATGGTCAAGCTGAGCCAGTCGAGATCGCGGTCGATGTCGGCTAGCCGGTCAGCCATCTGTGTGGCGCAGCTGCTCTGGAGCTCCTGGTACAGCTCAGCAAACACCACGGGCGCCAGCCGTGCGGTCAGTTCCACAGCAGCTGCTCCAACTGCTCGCTCAGTGGGGCGTGGGGAGACGGCTGCTGCGCATGGGCATCCCCGGAGGCGGACAGCGCGTCGTGCGGCACGGGCAGCTGCGCCAGGGTGCTACGGCTCAGCCTGGGAATGACGCCGCCGGTGATGAGGGTGCCGCGGAGCGTTTGAGCGGGCTCGCTGCGCAGATAGGCGGCCAGCGCTTCGCCATGGCTGCGGTCGTGCGGCTTGACCAGCAGCACGCCCGTCCCGGCGATGGCTGATTGCGTGACCAGGGCTGCCCGTCCGCGCACCCCGACCTCGACAACGGCGACGTCACCGGGCTCCGCGACTACACCGGTCCCCGGCTCGGCCCAGCGCTGCACCTTGTTCCCATCGACCGACCGACCGTTGAGGACGGGCAGGGCGCCTGGCCGCGGCTGCTCGAAGACGCCAGGCGGGTTGCGGCCAGCGATGATAGTGGCGAGTTCCTTCAGTGGAACGCCGTCGTTGAAGACCTCGGGTGTGGGTGTGACGAGGTAGCGGTGCCACTGGCCGTCAACTGGCAGCGTGGTGACGCGCCACCAGCTGCGCCCTTCGGAGCTCACGGCGACGCTGGTCCGCGCGTGCAGCGCTGAGAGCTGGGCGTAGCACGGGTCGGCGGGCGGGAGCGGTACCGGAACGGGCGTGTTGAGCAGCGCGGTCAGCGGGAGTCGCCCGGTAGTGCCGACCGTCAGGGTTCGGCGCAGCGCGCGTCCACGAGCAGAGCTCAGCGCGGCCCACAGCCAGAGGCCGGTGGTCGGCTGCTCGGGGCGCAGCGCGACGAAGTTGACGAAGGTCAGGGCGCGGTGCTGCTCGCCGATGAGCACGCAGGGGCCGTCGCCGAGCTGCGGCACCAGGACGTCACCGAGGTGGGCGGCGGCGTCCGTATTCCCGACGCGCAGGACGAGTCGATGGGCGCCACGGCCACGGCGGGTGCGGACGTCACCAGTGACGGTGTCAACGCTCCCCGGACCGACGACAGGTTCGTCCTCCTTCGCCTCGTTGCGCGGCGTGCGCACCTGCACGAGCGCACCCAGCGGAACGAGCGGTTGCTGACCCCACAGCTCGTCGGGCGTCGGCGCGAGCAACGCGGTGACGTCCCAGGTTGCTCGCTCCCGCAGATCGAGAACAGCAGTGACGGGACTACTCACCTTGGCCGCCCGCGCCGCCAAGCATGTGCGGTGCGTCGAGATGCTTCAGGCACTCGGTGAGCACGGAGCCGCCGGGGGCGAGCTCCTCCGCCCAGTTCGCCTCGAGGTTCGCGACGAACGTCTCGCCGGGCTGAGCACGGTCAACGACCAGGATCGTCGACGGGATGCTCGTGCCGGCGTACGCCCCGGCTGGCAGCCCGATGAGCGCAGCGACGCGCCACTTCGCCGCCAGGTACGCGCGGTACCGCGCCGCGTCTCCGCTGCGGAACGTCCACCCACGGCTGATGTGCAGGACAGCGCGGCCGCCTGGCGTGAGGCGGCTCAGGGCGACGTCGATCGCGGCCAGCTCACCGTCCTTCGTCGTCGCACCGCTGGACAGACGGAACGGGTCGGGGAGTCGCAGGCCCAGCGGCGGCTGCGTGAGGACCGCGTCGACCGGATCGCCATCCTGTAGGCGGAAGCTGTCGCCGACGCGGAACTGCAGCGGCACTGGGCAGAGCGCACCCACCGCCGAAGCGAGCTCAACCACGTTGGAGTTGATGTCCGTGCCGGACAGCTGCACCACGGTGCCAGCTTCCACTGCTCGGTCGGCGACCGCCCACAGGAAGGCGCCGAGGCCAGCGAACGGATCCTCGACGCGCGGAGGGACGACGTCGCCGAGGAGCTGAGCCACTGGCCGAGCGAGCGCTGGCTGGCTGAGCAGCGGCTCGAGATGCCTGTCGCGAGCCAGGTACTTGCGGACGACGTCGCGCACGGCGAGCCACCGCGTTGCCGGGTCCATCGGCACGGTCTGGTCAGCAGGCACAGTGGCCGGGCTGGCGAAGCGAATCAGCAAATCACGAACCGCGCCCAGGGCGGCATCTGGTCCGGCCTCGTTGCGGTGCCGGTTGCTCTCGGCCCACAGGTACTGCTGCAGCAGAAGCTCGACGGTGGAGATGTCACGCAGTTCGCCGCCGGGCCGGTCCGCCTCGGCAGGGCCGTCGACCTGCTGCAGGCGGCGCAGGCCGCCATCAGCCTCGAGCCAGCCGTCGGGGGTGACGAGGTAGTGCAGTCGGGTTCCGAGGATGTCGCGGGCCAAGGCGAGCTGGTCGAGGACGAGTTGCGGGTCGTGAACCCTTCGTTGCTTGACCTCGACGACGACAGCGGGCTGCAGAGCGCCGGTGCTGTCTGCGGCGAACGCGACGACGTCGAGGCGATGCTCCTTGCGGGTGGTGGGCAAGCGCATGTCGGCGAGGACGAGCGGGTAGCCAGCCGCCCGGAGGTCCTCCCGGACCCGGGCCAGCAGCTCTCTCTCGCTGTTCACAAGCAGTACTCCCCGTTCGTCTTGAGCAAAGCTGCGAATCGTTACACAAACGAACGTTGACCGCAACTCTCCGTTGCAGGCTGCTGCACAATGCCGTCCATACCACTTCTCCCAAGGCGCTGAATGTGGTCGTCTGACGCGTAGCTCAACGCGCGCGCAACGCCGCGCGTCAGGCCCGGAGCCGGAGATGGTAGGCGGCGCCCTCCGCGGCGGCCTCGGCGGTCGTTAGCAGGAAAAAGGTGGGGCGATCCTGGCTGGCTGCAGACTCGGCCCAACCGGTGGCCCAGATCCGCAGGCTCTTCCACAGGTCAGTGGCCTTGTCAGTCATCTTGGTCCCCGGGGCGCGGTGCTTGAGTTGGCAGAGGCCCGGTCCTGCGTCCTCGTGGACCTCGATGTCGTCGCCCGCTTCGATGGCCACGGACCAGTCGGGACCGGCTCCTGTCTGTTCGACGCAGAAGTAGAGCGCCTTGCGGAGCTGATAGAGGTAGCCGACCGCCGAAGCCGACGCCTCGAACAAGTCGATCTGCTCACTCATCCCGAACCTCCCCGCCGCGTCGCCCGCCGATCACATGATCCGGCCGTCCCGCCGTTAACCGTGGCGAGGCACTCGCGTGTTACACGGCGTTATAGCAGCGATGCACGTGAGGATGGTGCGGACAGGCGTCCAGGACGTCCCCGCCCAGGTTCGTGGCCTGCAGGCTCGCGGTTGACGAGGCAATCGGAGATCGTTGCCGCTGGCTGCTTGATCGCCGCGACGGCGCGTTCGGCGTCGACGTCGCGGCGCTGGTTTTCGGCCCTGACGTCTGGCCACCACCACCTACCCCGCAGGGGCCGCGCCTGACGACCCCGGCGACCAAGCCGCCGCCCCCGCGCCCAAGCCGCCAGCACGCCCGTCACCACAGCCCTGGCGACCACGCCATCCAACGGAGGTTGGGCTTATCGGAGGCCAGTGCCGCCGCCCTGGCCGGACCTCGGGGAGGGCACCAACCTGCGCGAGACCCGTTCTGCGGAGGGCCGGACCTCGGGCGGGAGTACCAAAGGATGGGAACAGGGCCGACCAGGGGATTCATGCTGGCAACTTGGTCATCGAGTCGTCTTTCGGGTTGCCTGCATCAAGGTGACCATGCCAAGCATGTGCGGCGTAGCGCTTCGCTTGCATGCTTGCCCACAGGGGCTTGATCGCACACCACGGGCTTGGGCGGTCAGGGGTAGGGCACCGCAGGCGCCCTTCGATCAGGTGGGAAGTCTGGTTCGCGCTGGTTCCCGAGATCATCGAGTAGGTCTGTCCGCACCGGCGAAGGTCGGTGCGGACAGTCAGCTCCTGTGCGACGTGGCCGCCGAGGGGGTCCCCGGAAATGTCGGGGTGACGTCGTAGCCTCAGGTGATGGGGTACTCCGGAGATCGTTCAGCGTCAGTGGGCCGTGGGGGTCCGTTGTTGTTCACCAACTTCCTGCCAGTCCGGTTCGCAGGTCAGGTGGTTGCTGGTGTGCTGCCCTACGAGTCGGCAGGCCACCTTGAGGATTTCCGCAGTCGGCTCCGCGAGTCTCATGTGGTCGTCCGGGATCGAAACGACGTCGTGTGCGTTCCACTGGCACAGGGCGCCGAGCAGATCGGCGAGCGCAGGGTGATCGCCTCCACCGCACGCGACGTGCTGCTGCAGACCCGGCTGCTCGAAGAGCGCCTCAGGCGCATCCTCACGGTGGAGTGGAAGTACCTGCTCAGGCGTGAGTACCCAGTGCGCTTCGTGTCAAGGCTGGCCGGCAAGGACCTCGTGGAGCAGGCGTTGGGCCGGGGCATCGACAGGTTGCACGTGTATCCGGAGTACTCGCTGGATGTCCGCCGCAGCGGGCCGCGCGAGTACCCCGGCGTGGTGATCGGGAGGAAGGCCCGCTACGAGATTGATCTTCCCGTGGACGTCCTGTTGCGACGTGGCGTTCCGGTGGTCGGGGTCTACGTGCTGACGGAGTTGGAGTCGGCGCGTGCCTGGCCGTCCCAGGACGCACACGCGCGGCGCAAGCTGGTCGGCCGGGTGACCGATGTGGTCGACGGCAAGCTGCTTGTGCAGTCGCGGGAGGGCGAGGTGAAGCTCGACGCGGTGCGCACGTGGATCGAGTCCAATCTGGCCAACTTCCAGACAGTGCTCCGGAAGGCGTGCGGGCGGTCGTTCGAGCGTGATCTGGTCGCGCTGGACGGCAAGATCGCCGCGTTCAACAACGCCGAGCGGCGCATCGCGGACACGGACAAGATCGCGAACGCGCTGCTGGACCGTGGACCGCTCGACGTCGCGGCCGGGATGACGGCGCACCTGGCCAGGCCGCTGCGGTTGAAGGGCAACCAGCATCCGCACGTGCGCACCTTGAGCGAGCCGACCTTCGTGTTCGACCAGTCCGGGGACAAGACGGATCGGTACCCGGAAGCCGGGCTGAACAGGTTCGGTCCTTTCGACACGGAGTCGTTCACCCCGAAAGCGCCGACGATCGCCGTGGTGGTTCCCCGCCAGTTCCAAGGCCGTGTGGAGACCTTTCTCACCAGGTTTCGCGACGGTGTCCGCGGTTCATCCGCGTTCCCCGAAGGGTTCGTCCGAAAGTTTCGCCTGACTGACTGCACCTTCACCCTCACCGTCTTCGACGGCGATGTGCAGGACGCGAGCGCCTACAAGCGCGCCTGCTTGAGCGCGCTGGAGGCCAAGGAGAAGATCGACCTCGCGTTCGTCTTCACCAGCGCTGCCCAGGAGCACCTGACGGGCAACGAGAGTCCCTACCTGGTGTCCAAGTCGACCTTCATGAGCCAGTCGATCGCGGTCCAGGAGTTCCAGGTCGAGAACATCACGGACAGCCCGAGCATCGCCTACCCGCTGAGCACGATGGCGCTCGCCGTCTACGCCAAACTGGGCGGGACGCCGTTCGCGATCAAGGACAACGGCCAGCCGACCAGGCGAGAGCTGATCTTCGGCATCGGCAGCGCGCAGGTGTTCGAGGACCGGTTGGGCAAGGGGGAGCGCGTCGTCGGGATCACCACCGTCTTCAACTCCGACGGCACCTACCTCGTGTCGAACGTGTCCAGGGAGGCGCCGTACGAGCAGTATCCGAAGGCGCTGCAGGACGCCCTGCGGGTCTGCCTCACGGAGATCAAGGGGCGCCAGGGGTGGAAGTCCAACGACTTCATCCGGCTGGTCTTCCACGTCTTCAAACTCCTGAAAGACGAAGAGGCCCAAGCCATCAAGGAGCTCGTGGAGGGTTTGACGGCGGACTTCGCCGGCGTCGAGTTCGCGTTCGTGACTGTCGTCGACGACCACCCGTGGATGATCCTCGACGAGAACGCTAGGGGGGTCAGCGCGGGGAAGGGGAGCAAGGGGAAGTACGTGGCACGACGCGGTTTCGCCGTGCCGATCAGCAAGAGTGAGATGCTGGTGACGGTCAAGGGACCGCGAGAGATGAAGAGCGAGTCGCAGGGCGCGCCGAAGCCTTTGCAGCTCAAGCTGCACCGCGAGTCCACGTTCACCGACATCGACTACCTGGCCGGACAGCTCTTCAGGTTCACGGCGATGTCCTGGCGGAGACCGTACCCCTCGACGAAGCCGGTGACCATCCTGTACTCCGACCTCATCGCCGGTTTGCTGGGCAAGCTGCGCCACGTGACGAACTGGAACTCCGACGTGATCTTCGGGAAGCTGCGCTACAGCAGGTGGTTCCTGTGACCGGACCTGATGACGCGACTACCGGGCAGTTGCTCTTCAGCACGCAGCTTAGAGTGTTCCGGCGCTGGATCGACACCGAGAACACGCCGGGCAGCCTGCACGGCATGTTCGCCCGGCAGGTCCTCGGCGACGGCACGTCGATTCGATGGCACGTCGAACCAGACCTCGACGCCTGGCTCGAGGCGAACGTGAGCCGATTGGAAGACGCGCCCGCGCTCGCCGTGCTGGGGTATGTCGCGGAGGCCCAGCCGACGCGGCTTCCGGTCTTCGCCGACGTGCTGGTGCACGGGCTTGAAGGTCTGGCCGGGCGTGATCCGTACCCAGGCGACCGAGTGACCCCGCTGTACTCGGCAGGAATCGTCCTCGGGCTGCACCTCGCCGCGCGGGCGGTGCAGGACCGCGTGCCGCGGTTCCTGAGCTGGCTTCAGAAGGCGCTCAACCACCCGATGAGGGAACCCAACGACCCGTGGCTCGATCTGATGCATCAGCACGTCCTCGCTGAGCTCACCGGTGAACCGGCCTCGTTGCCGGCGTTGGCGGGGCTGGCCGACCATGCGCTCGTCGCGGCGTTCTACCTACTCGCCTCCGGCACTGGGGTGGCCAGGGACACCCCGGAGGAGCTGCGCACCGCACAGCAACGGGCCATGCACGCCTTCCTGCGCACTGATCCCGCTGATCTGG
This sequence comes from Actinophytocola gossypii, assembly GCF_025165815.1. Classification (GTDB taxonomy): domain Bacteria; phylum Actinomycetota; class Actinomycetes; order Mycobacteriales; family Pseudonocardiaceae; genus Actinophytocola; species Actinophytocola gossypii. The sequence continues at coordinate 56,467 of NZ_JAFFZE010000026.1, read as the reverse complement.
AGGTTCGGCATGCCGCTTTGTGGCTGCACTTCGCCGAAGCGGTGGCGACGGCCAGCGCGGACCAGTTGGTGATCAGCGTTCCCCAGGTGAGCCAAGTGCTCAGGCGTTTTCCTCCCGCGATGAAGCGATGGGTGTGGGACTCCGCCGAGCTCAAGGACCCCAAGTGGTGGCGGGTCGACGCCGAACGCGAGGTGCAGGCCATCTTGTGGGTCATGCTCCGCGCGGTCTTCGACGACGTGGTCGACGAGGAGAACCTGCCGAAGCTCGGCCACAGCGCCTATCGCGCGGACTTCGCGCTGCCCGGCCTTGGGCTGTTCATCGAGGTCAAGTTCGTGCGCAGCAAAAGCGACTTCAAGGACGTGGAGCAGGAGGTGATCATCGACTCGGTCGGCTACCTCAAGGACAACGAGCGCTACCGGGAGATCATCGTCTTCATCTACGACGACTCGTGTTCCACGGAGCATCACGACGAGACACGCCGCGCGTTGATCGATCTCCCTGGGATCGCCGACGTGATCATCGTGTCGCGCCCAGGGGCGCTTCCGCCAGCAGACGAGCGGAAAGCCGTGGTGTCTCCGGGCGCTGCCACGAAGGGACAGCCGCCCGCTGGCGGCAAACGTTCAAAGGCGTCCTAGGTGCCGCAGCCGACCAGTCGTTAACACATGGGTGGCCCATCTGTGTTAACACCAGCCCGCCGGCTCTCGTCGTGAGTGGACCGTTCGGCGCGGTCAAGCATCTGTCACATACCTGACCCGATGGCGACCGAACCGGGTCGCGTTCAAGGCCGGTCAAATACTCGCGCGACGCTTCGTGGAAGCCGGCAAGATCGACGAGTGGGAACAGCTCGGCCAGTTGACCGCTCGTCGGGCGAAGTAGTACCCGCAATTCGCGGTAGCTGACGCTGGCTGGTACAGCAACATGGTCTGCTCACCCACACTGGCACGTAGCCTATCCACAATCCTACTGGTTCACCGAGAACGGTACCAACCCGATCAGCCATGACCGCGCACTTCGCACGGATCGGCCGCTTCTTCGTTGGGTGGAGTAGCCGATCGCTTCGGCGGCGCTGAGCATGCGCTGCACGGTCGCCTCGGAGACCCGTCCCGTCGTCGCCCCGCAGCAAGACGGTCAAGGTCAATCCCAGGTAGCAAGGTCGAGAAAGAGAGGAGGACGGGCGTTACCTCCTCCGGGCGTCAGCATCAGAGGGTACAACATTCACCCGAATGGATGAATACTGCTTGATCGATGTAACGGTCAGTTCCTGATGTCGATCAGTTCAGCAACTGGCTTGAGGTCAATTGGCCAACCGGTGGGTGACAGTGTGTGAGGAAGGTGGAAGGCGCTGATGAGGATCACGACGTTGCGGCTGAGCAACTTCCAGTCCTTCGGCCCGGAACCGACGGCGATCGATCTCGACGATCTAACGTATGTTCTTGGTGCCAACGGGTCAGGTAAGACCGCCGTGCTCGAAGCGCTTTCGCGGCTTTTCAGTCCGTTGGAAGTTCAGCGCAGGATTCGCCTAGACGACTTCCACGTGCCTGTCGACCAACTGACGAGTGAGGTGCAGGGCGGAGAGCCGAGCCTGTGGCTGGAGGTCGATGTCGAGTTTCCGGAAGCGGGAGTCAGCGGACAGCACGCGTCCGTTCCACCGAACTTCTCTCACATGGCCATCCATACGGCGGACGGAGTTCCGCGAACCCGTGTACGCCTGACAGCTTCGTTGGCCCCGGACGGTGTCATTGACGAGAAGATCGAGTACGTGCTGGAGGCTGACGAGGCAGGCGAGCCCATCCGTCGTGCGGACATGACGCGCTACGACCGTGGCCACATCGAAGTGCACTACCTGCCTGCTCGCCGTGACCCGGCTGACCACATTTCGTACACCACGGCTTCGCTTATCGGGCGCAGCCTGCGAGCGGCCGACTGGACGACGGAGCGCGAGACGCTGAGCGATCTCACCACTCAGATCACTGCATCGCTCGTCGCCAACACCACGGTGGCCAGCATCGGCGATCGGTTGACCTCTGAGTGGCACGGCCTGCACCGCGGCGAGTACTTCAAGGATCCGTCGATCGCCTTCGGGCGGGGTGAGCTGGAAGGGGTACTGCGTCAGCTCACCGTGAGCTTCTCGCCGTCGCACGACGGAGCACCGCTGGCCTTCGAACGGCTGAGTGATGGACAGAAGTCCTTGTTGTACATTTCGCTTGTACTTGCCTGGCAGTCCCTCGCGCGGCGGGTCCTCAGCGGCGAGGAGACATCCCTCGATGCGGACCGCCTGCGGCCGCCGGTGCACACTGTCATCGCGCTCGAGGAACCCGAAAACAGCCTCGCGCCGCAATACCTCGGTCGGATCATCCGTCAACTGCGCAGAGCGTGCGCGTACGGTGACGTGCAATCACTGATTGCCACGCATGCGCCAACACTGCTGCGACGTGTCGACCCCCGCTCGATCTGTTTCTTGAGGCTGAATACCGTCCGAGAAACGACCGTTCATCGCATCACCCTTCCCGAGGACGACGAGTCAGCCGCAAAGTACGTGCGAGAGGCCGTCCAAGCCTACCCCGAACTTTACTTCTCCCGGTTCGTCATGCTCGGCGAAGGCGCCAGCGAACAGTTGGTCCTGCCTCGTATCCTAGCGGCAGCAGGCATCGCCGAAGACGATGCGTCCGTGTCGGTGGTCCCACTGGGCGGCCGACACGTCAATCACTTCTGGCGGCTCCTTAACGACTTGCAGATCCCGCACGCGACACTGCTCGACCTCGACAGCGGCCGATACCACGGCGGCTGGGGGCGGGTACGCAACGCGTTGAAACAGGTCAACACCGTCCAGCCAGGTACCTACACAAAGGAAGCGATTGGCAACCTTCCGAAGTGGAATGATAGCCACGACTTTCCAACACTTGTTGATCCTGATTTCGAGGACGGGCACGGGCCGGTCGAGGCGCTGGAACGGCAAGCTGTCTTCTTTTCCCATCCGGTCGACCTCGATCTGATGATGCTGGCGGAATATCCCCACGCCTACGACATTGAGCCGAGTGAGTCGATCGAGCCGGACGAGGAGACGATAGTGGCTGTACTCGGTAAGAGCCACGTAAACGAAGACCGCCTGCCCGAAGAGGTCCTCGCACTGTTCGACGACTACCACGAGATATTCGACCTGGGTAGCAAGCCCGCTGCCCATCTGGCTGCTCTTGCCGACCTGAGTGACGAGCAGTTGTTGAAGGACATCCCCGACGTGCTCAATCGACTGATCGAGCACGTGCGCACGAGCCTTGCCGAGTTGCCGGAATGATAGGCCCCGATCAGTGGCGCCCGGTCGACGATCTCGTTCTCGAACCGAACGCGATGAAGGCCGCCACGACGCCGGACGAGAACGTGGTCGTCGCAGCGGGACCTGGGGCGGGGAAGACTGAGCTGCTCGCCCAACGAGCAGACTTTCTCCTGCGTACAGGGCAGTGCCCCTACCCGCGCCGGATCTTGGCGGTTTCGTTCAAGGTTGACGCTGCCCGTAATCTGCGAGAGCGGGTCCGTCGTCGTTCCGGCACGCAGCTTGCGGCTAGGTTCGACAGCCTCACTTTCCACGCTTTTGCCAAACGTCTGATCGATAATTTTCGGCCTGCGCTCACGGGATACAACGCCCTCAGTCCGGACTACCGGATTGATCCCGCCACGAGGATTGCGGGCGAGCAGATTACTTTCGCTGATCTGGTGCCGCTGGCGTTGGAGATAGTCGAGTCTAATGCCTATGCCCGCGGAGGCATCCGCCAGACATACAGCCACGTCTTCCTCGACGAATTCCAGGACTGCACCGGACAGCAGTATCAGCTGATCAAGGTGACGTTCGGCCAGTCAACAGCCGTTCTGACGGCGGTCGGTGACACTAAACAGCGCATCATGGTGTGGGCCGGCGCGCTGGACGGTGTGCTGCAGACCTTCGCCGACGACTTCTCGGCCCAGCCGCTTCCGCTCTACCAAAACTTCCGCTCGGCACCGCGTCTACGACGGATGCAGAACCGGATGATCGCGGAGATGGACCCTGAAGCAGTCAGCCCCGCCGAGGATCTGGCGGGAGACGACGGCGCCATCCAGGTGCGCGGCTTCGACAACGAGTACGACGAGGCAGAGGCGGTCGCGGATCTCATCGAACACTGGCTCAAAGAGGGCGTGGAGACGAGCGAGATCGCCATCCTCGTTCGTCAGCAGCCGCACCTGGTCGCGGCAGCGCTGGGCAGTGAGCTCACGGACCGCGGCATTCCATTCCGCAACGAGCAAGAGAGTCAAGACCTCACCGCGGAGCCAGCAGTTGCGCTCGTGTTCAACTTCCTCCGTGTGATCAATGGTGACAGTCAGCCTGACGCCTATGCCGAGATGATGGGGGTCGTCAACCGCTTGAGCGCGTCCGAGGACGAAGGGGCACGCTTCGACAGTCAGCTGAAGCGAATGCTCCGCGAAACCCGAGAGGCCGTCCGCGAACCGGCGTTCAAGTCGGGGGAACTCGCCACGTGGAGGCCGCTTGTCCACGAGTTTTTGCAACTGGTGTCCCGATCGGTACTTGCCGCGATGTCACCTGGCTATCAGCAGGGAACGCGGCTTGACGATTTGATTGAGCAGGCGGTTGAAGCTTTTGGCAGGGAGATTGCCGTTGATGGCGACGCAGTCGCAGCACTCAAGCGGCTTTCGGAGACTGATGCGATCCGGTTCTTGACCATCCATAAATGCAAGGGTCTGGAATTCGAAAAGGTCGTGGTGCTCGGCGTGGAGGAGCAACTCTTCTGGGGCAACCCCACTACGGTCATGTCCGAGTTTTTCGTCGCGGTATCCCGCGCGAAACATCATCTCGTCCTGACCCATGCCAAGCGTCGCGAGCGGCCAGGGCAACCAGTAAGTAGGTGGGATGTGTTGCGCACGCAGCACCAGAAACTCTTGGACTTCGCCTACGAGGATTAGGCGCTGCGCAGCGTCGGAATCGGTGCTCGGCGGTCAATCGACGACGCTTCGGTCCCTAGTTGATGGCGAGACAACACCATCACCGTCGCTGACGGAAGCGTCGCTTAAGTGACATCGTCTCTCGTCGACGACGGCGTGCGGGCGGCGTGCGCGAAGGCCGTCCTCAGCCACGAGGCAGCGTCGGCGAGCAGGCCGGCGACTTAAGCGGCGTCGGTTCGGTCGCCTGTCGCCCGAGCGGGGAACCCTCCGCCGCCACCGTAGAACTCGCCCAGGTCGCCGTCGACACCGTCGCCGGACGCGCGCTGCGCGAAACGCATTCACTGCCTATGTGTCTTACGGGCGGGACGACTCATAGCTCGTCGAGCGCTGGCAGTGAATCAATGATCTTCACAGACTCCACGCTGACCGTCACGATCCGCTTCAACAGATTTAGAACGTATCGGGCATCTTCGGACCATTCATTGGGGTCGTTGACGATGCCGCTGGCCTTGTCGGTCTTGACCTGATACCGCTCCATGATCCACTCGATGGCCGATTTCGCGCCGAGCGTGTAGCGGTACGCCTCCTCCGGAATACCTGACAAGGTCACGTGGCTGTTAAACACAATCCGGCTGCGGTCCTTACTTGCTCCCTTGCCCTTGCCGAAGACCATCTGTTGCACGCGGTACAAGGTCGCGTCAGGCACCCCGCGAGTTGAGGTGACAATTTCCTCGAGCGCGTACGGCGCGACAGCCTCATACCCGACGTGCAGCGTCACCAGCTCGCGACCGGCATCGGCGAACCCACGGAAATCCTTCACCTTGGGGATGCGAGGCAGCATCTTTTTCAGGTCGGTGGCGAACTCGGTCCGATAGGTCGGCGAGTGCAGCAGCCCGTACACATAGTAGAAGATGTCGTCTTTGCTCAGGCCAGACCCGTAGGTCTTCCGATAGTCCGAGAGGATCTCGTCCGTGATGTTGTCGACGCGCTCGTACTCGTCGTCGTTCCTACCGCCGAACAGGTCAGGCTCGGCCTCAACTTTCTCGTAGGTGTAGCGCGGGAAGTACTGACCGCCGCTCCCCGCACCAGTCGTGTGGAGGTCGGGGATCATGTCGACGGCAAAGACCGAGAACGGAACGGCTGAGCCCATTCCAACGTAGTAGATTCCCAAGTTCGTATGGTCGACATCCGGGAAAATCTTCGGCATCTGTGACCGCTCATGATTAAGATGCCGATCGAAATAGACGCATTGCTTAGAGAAGGGGCGGTACATTCCAACCGTGCAGTGACTGGGAACAAAAGAGATCGACTCGCGCTTGGCGAGGTACCCTTTCAGGCTGCGCGACCAGCTGATCTTGGTTGGATCCCGATCAATGAAGTCGTCGACTAGGGGCTTGACGTCTCTAACGTTTCGCTTAGAACATAGGTCGCTGAAATCTTCAACCTGTTCGTTGTAAGATTTGATCGTACGCTGAATGTTCCGAGAAAGCCTGTCATGCGAGTAGTTGTATACCCAGGCGTCGCGGCCAGTCTCAAGTCCTCGTGAATAGTTCCGGAAGAAGGTCAGGGGTTGCTGCTGCCCCTTGGTGCCTTTTGTTCCGATGACGGTAAACGAATCAAATGCAGTGTTGCGCTGGTTGACCCAGTCGCCTTCTGCATTAGGTTCAATGGCCTGCCAGTCAATCGTGTGGAGGTCGCTGTCATCGATGATCGCGAGTTTCTGTTCGCGGGTGAGGTAGTCGCCGATGTCACGATAGTGAAGTCGGCAGACGGGCGCCGGGCTCGCAACCTTTACCAATAGCAGGATTGCCACGGTGCTTCGGCTGCCGGAACCGAAAATCTTGCCGCCTTCCCGCCTAGACAACTCACCCGCTGTGCGTTGGTTGCCTCGAAGGTTGAAGCAGTAGATGGTGCTAAACTCTTCGGCAAGGGTCTTGCGGAGGCCGTCCGCGGTGTTGCCGTCGATGTAGCCACCGTTGGAGACGAAGCACACAACGCCTTCTGCCTTAATTCGATCGGAAGCCCATCGGATGGCGCGGATGTAGGAATCGTAAAGAGAGTTCTTGTTCGTGGCCGTTGATCGTGCCGCGTAGGTCTCTTCGATTCGCCGGTCGAGAGTCGGATAAGACTCGTTCTGGTTACCGTCGTTCTGGCTGGTCTGTCCGGCCGAGTAGGGCGGGTTGCCAATGACGACACGGATGTCTTGGGCCTTTTGGCGCTTTACCCTCTTGTTGTTCTCAGGAAACATCTCAGCGTCGAGGGACTGGACGTCTTCGGCGAGCTGGAAGGTGTCGGTGAGGACGATGCCCTCGAACGGGGTGTAGTCGTCTGCGCGGAACTGGTGGAAGGCCGCTTCGATGTTCACAGCGGCGATGTAGTAGGCAAGGAGCAGAATCTCGTTGGCGTGCAGCTCGCTGGTGTACTTCCGTAGCAGGTCTTCTGGCTTGATCAGCCCTGACTGGAGAAGCCTGACGATGAACGTGCCGGTGCCCGTGAAGGGATCGATGATCTGCACGCCGGGTGCCGACAGTGAGGTGTCGAGGTGGCGTTGCAGGGCCTGGTTGGTGGCGCGGAGGATGAAGTCCACGATCGGGATAGGTGTGTAGACGATCCCGAAGGCGTCGGCGGTCTTGGGCAACGCGGTCTTGAAGAACTTCTCGTACAGCTCCGTGATGACCTTCTGTCGGCCCTCGTGGTTGTCGATGCCTTCTGCCCGCACACGGACCGAGGCGTAGAACGCCTCCAGGGTCTCGGCCTCCTTGCCCAGGGCCTGGTCACCGAGGATATCGAGCATCTTCTGCATCGTTTGCGAGACCGGGTTCTTGGTCGAGAAGTCGTAGCCGGCGAACAGAGCGTCGAACACCGGCTTGGTGATCAGGTGCTGGGCGAGCATGTCGATGGCGTCTGCTTTAGTGACGCCGGGGTTGATGTTGGAGCGCAGCTCATCGAGGAACCTCTCGAACGCTGCCCGCTTCCCCGACGTCGGGTCGTCCACGAGCGCCGCGATGCGGGCGACGTGCCGCTCAGCGATGGCCGCGACATCCTTGGCCCAGTTCTCCCAATAAGCGCGTTCGCCGACCTTGGTGACGATCTTGGCGTAGATCGCGTCCCGCCAGATTTCCACGGGGAGGTCCAGCGTGGCCTGCACGCCAGCGGCGGCGCTGCCGGCGTCGTTGGTCGAGCCGTCGCCACCGTCGCCGTCGAACCCAACCGTTCCGATCATGATGTTGTCGGGCTTGCGCTTGTTCAGTTCGATCTTGTTGACGGTGGCGTTGAACCGGTCGTCGTGCGCCCGCAGCGCCTGGAGGACTTGCCAGACCACCTTGTAGCGCTTGTTGTCCGACAGAGCCTTGTCGGGTGCGACATCGGCCGGGACGCCGACGGGCAGGATGATGTAGCCATAGTCCTTGCCCTCGGCCTTGCGCATGACCCGCCCGACCGACTGAACGACGTCGACCACGGAGTTGCGCGGGTTGAGGAACAGCACCGCGTCCAGGTCAGGTACGTCGACCCCCTCGGATAGACAGCGCGCGTTGGACAAGATGCGGCAGGTGTTGGCCTCCGCGTCGGCCTTGAGCCAGTCCAGTTCGACGTTGCGCTGCAGCGCGTTGTAGCTACCGTCGACGTGCCGGACCTCGCAGCGCAGGGTGGCCTCGTCGGCGTCGTCGTAAGCGCCGATTACCTCGGCGAAGCTCTCGGTGAGCTTCATGGATTCCTTGATACTGCGGGAGAACGCGACCGCGCGGCGCATCGGCTGGGACCCTGGTGGGAAGCCCTCGCCATCGGGTGTGCGGCCGGAGCGCTTGGACAGGCCGTTCCAGCAGCCCACGATCTTCACCGCGTCGTCGAGGTTGATCTCATTGTTCTCGTCAGCCACCTGGGATTGCAGCGACGTGGCGATGTATTTCTCGTCGACGGTGAGGATGAGGACTTTGTAGTCGGTGAGCAGGCCCTCGGCCACGGCCTTGCCGAACCCGAGACGGTGGAACTCGGGGCCGTAGAGGGCCTCGTCGTCCATGGAGCACAGCTCGGCGGAGTTCTGCTGGGCGGAGGTCTTGGTGTTGTCGTCGAACAGGCGCGGTGTCGCGGTCATGTACAGCCGCTTCGTAGCCTTGATGACGGTGTTGTCGTGCACCTTGACGAACTGGGACTCGTCTTGGCCGGCCAAGGTCACACCGGTCGTGCGGTGCGCCTCGTCGCAGATCACCAGGTCGAAGTCGGGAAAGCCGGCTTTCTGCGCGGCCGAGACCGTAGTGATCGACTGATAGGTGGAGAAAATCACGGTCAGCGGTGTGGCACCATCCGTCCGAGCGACCTGCGCAACCAGCTTGGTGGTGTCGGTGGTCGCCGGGAATGCGAGGTCGTGGACGCTAATGTCTTCGGATTCGGAGCGCTTGCCGACCTTCGTGTCCGAGCACACGGCAAAGGTACGCATCGGCGTTTGCGTTTGCGCGGTCCACTCCCGCAGGGTCTGGGACAGTAGCGAGATCGACGGGACCAGGAACAGGACGTTCGTCGGCTGACCGTCTCGCTCGGCGGCGAGCTGCTCGGCCACCTTCAGCGAGGTGAACGTCTTGCCCGTGCCGCAGGCCATGATCAGCTTGCCCCGGTCGTGGGACCCGAAGCCATCGAACACGGCGTTGACGGCGTCTTGCTGGTGGGGCCGTAGCGTCTTCTTGTGTTCGAGTCGCAGTTCGATGTCGATACCGGGTCGGGGCCAGGCGAGGTCCCATCGGATCGGGCTCTGTCCGATGTCGGCCAGCCCCACGCGTGAGACCGGGATGCGCTGATCGTCGAGAGCGTCCTCGGCGTGCTGGCCCCACTTGTCGGTGGTGGAGATGATGATCCGGCTGGTGAATGGTGCCTTGCCCGACGCGGTGAAGAAGGAGTCGATGTCGGACTTTTGCATGTAGTGGTCCGGCTCGTAGAACTTGCACTGGATCGCGCAAAAGCCCCCGGTCTCACGCTCCTCGGCGACGATGTCGATCCCGGTATCGGGCTTGCCGGCGCGGCCCGGCCAGTCCGCCCACATCCACACCTCGGAGAACTTCTCCGCATACAGCGGGTCCAGCTTCAAGTACTGGACCATCAACCGCTCGAACTTGTCGCCCCGTTCTCGGTTGGACACCGGGAGGGCACGGAAGGCTTCCAGGATGTCATGAACCGTGGTGGCCAACTGGCGATCTCCCCTGCTAGGTCTCCGGCACGCACTCCGGCCAAGACGGACGTGAAGGCCACTTTAACGGGTGGCAAGCCCGCTGCTGGCATGGCCTCAGGTACTCCGAGTGCACGTCAGCGACCTATAGCTGATCGATCGAGATACGGTCGCGGTCGTTCGATGGTCGAGTGGCCGGATCAGCTTGACTTCGTTCTTCTCGGACACCTTTGCCGCTGTACGGTTGAACGAGCCCGCTCGCTTGACCTGCGTGGGTGCAGCATCTGGGTGTTTTGTGCAGTGTGTCTGGAGTGTCGGGGCCGTTCTGCGGAGCAGGATGGCCCACTAGGCGGGCATCGTCAGCTCACCGCCGCTGCTGGCAGAGCTCAGGACGCTCGTCCGAGAACGCTCTCCATCCCGAGCAGACCGGCCGTCCAAGGCGATCTGCGTCACCCAGGATGTTGCCTGTTGGTGGCGGACGCGCTCGTTGGCGAGGTCCAGCGCAGGGTTGGCGGGCAAGTGCGCTCCTCCGGAGGTTCCGGCGTCGGGGATTGAGCGGAGGCCAGTGTGGTCGAGGACTTCAGTGACCGGTCGCCCGGTCACCATCTGCATGATTCGCGGCTGAGAAACAGCGAGTACATCGGCTCCGGCCCGCTCCGCCAGTGGCCCGACGACGTGGGTGGTGGTCATGGTGCTCTCACGATCGACGGACGGGGGCGATGGCGAAGGATGCAGGCCAGTCAAGGGCGCTGCCCACCTGATCACCAGAGCGACCGTGGGGCGGCCGCGAGGCGTCCATGGGCGATACCCCATCTGACCAGCAGGTTCTCCCTGCCGAACGCTGCTAAAGCCCTTGAACGGGTGCCTGGAGTGGAAATCTGGCGGCCGGTGGTGCGTGGTGGGTGGGTCGGATGCGGAGCGACGATGAGGCATTCATGAGGCGCCGCCGGCCGTACGTGCGAGAACGGACGAGTACTCTGCGCTAATGGCGGGGCCGGAAGGAGGGGCGCGCGATGGCAGCACGGCCGCTCACTCCGCTGGCCGCTGCTCGCGAAGCCGCTGGCTACACCCAGGAGAGCCTCGCCCTCGTGCTGAAGGTCGAGCGCAGCACCATCGGGCGATGGGAACGCGGCGTCCAGTCACCCCAGCCGTGGCAGCGGCCGGGTCTGGCTCGCGCCCTGCAGGTCTCCCTCGAGGAGCTGGACGACCTGCTGCGCCGCACCGGCCGAGGCCCTAGCAAGACCAACTCGGTTGCGGTGCTGGACCCCCCACAGATCGCCGTTGAGCGGGTCGCGTCGACACCACGCACCAGCGACGGCCGCGAACGGGAACTCGTCGCCGAGGTCGACGTCATCCATGCCGCCATCCCGCGCCTGCGCCGTGCCCTCGACCGACTGGACCTGCCCGACGACGGACCCATCAGGACTTCGGCCGACCTGTATGACGAGATCGCCCGCGCCAGCGACGACCGGCTGCAGTCGCGCTATGGCAACCTCGCCCGCCGCCTACCAGACCTCATCACCGAACTCGCCCGCGCAGGCCAGTTGGGCGACAGCGTCGACCGCCGTCACGCCGCTGCCCAGCTCACCCTGGCGCTGCGCGCTGCCGACGGTGTGGCCTTCAAGTTCGGCTACCTGGACTTGTCCGCGCGGCTGATCGACCTGATGCGCTCCGCCGCCCAGCTCGCCGAGGACCCGCTGCTGCTGGCCGCCGTGGCGTACGTGCGCACCGAGACCTTCTTCGCCACCGGCGACCTGGACACCGCCGCCCGCGCCCTCGAAATCGCCGCCGACCACGTACCCGAACTCGACACCGCCTCATCCTTGGCCGCGTTCGGCGCCCTCCACATGCGCGCCGCGGTCGTCGCGGGCCGGGCGAACAAGGCGGACCGGGCCGCCGACCACCTGCGCGAAGCCCGCAGCCCCGCGCGAGTCGTTCCCGAAGGCGTCTACCGGGGCACCGCGTTCGGCCCGGCCTCCCTGCGCATCCACGAACTCGCCGTCGCCGTCGAACTGCGCGATCCCATGGGCATCGAACGAGCGGCTGCCTGGCGTCCCCCCGAGAACCTGCCTGCGGAACGTCGCTCCCACTACTTCATCGACCTCGCGCGAGCCCAGCTCACGCTCGGTCGTCACGAGGACGCCTACCTGTGCCTGCAAGCTGCACGCCAAGCCGCGCCCGAACACACCCGCGCTCATCTCCAGGTCCGTCAGTCCCTTTCGGCTTTGCTGCGTACCCACAGCAGCCCGAGCTCCGGACTGCTCGACCTCGCCGCGTGGGCCCGCGCCTGCTGAGTTCAGTCGCCAGCCACGTGCCTGGTACCGCGCCCGGCATCACGATCCGGCGACCGGCCGCCAGGCGAAAGCGGAGCGTGCGGCGCTCTGTGCCAAGGTGGCGCACGTGGCAACTCACCCGTCCGTCGGGTCCGTACGCTGGCACAGCAAGTCCGGCAGGTCGAGCAGGGAATCGATGACCCAGTCCGCCTCGCGGCGCGCCAGCGGATCGTCGGCCCACAGATAGCCCCAGGGGCCGCGCTTGATCAACGCTGCTTTGAACCCAGCCGCCTTGGCAGCTACCACGTCGTTGTCCCGGTGGTCACCCACGTACAGCGTCTGGGCGGGACCGTCGGGAACTATCTCCGCCACCCGTGTGAAGAACTCGAGAGACGGCTTGGCAACGCCCCACTCGCCCGAAGTCGCCAGTCCGTCCACGGGAAGCCCCAGTCCACGTAGTAGAGCAGCGGCGCGCGCGGTCTGGTTGCCCGCGATGCCTACCCACAAGCCACGGTCGCGCAGCGCTGCCAGGCCGGGCCGGACGTCGGGGTACAGGTCGCTGTCCTCGATGCGCTCGCCCAGCCCGGCCTCCTCCCGCAGTTGGCGTTCGCGGGCCAGGTCGAAGCCGGGCTTGAAGTACTGGAAGGTTTCGGCGTTGTCCCGTCCGGCCGCGGTGACAGCTCCGAGAACCGTGGAGAAGGTGTGGCGCGGTACTCCGACCCAGTCGGCCCATGCACCCCACTCGCGCGAGTCGTCCAGCAACGTCTCGCCCACGTCGAACACCACTGCGGTCACCATGCCCTACTCCTACGTCACCGGCGGGCATGGCGCGACACAGGGGACGGCCGATTCAACGTGCCTGTTCCGTGAGACGACTGCGGTGGCGTATGAGGCAGGCAGCTGCGATGACCTCTTCGGCGTGAGCAAGCGCGGTGGTGAGATTTGCCAGGGCTTCCGGGGGCATCGTGCCGCTGTCCAGTCCGCACACTTTGACCAGGGAGGTGAGGTCGTTCTCCTGGGTTCTGGTGAGCAGCTCGTGGCAGCCGCTGTGCCGGAGGATGTCGCGGGCAACGTATCCGTCGCGGCTGTGGACCGCGTGGTCGATCAGGCCGGCGGCGACGTGTCGGGCGTGGGGGTTGTCGGTGGAGCCGAGCGCGTCGACGAAGGACAGGCCCAGGCGGGTGTGGAACACCGCGAGACCGGGCGAGGATGTGTCGAGAGCGTGGTACTGCTCGATCAGTGTGTCCAGGTCAGGGATGGTTGAGCCGCTGTGGCACTGGATGGTCAGGCAGGCGGTCACGGCGTTCTCCCAAGGCTCTCCGGGCGTGGTGTCGGTGAGGAGAGCGAGGGCACCGTCGGTGTCTGCGCTGACGGCGTGGGCGATGACCGCGACTTGGCGCCCGTCGAGCATTCGGCGGCCGATGCCCTTGTAGTCGCTGAGTCGGGTGTGGGCGTCGGCCCACCGCCCGGCGGCGGCCAGAGCGCGGGCACCGGTGGCCAGCAGGACCGCCCACAGCCAGCTGCGGATGTGCTGGTGCGTCTCGGTGGAGTCGGTGAGGTCGGCGGGGATGTCGATGCCGTCGACGGTGGCGTCGGCGCGGGTGGAGACCGCGGTGAACAGGGTGTCCATCAGCGCGAAGGCGTGCTCGCCTTGGCCCTCGCGGATGTAGAGGCGGGCGAGGTTGGTGATGGGTTCGAGGGCGAGGCGGGCTACCTGCGCGCCCAGGGGTCGGGCGCGCAGGTAGATGTTCACCTGCCGATGGCACCACTGCCGGGCCAGGTCGGGAAGGCTGCAGTCGGAGGCGACGAGCGCGGCTTGGTTGTGTACTGCGGCTGCTTCGGTGAGGTCGCCGGTGCGTGCGGCCTCGCGGGCTCGGTCGCACAGCTCGGCCACCCGCCGGGCCAGCGGCACGCAGGCCGGGCGGGTGCGGGCGACCAGGGGGAAGCGGCGGGCGAACTCGCCGGTGGGGTCCATGACCGTCACTCCCAGGTGACGATCATGGGCTTGGTCGGGCGGTCCAGGACCACGCGGCCGGGGCCGGCGTTCGGCTGTGGCGATGTGTCGGGAATGGCGAAACGCACGGTGCGGGAGCGGAAGCCCTGGTCCCAGGTGGCGATCTCGGTCGCGACCTGTTCGGCGAGTTCCTGTCCGCGGGGCCCGTGGCCGATCACGCCGACCTCGTAGCGCCGGCCCCCGTCCGGTCCGGGTTCGGCGGCGCGGACGGTGAGGTAGGCGAGGCTGCCGTCGGCGGTGGTGGTGGCCATCGCTACCGAGGGGAACATCGGTCGGACCAGGCCGCTGTCCTTCGCGCTCGGGGCGACCTGCATGCGCATGAGGGGGTTGGGCAGGTGGCAGGCCAGCCACAGGTCCAGCCACTCGAACGACTCCATCGGGGCGACGTGCACGCCGGCCCACACCTCCTGGGCGGGGGTGTCGAAGACGCCGGAAAGGGTGTCCGGGTCGGTGGCGTGGTTGTTGTCCTTGTGGGTCTGCAGCGTCACGTCACCGGTGGTCAGCCCGGTTCCGGTGAGGTCCAGGACGCGGCGGGCGTCGTCGCCGAGGCCCCGCAGCGGCATGAAGATCGCCATCTCGCTGCCGATGCTGGTCCAGCCGTTCTGGTCGCGTTCGAAGGCGATGCTGCGTGAGGCGCATCCGCGCAGCCGTACCGGGGCGACCAGGCGTCCGCCGGGGGCGAGCTGGTCGAGCCAGGCGGTGGGGATCTCGTGGGCGCCGACGGTGGCGATGACGCGGTCGAAGGGTGCGGTCTCCGGGTGGCCGAGCGCGCCGTCGGCGGCCACGGCCTCCACGTTGTCGATGCTGGCGGCGGCGAGGTGCTCGCGGGCACCGGTGACGATGTCGGAGTCGATGTCGATGGTGGTGACATGTCCTGTGGGGCCGGTGAGGGTGGCCATCAGAGCGGCGTTGTAGCCGGTGGCCGCTCCGAGTTCGAGCAGCCGCTCGCCGGGCTGGATGCCGAGCTGTTCGAGCATCATGGCGACGATCGTGGGCTGGGAGGCGGCGCTGATGCGGGTGCCGTCGCCCTCGAGCTTGGTGTAGACGGGCTCGTCGGCGTACGCCTCGACCAGGCCGACGCCGGGGAGGAACAGGTGGCGCGGCACCTGCCGGAACGCGGCCTCGACGGCGTTGGTGCGGATCGTGCCGTCCTGGACGAGGCGGTCGGCGAGCTGGGCGCGCAGTTCGTCGGCGGAGTCGGTGGAAGCGTCACTGACAGTGGTCGTCATCGCGGGAACCCTAACGGTGGTGGTGGTTGAGGTGGTGGTGGTCCCGGCGCGTGCCTGCCGGGTAGGCGTGTTGTGAGAGTCGGTGTGGAAGACGGCGTCGATGGCCAGCGCGGCGAGGGTGGCCTGGTCGGGTCCGGAGAGGCCGGCGCGGTTGGCGTGGAAGATGAAGTGGTGCGCCAGGACGGCGCGCAGGCCCCGCTCGAGGTGTCCGTCGCGGGCGAGGTCGGCGAGCTGACGGCCAGCGGTGTCGAACGCCGCCCACCACGTCTCGGGCACCTGGTCGGGCGCCACGTCGGTGATCGTGTGCGTGTTGGTGGTCATCAGGCGTCGCACGGCCTGGCTCCACCGCTCGAGGCGCTGGGAGTCGGTGTGGTGGGCGTGGGCGGCGGGCCGGAGCGCGGCGATCTTGGCCCAGACGTCGCCCTGCTCGAACCAGTCCAGGCTGGCGGCGCGCAGCATCGCGCTGAACAACAGGAGGGTGGTCTCACGCTGTCCCAAGGCGGTAGGTGCGGTGTCGCGGGCGCGGGCGAGGCAGTGTCGGCTGTCGTGGTGGAACAGGGTGTGCGCGATGTTCATCGCGGCGGTGCCGCCGAACGCGCGGGTCTCGGGTTCGTAGATGCCGCGGGTCCAGCGCGCGACCTTCCCGTCGGCTTCCAGCTCGGACAGCAGCGCGTCGACCACGGTTGTCTCAGGGTTGAGCGGCTGGTAGCGCAGCCGCCAAGCGGGCGTCTTGCGGAGATGCCACCAGGTGGCGAGTTCGCCGTCCTGCTGGGCTCGTGGTCGACAGCGCACTGAGCCACAGCCACCGGATCGAGTTCCTGGGACCTCGACGACCCGTCACCACCCACGGCCCACTGGTCCTGTGACCGCGAACCCTCCGTCTCCGCGAAAATCACGGCCAGCCCTCGCGTACTATTTGTCCAGGTCAGAGCACGTGTCCAAACCCGCAATCCACCAGTGAAGATCATCAATGGCCGCCTCGGCCGACACCTCTCGCGAGCGCTCACAAAACCGCAGGTCAAAACGGGCCAAAATTTGGACCCAGTCGCCGTCCCAGCCGGGACGGCCCTTCATCGAGGCGACGACGCGGGGAACGAGATCGTCACGGTGGGCCGGTCGCCGTCCCAGCCGGGACGGCCCTTCATCGAGGCGGGCGGCCGCGCGCCGACGTGCTCCACCCGGTCGAGGGTCGCCGTCCCCGTCGGGGTGGCCCTTCATTGATGACGGTTCGTCGGTGTCGGGCACTCTTGGCGCGTTGATTTTCGTCTGGTTTCGTCTGGAAGCAGCGTGGTTGTGGGGTTGCGTCTGAGGGCGAGGTCGTCGTGATCTGTGGTGGTCGTTGTAGCGTCCTGGCTCTGATTCGCGATGGTGATACGTGACTGCGGCTCGACGGTGATGTGGATGACGGGAGTTCTGAGTGGTATCGAGGTTGGGGTTGGCGGACCTGTTGAGCGCGTCTACCTCTGGTGGTGCGAGTTGCCTGACGGCGGTCACTGATCTGGCGCCGGCTGTGGGGGCGCACGCGTCTGTGGCACCGGCGAAGTTCGCTTCGCGGGTTTCACCGCAGGGGACGTATGCGTATGAGACCAGGTATGACAAGGGTGTCGCCCGTGACGTCGTACTGATTGACTCGAAGCAGTCGCAGCTTAACCGGGTTGAGGAGGCGCTGTCTGCGGCGATCGTGGATGGGCACGAGACGTTGGTCCGGGTTCCGCGCATGGTGGTGTCTTACGAGTCGGCGGAGTACACGGATCTGGATTTGCCACATCGGGCCTTTGATGGGCATTTCCGGGCGGGGTTCATCGATGGGAAGCCGGCGACACAGAATGACAGCTATCGCCGGATTCGTGACGCGAATCCGGGCAACGCGCTCGCGTTGTTGGAGAACAGCCCGGCGAGTTTGGTGTTCGGTGCGTGGGATTCCAGTCGGGCGGCGCGGCAGGGGCGGTGGCGGAGCATCCTGGTGGGGGAGATCATCGGGTTTTGTGAGGCGCCGTCGGGTTTGCCGGAGCTCAAGGGTGGCGCTCGGGTCGACCCGCATGGGATGCAGGTTCAGCTGACTGGTGCGGCGTTGAAGGCTCTTGCGGAGCGGCAGCGGGAGGAGTTGAGCAAGAAGACCTTCGACAAGGTGGTCAAGGCTGCGAAGGGCGAGAAGCTGGTCAGCGCCTCCGCGGTGGGGCTTGGGGGTATTCCGCCTTCGTTGGAGACCCTCGCCGGTGTCGCGTGTGAGTCGATCACGCGGTCGCATGTGTTGAGTTTCGCGGCGTTGCGGCAGATCCGGTTCGGCAAGGGGCCGGAAGGAGACAGTGCTTGCCGGGCGCTGCTTGCGGCGCTGGCGCTGGCCGGGCTTGCCCGGTCGGACGCTGAACTGGTCCTGCGGGCGAACTGTGACCTCGTGGAGGCCGGCCCTACTCGGGTGGTGCAGCATGAGCGGGCCGGTCAGTCCCGCGAGTTCGCGTCGTTGTCGGTAGAGGACGCCGACGCGCTGCTTGCGGCGGCGCTCGACCACGCCGAGCGCACCGCGGAGGTGGTGTGGGATGGGGTGACACTGCGGTTCGAGGGTGACCCGGCGATTGGTGCTGGAGCGGTGGACGACGAGAGCAATGGGGAGTGACGTGCCGTTCTCTGTGGTGGCCCGTCTGCCGCTGGGCACCTATCGAGGGCATCGTGCGGATGGCTCGCCGGACCAGGTTCCGTCGGTGGCGCGGTTGTACTCGGCGCTCCTGTGTGCGGCGGGATTCGGTCCTCGTGCTGTGCCTGGTGATGATGGTTGGGAGCCCTGCGACGAGGACGTCGTGGCGCTGCGGTGGTTGGAGGACAACCCGCCGGATGAGGTGTCTGTTCCGGCGCTGCGGGCCAGCCGGCGGGACGCGGTCGCGTACCGGCAGGACGGTACGATTCGTGGTTCGCGGGGTGCCAGGACGCTGCGTCGTTTGCCCAAACAGGAGGCTGTCACTGCGGTGGGCGGCCCGTTCGTGTGGACCTGGCGGGAGCATCCGCCGGAGCTGGTGGTGGAGGCCTTGCGGGCGTTGTGCCCGGATGTCCCGCATTTGGGTGCCGCCGAGTCGCCGGTCGTGCTGACCGTCAGCGAGGACGACGTCGTATCCACGCATCGCCGTGCGGCTGATGCTGGCGTGTTCGACCACGCGCCGGGCATGAGCGTCGACGTTCCTGTCGGGGGTCGGCTCATGGAGTTGAGGGCGGCGCATCGGGCGGAGCGGACGGGTGCGGTGGGTTCGGATCGGGCGGGGACCGATGAGCGTTCACGAAGCGTGGCGCCGCCTCGTGGGGCTGTGCGACCGGCTCGCTACCGGGATCTCGCGGTGCCGGCGGCCGAGGTTCCGTGGTCGGAGGTGTTGGTGTTGCCGCTTGAGACGGCGGTCCCGGCACGCGATCGCGTCCGATGGGCTGTGGCCGCGCACCGCGCGCTGATCCGGGTGCTGGATCAGGACGCGCCACCGGTGCTCACCGGTGTCTACCCGGCCGGTGCGCGTCGTCCACCAAATCGGGTCGCGCTGCATCTGCTGGATGCGAGCATGCCGGTCGATCTTCCGGGTGGCGGAAGGTCGGCGCTGGCGGTGCTGATACCGCGGGGTGTTTCGGAGGCGGAACGGGACGCGGTGTACCGGGCGGTGGGTGCGATCAGGGCGCTGCGTCGTGGTCAGGTGGTTTTGCCGGTGGTCGGAGGACCGGAGGTCAGGGCGGGGGATCGGTTCTGGCGGGAACCGGGGGTGGGGCGGGTGCGGCTGTGGCGCCCCGACCCGGCGGCGGTCCCGGACACGCGGGGCTGGAAGGGATGGACGTTCCTGCACGCCGCGCTGCTGTCGGTCGGGTTCGTGTGGCAAGGCACCGGGATCGCCCGCTCGTCCGGTCGTGGTGCGCAGCGCGACGAGGCGATCGTGGAGGCGGTCAACGCGGCCGGGGTCGCGGTCGTGGATGTCGCGGCCGTGCGCAGCAGCCGACCCAGCGACTTCGTGCACCACTTCAACGAGCATGCGGTAGTGCGGCCCTACACAGCGACGCTGACGCTCGGTGATCTCGGCACGCTCACGACGGTGCTGGCGATCGGGCAGAGCAGGCATCTCGGCGGTGGGTTGCTCGTTCCGGCCGATCACGATGAGGGGACGGTGTTGGGTTGATCCTGGAGCGCGGTGACTTCGCCGAGTTCTTCGCCGCGGTCCACGACCATCGGCCGTTCGCGTGGCAGGAGCGGTTGCTAGACACGGTGCTGGCCGAGGGCTGGCCGGACACGATCGACGCGCCGACCGGGGCCGGAAAGACCGCCGCGATCGATGTGCACGTGTTCGCGCTCGCCTTCGCCGCGCTGACCGGTCGACCACTTCCGCCGCGTCGGCTGGTGATGGTGGTGGGGCGGCGGGTGCTGGTGGACGACCAGTACGAGCACGCCCGTGCCCTGCGGGACCGGCTGCGCGACAGCACCGCGCCTGACATCGTGCGGCGGGTCGCGGCCGGACTGCGGTCGCTCGCGGGACCCGCCCCGCAGGACGTGCTGACCGTCGCTCGCCTTCGTGGTGGGCTGCCGCCGTCCCGGCGCTGGGTGGACCACCCGCAGGCCGCGGCCGTGCTCTGCGCGACACCGGAGATGTGGGGGAGCCGGCTGTTGTTCCGCGGCTACGGGTCTTCGTCCCGGGCGTGGCCGAGGGAAGCGGGACTTCTGGCGGCAGACACGGTGGCGGTGGTCGACGAGGCCCACCTCGCCCGGCAGGTTCTGCGCACCGCTCGGCGGGTGGCGGAACTGGTGCCGGTTGCCGAGGGTGACACGTCGTGGCTGTCGCCGCTGCGGGTGGTGGAGACGACCGCGACCCCGGTCGCCGCCGCCGGGCGCCGGGTCGGTGTGGATGAGGAGGACCTGGCCCGCGACGAGGTGCTCGCGCAGCGGATGCTGCGGCGGAAACCGGTCACGCTCGTGCCGTGCTCGGACTGGAACCGGTCGTCCGTGGTGGGAGAGCTCGTGCGGCGGGTGGCGGCGCTGCGGGCTGAGGGGGACCGGACCGTCGGGTGTTTCGTCAACTCCGTGGAGCGGGCTGTGGCGGTCACCCGCCGGTTGCGGGAGACCGAAGGGTTGACCGTGGCGCTGATCTGCGGGCAGGTCCGCCCGATCGACATCGCCCGGTTGGACGCGCGTTATCCCGGAGTGCTGTCGACCCGGGGGAACGACGAGGTCGACGTCCTGGTCAGTACCCAGTCGCTCGAGGTCGGAGCCGATCTGGACTTCGGCGGGATGGTGACTGAACTGGCCTCCGGGTCCGCGCTCGCCCAGCGCGCCGGGCGGGTCAACCGGCTCGGGACACGGGAAACCGGGCCCATATCGGTGATCGTCCCGGACGCCGAGATCAGGACCGACGTGCGGTCAGGCCCCTACACCCACGACGACCTGGCCCCAGCGCTGGAATGGCTCGCGCGGCGCGCCGAGGATCGAGACGGGCTGGCCCCCTGGGCTCTACGCGGCGACCCGCCCCCGTCGGCGAGCCGACGCCGGCCGCTCTGGCAGCGCCCCGAGCTGGGGCACGTGTGGCACTGGGCGCGCACCAACGACGAACTGGCCGCGGCACCGGAGCTGGATCTGTGGCTGTCCGAGGACTTCGAACCGGACAACGCGGTCGGTGTCGTGGTCCGCGACGAACTTGTGTCCCCAGTCGTCGACCCCGTGACGCTGGTCCGGTACCTGCCGCCACGCCGCCACGAGGTGTTCGGCACGCCGCTGCGCACCGCCCGCGCCGCGTTGACCGCGGCCGACCGAGACAGCCGACTCACCGGCGTGCTCGTGCGTGGTGACGAGGTGGACGAACTCGACTGGACCGAGACCGACGACGGACGCCGCCCTCATCTGCGCCCCGGCGACATCGTGGTTCTGGACAGCTCCACTCGCCTGTTCACCGCATCCCCCACGCACGACGAGCACACCACACCCCAGGTCGTCGTCCCGCTCGGATGGAACCACGACACCCACACCGCCGAGGACGTCCTGGAAGCACCCGCCGAGCTCAACCGGAACGTACCCCCCGGCGACGTGGTCCACCGGATCACCGTCCCACCCGGCGGCGACCTCCACCGAGCGTTGACCCCATCCGACGAGGAGCCCGCCGCCGACCCGCGGGACGTCGTCACAGAGTTCCTCGCCACCGACACCACGGGCATGGCAGCGGAGGCGTACCGGCTGCTCACCGGACCCGCCGCCGATCCCACCCACGTGGTCGTCCTTCCCGACCTCGACAGCCCCGGCCTGGTCCTGGTTCTCGAC
Organism: Actinophytocola gossypii; assembly: GCF_025165815.1. GTDB lineage: Bacteria > Actinomycetota > Actinomycetes > Mycobacteriales > Pseudonocardiaceae > Actinophytocola > Actinophytocola gossypii. Next base: position 34,608 of record NZ_JAFFZE010000026.1, on the reverse strand, counting down.
GGACGCCGCGCCACCTCCGACGACGACGTCCCCCAGCCCCCCATCCGCAGGCTGGTCCTCCTCGACAACCACCAGCGAGACGTCGGCGACCGTGCCGCCGAACTGGCAGGCCGGCTCGGTCTGCCCGACACGATCCGGGACGTGCTGTATCTGGCCGGACTCCACCACGACGACGGCAAATACGACCCACGCTTCCAAACCCGGTTGGGCGCCCCCAGCGACACGATCCTGGCAAAGAGCCGTAGCACAGTCGGCCCGGTGACCTTGCGGCGCCGGCACGACGCGAGCGGGCTGCCGCCACGATGGCGACACGAACAGCGGTCGGTCGTACACTCCTGGCCCGAACTCGCCACCGACGCCACCGACGGCGCGGACCGCGACCTGGTCGCACGACTGATCGGCACCAGCCACGGCCACGGCCGCACCGGATTCCCCCACGCCGCGACGGATCTGCTCAACACAGCCGACTCCCCGGAGACCAAACAACAAGCTGCTGACCTGTTCGACGAGGGGGAATGGGACGACCTCATCGAACGCACCCACCACCGATACGGGGTGTGGGTCTGTTCGTTCCTCGAAGCCGTGCTACGCGCCGCCGACGGCCAGATCTCCGCGGAGGGCAAGTGACCACATTCGTGCTGACCGGAGCCGACCCGCTCGTCCTTGTCCACCACCTCGCCTTCTACGGCCTGGCCGACATCCTCGCCGAGGACGGGATCGGTGACCTGCGTCTGCACTGGAACGCGGACCGTCCCGTCCTGACCGGCACCCGCCTCGACGACAACCGCGTCGACCAAGCGATCCGAACCCACCTCGCCAACCGACGCACATGGGTGAACCGCGAGTACGGCGACAAGCGAGGACTGATGAGCCCCCGCCTCTCCACGCTCAAGGACCGGCAGGCCTGGGAACAACTCCAGGACGCCCGCCACGACGTGCTCGACAAGCTGACCAGCGCCCAAGCCTGGTCGGACCTGCGGTATCTCGCCGCGCTGGGCGAACCCTGCTACTGGAGCACCTACCGAGGCGACCCAAGGCAGGACGACGGAGCGAGCCGCTACGAGATGCAACCCCGCAACCGCGGTTCCGAGTTCGTCGGCAACCGCCTCCGCCCGCTTGCCGCGCGGCTGCCCACCCGCACTCCCGGCCAACTCGCCGCCGGCGTCGCCGGCGAGATCGTCCACGACGAACTCGGCGGCAAACCCGACAGCGTGACCGCCACCGGCCTGACCACGCCCGGCCCCATCGACAACGCGCTCGTCTGGTGCGCGCTGTGGGGGATCGGTCAGCTGCCGGCCGCCCCACGGGTCAACACCGCCGCCCACACCAGCGGCCACCTCCGCCACGGCCGCCGAGAATGGTTCGTCGCCCCCGTCTGGGACGGACCCTGGCGACCAGCCCGGCTCCGCTCCATCCTCGCCTCAGCTGCCCTCCGCGACGCCGCGATCCCAGACCCACCGAACGACCTCACCGCCGCGGCAGCGAAAGCCTGGCTCCGCGACCGCGGCGTACGCGGAGTCGCCCGATTCCCCATCCATCGGTTCGGCAGCGACAACGCCCCCGAACGCCGAGCCCTCCGCGCCGACCCGATCCCCATCACGAGGCCAGCGTGAACCGAGAACCCATTCCGATCAGCCTCGTCGCACACCACGTCTTCTGCCCGCGCCGTGCCTGGCTGTAAGCGATGGGCGAGACGACCGACACCCACCAGGTAGCTGTCGGCGTCGCCACTCACCGGGCCAGCGACGACCCCGCCCGGTCTCGGCCCGGCACGCCTGCTCCGTCGACGTGGCTAGTCGTGGATGGAACGCAGAGCCGGTACCGAGGCGTGACAATCCGGTGAGCGACACGGTCCACCGCTACATCCTTGCCTACGACGTTACGTCGGACACCCGGCGAACACGAGTGGCGAAAACACTCGAATCATACGGGACCCGACTGCCGTACAGCGTCTTCCTCATCGACGCCAAACCCGCCAAAATCGTCCGCCTCAAACTCACCGTCACCACCCAACTCGACCAGACAACCGACTCACTCCTGATCTGCGACCTCGGTCCCCTTGAAGGACGGCGACAACCACCGGATCGAGTTCCTGGGGCCTCGACGACCCGTAACAACCCACGGCCCACTGGTCCTATGATTGCGAACCCTCCGTCACCGCGAAAACCACGGCCAGCCCTCGCATACTATTTGTTCGGGCAGAGCACCTGTCCGACCCGCAATCCGCCAGTGAAGATCATCGACGCCCGTCCCAACCGACACCTCTCGCGAGCGCTCACGAAACCGCAGGTCAAATGGGATCAGATCTGGACCCTGTCGCCGTCCGCGCCGGGACGGCCCTTCATCGAGGCAAGTTCCTCGACGACGTCCCCCAGCTGTCCGGCGGCACGTCGCCGTCCCCGCCGGGACGGCCCTTCATCGAGCAAGCAAAGGTCTCGCGCGTCGAGGCCGGCGCAAGGGGTCGCCGTTCCCCGCCCCGACGGCCCTTCATCGAGGCCCGCAGATCGCGGAGGCGTTCAACGCCGGTCATGTGTCGCCGTCTCCGCCGGGACGGCCCTTCATCGAGGCCACATCCAGCTGGCCTCCGACGCCGACCTCAACGAGTTGCTCGCCGTCCTCGCCGGGGCGGCCCTTCATCGAGGCGTCAAGAACGGCGAGCTGTGGGAAGTCGAAGCGACGGCCTCGGCGCGCACGCGACAGCCCGACGAGCTGGTGTCTATCAGCGCTGAGGTTGCCGCGAAGGGCGTGATGCTCGTGCACGGCACTCCGGCGGGCCAGGCCATCCTGGCGGACCGCCTGCGCAAGCGTGGGCAGCAAGTGGTGTCCGCCGGCGAATGGACATCCGTCGGACTGCTCGACGAGACGGTCATCCACGGACTCACCGGTAGCTTCGACCTCCCCGAGCTGCTGACAATGGGGCTGCGTGTTGTCTGGCACGAGGCTGTGTCGCCCGTGCGTGTTGTCGCTGCATTGGGTTCCTCCGTCCATCCGTAGCAACCGGACGGCGGCGCTTTGGTGCGACTCGGTCGGTCAAACCGTGGATGAAGGAGAAGGAGAAATCGGGAGAGTTCACTATGTTGTTAGTGGAGTAAACTGCATTCAACGGGTCTGAACTGTCCTGCATCGCGCAGGGGATTCTCTTTCCCGCTGGTCCCCTGTGGGCAAGACCTGCCAAGCCCAAGCCGGCCGCGCTCCGGATCCTGCGTGGTGACCGAAAGGATCGGATCAACGACGCCGAGCCGGTGCGCACGGCGGCGGCGAACTCCTCCGCCTCGGCCGTGGTCGCGACCATCGGGTCTGCCGAGGGCGAGGTCGGCGACGGCCGGGAGACCGCCTCCGGCCCCTGACCAGGAAGTACACTGACGCCCGACTGCGCAGGGCTGGACGCGCCAGCGGGACACGCAGGCGACGTCCAGCGTCACATCAGAGGTCTGTGCCAGGGCCGCGACTGAAGACAACTCCGGGCACCAGTGCTCCGTGGAGCAGATTCTGGGGTGAGGGCAAGGACGCCGATCGGTACGCGCCGTCAGCGAACCGGAGCTTTGGGCCAGGAACCCACATCGTGGGCCACGGGTTGGTCCCACGGAGAGCTGACAAGTCGAGGCCTTCCTCGGACGTCGGCCAGATGCGGACAGTTTCACTGGTCGCCTCTAGCGGGTGCTCGATCGGCCAACCCGGGTGGTAGACCAGGGTCACCTCGCAGAACTTCAAGCAAGCCCGCTTCATCATGAACCGAGTCTCCCGCCCGTCAGCGATTACGATCGGTAGGAACATCACCGGCGGGTCGCTGATCGCCGGAACCGCGGTGTCTGAGCGGCGAGCGAACCAGACCGAAAGGCCACCCGGCGGGGACTCGCCGGTCACCATCCACGAGTACAGGTCATCCGGCACCTGCCGGAGGTCCCACCGTTCGGGCGAGACGCCGACCGCAGAGTCCACAGTCTCTTCGTGACTCAGCAGCAGCATCGTCTTCAGCCACCACAATCCGAACAGGCCGGCTTCCTCCGGGGTGAGTACAACCATGCCGAGGGTGTCGATCACCTTGCGGATGATGGGCTTCGGGTGCTGTTCGAAGCGCCGATTCAGTTCGCGGTTGCAGGGTTCGCAGCAGGGTGTCTGGACCGTGGGGATGGAGGCATATCCTCGACGGTGACCGTCTCTCTTGAGTACCGCTTTGCCGTTGATCTCGCTGTGGTACGGCCCCTCATGCTCGGCAAACATCTCCAGCAGCCACATCGGCCACGCGTGTTCACCCAGCCGCGAAGACGGCCGCTCACGGCAGAAGACGCACACGGAGTCCGCGAACTTCCTTTTGCTCATGACCGCAAGTCTGCCGGACACCGACCAGCACCGGGACGGTGTTTCGAGCGGGTCACCGAGGAGGGTGACGATGGGCAAGCGAGGACCGGCACCCAAGCCGACCGCGCTGCGGGTCCTGCACGGCGACCGGAAGGACCGGATTAACGACCTCTACATCGGCGAGACACTCCGCGCCGGGTCATCGCCCGCTACCTGCCCGGCCCCACTTCCGGCTCGCCCCAACGGTCAGCGGTCCATCCCCCGACCGCCCGCCGCGCACCCGGCAGCGGCAGCGCCGACGACATCGGCCTCTACATCTTCACCGCCGCCGGCCTGCGCGAGATCGCCATCCCGCTCCCCGCTGGCTCCAGCATCGACGGCATCACCCTCGCGCTGACCGTCGCCGGCCGCACCATCGAGGCGTTCTTGGACAACACCCTCGTCCACACCTCACCACCACCGACCGTTCCGGCACCACTTCGGCCCCGTCCGAAGCGGTTACCATCGCCACCGCGCCCCTAGTGCCGCCCGACCTGATCGGGCAACTGATCTACGGCGACAAGGTCGTCGCCAACAGCATCACCGCCGATCGGCTCGCGGTCGGAGGCCGCGCTGCGGCAGGGGCTGATCCTGCTCGAACTCCTCGGGCCACGTTAACGAGGAGCAGAACGTCAACGACGACACCCGAGCGATGACGACGCTGGCGAACGCCTCACCGCCGGGATCGACGGTTTGACCGGCACCGGCACCACGTCGTCATCTGGTTCCGTCGGTGCGTCTGCTTATGCTTGCGCGATGATCGATGGGGTTGTCGGGCCGGATACCGAGCCGACGTTGCTGCCCACTCCGTTGCTGGAGCCTGGGCCGTTCGAGGACTTCACTGACCGGTTGTTGAGTGCGCACCGCTTCTGCGTCGGCCCGGTCCGCAAGGTCGTCGAGGTGGAGCGGTGGGGACGCCGTGGTGACGGGCAGCAGGGGGTCGATCTCGTCGGGAAGTTCAGTGACGGCGCGACAGCTGCGTGGCAGTGCAAGCGCTACGCCAAGCTGACCCCGGCGGACGTGCGCGGGTTCGTGTCCGACTGCTCGTACCCGGCCGACAAGTACTACTTGGTGTGCTCCGGTGAGGCGTCTGCGTCCGTGAGGGCCGAGATCGCGAAGCACCCGCACTGGGCTTTGGTGGATCGCCGAGGGCTGGGGCGGATGCTCGACGAGCTCCCGCTGCACAAGAAGCGTGATGTCCTCGACCAGACGTGGGGGAGCGCCACGCGGAAGCGGCTTCTCAAGGTGCCGGGCGAGGACGCCTTCCTGAGCCTCGCCGCGTTCACCGAGGCCCGGGAGAACCCGCTCCGGGTGCCCAACGACTGCGGACTTCGGGTGGGCAGGCAGTCGGAGTTGCGGGACCTCGATGAGGTCCTCGATGTCGACGAGTCACAACCGGCGGTCGTCCTGGTCACCGGGCCCGGTGGTCGGGGGAAGACCAGGCTGCTGGTCGAGGCGCTGACCGCGTTCGAAGCGGCTCATCCGGAGGTGCCGGTCCTGTTCGCCTCGGCCGGCTACCGGTTCGACCGCGCCGCGCTGGGTGAGCTACCCCAGACGCCGGCTGTGGTGGTCGTGGACGACGCGCACCAGGACCCGGAGGCACTCGCGCCCTTACTCGCCTATGCAGAGACCGTGCCTGGCACCCAGCTCGTCCTCGGTGTCAGGCCGTCCGGCGCACAGGTCGTACGCGCGCAGGTCGCGACCGCCCGGTTCTCGCCTGCGGACGTGCGCGAGGTGGTCGTGGGCGAATTGTCGAAGCGTGAGGCCACGGCTCTGGTCGCATCGCTGACCGAGGGCCTCGATGTCCCGTGGACCGGGCGTGCGTACTTCGCGAACCAGGCGGTGCACAGTCCCCTGGTGGCGGTTGTGGCGGCCCACCTGATCCGTCGTGGGGAGCTGACAGCCCCGTTGGCTGTGGACGCCGGTCTTCGCGGGCAGGTCCTCACTCGGTACCAGGAGTTGGCGCTCGACGACATCGACGTGCCCGCACGCCGGGTGCTGGCGGTCTACGCAGCGCTCGGGAACGTCGTCGACGACGACGAGGAGGTCCGCGCGCACATCGCCCGGTTCTGCGGTCTCGATCCCGTCGTCGTGCTCCGGTGGGTGGCGCAGCTGCGCGACCGAGGCGTTCTGGTGTCCCATCACGGTGGCACACAGGTCACCCCGGATGTGCTCGCCGACTACGTCCTGGAGCAGGAGTCTGTGGCGGACGGACGCGACACCGGGTTCGCGCGGCAGCTGTGGCAGTCGTTCGGAGAGCGGCACGCCGGCCGGTTGGTGACCGAGCTCGCCGAACTCGACTGGCGGTTGCGCCGGCAGGACGGTCCGTCCGTTTTCGCGAGTGTGTGGGAGAGCGTACGTGCCGAGATCGGGGAAGCCGACCTGGACGGCGTTGCCAGAGCACTCAGCAGGATCAGCGGACTGGCTGTCACCCAACCGCACCTGCTGATCGACGTGCTCGAGGCCGTGCGTGCCCGGCCGGACACCTCGGCGACGGATGACCTCAGGGCACAACGAGTCCGGAGCACACTCGCCGACCTGTACGGGAAGTGCGCCACAACCGATCCCGACCTCCTCGAGACCGCGCTGGACGCCCTGTGGTCGCTCCGGTGCCTCGACTCGCGGTTCACCAACAGCAACACCAACCGTGCTGAGCGGGTGATAACCGACGAGCTCGCGAATCTCGGCACTCTACGACACGCTTCCTTCCCGAACCGCATCCTCGGCCGCGTCGAGATGTGGCTCGCCGAACCCAAAGGGGTGGAATCACCGTTGTTCGCGGTGAAACCGTTCCTGGAGAAGGACGGCCACCGAGCGGTCCAGGAAGCCCGGCTGAAGCTCGGCTTCAGGACTTATCACGTGAGCACGTCGTGGGCGCGGCCAGTCCGGGACCACATCAGGACGATCCTCCTGACCGCGGCGACGGGCGACGACCTCGGTCGCGCGGGTGACGCCGTCCGGCTTCTCGCTGTCGCGATCCGCCCACCGCAGGGCGGGTTCGGAGACACACCGCTCGACGACGAGGTGCTGGGATGGGAAGACGACGATCTCGCGACCATCGTGACCCTCACCGAGGTAGCCTCCGGAACCGGAAGTCCGGTGATCCGCAGGCTGGTCCGCGAGTCCGTGGCGTGGACGGCGGAACGGGCGAAGTCGCTCCACCTCCGTCATGCCGCGCTGGTCCTGGTGACACGGCTCGACGACCACGGTGACGACCTCGCCCAGCTCGTCGTGGACACAGTCCACTCGATCGGCACACGCAAGACGGCCCCGGTTCCCACGATCGAGGAACTCCACGCTGCCGACCTCGCGCGCGCGGCGGACGCGGCCGGTCTCGACGACCGTCAACGTCGGGAACATGACCTGCGCAGGGCCCGCCGCAGACGAGAAGACAAGCAAGCCCAGGTCGAAGCCCTCACCGCCCGGGTTGTGGAGACCGTCGGTGATGACGGCGGCCTAGCACGGCTCGTGCGCGACCTCGACGACCTGCTCCGGCAGGTGCGGCTCGCGGCGCCCGCCCGCGGTGTCACTCCGCTCCTGCTGTGCCGGTTCGCCGACCTCCGGCCCACCCTCACAAGCGATCTGGTGCACAAGGTCGCCTCAGGCCCTCCCGGCCCCCTTGACCAGCACCTCCCCTCCCTGCTGTGCCGATGGGCCGACAGCGACGAAAGCGCCTTCACCGAGTGGCTCGCGGGGTTCGACAACCGCCGCCACGAGGTGAGGGAGGCAGTGGCGGACGCATTCGTCATGGCGGAGTGGGCGACCCGTCCCGGAACGTTCCGCGACGTCCACCGGAAGGGAAGCAATGACCCCGACCCCGCGCTTCGGGATCGGTTCCTCCTCGGTGCTCACCCGCTACTGGCAGCGAACCCCGCCGCGGTGGCGCCTCACCTGCTCCGGGCCGGGATCACGTCGCTGACCACCCAACGGCTCCTGGAACACGCCAGCGAGTACGACGGAGCGCAGTGGGGGCAAGGACTCGGTCGAGAAGCCGCGCTCGCGGTCCTGGACCTGGTCGACCACTGCGGATGGTCGGACTACCTCGTACAGCAGATCGCAGGTGGTGTTGCCGACACGCACCCGGAACTCGTCCTCGATCGCCTGGCCGCGCTCGCCGAGACCCGAGACTCCGCGCCGTACGATTCCGACGGCATCCCCGACGCCTTCGACCGGCACTCGGATGTGCTGGCGGGGTGGTTGGTCACGACTGCCGTGAGAAGCCCTGTCGCGGCGTACTCCGTCGCCGGAGTGGTCATGTCTCATGGCATGACCGAGAACCAGGCTCGATCGCTCGATCACATCATTGAGACCGTCGACACGAAGACCCTCGCCGCTCTGGCTTGCGCGTTGAACGTTGTGGAGGGGTGGCCGCTCTACCATCCCCGCCTCGCAGACCGCGTGTTCAGCGCGGCCAGGCTCGCGGACCGGGCCACCGCAGACACGATCCGGCAGCAGGTCACGTCGGCGATGCGACCGTCGCACTGGGGCTGGTCCGGAGGGGTGTCTGAGGAGCTCAACCGGTATCGAGCCGCCGCGGACGAAGCCTTGACGGGCGAGTACGAGAACGACGATCTGCGTCACGCGGTCCAGGCCACCCGCGACTGGCTCGACGACGAGATCCGCGGCCTCGCTGCTCGCTACGACGAGCTAGAGAACGAGTAGGAATCAGCGCGTGGCGTAGGTCTTGGCCGTACCGGTGGAAGCGGCGTCCTCGACCTACGGATGTGCTCGTCGAACGTCGGCACTCGGGGACGGTCGGCGGGATCGGATCGGTCGTCAGATCGGCCGGGTCGACGTTATTACCACAGCCCGAGCCAGTGCTCAGCCGCCCGGCAAGTTCGAGCCGAGATGACCTGGGGAAGCTGTGGTGGCGCCGGCCGAGTACCGGACAGCCGCATCCTTCGCAGCGCCATGCGGGCACCGGACCGGGCGGCGGGGTCAGGCGGTGATCTGTTGCCGAGGCTGAGGTAGGGAGGGGAGGGGACAACCATGCGTCGTGCGTTTGGACGGATGGCCCGTGGTGTGGCTCGTGCCTTCGGCCGCCGTGCCGCTGGCGGACGCCGTGGCCGCATGTCCGGCACCTGATCATGTAGCGCGTGGCGACGAGCAGGGTGTGCCCACGTTCTCGGCACACCCTGCTCGATCACCACACGTTCACCCGAACGGGCCGTCGAGCCAATACTTGATCTCGCCTTGATTGCTGTCGATCACGAGATACCAGAATCCGTCGTAGGGAATCTCCAGCCCGACGGGACTCGACTCCCAGAAGCCGCCATGGAACTCGTACTCGTCACCATCGAGGTACGCCTGATAGTTGTCGGCGTCCATGAGACAGACCCTGCCTGTTGGGCCGCGCAGCTCCAGCTCGAACTGAGCGCCGCCCGCGCACGACCCGATCTCTCTGCAGTGGTGTTCCATGCGTCCCTTTGTAGCGGCGATCGGTTGACGGCGAAACGGTGGATTCAACTGGTGGACGCAACACCCTGATCGAGAGGTGGAGCGATGGCCGGTGAGTCGAGGCAGAGGCAGGTTCGGGAGTACCGAGGACAGTTGCCGTCGCCGGGCCGGCCGACTGTTGCCTGGCGCGAGGACCGCGTGAGGTTCTGGGGTGCGATCACTACCGGCGTGTTGACCGACGAGGCATCAGGAGTGGCCGGGGTAGCGGTAACCAGGTCTCGAAGACCGAGCCGTTGATCGTTTTGCCGTTGCGGGTGTTTCGTGTGTTTGTGCTGGTGACGATATGGACGTCGGGTCACTGAGCGGCTCGGGACCGCTCCTGTCTCAGCAGCCGCAGGCGGAATATGGTCGGCCGCACCCTCATGCAACTGTCATGACCGAGGACCGAGGTCCGGGACGACGCCGCGGATCTCGGTCTCGAAGACCGCGACGTCGTTCTGGATGGCGACGACGAGCGCTCCGTCCTCGCCGAGCGCGATCCCGCGGCACGCGTCGGGCAGCCTGATTTCGTCCACGGCCGCGCCGGTGGCCAGGTCCCAGACGCCGAGAGGACCGCGATAGCCCGCCGCGAGCACGACCGGTCTCCCTCGACGCAGGCCGGACGCGAGGTACTGGATGTGGTCGCCACCGCTCTCGATGGTGCGCAGGGTTCGTTGTGCGCCCGCGTCCCACACCCGGATTACTCCCTGCGCCCCCACAGTGATCACCGTGGTCAGACCACCGACGACGCAGGTTGTGGCCGCCTGCGACGCCGGTGGTTCCAGCGTGGCGATCAGCGTGCCGTCCAAGAGGTCCCAGACGGCCCCGGTGAAGCCGTCGTCGGACGCCCTCCGGCTACTCAGCACTACGGCGGCCGGCCGGCCGGCCACGAGGAGCAACGCGATTCTCGCCGGTACGTTCGCTGTCGCGTCGACCTTGTCCGCAGGTGTCGCGGCGGGGGCACTCACGTCGATCGCGCGTCCGACGGTCCTCCCCGAAACGGGGTCGTGGAGCTGCACCGCCCGGTGGGAGGACCCCAAGGCCACCACGGGTCGCCCACCCCACCGCGCCATCGCTCCGGCCGACACGTGCGCTGGTCCGGAGGCGTACTGCCGGGAAGCCCGCAGGGGCCGGCTGGCGGGCTGGAGGGTGATCAGCGAGCCGGTACCGAGGTTGTGCACCTCCGCGAACCCGATGCCCGCCAGTACCGCGACAACCTCTCCGAAGGACTCCTCGAGACCGACGAAGTTGCAGAAGTTCACGGGAGCGCGTCCGACTACGCGGTGTCCTCGGAGGTCCCAGACGAACGCGGTGTCGTCGAGGGCGGCGGAGACGGCGAGGCGGTGTGGGCCCCGGTCGAGCACGGCCATCTCCAGGATGTGCATGCCGTGCCCGGGGGTGGGATCCCCGACCTGCTGCTCAGCCAGTGTCAGGTCCCAGAGCCGAACGGTGCCGTCCCAGCCCCCACCGGTCACCGCTGTCGGACGGCCGTCCACCTCCACGACGGCCACGGCCTGGGTGCCTTGGGTGTGACCGGCCAGCGGTTTGCCGACCCGTCGCCACTCGAGCAGATCCCACACGAGCAGTGTTGTGTCCTCGTCGTCCGGTCCCGGCGAGTTGTGCCCGGACGACGTCACCGCGACGGGACGGCCGGCGATCTCGGTGACGGCGATGCCGGACACCGACCACCCGTGGTCGGTGCGGGTCTCACCGATCTGACTGCGGAAGGAGAGGTCCCAGAGCTCCACCGCGCCGGAGCCGTCGCCCGTCCCCGTGATGGCAACGGGCCGCCCCGCCACCTCGGTCACCGCGAGCTGGAACACAGATTCCGCACTGGTCATCGCCTGGCCCGTTTCGCGCAGACCGTCCAGAGTCCATGTCCGTATCTCGGTCCACCCGCCGGTGACCACGACGGGAACACCGTGCAGCTCAGCGAACGCCAGGGCCTGCAGCCGCTTGCCCACCGGGCCTGCGACGAGGCGGTGTGTGCGCAGGTCCCACGCGTTCATCCCTTCCCAGCTGGTGGCCAGGACCAACACCCGCCCGTCGTGCTCGACCACCGCGACGGCAGTGATCGAGTCGCTCTTACCGGTGGTCCACTCGGCGACCATGCTCGCGGCGAGGACGTCCCACACCTGCACCTGGTTCCGCCCGCCGACGACCGCCATCAGACGGCCGTCGAGCGTGGTGAGTGCGAGGGCTGGCGACTGGTAACTCGACCACGGCAGGCCACTGATCACGCTGCCGATCGGGCGCTGATCCGCCACGTCCCACAAACGCACTCGGCCACCCTCGCTGCCGCTGACCGCGATGGCCCGGCCCTCGAACGTGCCGGCCGCGATCGAGCTGACGTTGCCCTGCTCGGCCCGCAAGGTGGCGAGCAGGGCGCCGTGCTGGCGGGCTCCGGTGGAGAAGGTCACCGGCCAGATCGACTCGCGTGCGAACTGTTCCCGCAGGTCGTGCGCTCCGAGCCGGGCGGCGTCGAGCGCGAGCACCTGCGCACGTGCGCTGGGAGCGAGACTCCGGTGGTCGGCACTGGACGCCCGGTAGCAGGCGACCGCGAGGCGGCCGTTCGTCGTCACCGCCTTGTGCAGGACGGCGAGCAACGGGCTCGGATCGGCGTGCACCAGGAACCCGCCGTCCGTGAGCAGGTCGTCCAACACCCCGGCACGAGCGGCATGGCCCGCGAGCTGCGTACGGACGTAGGAGTCCGCCGCTTCCCAGTTCCGCCGAGAGCCCTGCTCGGGAACCGTCCGTACCAACGTCTCGACGACCGCCCGGTGCGGAGCGGCGACGGCGCAGTTCTCCCGCAGGTGCTCATCGAGAACCTCGTGGTAGAGCCGGTAGGTCGGCGAGCCGTCGACACGGGTCTCGGTCTCGATCAGGTACGAAGCGGCGGAGTCGAACACGCGCGCAAGGTCGGCGGCGGACGCGTCGTAGCCGGGCGTGAGGGCCTCGGCGAGCCGCACCCATAGATCGTTGCGCGGCAGACCGCTTCCCCTCGCGAACGCCAGGGCGGTGAGCACACGCTCGACCAGGCCCCGGTCGGGTCCGAACGCGTCGAGGTATTTCTCCATCGCCTCGCCGACGGTCGTGGGCAGCGCCTCGTCCAGGTCCGCGCTGGCAACCGGTGTACCGGGCAGCAGCAGCCAGCGACTGGTCAGTTGTGCGACGAGGAAGTTGTGCCGGGCGCGCGTGGCAACGGTTTCCGCGATGTCGCGCAGGGCGGCCCCGTCGCGGTAGCGGCCCTCGGTGTCGTCACCCGCGAGGCGGCTGGCGACGTACTCGGCGATGTCCTCGCGTCGCAGAAAACGCTCCGACTCCAGGTCCAGTACCGGTGTGGAGCGTCCCCACACCCGGTGGACGCGGGCGCGCAGACTGCCCGGCGGCGCCGTGCGGACACCAACCACGACGCGGGCCACGCCCGCGACGGCCAACTCGGCCAGCAGCCGCGCGATCCGCACCGACTCCTCCGCCGTGACCGCCTCATCGAGCGCGTCGCACAGCACCGTCACCGCCCGACCCGCAGTCTCACGCCGGTCCCGGAGTGCGACCAACAACTCGCCCGGATCGGCGGCGGTCACGTCCGACAGTGCGGCGAGCCACTCGACAACATCGTCGAAGGCGAAGCCCTTCAGGTGTAGCGCGATGTCGACAGTCCCCGGAGCGGGCCGCGGGCCACCGGTGGGAACGCGCGGTGCCCACCGGGCGTCCGCGCCGACGAGCACGTGCGCGAGCACCGCCGACTTGCCGGTTCCCGGACCACCGGTGACGACCAGCAACGGTGGACCGGCCTCGAGCCAGGCACACAGCTCCCGGCGGGCCTCGGTCCGCCCGGTGAAGTACCACGATCCGGTGTCCGCCTCGACCTCCGAGCCACGAGCCCGCGGCAGCCAGTGCGTGCGCAGAGCCGGGTCGTGGTCGAGACGCCACCCCAGCAGATCCCGCAGCCACGGCCACGGTTCCAACAGGTTCGCAAGCGGGTACACACCGGTCTCACCGAGCAGACCTACTACGGCGTCGACGTCGCGGTCGAAGACCGGTGTCCCAGCGAACCCTGCGCCAGAAGGCCCCTGGAATTCCCGGACAGCGAACCAGGGGCCGGCGAGACCACCGAGAACGCCGCTCGCCGCGATGACCTCCGCCTCACGAAACCCGTGCACGGTGAACTCGTGGCCATCGCACAGAACCGGCGCGGCCAGCGGTGCGGCGACGACGTCGAGAGGTTCGGACAGCTCCAACACCGTCGCCGCCGCACAGCGCGATAACACGGCCGCACGCAGCCCCGCGACGCCTCCGAACGGCATGTCGACCCGCACCTGCCCAGGCGATCCGAGGACCAGCACTCGACGCGGATCCAGGAGGACGCCGGCCGTGCCGTCGGAAAGACGCGCCAGCCAAGACGGCCTCTGGGCCGCACGGCTACGAGAAGACGGGGACCAACGGGCCCCGAGATGAAAGTGAACGCCGCCGGAGATCGACCCGGCCTGCACCAGATGCCCGAACACATCACCGGACACACTGTTGACGACCTGATCAGGGCCCCCATCGTTCATAAATCGACCTTAACGCGGGCTGCACCCAACGACCGCCTCCCATGGCCAAATCGCGGAATCAAAGAAGTTGCGACCCAGTCCGCACCGCCAGATACCCAGTGGCTCGTCTCGTTAGGTTGACCCTGGGTACGACGAACTGCCCCTCCTCACCGACAGCCCGGTCGTGTGCCTCAACCGCGCAGTGGCCGTCGGCGAGACCGACGGACCCCACGCCGGCCTGGCCGCACGGGCCGACGTGCCCCCGACCTACCCGCCACAGCGCGGCGACGGCATACCTCCACGAACGCGCCGGCTACCTCACTCCACGCCGCCGACCTGTACGTCGAGGCCGCCCGCGCCGCCACCTGCCAGCCGGAACGCGACCACCTCACCCGCGAAGCCGCCCGCGTACGGCAACTGCGCGGCCGTGAACCCCTGATCCGCGCGCTTGGTCTAGGGCCGAGCTGCGCAAGATCGGCTGTGGTGCGGAAGATCCCCTACACGTCCGTAGGTGGCAGGACGCTGTTCCTTCATGTCTCGGCGCCGCGTGTACCGGATGGCCGGCCGGTCCCCGTGGCCGTGTTCTACCACGGCAGCGGCTGGGTGAAGGGGAGTTGGCGGCAGTTCCGTCCTCAGGCTGCGCGCCTCGACGCGCTGGGCATGCTCACCGTCCTGGTCGAGTACCGCACCGAGGGCCCATGGCTGCGACCGAGGACGCGGTGGCCGCCATGAACGCGGTCTTCCAGCGGGCGCCGGACCTCGGCGGCGACACCGAGCGCGTCGTCGCGCTTGGGGGTCGGCCGGGGGACACCTGGCACTGGCGACGGCCGTGCTCGACCTGCCGAACACGGATCCCGGCCACCGGCCCGCGGCCCTCGTCCTGTTGAACCCGCTGACGAGGACGACCGGTGAGTTCCCGGACGGCCTCGGCAGGAGGCACTTCGCCGATGACGATCACGCACTGCGTTACTCGCCGCTGCGGCACGCCGGCACGGAAACCCCGCCAGCGCTGGTCATGCACGGGAACGAGCCAGTTCGACGCCTTCGTCGCCTATCACTCCGAGGACGCGGCCGCAGTGCTCGACGTGTGCCAGGTACTGCGCCGCCACGGCGGGTACCCGTGGCTCGACATCGAGCAGCTCCGGCCGGGCACGCTGGTCCAGACCGGCATCCAGTCGGCCCTCCGGATGGTGCGCACGACTTGTGGTGTTCGTCGGCCAGCGCGGCCTCGGGCGGTGGCAGGAGCTGGAGGTGTGCGCCTCTATCGACCGGTGTGTCGCCGACCAGGTCAGCGTGCTGCCGATGCCGCTGCCGGGAGTCGCCGACCCGCCGCCCGAACTCCTGTTCCTCCGGCAGTTCAGCTTCGTCCGGTTCCGGAAGCCAGTGTTCGAGGCCGAGCCGCTGCGGCGGCTGGTCGACGCCGTCACCGGCTGACGCGGCACCCTCGGGCACCGCATCGTCATGTGTGGCTGGTCAGGCGATATGGGCAGGGTACTACGCGGGCGTGTGGGACTGTCTGTGATGGATTTCAGCTGGCTGAGTCTCAACCGCGCCCTGAACATGTCGCCCGTCGGCATGACAGGACGGTTGCTCTGGACCTGGTGGTTGACGAGGCTTCCCGCATGACCGATACCGAGCGACTACAGCAGATGATCGACGAGCTGCGTCGGATGCGTGAGGGCTGTGAACCCAAGTCGAACCAGAACCCAAGGTATCTTCGTTACTCGAATGCCATCAGCGCGATGCGGTGGATCATCGATGACCATGCCGAGGAACAGGCGAATCGTCGTTGACTAACTCTGTGACTTTCACCAGTCGTGTGCCATGCGGCCCTGTTATGCGCTCGTCATCATGAGCGGGCGTCGAGGGTGGCGGGGGAGTCAGGCTGTGCGAGCGGCGAACTTGGGTAATGCATTCTTGACGTGGGGGTACGCCGCCGTGTGGTTGTTGCCGTCGATCCCGCGTCTCGGGGCACGACGTTGCTGGGTCCGTGGTATGCCACGGTCTTGTTCTGGCGGCCTCGGGCTGCCCTGCTGGTCAACGAGATGACGTTGCTCCCCGTGCTGCTGCCCTTGGCACCTACGGCGACCCTGACCAGCAGGATCGCGGAGCATATCAGCACAGCGCTGACCGTCCACCAGGCTCCCGCCGCGTTCGTAAACCAGGAACGGCAGCACATGCGGACCGCTCAGTTCGGTGTTACCGCGAACCGCAGCGTAGTGGGCGTCATGACCGAGTTCGCCCGTCTCGCCGATATTCATCACCACGACGATCCCGCCGTGGACCTCGTTGAACTCGCGATCCGGCTGGCCGCGACCCCTTGCAGCCCGCTCTACAGCAGAAACATCAGCCCGGACCGTGAACTGATCGCCACCTTGCAGGCGATCACCTCCTGATGCCGAGCGCGCCACCAGGCACGTTCATCTGTATGCATAGCCCAGTATGTCGACAGCACTCACTTGACTTCGACGCCCCTGCACACCGATCTGGAGCGCTGATCAGCCGCCGCGTCATCCGTAATGCGGCCCTGCCGTCGCCACTCCCGCAGAACGCGACGGCCATAGTTTGTTCGTGCCCGCGATCCGGTCCAGCTCCGCGCCGGTCGGCGTGCGCCTCTTGGCCCGCTCGGTCATGTAGTACGCCCACATCTGCTGTTCGGCGGTCGGGGCGGCCCGTGGCCGCGCCGCCTACGGGCCCGCCCCGCGACCCACCCCCCACCCCGTCGCTGGCCCCGCTCGGTATTGTAGTACGCCCACTTCTGCGGTTCGGCGGGCGGCTCGGCCTGTGGCCGCGCCTCGTCCGGGACCTCCGCGAGACGCACCACCGACCCGGTCTCGTGCCGGTCTCGTCCGTCTCGGTGGTCTCGATGCTGGTCTCGTTCGCGGTCTCGGCGCGGTGCCGCTTGAGCGCGCGGTTGAGCAACTCGACCGCCAACAGCAGCGCCAGCGGCGGGCACGCCGCCACCGCCACGGCGAACACACTCAGCTCCGGGGCCGCCGCCACGTTCGCGCACAGCGACAGCACGATGCCAAACACGAAGGACAACCAGGCCGCCCACCGGCCACCGGCACGGCGGCCGTAACCGGTGGTCTTCCACAACTCGACCGTGGCCGTGGTCAGGATGCCGTCCACGATCAACGGCCAGATCGCCGCCGTGGCCTCATCGGCACCGAACCTCAAGGCGAACTCGCGGCCGTGCCGGTAAGAGGCGTATGCCGCGCCGAGCGCGACCAGCGCTGTGCACGCGCACTGCACCCACAGCGCGCGGTCCCTCCGAGGGGTAGCCGTGGCGCTCACCGCAGCACACCTCCCGCCGCGCGGCGCTCGTCGTCCGGGCAGCAGCCGACGCAGGCGAACACCTGCGAGCCGGTCACCGACCGACCCACCGGCACATGCGGAACCCGGACACGGAGGTAGTCAGCTCCGCACACCACGCAGGCCAGCCGTCGGCCTGCACGGCCGTCGACCCGGTAATGATCGTGCGGTGCCTCATCGGGAACCACCCGCCGCGAGAAGACGGGTGCCTACCGGGCGGATCGTGATCTCAGGGCCTTCGACCAACACTTCGCGGTTCGTATGCTGAAGCGTTAGGCCCACTCATAAGTTGCTCACGGGAAACGCCCGCTGACCTGCGAAGGCATGGTCGGCGGGCGATCTTGTTTCCTCGGCACTTGTGGACAGCCGCATCTAAACTGGGCCAAAACTGGAGCACGGTCATGATCACCCCGAAATGGGGACATGATAGTGCTCCAGTTGGCGTGCCTGGTGTCTTGAGGATCGCCGTGGTGGCCCGGCGGTGGGATCGAACGCCGTCCTGTGTGCGAATTGCCTGGGATCTCATGTCAGGGAGCCGGGTGGGGTGGTGTGCCGGGGCGGAACGGCCTGGTCGTTGGTCGGGACTGCCGCCGCCAGGGACGCGAACCCGAACCCGCTGGTTAAGACCACGTCTCGCGTGGATTTGATGATCTTGGGTTTATGATCTCGGGCCGTGGTTGATCGGTTGTCGTTGCGGTTGGTGCCCGACGAGTTGTGGTCGTTGGTGGAGCCGTTGGTTCCGGAGTTCCGATCCCGTCCACAGGGTGGTGGGACGGCCCCGTTGCCGGC
Source organism: Actinophytocola gossypii (assembly GCF_025165815.1). Taxonomy (GTDB): domain Bacteria; phylum Actinomycetota; class Actinomycetes; order Mycobacteriales; family Pseudonocardiaceae; genus Actinophytocola; species Actinophytocola gossypii. The sequence continues at coordinate 16,195 of NZ_JAFFZE010000026.1, read as the reverse complement.
TCGTTCGGTGTTCACCGCGATCGTGTACGTGCTGACCAGCAGATGTTCATGGCGGGATCTGCCGCCCTCGTTCGGGGTACCGTTTCAGACCGCGCACCGTCGCTTCAGCCAGTGGACCAAGGCCGGGTTGTGGCGCCAACTCCATCACGCGGTACTGGACGAGTTGGGTAGCCAGGGGTTGATCGACTGGTCCCGAGCTGAGACACTGTGCGGTTCTGCCGAACTAGGATAACGGCTCCGCTACGGTATCTGCATGTCATGGGGAGGACCTGTCGAAATGGAACGCTCTTCCGAAGAGGACTCGTTGCTGTCGACGCGGAGCCGGCGGCAGCCTCGTCCGATGCCGATCATCGTGCTCGCCGACGTGAGCGGCAGTATGCAGGGGGAGAAGATCGCGTTATTGAACCGCAGTGTCGAGGCGATGCTGCGGGCGTTCGCGGACGAGGATTCGGCCCGTGGGGAGATCCACGTGGCGGTGATCGCGTTCGGTGGGCAGACCGCGCGGTTGCATCAAGCCATGACGCCGGCTTCGCGGGTTTCCTGGTCGGACATGGAGGCTGCAGGCAGAACACCGCTCGGCGCCGCGTTCGACGTCGCCAGTGCGGTGCTCGACGATTCGGACGCCGTTCCGGTGAGGTCCTTCCCGCCTACGCTGATCCTGGTTTCCGACGGCGCTCCGACGGACGACTGGACTGAGCCGTTCGACGCGCTCGTGTCCAGCAGGTGGGGTAGCAAGGCGCTGCGGGTGGCGGTGGGAATCGGGGCGGACCGGACCGAGGAGGCGGTTCGCGTGCTCGCCGACTTCGGCGCTCCTGGGCTGCCGGTCATGCGTGCCGACCAGGTGCATGAAATCCCTGGCCTCTTCCGCTGGGTGACCGCCACGGTCACCGGCAAACTGCATGAACACACCGGTGGGAAAGCGGTGAGACTGGCCGACCTGGATATGTCGTGAGCGGATTTCTATTGCCGGGGCACGATCCGGCGAAATGGCCGGCGAGGGTGCGTGGCGTGAGCGGGCGAAACTACGATCTGGTGCTCGACAAGCCGTTGGGACAGGGTGGCGAGGGAACGGTGTTTCGTACCACCCTCGGCCGGCTCGCCGTCAAGTTGTGCCAGGTCGACGACGACCCGACCGTCGCGGCCGACCTGGCCGCCCGGCTAACCAAGCTGAGCTGGCTGCCACTGGACGGCATACCGATCAGCCGGCCGGAGGAGAGCCTGGCCGAGCCGCACGCCGGGTACGTGATGCCGCTGCTTGCGGACATGGTCGCGTTGCGGACGATCTGCGATCCGCCCAGGGGCGACCTCGGTCCGTGGTACGCGCGGGGTGGCGGGCTGCGCAGGCGGTTACGGCTGCTGGCGCGGTGTGCCGAGGTGCTCGGTCTGCTCCACGGCAGGGGAATCGTCTACGGCGACGTGTCACCAGGCAACGTGCTGATCTCCGCACCGGTCGACCACGCCGAGGTGTGGTTCGTGGACGCGGACAACCTCCAGCTGGAGAGCGCGGTGCTCGGCCGGCGGCTGGTGACCCCGTTCTACACCGCGCCGGAGGTACTGCGCGGCCAGACCGGCAACACCGTCCACAGCGACGTGTACTCGTTCGCGGTCATCGCCTTCGAGACGCTTATGGCCAACCATCCGCTGCTTGGCGACCTGGTGGCGAACGGCCCGGTGGAGTACGAAGACGACGTCCAACGTGGTCTCCTGCCGTGGGTCGGGCACCGTACGGACGACCGCAACCGCAGCACCCAGGGCGGTTTCTCGTCGCGATCCATCCTCACCGCGAAGCTGCGCGAGCTGTTCGCCCGCAACTTCGAGGACGGTCTGGCGGACTGGCGACGGCGTCCGGCGGCGGGCGAGTGGGCGGACGCGCTGTGGCGGGCTGCGGACCTCACGGTGGTATGCCCGTCGTGCGCGCAGACCTACTACGGCACGGCCGAGCACTGCCCATGGTGCAAGGCCTCGCCGCCACCGGTCGTCGCCCTTCAGGTGCTCGATCAGTTTCCCGCGCCGGACATGGTCGGGAAACCACACATCGACGATCCGCACTGGTTCGTCCTAGTGCAGCAACGGCACGATGTCATCGTTCGATCGCGACTCGTCCACCGGGGAGACGTCGAGCCGGACGCCGCCGTCCTGCGGGTGTCGTGGAACGGCGGCGGCGAGGTGGTCGTCCGCAATCTCGGCGGAACCGTCCGTCGGGTGCCCGAACGTGGTGGCAACGGCAGGCAGGTACACCCGGGCGGCAGGGAGGTCGAGCAGTTGGCGGCGCCGTGGCGCTACCACTTCGGCCCCGAACGGCATCACCACCGGGTTCTCGAGATTCGGCCCACCGAGCCGGTGGCGAGGTGAGGTGATGTTCGCGAACCAGCTTCAGGTCGGCGAGGTCGACATGGTCGAGTTCATCGTGCCCTCGGCCCAGGTGCCGTCGTGGTTGACGACGCTGATTCGCAAACCCAAACTCGCCCAACCGAACGAGGTCTCGGTGACCCAGGCGGGACCGGGCGCGGGATATGACGCCGTGCTGCGCCATTCCGACGGTAGCCGGCTCCGGGCGCGTGCGGTCGACCGGGCGCGGCTTAACCTGTTCGCTACCCAGGGCCGTGCTGTGGCCAGTTGGATCGCGCAGGCAAGGCAGTCCGGACACGACGACATCCGGGTGATGGTCCAGTGCCACGGGTTCGCCAGTATGCCGTTGCTCGAGCCGTTGAGTGTCAGTGTCGACGACGAGGTCGCCAGGCTGGTCCGCACCGAGCTGCGGTCCGACGGAGCGCCGTTCGAGGACGTCGCGCGGTGGTTGCGCGAGCAGTTCGCGCTGCCCGCCGCACCGGGCCGAGGCCGGCAGCGCCTGGTGCACAGTGGCGGGCCGAGCGTCGACCCCTGGGGAGGTCTCGGGGCGTTCACGATGCACGGCGTTCGGTGGGTCGCCGACGTCGTCATCACCGAGGACCGGCTGTGCATCGTGCGCATGACCGACAACCGGCCGCTGCCCAAGTTCGTCCGGCTCAGTGAGGTCGAGCTGACCTTCACCGACCGGACCTCCGCCGCGCTGGCTGGTGAGAAGGTGCGCGCCGCGCTGGCCGGTCTCGCCGACGGCGCCCGCCCGTACATGGAGATGTGGAGCGAGTACAACAACATCGAGCGGGACGCGATCATCGAGGAGGCTCTGCGCCTCAAGTGGGGGCAGTACCGGGGATGGCAGGTTCAGGCCGACGGGGTCATCGAGTTCCAGCTCCATCCGGGTGACCGGGCCGCCGAGTTTCTTCGTGCCGCGGCGTCCTACGACGGAAAGCTGGAGCTGGAGGCTGCCGCCGATCCGCCGCCGGAGATTGCCGGGCCGGGGGGCAATAGGTCCTCCGGCACGCGAGGTGTCGTGGAGAGCGTCTCGCGGCTGAACTGGACGGTCAACCTCACGCTGCCCCAGGACGGTGACCGGCCCGACCCGCCGCCGTTCGGCTATCTTTTCCGGTCGCTTTCCGGTGACCGCACCCGGTTGCGGCGGCGAGACGAGGCACGTGACCGCATCTGGTCGGGGCAGGCGGAGATGCGTGGGCTGGCGTTGCTGTTCGAGGGGCAACCGGATCCGAACGCGCGGCAGCGGGTCGACAGGAACTACGACCGGGTGCTGACCGCTGCGGTGCGGGAGGCGTTCGGTGGCAAGGATCCGACGAGCTCCCAGCTGGAGGCGCTGAAGCTGGCGTTGCGGACACCGGACATCGTGCTGGTGCAGGGACCGCCGGGAACCGGGAAGACGCAGTTCATCACCGCGTTGCTGCGTGCGTTGGACCTGTTGGGGGATAACGCGTTGGCCCTGAACCGCACCCTGATCACCAGCTTCCAGCACGATGCGGTGGACAATGTCGCCGGGCGGGCAAGGCACCGGGGACTCCCGCCGACCAGGGTCGACTCGCAGCTCGCCCGCCGCCGCCAGCATGCGCGCGAATGGCGGACCGAGACGCTGGCCGTGGTCAACGGCTACCTCGCCGAGCACCGGCGCAGTGCGCTGCGCCGGGAGGAGGTCAACCAGCTTCGGCAACTCGCGGCGAGCATCGGTGACCGACCGGTCGGCGACGCCGACCTCGTCGGCATCCTGGACACCGCGAAGCGGCTCGCCGGGGACGACCTGCCCGCACGGCTGCGTGGCCGGATCGAGCGGGCGCGCTCGGCGATCACCGGCAGGATTCGCGGCCGGCATTCGTTGACCACGAAGGAACTGGCGGCGGCGAGCGCGACCATCCGGTCGATCAGGGCGATCGATGTCGCCTTCGCCGACGACGGGCCGGCCAGGGCCGCCTTCGCCCTCTCGCGGCTCACCGAGCTCGGGCTGCTCGACGAGAACGACAAGGCGCTGCTCGAGCTGGCAGGAGACAGTGAGCCAGATGGCGGCATGCCACTGGTGGCCGATCTCGCGAAGCTCCGGTTGTCCCTGCTGGACGGGCTGCGCTCCGGCGGGCTGAACCTGACCGGCCCGACCCGCGACCCGGAGGTCGAGACCCTGCTCGACCAACTCGCCGAGGCGGTGGCGGAGGCCACGACCGAGCACGTCGACAGTGCGGACGACGTGCTGCTCGCCTACCGCGCCGATCTCGCCGAGGACCTCGCCGAGGTGGAGTCGACGCTCGGCGCGTACAACTCGGTACTCGCATCGACCGTGCAGCAGGCACAGTCGATGGAGATGAACCGGGTGCTCGACGCGCCGCTGCCGGTGTTCGAGACGGTCATCGTCGACGAGGCGGCCCGGGCGAACCCGCTCGACCTGATGATTCCGCTGTCCTGTGCGCGAACCCGCATCGTGCTGGTCGGCGACCACAAGCAGCTGCCGCACGTGCTCGAGCAGAAGGTGGAACGCGAACTGCTCCGGAACAGGAAGGCGGACACCGCGGACCTGTCGACGAGTCTGTTCGAGCGCTGGTTCACCATGTTCGGCGAGCAGGATGCGAAGATCCGCACCATCCGGCTGGACACGCAGTTCCGGATGCACCCCGACCTCGGCCGGTTCGTCAGCGAGGTGTTCTACGGCGGGCCAGAGGCCATCAGGTCGCACCCGTCTACCGAGTCGCTGACGCACGACCTGTCGCCGTACCGGGGCAAGGTCGCCGGGTGGATCGACGTGCCGCTCGCCTCGGGTGGTGAACAGCGGTCGGGCACCAGCAGGGTGCGCCTCGTCGAGGCGGAACGGCTCGTGCGGGAGCTGGCCCGGCTCGTCGAGCTCGACACCGAGGAGACGTTGACCTTCGGGCTGATCACGTTCTACAAGGCGCAGAAGGAGGCCATCGAAGCGGAGCTGGTCAGTGCCGAGCTCGGCGTGATGAACGACGACGACGAGTTCGAGCCGGCGAGGAAGCTGCAGTGGACCAGGGAGGAGAAACCCAGACCGCGGTTGCGGGTCGGCACGGTGGATGCGTTCCAGGGCATGGAGTTCGACGTCGTGCTGCTGTCGGTCACCCGCAGCAGCGAACCGCCGGAGGGACCGGTGCGGGTCGACGAGGCGATTCGTCGCTACGGCCACCTGTTGCGGGACAGCCGGATGTGTGTCGCGATGAGCAGGCAACGCAGGTTGTTGATCGCGGTCGGCGACGCCGCGATGGCGGACCGCTCGGCGCTGCCGGTCCAGGAGAACGAGCGCGGCGAGACGCGGTCGATGGGCGAAGGGCTGGTCGCGTTCCTGGAGTTGTGCGAGGGGGAGTCCGGTGCCGGCATTCGGACCTGAGACGCCAGTGCTGTTGCCCAACCAGGTCGAGCCGAAGGGTGCCCGGCGCTGGATTCTCTGGCCGACGCTGCAGTACCGGGTGGTCGCGCCACTTGTGCACGAGCAGCGGCTCAACATGTTCCAGCGAGCCGTCCTCGGTCTCGCCCGTGCCGGGGTCCGCGACCGGACGGACATCGGCCGCCTGCTCGGCCTCGAACCGGGGTTGGTCGGCCTCGTCCACGCCGATCTCCGCCAATTGTCCTATATGGACGCAAGGGGGGCGGTGACACTGTCCGGTCGGGCCGCGCTCAAGGACGGGTTCCTTGACCCGACCAGGACCATCGTCACGTTCGTCTACCAGGACCCGTTCACCGGAACGCTGTGGCCGGCGTCCACGACGCGGCCGGAGTACGCGCTGGTTGAGTGGCGTCATCGGCTGGCCGTCACCGTCCAGCTGCGAACACCTGGGGCGCCGATGAGCATCCGCGCGTTGCCGGTGCCGGTGCCGGACGACGTTCATGCGGCCGTCGAGCCGCCGAGCCATGAACAGGTCGTCGAAGCGGTCGGTCGCGGAGAGAAGGTCAACCGGCGCGGCGAGAAGGCACGCGCGTGGGCCTCGCCCCCGCCTGACCGCGTGGTCACCCGGGTCTCGATGATCAACACCGGGCAGCCGGTCTACGTCCCGGTCGAGCTGCGGCTGCGCAGGCGAACCGAGAACGGGGTGGAGAGCGTCAGCTGGGTGGCACACAGCCCGTTCACCGGACGCCAGAGCACCTACCTACGCCGGCTCGTCGCCACCCGCGCCCTGAGGTGGTCTGCGCTCGGTACGCGCATCGACGAGTTCGTCGGTCAGCGCAGCGACGCGCTGCTCGTCGAGTACGACCAGCTGGATGTCGCCCTACGGCAGACTCTCGGGGAGTCGATCGAGCGAAGGTTCACGCCGAGACTTCGGGAACACAGGTATCGCTACGAGCTGCTGGTCCTGCTTGAGCGCGACATCAGCCGCCTGCGCCTGCATTCCGGGCGATCTCCGGTGCTCGGTGACGTCGTCCGCAACTCGTGGCAACTGCACGAGTCAATCCTGCGGGAAATAGTCGCCGATCATCCCGTCACCGAGGCGGCAATGCGGAGGATCGACGAACCGCTGCGCCCGTACCTGGGGGAATGTTGCCGTGCGATCGGTCTGCTGTACTCCCAGCATGAGCATCTCCGGGTGGCCGACCCACCGGCGATCCGCTCCGCCCTGCGGAAGCCGCGGGATGCCAAGACACCCCCACTGCTCGCCGCCGCGTTGATCTCCGCCGTCAACGGCGGCGCGAACCACCCGTTTCGGCAGTTGGCCGCCGTTCGGCCGAAGCTGCTGACCCAGCTGACGTTCCTGTCCGGCGACCGGAACAAGGTCTCGCATGCCGATCCGGTGGAGCTGAACCGCGCGTCCGCGGAGACGGCATGGGAACTCGCCCAGGAAATCACTGCGGCCTATCTGGGGCAGCCGCTACCCGACCTGTCTGGAAAGGACCACGTCATCCATGGCGAAGAAGAGGAATAGTCGACGCCAGCACAACAGCCCCTCGGGTGGGCGCCGGCCGACGCCCTCGACGAACGGCCAGCCCTCCACCCGGCAGCAGAGAGCGGCCGACGTGCGCCGTGCGGTGACTCGGGCCGGGCAGACCAACGAGCTCACCGCCGCGCTCGCGGCCGAGGGGGTGACCGAGCCGGTGACACTCCCCGAGGTGCCTCCGGTCAACGGTCAGGTCACCGACGACCAGCTGCTCGCCGCCTATGACGCGCTCGACGCGCAGACCGAGCTGTACAGGAAACTCGCTGACAAGGCCGCCGAGCGGGAACGGCTCGCCGAGACTCGGGCCGCTGAGCTGGCGAAGCTGCGCGAGACCGCCCACACGGAACGGACCCAGGCTGAGGACGCCCGAGCCACCGCGGAGCGGCTGCTCACCGAGGCCACCGCGAAGACAACCGAACTCGCCGACCGGGAGCAGCGGGTGCGCGACCGCGAGCAGGAAGCCGAGACCGGGTTCGCCGAGCGGGCCGCGGCGGCACACCAGCGGCTCACCGAGGAACTGCGGCAGCGGGAGACTGAAAGCCACGCGAAGCTCGCCGCCGACGCCGCCGAGCTGGCGCGGGAGCGCGAGGCCGCAGAGAAGGAACATCAGCGCGTCCGCACGGAGCTGGAGCAGGCCGACGAGCGCCTGGACCTGGCCAGAAGGGCGCTGAACCGGGACCGGATCGCTCTGGAACGGCAACAGGCCGCCCTGGAGGACGAGATCTCCGCGCGCGCGGAGATAGCGGTGGCCGAGAGCGACCGCCAGCGGCACCTGGCGGAGATCAGGGCCGAGTCGGCGGGCCAGCTCGTCGACGAGCTCAGCGAGCAGCTCCGCAGGTACGAGATCGACCTGCGCCAGTTCGCGAACACCGACCCCCGCCAGTTGCAGGATCAGCTCGATCGGGTCAAAGCGGAGAACACGGACCTGCGAGACAGGCTGGCCGCACGGCTCGACGACGACGACCTCGACCGGTTGCGCCGGCTGGAGCGGGAGAACAGTGAGCTGAAGGCACTGCGGGAGAAGCTCGAGTACGAGACGCAGGAACTCCGGGGCGCCGCGCTGGCAGACCGGATCAACAACCTCCAGGTAGCCCAACTCCGCGACGCCGAACAGCACTACGCGGTGCTGACCAGGGGATACGAGACACGCATCGCCGAGCTGCGGGCCACTGTCGAGGATTTGTACCGGGACCGCCCCGAGTTGGGCACTCCTCTGTTCCCGAAGTGCGTCGGCATGGACGACGACGAGGCGCTGAACGACCACGGTGAGCTGGTCACCGACCCGCCCGATCTCGCAGAGCTGGCACGGAACCTGCAGTCCACGATGCTCGCCAGGAGCACGCGCGCATACCGGCTCAACGACGTCTGCCTGATGCTCGGTGGGCTGGCCATGAGCAGGCTGCATCTGCTCGAAGGAATGAGTGGCATCGGCAAGACCTCGCTGCCGCGCGCGCTCGCCGCCGCACTCGGCTCGCACTGCACCGTCGTGGAGGTGCAGGCGGGCTGGCGGGACCGCGCGGACCTGTTCGGACACCACAACACCTTCGAAGGCCGATTCGAGGAGTCGGAGTTCCTGCAGGCGCTCTACCTCGCGCAGACGCCGCGATACCGGCACCGGCCGTTCTTCGTCGTCCTGGACGAGATGAACCTCTCCCGTCCGGAGCAGTACTTCTCGGTGATCCTGTCCAAGCTGGAGAACGACGACGGCAAGCCGATCCAGTTGGTCACCAAGAGCAGCGGGCGGGAGCCGGAGCTGCTGCGGGAGGGCGGCACCAGCATCGCGCTGCCGGACAACGTGTGGTTCGTCGGCACCGCGAACCAGGATGAGTCCACCCTGGAGTTCGCGGACAAGACCTACAACCGGGCGCACGTGATGGAGCTGCCTGCCCAGCGCCCGTGGGTGGAGAACACCAGCGCCAGGGAGGATCAGCCATTCGGGACCGAGGCACTCCGCAGGGCGTTCGGCTCGGCCAGGCAACGGCACCGGACGGCGGTGCAGGAGGCGAGGAGGTTCGTCGCCGCGCTGGCCGATCCGTTGTACGAGCACGGCCGGATCGCCGTGACCCCGCGGGTCACGGGTCAGGTCGACCGGTTCGTTCCGGTGGTGGTCGCCGCGCGGCACGACGTGGGGAAGGTCGACGCGCGGTACGACTACGGCGACGGCGACCAGGACGGGCTCGCCCTGGCGGTCGACCACTTCGTCGCAACCAAGGTGCTGCGCCAGCTGCGCGGGCGCTACGACGCGAACGAGCAGCGGATCGGGGCGCTGAAGACGGCTGTCGAGGAACAGTGGCGGGACATCGGGTTCGGTGGCGACCCGGTGCGCTGCCACCGGGTCCTGGACGAGGAGATCCGGCGCAGGGAAGGCTGATCGTGCGACACGCCAACACCCGCGACGACGGCCGGCCGGACGAGCTCGTTCTCGCCGCGGTGACGCACATCGGCGACGAACTGCTGGCTGACTCGACCGTCGCCGCATGGGCCGAGGCGAACATGTTCGTCCCCGACGTCGCCGACCGGGCGGTCCTGAACGATCTCGATCTGGCCACGATCAGGGAGACCGACGCCCTCCGTGCCGTCTGCTGGAACCCACACGACCGGCTCGACTCGACCACCGAGCTCGTTCGCGCTGGCATGGCCAGGCGGGTCCCGCCGGCCGGACTCACCAGGCTGGCCGAGCACACCGAGGACTGGGCCGGGTTCGAGCACGGCCGGATCCACCCGCTGCGCCTCGTGTCCATGCGGTACGTCGAGCAGCTCGACTTCTACGAGAACCGCGTCGCCGCGCAGCTGGTCGATTGCCTGCGCGCGCACCTTTCCCGCCGGATCCGTGAGCTGACCGAACTGGCCAACGGGCTCATCAGCTACGACGAGTTCCAGCAGTCGCTGCGCCGGCCACAGAACTGGCGCAAGCGCGAACGGCTGTCGACGTTGCTGGCGGCGACGGTCGGCGAGACGACGGAGGCCGCCCCGCTCATTCAGGAAAGCCTGCGTGAGCTGCGCGACGTCAGGAGGAAAGTGCTCGCACTGCGCGGTTCGCCGGCATACCAACGGGCCAACCGTCGGGTGCGGCTGCCGGTGCGGTTGGCGCGCACCAACCTGTTCAGCAACGAGTCCCGCTATCGCCGTGTCGGCACGCTGTGGGAAAGCTGGGCGCTCTACGATGCGACCGCGAGGGATCAGCAACGGCAGGTTGACGAGCGTTTTCTCGACGGCTATGACGCCTACGTCGCCGCACTCGCTATGCGTGCCTTCGAAACGCTCGGCTACGAGCCGGTCACTCCCGCCGGACCGGCGCCCCGGCCAGGCGTGACCGTCCGGATCGCGGCGCCCGCGCGGGAGCTGACGGTGACGATCGACGGTGACGGCGCCATCCTGGTGTCCGCCGGCCCGGACGTGCTGGTCCGGATCCTCGCGCTCGGCCACGACCTGTCCGCACCCGCGCCGGAGCCGGTGGTGCTGGACCGCGTGCGCAGGTTGCACACGGCGGCTGCCACGGATCCCACGCCACTGATCGTCGCGTACCCCGGGCTGCGCTCCGATCGGGAGCGACTGCCCACCTCGATCCGACGCCGGCTCTACTCGATACGCCCCCGACTCGCCGGGAAGGCGGCAACGGGCCCGTTCGCCGTCATACCCATGACTCCACTTGAGATCGAGAGCGTCGAGCGCCTGGCGCGCGCACTGCGGTGGATCGTGCTCGGCCTGCCGATGGTCACCGGATATCCCGTTCGGGTACCGGTGGCCAAACGGACGCCCCGGCCGGACGCCGACTGGTTCCGAACCACGAACAAGAGCATCGAGCTAGCCCGCCGCCCCGCCGAGTCCGAACTGGCGGAGTTCGTCGAGGTCTTCAAACAGCAGACCCATCACGGCCGTGCTCGCTTCGACAAGCGGCACGAAGAGTTCATCGAGGGTCTTCGTGCCTCCCTTCGAACGGGCGCGGCGAAGTTCGACCTGTACACCTGCTGCCCACTGTGCGGTGGCCAGGCGACGGAGTTCGAACCACGTCGCGACGACACATTCCAGTGCCGGTGCCTGGCCTGCAAGACCGCGTGGTGGGGCACCAGAACCTGCGCGAACTGCCAGGAGCGATACCCGATTCTGTGGCCAGGTGAGACAGTCGCCGGCGTGCGTGACGCGGACGCACTCGACCTGGCCCTGGGCGCAGACATTCTCAGTTCACCCTGCCCGGCCGGTGAACCGGCCCAGCGCTTTCGTTGCCCGTGGTGCGGCTACTGCCAGGGCTCACCGGACTGTGGCTGCGCCCCAACTGACGTGGCGGTCAGCGCAGCAACCTGCCGCCCGTCTCTGGCAGGGTGAGGACGACCACGAAGGCGATCGCCGCTCCCGCCCGCCACGTACCAGAAGAAGGCGACGGCCATGCCCGGGTTGGACAGGTCGCTGATCAGCAGCGGGGCAGTGCCACCGAAGGTGGCCACGGTGATACGCACGAACCACCACGTGCCGAGTTCGCCGTCCTGCTGGGACCGGTCGAGAGCAGGCGCGAGCAGGGTCGAGCCGGTGTGCTTCGCCATGGGCGGTTCGGTGAACTCGACCAGATAGTGGTGTCCGGACTGCAGACCCATCGTTCGATCGGCACTCCGCCGTTGTCGAGTGGCATGAGTTCAGGTCAGTTTCAATGAATCCGTGATTGCTGAAGTGGGTTCGCGTGCAGTGAGGAGCCGTTCTGATTGTCGACCGGTTCAGCCTGCGGTCACACTCGCGTCTTCCGCGAAAATCGCGACATTCGGTGTTCACGTCTGCAGCGCTGCCGGAGTGTCTGTGGCTGCTTGTACGGTGCGCGCGGTTGGCCAAGTAGGCCGGGTGTGCTGATGGGGATGTGATGGGTTCTGTTGTGGTGGATCAGGTGTGGGCGTACAGCGTGAATCGTCGTGGTGTGCGGCATGGGTTGGTGACTTCACGCTCGGAATGTGGCGGCGCTTGCTGAGCGTTTCGAGGGCGTTTTCGGTGGTGGGGAGGTGGCCTGGTGGCTGGGGTTTGTTGCATGACGTCGGGAAGACGTCGGGCGTGTGGCAGGAGCGGCTGGCCGCAGTGGAGGGCACCCGTGTTCGGGTCGGCTTGGACCACAAGTTCCTGGGAGTGCGGTTGGCACAGGACCGCGGCCTTGGTGTGTTCGCGGTGTGTGCTGCGGGACACCATGGTGGGTTGAGAACGCGGGCCGACGTGGCGGAGCGGCTGGCCGGCTTGTCGGACGAGGAACTCGCGAGCTGCGCTGACGCGGACCGGGTGGCAGCGCTGTTGTTTCCTGAGCTGCGCGGTGTTGAGCCGGAGCCCATCCCCGAGCTGTGGCGCAGAAATCCCTTGGTCGCGGAGATGGCGGTGCGGTTGGTGTTCAGCGCGTTGTGCGATGCGGACTTCCTGGACACCTCGGCGCACTTCGCTGGTACCGACCGGCCAGCGGTTCGCCCAGATGCCGACTTCACGTCCCTTGTGCACCGGTTCGAGCGGCGGAGGGCGGACTCGCTGCGCGACAAGGCGGCGTCGCCGATGGATCCGGTGCGCGAGGAGGTGTACCGGGCGTGCGTGGCCGCCGGGAAGCAGCGGCGGGGGCCGGGGTTCTTCCGGCTCGCGGCGCCGACAGGGGCGGGCAAGACGCTGGCGTCGGGGGCGTTCGCGTTGCACCACGCCGCGGCCCGGGGTGCAAGCGAGTGATCGTCGCGGTTCCGTTCGTGACGATCACCGAGCAGTGTCGGTTCCGCCTGAAGACTGACCCTCTGGTTCCGGGCGAATATTGACCCACCCATGAACGATCATGAGGTGTTGAACGTGGAGGACTGGGCGGAGATCCGCCGGTTGCATCGGGCTGAGGGGATGGCGATCCGGGCCATCGCTCGCAGGCTGGGGATCTCGAAGAACACGGTGAAGAAGGCGCTGGCCTCGCATGAGCCGCCGCGGTATGAGCGGGCGGCGAAAGGCTCGATCGTGGACGCGGTCGAGCCGCAGATCCGGGCATTGCTGGCGGAGTTCCCGGAGATGCCCTCGACGGTGATCTTGGAACGGGTCGGCTGGGAACGCGGAAAGACGGTGTTCTTCGAGCGGGTTCAGCAGCTGCGGCCGTTGTTCAGGCCGGCGGATCCGGCGTCGCGGACGGAGTACCAGCCGGGCGAGCTGGCGCAGTGCGACCTGTGGTTCCCGCCGGGGGACGTGCCGCGTGGGTTCGGGCAGACCGGTCGGCCGCCGGTGCTGGTGATGGTGTCGGGCTATTCGCGGGTGATCACTGCGGTGATGCTGCCGTCGCGGCAGTCGCCGGACCTGCTGGCCGGGCATTGGGCGCTGATCAGCGGCTGGGGCCGGGTCCCGAAGGCCCTGGTCTGGGACAACGAGTCCGCGGTCGGGCAATGGCGCGGCGGGAAGCCCCAGCTGACCGAGCCGATGAACGCGTTCCGCGGAACCCTCGGGATCCGGGTGATCCAGTGCCGGCCCGGCGACCCGGAGGCGAAGGGGCTGGTCGAACGGGCCAACGGCTATCTGGAGACCTCGTTCCTGCCCGGCCGGGCGTTCACCGGTCCGGGCGACTTCAACGCCCAGCTCGCGGGCTGGCTGCAGCGGGCGAACCAGCGCCAGCACCGCCGGCTGGGCTGCCGGCCGCTGGACCGGTGGGACGCGGACCGCTCGGCGATGCTGGCGCTGCCGCCGGTCGCGCCGGTGACCGGCTGGCGGTTGAGCACCCGCCTGCCGCGGGATCACTATGTCCGGCTCGATTCCAATGACTACTCGGTCCACCCGAGCGCGGTCGGCCGCCGGGTCCAGATCGTCGCGGACCTTGCCGAGGTCGTGGTGACCTGCGACAACACACCGGTTGCCCGGCATGCCCGCTGCTGGGCCAGCCACCAGAGCATCACCGACCCCGCCCACGCGGCCGCGGCCGCCCGGATGCGCCAGGCCCGCCGTCTGGTCGCGGTTCCCAAGGCCGACACGAGCGTCGAGCACCGGGCCTTGACCGATTACGACCGCCTGTTCGGCCTCGCCGGCAGCGACGAAGGGATCGCCTGATGACCACCGCGAAAACGGCCGTGAAAACCAGCGGCCGCAACGTCGAGGGCGAGATCGCCTACCTCGCCCGAGCGCTGAAGGCCCCCTCGCTGGGCCAGGCCGTCGAACGGCTCGCCGAACGCGCCCGCGCCGAGTCCTGGACGCACGAGGAGTTCCTCGCCGCTTGCCTGCAACGTGAGGTGGCCGCGCGGGAGTCCCATGGCGGGGAGGGCCGGATCCGTTCCGCTCGGTTCCCGGCACGGAAATCGTTGGAGGAGTTCGATTTCGACCACCAACGCTCGCTCAAACGCGACACCATCACCCACCTCGGCACCCTGGATTTCATTGCCGGGAAAGAGAATGTGGTGTTCCTCGGGCCGCCCGGGACCGGGAAGACGCACCTGTCGATCGGGCTCGGGATGCGGGCCTGCCAGGCCGGGCACCGCGTCGCGTTCGCCACCGCAGCCGAGTGGGTTGCCCGCCTCGCCGACGCCAACCAAGCCGGGAAGCTGCAGGCTGAGCTGGTCAAACTCGGCCGGATCCCGCTGATCATCGTGGATGAGGTCGGCTACATCCCGTTCGAAGCCGAAGCAGCGAACCTGTTCTTCCAGCTGGTCTCGTCCCGCTATGAGCGGGCCAGCTTGATCGTCACCAGCAACAAACCGTTCGGCCGCTGGGGCGAGGTCTGAGCTTCCCCCCGTTGCCCGGACACCTCACCTGAGGTGACCTGTGGTCACCAGGGAGGATGTCTTCGTGCCTGCACCACACCCGCCTGAGTTCCGTCGTCGTGCTGTCGAGCTGGCTCGTGAGCAGACCAAATCGGTCGCTGAGCTGGCGAAGGATCTCGGGATCAGCGTGTCCTGTCTGCGGAACTGGATGTCCCAGGCCGAGACCGACGACAACGGCGGCAGCACTGGCCGGTTGACGAGCGCGGAGAAGAAGGAACTCGCTGAGCTGCGTAAGAAGAACCGGCAGCTCGAGATGGAGAACGAGATCCTGAAACGTGCTGCCGCCTACTTCGCGCGGGAGAACGTACTCCCAAAGTAATCTACCCGCTGGTCCGTGAACTCGCCGACGACAACATTGATGTCGCGGTGACCTGCCGGGTGTTACGCGTGTCTCGCTCCGGGTACTACGAATGGCGCGACCGGCCGGTGTCGGGTCGTGCCCGCGAGAACGAGTTGCTGGTGAAATATATCGAGCAGATCCACGCTGATTCACGCGGCACCTACGGGTCACCGAGGGTGCACGCAGAACTCACCCTGGGTTTGGGGATGTCCGTGAACCGGAAACGGGTCGAACGGCTCATGCGCCAGGCCGGCATCCAGGGCCTCTACCGGCGCAAACGGTCCTGGACCACGGTCCGTGACCCGGCAGCCGAACCGGCTCCGGACCTGGTCAACCGCCACTTCACCGTCGATGAACCAGACCGGTTGTGGATCACCGACATCACCGAACACCCCACCGGAGAAGGGAAGGTCTACTGCGCCGCGGTCATGGACGCCTACTCCCGCATGATCATCGGCTGGTCGATCAACAGTCACATGCGCACCGAACTCGTCACCGACACCCTCGGCATGGCCACCATTCGACGGCACCCCGACAATAACTCCACCATTCTGCATTCCGATCACGGTTCGCAATACACATCGTGGGCATTCGGCCAGCGTCTTCGCACCGCCGGGCTGCTCGCCTCAATGGGCACCGTCGGCGATTGCTACGACAACGCCATGATGGAATCCTTCTGGGGAACACTCCAACTCGAAGTCCTCGACCAAAAACAATGGCACACCCGAGACGAGCTTGCTAACGCGATATTCGAATGGATAGAGTGCTGGTACAACCCGAAACGCCGACACTCCAGCATCGGCATGCACAGCCCCGTCACGTTCGAAGCCCTGCACACCAGGTCAGACCAAGATCACTGACCCCACACCACTGGTGTCCGG
>NZ_JAFFZE010000025.1 GCF_025165815.1 Actinophytocola gossypii | reverse complement strand
TCCCGCGCCGGCTTCCGGTCACTCTTGCGTGGACTCACAAGGTCCGATGTCATCACTCACAGTGCCCATCCCGCCGGACCTCAGCCCGGCGTGTCGGGCCGGAAACACCGATCTTGGAACAGTCCCCACCCTGAACACCGGAGAACCCTATTAGGGATACATCGCCAGCCAGATCGCGATCCAACGCGACTGCACCGGGGTCGACCTCGACGAGCGAGCGGCGGTGCCGAAGGTGTCGTTGTGCCGAAGCTGAACATCACGGGTACATCGCCAGCTGGCCAGATCAGGATGTGGCCGTAGCAGGCCTCTCATGCCCTTGACGACCTACCGATCAGCTGACTCACACGCTGAGGCGTAAGGCCCAACACGGCTGCGATCTCCCGTCCTGAAAGGCCCGATCGTTCCAACTGCTTGGCCACTTCCCGCTGCTTGGCGGCTGCTTCCCGCTGCCTGCGTTCCGCTTCTCTGACTTGAGCGCGTGCCACCTCGACTTGCTTCGCCAACTCGTCGTCGAGCTGGGGAACGATGTCGACAGCAAAAGAAGTCTCGTCGTCGAGATCCAGGGCAAGAGCGATGTACTCTCGGGCGGTGGCGTCAGCCTTCGAGAGGGTCGCGACTTGCGTTACCCCGACGCCATCGACGTGGAGCTCCCACCCGCGTGCCCAACGCTTGGCGACAACAAGATAACTGTCAGTCACTGTAGCCATCCTTCTCGTAGGCAATCGAGCTTCCCGATGACGTCTCTAACTACTCCAGGTGATACGACCTTGTGTCTTGGCACGATGGACTGGTGCTTCCCGCATGGGCAGACCCACTTCTCATGGCTCCCGCGAGTGGACTTGAGGAAACAGCCTTCATCGAGCAGTGCTCGTCGCACGTCCTTGTAGACCATCGCTTTAACCACCACTGTAATCTAGCCCCCCTTGATTAACAAGGTCTAGGGGGGCTAGATAAAGAGTTCGCGAACCGTCGCGATCAGGGATACATCGCCAGCCAGATCGCGATGTAGTGGCTGATCGCGGCGAGCACGGTCGCGGCGTGGAAGAACTCGTGGTGGCCGAAGACGTGGGGCCACGGGTCGGGCCAGCGGGTGGCGTAGAAGACGGCGCCCAGGGTGTAGAACGCGCCCCCCACCAACAACAGCACGAACGCCGCCACCCCGGCGTGCTCCAGCAGCTCCGGCAGCACGAACACCGCCACCCACCCGAGCGCGATGTAGATCGGGGTCCCAAGCCACCTCGGTGCGTCCGGCCACAGCAGCTTCAGCGCCACCCCAAGTACGGCCCCGCCCCACACCACCGACAGCACCACGTACCCCGTCTCCCGGGGCATCGCCAACAAGGAGAACGGGGTGTACGTGCCCGCGATGAACAGGAAGATCATCGAGTGGTCCAGGCGCTTCATCCACGCCCGCACCCGCAGGCTCCGCCACCACCGCCGGTGGTACAGCGCGCTCACGCCGAACAACCCCAGCACCGTCGCCCCGTACACCGACGTCGCCAGCGCGGCCGTGCCGGACACCGTCGACGCGGCCAGCGCGATCAGCACCGCACCCGTCGCCACCGAGACCAGGAACGACCAGTAGTGGATGACCCCGCGCAGGCGGGGCTTGACGGGCCGGGGCGGTGGGGTCATCGTCGCGGCGGTCACGACCCCAGGTTACGGGACCGTAGGTTGTGCCCGCGTGGTGAACCGGGTCACGACCAGCCCACCACCTCGCGGTGCTCCACCGCCAGGCAACGGTCCATCACCACGTCCAGGCCGCCTTCCGACGCCACGGTCGCACCTTCGGGGGAGAGCACGCCCAGTTGGAGCCACAGGGCACCGGCTCCGAGCGTCACGGCCTCCCGGGCGATCGCGGGCACGTGCTCGGGCCGCCGGAACACGTCCACGATGTCCACCGGGCTCGGCAGGGCGGACACCGACGGGTACGCGCGCAACCCCTGCCACGACGTCAGCTCGGGGTTCACCGGGAACACCGACAGGCCCGCACGCACCAGGTACCTCGCCACCCCGAAGCTCGGCCGCGCCGGATCGTCCGACAGGCCGACCACCGCGACGGTGCGCGCCTCCCGCACCAGGCGTTCGATCACCTCGAGGTCCTGCCATCGCTCCATGATTCCAGTCTCCCCCCACGGCGTACCCTGTTGGGACGTGAGTCCTAGCTGGCGGAGTTTCCGCAAGAAAGCCTCCCGCGTCGTCTACGGCCTGTACGACCGCCGCCTGATCCAGCAGGCCGCCGGCCGGCAGCCCCGCCACGTCGGCGTCGTCCTGGACGGCAACAGAAGGTGGGCGCGCGAGGCGGGGTTCACCGACGTCAACGACGGGCACCGGGTCGGTGCGACCCGGATCGCCGAGCTGCTCGGCTGGTGCCGGGACGCCGAGGTCGAGCTGGTCACCCTGTGGCTGCTGTCCACCGACAACGTCAACCGGTCGCCGCAGGAGGTGGCCGCGCTGCTCGAGGTCATCCCGGCGGTCGTGGACGAGCTCGCGGAGGACGGCAACCCGTGGCGGCTGCGGATCATCGGCGCGCTGGACGTCCTGCCGGCCGACGTCGCCGACCGGCTGGCCGCCGCGGCCCGGCGCACCGAGGGCCGCACCGGCATGGAGGTCAACATCGCCGTCGGTTACGGGGGGCGACGCGAGATCGCCGACGCGGTGCGCAAGCTTCTGCTGCGGCACGCCGAGAACGGCACCACGATCGAGGAGCTCGCCGAGGTCCTCGACGTCGACCACATCGCCGAGCACCTCTACACCTCCGGCCAGCCCGACCCCGACCTGGTCATCCGAACATCCGGTGAACAGCGGTTGTCCGGATTCCTGCTGTGGCAGTCGGCGCACTCCGAGTTCTGGTTCTGCGAGGCGTACTGGCCCGACTTCCGGCGCACCGACTTCCTGCGGGCCCTGCGCGACTACGCGATCCGGCACCGGCGCTTCGGCTCCTGACTCACTCCGGGTAATCGGGGCAAAACGGGCACACGTGCATCCGCACGTGCGTCGGGCAACACAAATTCACCCGGGTCGCAAGCTGTCGGGTGGGCCCAACCACAGGTAGCGTCCGAAGTGAGGGAGCGTGCCCACGCGGTCCCTCCCGGGAGGCCCAGGTCGTGATGGCAACGATCGAGAGGGCCGGCACCCGGCCCTCGCGGGCGAGCTGATCGCCCAGCCTGGGTGGGTGCCCGGCCCTACGAGGAGCGGACGTGGGTGCCGCGTTCGCGTTGGAGTTGCCGTGACTGCTTCGCGTTCCTCTGGAGGCCCGGGTGACCTGCGCCGTACCTACGTTCTCGACACGTCCGTGCTGCTCTCCGACCCGTGGGCGGTGACTCGCTTCGCCGAGCACGCCGTGGTCCTGCCGCTGGTCGTGATCGGTGAACTCGAGGGCAAGCGGCACCACCCCGAGCTCGGCTGGTTCGCCAGGGAGGCTCTCCGCCTGCTCGACGACCTGCGAGAACGGCACGGCCGGCTCGACCGGCCGATCCCGGTGGGGGACGAGGGCGGAACCCTGCACGTGGAGCTCAACCACTCCGACCAGACGGTCCTGCCAGCCGGCTTCCGCACCGACTCCAACGACGCGCGCATCCTCGCGTGCGCCCTCAACATGGCCTCGCACACCGATGGTGTGGCGCTGGTCACCAAGGACATCCCGCTGCGGGTCAAGGCCGCCGCGGTCGGCCTGGACGCCGACGAGTACCGCGCCCAGGAGGTCACCCCGTCCGGCTGGACCGGCATGGCCGACCTCGAACTGCCCGCCGAGGCCCTGGACACGCTGTACCGGGACGGCGAGCTCGACCTCGCCGCGTACGGCATCGAGCCGGGCGACCTGCCGTGCAACACCGGCCTGCGGCTGCTCTCCGCGTCGGCCAGCGCGCTCGGCCGGATCACCAAGGACAAGCAGGTCGCGTTGGTCCGGGGCGACCGCGAGGTGTTCGGGCTGCACGGACGCTCCGCCGAGCAGCGGGTCGCGCTCGACCTCCTGCTCGACCAGGAGGTCGGCATCGTCTCCCTGGGCGGCCGGGCCGGCACCGGCAAGTCCGCGCTCGCGCTGTGCGCCGGGCTGGAGGCCGTGCTGGAGCGGAACCTGCACCGCAAGGTCGTCGTGTTCCGGCCGGTGTACGCGGTCGGCGGCCAGGAGCTCGGCTACCTGCCCGGCTCGGAGACCGAGAAGATGCAGCCGTGGGCGCAGGCGGTGTTCGACACCCTCGGCGCACTCGTCAGCACCCACGTGATCGAGGAGGTGCTCGACCGAGGGATGCTCGAGGTGCTGCCGCTGACCCACATCCGCGGCCGGTCGCTGCACGACTCGTTCGTGATCGTCGACGAGGCGCAGTCGCTGGAGCGCAACGTGCTGCTGACCGTCCTGTCGCGGCTGGGCACCGGGTCGCGGGTGGTGCTCACCCACGACGTGGCGCAGCGGGACAACCTGCGCGTCGGCCGGCACGACGGCATCGCGGCGGTGATCGAGAAGCTCAAGGGTCATCCGCTGTTCGCGCACGTCACGCTGACCCGCTCGGAGCGCTCGCCGATCGCGGCGCTGGTGACCGAGATGCTGGAGGAGCATCAGATCTGAGGGTCGAGTAGGGGTAGCCCCCGGGTCAATTCGGGAGTTTCCCGGATGGTTCGGGGGCGCCCGGCACGAGAGCGTTTAGGGCATGACGAACCTCGTGCTGAGCCCGCCCCGCGGCACGGCTCTTCCGGCCCCCGCGCGTCCCTCGACCTTCGCCGTCCGGCTGGGCCTGGCCGGGATCGTCTGCTCGCTGCTGTTCATGGCGAACCTGACGGTCACCGCCTGGGACTCGATGAGCGTGCTGGACACGACGATGTCGGACTACGTGTTCGTGCCCGAGATCGGCTGGATGTTCGGCGCGGCGTTGCTGAGCATGTGCGTCGCCGTGCTCGGCGCGATGGCCGGACTCTCGGCGATCCGCTTGCTGGGCAACGGGTTGCTGCGGTTCGCACTCGTGCTCGCGGTGCTCGGGGCGGGGCTCGCGGCGGTGTTCCCGACCGACCTCGGCGAGTCGCTGTCGTTCTCCGCGCAGGTGCACCGGTACGCGGCGGGCGTGGTGTTCTTCTGCGCGCCGATCGCGGTGGTGCTGGTGGCCAAGCAGCTGACCGGGGTGGGCTACCTGGCGGGGTTCCGGCGCGCGCTGTACGCCACCGCGGCGATCACCACGGTGGTGCTGGCACTGTTCATGACCAGCCACTTCGGGGTGATGCCGGAGGCGCTGCAGGAGCTGAACGGGCTGTTCCAGCGGCTGCTGTTCGTGCTGGAACTGGCGCTGCTCGGGCTGCTCCCCCTGCTCCCGCTGCGCTGCCGGGGGCCGCACCGGGGGTAGGGGCCGGCGCCCGCCGTGCGGGAGGGGGGCACGGCGGGCGCCGGGGCCGGTCAGACCGGGAGCGCCGGGTCCTGGCGCTGACGCGGCCGGCCGTCCCGCGCGGTCAGCGACTGCAGGGTGATGGTGGCGTTCTGCGAGTTCTGCACGCTGTCGGCGTTCATCCACACCGTCTGGGTGCCGTCACCCTGAAGGTTGACCTGAATTCTTTCGTCCTCGGTGGGTTGGATGGAGAACAGCTTGTCCTTTTCTACCCTGCCGACGGGGAAGACGTTCTCCTTCGGGTTGGCGACGCTTTTGACCACGATGACCTCAGCCATCTCCTCGGTGAACTGGACGACGATGAACTGGTCCACGTCGCTCTCGATCGTGACGTCGTACCAGTGCGAGGCGGGTACGTCGAAGTACCGGGTGAATCTGCGGAACGCCTGTGGCTGGCCGTTGGCGGGTAGCGGCTGATTGTTGATGCCGCTGGTGTCGACCGGCATTTTCACGCTGCAGACGAACGCCTGCACGTCCGCGCCGGGGTTGCCCTGCAGGATCGAGGCAGCGACGGTGTTCGAGTCGTCGCCGGACATCAGCAGGACCGACGCGAGGCCCTGGTTGGCAGTGGTGCCGTAGACCGGGACCTGCTGCGGAGGGTGCGCGTTGCTCCAGGTGACGTCGACGATCGTGGTGGCGTCGTTCTGTGCCGCGTTGTAGAAGAAGAAGCCGTACACTTGGCCGGAGTTCAGCCCTTCGATGGTGGCGGTGTCGCCCTGGGTGAGCGTGATGAGCTTTCCGCTGTTCCAGTTGATCGCAGACATGACGGGGCCTTTCTTCACGGAATTGTTCAGGCGGGCCAAGCCAGTATGCGCTCGGAAAAGTAGGCCGGAAGGGCGCCAAACATCCTTCATTCAGCTGTGTCAGGTTTTCACCCGAGCGAGCCGGACCCGTTCACGAACCGTCGCCGTTTTTCCCCGTTGGAGGTGGCGCGGTTCGCTCAGTCCAGTGCGCGGTGCATGAACCCCTTGATGCCGATGGCGCCGAAGACGGCGCAGGCGGCCAGGATCACCGGGATGTCGACCCACAGCGGGATGGAGTCGACGCTCGGCACCAGCAGCGCGCGCATGCCCTCGCTGACGTAGGTGAGCGGGTTCAGCGCGCACAGCACCTGGAACCACCCGAGGTCGGTCAGACCCCGCCACGGGAACTGGGTGGAGCCGGTGAACATCAACGGGGTCAGGATGACCGCGAACATGATGTTGATCCGGCGCGGGGTGACCAGCGTGCCGATCGTCATGCCGATCGCCGCGCCGGCGAGCGAGCCGAGGACGAGGATGCCGGTGACCGGCAGCAGCGCGGACGCCGGCCAGCTCACCCCGGGCAGGATCAGGAACCCGATCGGCACCATGACCACGGCGGCGATGATCCCGCGCAGCGCGCCGAACACCATCTTCTCCACCGCCACCAGCGGGATCGGCATCGGGGCGAGCAGCCGGTCCTCGATCTCGCGGGTCCAGGAGAAGTCCATCACCAGCGGCAGCGTGGTGTTCTGCAGCGCGGCGAGGAACCCGTTCAGCGCGATGATCCCGGGCAGCAGGATCGCGGTGAAGTCGTCGCCGACGTAGCCGAGGTTCGTCAGCACCTTGCCGAAGATGAACAGCATGAAGAACGGCTGCAGGATCACCTGCGCCAGGAAGGGGACCAGCTCCCGGCCGGTGACGAAGATGTCCCGCCACAACACGTTGCCGAACGTGCGCAGCGAGATGGCGAACCGCGAACGTTCCCGCACGGCGGTGGTCATCGAAACTCCAATCGGTCAATATTCCTGCTGCCTGGCCGGAGGAGAACCGCGTTCACGCCCGCATCACCGACCGCAGGCGGGACTTCCCGCACACACTGACGACTCGGCTCGTTCGTGAGAACCAAACGATCGTGATCGAGGACTTGAACCTGTCCGACATGCTCAGGAACCGATGCTGGAGTACAAGGCGGCCTGGTACGGCCGCACCGTGATCACGGTCGATCAGTGGTTTCCGTCGAGCAATGCCCGCGAGTGGACCTGCCGGTGCGGCGTCGTCCATGACCGTGACGTGAACGCGGCACGCAACATCTTGGCCGCCGGGCTGGTGGTCACCGCCGGTGGAGACGGTGTCAGACCACGCCGGCACTAGTCGGTGAGGCAACCGTCGCGACCTCCCATCGGAGACAGAACCCGGAGGGAAGTCAACGGAGTTCCCGTCCGGTCAGGTGGATGAACACGTCCTCGAGGCTGGGCGTGCCGATCGACAGGTCGGTCAGGTCGCTTCCGGTGCCCGCCAACACTTTCAGTACGGAGGGCAGCACCACGGCCGGCTCGTGCTCGGTGTAGAGCCGGAACTGACCGCTCACACCGTCCGATGTGGTCGGTGCGCCGGGTAAGCCGCCCGGCGGCAGCGCGGGCGCGGCGGCGGTGATCCGCTCCACCCGCTCCACTCCGTCCACATCGGACAGCGTGGCCGCGACCCGGTCGGCGCCGGTCCCGTCGAGGGAGACGGTCACGGTGACGGTCGTGCTGCCCGGCAGCCCGCGGGTCAGCGCGGCCGGGCTGTCGAGCGCGAGGAGCTTCCCGTGGTCGACGATGCCGACCCGGTCGCAGAGCTTGGCCGCCTCGTCCATGTCGTGCGTGGTGAGCACGACGGTGACGTCGTCGTCACGCAGCTCGGCGATGCGGTCGTGGACGAACAGGCGGGCCTGCGGGTCGAGCCCGGTGGACGGCTCGTCGAGGAACAGCACCTTGGGCCGGTGCATCAGCGCACGGGCGATCATCACGCGCTGCGCCTGCCCCCCGGAGACGTTGTCGAGCCGGTCCTTCGCCCGGTCGGCGAGCCCCATCCGCTCCAGGATCTCGTCGGCGAGCCGGTTCCGCTCGGCGCGTGGAACGCCGTGGTAGGTGGCGTGGAACAACAGGTTCTGCCGGATGTTCAGCGACCGGTCGAGGTTGTTGCGCTGCGGCACCACGGCCAGCAACTCCCGCGCCCTGGTCGACTCGGTCCGCACGTCCACCCCGTGCACCGAAGCCCGTCCCGAGGTCGCCAGCACCCGCGTGGTCAGCACGCCGACGGTCGTCGTCTTGCCGGCCCCGTTCGGTCCGAGCAGCCCGAAGACCTCACCCCGCCGAACGGTGAAACTCAGCCCGTCGACCGCCGGTTTCGGCGCCTTTTTGTACTGTTTGACCAGGTCAACAACCTCGACGGCATTCACGTCGCCCAGGCTATCCACGCGGGCAAGCAGGATGTTCATCACCCTGCGGGTGGAATGAGCCCCTGATCGTGCGCCCATTTCGCGAAGCCGCCGGCCTGGAATGGCAGCCGGTACTCACCCTCGAGAAGATGGTCCGCGACTGTGGAGATCAGTTCAACCGTCAGCTGACTCTCCCGTAGCGCCTCGCACAGCAGCCCCAGCGTGCCGATGTGCGAGATGCCGCTCGCGCGAGCGATCTTGCGCGCCGGCCCGTCGTCGATCACGGCGACTGCCCCGTTGGCCTTCGCGTAGGCGAGCACGCCGGACTCTCCCACGTTGCGGCCCCTCGCGACGAGCAGCGATGCGAACTGCGTGAACGCTTCGAGTTCGGTCTCGCTCACGAGACTGCGGTGGTGTAGCCACGGTGCGTCCAGCACGAGCTGGACGTGCGGCCGACCTTGAGCCCCTGCGCGCAGCTCGTCGACCACGGTGTCGGGTACCACTGCGGTTCTGGTTCCCACGACCGTTCTGAGGATTCCCAGCCAACCCTCGCGAGCGAAGTGGCAGAGCGGTCCGTTGTCGAACACGAGTTCCTGGTCGGCCACGATCAGATGTACTGCCAGATCTGGTCCGCCGGACGAGTGGGCAAGTCGGGCAGCATGTCGTCGGTCCAGGTGTCGAGCAGCAGATCGAGCGCGCGCGCCGCGGAGATCGACTCACTTCGGAACAGGCGGAGCACAGCGCGCTCATACGGCCGCGGCAGGGCCGGCGGACTCAACTCCTCGCCCACTACGAGATCAAGCTCGACGATGTCGGCGCGGGTGGTACTGATCGTTCGGATGCGACTGGCTTCGGATGGACTGACCAGGCCGAGTTCGACCAGGCGTCGGGCGAGCGTCGCCATGTCCACTTGGTATGAACTCGCGAGCCGAACCGCCGCGGTCCGCAGGTCGCCATCCTGTGCGGTGTGGTCCGCCCATTCCGCTCGTAGACCTGGTTCCGGCAGGAGGAAGGCACGCGCGAACCGGTCGAGGATGCTCTCCCGCTGCTCGGCGTTCAGATGCTCAGCGATCCGCCAATCGACCGTGTAGTCGTCCGCGACTAGATAGTGGCCGAGTTCGTGCGCCAGGGCGAGACGTCGCCGACCGACGCGCAACCCCCCGTTGATGACCGCGATGCCGCCCTGCCGAAGTAGAACCGTTGCCGCATCGGCTGATTCGACACCGAGGTCGAGGGAGAACACCAGCAGGCCGAGCTGTTCCACCTTGGTGGCGAGACCCGTACAGGGTCCGTTGTGGTGCATGCCGATCGCGTGGCGCGCGGTGGCGGCGAGTTCTTCGGCCTGCGTCACGTTCTCCGGCACCGCGTGCGCTGGCGTGAGGCTCAGGACCAGTTTGTCGTCGAGGCCGAGTACGAACTCGACTTCCCGGGTGATCCGCTCCGCCAGGGAATCGATGCGGGCGTTGGCCGCGCCGGGCTCCTGGGCGTTGCGCCTGGATATGACAGCCTGCGGTGCGTCTCGGACGAACCACTCGATTCGCACGTCCACGGTCTCGGCGAGTCGGGCAAGTTCCAGGGCCGAGACGCGACGTTGACCGGTCTCGATCTTGGCGAGCGCCGAGCGATCGAGTGACACGGCCGCGGCCAGCTGTACCTGAGTCAGACCGGCACGAGCGCGAGCTTCGGTGATCCGCTGTCCCAGGACCTCCGGATCGATGCTCATTTGTGCGATTATAGAACAAGCGAAGGGGTGTCACCACCCGCGAGGTAGTGGTGCGCCCTCGGCGAAACCGGACGCCGACTGGGTGCCGACGACCGCGCGGGTGTGGAACTCCTCGAGCGTGGTCGCGCCCGCGTAGGTGCACGCCGAGCGCACGCCGGAGCAGATCGAGTCGAGCAGGTCCTCGACGCTGGGGGCGGCGGGGTCGAGTCGCATCCGGGAGGTGGAGATGCCCTCCTCGAACAGGGCCTTCCGCGCGCGGTCGAACGCCCCGTCGGCGCGGGTGCGGGCGGTGACCGCGCGCTTGGACGCCATGCCGAACGACTCCTTGTACGGCTGGCCGTGCTCGTCGTGGCGCAGGTCGCCGGGGGACTCGTAGGTGCCGGCGAACCAGGAGCCGACCATCACGCTGGACGCGCCGGCGGCGAGCGCGAGCGCCACGTCCCTCGGGTGCCGCACGCCGCCGTCGGCCCAGACCCGCTTGCCCAGCTCGCGGGCGGCCTCGGCGCACTCGAGCACCGCCGAGAACTGCGGGCGGCCGACGCCGGTCATCATCCGGGTGGTGCACATCGCGCCGGGGCCGACGCCGACCTTGACCACGTCCGCGCCCGCGTCGACCAGGTCCCGCACGCCCTCGGCGGTGACCACGTTCCCCGCCACCACCGGCACCGCCGGGTTGGTCGCGCGCACGGCCTTGAGCGCGGCCAGCATCTTCTCCTGGTGGCCGTGCGCGGTGTCCACGACCAGCGCGTCGACCTCGGCCGCCGCCAGCGCCTCGGCCTTGGCCGCGACGTCACCGTTCACGCCGACGGCCGCGGCGACCCGCAGCCGGCCGGCCGCGTCGACCGCCGGCCGGTACAGCTCGGCACGCAGCGCGCCGACCCCGGTGAGCACGCCCGCGAGCCGCCCGCCGTCGTCGACCCCGAGCGCGACCGGCGTGGAGTGCCCGTGCAGCCGGTCGAACACCTCGCGCGGCGGGGTACCGATGGGCAGGGTCACCAGATCGGTGTTGGCGATGTCGCGGAGCCGGGTGAACTGGTCGACCCCCGCGCACGCCGCCGCGTCGACCACCCCGAACGGCCGCCCGTCGCCGTCCACCACGACGACCGCGCCGTGCGCCCGCTTGGGCAGCAGGGTGAGCGCGTCGGCGACGGCGTCGCCGGGGGTGAGCACGAGCGGGGTGTCCCAGACGGTGTGCCGCGACTTCACCCAGGCGACGATGTCGGCGACCACCGACGGGTCGACGTCCTGCGGCAGCACGACCAGCCCGCCACGCCGCGCGACGGTCTCGGCCATCCGCCGCCCGGCGACCGCGGTCATGTTGGCGACGACGACGGGGATGGTGGCCCCGGTGCCGTCGGAGGTGGCGAGGTCGACGTCGAACCGCGAGGCCACCGCCGACCGGCCGGGGACGAGGAAGACGTCGTCGTAGGTCAGGTCGTGGCCGGGCGTCCGGTCGCTGAGGAAACGCACACCGAAAGCCTAGGTCGTCCTTACACTGCCGCGCATGCGTGTGCTGGGGGTGCTGTTGGTCATGGCGGTCGTGGTCACGGGGTGCACGGCCACGGCCGTGGACGAGCCGGACACCTCGGAGCGGGACCGGGACGCGGTCGTGTCCGCCTTGCGGGCCATCAACCCGTGCACGCTGCTGCCCGGCCAGGGGGAGCTGCGGTGGAGCTCGCCATACCGGTGCTTCACGGTCGAGGCGCCGCGGATCGTGGTGGTCGTGGGCAAGTGGCTCGATCCCGCCCGCAGCTCCGGTTCCGCCGAGCGGTTCGAACTGGACGGTGCCGCCGCGCTGCGCCGGCCGTTCGCCCGCAACTGCGTCGTCGACCTGCCGGTCGGCGCGGACCTGTACGTCCGGTTCGACGCACAGGGCACCGGACTGGCCGGCCCGCTGTGCGAGGCGGCGACCAGGGCGGCCCGCACCGGCGTCCGGCTGCTCGCCAACCCGGACGTGGTCGCGATGTCCGGCCCGCGCCAGGACGCGTGCGACCTGCTCGAACGGGCCGCGGGCGACCGGCTGGAGGGGCTCGAGCCGAGGTTCGCCGAGGCCGGCGCGCACGGGTTGGACCTGTGCCAGGCCAGGCGCGTGAACGACAGCGGCTGGGAGTCGGCGTACTCGGTGCGGATCGTGCATGGCACCGCCGGCGCGCTGTCCAACGAGCGGGCGGAAACCCTCGACGGCCGGCCCGTCGCCGTCTACGAGACCGACGACTGCGAGTACGGCTGGCGCGCGGGCGACTCGGGCGCGCCGGAACCACTCGGCGACCGGATCCTGCGAACCAGGGCACCCGACTGCGCCACCGCCGCCGAGCTGGCCCGCACCCTGATGGCGACCGACACCGACCCGTCGCCCTCGGTCGACCCGCAGCGACCGGTGACCACGCCGTTCTAGCGTCGTGCGTTCGAGGTCCGTCGGATTGGCCGGACCCCGCGCCACCGTCAGTCCGTCGGCACGATCCAGGACCCGTTAGCTCTCCGTGGATCCACTGATGTCTCGATCGACCGATTGATCGAAGGTGGTTGCATGCGCGAGCAGCGAAGCACATCGGTTGGCGACGACGGCCGCTCTGGGGGTACGGCCCGTCGTGGTCGGGGACCCGCCGGTCGATCGCGATGACTCGGGCACGGCCTCGACGGCGCTTGGGTCTCGCCGTCGAGGCCTCCTTCTTTCCGCCACCGGGCACGCCACGTCACTACCCTGGCGACATGCCGGCCGGGAATGTGCTCGTGGGCAGGGACGCCGACCTCGCCCGGCTGAGCGGTTGGATCGACGACCTCGTCGCGGGATCGGGGCGGACGGTACTCATCGAGGGCGAAGCGGGGATCGGCAAGTCGTCCCTCGCCCGGGCCGCGTGCGCCGTCGCAGAGCGAGCTGGGTGCCGCATCTACTGGGCGGCGGCTGACGAGCTGGGCCAGGCGCTCCCGCTGCAGCCGCTGCTGGACGCGTTCCGGGCAGGCGGAACCGCCGAGGAACCGCGGCTGGCGACTGTGCTGAGGTTGCTCCGTGGGGAGGTCAGCGGTGTCGCCGATCCGGCGGTCGCGGCAGCGGAGCAGATGCTCACCCTTGTCGCCGAGGTGTGCAGTGCGGCGCCGGTGGTTCTCGTCGTCGACGACCTGCAGTGGGCCGATCGCACTACGATCGAGGTGTGGGAGTGGTTGAGGCGCTCGGTCGACCGCTCCGCTCTCCTGCTGATTGGCGTTCTTCGCCCGGTGCCGCAGCGCGACGAGCTGTTCGCGGTACGCCGGTCGGTGGGCGAGAACGACACGATTCGTCTCGCTGGTCTGCCCGAAGATGCGGTCGCCGCGATGGTGGCCTCGATCGCCGAAGGAAACCCTAGTGAGGACCTGCTTCGGCTCTGTTTCGAGGCGGCAGGGAACCCGCTCTACCTGACCGAGCTGATGGGCGCGCTGGCTCGGTCCGGCTGGTTGAAGGTCACCGACGACGGGGTGATCGACGTCGTCGACGGTTCGGTGCCCCGTTCACTGATCGCTGTGATCGCGAACCGTCTTGACTTCCTGTCCCGCGAGGCGCGTCCGGTCATGCAAGCCGCCGCGTTGCTGGGCGTGGACTTTCTCGTCTCGGACCTCGCGGTCGTGGTTGGTTGGCGCATTACCGAGCTGGTCTTCGTCCTCGATGAGGCCCGTGTTTCGGGTGTGCTGCGGGACGCTGGTGAGAAGCTCGCGTTCCGACACCCGTTGATCCGAAGAGTGTTCTACGACGACATAGCCGAGGCCGTCCGCCCGGTGTGGCACCTGGACGCGGCCAGGGCACTGGCCAACGCGGGCGTTCCACACCATCGCGTCGCCTGGCAGCTGCTGCAAGCGGTCAAGGTGTCCTATGCCGGTCCCCTGGACGAGACACTCCTGGACTGGCTGGCCGGCGCCGCGCCCGCCCTGGTCGCCCAGGCACCGCGAACCGCGATCGACCTGCTGCGTGAGGCGGTTCACCGCTCGGCCACGAAGCCTAAGCGGCACGCCGTCCTGGTCTCTCGGCTCGCCGACGCCCTGTATCGAGCGGGCGACACCGCCGATGCGGAACGGGTCGCCATCCGCGCGATGACCGTGGTCACTGACCTCGATGTCGTGGTCGACCTGCACTGGACTGTCGCGCAGTGCCGTGCGCTGGATGGGAGGTTGGCGGAGTCGATCGAGCTGTTGGTCGGCGCTTTGACGCAGCCCCACTGGACAGCACGGGGGCGGGCTCGGCTGCTGGTGTTGATCGCACGAGCCCATCGAAATCTGGGCGAGGTGATTGTCGCGGGAAGGTTCGCCGCCGAGGCGCTGTCTGCCGCCGAGTCAGCGGAGGACCAGATGGCGCTGGGGTGGGCGCTGCACGTGCTGATCGTAGTGTCGATCATGCGGGGAGACGTGACGGCCGCGTTACCGCTGTTCGAGCGGGCGCGGGAGGTGGTCCGTGAGGATGACGCTGACCTGGTCGATCTGAGCCTGCTGCTTCAGGTCAACCATGCTGTGGCGCTGGGTTACCTGGACCGCTACGAGGAGGCTCTCGACGTGGGAGAGCGAGTCCGCGAGCGCGCCGACCAGGCCGGCATTCTCGTTCGGCTCGCGCAGGCGCACACCGCTCGAGGAGAGCTTCTGCTCGAAGTCGGCCGGTGGGATGACGCGCTGGCCGAAGTCGAGACGCTGCCGGACGACTTCAAGGCTCCGGGGGTGATTTGTTGTGGTCGAGGTATCGCCGCCATCGTCTGCTTTCACCGTAATGATCCAGAGAAGGCCCGGTCGAATCTACGACTAGCGGCGTCGAGTGCGGAACTGATCGGGAAGCGTCTTGTCGCCTCGTTGACGCTGGCCCGCAGCCTGGATCGAGAGTTCGCCAACGAGCCGGCTGAGGCACTCGCCGTGCTCACCACCGGTGTCGCCAGTTGGGCCGAGGAACTGGACGAGATGGAGCGCATCCTTCCCCATGCTGCCCGACTGGCCGCCTTGACCGGAAACGCTGCTGTCGCAAAGGACATTGCCGCCCATGCGGCGGCGCTCGCTCGGCGACCGGAAGCGTGGCGCAGGGCTGCCACCGCGGCATACTGCCAGGGTTTGCTCGACCGTGATCCCGTCCTGCTGCGTCATGCCGCCGAAGGCTATGAAGCGGCCGGTCTCCCGCTGCTGCGCGCCAAGGCTCTGGAGGCCGCCGCCGCGGGATACGCGGGCACGGGCGACCGAATCTCCGCGCGCGCGGCTTTCATCCGTGCCGGCGAGCTTTACGAGCAGCTCGGAGCGACCTGGGATCTCGCCACGCTGCGTTCACAGATGCGCAATCACGGGATGCGCCGAGGTCCGCGGTCCAAGCACCGGCAGGCGCGTTCCGGATGGGACAGCCTCACTCCCACCGAGACGACGATCGCCGGTATGGTCGCCCAGGGCCTCTCCAACCGGCTGATCGCTGAGCGTCTCGTGCTTTCGACCCGCACGATCGAGACCCACGTATCCCATATCCTGGGCAAGCTCGCGGTGCGCTCCCGGGTGGATATCACGCGCCAGCACCACGATCGTTCAGCCCGCGGGCGCGGGCAACAGGGACCGGACGGTGTCGATGGTGTCCGCGTCCGGTGGGTCCTTGTCCGGGCGGTAGCGCACGACCCTGGCGAAGCGGAGCGCGACGCCGCCCTCGTAGCGGGTGCTGGTCTGCACACCGTCGAGCGCGATCTCGACGACGAGGTGCGGGCGCAGGTGGACGGTCCAGTCCGTGCGGTGGGTCTCGTGCTTCGGGAACTCCGTGGTCTGCCAGGCGAGCAGCTCGTCGGTGAGGCCCTTGAAGGTCTTGCCGACCATGACGTACGGGCCGCCGTCGGGGTCGCGGGCGCCGAGGTGCAGGTTGGACAGGTAGCCGGTGCGGCGCCCGTGTCCCCACTCGGCGGCCAGCACCACCAGGTCGAGCGTGTGCACCGGTTTGATCTTGCGCCAGGCCTTGCCCCGGCGGCCCGCCTGGTAGGGCGAGTCGAGCGCCTTGACCACGACGCCCTCGTGCCCGGCGTCCAGCGCGTCGGCCAGGACCTGCTCGGCCCGTTCCTCGGTCGGCTCCAGCGCGCCCGGGATCACCAGCGCCTCGCCGACGGCGCGGAGCAGCGCGGTGTTCCGTTCGCGCAGCGGCGCGTCGACCAGGTCGGTGCCGTCCAGGTGCACGCAGTCGAAGAAGTACGGGTGCAGCAGCAGCTCGCGTTCGTTGGTGGCGCCGAACCGGCTCATCGTCTCCTGGAACGGGCGCGGCCGGCCGTCGTCGTTGAGCGCGAGCGTCTCCCCGTCCAGCACCACGCGCCGGCACGGCAGCCCGCGCACGAGGTCGACCAGCTCCGGAACCGCGCCGGTGATCTCGCGCAGGGTGCGGGTGTAGACGTGCACGTCGTCACCGTCCTTGTGCACCTGGATGCGGGCGCCGTCGAGCTTGTACTCGACCACGCACGGGCCCATCCCGAGCGCGTCGGCGAGCGACTCGCCGGGCGAGGCCAGCATGGGTCGGATCGGCCGGCCCAGCGTCAGCCCGAACCCGGCCAGCGCGTCGGTGCCGCCGGTGAGCGCCGCCTCGGCCGTGTCGGGTAACCGGCCGGAGAGCATGAACGCCCGCCGCACGTCCTCCTTGCCCACACCGGCGGCCGCCGCGATGGCGTCGAGCATGACGCCTTCGAGGGCGCCCTGCCGCAACTCGCCGGTCAGCAGGTGGAGGAGGAAGCGCTGCTCGGCCTCGGTGGCCGCGCCGAACAGCGCGCCGAGTAACTCCGTGCGCCGGGCCGCCGAGCCCTTCCCGCTGGTCGACGCCACCGCACCGAGCGCGGCGTCCACCCGCTCGACGGTCAGCGAAGCCTCGCCGGCGGGTTCGATGCGCAACTCGACCAGCGTCCGCCACCCCGCCCCGACGCGCCCCTGCGTCGGCGAGCCCGCGAGGAACGAGACCACCGCGCGCACCTGGTCCCCGGCGCGGCGCAGCAGCCCGGCCAGGGCCTCGACCTTGGCCAGGCGCGACCGCGTCGCGGAGACCGCGGCGGAAGTGGTCACGACATCGACGAACAACACGTGACCATCATGCCCCGAGGCACCGACAACCGCGTTCCCGCTGGTCACGAGGGCTTGTAGCTCCGCTCGGGCGATCGGCGAGGTCGTGGCTTGACCTTGACCGAAGGGGAAGGTGGACGGTGGGGTCGTCCAGGGACGAGGGAGGTGGCGGTGGCGCTCACCATCGGCGCGTTCGCGCGGGCTTCTCGGTTGTCGCCGAAGGCGTTGCGGCTCTATGACGAGTTGGGGCTGTTGCGGCCGGCTCGGGTGGACCCGGTCAGCGGGTACCGGTTCTACGAGCCGGAGCAGCTGGAACGTGCCCGGCTGGTCGCCTGGCTGCGGCGCCTCGGTATGCCGTTGGCGCGGATCAGGGCCGTGTGTGACGCACCGAAGCCGGAGGCCGCGGCGGCGGTGGCGGAGTTCTGGCAGCTGGTCGAGTCGGACACCGCGGCGCGGCGGGAGTTGGCCGCCTTCCTCGTCCAGCACCTGTCCGGGAAGGACGACGCCATGCCGGCCGGACCGCTCACCATCACCTACGCCGCGCGTACTGACCGCGGTCTCGTCCGCGAGGTCAACCAGGACCGCGCCTTCGCCGGCGACCGGGTCCTCGCGGTCGCCGACGGGTTCGGCGACGACGGGGCCACCGCCAGCTCCGCGGCCATCGACGCCCTGCGGAACCTCGACTCCGCCGGTGACCTGCTCAACGTGCTGGCCGACGCGGGCCGCCAGGCCGGCTCGGCGGTTCGGGAACTCGACCAGGACGACAGCGGAACCACCCTCACCGCGCTCCTCTGGTCCGGGTCGCGCCTCGGGCTCGTCCACATCGGAGACTCGCGCGCGTACCTCCTGCGGGACACCGAACTCTTCCAGATCACCCACGACCACACCGTCGTCCAGTCCCTTGTGGACGAAGGGAAGCTCACCGAGGACGAGGTCGCCACCCACCCGCAGCGCGCGATCCTGCTCCAGGCACTCACCCGGGACGGCGATCCCGAGCCGGACGTCGCCCTGCACGACGTGCACGCCGGGGACCGCTACCTGCTGTGCTCCGACGGCCTGCACACCGTCCTCGACGTGCACACGCTGCACACCACCCTGTCCGGCGTCCCCTCCCCGCACCAGGCGGTCGAGCGGCTCGTCGACCTGGCCAACCAGGCGGGCGGGCCGGACAACATCAGCTGCGTGGTCGCCGACATCAAGGCCGACAGCAAAGCCGGGTAGCGGCGATCTCGGCGACCGCCGCCCGGAGCCGGTCCGGGCTCGTCGCCGCGTAGCCGACCACGAGCCCGGGGTACGGCGGATCCGCCGAGTACTCCGACAGCGCCACCACGTGCACGCCCCGCTCGGCCACCCGCCGCCGCACCTCGGCGTCGTCGGTGCCGTCGGGCAGCCTGAGCACGACGTGCAACCCCGCCGCGACGCCGACCGGGCGCCAGGCCGGCAGGTGCTCGGCCACCGCGGTCAGCAGGGCGTCGCGGCGGGCGCGGTACAGGGCCCTGGTGCGGCGCAGGTGCCGGTCGTAGCCGCCGGTGGCGAGCATCCGCGCGAACGCGGCCTGCGGCAGCGGGGAGCAGCCGAGGTCGGTGGTCCGCTTGCGGTGGATCAGCTCCGCGCGCAGGCCGGGCGGGAGCACCAGCCAGCCGAGCCGCAGCGCCGGGGCGAGGGTCTTGCTCGCGGTACCGAGGTAGGCGACCCGGGTCGGCTCCATCGCCTGCATGGCGCGCAGCGCGGGGCGGTCGTAGCGGTGCTCGGCGTCGTAGTCGTCCTCGATGATCAGGCCGTCGTTGGCGCGGGCCCAGAAGAGCAGCGCGTGCCGCCGGTCCGGGTGCAGCGCGACGCCGAGCGGGAACTGGTGCGCCGCGGTGACCACGACCGCCCGGCAGCCGGCGATCGCGTCGACCACGATGCCGTGCTCGTCGACGGGAACCGGTACCGGCGTGACCCCGTTGGCGCGCAACATCTCCAGCTGCCCGGGATGCCCCGGCTCCTCGACCGCGACCCGCCCGCCGACGGCCGCCACGAGCATCGACAGGCCCTCGGCGGCGCCGTGCGTGACCAGGACGTCGTCGGCGGTCGCGGTCACCGCGCGGACCCGGCCGAGGTAGCCGGCGAGCTCGGCGCGCAGCTCGGGCAGCCCGGCCGGATCGGGGTAGCCGAGCGCCTCGTCCGGCAGCGCGGCGAGCCCGGCACGGGTGGCGGCGATCCACTCGGCCCGGGGGAACGCGCTGAGCGCGGGCAGTCCCGGCCGCAGGTCGTACCGCCAGCGGGTGGGCGCGGGCGCCGGCTCGGCCGCCGGTGCGGCTCGCCCGATGGCGCCGGCGACCCGCGTCCCGGACCCGCGCCGGCTGACCAGGTACCCCTCCGCGACGAGCTGCCCGTACGCGGCGGTGACCGTGCCGCGGGCGACCCCGAGCTGGGCCGCGAGGTCCCGGCTGGACGGCAGCCGGACGCCGGCCGCGAGCTGCCCGTCGCGAATCGCGGTCCGCAGCGCGGACTCGACCCGGCGGCCGCGGGCGCCGGCGGCCGGCAGGAGCAGCTCCCGCAGGGTGGCCCAGTCGGTGGTCATCGCCCGCGACCCTACGACTGGACTACCGGTCGCCGGCCAGCCATGCCTCGAAGGTGAGCAGATCCGGGTACCGCTCGCGGAGGGCGGCGATGTCGGCCCGGTAGCCCGCCCGGTCGAGCCAGGCGAACATCGTCGCCAGCTCGCCGGGCTGGGCCGGCCGCCGTTCGAAGCGGGTCGGGACGCCGTCGGCCTTCGTGAACAGCTCTGCGATCCGTCGCACGGTCAGCTCGTCGCCCGCGATCTCGATCGTCCTGCCGACCACGGCCTCGTCGAACACGTTCGCGGCGATCCGGCCGATGTCGGTCAGCGCGATCATCTGCAGCGAGGTGTCCTCGTCCAACGCGATCGAGCCGACCCGCTCGCCGTTCCGCGGCTCCGGCAGCAGGTACCGCCAGTTCTCCATGAAGAACACCGGCCGCAGCACGGTCGCGGGCACGCCGACGGTCTCGAGGTATGCCTCGATCTCCGCCTTCGTCTCGAAGTGGGCGACGCCGGACTCGCGGCCGACCGCGCCGACGGAGCTGTACACCAGGTGCGCGACCCCCTCGGCCGCGTCGGCGACGTTCTTCCCGCGCCGCACCTCGGTTTCCGGATCCGGGGCGGTCAGGTCGGCGGGTTGCACGCTGAAGACGCCGTGCACACCCCGCGCCGCCGCACGCAGCGAACCGGGGTCGTCGAGGTCGCCGGTGACCAGTTCGGCGCCGAGCGCCTCGAGGTCCCTGGCCCTTCCTGGATCGCGGACGAGGGCGCGGACGGCCCAGCCGGTGCCGAGCAGCGCGCGGGCGACGGCGCCGCCCTGGCCGCCGGTGGCGCCGATGACGAGGACGGTCTTCTGGTTCGACACCGAGGATCCTTTCAACGGGGTGCGGGAAGCTGTCCCGCGACGATCGAGGCGAGGGAGAGCCCGAACCCGACGAGCTGGACCGGGCCGAGGGTCTGGCCGAGGAGCACGGCGCCGAGCACGGCGGCGACCAGCGGCGAGAGCAGGACGAGGACCGCGACCGAGGTGACCGGCAGAGCCGCGATGCCGCGGAACCACAGGACGTAGGCGATCAGGCCGCCCACCAGGCCCAGCCAGAGGTAGCCGAGGCC
Organism: Actinophytocola gossypii; assembly: GCF_025165815.1. Taxonomy (GTDB): domain Bacteria; phylum Actinomycetota; class Actinomycetes; order Mycobacteriales; family Pseudonocardiaceae; genus Actinophytocola; species Actinophytocola gossypii. Next base: position 137,268 of record NZ_JAFFZE010000025.1, on the reverse strand, counting down.
GGCCGTCAGGTCGATCGCGGGCGGTGCCCCCTCGACGAGGAAGGTGACGGGCAGCAGGAACACACCGCCGGCGGCGAGCTGCCAGCCCGCGAACGCGGTGGGACCGGCGTTGGGCGGACGCCCCCAGCGCTTGGTGAGCGTCAACCCGAGCGCCATCGACGCCGCGCCGGCCAGGCCGGCCACGACGCCGACGGTGTCGAACGCGGCGTCTGGCCCGATCACCACCAGGCCGACGCCGAGCACGCCGACGACTCCCCAGGCGAGACGCCAGCCGGACGGGCGCTCGTGCAGCACGAGCACGGCCAGCACGGCGACGACGAGCGGCTGGGCCGCCGCGAGGGTGGCGGCCACGCCTCCCGGCAGGCGCTCGGCCGTGATGAACAGCAGCGCGTTGAGCAGGCCGATGTTCAGCACGCCGAGCACCGCGGCCCTCGCCCACCAGGCTCCGCGCGGCAGCGCCCGGGTGACCGCCAGCGCGAGCAGACCGGCCGGCAGGGTGCGCAGGAGCGCCGCGAACAGTGGGTGTCCCGGCGGAAGCAGCTCGGTGGTGACGACGTAGGTCGTGCCCCAGACGGCGGGAGCGACAGCCGTGAGGACGGTGGTTCCGGCTCTGCCCGGAGCGCGCTGTGTCGTTGCTGTTGTCACGCTGTGGAGTCTCACTCCAACCCGATCAATGAGTCCAACACATGTTTGTCACTTCATCGATCGCGAAGGAAGATAGATCGCGTGGAACTCCAGCAGCTGCGCTATGTCGTCACGGTGGCCGAGACGAACAGCTTCACCCGGGCCGCCGAGCGGTGTCTGGTCGTCCAGTCCGCCCTCAGCCACCAGGTCGCGCGCCTGGAGCGGGAACTGGGCGCCCGCCTGTTCGAGCGCACCAGCCGCCGCGTGCGGCTGACCCCGGCCGGCGCGGCGTTCCTGCCGGCCGCCCGGCAGTGCCTGGACGCAGCCGAGCGGGCGAAGGCCGAGGTGGCCGCGGCGGTCGGCGAGGTCCGCGGGCGGCTCGCGGTCGGTCTGATCCCCACCGTCGCCGCGGTCGACATCCCGGGCACGCTGCGCGAGTTCCACCAGCGGTACCCGCACGTGCGCATCAGCCTGCGGGTGGGTGCGAGCGAGGAGCTGGTCGAGCAGGTCGGGCAGGGCGCGATCGAGGTCGCCTTCCTCGGGCTGCCGACGACGGCGCGTCCCGAGGGCGTCGCCGCGCACGAACTGGCCCGCGACCGGCTCGTCGCCGTGGTCGCGCCGGACCACCCGCTCGCCGGCGAGGCGGAGGTCGACCTTCGCCGGCTCGCCGCCGAGGTGTTCGTGGACCTGCCCGCCGGGACCGCCGGGCGTGCCCAGTCCGACCAGGCCTTCGCGGCCGCCGGCCTGGTCCGCGACGTCGCCTTCGAGGTGACCAACGCCGACTTCCTGGCCCGCCTGGTCGTCCAGGGCCTCGGCGTCGCCATGCTCCCGTCCGCGTTCGTGCCTCAGCTCACCGGTCTGGTCACCGTCGAGGTCACCGACGCGCCGGCCCGGGTCGAGCACGTCATCTGGAGCCCGGTCACCAGAACCCCCGCGGCAATCGCGTTCCTCGACCTCCTCGGCATCACCGGGTAGCCGGGATCAGCCGCCGCGGGCCATCCGGAGGACGTCCAGGGCGTCGTCGAGCTGCTGTTCGGTGAGCCTGCCGTCCCGCACGTGGCCGCGTTCCAGCACCACCTCGCGGATCGTCCTGCGCTCCGCGAGCGACTGCTTGGCGATCGACGCGGCCTCCTCGTAGCCCAGGTACCGGTTCAGCGGCGTGACGATCGACGGCGAGGACTCCGCGTACTCGCGCAGCCGCTCGGTGTTCGCCTCGACACCGGCGAAGACCTTGTCCGCCAGCAGCCGCGACACCGCCGCCAGCAGCCTGGCCGACTCGAGCACGTTGCGCGCGATCACCGGCAGCATCACGTTCAGCTGGAAGTTGCCCTGGCTGCCGGCGAACGCCACCGCCGCGTCGTTCCCGATCACCTGCGCCACGACCATCATCGTGGCCTCCGGGATCACCGGGTTGACCTTGCCCGGCATGATCGAGCTGCCCGGCTGGAGGTCCGGCAGCGCCAGCTCACCGAGCCCGGTGCGCGGCCCGGAACCCAGCCAGCGCACGTCGTTGGCGATCTTGTGCAGGCTCACGGCGAGCGTCCTGAGCTGCCCGGACACCTCGACCACACCGTCCTGTCCGGCCTGCGCCTCGAAGTGGTCGCGCGCCTCGGTCAGCGGCAGGTCGGTGAGCGTGGCCAGCTCCTCGGCGACCGCGCCGCCGAAGCCGTCCGGCGCGTTGAGGCCGCTGCCCACCGCCGTCCCGCCGATCGGCAGCTCGCCCAGCCGGGGCAGGGTGTCCCGGAGCCGCTCGATGCCGTACCGGACCTGTGCCGCCCACGCCCCGGCCTCCTGACCGAGCGTGACCGGAACCGCGTCCATCAGGTGCGTGCGCCCAGACTTGACGACCTCGGCCCACTCGCCGGCCCGCCGCTCGATGGTGCCGGCGAGGTGGTCGAGCGCGGGCAGCACGTCCCGCACGACCGCCTCGGTCGCGGCGATCCGGATCGTCGTGGGGAACGTGTCGTTGGACGACTGCGAGGCGTTGACGTGGTCGTTCGGGTGCACGTCCCGGCCGAGCCGGCGGGTGGCCAGCGTGGCGATGACCTCGTTGGCGTTCATGTTCGACGAGGTGCCCGACCCGGTCTGGAACACGTCGATCGGGAAGTGGTCGTCGTGGCGGCCCTCGGCGACCTCGTCCGCGGCGGCGGCGACGGCCTCGGCGAGATCCGGCGGCAGCACGTCGAACCGCTGGTTGACCCGGGCCGCGGCGGCCTTGAGCAGGCCGAGCGCGCGGATCTGAGCGCGCTCCAGGCCACGACCGGAGATCGGGAAGTTCTCGACGGCGCGTTGGGTCTGGGCCCGCCAGAGGGCGTCGGCCGGGACCCTGACCTCACCCATCGTGTCGTGCTCGACCCTGAAGTCATTCTCGCTCACGGTCTCCAGTCTGGCCTGCCGTGGCGGGCGGTGCGCGGGTAGCTTGTGGTGGTGCTGGCCACTCTCCGCGATGGGTAGGTGTGCAGATGGGTTCCGTCTCGCCGTCCGAGGTCGACCTGCTGATCGTCGGCGCCGGCCCGACCGGGCTGTTCGCCGCGTACTACGCGGGCTTCCGCGAGCTGCGAACAGCGGTCGTCGACTCGCTGCCGGAGGCGGGCGGGCAGGTCACCGCGATGTACCCGGAGAAGCAGATCTTCGACGTGGCCGGGTTCCCGTCGGTGCTCGGCCGGGACCTGGTGGCCGCGCTGGTGGAGCAGGCCGACCAGTTCAAGCCGACGTACCTGCTGGGGCGCCCGGCGCGCGGGCTGTCGGAAGTGGACGGCAAGTTCGAGGTCGACCTCGGCGACACGGTGGTCCGCGCCGGTGCGGTGCTGATCACGGCCGGCATGGGCGAGTTCAGCCCCCGCCCGCTGCCCGCCGGTGAGGGTTGGCTGGGCCGCGGCGTCGTCCACTTCGTACCGGAGCTGGAGGCGATGCGCGACCAGGACGTGGTCATCGTCGGCGGCGGGGACTCGGCGTTCGACTGGGCGCTGTCGCTGCACCCGGTGGCACGGAGCGTGACGCTGGTGCACCGCCGGAACAAGTTCCGCGCGTTCGCCGCCACCGTGCGGCAGGTGCGGGAGCTGGGCGTGCCGATCATCACCGACGCCCAGGTGGTCGAGCTGCGCGGCGACGCGTCCGGTGCGCTGGCCGAGGTGGAGCTGGAGGTCAAGTCGGACCCGTCGACGGTCGTGCTGCCGGCGCAGTCGGTGGTGGCCGCGCTGGGCTTCACCGCCGACCTCGGCCCGATCGAGGCGTGGGGGCTGGAGATCGTCCGCCGCGCCGTCGCCGTCGACACGACGATGAAGACGGCCCGCGACCGCATCTACGCCGCCGGCGACATCGCCGCGTACCCCGGCAAGGTCAAGCTCATCGCCACCGGCTTCGGCGAGGCGGCCACCGCCGTGAACAACATCGCCGTCGACCTCAACCCGGACGCACACCTGTTCCCTGGGCATTCGAGCGACGTGACCTGACCCGCCAGCGGGTGACGGCGACGGCGTAGGCCGTGACGACGAGCCCCGCGGCGAGGATCCGGGAGGCGAGCAGGTACTCGTCGGGGTAGAGGATGCCGTCGAGGTAGCGCTCGATGAAGCCGACCTGTTCGCGGTCGCGGAGGGCGTCCTCGAGGGTGGTGAGGGGGCACGGAAAGCCGAGGGTGGCGATCGCCAGGCCCCAGAGGGCGAACGGGAGGTGCACGAGCAGCACCTTCGGCCAGCGCCAGGCCAGGAACGCGCCCAGCACGATGAACGCCAGCACCGCGAAGTGCACGGCCATCGTCAGCTCGGCCAGGAACGCGCGCACGGTTCGTACGTTACGGCACGACTTGTACCAGTTCACCCGGTTGGAGGGCGGCGAAGAAGGCCTTGGCCGCCGGCATGGTGAGGCGGACGCAGCCGTGCGAGTCGGTGCGGACGTCGCCCTGGTGGAAGGCGATGCCGCCGGGGGCGAAGAACACCGAGTACGGCATCGGGGTGCCGTAGATGCTGCTGGTGTTCACCTCGTCCTTCCACGACACGGGGTAGGTGCCGGTGGGGGTCGGGTTCTCGCGGCCGCCGTGCGCGATGGGGACCGGGCCGTAGGTCGGGCGGCCGTTCCTGGTCAGCCACGCCTTGCGTTGGGAGAGGCTGACGCAGGCGTGCACCTTCCTGGCGCAAGGAGGCGGGGCGGAGACGGGCTGGGCGGGAACCGCCGCCGACGAGGCATCCGAGGACGAGGCCGACGCTGGTGCCGACGCTGGTGCCGACGCCGGGGCCGACGCCGGGGCCGACGCCGGGGCCGACGCTGGAGCCGAGGACGAGGCCGACGATGGATCCGAAGCTGGAGCCGCGGCCGGAGCCGAAGATGGTGCCGCCGACGGAGGCGGAGCCTGGGACGGCGGTTGGGTGGTGCAGGCCGCGAGGGCGGTCAGCACCACGACGGCTTGCAGGAACCTGGCCAGGGGCACGTGCACATTCATAACCCACGCGCCGCCGGCCCGCAGGGTTGCTCGGGCCGTGACACGGAGCGGAGGCCGCACGCGGGTACGGGGCGCCCGCGCGCGGCCTCCACTACCGCATACGTTGCTCAGCCGCCGCTGGTTTGCGCGATCCAGTCCGCGTACGCGGTCGCGTCGGTGTAGATCGACGGGCCGGTCGCACACACCGGGTCGTTGTTGCCGGTCCGGCTCGTCACTCCGATGAGTGACCAGTTCCCGTTCGTGCCGGCGAGCTGGGGGCCGCCGGAGTCGCCGTAGCACGCCCCGGAGTCGCCGCCCGGGTTGCTGGTGCACAGCTCGAGCGACCCGTCGATGCCGGTGCACTCGCTCGCGTCCACCACCTCGACGTCCAGCTGCTGCAGGTAGTCCGGCGCGCCGCAGCCACCCGGCTCCGGGCACGTCTGGCCCCAGCCGAGCAGCCTGGACGCCGTGCCGACCGGCGCGTCCGCGGCCAGCGACACCGGCGCCGACGTCGCCGGGGCGGCCGTGCGCACCAGCGCGATGTCGTTGCCCGGCGACATCCCGTCGTAGTCCGGGTGCACGACGATCTCCGCCGCCTGCGCCTCCTCGCCGCCCGACGCGTACTCGTTGCTGCCGATCCGCATGCTCACCCCGCCGGGCGACTGGCCCTCGACGCAGTGCGCCGCGGTCAGCACCCACTCCGGGCTGATCAGCGAGCCACCGCAGAAGTGGCCGCCGCCGCTCTGCAGCGACACGATGAACGAGTACGTCTGGTCGGCGTCACCGCCGCCGACGATCAGCGGGTTCACGTCCTGCTTGTCCGCGGCGAACGCGGACGGGCCGGCGACGACGGCGAGTGCGGTCGCCGCTCCGGCGAGAAGTCCGACTGCGAGAGCTCGTTTTCTCAACATGTAGCGGACGGTAGCCGCGACACTCGAAAGAGTGACACCGTCGGAAGTAGGGCATTACCCCCGCCGGAAGTAGGGAACTCAGGGCAGCGGCGGCAGCGCGTCGTCCTCGGCGGCCTGCTCGACCCGGTCGAAGTCGACGGTCGAGTACTCGCGCAGCTTGGTCAGCCGGTGGAAGCCGTCGATCATCCGCACCGTCCCGGACTTCGAGCGCATCACGATCGACTGGGTCGTGCACCCGCCGCCCCGGTAGTGCACGCCGCGGAGCAGGTCGCCGTCGGTGATCCCGGTCGCGCAGAAGAACGCGTTGTCGCCGCTGACCAGGTCGTCGGTGACCAGCACCCGGTCCAGGTCGTGGCCGGCGCCGGTCGCCTTCTCCCGCTCCTCGTCGTCCTTGGGCCACAGCCGGGCCTGCAGCGCGCCGCCCATGCACTTGAGCGCGCACGCGGCGATGATCCCCTCCGGTGTGCCGCCGATCCCGTACAGCATGTCCACGCCGGTGTTCGGCCTGGCCGCCGAGATCGCGCCGGCCACGTCGCCGTCGGAGATGAAGTGGATCCGGGCACCTGCGTCGCGCACCGCCCGCACGTGCTCGGCGTGCCGCTCGCGGTCGAGGATGCAGACGGTCACGTCCGAGGGGTCCGAGTGCTTCGCCCGGGCCACCCGGCGGATGTTCTCCGCGATCGGCGCGGTCAGGTCGACGACGTCCGCCGCCTCCGGGCCGACCGCGAGCTTCTCCATGTAGAACACCGCGGACGGGTCGAACATCGCCCCGCGCTCGGTGGCCGCGAGCACCGCGATCGCGTTCGGCATGCCCTTGGCCATCAGCGTGGTGCCGTCGATCGGGTCGACCGCGACGTCGCAGTCCGGGCCGTCGCCGTTGCCGACCTCCTCACCGTTGTAGAGCATCGGCGCGTGGTCCTTCTCACCCTCGCCGATCACCACGGTGCCGCGCATCGAGACGGTGCCGATGAGCTTGCGCATGGCGTCCACGGCGGCGCCGTCGCCGCCGTTCTTGTCGCCGCGTCCGACCCAGCGCCCGGCGGCCATCGCCGCCGCCTCGGTCACCCGGACCAGCTCCAGGGCGAGGTTGCGGTCGGGTGCCTCACGCCGGCTGGTGCTGGTGGTGGGTTTCATGCCGCCTCCCGTGTGCGCCCGAACGGTCCCCCCGATCCTCCCAGATCCCGGGACGTGGGGACGCGTGAGCATCCTCTCGGTGGCCTGCGAGGATGGGGGTGTGGTGGACACGGAACCTGGTGGACACCGGCCGCCGGGACGCGCCGGGCTGCGAATGCGCGACATGGTCGGCGCCATCCTGGTGCTGCTGGTCATCGTCGGCGTGCTGGCGTCGGTCACCCAGAGCTGCTCGTTCGACCCGGGCGGGCCGGACGTCGGGCCGGAGAACGCGCCGACCGTCGACGTGTCGGCGAAGCTGGGCGACGCGGCCCGGTCGGTCACGTACCCGGTGCGCCAGCCGGCGACGCCCGAGGGGTGGCGGGCGAACTCGTCGTCGACCTCGGGCGTGGGAACGGGTGCCGAGGCGAACTCGGTGGTGCGGGTCGGCTGGGTGACGCCGGGTGGGCGGTACGTGCAGCTCAGCCAGTCCGGCGGAACAGCCGCGGACGTCCTGGACACCGAGACCGGCGAGTCCGGCCGGCCGACCGGGACAGCGGAGGCCGGCGGGGTCACCTGGGACGTGCACACCTCGCGGCGCGACGAGGTGGCCTGGGTGACCACGCTCGACGGCACCGTCACCCTGGTCACCGGCAACGGCACCGAGGACGAGTTCCGCACCCTCGCGGAGGCCACGCTCGACGCGTCGCCGCTGGTCAGCTAGCGCGCCAGCAGTCGGCCAGGTGGTCGTCGACCATGCCGGTGGCCTGCATCAGGGCGTAGGCCGTGGTGGGGCCGACGAACGCGAATCCACGGCGCTTCAGCTCCTTGGCCATCGCCTTCGACTCGGGGGTGACGGCCGGGACGTCGGCCAGCGTGCGCGGGCGTGGGCGGCCGGCCGGGTCGGGGGCGAACGACCACAGCAGCTCGTCCAGCGGCACGTCCAGGTCGGCGATCGCGCGGGCGTTGTTCACCGCGGCGTCGATCTTGGCGCGGTTCCGGACGATCGACGCGTCGGCCATCAGCCGGGCCACGTCCGCGTCGTCGAACTCCGCCACCGCCTTCGGGTCGAACCGCGCGAACGCCGTCCGGAACGCCTCCCGCTTGCGCAGGATCGTCAGCCACGACAGTCCCGACTGGAACGCCTCCAGCGTCAGCCGCTCGTACAGCTCCCGCTCGCCGCGCAGCGGAACGCCCCACTCCTCGTCGTGGTAGGCGACGTAGATGTCCGCCGAGTTGCCCCAGCCGCAGCGCCGCCTGCCGTCCGGGCCGAGCGCGGCCGTCACCTCGGCTCCGAGGACTCCGCGAGCCGTTCGCGCAGCTCGGCGACCTCGGCCCGCAGGTCGGCCAGCTCCCCGCCGACCCGCCGCAGCACCCAGTCGACCTCGGACATCTTGTAGCCGCGCAACACCAGCTGGAAGCGGACGTCCCGCACGTCCTCGGCGGTGATCCCCGACGACGGCAGGCGCGTCGGGGACGCCCCCGGCGGCAGGGCGGGCAGCTCCTCACCCCGGCCGAACACGACCGAGGCCAGCAGGAACACCACGGTCGCCACGAGGACCATGACGACCAGGTAGATCAGTGCGGTGGTCACGAGGGGGATCGTCGCACACCCCGCCGACGGTTCCTCAGCGCACGAGCAGCTCCCGCATCGGCGGCCGGTCGGCGGCCTCGACCTCGACGGAGTCCGGCACCCACTCGCCGGCGACCTCGACGAACCGGGTCAGCTCGCCCGGCCCGCCGGGCACCCCGCAACGGGCCAGCGCCGTGCCGAGCACCTGCGCGGCCATCGGCCCGAGCGCGGTCAGCGGCTGGTTGCGGTGCCGCCGCACGCCCAGGTTGACCTGCGCGATCCCGTCCAACCCGACCAGCGCGTGCGCGTCCAGCAGCAGCCCGATCTCCACCCCGTACCCGGCCGCGAACGGCACCGCCTCCAGCAGCGCACGGGTGCCCGCGTACTCGCCGGACAGCGGCTGCACGACCCCGGACAGCTCCGGGCGCAGCGCCGACAGCAGCGGCCGGGCCATCAGCTCGGTCACCCGCCCGCCGCCGGAGTCCGCCGCGTCCAGCGGGCGCCGGTAGAAGCCCTTCACCAGCTGCGCCGACGGCGACAGCAGCAGCGGGCCGAGCAGCGCCGGCACGAACCCCGGGTCCGGCTCCACCAGGTCGGAGTCGACGAACACCAGCACGTCACCGGTGGTCGCGGCCAGCGAACGCCACAGCACCTCGCCCTTGCCGGGCACCGGCGCCAGCTCGGGCAGCACGTCGCCGTGCCGCACCACCCGCGCGCCGGCCGAGGCGGCCACCTCGACGGTCCGGTCGCCCGACCCGGAGTCGACCACGACCAACTCGTCGACCAGCGTGCCGACCAGCGGGCGGATCGACGCGACCACGGCGCCGACCGTCGCCTCCTCGTCCAGCGCCGGGAGCACCACGCTGACCGTGCGCGACCCCTTGGCCGCGACCAGGTCGGCCACCGTCCACTCGACACTCTGCCAGGTCCGCGAGGCGAACCAGTCCCGCGCGGCCTCGTGCATCAGGCCAGCGCCCGCAGGCAGGTGGCCGGCGGGCGGGTGCCGGCGATGCTCGCCACCATCTCGACGACGTGCCTGGTCCGCCGCACCTCGTGGGCGCGGAACACCCGGGCGCCGGCGAGCGCCGCCACCGACGTCGCCGCCAGCGTGCCGTCCACCCGGTCGGCCAGCCCGACCCCGAGGGTCTCGCCGACGAAGTCCTTGTTGGACAACGCCATCAGCACCGGCCAGCCGGTGCCCACCAGCTCGTCGAGCCGGCGCAGCAGGGCGAGCCCGTGCCAGGTGTTCTTGCCGAAGTCGTGTGTCGGGTCGATCAGCACCGACTCCGCCGGCACGCCGAGCGACACCACGTGCTCGGCCCGCGCCACCAACTCGGCGACGACCTCGGCGACCACGTCGGTGTACCGCACCCGGTGCGGGTCGGTGCGCGGCTCCGCGCCGCCGGTGTGCGAGCAGACCATCCCGGCGCCGAACTCGGCCGCGACCTCGGCCAACCGGGGGTCGGCGCCGGCCCAGGTGTCGTTGATCAGGTCCGCGCCGGCGGCGCAGGCGGCCCGGCCGACCTCGTGCCGCCAGGTGTCGACGCTGATCACCAGGTCCGGGTGCCGTTCGCGCACCAGCTCGACCAGCGGCACCACCCGGCGCAGCTCCTCGTCGGCGTCCACCCGCTCGCCGTGCGCCCCGGCCCGCACCCCGCCGATGTCGACGATGTCCGCGCCCTCCTCGACCAGCTGGTCCACCGCGGCCAGCGCGGCCGGTTCGTCGAACGTGGCACCACGGTCGTAGAAGGAGTCCCTGGTGCGGTTGACGATCCCCATCACCAGGGCACGGTCGGACGCCACCGCCCGGTCACCGAATCGCAGCACGGTCCGATGGTGCCAGGTCTACCCGCCGGCCCTGGCATCGCGCTGGGCGTCGCGGATCAGCTCCAGCACCCGCTCGGCGTCCGGAACCGAGCGGAGCACGAGCGGGTGGACGGGGGCCCCGTCGGGCCGGACGCCGGCCGGCTCGTAACGAGAGCGGTCGCCGAAGCTGATCGTCGCGCCGTCGGTCAGCAGCACCGGGTCGGCCAGATCGGCCAGCCGCTCCGTACGGCGCACCGGCAGACGAGGGGACCGCACGATCACGCGCTGGTTGGTGACCGTGTGGTAACCGGTCGTGAGGCCGCGACGGGCGTAGAACGGAATGAGCAGCAGCCAGCCCAGCACCGTGCCGGACAGGGCGCCCAGCAGTCCCGTGCCACCGAACGGTGGCGGCGCGAGCATCCCCACGCCCGCGAGAGCGGCCCCCACGAGCAGGTAGACCGCCACCCCGACCTTCCATCGCCGAGTGGCTCTCGACCTGCCGGTCCACAGGACGACCTCGCCGTCGGCCAACTCCGGTTCGGGTCTCAGTGCGTTTCCACCCAGGCCTGGTAGGCGTCCTCGACCACGCGGATCGCGTCGTCGACGTCGTCGGTGACGTGCAGGAGGGCGACGTCCTTCTCGCCGATCTTGCCCTCGGCGAGCAGGGTGTCGCGGACCCAGTCGTACAGGCCGCCCCAGTAGGACCGTCCGAACAGGACGACCGGGAACTTCGTGACCTTCTTCGTCTGCACCAGGGTCAGGGCCTCGAACAGCTCGTCCAGGGTGCCGTAGCCGCCGGGCAGGCAGATGAACGCCTGCGAGTACTTCACGAACATCGTCTTGCGCGCGAAGAAGTACCGGAAGTTCACGCCAAGGTCGACCCACGGGTTGAGCCCCTGCTCGAACGGGAGCTCGATGCCCAACCCGATCGACAGTCCGCCGGCCTCCGACGCGCCGCGGTTCACCGCCTCCATCGAACCCGGGCCGCCGCCGGTGATCGTCGCGTAGCCCGCCTTCGCCAGCGCCCCGCCGATCTCCATGCCCAGCTTGTACTCGTCGTGGTCGCGCGGCGTGCGGGCGGAGCCGAACACGGTCACCGCGCGCGGCACCTCGGCCAGCGCGCCGAAGCCCTCCACGAACTCCGCCTGGATGCGCAGCACCCGCCACGGGTCGGTGTGCACCCAGTCCGCCGGGCCGCGCGAGTCGAGAAGCCGCTGGTCGGTGGTGGTCGCCTCGTCCCGCCGCGATCGGCGCAGCACGACCGGGCCGCGCTGCTTCTCCCTCGGCCGCTCGTCGTCGTCCGGCTGGTTGGCGAATTGCTCGATCGTCACCCGCGCGAGTCTAGGACGCATTACCGTCCCGGGAATGTCGGAAGAGCGGATCGCGAAGCTCGAACAGTCGCTGTTGACGCTGCGCAAGCGGGTCGAGGCGGTCTCCCGCGGTCAGCGGGCAACCCACACCGACCTGATCTACGCGGTGCTGGCGAGCGTGCTCGCCGGGGTGGTCGCCGCGCTCACCGCGAGCACCTGGCGGCACGCCGAGGACACCGACACCGACCGCACCTACGTCGACACCCTGTGGGGGATGGCCGCGCAGGGCTGGCAGGGCGCGCTGACCCTGCTCCTGCTCGCGGCGCTCGTGTTCGGCACGCTGGCGGTGTTCCTCACCGACGAGCCGCATCGCCGCGCGCACCTCGGGTTCGTGGTGGTCGCCCTGCTCGCGGCGCTCGGCGTGCTGCTCGTCGGCGGGGTCGAGGCGGACGGCATCGTCGAGGCGGAGGACTACGACACCGCGCCGGCCCGGTGGCTGGCCCTGGTCGGCACGCTGGCGCTGGCGGCCGTGCACGGCGCCCGCGCCAGCACCCTCAAGTGAGGAAGCTGGTCAGCACCTCCGCGCAGCGGTGGATCTGCGCGATCGGCACGTGCTCCTCCCTGGTGTGCGCCAGCGTCGGGTCGCCGGGGCCGAAGTTCACCGCCGGCAGGCCGAGCGCGGCGAACCGGGCCACGTCGGTCCAGCCCAGCTTGGCCACCGGCTCCCCACCGGCCGCCGCCACCAGCTCGGCCGCCGCCGGCGCGGACAGTCCGGGCAGGGCACCCGCTGCGTGGTCGGTGACCGTGAGGTCGTAACCCTCGAAGACTCCACGCAGGTGCTCCTCGGCGGCCGCGACCGACCGGTCCGGGGCGAACCGGAAGTTCACCGTCAGCACCGCCTCGTCCGGCACCACGTTGCCGCTCACCCCGCCGGACACCCGCACCGCCTGCAGACCCTCCCGGTAGTGGCAGCCGTCGATGTCGACCTCGCGCGCGGCGTAGGTGTCCAGGACGCGCAGGGCGGGCCCGAGCCCGTGGATCGCGTTGACGCCCATCCAGGCGCGGGCGGTGTGCGCGCGCCGGCCGGCGGTCCGCAGCTCCGCCCGCATCGTGCCCTGGCAGCCGGCCTCGACCACCGCGTTCGACGGCTCGCACACGACCGCCAGGTCACCGGCCAGCCAGCCGGGCAGCTCCCGCTCGACCCGGCCCAGCCCGTTGCGTGCCGCCTCGACCTCCTCGCAGTCGTAGAACACGAACGTCAGGTCGTGCCTCGGCTCGCGCACGGTCGCGGCGACGTGCAGCATGACCGCGTCGCCGCCCTTCATGTCGACCGTGCCGAGGCCGTGCAGCTCGTCGCCGACCCGGCGCAGCGGCAGGTTGGCGTTGACCGGCACGGTGTCCAGGTGCCCGGCGAGCACCACCCGCGACGGCCGGCCGAGCGAGGTGCGGGCGAGCACGGTGTTGCCCGACCGGACGACCTCCAGCTGGGGGAGGGACCGCAGCGCCACCTCGACCGCGGCCGCCAGTTCGCCCTCCTCGCCGGACACGCTGGGGATGTCGACCAGCCGCGCGGTCAGCTCGGCGGGGTCGGCGGTGAGGTCCAGTTCGGCGATCACGGGAAAAACGTACCCGCCTGCAACCCGGCGGGTGGCACCCCGCGTGACTAACCCGGGGACACCACAGGGAGGCTTCATGCAAGATCGCGACGCGGCGTTCGCCGACTACTTCGCGAGCCGGTCGAGCACCATGCGTGGCACCGCGTACCTCCTGTGCGGTGACTGGCATCGCGCGGAGGACCTGGTGCAGACGGCGTTCGTGAAGCTGTACCGGGCCTGGCACCGGATCGCCGGGCACGAGACGTTGGACGCCTACACCCGGCAGATCCTCGTGCGCACGTTCCTGGACGAGAGCCGGCGCGGGTTCTTCCACCGGGAACGGCCGACCGCCGAGCACGACGACCGGTCCGAGCCGGTCGCCGGGAGCGTCGAGGACCGGATGGTGCTGCTGGGCGCGCTCGCCGACGTCGCGCCCCGGCAGCGGGCCGCCCTGGTGCTCCGCTACTGGGAGGACATGTCCGTCGAGGACACCGCCAAGGCACTGAAGTGCACGGCCGGCACCGTCAAGAGCCAGACCGCCCGCGGCCTCGACGCGCTGCGCCACCTGGTTCCCACCTCCACCTTCTGACACCACGGAGACACCCATGAACGAGCACGAGTTCCGGGACGCCCTGCGCACGAACATGTCCGCCACCCCCGAGCCGCCGCCGATGAACGAGGGGCCGGTACTGGACGCCGCCCGGCGCGACCGCAGGCGCCGGCGCGCCATGTGGGCCGGCGGGGGCAGCGCGGCCGCCGTGGTGGCGATCGCCGTCGGCGTGGCGGTGCTGGTCCCGTCGGGGTCCGGGGACGCACCCGGCCTGAACGTCGCCGCCGGCCAGCCGAGCGTGTCGGTCACCCAGACCACGGAGGCGCCGTCGTCGGCCGTGTCGACCGAGGAGACCGAGCCGTCCTGGCCCAACGGGCAGACCGACCGCACGGCCACCGAAGGGCCCGAGTACGACGCGGGCATGACGGTGCTCACCGAGCTGGAGGCCGCGGTGCCGGCCGGGTACGAGACGCCGGACGACCTCGTGGGCACCGGGGACCTCGCCGGGTCGCCGATGAGGACGCACCAGGCGAACTACGACGACACCTTCGACGGGGTCGAGGTGTGGACGTACTCGGCCGACGTGGCGCTGACGAAGGGTGACGGGGTCGGCAGGCTGTCCGCCGCGGTGCGGACGCCGGGTGGCCCGGGAGTCGGCGAGGGCTGCGACATGCCGCCGTACTGGGGTGGGATGGGCGACTGCACGGAGGTGCTGGTCGACGGCAAGCGGGTCGCGGTGGTCACCGTCCCCCCCGGCGGCCGCGACCAGTTCGACCAGTGGGCCGGCTACCGGCACGAGGACGGCACCTTGGTGTACGTCGGACAGGCGGCCGACCGCGCGTTCACGAACTTCCCGGCCCTGGACGGGCTTCCGTTCACCGCCGAGCAGCTGGCCGCACTGGCCGCCGACCCCCGGTTCCACCTCGACTAGCCTCACGGGCGTGAGCAGCACTGAGATCACCGGCGCGCAGGGAGTCGGCATCGCCACCGTGGCGGACGACGGCACGATCCTGGACACCTGGTTCCCGCACCCGAAGTTGGACGACGACGCGGTGCCGGGCACCCAGCGGCTGTCCGAGCAGGAGGCGGTCGACGAACTCGGCACCGGGGTCTCGGCGCTGCTCGGCCCGGACCCCGCCCGGTCGGTCGAGGTGGTCGCGGTGCGCACCGGGACCGTCTCGCTGGCCGAGCCGCCGGCCGACGCGCACGACGCGTACCTGCGGCTGCACCTGCTGTCGAGCCGGCTGGTCGCGCCGCACGGGCTGAACCTGGACGGGCTGTTCGGGGTGTTGGCGAACGTCGTGTGGACCAACCACGGGCCGTGCCGGGTGGAGGGCTTCGCCGCCACCCGGCTGCGGCTGCGCGGGCGGGGCGCGGTGACCGTGTACGGGGTGGACAAGTTTCCCCGGATGGTCGACTACGTGGTGCCGGCCGGGGTGCGGATCGGTGACGCGGACCGGGTGCGGCTCGGCGCGCACCTGGCGACCGGGACGACGGTCATGCACGAGGGCTTCGTGAACTTCAACGCGGGCACGCTCGGCGCGTCCATGGTCGAGGGCCGGATCTCCGCCGGCGTGGTGGTCGGCGACGGCTCGGACGTCGGCGGCGGCGCGTCGATCATGGGCACGCTGTCCGGCGGCGGCAAGGAGACCATCTCGATCGGCGCCGGCTGCCTGATCGGCGCGAACGCCGGCGTCGGCATCTCGCTGGGCGACGACTGCGTCGTGGAGGCCGGCTTGTACGTCACCGCCGGCACGAAGGTCGCGCTCGAGGACGGGCGGCTGGTCAAGGCCCGCGAGCTGTCCGGCGTGCCCGGCCTGCTGTTCCGCCGCAACTCGGCCACCGGCGCCGTCGAGGCCGTCGCCCGCACCGGCGCCGGCGTAACCCTCAACGAGGCTTTGCACGCGAATTAGGTTTGGGCGAACACCCCGGCGAGCGCGGCGGCCACCGCGGCGGCCGCGGCATGTTCGGTCACCCGCTCGTCGATCGGCTCGCGGGTGACGAACAGCCGGTGGTACAGCGGCGCCACCACGGCCCGGACGATCGCGGCCGCGTCCGTCTCCGCGGGCAGTTCGCCGCGGGCGACCGCCCGGTCCACCACGACCTCCGACCGCTGGTGCCGGTCGGCGTAGAACTTCCGCAGGGCATCCGCCGCCCTGGTCGACTGGAACGCCGCCGCGACGATCGCCGTGGAGGCGGCGCCCTCGGTCCGGTCGGCGAACGAGCGCCGGACCGCGTCGGCCAATGCCCGGCAGTCGCCGGCGAAGGTGCCGGTGTCGGCCGGTTGCCAGTCGTCGTCGGCTGCCAGGTCGAGGGCGTCCACGATCAGCCCGTCCACCCCGCCCCAGCGGCGGTAGACGGTGGTCTTGTGCACCCCGGAGCGTTCCGCGACGCCCTCCACGGTGAGGCCGCGGTGACCGTGCGCGGCGAGTTCGGCCAGGGTCGCGTCGCGCACGGCCGCTCGGGTGCGGGCGGTGCGGCCGCCGGGACGGGTAACGGGTTGCGCCGGCGTGGTGGACATGGCACCATGCTAACGCAACTTGAGTAGCGTTTGTGGAGGCGCGAGCGACATGGACTTCTGAGGCGACCCCGGTTCCCGTGTGTCCGCCTTGGAGGTGTGGTTTGTCTACTCAGTTGACCCTGCGCGACGTGCGCAAGTCCTACGGTGAGCGCCTGCTGCTGGACGGCGTGTCGCTCGCCGTTCGTCCCGGTGAGCGCGTCGGCGTCGTCGGCGAGAACGGCGCCGGCAAGTCCACGTTGCTGCGGCTGCTCGCCCGCCGGGAACGGCCCGACGACGGCGACGTGGTGGTCTCCGCGTCGAGCGTCGGCTACCTCGGGCAGACGCCGGAGCTGCCGCCGTCGTCCACTGTGGCCGACGTGATCGACGACGCGCTCGCGGATCTCCGTGCGATGGAACGGAGAATGCGCGAGCTGGAGTCCGATCTGGACGGTCCGGCGCTGGTCGAGTACGGCGAGTTGCTGACCGCGTTCGAACTGCGCGACGGCTACCAGGCCGACGCGCGGGTGGACAAGACCATGCACGCGCTCGGCCTCGCCGGCATCGACCGCGACCGCCGGTTCGGCAGCCTCTCCGGTGGGGAGCAGGCCCGGCTCGGCCTCGCCTGCCTGCTGGCCGCGGTGCCCGAGGTGATGCTGCTCGACGAGCCGACCAACCACCTCGACGCCACCGCGCTGACCTGGCTCGAGGACCATCTGCGCACCCACAAGGGCACGATCGTGACCGTCTCACACGATCGGGTGTTCCTGGAACGGGTGGCGACGGCCGTCGTCGAGGTCGACGGCGACCGGTGCGCGGTGTCCCGCTACGGCGACGGCTACGCGGGCTACCTCACGGCGAAGGCGTCCGCGCGGCGCCGGTGGGAGCAGGCGTACCAGCGGTGGTGCGACGAGGTCGCCCAGCTGACCGAGTTCACCGCGACCACCGCCCACCGGGTGGCTCCTGGCCGGGTGATGAAGGACCGCAACAAGGTCGCCTACGACCGGGACGCCGGCCGGGTGCAGAGCTCGGTGTCGAGCCGGGTGCGCAACGCGCGGGAGCGCCTGCGCCGCCTGCACGAGGACCCCGTGCCGCGCCCACCGGACCCGCTGCGCTTCACCGTCCGCCTGGCCGACGCCGGCACCCGAGCCGACACCGTGGTGACGCTCCACGACGTACGTGTGGGTGAACGCCTCACGATCGAGGAGTTCACGGTGGCCCGAAGCGACCGCCTACTGGTCCACGGCCCGAACGGCGCCGGCAAGACCACGTTCCTACGGGTCCTGGCCGGCGCCCTCGCTCCCGACCAGGGCGTCGTGAACCGCCACGGCCGGGTGGCCTACCTCCCGCAGGAGATCCCGGTCGACCGCCCACGCCGCTCCCTGCTGACGGCGTTCGCCGAGGGCCGCCCCGGCCAGCCGGAGGAGCACGCCGCGCGCCTGCTGGCGCTCGGCCTGTTCCGCCCCTCGGACCTGCACGTCCCGGTCGGCGCCCTGTCCGCCGGCCAGCGCCGCCGCCTCGCCCTCGCCCGCCTGGTGACCGGCCCGGCCGACGTGCTGCTGCTCGACGAGCCGTCCAACCACCTGTCCCTCACCCTCGTCGAGGAACTGGAGGAGGCGATCGACGCCTTCCCCGGCGCCCTGGTGGTCGTCTCGCACGACCGCGCCCTGCACCGCCGCTTCCACGGCACCCGCCTGGCGCTCGAGAACGGCCGCCTGGCCTGCTGAACACCCAAGCTTGTCGACCTGGAGGTGCGGCGCTACGGGAAACCGGTCGCCCCCGTGCGGGCGGCGATCGACTCCCTCGACAACCTTCTGGAGCGGCTACCATGAACAACGTGATCCATGTCGTGCTCGTCTATCGCCGTGAGACCGGGGAGCTCCTCGTGCAGGAGTCCTTCGCCGACGGCGACACCGCCATGCGCCGGCGGTTCGAGCTGGAACGGGTGGCCGAGTACGCCGGCACGGAGGTCATCGTGCTGAGTGCGGACTCCGAGCAGACGCTGCGCGAGACCCACGGCCGGTACTTCTACACCGAGGCCGAGCTGGCCCGCCAGCTGCGGGACGCGCTCTCCGCCGCCTGAGCCCGTGGGACGCGCCGGCCTCGACATCTCCGCTCGGGTCGAGGAACAGGTGCGTGCGCTCGTCGAGCACGAGGCCGTGGCGCGGCTCGGCGACGACCCCGAGGGCGTGCACCAGATGCGGGTCGCGGTCCGCCGCCTCCGGGCCGCGCTCAAGGCCACCCCGGACACCGGCCTCGACCCGGTACGGGACGAACTGCGCTGGCTGGGCGGCGTCCTCGGCCGGGTCCGCGACCTGGACGTGCTGCTCGGCCGCATCCGCACCCAGTCCGCCGACTTCCCGCCTGCGGAGCGGGCCGCGGTCGAACGCCTGCTCGCCGGCCTGGTCGCCGACCGCCGGCGGGCCAGGCGCCGGCTGCTGGAGGTCTTCGACGGCAGCCGGTACACGGCCCTGCTGCACACCCTCACCGGCCTGCGCGTCCCCGCCCCTCGGGACGGGGACGCGTTGCTGGAGGTCATCGCCGGCCCGCACCGCAAGCTCCGCCGGGACGCGCTGGCCCTCGGCGACGACCCACCCGACGACGACCTGCACGCGCTGCGCATCCGCGGCAAACGCCTGCGCTACGCCGCCGAGCTGGCCGAGCCGACCGGCGGCAAACCGGTCCGCAGGCTGATCAAAGCCACCCGCGAGTTCCAGGACGTCCTCGGCGACCACCAGGACGCCTGCGTGGCCGAGGCGGAGATCCGCGACCAACTCGCCGACCTCACCGAGCTCGCCGACATCGACCACGAGGCCGTCTTCGTCGCCGGTCGCCTGGTGGAGCGGGAGCACGCCGTCAGGGCCGACCGTCGCGCCCGCTGGCACGAGGCCTTCACCGAGGTCGACCGCCTCGCCGCCGACCTGCTCAGCGCAGCCGCGCGGCCACCGACGCCGCCTGCTCGTCGGAGACCGTGAGCGCCACCCGCACGTGCCGCTCACCCGCGGGCCCGTAGAAGGACCCAGGGGCCACCAGGACGCCGCGTTCGGCGAGCCAGGTGACCGTGTCCCACCCCGGCTCGTCCCGGGTGGCCCACAGGTACAGGCCCGCCGCCGAGTGGTCGATCCGGAACCCCGCCCCCTCGAACGCCGCCCGAAGCACCGACCGCCTGCCCGCGAACCGCGAACGCTGGACCGCCACGTGCTCGTCGTCGGACAACGCCGCCGTCATCGCGGCCTGGATCGGCCGGGGCACGATCATCCCCGCGTGCTTGCGCGCCGCCAGCAGGCCGGCCACCAGCGCCGGGTCGCCGGTCACCAACCCCGCCCGGTACCCCGCCAGGCTCGACGACTTCGACAGCGAGTGCACCGCCAGCAACCCCGTCACGTCCCCGTCGCACACCGACGGGTGCAGGATCGACGTCGGCGCGGACGAGTACCCCAGCGTCAGGTAGCACTCGTCCGAGGCGACCACGGCGCCCCGCTCCCGCGCCCACGCCACCACCTTGCGCAGGTGCTCCACCGGCAGCACCTGCCCGGTCGGGTTCGACGGCGAGTTCACCCACACCAGCGCGGGCCGCGCCGGCCCGGCCGCGAACAGCCCGTCCGACCGCAGCACCGACGCCCCCGCCAGCCGCACCCCGACCTCGTACGTCGGGTAGGCCAGCGCCGGGATCACCACCGTGTCCGCTGGCCCCAGGCCGAGCAGCGTGGGCAGCCACGCCACCAGCTCCTTGGACCCGATCGTGGGCAGCACGTCCTGCGCCGGCACCGTCACCCCGTGCCGGCGGGCCAGCGCACCGGCGGCCGCCGCGCGCAGGGCGGGCGTGCCGTGCGTGGTCGGGTAGCCGGGCTCGGCGGCGGCGTCGAGCAGGGCCCGCTGGATGACGTCGGGCACCGGGTCGACCGGGGTGCCGACGGACAGGTCGATCACCCCGGCCGGATGCTCAACGGCCCTGGCCTTGGCCGATGCCAGCGAGTCCCACGGGAAGGTCGGGAGCGCGCGGCTCACTCGTCGTGCTGGACCGGGGGCAGGTCCTTGATCCACTGCGGGTCCGCGGCGACCTTGCCCACCTTGGCCGCGCCGCCCGGGGAACCGAGCTCGTCGAAGAAGTCGACGTTGGCCTTGGTGTATTCCTTCCACTGGTCGGGGACGTCGTCCTCGTAGTAGATGGCCTCGACCGGGCACACCGGCTCGCAGGCGCCGCAGTCCACGCACTCGTCGGGGTGGATGTAGAGCATCCGGTCCCCTTCGTAGATGCAGTCGACCGGGCACTCTTCGATGCACGCTTTGTCGAGCAAATCGATGCAGGGCTCGGCGATCACATAGGTCACTGCGTTCTCCTGCTTCTTCCTGTGAGAGATGTGCCTGCACGCGGAGGTTACCGGCTGTCGCTAGTATCCCCCTCGGCACTCGAGCGACGTCACCGTGGGGCCGAATGTGTGGCGGCCAGCACGCGGCCGAGCACCACCGCCGACGGCAGCGCCCCGCAGCCGAACAGCAGCAGCGAGCGCCAGTCCGCGGTCAGCAGCACGTCCCCGCCCGGCCCGAACACACCGACCCACGCGACCGTCACGATCCACGCTGCCAGGGGAGCGGCCGCGACCACCACCCGAGGCGACAGCGTCCCAGCCACTGAGACCAGCAGCGGCGTGGTCACCGCGGCCAGCAGCGGCATCAGCGGCAGCGGGAACCCACCCAGGTTCGGCAGCAGGTACCCGTCGAACGACAGCGGCAGGAACATCAGCTCCACCACCCCGAGCACCACCGCGTCCAGCATCAGCACCACGAGGAGCACCCGGTCCCGCGCGGTCATCACAGGCCGCCGAACAGGTCCGCTGCCGCGCCGTCCGGGTCGCCCTCGGCCAGCACGTAGAACTCCGCCGCCGGCAGCGGCTGGGCGACGCCGTTGCTCAACGCGTAGCAGCGCGCCGACCCGTCCGCCGACTGCCACACGCTGACCTGCGTGGAGTGCGCCCGCAGCGCCCGCACCTTGGTCGCCAGTACCTCGGCGGTCGGCACCGAGGTGGTGATCACCGCGTCGTCGGTCTCCGGCAGCTCGCCCGGCGCCGGCAGCCGGAACGGCAGCTCCGGCACGGCCGCCAGCTCGGCCACCCCCAGCTCGGTCGCGCGCCGCGAGGTCACCGCGTGGAAGATCCGCTCGACCCCCTCCGCGCCCGTGCAGGCGGCCATCGTGACCTGGTGCGCGCGGATGTGGTCGGGATGCCCGTAGCCGCCGTCCGGGCCGTAGGTGACCACCACCTGCGGGCGCACCTCGGCCACCACCTCGGCCAGCGCGGCCACCTGCTCGTCCAGGTCCCCGCCGGCGAACGCCCGAGGGTGCCCGTTCGCCGGCATGCCCGCCATGCCCGAGTCGCGCCAGCGGCCCGCGCCGCCGAGCCAGCGGTGGTCGGACACGCCGAGCGCCGCGCACGCCGAGCGCAGCTCGCCGATCCGGTAGCCGCCGAGCTGGTCGGCCCGGTCCGCGGCGAGCCCGGCCAGCGACTCCGGGATGATCTCGCCCTCCTCGCCGAGCGTGCAGGTGACCAGCGTGACCTGCACGTCGGCCGCCGCGTAGCGGGCGATGGTGCCGCCGGTCCACAGGCTCTCGTCGTCCGGATGGGCGTGCACGAGCAGCAGCCGGGGCGCGGTGGAAAGTGTCACTCGATCAGCCTAAGTCGGTCGGTCACTGGATCCGGATGCGGGGATCGAGGTACGCGGACACCAGGTCGGCCAGCGCGCTGAGGAGCACGAACGTGATGGTCGCGTACACCGTGATGGCCATGACCACCGGATCGTTCTTCTCGCCGATGGAGCGGAAGAACAGGTAACCGAGGCCGGGGTACTCGAAGACCTCTTCGACCAGGAACGCTCCGCCCAGCGTCGTGCCGAGGCCGATGCCGACCAGGTGCACCACCGGGATCAGCGCGTTGCGCAACCCGTGGTGGAAGACCACCCGCCACTCGGCGACGCCCTTGGCCCTGGCCGTGCGCAGGAAGTCGGCGGTCAGCACGTCCAGCATCGCCGCCCTGGCGATCCTGGCGATCACCGCGACCTCCCCGACGGCCAGGGTGACGGCCGGCAGCGCGACCTCCTTGAACCAGGGCACCTCGGTGGTGAACCGCAGCGGCACACCGGGGAACACCTCGACGCCGAACACGGTGAGGCCGGCCAGCTCGGAGCGCAGCACGACCGCGAGCACGAAGATCGGAATGCCGAGCAGCAGGACCGTGCTGGTGGAGATCAGCACGTCCAGGAACCGGCTGCGGTGGATCGCGGCGATGACCCCGGCGACGAGCCCGATCACCAGCTGCAGCATGATCGCGATCAGCGCCAGCCGCACGGTGTTCGGCAGCGCGGCGACGATCAGGTCGGAGACCTCCCGGCGGCGTTGGAAGTCGATGCCGAGGTCGCCGGTGACGAGGTTGGCGAGGTAGGTCACGTACCGCACCGGCAACGGCTCGTCCATGCCGAACTTGGCGTCCAGCGCCGCCTTGATCTCCGGCGGCACGACCCGGCCGTTGTTCGTCGCGAACGGGTCGTGCATGACGAACAGGCCGTAGTAGGTCAGCATCGTCGTGATGACGATGGCCGCTACGGCCTGGGCTAATCGCCGTGCGGCGAACCTGGCCAGGTCAGGACCTCACCACGTCACGCAGCGATGCGTAGTGGCAGGAGGCCTGGTGCGCCGGGTTGCCGTCGATCTCGTACAGCGGCGGCGGCTCCTCGATGCACCGGCGCGCGTCGGTCTCCGACAGCTGCTCGAACTTCCAGCAGCGGGTGCGGAACCGGCAGCCGGACGGCGGGTTGGCCGGGTTCGGCACGTCGCCGCGCAGCACGATGCGTTCCCGACGCCGCTCCACCCTCGGGTCCGGGATCGGCACCGCGGAGATCAGCGCCTGGGTGTACGGGTGGTGCGGCCGGTCGAACAGCTCGTCGCGATCGGCCGTCTCCACCACGCTGCCCAGGTACATCACCGCCACCCGGTCGGCGATGTGCCGGACCACGGAGAGGTCGTGGGCGATGAACAGGTAGGTCAGGCCCAGCTCGTCCTGCAGATCCTCGAGCAGGTTGATGATCTGCGCCTGGATCGACACGTCGAGCGCCGAGACCGGCTCGTCGAGCACGATGAACTTCGGGTTCAGCGCGATCGCCCTGGCGATGCCGATCCGTTGGCGCTGCCCGCCGGAGAACTCGTGCGGGTACCGGTCGGCGTACTCCTCGGCCAGACCCACGGTGTCGAGCAGGTCGGAGATCGTCGACTTGGTGACCTGGTGGCCGAACAGCTCGTACTTCTCGGTGAGCGTCTGCCGAATGGTCATCCGCGGGTTCAGCGAGGCGTACGGGTCCTGGAACACGATCTGCATGTCCCGCCGCGCCCGGCGCAGATCTCTCTGGTTGAGCGCCATCACGTCGACGCCGTCCAGCCGGACCTCGCCGCTCGTCGGCTCCAGCAGCCGCAGGACGGAGCGCGCCGTGGTGGACTTGCCGCAGCCGGACTCCCCGACCAGCGCCACGGTCTCGCCGCGACCGACGGTCAGTGAGATGTCGTTCACGGCCTGGACGAAACCGGTCGGACGACGGCCGATCAGGCCGCCGCGGATCGGGAAGTGCTTGACGAGGTTGTTCACCTCGAGCAAGGGGGCCTCGTCGAGCAAGGTCCCGCCGGACGAGGATGCGGAGCTCGGCGAGGTCATGGAGCAAGCCTTTCGGAGTACGCGATCTCGACCTGGTCGCTGTGGATGCACGCGGCGCGGTGCAGCCCGCCGTTCATCGTCTCGTCCGTGACGACGGTCTCGAGCGTGGGCACGGCCTCGACACAGCCCTGGGTCGCGAACTGGCAGCGCGGGTGGAACGGGCAACCCGGCGGCACCTTCGACAGGCTCGGCGGTACACCCTTGATCGGCAGCAGCCGGTCCTGCCGCTGCTTGTCCATCCTGGCGAGGCTGGACAGCAGGCCGAAGGTGTAGGCGTGCTGCGGGCGGTAGAACACGTCGTCGCAGCTGCCGGCCTCGACGATGCGTCCCGCGTACATCACGTTGATCCGGTCGGCGTGGCTGGCCACCAGGCCCAGGTCGTGGGTGATCAGCACGATCGCGGTGTTGCGCTCCTGGCGCAGCTTCTCCAGCAGCGCCATGATCTGTGCCTGGATGGTGACGTCGAGCGCCGTCGTCGGCTCGTCCGCGAGCAGCACCTTCGGGTCGTTGGCCAGGGCCATCGCGATCATCGCGCGCTGCCGCATGCCGCCGGAGAACTCGTGCGGATACTGGTTGATCCGCACCCCCGGGTTGGGGATGCCGACCTCGCCCAGTAGGTCCAGGACCCGGCGCCTGGCCACGGTCTTGGTCACGTCCTGGTGCGTGCGGATCATCTCGGCGATCTGGTCGCCGACCTTGAACACCGGGTTCAGCGCGGTCAGCGGGTCCTGGAAGATCATCGCGATCTCCTGGCCGCGGAGCTTGCGCTGCTGCTTCTCCGGCATCTTCAGGATCGACCGGCCGCGTAGCCGGATGTCGCCCGACGGGAAGGTCGCCGGCGGGGTCGGCACCAGGCCGAGGATGCTCATCGCCGACACCGACTTGCCGGAGCCGGACTCGCCGACGATGGCGAGCGTCTCGCCCTCGTCGACGTGCCAGCTGACCCCGTCGACCGCCTTCACCACGCCGTGGTCGGTCTTGAAGTGCACCCGCAGGTCGTCGATCTCGAGCAGCGGCGCGGCCTGGCCGTCGAGGTCGAAGTCGGGGGTACTGCCCGTACTGTCCGTGCGCGCCATGCGCGGGTATCTCCTTACCGAAGCTTCGGGTCGATCGAGTCGCGCAGGCCGTCGGCGACGAAGGCGAAGGCCAGCGTGGTCACCACGATCGCGAGGCTGGGGAAGACCCACATGTGGGACTCGCCCTCGACGTTCAGCGAGGGCACCGCGTTCGCGATCATCGTTCCCCACTCCGGGATGTCCGGCGGCACGCCGATACCCAGGAAGGCCAGGGATGCCATCGCCACGACCGCGACGCCGATGTGGCTGAACGAGTAGATCAACGTCGGAGCGATCGCGTTGGGCAGGATGTGCCTGGTCACGATCCGGGTGTCCGAGGCTCCGATCGATCGGGCGGCCTCGACGTACTCGGATTCACGCAGCGACAGCGTCGACCCGCGCATCAGCCGCGCCGCGGTCGGCCAGCTGAGGATGGCCAGTGCGATGACCACCTGCCAGATGCCGTTGCCGAAGATCTGCACGACCAGGATCGCGCCGATCAGCGCGGGGAACGCCAGCACGATGTCGGTGACGCGCATGATCAGTGAGTCGAGCGCGCCCCCTCGGAAACCGGCGACGGCGCCGAGCGCGAGGCCGACGATCAACGACAGGAACATCACGCTCCAGCCGACGATCATGGCCAGCCGCACCCCGTAGATGATCGCGGAGAACATGTCCCGGCCGAGCACGTCGGTGCCGAACCAGTGACCGTCCGAAGGCGGCTTCCTGGTGTTCAGCAGGTTCTGCTCCATCGGGTCGTACGGGGTGATCCACGGCTGCAGGATCGCGAGGATCATCAGGAACGCCACGACCACGAGGCCGACCACGGCCAGCTTGTTGCGCTTGTAGCGCCGCCAGATGTCGCGGAGCTGACCGGATGCCTTCTTGCCCTTGCCGGTGGTGTCGGTCGCGTCGGCGGCTCCCGGCTCCGGCGCCTCGAACCGCG
The DNA here is from genome assembly GCF_025165815.1 of Actinophytocola gossypii. Lineage (GTDB taxonomy): Bacteria > Actinomycetota > Actinomycetes > Mycobacteriales > Pseudonocardiaceae > Actinophytocola > Actinophytocola gossypii. Next base: position 111,183 of record NZ_JAFFZE010000025.1, on the reverse strand, counting down.
TCATCAGTGCTTCGGCCGGCACGTGGGTGTCCGGCTCGCGCCCGCTCTGGGGTGGTGTTGTCACAGCGTCCTCCCTCAGTGCAGCCTGATTCGCGGATCAAGGTAGGCGTAGAGAATGTCGACCAGGGTCGAGAGCACCACGAAGGTCAGCACCGCGAACACGACGATCGGCACGATCACCGGGTTGTTGTGCTGTTGGATCGCTCTGACCAGTAGGAACCCGAGTCCCTGGTATTCGAAGATGGTCTCGGTGATGAGCGCGCCGCCGAGCAGCACGCCCAGGCTGACGCCGGTGTAGGTGACCACCGGGATCACCGAGTTCCGGAAGGCGTGCTTGCCGATCACCTTCCGCTCGGACAGGCCCTTGGCGCGGGCGGTGCGCACGTAGTCGGCGCGCAGCACCTCGAGCATCGAACCGCGCATCAGTCGCGCGATGAACGCCGCGTCCAGGATGGCGAGGGTGAACGCCGGCAGGATGATCTCCTGCCACCACGGCGTCTCGACGGTGAAGCTGCGTGGCACGGCGGGGAAGATCCACTCGCCGGACAGCCCGGCGCGCAGGCCGATGCCGATCACGAACACCGGGATGCCGATGCCCAGCGTGGTGATGATGGTGATGAAGACGTCGCGGAACGTGTACTGCGACACCGCGGCGATGACGCCCGCGGTCAGTCCGATGACGATCTCGATCAGGATCGCGATCACGGCCAGCCGGGCGGTGGCCGGTACCGCGGCCGCCAGCATGTCGCCCACGTCGCGACGCTGTTCGAAGTCGATGCCGAAGTCGAACGTGAACATGTTCTGCAGGTAGGTGAGGTACTGCATGAAGAACGGCTGGTTCATGCCGAACTTCTCGCGCAGGGCCTCCTGGATCTCCGGTGGCACCGTCTTCTCGCCGCTCGACGCGAACGGGTCACCGAGAACGAACAGTCCCAGGTAGATCAGGAACGTCGCCGCGATGATGACCAGGACGGCGTGGGCGAGCCTCCGGGTGATGAACTTCGCCACGTCCGGTTCGACCTCTCTCGTAGATGTGGTCGGCGACCTCCACGTCGAGGCCGCCGACCACCGTCACGCGTTGCTTACTTCTGGTAGATCACGTCGAGCTTCGGGTTCTCGTGGAAGTCCATGTCACCCGCGTTGGCCCACTTCGAGCTGTCGAACGCCCGGAACTGCTGGCGCTCGAACATCGGAATGGCGGCCAGGTCCTCACCGATGCAGATCTGCTCGGCCTGCTGGTACAGCTTGATCCGCTCGGCCTCGTCCTTGGTCGCCGCGGCCCGCTTGATCAGGTCGTCGAACTCGGGGTTCGAGTACCGGCCGGGGTTGTCACCGGTCGCCGGGGCGTTCGGGTCGTCCGTGCCGATGGCGGCGGTGGAGAACAGCGGCTGCAGGAAGTTGCCCGGGGTCGCGTAGTCCGCACCCCACGACAGGCGGTAGATGCCGGCCGAGTCGGGGCTCTGCTGGTTCTCCAGCATGTCGTTGAACTCCACGCCCGAGTAGTTGACCTTCAGGCCGAGGTTCTTCTCCAGCTGCTGCTTGACCGCGGCGGTCCACTGCTCGTGGCCACCACCGGTGTTGAACTGGAAGTTCAGCTCGGTGCCCTCGGTCAGCCCGGCCTCCTCGGCCAGCTTCTTGGCCTCTTCGGGGTTGTACTCGCACGCGTCGCACACACCCGGCTGGTAGGCGTCCTGGAAACCACCCGGCACGAACGCCGTGGCCGGCGCGCGGGAGCCGTCGAAGACGCCCTCGATGATCGACGGCCGGTCGATGGCCATCGAGATCGCCTTGCGGGCCTTGGCCGAGTCTGTCGGCGGCTTGGTCACCGCGACCTGCAGGTAGTCGATGCCGAACGTCTTCTTCGAGATCCAGCCGTCCTGCGGCTCGTACTTCTCGCGGGTGACCGCGAGCTGGTTCGGTGGGACCCGGGCCCAGTCGAACTGGCCGTTGTTGAGACCGTCCAGTTCCTTCTGCTGGGCGTCGTCACCGACGAGGATGGTGATCTCGACGGCGTCCAGGTACGCCTTCGGGCCGGCGTTGTAGTCGTCGAACCGCTTGAGCTTGATGCCCTGGTCGTGCTGCCACGGGCCGTCCATCATGAACGGGCCGTTGCCGATCGGCTGGTTGTTGTAGGCCTCGTTCTGGCCGGGACCGGCGACCTCGGGCACCGGGCTGAACGCCGTGTGCGCGGTGCGGAGGTAGAACTCACAGCTCGGCGAGGCCAGCGACACCTTCAGCACGGCAGGGTCGCTCGCGTCGACACCGGAGAGCTGGTTGGCCGTGCCGGCCTGCATCTCGTCGTACCCTTCGATCTGGTCGAAGTGGTACGCGACGTCGGAGGCGGAGGCCTTGGCGGTCACGCGCTCCCAGCCCCGCTTGAAGGAGGCGGAGGTGACCTCCTCGCCGTTGTGGAACTTCGTCCCGGTCTGCAGGTTGAAGGTCCACTCGGAGCAGTCGTCGTTGGAGGACCACTCGGTCGCCAGCGCCGGCACGGTCTCGCCGCTCGACGTGGTGTGCACCAGACCGGTGAACAGGTTGTCGGTGACCAGGAGACCTTCGGACTCGTACGCGGTGTACGGGTCGATGGCCGCCGGCTCGACGATGCCGAGCCGGAAGGTGCCGCCCGGCGTGCCATCCTCGGTGACCTCGTCGTTGAAGACCTCGGGGTAGCCGGCCGACGGCTCTTCGTTGCCGCCGCCGCCGTCACCGTCGGTTCCCGTGTTGCTCTGCTGGGAGCACGCGGTCAGCGCCAGGCTGGCCACGGCCAGCCCGGCTGCCGCACGCAGCAGGACGGATTTGTTTCTCAAGTCGATCCTCCATGGGCGAGCACGCCCTGCCCGGGGTGTGCTCCCTTAGTTGTCGTGACACATCGTGCACGGAGCCGGTTGACGTCGCGCGGCGGGGGCGGGTCGGGGTGTGCCCCGTGGCGTCGCGTCACGTCTCCTCCTGGGCGCACGCCGTCATGGAACCTCGTGTCAGCCGATCTTGTGACGCGCCGGAGCCAAATCGCCGACGCACCGTTGCAGGACGGTAGGAACTCCCAACCCCCTCGTCACGCGCTCCCGGCCGATCGTGACCAAAGGGTGACACGGCGGTGGCGGCTTGCGATCCAACGATTACCGCACGGCACCAAACCGCAGGTGAACCCCTACTTTCGGCGGGTACCCCAGCCCGCTCCGCTACCGGCGTGATGGCCGAAACATGTCCGGAAGACGAACCGGCGAAACCGCTAGCCCTCGGTGCGCCGCCACTCCGCCGCGCCGGCGAACGGACCGGCGAGCGGAGGCCCCGGAGTGACGCCGGACACATCACCGCGGATGGCCAGGGTCTCCGCCTGTTGGAAGAGCGGCACCGACACCGCGGCCCGCCACAGCGCCGGCTCGACGGCGGCCAGCGCGTCGGTCACGGAGAGTGCTCCGGTGAGCGCGGCGTCGATCGTCGGCTGCAGCCCGGCGTCGCAGAAGCCGAGCGGGTTGGCCGGCGCCGGCGGCTGGCCGTCCTCGCCGGGAACGCAGCCGAAGTTGCTGGCGAGCGAGGTCGCCGGGTCGGCCCCGACCGGCTGGCCGATGACCGCGAGGTCGACCGGCTCGCCGCCGTTCTGCTCGGCGTCGGCGTCGGCGCCCGCGTGGAGCTGGGCGTAGAGCTCGTCGGCCGGCAGCGTGACGACCTCGGCCGTGATGCCGGCCGCCACCAGCTGGCGCTGGGTCTCCTCGGCGATCCGCTTGGCCGGCTCCCGCTCCTCGGGCGCGCCGATGACCAGGTCGAGCGGCTCCCCACCGCGGGTCCAGCCGGCGGGGGTCTTGGTGTAGCCGGCGCCGCGGAGCAGTTGCCCGGCCCGCTGCGGCGCGTGGCCGGCCTCGGCCGGCGCGGTCGGCCGGTAGCCGGGCTGGCTCGGCGCGAGGACGTGGGAGTTCGCCAGGAGCTCGGCCGCCGGACCGTCGCCGGTTCCGACGGTGACCAGCTGCTCCCGGTCGAGCAGGGCGACGATCGCCTGGCGTACCTCGCGCTCGGTGAGCTGCGGCCGGTCCGGGCGGATGGCGATCGTGCTGACCGTCGGCCGGGCCACCGTGTGCGTGGCGACCGGCGGGGTCAGCTTGCCCACCGAGTTCACGCCGACCGCGTCCAGCCGGGCCAGGGCGACCTGGGCGTGCCCGGCGTCGAGCGCGTCGACGACGCCGGGCTGGTCGGTGCGGCGCAGCACGATCCGGTCGAGCGTCGGCGGGTCCTCCCAGTACCGGTCGTTGCGTTCGAGCACGACCTCGCCGCGGTCGGTGTCCAGCGCCTTGACCGCGTACGGCCCGGCGGCGGCCGGGAAGTTGTCCTGCAGCGCGCCGTCCCACCCGCCGGGTGCGTCCTTGAGCAGGTGCGCGGGCAGCAGGTTGGCGAACAGCGAGCGCCAGCCGGGGTAGGGCTCGGCGAACACGACCTCGACGGTCTTGCCGGAGTCGGCCGCGTTGATGTCCTCGATCAGCCGGTACCCGGCGGCGTCCAGCGCGCCCGGCGAGGAGGCGACCTGCTCGGCGAGGTAGACGAAGTCCTCGGCGGCGACCGGCGCGTTGTCCGACCAGGAGGCGTCCGAGCGGATCTGGTAGGTCACGGTGTACGGGTCGTAGCTGGTCACGTCGGCCGACGACATGACCGTGCGGTCCAGCCGGGGCACCCCGTCCGGGCCGGTGCGGAAGACCGACGGGAGGACGAGGTTGGCGAGTGCCGTGGTGACCACGGACTGGTCGCTGATGTGGTGCGGGTTGTAGCCGCCCGCCACGCCGCTCACGGCGACCACGAGCTCGCCGGTGTCGACCCGCTCCGGTACGGGCGAGGTCACCGGCGTCTCGACCAGCCGGGGCTCGGGGGTGCAGGCGGCGAGCACGAGCACCGCCACGAGCGGCACCAGCCGTGTTCCGCGCGCCACCCGGTTCACCTCCCCGTTCGCCTCCCTGAGCTCGACCCTGCCAGACCGCCCCCGCGCTCCCTCCTTCAGGTGACGTGCCGGAGCGACCGGCGGTTCCGCTAGGCGTTGCGGGTCTTCTCGCGGGAACGGGCGCGGGCGCGCTGGACGCTGTCCAGGATGACCTTGCGGATGCGGACCACGTTCGGGGTGACCTCGACGCACTCGTCCGGGGCGCAGAACTCCAGCGCCTCCTCCAGCACCAGCTTGCGCGGGCGGGCCAGCCGCTCCAGCTCGTCGCCGGCGGAGGAGCGCATGTTGGTGAGCTTCTTCTCCCGGGTGACGTTGACGTCGAGGTCCTCCGCGCGCGGGTTCTCGCCGACGACCATGCCCTGGTAGACGTCCGCGCCCGGCTCGACGAAGAACGTGCCCCGGTCGGCGAGCTGCAGCATGGCGTAGCTGGTGACCGAGCCGGTGCGGTCGGCGACCAGCGAGCCGGAGTGCCGGCCGCGGATCTGCCCGGCCCAGGGGAAGTAGCCCTCGAAGATGGCGTTCGCGATGCCGGTGCCCCGGGTCTCGGTGAGGAAGTCGGTGCGGAACCCGATCAGCCCGCGGGAGGGCACCACGTACTCGACCCTGACCCGGCCGGTGCCGTGCCCGCCCATGTGCTCCAGGCGTCCCTTGCGGGCGGCGAGCAGCTGGGTGATCGCGCCGAGGTGCTCCTCGGGGGCGTCCACGGTGAGCCGCTCGAACGGCTCGCAGAGGGTGCCGTCGATCGTGCGGGTGACGACCTCCGGGCGGCCGACGGTCAGCTCGAAGCCCTCGCGGCGCATGGTCTCCACCAGGATCGCCAGCGCCAGCTCGCCCCGGCCCTGGACCTCCCAGGTGTCGGGCCGTTCGGTGGGCAGGACGCGGACGGAGACGTTGCCGACCAGCTCGGCGTCGAGCCGGTTCTTGAGCAGGCGTGCGGTCAGCTTCGTGCCACCGCCGCGCCCGGCCAGCGGCGAGCTGTTGATGCCGATGGTGACCGAGATCGCGGGCTCGTCGACGCTGATCCGGGGCAGCGGCTCGGGGTCGTCCTGGTCGGCGAGCGTGTCGCCGATGGTGATGTCCGGGATGCCGGCGATGGCGACGATGTCGCCCGCCTCGGCGCGCTGGGCGGGCATCCGTTCGAGGGCCTCGGTGAGCAGGAGTTCGGTGATCCGGACGTTGTCGATGGAGCCGTCCGCCCGGCACCAGGCGACGGTCTCGCCCTTGCGGATGGTGCCGGCGTGCACCCGGCACAGCGCGATCCGGCCGAGGAAGCTGGACGCGTCGAGGTTGGTGACCAGCGCGCGCAGCGGGGCCTCCGGGTCGCCGGCCGGCGGCGGGACGTGCTCGAGGAGGGTGGCGAACAGGGCGTCGAGGTTGTCCTGGTCCGGCAGGCCCCCGTCGGCCGGCTGCTCGAGGCTCGCGCGGCCGGCGCGGGCGGAGGCGTAGACCACCGGGAGGTCGAGGATGTTGGCGTCCAGGTGGTCCAGCTCGGTGGCGAGGTCGAGCAGGAGGTCGTGGGTCTCGGAGACGACCTCGGCGATGCGCGCGTCGGCCCGGTCGACCTTGTTGACCACGAGCACCACCGGCAGGCCGGCGGCGAGCGCCTTGCGGAGGACGAAGCGGGTCTGCGGCAGGGGCCCCTCGCTGGCGTCGACCAGGAGGAGGACGCCGTCGACCATGGACAGCCCGCGCTCGACCTCGCCGCCGAAGTCCGCGTGGCCCGGGGTGTCGATCACGTTGATGGTGATCGGTCCGGTGGGGGTCTCCCGGCGGACGGCGGTGTTCTTGGCGAGGATCGTGATGCCCTTCTCGCGCTCGAGCTCGCCGGAGTCCATGACCCGGTCGACGGGCTCGGCCCTGGTGGAGAAGGCCCCGGACTGGCGGAGCATCGCGTCGACGAGGGTGGTCTTCCCGTGGTCGACGTGCGCGACGATCGCGACGTTGCGGAGGTCGGTCCTGGCGATCGCAGGCGCTCCGGTATCGGTGGCAGGCACGCACGTGCTCCTGTAGGTGTGGCGTCGTTGGTCGCGCGCGGAACCGCGGCGGTGTACAGGATAGCTGCCGGCCCTGGAACCCTGGTTGAAGGTAAGGTTAACCTAAGTGGCTATGGGCAAGAAGCACGGCGACCGTACGCCCGCGCAGACCGTGCGCAAGCTGATGAAGGCCGGCAAGGTGAAGAAGAAGTGCTGCCGGTCGTCGTCGCGGTGCAAGCGGTGTCCGGTGCTGGCCCTCAAGCGTGCGAAGGCCGAGTACAAGAAGGCCGCCTAGCTCGTTCCGTTGTCCCAGCCGCGACCCCTAGACTGAGGGGCATGCGCAACGTCACAAGTCTCAACTGGTGGGCCGCCGACCGGCGGCTGTGACGCGCACGCGTTGAGACCAACAGGCCGCCCGCAGCGGGCGGCCTTCGTTGTGTCCGGGGGCCACCGGCGGGCGACGACCCGAAGGAGGACCCCATGCCCCGCCTCTCCGCGATCACGCCGTCCGGCCCGGCGCATCTCGGCAACTACCTCGGCGCGATCCGGCGCTGGGCACGCGAGGGCCGTCCCGGTGATCTGTACTTCGTCAGCGACCTGCACGGAATGACGACGTCCTACCACCCACAACGCCTGCGGCACCGCTCCCGCGAGCTGTTGGCCCTGCTCGTGGCCGCCGGCATCGAGCCGGACCAGATCTTCGTGCAGTCCGATCTGCTGCCCCAGCTCGGCCCGCTGACCTGGGTCCTCGAGTGCACGTGCTCGTTCGGCGAGGCGGCACGGATGACCCAGTTCAAGGAGAAGAGCGCCGCCCGCGAACTAGCCGAGACGCCCGTGCGGGTCGGTCTGTTCACCTACCCCGTGCTGATGGCCGCCGACATCCTGCTGCAGGGCGCCGACGAGGTCCCGGTGGGCGACGACCAGGCCCAGCACGTCGAACTGGCGCGCTCCCTGGCCAGACGCTTCAACACCACCTTCGGCGACGCCCTGGTGGTTCCCCGCGCGGTGACCCCGCCGGCCGCGGCGCGCGTCAAGGACCTGTCCGATCCGACCAGGAAGATGGCCAAGTCGACCCCCGACGCGGCCGGCGTCCTGTTCGTCATGGACGAGCCAGACCTGTTGCGCCGCAAGGTGAAGCGAGCCGTGACGGACAGTTTTGATCGCCTTGAGTACCACCCCGACGAGCAGCCAGGCCTGGCGAACCTGTTGGAGATCGTGGCCGCCTGCACCGGCAAACCGGCCCGCGAGGTCGCCGACGCCTTCGGTTCCTACGGCGAGCTGAAGGACACGGTCGCCGACCTGGTGATCGAGGAACTACGCCCGATCCGCGAACGAACCGGTGAGCTGCTGGCCGACCCGCCGGAGCTCGACCGAATCCGCCGCCAGGGCGCCGAACGCGCCACCGAACGCGGCGCCGACCGGCTGTCCACGGTCCTCCGCCTGGCCGGCGTCGGCTAGTCCGGCGGACACCGGATCGTCGGCTTCGCGAGCGGAATCCCGGGTGCCAGTGCGGTCGTCAATCTCGCGAGCGCGGAATTCCGGGTGCCAGTGCGGTCGTCAATCTCGCGAGCGGAATCCCGGGTGCCAGTGCGGTCGTCGGTCTCGTGAGCGGAATCGCGCGTGTGCCGTCGGCCTCGCGAGCGGGACCCCGCCCGTTCGCGAGGCCCGGCGTGCGACCAGGAGGCTGCGGTCGCCTCGCCAGGCGAGCCGTCTGGTGCGGTCCGCCGCCGCGAGGTGCCGCATCCGGCCTCAGCCGTCCGCCGCCCCCTGTCCGTTCGCCCGAAGCAGCCGGCGCAGCGCCGGGACCAGCACCCGGTCGGCCGGCAGCCAGTCGACCTGGCCGAGCCGGCCGGCCGTGAGCCACCGCAGCGCCTGGTGGTCGTGCGGATGCGGCTCGGCCAGCGGGTCCACCAGCTCCGCCCGGTAGATCCGCAACACCTTCCGCTCGGACAGCGCCACGTCCGGGCCGACCGCCGCGCCGACCCGTACCCCCACCCCCAACTCCTCCGCGCACTCCCGCACCACGGCGTCCACATCGGACTCCCCGGGCTCCACGCGTCCACCCGGCAGCTCCCACCGCCCGGCCGCCGTCGCCGGGTACGCCCGCTGCTGCGCCAGCACCGTCCGCCCCCGCCGGATCGCCGCCCCCACCACCAGCGACCCGCCGACCAGCGCCTCCGCCCGCGCCCGCACCCGGTCCACCACCGTCTCCAGCACGCCCAGCACCCGCCGCCGCGCCCATCGCGACGTCGCCGAGCACGTCACCAGCACCCCGCCCGCCGTCGCCGACAGCCGCACCGACAGCGCGATCGGCACCGGCACCGCGCCGACCGGTACCGCGACCGGCACCACGCCGACCGGCACCAGGCGCAGGCCGGACACCGTCGTCTCCGCCACCCGGAGCCGGGCGCCCAGCACCCGCACCTCCGCCCCGGGCGCCAGCACCCCCGTGCCGCCGAACAGCGACCGCTCGGTCAGCGCGGCCGACACCGCCCTCGGCGGCGCGTCGACCAGCGCGGTCGTCCGCAACACCGTCACGTCCGCAACGCCCGCCACCGCACCTGGAACCGGGCACCTCCCTCCGGCGCCTCGCCGACCCGCACCGAGCCGCCCCGCCTGCGCACCACCTCCTCGACCAGCGCGAGGCCGAGCCCCGCACCACCCGAGTCGCGCGAGCGGTCGTCCTGCACCCGGTAGAAGCGGTCGAACACCTTCTCCCGGTGCTCCTCCGCCACCCCGTGACCGTCGTCGTCCACCATCAGCCACACCGTGTCCGCCCGCCGCAGCACCGTCACCGTCACCATCGCCCGGCCGTGCCGCACGGCGTTGCGCAGCAGGTTGTCCAGCACCAGGTCCACCTCGGCCGGCGCGGCCAGCACCCAGCACGCCGTCGAGGGCGTGTTCACGCCGACGACCAGACCCCGCCGGTCGACCCGGCCCACCGCGTCCCGCGCCGCCGTGCACACGTCCACCGGCTGCGCGGCCGGCAGTTCGCCCGCGTCCGAGCGCGCGAGCGTCAGCAGGCCCTCGACCAGCGTCGACAGCCGCTCGGACTCGTGCACCACGTCGGCGAGGACCTCGTGCGCGAAGTCCGCGTCCGGGTTGGCCACCGCCACCTCGGCCTGCACCCGGATCGACGCCACCGGCGAACGCAACTCGTGCGCGGCGTCCCCGGTGAAGCGGCGCAGCCGGTCGGTCGCCTCGTCGCGCCGGGCGAGCAGGCCGTTCAGCGCGGCCGCCAGCGAACGCAGCTCGTCGTGCGCGGTCGGCAGCGGCAACCGGTGCCCGGCGGGCAGGCGCGTCGCCGCGCTGCGCATGCGCTCCACCGGCCGCAGCGACGACAGCACCGCGAACCACGTCGCCGTCCCGGTGGCCGCCGTGGCGATCAGGGCCGCCACCAGCAGCCAGTTCAGCGCCCGCTCCTGCGCGACGAAGTACCCGGTCAGCGTGGTGCCGACGACCACGAGCCGCTGCGAGCCGTCCGGCGCCGTCGCCACCGTGCCCACCCACCGTTGCGGCGGCTCCTCCGACTTCCGCAGTACCGGCGTGCCCGCCTTGAGCGTGCGGACGTCCGCCGCGTCGAGCGGTGGCACCGGCAGCCCGTCGACCGGCGCGCCGGCCGTGTCGAGCACCCGCGCGCGCACGCCGACCGGATCGTCCGCCGGGGCACTCCCGGCCCGCACCTCGGTGACGGCCGCGTCGAGGATCTCCTGCAGCTGCTCGTCGGCCGAGCTGACCAGCAGCGGACCGATCAGCCGGCTGGTCTGCACGGCCAGCAGGAGCAGTACCGCCAGGGTGGCCGCCGTCGCCACCATGGTGATCCGGAACCGCAGCGTCCGCCGCAGCCACAGCAGCCCGACGAGCCGCCCGAGCGCACCTCTCAACGCCCGGGACCGGGTTCGAGCACCGCGTCCAGCTCGCTGCTGGAGGCGACGTATCCGTGTCCACGCACGGTACGCACGATCCCACCCGCGCCCGCCGCGTCCAACTTGCGCCGCAGGTACCCCACGTAAACCTCGACCGCGTTGCGGGTCGCCGCCAGCTCGTCACCCCACACGGTGCGCAGCAGCTCGTCCTTGGTGACCACCGCACCGGCCCGGCCGGCGAGCACCTCCAGGACCGCGAACTCGCGCGGGGAGAGCGGGACGACCTCGCCCGCGTGCCGCACCTCGCGTGTCGCCCGGTCGACCACCAGGTCGCCGACTCTCAGCCGCCGTTCAGCCCCGTCGCCGGCACCGCGCCGCAGCACCGCCCGCACCTGCGCTACCAGCACGACGAAGGAGAACGGCTTGACTAAGTACCCGTCGGCGCCGAGGTCGAGCCCGTCGGCCTGGTCGATCTCGCCGTCCTTGGCCGACACGAGCAGCACCGGCGTGCCGACCCCTTCCGCGCGTAACCGCTGCAGCACCCGGTAGCCGGACAGACCGGGCAGCATGATGTCGAGCAGGATCACGTCGAACGCGCCGGTGCGCGCGAGGTCGAGCGCGCTCGGGCCGTCGGCGGCCACGACGACCTCCATGCCCTCGGCGCCGAGCCCACGCTGGAGCGCCCTGCGCACTCCGAGCTCGTCGTCCACCACCAGCACACGCGGTTTCATGCGGCAAGCATGCCCGCTCGCACCGAAAGCGGCAGCCCACTCTCAGTACATTCTCAGCCACCGCCCCACCAACCCGTCACTCTCAGCGTCATCTCAGCTGCCATCCGGCAACCTCGACATCACCGGGAAGAAACACGGAGCTGAAACGAGGGGTACCACATGGAGACCAAGAAGACCGTGCTGTCGTTCGCGGCGGCCGGGACCGTCGCGGGCGTGGCCGGGCTGGTGCTGCTGGCCTCGCCGGCCGGCGCCGGGGAGGCGCCGCCCGAACTGCCGGCGATCAGCCCCGACGACCTGGTCGAGTCCGTGCTGAACACCGAGATCCCCGCGCTGTCCGGGTCGGTCGCGCTCGAGAACAACCTCGGCCTGCCGCTCCCCGGTATGCCGGGCTCCACCGACGGTGCCGAGATCCGCGTCTTCACCGACGGCGAGGGCAAGCACCGCGTCCAGCTGCCGGACAGCGGCACCGAGACCACGGTGATCGACGACGGCAAGACCGTCTGGGTGTGGAACTCCTCCGAGCGCAGCGTCACCAAGGTTCCGCACGGGGCCGACGGCAAGGCGCACGAGAAGCCGCTCGAGAGCCGCTTCGCCGACCCGGCCACCGCCGCCCGCGAGCTGGTCGACGCCATGCAGAAGGACAGCGAGGTCGACGTCGACGGCACCGCCAGGGTTGCCGACCGCCCGGTGTACCAGCTGGTCCTGACCCCGAAGCCCACCGAGCGCACCTTGCTGCGCGAGGTGCGGGTGTCGGTCGACTCCGAGACCAGGGTCCCGCTGCAGGTCGAGGTCCTGGCCAACGGCCAGGCCGAGCCCGCCGTCAAGGCCGGCTTCACCGAGTTCGCCGACGGCCCGCAGGACGCGAGCCTGTTCCAGTTCACCCCGCCCGAGGGCGCGACGGTCACCGAGCAGGACCCGAACGAGGAGTTCCGCGGCCAGGCCCCGAAGGACCTGTTCGGCGACCTCGACCTGAACACCTACGGCGAGGGCTGGGACACGGTACTCACCGCCACCATCCCGAACGACATGCTGACCATGCCCTTCGACGAGGCCCGCCCCGGCGGTGACCGAGGCGACCGCGGTGACCGTGGCGAGCGCGGCGGCTTCGCCAACGGCTCGGACAACCCGCTCGAGCTCCTCGGCACCCTCGGCAAGCAGGTCAGCGGCGACTTCGGCACCGGCTACGTGATCAGCGCCAACGTCGGCACCGCCCTCATCACCGAGGACGGCAAGGTCGCCATCGGCGCCGTCCCCGAGCAGGTCGTCATCGAAGCCGCCGAGCAGATGAAGTAGTCACCCAGGTCGGCTGTCCCCGCCCGGTCGGGCGGGGACAGCCACCGCCCAAGCAAAGGCGTCCTCCACCGCGAGCGAGCACGGGGAGAACGCGGGGGAGCGAAAACGCAGGGGAGCAGGGGGAGACGCACATGCGCATCAGCCCCGACCAACACCTCGCGCGATCGCGACTGGCCGTCGGTACGACAAGCCAACTGTCCAAGTTCGGGAGCTGGTCGGCGACCAGCACCAACTCCCCGCCCGCGCCGATGCGAATCGCCCGCCCCGGGCACGCATCCAGCTCCCGACCCGCTCCCGCGGCGTCTCGTCCCAGCCCACCGCTCGGCCCACCGCTCGGCGCTCTGGCCACCGCGCAGCACTCAGTTCACCGACCCAGTGCTCTGCCCACCGACCCAGTGCTCTGCCGACCGACCTGGTGCTATGTCCACCGACCTGGTGCTATGCCCACCGACTCAGTGCCCTACCCACCGACTCAGCGCTCAGCCCGGCGTGCAGCGCTCTATCGACGACGCAGTGCTCAAGTTCACCGGCCCAGTCTCGGCTCGGCGCGCAGTGCTCAGTTCACCGACTCAGTGCTCTGCCTACCGCGCAGCGGCCAGTTCACCGACTCAGTGCTCTGCCTACCGCGCAGCGGCCAGTTCACCGACTCAGTGCTCTGCTCATCGACAGTGCTCTGCTCATCGACAGCGCTCAGCTCACCGACCCAGTGCTCTGCCCACCGCGCAGCGCTCGGCCCACCGAGCCAGCGCTCAACCTGGCGCTCAACCCATGCCCGCAGCGAGCAGCCCACCTGCCCTCCGCGGACCTACGAGCCACAGGCAGGTCCGAGCAAGCCCAACGCGCCAGACGTCTCTCCGCCACCCCGACCTGCCGGCCAACCACCCACAGCGCGCACGTCCAAGAGCACCAACCCCGCGCAGCCACGATCGATGAACAAAGAAAGCACCCCAGCCCCGCCACAACAGCGAGCTCGGCCCGTCGCCGATGCTCCGGCCCCACCCACCCAGCGCCTGTGCACCGGCGGCGTACGGGTGAGACGATCCCCGATGGCGGAGCCGCCGGTCGACCAGCAAGAGCCCTGCCGACCCACGCCCGATCCACCTCCGGACGGCCGCCGCGCAGGACGTACCGTCAGACGCCGAGCGCTCGCCGGGTGCGAGCGGACCACGAGACCAGGAGGTGCGGCATGAACCAGCGAACCGCGCCGTCTCGGCACGGCGCCGGTACTCCCGACCTGGCCGGCACCCGCACGAACCCCGGTAGGACGGCCGCCGACCACCCGGCAGGCGCCCGATGAGCAAGGACATCGCCCAGCCCGACAGCTCCACGATGCTCGACGACTTCCCCCCGAGGACCGACACCAGCGCCGACCCCGTGGCCGCCCGCACCCGTGGTCTGCGCAAGGTCTACGGCAAGACCGTCGCCGTGGATCACGTCGATCTGGACGTGCCGGTCGGCGCGGTGCTGGGCATGCTGGGGCCCAACGGCTCCGGCAAGACGACCACGATCCGGATGCTCCTCGGCCTGGTGACCCCGACCGCGGGCTCGGTCGAACTGCTCGGCCACCTCATGCCGGGCGGCGCGAACTGGGCCCTGCCGGAGGTGGGCGCACTCGTCGAGGGCCCTGGCTTCCACCCGTTCCTCTCCGGCCGGGAGAACCTGTTCCGCTGCGCCGCCGCCGAGCCGAGGATGGTCACCTCCGACATCCCCCGCGCCGTCAACGACGCCCTGGAACGCGTCGGCCTCGCCTCGGCGGCCGGCCGCCGGTACCGGGGCTACTCGCTGGGCATGAAGCAGCGCCTCGGCCTGGCCGCCGCGCTGCTGCTGCCCCGCCGCCTGGTGGTCCTCGACGAGCCGACCAACGGCCTCGACCCGGCCGGTACCCGCGAGGTCCGTGCGGTGATCGCCGACCTGCACGCCGCCGGCACCACCGTCCTGGTGTCCTCCCACCTGCTCGCCGAGGTCGAGGCCACCTGCACGCACGTCGCCGTCATGCATCGCGGGTCGCTGGTGGCCCAGGGCGAGCTCCGCGAACTGCTGGAAGCGGGCAACGCCGGCCTCCTGGTGTCCACCCCGGACGTCCCGGTCGCCGTCGACGCCCTGCGCGACAACCGGATGCCGGCCCGCGCCACGCCGGACGGCGTGCACGTCGACCTGACCACCACCACCGCCCCCGAGGTCGTCGCGACCCTGGTCCGGTCGGGCGTCGCCGTGCACGAGGTCCGCCGGCAGCGCACCGGCCTGGAGGACCTCTTCGCCCGGCTCACCGAGGCGGAGAACACCACCGCCCGGCTGTCCGACGTCGCCGAACCCCAGCCCTCGACCGAGGACCCGACATGACCCCGACACGATGACCACGGTGCCCACGGCCGCGATGTCCGACGTGCGGACCACCACCCGCGCCACCGCCCCGCTGGGCCGGGTGCTCCGCTCCGAGCTCCGGTTCATCCTGCGCCGCCCCCGCACCCTCGTGGCGCTGGCCGCGCTCGCGTTCACTCCGGTGATCGCCGGCATCAGCGTCGCCATCGCCGCCGGGTCGATGAGCGGCGGCCGCCGGGACGACATCGCCGGCATCGCCATGCTGGTGGCCGACAACGGGCTGATCCTGCCGATCTTCGTCCTGCTGCTGGCGATGCCGATGATGCTGCCGCTGTGCGGTGCCATGTGGTCGGCCGACGCCCTCGCCGGCGAGGCATCGACCGGCGGCCTGCGCAACCTGCTGCTGGCCCCGGTGAGCCGACCCCGCCTGCTGGCCGTCAAGGCGTTCGGCGTCGCCGCGGTGTCCCTGCTCGCCGTGACGATCATGGCGGTCACCGCGATCCTCGCCGGCATCGTGCTGCTCGGCGGCGAGGGCATGCTCACGCTGTCCGGCTCCACCATGTCGGTCCCGGCCTCGCTCGGCCGGATCGCACTGCTGACGCTGCTGGTCACCATCCAGGTGTGGGCGGTGGCCGCGATCGCCCTGGCGATCTCGTCGACCACCGACCACCCGCTGATCGTCCTGGCGGCGACCACCGGCGGCATCGTCCTGTTCACCGTCCTCGGCGGGATCGACACCCTCTCCTGGCTGCACCCCGTCCTGCTCACCGACGGCTGGCTCGACATGGCCGATGTCGTCCGCGACCCCCTCCCGGCCGACGGCCTCGTCGAGAACGCCTTCCGCGCCACCTGCTACATCCTGATCGGCTACTCCCTGGCCCTGGCCCGCCTCACCACCCGCGACGGCTGACCACGGGCACCGCGTTCCGGCGACGATCGGCATACCGGCCCGTGGAGCGGGTCGGGACCTCACGCCGGCAGCAGGGCGACCCCGTCCTCGTCCATCGCCAGGCGCACCTCGGCGCCCACCGGCGGCGCGTCCCCCATCCCGGCCACCGCGTCCACCAGGCGCCCGTCCACCCGCACCCGAAGCCGCACGTGGTCCCGACGGTGCACCCGGTGCACCACCTCGCCGGGCACCCCCTCGTCGGCGGGCCGCAACGCCGTCGGACGCAGGCCCAGCCGCGCCCGCCCGTCGGCCGCCCACGGCAGGCGCACCTCGCCCAGCGCGCACCGAGCCACCCCACCCGCCACGGTCGCCGACAGCACCTCGCCGCAGCCCAGGAACCGCGCGGTGTCCTCGTCCACCGGCCGGCGCCACACCTCCGCCGGCTCGCCGACCTGGATGATCCGCCCCGCCCGCATCACCGCCACCCGGTCGGCCAGGGTGAACGCCTCGTCGTGGTCGTGGGTGACCACCAGCGCGGTGCTGCCGGTCGTCTCCAGCACCCGCGCCAGGTCCATCGCCAGCTGTTCGCGCAGCGCCCGGTCCAGCGCCGACAGCGGCTCGTCCAACAACAACAGCCGCGGCCGGGGAGCCAGCGCCCTCGCCAGTGCGACCCGTTGCTGCTCGCCGCCGGACAGCTCGTGCACCCGCCGCCGCTCGTACCCGGTGAGCCCGACCAGCTCCAGCAGCTCCGCCACCCGGTCCGTCCGAGGCTCGCCCCGCATCCGGAGTCCGAACTCCACGTTGCCGACCACGTCCCGGTGCGGAAACAGCTGCCCGTCCTGGAACACCAACCCGAACCCGCGCCGGTGCACCGGAACACCGGCCAGATCCACGTCGTCCCAGCACACCCGACCGGACGCCGGTTCCAGCCCCGCCACCGCCCGCAGCAGCGTCGACTTCCCGCACCCGGACGGCCCCAGCAGCGCCAGCACCTCACCGTCGGCCACCGCAAGGTCCACATCGGACACCGCGGCCACGGTTCCGTAGTGGACGGTCAGGCCGGAAACCGTCAGTGCCATCAGAACTCCACGACTCTCGACCGACCCACCGACTCCACCATCGCCACCGCGGCCACCGTCACCGCCACCAGCAGCGCGCACGCCGCGTACGCCATCTGGTTGTTCAGCTCCCCTGGCCGCGCCAGCAGTCGCGCCACCGCCACCGGCAGCGTCGCCGTGTCCGGCCGGGCCAGGAAGCTCGTCGCGCCGAACTCGCCCAGCGCCACCACGTACCCGAACGCGACCGCGGTCAGCAGCGACCGGCCGGCCACCGGCACGTCGACCTCCCGCCACACCCGCCACGGCGACGCGCCCAACGACGCCGCCGCCTGGCGCAGCCGCGTGTCGATCGACCGCAGCACCGGCAGCAGCATCCGGATCACCAGCGGCGTCACCACCAGCGCCTGCGCCAACGGCACCAGCGCCGGCGACGTCCGCAGGTCGCCGGGCAGCAGGTCCAACGTCACCAGGTACCCGAAGCCGACCGTCACCGCCGACACCCCGAGCGGCAGCATCAGCACCGTGTCCATCGTCTCCACCACGCCCCGCCGCGTCCGCCCGCGCGACAGCGACACCAGCACCACGCTCGCCAGCGTCCCCAGCACCACCGCCAGCACCGTCGCGTCCGTCGCCGCGCGCAGCGAGTTCGCCGCCGCCTCCCAACCGGACACCTGCAGCGACTCCTCGTGCCCGAACCCGGCCAGCGCCCGGTACCCGGCGAGCCCGCCGTCGAACGACCGCGCCACCAGCACCACGACCGGCACCAGCAGCAGCGTCACCACCGCGAGCGCGACCCCGACCACCGTCCAGGACAGCGCCCCGCGCGGCCGCCGCGCCACGCTCGCCCGGCCCCGCAGCCGCAGCGCCGATTCCCGCCGCCGCCGCGCCAGCGCCCCCACCGACAGCGCCGCCACCACCGCGACCAGCTGCACCAGCGACAACGCCGCCGCGCCGGACAGATCGAGCAGTTCCACCGTGCGCAGGTAGATCTCCGTCTCCAGCGTCCGGTACCGGGACCCGCCGAGGATCAGCACCACGCCGAAACTGGTG
The DNA here is from genome assembly GCF_025165815.1 of Actinophytocola gossypii. Taxonomy (GTDB): domain Bacteria; phylum Actinomycetota; class Actinomycetes; order Mycobacteriales; family Pseudonocardiaceae; genus Actinophytocola; species Actinophytocola gossypii. The sequence goes on along the minus strand of NZ_JAFFZE010000025.1, from coordinate 93,083 downwards.
GCGCAGAACAGGAACACCACCGCCGCGGCCGACGTCAGGGCCGGCGCCAGCGCGGGCAGTGTGACCGACGTGAACGCCCGCAGCGGCGACGCACCCAGCGACCGGGCCGCGTCCGCCGCCCGGCCGTCCAGGTGCGACCACAGCCCGGCGACCGTGCGCGCCACCACCGCCACGTTGAAGAAGCTGTTGGCCAGCACGATCGCCAGCACCCCGCCGTCGGGCAGCAGCGTCCGGAACGCGAGCCCCACCACCACGGTCGGCAGCACGAACGGGACCAGGATCACCACCCGCACGAGACCCCGGCCCGGCACCGAGGTGCGCGCCAGCAGGTAGGCCACCGGCAGCCCGGCCAGCACCGCCAACGCGGTCGACGCCGCGGCCTGCCCGACGGTGAACGCCACCAGCTGCCAGGTGTCCGCCGACCCGAGGACCGCGAGCACGCCGCCCTCGCCGAACCCCAGCCGCACGATCGCGACCACCGGCCACACGAAGAAGACCGCGAGGAACCCCAGCGGGACCAGCGCGACCAGCAGCGGCCCGGACCGCGGGCTCAGCCCTGAACGAGTGCGCGCCACTCGTCGATCCACCGCTCCCGGTTCTCCGCGATCGTCGCCGGGTCCATCTCGGCGGGCGACTCCGGCAGCGGCGCCGCCGCCTGCCACGTCTCCGGCAGCTCCACGTCGGCGCGGCTCGGGTACACGTACATCTGCTCCGGCACCTGCGACTGGAACTCCGGCGACAGCAGGAAGTCGAGCACCGCGCGGGCGTCCTCGGTGTTCGCCGCGCCGCGCAGCACGCCGGCGTACTCGACCTGCCGGAAGCAGGTGTCCAGCGCGGCCTTCGTCGTCGGCGTGCCGTCCTCGGCGACCTCCGCGGCCGGCGACGAGGCGTAGGACACCACGATCGGCCGGGGGCCCTCGCCGGACGAGCCGGAGAACTCCTGGGTGTAGGCCTCCTCCCAGCCGGAGACCACCTGCACGCCGCGGCCGCGCAGCGCCATCCAGTACTCCCGCCACCCGTCGCCGAGCGAGGCGATCGTGCCGAGCAGGAACGCCAGGCCGGGGGAGGACGTCGCCGGGTCCTCGACCACCAGCATGTTCTGGTACTCGGCGCGGGTGAGGTCGGCGTAGTTGGCCGGCTCGGGCACGCCCTTCGCGGCCAGCGCGGCCGGGTCGATGTTGACGCACACGTCGCCGACGTCGACCGCGGTCAGCCGGTCCGTGTCGTCGACCGCGTACCGCTGCGGGCCCTCGGCGGCGGCCGGGCTGCGATAGGCCTCGAACACGTCCTCGTCGAGCGCCCGGGACGCGAACGTCGTGTCGATGCCGTAGGCGAGGTCGCCGACCGGGCTGTCCTTGGTGAGCACCAGCTGGTTGGTGAGCGCGCCCGCGTCACCGAGCTTGCGCACGTCGATGGTGATGCCGGACTCCTCGCGGAAGGCGGTGAGCACGTCCTCGCTCATCGCGAACGAGTCGTGGGTGACCAGCACCACGCGGCGCTCGCCGTCCTCCTCCGGTTCGCCCGAGGACAGCGTGCAGGCGGTGAGCGAAGCGACCAGGACGGCCCCGAGCAGCGGTTTCCGCATGACACTCCTCCTCCCTGCGCCGGCATGACCCGGATCAGGTTCGACGGTCGAGGGCTGCGCGCCCTCCTCTCAGCCCGGCGCGGCACCGGACTCCCGTGGTGAACAGCCACCTTACCGGTGCGTCGCGGAGGTGCACGCGTCACCATGGAGGCATGCCTGAACTCCTCACCGACGAAGACAAGGGAAAGGCGCTCGGTCGCCTCCGGCGCTGGCACCTGACCGACGGCTCGTTCGAGCGGACCGTCGAGCTGGGCAGTTTCCCGGAGGCCATCCAGGTCGTGAACCGGGTGGCCGAGATCGCCGAGAACAGCGATCACCACCCGGACATCGACATCCGCTGGCGCACCCTCACGTTCCGCTGCACGACTCATTCCGCCGGCGGCGTGACGCAGAACGACGTGACCCTGGCCGAGCAGATCGACGGTGTGCTCGAGGCGCTCGCGTAGTCAGGTCCGGAAGGGCCCGCGCACCTCGAACGTGACCCCGTCCTCGGACTGCCCGGACGGGCCGCGCTGGGACGAGAAGTACAGCCGCGTGCCGTCCGGGCTGAATGCCGGCCCGGTGATCTCGGAGTTCTCGTGCCCCTCGACCCGCACGAACGGCGCCACGATCCCGTCCGGCGTGATCAGGCAGATCTCCAGGTTGTCACCGTCCTCGGCGACGAACAGGTCGCCACTGGCCGCGCCGGTCACGTTGTCCACGCCGGCCAGCGGGCTGTCGTCGTCGTAGGTGAGGCCGATGGTGCCGGCGTCCGCGTCGTAGGCCCAGACCCGGTTGTCACCCTTGGTGGTGAACCAGCACGTGCCGGCGGCGTAGTAGCAGCCCTCACCGCCGTCGAACGGCTTCGCGCCGTCGACCTGGTGCCGGGTGTCCTCGTCGGCCGCGGACGGGTCGGGCACCCGGGCCCAGGTGACCGCTCCGCTGGTCTGGCCCGGCTCGCCGATCAGGATCTCCAACGTCCCGGCCGACAGATCCGGCCAGTTCGACGGAGTGAACCGATAGAACCCCCCGTCCGGCACGTCCTCGGTGAGGTACACGACCCGCCGGTCGGCGTCCACCGCGCACGCCTCGTGCTTGAACACCCCCATGGCGGGCCGCACGATCGGATCGGCGACCCCGAACGGATCGGTCTCGTACACCTCGCCCCGGTCGACCTCTTCACAGGACAGCCAGGTCCCCCACGGCGTGGCGCCCCCCGCACAGTTCACGTCGGTGCCGTCCAGGATCCGGTAGGCGTCCACAACGGACCCATCGCCGGCGAACCGTATCGCCCCCACGCCGCCGGTCGAGGGAACCTCGCTGTTGGACACGTAAACCCAACCGCCCCCGTCGGCCGCCGCGAAGCACGCACCGCCGTCCGGCGCCGGATGCCAGACGTAGTCCGAGGCCCCCACCCGCCGCCCACTCTCGGCGACGATCCGCCCGGTGAAGCCATCGGGAAGGCGGAGCCCGTTGCCGTCCGCCGGAAGCAGCGGCCCGTACGGCCCGTCACCCGGGTCGGCCGCCGCCGAGAACGCGTTCAGCCAGGAGGCCCCACCGAACGCCGCCGCCGCGGTCCCGACCACGGACACCCGAAGAAAGCTCCGTCGCTCCATACCCAGCAACGTAACGCGACCACTCGGCAGCGAACAGCGACCATCGACGTAGTACGAACGGAGCAGCGCCCACTCGCGCCATCCGTGCCCCGAGTTGTCCACAGCCCACGCCGACCAGCCCTTTCCCACCCCAACAACCGATAGGATGGCCCTGAGGGGTGCCCCCGGAGAGGGCGGGGGATGCCCTTGACGTGTACGCGCGAGGCGAGAAAGTGCTGGTCAGTCCTCGGAACCCGTAGCACGACAGTTGTGCGCTTTGCGCTGGTGGATGCGGGTGTGGGGTTTCGGGAAGCGGCTCGTCGGGTGGGTGTGGGTCATCGGTTGACCAAGCGGTGGCGCGCCGCAGGCGGGGGATGTCCTTGACGTGTGCGCGCGAGCCGAGAAAGTGCTGGTCAGTCCTCGGAGGCGGTGAGCACTACCGTTGTCAGTGGTTCGAGGCGGGGCGCGTCTCGGCCGCCCTCGGCGCGTTCGACCACCATCTCCGCGTGTCTGCCGTTCGTGCGCAATGCCGCGATCGCGTTGCCGAAGTACGGTCCGGACACCTTCGCCCAGTCCACCGGCATCGGGTCGATGTGCGGTGAGCGGAGCATCAGCCACCGGAACACCGCCGCCAGCGGCTTCCACCACGCCAGCGTGAAGAACGGCCGCAGCACCCGCTGCACCTTGTTGTGCACCGGCGAGCACGTCAGCTGGAACACGGCCGCGTTCACCTTCTCCGGGAAGCTCGCCCGCGCCGCGTACACATGATGCACATCCCCCGACAGCACGCACACCGTCGCCGCGTTGCCCTGGGCGATGCGCAGGATCAGCCGCGACAACCGGTCTGACGACGCCCGGAACGCAGGCCAGTGCTCCAGATCGCTGGCCTGCCGGAACTTCTCCGCCAGCCGCCCCCGCCACCCCGGCCGCCGGCACGCCACCTCGTTCATCGACTGGATGTGGCTGATCGCGTGCGGCATCAGCCACGGCAGGGACGAACCGATCAACAAATGGTCGTAGTTCCCGTCCGCGTGCTGCTCGATCCACTCGAACTCGCTGTCGCTGACCATCGAGCGCGCGCCGCCGCTGAGGATCCGGCCCGAGCGGGTGTCGATCACCAGCAGCCGCACGTTGCCGAAGTCGCGCCGGTAGCTCCACCGGGTGCCCTTGCGGCCGTTGACCTCCTTGGTCGCCCGGTCGGCGAAGTCACGCAGCACCTCCGCCGCGTCGCCGTCCCGGCCGACCGCCAGCACCTTGTCGTAGATCTCCTCCTCGGCCAGCTCGGCCGGGGCGAGGTTGCCGATGTGCTGGTAGATCCAGTACGTCGCCAGCGCGCCCCGCTCGCGGTCCTGCCACCAGTCGGTCGCCGCCATCTCGTCGCGCCAGGTCTGGGAGGTGTTCCAGTCGTCGCGGACGTCGTGGTCGTCGAAGATCATCGACGTCGGCACGGTCGAGGTCAGCCAGCGGAACAGCGGCGCCGACCACGACTCGTGGTAAAGCCGGGTGTACTCCTCGAAGTCGGTCACCTCGTGCCCGGGCGCCTGCTTCAGGTCCCGTCGCCTGGCGATCCACTCGCGGGTGGCCTTGCTGGTGTCGTCGGCGTACACCTGGTCACCGACCAGCAGCAGCGAGTCCGGCCACTCGCGCTCGTCCTCGTCGAACATCCGTCGTGCGTACGCGGCGAGCGCGTCGGTGCCCATCTTGCGCTGCTCGGCCGGGTCGTCGGTGTCCGGCATCCGACAGGAGCCGAACAGCATCAGGAACCTCGGGTCGCCGCCCTCGGGGAACGTGCGGATCCGGCTCGGCGGAAATCCGGGCACCGGCCACACCGTCTCGTCGTCGAGCGACACCTCGTACGGGGTGCTGGTGCCCGGTTCGAGCCCGGTGACCGGCACGAGCGCGTAGTGGTGCCCGGCGACGGTGAACGTGTGCGCGGACGCGTCCGCCACCCGCACCGTGCACGGCCGGTCGGTCTCCACCCACACGGTCGCGGACCTCGTGCCGACGTGTCTGAGCATGGGCCCGAGTATCAGCTCCGGCATGGAACCAGCTCCTTCACAGACGAGTGATCACGCGTCGAGGTACTTGCGCAGGACGTGGGCGAGCAGGGCGGTGCAGTCCTCGTACTGGGAGAACACCTGGCGGGAGACCTTGTCCGCGACCACCCACGCGCCCGCGGCCAGGCCGAACAGGTCGCCGTTGGCCTCACCGATCCAGGTGCCGCCGCTGTCGGCCAGCCGCTCGTTGGACTCGGCGAGCCCGGCGACGAACAGGCCGCCGGTCGTGCGGCCGTCCTGGGTGGCGTAGAGCACCGCGCCGTTGAAGTCCAGGCCGTCGGTGCGGGCGAGCAGGTCGCGGTGCCCGGCGGGCAGGGCCACCCCGGTACGCGTACGGAACCACGTGCCTGCGCGGGCCAGCGCGTTCGGCGCGGCCGGCTTGTTCAGGTCCCAGCCGTGCTCGGCCACCTCGTCGAGCAGCCGGTCGAGCTGTTCGGTCACACAGGGCTCCTTCGACTTCTCCGCCCGCTTCTTCGCCCGTTCGGCGCTAGCGGCTTGGGTCACCGCGTGCCACGTTCTGCGTTGGTCCGGTCGTCCAGCTGGGAGCGGTCATGAAGCGGTCGGTGTTGCCAGTCCTCACGGCGCTGGTCATGGCGCTCGTCGCCTCGCTCGTCGTCATCGTGCCGAGCGCTGCCGCGGCACCGCCACGATCCACGCCCCGATGTGACCCGATCGACCCGGCGGCCTGCCTGCTGCCGTTCCCGAACGACTTCTTCACGGTCCCCGACCGGTCCACGCCGACCGGTCGCCGGGTGAGTCTGGCCCCCGAGATGATGCCGCGCAACGTCGGCGGGGTGCCGATCGACCCGGCGGAGTGGAACCGCAACGACGGGTTCTCACCCGGATCCATGCTGCTCGCGGCCGTGCCGGGGGTCGACCTGGCCGAGACCGGAGTGGCGCCGATCACGGACATCGGCGCGTCGCTGCGCCGCGACGCCCCGGTCGTGCTGCTGGACGCGACCACCGGCCGCCGGCACCCGTACTGGGTGGAGCTGGACTCGCGCGCCACCGACCCGGACCGCCAGGCCATGATCATCCGCCCGGCGCGGAACCTGGTCGAGGGCCACCGCTACATCGTCGCCCTGCGCGACCTCCGCGACGCCGAGGGCCGGGAGATCCCGGCCGGACCGGCGTTCGAGCGGATGCTGCGCTGGCTGCCGCCACGCGATCCGGCGCTGCGGGCCAGGTGGTTCCAGCTGCGCCCGGCCATGATCCAGCTGTGGCGCTCCGGCGTCCGCCCGCACGACCTGTACCTGGCCTGGGACTTCACCGTGGCCAGCACCAGGAGCCTGACCGAACGCGCGCTGCACCTGCGCGACGAGGCGTTCGCCGACCTGGGGCGGGCGGCACCGAAGGTCACCGTGACCGGTGTCGAGAACCCGACCCCGGAGCAGGACCCGTCGTTCGCGCGCAAGGTCGTCGGCACGATCGAGGTGCCGAAGTACCTGGACACGCCGGCCGGCGGTCCCGGCTCGCGGCTGGCGTACGGGCCGGACGGCAGACCCGAGGCCGACGGGGTGTACCGGGCGACCTTCCAGTGCAACGTCCCGCGCAGCGCGTTCGCCGAGGGCGCGGCGAAACCGCTGCTGTGGGGGCACGGGCTGTTCGGCGACCACACCGCGGTGAACGGGCTCGGTGCCACGGCCAACGAGAGCAACTCGATGCCGTGCGGGGCGAGCTGGCTCGGCATGTCGCGCGAGGACGTGCCGTTCCTGGTCACCACGCTCGGTGACCTGTCGGCGTTCCCCGCGACCCCGGACCGGATGCAGCAGGCGTATCTGAACATGCTGTTCCTCGGCCGGGCGATGATCCACCCGGGCGGGCTGGCCGCGCTGCCGGAGTTCCGGGTCGACGGGCGCCCGCTGATCGACGTCCGGGCCGGGCTCGGCTACGCCGGCGCGAGCCTCGGCGGCATCCAGGGCACCGCGCTGACCGCGCTCGCGCAGGACTTCACCCGCTCGGTGCTGGTCGTGCCGGCGACGAACTTCTCCACGATGCTCAACCGCGCGTCGCCGTTCGCGGCCCTGCAGCCGATCCTGGACCAGGCCTACCCGGACCGGCTCGACCAGCAGGTGGCGTTCGCGCTGATGCAGATGCTGTGGGACCGGGGCGAGGGCAACGGCTACGTCCGGCACGTCACCCGCGACCCGCTGCCGCGCACCCCGGCCAAGCGGGTGCTGCTGCACCTGGCGTTCGGCGACCACCAGGTGGCGAACGTGGCCACCGAGACCGAGGCGCGCACGCTCGGGGTCCGGGTGGTCCGCCCGACGCTCGCGCCCGGCCGCGACCCGGCCGTCGAGCCGCAGTGGGGTCTGCGGGCGGTGCCGAGGTTCCCGTACCGGGGCTCGGCGCTGGTGGTGTGGGACTCCGGAACGCCGGCGCCGCCACTGGGCAACGTGCCGCCGACCGCCGGTCATGACCCGCACGGCGACCCCGGGAACACCCCCGCGGCCCGGGCGCAGGCGGCACACTTCCTCGCCACCGGGGAGGTGATCGACACGTGCGGCCGAGCGCCCTGCGTGGCGATCCCCCGGGGCTGAGTTGTGGGCGTGCCCCAATAGGGTGTCGCTCGCCCGAGTCTCCCCCCGCAGAAGGAGCGGCGCCGCGATGACCGAGGTTCTCGAGCTCCGGCAGTACACCCTGCACCCCGGTCGGCGCGAGGAGCTGATCGAGTTGTTCGACCGGGAGTTCGTGGAGAGCCAGGAGGAACTGGGGATCAGCCTGTACGGCCAGTTCCGCGACCTCGACGACGAGGAACGGTTCGTGTGGCTGCGCGGTTTCGCCGACCTGCCGGCGCGGGCGGAAGCGCTGGCCGCCTTCTACGGCGGCCCGGTCTGGGCCGCGCACCGCGACGCGGCCAACGCCACGATGGCCGACTCCGACGACGTGCTCCTGCTCCGACCGGCCGCCCCGGACTCCGGCTTCGACCTCGCCGCCGGCACCCGCCCACCGGCCGGCGCCGAGCCACCCGGCTCGCTGGTGACGGTGACCCTGTACCACCTGCCACCGGGCAACGGGTCGGCCGACGGTTTCGCCGAGTTCTTCCTCGACGACGTCCGCCCGCTGCTGGCCGAGACGGGCGCCGAGCCGCTGGCGTGCCTGCGTACCGAGCCGGCGGAGAACAACTTCCCGGCGCTGCCGGTGCGGACCGGGGAGAACGTGTTCGCCTGGGTGGCCGCGTTCGCCGACCAGGACGCGCACCTGGAGCACGTCCGCCTGCTCGGCCGCTCCACGAGGTGGACGCACGACCTGTTGCCGCTGCTCACCAAGCACCTGGCCCGTCCGCCGGAGCAGCTGCACCTGAACCCCACCGGTCGTTCGCTGGTGCGGTAGTAACGCGAAGGCCCTTCGACGCGACCCCCGTGCCAAGTGCATCGGAGGTGGGCCCGGTGGAGCCGCAGATGATTTGGGACGTTCCGGTCGTGGACGGGTTGGATCGCCAGCGCAGCCTGGTGGTCACGGTGTCGGATGGGCGAGTGGCCGTGCTCCCGCCGCCCGGCGAGGGCTTCTACCTGCCCCCGCAGTCGATCTGGCAGTTGCACGAGGCGATCCGGGCGGCGGCGCTGGTGGCCGCGGGGATGGACCGCACGCCGCCGGAGACGGCCCGAGCGGCGAGATGAAAACCGCAATTTGCGAATTCGGCGTACGTCCGTTCGGTGGATTCTCTTGTCGTCGTGCTTTCCGGTAGAAAAGGTGAGCTGGCGTGTCCAGAAGGCGGCACGCCGACCCGGGAGAGCCGAATGGGCGCGGAGCGAGCGGTCGAGTGGCGTACGCGCGTGTGGGGTAGCGTGGCGCACTTCCAGCGCCGCTACGAGCTGCGCGTGATCACCGGTACCGCCACCGAGCGCACGCCGCGCCGGGGCGACCTCCACGTGGTGCCCGCCTGCGACACACCCGCCGAGGGGTGGCGCTGAACGCACCCGGAGCGTGTTGAGGAAGGGCGTGCGCCTGCCGAACCAGGACGACACCCCGCGGAAGCACGGCCCTGGCCCGACCAGCCTCATGCTTCCGAGGCGTCGCGGTCCTCAGGCCGGAGCACCCGATCCGTCGGGCGGCCGGGCAACAGGGCTCGAGCGATCTCCTGTCGGGCCGCCTCAGGCTCCTCGTCCTCGTACAGGTCGGTGAGCAGGGACCGCACGAGCCCCTCGAAGTCCGGAAAGGTCCGCCACGGTTCGTCCTCCTCGGCATCCCATTCGAGGAACGTGCCGTCGTCGCAGGCGAACGCGGTCGTCGTTCCACATGCCCAGAGCGGAGTGAGGTCGGTCCGCCCGGATTCCGTGATGACCGACCACGCCGGATCCCCGATCGGCTCCGCCCGGTACGAGAGGGCCGGATGAACCGCGTCGCCGCCGTCGACGGCCACCCGGGCGACGGTCTCCGGTAGACCCAGCGCGTGGATCCTGGCCCTCGGGTTCGGCTGAGCGTGTTCCATGGCCGCCATCATGCAACCGACCGCTCGCGGTGCGAAGAACTGTTGCCCGATCAGGGACAGGAGGTTCCGCTCTCCGTGGCGGCGAGGAGTCGTTCTCCCCAGCCGCGCACGTAGTCGACGGCTTCGGGCGGGCCGTGGACGACGAAGGGGGCTTCGACGGCTCCCAGGCAGAACGTGGCCCAGTCGAGAGCGGCCGCCGGGATGTACACCGCGCAGGACGTGTCGTCGATGCGCTCCACGGTCCCGTACCGCCCGACCTCCCGCTCGACCCGTTCGGCCGGTGCCTGAACCGTCGCGCGGACCGGATATCTCGCTGGCATCGACCTGATCCGAGCACGCACGTACTCGACCGGATCGGGGTGCGGAAGCTCCCGCGGCGCGAACCTCCGGCCGCTCCGGATCGGGTTGTCGATCCGGTCGATGCGAAAGACGCGCCAGTCCGCTCTGTCCTGATCCCAGGCGATCAGGTACAGGCGGTGGTCCACGCCGACCGTCCGGTGCGGGTGGACGGTCCGCTCGGCGGCCCGACCGTCCCGCGTCCGGTAGGTCAACCGCAGCGTCTCGTTGTCGCGGCAGGCCAGTGCGACGGTCGTCAACGTCGCGACATCGGTGATGCCCGTCCGCTGTCGCTCCGCCCGAGGCGTGGTCACACCTCGCAGGCTGTCGATGCGGCGGCGGATGCGCACGGGAAGCACCTGCACGATCTTCGCCATCGCGCTGACCGCGGCGTCCGCCGACGTCGGGTGGAGGCCGGAGGCGATCTCCTTGAGCCCCATGACCCACCGCGGCGGCCTCGTCCTCGTCGAGCACCAGCGGCGGAAGCGACGCGCCAGGGCTGAGCTGGTAGCCCCCGCCGGTTCCCCTCGTCGTGGTGATCGGGTACCCGAGTTCCTGGAGGTTGTCGACGTCGCGCCGGAGCGTGCGCCGGCTGACACCGAGCCGGCGGGCGAGTTCGTCGCCGGGCCAGTGGCGCCGGCGCTGCAGCAGGCCGAGGAGTTCGAGCGCTCGGGTGCTCGTGGACACCCCGGGAGCCTAGCTCGACTTGTGGCCACATCCTGTCCACAAGCCCGGTGACGATGGGACGTACCACCGAAACAGGAACAAAGGACCGCTGATCATGCGCATTCTCGTCACCGGAGCCACCGGCAACGTCGGCCGGCACATCGTCGCCCAGCTCCAGGACGCGGGTCACGAGGTTCGCGCCCTCACCCGCGATCCGGCGAAGGCCGCGTTGCCGCCCGGAGTCGAAGCGGTCGCCGGCGACCTGAGCGACGCCGGCACGCTCGAGGACGCCTTCCACGGCGTCGAGGCCGTCCACCTGATCACCTTCGCCGGCGACGGTCAGGACGACCTGACCAACGGCTCGGACCTCGTCGCCCTCGCCGAACGCAGCGGTGCCCGGCGCGCGACCGTGCTCGGCGGCTGGTCCCCGACCAGCGTCGAGAGCGCCCTCGCCGCGGGCGACCTCGACTGGACGATCGTGCAACCCAAGGAGTTCATGGGCAACGCCCTCGAGTGGGCGGACGAGATCCGCGCCAACCGCACCGTCTCGATGCTCGCCGACTACCCCAGCGCCGTCGTGCACGAGGCCGACATCGCCGCCGTCGCCGTCCGCGCGCTGACCGAGGACGGACACGGCGGCCGGAACTACCCGCTGAGCGGCCCGGAAGCGCTGACCCCCGAGGAGCGAACCCGGATCCTCGCCGAGGCCACCGGCCAGGACATCACCTTCGTCCAGCTCGACGAGGAAGGCGAACGCGCCAGGCTGCGCGGCTACGGATACGACGACGACTACGTGGAGTTCGGCATCCAGCTCGCGACCAGCCCACCCGGGGTCGCCGGGGTCGTCCTGCCCACGGTCGAAGACGTCACGGGACGTCCCGCCCGGACCTTCGCGCTCTGGGCCGAGGAGAACGCCGACCGGTTCCGCGGCGTGCCATGAGCGTCAGACGTTGAAGCGGAACTCGACCACGTCGCCGTCGGTCAGCTGATCGTCTCCCAGTCTGGACCGGTGAACGGCTGGTGATCGTTAGCCATCCGCCCGGTGACCCGTGCGAGCAATCGGAAATGGAAACCCACCTTTGGCGGATTGGCCCGCAGAACCACGGCGTTCGAATCGGTAACGTTGTGCACGAGTTCGAGGAGAGGCTTGGGGACGTAGCCCAACGGAAGTGCGTCTTGGTCGGTGACGAGCAGCGCACGGCGATCGGCCGGGTTGTCCACCTGGTGCACGATGCGGAGGTGCTCGCCCGTGCGGAGCCGGGTGATCCGTTCCTGTGCCTCACTCGACTGGTAGCGCACACCGTGGACCAGGAAGTCGATGGACACCGTGCCGTCTGGCGAGATAGTGGGTGCCGGCACCACCTCGATCGTGTCTCCGACTCGGCGGCCGCCGCTCCGCTGCAGCACCTCGAACGGTGCCGCATCAACCGGCAGGCCGAGAGCTGTCATCGACATTTCTCGATCGGGCCGCCGCGCGGAGATCACGCGTTCGGCGAAGATCGGGAACAGGCGGTCGGAGGTATGGGAGCGGGTGGCGTCGCTCAGACCCGGCAGCGCTCGAAATCCATCCTCGATGACAGCTTTGCGCAGGTAGCGAAAGGTGTAGGTGTGGCCGTTGAAGGTCAGGAACCCCAAGGGCTGGTAGCTGGTCGTCTCAGGATCCCGACGGGTCACGAGCAGGCGGGAGGAGACCGGCGCAGCGAGCCCGGCATCGGTGGAGTCCGCAGCTGTAGTGGTCATGCCGTCAACCTCCTCTGGTTCTCCTGCAGGACCGTCTCTAGAAATGTACGTCGAGCCACCGACAGTCTCATCGTGGCTTCTGCGGCATCGAGCAGTTCTCCGACCCGCGCGGGGGCGAAACTCGCGATCCGGTCCAGCCACGTTCGCGCCTGCGTGCCGCCGAGGTCAACGGCTTTCAACGCGAGGTCGACAAGAGGCAGCCGGCGTCCGTTCTCGAAGCAGCGTGCCATCCCTCTGCGAGCGAACGTGACCGGATTGTGACGAGATAGGTCGTCTTCCCGGAGGCCAGAGGCGAGCGCGGAGCCGTGGTCGAACGTCGGAGCGAGGCGGCGCTCGCCGTCCCGCTCCAGCACTGCCCAGTTGATCGCGTGCCGATCGGTGTTGGCGATCCAGGCGTCGAACACGAGATAGCCGGCGAACACCGAGAACGCCGGTTCGTTGGCGAGGGTGGCCGGTCCGCCGCAGCCACGTAAAACCTCTCCGATATTCACCAGGTTGTGTCCTACCCGGTTCTTCGGTCGTTCGTCGAGTGAACAGGTTTCATAGCCGGGGCACTCCGAAAGCCGGACATCCCCGCTGTGGAGCTCCCACCCCGGCGGTGTGATGTTCCTGGAGATGATTCCCTCGGTGTCGTGCCGGCAGGCGAGTTCAACCTTCGCCGCAGGCAGTCCGATCGCCTCGGCTAAAGCGCTCGCCAGTAGCTCGGCCACGTCGTCGTGGCGGCGGTACTTGGATAGCTCCCCGACCTTCGCCGCCTTGTACAGCCAGAACCGGTCGAGTTCGGAGCGCTTCACATCGCTCGGACGCGCGATCCAGTCCTTGGGCTCGGCGCCTCCCGGTTCCTGGCTCATCACCAGCCAGTCGGACACGTCGACGATCTCGAACTTCACGAATCGAACGTACGCGACGGGTCCAGCACCTGATCAGACGTTGAAGCGGAACTCGACCACGTCGCCGTCGGTCATGACGTAGTCCTTGCCCTCCATGCGGACCTTGCCGGCCGACTTGGCCGCGGCCATCGAGCCGGCCTCGACCAGGTCGTCGTAGGAGACGATCTCCGCCTTGATGAAGCCGCGTTCGAAGTCGGTGTGGATGACGCCGGCCGCCTGGGGAGCCGTCCATCCCTTGTGGATGGTCCACGCCCGCGACTCCTTCGGGCCGGCGGTCAGGTACGTCTGCAGGCCCAGCGTGTGGAACCCGGCCCGCGCCAGCGAGTGCAGGCCGGGTTCCTCCTGCCCGATCGACTCCAGCAGCTCGCGCACCGACGCCTCGTCGTCCAGCTCGAGCAGCTCGGCCTCCACCTTGGCGTCCAGGAACACCGCGTCCGCCGGGGCGACCAGGTCGGTCAGCTCCGCGCGGCGGGCGGTGTCGGAGAGCACCGTCTCGTCGGCGTTGAACACGTACAGGAACGGCTTCGTGGTCAGCAGCGTCAGGTCGCGCAGCACCGCCGTGTCCACTTCGGACCCGGCGGTGAACAGGGTGCGGCCGGAGTCGAGGACGGTCTTCGCCGTCTGCGCCGCCTCGAGCGCCGGTCGCGCCTCCTTGCGGGTGCGGGCCTCCTTCTCCAGCCTCGGCAGCGCGCGCTCCAGGGTCTGCAGGTCGGCCAGGATCAGCTCGGTGTTGATCGTCTCGATGTCGCTCGACGGATCCACCCGGCCGTCCACATGCACCACGTCGGGATCGTCGAACACGCGGATCACCTGGCAGATCGCGTCCGCCTCGCGGATGTTGGCCAGGAACTTGTTGCCCAGCCCCGCGCCCTCGGACGCGCCCTTGACCAGACCGGCGATGTCCACGAAGGACACCGTGGCGGGGACCACACGCGCGCTCTCGAACATCCGGGCGAGCACGGACAGTCGCGGATCCGGCAGCGGAACCACTCCGACGTTGGGCTCGATCGTCGCGAACGGGTAGTTCGCCGCCAATGCGTCGTTACTGGTCAGGGCGTTGAATAGGGTCGACTTGCCGACGTTGGGCAGGCCGACGATCCCGAGGGTCAAACTCACGACGCGTGAGTCTACGGACACGGGTCCGGCGGTCTGCGTGCGCCAATGCGTTACCCGATCAGGTGTAGCGGAAGCGCTACACAGAGCGACCCAGTAGACGGAGTGTTCTCGTTGTTGCAGAACAGAAAGCAGGATTACCCCGTTTGGACGCTAGTCAGTGTGGTGTTACTCAACAACACTCCGTGAGCACCTCTGATCTCGTACGAAGGACGTGGGATGACCCATCGTGACTCGCGCGGGCGAGGCAGAACCGGCCTCGCCGCGGCGTTCACCGCCGCCGTGGTCGGCGTCTCGCTGGCCGCGCTGCCGACCACCGCGGCCGCCGCGCCGGCCGCTCCACCACCACAGACCCCCGACGTCGGCGCCGAGCTCGGCAAGCAGGACCGCGACATGCTCGACGTGGCCCGCAGCGAGGGCAAGCGCACCGTCGAGATCCAGGTGATGGCCGACAAGGGCACGGCCGCCGAGCTCACCGCCCAGGGCGCGAAGATCCGGTACCGGGCCGACGACCTCGGGTACCTCCGGGCCGAGGTGCCGATCGACGCGGTCGAGAAGATGGTCAAGATCCCCGGCGTCGACGCGCTCAACGTCGACCGGGTCATCGAGCTCGACGACCCGCGGCCGGCCGGCATGGACGACCCGTCGCCGCAGCCGCCGCCCGGCGCGGACACGCCCAGGGTCAACCCGTACATGCCCACCGGCGACACCGGCGCCGCCCAGTTCGTCGAGCGCAACCCGAAGCTCGACGGCCGCGGCGTGACCGTCGGCATCGTCGACACCGGTGTCGACCTCGCCCACCCGTCGCTGAACACCACCAGCACCGGCGAGGACAAGATCGTCGACTGGGTCACCGGCACCGACCCGGGCTTCACCAACGGCGTCAACAACGACGACGACCCGACGTGGATCGACATGTCCAGCCCCGCGCCCGGCCAGCCGGACGGCTACCGCTACGGCGTGTTCGACGAGCGCGACCCGCGCCTGGGTGGCGAGCTGGGCAACGACGTCAACCGCGACGGCAACCC
This sequence comes from Actinophytocola gossypii, assembly GCF_025165815.1. GTDB lineage: Bacteria > Actinomycetota > Actinomycetes > Mycobacteriales > Pseudonocardiaceae > Actinophytocola > Actinophytocola gossypii. Next base: position 77,662 of record NZ_JAFFZE010000025.1, on the reverse strand, counting down.
GAACGGCAGCATCGGCACCTTCGGCGTGCTGTGGGACCCGGCCACCAACACCGTCTGGGTCGACACGAACCAGAACAAGAGCTTCGACGACGAAACCGGCATGACCGACTACAAGGTCAAGAAGGACATCGGCACCTTCGGTGAGGACGACCCGTCCACGCCGGTCGCCGAGGAGATGCCGTTCGTCGTCCAGACCAGCCCGGAAACCGAGTCGGTGAACATCGGCATCGTCTCCGGCGCGCACGGCTCGCACGTCGCCGGCATCGTCGCCGCGAACGAGATGTTCGGCGGCGAGATGTCCGGCGCGGCCCCCGGCGCCAAGCTCGTCTCGGTCCGCGCGTGCCTGTTCGTCACCGGCTGCACCGCGCACGCCCTGGACGAGGGCATGATCTACGCCGCGCGCGACGCGAACGTCGACGTGATCAACATGTCGATCGGCGGCCTCGACCTGATCAACGACGGCCAGACCGTCCGCGAGCTGCTCTACAACGAGCTGATCGAGACCTACGACGTGCAGATGTTCATCTCCGCCGGCAACAGCGGCCCCGGCCTCAACACCCTCGGCTCGCCGTCGGCGGCCAGCAAGGTCGTCAGCGTCGGCTCCTACATCTCCAAGGCGACCTGGCAGCGCAACTACGGCTCGGACGCCGCCGACGAGGACAACCTGCACGGCTTCTCCTCGCGCGGCCCGCGGGAGGACGGCGGGTTCAAGCCGAACATCATCGCGCCGGGTGCGGCCATCGCGCCGATCCCGACGTTCATGGCCGGCGAGCCGGTCGGCGGCACCTACGAGCTCCCGCCGGGCTACGGCATGCTCAACGGCACCTCGATGGCCTCGCCGCAGTCCGCCGGTGTCGCCGCGCTGCTGCTCAGCGCCGCGATCCAGCGCGACGTCGAGCACAGCCCGGCGCAGCTGCGCCAGGCTCTCATCTCGACCGCCCGGTTCATCCCCGGCTACGCGGCCTTCGAGCAGGGCAACGGCCTGATCGACACGAACAAGGCGTGGAAGGCGCTGCGGGCGAACATCGACACCGTCGACATCACCTCGTCGGTCGAGGTCAACACGGTGCTGTCCGACTTCCTGGCCACCCCGGGCGTCGGCACCGGCATCTACGACCGCGAGGGCGTCACGTCCGGCGACCGGTACACCCGCGACTACACGCTCACCCGCACCTCGGGCCCGGCGCACCCGCTGACCTACAAGGTCCGCTGGGTCGGCAACGACGGCACGTTCCGGTCGGACAACCGGGTCACGCTGCCGCTGAACAGCGCGGTGAAGTTCCGCGTGACCGTCAACCCGAGGTCGGCCGGCGTGCACTCGGCGATCATGAACCTGGACAGCCCGACGAGCACGGGCATCGAGTTCCAGACGCTGAACACGGTGATCGCGGCCGAGGACTTCACCGAGTCGGGCGGCTACCAGATCCGCCACGGCGGCGAGATCGGCCGCAACGAGACGGAGAGCTACTTCGTCCGGGTGCCGGCGAACACCCCGGCGCTGAAGGTCGACCTGGCCGGTGGCGGCGAGGCGGACGGCGCGGGCCAGGTCCGGTTCCTGCGGTTCCACCCGTACGGCGTCGGCCTGGAGAACAACACCACGCCGAACTGCTACAACCCGCCGGTGCCGCCGGCGAACGCGTGTGACGCGGGCAGCCCGACCAGCCGGACGGTCACCAACCCGCTCCCGGGCGTGTGGGAGATCGCGGTGGAGGCCAGGCGGACCTCGGACGCCGCGTTCGCGCCGTACACGCTGACCATGTCGGTGCTCGGCGCGACGGTCGAGCCGAGCCAGGACGTCATCCCGTCCGCACAGCTCGGCCAGCCGGTCGAGCGGGAGTACACGCTGACCAACGCGTTCGGCCAGTTCAACGGCCGGGCGACCGGCACGCCGCTGGGCAGCGCGCTGATCGACACGCCGACCATCGCCGACGGCGAGGAGCAGCAGTTCCCGGTCACCGTCGCGGAGGGCGCGACCGAGCTGCGGGCCAAGATCGGCAACACCGCCGACCTCGGCGCCGACCTCGACCTGTACGTGTTCGACTGCACCAGCGGGTCGTGCGTGCAGGCCGGCGTCACCGCGGACGGCGACTCCGAGGAGGAGGTCAGGATCGCGAACCCCACGCCCGGCCAGTGGGTCGTGCTGGTGTTCGCCTACGCGGTCCCGGCCGGGGAGACCACGTACGACTACGTCGACGTGTTCACCAGCCCCTCCTACGGCGCGATCGAGATCGACGACGCCGACGCGGACCGCCCCGGCGGCTCGTCGTGGACGGTCACCGGCACGGTCACGCCGGGTGTCGTCCCGGCCGACGGCCGGGTGCTGTACGGCAACGTCCAGGTCCGCACGGACGCGGACTCGCTCGTGGGCACCGGTGACGTGATCATCGAGTCGGTCACCTCGTAGGTTCCGGCGACTCCAGGGCCGCTCCCGCACGCCGGGGGCGGCCCTGGTGCATGTCCGTTTCCCGCTAGCTCGGGTGCGGGCGCGGGGGCAGCATGGGCACGTGCGAATCGACGAGGAGCAGGGCTACCGGGCGTCGGCGTCGCGGGACGCCCGGTTCGACGGGCAGTTCATCGTGGGCGTGCGGACCACCGGGATCTACTGCCGGCCGTCCTGCCCGGCCATCACCCCGAAGCGGCGGAACATGCTGTTCTTCCCGACAGCGGCCGCCGCGCAGCAGGCCGGGTTCCGGGCGTGCCGGCGCTGCCTGCCGGACTCGGTGCCCGGCTCGCCGGAGTGGAACCTGCGTGCCGACCTGGCCGGCCGGGCGATGCGGCTGATCAGCGACGGCGTGGTGGAGCGCGAGGGCGTGCCCGGGCTCGCCCGCCGGGTCGGGTACTCCGAGCGGCACCTGAGCCGGGTACTGGCCGCCGAGCTTGGCGCCGGCCCGCTGGCGCTGGCCCGCGCGCACCGGGCGCACTCGGCGCGGCTGCTGATCGAGACCACCGACCTGGGGTTCGCCGACGTGGCGTTCGCGGCCGGGTTCGCGAGCGTGCGCCAGTTCAACGACACCATCCGCGCGGTGTTCGCCACCACGCCGTCCGGGCTGCGGCTGGCGGCCAGGCGGCGGTCGCGGTCGGCGGCACCCGCGCCGGGGAAGGTGACGCTGCGGCTGGCGTACCGGGAGCCCTACGACGCGGCCGGGGTGCTCGCGTTCCTGGCCGCGCGGGCGGTGCCGGGTGTGGAGTCCGTCGAGGACGGCGAGTACGCGCGGACGCTGCGGCTCGCGCACGGCACCGGGACCGCGCGGGTGCGGCCGGCCGACGGGCACCTGCTGTGCACGCTGCGGCTGACCGACATGCGCGACCTGGGCAGCGCGGTGTCCCGGCTGCGGCGGCTGTTCGACCTGGACGCCGACCCGGGCGCGGTCGGTGAGGTGCTCGGCGCGGACCCGGCGCTGGCGGCGTCGGTGGCGGCGGTGCCCGGCCTGCGGCTGCCGGGGAGCGTGGACGGCGCGGAGATCGTGACCAGGGCGCTGCTGGGGCAGCAGGTCACGGTGGCGGCGGCCCGCACGGCCCTGGGCGCGCTGGCGGCGGCGCTGGGGGAGCCGCTGTCGAGCCCGGACGGTGCGCTGACGACGCTGTTCCCGGCGCCGTCGGCGATCGCGACCGGTGGCGAGTCCGTGCTGACCGGGCCGAGGCGGCGGATCGACACGGTGCTGGCGGTCAACGCGGCGCTGGCGGCGGGGGACCTGGACGTGCACGTCGGCGCGGACGCCGACGAGCTGTCGGCGGCCCTGCGCTCGTTCTCCGGTGTGGGCCCGTGGACCGCCGGGTACGTGCTGATGCGGGTGCTGGGCGCCCCGGACGTGCTGCTGTCCACCGACGTGGCCCTGCGCAAGGGCGCCGCCGCCCTCGGTCTCCCCGTCGACCCCGCCGCCCTCACCGCCCGGGCCGAAGCCTGGCGCCCCTGGCGCTCGTACGCCGGCATGCACCTCTGGCGCGCGAGCTGAACGCGGTGAAGGACACCTTCATCGCACTGGTCACGGGCAGCCGCAGGAGTTCCGGTGCACGAACGTGGTCGGCAGGCGTTTGGTGACCGGGGGGCGGTCCGGGTCGGCGATGCGGTCCAGCAGGAGGCGCACGGCGAGGCGGCCCATCTCCTCGACGGGCTGGGCCACGGTCGTCACCGGCGGGTCGAGCAGTTCGGCCCAGTCGACCTCGTCGTAGCCGACGACCGCGAGGTCGTGCCCGACCTTCAGCCCGCGCCGGCGGCACTCGTGCAGCACGGCGGAGAGCGTCGCGTTGTTGCCCGCGACCACCGCGGTCGGCGGGTCGTCCAGGTCCAGCAGGGCATCGAGCCCCGCGCCGGTCACCACGAGCTCCTCGTCCCAGGTGAGCCGGGAGCGGCCCAACCCGAGCCGGTAGCCGAGCACCCGCTCGGACGTCGTCGCCAGGCCGGGCGCGCCGCTGACCATCCCGATCCGCCGGTGCCCGAGGTCGGCGAGGTGCCGGACCAGACCCGAGGTGGCGTAGACGTTCTCCGGGCCGACCTGGTCGATGTCCTGGCTGGTGGTCAGCCGGTCGAGCAGCACCACCGGGAACCCGAGCCGGCGCAGCTCCGGCAGCACGGCGCCGGACGCGCCGGGCGACGGGGTGAGGATCAGCCCGTCCACCCGCCGGGAGCGCAGCGTGCGCACCGCGGCCTGCTCGGCGCCCGGGTCGTCGTGCGTGTCGGCGAGCACCAGCGTGTACCCCGACCGGGTGGTCTCGTGCTCGATCGCGCGGATCAGGTCGGCGAAGTACGGGTTGGTGACCAGGGAGATCGCCACCCCGAGCGTGCGGGTGCCGCCGGTGACCAGGGAGCGCGCGATGGCGTCCCCCGTGTAGCCGGTGCGCTCGATGGCGTCGAGTACCTTGGTCCTGGTCTCCGGGGCGACCGAGCGCGTGGAGTTGACCACGTGCGAGACCGTGGTGATGGACACGCCGGCCAGCGCGGCGACGTCCTTCATGGTGACCACGTCGGACTCCTGGATCGATACGGCCGCAAGCGGTTGCGCAAACGGTTGCGCAACCGTACAGAGATCAATAACTTCCCCGCAAACCGCCTCGCCGTGGAGGTACCCATGCGTCCCGTCGTCACCGTCGGCCTGTGCACGGTCGACCTGGTCCAGCGGGTCGAGCGACTGCCCGAACCGGGCCAGAAGGTGCAGTCCGCGTCGGTGGACCTCGCCGCGGGCGGTCCGGCCGCGAACGCCGCCGTCGCGGTGGCCGCGCTCGGCGGCGACTCCCGGTTGTCCACTGTGCTCGGCTCGCACCCGTTGGCACGACTGGCGTTCCAGGATCTGACCGCGTGCGGCGTGACGGTGACCGACGTGCTCCCGTACCGGGTGGCGCCGCCCGCGGTGAGCGCCGTGTCGGTGCGCGAGTCCGACGGCGAGCGCACCGTGGTGTCCCACAACGCGTCCGGCGTGACGGCCACCGCGGACATCGACGTCACCGGCGCGGGCGCGCTCCTGCTCGACGGCCACCACCCCGAACTCGCGCTCCGGGCGGCGACCGCGGCCCGCGCGGCGGGTGTTCCGGTGGTCCTGGACGCCGGCAGCTGGAAACCGGTGCTGGCCGAGCTGCTGCCCCTGGTCGACGTGTGCGCGTGCTCGGCGGCGTTCGAGCCCCGGGCGGAGCTGACCAACCCGGTCGTGATCCGCACCGCCGGCCCGGAACCCGTCCACTGGTCGACGGCGTCCTCCTCGGGCGAGGTCCCGGTCCGCGCCACCGACGCCCGCGACACCGTGGGCGCGGGCGACGTCTGGCACGGTGCCGCCGCGCTGGCCGTCGCCCGCCTCGGCCGGGTCCCCGGCGCCGCCGACCTGCCGTCCCTGATCGCCTACGCCAACGAGGCGGCGGCGATCCGCGTCGCCCACGAGGGCCCGAGGACGTGGGTGCTCCCGATGCGCGGGCTGGCGTCGTGAACGTCGCCCACCTGGTCGCCCGCGCCCGCGAGCTGATGCGGTCCGAACGCGCGATCCTCGGCATCTGCGGCGCGCCCGGCGCCGGCAAGTCCACCCTGGCCGAGCTCCTGGTGGCCGACCTGGGCCCGGCCGCGGTGTACCTGGGAATGGACGGCTTCCACCTGGCCCAGGTCGAACTGGACCGTCTCGGCCGGACCGACCGCAAGGGCGCCCCCGACACCTTCGACGCGGCCGGTTACGTCAACCTCCTGTCCCGCCTGCACGCCCGCCCCGACGAGGTCGTCTACGCGCCGGTGTTCCGCCGCGACCTGGAGGAACCGATCGCCTGTGCCGTCCCGGTCCCGCCCGAGGTCAGGCTGGTGGTGACCGAAGGCAACTACCTGCTCCTGCCCGACCCCCCGTGGAACGCGGTCCGCCCGCTGCTGACCGAGTCCTGGTTCCTGGCCCCCGACGAGGACGAACGCCGCACCCGCCTCCGCGCCCGCCACGAGTCCTTCGGCCGCACCCCCGAGGAGGCCACCCACCGCACCCTGGGCTCCGACGAACGCAACGCCGCACTTGTCCACACCACCCGCGACTACGCCGACCTGGTGATAACCACCTAGCTCCGCCCCGAAACCGTCGGTCCCACCCGGTAGCGTTGAAACCGGGGGGGCCCCCGGTGGCCCCGGGGTGCTTTCGACGCGCTCGCGCGGGCCGCCCGGGTCAGGAAATCAGCTCCACGGTGGACCCCGTGCGCGACTTCCGCACCCGCAGCCGGGTCGGAATGCGTTGCCGGAGTTCCTCCACGTGCGACACCAGCCCCACCACCCGCCCACCGGCACGCAGCTCGTCGAGCGTGTTCATCACCTCGTCCAGCGTGTCCGCGTCGAGCATGCCGAACCCCTCGTCCACGAACAGCGTGTCGAGCAGCGCGCCGCCCGTCTCCGCCGCCACCACGTCCGCGAGCCCCAGCGCGAGCGCCAACGACGCGAGGAACGTCTCCCCGCCGGAGAGCGTCTTCGCCGGCCGCACCCGCCCCGAGTAGTCGTCCAGCACGTCGAGCCCCAGCCCGCCGCGCGTCCCCCGCGGCCCCGCCGCGTCGCTGTGCACGAACGAGAACCGGTCGTCGCTCATCCGCCGCAGCCGGGCGGTGGCCGCCACCGCGACCTCCTCCAGCCGCGCCGCCAGCACGTACGCGCGCAACGACATCTTCCGCGCGTTCTGCCCCCGCCCGTTCACCACGTCGGTCAGCGCCGACAACTCGGCGTGCTCGGCCTCCGCCGGCGCCAGCTCCGCCCACATCGTCCCCAGCCGCCCCGCCAACTCCGCGACGTCCGCCCGCGCCCGCCGCGCCACCCGCTCGTCCACCACGGCCTGCTCGTACGCCTCCCGCGCCCGCGCGAACGCCTCCGCCACCGCACCCACCGGCACGTCGAGCTCAGGGTCCACATCGGACAGCGAAGCCAACTCGCGCCGCGCCGCGACCTCCCGACCCCGCGCGTCGTCCAGCTCCCGCTCGAGCCGCGCCACCACCGCGTCCGACCGAGCCGCCCCCACCGCCGCCGCGAGCCCGTCGAACCCAGCCGCGGTGACGGCCTCCGCCACCGCCTCCCGCTGCTCCGCGACCCGCCGCTCGGTCGCGTCCAACGCCGTGATCGCCGCCGCCACCGCGTCCAGTCGCTCGGCCGCGTCCAGCAGGAACCCCCGCCGCGCCCCGACGTCCGCGTGCGACCCGCGCGCCTCGGCCAACCGCGCCGCCCGCTCGGCGATCCGTTCGGCCAGCACCGCCCGCTCCCGTTCGTAGCCGGCCGCCCGGGTCTCCGCGGCCCGCCGCCGCTCCCGGACGTCCTCCGCCTCCCGCTCCAACTCCGCGACCCGTCGTGCCGCCGCGCCGTGCCCCGCCGCCCGCGCCGCGCACGCGTCGTGCTCCGCCGACACCGCCGCCAACTCACCCGCCACGGAGTCGACGTCCCGATCCCCGACCCGCTCCAGCACCGCGTCGAGCCGCCGCTCCGCCTCCGCGAGCCGCTCCCGCGCCGCGTCCCGGGCGGCCTGCGCCCGCTGCTCGCGCCGCACCGCCACCCGCTCGTCCTCGGCGGTGACCCGTCCGACCTCCCCCTCGGCCGGCGCCGGATGCTCCCCGGACCCGCAGACAGGACAAGGGTTTCCGTCCTCCAGAGCGCCAGCCAGCTCCGCCGCCATCCCGTCCAGCCGCCGCTGCCGGATGTCCAGCAACGCCTCCCGCGCGTCCTGGTAGTCGTCGACGGCGTCCGCATGGGTCGCGCCAAGCGACCGCACAGCCTCCCGCGCGCTCGGCAGCGTCGCCACGTCCGCCGCCAGGGCCGCGAGCTGGACCTTCCTGGACGCCAACGAGGCCAACGAGTCCGCCGCCCGGCTCGCCTCGGCGACCAGCCCCCGAGCCTCCTCGATTTCCTCCGGTAGGGCGGAAAGCCGCTCACCGCAGGCCAGCACCACCTCCCGCTCCGCACCGACCCGAGTGGACAGTTCCCCCACCGCGCCCTGGTCGACCCCCTGCCGCTCCTCCTCGGCCACGAGCGCCGCGAGCGCCCCCGCCTCCTCCCGCAGACGCCCCGCCTCGTCCCGCGCCCAACCCCCGGGCGAAGGTTCGTCGCCATCCGCCAGGTCCGGGCCGTCGATGAGCGGCGCCTCGTTCCGTGTCGAGTCGCCCGCCGCCGACGGTCCCGCTTCACCGAGGTCCGGGGCGTCGATGAGCGGCGCCTCGTTCCGTGTCGAGTCGCCCGCCGAGCCGCCCCGGGACAGCCGGTCCGCGTCGATCCACGGCGGCAGCTCCGCGAACCGCTTCTCCACGAGCACCCCCGCTCTGCCCGCCAGCCCCTCCACCCGTTCCAGCTCCCGCGCCACCGGCACCACACTCGCCGCCCGCCGCGCCGCCGCCAGCTCGGCACGCCACGCCGCCCGCTCCGCCGCCCCCGACTCCAGCGCCACCAGCTCCGCCCGCGCGACCCGCGCCCGCCGCACCCGTTCCGCGAGCTCCCGCACCGCCAGGAACTCCGCCTCCGCCCGATCCCGCTCCGCCGCGGCCGCCAGCTCCTTGGTCACCGCCTCCGACGCCGCCGTCTCCGTCGACGCGACCAGCTCCGCCAGCCACGCCGGCCCCGCGTCCTCCGGCGGCTCCGCACCGACCACCTGCGCCAACCGCGCCACCAACCGCCCGCACTCGACGCGACGGTCCGCCAGCGCCCGTCCCCGCTCCGCCCGGCGATCCCGGAACCACTGCTCCACCAGCGCGAAGTGCTGCGTACCGAACAGCTTCTCCAGCAGCTTCTCCCGCTCCGCGGTCTCCGCCAACAGGAACCGCGCGAAGTCCCCCTGCGGCAGGAGCACCACCTGGAAGAACTGCTCCTTGCTCATCCCGAGCAGCCGCTCCACCGTCCGGCCGACCTCGTCGAGCCGGGTCACGCCGTCCGGCGCGTGCCCACGCGGCGCGTCACCCACCCAAGTGAGTGACGCGCGGGCCTGCTGCCGGGTGGTACCGCCACCGCGCTTCTTCGGCCGCTCGTACTCCGGACAGCGCACCAGCCGCAACCGGTGCCCCCGCACCGTCAACTCCAGCCGCACCTCCGTCGCGACGTGCGGGTCCGCGTAGTCGCACCGCAGCCGCTTCGCCTGGTCCCGCATCCCCGGCACCCCGCCGAACAGCGCGAACGCCACCGCGTCCAGCAGCGTCGTCTTCCCCGCGCCGGTGTCCCCGTGCAGCAGGAACAACCCGTCCGCGCCGAGCCGGTCGAAGTCCACCACCTCGTGCCCGGGATACGGCCCGAAGGCCGTCACCGCCAGCCGGTGCAGCCTCACGCCGCTCGGTTCGCGCGCTGCCGGGCGAGCTCCGCGCGCTCCTCGTTCGCCACCGCCGCCAGCGCCTCCCGCAGCAGCGCCGACTCGCCGGCCGACGGCTCCGCGCCCCGGCAGTCCTCGACGAACTGGCAGGCCACGTCGTGGTCGGACCGGCTGCGGGTGGCCGTCGTGTAGGTCAGGGACGCCGCCAGCGGGCCGCCAGCCGGCCGCCAGTCCAGGTGCACCGCGTGCCGGAACCGCTCCTGCAGCCGGCGCAGCGCGTCGGTCGGCCGCACGTGGTCGGTCAGCTCCACCGACAGGTAGTGCTCGCGCACCGCCTCGTGCGCCGGGTCGGCCAACAGGTCGGCCAGCGTGCCGCGCAGCGTCGACAGTGCCCGCGGCACCGGCAGCTCCCGCCGCTCCACCCCGGCGAGTCCGCCGGCGTCCAGCTCCACCAGCCACACCGACTTGCGGTGCCGGGCCTCGGAGAACGAGTACGCGAGCGGGCTGCCCGAGTACCGCAGGTGCTCCGCCAACCGCTGCGGCCCGTGCAGATGACCCAGCGCCACGTAGTCCACCCCGTCGAACACCGCCGACGGAACCTGCTCGACCCCGCCGACCGCGATCGTCCGCTCCGACGCGCTCGGACTACCACCGGTGACGAACGCGTGCGCGAGCACCACTGACCGGGTGCCTTCGCCACGTGCGGCGAGATCCGCGCGAACGCGGTCCATCGCCGCGGTCAGCACCCCGGCGTGCCCGCCGGCCTCGACCTCGAGCGCGTGCCGCGACGGCTCCGGCTCCAGGTACGGGATCCCGTACAGGGCAACGGGTCCGTCGGCGTCGGCGAGCAGCACCGGCCGGCCGAGTTCGGCCACCCTGGTGCGCAGGTGCAACCCGCCCGCGGCGGCGAACCCGGCGAACGCCCCCAGCCGGGGCGCCGAGTCGTGGTTACCGGGCGTGATCACCAGTTCGGCGCCCGCCGACCTGATCCGGTCGAGTATCCGGGTGCAGGCCGCCACCGCCTCGCCGGACGGCACCGCGCGGTCGTAGAGGTCGCCGGACACCACCACGACGTCCACCCGCTCGTCGGTGACGAGGTCGGCCAGGCCGCCGAGCACCGCCTCCTGGTCGGCGAGCAGGTCGCGGCCGTGGAACATCCGCCCCACGTGCCAGTCGGAGGTGTGCAGCACCCGCATGCCGGACAAGTTAGGCCCGCCGGCCCGCGAAACGCGGGAGGCACGCCACGCCGATTGTCGGTGCCCCGCGCGATGATGGAGCGCGTCCGCCCCGGCCAGGAGAGGAGACCACCGGTGGCCGCTGTGTTCGGCACCGTCGCCGTCGTGCTGTTGCTGCTGATCGTCGCCGGTGCGGCGCTGTTCCACCGGCTCTACGCCGACAGCCAGCGCCGGCTGGACGCGGCCACGCTCGCCGTGCGGCAGGAACGCGACCGCACCGACGCGCACGCGGCCGCGCTGCGCCGGTACGAGGTCACGTTCGCCTCCATCCACGGCCGAGGCGAGCTGGGCGAGCGCGCGCTCGTGGAGACCGCCCGCGCACTCGGTCTACGCGAGGGCCTGCACTTCTCCGTGCAGACCGACGTCGGCGGCGGCGGTTCGGTGCGCCCGGACATGCTCCTGCTCGTCGGCGACGGCCGCCGGGTGCCGGTCGACGCGAAGATGAGCATCGCGTGCTGGATCGAGGCGGTGGAGACCGACGACGCCGACGAGCGGATGGACGCGTTGCGCGTGCACGTCCGCAACATCCGCTCGCGGGCGGCCGAGCTGGCCGGCAAGGGCTACCAGCGCTGGGCGGACGCGATCTACGGCACGGTGATGTTCGTCCCGTCCGACGCGGCGGTGGTGGCCGCGATGGACGCCGACCCCGACCTGCTCCGCTGGCTGCTCGACCGCCGGGTGTTCGTGTGCGGGCCGACGGGCTTCGCGGTGATCGCGTCCGCGGCGATGCTCGCGGCGAGCGAGCGGGTCCTGGTCGAGGACATCGAGGCGGTGCGGGCGCACGCGGCGGCCGCGCACCGGGCCGCGGAGGGCGCGGTCGACGCGGTGAACGTGTCGACGACGCACCTGCAGCGGTTCCTGCAGGCGCGGCGCCGGGAGCTGGACGCGCTGACCCAGTTCACCGGCGCGGTCGCCCCGCTGACCGAGGCCGCCGCCAGCCCCACCCCCGTTCCGGTGGTGCGGCGGGCCGACGAGGTCGTGGCGGTGCGCGACCCCGAGTACTGACGCAAGACGCTGGCAAGAACTGGCAGAAATTCCGTGTACCCGCTGTGACCACAAGTCCCTCGATAGTGGGAACCGATTTGTCCGAACCGGAGGTGTCATCCACTGGTCGACCACTGATAACCGAACAGCGACCGTCCCGAGAGGCCGGCAGCGGACAGTAGGCGCGATGTGTCCTGCTTCACATCATCGTGTGGAGTGGACAGCGTCGTTTCCAGAACGGCGGTCAACAGGCGCAACGGACCTACTAACGTGTGCGCCGTGACCGCGACCCGCGATCGCCGGAGCGATCCTGCAGAAGACGCCGAGACGGCGTGGGACGACCGTCCGATCATCGGCACGTCTCGTGGCCTGCCGTGGTGGGGTGCGGTCGCGCTCGCCTTCGGCCTGGCTGTGGTCGGCGCGGTCGTCGACATGCTGATGGCGGGCTCGCTCGGCCTGATCTACCAGGGCACGTACCTGGTCGGCTGCGTGGGTGCGGTGGTGGCCGTGCGCCGCCGGAGCCTGTTCGGCCCGATGGTGCAGCCACCCCTGGTGTACGCGGTCACCGCGATCGGCGCGATCATCCTGTTCGGCGAGGAGACGAACGGCGGGACCATGCAGCGCCTGCTGGCCATCGCCCTCGACCTCACCAAGAAGTTCCCCACGATGGCGATCGCCACCGCGATCGCGGTGGCCGTTGGCTTCTACCGGCTGTGGAAGGAGCGGGACCCCAACCCGCCGGTCCGCGCCGCGGAGAAGGACCGCAAGAAGAACACGAAGAACCGCGCCGAGACTCCCGACCCCCGCCGCGACCGCCCGAGCAGGGACCGCGTGCCGCCCGCGTCCCGCAAGCCCACCCGCGACCGCCCCGACCCGGCTCCCGAGAAGGCGAAACGCGGCCGCCCCGATCCGGCGCCCGAGAAGGGAAAACGCGGCCGCCCACCCCGGGACCGCGACCGTGACCGCGCGGCCGACCGCTCCGCGGACCGCCGCGACCGAAGCGCTGGCGACCGCTCCTCCCGCGGCTCCCGAGGCCGCGACCAGCAACCCCCGCGCCGCCGCGACGCCGAGGACCGCCGCCCTCGCCGGGACGACCGCGGCGCTCCCTCCCGCCGCGACCGAGACGAGGGTGGCCGCGGCACTCCCCGCCCCCGTCGTCGTCCGCCGGAGCAGCACCGCTGAGCAGTGCCGTTGATCCCGCGGCAGGCCCGTTCCGTCGGGCCGAAGCCTGCCCCGCCACTTGGGCCGGCTACCCGGTCCCCCGCCCCCGTCCGCCGGGCCAGCACCGCTGACCAGTGCCGGTGACCCCGCGGCAGGCCCGTTCCGTCGGGCCGAAGCCTGCCCCGCCGCGTGGGCGGCTACCCGGTCCCCGCTCCCGTCCGCCGGGCCAGCACCGCTGAGGAGTGCCGTTGATCCCGCGGCAGGCCCGTTCCGTCGGGCCGAAGCCCGCGCCGCCACTTGGGCCGGCTACCCAGCGCCGTCCGGCAAGCCGGACAGCCTGGTCAGCGAACGGCGTCCTTCAGGTCGTTGTTCTTCAGTGCCTGCCGCAGTTCCCTCGGCAGCGCGAACGCGACCTTCTCGTTCGCCGTCGTCACTTCCTGGACGTCGGCCCAGCCGCGGTCCGCGAGCCAGGTCAGCAGGTCCATCACGAGGATGTCCGGGACCGACGCGCCGCTGGTCACGCCCACCGTCTCGACGCCGTCGAGCCAGGCCGGGTCGACCTCGCGCGCGTAGTCGACCAGGTACGACGCCCGCGCCCCCGCCTGCAGCGCCACCTCCACCAGCCGCTTCGAGTTCGACGAGTTGCGGGAACCCACGACCAGCACCAGGTCGCACTCGGCCGCCATCGCCTTCACCGCGACCTGCCGGTTCTGCGTCGCGTAGCAGATGTCGTCGCTCGGCGGATCCTGCAGCTCCGGGAAGCGGCCCTTGAGCTGGTTCACCCGTTCGAGGGTCTCGTCCACCGACAGGGTGGTCTGGGACAGCCACACCACCTTGGCCGGGTCGCGAACAGTGACCTTGTCCACATCCTCCGCCGTGTCCACCAGCTGGATGTGGGTCGGCGCCTCGCCGGCCGTGCCCTCGACCTCCTCGTGGCCCTCGTGGCCGATCAGCAGGATGTCGTAGTCGTCCCGGGCGAACCGCTTCGCCTCCTGGTGGACCTTCGTGACCAGCGGGCACGTCGCGTCGATCGTCCGCAGCTCGCGCTCAGCGGCCTGCTCGTGCACCGCGGGCGACACCCCGTGGGCGGAGAACACCACCAGCGCGCCCTCCGGCACCTCGTCGGCCTCCTCGACGAAGATCGCACCGCGCTCGGACAGGGTCTCGACCACGTGCTTGTTGTGCACGATCTCCTTGCGCACGTACACCGGCGGCCCGTACGTCTCCAGCGCCTTCTCGACGGTCACCACCGCTCGGTCGACGCCGGCGCAGTAGCCGCGTGGCTTGGCCAGCAAGACTCGCTTGGTCATGCCGTCCAGGGTACGGACCGGACCGGCCGGTAGGCAGATCGCCCGGACTCGGGCAGGGTGGACGCCATGAAGTCGATCCCGCTCCCGGTGCGCGTGGCCGCCGGGCTCGCCGTCACCGCCGTCGAGCAAGCCCGCACCCTGCCCGCCAAACTCGCGGGCCTGCCGGTCACCGTGGTGAGTCAGGCGTTACAGGCCTCCATGCGGGTCCAGCAGCAGGTCACGGAACTGGCCATCCGCGGCGACGAGGTGCTCGCCGGCCTCCGCCCGGTCGAGGAGACCCCGGAGTGGGCCACCTTCGACGAGGACCTCGACGACGACACCGAACCGGCCCCACGTCCGGACACCGCCCAGCGCCAGTCCGCGTTCGACCAGGTCGTGGAGGACGTGGACGACGTGGACGACGTGCCGGACCGGCGCAACGGGTTCCGCGACCCGCTCGCGGACACCGACCCGTGGGCCGCGGAGGAACGCGCGCTGACCGAGGAGACCGAGAACCACGAGCCCGACCTCCCCACCGCGGTCGGCTACGACCAGCTGTCCCTGCCCCAGCTGCGCGCCCGCCTGCGCCGCTTCTCGATCGACGAGCTCACCGAGCTGCTCGCCCACGAACGCGCGCACGGCAACCGCCCGTCCTTCGTCGGCATGCTGACCCGCCGGATCGCGAACCTGCGCGACACCAGTGACTGAGCCGGCCACCACACCGGAGAACCCCTGGCCGGTTCGCACGGTCTCGCGCAAGATCGCCGACTGGATCAACCGGCTGGGCGACATCTGGGTCGAGGGCCAGGTCACCCAGATCTCGAACCGTCCGGGCACCGGCACCGCGTTCCTCACGCTGCGCGACCCGGCCGCCGACGTGTCGATGACCGTGACCTGCGCCACCGACCTGCTCCGGGTCCAACCGCTGCGCGACGGCACCCGCGTGGTCGTGCACGCGCGGCCCGCGTTCTTCATCGGCCGAGGCACGCTGTCCCTGCGCGCCGACGAGATCCGCGCGGTCGGGATCGGCGAGCTGCTGGCCCGCATCGAGCGGCTGCGCAAGCTCCTCGCCGCCGAGGGCATCTTCGACCCGAGACGCAAGCGGCGGCCACCGTTCCTGCCGCACACGGTCGGCCTGGTCACCGGCCGCGCGTCGGCCGCGGAGAAGGACGTGCTGACCAACGCGCGGGCGCGCTGGCCGGCGGTGCGGTTCCGGGTGGAGAACGTCGCCGTGCAGGGCGCGCTCGCCGTGCCGCAGATCGTCGACGCCCTCGGCGCGCTGGACCGCGACCCGAACGTGCAGGTGATCGTGATCGCCCGCGGCGGCGGCAGCGTCGAGGACCTGCTGCCGTTCTCCGACGAGACGCTGTGCCGCGCGGTCGCCGCCTGCCGCACGCCGGTGCTGTCCGCGATCGGGCATGAACAGGACACACCGCTGCTCGACCACGTCGCCGACGTGCGCTGCTCGACCCCGACCGACGCCGGCAAGCGGGTGGTGCCCGACATCGCCGAGGAGTTCGCGCGGGTCCGCCAGCTGCGGGACCGGGCGCGCCGGGCCCTCCACGGTTGGGTGGATCGGGAGCGGCGATTGCTCGACGCGCTGCGGACCCGGCCGGTGCTGAGTGATCCGTTGACGCCGCTGGCGCAGCGGAGCACGCAGGTCAGCGCGCTCGTGGATCGCTCGCGTCGCGCTGTGCGCGCGATGGTGTCCGGCGAGGAGGCGGCCCTGTCGCACACCCGGGCCCGCTTGACGACGTTGGGGCCAGCCGCCACGCTTGCCCGCGGATACGCGGTCGTGCAGCGCGTCGACACCGACGGCGACCCGCGGGTGCTCCGCTCGACCGACGAGGCGCCGGAGGGAACCCGCCTCCGGGTGCGCGTCGCGGACGGCGCGGTGCACGCGACGGTGTCCGCCCGCGAGCCGAGCGCGAGTGGAGGTAACGGTGGCCAGACTGGAGCGTGACCCGACCTTCCTGCCGTTGACCATCAGCGCCACGTCCGCGGTCGCGGCGGCCACGGCCCGCACCCCGACCCTACGCGCGCCGGCCGAGCGGGTCCGCGACCGGGCCCGCCGAGCCGACGCCGCCGCCGCGGAATGCTGGGCGGCGTTGTGCGCAGGCTGCGACGCCCCCGGCCGGCGCGCGCTGCCGAACCGCCTCCGCGAGCTCTCCGAGGCGACGTCCGACTACGCCGGCACGCGGTGGTGGTTCGGCCGGGGCTCACAGCACCGCGAACGGCTGTCGAGCGCGTTGGCGCGCATCGAGGAGGCGGTGGCCGAACGCGACGGCGCGGACTTCGCGGAGGCGTTCGTCGGCTACGACCAGGCGGTGGCTACGGTGCTGGTGAACTCGCACAGCCGATTGGAGACCCCCGCTCCGTGACCGACGACCTGGACGAGACCCTGGGCTACGAACAGGCCCGCGACGAGTTGGCCGAGGTGGTCACCAAACTGGAGGCGGGCGGCCTGTCCCTGGAGGACTCCCTGGCCCTGTGGGAACGCGGCGAGACCTTGGCCAAACTCTGCGACCGCCACCTGGCCGGCGCCCGCGAACGCATCGAGAACGCCCTGGCCGCCGCCGAGTCCGAAGGCGACCCCACGACGCGATGAAGGACGCCTTCGTCGCACTGAGCGCCACCAAGGACGCCTTCATCGCGTAGAGCCGTGAGTGCCACGGAGGTCTCCGTCGTCGCACCAGAGCGGAACCCGAACCGGCAAGTGCGATCGCAAACACCCGCCGCCACACGTGTCCGCCGCCGCAAGGGGGACCCCAAGATCCACACTAGCGCGTGAAACGTGGGGGGAGCGGGGGTGCGCGGTGCCTGTGGACAACTGGGCGCCACTCGCGCGCCTGGTCACCGGCCTGTGAACACCGGCTTGCGCTTGTCGACGAAGGCGTCCACGGCCTCCCGGTGGTCCGGCGACCGCCCGAGCGCGTTCTGCCCCGCGCCCTCGCACGCCAGCGCCGCCTCCAGGTCCGCACCCGCTCCCACCAGCAGCGTCTCCTTGATCTTGCCGTACCCCGTCGTCGGCCCCGTCGCCATCCGGCCGGCCAACTCCTGCGCCGCGCCCAGCGGGTCCTCCGCCACCGAGGTGACCATCCCGAGCGACAGCGCCTCCTCGGCCGTCACCGGTTTCGCCAGGAGCATCATCTCCATCGCCCGCCCGTAGCCGATCAGCCTCGGCAGGGTCCACGACGCCCCCGAGTCCGCGGTCAGCCCGATCGTCGCGAACGCCATCAGGAACTTCGCCGACGGCGCCGCCACCCGCAGGTCGCACGCGTACGCGAACGACGCGCCGGCCCCGGCCGCCATCCCGTTCACCGCGGCGATCACCGGCTTCGGCATCCCGGTCAGCGCGCGCACGATCGGGTTGTAGTGCTCCGCCACCGTCCGGAACGGCTCCGGGTCGTCCGAGCGCAGCGCGGCCACGTGCTCCTTGAGGTCCTGGCCGGCGCAGAACGCCTTGCCCGCCCCGGTCAGCACGACCGCGCGCACCGACGACGCCGCGCCGGCCTCGGTCAGCGCCGCCAGCAGGGCCTCCTTCAGCTCCACGGTCAGCGAGTTGAACGCCTCCGGCCGGTTCAGCGTCAGCGTGCGCACCCCGTCGCGGTCCTCGACAAGCAGAGCGGGCAAGGCTTCTACCTCCACATGGTCAGGCGCTCGATCGCGCGCGGGTACCTCTGGTCAGGCAGTCGTTGAGGAAGGCGTCCGCGGCCGGCGCCAGCCGCGCGGTCTCCCGGTCGAAGAACTCCGCCGCCACCGTGCCCGGCCAGTCCGCCGGCAGCAGCGACGCCGGCAGCCCCGGGTCGCGGAACAGGAACTTGCGCCACGCGTGCAGCAGCCGCTGGGACGCGGCGAACGCCAGCGCCGGCACCGTACCGTCCACAGCGGACACCCTGGGTGACCACTCGGTGACGAAAGCCGCGTAGTCGGCCCCCAGCGCCGACAGGTCCCACGCCCTGGCCGCGAGCTCGGTGTCGTCGCCGTCGTGCGCGCCGAGGAACACCCGCCCGGCCAGACCCTCGGCCGCCAGCGTCTCGGTCAGCGCGGCCGACGGCCGGGGCGCCACCCACGTCGTCGGGCCGAGCGGGCCGTAGCCGAGCAGCCGCAGCGACGAGTCGAGCCGCTCCCGCGCGGACCGGGTCGGCAGCTCCTCCAGCACCAGCACCTGCCAGCGACCGTCCCAAGTGGAGGGACCGGTGCGGTAGATCCTGGCCGCGGCCTCGTCGAGCCGTCGCTCCGCGCGGCTGGTCAGCGCGTATCCTGGACCGTCGGCGAGCCGGACCGGGCGCAGCCAGTCCTGACGCACCATTCTGGACACGGCCGTGCGGATCGCCGGCGGCTCGAAGCCGAGCGGCTCGAGCAGGCGCACCAGAGCCGCGATGGCGGCAGCGCCGCCACGCGCCCTGAGGTAGCTGCCGTACACGTCGAACAGCGCGGACCTGGCTCGCACGATTTTCGAGTCTGTCAGCCGGTACGTGCCCCGCGCCAGTGGGTTCCCGGCGCATAATTGCCGGTCATCGACACGCAGTTGATCGGTTCGATTTCACCGCCGAGATGGCATAGGGGAGAATGTCACCGTCTTCGTGCGGGTGGGCCCCGGGCGAAGAGGCAGGCTATGACGGAGGGAGCACGCTATGGCGGCCATGAAGCCCCGGACCGGTGACGGTCCCCTCGAGGTGACCAAGGAGGGTAGGGGCATCGTGATGCGCGTCCCGCTCGAGGGTGGTGGGCGCCTCGTGGTCGAGATGTCGGCGGAGGAGGCGAGCGCTCTCGGGGACGCGTTGAAGGCCACCACGGGCTGACCCCTGCCGTCCAGCTGTCCAGAGTGGAGGACATGTGCATACGTCGGTACCCGCACTACCGACGGCACTGCCCGACGTAGAGCTCCGCGCCACCGTCCGGCGGGGCGTACCGCTGGCCGTGGTGGCTCACAGCGGTGACCCCACGCCGGTGGTGCCGGGCCGGGAGACCGAGCTCAGCGGGGAGTGGATGGAGTCGGTCGCCCTCACCGGGCGGGCCGGCGAGGTCCAGCCGGGACCAGGCGGTTCGTCCGTGCGGTGGGTCGTCGGGGCCGGGGAGGGAGATCCCGGTCACTGGCGCACCGCCGGCGCGGCGCTGACCAGGGCGGTGCACGCCGCCCTCGCCCGCGACGCGGACGCCGGACGGGAGGTCGTCGCGCGCACGCTCGCGCTCGAACTGCCCGCCGGTCTCGGCGCGGACGAGGTCGGTGAGCTGGTGCTCGGGCTGCGTCTCGGCGGCTACGGCTACGTGGTCACCGGCGAGCCCGCACCACCACGGCTGCGCACGATCCAGCTGGTCACCGGTGCGGAGGAGGGTGTCCTGGCGGCGGCGGTGCGGCGGGCGAGTGTGCTGGCGAAGGCGACCGCGCTGGCCCGGGATCTCGCGAACACGCCGTCCAACGTCAAGGATCCGGCGTGGCTCGCGCGGATGGCCGAACGCACGGCGGGGCGCGCCCCCGGCGTGCGGGTGACCGTGCGCGACCACCGGTGGCTCGCCCAGCAGGGCTTCGGTGGCGTGCTCGCGGTCGGCGGCGGGTCGAGCCGGCCGCCGCGGTTCGTCGAGTTGGCGTTGGCCGGCCGGGACGGGGCGCCGCACGTCGTACTGGTCGGCAAGGGGATCACCTTCGACACCGGGGGCATCTCGATCAAGCCGGCGGACGGGATGCACCTGATGCGTACCGACATGTCCGGCGGCGCGGCGGTGATCGCCGCGATGGAGGCGCTGGCCGCGCTGGCACCGGACGTGCGGGTCACCGGGCTCGTGCCGTGTGCGGAGAACCACGTCTCCGGCTCGGCGTACCGGCCGGGTGACGTCGTGCGGCACTTCGGCGGACGGACCACCGAGGTCACCAACACCGACGCCGAGGGCCGGATGGTCATGGCCGACGCGCTGGCCTACGCCGTCACGCGGCTGTCGCCGGACCTGCTCGTCGACGTGGCCACCCTCACCGGCGCGATGAAGGTCTCCCTCGGCCTGCGCACCGGCGGCGCGTTCGCCAGCCGGGACGCGGTCTGGGACCGGGTCTCGGCGGCCGGGTCGCGGGCGGGTGAGCGCTGGTGGCGGATGCCGCTGGCGTCGGACCTCGACACCGTCGACGACCAGTTCGCCGACACCCTGCGCAGCGACCTCGCGGACGTCTCGCAGTGCCCCGACGGTCCCGGCGGGATCGCGGCCGCGATGTTCCTGCGGGAGTTCACCGACGGCCTGCCATGGGCGCACCTGGACATCGCCGGCCCGGCCAGGGCCGAGAGCACCTACGACGAGGTGACGGCCGGCGCCACGGGGTTCGCCGCGCGCACCCTGGTCGAGCTCGTCGCCGGGTACGAGCGGTGAGCGAACGCCCGGTCGAACAGGGCGAACTTGACCAGGAACACCGGGCCGCTCGCCGCGAGGTAGCTGGCCACGAGCATCACCGCGCGCCAGCCCTGGTCGGACACCAGGGGTAAGAAGGCCTGCTCGGCGACCGTGGTGAGGCCGATCGACGCCATCCCGCTGATCAGCGTGACGGTGAAGTACGTGGTCAGTTGGTGGCGCAACCGGCCGGGGTCGGTGTCGCGCCAGGCCCAGTACCGGACCATCAGGAAGTGCGGCACCGAGCCGGCCAGGAACGCGATGGTGCTCGCCGCCGCCGCGTCCTCGCTCCAGCCCACCCAGTACACGGTCAGCAGCACCACCTGGCTGATGCCGGTGGCGATCGCGGACGCCACCGTGAACCGCGCGAAGCGGATCCGGAGTCGGGACGTCGTCGATGTCTCAGCCACAACGCCAAGCTAGTCCTGGTTCGCTGAACGCGCTCTCAGGAATCACCCCGAGATCACCCGGAGTCCGCCCGGAAGAGATCAGGGCTGGATCGACCGGTAGACGTCCACCGTCCTGGTGGCCGCGCCGGCCCAGGAAAACTCGCGTTCCGCCCGCGCCCGGCCGGCCGTGCCCATCGCGCGCGCCCGCGCGGGGTCGGCGAGCAGCGTGTTCACCGCGTCCGCCAAGTTCACCCGGAAGGCTGACTCATCGGCCTCGTCGTAGTGCACCAGCAGCCCGGTCTCACCGTCCGCGACGACCTCCGGGATGCCGCCGACGTCCGACGCGACGACCGCCGTCCCGCACGCCATCGCCTCCAGGTTCACGATGCCCAGCGGCTCGTACACCGACGGGCAGACGAACACCGCCGCGTGGCTGAGCAGCTGCCGCACCTCGGCCGGTTGCAGCATCTTCTGGATCCAGACCACGCCCTGCCGCGCGGCCGCCAGCTCGGACACCGCCGCGCGGGTCTCCTCGGCGATCTCCGGCGTGTCCGGCGCGCCGGCGCACAGCACGAGCTGCGCCGACGGGTCGAACTGGTGCGCCGCCGCGACCAGGTGACCGACGCCCTTCTGCCGGGTGATCCGCCCCACGAACACCACGAACGGCCGGTCCGGGTCGACCCCGTAGTGCCGCAGCGCGTCGTCCTCGGTCACCGGGTGGTACGCGGCCGAGTCGATGCCGTTGCGCACCACGTGCACCCGCGCCGGGTCCAGGGCGGGGTAGCAGGACAGCACGTCGGCCCGCATGCCCTCGCTGACCGCGATGACCGCGTCCGCGGCCTCGTAGGCGGTCCGCTCCACCCAGGACGAGAGCCGGTACCCGCCGCCGAGCTGCTCGGCCTTCCACGGCCGGCGGGGCTCCAGCGAGTGCGCGGTGACCACGTGCGGCACCCCGTGCAGGAGCTTCGCCAGGTGCCCGGCGAGGTTGGCGTACCAGGTGTGCGAGTGCACCAGGTCCACGCCGTCGACCGCGGCCGCGATCGACAGGTCGACCGACAGCGTGCGCAGCGCCTGGTTGGCGTGCTCGAGCCCGGGCGCCGCCTCGTGCGAGTGCACCCCCTCCGCCGAGCGGGGCGCGCCGAACGCGTGCACGTCCACGTCCACCAGCTCGCGCAGCGCCGGCACCAGGTACTCGACGTGCACGCCGGCGCCGCCGTAGACCTCAGGCGGCCATTCTCGGGTCAACAGGCCGATACGCACGCCCGTCACGGTAGCCGGGAGCGACGGCGCGCGGTTAGGGTCGGCACGTGAAGGCCCAGCCACATGTGCTCGCGATCGTGCTCGCCGGTGGTGAGGGGAAGCGGCTCTGGCCGCTGACCGCCGACCGGGCCAAACCCGCCGTCCCGTTCGGGGGCAACTACCGGCTCATCGACTTCGTGCTGTCGAACCTGGTCAACGCCGGCTACCACCGGCTGTGCGTGCTGACCCAGTACAAGTCGCACTCGCTGGACCGGCACATCTCCACCACCTGGCGGCTGTCCAGCGTGCTCGGGCAGTACATCACCCCGGTGCCGGCCCAGCAGCGGCTCGGCCCCCGCTGGTACACCGGCAGCGCGGACGCCATCTTCCAGTCGCTGAACCTGGTGTACGACGAGAGCCCGGACCACATCGTGGTGTTCGGCGCCGACCACGTGTACCGGATGGACCCGTCGCAGATGGTGGCCCAGCACGTCGAGTCCGGCGCGGGCGTGACGGTCGCCGGGATCCGGGTGCCGCGCACCGAGGCCAAGGCGTTCGGCTGCATCGACTCCGACGCCGACGGGCGGATCACCCGGTTCCTGGAGAAGCCGGCGGAGCCGCCGCACGTGCCGGACGACCCGGACGTGACGTTCGCGTCGATGGGCAACTACGTCTTCCGCACCGAGGTGCTGCTCGACGCCCTGCGCGCGGACGCGGCGAACCCCGAGTCGATGCACGACATGGGCGGCGACATCATCCCGATGCTGGTCGCCGAGAGCGGCGCGATGGTCTACGACTTCGACGACAACGAGGTCCCCGGCGCCACCGAGCGCGACCGAGGGTACTGGCGCGACGTCGGGACGCTGGACGCCTACTACGAGTCGCACATCGATCTGGTGTCGGTGCACCCGGTGTTCAACCTCTACAACCAGCGCTGGCCGATTCGCACCGCGACGCCGCCGCTGCCGCCGGCGAAGTTCGTGAACACGGGGTCGGCGGTGGAGTCGATCGTCGGGCCGGGCTCGATCGTCTCCGGCTCGTCGGTGAAGGACTCGGTGATCAGCTCGGACGTGCAGGTCGCCGACGGCGCCGTGGTCGAGGGCAGTGTGCTGCTGCCCGGCGTGCGGGTGGGCCGGGGCGCGGTGGTGCGCCGGGCGATCCTGGACAAGAACGTGGCGGTGCTCGACGGCGCCCAGGTGGGGGTCGACCTGGCCGTCGACCGCGAGCGGTACACGGTCAGCCCGGGCGGGGTCGTGGTACTCGGCAAGGGAGAACGTGCCAAGTAGGTTCCCTTCCCGCCGTGGGCGCATACCGTTGACGTATGCAGCCGCAACCGCCGCCCGAGCAGGACCCGTACCGCGCCATGTGGCAGATGTCCCCGGTCTCCGACGCGCGGGCGGGCGGCCCGGCCGCGCGCCGGAGGAGCAGCCTGCGTCTCGGCGCCGGGATCATCGGCGGCGTGGTCACCCTGATGCCGTTCGCGCTGGTCACCACGGCCGTGTGGGGCTGGTGGCAGGGCGAGTCGTCGTGGAGCGGCGGTGGCTGGGCGATCCTGGTGATGGGCCTGGCCGCGGGGTTCGCCGTGGGGGCGTTCGTGGCCTCGGAGAGCAGCTGAGCGCCCTGAAGGTCACCTTCAGGGCACCTTGGCCGCGATCAGGAGGCCGTCGCCGAGCGGGAGCAGCACCGGGACCAGGCGGTCGTCGTCGCGGACGGCGCGGGCGACCTCGCGCAGGGCGACGGTCTCGGCGTCGCGGCGGGCCGGGTTGGCCACCCGCCCCGCCCACAGCACGCTGTCGAACGCGAGCACGCCGCCCGGGCGGAGCAGGCGCACGCCCTGCTCGTGGTAGGCCGGGTACTCCGCCTTGGCCCCGTCGACGTACAGCAGGTCGTAGCCCTCGTCGGTGAGTCTCGGCAGCACGTCCAGCGCCCGGCCCATGATCAAGCGCGCGCGGCCCGGCCCGAAGCCGGCGTCGGCGAACGTGCGCTTGGCGGCGCGCTGGTGCTCCGGCTCGACGTCGATCGAGGTCAGCACGCCGTCCGGGGCCATCCCACGCAGCAGGTACAGGCCGCTGACGCCGGATCCGGTGCCGATCTCGACCACCGCTCTTGCCCGCAGCGTGGTCGCGAGGAACCGCAGCGCCGCCCCGCCGCCGCAGGAGATCGGCGAGCACCCGAGCTCGACGCCCCTGGCCCGCGCGCCGGTCAGGGCGTCGTCCTCCGACAGGTAGCCCTCGACGTAGGCGTTGAGCGCGTCCGAGTCGATCGTCGGCGTATCGGATGCCACGACGTGTGAGATTAGCGTTGTCCGGGCGAAATCGGGTGCACGTACCGCCCGCCGGTTTCTCAGCCGCCTCTCAGCCGGCTCTCACTACCTTCATATCGGAGGCATCCAGAATCAGGTTTGACGGGGACGATCAGGCGGTACAGGTCAGTGCCTGGACCGGAACGGCAGGGGTGGGGAACACGATGAGCGCCACGGACGTTGTGCATGGCAGTGGGGCAGAGCGCCCCGAGGAGGTGGCAACCCGCCCGATGCAGACCCAGTCGACCGGCACCGCTGTTGCCGAGCCAGTTCAGCTCGACGAGGCCAACTGGACCCCGCCGTCGTGGGACGAGGTCGTGCGCGAGCACGCCGACCGGGTGTACCGGCTCGCCTACCGCCTGACCGGCAACGCGCACGACGCCGAGGACCTCACCCAGGAGACCTTCATCCGGGTGTTCCGTTCGCTGTCGAACTACAAGCCGGGCACCTTCGAGGGCTGGCTGCACCGCATCACCACCAACCTCTTCCTCGACATGGCCCGCCGCCGGTCCCGGCTGCGCATGGAGGGCCTGCCCGAGGACACCGACCGGCTCGCGGGCGACGACCCGAGCCCGGAGCAGGTCTATGTCGACACCCATCTCGACCCCGACCTGCAGGCCGCGCTGGACGAGCTGCCGCCCGAGTTCCGTGCCGCGGTCGTGCTGTGTGACGTGGAGGGACTCTCCTACGAGGAGATCGGCGCCACCCTCGGCGTGAAGTTGGGTACTGTCCGAAGCAGGATCCACCGTGGGCGGCAGGCGTTGCGCGCGTCGCTCGAGCGGCGCCGGGAACTGGTACGGGAGGGTAGGTCGTGACCGACGAGCGCGGTTGGGGTCTGTCCGAACAGCACCTTCTGCCGGACGTGGTGGTGGCGTTCGTCGACGGCGAACTGTCGGCCACCGCGCACGACCGGGCGTCGTCCCACATGGCGCGGTGCCCGCAGTGTCTGGCCGACATCGTGGCGCAGCGGCAGGCCGCGTCCGCGGTCCAGTCCGCCGACTCGCCGTCCGTGCCGGCCGGTCTGCTCGCCACCCTGCGCGCCATCCCCCAGCAGGTCGAAACCCCAGCCGCCCCCGACGGCCTGGCGATGACCGACGACGGCCAGCTGGTGGTGGTGCAGAAGCCGGAGCGCATGCCGACCCCTTTCGGGTCGAGCCCGCCGCTCGGCTCCTCCGCCAAGCTCGGTGAGGGCCAGGCGGTCCTCGGCCGGCGGCCCGGCCGCCGCACCGCACAGGGCGCCGGCGTGGTCGTGTCCGGCCTCGTGCTCGGCGCGCTGGCCCTGGTCACCACGAACAGCGACGAGCATCCGGCACCCGCGAGCCCGCAACCGGAGCGCCCGCGCGTGGCCGACCACATCCAGCAGGCCGGTTACGTGCTGCACACCACCGGCCGCTGAGCCGGTCCGAGAACTCGTTTCCAGACGACGCCTTTCCCGCGCGCGGCGCGAGGGAGGCGTCGTCCTCGTTTTCCCCGCTACGCCGACTTCACCGGTCATCAGGCAGGCTGAGCAGCGATGAACGACCAGCAGACCCCCGAGCCGTCGAACGACCGGCCGAGGCTGGGGCCACGTCCGCTGCACCGGCCCCAGGTCGACCCGTCCAGCGCGGCGGCGTTCGGCCGGCCCGACGGTGTCGAGGGCGCGTTCTCCCCGCCGCCGGGTGGAACGGCGGGCACGCGGGCCGCGTTCGACCAGCTCAGGACCGCGCCGCCGGCCCCCGAGTCGCTCGCGACCGCGTTCGGCCGGCCGGAGGGCACCACCGAGCTGCTCCAGCGCCCGCCCCGCGAGGAATCGCCGAACGGCGTCGACCCGTGGGACGACGAGGCCGCAGCCGACCCGTGGCGCGACCCGGGGACCGGGGCGGTGATCGGCCCGCCCGCGATCGGCGCCGAGAACGACGACCGGGACGGCGACCGGAAGGCCAAGCGCCCGGCCGGGGAGCAGCTCAGCCTGCCCGAGCTGCTGTTCGGGCGCCGGGTGAAGGTGACCGCGCTGCTCACGCTCGTGCTGGTGGCGGTGCTGCTCGGCGTGGCGGGCGGGGTGGCCGGCTACTACCTCGGCCGAGGCGGCGAGCGGCTGAACCAGGACGTCACGCTGGCGCAGGTGTCGCCAGGCAAGGAGCGCCCGGCCGGCTCGATCTCCGACATCGCGAAGCGGGTGCGCCCCGCGGTCGTGACGATCGAGGTGCGGTTCGGGCAGAACGCCGTGTCCGGCTCCGGCGCGGTGATCGACAGCAACGGCTACATCGTGACCAACGAGCACGTGGTGACGGCGGGTGGCACGGTCACCACCGGCCAGGAGATCACGGTCTTGTTCAACGAGGGCACCCGCGCGGAGGCCGAGCTGGTCGGCCGGGACGCGAAGACCGACCTGGCCGTGATCAAGGTCGACGTGCAGAACCCGACGGTGATCCAGCTGGGCCGTTCGTCCGACCTCGAGGTCGGCGACACGGTTCTCGCGGTCGGCTCCCCGCTGGGGCAGACCGACACGGTCACCGAGGGCATCGTCAGCGCGCTCAACCGCCCGGTCCTGGCCGGCGAGGAGGACGGCGAGCCGGCCGTCTACGACGCGATCCAGACCGACGCGGCGATCAACCAGGGCAACTCGGGTGGCCCCCTGGTCGACTCGGCCGGTGCGCTGGTCGGCATCAACTCCTCGATCCTCCCGGCGGGGAACAGCACCGGCAGCATCGGCCTCGGCTTCGCCATCCCGATCGACGACGCACGGGGCATCGTCGAGGCCCTGATCCGCGACGGCGAGGTGAGCCACGCCGACCTGGGCGTCAACGTGGCGTCGGTGTCGGCGGAGACCGCGGACGGCGCACGCGTGCAGAACGTCCGCGACGACGGTGCCGCCAAGAAGGCGGGTATCCGCCAGGGCGACGTGATCCGCAAGGTCGGGGACCGCGAGATCGCCGACGCGGCGGAACTGATCGTGGCGGTCCGCAAACACGAGGTCGGAGAGCGGGTACCGGTGGTGCTCGCGCGCAGCGGACGTGAGCTGACCGTTCAGGTGACCCTGCAGTCCGACTGATTGGCTACCCTGGTCCCGAGAAGGTACGCGCGGCGGAGGAAGGCCACAGTGTTCGACAGCATCGGCTGGGCCGAGATCCTCATCATCATCGTGGCCGGGTTGTTCATCCTCGGTCCGGAACGCCTGCCCGGCGCGGCGGCGTGGCTGGGCCGCAACGTCCGCAAGGTTCGCGAGTACGCGACCGGCGCCCGCGACCAACTCCGCAACGAAATGGGCGACGACTTCGACGAGCTCCGCAAGCCCCTCGAGGACCTGCAGCAACTCCGCAACTTCGACCCGAGGCGCGCGGTCACCCGCCACCTGTTCGACGACGTCGACTCCGGCAACGGCCACACCAAGCCCAACGGCCACACCCCGCCACCCCCGTCGACCCCCAAACGCGACACCCCACCCCAACCCACCGCCGGCGAAAAGTCCGCCCCCTTCGACCCCGACGCCACCTGACGCGGGTTTCGCTTCAGGACCCGTCGCCCGCGGTGATCGAGCCACGCGTCTCCCGTTCGGGGCTGGGTAAGCCCGAGGCCGCCGTGCGGTGGGTGCTCGACCCGGGCCTGTGGGGTTCTCGGTTTCCGTGCCGCGTCCTCGGATCCGCACTCGGGAGTCAGCGGTTCCCCAATGCACGCCATGCTGGTCAAACCAGTAGCCGACCCTAGTTGTCCACAACCATGCGGAGTTGTCCACAGGAATGGCTCCGCGTGATCCAGTTCGTCGGTGTTCGCCGGTAAGGTAAAGCCAGGGGTCCCCCTTGCGGCTGAGGGGGCGGTCTGACGTGGGTAATTTGCGATCGCAATGGACTGTCGGGATCCGTCGTGTCCGGCCGGAGCGGTGTGCCCGGAGCACCGGTCCCACCTCGTGGCCGGCCGGCGAGCCCGTACGTTCAGTCGCCCGTCGCCGCGGGGTCGCTCGGGGTCGAGGCGCGGGACGGCCGGCTCAGGCGGGGGAGACCGACAGCATTCGGCCCGACAGGCCGCGGGCACGAGTGGACAGCTTCGTCGCGATCTCGGTCAGGACCTCCGATGCCGGGGCGTCCGGCACCGACGTGACCAGCGGGGTGCCATGGTCACCGGCCTCGACCAGCCTCGGGTCCATCGGTACCCGGCCCAGCAGCGGCACCTCCGCGCCGACCGACCGCGACAGCGAGTCGGCCACGGTCTGGCCGCCGCCCGATCCCCACGGCTCCATCCGGGTGCCGTCCGGCAGTTCCAGCCACGACATGTTCTCGATCACGCCCGCCACGCGCTGCCGCGTCTGCAGGGCGATCGACCCGGCCCGCTCGGCGACTTCCGCCGCGGCCTGCTGCGGAGTCGTCACCACCAGGATCTCCGCGTTCGGGATCAGCTGCGCGACAGAGATCGCGATGTCACCGGTGCCCGGGGGCAGGTCCAGCAGGAGCACGTCGAGGTCGCCCCAGAACACGTCGGCCAGGAACTGCTGCAGCGCGCGGTGCAGCATCGGCCCGCGCCACACGACCGGGGTGTTGCCCTGGGTGAACATCGCCACCGAGATGGCCTTCACGCCGTTGGCCTCGGGCGGGAGGATCATCTTCTCCACCCGCGTCGGCCGGCCGTCGGCGCCGAGCATCCTGGGCACCGAGTGGCCGTAGATGTCCGCGTCGACCACGCCCACCGACAGGCCCCGCGCGGCCATCGCGACCGCCAGGTTGACCGTCACGCTGGACTTGCCGACACCGCCCTTGCCGGACGCCACGCAGTACACCCGAGTGAGTGACCCCGGTTCAGCGAACGGGATCTTCGGCTCCTCGGCGTCGCCGCGCAGTTTCCGACGGAGTTCGGTGCGCTGCTGGTCGCTCATCACGTCCATCTCGACAGTGACATGGCGCACACCCTCGACAGCCGAGACCGCTGTGGTCACATCTCGGTTGATCTTGTCGCGGAGCGGACAGCCCGACACCGTCAGGAAGATCTCCACGTGAACGGTGCCGTTCTCGCCGATGGTCACGTCCTTGACCATGCCGAGATCGGTGATGGGCTTGTGGATCTCGGGGTCCTGCACCGTGGCCAGCGCCGCACGCACGGCCTCGACGGCGGGAACCCGAGTTGGCTCGCTGGTCGTCACACCCTCATGCTACGGGCAATCCTCTACAGTCGGTCCGGTGACCGCGATCGTCGTCATGCGGGTGGACAGACGCATTCCGTAACATCACGATCGTGGCGGACCCAGCCGTGAACCGGTTGCCGAACAGCAGCGAACTCGAGGCCTGGCGTGCCTTCCTGCGCGCCCACGCGCGGCTGATCCGTGTCCTGGAGACCGAGCTCGTCGCCGAGCACCCGCTCTCCCTCGGCGGCTACGACGTGCTGGTCCAGCTCGCCGAGGCACCCGAACGCCGGCTTCGGATGGCCGAGCTCGCCGACGCCGTACTCCTGTCGCGATCGGGTGTCACTCGACTGGTCGACAGACTCGAGGTTGCCGGCATGGTCACCCGGGAACGGTTCACCGGCGACGGCCGGGGGATCGTCGCGGTGCTCACCACGAAGGGCGTGGACACGCTCCGTGACGCCGCGCGTACGCACCTGTCCGGCGTGGTCCGGCACTTCATCGACCACTTCGACGACAAGGAGCTGGCCGCCTTCGGCGAGCTGTGCGCCCGGCTGTCCGACTAGGGCCGACCAGGGCCGACTAGGGCGAATCCGCCCAGCGGGCGTCCTCGCGGATCGACTCCGGCGTCGGCCGCCGCTTCAGGTCCTTGCGGAGCTTCTCGAGCTCACCGCGCAGGTAGTCGCGGGTGGCGACCTCACCGACCGCCAACCGCAGCGCGGCGAGCTCGCGGGCGAGGAACTCGGTGTCCTCCTTGGTCTGCGCGGCCCGCGCCCGGTCCTCCTCGAGCGACACCCGGTCCCGGTTGTCCTGGCGGTTCTGCGCCAGCAGGATCAGCGGCGCCGCGTACGCCGCCTGGGTCGAGAACGCCAGGTTCAGCAGGATGAACGGGTACGGATCCCACCGAAGGGTGACCGCGAACAGGTTCAACGCGATCCAGGTGATCACGAGCAGTGTCTGCCAGAACAGGAACCTCCCGGTCCCCAGGAACCGGGCGAGCCGCTCGGACACCTGGCCGACCAGTTCCGGGTCGACCGACACCCGCAGCCGCAGCCGTCGGGTCGATCGCGGCTGGTCGAGCCGCCGGCGGGGTTCGGGCATCGTCAGGCCTCGCCTTCGGTCGGGCCGTGCGGCTCCCACAGCCCCTCGTCGCGCCAGCCGGACGGCAGCAGGTGGTCCAGCGCGTCGTCCACGGTGACCGCGCCGAGCAGGTGGTCCGCGTCGTCCACGACCGGCGCGCACACCAGGTCGTAGGCGGCGAAGTACCGGGTGACGTCGGTCAGCGTCGCGGTCGGCGGCAGCCGGGCCAGCTCGGTGTCCAGCGCGCCGGCGACCAGCTCGCCCGGCGGTTCGCGCAGCAGCCGCTGCAGGTGCACGCAGCCCAGGTAACGCCCGGTCGGCGTGGCCGACGGCGGCCGGCAGACGAACACCATGCTCGCCAGCGCAGGGGTGATGTCCGGGTTGCGCACCATTGCCAGCGCCTGGGCGATCGTGGCGTCCGGGGACAGCACGATCGGCTCCGGCGTCATCAGCCCGCCCGCGGTGTCCGCCGAGTACGCCAGCAGCCGCCGGACCGGGTCGGACTCCTCGGCCTCCATCAGTTCCAGCAGCCGGTCCTTGTCGTCCTCGGGCAGCTCGCCGAGCAGGTCGGCGGCGTCGTCGGGGTCCATCGCGCCCAGGATGTCGGCCGCGCGCTCCTCGTCGAGATGGGCGAGCAGGTCCTTCTGGTCGTCCTCCGACAGCTCCTCGAACACGTCGGCCAGCCGCTCGTCGTCCAGGCCGTCGGCCACCTCGTAGCGGCGCTTGGCCGGCAGCTCGCGCAGCGCGGCGGCGACGTCGACCGCGCGCATGGAGTCGAACACGGCCAGCAGCTGCGCGGTGCCCTGCGGAAGCCGGGCCAGGTCGGTCACCCCGGGCCCGCGTACCTCCTCCCAGCGCAGCACCCGCACCGGTCCGCGCCGGCTCAGCCGCCCGAGCCGGCCGTTGCGGGACTGCACCGCGACCCGGCCGAGCAGCCAGTCGCGGGTGCGGGCCAGCTCCATGGCTGCGTCGACGACGACCGCGTTCGCACCGTCCTCGGTGATGGTGACGCGGGCGTCGAGCAGTTGGCCGACCACGAGGACCTCGTTGGGGCGCTGGGTGAACCGGCGCAGGTTGACCGAGCCGGTGGCGAGCGTCACGGCGGTGGCGTCGATCGAGGTCACCCGCAGCATCGGCACGAAGATCCGGCGTCGGGTGGCCAGCTCCACGACCGTGCCGAGCACTCGGGGCGGCTGGTGGTCGGGCCGCAGGGTGACCACGACGTCGCGGATCTTGCCGATCGACTCGCCGTCCGGCCCGTACACCGGCAGGCCGGTCAGCTGCGCGACGAACACCCTGTTCCCGGCACCCACGACGATCAGGCTATCCGTCCCGGCGCCCGCCCACCCGGCGTGGCCTTCGCGACACGAGCACGGCGACCGGACCGGACGCGCCCTAGGGTTACCGGCAAGTAGCCCAGGGTTGGAGGCAACGATGCGCTCACCGAAGGACTTCTTCGCGCCGCTCGCGGTCGGGGCGCCGGAACCGGTGCGGCAGATCCCGTTCCGCCCGTCCCGGATGATCCACTTCTTCGATCCGGGCAACGAGCGGATGGCCGCGAAGGTGCCCGAGATGGTGCCGAAGGCCGACGTGCTGCTCGGCAACCTCGAGGACGCGGTCGCCGCCGACCGCAAGGAGGCCGCCCGCGCCGGGCTGGTGCGCATCGCCCGCGAGGTCGACTTCGCCGACACCCAGCTGTGGACCAGGGTGAACAGCCTCGACTCGCCGTGGGTGCTGGACGACCTGATCACGCTGGTCACCGAGGTCGGTGACAAGCTCGACGTGATCATGGTGCCGAAGGTCGAGGGGCCGGAGGACATCCACTACGTCGACCGGCTGCTCGCCCAGCTCGAGGCCCGTGCCGGCCTGACCAGACCGCTGCTGGTGCACGCGATCCTGGAGACCGCGAGCGGGGTGGCGCGGGTCGAGGAGATCGCGCTGGCGAGCCCGAGGATGCAGGGCATCTCCCTCGGCCCGGCCGACCTGGCCGCGAGCAGGCGGATGAAGACCACCCGGGTCGGCGGCGGCCACCCCGGTTACCTCGTCCGCACCGATCCGGTGGGTGACGACCTTTCCGAGGGACGCGTCACCTATCAGCAGGACCTGTGGCACTACACGGTGTCACGGATGGTCGACGCCTGCGTCGCGGCCGGCATCCTGCCCTACTACGGCCCGTTCGGCGACATCCGGGACACGGTCGCCTGCGAGGACCAGTTCCGCAACGCCTACCTGCTCGGCTGCGTCGGCGCGTGGAGCCTGCACCCGGCACAGATCGCCATCGCCAGGAAGGTCTTCTCCCCGGACCCGGGCGAGGTGGCCTGGGCCCGCCGAGTGATCGCCGCGATGGGCGACGGCACCGGCGCCGTGATGCTCGACGGCAAGATGCAGGACGACGCCACCGTCAAGCAGTGCCAGGTCATCGCCACCCTCGCCGACGACCTCGCCGCCCGCGACCCGGAACTCGCCGCCGCCTACGAGGAGGCCAAGGCATGAGGCCCCGCCGCTCCGCCCTCTACCTGCCCGGCGCGAACGAGCGCGCACTGGAGAAGGCGAAGACACTGCCCGCCGACGCGCTGATCCTCGACCTCGAGGACGCCGTGGCCCCCGACGCCAAGCCGGCCGCCCGCGACCGCGTCCGCACCGCGGTGACGTCCGGTGACTACGGCGCTCACGAGGTCACCATCCGGGTGAACGCCGCCGGCACCCCCTGGCACGCCGACGACCTCCGCGCGGTCGCCGAAGCCCGCCCCGCCGCCGTGGTCGTGCCGAAGGTGGGATCGCCCGCCGAGGTACACGCGATCGAGGACGCCCTACCCGAGCCCATCGCGATCTGGGCCATGATCGAGACTCCGGCCGCGGTACTGCGCTGCGCGGAGATCGCGGCCGCGAGCGACCGGCTGACCGTCCTGGTGCTCGGCACGAACGACCTGGTCAACGAGCTGCGTGCCGGGCAGGTCCCCGGCCGAGCGCCCCTCCTCGGTGCGCTCTCGACCTGCGTCCTCGCCGCCCGCGCGACCGGCAAGGCGATCCTCGACGGCGTCTACAACGACGTCCGCGACCCGGACGGTTTCGCCGACGAGTGCCGGCAGGGCCGCGCGTTCGGCTTCGACGGCAAGACCCTGATCCACCCCGGCCAGCTCGCCCCGTGCAACGAGATCTTCGCCCCGTCCGCCGAGGACGTCGCCCACGCCAACCGGGTCATCGAAGCCTTCGACACCGCGATGTCCGAGGGTCGAGGCGTGGCCACCGTGGACGGCCGCATGATCGAGAACCTGCACGTGGACAACGCCCGCCGCGTACTGGCCCTGGCCGCAGCCGTGTCCAACGCGAGCCCAAACCCCAGTTGACGTGCCCGAACCCGTCGATGCCGAACAACGCGGGCGAGCATCCGTGCCCCCGTCACAGGCCGTCGCTCGCCGCCACGATCACGTGAACGCGCAGCCCCTCCCACGACCACCACGCAGGCGCGGCCCCGAGCGATCAGCACGAGACCGCGCCCGCTCCCACAGCACTGTTCGCCTCGCCCCAGCCCCTACACAAACCCCCACCCAGACCCAGGGGGCGTCCCGCCTTGCCAGTCTATCGGTCGAAGGTCACGGGGCTGGGTACGAAGATCGACATGTGGACAACTGGTCAGGTTGTGGACAAGTCAGGCCGGGTAGATGGCGGTCTCGGTGATGCTGGTCCAGTCGTTGCCGGTGTTGCCGAAGCCGACCACGAGCACGTACCGGGCGTTGGCGTCGGCCAGGTCGTAGGTCTCCGACCGCAACGTGGTGCCGCCGCTCCTGCCCGTGAACCTCGTCGTCCAGTCGGTTCCGTTGGTCGAGGTCCGGATCTGGAACGTGTGGTGCCGAGTGTCGCCCTTGTGCCACGCCAGGCGCACCGAGCCGACCTTCTTGACCGCGCCCAGGTCGTAGCCGATCCACACGCCGTCGCCCTCGTCGGACCAGCGGGTGTCGCGGTCGCCGTCCAGGGTGTTCTCCGGTTCGTTGCCGTCGTGGCCGCTCGCGGCCACCGTGGCGACCGGTAGCGGGCCGGCCGCGGGCGGGGCCGGGTTCTCGACCGGCGGGGGCTGCGGGGCCGGGTTCTCGACCGGCGGCGGGGCCGGAGCGTCGCTGGTCGGCGCCGGGGCACTGCTGGTCGGCGGGGCCGGAGCATCGCTCGGCGGCGGCTGCGGGGCGCTGCCGTTCAGCGTCACGTTGTGGATGATGGTCTCGCCGTAGTTGCTCTCGTCGCACGGGCTCGAGTTCGAGCAGTTGGCCTGCGTGTACGCGCCCGCCTTGAAGTAGCCGGTGCTGAAGTCCACCTTCAGGGTGGCCGCGGGCTGGCCGTTGTAGAACGCGTTGATCGTGCCGTCGGACACCTCGAACCGCACCTGGAACCGCGTGTTCAGCTGGAAGTCGTCGGTCACCAGCTGGTAGTTCGCGTCGTCTCCGTTGGTGACGTACAGGTTCGTGCCCTCCACCCGGAACACCGACACGTCGTCGTCACCGCCGTGGATCTGGCCGACGACCAGGTGTTGCTTGTCGTTGGGGAGGTGGGTGACGGTCTGGTCGATGGTCATGCTGTGCGTCCCGTCGGAGGACGACCAGGACGCCTCCTCACCGCCGTTCATCTCGCGCAGCTCGGAACGCGGGTAGTTGGAGCCGCCGGTGGTCACCCCGTTCACCGCGGACCGGAACCGGACGCCGTCGCAGGCGGGGTTCGGCACGAACCACGGGTCCACCCGGTAGCCGTCCAGCTCCGGCTGGGTGACCTCGTCCGGGCTCTCCTCCTCGCCGATCGGCAGCTGGATCTTCCAGTTGCTCAGGTCGAGCACCTGGGACGGCAGGTCACAGGCCGCGGCTCCCGCGCGCATGGCCTGGATCACCTGCCCCTCCGGCGCGCCGTCCTCGGTCGCCGGGGCCTGCTGGGACTGGGTGGCCAGGAGCGACACCCCGACCAGTGCACCCGTCACGACCACGCCGGTGGCTACGAACACTCCAACCCGTTTCATGCCCGTCATGGTGGTGACCGCCGTGGTCGAGTGGATACCCGTTGTCGCCTTCCTGCCACCTCCCCGTACGCAGCGGAAAGATGCCGTGACAATACGCGAAGGTTGCGGTGATATAACGCACAGATAACGGCGATTCCTTGGCGTTTGGCCACCTCTTCGGGTGAGAGTGTGGCCATGGCAAAGCACCGGATCAGCAAGGAGGGGCGAAGAGGCCTGTTCGGCCGCGCCTCCCGTGATGACCTGTTCGAGCGGAGCTTCAAGTCCTGCGACCACTGTGGCCAGGACGTCTACGTGCTCGCCAATGACTGCCGCGGCTGCGGCACCCGCGTGGAGGCCCGCGTCGGCTGAACCGTGCAAGCGAGTGGCGCCGCCCACCTTCGGCCCGCACCAGGACGTCGACCACGTGATACTGGCCGGTAACCAGTTGTCCGTGACTCCGCCGAGGGAGCGCCCGCCATGGCCCGCCTTGCCCAGACCGCCGGACTGACCGACATCCAGCAGGAGATCCTCGCGACGGTCCGCGACTTCGTGGACAAGGAGATCATCCCGCACGCCCAGCACCTGGAGCACGACGACGCCTACCCCCAGGACATCGTCGACGGGATGCGGGAGATGGGCCTGTTCGGCCTCACCATCCCGGAGGAGTACGGCGGGCTCGGCGAGTCCCTGCTCACCTACGCGCTGGTGGTCGAGCAGATAGCCCGGGGCTGGATGAGCGTCTCCGGCGTGATCAACACCCACTTCATCGTGGCGCACATGGTCCGCCACCACGGCACCGACGCGCAGAAGCGCGACCTGCTGCCGAGGATGGTGACCGGCGAGGTCCGCGGCTCGTTCTCCATGTCCGAGCCCGACCTCGGCTCCGACGTCGCGGCGATCAAGACCAGGGCGCGGCGCGACGGGGACGACTACGTGGTCGACGGCGCGAAGATGTGGCTCACCAACGGCGGCAGCTCGAACCTGATCGCCCTGCTGGTGAAGACCGACGAGGGCGCGGCGAAGGCGCACCAGAACCTGACCGCGTTCCTGGTCGAGAAGCCGGCGGGTTTCGGCGAGGTCGCGCCCGGCCTGACCATCCCCGGCAAGATCGACAAGATGGGTTACAAGGGCGTCGACACCACCGAGGCGGTGTTCGACGGCTACCGGATCGGCGCGGACAAGGTCCTCGGCGAGGCTCCCGGCAAGGGCTTCGCGCAGATGATGGACGGTGTCGAGGTCGGCCGGGTGAACGTCGCCGCCCGCGCGTGCGGCATCGCGATCCGCGCGTTCGAGCTCGCCGTCGACTACGCCCAGCAGCGGCACACGTTCGGCAAGCCGATCGCCGAGCACCAGGCGGTCGCGTTCAAGCTCGCGGAGATGGCGACCAAGGTCGAGGCCGCGCACCTGATGATGGTGAACGCCGCCCGGCTCAAGGACTCCGGCGCGCGCAACGACGTCGAGGCCGGCATGGCGAAGCTGATCGCGTCCGAGTACTGCGTCGAGGTGACCCAGGAGAGCTTCCGGATCCACGGCGGCTACGGGTACTCCAAGGAGTACGAGATCGAGCGGCTGATGCGCGAGGCCCCGTTCCTGCTGATCGGCGAGGGCACCAGCGAGATCCAGAAGACCATCATCAGCCGGGGCCTGCTGCGCGAATACCGCACGAAGTCCTGATCCGAACTTGTACCGTCCTCGCGGTGCACCTTCTCACCACGGCCCAGCGGGACCGGATGCGGCACCTGGTCCGGCGCAGCCCCGCGTTCGTCGGCATGCGGATCGTCGTCCACGACGACCACGTCGAGGTCACCCAGCCAGAGCAGCTCGTGCTCGGGTACGAGTCGCTGTCGGCGATCCTCGCCGCCGCGCCGTCCGGGCAGTGGCCGGACCTGGTCGACGACTACCTGCGGATGGTGATCGCCGCCGGCACCGAGGACCGGTCCGACCTGGAGGGGCCGACCGAGGACGTGCTGCCGCGCACCTACGCGCGCGTCGTCCCGACCGACCCCGACGTGTCGGCCATCGCGTCGTACGCCGACGAGCTCGTGCCCGGCCTGCAGCGGGTGCTGGCCTTCGACCTGCCCGACGCGATCGCGGTCATGCGCGACGAGGACGTGGCCCGGCACGGGATCGACCTGCTCTACGACGCCGGCACGCAGAACCTGACCACCCAGCTCCCGGACCAGTACCGGGAGAAGGACGGCGTGTACTTCCTGCAGGGCTCGGAGTACGTCGCCTCCCTGGTGCTGATCATCCCGTGGGTGATCGAGGCCGTCACCGGCATGACCGAGACGCCGCACGGCGCGCTGGTCGCCCTGCCGGCCCGCGACCAGCTGATCTTCCACGTCATCGGCCCGGGCGGCACCGAGGGGGTGCTGGCGGCGCTGGACCAGGTCGGACAGCTCGTCGCCGAGTGCCACGCGGAGAGCCCGCACCAGCTCAGTTCGCGGGTGTACTGGTGGCGGCCGCTCCCGGTGGGCGGGCTGGAGACCGTCGGGCACCACAACGGTGCCGGCATGGTCACCTACTACTCGGACGACTTCGAGGACGTGCTCTTCGACGTGGCCATGGACGACCGCTGACCCCGCGGTATTAGCGGCGCGTGTCGGTTGTTGGCAGGATGGTGTCAACTGCAGAACGAGGTGAGCAACGGTGACCGGTGCGTTCTCCGGCGCGGGACGAGGGAGTCAGGGTCTTCCCAAGGTGCCGACGCCTCCGTCGGGCTGGCCGATCGGGTCCTACAACACCTACAAGGAGGCCCACCGGGCCGTCGAGTACCTGGCCGGCAACGAGTTCCCCGTGCAGGAGGTCACGATCGTCGGGGTCGACCTGATGCTCGTCGAGCGGGTCATCGGGCGGCTGAGCTGGCCGAAGGTGCTCGGCACCGGGGCGCTGTCCGGCGCCTGGTTCGGCCTGTTCGTCGGCCTGCTGCTCGGGTTGTTCAGCCCCGAACCGATGTCGTTCGCGCCGATCCTGGTCGGGCTCGGGGCCGGGGTCGTGTTCGGGCTGGTGTTCGCCGCGGTCGGCTACGCCACCACCCGCAGCGCCGGACGGGAGATCGCCTCGGCCAGCCAGCTCGTCGCCGGCCGGTACGATGTCCTGGCCCAACCGAGGAACGCCGAAAAGGGCCGTGACCTGCTGGCGAAGCTCGCGATGCGCCCCCGTACGGACTGACTTCTCCCGCGTTACACGCCTTGTCTGAATCGTTGTGCGAGTCGCTTGCGGCCCGTGATCATGAGGCCTAGGTTCATTGCACCGACGCATCAGGTGTGGCGTATCACACGCGTTCCCGAGGCACGTCGAGGTGCGGCTGTCCACGACGCTCCCCTCCCGTGCCGCGCGGGAGGGAAGGCAGGATTTTGATGGGCAGTACCCGGACGGGCGGCCGAAGCGGGGTCCGGTGGCGTGCCGCCGCCGCGACCTGTGCCGCGCTCGTCGCCGCGCCGACCATCGCGGCCTGCGGGTCCGAGGACGGCATACAGATCAACGTGTACTACGCGCCGGAGCAGAACTTCCAGAGCGTCATCGACAAGTGCAACGAGCAGGCGGGCGACCGCTACGAGATCGTCTACCGCACGTTGCCCCGGGACGCCGACGGCCAGCGCGAGCAGATGGTGCGGCGCCTCGCCGCCGAGGACTCCGACCTCGACATCCTCGGGCTGGACGTCACGTGGGTGCCGGAGTTCGCCGAGGCGCAGTGGCTCGAGGAGTGGACCGGGGAGAACCGGTCCGACGCGGAGGCGGGCGTGCTGGAGGGGCCCCTGTCGACCGCCATGTGGGAGGGCAAGCTCTACGCGGCCACCAAGAACACCAACGTCCAGTTGCTCTGGTACGACGAGCGCGTCACCCCGGAACCACCGGAGACGTGGCGCGAGATGATCGACATGGCCAAGGACCTCAAGTCGCGCGGTGAGCCGTACGAGATCCTGTTCACCGGCGCGCAGTACGAGGGCCTGGTGGTCACCTACAACACCCTCGTCTCCTCCGCCGGCGGGAAGATCCTGTCCGACGACGGCACCGAGGTCGTCATGGACCAGGGCGCCATCGACGCGCTGGAGCTGCTCAAGGAGGTCGCCAGCTCGGGCATCACCGACCCGTCGCTGACCAACGCGCAGGAGCAGCAGGTCCAGCAGGCGTTCGAGGCGCCGGACAGCAACTCGGCGTTCGAGCTGAACTGGCCGTACGTCTACGCCGCCATCCAGGAGGCGAACCCGGAGCGCGCCGAGCACCTCGCGTGGGCCCGCTACCCGGGCATCGACGGTCCCAGCCGGGTCACCGTCGGCGGGTACAACCTCGCGGTGAGCGAGTACTCGCAGCACAAGCCGGAGGCGTTCGAGGCCGCGCTGTGCCTGCGCAGCCCGGAGAGCCAGAAGTTCTCCGCCATCAAGGACGGCGTGCCGCCGACCATCGAGTCGGTCTACACCGACGAGACCCCGCTCGACCCGGACCAGCCGGAGGACGCGGCGAACAACCCGAGCATGGCGACCGCGTACCCGATGAAGGAGGTCATCCTCGAGGAGCTCGAGGACGCCGCGGTGCGGCCGCTGACGCCGGTGTACCAGAACCTGTCCACGATCACCGCGAAGGTGCTGTCCCCGCCGGCGGAGATCGACGTCGAGGAGACCGCGCAGGAACTGCGTGACGGCTTGCAGAAGGCACTCGAATCGAAGGGAGTGCTGCCGTGAGTCAGCAGACTGTCGAGAGTGGACCGGCGGCGACGCCGGCGGAACCGGCGCCGCGCAAGGGAAAGCCGGCGCTGAGCGAGGGCAAGCGGGCCGAGCGCCGGCTCGGCTGGCTGCTCTGCGCGCCGGCCGCGATCGTGATGCTCGCGGTGACCGGCTGGCCGATCATCTACTCGGTGTGGCTGTCGCTGCAGCGCTACGACCTGCGGTTCCCGGACCAGCGGGAGTTCGTCGGCCTGGAGAACTACGTCGCCGTGCTGTCCGACGGCTACTGGTGGACCGCGTTCGGGGTGACCGTGCTGCTCACCGTGGTGTCGGTGGCGATCGAGCTGGTGCTGGGCATGCTGCTGGCGCTGGTGATGCACCGGACGCTGGTCGGCCGGGGTCTGGTGCGCACGGTGTCGCTGATCCCGTACGGGATCGTGACCGTGGTCGCCGCGTTCTCCTGGTTCTACGCGTGGAACGCCGACACCGGCTACCTCGCCGACATGTTCGGGGCGCAGGCGCCGCTGACCGAGCAGATCCCGTCGTTGCTCATCATCATCCTCGCCGAGGTGTGGAAGACCACGCCGTTCATGGCGCTGCTGCTGATGGCCGGGCTCGCGCTGGTGCCGGACGACCTGCTCAAGGCCGCGTCGATGGACGGCGCGACCGCGTGGCAGCGGTTCACCAAGGTGATGCTGCCGGTGATGAAGCCGGCGATCCTGGTGGCGCTGCTGTTCCGGACGCTGGACGCGTTCCGGATCTTCGACAACATCTTCGTGCTCACCAAGGGCGCGAACGACACGTCGTCGGTGTCCATGATCACCTACAACAACCTGATCAAGGGGTTGAACCTGGGGATCGGGTCCACCATGTCGGTGTTGATCTTCATCGCGGTGGCGATCATCGCGTTCATCTTCGTCAAGCTCTTCGGTGCCTCAGCGCCCGGTAGCGACCAGGAAGGAAGGCGCTGATGGCCGTCATCGGAGGCAGTACCACGGGCCGCAAGGCCAGGTGGACGTTCGTCGACATCGCGGTCGTGGCCTACGCGCTGATCCCGGTGCTGTGGACCATGTCGCTGTCGTTCAAGACCGCGGAAGCCCAGACCGACAAGAACTTCTTCCCCAGCGAGTGGACGTTCGACAACTACAAGGCGATCTTCACCACCGACCAGTTCGTCCGGGCACTGGTGAACTCGATCGGGATCGCGCTGATCGCCACGCTCATCGCCGTGGTGCTCGGCACGATGGCCGCCTACGCCATCGCCCGGCTCGACTTCCCCGGCAAGCAGGCGCTGGTCGGGGTGTCGCTGCTGATCGCGATGTTCCCGCAGGTGTCGCTGGTGTCGCCGCTGTTCGAGATGGAGCGCCAGCTCGGGCTGTTCGACACCTGGCCGGGCCTGATCCTGCCCTACATCACCTTCGCGCTGCCGCTGGCGATCTACACGCTGTCGGCCTTCTTCCGCGAGATCCCGTGGGAGCTGGAGAAGGCGGCGAAGATGGACGGGGCGACGCCGGCGCAGGCGTTCCGGCGGGTGATCGCGCCGCTGGCCGCGCCGGGCGTGTTCACCACCGCGATCCTGGTGTTCATCTTCTGCTGGAACGACTTCCTGTTCGCCATCTCGCTGACGTCCACCGAGGCGTCGCGGACGGTGCCGGCGGCGTTGGCGTTCTTCACCGGGGCGTCCCAGTTCGAGGCCCCGGTCGGGTCGATCTCCGCGGCCGCCGTGGTGATCACGATCCCGATCATCGTGTTCGTGTTGTTCTTCCAGCGCCGCATCGTCGCGGGGCTGACGTCCGGTGCCGTGAAGGGCTGAGCAAATGGCAGAAATCATCCTCGACAAGGTGACCAAGCGGTACCCAGACGGTGCCCTCGCGGTGTCCGAGGCGGACATCCAGATCGCGGACGGCGAGTTCATCATCCTGGTGGGCCCGTCCGGCTGCGGGAAGTCGACGATGCTGAACATGATCGCCGGGCTGGAGGACATCTCCTCCGGCGAGCTGCGTATCGACGGCCAGCGGGTGAACGAGAAGGCGCCCAAGGACCGGGACATCGCGATGGTGTTCCAGTCCTACGCGCTGTACCCGCACATGAGCGTCCGGGAGAACATGGCGTTCCCGCTGCGGCTGGCCAAGGTGGACGACGCGACCGTGAAGTCCAAGGTGGACGAGGCGGCGAAGATCCTGGATCTCACGCAGCACCTGGAGCGCAAGCCGGCGAACCTGTCCGGCGGGCAGCGTCAACGGGTCGCGATGGGACGGGCGATCGTCCGCAACCCCAAGGCGTTCCTGATGGACGAGCCACTGTCCAACCTGGACGCCAAGCTCCGGGTGCAGATGCGCACGTCGGTGTCGAAGCTGCAGAAGCAGCTCGCCACGACGACGGTGTACGTCACCCACGATCAGACCGAGGCGATGACCCTCGGCGACCGGGTCGTGGTGCTGCGCGGCGGGTTGGTGCAGCAGGTCGGCTCGCCGCAGTTCCTGTACGACAACCCGGCGAACCTGTTCGTGGCCGGGTTCATCGGCTCGCCCGCGATGAACTTCCTGCCCGGCACGCTGGAGAACGGCCAGCTGTCCACCGGCCTCGGCACGCTCGCGCTGTCGGACCGGGTGCGCACGCTCGCGGAGGAGGCGAAGGCCCCGCGCGAGGTGATCGCCGGTGTCCGGCCGGAGCACTTCGAGGACGCGAAGCTGATGGACGAGTCCGCGAAGGCCGGCGGCACCACGTTCACCGCGACGGTGGACGTGCTGGAGTCGATGGGCTCGGACAAGTTCGCCTACTTCACCGTGGAGGGCGAGACGGCGACGTCCCAGGAGCTGGCCGAGCTGGCGGCGGACTCGGGTTCGACCGAGACCGGTGACAGCGGTGCGCAGCTGGTGACGCGGCTGTCCGCGGCCTCGACCGCGGTGGAGGGCCAGCCCGCCGACGTGTGGTTCGACGCGGACAAGGTGCAGCTGTTCGACCCGTCGTCGGGGAAGAACCTGACCTACGCCGGCTGAGTCGACGGTTTCCGCCCGCCACGCCTACCCGGGCGTGGCGGGCGTTTCCGTGTCCAGCAGGGCGGTGAGCCCGTAGTGCGCGTAGCCGCCCGGGGTCGGGCTGTAGAGCAGCTGTGCGTCGACGAGTTCTTCGAGTGCCTGCCCGACCAGCGTTTCCGGCCACCCGGTCAGGTCCGCCACCGCGGCCGGGGTCAGTTCGGTGGCGTGCTGGAGGCGCGGCAGGAGCTCGGCGGCCGTCTGCTCGGCCTCGGTCCCGCCGCGTGCGAGCTGGTCGACGCTGACCCGGAGGCCGCCGAGCACGTCGGCGAGTTCGGTGCGCCTGCGGCCGGGATCGGTGAGCAGTTCCACCCAGGCGGCCAGTGACCAGTGCGGCCGGCTCGCCGCGCGGGTGGCGATGGTGCGCAGCGCGAGCGGGTTGTTCGCGCACAGCTCGGCGAGTTCGGCCGCGGCCTCGGGCTCCCCGTCCACC
Organism: Actinophytocola gossypii; assembly: GCF_025165815.1. Taxonomy (GTDB): domain Bacteria; phylum Actinomycetota; class Actinomycetes; order Mycobacteriales; family Pseudonocardiaceae; genus Actinophytocola; species Actinophytocola gossypii. The sequence goes on along the minus strand of NZ_JAFFZE010000025.1, from coordinate 33,705 downwards.
TTCCTCGGCCCGACGATGCGCCCCAGCAGGTCGACGGACTCCTTGGTGGACAACGCGTCGACGTGCAGGTGAACGGTGCCGTCCGGCCCCGCGACGGGACGCCGGCTGGTGACGATGGCCGCGCAGCCGTCTTCGTCCGGGATCGCGGGAAGCACCTGGGACGCGCTGGTCGCGTTGTCCAGCACCACGAGCACCCGACGACCCCGCAACCGCGCCCGGTACGCCCGGACCGCCGCTTCCGCGGAGCCGGGCGACGAGTGCGGGCTGCCCAGCAAGGCCGTCAGAACGGCGGCGGGAGTGGCCGGGGCGCCGGGCTGGTTGCCGGCCAGGTCCACGTACAGGGTGCCGTCCGGGAAGCGGGCGGCCAGCTCGTGCGCGAACTGGGCGGCGAGGGTGGACTTGCCGACGCCGGCGGGGCCGTGCACGAAGAAGACCACCGGCCCGGGCGCCGCGAAGCGTTCGCGCAGTTCGGTGAGTTCGGCGTCCCGCCCGGTGAACGTCGCCAGCCGCGGCGGCGGATCGGCGGCCGGGCGCTCGGCCGGCGCGTTGACCCGGATGAACGGCACCGACAGGGTCAGGTCCTCGCGGAGGATCGACTCCTGCAGGCGGCGCAGCTCCGGCCCGGGCTCCACCCCCAGCTCGGCGATCATCCGAGCGCGGATGTGCTGGTAGTGCGTGAGCGCCTCGGCCGAGCGTCTGGTGCGGTAGAGGGAGATCATCAGCTGGCGGCAGAGGCGTTCGCGGAGCGGGTAGGTGTTGGTGAGGGCGGTCAGCTCGGGGATCAGCCGCGCGTGCCAGCCCAGGCGCAGGCCGACCTCGAAGCTCTCCTCGAGGGCGCCGAGGTACAGCTCCTCCAGCCGCGGGGCGTGCACCAGCCGCATCGGCACGTCGCCCAGATCGGCCAGCGGGCTCCCGCGCCAGAGATGGAGAGCCTCGTCGAACAGCTGCGCGGCCCGGACCGGGTTGGGGGAGGCGACGGTACGTGCCTGTTCCACCAGCCCGGCGAACCGACTCGCGTCGACCTGGTCCGGTAGCACGGCCAACCGGTAGCCCGGAGCCACGGTCTCCAGCACCGGCTCGGGCAGCACGCGCCGCAGCCGCTGAACGTAGTTGCGAATGGTGACCTGCGCCGTATGCGGCGGCTGCGGCCCCCACAACTGATCGACGATCGAGTCGACCGACACGGTGTGTCCCGGGCGGACCAACAGGGTGGCGAGCACGGCCCGCTGCATCGGCGCGGTGACCGGCACGTGTGCTCCGTCGTGCCACACCTCGAGCGGGCCGAGGATCCGGAAGTCCACCCGGCGCTCCTTCTCGCGTTCGGCTTCCGACGCTACCAAGCCGCGACCGCGCCGCTACGGCTCCGGGCCACTCCGGTCGTCCGGGGTCAGTGACGCGAGGCGGTGCGGAACAGGCGACGCTCCGCGGAGTGTGGCGTCGCCCGGGACGTGGCCTCCGGATGGTGGCGGGCCAGGAGGAGCACGCCGACGACGGCTGTCAGGGCACCCGCCACCAGGCCCAGGCCGATCCAGCCACCCGCTTCCTCGGTCTCGTCGAGCAGGCCGATGGCGATCGCGGTGGCGACCATGGGGCTCAGGACCGTTTGGCAGCCGACCACGACGTCCGGGGGTCCGCTGGCGTAGGCGAGCTGGATGAACCACGAACCGACCGCGAACGTGGCCACCAAACCCGTCGCCGACAGCGGGGAGACGCCGGCGAAACCCGAGGTCTGGAACGTGTACGTCACGTCCCGGACCAGGATCGACACCAGGCCGTACGCGGCACCCGCGCCGGTGGCGAGCACCACGCAGCGCACGATGCCGCTGCGCAGCGCACCGACGATCCCGAACAGCAGCACCACCCCACCCACCAGCTGGCAGGCCAGCAGGATCGACGAGTCGGGAAACGCCACCGCGGTCGCCGGACCGGACGCCAGGGCCACGAACACCGCGACGCCCAGGGTGCTCGCCACGACCGCGATCGTGGCGGGGGTGTCGAGCCTGGTGCCGGACGCCCGCGCGTTGAGCAGCGCCACCGCCGGCAGCGCGAGCACCACGATCGGCGCCACCACGGTCACCGGGGCCAGCGCCAGCGCCAGGATCTGCAGGATCGCGCACGCGGTCAGCACGCCGACGCCCAGCAGCCACTTGCGGTTGTGCACCAGCCGGCCGATCCCACGCAGGCCGAGGTCGCGGTCCTTCGTCTCGGTCTGGACGCCCTGGTGCTGGAGCTGCGCGCCGATCGCACTGCACAACGCACCGAGCACGGCGAACGTAATGGCGAGCGCGACCATCAGGTGACCTCGGCTCTCACTGGCCGCGGACGGTCACGGGCGTCGTAGGGCGGGTGGGACGGGTCGGGCAGTAGCAAGGCGCCCCGCAGGCGGCCTACTGCGCGGGCCTTCCTCACCAGGATCTCAAGTCCGTCCAGCGCGCGCCGCACGAAACCCGGGACACCCGGAACGCCGTCACCAACCCCGCCCATCGCTCCCCAACCGGTTCGCCTCGTGACCGGTCAACGTCCGAGACCGGCAACAGATTCCCGCACCGGAGCTGAGAGGGGCCTCAGTATGCCCAGATCTGCACCCCCCGGACCACGTACGGCGCGGCCGGCACGAACGTGCCGCCGCCGGGATAGGTGTCGAACTCGCCCTCGGTGGCGCAGCCACGCCCCTGGTAGACGGTGACCGGACGGGTCGACCGGTTGACGAACGACCGCGCGTCGAACCCGTCCGGCAACGGCGCGCACTCGCCGGGGTTCGTGTTCTCCAGCGCCACCCGGTACACGTCGCCCTCGTAGTGCTCGGCCGGCCAGAGACAGAACTCTCCCCGTTCGCACGGTCTCCGGGTTTCGGGCTCGGCTCCGGCCACTCCGGCCGCGCCGACGAGCGCGGCGACGACGGCGGCGATTCCGAGTGCCCGCAGGACGGTGCTCCACATCGTGCTTTCCTTTCCTCGAAGTGTCGGCCCTGTTGGCCGGCTGCTTCGAGGATCGTGGGAAGGCGCGAGGGGAGCCAACCAGTTGTCCACAGGCAGTGCGGGAGGGGGAGTTGTCCACAGATCGGCGGGACGGGCTTGCTATCTGCGCTTCGTCTCCTGGATCGTGTTGATCACGTCGTCGTCCCAGCGGTGGCTGCGGATCAGCCGGTAGCGCTCGCACGCCACCGACATGTACGCCTTCGCCTCGGTCTGGGTCTCGATCAGCGCCGCCTGCCGCAGCATCCGCACCACCGGCACGAACTCCTCCTCGTACCAGCGCCGCGCCACCGTCGCCCGGTCCAGGAAAACGCCCTCGTCCTGCATCAGCCGGAAGCCCCACGCCTCGACGGCCTCCGCGAGTTCGCCGTAGTTCTCCGGCTCGGTCAGCATGATCGCCCGGCGCGCGTCGCCGGTCAGCGGAACCCGCTCCAGGAAGATCCGCCGGTAGTCCTTGACCAGCAGGTCGCCCCGGTAGCGCACGCCCTCGGGGGACAGCCGGGTCAGCACCTCGGTGACGAAGGCGTCGATCGTCCGCAGGCCGAGCGCGAGCGCGACCGACACCCGGTGGTGCCCGTCCAGCACGAAGTGCATGTCACCCACTCGATATACCTCGATCGGGGGAATGGACTCGCCGCGGCGTTGCGCCAGCGCCAGCCGCTGCCACCGCTCCCGGACCTGCCCGGAGGTCGGCCGGAACCGGCGGTCGAACTCGCGGTCGCGGTCCACGCTGCCGACGATCGAGTCCAGCGCGATCACCTCGAGGCCGAGCCGTCGTTCGCCCGCGCGGCCGAGCGCGGCCACCACCTCGTCGAACGGCAGCATGATGTTCACGTCGTCCGGCGCGCGCCGCATCCACCCGGCCAGCCGGGACAGCACCTGCTGGCGGCGGGCGCGCAGGAAGTCGTTCTCCGCGTCCGCGCGCGGGAACCCGGTGTCACGGTTCATCGTCGCCTCCTCCCGGCAGTTCCAGGATCCGGTGCCCGACGGTGTTCACGATCCGAGTGTCGCCGAGCACGCGGTCGGGCACCGGCTGGCCGTGCGGATGGATGTGCCCGTGCAGCATCAGGCCGGGCCGCATCCGCTCGATCGCGGTACGCAGGCAGGCGAAGCCGCGGTGCGGCGGGTCGTCCCGGTCACCGAGGTCGAGCGGTGGGGAATGGGTGAGCAGCACGTCCACCCGCCGGCCGTCGCGGCGCGCGCGCCGGGCCGCCGACCGTGTCACCTTCGCCGCGCGCCGGGCCTGCTGCCGCTCGGTCCACTGGTTCGGGCCGTCGTTGTACCGGATCGAACCGCCCAGCCCGGCGATCCGCACACCCGCCACGTCGACCACCCGGCCGTCCGCGTTCACCCAGCCCGCCGGGCCCGGGTACTCCGCCGGCAGCCCGTCCCGCACCGACAACCCCCGCGAGCGGGAGTAGCCGGACAGGTCGACGTCGTGGTTGCCCGGCACGAACACACACGGCCGGTCCAGCGCGTCGGACAGGTGCTCGAGGTAGTCGAACGGCAGGTCGCCGGCCGCGAGCACCAGGTCGACGTCGCCGGCCCGCTTGTGGATCCAGTCGGTCCACAACGAGTCGACGATCTCGTCCGCGACGGTGAGCACCTTGCGCACACCGGCAAGCGTACGGCCCGATCGGACGCGGCCAATGGCAGCGCATACAGGCGTCCACTCGGGCTAGTGCCGTTGCCAGGCGTCACCCATTACCCTCAGGTACGACTGTCGGGGATGCAGAGGGAGCGCTGACACGAATGGTGGGGCAGACGAGCGACTCCAGTGACTACTACGTCAGCGGCGGAGTCAACTGGGCCGGCTTCACCCTCGCCGAGCTGGTGGCGATGGTCGACAACCAGGCGAGCGTGCCGCAGCTCGAACGTCTCGCACAGGACTGGCGGGAGACCGGCGAGGGCGTGGTCGCCGCGTCCGACTACCTCGCCGACGCGCTCGACGACCTGATGAACTACTGGACCGGCACCTCGGCGGACAAGGCCAGGCACGTCGTCGCGCTCAACGCCCAGTGGGTGTCCGACCTCGGCACCACCGCACGCGAGATGTCCGGTCCGATCGAGGAGGCCGCCGGCGCGCTAAAGGCCGCCCAGGAGGCGATGCCCCCGCTCCCCACCGACACCCCGGCCGAGACAGCCGCGTTCGTCCCCGGCGCCGCGCCGCGGGCCGCCGCCGACATGTCGCAGCTGACCGGCAGCCCGCTCGGCGCAGCCATCGCGGCGTCGGCGGAGGGCACCAGCAGCGGGCTGACCGCCCAGGCGCGGCAGGAGGAGCTCAAGCGGATCGCGGTGGAGACCATGCAGCGGTTCGAGACCGCCGCGGTCGGCATCGACCGCACCACGCCGCGGTTCCTCGGGCAGGACACCGAGCTGCGGCCCGACCCGGACGACGTCGAGGTGGAGCCGAGCGAGTCGGTCTGGATCAGCACGATCAGCCAGACCTCCGGCGTCGACCTGCGCTGGCAGCTGCTCACCGGCGTGACCGACCCGAGCAGCGGCGCCCCGTACCCGGGCGGCGGCTTCACCGGCGGCTTCGACGGCAGCGGTGGCTACGGCTCGTACGGCAGCGGCGGCCTCGGCGGGACGGGATCGGGCGGCGGCGTCGGGGTCGGCGCGCTCCCGATGAGCCCGGGGAGCGGCCGGACCGGCCTGCGCACCGGCGGCCGGCCCGAGCTGGGCGGGTTGCCCGGCCGGGGGATGCCGACCAGTCCGGCCGGCGCGGTGATCGGCGGCCCGGGCGGCGGCTCGGCCGGCGGGCACTACGGTCCGATGGCCGCGCCGATGGGAGCCGGAATGGGTATGGGCAACGCGACCCAGCCGCACCGCAGAAGGTTCCCCTTCGACGCCGACGACCCGTTCGACACCGGGCAGAAGGCGTCGCCACCGGTGATCGGCCTCTGACCAGCTGAGCCGCAGCGCGGGACCAAGGGAGCGTCATGGAGCAGGAGCAGCTCACCCAGGCCACGGTGCCGCCGCCACCGATGCCGGAGGCGATGCCGACGGCGATGGCGGCTCCGGCCGAGCCGTCCGAGCCGTCCTACGGCTGGGCCGTGGACACCGACCGGGTACGCGCGTTCGCCGACGCGGTCACCAGGGCGCGGTCGTACCTGGACGCCGTGCAGATGAAGGTGGAGCGGATGCAGGGCGCGGAGCTCACTCCGCAGCTCGGCACGAGCCCGGTGGGCCAGCAGCTGGCCAAGAAGTTCGACGACCGGCTCAACTCCGCGTACGGCCTGCGGGCGATGCTCGAGGAGGCCATGCGCCGGATGCAGACCTTCGTGGCGAGCGCGGAGGCGGCGGCGCGGTCGTACGAGGAGATGGACGAGACCGCGCGGGCGTCCTACGACGGCATCCTCCCGGACGTCGGGGGGCTGTTGACGGACGTGGTCAGCGAGATCGGATCGGGCCTGGGACTGGGCGGCTCCCCGGACAAGCCGGACAAGCCCGACTCACCGGACTCCCCGGACTCCTCGGACGCGCCGGATTCCCCGGACTCCCCGGACTCCGCCGAGGAGCCGGAGAAGGACGACTACCGGTACGACGACTACGGCAGGTACGGCGACGACGACCACGATTGGGACCACGATTGGGACCACGACTGGGACGACGACCATCGTGATGATCATGGCCACGGCGATCATCACGACGACAACGACGAGGACCACCACGACGACCACGACGGTGGCCATGGCGACCACGACGGCGGCCACGGGAACGGCCAGGACGGTGGCCACGAGGGCGGCCACGAGTCCGGTCACGAGGGCGGCCAGGACGGCGGCCACGGGAACGGCCAGGACGGCGACCACGACGGCGGCCAGGACGACAAGCCGGGCGAGGGCCACGAGGACCGGCCGCACGACGGCCACGGTGGCCAGGACGGTGGCCAGGACGGTGGCCAGGACGGTGGCCACGACCAGAGCCACGACCAGGGCCGTGGCACAGGACCGGGCGGCGACGGCGACGATCCACCGGGCGAACACCCGGACGAGGGCCAGAACCCCGGCGAGAACCACGGCCCGTGGCCGGGTGAGGACCCGGACGAGCGCCCGGACCAGCGGCCCGACGAGAGTCAAGCCGGCGGCGAGCCAGGGGGCCAGCCCGGCAACGAGCGCTCCGGCGACCGCGACCAGGAGTCCGAGCTGGGACGTGCCACCGAAGGCCAGCCCGCGTAGATGTCCATCAGCGCTCGTTCCGCGGTGCCGTTGACCGTGGCCGAGGTCGACCTGCTCTGCGCGACCGCCGACTCCTCGCCGCCCTACCCCCTCCGCGTCCCCACCCACGGCACGAGCGTCGCCGAGCGGCGGGTCGTGCTCCGTCAGGCCGGCGAGCAGCTCGCCGCCCGCGGCCTCGCCGACGAACGCGGCCCGTTGGGCGTCGCCGAGGCCTTCGCCTACCTGCTGCAGGACTCCGCGCGGGTTCTCGACCTGCTCCTGTCCACCGGCACCGACGTGCTCGCCGTCGTCCTCCTCGCCCGGCGGGACCTGGCCGTCCTCGTCACCCAGCGGCTGACCGGCGACGACGACACCGTCGCCATGGCCGAGCTTCCCCTCGACGACGCCGTGGACGAGCTGATCGCCGTCGTCCCCCCGCGCGAGGCCGCGTTGACCTCCCCGTTCTCCCTCCCCACCGGGCTGCTCGGCCGCGTCTACCAGGACGCCCGCCGCCGCCCCACCGCGTGGGACGAACTGCTCGCCGCGCACGGCGTCACCGACCGGCTCGCCCGCCGGCTCGTCACCCACCTCCAGCCCGTCGTCGGCAACGGGCAGGCCGGCCTCGCCACCCGAGGTGGCTACGCCAACGCCTGGCAGCGCGCCGGCGACGAAATCCGTTGGCTGGACACCGAACGCGGCCGCCTCCAGCTCGTCGCCGGCGAGGACGCCGAGTGGACCAGCGTCAACCCGATGCACGCCGCCGACCTCGCCACCGCCCTGCGCCGCCTGGCCGGAGCGCTCCGCGCCTGAGGAAACTTCCCCTGCCCGCGCAGGACCGCCGTCCCTAACGCCGAATCCGTGCAGCACGACCGCTACGTCACCGGCGGCGTCCACTGCGCCGGTTACCCCCTCGACACCCTGATCGTCATGGTCGTCGAGCACGCCGACCCGGCCCAGCTCGACGCGCTCGCCGACGAGTGGACCCACCGCGCCAGCTCCCTCACCCGCCTCGCCGAGGACCTGCGCCACTCGCTCGCGACCCTGACCGGGTACTGGTCCGGCTCCCCCGCCGACCGCGCGGTGCTGGCGGTCGAGGACGCCGTGACCAGGATCGACGAGCTCGCCGCCACCGCTGGCCAGACGGCCGAGCCGGTCCAGGACGCCGGCGGCGCCCTGCAGTCCGCGCGCACCACGATGCCCGGCGTGCCGGCGCTCGACCTGCTCGTCACCGCGAGCGCGGCCGCCGCGGCCGGGCTGGTGACCGGCGGCGGCCTCGGCGCGGCCATCGGCGCCCTGACCAGCGGCCACCCAGGACCTCGCCGGCCCCGACCGGGTGCTGCGGATGGGCGCGGCCGACGACCTCACGACCCTGGTTCCCCGGTTGGACGCGCCGACGACCGCGCCGTCGCACCTGCCCCGGCGCGCGCTCGACGGCGAAGAGGAGGTCGACGACCGGGTCGCCCGACGGATGGTCTCGCTGCTCGGGTCCGTGCTCGGCAACGGCCAGGCCGGCAACGCCCGCCGCGACGACTCCTCGGCCCAGTGGCGGCGGGACGGCGACGAGCTGCGCTGGCTCGACACCGGACACGGCCGGCTGCGGCTGACCGCCGACGCGGACTGGGTCAGCGTGAACCCGCTGCCCCACGCCGCCCTCCGCGCCGAACTCCGGCGACTGGCGGCGCGGAGCCGCTGAGCCCTACATCATGTCCGAGGGGTCGCGCCGCTGGCGGCGGACGGTGTGCACGATGAACAGCGTCAGCAGCAGCAGCCCGACCCCGCCCGCGGCGCCGATCACCGCGACCTGCACCGGCACCCAGTTCCGCTCGTGCGGCGGCGGCATCTGGAACGGCACCTCGATGGCCTCGTCCGCCGGGATGCCCTCCTCGGACGGAAGCATCCTGGTCAGCGCGGCGACCGGGTCGACCATGCCGTAGCCGATCTGGACGTTGCGCCCGCCCTCGGCCGCCGGGTGGGCCGCGGTGGCCTTGATCCGATCCATGATCTGCTTCGCGGTCAGCGGCTCGCCGAGCTTCTCGAACCGCTCCGCGACCAGTGCCGCGAGCCCCGCCACGTAGGGCGCGGCGAAGCTCGTGCCTCGGATGAGGCTCGGCTGTTGGCCGCCCGCTCCCGCGGTCACGTTGACCAGTCCGCGGGGGTCGCCCGGGTTCAGCGAGATGATCTCGGTGCCCGGCGCGGCCACGCTCACCCACGGCCCGTGCATGGAGAAGTCGGCCGGGTTGCCCTGCTTGTCCACGGCGGCCACCGAGAGCACGTACTCGGAGAACCACGGCGGGGTGACGATGTAGTCCGGGTTCGTCGGGTCGGAGCTGTTCTGGTCGGGGCAGTCCTTGGAGGGGATGTTGCCGGCCGACGAGACGACCACGGCGTTCTGGTCCTCGACCGCGTACCGCAGCGCGCGCTGGAGGTTGCGCTCGTCCTCGGTGATCGGCGCGGTCGCCGGGCGGCAGCTGTCCACCGACATGTTGATCACGTCGGCGCCCTGGTTCGCGGCCGAAACCACGGCCTTGGCCAGCGTCTTCAGGCTGCCGGCCGACGGCTTCTCCGGCAGGTTGGAGCCCTCCGGCGGCTTGAACTCGTAGTACTCGCTGGACTGCCGGATGCTCAGGATCGTCGCGTCCGGCGCGATGCCCCGGAAGCCGATGTTGTCGGAGGTCGGCTTGGCGGCGATGATCCCGGCGACCTGGGTGCCGTGGCCGTCGCAGTCGTCCAGCCCGTCGCCGCCGTCCGCCACGTAGTCGCCGCCGCCCTTGAGCCGGCCGGCCAGGTAGTCGTGCGCGTTCACCCCGGTGTCGATCACCGCGACGGTCTGGCCCGCGCCGGTCGCGAACTGCTGCAGTTCCCCGAACTGCAGCACGTCCTGGCCCCAGGCCTTGTCCTCCAACTCCACGCTGCCGTCCAGGGCCTGCACACAGCCCTCGTCGGTCCTGGTGTAGGTGAGGTCGGGCTTGCCGTCGTCGTCGGGAACCGCGCGGTCGTCGCCGAGCGGCGGGGGCTGCGGGCCGGCCGGGGTCGGGTCGGTGGCGTCGTCCGGCTGCGCGTTCGCCACCGGGGCGGCCGGCACCAGCACGGCCAGCAGCGCGGCCGCGAGCAGGCGGGCGGTCAGTCGGCCCCGTGCCATCACTGGCTCGGCAGGATGTTGACGCTGCGCAGCACGGCGTAGAGGTTCATCACCGCCAGCGCGAGCGGGAGCAGCACCGCGATGCAGATGGCCTCGATGATCTCCACCGTGCGGCGCAGCGGCGGCGAGAACCGCTGCTCGGGGAAGATCACGCCGAGCACCAGGGCCGCGGCCCCGATCAGCACCAGCGTGCCGAACACCCACAGCAGCCGCCCGACGGTGTCCATGCTGAGGATCCAGCCGACCAGGATGCCGGCCGCGGACAACATGCCGGTCGCCAGCAGCGCGATCGCCTGGCTGCCGTTGGCGTAGGTGCGGGCCCGCAGCAACAGCACCAGGGTGGCCGCGATCGCCATCGCGATCGCCCAGAAGTCGCCCTTGCCGGCGGTGATGATCGCGCCGATGGCCGAGGCCGTGCCGCAGCCGATGATCATTCCGGTCATGTACTCGTGCGCGAGGCCCGCACGCCGCTCGATCGAGCGGTAGTCCGGGAAGCCGGTGTCCTCCTTGAGGTCCTCGGCGCTGCCCGGCACGTTCGGCAGCGGCAGTCTGGCCAGCTGGATGGTCAGCCGGGGCAGCACCGACAACCCGGCGAGCGCGACCGCGGTGGTGCCGGCGGCGATGCCCGGTGCCGGGTGCGCGATCAGGGTCGCGATCGCGAAGGCGATCACCCCGATCAGCGCGGCCGTTCCGGCGGCGACGAACGCGGTCACCCCGGCGCCGATCACCATGATCGACGCGGAGGCCACGATCAGCACCAGCGCGCTCGCGAGCAGCAGGCTCGCCCGTCCGGTCGCGCCGGGCACGATGTAGAGGCCGGAGACGAACGCCATCGGCAGTCCGCCCGCCGCGGCGATCAGCACGCCCGCGGTCTGGGCCTGGTACGCGCGGGCGATCACCGCACCGAGCGCGACCGCGACCACGGCCGTCGCCCCCGCGGCGACCGCGGCGCCGACATGTGAGCCGCCGAACATCGGGCCGGCCATCAGCACCGTGACCGCGGCCACCACCAGCGCGAGCGCCCCGGCGATGTAGCCGATGCGGTTCGCGGTCTGCTTGGTCCACGGCCGGTAGCTGTCCGGAGAGGACTCCGCGATCGCGTCCACCACGTCGTCGTACAGCGGCGGCGGCGGGTTCTCGGCGCGCTTGCGCAGCTGCAGCAGCTCGCCGTCGACCACACCGAGCGAGGCCAGCGTCCGGCTCGGGTCCAGCGGGTTGTCGCCCAGCTTGGCCAGGCACCAGCCCCCGTGCCGCGCGCCGCCGTCCGGGGTGGTCTCCTTGGCCATCTCCAGCAGCATCGGCAGCAGGTCGGCCACCGCGACCCCGGCGGGCAGCGCGACGTCGATCCGTGTTCTCGGCGCCACCACCGTCACTCGGCTGAACACCGTCGTCCCGGTTGCCACCGCGAGCCCCCTCACTGTCCCGTACTTCGATAACCACCTCTTGCCGTCGGTGGCGGCCCCTAGTATGGCCGTACCGGTTCCGGCGCGTGCGCGGGTTCCGCAAGAAACGGTCTGAAGACGTACGGGGGCACATTAAGGTGAGCGCGCTTGCGAGCGAACCACTGACGCAGGGCGACCGCGAGCGGCGACACCGAGCCTGCGAGGCGGACAGGGTTGATTCCGGGGAGGCGGACCTGTGAGCACGCTTCAGTTCAAGCGGTCACCGCGGTTGGCGGCGCCTCGCCAGCCCGGCGGCGAGGTCCACCTCGAGCCGCCGCCCGAGGTACCCCGCGTCATCCCCGGCAACATCCTGATGAAGCTGATGCCGGTCGTGATGGTCGTGGCGATGCTCGGCATGATGGCGCTGCTGTTCACCGCGGGCGGCGCGATCGGCCGGAGCCCGATGACGCTGCTGTTCCCCATGATGATGATGTTCTCGATGGTCGGCATGATGGGCCAGAACCGCGGCGGCGGCCAGAAGAAGGCCGAGATGAACGAGGACCGCAAGGACTACCTGCGTTACCTCGGCCAGATGCGCGACCGCGCCCGCGAGGCCTCCCTCGACCAGCGCGCCGCCCTGGAGTGGGTGCACCCCGACCCGCAGGCGCTGTGGTCGATCGCCACCAGCCGCCGGATGTGGGAGCGCCGCCAGTCCGACCCCGACTTCTGCCACCTGCGCGCCGGCCGGGGCTCCCAGCGCCTCGCCACCCGCCTGGTGCCGCCGCAGACCGGCCCGGTCGACGAGCTGGAGCCGATCGCCACGCTGGCGCTGCGCCGGTTCGTCCGCGCCCACTCGATCGTGCCCGAGCTGCCGATCCAGGTCGCCGTCCGCGGGTTCGCCGCGGTCGGCCTGACCGGCGAGAAGGAGCTGACCCGCGGCCTGGCCAGGGCGCTGATCGCCCAGCTGGTCACCTTCCACACCCCCGACGACGTGCTGATCGCGGTCGTCACCTCCGGCCGGGCCAAGGAGGAGTGGGAGTGGGCCAAGTGGCTCCCGCACACCCAGCACCCGACGATGGTCGACGGCATCGGCGCGCTGCGGATGATGGCCGGCTCGCTCGCCCAGGTGGAGGCCTGGCTCGACGAGGAGCTGCGCGACCGGCAGCGGTTCACCCGCAACGCCCCGCCGCAGCCCGACCAGCCGCAGGTGCTGATCGTCCTCGACGACGGCGAGGTCACCCGCGAGGAGCAGATCATCCTGGAGGAGGGTCTGGTCGGCGTCACGCTGATGGACCTGTCCGAGAGCCTCGGCAACCTCACCGCCCGCCGCGGCCTGCGGCTGGTCGTCGAACGGGACCGGCTCGGTGCCCGCAGCGCCAGCGGCGTCGAGTGGTTCGCCAAGCCGGACACGATGACGATCGCCGAGGCCGAGGCGCTGGCCCGCAAGCTCTCGCCGTACCGGCTCGGCGCGGCGTCCGCCGACGAGGGCGGCGACGAGCCGCTGCTGTCCAACCCGACGCTGCTTGAGCTGCTCGGCATCCCCGGCGACCCGATGACCTTCGACGTGCAGCAGGCGTGGCGGCCCCGGCCGATCCGCGACCGCTACCGGGTGCCGTTCGGTGTCGGCGAGTTCGGTCAGCCGGTCGAGCTGGACATCAAGGAAGCCGCGATGGAGGGCATGGGCCCGCACGGCCTGTGCATCGGCGCCACCGGTTCCGGTAAGTCCGAGTTCCTGCGCACGCTCGTGCTGGGCATGCTGGCCACGCACTCGTCGTCGACGCTGAACTTCGTGCTCGTCGACTTCAAGGGTGGCGCGACGTTCCTCGGACTGGACTCCGCGCCGCACGTGGCCGCGACCATCACCAACCTGCAGGACCAGCTGACCCTGGTCGACCGCATGAAGGACGCCCTGGCCGGCGAGATGAACCGGCGCCAGGAGGCGCTCAAGAACGGCGGCAACTTCAAGAACGTCTGGGAGTACGAGAAGGCCCGCGAGAACGGCGCCGACCTCGACCCGCTGCCCGCGTTGTTCATCGTGGTCGACGAGTTCTCCGAGCTGCTGTCGGCCAAGCCGGACTTCATCGACCTGTTCGTCGCCATCGGCCGACTCGGCCGCTCGCTGCAGATGCACATGCTGCTCGCCTCGCAGCGGCTCGAGGAGGGCAAGCTGCGCGGCCTGGACTCGCACCTGTCCTACCGGATCGGTCTGAAGACGTTCTCCGCCGCCGAGTCCCGCGCGGCCATCGGCGTGCCGGACGCGTTCGAGCTGCCGTCCATCCCCGGTTCCGGCTACCTCAAGTTCGACACCTCGACGATGGTCCGGTTCAAGGCGTCCTACGTCTCCGGCGCCTACCGCCCGGCCGGCATCCAGGCCGCGGTCGGCCCGGCCGCGCCGATCAGCGGCGACCGGCGCGCGAAGTTGTTCGTGCCCGACTTCGTGGAGATCCCCAAGGAGCCGGAGAAGCCGGTCGAGCAGCCCAAGGAGGCGCCGAAGCCGGAGGGCAACAACCCGACCGAACCGAGCGAGCTCGACGTCATCGTCAGCAGGCTGATCGGTCAGGGCCCGCCCGCGCACGAGGTGTGGCTGCCGCCGCTGGACACCCCGAACTCGCTGGACACCCTGCTGCCGCCGCTGCAGCCCACCGAGGACCGCGGCCTCTCGCCGGTCGGCTTCTTCGGCAACGGCCGCCTGCAGCCGCCGCTCGGCCTGATCGACAAGCCGTTCGAGCAGCGCCGCGACCTGCTGTGGGCCGACTTCTCCGGTGCCGCGGGCCACGCCGCGGTCGCCGGCGGTCCGCAGTCCGGCAAGTCGATGCTGCTGCGCACGCTGATCATGTCGATGGCGCTCACGCACACCGCGGAGGAGGTGCAGTTCTACTGCATCGACCTCGGCGGTGGCACCATGGCGTCGCTGCAGGGCCTGCCGCACGTCGGTGGCGTCGCCGGCCGGCTCGACCCGGACAAGGTGCGCCGCATGGTCGCCGAGGTCTCCGCGCTGATGACCGAGCGCGAACAGCTGTTCCGGGACAAGGGCATCGACTCGATGACCGACTTCCGCAACCGCAAGCGGCGCGGCGAGCTGCAGGAGGACAAGTGGGGTGACGTCTTCCTGATCGTCGACGGCTGGCTGAACTTCCGCCAGGAGTTCGAGGCCGTCGAGCCGCAGGTGCTCAACCTCGCCGCGCAGGGCCTGTCCTACGGCGTGCACCTCGTGGTGTCGGCCAACCGGTGGGCGGAGATCCGCCCGGCGCTCAAGGACCTGCTCGGCACCCGGTTCGAGCTGCGTCTCGGTGACCCGAGCGAGTCCGAGGTCGACCGCCGCGTCGCGGTCAACGTGCCGGCCGGCCAGCCAGGCCGCGGCCTGTCCAGGGACAAGCTGCACTTCCTCGTCGGCCTGCCGCGCATCGACGGCTCCAGCAACGACCAGGACGTCGCCGCCGGCGTGCAGGACGCGATCGCGAAGGTCGGCGGCGCGTGGCGGGGCAGGCGAGCGCCGCAGGTGCGGCTGCTGCCGGACACGCTGCCCTACGAGGAGCTGATCGCCCAGGACGACCAGCGGGGCACCCGGCGGGTGCCGATCGGGGTCAACGAGGACGCGCTGGCACCGGTGTACCTCGACTTCGACGCCGACCCGCACTTCTTCGCGCTGATGGACGGCGAGTCCGGCAAGACGAACCTGCTGCGCACGATCGTGCAGGGCATCTGCGACCGGTACACGAAGAAGGAAGCCCTGATCCTGCTGATCGACTACCGGCGCACGATGCTGGGCTTCATCAAGACCGACCACCTGCTCGGCTACGCGGTGTCCAGCAACCAGCTCGGCGGGATGGTCAAGGAGATCACCGGGTCGATGCGCAAGCGCCTGCCCGGCCCGGACGTCACCCAGGAGGAGCTGCGCAACCGGTCCTGGTGGAAGGGCCCGGAGCTGTTCGTCGTCGTCGACGACTACGACCTGGTCTGTCCGCAGGGCAACAACCCGCTCCAGCCGCTCGCCGAGTTCATCCCGCAGGCCAAGGACGTCGGCCTGCACATCGTCGCCACCCGGCGTACCGGTGGTGCCGGCCGCGCGATGTACGACCCGGTGCTCGGCAAGCTGAAGGAGATCGCGAGCCCCGCGCTGCAGGGCTCCGGCAGCAAGGACGAGGGCGTCCTGATCGGCACCGTCCGGCCGAAGGTGCTGCCGCCCGGCCGGGGCACCCTGGTCAGCCGCAAGTCGGGCCAGCAGCTGATGCAGGTGGCCTGGATCCAGCCAGAGTGACATGACGGCGACATGACACTGCGGGTGGCCGTCGACTTCGGCACGTCCAGCACCTGTGTCGCGGTCTCGGTACACGGCCGCGACCCGCAGGTCGTGGCGGTCGACGGCCACCCGCTGATGTCCTCGGCGGTGTACGCGGACGTCGACGGCACGCTGTTCGTCGGGCAGGAGGCCGACCGGCACGCCGCGGTCGACCCGTCCCGCTACGAGCCGCACCCGAAGCGGCGGATCGACGAGCGGGAGCTCCTGCTCGGCGCCAGCGTCGTCCCGGCCCGCGACGCGATCCGCGCCGTACTCACCCGTGCCGTCGCCGAGGCCCGCCGGTTCGCCGGCGGCGCCGAGGTCGACCAGCTCGTCCTCACCCACCCCGCCGACTGGGGCGGCGTCCGCACCCAGGTCCTCCGCCAGTCCGCCGTCGCCCTGGCCCACCGCACCACCCTCATCCCCGAACCCGTGGCCGCCGCCGTCTTCCACACCGTCTTCCACACCGCGAGCCGTACCTTCCCGTCGCGCGAGTCGTACGCTCCCGACCCGCGAGTCGTACGTTCCCGTCCCGCGAGTCCCCCGTTCGCGCTCGCCGTGCTCGACGTCGGCGGCGGCACCGTCGACGTCTCCGTGGTCCGCGCCGTCCCCCGCCCGCCCGGCGCGACCCGGACGCCGGCGTTCCAGGTGCTCGCCACCCGCGGCGACCCCCACTTCGGCGGCGCGGACGTCGACCAGCTGCTCCTCGACCACGTCGGCTCGGTGGTCGGCGGCGTCGACGACGACGCGTGGCGGGCGCTCATCGAGGGCCGCGAGCTGCCCGACCGGCGCCGGCGGCGGGTGATCCACCAGGACGTGCGCGGCGCCAAGGAGACCCTGTCCCGGCACGCCTACACCGACGTCCCGATGCCGCCGCCGTTCCCGGACGTGCACGTCACCCGGGACGACCTGGAGCGGCTCATCGGCCCGTCGGTCGACCGGGCGGCCGAGCTGACCGCGGCCACGATCCGCGAGTCCGGGGTGCGGCCGCCCGACCTCGCCGGGATCTTCCTGGTCGGCGGATCGAGCCGGATCCCGCTGGTGTCGCGCCTGGTGCACCAGCGCACCGGCGTCGTGCCGACCACGCTCGACCAGCCGGAGACGGTGGTGGCCAGAGGCGCCCTGCGCGCCACGGCCGACACCTCGGCGCCCGCCGAGCCGGCCCGACCGACGAGACCACCCCCGCCGCCGCCTCCCGCGCCCGCTCCGCCACCGCCGCCACCCGGCCCGACCCCGCGCGTCCGCCGCCTGTTGGCCGCCGGCGCCCTGCTGGTCGTCGCGGCCACGGTCGCCGTGGCGGTGCTGGCGCTCACCAGCGACGACGACCCGGTCCGGCGAGCCACGCCGACCACCTCCACGCAGCCGCCGCAGCGGCCGAGCCGGGTGATCGCGCAGTACGAGTACCAGTTCGCGCTGCCCGACGGCTGGCGGCAGACCGGCGGCGACGGCGACCTGCTGCGCACCGAGCTCAAACCGGTCGGCCGCGAACGCGAGGCCGACCGGCTGCTGGTCGAGCAGAAGCGGCTCGCGTTCGACAGCACCGAGGACCGGGCCCGCGCGGTCGGCGGGCTGCGCGCCGACTACGAGCGGTCCGACGGCCGGTTCACCGGCTTCGACGAGGACGCGCGGTTCGCCGGCCGGGACGTGATCCACTACCGCGAGCAGCTGTCCGACGCCCTCGTGCGCTGGTACGTGATCTTCGACGGTCGCGCACAGGTGAGTGTCGGCTGCCAGTACGGCACCGACGGCAGGCGCGAGCCGGTCGACGCCGCGTGCGAGACCGTTGTGCGCAGTTTGACCGTCATCGGCTGACCTTCGCCGATACGCTCGGGCCCGGAGGTGGCCGACATGACCGGGCAGGACGGTTTCCGCGGGGCGGCGGCGCGTTTTTCGGCTGAGGTGGAGGCCGCGCTGACCAGAGCCCGGCGCGCGGCCAGCGAGGCCAGAGCCCAGTCCGGGGAGTTCCGCCGCGACACCGCCGAACTCGCCGAGCGGGCGCGTTCCGGCCGCCCACGCGAGCCGGAGCCGGCGCCCGTTCCGGAGCCGGAGGACGAGGACTTCTCCCAGCACCAGATCATGGTCGACGCCGCGCCGCGCGAGGAACCGGAACCCGACCGGACGGAACCGGAACCGGAACCCGAGCCGGAAACCGCCCCGACCCGCGACGACGAGGACTTCTCCCGGCAGCGAGTTCTGTTCGACGTGACGGACGAGCACTACCGCCCGGAATCGTTGGGAACCGGCATCTTCGAGCTCCCGGAACCGGAAAACCCCAGGTAGTCACGCATTCGCCAGGGTTGCGCTAGCAACGGAGGCGTTCACGCTAGCAACGACCTCTGATCAGGTGGCGACAACGCGGAACCGGACATGGCAGGGTCTACGTCGCAGGAGGCGTACGAACCAAGAAACGTACGGCTCGATCCAAAGACAAGAAGGGGGCAACTCCCAATGGCTGACGGTTACACAGGGACAGTTGCAGAGTTCACCAACGCCCACCAGAAGACCGTGGGTGTCAAGGAGGACGTCGAGGCGACCCTCAAGCAGGTGTGGGACACGGTCATGGGCCTGCAGGGGCAGTGGAAGGGCCAGGCGGCCACCGCGTTCACGAACATGATGACGCGGTTCGACAACAACGCCAAGAACCTCAACGCCGCCCTCGAGGCGATCGCCGAGCAGCTGATGGCCGCGGGCTCCACCTACGACGAGAAGGAAGCCTCGCAGCAGGACGTCTTCGGCGGTCTGTCCGCGCAGCTGGACGGCTGAGCGCGCTTCTTTCCACTGACCACCTGAAGACCAAGCACCAAGGGGATTGAAATGTCGGAGATCAAGGTTACATTCGGTGGCCTCGAGGCCGCCTCGGCGAGCATCACGTCGAACGCCCAGAAGGTCCAGGGTTCGCTGGACGACCTGAAGTCGTACCTGCAGCCGCTGGTCGCCACCTGGACCGGTGAGGCGTCCGAGGCCTACCAGAACCACCAGCGCCAGTGGGACACCGCCGCCGCCGACCTGCAGCAGGTCCTGGCCGCGATCGGTACCGCCGTGCAGCGCGCCGCCGACGACTACCGCGACGGCGAGCGCAACAACGCCGGCCGCTGGTGAGCTGACGCGCCACAGCGAACACGAGCGGCGGGGCCCGGGAGATCGATTCCCGGGCCCCGCCGCTGTCTTCGCTACTCGTCCGTGTCTCTGGAGTTGAACGCCGCCCAGAACGCGTCCACCTTCGCCGGGTCGGTGATGTCGGTCAGGTCGTCCGCCTCGGGGACCTCCGGGAAGTCCTCCTCGGTCGCCTCGCCGAGCACCTCGTAGCCGATCTGCAGCTCCAGCGGCGTCGCCTCGCCGTCGGAGACCTTGCCCCGGATCTCGAACCCGGTGAAGTCCATGTTCCGGTCCAGCTGGATCGTCACCGGCACCACCTGGTCGAGCATGTCGTCGGTGACCTCGTCCCGCTGCTCCTCCGGGATCGAGATGAAGCCCTCGTCGATCATCAGCCCGAGCAGCGCGCCGGTCGTCACCTCGACGCCGTCGTCGGTCCGCACGACCTCGTTCGGCAGCCGGTCCGGTGCCTCGAGCTTCGTCTGCGCCAGCGCGTTGTCCAGGTGGCAGGCCACCCACGCGGTCAGCAGGAAGCAGGTGTTGAACCCGCCCTGGTACAGGGTCGGCACCGACACCCACGGCGTCGGCGCCAGGTCCGCGTGCCGCTCGTCGAGCCGCACGTAGTCCAGCGGCGAGTCCGGCGGGTGCAGGATCGCCGACTGGTCGGCGTCCTCGTCCTGCTGGCGCATCAGCAGCGTGATCGGCGGGTCGCCGTACTTGTACGACTCGTGCACCGTGGTGATCCGGGTGTCGCCGTGGTTGAGGAAGTTGTGGACCCGCGCGTGCTCGTCGCCCAGGTTCTTGAAGTGCTCCTGGAACGCGGTGATCGCGGTCTCCCGCGCGATCCGGTCGGCCTCGGCCCGGTCCGGCGACGGCGTCCCGGCCGTCGGTCGCGCGCAACCGGCCAGCACGCCCACGGCGAGCAGGCCGGCGATGACTCGTCGGATCGCCATCGCACCCTCCTGATAACCCGCGTGCACGGTAGCGTCCCGGGTGTGTGGGGGGCCGCTTTGACCCTGCTCGTGGGCGGCGGGTATCTTTCTGTGTTGTTGCGCGGCGCGGGCTGCTGCCCGCTGACGCCCGCGCAGGCACCCAGACGATTGACGACGAGGTAGATCCGTGCGCACGTACAGCCCGAAGCCCGGCGAGGTCGACCGCACCTGGCATGTCATCGATGCCGAGGACGTGGTGCTCGGCCGGCTCGCGTCGAACGTCGCCACGCTGCTGCGCGGCAAGCACAAGCCAACCTTCGCGCCGCACGTGGACACCGGCGACTTCGTGGTCATCGTCAACGCCGAGAAGGTCGTGCTGACCGGCAACAAGCGCGACCAGGCCTTCGCCTACCGGCACAGCGGCTACCCGGGCGGTCTGCGCAAGCAGTCCTTCGGTGAGCTGCTGGAGACCAAGCCGGAGCGGCTGCTGGAGAAGGTCGTCAAGGGCATGCTCCCGAAGAACAAGCTCGGCCGCGCCCAGGGCAAGAAGCTCAAGGTCTACGCGGGTCCCGACCACCCGCACGCCGCCCAGCAGCCGAAGCCGTTCGAGATCGCCAAGGTCAGCCGCTAACAGGCCAGCCACCAGCACGAATTGAGGACCATTGACTACCCCTGAGACCGACGCCGCCGAGCCGGTGGCCCAGCCCGCCACGCCGCGCGTGACCGGGGAGACCGCCCAGACCGTCGGCCGCCGCAAGGAAGCGGTCGTCCGCGTCCGCCTGGTGGCGGGCACCGGCAAGTTCGTGCTGAACGGAAAGTCGCTCGAGGAGTACTTCCCGAACAAGGTGCACCAGCAGCTCGTCCGCGAGCCGCTCGTCATGCTCGAGAAGCCCGAGTCGTTCGACATCCGCGCGAACCTGAAGGGCGGCGGCACCACCGGCCAGGCCGGTGCGCTGCGCCTGGCGATCGCCCGCGCGCTCATTGACATCGACTCCGAGGACCGGCCGACGCTGAAGAAGGCCGGCTTCCTCACCCGCGACCCGCGGGTCAAGGAGCGCAAGAAGTACGGCCTCAAGAAGGCCCGGAAGGCGCCTCAGTACAGCAAGCGCTGAATCCAGTGCGGTGAACGCCACGCTCTGTGCGAACGATGCACGGGGCGTGGCGTTCGCTGCTTTTCGCCCCCCCTTTTGGAGGTTCCCCACGATGGCGCGCCTGTTCGGCACCGACGGAGTTCGCGGACTCGCCAACGGCGACCTCGGTCCCGAGGTGGCCCTGTCCGTCGCCGCCGCTGCCGCCCGCGTGCTGGCCGAGCACGACAGCTCGCACCGGCCGGTCGCGGTCGTCGGCCGCGACCCGCGCGCGAGCGGGGAGATGCTGCAGGCGGCCGTCGCGGCCGGGCTCACCTCGGCCGGCGCCGACGTCATGCAGGTCGGCGTGCTGCCGACGCCGGCGGTCGCGCACCTGGTCGGCGAGCTGAACGCGGACTTCGGCGTGATGATCTCCGCGTCGCACAACCCCATGCCGGACAACGGCATCAAGCTGTTCGCCTCGGGCGGGCACAAGCTGCCGGACACCATCGAGGACGAGATCGAGGCCGCCGTGGGCGTGGTGGCCGACCGCCCGACCGGTGCCGGCATCGGCCGCGTCTACGACATCTCCGACGCGCTCGACCGGTACATCGCGCACCTGCTCAAGGCCCTGCCGCACCGGCTCGACGGCCTCCGCGTGGTGGTCGACTGCGCGAACGGCGCAGCGTGGGCGGCCGCACCCCAGGTGTACCGGGAGGCGGGCGCCGAGGTCATCGCGATCCATGCGCTGCCGGACGGCGAGAACATCAACGACGGCTGCGGCTCCACCCACCTCGACGCCCTGCGCGAGGCGGTGCTGGCCGAGCGCGCCGACCTGGGCATCGCGCACGACGGCGACGCCGACCGGTGCCTGGCGGTGGACGCGTCGGGCGAGGTCGTCGACGGCGACCAGATCATGGCGGTGCTGGCGCTGGCGATGAAGGAGTCCGGGGAGCTCGCCGAGGACACGCTGGTCGCGACCGTGATGAGCAACCTGGGCCTGCACCTGGCGATGCGCGAGCACGGCGTGACCCTGCGGACCACGGCGGTCGGCGACCGGTACGTGCTGGAGGAGCTGCGCGCGGGCGGCCTGTCGCTGGGCGGCGAGCAGTCCGGCCACCTGGTGCTCCCCGCGCACGCCACCACCGGCGACGGCCTGCTGACCGCGATGCGCCTGATGTCGCGGATGGCGTCGAGCGGCCGGTCGCTGGCGGACCTGGCGGCCGTGATGACCAGGCTGCCGCAGGTGCTGGTGAACGTGAAGGTGGGCGACAAGGCCGCGGTGGCGACGTCGGTGACGGTCAACGAGGCGGTGGCCGCGGTGGAGGCGGAACTCGGCGACACCGGCCGGGTGCTGCTCCGCCCGTCCGGGACCGAGCAGCTGGTGCGGGTGATGGTGGAGGCCCCGTCGCAGGAGGAGGCCGAGGCGGCGGTGCGGCGGCTCGCTGGAATCGTCGCCACGGCGGGCTGACGGGGGGTCATCCCGGGCGTACGATCCGTGTCTGTGTTTCAGCGCTGACTAGCCAGGGGGTCGGTAATGCCGGCAGGGTTCGAGTACGACCCGGAGGCCATCCGGGCCTACGCCGAGGTCTTCGAGCAGGCGAGTACCCAGCTCGAGCGGGTGACGGCGACCCTGGCCGACACCAGCGCGAAGCGGGCCGACTTCGGCACCTCCTGGGCCGAGCACGGCAGTGACTTCGAGTCGTACATCGCGGCGCTGGCCGAGGACCTGGGCAACCTGACGACCGGCCTGGCCGAGGTGGCGGGCAAGCTGAACCAGGGCACGGACCTGATCGTCACCGCCGACACCACGGCGCTGGGCGACCTGAAGGCGACCGGCGCATGAGGTTCGAGCTCCCCGACGCCACCTCCGCGATGAACGAGAAGGTGGCCGCCGCCGGTGCCGACGGCGAGGCGTGGGACGTCATCGGCGCGCCGCTGGACCACGCCGTGGGCGAGGTGGCGCCCGAGTACGGCCGCAAGCTCGAGCTGGACCTGGCGCCCGCCCCCGAGGACAAGCGCTTGGAGGTCGCCGGCCTGCACTGGGGCAGGATCGGCAAGGACGCCGCCCGCCTCCACGGCCTTGCGGCGGCGATCGAGAACGTGGCCGGTGTGGTGCGGGCCGGCCGGGAGCGTCTCGCCCACGACTGGAAGGGCGAGGCGTACGACGCGTTCCGCACGTCGATCGAGAAGGTGGAGCGCACCCTCGACGACTACGCGGGTGCCGTACGGGGCGCGGCCGGCAACCTGGAGGCGGCGCTGTCCGCCATCCGCACCGAGTACGCGACGTACCGGGACGACGCGGTGAACACCCACCTGAAGTTCACCGGCCTCACCGAGCCGGGTTCGTGGCGCAAGGTCGACGACGCCGACGTGGAACACTTCGCCGACCGCTGCGACGAGACCCTGCACGGGTTCGCCTCGGGGTGCCTGAAGAACAACGACGAGCAGAAGTCGTACATCGTCGGCCGGATCATCACCCAGCAGAACTACGACGACGTGGCCGGCTGGCTCTGCCAGGACAACGCCGGCCTGGTCATCGGCCAGTACCAGCAGATCACCCGCTGGGCGGACGAGGAACGCTCGGCGATCAGCGGCAAGATCAACAACTGGTACGAGGCGACCGACCAGCTCCGTTCCGATGTGGACAAGCTCCTCGCCGACGCCCTGGACACCCTGCGGATCATCGCCGAGACCAAGCCGTTCCAGACGCTGTCGATAGTGGACGCCGGCCCGCCCGCCGGTGGCGCTCCGGCGACCCCGAGCCAGGCCCCGATCCCGTCCGCCCCGCCACCAGCACCCGAGTCGGCTCCCGAACCAGTCCCGTCGCCCGCGTCCGAGGCTCCCGAACCGAAGCCCGAGTCGGTGGAGATCAAGCACGCCGACCGAACCATCGCGGTGAACAACCCCACCGATGAGGGCCAGATCAAGATCACGGTCGACACCCCGGCGGGCGAGACCAGGTCCTACACGCTCGACTTCGACGCCGCGAGTGGCCTGACGCCCGCGGCCGAGCCGCTCCCCGACACCGAGCATGTTCCCGCCGGAACCAACGGCAAGTGCGTCATCCGGGACGGCCAGGTCACCATCATCGCCGAACGGTCCCTGTTCGACGCCGACACCATCACCGTCACCGTCGGCGACGGCACCAGCAAGCCGACCACGTACACAGTCGACTTCACCGCCGAGCCCGAGCCACCGGCCTCCGCGGACTCCGCTCCCGACTCGAGGGCCACGGGTTCCGCACCTGTCTCGGAGGAGCCCGTGGAGGTTCCGGGCTCGGCGGAGTCCGCTGTTCCGGATGCCGAGAGTTCCGTGCGTGGCCCGGTGGAGTCCGCTGTTCCGGATGCCGAGAGTTCCGTGCCCGGCGCGGTGGAGCCCGCGGTTCCGGATGCCGAGAGTTCCGTGCCCGGCGCGGTGGAGTCCGCTGTTCCGGATGCCGTAGACCCCGTTCCCGGCGCGCCGCGGTCCGCGGATCCGGATTCCCCCGACTCCACACCCGACGCCAGGAATTCCACCGACCCCGACCCCGACCCCGCACGCTCCGCGCCCACGGAACCCGCGAACCCCGCCGAGACGTCGCCCACCGACGTCTCCGATCCACCCGCTCCCGACTCGCCGCCGGTCAACACGACAGCCCCCGCCAACTCGAGCACCGCTGAGGCAACCGCCACCCAGAGTGACCCCAGCGGCCGCCTGTCCGGCGTACTGCTGTCCGACCCGCCCGAGCCCGGCGAGGCGGGCCTGGCCAGCGCCGCCGACGGCGAGCCGGCCGGCGCGACCGGTTCCGCCGTGCCGGTGATGGCCGCGGCGGGCGCGGCCGGCTCCGGAGTCAACGGCGACACCGAGACCGTCGGCCGCGCCGGCACCGGCTGGAGCGTGCACGGCGACCTCTTCGACTCCGGCGATCCCGTCCACAGCATGCACGGCGTGCTCGGCGAGGACGATCTCAAGTCCCAGTGAGGTGAGCGTGTCCCTGTACGAGCTCGATCCCGACGCGACCCGCCGCCGCATCGAGGCCACCGCCGCCGCGGGCCTGCGCGCACTGGGCGAGACCGCCACCCGCTCCGAGGCGATCGACAAGCAGGTCAAGGACCTGCTCGAACGCCGCGAACGCGAAAAGCAGGCGATGGACGAGCGCATCGCCCAGGCCAAACCCGCCGAGCCGGAGCCACCCACCCGCGTCCCCCCGAAACCCGCCACCCTCGCCCTCGGCGCCGACGAGTTCCGGACGACCCGCGAGCCCGACCGGCGAGGCAGGCCGGTCGAGCGCTCCGCGCCCGCGCGCGCCACTCCGTCCGGTGCGCGCAGCGGCGAGTCGGGGGCCGCCGGCCATCTGGACGGGCAGACCCGGCGAGGTGTCACCGGCGGGCAAGGCATCTGGCCCGGCCAGGACTCGACAGACGGGCAAAGCGCACGAAACCGACAGCCCGTGCAGCCCCAAGCCGCCCGATCCCAGCGTGCTGAGCAGAGCCGCCAGCCGATGAACGCACAGGTTGACCGAGCCGCACGTGCCGCCCAGAGTCGGCAATCCTCTGCGGAGGCTGATCGGGTCGAGCGTGTTGGCCAGAGCCGGCCGTTCACGAGCGCGGAGGCTGCCCGGGGCGAGCGTCCTGGCCAGAGCCGGCCGTTCACGAATGCGGCGGCTGACCGGGTCGAGCGGAGTGGTCAGCTAGGGCCTTCACAGGTTGGCCGAGGTGAGCCCGCTGGCCAGAGCCGGCCGTTCACGAGTGCGGAGGCTGACCGGGTCGAGCGGAGCAGCCAGACCCTGAAGTCACCGGTCGATCGAGCCGAGCAGAGTCGGCGGTTCGCGCGCTCACCCGGCGATCGGGCCGAGCGGCAGTCCCCGACCGTGCAGGCCGACCGGACCGCGCGGGCCGACCAGCGCCGGCAACCCACACGGTCACAGTCCGACGAGCCTCGGCGTGCTGAGCCGAACCCGCCACGACCCGCCGGTGACACAGCATCCGCGGCCGGCAGGACCTCGCAGCCGCCGTCCCGTCCCGCCCCGCGGAAGACCCTCAAGCTGGGCGCACCCGAGGACCGCGAGGCAACCCCCGAACCCCAACCTCGCCAGGCCCCGCCCCGCCGCCCGACCTCGCCCACCGACGAACCCGACGACCTCTCCGGCAGCTCCTGGCTGCGCTGAAGTTGCGAGCCGCGCAACGTTTGGGGAAGCAAATTCCTGGTGCCCGCACCGCCGTCACCTGCGGATAGGTACATTCTGGTTGGCACCGGCCGTCGCCTCGGTGCGTCCTAACGGGGAGTCACGCACTCCAGTGGCCTCTTGCTCCAAAAGGGGGATTTCGGACCATGACCACGCCACCGCCCAGCACCACCTCGAACACCACCAACGATCCGGGGTCCAGCGGGGTCGCGCCTCCTGACGGCTACACCACCGATACCGGCCAGATGTCCACGTCCGGCCGCAACATCAGCAACGCCGCCGAGGACGCGCAGGGCGAGGTCGACGACCTCCAGACGACCGAGGTCGCCGCCGCCGACTTCGGCAAGGCGCACACCGAATGGCATGCCGACTACTCCACCGCCATGGAGCAGATCGGCGCCGGCGCCACCGCGATGTGCACCAACATCATGTCCTTCGCCGGCCAGCTCGGGGGCGCCGGGCAGTCCTACGAGAGCACGGACACGGGTGCCACCAGCACGGTGACCACGCCCGGGAGTGGGCTGTGAGCCATTCCTGGAACGAGGTAAAAACCCTCCTCGACGATCCGTTCGTCGATGCGGACACGAAGCAGCGGTTGTATGCGGCCTATTTGCAGGACAATGGGTATGGCGGGCTCGGGTATGCCGACGCGGAGGATATGCCTGAGGAGATGCGGGGGTACCACGATCAGTATTTGGATCGTGGTGAGTTTGTTCCGATGGGGTCCCTCGACGATGTGTATGCGGATGCGCAGGCGGAGTCTGAGGAGGGTGGTTACAGTCATCGGCTGGTTCAGGATGAGTTGGATCGGAATACGGCGGATTTGGATGGGTTGAGTGCGCCGACGTCGTCTTCTGCTGGGGTGGAGAAGTCGGATGAGTTGTTTGAGTTGGCGCGTCCGGCGTTGCGGGTGTTTGAGAATTTTATTCCGGTGAATGATGTGGTGCCGGGGGATTCTTTGGGTCGGCATGGTCGGATTAGTATGGAGGATGTTCGTACTCGG
The DNA here is from genome assembly GCF_025165815.1 of Actinophytocola gossypii. Classification (GTDB taxonomy): domain Bacteria; phylum Actinomycetota; class Actinomycetes; order Mycobacteriales; family Pseudonocardiaceae; genus Actinophytocola; species Actinophytocola gossypii. Next base: position 6,511 of record NZ_JAFFZE010000025.1, on the reverse strand, counting down.
TTTGATGAGCAGTTGGGGATTGGGTTTCGGAAGTTTTTGGAGGATGCGGAGCGGTTGCGGGCGGCGCATGGGGTGTTGTCGGGGTTGCGGTCGTCGACGGAGTCGGAGTTGAACACGGTGTATGGGTCGTGGTCGGGTCCGGCGGCGAATGCGTCGTATCGGTTTTATTCGCAGGAGATTGATCCGAATTCGTCGGATTTGGTTGATTTTTTGTCGGCGGCGCCGGGGATGATTACGGCGTTGGTGGAGAATGTGTTCGCTGAGTGTAAGGCGAAGGCGGATACGGTGATGGGGTTGTATTCGCCGACGGTGGGTAGTGCGACGCCGGATATGGCTCGTAAGGTTGTGGAGTTGGCGAGTGCTGATCTTGGTGAGGATGATCATGATCGGGTGCTTGAGGTTGCGGCGTGGGTGGATTCGCAGTGTGGGACGGATTTGGAGGGGCGGATTCGTTCGGATGACTGTGATTTGAATGATGAGAACAAGGAGTATGTGCGGCGGGAGTGTAAGGCGTGGATTCGTGATTCGTTTAATGTTGATTTGCATGATTCTTTGTATGAGACTTTCACGCAGACGTGTGATGACGCCGCGGAGGCGGTGAACAGGTTTTATGAGGAGTTGAATTCGTATTTGGGGGAGTACGAGAACAAGTTTGGTGAGGCTTTGCCGCCGCAGCAGCCGGGTCCGACCGGTCCCGGCCCGACTGGCCCAGGTCCGACCGGTCCCGGTCCCTCGGGTCCCGGCCCGACCGGCCCGGGAAGCCCCGGTGGTCCGAGCGGCCCCGGTGGACCCGGGGGCCCGTCCATGCCGCCCCCGCCCGCTCCGCCCCCGCCACCCTCAGTGCCCGAGATGCCGGGTCCGGAGGACACCCCACTCCCGGACGCGCCCACCCCGGGCGACCAGAGCAACCTGCTCCCGAACACCCCGGGCGAACAGGAAACCGTCACGATCGACGACGGCGAGCGCTCGATCTCGGTGACCAGCCCGGACGGCCAGGGCCAGGTGACGGTCACCGTCGACGACGGCTCGGGCCAGCCGAAGACGTACACGCTGAACTTCGACGAAGCCACCCCCACCGGCCCCGGCGCCGACGGTACCCAGCCCACCTCACCGACCCAGCCCGGCCAGCCCGGCCAGCCGAACCAACCGGGTCAGCCGAACCAACCGGGTCAGCCGATCCAAGCGGGCCCCGACGGCACCTGCGTCATCGAGGACGGCGACCTGACCATCACCGCCGAGCGTCCCGAGGGCTCCACCGACACCGTCGTGGTCACCGTCGACGACGGCACCGGCGAACCCGTCACCTACGACCTCGACTACTCCGGCGAGGAGGGCCCCACCGCCACTCCCCAGCCGCGCCCCCTACCCGCCGAAGCGCCGGCCACACCGGCGGGCCTCGTCGGCAACGACCCGCATGGTCAGTTCGTCCCGGGTGACCAGGTGGGCGGTGGCCCGGGCGGTTTGCCGGATCCGCGTGGTCAGTTCGCTCCGGGTGAGCAGATGGGTGGTGGGCCAGGTGGTCCGCCGGATCCGCGTGGTCAATTCGCTCCTGGTGAGCAGTTCGGTGGTCCGGGAGGCCTGCCCGATCCGCGTGGTCAGTTCGCCCCTGGCGAGCAGATGGGTGGTGGGCCAGGTGGTCCGCCTGACCCGCGTGGACAGTTCGCTCCCGGTGAGCAACTCGGTGGTCCCGGAGGCCTGCCGGATCCTCGAGGTCAGTTCGCGCCGGGCGAGGCACCCGCCGGTGGTCCGGGAGGCCTGCCGGATCCGCGTGGTCAGTTCGCTCCTGGTGAGCAGTTCGGTGGTCCGGGTGGCTTGCCGGATCCGCGTGGTCAGTTCGCTCCTGGTGAGCAGTTCGGTGGTCCGGGTGGCTTGCCGGATCCGCGTGGTCAGTTCGCTCCTGGTGAGCAGTTCGGTCCGGGGAACCTGCCCGACCCGCAGGGCCAGTTCGCCGTCAACCCCGAGCACGGCGGCACCTCCGCCCAGTCCAGTGTCGCCGGTGGCTCGTTCTTCGCCGATCCGAGTGATGCCACCGGTGAGGCCGGCTCCTTCGGCCTTCCCGACTCCAGCAACTACACCGGCACCCCGTCCGACGCTCCGGGCGAAGCGGGGCTCGCGTCCGCCGCGGACGGGGGCGACGGTGGTGACACCAGCGACGGCGGCGGCAGCGGCGGCGGCGGACAAAGCCAGCACGGCATGGCCGGCGGCATGCCGATGATGGCCGGTGGGGCCGGCGGCGGTGGCGCGGGTGGCGGCGACCAGGAACGAGCCGGCTCCCAGTGGCGCACCACCGGCGACCTGTTCGACGACGTCACCGACGCCCAGGTCCGCAGCGCCTTCGGCGAGGGCGGCCGGTAGGAGGGAAGGAAAGATGAGCGCTCACGACAAGGCCGCCAAGGCGCGGGCGCGGATGGATCAGGTCCGCCGGGAGATGGCCGAACGCCGCGCGCTGCGCACCCGCAACGCCCGCGCGGCCCGCGAACGCGCCGCCGAGGCCCTGAGCAAGCAGGGCCCCGTCGCCGAGCAGGTCGCCAAGCACATGGGTGAGCTCGGCCGCCGTCGCGCGCAGGCCGGTGGCTGGGCCACCGAGAGCACCGAGCGGGACAAGGACTACATCATGGGCTTCGGCGGCGAGGACGCCGAGGCCAAACCGGAGTTCGTGTTCCGGGCAACCCGGCCGCGCGAGGAGCCGCCGCCCGGCGGGCTCGGCGCCATCGAGGACGACACGCCCGCGCCGGCCCCGGAACCGCCGAAGCCGGTGCAGAAGCCCGTCCAGCCGCCGCCACCGGTGCGTCGTCCGGCCCGTCCGACCGAGGTGCTCGACGACGAGGACGACTTCTCCAACCAGTCGAGTTGGATGAACCGGCAGTGAACGCGCTGATCGCCGCGCGGGCCGCCGAGATCAAGGCCGTGGTCGCCCGGGTGCTGGAGGTCGACGAGGACGCGGTCGGGCCGGCCGACCACTTCGTCGACGACCTCGGCGCCGACTCCATGAAGCTCATCGAACTGCTCGCGAACCTGGAGATCGAGTTCGACGTCGAGGTGGACTCCGCCGAGTTCGAGCGGCTCGTCTCCCTCGACGGCGTCTACGACGTGTTGAGCAACGCGCTGGACGGGTGACGGCGTGCGGCGGGTGGCGGTCACCGGGCTCGGCGTCGTGTCGAGCATCGGGGTCGGCGCGCGTGAGTTCGCCGCCGGGTTGCGGGCCGGGCGCAGCGGGGCCCGGCCGATCGGTGCGTTCGACACCACCGGGTTCGCGCACGCCACGGGCTGTGAGGTCGTCGGGTTCGAGCCGGAGCGGTGGCTGACCCGGCCGGAGACCCTGCCGCGTGCGGGACAGTTCGCGGTCGCGGCCGCGACGATGGCGGTGCGCGACGCCGGCCTGGACGGGCTCGGTGACGCCCGCACCATGGTCTCCGTCGGCACCACGGACGGCGGCGGCGACCGCGGCGAGCGGATCGCGGAGGCCGTCGTGCGGGGTGCGGGTGTGCCGGCGGGCGAGGCCGCGCGGGTGCCGGCGGCGCTGCTGTCGGTGGGCGTCGCCCGGGAACTGGGACTGGCCGGCGCCGAGGTGTCCACTGTGGCCACGGCGTGCGCCGCGGGGAACTACGCGATCGGCGACGGGTTCGACGCGGTCGCCGCCGGGGACGTGGACGTGGCGCTGTGCGGGGGCGCGGACGCCATGTGCCGGATGACGTTCACCGGCTTCTACCGGCTCGGCGCGGTCGACCCGGAGCGGTGCCGGCCCTTCGACACGCACCGCCAGGGCATCCTGACCGGCGAGGGCGCGGGCGTGCTGGTGCTCGAACCGCTCGACACCGCGCTCGCCCGAGGGGCCCGGATCTATGCCGAGGTGCTGGGGTACGGGCTGAACTGCGACGCCGGACACCCGGTCGCGCCGGACCGCAGCTCGGTCGCCAGGTGCATGCGTCTCGCGCTTGACGACGCCGGGGTGGAACCGGGCGAGGTCGACCTGGTCTCCGCGCACGGCACCGGGACGAAGGCCAACGACGTCACCGAGTGCGGTGCGATCCGCGACGTGTTCGGGGCGACGCCGCCGCGCACGGTGTCGGTCAAGTCGATGCTGGGGCACACGATGGGCGCGGCCAGCGCGCTGTCGGCCGCCGCGTGCTCGATCGCGTTGGCCGAGGGGTTCGTGCCGCCGACGATCAACCACGTCGAGACCGACCCGGAGTGCGGCGTCGACTGCGTGCCGAACGAGGCGGTGGCGGCCGACCTGCGGGTGGTGCAAAACAACGCGCTCGCGTTCGGCGGCAACAACTCGGTCGTGCTGTTCGGCAGGGCACCGTGATCATCACCGGCTGGGCCACGACCTCCCCGTACGGGCGCGGCGCCGGCGCGTTCGCCGACGGCGTGCGCTCTGGTGTGCCCGCTCCGGCGGTCCGCGGCGCGGACGACTGGTTCCCCGAGCCGGAACCGGCGCACCTGGTGCCCGACTTCGACATCGAGGACGTGTTGGGGCGCAAGGGAACCGGCTCGATGGACCGCGGTACCGCGCTCGCCGTGCACACGGTCGGGCTGCTGCGCGCGGAGGTCGGAGCCGACGGGCGCACCGGCGTCGTGCTCGGCACCACCAGCGGGAGCACGCTCACCCAGTTCGGCTTCACCGCGGACTCGCTGACCCGGCGCAGGCCGTACTTCGTGAACCCGGCGCAGATGCCGTTCGCGCTGATGAACTCCGCCGCCGCGCGCAGCGCCGGCTGGCACGGGTTGACCGGTCCGAACACGACGCTGGCCGCCGGCAGGCTGTCGGGCGTCGCGGTGCTGCGATACGCCGGACGGTTGCTGCGAGCCCGCCGGGCGAGCGGGGTGTTCGCCGGCGCGGTCGAGGAGCACAGCGGGGCCCGTGCGCTGCTGGAACGCGAGGTGGGTAACACCGCCCGGTTGGGCGAGGGCGCCGCGGTGTTGTTCCTGCGACCGGCGTCGAACGGGAACCGATCGGCGGTGGCGGAGGTCGTAGCCACGGGCACGCGGCTCGCGGCGGACGGGGAGGTCCGGCGCGCGCTGGTCGAGTGCCTGCGGCAGACGTTGGTCGGGGTGGCGCCGGACGAGGTGTGGGGGCTCGCGGTGTCCGGGATGGACACGATGGAGAGCGACGCGGTGCGAGAGGTGTTGGGAACGCGGATAGACCGGGTGGTCGCGCCGGGGCGGCTCGTCGGGGACACCGGCGCTGTCGGCGGCGTGTTCGGGCTGACCGGGCTGTTCGCGCTCGCGGAGCGGTCCGACGACGCGCACGGGCGGGTGGCCGTGGCCACCGCCGTGGATCGGGACGGCATGGTCGGTTCCGTGGTGGTTCGGCTGCTCGGTGTTAGGGGAGTTCGATGAGCGACAGGTCGTGGGACGAGGTCAGGGCGCTGCTGGACGATCCGTTCGTCGATGCGGACACGAAGCAGCGGTTGTATGCGGCCTATTTGCAGGACAATGGGTATGGCGGGCTCGGGTATGCCGACGCGGAGGATATGCCTGAGGAGATGCGGGGGTACCACGATCAGTATTTGGATCGTGGTGAGTTTGTTCCGATGGGGTCCCTCGACGATGTGTATGCGGATGCGCAGGCGGAGTCTGAGGAGGGTGGTTACAGTCATCGGCTGGTTCAGGATGAGTTGGATCGGAATACGGCGGATTTGGATGGGTTGAGTGCGCCGACGTCGTCTTCTGCTGGGGTGGAGAAGTCGGATGAGTTGTTTGAGTTGGCGCGTCCGGCGTTGCGGGTGTTTGAGAATTTTATTCCGGTGAATGATGTGGTGCCGGGGGATTCTTTGGGTCGGCATGGTCGGATTAGTATGGAGGATGTTCGTACTCGGTTTGATGAGCAGTTGGGGATTGGGTTTCGGAAGTTTTTGGAGGATGCGGAGCGGTTGCGGGCGGCGCATGGGGTGTTGTCGGGGTTGCGGTCGTCGACGGAGTCGGAGTTGAACACGGTGTATGGGTCGTGGTCGGGTCCGGCGGCGAATGCGTCGTATCGGTTTTATTCGCAGGAGATTGATCCGAATTCGTCGGATTTGGTTGATTTTTTGTCGGCGGCGCCGGGGATGATTACGGCGTTGGTGGAGAATGTGTTCGCTGAGTGTAAGGCGAAGGCGGATACGGTGATGGGGTTGTATTCGCCGACGGTGGGTAGTGCGACGCCGGATATGGCTCGTAAGGTTGTGGAGTTGGCGAGTGCTGATCTTGGTGAGGATGATCATGATCGGGTGCTTGAGGTTGCGGCGTGGGTGGATTCGCAGTGTGGGACGGATTTGGAGGGGCGGATTCGTTCGGATGACTGTGATTTGAATGATGAGAACAAGGAGTATGTGCGGCGGGAGTGTAAGGCGTGGATTCGTGATTCGTTTAATGTTGATTTGCATGATTCTTTGTATGAGACTTTCACGCAGACGTGTGATGACGCCGCGGAGGCGGTGAACAGGTTTTATGAGGAGTTGAATTCGTATTTGGGGGAGTACGAGAACAAGTTTGGTGAGGCTTTGCCGCCGCAGCAGCCGGGTCCGAC
>NZ_JAFFZE010000024.1 GCF_025165815.1 Actinophytocola gossypii | reverse complement strand
CTGAGCCAGGATCAAACTCTCCAATAATGCTTTATCAGAGAAATCCCAGCAAAAACCTGTCCAAAAGGCCAGGCACAAGCTCACTAGCATTCATCGGCACACTGTTGAGTTCTCAAACAACACACGCACATCTTTCATGACCCGCGTTTAAGCGAATCAATCGAGAGACGCTAGTTGGTTTCCTGCTGTGTTGGGAACCGTAGCACTCCCTACTTGGGAGACCTCGAAGGGGTCTCGCTTGGGAGGAGAACCGGATCCCTGCGCCGCAACACTCTATCTGGTCCGCTCCGCGATGTCAACTCGCTCGGCCCAGCTCGCTGCCAGCCACTGAAGCGTATCACTGGCTTGCGGTCCGCGTCGACCGGGTCTGGCTCGTTACTTCCTGGCCCGTTCGCCGCGCTGTGCGACGAGAGAAAAGTTAGCGAGTCCGGACGGGCAAAGTCAAATCGGCTGGTCAGAGGCGGTTTTCGCGCGAACGTCAGAGCAGCGGGAGGAGCGTGCGGAGCTCGTAGGGGGTCACCGAGCGCCGGTAGGCGTCCCACTCGTTGCGCTTGTTCCGGTGGAAGAAGTCGTAGACGTGCTCGCCGAGCGTCTCGGCCAGCAGCTCCGAGTTCTCCAGCTCCGCGAGCGCCTCCCCGAGGTTCTGCGGCAGCAGCTTGTACCCGGCCGCGCGGCGCTCGGCGTCGGTCAGCGACCACACGTCGTCCTCGGCCGCCGGCGGCAGCTCGTACCCCTCCTGCACGCCCTTCAGGCCGGCTGCCAAGATCACCGCGTAGGCCAGGTAGGGGTTACAGGCCGAGTCCAGGCTCCGGATCTCCACCCGACGGGAGGACGCCTTTCCAGGTGAGTACATCGGCACGCGGACCAGCGCGGACCGGTTCGCGTGACCCCAGCACACCGCTGACGGGGCCTCCCCTCCCGAGATCAGGCGTTTGTACGAGTTGACCCACTGGTTGGTCACCGCCGAGATCTCGCGCGCGTGCCGCAGCAGGCCGGCGACGAACGCCTTGCCGGTCGCGGAGAGCTCGTAGGGGTCCTCGCTGTCGTAGAACGCGTTGCGGTCGCCCTCGAACAGGCTCACGTGCGTATGCATGCCCGATCCGGGCTGGTCGGAGAAGGGTTTGGGCATGAACGAGGCCCGCACGCCCTCGGTGATCGCGACCTCCTTGACCACGTACCGGAACGTCATGACGTTGTCCGCCATGGTCAGCGCGTCGGCGTAGCGCAGGTCGATCTCCTGCTGCCCGGGCGCGCCCTCGTGGTGGCTGAACTCGACCGAGATGCCCATCGCCTCGAGGGTCTCGATGGCGTGCCGGCGGAAGTGCGTCGCGGTGGCGTGGCTGGCCTGGTCGAAGTACCCGCCGTTGTCCGCCGGCACCGGCTCGCGGCCGTCCTCGTACAGCTCGCTGAGCAGGAAGAACTCGATCTCCGGGTGCACGTAGCAGGTGAAGCCCGCCTCGCTCGCCTTGGCCAGCGTGCGGCGCAGCACGTGCCGGGGGTCGGCCCAGGACGGGGAGCCGTCTGGCATGGCGATGTCGCAGAACATGCGCGCGGAGTAGTGGTGGCCGTCCGGGGTCTCCCAGGGCAGGACCTGGAACGTCGCCGGGTCGGGGCGCGCGACCATGTCGGACTCGGTGACCCGGGCGAACCCCTCGATGGCGGAGCCGTCGAAGCCGATGCCCTCGGCGAACGCTCCCTCCAGCTCCGCCGGCGCGACCGCGACGGACTTGAGGAAGCCCAGCACGTCGGTGAACCAGAGGCGGACGAAGCGGATGTCCCGCTCCTCGAGGGTGCGGAGCACGAACTCCTGCTGACGATCCATGTCCGGCAGCCTAGGTAGATCGTGTTAACGGCGTGTTTCCGCCAGGTCGGCAACGGGTTCGGTGTGCCGGATCGGGCGAATCGCGAGCGACAGTGCCGCGGCGAGCACGCACAGTCCGCCGGCGGCGAACCAGGCCAGGTCGTAGTTCCCACGCAGGTCACGGACCAGGCCGGCGCCGAGCGCGGCGAGTGCGGCGCCGACCTGGTGGGAGGCGAACACCCAGCCGAACACGACCGGGCCCGCGTCGCCGAACCGGTCGCGGCACAGCGCGACGGTCGGCGGCACGGTGGCGATCCAGTCCAGGCCGTAGAAGACGATGAACACCCACATGCTCGGCTCGGTGTCCGGTGCGAACAGCGACGGCAGGACCAGCAGCGACAGGCCGCGCAGCGTGTAGTAGGCGCCGAGCAGCAGGCGCGGGTCGACCCGGTCGGTCAGCCAGCCGGACAGGATCGTGCCGGCGATGTCGAACAGGCCGACGAGCGCGAGCAGGGACGCGGCCGTGGTGTGCGGCATGCCGTGGTCGTGCGCCGCCGAGACGAAGTGGGTGCCGACCAGACCGTTGGTGGACGCGCCGCAGATCGCGAAGCCGCCGGCGAGCAGCCAGAACGTCCTGGTCCGGGCGGCGCCGCGGAGCGCGCGCAGTGCCCGGGCGGCGCTGCTGCCGACGACCGGGGCCGGCGCGGTCGCGTGGCCGGGCGGGGCGCCGTAGGCCGTGGTGCCGAAGTCGGCCGGGTCGCGCAGGAGCCGCAGTACCAGCGGGACGACCGCGAGCGCGCAGGCCGCGACGACCAGTGCCGGGACGCGCCAGCCGTGGTCGGTGGCGAGGGCGGCGACGAGTGGGAGGAACACCAGCTGGCCGGTGGCGCCCGCGGCGGTGAGGACGCCGCTGACCAGGCCGCGGTGCCGCACGAACCAGCGGCTTGTGACGGTCGCCACGAAGGCCATCGACATCGCGCCGGTGCCGGTGCCGACCAGCACGCCCCAGCACAGCAGCAGCTGCCAGCTCGCGGTCATGAAGACGGTCAGCCCGCTGCCGGCGGCGACCAGGACCAGCGCGCCGGCGACCACGCGGCGCATGCCGAGCCGGTCCATCAGTGCCGCGGCGAACGGGCTGATCAGGCCGAACAGCACCAGGTTGATCGACACCGCGGCCGAGATCGTGGCCCTCGGCCAGCCGAACTCCTCGTGCAGCGGGTCGATCAGCACGCTCGGCACCGCGCGGAAGCCGGCCGCGCCGATCAGTGTGACGAACGCCGCACCGGCGACCCACCAGGCCCGGTGCACTCGCGAGATCCGAATCACGCGGACCAGCGTCGAGGATCTCCCGCGTGGCGACGAGTGGCCTGATCGCCAATATCTGAAAGAATCCGGCCATGCATGAGGTCGCCGTGCTCGCGCTGGACACCGTGATCGGCTACGACCTGGCCATCCCGCCGCAGATCCTCGGCCAGGCGACCGGCGAGGACGGTGAGCCGCTGTACCGGGTGCGGGTGTGCGGACTCGACACGTCACCCGTCCGGGTGCTCGCCGGCTACTCGATCGTGCCGGACTTCGGGGCGGAGATCCTGGCCGAGGCGGACACCGTGATCGTCCCCGGCTCGCAGCTGCACGGGCCCCGGCGCACCGGGGAGCTGCCGGCGCCGGTGGCGGACGCGCTGGCCACGGTGCCCGCGCACGCCAGGGTGATGTCGATCTGCACCGGCGCGTTCGTGCTCGGCGCGGCGGGGCTGCTGGACGGGCGGCCGGCGACGACCCACTGGGCGCACGCGGACACGTTCCGCACGCTGTACCCGAACGTGTTGCTCGACGAGAACGTGTTGTTCGTCGACGACGGAGAGGTACTGACCTCGGCGGGACTCGGCGCGGGGGTGGACCTGTGCCTGCACGTGCTGCGGCGCGACCACGGCGCCGAGGTGGCGAACCGGGTGGCGCGGTACTGCGTGGTGCCGCCGTGGCGGGAGGGTGGCCAGTCCCAGTTCATCGACCGGCACGTGCCGGACGGCGGCACCGACGGCACGGCGCCGACCAGGGCGTGGGCGCTGCGCCACCTCGACCGGCCGCTCGACCTGGCCACGCTGGCGGGGCACGCGCGGATGAGCGTGCGCACGTTCTCCCGGCGGTTCCGGGCGGAGACGGGCCTGTCCCCCGGCGTGTGGCTGGGCCAGCAGCGGGTGCGGCACGCGATGCACCTGCTGGAGTCGACCGACCTCGCGGTGGACGTGGTCGCCGAGCGGGCCGGGCTGGGTACCGGGGCGTCGCTGCGGCAGCACATGCGGGCGGCGCACGGGGTGTCGCCGCTGGCGTACCGGAAGACGTTCCGGGCCGGTTGAGCGGACTCGCCACGACTCTCAGGATCGCGGTTCTACGATTCCGGCATGAAGCGCCGGATCCTGCTCGCCGTGCTCGCGTGCGCGGCCGTGGCAGCCACCGCCTGTTCGTCCGACGAGCCCGCCGGTGACCTGCCGGACGGGGCCGAACTGTTGGCGGACGCGGCGGCGTCGACGGCGGAGATCCGGTCGGCGCACTTCACGCTGACGGTGAACGGCGAGGTGCCGGGGCTGGACGTGCGCAGCGCCGACGGGGACCTGACCCGCGAGGGCGGTGACGGCGGCGCGGCGCGCGGCACGGTGTCGATGACGCTGATGGGCAGCCTGTTCGAGGGCGAGTTCGTGCTGGTCGGCGACACGGCCTGGATCAAGGGCCCGACCGGCGACTTCCAGGAGCTGCCGGCGGCGATGGTGGCCAACCTGTACGACCCGGCGGCCATCCTCGACCCGGAGCGCGGGGTGGCGAACGTGCTGTCCAACGTGCGGGAGCCGGTCACCGAGGGCGCCGAGGACCTCGACGGGGTGGCCACCTACCGGGTGAAGGGCACGGTCGCGCGGGACGTCATCTCGACGCTGGTGCCCGGGCTCGACTCGGACGTGGACGTGACGTTCTGGCTGCGGCGGGACGAGGGCCACCAGCCGGTGAAGGCCAGCGTGGCGGTGCCGGCCGACGGCGACCCGACCGTCGACGTCACCCTCTCCGACGTGGGCAAGCAGGTCGACATCACGCCGCCGAGCTGATGACCGCGCCACTGACCGACGCGCCGGCCGGGCGCGGGCGGGCGATCGCGATCGGGGCGGGCGGGCTCGCGGTGCTGCTCGGCGCGCTGGACACCTACGTGGTGGTCAGCGTGCTCCGGCAGATCATCGACGACCTGCAGATCCCGGTGAACCGGCTCGAACGGGTGACCCCGATCGTGACCGGGTACCTGCTGGGGTACGTGGCCGCGATGCCGCTGCTCGGGCAGGCGTCGGACCGGTTCGGGCGCAAGGCGATGCTGCAGGTGTGCCTGGCCGGGTTCCTGGTCGGTTCGGCGGTCACCGCGCTCGCCGGGAACCTGGTCGTGCTGGTCGTCGGCCGGGTGGTGCAGGGCGTGGCGAGCGGCGCGCTGCTGCCGGTGACGATGGCGCTGGTGGCTGACCTGTGGGCGGAGCGGCGGCGGTCGACGGTGCTGGGCGCGGTCGGGGCGGCGCAGGAGCTGGGGTCGGTGCTCGGACCGCTGTACGGGATCGCGATCGCCGCGGTGGCCGGGTGGCGCGGGGTGTTCTGGGTGAACGTGCCGCTGGCTGTGTTCGCGATGGTGGCGGTGTACTTCACGGTGCCGTCGGCGCGGGCGGCCGCGCGGGGAGCGGCGCGGGTGGCCGCGCGGGCGGCGGGCGACTCCGGTGCGGCCACGCCGTCCCCGCACGCGATCCGACCGGCAGACGAAGCCGGCAACGCTGGTGCGGCGACGAACGACACCGTGGCGGCGGCGCGTACGGACGGGCACGGGCCCCGGCAGGCGGTGGACGACGCCGGCAACGCGGCCGGGCCGCCACCCGCGCACGCGGCCCGGCCGGCGGTGGACGTCGTGGGCGCCGCGTTGTTGACCGTGGTGCTCGGCACGGCCGTGGTCGGGCTGTACAACCCGGAACCGAGGGACCGGGTGCTGCCGCCGTGGGGGGTGCCGCTGCTGGTCGTGGCCGCGGTGGCGCTGGTGTGCTTCGTGGTCTGGGAGAAGCGGGCGCGGACGAAGCTGATCGACCCGCGCGGGGTGTCGCTCGTGCCGTTCCTGGCCGCGCTGGGGGCGAGTCTCGCGGCGGGTGCGGCGCTGATGGTGACGTTGGTGAACGTCGACCTGTTCGCCCAGACCCTGCTCGGTCGGGACGACACCGGCAGCGTGCTGCTGCTGGTCCGGTTCCTGGTGGCGTTGCCGGTGGGCGCGCTGGTGGGCGGGTGGCTGGCGGCCCGGTTCGGCGACCGGTGGCCGGCGGTGGCCGGGATGCTGGTCGCGGCGGTGGGCTTCCTGCTGATCTCGGGCTGGCCGGTGGAGGTGCTGGCGGCCAGGCACGACCTCGGGTTCGTGTCGCTGCCCCGGCTGGACACCGACCTCGCGGTGACCGGGCTCGGGCTGGGGCTGGTCATCGCGCCGCTGTCGGCCGCGGCGCTGCGGGTGGTGCCGGAGTCGCAGCACGGGGTGGCCGCCGCGGGAGTGGTGGTGGCGCGGATGACCGGGATGCTGGTCGGTGTCGCGGCGCTCGCGGCCTGGGGGCTGCACCGGTTCCACTCGCTGACCGCCGAGCTGGACACGCCGCTGCCGTTCGGCAAGCCGCCGGAGCAGGCGGAGGCCGAGCTCGCCGCCTATCGTGCGGCGGTGAACGACGCGCTGCTGACCCAGTACACGGAGATCTTCTTCATCACCGCCTTCGTGTGCGTCGCGGGTGCCGTGCTGGCGCTGTTCGTGACGGGACGGGACGGATGGCGCGGAACATGGCACCGAACACCGGAGTGATCGAGCGGTTCGACGAGCACCGCGGCCGGCTGCGCGCGGTCGCGTACCGGATGCTGGGCTCGCTCAGCGAGGCCGACGACGCGGTGCAGGAGACGTGGCTGCGGTACGACCGCACCGACGTGGCCGAGGTGGACAACCTGGCCGCCTGGCTGACCACGGTGGTGTCCCGGGTCTGCCTGAACATGCTGCGCTCCCGGGAGACGCGGCGGGAGGAACCGCTGGAGGTGCACCTGCCCGACCCGCTGGTCAGTCGAGCGGACGTGCCCGACCCCGAGCAGGAGGCACTGCTGGCCGACTCGGTCGGGCTGGCCATGCTGGTGGTGCTCGACACACTGGCACCGCCCGAGCGGCTGGCGTTCGTGCTGCACGACATGTTCGCGGTGCCGTTCGACGAGATCGCTCCGATGCTCGACCGGAGTGCCACCGCGACCAGGCAGCTGGCCAGCCGGGCGCGGCGCAGGGTGCGGGACGCGGCCCCGGCGCCCGACCAGGACCTGGCGAGCCAGCGCAAGGTGGTGGACGCGTTCTTCGCCGCCGCCCGCGACGGCGATCTGGACGCGCTGGTGTCCGTGCTGGACCCGGAGGTCGTGCTGCGGGCCGACGGCGGGGGCGCGCGCGGGCGGCCGACGTTCGCGGTGCGCGGGACGCGGAACGTGCTGGAGCACACGGTCACCGGCACCCGCTGGGCGTCGGCCGTGCGGCCCGCGCTGGTCAACGGCGGCGCCGGGGTCGTGGTGGCGACCGAGGACCAGGTGTGGTCGGTGATGGCCTTCACCGTGGTGAACGGGCGGATCGTCGCCATCGACGTGCTCTGGGACCCGGAGCGGCTGGCCGGCCTGGACCTCGGTGCCGGGTAGCGGTCACGGCTGGCAGCGGGTTCCTTCCCCGGGCACGGTGCCGTCGACCAGGTACGCGGTGCCAGCGTCGTCGACGCACGGGTTGCCCTGCAGGAACACGGTGTGCTGGGTGGCCTCGTAGGTGAGCAGCGCGCCGCCGAGCGCGTCGGCCAGGGCGACGCCGGCCTGGTAGGGGGTGGCCGGGTCGCCTGTGGTGGAGATCACCAGTACCGGTGGGATGCCCTCGACGTCGGGCAGGTGGGGTTCGCCGGTGTTGGGCACGGGCCAGAACGCGCAGCTGTCCCTGGCGGGGCTGGGCGGGTTGCCGTGGTCGAGGAACGGCGCGGCGTCCAGGTACCGCTGGCCGAGGAACCGCACCTGTGCCGGCTCGGTGATCCGGGGGTCGTCGACGCAGCGGATCGCGACGAAGGCGTCCTGGGTGGTGGAGTACTCGCCGTCGCGGCCGCGTTCGAGGTACAGGTCGGCCAGCGACATGAGCGTGCTGCCCTGCCCCTGGGAGAGCTCGGTGAGGCCGGTCTTGAGGTGCTCCCACAGCTGCTGGGAGTACAGCGCCTGGATCACGCCGGTGGTCGCGTCCTCGTAGGAGAGCGGGCGGCCGTCCGGCAGCTCGATCGGGTTGTCGGCGAGCGGCCGGGTCAGGTCCTGGAACGCGGTGGTCGCGGTCGCCGCGGAGTCGAACGGGCACTCGCCCTGGTCGACGCACCAGGCGACGAAGTCGTCGAACGCCTCCTGGAAGCCCTTGCCCTGGGCGACGACCTCGTCCTCGGGGCTCTTGGTCGGGTCGACCGCGCCGTCGAGGACCATGGCGCGCACGTTCTCCGGGAACGTCTCGGCGTAGGTGCTGCCGATCCGGGTGCCGTAGGAGAAGCCGAGGTAGGTGAGCTTCTCGTCGCCCAGGGCGGAGCGGAGCACGTCCATGTCCTTGACGACGTCGCGGGTGCCGAGGTTGGCGAGCATCTCCTCGCCGAACTCGGTCCGCTCGACGCACTTGGTCGCGTAGTCGCGGTTCTCCTGCTCGGTCTCGGTCACGCCGGCCCCGGTCGCGTCGATCTCGACGTCGTCGGCCCGGTCCGCGTCGCGCTCGTCGCCGGTCAGGCACTCGATGGTGGGCTCGCTGGAGCCGACGCCGCGCGGGTCGAAGCCGACGAAGTCGAACCGGGCGGCCAGGTCGTCGTTCTCCGCGCCGAGGGCCGCCGCGGTGGACAGGCCGGCGACGCCCGGTCCGCCGGGGTTGATCAGCAGCGAGCCGATCCGCTCGGCCGGGTTCGACGCGGGCCTGCGCAGCACGCCGATCCGGATGGTCTCGCCGCCCGGGTCCGTGTAGTCGAGCGGCACGGTCAGGTGGGTGCACTGCACGGCGGGATCGGCCAGCGGCTGGGCGTCCAGGTCGCTGGAGGCGTAGTCGACGCACTTCTCCCAGGTCAGCGCCTGGCCGTAGAACTCGTCCAGCCCGTCGGGCACCTCGCCGGCCGGGCCCGCGCTCTCCTCGAATGGCAGCTCGGGCCCGGACGCCCCGTCGACCGACGACGTGCAGCCGGCCGCCACCAGGGCGAGGATCATGGCGAGGACGGGGGCCGCACGGCGCCGGGATCGGGTCAGGGTTCGGGTCACACGCCCGATCCTGCCAAAGCGGAGTGAATAGGCTGTGTTGGTTGGCCAGGAACCACACGGCGCGGTTCACCGTTACCGTGCAGGGGCAGTGACCGAGCGAGCAAGGAGGTGAGCGTCGGGTGGCGGCGTTCATGCGACGCGTCAAGGACCGGTTCGGCCGGCTCCTGGATCGTCCGGCCACCGTCGACCTCTCCCGGTACCAGGAGCTGCTGAAAAGCATCGACTGGCGCGAGGCGAAGCTCGAGAAGCTGTCCGACGAGGAGCTGACCGAGACCGCGACGAAGCTCCGCGAGCGGGACTTCGACGAGAAGACGATGGCCGAGCTGTGCGGCGTCGGCCGGGAGGCGGCGCGGCGGGCGCTCGACGAGCGGCCCTACGACGTGCAGCTGCTCGGCGTGATGCAGCTGCTGGCCGGCAACATCGTGCAGATGGCCACCGGTGAGGGCAAGACGCTCGCCGGCGCGTTGGCCGCGGCCGGGTACGCCATCCAGGGCAAGCCGGTGCACGTGATGTCGGTCAACGACTACCTGGCCCGGCGCGACGCGGAGTGGATGGGCCCGGTGTACGCGCTGCTCGGCGTGTCGGTCGGCTGGGTGTCGCAGACCTCCACGCCGGAGGAGCGGCGGGAGGCCTACGCCAAGGACGTCACGTACGGCTCGGTCAGCGAGATCGGCTTCGACCTGCTGCGCGACCGGCTCGCCACCGACGTCGCCGAGATGGTGGGCCGCGAGCCGGGCGTGGTGCTGGTCGACGAGGCCGACTCGGTGCTGATCGACGAGGCGAAGGTGCCGCTGGTGCTGGCCGGCTCGTCGGCGGAGGCGGAGACCGACCCGGAGGTCGCGAAGATCGTCCGGACGCTGCGGCCCGGCGCGCACTACCAGCGCGACGAGGACGGCCGGAACGCCTGGCTGACCGGCCGGGGCGCGAAGGTCGTGGAGCGCGCGCTCGGCGACGTCGACCTGTACTCCGGCGAGCACAGCGACCGGCTGGCCGCGGTGAACGCCGCGCTGCACGCGCACGCGCTGCTGGAGCGGGACGTCGACTACATCGTGCGTGACGGCAAGGTGCACCTGATCAACAGCTCCCGCGGCCGGATCGCGCTGCGGCAGCGGTGGCCGGACGGGCTGCAGGCGGCGGTCGAGGCGAAGGAGCGGCTGCGGCCGACCGAGAGCGGCGAGGTGCTGGACTCGATCAGCGTGCAGGGCCTGATCGGCCGGTACCCGACGGTGTGTGGGATGACCGGTACCGCGGTGGCGGTGGCCGAGCAGCTGCGCGAGTTCTACCAGCTGCGGGTGGCGGTGATCCCGCCGAACACCCCGTGCGTGCGCGAGGACGAGCCGGACCGGCTGTACGACACGGTGGAGGCCAAGGAGGAGGCGATCGTCGCCGAGATCGCCTCGGTCCACGAGACCGGGCGCCCGATCCTGATCGGCACCCGGGACGTCGCCGAGTCCGAGCGGCTGGCCAAGATGCTCGCCGACGCGGACGTGACGTGCGTGGTGCTGAACGCGAAGAACGACGCCGAGGAGGCCGCGATCGTGGCCGAGGCGGGCGCGTACGACGCGGTGACGGTGTCCACGCAGATGGCCGGCCGGGGCACCGACATCCGGCTGGGCGGCCGGGACGGCGCCGATCACGACAAGGTCGCCGAGTTGGGCGGGCTGCTGGTCATCGGCACCGGCCGGTACCAGTCGTCGCGGCTGGACGACCAGCTGCGGGGCCGCGCCGGCCGGCAGGGCGATCCCGGCGGTTCGGTGATGTTCGCCTCACTCGCCGACGACCAGGTGGTGCAGTACGCGCCGGACGCGACCGCGGGCGCCGAGCCCGACGACGACGGCAGGCTCGAGGACCCCACGACGCAGCGGTTCGTCGACCACGCGCAGAAGGTGTCCGAGGGGGTGCAGCTGGAGATCCACCGGAACACCTGGCGGTACACCCGGCTGATCGAGCACCAGCGCAAGGTGTTGCTGGAGCACCGCGACGAGCTGCTGACCACGGACCTGGCGGTGACCGAGCTGGCCGCGCTGTGCCCGGAGCGGTGGGAGGAGCTGACCGAGGAGCACTCCGAGGAGACGCTCCAGCTGGCCGCGCGGCAGATCATGCTGTACCACCTCGACGAGCGGTGGACCGAGCACCTGGCGTTCCTGGCGGACGTGCGGGAGACGATCCACCTGCGGGCGCTGGCCAAGGAGACCCCGATCGACGAGTTCCACCGCACGGCGATCCCGGTGTTCAAGCAGATCCCGGACGAGATCGGCGAGCGCGCGGCGGAGACCCTCAAGAAGGTGGAGGTCACCGAGGAGGGTGCCGCGCTGGAGCGGGTCGGGCTGCGGCGGCCGTCGGCGACGTGGACGTACATGGTCCACGACAACCCGTTCGAAACCGACGCGGAGCAGGCGCTGCAACGGGTCCGGGCGATGATCAAGAAGGTGAAGGGCGGCTCGCGCCGGGCCGCGACCTGACCCTTTTTCGCCTCGGGAGCGAAAACGTGTGAGGATGGCGCCATGCCGCAGCTACGCATTGCCATGGCGCAGGTCAACGCGACGGTGGGTGACCTGGACGGGAACGCCCGCGTGGTCCTGGAGCGGACCCGGGAGGCGCACGAGGCCGGCGCGCACGTCGTCGTCTTCCCCGAGATGGTGCTCACCGGGTACCCGGTGGAGGACCTCGCGCTGCGGGAGTCCTTCGCCGCCGGCTCGACCCGGGCGCTGGACGCCCTGGCGGCCAGGCTCACCGAGGCCGGGTGCGGGGACGTCGCCGCCGTGGTCGGCTACCTCGACCGGGACGGGGTCGGCCCGCGCAACGCCGTCGCCGTGCTGCACGGCGGGGCGGTCGTCGCGACGCAGTTCAAGCACCACCTGCCCAACTACGGCGTGTTCGACGAGCGCCGGTACTTCTGGCCGGGGCAGAGCCTGGACGTGCTGCGCGTCCACGGGCTCGAGGTCGGCATGGTGGTCTGCGAGGACATCTGGCAGGAGGGCGGCCCGGTCTCCGCGCTCGGCGCGGCCGGGGTCGACCTGGTCGTGGTGCCCAACTCCTCGCCGTACGAGCAGGACAAGGACGACCTGCGGCTGCCGCTGGTGCGCCGCCGGGCCGAGGAGGCCGGCGCTCCCCTGGTCTACGTGAACATGGTCGGCGGGCAGGACGACCTGGTGTTCGACGGGGACTCGATGGTCGTCGCCGCGGACGGGACGCTGCTGGCCAGGGCGCCGAGGTTCGTCGAGCATCTGACCGTGCTCGACCTCGACCTGCCAGGGGGTGCCGCTACCACGGCCGGTGAGGTCGACGGGTTCCAGCTCACCCGGCGGGTCCTGCACCAGGAGCCGCTGCCGGCCTACGAACCCGCCCCTCCCCCGCCGGTCGCCGAGCCGTTGGACGAGCTGGCCGAGGTGTGGGCCGCGCTGGTGCTCGGGCTGCGGGACTACACCGCCAAGAACGGCTTCCGGACGGTCGTGCTCGGCCTGTCCGGCGGGATCGACTCGGCGGTGTGCGCGGCGCTGGCCGTGGACGCGGTGGGTGCCGAGAACGTGCACGGGGTGTCGATGCCGTCGGTGTACTCGTCGGACCACTCCCGCTCGGACGCGCACGCGCTGGCCGAGCGGACCGGGCTGCACTACCAGGTCCAGCCGATCGCCGACATGGTGGCGGTGTTCACCGGGCAGCTCGGGCTCACCGGGCTGGCCGAGGAGAACGTGCAGGCCAGGTGCCGGGGCGTGACCCTGATGGGGCTGTCCAACCAGCACGGGCACCTGGTGCTGGCCACCGGCAACAAGACCGAGCTGGCGGTCGGCTACTCCACGATCTACGGCGACGCGGTCGGTGGTTTCGCTCCGCTCAAGGACGTGCCGAAGACGCTGGTCTGGGAGCTGGCGCGGTGGCGCAACCGGCAGGATGACGAGCCGATCCCGGCGAACTCGATCGACAAGCCGCCGTCGGCGGAGCTGCGGCCGGGGCAGGTGGACACCGACTCGCTGCCCGACTACGCGGTGCTCGACCGGGTGCTGGACGACTACGTGGAGGGCGACCGGGGCTACGACGACCTGCTCGCGGCCGGGTTCGCGCCGGAGTTGGTCGACCGGGTGCTGCGGATGGTCGACCGCGCCGAGTACAAGCGCCGCCAGTACCCGCCGGGCACCAAGATCACCTTCCGCGCGTTCGGTCGCGACCGCCGCCTGCCCATCACCAATGCCTGGCGCGAGGGGACGTGATGCCCTGAACGACCCTTTCGGGACGCTCGACGTCCCAAGCGAGTCGTTCAGGCACTTGACCGCGGCTCGCGGCGGCGTGTGAAGCTCATCGCAGCTCGATGTCGGCCGGCGCGGTTGGTGCGACGCTGGGGTGGTAAGCCATCCAGGAACACCCGGGGACCCGCGCACGCGGGCCTCGAGGGAAGGACGGTCGACGATGACGTCAGCAACCCCTGGCGGCGGCGAGCTCGCCGCGCCGTACGGGACCGGGGCCGGGTCGGACAAGGCCAAGCCGGCCAAGCGGGTCCGCATCCACCACCTGCGGGAGCTCAAGGAACGCGGCGAGCCGTGGCCCATGCTCACCGCGTACGACATGTACACCGCCGAGCTGTTCGACGAGGCCGGGATCCCGGTCCTGCTGGTCGGCGACTCCGCGTCGAACAACGTCTACGGCTACGAGTCGTCCCTGCCGGTCACGGTCGACGAGCTGGTGCCGCTGGTGCGAGCCGTCACCCGGTCGGTGAAGCGGTCACTCGTGGTCGCGGACCTGCCGTTCGGGTCCTACCAGCTCTCGCCGGAGCAGGCGCTGGCCACGTCCGTGCGGATGATGAAGGAGGGCCGGGCGCACGCGGTCAAGCTCGAGGGCGGGCGGGCGTTCGCGCCACACGTCCAGGCGATCACCCAGGCGGGTGTCCCGGTGATGGGCCACATCGGGTTCACGCCGCAGAGCGAGCACAACCTCGGCGGGTACCGGGTGCAGGGCCGCGGCGACGCCGGTGACGAGCTGGTCGAGGACGCGCTCGCGCTGCAGGAGGCCGGGGCGTTCTCGGTGGTGATGGAGATGGTGCCGGCCGAGGCGGCCAAGCGGGTCACCCACGAGCTGGCGATCCCGACCATCGGCATCGGCGCCGGCCCGGACTGCGACGCGCAGGTGCTGGTGTGGCAGGACATGATGGGCCTGCGGCGGGGCAAGGGGCCGCGGTTCGTCAAGCGGTACGCCGACCTCGCCGGGGTCATGTCGGGTGCGGTGGAGCAGTTCGCGGCGG
Organism: Actinophytocola gossypii; assembly: GCF_025165815.1. Taxonomy (GTDB): domain Bacteria; phylum Actinomycetota; class Actinomycetes; order Mycobacteriales; family Pseudonocardiaceae; genus Actinophytocola; species Actinophytocola gossypii. Next base: position 157,333 of record NZ_JAFFZE010000024.1, on the reverse strand, counting down.
AGGTCCGCGGGCGGCAGTTCCCCGCGCCGGAGCACGTCTTCCACTGATTTCGCACCGAGCTGTCGAGCACGTCGGCGGTCGCCTCCTGGCGGCCGCCGATTTTTTTCTCCGGGGGTGTCGATCGGTACGCGGTCGGTTCGACGCGTCAGCGAGAACCGAAACGAACTCCTCGGAGGACACCATGAGCACGATCGTCGTCAGTACCTTCCTCACCCTCGATGGCGTCATGCAGGCGCCCGGCGGCCCGGACGAGGACCAGTCCGACGGCTTCCCCCACGGCGGCTGGCAGGCCCCGCACTTCGACGAGGCCGCGGGCGAGATCGTCGGCGCGTGGTACGCGACCTCCACCGGGATGCTGCTGGGCCGTCGCACGTACGAGATCTTCGCCGGGTACTGGCCGACCGTCGGGGACGACAGCCCGGAAGCGGCGATGGCCAAGGTGCTGAACGAGATGCCGAAGTACGTGGCCTCCCGCACCCTGTCCAGCGTCGACTGGCAGAACTCGCACCTGCTCGGCGACGACGTGCCGGCCGCGGTGGCGAAGCTGCGCGCGGAGCCGGGCGGCGAGCTGCACGTGGTGGGCAGCGCCGAGTTCGCCCAGACCCTGATCCGCCACGACCTGGTCGACGAGTACCGGCTGATGGTGTTCCCGCTGGTGCTCGGCACCGGCAAGCGCCTCTTCGGCGACGGCACCGTGCCGGGGAACCTCGCTCTCGTCGAGTCCCGCACGACGCCGGCCGGGGCGGTCGCGTCCGTGTACCGCCGCGCCGGCGAGGTGCGCTACGGCTCGTTCTAGCGGCCCTCGATGTGGGCCTTCAGCCGGGCCAGGGTGGTGGCGATGTTGGTGGTGTTGGTCCCGGCGCGGTCCGGCTCGCCGGTGATGAGGATCGCGATCGGGACGAACCAGCGCGGGGCGCGCAGCCAGTTCCGCACGGCCAGCCGGCAGCCGGCGCCCTCCGGCGTGATCTCGTACTCCCACCGGGAGATCGGCACGACGAACCGCACCCGGTAGGCGAACAGGCGGCCCGGCTCCGCGGCGGTCACCGTCGCGTACGTGACCCAGCGGTGCCACCCGTTGCGGTTGCTGCCGAGGAACCGGTTGCCGACGCCGGCCTCGGTGGCGCCGCGCAGCCAGCGCGCCCGGTAGAACTCCTCGGCGAACGCGGCCATCGCGACCGGATCGCTCACCAGCCCGTACACCGCCTCCGGGGAGGCGTCGACGGTCACCTCGCCCTCGGCGAAGGGTCGCGCGTAGGCCTCCGCGTACGCCTGCTTGTCCGGCATCCTGATCAGCGTCACCGCGCACCTCCCAGTGGTCCCGCACCGACCACACCAGCGCGGGACGAACCGGTCAACAGCCGTTCAGGCGAAGGTCAGTTACGCGCGACCGTGGGGTTCGTGCCAGCCGGACAGGTCCGGGCCCTTCGGCACGATCAGCGTCGGGTTGATGGCGTCGTGGGTGGCGTAGTAGTGCCGCTTGATGTGGTCGAAGTCCACCGTCTCGCCGAAGCCCGGGGTTTGGAACAGGTCGCGTGCGTAGGCCCACAGCACCGGCAGCTCGGTCAGCTTGTTCCGGTTGCACTTGAAGTGGCCGTGGTAGACGGCGTCGAACCGGACCAGCGTGGTGAACAGCCGGATGTCGGCCTCGGTGATCGTGTCGCCGACCAGGTAGCGCTGGTGCGCCAGCCGCTCGGAGAGCCGGTCGAGCTCGGCGAACAGCGCGTCGTAGGCCTCCTCGTAGGCCTCCTGGGAGCCGGCGAACCCGCAGCGGTACACGCCGTTGTTGACGTTGCGGAAGATCGGTTCGCTGACCGCGTCGATCTCGGCGCGCAGGTGCTCGGGGTACAGGTCGGGTGCGCCGGGGGCGTGGAACTCGCGCCACTCGGTGGACAGGTCGAGGGTGATCCTCGGGTAGTCGTTGGTGACGACTTTGCCGGACTCGACGTCCACGATCGACGGCACGGTGTAGCGCCCGGAGAAGTCCTGGTCGGTGCGCAGGTACGCCTCGGACAGGTACTCGATGCCGAGTACCGGGTCGCGGCCGCCCTCGTCGAGGGTGAAGCGCCAGCCCTTCTCGTCGCGGATCGGGTCGACCACGGCGAGCGAGATCGCGTCGGTGAGCCCGAGCAGCCGCCGGACGATGATCGAGCGGTGCGCCCACGGGCAGGCCAGGCTCACCACGAGCCGGTAGCGGCCGGGTTCGGCGCGCCAGCCGGACGAGCCGTCCGCGGTGATCCGGTCGGTGAACCGGTTGGTCTGCCGGACGAACTCGCCCCGGTTCGAGGTTTCCTTGCCGAACTGCGTGGTCGCCATGGCTCCAGCGTAGAGAATGCTCGGCGTGCGCAACCTGTATCCGCCGGTCGAACCGCACGACCAGGGCATGCTCGACGTCGGTGACGGGCACCGGGTGTACTGGGAGGTGTCCGGCAACCCGGCCGGGAAGCCGGTGGTGTTCCTGCACGGCGGCCCCGGCGGGGGCACGGCGCCGCTGCACCGGCGGATGTTCGACCCGGCCGCGTACCGGATCGTGCTGGTCGACCAGCGCGGGTCCGGGCGCAGTACCCCGTCGGTGGTGGTCGCCGGGGACGAGGCGCTGGTGGCCAACACGACCTGGCACCTGGTGTCGGACCTGGAGCGGCTGCGGGAGCTGCTGGGGATCGAGCGGTGGCAGCTGTTCGGCGGTTCGTGGGGCGCGACGCTGGCGATGGCGTACGCGCAGACGCACCCCGAACGGGTGACCGAGATCGTGCTGCGCGGGGTGTTCCTGCTGCGGGCCGCGGAGCTGGACTGGATGTACCGGGGCGGGGCGGGGCACCTGTTCCCGGAGGCGTGGGCGGAGTTCAGCGCGCTGGTGCCGGACGGGGAGGATCCGCTCGCCGCGTACCACCGGCAGCTGGGCGATCGGTCGGCGGTGGTGTCGGCGCGGGCGGCGGCCGCGTGGAGCCTGTGGGAGGGGGCGGCGGTGTCGCTGGTGCCGAACCGGGCGGCGTCGGCGATCTACGCGGATCCGGCGTTCGCGGTGGCGTTCGCGCGGATCGCGTTGCACTACTTCACCCACCACGGGTGGCTGGCGGAGGACCAGCTGCTGCGGGACGCGGGAAAGCTGGCCGGGATCCCGGGGCGGATCGTGCAGGGGCGGTACGACGCGGTGTGCCCGCCGGTGACGGCGTGGGAGCTGCACCGGGCGTGGCCGGGGTCGGAGCTGCGCGTACTGCCCCAGGCCGGGCACTCGGTCGCCGACCCGGGCGTGCTGGAGGCGCTGATCGAGGCCACGGACGAGTTCCGACCATGAAGGTGACCTCCGGACGTGTCTCGGAGGTCACCTTCGGCAGAGGTCAGAACTCCACGTCGGCGCACTGGTAGAAGGCGTTGCCGGTGTCGGCGATGTCCCAGACGGACAGGATCAGGTGCCGGCCGGACTTGTTCGGCAGGGTGCCGCTGTGCGAGACGTCCGCCGGCGGCTGCTGGTTCTGGCCGTCGACGTACAGGAACGGCTCCGGCTCGAGCGCGGCCCTGGTCAGCGGCTGGCCGGGGTCCCACCCGTCCCGGGTGACGAAGTAGCGGAACGACGTCGTGACGTGCCGTGCGGTGAGGTGCCAGCGGAAGGTGAAGTCCTGGCCGCCGCTGACGTCGGTCGCCGGCCAGGCGCCGCCGCGCGGGTCGTCCAGCTCGGCGAACCGGGTGTTCCCGCCGGCGCAGATCGAGCCGTCGGCCGGGCCGGCCTCCGGGAAGCCCTTCGGGCCCTCGACGCTGTGCGGCTCCCACTGGATCGCGCCGCAGTCCTGCGCGCTGCCCTGGTTGCAGTGGTAGGCGCGGCTGGCCGGGCTGTTGGTGTAGCCGTGGGCCGACGCGCTACCGGTCGTCACCAGGGTCATCGGGATCACGGCGAGTGCCGCGATCGTGAGCATTCGTGTGATTCGTTTCCCCGACATGGTTACTCCTGTCGCTCAGGTGGTCACCAGAGGTCATTGTGCGACAGGGATCCGAACTGGTCTAGACCTCCGAAAGTATTGGTCTAATCCACCAGGGCGTCGGTGAGCGCGGCGTGCGCCTCGACCAGGGACGGCCCGCACCAGGTCAGATAGCGTCCGACGACGAGCGCGCAGCGGGCGCCGGGAAACGCCTCCGGGCCGTCGGTGGCGGTGAACTCGTACGGCTCGTCCGGCAGCACGACGAGATCCGCCTCGCCGTCGTCGAGCCTGGCGCGCAGGGCGTCCAGCTTCGGGCGCGGGTACCGGTCCCGGTCGCCGGCGTAGGCGTTGGCGACGCCGAGGCGGCGGAGCACGTCCCCGGCGAAGGTGTCCCGGCCGACGACCACCCACGGCCGCCGCCAGACCGGCACGATCGCGGTCGCGCGCACGGGCGGGACGTCCCGCCAGACGTCCTCGGCCTCGACGAGCCACTGGGGTTCGGCGATGGACAGGCCCTGGGTGAGCAGACGGCGGACCGAGCCGAGCCCCTCGGGGACGGTGGCCGCGGCCGTGGTCACCCACACGGGGATCCCGTCGGCGCGGAGCCGTTCCACGTCCTCCGGCCGGTTCTCCTCGGCGTTGGCGACGACGAGGTCCGGCCGCAGCGTCAGCACGTCGTCCACGCGCGGGTACTTCGAGCCACCGACCCGGGTGACGTCGAGCGACGGCGGGTGCGTGCAGTAGTCGGTAGCGCCGACGAGCAGACCGGGCCGGCTGGTCTCGATCGCGTCGGTGAGGGACGGAACCAGGCTCACCACCCGCTCCGGCGACGCGGCGACGGGAACGGGCTCCCCCAGGTCGTCGACGATCACGTGTCCAGGCTAGGCCAGTTCGGCCAGGACGTCCGCGTGGCAGGGTTCCGGGGCGCACCAGCAGCCGAGCGCGCGCCCGGCCAGCTCGGGGACGCGGTCGAGCAGGGCCGGGCGGGCGGCGAGCCAGTCCCGGTAGCGGCGAACCATCTCCTGGCGGTCGGCGCGCATGCCGACGAACGGGTTGGCGAAGTCGGACTCCGGCCAGGCGTGCCGAGGGCCGGCATGACCGACGTAGGTGAGCAGACCCGCCTCGACCAGCCACGGCACGAGCCGCCGGTGCGGACCGCCCTTGCGCACGTTGACCACGACGGTCCGCCCGGCAAGGACGTCGACGGCCAGTGCGCGCTCGGCCTCGGACCAGCGGTGCGCGCCGGGTGGCAGGGCCGTGGGTTCGGTCACCGGTCAGCCCTCGTCGCGCGGCGGGGGGTCGACCGTCGCGCGCGTCGGCCTGTCGAGGACGGCGAGCAGCTGGTCGTCGAACACCTCGGCGATGTCCTCGACGTCCCAGCCGTCGTTGCGCAGGACGGGGTCCTTGGCCGACAGCTGCCGCACGATGTGGATCTTGTTGGCGGTGAAGCGGATCAGCTGGCCGGTCACGGCCGAGGAGAGGTCGCTGAGCAGGTACGTCACGATCGGCGCGATCCGCTCGGGGGTTTCGTCGGCGGGCGCCGCCGACTTCGTGTCGGTCAGCGCCATTCGCGTGTGCGCCAACGGGAACAGCCCGTTCACCCGCACGCCGTGCTCGCCCAGTTCCCACGCCCACGCCACGGTCGTCGAGGACACCGCGCCCTTGGACGCGGAATAGGTCGCCGCGGTGGGCTGGCCGACCGTCGCCAGTGAGGCCATGTTCACGATCGACCCCGTGCCCCGGTCACGCATGGCCCTGGCGGCGGCGGACCCGCAGTACAGCGCGCCCAGAACGTTGACCTCGATCAACGCGCGCATCCGGTCCGGGGTGTCCTCCCACACCGGGGCCTGGTAGCGCACGCCGGCGTTGTTGACCAGACCGTCGATCCGGCCGAACGCGGCCAGGCAGCGCTCGACGGCCGCGTGCGCCTGGTCGGGATCGGCGACCGAACCGACGCTGGTCACCGCCCGACCACCGGAGTCCTCGATCAGCGAGACCACCTCGTCGGCGGGCTCCCCGTCGACGTCGTTCACGACCACCGCGGCGCCGTGCGCGGCGGCGTGCAGCGCGGACGCCCGGCCGAGACCGCGACCGGCACCGGTGACGACCACGGCCTTGCCGTCGAGAACACCCATGACGGCTAGATGTCGGTGACCCGGATGCCGGCGTGCGCCTTGTACCGCCGGTTGATCGCGATCAGGTTCGCGGTGAGGGCCTCGACCTGGTGGGAGTTGCGCAGCCGGCCGCCGTACACGCCGCGCATGCCGGGGATCGCGTCGGCGAGGGCCCGGACCTGGTCGGTCGCCTCGCGGTCGTCGCCGAGGACGAGGACGTCGGTGGTCATCTCGGCGATGGTCTGGTCGGCCAGGTGGACGGCGGAGACGTGGTGGAACGCCGCGGTCACCCGGGAGTCGGGGAGCAGCTTCTCCGCCTGCTGGGCGGCACTCCCCTCCTCGACCGGGAGCGCGTAGGGGCCCTGCTTGTCGAAGCCGAGCGGGTTCACGCAGTCGATGACGATCTTGCCGGCGAGCGGCTCGCGCAGGGACGTGAGCAGGTCGCCGTGGCCCTCCCACGGAACGGCGACCAGGACGATGTCGGCCTTCGCGGCGCAGTCGGCGTTCGCCAGGCCGCGGACCGACGACACCCCGGCCTCGGTGCGCAGCTCCGCCGCCGCCGACTCGGCGCGCTCGGCACTGCGCGAGCCGATGATCACCTCGATGCCGGCCTTCGCCCAGCGCAGGGCCAGGCCCCGGCCCTGCGGTCCGGTTCCGCCGAGCACACCCACGACGTCACTCACGAAACGAAGCCTCCTTCACCCGTTCGAAGGTCACCTTGCGTGCCTTCGCGTCCGCCCGCACCAACCGCACCCGAACGGTCCCGCCTTCCGGGAGGTCGTCAGGGAGGTCGCCAACCGGGTCCTCGTTGGCGCACTTCGCGATCACCGGCGGGTCCGGCACGAACACCTCCGCCGACGCACCCTCCGCACGAAGCACCACCGCGTCGAACTCCTGCCCGACCCGCTCCGCGAGGACCCACGCCTCCACCTGGTCCAGGCACGCCCGCTCGACCCGCCCGGCCAGCGCGTCCGAGGCCGCCATCACGCCCGGCAGCTCCGGCAACGCCTCCCGCACCCACGCCGGCACCGGCTCGTCCGCGCACAGCGCCAGGCACACCTCGGTGCCGTACCGGTCCACCAGCCGCCGCAGCGGCGCGGTCACGTGCGCGTACTCCGCCGCCAGGCCCGCGTGCGTCGACAACTCCGGCTCGGCGCCGTCGAACGCCGTGTACGCCGCGCCGCGCAGCAGCCTGGTCGCGTCCATGAACAGCGCGAGCGCCTCCGGCCGCGACGGGTCCAGCCCGCTGAGCAGCTCCGCCACGTCCACCGACCTCGGCCACTCGATCCCCAGCGAGTGGGCCGAGCGCCGCAGCCACCGCACCGCGCCGTCCTGGGCGGCCGGCAGCGTCCGCAGCACGCCGACCCCGGCGGAGAGCATCATCGACGCGGCCGCCATGCCGGTCAGCAGCGAGACCTCCGCGTTCCAGGCGTCCACCTCGGACCGCGGGCGCAGCGTCAGCCGCCAGCCGCCCCGGCCGTCCGGCTCGACCTCCTGGTCCGGCAGCGCCAGCTCCACCGCGCCGCGGGCCACCGCGTGCTCCCGGCGCAGCCGCCCGAGCGCGGGCAGCGCCGCCAGCGACGGGTGCACCGTGCCGCCGTCGACCATGGCCCGCACGGTCTCGTAGTCCAGGCGTTCCCGCGACCGCACCAGCGCGCGCCGCACGTGCGCCGACGTCAGCTCGCCGTCGGCCGAGCAGCGCAGGGTCCACAGCGCGGCCGGGCGCACCTGGTCGGGCAGCAGGCTCGCGGCGCCCTCGGAGAGCACGGTCGGGTGCAGCGGCACGTTCCCGTCCGGCAGGTACAGCGTCTGGCCGCGCCGGCGGACCTCCCGGTCCAGCGCGCCACCGGGCGGCACGAACGCGCCGAGATCGGCGATCGCGTAGTGCACCACGAACTCGTCACCGGAACGGGTGACGAGCATCGCCTGGTCGAGGTCCTTCGCGCCCGGTGGGTCGACGGTCACCAGCGGCAGGTCGGTCGCGTCGACGCGGTCCCCCAGCGGGCCGGCGGCGACCGCGCGGGCGGCCTCGTCCAGCACGGACTCCGGGAAGCGCACCGGCAGCTCGAACTCGGCGCGGATCCCGCCGAAGTCCGGTCCGGCCGCTCGGGACACCACGCCAGCACCCTATCCCGGCGCGCCGGGCGTCAGTCGTCGTTCCACTCCCGCTCGGCCTTGTCCCACGCCGCGCTGCGCTCGCGGGCGATCTCCAGCGCCCGCGACGCGGTCTCCCGGTCCGGGTACGGGCCGAGGCGGTCGGCGGCCCGGCAGACCTCGCCGTGCTCGACCGTGCCGTGCTTGGTGCAGTAGTACCAACCAGGGTCCGGGTTGCTGTCGGCCATGGCTCGAGCCTAGGTCAGGACCAGCGTTGCTGCGTGGGGAAACCGCGCGGCGGGGTGTCCTGGTTGGCGTTGCGGTGCTGCGACGGGATCGGGTCCAGGCAGGACACCAGCACCTCGGTGTGCTCCGGGTCGGCGATCCGCCTGCCGTTCCGCTCCCGGTACACCAGCTCCCCGTCCGCGTCGATCTCCACCAGGTAGCCGACCTCGGCCAGCTGGTCCTCGTCGAGGTTCACCAGCCGTTCGCGGCGGGACGGGACGACCCGGTACTCCGGCCAGTTCAGGTGCGCGTAGGCCTGGTGGAACTCCGCCAGGATCTGCGTCATCGCCTGCTGCCAGGGCAGCGGCATGGCCTCCACCAGCGACCTCGGCAGCACCACGTACCCGTCCGGCACGCCGGGGTGCGGCGTGGACAGGTAGTCGCGCACCGGCGCGCTGGACGCGGGCCGCCCGAGGTGCGGCTGGATCGGCTCCGGCGTGTACATGGTCACAACAGCCCCCTCAGCTCTATACGCCCGGCCGCACGGCCTGGGCGACCAGTCCCGACTCGTCCCAGCTCACCTCGCGGATGTGCACCGGAACCCCGGTCTGCTGCGCCTCGACCATCTTCCCGTCGCCGAGGTACATCGCCACGTGGTGGATCGTGTTCACCGGGTTGCTCGTGTCGTAGGCCCAGAACAGCAGGTCACCCGGTTGGGCCTGCTCCACCGGGAGCATCGCGCCCGCCTGGTACTGCTGGCGGGACACCCTCGGCAGCGTGATGCCGGCCTCCCGGTAGGCCTGCAGCATCAGGCTGGAACAGTCGAAGGAGTTCTGGTGCGTGGTCAGCGCGCCCCACTGGTACGGCTTGCCCTGCTGGGCCAGCGCGAACCGCATCGCCTCGCCCGCGGCCTCGGTCGGCGGCGGGAGCAGCGCCCCGGTGCCCTGCCCGCAGCCGGTCGGGTCGGCGACCAGGCCGACGTTGCCGATCAGGTGGGCGGCCATCGGCTCCCACTCGTGGTACCGGTCGGGGAACGCGGAGCGCTCGACGTCCTGCGCGGACTCGCCGGGGCGCTGCTGCTCCCAGTTCGGCACCTCCTCCAGCACGTCGTAGAACTTGTTGATCGCGTACGTCGGGTCGATCACCTGCTCGGGCGTGCCCCAGCCCATCGACGGGCGCATCTGGAAGATGCCGAGCGAGTCCCGGTCCCCGTAGTCCAGCGGGCGCAGGCCCGACTCGGTCATGCCGGCCTGGATCGCGACCTGCCACGCGCGCGGCGGCAGGTTCCGCTCCTTGCCGATCTGGATGATCTGGGCGACGATCCCGCGCTGGTCCTCGGTCAGGTTCGCCGCGTCCGCCGCGCCGCTGCCGGCCGGGCCGCTGGTGACCGGGCCGAGGGAGGCGTTGCAGGACAGGTTCGCCCGCCGCGCCTGGTCCTGCTCGGCGTCCTCGCGGACCACGGTGGTCACCGCGGTCACGCCGAACACCGTCACCGCGGCCATCACCACCGCTCCCACCGCCAGCGCCGCCTTCATCAGGCGACCTGCTCGTAGAAGGCCACCCGCCAGCCCTGCGGGGTGTCGATCACGGTGATCGCGAGCGTGCCGCCGTCGGTGGGCAGGTTGACCGTGACCGAGCTGGTGTACGAGTCGGTCGGCTCCGGTTCCCCGGTCACCTCGCTGGCCGGCACGTTCCTCGGGTCGACGGTCTCCATCTCGACCATGTACTCCTCGGTGGTCAGCGGGCGGAGCCCGTCGAGCCACTCCTCGGCGCTCACGCCCTCGTGGTCGACCCACGCCTCACCCCATCGGGTGGCCACCTCCAGCGCCGCCGGCTCGGCCGGCGCCGACGTCGGCCGCTGCGGGGGCGAGGTGATCCTGGTCGGCAGCTCGGTGGTCGCGCTTCCGCCACCGCCGGGCAGGGACTGCTCGTCGGTGGTGCCAGGACCCGAACCGGACGGGCTGGTCGACTGGCCGGTGGACCCGGCCGCGCCGGTTCCCCCGGCGCCGGAGCCGACGACCTGCGGGACGATCACGCTGATCGCGATGACCAGCACGGCCACCACGACGAGCACGACGACGAGGTGGGTGGGCGAGCGCATCGGCCAGCCCCACAGCTTGCGGTACACGGCGGCCCGGCCGCGGTTGGTGCGGATCGGCATGTCACCTCACCACCGAGTCGGTCTCCCGCGGCCCGTCCCGCAGCGGCATCTGGCGGGGCACCCGGCGTGGCGCCGGCTCGCGCACCTCCAGTCCACGGGACGGCCGGTACACCACGTGCACCGGGCGGCCGGCGACCATCTCCACGTCCGCCGGTCGGGGGGTCGGCCTCGGTGCGACCGGGGGCGCGGGCTCCTCGTAGCGACCGGACGCCTCACCCCGGCGACCCGGGACCTGGGACGGCACCAGGACAGCGTCCTCGCCGTGTTCCCAGCCCCGGTCCCAGCCTCGGTCGGCCACCGGCACGGTGTCGGCCACCCGGCTCGCCGCCCGGCCCGGCAGCATCCCGGCTGGGCCGTTGCGGCCGGGCGGGCCGGTGCCGATCAGCGCCTGGTCGGGGTCGAGGCCGTCGCGGGCGGCCGGCAGGGCGAGCCCGCCGGCGGCCAGGGCCGGCCGCCGGGTGTCCATGCGCTCGGCGGTGGCCTGCACCGGGCCGGTCGCCTCCGGGCGCGGGCGGCGCATCCGGCCGCCGGTGGTGGCGACCGTGTCGCCGGCCAGTTCGTCGTCGCGCAGCTGGTCCCAGAACTCGTCCTGCGGGCCGCGTTCGGCCGCCTGGCCCTTGCGCCTGCGGAACCGGGAGAACAGCCCGCCGGGGGTGGGCACCGAGGCACCGACCGCGCCGACGGACAGCTCGACCATCTGCCACATGCGCTTCATCGGCCGGCCGACCAGCAGGAACACCAGGGTGACGATGCCGGCCAGCAGCATCTGGGTGAGCATCGACAGGTTGACGTCCGGGCTGAAGATCATCTGCAGGAACTTGAAGTGGATGCCGGCCAGCACGGCCAGGATCAGCACGTTCAGCACCACCGCGGCGACCGCCCGGCCGACCTTGCGCAGGATGTCGTGGTGGATCAGCGCCACCAGGCCGATCACCGGCGCGGCCAGGGTGAAGATCCGCAGCAGCAGCTGGGCGAGCAGCACCGCGAGCTTGGCCATGAACTGGAAGAACGAGTACACCAGCGACTGGAAGAAGGCGAGGAACCCGGAGCCGGTGCGGCTGCCCTCGGCGCCGGTGAAGTAGCCCTGCGCCGAGCCTAGCTCGTTGTAGATCCGCTGGTACTCGGCGCGTTTGGCGGCTTCCTGCTCGTCGCTGTCGTCCCGGCCGGCGACCAGGTCGTCGCGGGTCCACGCCTGCGCCTCGAGCAGCGGGCGGCCGTGCTCCAGCGCCGCCGGGTCGTCCGGCTTGCCGAACTCGCCGCGCAGCCAGTTCTCGTAGACGACCCTGGTGTGCAGCTCGTTGGGCAGCACGTGCTGCTGCACGTCGTCGCGGTTCGGGTCCTCGAACCCGGCCTGGATGCCGGTGGTGGTGTCCACGATCAGCCGGTCGACCGCGTCGTAGTTGCTGACCAGCACCAGGGTGGACGCGGCGAGCCACATGCCGCCGAGGGCGAACAGCGCGCGTCTGGACACGGTGGCGAAGTCGCCGCGCCAGATCTGGCGGAACATCAGCACCGCCAGGATGATCATGAAGAGGCTGAACAGCTGCATGTAGACGTTGTCGAACACCGCGTTCGCGGCGTCGGAGATCTGCTGGTTCAGCCCGCCGAGCACGCCACCCTCGTGCAGCGTGTAGTGCAGCGAGTTGGTGGCGGCGACGATGTTCTTGCCGAGGTTGAACAGCTGGTTGCCGGCCCAGGTGTCGATCGTGGTGCTCGGGTTGGTGACCGACAGCGCCTGCTGGCAGTTCGGGTCGTAGACGTGCCAGATCATGCCCGCGTAGCCGTAGTCGCGGTACGGGCTGTTCGGGTACTCCTCGTTGGTGTAGGGCACCGGGTTCTCCGGCTCCCCGCGCAGGCCGTTGCCCTGCGGCGGGTCGATCGCGCCGGCCATGCCGGTACCCGGACGCTCCGCGGACGGCGCGCAGCTGGCGTCGGTCTCCGGCTGCGCCATCGCCGGCGAGCCGAGCAGCGTGCTCCCACCGAGGACGGCGGCCACCACGACCAGCGACGCGAACTTCCCGGACCGGGCGGTGGAACTCGTGGAACTCCTGGAACGACTCCGCCACCGCCGCGCGATGATCAGCACGGCGGTCATCACCACCAGGAAAGTGATCATGCGGCGTCGACCCGCCCCCGTTTGCCCGCCTGTGCCTTCCCGCCGTCCGGACTGGTGCCGCCGCCGGAGCCGTTGCCGCGCTGGTCGACCGCGGGCTTCCGGTCCGCGGCGCCGTTGCGGCCCGGTTCGACGTGGTCGGCCGGCACGTCCTCGTCGGTGAGGCCAAGCTCGAAGTCCGCCGCGAGCTCGAACTCGTCGTGCTCGCCCAGCTCGGGGTTCAGGCCGGACTCGTCGTCCACGCCGCCGTCGCGCGGTGGACCGCCGTCGTCGTCCGGGTCGGGCAGCTCGGGGGCGTGCTGGTCGGCCGGGAGCACGGCGCCGGGGGTGCTGTCGCGCAGCGCGTCCGGCGTGGTGTCCATGGCCGCGCGCAGGTGCTCCAGGTGCGGGCCGGACAGGTCGATCCGGATCCGCTCAACGCCGCCCGCGCCGTCGCCGAAGATGAACTGGCGCGGCGAGGTGTCCCGCTGCGGCTCGCGGTGCGCGCCCGGCCGGCGGCCGAGGCTCGCGATGACCTGCTCGTAGCCGGCGCCGACCGGCACCTTGAGCAGCCGCAGCGCGTCGGCCTGCGCCTGCTCGTCGTCGAGGCGGCCGACGAACACCGAGTCGAGCAGGCTGACGAAGCCCTGGATGCGCAGGAAGTCCGCCGGGATCTGCGAGGACAGCATGACCCGGACGTTCCACTTCCGGGAGTCGCGGGCGAACCGGTTCATCAGCACCCGGCCGGTCGGCACCTCGGACAGGAAGAACGCCTCGTCGATCCAGACGCCCTTGCGCAGATCCTTGGGCCGCTCGTAGATGGAGCGCTGGGTGAGCCACGCGGCGAGGTTCAGCATCTCCACGCCGAGCGCCTCGGCGTCGGTCCAGTGCTCGCGACCGACGCCGTCCTTGGGCAGGGTCAGGCCGGCCATGGTGAGCACGGTGAGCCGGTCGTCGCGGGCGTCGGTGTACGGGTCGGCGTCCTGTTCCGGGATGAGCAGCTGCATCCGCTCGCGCATCTCGTCGAGGAAGTCGGCGACCACGACGGCGTGCTCGTGGTGCTCGGAGGCGTCGCGGCGCAGCGCCTCGAACACCAGGCTGGGGTCGGCGTCCTGCCGACCGCCGACCATCCGGACCGCGCGCAGCAGCACGATCCTGGTCTGCGGCATCCGAGCCACGTCGTAGGGCAGCAGGCCGGTGAGCACGTCGAGCACGAGCCGGCGGCGGGTGGCGGCCGCGAGGGCCTTCTCCCGGCGCCAGGCCCGCTCCGGGTCCTCCTCGTCGTGGAAGTGCTCGAACTGCGGCTCGGCCACCACCCGGTACGGGTTGAGGATGCCCGGGTCGGCGTTGAGCAGGTTGATCGGCCGGGCGTAGGGCCGCAGCTCGGGCAGGTCGCAGAGCCGGGACAGCGGGCCGGACGGGTCGAGCAGCGTCCAGTGCGCGCCGGAGCGGAGCGTCTTGTAGACGATGCCGCCGCCGAGGAACGACTTGCCGCCACCCAGTCCGGCGACCATGGCCGTCAGGCCGGAGCCGTCGCGGATCTCCTGGGCCATCCACGGGTCCCAGGCCACGGGGCGGCGGGTCGCGGTGCAGGTCTCGCCGAGCAGGATGCCGCGCCGGTCACCGACCTCGGCGGTGGCGGTCGGCACCGAGGCGGCGGCCCAGACCACCGAGCCTCGGCGCATGTAGGCGCCGGAGGACAGCGGCTCGCCGGGGATGAACTCCCTGGCCAGGGCGTACTGCGCCTCCGGGTGCTCGATGGCGACCTTCGGCTTGTACAGCTCCAGCAGCTGCTGGGCCAGGCGCAGCGCGTCCCGCTCGGTGGGGCCGGACACCGCGAGCCGCCACCAGGAGCGGACCCGGGTGGCGAGCGCGGTGAAGCCCGACGTCATCTCGTCGTCGATCTCCAGCACCCTCGACGCCTGGCGGGCCAGCGACTGCGGCGGCTCCAGCTCGTGCTCGTCGGTGTAGTGCCGGACCTGGGAGCGGACCTTGTTCATCTGCCTGGCCAGCTCGCCCTGGACCTCCTCGGGGCGGCGCACGTAGATCCGCGCGGACCACTCGACGGAGGCGGCGAGCCGGTCGGAGTGCTGCACCCAGGGGTCGTCGATCTCGGGGATCTGCAGGCCGTGCATCTGGCCGACGGTGAGCACCGCGAGGTGCCGGGTCATGCCGGCGTTGGAGCCGGTGCGGCCGCGGACGGTGACCGTCGGCGAGTAGGGCTCCTGGTGGAAGTCGGCGGCGTCGGTGAACGACGCCAGGTCCTCCGGCTCCCACGCCGCGCCCGGCACGGCCGGCAGGTTGCGCGGCGCGGGCAGGCCGAGCGAGCACGACCGGTGCATCAGCCAGGACATCTCCTCGGCGGTGACCGGTCGACCCTCCAGCCCGGCGGAGCCGATCACCTGGTCGAGGTGCTCGACCTCGGAGTCGATGGCCAGCAGCTCGGCGTCGACGGCGGTCGGGAAGACCTTGCGCAGCAGCGGGGCCGCGCGTTCCACCGCCCGGTCGACCATGTTGCGGGTCTGCACCTGGACGCCGAGGTAGACCTCCTTCTCGGCCATCGACCGGCCGAGGAGCTGCTGCTGCTCGCCGATCAGGTAGTCGTCGAAGCTCAGCGCGCCCTGGGCGTCCGGGAGCCGGTTGACCGCGTTGTGCACGTGCGCCTCGGCCCACATCCGGATCGGGTACGGCCGGGTGGTGACCCGCAGGTGCAGCCAGCGGCCGGCGAGCTCGGCGTACTGCCCGGCGATCGCGGCGACCAGGTCCTGCCGCTGGGAGTCCGAGCGGAACGACCAGCGCTGCGGCGCGAGCCGGTACCAGGCGAACACGTCGTGCCCGTTGCGCAGCAGGTGGCCGTCGATGCTCCTGGCCGCGATGGACGGGGTGTAGGTGGGAATGGACTGCTCCCCCGGCAGCCGTCGGTTGCGCTTGCCGTTCCGGCCGGGGGCGACCGCCGGCCGGTACTGGGCCGGGTAGGCGGTGTCCCGCTTGCCGGACCGGACCGGGGGCGGCGGGTCGGCCGGCGTCGGCGCGGGGGCCGCGTGCCGGCCGTGCGGGCGCGGCTGGGGCCGGGGCAGCCCACCCGGGGGCGTTCCGACCACCGGGTACCCGGGCGCGGCCGACTGCTCAGGCGCGGGCTTGCGTCGGCGTCCGAACACCGCCACCCCTCCTGTTCCTGGCCGGGCGCTTGCTGCTGTGCTTGTGTTGACGGCTCGTGGACCGTTTCGGTTGTCGACCTTGCTTCGGTCTCGGCCGTGGCCGCTCGCCGCGCACCCGGACACGCGTGGCGCTGGCGGCGCCACCGGAGCCGGTGGTGACCTCGCGGGGTGCGGTCAGCTCCCGCACCCACATGGCGGCGGCCGCGCCGAGTGGCCGCTCGTGGCTGATCTTCGAGGTGATCAGCCGGGTGATCAGGATCGTGACCACGATGCCCCAGGCGATCGACCAGAACAGCGAGATGCCGATCCGCCGCTCGACGGTGAGCACGACCAGGAAGACGACGGCGCCGACGCCCCATGCCACGTAGCGGGCGCGCCACGGCATGGTGGCGCGGGGCGGACCGAGCCAGACCGCATCGACGCGGTACACCTCGTCGTCAGTACGAATGCGCACGCGATGTCCTCTACGGGTCGCTCAGCCGGTGAACAGGCCGGCTATCCACTTGCCGATGTTCTCCCCGGCGTTCGTGGTCACCGCCAACCCGATGATCGCCAGGGCGACGACGACTCCGCCGAGTCGGCGCATGACACCGGCGTTGTCCCCCTTGCCGCCGCCGAGCCAGAGCAGCAGCAGGGCGACCACCAGCAGCAGCAGCGGGATCAGGTTGTCGAGGATCCAAGTCCGGAGACCTCCGGTGCCCAGGCCCTCTTGGGCGAGCTCAAGGGTGGTCCTGGCGATCATGTCTTTCTCCCAAGTGCTCGGGGTGTTCGCGGCAGGCGCCCCGGGCGGCCGTTCTGCTGTCCGTCGGTCTGGTCGTCAGTGTGCGGTCGTTCGGCAACGAGTAGAGCACGTTTGGTATCACGATGTGTAGTGGTGGCCTGGCGCAGCGTCGATCGACATTCGCTCTCCTTCACGCCCTCCGGTACGCCGAGGCGTGTCGTATCTGACCACACCCATCATCAGGGGAACAGGCCCGGTTATGCGTCACGACCACCCGACTTGTCCAGGACGCATCGACAGGTTCACCCGGTTGCGGGGCAAGTCCTCACAGTAGGTACGGGACGTCACCGGTCAACCTGCCTTCGAACTCATGTCCGATAACCCGTTCGGTCGAAGCCGTGACGGACGCCACTGAGACTACGAGTTTCGAAACCTCTGCTCCACCTGGCCGTGCCCCTGCGCCGATCGACGCAGGGGCACAGGGCCGAGCGGGTGTCTCAGAACGTCACGACCCTTCGTCGATGTCCCGCAGGTGTGCGGCGAGGGCGTCGAGGACCGAGGCGAGCCCGGCGGCCGCCTGGGACGTGCGGAGCCCGGGAGGGAGCAGGCGCTGGTGGACCGTGAGGTCCGCGCCCTCGCCGGCCGGATGCACGCTGACCGTGGTGCGGAGGCCGGTGGCCGGCTCGTCGAACACCAGCTCGCGCGGGGCGGCGATGCTCACGTAGACGAACGCGAGCCGGTGGGTGGCGCCGTCCGCCGCGACGGTGTCGAGGGCGAACCCGCCGCCGGGGCGCAGGTCGACGGTGACCGAACCGGGGCGCACGATGGCGTGCGAACCGCCCCAGAAGGCCGCGATGCTCGCCGGGGTGGTGAAGGCGGCCCAGACCCGGTCCGGGCTCGCCGCGAGGCGGCGTCGGGCGATCAGTTCGTCGTCGATGAGCTGTGCGGTGGCGGTCAACGGTTCTCTCCTTCGGTGTGATCTTCGGTGTGATCGTCGGCGAGGTGTCGGTCGAGGACGTCGAGCCGGTCGTTCCAGGTGCGTCGCTGGTCGTCGATCCACGTGCCGAGCGCGGTCAGCTGGTCCACCCTCAGCCGACAGGGACGCCGGGCTCCCTCGCGGCGCTGCTCGACCAGCCCGCACCGGCGCAGGACGCTGATGTGGTGGGAGATGGCCTGTGGGGTCAGGTCGAACGGGGCGGCCAGCTCGCCCACGGTGGCGTCACCCTGGGCGAGACGGGTCACCAACGCGCGACGGACGCGGTCCCCGAGGGCGGCGAAGGCCGAGTCGAGCTCCGGCGTGGGCGCCACGGATGAGTCGGTCATGAGCCCACCCTATCGCAAACATATATTTGCGCAAATACTTGTTTGCGAATGAGGTCCCGCCGGACGGCGAAGGTCGCTTCCAGGGGCGGACGAGTCGGCGTGTAAGCCGGATCCTGTACCGGCGCGTGCGCCGGTGGCGGCCATCCATCTGGGCCCGCCGTCGCCGGCGGGCTCTAGCGGTCTACCCGCAGACTCGGACGGGCCGCCCTCGAACGCCTGCGCAGGAGCCTCTCGACTCCCTCTTGACCTTGCTCCGGGTGGGGTTTACCGAGCCACCCCGGTCACCCGGGGTGCTGGTGGTCTCTTACACCACCGTTTCACCCTTACCTGGCGTGACCGCCAGGCGGTCTGCTTTCTGTGGCACTGTCCCGCGGGTCGCCCCGGGTTGCCGTTAGCAACCACCCTGCCCTGCGGAGTCCGGACTTTCCTCGACGGGTTCTCCGCCGCGACCGCCCTGCCGACTCGTCCGCGACTCCAGGATAGCCGCCGGGTCGATCATGGTCTGATCTTGGTCAGAGATGGGACGTGTCGTTCACCAGTCGGACGGACGCCTGCCCGTCCGGGTAGAACTCGACCACGGACAGTGAGGCAAGGTCGAGGTGCAGCCGGTAGAGCAGCGACGGGCCGGCGTCCAGGCCCATCCGCAGCAGCGACTTGATCGGCGTGACGTGGCTGACCACGATGACCGTGCCGGCACCGTGCTCGGCGATCAGCGCGTCGCGGACCCGGCGGACCCGGCGGTGCACCTGGTCGAAGGACTCGCCGTCCGGGGCGGGCAGGGTGTGGTCGGCGAGCCAGCGGGCGTGCAGGTCGGCGTCGCGTTCGGCGGCCTCGGCGAAGGTCAGCCGCTCCCAGGCGCCGAAGTCGGTCTCGGTCAGGCCGTCGTGGACGGTGACGTCGCCGCCGGTCGCCTCGGCCACCGCGGCGGCGGTCTGACGTGCCCGACCGAGTGGCGACGACACGATCGGGGTCTCGGCGCTCACACCGGCAGTGACCGCGATGCGCTGTCCCGCGGCCTTGGCCTGCCGCTCGCCGAGCGGCGTGAGCGCGACGTCGCCGCGGCCGGAGTAGCGGCGTTCGACGGACAGCTCGGTCTGGCCGTGGCGGAGCAGGAGGAAGCGGGTCGGGGTGCCGGTCGCGCCGGTCCACCTCGGCGTCTCGGGGGCCGCGGGCCGTTCAGCCCGCGGGGCTTTTCCCGCCTGGGCGTCCATGGCCTCGTTGGCGAGCCGGTCGGCGTGCGAGTTCTGCGCGCGCGGGATCCACTCGTAGCCGATCCGCCCGAACTCACGGGCGATCCGCTGGGCCTCGAGCGCGAGCGGTTGCAGTGACGGGTGCTTGACCTTCCACCGCCCGGCCATCTGCTCGACGACGAGCTTGGAGTCCATCCGGACCCGCACGTCGTCCGCGCCGAGCTGCGCGGCCGCCCTGAGCCCGGCGATGAGCCCGCCGTACTCAGCGACGTTGTTGGTGGCGACGCCGATCCCCTCGGCCCGCTCGACCAGCACCTCGCGCGTGGCCGCGTCGAACACCACGGCCCCGTACCCGGCCGGGCCCGGGTTCCCCCGCGACCCCCCGTCGGCCTCCACGATGACCTTCACAGGCCCGACTCCGCCGTGCGCACCATGATCGCGCCGCACTCCTCGCATGTGACGACCTCGTCGGCGGCCGTGCCGGAGATCCGGGAGATCGCGCTGCGGTCGAGTTCGATCCGGCACGCCCCGCAGCGGCGGGCCCGCAGCAGGGCGGCGCCGATGCCCTTGTTCCGCCGGACCCGCTCGTACAGTCCGAGCAGCGGCTCGGGGAACTCGCCGACCAGGCCGCCGCGTTCGGCGTCGCGCCTGGCCTGGGTGGTGTCGAGGTCGGCCAGCGCGTCGTCGCGGCGCCGGGCGGCGTCGGCGAGCGCTTCCTCGGCCTTGGCGAGCTCGACGCCGGCGTGCTGGGAGTCGAGTTCGACGGCCTCGCGGCGTTCCATGATATCCAGCAGCTCGTCCTCCAGCGTGGACTGCCGGCGCTTGAGGGTCTCGAGTTCGTGCTCGAGGTCGGTGAGCTGCTTGGCGGAGACGCTGCCGTCGGCGAGCAGGGCGCGGTCGCGGTCCTCGCGGGCGCGGACGGCGTCGATCTCCTTCTCCTGGCGCTTGACCTCGCGGTCGAGGTCGGCGAGGGCGGTGTCGGTGGCGACCTGGGCGTCCCGCTTGGTGCGCACGGCCTGCTCGGCGGCGGCGATCTCGTCGAGCTCGGGCAAGGTGCGCCGCCGGTGGTCGACCCGCGCGAGCTCGGCGTCGATGTCGGCGAGCTCGAGCAGGCGGCGCTGCACTGCGGGATCGGCTTTCACCCTTGGGTCCTCCCGGTGTTGTCCGGACCGGCGGCGACGGTCCAGGGATCGGTGCGACGAGTGGAGACGGTGATGTCGACGGTACCGCCGAGCACGTCGCGCAGGATCGCCGCCGCCTGCTCGCACCACGGCCACTCACTCGCCCAGTGCGCGACGTCGACGAGCGCCGGCGCGTTCGGCCGGCCGAGGTGCTCGCCGGCGGGGTGATGCCGCAGGTCAGCGGTGACGAACGCGTCGACCCCCGCGCGGGTGGCCGCGTCGAGGTACCCGTCCCCGGCACCCCCGGACACGGCGACGATCCGGATCGGACGGGCGGGGTCACCCGCCCCACGCACCGCCCCGGCGGTAGTCGGCAGCGCCCCGGCCACCCGCTCGACGAACCCCGCGAACGGCTCGGCCACGGAAAGCTCGGCGATCCGCCCGATCCCGGTTCGCCCGTCCGCGTTCGGCGCCAAGGGCCCGACGACGGTCAGCCCGAGGGCGTCCGCGAGCGCGTCCGACACCCCGGGGTCGGCGGCGTCGGCGTTGGTGTGCGCGCAGAAAAGGGCGACCCCGGCTCGAACGAGCCGGTGCACGAGCCGCCCCTTCGGCGTGTCCGCCGCGACCCCGTGCACTCCCCGCAACAACAGCGGATGGTGCGCGACCACCAACTGCGCGCCGAGCTCGATCGCCTCGTCCACAGTGTCCTCGACGGGGTCGACGCAGACGAGGATCCGGCGCACCGCCTCGTCCGGATCCCCGCAGACGAGGCCCACCGCGTCCCACGCCTCGGCCAGCTCCGGCGGGTACGCCCGCTCGAGCACCTCGACGACGTCACCGACCCTGGTCACCGCATCCTCACCTCGTGGTCCCCCGTTCCGATCCCGAGTCCCCATCCGAACCCGCACGCACCGTCCATCCCCAGCTGTCCGCAATCATCCCGCTTGTCCACATGTCGATCTTGCACACCCCGCCCGGGCCCCACGCGGCACTAGACTGGCCCTGAGGGGTGCCCCCGGAGCGGGTGGGGGATGCCCTTCACGTGTTCGCGCGCGCGTTGAAAGAGGATTTGGGGCGCGGTTGCGCTTCGTGTGGGGGCCTCGTGGTGGGGCGCGAGGAGGATCGCGGACGGGAACCGCGGCGGGCGATGGGATCGGTGCCGAGGGTTGTCGGCTCGGTGAGCTTTCTCAGGCCGAGGATCGTGGACACAGCACTGGGCTAGCTGCGGACCTCGGCGGCCAGCGCCGCGATCAGGAGCTCGCACGTCTCGGGATCCCGGACGGCGACGCGGAGGTGGTCGCTCGTCAGGCCGGGGAACGTGTCGCCGCGACGTACCGCGATTCCCCGGCGCCGCAGGGCTTGGCGTACCCGCTCCCCCTCGCGCACGCGCAGCAGCAGGAACGGTCCCGCCGCCGGTAGCGTCACCTCGACGCCGGGTAGCCGGGCCAGCGACGCCGCCAGCGCGTCCCGGTGCTCGGCGATCTCCTGCGCCGCCTTCTCGGCCTCGGCCACGGCGGGGGGTTCCGCGCAGGCCGTCACCGCCGCCAGTTGGATCGTGCCCACCGGCCAGTGTGGACGGGCCGCCGCCAGTCGGGCCAGTACCGTCGGGGCACCCAGGGCGTAGCCGGCCCGCAGGCCGGGCAGTGCCCAGGTCTTCGTCAGGCTGCGCAGGACCACCACGTCCGGCGACCGCGTCCCCGCCAGGGACTCGACCTCGCCGGGTACCGCGTCCATGAACGCCTCGTCGACCACCAGCAGCCGGCCGGGGCGGGCGAGCGCGCGTACCGTCGCCGCCGGGTGCAGGGTCGACGTGGGGTTGGTCGGGTTGCCCACTACCACGAGATCCGCGGCGTCCGGGACCAGCGCGGGATCCAGTCGGTACTCCGGCAGGACCACTCGGCGCACCGGCACGCCCGCCTGGCGCAACGCCACCTCGGGCTCGGTGAAGGACGGGTGCACGATTGCGGCCAGCTTCGGCGCGAGCGACGGGAGCAGTGCGAAACCCTCCGCCGCTCCGGCCAGCACCAGCACCTCGTCTGGCGACCGGCCGTGACGCGCGGCGACCGCCTCGCGTGCTGCGCGGTCGTCCGCCGCGGACGGGTAGCGCCCGATCGTGTCCAGCGCGGTCACCAAGCGGTCTCGGAGCCACCGCGGCGGGCCGGTGCCGCGCACGTTCACCGCGAAGTCGACCAGGCCGGGACCGGCGTCCACGTCGCCGTGGTGCCGCAGGTCGGTCATCGGGCGGACCTGACGTACGCTCCCGGGCCGATCCCGAGCAGCCGGCTGAAGTGCCTGGTCAGGTGGGCCTGGTCGGCGAAACCGGCCAGGTCGGCCGCCACCGCTACCGGCACGCCGTCGAGCAGGTGCCGGCGCGCCAGCTCGAGCCGCCTGCCGACGACGTACCGGTGCGGCGGGATGCCGAACTCGGTGCTGAACGCCCGGACCAGCGAGGTCGGGTGTGCGCCGAGCGTCCGCGCGGCGTCGGTGAGCGGCACGGCCGACGGCAGCGCGGCGTCGAGCAGGTCGCGCAGCTCGTGGGCGAGGCCGGAGCGCGGCTCGATGCCGCGGGCGCGCGGGCGCAGGTGCCGGCGCAGCCGCTCGACCACGAACGCCAGCCTGCTCTCCGCCTCCAGGTCCTCGGTGCGTGCCGCCAGCGCGTCGTGCAGCTGAGCGATCCGGGTGCGCAGCAACGGATCCGGCAGGCTCGGGCGGTCGACCGCCGCGCCGACGAGCCCGGCACCGAGCACCGGCGGGTCCAGGTAGAGCACCCGCTTGCGGAACCCGGTCGGCCGCACCGACCGCCCGTCGTGCGGCACCCCCGGCGGCAGCAGGGTGACCGCCCGGCGCTCCGCACCGTGTGCCCGGCGATCCAGGTCGTAGCGCACCACCCCGTCGTCGACGATCAGCAGCGTCCACGCCTCGTGGGTGTGCGCCGGGTAGGCGTGCGCGGCGAAGCGGGCGTGGAACACCTCCTGGATGCCCACGACCGGCGGGTGCCACGCGCTGATGACCGCCACGCAAAGAACGTACAAGACGCGGTGGCGTGGCCGGGACCACGCTGACCAGGTGCGTTTCGAGACGAAGATCGCCGTGCTGATCCGGGACGACCTGGCCACCTGGCAGCGGCTGAACGTGTGCGCGTTCCTGGTCAGCGGGATCGCCGCGACCGTGCCCGAGCTGATCGGCGAGCCCTACCAGGACGGCGACGGAACCAAGTACCTGCCCATGTTCGGCCAACCCGTGCTCGTGTTCGAGGCCACCGCCGAGACCCTCACCACGGCCCACACCCGCGCCGACACGCGCGGCCTGCCGATGTCGATCTTCACCAGGGAGCTGTTCGGCACCGGCAACGACCAGGACAACCGTGCCGCCGTGCGCGCGGTCGGACGCGCGGACCTCGACCTGGTCGGCCTCGCCGTGCACGGTCCGCGCAACGCGGTGGACAAGATCGTCAAGGGCGCCCGGCTGCATCCCTGAGGCACAATGCGCACGTGCATGTGTGCTTCGTCTGCTCGGGCAACATCTGTCGGTCGCCGATGGCCGCGGTGGTGTTCACCGAGCATCTGCGGCGGGAGGGGCTGGCCGACAAGGTACTGGTGACCAGCGCGGGCATCGGGCCGTGGCATGTCGGGGAGCCGGCGGACCCGCGGGCGCTGCGGACGCTCCGGGACAACGCCTACGCGCCCGAGCACGTGGCCGCGCAGGTGGGGGCCGAGCACCTGTCGGCCGACCTGCTGCTCGCCATGGACTCCGGGCACGAGGCCGCGCTGCGTGACCTGCTCACCCATCAGGGTGATGACCCGAACAGGGTGCGGATGTTCCGCTCGTTCGACCCCGACGCCACCGGCGACCTGGACGTGCCCGACCCCTACTACGGCCACGGCGACGGCTTCGTCGAGGTGCTCGGCATGGTCGAGGCCGCGATGCCCGGCCTGCTCGCCTGGGTCCGCGAACGCCTGTGAGGGGCGCCGAGGCCGCGACCGCGCTGACCGGGGTCCGGGCGGTGTCGTCGGCCGCGCTCGGTGGGACGGCGCACCGGATCGAACTGGCGGACGGGTCGGTCGTGGTCGCGAAGCGGCACGACCACGCGAGCGCGGTGCTGGCCGAGGCGACCGGCCTGCGGTGGCTCGCGGACGCCGGCTCGGTCCCGGTACCGGCGGTGCGCGGGCACGACGACGAGTGGCTGGTCGCCGACCACGTCACCCCCGGCTCCCCCACGGCGACCGGCGCCGAGGCGCTGGGCCGGGACCTCGCCGGGCTGCACGCCGCCGGCGCGCCGGCGTTCGGGGCGCCGCCGCCGGACGGTCCGGTCGACGCCTGGATCGGGCTCGCTCCGATGCGGAACGAGACCGGCGCCGATTGGCCCTCCTGGTACGCCGCGCACCGCCTCGAGCCGTACCTGCGGACGGCCGCCGACCATGGCCACGACCTGCGCGTGGTCGGCGAGGTGTGCGAGCGGGTCGACGCGCTGGCCGGGCCGGCCGAACCCCCGGCCCGGCTGCACGGCGACCTGTGGAGCGGCAACGTGCTCTGGTCGACCGGCGGCGCCTGGCTGATCGACCCCGCCGCGCACGGCGGGCACCGGGAGACCGACCTCGCGATGCTTCACCTGTTCGGGTGTGCACACCTCGATCGGGTGGTCGCGGGGTACGAGGAGGTGGCCCCGCTGGCCGACGGCTGGCGGGCCCGGATCCCGCTGCACCAGCTGTTCCCGCTGCTGGTGCACACCGTGTTGTTCGGCGGCGGGTACGCGCGCCAGACGCGGGACGCCGCCCGGGCCGCACTGCGTGCGTGACCCTGCCCTACCGTTGGGGTGTGCGGTTGCGGTTCCTGCTCCGGCCAGGCTGGCTGGCGTTGACGGCGGCGGTCCTGGTCTTCGCCGGCGTCTGCTTCGCCGTGCTCGCGCCGTGGCAGTTCGGCCGGCACGCGGAGCGCTCGGCGGACAACGACGCGATCACCCGGTCGATGTCGGCGGAGCCCGTGCCGGTACTGGAGGTCGCCGAGCCGACCGAGTGGCGGACCATGACGGCCACCGGCACCTACCTCACCGACGACGAGCTGGTGGCCCGGCTGCGCAGCGTGCACGGCGAGCCGGCGTTCGAGATCCTCACCCCGTTCCGCCTGGCCGACGGCTCGGTGGTGCTCGTCGACCGCGGGTTCGTGCGGCCGGAACAGGGCGAGGTGCCGTCGTACGCGGAGCCGCCGGCCGGCGAGGTGACCGTCACCGCGCGGTACCGGCTCGACGAGCGGGACGCGCAGAACCGGAACGCGCCGCCCGGGCAGGTGTACGCGGTCGGTTCGCGCGAGGTGGCCGAGGAGACGGGGCTGTCGATCCGGCCCGGGTACCTGGCGCTGACCGAGGGGAGCCCTGGCGTGCTGTCGGCGTTGCCGTTGCCGGAGCTGGAGACCGGCCCGTTCCTGTCCTACGCCCTGCAGTGGATCACGTTCGGGGCGATGGCGCTGCTGGCGTGGCTGTACTTCACGTGGCGGGAGATCCGGCCGGGCGGCGCGCTCGCCACCCCGCGGACGAACCCGAACCGGCCGCGGCGGCAGTCGGTGGCGCAGCAGATCGCCGAGGAGGAGGCCAGGGAGCGCGCCACGAGCCCGTGACGCGGGCCGGCCGTCAGCGGCGGGAGCGGGCCAGCGCCGTCAGCGCGGCGAGCACCGCGGCCAGGCCGCCGACCACTCTGGACAGTTCCACCGCGCGCGTCACGTGCCCCGAGTCCGGCGTCCGCCCCTCCCCCAGGACCGGGCGCTCCTCCACGCCGTGCGGGTAGACCGTCCGGCCACCGAGGCGGACCTCGAGCGCGCCGGCGAACGCGGCCTCCACCCGGCCGGCGTTCGGACTCGGATGGGCGGCCGCGTCCCGGTGCCACGACTGCCACGCACCGCGCCACGAACCGCCGACCACCGGCGCCCCGGCGACGGTGAGCGCCGCGGCCAGCCGGGCGGGCAGCAGGTTCACCACGTCGTCGAGGCGCGCCGACGCCCAGCCGAACCGCCGGTACCGCGGGCTGCGGTAGCCGACCATCGCGTCGAGCGTGTTCACCGCCCGGTAGCCGAGCAGCCCCGGCACGCCCGCGACCGCGCCCCACACCAGCGGCGCGACCACCGCGTCCGACGTGTTCTCCGCGACCGACTCCACCGCCGCCCTGGCCAGCCCCTCGGCGTCCATCTCGGACGGGTCGCGCCCGCACAGGTGCGGCAGCCGTTCCCTGGCCGCCGGCAGCTCACCGGCGTCCAGCTCACGGCCGATCGCCGCGCCCTCCACCGCGAGCGACCGGCCGCCGAGCACCAGCCAGGTCGCGGCGGCGGTCGTCAGGGTCCGCACGACCGGGCTGTGCCGGCCGGCGCGCTCGACCAGCGCGCCGGCGGCGACCACGCCGCCGCCGAGCACGGCCACGTGCGCCACACCGGCGAGCTTGTGGTCGCGGTAGAGGACCCGTTCCAGCCGCTGCGCCGCCCGGCCGAAACCCGCTACCGGGTGCCCGCGCCGCGGGTCGCCGAACGCGCCGTCGGCGGCCACCCCCAGCAGCAGGCCGACCGCACGCGCCATGCCCACCACGTCATCACCCCCTCGGGCTCGCTCGGATGCCGAGCCACGAGATCGACACCGTATCGCCATCGAAGCGCACCGCGACGCACGGGCGCTGGTTGAATGCGCGCATGTTGCGAGCGAGCCGGCGAGGCGTGTTCAGACGAGCCTACGACCTCGTCGAGGACGACCACGCGGTGACCGAACTGACCGGTTTCCGGCGGGAGAGCTGCGAGTTCACCGTGGACGACCAACGGTTGCGGGTGGACCGCGAACGCGGCAAGCGGTTCGTGCTTTCCGGGCCGGTCGGCCGGATCGCGAGCGCGGACCGGGAGACCGGCCGTCGCTGGGCGATCACCACCGCCGCGGGCCGCCTCGAGTTGGAGCGACCATCGACGTGGCGGTCGGCGTGGGAGCTGCGGCGCGGCGGGGTGACCGTCGGCCGGTTCGAGCACCGCGGGGTGTTCTCCTGGACCGCGACCGGTGACGTGTCGGCCGAGCTGCCGCTGCCGGTGCGCGTGTTCGCGTTCTACGTGGTGCTGATGCTGTGGGAGCGGGCCGCGGCCACCGCCGCGGCGGCGTCGTCCTAGGCGGTTTGTTCGGCGGTGACGTCGAGCAGGTGGATGGTGTTGCCGGCCGGGTCGAGGAAGGCCGCGCCGCGTCCGCCGGGGAGGTCGAGCACCTCGCCGACCCACTTGAGGTCGGGGTGCTCGGCCATGAACGTGTCGACGCTGTCGACGGCGTAGAAGCCGCCGGCCTTCCACTCCGGGCCGTCGCCGGGTGGGACGTCGAGCATCAGTTCGACCTCGGTGCCGGGGAGGGCGAAGGCGGCGGTCGTGTCGCCCTCGCGCCAGGACTCGTCCAGGCCGAGGACGTCGCGGTAGAAGGCCACGGCGGCGGCGAGGTCGTCGACGGGTTGGTAGAGGAACATGAGCTTCATGCCCGGAACATAATTGGTTTACGGCCCTGGGTCAACGGATTATGGTGGGTCCGTGCGCGAATGGATTCCGATCCCGGGAAGCGTCAAGGCGAGGCTGGTGGAGGCCGCCGTGCACCAGTTCGAGCTGGCGGGCTACGAGGAGGTCAACGTCACGGAGCTGGCGGCGAAGGCGAGCGTGACGACGGGGGCGCTGTACCACCACTTCGACTCGAAGCTCGGGCTGTACCTGGTGGTGCGGGAGGAGATGGAGCGGCGGGTCGTGGACCGGATGGCCGGGGCGGCGGCCGCGGTGGGGGGCGAGGGCCGGGCGGCGGCCCGGGCGGCGTTGCTGGTCGCCTTCGACGCGGCGGTGCGGTTCGGGGTGTGCCGGATCCTGGCCGAGTCGGTGCCGGTGACGCGGGTCGATCCGATCGAGGCGACGTTGCGGCCACTGCTGCCGGACGCGGCGCGAACGGGTGGGGCGATGTTGGCGGCGGCCTGGCGGGCGGCACTACTGGCCGTGGCGGACGGGACGCCGAGCAGCACGGCGCGGGAGTCGCTGGAGTACGTGCTGGGGTAGGCGCGTTGGCCTCCGGCCCCCGGTTTCCATGCTACTCAGGGGTGCCGACAGTTTCGGGTTGAGTGGCGGAGAGGGCTCTCAGGGTGTGGGGAAGCGGGTGACCCAGCGGCGTTGCCAGGGGGTTTCGACGGCGCGGCGGTGGTAGTGGCGTCTGGTCCAGGCCACCGCTTCTCGTGGGTCTACGCCGGACAGGACGGCCAGGCAGGCGATCACGGTGCCCGTTCGGCCGATGCCACCGCCGCAGGCCACCTCGACCTGTTCGCCGGAGCGGGCGTGGGTGTGGAGGAGCTGGACCGCCCTGATGGCGGCGGGTGGGTCGCTCGGCAGGCGGAAGTCGGGCCAGTCGAGCCATTCGTGGGGCCAGTCCGGGCGGTAGTCGCGGTGGCTTCTGCCCAGGTAGAGGGCGCGGTCGGGCGGGTCGGCTGGGGCTGGGGAGCGGAGGGCGCGGCCGCGGACGCGGCAGCCGTCCGGGAGGTGGATCATGGCTGGGAACCCGCCCATCCGGTGAGCATCATGCGGGCTATGGACGTGGGGCCGGGGAGGCGGAGGCCCTCGATTTCACCGCCGGCGTCCAGGGCTTCGCGCACGCGGGCGCGGGAGATCCAGTGCGCCTCCTCGATCTCGCCGTCGGCGGGGTGGAGGGGGGCGCCACGGGGAGCCACGGCGGCGAAGCCGACCATGATCGAGCGGGGGAACGGCCACGGCTGGCTGCCGAGGTAGCGGATGTCGTGCACCGGCACGCTCACCTCTTCGGCGACCTCCCTGGCCACGCACGCTTCGAGGGACTCGCCCGCCTCGACGAAGCCGGCCAGCACCGAGTACCGCTCTGGCGGCCAGACCGGCTGCCTGGCCAGCAGGACGTGCTCACCGTTCACCCCGGTGTCGTCGTGGACCAGGCAGATCACGGCGGGGTCGGTGCGCGGGTACTCCTCCAGGCCGCAGCCGGCGCAGTGGGTGGCCCAGCCGGCGTTGCGTGCCTCGGTCCGGGCGCCGCACCTGCCGCAGAAGCGCGCCCGGTTGTGCCACCTGGTCAGCGCCACGGCCGTGGTGTACAGCCCGGCCGAGGTGTCGTCGAGGAGCGCGCCGATCGTGCGCAGGTCGTGCCATTCCTCGCCGTCCTCGGACGCCGCGCCGGTCCAGCGGCCCCAGGCGCTGTCGGGGGACGCGACGCCCTCCCGCAGGGTCATGGGCCGGTGGACGGCCCAGTAGCCGACGCCCTCGTGCTCGCCGAGCAGGTGGGCGTCGGCGGGACGCTCGTCGGCCACGGCGGACGCGGGGCGGGTGGCGAGGCTGGTGGCGTCCGGGCCGACCGGGGTGCGGCCCTTCTCGTCCAGCAGGATCACCCGGCCGGTCGTCCACAGTTCGGCCAGGCGACCGGGGTCCGTCCGCACCGGCTCGTTTCGGTCCACTGTGGACCTCGACAGGGTGGGCGGGCCGGACAGCTGGAACGGCACGCTCATGCCGACCGCACGCCGCCCAACGCCGTCAGGTACCGGACCTGCGCCTCGTCGCCGACCACGACGCCGGTGAAGCGGGCCGGGGCGTAGAAGTGCAGCGCCGCCTCGGCGATCTCGTCGGCGGTGACCTCGGCCAGCCGCGCGGGATGGTCGACGAGCCAGTCGACGCCGAGCCCGTACGCGGCCAGCGCGGCCAGCTGGGAGGCCAGGCCGGTCTGCGAGCCGGTCGAGATCAGCAGCGAGCCGATCGCGTACTGGCGCACGGTGTCCACTTCGGACTCGGTGGGCGGCACGACGCCGAGGCGGGCCAGCTCGTAGCGCATCTCGAGCAGCGCCGGCGCGGTGACCTCGCTGGCGGTGTCGGCCTCGACCAGCAGGGTCGCGCCGCTCGGCGTGAACTCCGGGTAGGACCGGGCGTGGTAGGTGTACCCCTTGTCCTCGCGGATGTTCTCCACCAGGCGCGAGGAGAAGAAGCCGCCGAACACCAGGTTCGCCAGCTGCAGCGCGGGGTAGCGCGGGTCGGTGCGCGGAATCGCCTCGGCGGTGAGCCGCAGCTGCGACTGCACGGCCCCCGCACGCGGCACGAACAGCAGGTCGCCGCCGGTGACCTCCGGCAGGTCGGGCAGCTCCACCGCCGACCGGTCCGAGCGCCAGCCGCCGAACGCGGACGCGATGCGCGCCACGGCGTCGTTCGGCTCGATGTCGCCGACCAGCACCAGCAGCGAGCCGCGCGGGAGCACCGAGGCGGCGTGCAGCTCGCGCACCCGCTCGGCGGTGACGGCCGCGACGTCGTCGGCATCGGGCATCTCGCGGGTGTACGGGTGGTCGCCGTAGCGGTGCCGCTGCAACGCCTCCCGCGCGATCACGCTCGGCTGCGAGCGCGCCACCGCGATCCGCTCGACCAGGCGGTCGCGCTCACGGACCACCTCGTCGTCGAGGTACACGGCACCGGTCAGCGCGTCGGCCAGCACGTCCAGCAGCGTGTCGAAGCCGCTGGCCAGCGCGTTGCCGCTGATGCTGAGCCGCTCCGGGTCGACGCCGGCGCTCAGCTCGCCGCCGACCAGCGCGAGGTCGGTGTCGATGGCGACCCGGTCGCGGCGCTCGGTCGCGGTGAGCAGCGTCTCGGCGAGCACCTCGGCGACCGCGGCGTGCGCCGGATCGGTGCCGGCGAAGGGGATGCGCATGCGCAGCTCGACCATCGGCACGGCCGACTGGTGCACGGCGATGACCCGCAACCCGTTGTCGAGCACGGTGTCCACACTGGACAGATTGGTGGCCGAGCGCTGCTCGCCGAGCGCCGGCAGCGGGCGCGGGCCGAGCTCGGTGCGGCCGATCTCGGCGGCGGTGCGGTAGCTGGTGGTCACTGGTTTCCTCCTGCCGGCGTGACGGTGAGCACCGCGCGCGCGTCCGGGCGCAGCGCCTTCGCGGCGGCGGCGACGGCGTCCGGCGTCACCGAGGCGATCCGGTCGGGCAGCCGGTGCACGAGGCCGGGGTCGCCGTAGAGCAGTTCGAGCGAGCCGAACGCGAGCGTGCGGGACACCAGCCGGTCGTGCTCGCGGTGCAGGCCGGCGGCCCAGCGAGCGGTGACCTTGGCCAGCTCCTGCTCGCTCGGCGGCGTCGAAGCGAGCGTGTCGAGTTCCTCGTCGACCGCGGCGAGCACCCTGGCCTGGTCGACCTCGGGCGAGTGCATGGCGGTGACGATGAACGTGTCCGGGTCGCGCGCCTCGAACGGGCCGAACAGGCCGCAGGCGGCGCCGACGTCGGTGACCACCGGCTCGCGGTGCAGCAGGCGCTGCTGCAGGCGCGACCCGTCGCCCTCGGCGAGGACCGCGGCCAGCACCAGGTTGGCCAGGTAGCCGTCGAGGTCGTTGATCGGGTCGGGCATCCGGTAGCCGGCGGCGAACGCGGGCAGCGGGGCGTGCGGGTCGAGGTGCTCGTCGCGCAGCTCGGTGGTCGGCGGCGGTTCGGCGAACGACGGCCGGTCGGGCGCGGGCCGGTGCGGCACGTCGCCGAAGTGCCGGTCGATCAGCTCGCGGGTCGCGTCGACGTCGAGGTCGCCGGCGACGGTGAGCACGGCGTTGGCCGGCGCGTAGTAGGTGTCGAAGAACTGGGCGCAGTCGTCGAGGTCGGCCTGCTCAAGCTCGGTGAAGTCGCCGTAGCCGTTGTGGGCGTTGGGGAACGTCCGGTAGAGCACCGGGGGCAGGAGGATCCAGGGGAACCCGCCGTAGGGCCGGTTCAGCACGTTGAGCCGGATCTCCTCCTTGACCACGTCGACCTGGTTGCGCAGGTTCTCCTCGGTGATCTTGGGCGCGCGCATCCGGTCGGCCTCGAGGAACAGCGCGCGCTCGAGGGCGGCCGAGGGCAGCACCTCGAAGTAGTCGGTGTAGTCCGGGTGGGTGGAGCCGTTGAAGGTGCCGCCCGAGGACTGCACGTGCCGGAAGTGCGCCAGCTTCTCCAAGCTCTCGCTGCCCTGGAACATCAGGTGCTCGAAGAGGTGCGCGAAGCCGGTGCGCCCCTCCGGTTCGGAGCGGAACCCGACGTCGTAGTGCACGCTCACGCCGACCACGGGCGCGGTCGGATCGGGCGCGAGCACCACCCGTAGGCCGTTGGGCAGCGTGAACCTGTTCAGCTCGGTTGCTGGCATGTCCGCAGCCTACGTGGCAGCACCGGCGCCCGGTCGGCGGCGCCACGGCCGCGACGGGAACGTACGACTCGCGCGACGGGAACGTACGACTCGCGGGACGGGAACGTACGACTCGCGGGGGGGAATCAGGGTTGGGGGGTTCGTGGGGGGCGGCGGAGAAGGTAGGTGTAGGCGGCGCCCGCGGTGGAGGCGGCGACGAGGAGGACGGAGCCGAGGCCTTCGCCCGCCGTGCCGTCGCCGGTGGCGGCCTGGGCGGCGTAGACGACGAGGTTGGGCGGGGGGTCGGCGGGGACGGTGATGTCGACCTGTTCGCCCTCGGCGTGGCCGCAGCCGTTGAAGCGGGCCTCGCGTTCCCGGCCGTCGATGGTGAAGGTGACCCGTTCGTTGGCGCCGCCGTCGGCGGTGCACGGGGCGCCCGCGGAGACGGTCGCGGTGACCTTCGTACCGGGGTCGCTCGACGCGGCGGCGAAACCGGTGAGGCCGAAGGCGTTGGCGGTGATCGTGATCCCGATGGCCAGCAGGAACAGCGCGATGCCCAGCGCAAGCCAGCGCAGGTACCCGAGGGGCACCGGCACTCGGGAGATCCGCACGCGACGATGGTCGCAGATCCCCGAGTGGGCGTATACCTCAGTCGGTGCCGCTCGCTGGGGTTATCTTCCGTACGTAGAGCAACCGGTCCCCGGCCTCCATCGCGTCGGCCTCGGGGTGGTCCACTCGATAGAGTTTGCCCGCTCGAACGACGCCCAACACGATGTCGGACAGGTGCCGGGGCGACCCACCGACCTCCGACGGATCGACGTCACGCTCCGCGATCGCGACCCCCGACTCGGGGGTGATCAGGTCCTCGACCATGTCCACGACCGACGGCGTGTGCGTGGCCATGCCGAGCAGCCGGCCGGCCGTCTCGCTGGACACCACCACCGAGTTCGCGCCGGACTGGCGCAGCAGGTGCACGTTCTCCGCCTCCCGCACGGCCGACACGATCTGCGCCTTCGGCGCCAGCTCCCGCGCGGTCAGCGTGACCAGCACGGCCGAGTCGTCCCGGTTCGCGGCCACCACGACCGCCCGCGCCCTCGGCACCCCGGCGACCCGCAGCACGTCCGACCGGGTGCCCGAGCCGTGCACGGTCACCAGCCCGAGCGCGGACGCCGCGTCCAGCATCGCCTGGTCGGTGTCCACCACGACGATGCGCTCGGGGTCGACGCCGTCGGACAGCACCGAGCTCACCGCCGACCGCCCCTTGGTGCCGTACCCGACGACCACCACGTGATCGCGCACCTTCGACCTCCAACGTTGCAGCTTGAACGCCTGGCGCGACCGCTCGGTGAGCACCGCCAGGGTGGTACCGACCAGCACGATCAGGAACAGCACCCGCAGCGGGGTGATCACCAGGATGTTGACCAGCCGCGCGGTCTCGCTCACCGGGGTGATGTCGCCGTACCCGGTGGTCGACAGCGACACCGTGGCGTAGTAGAAGCAGTCCAGCAGCGAGAGCCCGTCGCCGTTGCTGTCGCGGTACCCGTCGCGGTCGATGTAGACCAGGAACACGGCGGCCATCAGCGCCAGGAACGCCCACACGATCCGCCGCACGATCGAGGCGATCGGGCTGACCGAGCTCTCCGGCATCCGGATGACGCCGACCAGCGAGTGGTCGGGCCGATCCGTGAGCTTCTCGGCGGCCAGGCGCGCCCGCAGCTTCCTCGGCAGACGCCGTGCCGGCTCCTCTGGGCTGGTCACGCGCGGAAGCGTAACCAGCCCCGGTGCGCGCCGCCGCTCCGACCGGCCGAGGACCGACAATGTCGGCATGACCGACGACTACGGCCAGTACCACTACATCCGCACCCGCGGCTGGCACCTCTCCTCGCACCAGCGCCTCAGCCGCGCCGACGGCACCCTCACCGACATGGGGCTGACGTACCTGCAAGAGACGGTGGTCGAGCGGTGGGTGCCGGCACCGCCCGAACAGGAGTGCACCCAGCGCAACCACACCACCGGCGAGTACCAGTGGGTGGTCGGCGACGACGAGAAGGCCCGGGAGGCGGGGCTCGAGCTGCCGAAGCCGGACACCATGGAGCTGCGCGTGCCGTGCGGCGACTTCCCGGACGGCACGTGGCAGCGGCCGAGCACCGGGTTCCTGGCGGCGCTGCCGCGCGACCCGGGCGCGCTGCTCGACCGGCTGCGCCGGGACACCGAGGGCAAGCGCGGGGACCCGGACCTGCGGATGCTGGAGTACGTCGCCGACGCGCTGCAGTCCGGGCTGGTGCCCGCGGAGCTGCGGACCGCGCTGTACCGGGTGCTCGCCGAGGTGCCGGGCGTGGAGGTCGTCGAGCGGGTGCCGAACCTGGACGGCCGGGAGGGCACCGCCTACGGCCTGAGCCGCGCCGGCCGGCGGCGGGAGGTGTTCGCGGACCCGGACACCGGCCACTACCTCGGTGAACGGCACGTCGCCGAGGACGAGGCCCAGGTTCCGGCCGGCACGGTCACGTCCTTCACTGCGGTGTCGCTCCCGGTGGTCGTCGACTCGATCCCGCCAGGTGGCACGTCGGCGGGCTGACGGGTCACGACGAGGGGACGGCGCGCAGGAGGTCGCGGATGCCGTCCGCGGTGAGCAGGTCCGCGGGGCGGAGCGTGTGGTCCAGCCGCACGTAGTGGAACGCCGCGCGCACCCGATCCACCGGGGTGCCGGACAGGCTCGCCCAGGCCAGGCGGTACGCGGCCAGCTGCACGGTCAGCGGGCGCAGGTTCTCGTCCGGCGGCAGGGCGCCGGTCTTCCAGTCGACCACGGTCCAGCCGCCGTCCGGGTCGGCGAACACGGCGTCCATCCGGCCACGCAGCGAGATCCCGGCGATGTCGCAGGTGAACGAGACCTCCACCTCGTGCGGCACCCGGTCGGCCCAGGAACTCGCCAGGAACGCCTCCTTCAGCGCGTCCAGGTCGGAATCGGGCGCCGCGTCCTGGTCGGCCGAGCCGGGGAGCTCGTCGAGGTCGAGCAGCGCGCGGGAGCCGAACCGCTTCTCCAGCCAGGCGTGGAACGCGGTGCCCCGGCGGGCGGTCGGGTTCGGCGGGAACGGCAGCGGGCGGCGCAGCCGGCGGGCCAGCGCGACCGGATCGGCGGCGAGCTGCACCAGCTGGACCACCGACATCGACGCCGGCAGCGTCACCTGTTCCTGCGCGCCCGCGGCCTGGGCGCGTTCGGCGAGCAGCACGTCGGTGTCGGCTTCCCAGCCCTCCGGGTCCTCCTCCAGCATGGACAGCTGGGTGGTGCCGGCGCGCAGGTCGGCCAGCTCCGCGCGGACCAGCGAGGCGCCCGCGCGCACGTCGGCCCGGCCGAGCGCGAGCGGGTCGGACGGCCAGGTCGCGGTGCGGTCGGCGTTCGCGAGCGGGTTCTCCTCGTCCTCCTCCGGCGGCGGGGCCAGGTAATCCACCGTGGCCACCGCGGGATCCATCGTGGACACGAGATCGGCGACCTCGGTGAAGAAGTCCGAAGGCCCCTTGGGTTTCGCGCCGGTGCGGCCCCACCAGTGCGCGGAGACGAGCAGCGTGCGCTCGGACCGGGTCAGCGCGACGTAGCACAGCCGGCGTTCCTCGGTCAGGTCCCGCTCGGCGAACGCCTCCGCGTGCCTGGTCAGCTCCTGCTCGACCTCCTTGCGGTTCCCGCACCCGTCGAGGTTGAGCGACGGCAGGTCGGCGGCGTCCCCGCGCAGCGGCGCGGGCAGCTGGGTGACCGTGCGCAGCCACGACGAGGTCCGCCGCCGGCTGGGGAACACGTCGGTGACCAGGTGCGGCACCGCGACGATCTCCCACTCCAGCCCCTTCGCGGAGTGCACGGTGAGGATCTGCACGCGGTCCTCGGCGACCTCCACCTCGCCCGGCTCGAGCCCGTCCTCGGCGGCCTCGGCGGCGGCGAGGTAGTCCAGCAGCGCGGGCAGGCTCGCCGACGGGCTGGTCTGGGCGTAGTCGGACACCACGTCGGCGAACTTGTTCAGGTGCGCGCGGCCCGCGCCGCCCGGCCGCGCCTTGGCCTCGACGTCGAGCAGCATCACCCGCTCCACCTCGGCCACCAGCTCCGGCAGCGGCTGGTCGAGCCGTCGGCGCAGCCCGCTCAGCTCGGCGCCGAGCGCGCGGATCCGCCGGTAGCCCTCGGGCGAGTACGCGGCCGCGTCGCCCGGGTCGTCGATCGCGTCGACCAGCCCGGCCTGCTCGGCGCCCTCGCCCGGCACGGTGTCGACCAGCGCGCCGACGCCCTCGGTGGCCCGGAACGCCTGACCCAGCTCGGCGGCGCGCCGCCACAGCGCGGCCAGGTCGGCGGCACCGAGCCGCCAGCGGGCGCCGGTGATCACCCGAGCGGCCGCGGTGCCGGCGAGCGGGTCGATCAGCACGCGCAGCGCCGAGACCAGGTCGCGCACCTCGGGCTCGTCGAGCAGCCCGCCGATGCCGACGACCTCGACCGGCAGCCCGCGCTCGCGCAGCGCGGCGGCCAGGTCGGTCATGTCGGCGCGACGCCGTACGAGCACGGCCGCGGTCGGCGGTTTGCCGTGTTCGGCCACCGAGGCGCGCCAGCGCTCGGCGATCCGGTCGGCGACCCAGTCGACCTCGGTGCCGGCGTCGGGCAGCAGCGCGCACCGCACGTCGGCGGACTCGGCGAAGTCGGGGGCACGCAGCTCGTCGACCTCGATGCCGGCCGCGCGCAGCGGCGCGGACACCGCGTTGGCCAGCGCGAGCACCTCCGGCGGGTTGCGGAAGCTGGTGAGCAGGCCGTACCGGGTCGCGGGTTGCCCGCCGCGCTTGGGGAAGTCGGTGGCGAACCGCGGCAGGTTGGCCGCGCTGGCGCCGCGCCAGCCGTAGATGGCCTGCACCGGGTCGCCGACCGAGGTGACCGGCAGCGGCTCGCCGTCGGGGCCGCCGAACAGCGAACGCAGCAGGATCCGCTGGGCGTGCCCGGTGTCCTGGTACTCGTCGAGCAGCGCGGCGCCCCAGCGTTCGCGCTCGCCCCGGACGACCTCGGGGTGCCCGGCGGCGAGCTGGGCGGCCAGGGCCATCTGCTCGGCGAAGTCGAGGGCGCCCTCGCGCCGCTTGCGTTCGGCGTAGGCGTGCACGAGGGGTAGCAGCGCGACCCGGAACCGCTGGGTGGCGACGACCTCGCGGAGGTCCTGGGACAGCTCGGCGCGCTGGCGGGGGGCGCGTGGGGCGTTCTCGATGGCGGCGCGGACCTGTTCGGAGTACCGGACGAGGGCGTCCTCGTCGACCAGGTGCTCGGCCAGTTCCCCGGCGAGTTCGAGCAGGTAGCGGGTGACGGTCACCGGGACGCGGTCGGTCTCCAGGTCCTGGGTCCAGGTGGACACGACGCGGTGCGCGAGCTGCCAGCACGCGGTCTCGGTGAGCAGGCGCGCGCCCGGCTCGACCGGCAGCCGCAGCCCGTGCTCGGCGACCAGGCGGCCGGCGTAGGCGTGGTAGGTGAGCACGGTGGGTTCCCCGGCGTGCAGCGACGCGAGCCGGTCGCCGCCGGGGTCGAGCCGGGCGAGCAGCCCCGACCCGGCCAGGCGCCGCAACCGCGCGCGGACCCGGTCGGCGAGCTGGCGGGCGGCCTTGCGGGTGAACGTCAGCCCGAGCACGCGGTCGGGGGTGACCAGACCGTTGGCCACCAGCCAGACCACCCGCGCGGCCATCGTCTCGGTCTTCCCGGCTCCCGCACCGGCGACCACCAGCGCCGGCTCGGCGGGCGCGGCGATCACCGCGACCTGCTCGTCGGTCGGTGCCGGCAGGCCCAGCTCGGCCGCCAGCATCCGGGGGCTGATCAGGTCACTCACTCGGTCACCTGGCGGCCGCTGGGGTTGACCGGGCAGCTGAACCGGACCGGGCAACGGGCGCAGTCGGGGTTCTGGCGGGCGGTGTAGTCGGGACCGACACTGGCCGCGGCGGCGTCGGCGACCACGCCGGTCCAGTGTTTGAGGCCGGCGTCGTCGACCGGGGGCTGGGTGCGTTCGGTGGCGTGGGTCTTGCGGTTGGCCTTGGACACGTACAGCAGCCGCGCGCCGCCCGGTTCGCGGTCCAGGCCCAGTTCGACGAACGCACCGTACGCCGCCGCGAGCTGGTACACCGCCAGCTGCGGGTGCTCCTTGGCGTCCTCCGCGCTGACCGGGACGCGGCCGGTCTTGACGTCCACCACCACCGGGTGGCCGTCGGCGTCGGACTCCAGGCGGTCGACGCGGCCCTTGATCCGCACCGGGGGGTCGGTGTCGGGGAGGTCGACACCGAAGCCGCGTTCCACGGCCACCTGGGTCAGCTCGCCTCGGGTCGCGCGCAGCCAGCCGAGGAACGTGTCCATCATGGCGTGCAGCCGGGCCCGCTCACGCCGGGAGAACCACGGGGCGCCGGCGTCCACGGCGTCCCATGCGCGGTCCAGTTCGGCCCGCAGGCGGGCCTCGTCGGCGCCGTCGGCGGCGGCCTGGGCCAGCGCGTGCACCAGGACGCCGGTGATCGACGCCAGCTCCGCCGGGTCCGAGCCGCCGTGGCGTTCGACCATCCAGCGCAGCGGACAGCGCGCCAGTACCTCCACAGTGGACGGCGAGACGGCGATCCGCTCGCCGACCGGCATCACCTGGTCCATAGTGGACAGTTCGGGCAGGCCGTACCAGACGTCGGGGTCGGCGCCGGGCACGCCGGCGTCGGCCAGGCGGGCGAGCTGGCGCGCGGCCCGCCTTCTGCGTTCCGGCGTCGAGGTGCCGTCGCACACGGCCCGGCGCAGCTCGCCGACCAGGTCGGCGAGCACCAGCGCGCGGCGGGGCCGGTCGAAGCCGCCCGGGCGGGCGGTGTCCTCGACGTCGCCGCCGGCCAGCTCGGCCAGGAACCGGGACGGCTGCTCGTCCTCGCCGCGGATCGCGGACAGCAGCAGCGTCTCCCGCGCCCGGCTCGCGGCGACCAGCAGCAGGCGGCGTTCCTCGGCGAGCAGCGGGGCCTGCTGGGACACCTCGGCGCCGTCGATCCCGGCGAGCAGGTCGGTCAGGTGCTCCACGCCGAGCAGCGATCCGCGCAGCCGCAGGTCCGGCCAGGTGCCCTCCTGCACACCGAGCACCGCCACGACCGTCCACTCGCGACCGACGGCGGCGTGCGCGGTGAGCACCGACACCGCCTCGCCGCGCTGTGCTGACGGAGCCAGCGTGTCCCCCACGATCCGTTGCGCGGCAAGGAAGTCGGCGAACCCGGTGACACCGGCGCCGGGCAGCCGGTCGGCGTAGCGGGCGGCGGCGTGGAACAGGCCGACGATCGCGTCGAGGTCGCGGTCCGCCTGCGCGCCCAGGGTGCCGCCGCGCCGGGACTGGGCCGACCAGCGGGCCTCCAGGCCGCTCTCCTGCCACACCGACCACAGGATCTGCTCGATGCCCGCGTTGTCGGCGATCCCCTGCCGCGCGGTCGCCAGCAGCCCAGCGACCTTGCGGACGCTGCCGGCCTCCGCGTCGTCCAGCGCAGCGAGCGTGTCGGCCGAGTTCAGCACCTCGACCAGCAGCTCGTCACTCGGCCGGTCCTGGCCGGCGGCGAGTTCCAGCCGGCGCAGGCCGCGGCGCAGGCGGCGCAGGGCCAGCGGGTCGGCGCCGCCGAACTGGCAGGACAGCAGCAGCTCGGCGCGCGCGGGATCGAGTACGCGCGGGTTGGCGGCGACCCGGAGCAGCTCCAGGAACGGGCGGACGGCGGGCCGGCGGGCCAGCGGGACCTCGTCGGCGTCGGTGCTGACCGGGACGCCGGCGATGGACAGGGCGCGGTGCAGCACCGGGATCGCGAGGGTGGCGGAGCGGACCAGCACGGCCATCTCCGACCACGGCACCCCGTCGACCAGGTGCGCGCGGCGGAGCTGGTCGGCGGCCCAGGCGGCCTCGGCGGCGTCGGTGGCGTGCAGGCGGATGTCGACCCGGCCGTGCTCGCTCGGCGGCTCGTCGGGGTCGGTGGTCGGCCGTTGCGGGCCCGCGCCGGGGAGGCGGGCGGCGAGGCGGGCGACGGCCTGGCGGATGGCCGGCGCGTGCCGGTGGGTCTCGCGGAGGACGACGGTGCCGCCGTCGGGTTGGGTGTCGGCCAGCAGGCGGGGGTCGGCGCCGCGGAAGGAGAAGACGGCCTGGTCCGGGTCACCGGCGAGGACGAACTCCTTGGCGGCGAACCCGAGCCGGGCGAGCAGGCGGTACTGGAGCGGGTCGAGGTGCTGGGCGTCGTCGACGAGCAGGTAGCGGACCCGGTCGCGCTCGGCCGCGAGCAGTTCGGCGTCGGTGTCGAAGGCGAGCAGGGCGGAGGCGACGAGCTCGGCGGCGTCCAGTGCCGGGGCGGACTCCTGGGCGACCGCGCTGTCCGCGGCGCCGGCGAGGAGCGTGACCTGCTCGTACTGCCGCGCGAAGGTGCCGGCGGCGACCCACTCGGGGTTCCGGTTCTCCTGGCCGAGGCGGATCAGGTCCTCCGGCCCGAGACCGCGCTCGGCGGCGCGGAGCATCAGGTCGCGGAGCTCCTCGGCGAACCCCGGAACGGCGAGCGCGGGCCAGAGCCGGTCGGGCCAGTAGTCGACCTCGTCCTCGAGGTCACCGGCGAGGAGTTCCCGGACGACGGCGTCCTGCTCCGGCCCGGACAGCAGCCGCGGCCCCGGGACGTCACGCATCGTGGCGTGCAGCCGCAGGACGGCGAACGCGTACGAGTGAACCGTGCGCACGAGCGGTTCGCGCACGGTCCGCAGATCGTCACCCTCGGTGAGTCGCGTCGTGATGGCGGCCCGGACGTCGGTTGCGGCGCGCCGGTTGGCGGTGATGACGAGGAGCTGGTCGGGGTCGACGCCACCGCGCAGGATCCGGTCGGTGGCGACCTCGGTGAGCAGGGTGGTCTTGCCGGTGCCCGGGCCCCCCAGAACCCGGACGAACCCTTCGGCGCCGTCCAGCACGCGCTGGGCGGCGGCGTCCCACCGGGCGGGAGGCCGCGGTGGCACCGGCCGGCGCACCAGCCGAGGAGCCGTCAGGACCACGCCGACGATGAAAACACGGGCGCACGCCGGGTGCCGCACCGGCACGCCGCCGCGGGGGATACTTCGGTGTGGACGAAGAGCTGCACGAGCGGGTCCGGGACGTGATCGCGTCGGTTCCCGCTGGTCGGGTGACGTGTTACGGGGACGTGGCGGCGATGGCGGGCGCGTCGACGCCCCGGCTGGTGGGCCGGATCCTGAGCGAGGACGGGCAGGACCTGCCGTGGCACCGGGTGCTGCGGGCGAACGGGACGCCGGCGCCGCACCTGGCGCGACGGCAACTGGAGCTGCTGCGCGCGGAGGGCGTCCTGGCGGACGGGCAACGGGTGAGCATGCGCCGCTACCGCTGGCGGCCCTGAACCGCGACCCGCGCAGTCCTGGGGAGCCCCAGGGCGGGCCGAGGTGCCGGTGGGGCGGTGCGGTAACGCGTCACGATCAGGTCGACCACGTTGGGGTGGGTGCCGAGGGGGTCGGACACGACGGGGGCGCTCGCGCGGGCCGAGCGGTGGAACAGGCCCGGTGCGAGCAGCCAGGACGACACCGCCCAGCCCGGGTTCGCCACCTCCGTGATCCTCGGCGACCTGGTCGCGTAGCCGATGCGGACCTCGACGCCGGTGCGGGCGGCCAGGCCCGCCGCCGCTTGTTCGGTGTCGGCCTGGGCCTGGACGGCGGTGGAGCCGGCCGCGGCCAGGACGATCGGCTCGCCACGCCAGCCGGCTTCGGTGAGGCGGACGTGGGCGGCGGCTATCAGGCCCGGCGCCGGGCCCAACGGCTCGGTGATCACGGCTCGGTCGGCCACCTGGGCGGGGATGTCCACCCGCACGTGGTAGCCGCTCGCCAGGAACGCGGGGACGACCACCGCCGGGGCCAGCGCGGCCAACGCGGTGGTCACGTCGGGGTCGCGGACATCGGCGTAGGCGATCTCCACGCGAACCTGGGGCAAGCGTTTGCGGACCGCCACGGCCAGGTTTTCCACCACGCGCGCGCCGGCTGGGTCGCGGGTGCCGTGGGCCACCAGGAGCAGCGGCCTCACGAGGCGGGCACCGCCAGGCGGTAGCCGCGTTTGACCACCGTCTGGACCAGGTCGGTGGTGCCGAGGGCGGAACGTAGGCGCCCTACCGCCGTCTCGACGGCGTGTTCGTCGACCGACTCGGTGCGGCCGGAGTGGCGACGCAGCACCGCCCCCAGCACCGGGCGGGGCAGGGTTCGGCCGGGGCTCGCGGCCAGCGCTCGTAGGACGGCCATGGGGGCGGGTGGCACGGGGCGCAGGTGGCCGTCGACGAGCGCGGCCTGGCCGCGTAGCTCGAGGGTGCTGGTGCCCGCGCGCACGCGGACGGCGCGAGCGGGGAGGACGGTCGCCAACTCCCGGACCAGGGCGCCGATGCGCGCCCGCGCGGGGCTGATGACGGGCACACCGACGCCGGCCAGTGGGGCGGCGGTGATCGGGCCGACGCAGGCGACCAGCAGGCGGTCGCGCAGGACGTCCAGCACGGCCTCGTACCGGCCTCGGCGCTCGGCGGTGCGGAGGACGCTCGCCGCGGCGGGGGCGCTGGTGAACGTGAGCGCGTCCAACTGGCCGGCCAGCACGGCGTCGAGGAGGCGGTCCAGGGGTGCGGTGTCGGACGGGGCGGTCCAGCGGTAGACCGGCACCTCCAGGACCTCGGCGCCGGCCGAACGCAACGTGTCCACGAAGTCCCGCAGCGGTTCTCCGTGCAACTGCACGGCGATGCGGTGTCCGTCCACTCCGGACTTCAGGAGGTGGTCCAGTACCTCGGCGTTGGACTCCGACTCGGGGGCCCAGGTCTCGACCAGGCCGGCGGCCCGCACCGCGCCCTTGGCCTTCGGGCCTCGGGTGAGGAGGGTCGAGGCGGCCAACGTCCGGCGCAGGTCGTCGCCCATGGCCCAGCCGTCGGCGGCTTCCAGCCAGCCGCGGAAGCCGATGCCGGTGGTCGCGACCACCACGTCGGCGGGACGTCGCAGCAGGGCGCGGGTGGCGGCCACCAGTTCCGCGTCGTCGGCCAGCGGCACGATCCGGATCGCCGGGCCGTGCAGCACGGTGGCGCCGCGGCGTTCCAGGAGGGCGCCCAGCTCGTCGGCGCGGCGGGCGGCGGTGACGCCGACGGTGTAGCCGGCCAGCGGGGCGACCTCGCTCACGCGGCCACCACGACCTGGCCGGCCTCCACCCGTACCCGGTACACCCGCACGGACACCGCGCGATCCTCCACGCACGTGCCCGTGCGCAGGTCGAAGTGCTGTTTGTGCATGGGTGACGCGACCACGGGCACGCCGTCGAGGTCGCCGACGATGCCCCGGGAGAGGACCGCCGCCCGGCTGAACGGGTCGATGTTGGACAGGGCGAAGACCTCCCCGGCTCCGGTGCGGAACAGGGCGACCTGCTCGCCGGACGGCAGCAGGGCCGCGGCGCCCCGGTCGGGCAGCAGGTCGGACAGGGCACAGACGACGGTCATCCGACGACCTCCGGGACGCCCAGCAGCACCGGCACGCGCTGGCCGCGTTCCTCGCGGAACGTCACCGTCGGGTCCGGGGCGCCGGGGGCGTTGACGAACGACGTGAACCGGGCCAGCTTGTCGGGGTCG
Source organism: Actinophytocola gossypii (assembly GCF_025165815.1). Taxonomy (GTDB): domain Bacteria; phylum Actinomycetota; class Actinomycetes; order Mycobacteriales; family Pseudonocardiaceae; genus Actinophytocola; species Actinophytocola gossypii. Next base: position 113,505 of record NZ_JAFFZE010000024.1, on the reverse strand, counting down.
TCCAGTACGCCGCGCCACTCGTCGGAGTAGGACTCGACGTGCCTGGCCATCGCGGCTTCCAGGTCGGCGCAGACGCCGAGGGTGTCGTCGACGATCACCTCGCGCAGGTGGTCCAGGCCGCCGTCCAGGGACTCCAGCCACGCCGACGTGCGTTGCAGGCGGTCGGCGGTGCGGACGTAGAACATCAGGAAGCGGTCGATCAGGCGGACCAGCGTGGCCGAGTCCACATCGGACACCAGGAGCTGCGCGTGCCGTGGGGTGAAGCCGCCGTTGCCGGCCACGTACAGGTTCCAGCCGTGCTCGGTGGCGATGACGCCGAAGTCCTTGCCGCGCGCCTCCGCGCACTCCCTGGCACAGCCGGACACCCCGGCCTTGATCTTGTGCGGCGACCGCAGCCCCCGGTAGCGCAGCTCCAGCTCGATCGCCATCCGCACCGAGTCCTGCACGCCGTAGCGGCACCACGTGCTGCCGACGCACGACTTGACGGTGCGCAGCGCCTTCCCGTACGCGTGCCCGGACTCGAATCCGGCGTCCACCAGGCGCCGCCAGATCGCCGGCAGGTCCTCGACCCTCGCGCCGAACAGGTCGATCCGCTGCCCGCCGGTGATCTTCGTGTAGAGCCCGTAGTCCTGCGCGACCTGGGCGATCACCATCAGCCGGTGCGGGGTGATCTCCCCACCGGGGATCCTCGGCACCACCGAGTAGGTGCCGTTGCGCTGGAGGTTCGCCAGGAAGTGGTCGTTGGTGTCCTGCAACGCCGCCTGCTCGCCGTCCAACACGTGCCCGCCGCCGGTCGACGCCAGCATCGACGCCACCGCCGGCTTGCAGACGTCGCAGCCCCGGCCGGTGCCGTGCCGGGCGACCAGGTCGCTGAACGTGCGCACGCCGGTGGTCCGGACGATCTCGAACAGCTCCACCCGGCTCTGCGTGAAGTGCTCGCACAGCGCCTTGGACTGCACCACCCCGGCCTCGCCGAGCAGCCGCTTGAGCATCGGCACGCACGAGCCGCAGCCGGTCCCCGCCTTCGTGCACGCCTTGAGGGCCGGCACGTCCGCGCAGCCCTCGGCGATCGCGCCGTCGACCGCCGCCCTGGTCACCGCGTGGCACGAGCAGACCTGGGCGTCCGCCGGCAGCGTGCCCGCCGGTTCGGCTCCGGCGAGCAGACCGACCGGATCGACCGGGACCGGGCGGCCGACCAGCGGGCGCAGCGCCGCGTACGCCGACGCGTCGCCGACCAGCACGCCGCCGAGCAGGGTGGACGCGTCGTCGGAGAGCACGAGCTTCTTGTACGAGCCGGAGACCGCGTCGTTCAGCACCACCTCCAGGGCGCCCTCCGCGCGGGCGTGCGCGTCGCCGAAGCTCGCCACGTCCACGCCGAGGAGCTTGAGCTTGGTGGCGGTGTCCGCCTCGGCGAAGGTCGCCGTGCCGCCGAGCAGCCGGTCGGCGACCACCTCGGCCATCGCGTACCCGGGCGCGACGAGCCCGTGCACGCGGCCGCCGACACAGGCGCACTCGCCGACCGCCCACACGTGCGGGTCGTCGGTGCGGCACGCGGAGTCGACCACGACACCGCCGCGTTCGCCGAGCGCCAGCCCGGCCGCCGCGGCCAGCGAGTCCCTCGGCCGGACCCCGGCGGCGAACACCACGAGGTCCACGTCCAGCTCGGTTCCGTTGCCCAGCTTGGCGACCAGCCGCTCGCCGTCGCGCTCGATCGCCTTCGTGCCGGTGCCGGCGTGCACGGTGACGTCGAGGTCGGTGATCAGCCTGCGCAGCAGCGCGCCGCCGCCCGCGTCGACCTGCAGCGGCATCAGCCACGGCGCGAGCTCCACGACGTGCGGGGAGAGTCCCAGGTCGCGCAGTGCCTTGGCCGCCTCCAGGCCGAGCAGGCCGCCGCCGACGACCAGGGCGGCACGCCGGCCGCGGCGGATCCGCGAGGCGTAGTCGCGGATGCCGTCGAGGTCGTCGATCGTGCGGTACACGTGGCAGCCCGGCAGGTCGTGGCCCGGCACCGGCGGTACGAACGGGTACGAGCCGGTGGCCAGCACCAGCGCGTCGTACCCGAGGACCGCACCGCTGGCCGAGGTCACCGTGCACGCGGCCCGGTCGATCGACACCACCGGGTCGCCGAGCCGGACCTCCACGTCCCGGTCGTGTTCGGCCAGCGCGAGCCGGCCGGCGTCCCAGTCGTCCACATAGGACGTGAGGGCGACCCGGTCGTAGGCCGGGCGGGCCTCCTCGCCGAACACCACGACCCGCCACTCGCCCGCCCGGTCCCGCTCGCGCACCGCGGCGACCAGGCGGTGCCCCACCATCCCGTTGCCGACCACGACGAGTGTCTTCTGCACGGCCCCATGCTCGACGGCGGCCGTGTCGGCGTCGGGTCGCCGCTGTTTCGCCGCCGTTACGGAGCTCTCCCACCCGTGGCGATAGCGTGGCGAGAAGTCGCGGAGGAACGGGAGGACCGAGTGGGCGGACAGGCGGGCTACTACCAGGCGGGACCGGGCAGCGTGCTGGAGGTGGACCAGGGGTTCTACGACCGGCTCGCCGCCGACACCGACGGGCGCGAGGTGGTCGAGCGGTTCGAGATCCCGATCCGTTCCGGCCGGGCGTGGGAGGTTCCCGCCGGGTACCTGTGCCGGATCGTCACCACCGAAGCCGGACCGCAGTGCGGGGACTTCAACGTGTGGAACCGGCACAACCCGCGGGAGCGGCTGTGGACCTCGCGGACCCGGCAGCTGCAGGGCACCCACGTCACCCGGTACGACCGGCTGTGGTCCACCCTGCCGTACCTGCGGCCGCTGCTGACCATCACCGGCGACTCCCTCGAGGACTACGGCACCGACGCGGACGGCGCCCGCGTGCACGATCTGCTCGGCTCGCGGTGCGACCCCTACATCAACCGGATCCTCACCGGGGTCGACGCGGACGTGCACTGCCACTCGAACCTGGTCCGGGCCGTGCTGCCGTACGGGCTGACCGAGTTCGACGTGCACGACGTGTTGAACATCTTCACCGTCACCGGGATCAACGCCGACGGCGAGTACTTCATGAAGCCGTCGCCGGCCGAACCGGGCGACTTCTTCGAGTTCTTCGCCGAACAGGACCTGCTCTGCGCGCTGTCCACCTGCCCGGCGGGCGACCTGTCCGTGCCGATGTGGGGACCGGACGCCCGCGATCCGATCGACGTGTGCCGCCCGCTCGAGGTGGAGGTGCTGCGTCCGGCGGCGGCGTCGGTGGACGGCTGGCGGCCGCCGCCGGTCGCGCGGTACGCCGGGATGCACGGCCTGGACTTCCCGGAGCGGCACGCCTGACGCGTCAGATGGCGTTCGCGGCGCCGGCCAGGCTCGGCAGGCGCCGCACGGCGAACGTGCGGCGCAGGTAGCAGAACCAGGTGAGGAACGCGAACACCACGTAGCCGCCGAGGAACACCCACAGCGCCGGCACCGGCCAGTCCGCGCCGCCGTCCAGGGCGGCCTGCCGGAAGACCAGCTGGATGGCGAACCCGCCGAACGCCCCGACCGCGCCGGCGATGCCGATCACCGCAGCCGCCTCGCGCTTGTACCGCAGCGCGGTGGCCGCCGGCGCGAGCCCGTTGGCGGCCGCGTCCCGGCGGCCCAGCTCGCCGAAGATCACCGGGATCATCCGGTAGGTGGAGCCGTTGCCGGCGCCGGAGAGCAGGAAGATCCCCAGGTACGCGCCGAAGAACAGGGCGAAGCTGTGCGCCTGCACCCCGGCGACGGCGAGCGCGGTGCAGCCGGTCATGCCGGCGAAGCAGCCGAGCGTCACCCGCGCGCCGCCGAGCCGGTCGGCGAGCCAGCCGCCGAGCGGGCGCGCGACCGAGCCGACGAGCGCGCCGACGAACCCGAGCCCGGCGAGGTGGGTGGCGACGAACGGGTGCGCGGCCAGGAACTCCGGGAAGGTGCTGCGGATGACCAGCGGCAGCGCGAACGAGTACCCGATGAACGACCCGAACGTGCCGACGTACAGCAACGACACGATCCACGTCTGCCCGTGCCGCAGCGCGGACACGTACGAGCGGGTGTCCGCGCGGGCCTGGGTGAGGCTGTCCATGAACAGCCACGCGCACACCGCGGCCACCACCACGAACGGGATCCAGACCAGCCCGGCGTTGGCCAGCCGCACCTGTCCCGAGGCCGCCACCGGGACTCCGGCGACCACCACCAGCGGCACGACGAGCTGCACCACCGCGACCCCGAGGTTGCCGCCGGCGGCGTTGAGGCCGAGCGCGAAACCCTTGCGCCGCTCGGGGTAGAAGAACGAGATGTTGGCCATCGACGAGGAGAAGTTGCCGCCGCCGACCCCCGCGGTCGCCGCGCACGCCAGCAGTACCCAGAACTGGGTGTCGTGCGTCTGGGCGGCGAGCCACCCGCCGGGCACGACCACGGCGAGCAGGGTCGACGGCACCAGCAGCAGCCCCGCGCTGACCGTCGTCCACAGCCGGCCGCCGAACCGGGGCACCGCGAACGTGTAGGGGATCCGCAGTGCCGCGCCGACCAGGTTGGGCACGGCGGTGAGCCAGAACGTCTCCCCCAGCGACATCGGCAGCCCGGCGGCGTCGAGGTTGAGCACGACGACCGACCACAGCACCCAGATCGCGAACCCGAGATGCTCGGCGAACACCGAGAACACGAGGTTGCGCCGCGCCACCCGCCGCCCGGTGGCCGCCCAGAACTCCTCGTCGTCGGGCTCCCAGCGCTCGATCCACCGCCCGCGCCTCATCGCGTCGGGTCCGTGTCGGCGAGCCAGGTGGCGATGACGCCGACCGCGTCCCGGCAGCCGCCGCAGCCGGTGGTGGCTCGGGTGCTGGTGGCGAGGTCGGCGGCGGAGCGGGCACCGGAGCGCCAGGCGGTGACCAGGGCCCGCTTGGTGACCGTGTTGCAGCGGCAGATGGTGGCCGACGCGGGCAGGTCGACCGGGCTCGCCGGCTGCCCCGACCCGGCGCGGCCCAGCAGCAGCGCGAGCCGGTCGGCCGGCGCTGGCGCGCCCCGGTCGTAGAGCTGGGTGATGGCGGCCGCCGCGTCCGGGGCGCCGAGCACGATCGCGCCGGTCACCCGTTCCTCGCGCAGCACGAGCTTGGCGTACCGGCCGCGGGCGGCGTCCTGCAGGCAGAGCACCTCCGCGTCGGCGTCGTCCACGTCGGTGTGCACCTCGCCGAGCGCGGCCAGGTCGACGTCGCGGGCCTTGAGCCTGGTCACCACGGGCGTGCCCCGGTACCGGGCGGCCGGGTCGGTGCCGGTGAGCAGGTCGGCGAGCACGGCGGCCTGCTCCCACGCCGGCTGCACCAGCCCGGACACCGTGCCGGGGTGGCGGGCGCAGTCGCCGAGCGCGTGCACCCTCGGGTCGCTGGTGCGCAGGGCGTCGTCCACCACGATCCCGCCGTCGACGGTGATCCCGGCCGCCGCCGCGAGGGTGGTCTCCGGCCGCACCCCGGCGGACACGACCACCAGGTCGGCCGGCACCAGGCCGCCGTCGGCGAGCTTGAGCCCGTCGCCGGGCAGGTACCTGGCCGCGGTGACGCCGAGCCGGGTCTCGATGCCCAGGGTGGCCAGCGTCGCGGCCAGCACCCGCCCGGCCGCCGGGTCGAGCTGGCGTTCCATCAGGTGCCCCACCGGGTGCACGACGGTCACCAGGTTCCCCCGGTGCGCGAGGCCACGAGCCGCCTCCAGCCCGAGCAGCCCGCCACCGAGCACGGCGACCGGCGCGCCCGGCCGGGACGCCGCCAGGATCGCGGCGCAGTCGTCCAGCGTGCGGAACGCCACCGCTCCGGGCGCGAGCCCGCCGTCCACGACCAGGCCCTCCACCGGCGGCAGCCACGGCCGGCTCCCGGTAGCCAGCACCAGCACGTCGTAGTCCACAGTGGACCCGTCGGTGAGCGTGACCCGGCGCGCCGCCCGGTCGACGCCGGTCACCGAACCGGCACGCAGGTCGACGTGGTGCCGTGCCGGCCAGCTGGGATCCTGCAACCGCACCGAGTCCGTGCGGAGCGACCCGCCGAGCACTCCCGACAGCAGCACCCGGTTGTAAGCGGGGTGCCGCTCCTCCCCGACGACCGTCAGCGCCACCCGCGCGCCGTCCGGGTCACGCCGCCGGACCTCCTCGGCCAGCCGCGCACCCGCCATCCCGTACCCGACAACGAGAACGTGTCTCACCGAACCTCCACAGGGGACAGTCGACCGGCGCACACCTTGAACTCGGGCATCCCGCTCACCGGGTCCAGCGCGGGGTTCGTGAGCAGGTTCGCCCGCCCCTCGCCGGCGAAGTGGAACGGCAGGAACACCACGTCCGGCCGCATCGACGCGACCGCCCGCACCCTGGCCACCACCGACCCGCGACGCGACGAGACCAGCGCGGAGTCCCCGTCGGCCAGCCCCACCCGCGCGGCCGTGTCCGGATGCACCTCCACGAAGCACGACGGCACCGCCGACGCCAGCTCCGGCACCAGCCGGGTCTGCGCGCCGGACTGGTAGTGCGCCAGCACCCGGCCGGTGGTCACCACCAGGGGGAACTCGTCGTCCGGTGCCTCGGCCGGCCCGGAGTGGTCCACCGGCGCGAACCTGGCCCGCCCGTCCGGGTGCGCGAACGAGTCCAGGAACAACCTGGGCGTCCCCGGGTGATCGACCCGAGGCACCGGCCAGTGCAGGGCCTCCCCCGCACGCAGCCGGTCGTAGGTCACGCCCGCGTAGTCCGCCGGGCCACCCGCCGACGCGCGCCGCAGCTCGTCGAACACGGCCTCCGCGTCGGCCGGGAACCGCGCGGCCGGCTGGCCGAGCCGGACCGCGAGACCGGCCAGCACGTCCAGGTCGGTCCGTACCTCCGCCGGCGGGTCGACCGCCTTGCGGCGCAACAGGATGCGGCCCTCCAGGTTGGTCAGCGTGCCGTCCTCCTCGGCCCACTGGGTGACCGGCAGCACCACGTCCGCGTGCCGCGCGGTCTCCGACAGCACCACGTCGGCGACCACCAGCAGGCCCAGCCCCGCCAGCCACCCGGTCACCCGGCCCGCGTCCGGCGCCGACACCACCGGGTTCGACCCGAACACCAGCAGCGCCCGCGCGTCCGAGTCGAGCAGCTCGGCCGCCGACGGCCCCGGCCCGGGCAGCGAGTCCGGGTCGACGCCCCACACCCCGGCGACGTGCGCCCGCGCGGCCGGGTCGTCGAGGCGCCGGTACCCGGGCAACTGGTCGGCCTTCTGCCCGTGCTCGCGCCCGCCCTGCCCGTTGCCCTGCCCGGTCAGGCAGCCGAACCCCGACCCGAGCCGCCCCGGCAGGCCGAGCGCGAGCGCGAGGTTGATCCAGGCGCCGACCGTGTCCGTGCCGCCGGCGTGCTGCTCGGTGCCGCGCGCGGTGAGCACGTACGCGCTCCCGGCCTCGGCGAGCAGGGCGGCGGCCCGGCGCTGGTCCGCGGCGGCCACCCCGGTGACCCGCTCGACGCGTTCCGGCCACCACGCCGCCGCGATCCGCCACGCGTCGTCGAAGCCGGTGGTGCGCTCGGCGACGTAGGCCTTGTCCAGGTGCCCGTCGGCGACCACCGCGTGCAGGACGCCCAGCGCGAGCGCGAGGTCGGTGCCGGGTGCCGGCTGGAGGTGCAGGGTGGCGGCCTCGGCGGTCGGCGTGCGGCGCGGGTCGACGACGACCAGCTCCGCGCCGGCCAGGTGCTGGGTGAACGGCGGCATCGTCTCCGCCGGGTTCGCGCCGGCGAGCAGTACCGCGCCGGCGCCGGCGAGGTCGGAGACCGGGAACGGCAGTCCCCGGTCCAGGCCGAACGCGCGCGTCGACGCGGCGGCCGCCGAGGACATGCAGAACCGGCCGTTGTAGTCGATCCGCGCGGTGCCGAGGGCGACCCGGGCGAACTTGCCGAGCAGGTAGGCCTTCTCGTTGGTCAGCCCGCCGCCGCCGAACACCGCGACCGCGTCCCGGCCGTGCGTGTCCTGGAGGGCGCGCACCCGCCGCGCGACGGTGTCCAGCGCGGTGCCCCAGGAAGCCGGGCGCAGTTCGCCGCCGGTGCGTACCAGCGGCGTGGTCAGCCGCCCCGGCGAGTCCAGTACCGCCGCGGCGGTCCACCCCTTCTGGCAGAGGCCGCCCCGGCTGGTGGGGAACTCGCGCGGCGCGACGGTCGTCCCGGTGAGTCGCATCCCGCACTGGAGCGCGCAGTAGGGGCAGTGCGTGTCGACCGGCATGCGGCTGACGCTAGGGAGCGCGTGTTAACCCGGGATGCGGCAGTGTTTCCGGTGCGAGACATTGCCCGCGCACGACGCCCGGGCCGGTGGTGAGCCAGGTCGCGACCCCAGGGGAGGACGGATGCCGAGACAGCTGGCCGGCGTGTGGGTGATCGGGTCGGTGTTGATGGGCACGCTCGCGGTGCTGTTCACCCTCGACCGGGGGCCGCTGCCGTTCCGGCCGCTGGCCGCGCTGCCGGTCGTCACCCTGGTCGGGGTGTTGGGGGTGGCGGCGGCGCTGGTCGCGGCGCTCGGGCTGCTCGCGTGGGGGACGCCGGGGGTGTCGTGGCTGCCGGAGACCCCGCGCGGCAGGGTCCTGTGGGTGGTGCTGGTCGCCGTCGGCGGGGTGGCCGGCTGCGGGTTCCTGGCGGCGGTGACGTTCGCGGTCGGTCTGCCGCTGGACGCGCAGCTGGTGCTCGGCTACGTCGCGGGCGGGCTGCCGTTCGCGCTGGTCGCGGCGATGCTGGTGCGTCCGGCCGCGGTGAACGTGGCCGCGGTCGTGCTGGCCGGGGCGCTGGTGGTCGCCGGGTTCGTGGTCGCCCCGGCCGGCCTCGTGCGGGAGTGCGCGGGCCTGCTGGTCCTGCTGGTCACCACCTGGTGAACCGACGCGGTCGCGCCGGTCACAGCGTGGTGATCCGGTGTGCGGCGCGTTCGAGGCCGCGCAGGGACTGTTCGGTGGAGTGCGGGTGCAGGGCGTGCACCGCGAGCCGGAACAGCAGGGCGTGCAGCAGCGCCTGCGACCAGTCCGGCAGGTGCGCCCAGCGACGCAGGATGCCCGGATCGGCACCGCCCCAGGCCAGCGCGTCGACCACCACCACCGCGGCCGCCCACTCGGGCGGGCGGTGGTACGGGGTGAAGTCGACGATCCCGGGCGCGGCGGCGCCGGCGAACAGCACGGTGCCGAACAGGTCGCCGTGCACGATCTGGGGTCGCGTCCGCAGCGGCTGGCGCCCGCCGGCGAGCACGTCGAACAGCCGGCCGCCGAGCGCCGGGTTCAACGGGGCCTCGTCGGTGCCGGCGGCGACCCGGTCGGCCAGCGCGAACACGTCGGCGCGGGCGGCCAGGAACCGGGGCACCGGCAGGTCACCGATGGCGTGGTGCAGCCGCAGCGACGCGGACACGATCTCGTCGTAGCGCGGCTCCGGGCGGCCCTCGACGAACCGGAACGCCGCCCAGCCGCCGACGACCCAGCGCCCGTCGCTGGCGCGCAGCGGACGGGCGACGCGCAGGTCGGGCACCTGCAGGTCACCCAGGGTCTGCGCGACCCAGGACGCCTCGGCCGGGTTGGTCACCGGCCGCAGGGCGATGTCGCCGCACCGCCACCGCGGCCCGACCTCGACGTACTCCGGCTCGATGTCCTTGGCGCCGAAGGCCGCGCGCACGTGCTGGGGTGGCTGGGACGCGGTCACGACCCAGCACGCTACCCGCCCGGACGCCGCTCAGTAGGTAGGCAGGCTGGGGTCGACGTCCCGCGCCCAGCCGAGCACCCCGCCGCCGACGTGCACCGCGTCGCCGAAACCCGCCTTGTGCAGGGCCGCGAGGGCCTCCGCCGAGCGCGCGCCGGACTTGCAGTGCAACACGATCGGCTTGTCCTGCGGGAGCTCCGCGAGCGCCTCGCCGGACAGGATCCGGTCCTTCGGCACGAGCACGGCGCCGGGGATGTTCACGATCTCGTACTCGTGCGGCTCGCGGACGTCGATCAGCGCGAAGTTCTCGGCCCGGTCGAACTTGTCCTTGAGCTCCTTCGGGGTGATCGTGTGGCCGGCGGCGGCCTGCTGGGCGTCGTCGGACACCACGCCGCAGAACGCGTCGTAGTCGATGAGGCCCTCGATCGGCTTGGACTCGGGGTCCTTGCGGATCTTGATGGTGCGGTACGACATCTCCAGGGCGTCGTAGACCATCAGCCGGCCGAGCAGCGGCTCGCCGATGCCGGTGAGGAGCTTGATCGCCTCGGTGACCATGACCGACCCGATCGACGCGCAGAGCACGCCGAGCACGCCGCCCTCCGCACAGGAGGGGACCATGCCGGGCGGCGGGGGCTCGGGGTAGAGGTCGCGGTAGTTGAGACCCTGGCCGTTGGGGGCGTCCTCCCAGAACACGCTGACCTGGCCCTCGAACCGGAAGATCGAGCCCCAGACGTACGGCTTGCCGAGCAGCACGGCGGCGTCGTTGACCAGGTAGCGGGTGGCGAAGTTGTCGGTGCCGTCCAGGATCAGGTCGTAGCCGCGGAACACGTCCAGCGCGTTGTCCGAGGTCAGCTGCTCCTGGTGCAGGTTGACCGTGACGAACGGGTTGATCTCGGCGACCGACTCCTTGGCCGACACGGCCTTGGGCTTGCCGACGTCCGAGACGCCGTGGATGACCTGGCGCTGCAGGTTCGACTCGTCGACCACGTCGAAGTCGATGATCCCGAGCGTGCCGACCCCCGCGGCGGCCAGGTACAGCAGCGCCGGGCTGCCCAGCCCGCCCGCGCCGACCACCAGCACCTTGGCGTTCTTCAGCCGTTTCTGCCCGTCCACCCCCACATCGGGGATGATCAGGTGCCGGCTGTAGCGGGCGACCTCGTCCTTGGTCAGCTCCTCGGCCGGCTCCACCAGCGGCGGCAAACTGCCTGCCATGGTCTCCTCCTCGACACGGTGTGCGGTACTCCCCAGTCTGCTCGGTACAACGCCGCCGTCCCACGGGAGCTCCCCCCCCCCCCACCCCCCCCCCCCCCGCCGGGCCGCCCCCCCCGGGGCGGGGGGGGCCCCCCCCCCCCCCCCCCCCCCCCCCGCGACCGGAACGTACGACTCGCGGGGTCAGGCGGGGCGGGCCTGGGGGTTGGGCCAGGCGTTGTAACGACACGTCTTGCCGTCGGCCTGGACCGGGTCGGCGTTGCCCACCTGGTCGTTGAGGCGGGCGACGTAGTCGTTGGCGACGCCGAAGGTCTGCTGCATCATCACCGGGGCCAGGGCGCCGTTCTTGGCGCAGCCGACGTGGCCGTTGTCGAAGGCGTGGCCGATCTCGTGGTTGATCGCGTACTGCCGGTACGTGCCGATGTCGCCGCCGAACGCGACCGCGCCGCGCACCCAGCGGGCCAGGTTGATCATCACGCGGCTCTCGCTGCTGCGCCAGCAGGACGACTCGTACTTGATCGAGTACCCGCAGTAGTCCGGCTGGTGGATGGTCTCCGGCGTGGCCAGCGTCATCCGGACGTCTGGTTCCTCGGCCTCGCCGTCGATCCGCTGGACCGACACCTGGCCGGTGGCCGCCCAGCCGCGCGGGTCGGCGAGCGTCGTGTCGACCAGCGACGCGAACGAGTCCTTGCCGCCGTAGGGCGCCAGGTCGATCCCGCGCTCGATCTCGATCGTGTACGTGAACAGCTCGCCGCCCGTGCCGACGCGCTCGCCGCGGCCGGGCACGATGTCGAACTCGCCCTCACCCGCCTTCGGGTACGGCGCGCCCTTCGGCAGCTCGGCGGTCGGGATGTTCAGGTTCGGCGGGACCGCGGGCTGCTCGGTGGCCTTCGGGTCCGCCGGGGCGGGCGCCTCGGGGTCCTGCTCGCCGCGCACCGCGGAGATCTGGTCGGCCCGCGCGGGCGTGCCATCGTCGTTCGCGGTGTCGATGAACACCAGCACGGTGACCGCCACCAGCACCGGCACCGCGTAGATCCGCCAGCTGTAGGTCGCGAGCAGGCCACGCAGCCCGCGCTTGCGGGTCCTGCGCCGCCGCGCGGGCCCCGGCTCGTCGCCGTCCGGCCGCCACGACGCCGCGAGCGGCTGCGCCGAGGTACGGCGCGCGCTCGCGCGGTGCCTGTCCTGGGCGCGCTTCGTCACGGCGCCCAGAATGCCACAGGTTGATAACGACGCGCCGACGAACCGGTGACTCGGATGGCCCAGGTCACCAGCGGCCGGCTGCGACCTCCTCCCACATCCCGAGCACCGCGCGGGCCACCGTGCCCGGCCGTTCCATCTGCGCGACGTGCCCGGTGCGCGGCAGCACGAGCAGCCGCCCCCTGGGCAGCAGCCGGGCTGTCCTCGGCGCCTTGCGCACCGTGACCAGCTTGTCCGCGGTCCCCCACACGACCAGCGCCGGGGCCTCGATCCTGGGCGCCAGCGTCCACAGTGACCGCGACCTGGGCACCAGCCAGGTCCGGAACAGCCCGAACGTGCTGCGCGCGAGCGCAGGGTTCGCCCAGACCAGCTTCTCCCGCTCCTCGAACTCCCTGGCCGCCTCCTGCCTGCGCGACTCCGGCACCCGGTCCGGCTCGGCGAAGCACAGCCGCAGCAGCCGCATCACCCGCGTCTCGACGTCCTCCTGCGCCAGCCGTCTGCGCACCGCGGGCCCGACCAGCGGCAGGAACGCCAGCGGCAGCCGGGGGTCGGACATCCTGGACGTGAACGGCCGCAGGTCCGGCATCGCCGGCGAGATCAGCGTGAGCGTGCGCACCAGGTCGGGGTGTCGCGCGGCGAGCAGCACCGCGATCGCCCCACCCATCGAGTTGCCGAACAGGTGCACCGGCCCGACACCCAGACCTCGGATGAATCGGGCGGCCGTGTCGGCGTGCGCGGGCATCGAGTAGTCGAACCCGTCCGGCGGCTCGGTGCGCCCGAACCCCGGCAGGTCCACCGCGATCCCCGGCACGTACCCGGACAGCTGGCCCGCGAGGTCGGTCCAGTTCGTCGCCGAGCCGCCAAGCCCGTGCAGGTAGACCGCCGTCGACTCGGCGTCCGGTGGCCCCGGCGTGCGCCGCACGTGCAGCGTCACGCCTCCCGACGTCTCGTCGCCGCCCGGCCAGGGCGGGGTGGAGCCGTCCACCGGAGGAAGCAGCGCGTCGGACAGGGGAACATGGGTAACCGGAGATCGGGTCGTGGCGCTGGTACTCATCCTCCCAGTGTCCCTGACGGGCCAGGACACGGGCGGACGATCGCGGACGATCATTACCGGCGAGTAAGGTCATATCACCCGCACGGGTCGGTGACCCCGGCTCGCAGGAGGAGTGACACGCGTGGGAGGCGGCAGGATGTCGGAGACGGTGCAACACGGCGCGCAGGCCAACCGGGCGGCCAGGCTGCCCAGGACCGCGCGGCGGGCGCAGCTGCTCGAGGCGGCGCAGGACGTCTTCGCCCGCAACGGCTACCACGCGGCGGCGATGGACGAGATCGCCGAGCGCGCCGGCGTCAGCAAGCCGGTGCTCTACCAGCACTTCCCCGGCAAGCTCGAGCTGTACATGGCGCTGCTGGAGATCCACGTCGACGAGCTGATCTCGCGGGTCACCGACGCCATGCAGTCCACCACCGACAACCGGGCGCGGGTGCGCAACGCGGTCAGCGCGTACTTCGACTTCGTCGACGGCGAGAGCCAGGCCTACCGACTCGTCTTCGAGTCCGACCTGCGCGGCGAGCCGGCCGTGCAGGCCGCGATCGACCGCGGCACCGACGCCTGCACCGCGGCGATCACCGCGACCATCACCGCCGACGCCGGCCTGGACGAGGAGCGCGCCCAGCTGCTCGCGGTCGGCCTGGTCGGGATCAGCCAGGTGGCGGCCCGGTCGTGGCTGTCGAACAACCGCACGATGCCCAAGGACGAGGCCGTCGGCCTGATCTCCACGCTGGCCTGGAAGGGCATCGGCGGCGGTTTCCCGCTGCAGAGCCCGTAGGGCTACCGTTGGGGGAATGTCCGACAACACTGGGGACGCCCGGCGCGACCGTTGGAGATCGCACCGGGCGGCACGCCGGGCGGAGTTCGTCGAGGCCGCGATGCGGGCGCTCGCCGAGCACGGCCCGGACGTGGGCATGGACCACATCGCGGCCGAGGCGGGCGTGACCAAGCCGGTGCTCTACCGGCACTTCGCCGACAAGGCCGACCTGTTCGTCGCGCTCGGCCAGCGCGGCACCGAGATCCTGTTCGACCGGCTCATCCCGGCCATGAACAACGAGGAAGCCCCGGTCCCGCGCATCCGCAAGAGCCTGGACGCGTTCTTCTCCACCGTCGAGGAGCACCCGCACCTGTACCGGGTGCTGATCCGCCGCAGCTTCGCCCGCGCCCCGGTCGAGCAGGACATCGTCGCCGAGGACAAGGAGCTGATCGCCAACGCGCTCAGCGCCCTGCTCGGCGACTACCTGCGCTCGATGAACATCGACTCCGGCGGCGCCGAGCCGTGGGGGCACGGCATCGTCGGCATGGTCCAGAACGTCAGCGAATGGTGGCTGGAACGCCGCACGATGAGCCGCGACGCGGTGGTCGAGTACCTGACCGAGATCATCTGGTCGGCGATCGACGGCTTCACCCGCGCGCACGGCATCGTCCTGGACCCGAACAAGCCGCTCGAGGTGAACAAGGTGGTCAAGCTCACCCCGACCAGCGACGCCGGCTGACCAGGCCGGCCGACTACGCGGTCGCGAAGCCCACGCGGCGGCTGTCGGCGGAGCCGATCTCGACGTAGGCGATCCGCCCGGACGGCACCACGTACCGGCGCCCCTTGTCGTCGACAAGGCTGAGCGTCCCGGCGGAGTCCTTCAACGCGCCCGCGACGAGGGACTCGATCTCCTCCGGGGACTGGTTGCTGTTGAGCACCAGCTCCCGCGCGGTGTCCGCGACTCCGACCTTGACCTCCACGCTGACCTCCGCCTCGACGCACTACACAACGCTGACCCGCACCAGGCTAGCCGAGACCGAGCGCGGTCATCCGCCTGCCATGTGCCTGCTGCAACCGCCGGAACAGCGCCGCGATTCCCGCCAGGTCACCCGTTCCGGTGACGATCAGCTCCGCGAGCCCGTCCCGCTCCGCCACCACGTACTGCGCCTGGGTCAGCGCCTCCCCCAGCAGCCGCCTGCCCCACAGCGTCAGCCGGTCGCGCACGGTCCGGTCCTGCTCGATGGCCGCCCGCACCTCCCGCTCGGCGAACGCGGAGTGCCCGGTGTCGGCCAGCACCTCCACCACCAGCGACCGGGTGCCCTCGTCGAGCCAGGTCGCGATCTCCCGGTACAGGTCGGCCGCCAGCCCGTCGCCCACATAGGCCTTGACCAGCGACTCCAGCCAGGATCGGGGCGCGGTGGAGGCGTGCCAGGTGTCGAAGTGGCCGATGAACGGCCGCATCGCGTCCTGCACGTCGACCCCGTGCTCGGCCAGGAACCGCTCGATCCGCGTGTAGTGGCCGATCTCGGCCGCCGCCATCGCCGACAGCGCTGCCCGGCCGGGCAGCGTCGGCGCGGTCCGCGCGTCCTCGGAGAGGCGGTCGAAGGCGGAGAGTTCGCCGTAGGCCAGTACGCCGAGGAGGTCGACGATCCCGGGGGCGATGGGCGACTCGCTCATGGGGCTGAGGGTATCGGCACGCCGGAGAAGGTAGACTGACCAGGACGCACGCGTTAGACGCGGCGTCCACGAGGGTGTGCGCGCCCCGCCGGCCCTCCCGCACGACACGACATGAGCGTGCGGTCGAGCGGCCCGTCCAGGGCGGAGCGCGCTGGACGACTAGGGAGAAACTCATCACCGTCTCGACAGAAAACAACACGACCGACAATCAGGAGAACCCCGAACTCGACGCCGTGACGCTGGAACACAGCGAGGCAGGCGTCCCAGAGACCGACACGTCCCACCCGCTCCAGTCCGGCGCCCCGGTGCGCAACGACTCCCCCACGTTCGCCGAGTTCGGCGTGCGCGAAGAGGTCGTTCGGGCGCTCACGGAGGCGGGCATCGAGCGGACGTTCGCCATCCAGGAACTGACGCTGCCGCTGGCGCTGGCCGGCGAGGACGTCATCGGCCAGGCCCGCACCGGCACCGGCAAGACGCTGGGCTTCGGCGTCCCGCTGCTGCAGCGGCTCACCAGCCCGGGCGACGGCACCCCCCAGGCACTCGTCGTGGTGCCGACCCGCGAGCTGTGTCTGCAGGTCACCCACGACATCACCGACGCCGGCAAGCACCTCGGCGTGCGGGTGGAGTCGATCTACGGCGGCCGCCCGTACGAGCCGCAGATCGCGGCCCTGCGCAAGGGCGTGGACATCGTCGTCGGCACTCCGGGCCGGCTGCTCGACCTCGCCGAACAGCGCCACCTGGTGCTGGGCAAGGTCGGCGCGCTGGTGCTCGACGAGGCCGACCGGATGCTCGACCTCGGCTTCCTGCCCGACATCGAGCGGATCCTGCGGATGGTTCCGGACGAGCGGCACACCATGCTGTTCTCGGCCACGATGCCGGGCCCGATCATCACGCTGGCCCGCACGTTCCTGCACCGGCCGACGCACATCCGCGCCGAGGAGACCGACGCCGGCGCGATCCACGAGCGCACCCGCCAGTTCGTCTACCGGGCGCACTCGCTGGACAAGATCGAGGTCGTCGCCCGCGCGCTGCAGGCGGAGGGCCGCGGCCTGACGATGATCTTCAGCCGCACCAAGCGCACCGCGCAGAAGGTGGCCGACGACCTGTCCGATCGCGGATTCGCCGTCGCCGCCGTGCACGGTGACCTGGGCCAGGGCGCCCGCGAGCAGTCGCTGCGCGCGTTCCGCTCCGGCAAGGTGGACGTGCTGATCTCCACCGACGTCGCGGCGCGCGGCATCGACATCGACGACGTGACGCACGTCATCAACTTCCAGTGCCCCGAGGACGACGGCACCTACGTGCACCGGATCGGCCGCACCGGCCGGGCCGGGCGCGAGGGCGTCGCGATCACGCTCGTCGACTGGGACGAGGAGCCGCGCTGGAAGCTGATCAGCGACACGCTCGGCCTCGACCTCCCCGAGCCGGTGGAGACGTACTCCACCTCCGAGCACCTCTACACCGACCTCGGCATCCCGGCGGGTTCGACCGGCCGGCTGCCGCTGGCCAAGCGCACCCGCGCGGGTCTGGACGCGGAGCCGGAGGAGGACCTCGGCGGCCGCTCCCGCGGTCGGGGCAAGGGCCGCAACCGCAGGCGCGGCGGCGACGCCGACGGCCCGGCGCGCACATCCGCGCACACGACCGACGGCGAGGGCGGCGAGCAGCGCAGGCGCACCCGCAGGCGGCGCCGTGGCGGAGTCGAGGTCGGCCAGCAGGCCGAGCAGGCCGCCGAGACGTCGAACGCGCCGAGCACCGCGCCGTCGAGCCGGTCGGACCGCCCGGCCAGGCAGCGTCGGCGCCGGCGCAGCCGGGGCGGCGCCGACGGCGCCGAGGCCCGCGCCGAGGCACCGAACACGAGCGAAACAGCGCCTTCGGCAGACTGACTCCCCGTGAGGAACCGCATCGGGGACGAGGACGTGCTCGAGGGCGACGAGCCAGAGTACGAACCGGTCGAGCGGTCCCGCTTCCACCGCAAGCGGGACCTGGCCGCGGCGGCGTTGATCACCGTCGCCGCGGTGGCCGGCGGCCTGCTGCTGTGGCAGGGCAGCGACAGCCGGGCCACCACGTCGACCACCCACGACGCCCCGGTCACCTCACCGGCGGCGCCCACCGCGTTCCCGCCGTCGCTCGCCGAGTCCTGGCGGGCACCGAGCCCGGCCACGCCGGTGCCGGTCACGGCAGGCCCGGCGGTGGTCACCGGCGAGGGCGGCGACGTCATCGGACGCGACCCGGTCACCGGCGAGGAGCGCTGGCGCTACAGCCGCGGCCTTGACCTGTGCACCGTGACCTCGGCCTGGTCGATGGCGGTCGCGGTGTACGCGCGGACGGAGAACCTGCTGCCCGCCGACGACCCGCGCAAGGCGGGCGGGTGCAGCGAGATCACCGCGCTCGACCCGGCCTCCGGGCAGCGCGGCCGGGACGACGACGGCCGCCCCGACCTCGGCCAGCGCAACTCCGACGCCGAGCTGGGCACCCGGCTGGTGTTCGACGGCAGCTACCTCACCGCGACCGGCGACCGGCTGCTGCACACGTACCGCTCGGACCTGGTGCTGACCATGGAGTACGGCCGGGTGCCGACCCTGGTGAACGCGGACCGGCAGCCGAGGACGGGCTGCGACTACGGCTCGGTCGCCGTGGAGGAGGGCCGGATCGGGGTGATCGAGCGCTGCCCGGACGACCCGAGCGACCGGCTGACCGTGTACCGCGCCACCGGCGACGACAGCTCCGAGGAGCCCGAGGTCACGTTCAGCACGGCCATCGGCGTCCGCGGCTCGCGGGTGCTCGCGCTGAGCGACGAGTGCCGGATCGGCGTCGACGAGGGCCAGACCCAGCTGTGCACGGTGGCCGTCGCGCCGGACCCGGCCCGGCTGCTCGTGTACGACGAGGAGGGGGCCGTGGTGGCGCGGCACCCGCTGTCGCTGGCGCCCGGCGACCTGCCGGCCGAGGACCCGCCCGGCAACGTCGTGCCCGTCGCCGAGGCACCGGGCGCGGTGTACTGGTTCACCGGTTCGCGCACGATCGCGCTGGCCAAGGCCGACCTGCGGCCACTGTGGACGGTCGAGAACGCGGTCGGCCCCGGCACGCTGTTCGCCGGCCGGATGCTGGTGCCGGTGCGCGGCGGGATCACCGTGCTGAACCCGGCGACCGGTGAGGTGCGGGGCACGATCCCGGTCGACCGGGGCGGGTACGACGGCGTGGTCACGATGTCCTCGAGTGGGCCGATGGTGTACGAGCAGCGCGGTGGCACGCTGGTGGCGCTTCGCTGACGTTCAGCCCAGCTCCACAGCGCTTCCACGGATCGTGCGGGACACTGGAGTCCGTGAGCCAGCTACCGCCGTCACAGATCAGTCCGCACCGGGGACGACGCGTGGAGCTGCCCAGCCGGTACGGGCCGGTGGCGGCGCTGAGCGCGCGGGCGCCGGAGCCCGGCGGGCATCCGGCGCCGATCGCGCTGCTGGTGCCCGGGTACACCGGGTCCAAGGAGGACTTCGCGCCGCTGCTCGACCCGATCACCGATGCCGGCATGCACGCGATCGCGATCGACCTGCCCGGGCAGTACGAGTCCAAAGGGCCGGACGACGAGGCGGCCTACCTGCCGGCCGCGCTCGGTGCCGTGCTGGCCGAGCTGGTCGGCAAGCTGTCCGCGGAGGGCAACCCGGTGCTGCTGCTCGGCCACTCGTTCGGTGGCCTGGTGGTGCGTGGCGCGGTGCTGGCCGGCGCGCCGGTCGCCGGGCTCACGCTGATGTGCACCGGCCCGTGCGAGCTGCCGGACGGCCCCCGGCGCAAGGCCCTGGAGCTGGGTGAACCGGCGATCCGCGAGCACGGCATGGACGCGGCGCTGCGGCTGCGTGAGGAGCTGGACCGGATGCTGCCGGGTCGTCTCGCGCCGGCGCCGGAGCTGGCGACGTTCCTGCGGCAGCGGTTCCTGAGCACGCTGCCGGCCGGGCTGCTCGGCATGGCCCGCGGCCTGCGCACCGAGCCCGACCAGGTCGCCCCGCTGGCCAGGACCCTGCACACCTCGGGCATCCCCTGCCTGGTGACCTGCGGCGAGGGCGACGACGCCTGGCCGGTGTCCACCCAACGCGACATGGCCGACCGGCTCGATGCCGACTTCGCCGTGATCCCCGGCGCCCGCCACTCCCCCAACGTCGAGAACCCGAGCGCCCTGCTGAACACGCTCCTCCCCACCTGGCGTTCCTGGCTCACCGCCTAGGGAGACGCCCTGAAGGTGACCTTCGGGGCGTTCAGGCCCACCAGAGGAACCACATGGTGGCGCCGGTGACGGCCACGACGCCGA
The DNA here is from genome assembly GCF_025165815.1 of Actinophytocola gossypii. Taxonomy (GTDB): domain Bacteria; phylum Actinomycetota; class Actinomycetes; order Mycobacteriales; family Pseudonocardiaceae; genus Actinophytocola; species Actinophytocola gossypii. The sequence continues at coordinate 93,684 of NZ_JAFFZE010000024.1, read as the reverse complement.
GGGCGGCCACCGTGGCGGCGGCGCCGGTCGCGCGGTCGGCCACGCGCTGGACGAGGACGGCCAGGACGGCGGCGCCGAGGTGGCCGAACACCATCGCCGGGCCGGGACCGGGCACGCCGCGGACCCAGGCCAGTACCTGGAAGACCAGGACCACGACCGCCAGCACGCACAACCCGACCGTCAGTGCCCCGGCCAGCTCTCGCCCGAAGCCGCCGCGCCGGCGGCTCGGGGCGGATGGCCCCAGGGCCACGGTGGTGGCCCCGGATGCGGCCAGGGGGACCGTCGGTGAGTTGTCCACGCTGTCTATCCCTTCACCTCGTCGGCGCGCACGAGCAGCGCCCACGGCTCGGCCTGCGGGCCGGCGGCCTGCCCTTCGGGACAGCTGCGCCGGAAGTCGCACCACGAGCACTGCCGCCCCACGCGGGGCGGGAACAGCACGTCGGCGTCACCGCCGGCGTCGAGGGTATCCGTCGCGAGGGCGAACTCCTCGGCCGCCTCCTCCGCCCTGACGCGGTGCCTGGTCAGCGACTCCTCGGTGTGCTCCCAGGCCGCCACCGTCCCGGACGGTAGATGGTGCAGCTCAACACGGCGGCACGGCCGGCGCAAGGTCCGGCGGGCGGCCAACACGTAGAGTGCCAGCGCCTGTGACCCTCTGGCGTCGTCGGTCGTGAGCGCGGTACGCCCGGTCTTGTAGTCGACGATGACCAGCTCGCCGTCCCGCTCGTCGATCCGGTCGACCCGGCCCTCGGCGACGATCGTGCCGACCGGCGCGGACACCCACCGCTCCAGCCCGATCGGGTCGTCGGTGACGTCGATCTCGCTGACGTAGTCGGCCACCCAGCCGCCGGCGATGTCGCGGTAGGTGGCGGCCTGCGTCGGCCCGGCGAAGCCGTCGTCGTTCCAGTGCCGCCCGACGAGCGCGGCCGCGACCTCGGGCGTGCGGCGCGACACCGGCAGCTCGAAGAACGCCCGCAGCGCGTTGTGCACCACGGCGCCGAGCGTGCTGTGCGCGAACGCGCCCCCGCGCGGCGGCGTTGGCCGGTCGACGTAGGCCATCCGGTACCGGCGCGGGCAGTCCACCCAGGTCGCGACGCGGGACGGGGTGACCTTGATCAGCTTGCGCGGCATCGCGTCGAACCCGAGTTGCACCCCTCAACGGTAGAGGAGCCCACCGACAGTTCCCGCGCGACCGCAAGCGGCCACCCCGGGAGCCCTCCTGGCTCGGAGTTCTAGGCTCGGACCCATGCCTCCCTGGCTCGTCATCGTGCTGGTCGTCGCGGTGCTGGTCGCCGCCGCCGTCGTACTCGGGCGCCGGAAGCCCGCCGTCCGGCCGGCCAGGAGCGACCGGCCACCGGACGTCATCGACGACCTGCTGGCCCTGCGGTCCCGCCTGGCAGCCGACTCCGACAACCCGAACGTGCGCCGCCGGCAGGCCATGGAGCGGGCTGGGCGGCCGCTGCCCGACGACCCGGCGACGGCCGAGCTGGTCGCCGGCGTCCGCGACCGCTACCGCGTGGGCACCGGCCCCTGGGCGGACCGCGCCGCCGACACCCGGCGTGACCTGGAGGCCGCTGGCGAGACGGGACTGCGCGCGGCGGCCTGGATCGTGGCCAGGTCGGTGGCGGACCTCCGCTGGGAGGTCACCTTCTGGACCGAGAACGCCGGTCTGCCCCCGGCCGCCGACACCCGCGCCGGGATCGCCCAACTGGACCCCTCCGACCCCAACCCGTACAACACGCTCAGCGGTCTGCACCCCAGGATCCACCTGGTGGCCGCGGTCGGGCTGCTCACCGAGCACCCACGCGCGGAGGTCACCGGCGAGCTGACGGACCTGCTGGAGCTGTGGTTCGCCTATGCCGAGCGGCAGTACCACCTGCGTGACGGGGACATCGAGGTCCTGCAGGCGCTGGTCCGCTGCTACCTGGCCAGTCCCGGCCCGACGCACCCCGCTTTCGTCGTCGAGCTGGCCGGTCAGGACGTGACCCGTCCGGTGGTGAACGTGGGCCAGTCCTTCTCCCACGTCGAGAACGGCATCACCTACGTGGACCCGGTGTTCCACGACGACGGCACGTTCGACCTGTCCGCGCTGGCGCGGGCGGCTACGAGCCGATGAACCCGCGGACCGAGTCGGCGATCAGCTGCACCGCGATCGCGGCGAGCAGCAGACCGGCGATCTTCGCGAGCAGCGTGATGCCGCTGTCCTTGATCACCCGGATCAGCCCGGTCGAGTAACGCAGGCACAGCCACAGCACCAGGTGCACGGCCAGGATCGCGCAGGCGAGCGCCACGTAGGAGCCGGTCTCGCCCTCGGCCTGCCGGACGAACACGATCGTGGCCGCGATGGCACCCGGCCCGGCGAGCAGCGGGGTGCCGAGCGGCACGAGCGCCACGTTGACGTCGTCGACGGCCTGCGGCTCGGCGGTGGCCCGGCCGGTGAGCAGGTCGAGCGCGATCAGCAGCAGGAGCAGCCCGCCGGCGCCCTGCAGGGCGGGGATCCCGATGTGCAGGTACGACAGGATCGCCTCGCCGCCGATGGCGAACAGGCTGATCACACCGAGCGAGACCAGCACGGCCTGCCGGGCCGCCCGCAGCCGTGCCGGCTTGCTGCGCCGGCCCACCAGGCTGAGGAACACCGGCACCGTGCCCGGCGGGTCCATGATCACCACGAGGGTGATCGTGACCTCCGCGAACAGCCGGAGGTCGAACGTCACTGTTCCGCCTCCCCTGGCTGTTCCCCTGAGGTGACGGTTGAGGTCGACGGAAGGTGACTCACGACCCCACCACGACCGCCACCCCGGTCGCCCGCTCGGCGATCGCGTCGAGCTGGTCGGGGGCGGTGGTCTCCTGGCCGAGCCGGATCACCTTGTTGGTGCCGTGGTAGTCGCTGGAGCCGGTGGCGATCAGGTCGAGGTCGGCGGCCAGGCCACGCAGCTCGGCGCGGGCGGCGTCGTCGTGGTCGGGGTGGTCGACCTCCACGCCGTGCAGGCCGACGCCGGCGAGCTCCTTGATCACCTCGGCGGTGACGGTCGGGCCCCGGTGGTGCGCGAAGGCGTGCGCGAGCACGGTCACGCCGCCCGCCTTGGCGATCATCTCGATCTGCTCGTGCACCGAGGTGCGCGAGCTGGGCAGGTAGTAGCGGCCGCGGTCGTTGAGGTAGGTCGCGAACGCCTCGTCGACGCTGGCGACGACGCCGGCCTGCACGAGCGCCCTGGCCAGGTGGGGCCGGCCGGGGGTGGCGTCCGGCGGCAGCCCGCCGAGCAACGCCGCCGGGTCGATCGGCAGCCCGTCCTCGGCCATCTTCTCGGCGATCGAGGTCAGCCGGGCGCGGCGGAGGTCCCTGGTGCGCGCGTACTGGGCGACGACGGCCTCGGCCTCCGGGTCGAACAGGTAGGCCAGCAGGTGGACCGAGCAGTGGCCGCCTCTGCCGTCGGGGCTCACACACGACAGCTCGGCGCCGCGGATCAGGCGCAGGCCGGGCGGGAGCGCCTCGACGGCCTCGGCCCAGCCCGAGGTGGTGTCGTGGTCGGTGATCGCGACAGCGGACAGGCCGGCGGCGGCCGCGTTGGCGACGAGCTCGGCGGGCGTGTCGGTGCCGTCGGACGCGGTCGAGTGGGTGTGCAGATCGATCCTCACAGGGTGTATTCAACGTGAGGGGGTCGAGGTTGTTCCGGTCAGCCCACCTTCGAGCGCTTCTTGGCGAGGCGTTGGGCGCGGATCATGGAGAAGCGGGCGGCCTGGGCTTCCTTGTCGCCGAAGACGAGCTGGGAGATGGCGTCGTAGACCTGCTCGGCCTTGGGCAGGTACTCGAGCCGGTTCAGCGCCTGGATCTGGCCGGCGGACTCGACGACCATGGTGCCGTAGCCGAGGATGCGACCCATGAGCGGCCGCTCGTAGGTGAGGTCGGTCACCTTGCCGATGGGCATCATCAGGACCTTGGTGGTGATGATGCCGGTGGTCATCATCATGCGTTTGTCGGTGACCACGATCCGCTCGACCCACCACATGAGGACGACGTAGGCGAGGCGGAGCACCACGAACAGCGCCGCGTACCAGAGGATGTTCTGCAGCAGCCACATCGAGGGCGGCAGCAGGTACGAGATCATCACCGCGACGGCGAGCAGGGCCACCGCCTCGAAGAGGTCCCAGGCGAGGGAGGCCCAGTGCAGGCGCACCCGGATGACTCGTCGTTCCGTGTCCAGCAGGTACTCGTCGGAATCCCGTGGCGCGAACATGGTACAGACGGTACCGGTTTATGTCTGGAACACCGAGCGTACGAACGTGATGACTGCTTCGGCCGCGTCCTTGAGGGTGTTCAGGATCGAGGTCACCAGCGCGGCCGACTGGACCGGTTGGGTCACCAGGAAGAACACCACCAACGCAGCGCCGGAAATTATCAGTGCCTTCTTGACATTCACCGCAACTACTCCGTGTCCTGGGCGATCGGCGATCGTCGGTTGCTGACAAACCTTTGCAACACTTGTACCGCACCTGGGGGCCGAACGGGAGCCCAGTCCCGCTCTTGGGGCAGTGGCCGGGTGTGCTAGCCCGTTTTGGCTACGTACCGTGATCGGATCGAGGGTGGAGGTTCCGATGATCAGGTGTGTCGGCGGGATCGTTCATGACGCAGCGGGACGGCTCCTGCTCATCCGCCGCGGCCGCCCGCCGGGCGAGGGTCTCTGGTCGCTCCCGGGCGGCCGCGTAGAACGTGACGAGACCGACCACGAAGCCCTGGTTCGAGAGTTGCTCGAGGAGACCGGTTTGCACGTGCTACCAGGGAAACTGGTCGGGACCGTACACCGCCCCGCGCCCACCGGCACCTTCGAGATCCACGACTACGCCGCGACCGTCACAGCCGGTTCCCTACACCCCGGCGACGACGCCACCGAAGCAGCCTGGCTAAACGCCACCCAGTTCCACACGATGGAGCGAACCGGCACCCTGGTCCCCGAACTGGCGAACACACTCCGTGACTGGAACGCCCTACCCCACCCTTGACCCACCCACGACCACCGGCGCCCCACCACAAAAGCCCCAAATACGCAAGACCCCCAAACGAACGATTACCAACGAAAGGCTCCATTCGCTGGTAGAGGGTCCCCCGATTTCCACTCTACCGACCAGCACCGACAGTTTCCGACCCCAGGAAACACGCACGAGCCCCACCCTCCCCACCCGCGAGTCGTACGCTCCCGTCCCGCGAGTCGTACGCTCCCGTCCCGCGAGTCGTACGCTCCCGTCCCGCGAGTCGTACGCTCCCGTCCCGCGAGTCGTACGCTCCCGTCCCGCGAGTCGTACCGTCCCGGCGCGCGAGCCCCACCCCTCCCGGAACGTACGACTCACCGACCCGGAGCGTACGACTCGCGAACCGCGCGAGTCGTACGTTCTCGTCGCGCGAGTCGTACGTTCGCGGGTCGCGAGGCGGGCGTTCGCGGGCTGTGCGGGTCCGTACTCACGGGCTGCGAGGTTCGGGGCCGTGAGGTTCGGGGGCGGGCGGCGTCAGGCGAGCCACTCCATGCGTTCGCCGTGTAGGGCGGTGCGGGCGAGGGCGGTGGCGTGCGGGGTGCCGTTCGCCCAGCGCACGAGGCCTAGGACGCCGAACGTGGGCTCGCCTTCGGCCGGTTGTAGCTCGTCGCGGTGGGGTAGGAGGGTGGACAGGCCGGCGGTGTAGCCCTCCTGGCTCACCCACCACAGGGGGCGCCGCTCGGCCAGGCGGCGCAGTTCGGTGAGGAACTCCTGCCTGCGCTCCTCTGTGAACTGCCACAGCACGTTCGACGTCAGTACGACGATCGGCTCGTCCGCTGGCACGCGGTCGGCTACGGCCGCCAAATCGTCGACGGCGTCACCTGTCACCAGGTCGGGTGGGGACTTACGTTGCGCCGCGGCGGCGGCTCCGAAGAGGCGGAGGCGCTCCGGCTGGTCGGGCCACACGCACGCCTCCAGCCAGGCGTACTCCTCCTCGTCGGTCAGGTCGACCGGGCTCGTGTCCATTCCGATCCTGGTCGCCACGGCCAGCTTCTTCGGGATCGTCGGGAGGTTCGCGCCGGGGGCCAGGGCCAGGGCGCAGTGCAGACCGACCGTCGAGCGGGTGGGGCCCGCGGCCAGTTGTCCTGCCTGTTGGGTCTGGTAGCGGTACGAGTACGCCGCCAGGCCGAGCAGCAGGCCGGCGCTCGTGCCGACCTCCAGCAACGCCACGGGGGCACCGGCTTGGCGGGCGGCGATCGCGACCGCCGGGTAGAGGAGCGCGGCTCGGCGGACCTCGTTGGTCTGGGTCACGCGCGTACCGATCAGTGACCTCACCCGATCGGCTCGTTCGACCACGAACGTGTGGAAGACCTGCCACGTCTCGCTGTCGGGGCCGCAGTTGCCGCCGAGCGACGGGTAGTACCTCGTCAGCTCGTGGAACGGCTCGGCCTGCAACACCCGCTGTACGGCGGCGAACAGCAGCGTGGGGTGCGCCTTCTCCTCGGGCGCCGCGGTCAACAACCCCGCCACCTCGTCGGTTTCGGCGGCGTGCCCGGCAAGATGGCTGTAGAGCGGGGAGACGGCTGCCGCCTCGTCGTCCGCGAACCTCCGCAGACGTCGGCGGATCTGCTCCAGCGTCGCGGCGCTCATGGTGCTCAGTCTGCCCGAGGCTCCGGGCGGGCGGGTTGTTCGCCACCCCTCGACTCGCCGTAGGAGCGTTTGGGCACCATCACCTTCCGGCGGAACGTACACACCACAGTGCCGTCCTGCTTGTAACCGCGCGTCTCCACGTACACGACGCCGCGGTCGTCCTTCGACCTCGACGGGGTCTTCTCCAGCACCTCGGTCTCGCCGTAGATCGTGTCGCCGTGGAAGGTCGGCTTCACGTGCCGCAGCGACTCGATCTCCAGGTTCGCGATCGCCTTCCCGGACACGTCCGGCACGGACATGCCGAGCAGCAGCGAGTAGACGTAGTTGCCGACCACCACGTTCTTCCCGAAGTCCGTCGTGTTCTCGGCGTAGTTCGCGTCCAGGTGCAGCGGGTGGTGGTTCATGGTCAGCAGGCAGAACAGGTGGTCGTCGTACTCGGTGACCGTCTTGCCCGGCCAGTGCTTGTAGACCGCGCCGACCTCGAACTCCTCGTAGTACCGACCGAACTGCACGATTGCCTCCGTCGATCCGCCGCCGACCGTCCGAACTCAGCGCAGTCTGCCAGGTGGGGTACCCTCGACAACTGGTGTGTGAGCCACAAGACCCGAGGAGGTGAGGACGCGTGAGCGAACCGCATAACCATGACGGCGCGACTGGTAGCAGTATGACCCGCGTCCTCGCTGGAAGGGTCTCCCGCTAGGGGGCAACCCGCGGATTCCGGCCGGACGCTCCGGCGCCGGAGATCTCTGGCGCGTCGCAACCCGACGTTCATCGCTGGAGGACACATGCCTGCCATCCGCCCGCTCGGCGGCCGTCGAGGCCGGTCGAACCGCGCGACCCCCGCCCCGGTCACGGCCGCGCGGTCCGCGCACGTCATCGACTGCGCGGTGTACGTGGATGGCAAACGCTTGCCCGGCCGGTTCTCGCACGCCGACGCGGTCGCCGAGGTACGCGGTCGGCGCGACGGCTTCGTGTGGATCGGGCTGTACGAGCCGGACGAGCAGCAGATCCAGGGCATCGCCGAGACCTTCGGACTGCACGAGCTGGCCGTGGAGGACGCGGTCACCGCGCACCAGCGCCCCAAGCTCGACCGGTACGAGGAAACCCTGTTCATGGTGCTCAAGACCGTCCGCTACATCGAGCACCAGTCCCCCACCACCGCCAACGAGATCGTCGAGACCGGCGAGATCATGGCGTTCCTCGGCAGGAACTTCATCGTCACCGTCCGCCACGGCAAGCACTCCGGCCTCACCAAGCTCCGCGAGGAGATGGAGGCCGAGCCGGAGCGGCTGCGGATCGGCCCGGCCGCGGTGCTGCACGGCATCGCCGACCGCGTCGTGGACAGCTACCTCGCGGTCAGCGAGTCGTTCGAGAACGACATCGACGTGATCGAGACCAGCGTGTTCGCGCCGCGCAGCCCCATCGGCGCCGAGCAGATGTACCTGATGAAGCGGGAGATCCTGGAACTGCGCCGCGCGGTGCTGCCGCTGGCCGTGCCGCTGCGCCGGCTCGCCGAGGGCTACACACCGCTGGTGCCCGAACAGGTCCGTTCGTACTTCCGCGACGTCGACGACCACCTCACCACGGTGTCCGACCGCGTCGCCAGCTTCGACGAGCTGCTCACCACGCTGGTCGACGCCACCCTCGCCAAGATCAACCTGCAACAGGCCGCCGACATGCGCAAGATCACCGCCTGGGCCGCGATCATCGCGGTGCCGACGATGGTGGTCGGCGTGTACGGCATGAACTTCGACTACATGCCGGAGACCCACTGGCGGTTCGGCTACCCGCTGGTGATGACCGTGATCCTCGGCGCCTGCCTGATCCTCTACCGAATATTCCGCCGGAACCGATGGCTGTAGCTGGGCCGGCCGCACCGTCGCGACCCGCTCAGCCATCCCACGTGGCACTCCGCCCGCCCTGCCGATGGGAGGTTCCCGCAATGACCCGGCTGCTCGCCAACCCCCGCTTCTGGGTACTCGCCTTCGTTCTCACCTGGCTCGCCGTGATCACCGTGCTGATCGCCGTGGGACCCGACATCGACCCGACCGGCGCCGGCGCGCCGGAACACTAGATTTATCGTGGGCCGATGTCGTCGATCAGACAGGTCCAGATCACCTTCGACTGCGCGGAACCCGAGCGCCTCGCCCGCTTCTGGAGCCAGGTGTTGGGCTACACGGCGGACGCGGACTCCGCCGCCGATCCCGAAGGGGTCGGCCCTCGGCTGTACTTCCAGCGCGTTCCCGAAGGCAAGATCGTCAAGAACCGGGTGCACATCGACGTTCGGGTCGGTACCGGGATGGTGGGTGCGGAGCGCCTCGCCGCGCTCGAGGCCGAGTGCGCACGGCTGGTCGCGCTCGGCGCGGTCCGCGAGCGGCTGCTGCCCGCAGACGAGGAGAACGAGTCCTGCATCGTGATGCGGGACATCGAGGACAACGAGTTCTGCCTGGACTGAGCCGCCGTCACTCGTCGTCGGCGCCGATGATGGGCGCGGACGCCTTCTCCGGCTCGCCGAAGATCTCGGTGGGGTCGGCGACCACCCGGCTGCGGGACTGGTGCTCGCCGTTCTGGGCGCCCTGCCCCATGGCGCCCATCATGCCCATCGGCATCATCCCGCCCATCGGCCGGCCGGCACCGCCGCCACCACCGCCCGAGGACGAGGTGGCCACCGGCTGCTCCGGCTTCGTGGTCGGCAGCTGCTCGGTCGCGAACGTGTAGCCGCCGGGGCCGCTCGGCCCGGACGGGCCGCCGGCCGACGCGCCGCCACCGCCGCCGCCGAAACCGCCCGCGCCGCCGCCCCCGACGCCGCCACCGCCACCGCCCATGCCGGTGGCGGACGGGTCGGTCTTCGGGTCCGGCTTGGGCTCCTCGGGCGGCTTCGGCTGCTCGAAGGTCCAGTTCTCGGCGGGGAAGGTGTGCTCCATCCGGAACTGCTCGAACGCCGCCGACCCGTCGATGCCCTCGCAGAGCCGCACGAACGCCTCGAGGATCTCGCGGACCGCCTCGAACAGCTCCTTCGTCGGCCTGCGCATCAGGTCGAGGTACTGGCGGGTGCGCTCGTCGCCGGCCACCGGCCCGACCATCGCATCCGAGGCCGCCTCGGCCGTGTCCCCGAGCACCGCCGCGAGCTGCATGACGATCTCGCGGATGCCGTCCGCGGTGACGTCCAGGACGTCGGCCAGGCCGAGCATCGCGTCGGTCAGGTCCTGACCGGCCAGGCCCATCTTCTGCATGTAGGCGATGAACGAGTCGGCGGCCTCGCCGTCCCACGCGGCGTCGAGCTTGCCGAGCGGGCGGTCCAGCGACTCGGTCACCTCGCGGGCGGCGTCGCCGACCAGGCGCCAGCGCTCGGCCTCGGCGTGCAGGTCGCTCCACCGGCCGACGACCGGCGCGAAGTACTCCTCGACCGGGTCCGGCACGCCGAGATCACGCGCCAGGCGGGACAGGTAGTCCAGGTGCCCGGCGAAGCGGTCGGCGACCTCACCGCCGTCCGGTCCGCCCGACGAGCCGCGCGGCTCGGGCACCGGCAGGATCCGCGCGTCCGCCGCGTCGGGGGCCGGCGGGATCCGCGCGTCCGTCCCGTCGGGGACGTCGGCGGCCGGCGGGGAGGTGGGCGCGGTGTTGGCCTGGGACAGGTCGGCCGCCCGCGCCCGCAGCGCGTCGGCGGCGGCCAGGACGGAGTCGGGCTCGACCGGAGCGGAGGTGGTCTCGGTCATCAGCGCCCCGCCTCGCCTCGGGTCAGGGTGGCCGCGCCGTCCTCGTCGGTCTCCACGTACTTCTTCGTGACCTCGTTCAGGCCGGTGGACGCGGAGTTCAGCGCCGCCACCGCGCGCGCCAGCTGGTCACGCAGGTGGGTCGCGGTGCGCGCGTAGGCCTGGGTGGAGTGGACGGTCCGGCCCAGCTGACCGAAGGACTCCTCGGTCAGCGGATCCGTCGCCATCGTCCGCGTGCCCTCGTCCAGCGCCTCCGCGCTCGCGGCGGTGAGCTTGGCGTAGCCGCCCACCCAGGCGGCGTCGAACTTGATCCCGGTCACGGGTGGCACCTCTCGGCCGGCTGTCACGTCAGGTGGTCCGACGATAAGCGAGCCGTCCTGGTTCCCGTACCACCGAAAGTCGGGGTCAGCCTCCGCCCGACTGGCCGGCACCGCCGCCGCTCGGCTGTTCCTGCCCGTCCTCGGTCGGGTACACGCCCTGCTCGACGTCCACCGAGTCGAAGCTCTGCTGCGCGTCGTCCGCGGACAGCGACGCCCCGTCCGGCAACAGCCCGATGATGCTCCTCGGCGCCGGCAGCTGGTCGGACAACCCGAGCACCGCCGCCGTCGTCGAGTCCGGGATGCCGTACTTCACGCCTCGGTCCGACACCAGCGTGATCTGCCCCTTGTCGAAGTCCGCCGACGACGTCGCCTGCCGCACCACGGCGCCGTGCCCCGGCGGCATGTAGAACCAGTCGATCCGCACCCCGTCCGCGCTCGGCGAGGAGATCCGCACCGGCTTGGGATCGCCGGGGATCACCTTGCCGATGTAGACCGCCGTGCGCGCCTCGCGGTTGACGCCCTCGCCGACCGTCTTCCAGCTCAGGCAGGCCACCGGGAAGTTCCGCGCCTCCAGCACCTCGGTGCGGCTCTCCGGGAACGTCGAGTCGTCGATCCGGTCCTGCTTCTCGGCGGCGGAGATCACCTCCGGGCTGACCGCCACGATCTCGGCACCCTCGCTGTTGGTGAACCGCAGCAGGTCGGCGGTGGTCTCCTTGATCTGCTCGACGCCGTCCCGGTGCACCACGTAGAACTGCGGCTCGCTGGCCGCGCGCTGCACCTGGAACACCGAGCCGACCTTCTCCAGGTCCGAGTCGCCCAGGTCGACGTCCGCCTGTTCGCCGACCGTGCCGGTGACCCCCGGCGCGGTCAGCTCGGCCTTCTCCGGGATCGCGTTGAGCAGGCCGACGCTGATCTCCCTCGGCTCCAGGCCGGACAGGTCGAGGGCGTTGCGTACCGCGCTGTCCGACAGGTCGACCTCGGCCCGCACCGCGCTGGTGTTCGGCAGGTTCGCCGAGCCGGGTGTCCGGTACACCAGGTACGCCGGCTGTTCGGCCGGATCCTGTTCCGCCGACTCCGCGTCCAGCCGCACCAGCAGCGACTCGCCCTGGGCCAACTGCTCGCCCAACTGGTCGACCCCGGCCATCACGGTCGTCTCGGAGTTCTTCGCCGTCGGGTCGTTCTCGTCGACGTTCTCGTCCGAGCCCTCCCGGTTCAGCTGTGTCTCGTCGCACACCGTCCACGGTGGACCGACCCGCTGGTCCTTGCTGGGCAGGAGCCCCGGACCGCCGGGGATGCCGGACAGCCTGCCCCGCGGGATGTTGCGCAGCTCGTTGTCGTCGATCACCTCCGGCGCGACGACCTGGACGTTGGTGGCCGCCGCGGTGCCTGGACCGTCCGAGCCGCTCGGGCCCTGGCTGTCATCCTGCTTGCGGGCGTGCAGCAGCAGCCGCGCGGAGGCGAGGTCGAACACCGGGATCAGCTGCTTCTCCGGCTGCGCGATCATCACGTAGACCTGGCCGGACGGCTTGCCGATGACGATGCCGTCGGAGTTCGGCGCCGTCGGCTTGGGCGACAGGATCCCCCAGATCAGGAAGCCAAGCATGCCGAGCGCGGCGAGGCACACCCCCACGATGGTCGCTCGCGAGTGCGTGCGCATGGGGTCGTGCAGCATCACCGCGTCCTTGCGGACCAGCGCGGACTGCATCCGGCGCAGCACGAAGCGATACGCCTGGACTTGGGACTTGGTAGTCGGTGTCGATGGCATTCCGGCCTCTACAGCTCCCCACTCGCGGTACCGTTCCGCAGGATAGACCCAGCGCCCCCGGTCGCATGCCGCTATCGGCACAATCGACGGGACGGGCGCGTTCAAACACGAGGGGAAGATTCGAGCGGATGTCGGTGCGCACTCCTCCACACCAGGGCAGGACGCCTCCACCGGGCCAGCCGCCGAGACCACCCGGCCGCGGGGGCGGACCAGTCGGGAACGGGCCCCAGGGGCCGCAAGTACCTCAGGGACCCCGAGGCCCTGGTGGCCCAGGAGGACCCGGTGGCCCAGGAGGTCCGGGTGGCCCCAGTGGTCCGGGAGGCCCCAGTGGTCCGGGAGGCCCCAGTGGTCCGGGAGGCCCCGGCGGGCCGGGAGGTCCTGGCGGGCCGGGAGGTCCTGGCGGTCCCAGCGGGCCTGGCGGTTCCGGGCCGGGTGGGCCGGGTGGTCCCAGCGGGCCGGGGGGTCCGGGTAGCCCGCCGTCCGGAGCGCGGCCGGCTCAGCCGCCGCGGCCGCCGCTGTCGGCGCGGCGCCGCACCAGCGGGGCCAGCCTCGGCGTGCTGCCGGTGTCCAACCTCGTCGTGGTGGAGCTCGCGGTCGCCGTCGGCCTGGTGCTGCTCGCCATCGACAACACCAACATCATGGCCTACGTCGCGATCTTCATCGCGCTCGTCGGCCTGGTCATCGCCGCCATTCGCTGGCGCGGCCGCTGGTTCACCCAGTGGATCAAGCTGACCATCAAGTACGCGTTCCGCCAGCACGCCCGGGTGTCCAAGGCCACCAACCCGATCAGCATGGAGCAGATCGCCGCCGAGGAGGGCACCCCGGTCACCGGACCGGACGACCCCCGGGTCAGCCTGCTGCGCCTGGCCGTGCCCGACCTCGTCGTCGCGCACGGCACCGACCACGAACGCCGCCCGCTCGGCCTGGCCTGGCACGAGGGCACCTGGACCGCGGTGCTGCTCGTCGACCCGGCGCCCGCGCTGGTCACCCAGGTCGGCGGTTCGCCGAACCTGCCGCTCGGCGCGCTCGCCCCGTGTCTGGAGGACCGGGGCGTGGTGCTCGACGCCATCCAGGTCATCTGGCACTGCTACCCCGGCAGCGCCGCGCTCCCGCCGAACTCGCCCGCGCTCGCCTCGTACATGGAGGTGCTCGGCCCGCTGCCGGCCGCCGCGCGCCGCACCACCTGGGTCGCGGTCCGGCTCGACCCGCGCCGCTGTCCCGCCGCCGTGCGGGAACGCGGCGGCGGTGTGCTCGGCGCGCACCGGGCGCTGATCGGCGCGCTGTCCCGGGTGCGCAACGCGCTGGAGTCCCGCGGCGTGCCCACCCGCCCGCTCGATCCGGACGAGCTGCTCAAGGCCGGCATCTCCTCGGCCGAGCTGACCGCGGTCGCCGGCTCCAACCAGCGGGTCGCGCTGCGTGAACGCTGGACCGGCGTCACCGCGGCCGGGGTGGGGCACGCCAGCTACGCCATCACCGGCTGGTCGCGGGGCAAGACCGCGCAGAGCCTGAACGCGCTCACCGGCGTCCGCGCGCTGTCCTCGACCGTGGCCGTGTCGATCGCCCCCGGCGGCGAGGACGGCAAGGTCGGCCTGCGCGGCCTGGTCCGGGTCAGCGCCCGCACCCCCGGCGAGCTGGAGTACGCCGACGGCCGCCTCACCGCGATCTCCGACCGGCTCGGCGTCACCCTCACCCCGCTGCGCGGGCTCCAGGTCGCCGGCCTCGCCGCCACACTGCCGTTGGGAGGCCGAGCATGAGTACGGGTGGGTCGAGCAGGCTGCTCGACGCGCAGAACGCGACCGGGCTCAGTCAGGAGTTCGTCGTCGACGCGGCCATGCTCGACGCGGTCAGCCCGAGTGGTGACCGCGGCGGCATGATGCTGGGCTCCGGCCTGCAGGGCGAGCCGCTGACGATCTCCGCGCTGCGCAACGCGCCGACCAGGATCGTGCTGGTCGGGGGTCTCTACCTGGCCCGGCAGGTGGCGCTGCGCGCGATGGCCGTCGGCGCCTGGGTGGTCGTCGCCACCGGGCGGCCCGCGGCCTGGCAGGTGCTGCAGAAGGCCGCCGGCAACGGGCCGGACGGGCGGCCGGCGCCGCTGGTGCAGATCCGCAGGCTCAGCCCGGTCGAGCTGCCCCGGCCGTCGGAGGACGGGCCGCTGCTGGTGGTGCACGACGGCGGGCCGACCCCGCAGGAGCTGTTCCCGCCGCGTTCACCGTGGCAGACCACGGTCTACGTGCTGCCGTACATGCACCCGCAGGCCGGTGCCACCGCGAACGCCGCCGACCTGGTGCTGCTGCAGCGCCTCCCGGTCGGCCAGGCGCAGCTCGCCGCACGGATCTGGCGGCTGCCGCCGCCGATGGTGCACCAGCTGACCAACCTGGCCGACGACCAGGTCGTCGCGCTCGGCCGGAACCTGTGGAAGCCGCTGCGGCTGGTCACCACCCAGAAGGAGCAGGCAATCCTCGGGCCGGTGCGACGCGGCGACTGATCAACGGTGTCCGGAAAGCGGACGGGACGCGGCAAACGGCGGCACTTGCTGCGCCTGACGGCTGATCCCGTTCCCAGCGACCGTCCAAAATGTTCATAAGTCGCCCGCTGAACACGTTCGACTCTCTTGTGTAACCGTCGCCCGGCGGCAAGTGTGGAGTTTGTTCGCACGCGAACGATCCATCTCCCACCGCATCGGCCCCATCGAGGGCTGGGGCCGATGCGCCCTGCACACGAGGAGAGCCAGTAATGCGACACTTCCGGGGCAAGTCGGTCGGCCGGCTAGCCGGAATCGGTCTCGCCACGGCGGCGGCCACCGGTCTCGCGGTGCTCACCGCGGCGCCGGCGTCCGCCGCCGAGGGGACGGTGCTCGGCACCGACTCGGCCACCGCCATCGACAACAGCTACGTCGTCGTGTTCAAGAACGGCGTCCAGGCCCAGGTGGACAGCACCGCGGCCGAGTACGGCGCCAAGGTCACCCACCGCTACAGCAGCGCGCTGCGCGGGTTCGCCGGCACCATGAGCGAGCAGGCCGCCAAGCGGCTCGCCGCCGACCCGGCCGTCGACTTCGTGCAGCAGAACCAGACCGTGTCGATCTCCGCGGACCAGCCGAACCCGCCGTCGTGGGGCCTGGACCGCATCGACCAGCGCGACCTGCCGCTGGACGACAACTACTCGTACGCGACCGGCGCGAGCAACGTCACCGCGTACGTCATCGACACCGGCATCGACTTCGACCACCCCGACTTCGGCGGCCGGGCCAGCTCCGGCTACGACGCCATCGACGGCGGCTCCGCCGACGACTGCCACGGGCACGGCACGCACGTCGCCGGCACCGTCGGCGGCTCGTCGTACGGCGTGGCCAAGGAGGTCGAGCTGGTCGGCGTGCGGGTGCTGAACTGCTCCGGCTCCGGCACCACCGCGCAGGTCGTCGCCGGCATCGACTGGGTGACCGACAACGCGCAGGGCCCGGCCGTGGCCAACATGAGCCTCGGCGGCGGCGCCGACACCGCGATCGACTCGGCCACGGAGGCGTCGATCGCCTCGGGCGTGACCTACGCGGTGGCGTCCGGCAACTCGTCGGCCAACGCCTGCAACTACTCGCCGGCCAGGGTGCCCGACGCGCTCACGGTGAACGCGTCGAACTCCTCGGACGCCCGGTCGTACTTCTCCAACTACGGCACGTGCACCGACATCTTCGCGCCCGGCGAGGGCATCACCTCGGCCTGGCTGAACGGCGGCAGCAACACCATCAGCGGCACCTCGATGGCCAGCCCGCACGTGGCGGGCGCGGCCGCGCTGTACCTGTCGGCGAACCCGTCGGCGTCGCCGCAGGCCGTGGCCGACGCGCTGACCAGCTCCGCCACCTCGGGCGCGATCTCGAACCCGGGCTCCGGCTCGCCGAACCTGCTGCTCTACACCGGCGGCGGCACCGACCCGGGCCCGGACCCGGACCCGACCGGCTGTGACGCGGTGTCCAACACCAGCCGGGTGTCCATCCCGGACGCCGGCCCGGCGGTGACCAGCCCGATCACCATCTCCGGCTGCGAGGGCGCGGCGTCCTCGTCGGCGAGCGTGTCGGTGGACATCACCCACACCTACCGCGGTGACATCGTGATCGACCTGGTCGCGCCGGACGGCTCCACCTACCGGCTGAAGAACTCCAGCGGGTGGGACGGCGCGAACAACATCAACGAGACGTACACGGTCAACCTCGGCTCGGAGCAGGCCAACGGCACCTGGCGGCTCAGCGTCCGGGACGTGTACCGGTACGACACCGGCCGCGTGAACGGCTGGACGCTCGACCTCTGACCGGCTGACCGGGAAGACACCGAGCGGCGCGTTCCCCCGGACGCGCCGCTCGGTGCTGTCGCCTGACAGCTAACGGCCGTGCCGGTCCGGCCGCGCGGCCGGCGCGGGACACTGGTCGCCACAGCCGGACGACAGGAGCCGATGGTGACCGACCTTGGCGCGCTGGTGGGCACCTACCCGACCAACTACCGCCGCCGGATGACGGGTGCGGTGGTGCTGCTGCTCGCCGGCGTGGTGCTGACCCCGCTGGCGACCGTGCTGCTGGTGGCGACCGACGAGCGTGCCGGGAAGGTGGCCACGACCGGTGATCCGCTGCTGCTGCCGATCGTCCTGCTGGCGTTCGGGGCCGGGCTGCTGCTGATGGGGGTGGCCATCGGCGTGTGGGCGCTGCGCAGCCGGGGCGAGGTGTTCCGGCTGCACGAGCACGGGCTGGTGCACGACCGCACGGGCACGTCCCGGACGATCCGGTGGACGGACCTCGACGACGTCGTCGTCAACCAGGGGCGGGACAACGCGCTGGCCCGGTGGGCCGGGGGTGACGTCAGCTGCGTGCTCAAGGTCCGCGGTGGCGCGAACGCGACCATCACCGGGCTCACCGAGAACGCCGGGGAGCTGGTGGCGCGGGTGCGGCGCACTCAGGAGTGAGTGCGGACGTTCCTGGTTCGCTCGGCCCTGGCCGCCAGCTCGTCGTCCGGCGGGTAGTCGACGGCGACCAGGGTCAGGCCGTGCGCGGGGGCCACGGTGACCGCGTTCGCCCGCTCGGTGGCCGTGAGCAGGGACGCGGGCCAGTCGGCCGGCCGGCGGCCCTCCCCCACGGCGGTCATGGCGCCGACCAGGCTGCGGACCATCGAGTGGCAGAACGCGTCGGCCGACACCGCCGCGACCAGTACGCCGTCGGCGTCGCGGGTCCAGGTCAGGCGCTGTAGCTCGCGGATCGTGGTGGCGCCCTCGCGGCGCTTGCAGAACGCCACGAAGTCGTGCTCGCCCATCAGGCCGGCCGCGGCCTCGTTCATGGCGTCCAGGTCCAGCCGGCGGGGCCAGGTGACCGTGTCGGTGCGGCGCAGCGGGTTCGCGGCCCACGGCTCGTCGCGGATGCGGTAGACGTAGTGCCGGCGCAGTGCCGAGAACCGGGCGTCGAACGCCGGGTGCGCCGGCGTGACCGCGGTGACCCGGACGTCGGCCGGCAGGGCGCGGGTCAGCCGGTCCCGGAACGCGCCCGGATCGTGCAGGTCGCAGTGCGCCACCTGGCCGAGAGCGTGCACGCCGGCGTCGGTGCGGCCGGCGACCGTCAGGCGGACGTCCTGGCGCAGCACCATCGACATGGTGTCCTCCAGGATTCCGCACACCGTGCGGCGGTCGGGCTGCCGGGCCCAGCCGGAGAACTCCGTGCCGTCGTAGGCGATGTCCAGGCGGAAGCGGGCGAGCCCGCCACCCCGGGAAGGAGTGGCGGGCTCGCTCGATGGATTCGCGGTCAGGACTCGGTGTCCTGCTCGGCGTCCTGGTCGCCCTCCGGCTTGGTGAAGCCGGCCTTCTCCGCGTCCTCCTCGGTCCTGAACCAGACCTCGGCGACGGTGCGGTCGTAGTGCGAGCCGCCCGGCACGTGGTACTTCATCGAGTCGGCGTTGCCCTTGATCGGGAAGCCCTCCGGCTCGGAGCCGTCCTCCAGCGCGACATGGCTGCCGGCGCCGTAGGGGTGCTCGTCGTCGGACTCGCTCTCCTCGACCTCGACCGCCTCGGAGGTGGCCTCCTCGGCGACCGCGGTCTCCGCCGCGGGCACCTCGGTGGCCGTCTCCTCGGAGGCCTTCTTCTCGTCGGCGGCGAAGCGGGTCTTGCGCGCGGCCTCGGCCTCGGCGGTGACCGTCTTCTCCTGCACGAGCTCGATGACGGCCATCGGCGCGTTGTCGCCCTTGCGGGGCAGCGTCTTCATGATCCGCGTGTAGCCACCGTTGCGGTCGGCGAAGAACGGCCCGATCTCGGTGCAGAGGCGGTGCACGACCTCCTTGTCCCGGATCACCTTCATGATCATCCGGCGGTTGTGGAGGTCACCCACCTTCGCCTTGGTGATCAGGCGCTCGGCGTACGGCCGCAGCTTCTTGGCCTTGGCCTGGGTGGTGGTGATCCGGCCGTGCTGGAACAGCGACGTGGCGAGGTTCGCCAGCATCAGCCGCTCGTGGGCCGGGGAGCCGCCCAGGCGGGCGCCCTTGGTTGGCGTGGGCATTACAGCTGCTCCGTCTCCGCGTAGTCCTGGCCATCGTCGTGGCTGGCATCGCTACCGCCGACCGAGTCCGACCAGGCCTCGCTCGAGTAGTCCGAGGCGGCCGTGGTCGGGTCGAACCCGGGCGGGCTGTCCTTGAGCGCGAGGCCGAGGCCGACGAGCTTCATCTTGACCTCGTCGATCGACTTCGCACCGAAGTTGCGGATGTCCAGCAGATCGGCCTCGCTGCGCGACACCAGCTCACCCACGGTGTGGATGCCCTCGCGCTTGAGGCAGTTGTACGAACGCACGGTGAGGTCGAGGTCCTCGATCGGCATCGCGTAGGCGGCGATGGTGTCCGCCTCCTGCGGCGACGGACCGATCTCGATCCCCTCGGCGTCCACGTTCAGCTCGCGGGCCAGGCCGAACAGCTCGACCAGCGTCTTGCCGGCCGACGCGACCGCGTCCCGCGGGGTGATCGACGGCTTGGTCTCGACGTCGAGGATCAGCCGGTCGAAGTCCGTGCGCTGCTCGACACGGGTGGCCTCGACCTTGTAGGTGACCCGCAGCACCGGCGAGTAGATCGAGTCGACCGGGATCCGGCCGATCTCGGCGCCGGCCTGCTTGTTCTGCACGGCCGGCACGTAGCCGCGGCCGCGCTCGACGACCAGCTCGATCTCGAGCTTGCCCTTGCCGTTCAGCGAAGCGATGTGCAGGTCCGGGTTGTGCACGGTGACCCCGGCCGGCGGCACGATGTCGCCGGCGGTGACCTCGCCCGGGCCCTGCTTGCGCAGGTACATGGTCACCGGCTCGTCCTCCTCGGAGGAGACCACGAGCTCCTTGAGGTTGAGGATGATGTCGGTGACGTCTTCCTTCACGCCCGGCACGGTGGTGAACTCGTGCAGCACGCCGTCGATGCGGATGCTGGTCACCGACGCGCCGGGGATCGAGGACAGCAACGTGCGCCGCAGCGAGTTGCCGAGCGTGTAGCCGAAGCCCGGCTCCAGCGGTTCGATGGTGAACCGGGAGCGTGTCTCGTTGACCGGCTCCTCGCTGAGCGAGGGCCGCTGAGAAATCAGCACTTTCCTGTTTCCTTTACCTCAGGGGCGACCGCTATTTGACGCCCACCGATGTGACCGGGAAGGCGGCCGGAGCCGCCCTCCCGGGTGGATCACTTCGAGTAGAACTCGACGATCAGCTGTTCCTGCACGGGCACGTCGATCTGCGCGCGCTCGGGCAGCTGGTGCACGAGTACCCGCAGGTTGCTCTGCACCACCTGCAGCCAGCCCGGGATCGGACGGTCGCCGAAGGACTCCTTCGCGACGACGAACGGCAGCGTGTTCACCGACTTCGGCTTCACGTCGATGATGTCGAACTTCGACACCTGGTAGCTCGGCACGTTGACCTTCTTGCCGTTCACCAGGAAGTGGCCGTGGCTGACCAGCTGCCGGGCCTGCCGGCGGGTGCGGGCCAGGCCCGCGCGGTACACCACGTTGTCGAGCCGGGACTCGAGCAGCTGCAGCAGCGCCTCGCCGGTCTTGCCCTTGGTGCGCGCGGCCTGCTCGTAGTAACGGCGGAACTGCTTCTCCAGCACGCCGTAGGTGTAGCGGGCCTTCTGCTTCTCCTGCAGCTGGAGCAGGTACTCGCTCTCCTTGATCCGGCCCCGGCCGTGCTGGCCGGGCGGGTAGGGGCGGCGCTCGAAGGCGCGGTCGCCGCCGACGAGGTCAACCTTGAGGCGACGCGACTTGCGGGTCGCGGGGCCGGTGTAACGAGCCATTGGTTTCTACTCCTCCCCTGCCCCTAGACCCGACGCCGCTTCGGCGGCCGGCAGCCGTTGTGCGGCTGCGGGGTGACGTCCTGGATGGTGCCGACCTCGAGCCCGGCGGCCTGCAGCGACCGGATCGCGGTCTCCCGGCCGGAGCCGGGGCCCTTGACGAACACGTCGACCTTGCGCATGCCGTGCTCGGCCGCCTTGCGGGCGGCGTTCTCGGCGGCCATCTGCGCGGCGAACGGCGTCGACTTGCGGGAGCCCTTGAAGCCGACGTGGCCGGAGGACGCCCAGCTGATCACGTTCCCGGTCGGGTCGGTGATCGAGACGATGGTGTTGTTGAACGTGCTCTTGATGTGCGCGTGGCCGTGAGAGACGTTCTTCTTTTCCTTGCGCCGGACCTTCTTGACTCCGGCGCCCTGGCGGGACTTGGGTGGCATTGCTTCGAGGTGCTCCTGTTAGCGAGAAGTCGGGGTGCTGGTGGCCTCTTCGGCGCGGCTGTCCGTGCGGCGGATCGTGCCCGCGTCGCGGTAGAGGTCGCGGAGAGCCTGCGGCCGCGCGCTGCGGGGTGCGACCTGCAGCGCCACGAACTGGCGGTTGCGTCGCCGCTGGGCGACGACCGAGACGACCGAGCTCACTTCTTCCCAGCCTTCTTCTTGCCGGCGACGGTCTTCTTGGGGCCCTTGCGGGTGCGGGCGTTGGTCTTGGTCCGCTGACCGCGCACTGGCAGGCCACGACGCCAGCGGAGGCCCTCGTAGCAGCCGATCTCGATCTTGCGACGGATGTCGGCGTTCACCTCGCGGCGCAGGTCACCCTCGACGCGGTAGTTGCCCTCGATGTAGTCGCGGAGCCTGGTGACGTCCTCGTCGGACAGGTCCTTCGCCCGCAGGTCCGGGCTGATCCCGGTGGCGGCGAGCAGCTCCTTGGAGCGCGTACGGCCGATGCCGTAGATGTAGGTCAGCGCGATCTCCATCCGCTTCTCGCGGGGGAGGTCGACGCCAGAAACGCGTGCCATATCTCCTCGTTCTGGTCACTTCCAGGTCTGCTCCCCAGCCGCCCCGGTGTCACCCGGGCCCCGGCCTGGTCCGGGGGTGAACCGAGCCCGTGTGGCTCGGCAGGTCTGGGAAGGGCATCTGTTGTTGTGGTGCGTCCTAGCTGGCCCGCGACGGTTTGGTGATCAGCCCTGGCGCTGCTTGTGGCGCAGGTTCTCGCAGATCACCATGACCCGGCCGTGACGGCGGATCACCTTGCACTTGTCGCAGATCTTCTTGACGCTCGGCTGGACCTTCACGTCCCTGTTTCTCCTGGCCCTACTTGTAGCGGTAGACGATTCGGCCGCGGGACAGGTCGTAGGGCGACAGCTCCACGACCACTCGGTCCTCCGGCAGGATGCGGATGTAGTGCTGCCGCATCTTGCCGCTGATGTGTGCGAGGACCTTGTGTCCGTTCTCCAACTCGACACGGAACATCGCGTTGGGGAGCGGCTCCACCACACGGCCTTCGACCTCGATGGCCCCGTCCTTCTTGCCCATGTCCTCCGCGTTTCGCTTGCTGGTCATACGCATACCGCCCTGCATGTCCCCCACGGGCGATACGCATGACGGAAACGGCGCAATACGAATGCGCCACCGAACCAGTGTACGCGCCCCCTTGACAGCCCTGAACCCGCCCCACCCGATCGGGGCAGATCAAAGCCCCGGCGACATGACCTGCAGGTCAGGGGCCATCCGGGGCTATGCGTTACTCACACGCTACCGACGGGTCACCTACCCGCGGTAGCCAGGAACCCCCGCCAAGCGGCGTTCTCGAAGGCGAGGGTCGGGCCGCTGGTGTTCTTGGAGTCGCGTACAGCCACCCCGACAGGAACGAACGCCACCTCGACGCAGTTCCCGTCGGGAGACGAGCTGTAGCTGCTCTTGCGCCACGCCACCTCGACGCAGTCGCCGTCAGGTGCCTCGCTGTGACTGCTCTTCCGCCAGGTGCTCAGGAGCATCGGGAGAGACCTCCGGTCGGTCGAACTCGCTCGCCAGGGCGGCGAGCATCTCCCTCGATTCTCCTCTACTCAACGCCATCTCTCCGAGCCGGTCTCGCAGCAGGCGGAACGAGTCCACGCACTCCTGATCCTCCAAGAAGAAGCCCATCTTCCCGTGCTCCAGGTAGACCAGTGGCTTGTGGCTTTCGTAGTGGAACAGCACGAACGAGCCACCGTGCACCGAACGCGCTCCCAGCGACGATGGCACCACCCGAACGGTGATCGACGGTCGCCCGGCGACCAACACCAGCTTGAGCAACTGCTCGTTCATCACCCGGTTGCCGCCCACCGGGAGCCGCAGCGCCTGCTCGTGAATGAAGAACTCGAACGGTCGATCGCTCAGCAGCCGCTGACGCTCCATCCGCAGGTTCACCAGCCACGGGCTGCCGTCTCCGATGAGTTCGGCGGCGTACTCCTGTGTCTGCAGCATGCCCGGCACGACCAGCGGGTTGTAGCTCGTCGACGAGTCGGCCTGGGTCTCGTGGAAGATCAACGTGCTCGAGCGTTTCGACATCCAGAAGCCGGGTGCGCCCGGGTCGCGGCACATGTCGAGCAGTGCTTCGATCTCGTGCGCTCGCATGCCGCAGTGCGCGCCGTAGCGCACCACGTCGATCTCGCTGATCGGCGCCAGGCCGTTCTCCACCCGGGAGATCTTGCTCGGCGACCAGCCCAGCCGGTCCGCCAGCACGTGCGCCGGGATCTCCATGTCCTCGCGGTGTGTGCGCAGCTCGTCGGCCACTTCGCGGACCTGCGCGGGTCCCATCACTTGTCCCATACGCGCACGCTAGCCCCGCAGAAACCCGCACACGAGGCACGCCACCGGAAGTCCACCCGATCGACGCAGCCTTGCGGGGCGCGCAATGCGATTCAGGGCGCGGTGAGGACCCAGGGGCCGTCGTCGGTGACCGCGACGGTGTGCTCCCAGTGCGCCGCGCGGGAGCCGTCGGCGGTGACGACCGTCCAGCCGTCCTCCAGCTCCTCGTTCTCCTCGCCACCCAGAGTGAGCATGGGTTCGATGGCGATGGCCATCCCGACCCGCAGGCGGGGGCCTCGGCCCGGCTTGCCGTGGTTCGGCAGGAACGGCTCCATGTGCATCGCCCGGCCGATGCCGTGGCCGCCGTACTCGCGGATGATGCCGTAGCGGCGGCCGTCGGCCCGTTCCGCCGCGTGGACGGCGGTTTCCACGGCGTGCGAGATGTCGGTCAGGCGGGCGTCGGGGCGGACCGCGGCGATGCCGGCCTCCATCGCGGCGCGGGTCGCGTCGGAGAGCAGCTGGTCGGCCTTGGCGGGCTCGCCGACGAACAGGGTCACCGCCGAGTCGCCGTGCCAGTCGTCGAGGATGGCGCCGCAGTCGACCGAGATCAGGTCGCCGTCGGCGAGTACCTGGTCGGGGCTGGGGATGCCGTGGACGATCTGGTGGTTGACCGACGCGCAGATGCTGGCGGGGAAGCCTCGGTAGCCCTTGAAGCTCGGGACCGCACCGGCGTCGCGGATCGTCTGTTCGGCGATTTCGTCCAGGTCGGCGGTGGTCACGCCGGCGCGGACGGCCGAGGTGACGTTCGCCAGGGCGCTCGCGACGACGCGGCCCGCCGCCCGCATCGCGTCCAGCTCCGCGGGTGACTTCAACTCGATCATGCGACCGCGCAGCCTGCTGAGCAGCCCACCACGGGTCACGTCCGGTCCGGGGCGCGCAGGGCCGTCAGCACCCGCTCGGTGACCTCCTCGACGCCGCCGACCCCGTCCACCGTGACCAGGATGTCGCGGTAGTAGTCGAGCAGCGGCGCGGTCTCCGAGCGGTACACGCCCTGCCGGTGCCGGATGACGTCCTCGGTGTCGTCGGCGCGGCCGCGGGAGAGCAGCCGGCCGACCACGACCTCCTCGTCGACGTGCAGCTGCACGACGGCGTCGAGCTTCTTGTCCACGTCGGCGAGGTACTTGCCGAGCACGTCGGCCTGGACCACGTTGCGCGGGTAGCCGTCGAGCAGGAAGCCGGCGTCGGTGTCCGGCTCGCCCAGCCGCTCGATCACCAGCTGGTTGGTCACCTCGTCCGGCACCAGTCGGCCGGAGTCGAGGATCTGCTTGACGCTGACGCCCAGCTCGGTCCGGTTGTCGATGTGCGCCCGGAAGAGGTCCCCGGTGGAGATGTGCGGGATGGACAGCTTCTCGCTCAGCACGGCTGCCTGGGTGCCCTTGCCCGCACCCGGCGGACCAACGAGGAGAAGACGTGTCACTTGAGGAACCCTTCGTAGTTGCGCTGCATCAGCTGGCTCTCGATCTGCTTCACGGTGTCGAGACCAACGCCAACCATGATCAGTACGGCGGCTCCGCCGAAGGGGAAGTTCTGGTTCTGACCGTCGCCGGTGAGGTCCAGGAAGAAGTTCGGCAGCACGGCGATGATGCCGAGGTAGATCGACCCGGGCAGGGTGATCCGGCTCAGCACGAAGCTGAGGTACTCGGCCGTCGGACGGCCCGGCCGGATACCTGGGATGAAGCCGCCGTACCGCTTCATGTCGTCAGCACGCTCGTTCGGGTTGAACTGGATGCTGATGTAGAAGTAAGTGAAGAAGATGATCATCGCGAAGTAGAACGCGATGTGCACCCAGTCGCTCTGGCTGGTCAGGTGGTCGGCGACGAAGCGTGCCCACCAGCTGTTCGTGTCGCCGGCCAGGCGGGTGATCAGGTCGGGCAGGTACAGCAGCGACGACGCGAAGATGATCGGGATGACGCCGGCCTGGTTGACCTTCATCGGCAGGTAGGTCGAGGTGCCGCCGTACATCCGACGGCCGACCATGCGCTTGGCGTACTGCACCGGAATGCGGCGCTGGCCCTGCTCGAGGAACACAACGGCGACGATGATCAACAGTCCGAACAGGCAGACGATGCCGAACACGAGCCCGCCGGCGTTCTGCAGGATGTTGCCACCCTCCGCCGGGATGCGGGCCGCGATGTTGACGAAGATCAGCAGGGACATGCCGTTGCCGATGCCGCGCTCGGTGATCAGCTCACCGAACCACATGATCAGCGCGGTGCCCGCCGTCATCGTGAGGACGATGATCGCCAGCGTGAACACCGTGCTGTCCGGGATGACCGGGTCCGGGCACTCGCCGAACAGCTGGCCGCGATCGGCCATGGCCACGATGCCGGTGGCCTGCAGCACGCCAAGACCGATGGTCAGGTAGCGCGTGTACTGCGTGAGCTTGGCCTGCCCGGACTGGCCCTCCTTGTGCAGCTGCTCGAATCGGGGGATGACCACGCGCAGCAGCTGGATGATGATGCTCGCGGTGATGTAGGGCATGATCCCCAGCGCGAACACCGACAGCTGCAACAGCGCACCACCGCTGAACAGGTTCAGCAGCTGGTAGATGCTCTGGTTGTCGACACCCTCGATGCACTTCTGGATGTTCGGGTACGACACACCCGGCGAGGGCAGCATCGCGCCCACCCGGTAGACCGCGACGATTCCGAGGACGAACAGGATCTTGCGGCGCAGGTCCGGCGTCGCGAGAGCCGAGCGGAAGGCGCTGAGCACGCAAGGACCTCCTCGGAGTCACCGGCGCTCTGGCCGGTGATCGGCTTTGCCGGTCGTTACCCCGGCCGAAACTTGGACTGGACGCCAGGGTGCTGGCAGACCAGAACCGCTTCGGGCGGCAGACCTCCCGAAGCGTGTCCCGACTTTAACAGCACGACAAGGGGCGCTTGCACCCCCCGGCGGTTATGGACCGTCGTTGGGCCGGTCGGCCGATTCGCTTCCCGCGCTCGGCTCCGCCCCGGACGTCGCCGGACCGGCGAGCGGGGCCAGTCCGGTGGGTGGCGGCGGAACGTCGACGGCGTGCCGGACGTACGGCTGCTCCGGCACCTCGACGTCCGGCCGCGGGCTGTCCTGGACCGGCTGACTCACCGGTTCCCCCTGGTCAGGCGACTGAACGGCGAAACCCATCGGCGGGGTGGCCAGGTCGGCCTCCGGCAGGACGGGCTCCTCGCGCCCACGCAGGAAGGCGGCCACGGCGGCGCCGAGCGCCAGCCCGACCGCGCCGCCCAGCAACCACAGGCCCGGCGCCGCGGACGTGCTGACCGTTCGGTCGTCCGTGGGGGGCAGGAAGTCGAACATCTCGCTGAGGCGCGACGCCATCAGCACCACCGACCACACGACGCCGGCGAGGAACGCGGCACCCACCGCGCTCAGCAGACCGGCCACCCTGGTCGCGGCCGAACTCCGCGCCGTCGCGGACACGATCGCCGCGCCGAGCAGAACGGCCGCGCAGAACATCAGCGGATACCCGGTGTGCGGCGCGAGGAGCAGGTTCGGGGCGATTTCGGAGCCGACGGTGGTCTCGACACCCCAGTTCGTCAGGTGAACGGTCGCCTCCATGTTGCTCCCCGAAACCGACAGCTCGAGGGTGAACACGTTCACGAACGTCGAGACGAGGACGAGCAACCCCGCGGCGACCGTCCCCAGGATCGCGAGCCCCCGGAGCCGTCCCGCGCCTGCCATGGCGTGCATACCACCGATCATCCCAGGTGGCGGAAACGTCGGGAAGTGGACGCACGAACGGCCGGCAGGGGGGTCCCTGCCGGCCGTTCGGGGTGGAGCGTGCCTACAGCGTGGTGGCGGAGCCGCCGGCCGCGCCGAGCTTCTCCTGGGCGCTCTTGGAGAAGGCGTGGGCGGTGACGTCCAGCTTCACGCCCTCCAGGTCTCCGTTGCCGAGGACCTTCACGAGCTGGTTCTTGCGGACCAGGCCGTTCGCCACGAGCTCGTCGACGCCGACCGTGCCGCCGTCCGGGAAGACGCGGGCGATGTCGCCCACGTTCACCGGCTGGTACTCGGTGCGGAAGCGGTTCTTGAAGCCGCGCAGCTTGGGCAGCCGCATGTGGATCGGCATCTGGCCGCCCTCGAAGCGCGCCGGCACGTTCTTGCGTGCCTTGGTGCCCTTCGTGCCACGGCCGGCCGTCTTGCCCTTGCCGGAGGCCTCACCGCGACCCACACGGGTCTTCTCGGTCTTGGCCCCCGGTGCCGGGCGCAGGTGATGGATCTTGATCGCCATCAGTCGTTGACCTCCTCGACGGTCACCAGGTGGCGAACCGTGTGGATCAGGCCGCGGACCTGCGGGGTGTCCTCCCGGAGGGTGGACTGGCGGATGCCCTTCAGGCCCAGCGTCCGCAGCGACTCACGGTGGTTGCGCTTGGTCCCGATGGTGCTCCGGACCTGCGTCACCTTGAGCTGTGCCATGGTGTCACACCCCCTGACCGGCGACCCGCGCCCGCAGCATGCCCGCCGGGGCCACGTCCTCCAGCGGCAGGCCGCGGCGTGCCGCGACCTCCTCCGGACGCTGCAGACCCTTCAGCGCCGCCACGGTGGCGTGCACGATGTTGATCGCGTTGTCGCTGCCGAGCGACTTGGAAAGCACGTCGTGCACGCCGGCGCACTCCAGCACGGCACGCACCGGGCCACCGGCGATGACACCGGTACCGGCGCTGGCCGGACGCAGGAGCACGACGCCGGCGGCCCGCTCGCCCTGGATCGGGTGCGGGATGGTGCCGGCGATCCGCGGGACCTTGAAGAAGTTCTTCTTCGCCTCCTCAACGCCCTTGGCGATCGCGGCCGGCACCTCCTTCGCCTTGCCGTAGCCGACACCGACCATGCCGTCGCCGTCGCCAACCACGACCAGCGCGGTGAAGCTGAACCGGCGACCACCCTTCACGACCTTGGCGACCCGGTTGATGGCCACCACGCGCTCGAGGTGCGGGGTCTTGTCCTGGGCCGCCCCGCCACGGCCACCGTCGCGACGGTCCCTGCGGTCCCGGCGGTCACCGCGGTTGTCGCGGTCACCACCCTGGCCGCCCTGGCCGCCGCCGAATTGCCGCGAACGTCCCGGCATCAGGCGATCCTTCCCGTCTTGTGCGTGTACATCAGAACTCCAACCCGCCCTCGCGGGCGGCGTCGGCGAGGGCCGCGATCCGGCCGTGGTAGTCGTTGCCACCCCGGTCGAACACGACCTTCGAGACACCGGCGCTCTTGGCCCGGTCGGCCACCAGCGCGCCGACCCTCGCCGCGCGCGCCTTCTTGTCGCCGTCCATGGCCCGGACGTCCGCCTCGAGGGTGGACGCCGACGCCAGGGTGTGCCCGACCAGGTCGTCGACCAGCTGGACGACCATGTGCCGGGACGACTTGGTGACCACCAGGCGCGGACGCTCCGCGGTGCCGCTGACCTTCTTGCGGACCCGGAAGTGCCGGTTCGTCTTGGCCACCCGGCGCCGGGTCGAGATGTCCCTGCCGACGGGCTTCCGCTTGGTTTCGGTGCTCATGATCACTTACCCGTCTTTCCGACCTTGCGGCGGATCTTCTCGCCCGCGTAGCGCACGCCCTTGCCCTTGTACGGGTCGGGGCGGCGCAGCTTGCGGATGTTGGCGGCGATCTCGCCGACGCGCTGCTTGTCGATCCCCTGGACGGAGAACTTCGTCGGGCTCTCCACCGTGAAGGTGATGCCCTCCGGCGGGCTGATCTTGACCGGGTGGCTGTAGCCGAGCGAGAACTCCAGGTCCGTGCCCTTCATCAGCACGCGGTAGCCGACGCCGTGGATCTCGAGCTTCTTCTCGTAGCCGTCGGTGACACCGACGACGAGGTTGTTCACCAGCGTCCTGGTCAGGCCGTGCAGCGCGCGGTTGCGGCGCTCGTCGTCCGGGCGCCGGACCTCGAGCGTGCCGTCCTCGGCGCGCTCGACGGTGATCGGCTCGGCGACCGTGTGCGCCAGGGTGCCCTTGGGGCCCTTCACGCTGATGTCCTGGCCGCTGATCGTCACCTCGACGCCGGACGGGACCGGGATCGGCAGCTTTCCGATGCGAGACATGTTCCTCTCCCTCCCGTCACCAGACGTAGGCGAGGACTTCCCCGCCCATCCGCTGCTTACCGGCCTGACGGTCGGTGAGGAGGCCCGAGGACGTGGAGATGATCGCCACGCCAAGGCCGCCGAGCACCTTCGGCAGGTTGGTCGACTTCGCGTACACCCGCAGACCCGGCTTGGACACCCGGCGCAGGCCCGCGATGCTGCGCTCCCGGTTCGGGCCGTACTTCAGCTCGACGACGAGGTTCTTGCCCTTCTCGCCGTCCTCGCTGCGGTAGCCGGCGATGTAGCCCTCGCGCTGCAGGATCTCGGAGATGCTCGCCTTGAGCTTGGAGTGGGGCAGAACGACCTCGTCGTGATACGCCGAGTTCGCGTTGCGCAGACGGGTCAAGAAGTCTGCGATCGGGTCGGTCATCGTCATGGTGACCTGTGCACCTTTCTCGCCATGGTTCCCTCGCGGGCCTTTGGCGATCCTGTGGTTACTACCAGCTGGACTTGTTCACGCCGGGCAGCTGACCGCGGTGCGCCATGTCGCGCAGGCACACCCGGCACAGGCCGAACTTGCGGAAGACCGCACGCGGCCGGCCGCAGCGCTGGCACCGGGTGTAACCCCGGACCTTGAACTTCGGCTTCTGCGCGGCCTTGTGAACCAAAGCCTTCTTGGCCATGTCAGCTCTCCTTGAACGGGAAGCCCAGCCGCCGCAGCAGCGCTCGGCCTTCCTCGTCGTTGATCGCGGTGGTGACGACGGTGATGTCCATGCCCCGCTGCCGGTCGATCGAGTCCGGGTTGATCTCGTGGAACATCGACTGCTCGTTGAGGCCGAACGTGTAGTTGCCGTTGCCGTCGAACTGCTTCGGCGACAGACCGCGGAAGTCGCGGATACGCGGCAGCGCGATCGTCAGCAGCCGGTCGAGGAACTCCCACATCCGGTCGTTGCGCAGGGTCACCTTCGCACCGATCGGCATGCCCTCGCGCAGCTTGAACTGCGCGATGGACTTGCGCGCCCGGCGGAGCTGCGGCTTCTGGCCGGTGATCAGCGACAGGTCGCGGACGGCGCCCTCGATGAGCTTGCCGTCGCGGGCGGCGTCGCCGACACCCATGTTCACCACGGCCTTGACCACACGCGGCACCTGCATCGCGTTGGCGTAGGAGAACTCCTCCCGCAGACCGGCCACGATCTCCTCGTGGTACCGCGTCTTCAGGCGCGGAGCGATCTTCTCGGCGGTAGTCATGATCAGACCCGCTTCGCCTTTCCGTCCTTGTCCAACCCGGCCTTGCCGCGGGCGACGCGGACCTTGTTGCCGTCCTCGTCGATCTCGTAGCCGACCCGGACCGCGTTGCCGTCGACCACCAGCATCACGTTGCTGACGTGGATCGACGCCTCCTGGGTGACGATCCCGCCGCTCTGCGCGCCGCGCTGGTTCTGGCTGATCCGGGTGTGCTTCTTGATCCGGTTCACGCCCTCGACCAGGATCCGCTCGGTCTTCGGGTAGGCCTGGATGACCTTGCCCTTGGCGCCCTTGTCCTTGCCCGCGACGACGACGACCGTGTCGCCCTTCTTGATCTTCATGTCAGAGCACCTCCGGAGCCAGCGAGATGATCTTCATGAACCGCTTGTCGCGCAGTTCGCGACCGACCGGTCCGAAGATGCGGGTCCCGCGGGGCTCGTTGTCCTGCTTGATCAGCACGGCGGCGTTCTCGTCGAAGCGGATGTACGAACCGTCCGGGCGGCGCTTCTCCTTGGCCGTGCGGACGATGACCGCCTTGACGACGTCGCCCTTCTTCACGTTGGCGCCCGGGATCGCGTCCTTGACCGTGGCGACGATGATGTCGCCGATGCCCGCGTAGCGACGAGCGGAGCCGCCGAGCACGCGGATGCAGAGGATCTCCTTCGCACCCGTGTTGTCGGCGACGCGCAGTCGCGACTCCTGCTGGATCACTTTGCCCTCTCCAAGATCTCCACCAGCCGCCACCGCTTGGTCGCCGACAGCGGGCGGGTCTCCATCAGCAGCACGCGGTCGCCGATGCCGGCCGTGTTCTCCTCGTCGTGCGCCTTGACCTTGGTCGTCGAGCGCATGACCTTGCCGTAGAGCGGGTGCTTCTTACGGTCCTCGAGCGCGACCACGATCGTCTTGCTCATCTTGTCGGACACGACCAGGCCCTCGCGGACCTTGCGGCGGCCACGCTCCTGCTGAGTCGTCTCAGTTGTCTCGCTCATGCGGCACCCTCATCACTGGAAACCTCGTCCGGGGACACCGAAAGACCCAGCTCACGCTCACGCATGACGGTGTAGATCCTGGCGATGTCGTGCCGGACCGTGCGGAGCCGGCGGTTGTTGTCCATCTGCCCGGTCGCCATCTGGAAGCGAAGGTTGAACAACTCCTCCTTCGACTCCCGCAGACGCAGCACGAGCTCCTCGTCGTTGAGCTCACGCAGCTCGGACGCCTGGGTTCCCGCGGCCATCAGAAGTCACCACCCTCACGCGTCACGATGCGGCACTTCATCGGAAGCTTGTGGATCGCACGGGTCAGCGCCTCACGCGCCACCGCCTCGTTCGGGAAGCTCAGCTCGAACATGACCCGGCCGGGCTTCACGTTGGCGATCCAGTGCTCCGGCGAGCCCTTGCCGGAACCCATGCGGGTCTCGGCGGGCTTCTTGGTCAGCGGACGGTCCGGGAAGATGTTGATCCAGACCTTGCCGCCACGACGGATGTGCCGGTTGATGGCGATACGAGCGGACTCGATCTGCCGGTTGGTCACGTAGGCCGGCGTGAGCGCCTGGATCCCGAATTCACCGAACGTGACCCGGGTACCGCCCTTCGCGGCGCCGCCCCGCTTGGGGTGGTGCTGCTTGCGGTGCCTGACCTTGCGTGGGATGAGCACTGCTCAGCCCTCCCCGTTGGTGTTGGTAACGGCGGCCTCGGCCCCGTTCACGGCGGGGGCGGCCGTCTCGGCGGGCGCGGAGCCGGACGCGGGGGTGTTCTCGGCCGCGGCCCGGCCTGCCTCGGTGCTGGTCGCCGTGGTGCCGGACGACCCGGAACGGCGCCGGTTCGGGCGCTCCCGCCGCGGCGCGCGCTCCTGCGGCGCCTGCGAGCGGGACTCCACCTCACGGCGGCCGCCGACCACGTCGCCCTTGTAGATCCACACCTTGACGCCGATCCGGCCGAACGTGGTGCGGGCCTCGAAGAAGCCGTAGTCGATGTCGGCGCGCAGCGTGTGCAGCGGCACCCGGCCCTCGCGGTAGTGCTCGGAGCGGGACATCTCGGCGCCGCCGAGACGGCCGCCGCACTGCACCCGGATGCCCTTGACCTGCGGGCTGCGCATGGCCGACTGGATGGCCTTGCGCATCGCGCGACGGAAGGACACGCGGTTGGACAGCTGCTCCGCGGTCACCTGGGCGACCAGCTGGGCGTCGGCCTCGGGGTTCTTCACCTCGAGGATGTTCAGCTGCACCTGCTTGCCGGACAGCTTCTCCAGCTCGCCCCGGATGCGGTCGGCCTCCGCGCCGCGGCGGCCGATGACGATGCCCGGCCGGGCGGTGTGGATGTCGACGCGGACCCGGTCGCGGGTGCGCTCGATCTCCACCTTCGAGATCCCGGCCCGCTCCATGCCCTTGGACAGGAGCTTGCGGATCTTGACGTCCTCGGCCACGTACTCCGCGTACTGCTTGTCGGCATACCAGCGGGACTTCCAGTCAGTGGTGATCCCGAGCCGGAAGCCGTGCGGGTTGATCTTCTGACCCACTAGCTGGCACTCCTCTTCGCACTGGGCTTGCGACCCTTGGCCGCCTTCTTCGGCTCCGGCTTCGGCCGCGACTCCACCTCGACGGTGATGTGGCTGGTCCGCTTCCGGATCCGGTACGCGCGACCCTGCGCCCGCGGCCGGAACCGCTTGAGCGTCGGGCCCTCGTCCACGTAGGCCGCGCTGACCCAGAGCGTCTCCGGGTCGAGGTCGAGGTTGTTCTCGGCGTTGGCCATGGCGCTCGCGAGGACCTTCGCCACCGGCTCGCTCGCCGACTGCGGCGCGTACCGCAGGACGTTGAGCGCCTCGTCGGCACTGCGGCCCTTGATGAGCTCGACCACCCGGCGCACCTTCATCGGCGTGGCGCGGACGTAGCGAGCCCGAGCGATCGCGCGCGGAAGCTCTTCCACGGCGGTCTCGTTACTCATCGGTTACTCCCTGTGTCCTAGCGCCTGCGCGCCTTGCGGTCGTCCTTCACGTGGCCCTTGAAGGTCCGGGTCGGGGCGAACTCGCCCAGCTTGTGCCCGACCATCGCCTCCGAGATGAAGACCGGGACGTGCTTGCGGCCGTCGTGCACCGCGATGGTGTGGCCGAGCATGTCCGGGATGATCGTGGACCGGCGGGACCAGGTCTTGATCACGGTCTTCTTGCCGGACTCGTTCAGCGCGTCCACCTTCTTGAGCAGGTGGTCGTCGACGAACGGGCCCTTCTTCAAACTCCTAGGCATCTGTCACTCCCTCCTGCTCTGTCAGCGCTTCTTGCCGGTACGGCGGCGGCGGACGATCATCCGGTCGCTCGGCTTGCCCTTGTGGCGGGTGCGGCCCTCCGGCTTGCCGGCCGGGTTGACCGGGTGACGGCCACCGGAGGTCTTGCCCTCACCACCACCGTGCGGGTGGTCAACCGGGTTCATCGCGACACCGCGGACGGTCGGGCGCTTGCCCTTCCACCGCATGCGGCCCGCCTTGCCCCAGTTGATGTTCGCGTGCTCCGAGTTGCCGACCTCGCCGATCGTGGCGCGGCAGCGGACATCCACGTTGCGGATCTCGCCCGAGGGCATCCGCAGCTGGGCGTTCGGGCCCTCCTTGGCGACGAGCTGCACACGCGCGCCGGCGGAGCGGGCGATCTTGGCGCCGCCGCCGGGCCGCAGCTCGATCGCGTGGATCACGGTGCCGACCGGGATGTTGCGCATCGGCAGAGCGTTGCCCGGCTTGATGTCCGCGCCCGGCCCGTTCTCCACCCGGTCGCCCTGGCGGAGCTTGTCCGGCGCGATGATGTAGCGCTTCTCGCCGTCGGCGTAGTGCAGCAACGCGATGCGGGCGCTGCGGTTCGGGTCGTACTCGATGTGCGCGACCTTGGCCGGCACACCGTCCTTGTCGTGCCGGCGGAAGTCGATCAGCCGGTACGCGCGCTTGTGCCCGCCGCCCTTGTGCCGGGTGGTGATCTTGCCGTGCACGTTGCGGCCGCCCCGCCCGTGCAGCGGGCGGATCAGCGACTTCTCCGGCGTCGACCGGGTGATCTCGGCGAAGTCGGAGACGCTCGAGCCACGACGCCCTGGCGTCGTCGGCTTGTACTTGCGAATGCCCATCTCTACGCAGTCCTCTTGGTCTCTACTCGCCGGATCAGGCCGGTCCGCCGAAGATCTCGATCGGCTTGCTCTCCGCGGAGAGGGTCACGATCGCCCGCTTGGTGTCCTTGCGCTTGCCGTAACCGGTGCGGGTGCGCTTGCGCTTGCCCTGCCGGTTCAGCGTGTTCACGCTCACCACCTGGACGCCGAAGACCTTCTCGACCGCGATCTTGATCTGGGTCTTGTTGGCGTTGGGGGCCACGACGAACGTGTACTTGTTCTCCTCGAGCAGCCCGTAGGACTTCTCGGAGATCACCGGCGCGAGCAGTACGTCGCGGTGGTCGGGGATCACTTGTCGTCCTCCTTCGCGGCCTTCGTGCCGCCCTTCACCGGGCCGGCCAGGAACGCCTCAAGGGCGCTGCGCGAGAACACGACGTCGTCGTTGACCAGCACGTCGTAGGTGTTGAGCTGGTCGGGCGAGATCACGTGCACGCGCTCGAGGTTGCGCACCGACTTCCAGTTGGCTTCCTCGACGCGGGTGAGCACGACCAGCACGTTGCGCGCCTCGCTGACCGTGGCCAGGAACGCCTTGGCGGACTTGGTGGACGGCGCGTCGCCGTCGACCAGGTCGCTGACCACGTGCACCTGGCCGGCGCGGGCCCGGTCGGAGAGGGCCCCGCGCAGGGCGGCGACCTTCATCTTCTTGGGGGTGCGCTGGGTGTAGTCGCGGGGGGTCGGGCCGTGGACGACGCCACCACCGGCGAACTGCGGCGCGCGGGTCGAGCCCTGACGGGCGCGGCCGGTGCCCTTCTGCCGGTACGGCTTCTTGCCACCGCCGCGGACCTCGCCGCGGGTCTTGGTGTCGTGCGTGCCCTGGCGGGCCGCGGCCTGCTGGGCCACGACGACCTGGTGCATCAGGGCGATGTTCGCCTGCACGTCGAAGATCTCGGCGGGCAGCTCGACGGTGCCGTCGGTCTTGCCGGCCGGGGTCCTCACCTCAACGGTGGTGGTCACTTCTCATCACCCTTCGCGGCGGTCTTGAGGAACACCACGCCGCCCTTTGGACCGGGGATGGCGCCCTTGACCAGGATCAGGCCCTCGTCGGCGTCCACCTGGTGCACCTTGAGGTTCTGGGTGGTGACGCGGACGTTGCCCATCCGGCCGGCCATGCGCAGGCCCTTGAACACGCGGCCCGGGGTGGCGCAGCCGCCGATGGAGCCGGGCGAGCGGTGCTTGCGCTGGGTGCCGTGCGAGGCGCCGAGGCCCTTGAAGCCGTGGCGCTTCATCACACCCGCGGTGCCCTTGCCCTTGCTGGTGCCGGTGGCGTCGACCACGGCGCCGGCCTCGAACACCTCGACGGTGA
Organism: Actinophytocola gossypii; assembly: GCF_025165815.1. Classification (GTDB taxonomy): domain Bacteria; phylum Actinomycetota; class Actinomycetes; order Mycobacteriales; family Pseudonocardiaceae; genus Actinophytocola; species Actinophytocola gossypii. Next base: position 57,477 of record NZ_JAFFZE010000024.1, on the reverse strand, counting down.
TCTCCTGGCCGAGCTCGTAGGTGTCGGCGTCGGTGGTGCGCAGCTCGGCCAGGAAGCGGCGCGGGGTCACGCCGGCCTTCTCGAAGTGGCCGGTGCGCGGCTTGTTCACCTTGCGCGGGTCGATGGCGCCGAACGCCAGCTGGACCGCGGCATACCCGTCGTTGTCCTGGGTACGGACCTGGGTGACCACGTTCGGTCCGGCCTTGACGACGGTCACCGGGACGATCCGGTTGTTCTCGTCGAAGACCTGGGTCATCCCGAGCTTCGTGCCCAGGATCCCTTTCATCTGCCGGGAAGACATTAGTGCTCAGGCCTCACTGGATGTTGACGTCGACGCTGGCCGGGAGGTCGATGCGCATGAGGGCGTCGACCGTCTTCGGCGTCGGGTCGAGGATGTCGATCAGACGCTTGTGCGTGCGCATCTCGAAGTGCTCGCGCGAGTCCTTGTACTTGTGCGGCGAGCGGATGACGCAGTACACGTTCTTCTCGGTGGGCAGCGGCACCGGCCCGACGACCCGGGCGCCAGTGCGGGTGACCGTCTCGACGATCTTCCGCGCGGAGCTGTCGATCGCCTCGTGGTCGTAGGCCTTGAGCCGGATGCGGATCTTCTGTCCCGCCATGGTGGCTTGCCGTCCTTATCGTTAAGACTCGTGCCGCTCCGGTCCACGCGGTCGGGTGTGTCGCGCCCTACGCACAGACCGGCCCCTTGGACTTGAGTCCTTGGAGGTGGTCATGATGGCCTCGCCGCCGATACAACCGCGACGAGCAACCTGTCAAGGATGCCACACGCTCGCGCGGCACCCATAACCGGGGCCCCCAGGTCAGTCGGCCTGGGGGCCCCGGAAGGGAAACTACTTGATGATCTTGGTGACGCGACCCGCGCCGACGGTCCGGCCGCCCTCGCGGATGGCGAACCGCAGACCCTCGTCCATGGCCACCGGCTGGATCAGCGCGACGGTCATGGCGGTGTTGTCACCGGGCATGACCATCTCGGTGCCCTCGGGGAGGGTCACCACGCCGGTCACGTCGGTGGTGCGGAAGTAGAACTGCGGACGGTAGTTGTTGAAGAACGGCGTGTGCCGGCCGCCCTCGTCCTTGCTCAGGATGACGACCTGGGCCTCGAAGTCGGTGTGCGGCGTGGTGGTGCCGGGCTTCACGACGACCTGGCCGCGCTCGACGTCCTCACGCTTGGTGCCGCGCAGGAGCAGACCCACGTTCTCACCGGCGCGCGCGTCCTCGAGCGTCTTGCGGAACATCTCGATCGCGGTGACGGTGGTCTTCTGGGCCTTCTCCTTGATGCCGACGATCTCGACCTCTTCCATCGGCTTGAGGACACCGCGCTCGACGCGACCGGTGACCACGGTGCCGCGGCCGGAGATGGTGAACACGTCCTCGACCGGCATCAGGAACGCCTTGTCGGTGTCGCGCTCCGGCTCCGGGACGTTGTCGTCGACCGCGGTCAGCAGCTCCAGGACCGAGTCGCCCCACTTCTCGTCGCCCTCCAGCGCCTTGAGCGCGGAGACGCGGACGACCGGCAGGTCGTCACCGGGGAACTCGTACTCGGTCAGCAGCTCGCGGACCTCGAGCTCGACGAGCTCCAGGATCTCCTCGTCGTCGACCATGTCGGACTTGTTCAGAGCCACGACGATGTACGGCACGCCGACCTGACGGGCCAGCAGCACGTGCTCCTTGGTCTGCGGCATCGGACCATCGGTCGCGGCGACCACGAGGATCGCGCCGTCCATCTGGGCGGCACCGGTGATCATGTTCTTGATGTAGTCCGCGTGACCCGGGCAGTCAACGTGCGCGTAGTGCCGCTTCTCGGTCTCGTACTCGATGTGCGCGATCGAGATCGTGATGCCGCGCTGCTTCTCCTCCGGCGCCTTGTCGATCTCGTCGAACGGCGTGAAGGGGTTCAGCTCGGGGTACTTGTCGTGCAGAACCTTGGAGATGGCCGCGGTCAGCGTGGTCTTCCCATGGTCGATGTGACCGATGGTCCCGATGTTGACGTGCGGCTTGGTCCGCTCGAACTTCGCCTTCGCCACTTCTCTCGTCCTCCTGGACTTGTAATTCTCCGTCGACCTGGAATCGGACGACAGTATGTTCTGGGTCAGTTGTGCGGAACCATAGAGGGCACTACCCACGCAGCCCGCACCGGATTCACTTACTCGCCGGTTGCCTTGGCGATGATCTCCTTCGCGACGTTCGCGGGAACCTCCGCGTAGGAGTCGAACTGCATGGAGTAGTTCGCCCGGCCCTGGGTCCGCGACCGGAGGTCGCCGACGTAGCCGAACATCTCCGACAGCGGCACCAGCGCCTTGACGACGCGGACACCACTGCGCTCATCCATGGCCTGGATCTGGCCACGGCGTGAGTTCAGGTCGCCGATGACGTCGCCCATGTACTCCTCGGGCGTGGTCACCTCGACCGCCATCATCGGCTCGAGCAGCGCCGGGCTCGCCTGCCGCGCGGCCTCCTTGAGGGCCATCGAGCCGGCGATCTTGAACGCCATCTCGGAGGAGTCGACCTCGTGGTAGGCACCGTCGAGCAGGGTCACCTTCAGCCCGACCAGCGGGTAGCCGGCCAGCACGCCGTACTGCATGGCGTCCTGGGCGCCGGCGTCCACCGACGGGATGTACTCGCGCGGGACGCGGCCACCGGTGACCTTGTTCTCGAACTCGTACAGCGCGCCGTCCGTGGTGGCCAGCGGCTCGAGCTTGATGATCACCTTGGCGAACTGGCCGGAGCCACCGGTCTGCTTCTTGTGCACGTAGTCGTACTTCTCGACCGTCTTGCGGATGGTCTCGCGGTACGCCACCTGCGGCTTGCCGATGTTCGCCTCGACCTTGAACTCTCGGCGCATCCGGTCGACCAGGATGTCCAGGTGCAGCTCGCCCATGCCGGCGATGATCGTCTGACCCGTCTCCTCGTCCTGGTTGACCCGGAAGGTCGGGTCCTCCTCGGCGAGCTTCTGGATCGCGGTCGAGAGCTTGTCCTGGTCGGCCTTGGTCTTCGGCTCGATGGCCACCTGGATGACCGGCTCCGGGAAGGTCATCGACTCGAGGACGATCTTGTCGTTCGGGTCGCACAGGGTGTCGCCGGTGGTGGTGTCCTTCAGGCCGATCACCGCGTAGATGTGACCGGCGAGGGCCTCCGTGACCGGGTTCTCCTTGTTGGAGTGCATCTGGAAGATCTTCCCGATGCGCTCCTTGCGGTCCTTGGTCGAGTTGATGACCTGGGCGCCGCTGTTGACCTTGCCCGAGTAGACCCGGACGTAGGTGAGCTTGCCGAAGAACGGGTGCACGGCGATCTTGAACGCCAGCGCCGAGAAGGGCTCCTCGGTGGTCGGCTTGCGGAAGGCCGGGGTCTCCCCGTCCAGCAGCAGGCCCTCGACCGGCGGCAGGTCCGTCGGCGCGGGCAGGTAGTCGATCACCGCGTCCAGCATCGGCTGGACGCCCTTGTTCTTGAAGGCCGAGCCGCACAGCACCGGGTAGGCGGTGCCCTCGGCGACGATCCTGCGGATGCCGTGCTTGATCTGGTCGACGGTGAGTTCCTCGCCGCCCAGGTAGGCCTCCATCAGCTCGTCGTCGGTCTCGGCGACGGCCTCGATCAGCTGCTCGCGGTACGTGGCGGCCTGCTCGGCGAGGTCGGCCGGGATCTCCTCGACCGCGTAGTCCTCGCCCTTCTTGACCTCACCGCGCCAGGTCAGCGCGCGCATGTTCACCAGGTCGACGACGCCGATGAATTCGCTCTCGGCGCCGATCGGCAGCTGGAGCGGCAGGGGCTTGGCGCCGAGACGCTCGGCGATGGTGCGGATGGTGAAGTAGAAGTCCGCGCCGAGCTTGTCCATCTTGTTGACGAAGCAGATGCGCGGGACGTCGTACTTGGTGGCCTGCCGCCAGACCTGCTCGGACTGCGGCTCGACCCCCTCCTTGCCGTCGAAGACCGCGACCGCGCCGTCGAGCACCCGCAGGTTGCGCTCCACCTCGACGGTGAAGTCGACGTGACCCGGGGTGTCGATGAGGTTGATCTGGTGGTCCTTCCAGAAACAGGTCGTCGCGGCGGACGTGATCGTGATGCCGCGCTCCTGCTCCTGCTCCATCCAGTCCATGACGGCGGCGCCGTCGTGCACCTCGCCGATCTTGTAGCTGATCCCGGTGTAGAACAGGATCCGCTCGGTCGTCGTGGTCTTGCCCGCGTCGATGTGGGCCATGATCCCGATGTTGCGGACCTTGGCCAAGTCGGTAAGCACGTCCTGTGCCACGGGTGTCTTCCCCTGTCTCAATAAACGTTGGTGCGGATCTGGAACGTCACCAGCGGTAGTGGGCGAAGGCCTTGTTCGACTCCGCCATCTTGTGCGTGTCCTCGCGGCGCTTGACGCTCGCCCCGAGACCGTTGCTCGCGTCGAGCAGCTCGTTCATCAGGCGCTCGGTCATGGTCTTCTCGCGGCGCTGCCGGGAGAAGTTGACCAGCCAGCGCAGCGCGAGGGTGGTCGAGCGACCGGGCTTGACCTCGATCGGCACCTGGTAGGTGGCGCCACCGACGCGGCGGCTCTTCACCTCGATGGTGGGCTTGACGTTGTCCAGCGCGCGCTTGAGCGTGACCACCGGGTCGGTGCTGGTCTTCTCGCGAGCGCCCTCGAGGGCCTCGTAGACGATCTTCTCGGCGACCGAGCGCTTGCCGTCCCGCAGCACCTTGTTGACCAGCTGGGTGACCAGCGGGGAGCTGTAGACCGGGTCGGAGATCAGCGGCCGCTTGGCAGCAGGTCCCTTACGAGGCATCTCAGCTCTTCTCCTTCTTCGCGCCGTAGCGGCTGCGAGCCTGCTTGCGGTTCTTCACGCCCTGGGTGTCCAGTGAGCCGCGGATGATCTTGTAGCGGACGCCGGGCAGGTCCTTCACCCGGCCGCCGCGGACCAGGACCATCGAGTGCTCCTGCAGGTTGTGGCCCTCACCAGGGATGTAGGCCGTGACCTCGATGCCACTGGTCAGCTTGACGCGCGCGACCTTACGGAGCGCGGAGTTCGGCTTCTTGGGGGTGGTGGTGTACACGCGGGTGCACACGCCACGCCGCTGCGGGCTTCCCTTGAGGGCCGCCGTCTTCTGCTTGGCGACCTTGTCCTGGCGGCCCTTACGGACCAGCTGCTGGATCGTGGGCATGGACCGGCTTTCTCTACTGGTGTAGCTACTGCTGTGGTCGGTGCTGCTTCGCGTCCCCGCCGCTGCCCCGCTCGGATCACGAGGTCGGGCGTGTCGCCCTTCCCCGTAACGCTCGCGCAGGATTGAATCATCCCTACGAGGCTCGGGAGGAACTCCGCGGTTACTGCCGGGTGTCCACTACGGGTGGACCTCCGCGCACAGGCACGCGGATCGACCCGACCTTGGCCGGGCGCGAGTACCCAAGATACCTGGCGCCCGAAAAGCGGTCAAAACCGGGGGCTACCTGTGCTCAACGCGCGGCGTGCGCGGACTGTTCCCGGCCGGTGACGTCGAACAGGTGGTGCACCGGGTCGTGGATGAAGTACCGGGCGAGCGTACCGACGGTGAAGTGCGCGCCGTCACTCCGCCTGCCGGGCCGTTCCCACTGCGAGCCGCTGACCTGGGCGAATCGTACCGCGAGGTGCTCGGCGGCGTCGATCAGCTCGGCGGCGACGACGGCCGGGTCCTGGTCGGCGTAGCGGTCGGCGAGGGCGGTGGCGTCCTGGTCCCAGTTCGGGAAGTGCGGCTGGTCCTCGGTGAGCATCAGGTGCAGGCGGTCGGCGAAGACGCGGCAGACGTCGCGGACGTGGCAGGCGTACTCGATCGGCGACCACCGGTCGGGTCGCGGCCTCGGCCGGGGGTCACCGTCGGCGAGGACGTCCCGCCACGCCGTCGCGTTGGCCCGCAGCAGCGTCGGCACGTCCTCGGGCCGCAGGCGGCTGGTGTCGAGGCCGCAGTCGGGGCACGGCCGCCTCAGCACCCACGTCCAGTCCTTGGTGTCCGGCGTGATCGTCACGCACCGAGCTTCGACCACGGCGGGCGCCGGCACCAGCGACTACCTGCCCTTTCCCGGCCAGATCCAGCCAGTGGCGCCAGGACTAGCCGCCGGGGGCGACCACGCTCAGCCCGACCTCGGCGGCGCACAAGCTCAGCCGCTTGTCGTAGGTCACGAAGGACGACACCGACTTACCCGATGCGACAAGGACATCCGCGGTGGCCAGATGGATCGCATCCAGGGACCGGAGGTGCGGCTCCGTGTACGCGGCAGCCGTGGCCCGCACCGAGGCGTCCATCTCGATGCGGTTGATCTGAGCGAGGATGTTGGGCATCGCCGCCAGCCGGGCCGGTGAGCTTCGACGCAGCGCCCGCGCCACCTCCACCTCAGCGAGCTCGGTGGTCACGACGATCGAGTCGGACTGGTCGTTCAACCAGTTCGAGAGCGGCACGCTCTCGTCCTCCGGGCGGATGAGCTTGACGATCGCGCAGCTGTCCAGATAGATCACGTGCGCTCCTCGTCCCGGAGCTGACGGATGAGCACGGCGGCGTCCACGCCGGGTTCGACCTCGCCCTCCGGCGGCAGGAACGGACCGGGTCGAGTCGCCGGAATGACCCGGCCGGCTGCGATTAGGTCGTCCAGCTCTCCTGGAGTGCTGGCCGGGACGAGGCGGGCGATGGGCTTGCCGCGGTTGGTGATCTCGACGGACTCGCCGGCTTCCACACGGGCCAGGACACCGGCGGTGTCCTGGTTCAACTCGCGGATGGGGACCTGCTCCATGAGCCCGATCCTACTATCAATGTAGTACTTCGATCGGGCATCGCACGGACGAGGGCCGATTGTCGCCAGCGTGACGATTTGCGGAGCGTCAGGATGGCGCCATGACCACCGCCTTCCGCGTCCATGCCCTGCCCGCCGAGCTGCTGGACCGCCTCCGCGTCAGCGGCGTCGACGACCTCGGGAACGCCGTGGAGCGCCTGACCGCCGCCGGTGGCGAGCCCGTCCGCTGCTGCCTGCGCGACGCCGAGGCCGGCGAGGCGCTCCTGCTCTTCGGCTACCAGCCGCCACTTCCGGCCAGCCCCTACCGCGAGACCGGCGCCGTCTACGCCCACGCCGAACCCTGCGCCGGCCGGGCGCGGCTCGACGGGTACCCGCCGGCCTGGCGCGGGCGACCCCAGGTGCTCCGCGCCTACGACGATCGCGGCTGGATCCACGACGCCCGGGTGCACGACGGGCACGCCCCGGAGACCGTGGTCGCCGACCTGCTCGCCGACCCAGCGGTCGTACGCGTGCACAGCCGCAACGTCGCCTACGGCTGTTTCATGTTCACGATCACCCGTTCGTGAGCCTTCGCCAGCACTGCGGCCGATCCCGCGGTGCTCGTCGGCTCGTCGCCCATCCACGCGTTCGCCTCGATCACCACGTTCGTGTGGAGCGACATCACCCCAGCTGAGAAAGCCGGGAGCCCCCGACCAGCACGGTCGAGGGCTCCCGGGGAAACCGGTGTTACCGGTAGTCGCGGCCGAAGTCGTAGTCGTCCAGGGGGACGGCTGCGCCCGTGCCGGTACCGAACACGTCCGGGGTGTAGTAGCCGTCGTCGTAGCTCGGGATGGCGTAGGCGGCCACTCGGGCTTCCTCGGTCGGCTGGACCTGGATGTTGCGGTACTTGTTGATGCCGGTCCCCGCGGGGATCAGCTTGCCGATGATCACGTTCTCCTTCAGGCCGACCAGCTTGTCCGACCGGCCGTTGATGGCGGCGTCGGTCAGGACTCGCGTGGTCTCCTGGAAGGAGGCGGCGGACAGCCAGCTGTCCGTGGCCAGGGAGGCCTTCGTGATGCCCATCAGGACCGGGCGGCCCGAGGCCGGCTCGCCGCCCGCGGCGACGACCCGACGGTTCTCCGACTCGAAGTCGGCCCGCTCGACCAGGGCACCTGGCAGGAACTCCGCCGACCCGGAGTCGAGGATCGTGACCCGGCGCAGCATCTGCCGGACGATGACCTCGATGTGCTTGTCGTGGATCGACACGCCCTGTGCCCGGTACACCTTCTGGACCTCGTCCACCAGGTGCAGCTGGGCCTCCCTCGGCCCCATCACGCGCAGGACCTCGTGCGGGTCGGGCGTGCCCTCGAGCAGCTGCTGACCCACCGACACGTGGTCGCCGTCGGCCAGCGGACCGGTCGGCAGCACCGCCAGGCGCTGGCGCTTCGACAGCTTGTCGAAGATGATCTCCTCGCTCCCGTCGTCCGGGATCAGGGTGATCTTCCAGAACCGGTCGCCGTCCTCGATCCGCACCCGGCCGTCGACGTCGGCGATGGGCGCCTTGCCCTTCGGCACGCGGGCCTCGAACAGCTCCTGGACACGCGGCAGACCCGTGGTGATGTCGTCACCGGCGACGCCACCCTGGTGGAAGGTACGCATCGTCAGCTGCGTGCCCGGCTCACCGATGGACTGCGCCGCCACGATGCCGACCGCCTCGCCGACGTCCACCAGCTGGCCGGTCGCCATGGACCGCCCGTAGCAGGTGGCGCACACGCCGACCGCCGACTCGCAGGTCAGCACGCTGCGGACCTTGGCCTTCGTGACACCCGAGGTGATCAGCTTCTCGATCGCCGGGTCGCCGAGGTCGTCACCGCGGTTGAGCAGGACGTTGCCGTCCGCGTCGGTGACCTCGTCGGCGATCGTGCGCGCGTAGACGCTGGTCTCCACGTGCTGGTCACGCAGGACGGTGCCGTCCGGGGTGGCCTCGCCGATCGTCATGTTGATGCCGCGGGTGGTGCCGCAGTCGATCTCGCGCACGATGACGTCCTGCGACACGTCCACCAGACGCCGGGTCAGGTAACCCGAGTCGGCGGTACGCAGCGCGGTGTCGGCCAGACCCTTGCGGGCACCGTGCGTGGCGATGAAGTACTCCAGCACCGACAGGCCCTCACGGAAGTTGGCCTTGATCGGACGCGGGATGTACTCACCCTTCGGGTTGGACACCAGACCACGCATCCCGGCCAGCGACCGGACCTGGGTCATGTTGCCCGCCGCACCCGACTTCACGATCGTCGGGATCGGGTTGTCCTCCGGGAAGTTGGCCTCCATGGCCTCGGCGACCTCCTCGGTCGCCTGGCCCCAGACCTTGACCAGCTCGTTGTTGCGCTCCGCGTGGGAGAGCTGACCGCGCTGGTACCGCTTCTCGACGGCGTCGGCCTTCTTCTCGTACTCGTCCAGGATCTCCTGCTTGCGCGGCGGCACCACCACGTCCGAGATGGCGATGGTGACGCCGGAGCGGGTCGCCCAGTGGAAGCCGGCGTCCTTGAGCTTGTCCAGCGTCCGCGCCACGGTGACCATCGGGTACCGCTCGGCGAGGTCGTTCACGATCGCGGCCTGCCGCTTCTTCGGCATCGGCTCGTTCATGAACGGGTAGTCCTCCGGCAGGAGGTCGTTGAACAGCACCCGGCCCAGCGTGGTGCTGGCCAGCCACGGCTGACCCGGCTCCCAGCCCTCCGGCTTGTCGGCCGAGTTCGGCGCGCGGTCGGTGATCCGCACCTTGATCGGCGACTGCAGGTCGATCGCCTTGCGGTCGAAGGCCATGATCGCCTCGGCCGGCGAGGAGAACGCCAGGCCCGCGCCGACGCCGTCCTCCTTGAGCCGGGTGAGGTGGAACAGGCCGGTGACCATGTCCAGTCGCGGCATGGCCAGCGGACGGCCGGACGCCGGCGACAGGATGTTGTTCGACGACAGCATCAGCACCCGGGCCTCGGCCTGCGCCTCGGCCGACAGCGGCAGGTGCACCGCCATCTGGTCACCGTCGAAGTCGGCGTTGAACGCCTCGCAGACCAGCGGGTGCAGCTGGATGGCCTTGCCCTCCACCAGCTGCGGCTCGAAGGCCTGGATACCGAGGCGGTGCAGCGTCGGCGCGCGGTTGAGCATCACCGGGTGCTCGGTGATGACCTCTTCCAGCACGTCCCACACGGCCGGCCGCGCGCGCTCCACCATCCGCTTGGCGGACTTGATGTTCTGCGCGTGGTTCAGGTCGACCAGCCGCTTCATCACGAACGGCTTGAACAGCTCGAGCGCCATCGCCTTCGGCAGACCGCACTGGTGCAGCTTGAGCTGCGGGCCGACCACGATGACCGAACGGCCGGAGTAGTCGACGCGCTTGCCGAGCAGGTTCTGCCGGAACCGGCCCTGCTTGCCCTTGAGCAGGTCGGACAGCGACTTCAGCGGCCGGTTGCCCGGGCCGGTGACCGGACGACCGCGGCGGCCGTTGTCGAACAGCGCGTCGACGGCCTCCTGCAGCATCCGCTTCTCGTTGTTCACGATGATCTCGGGCGCGCCGAGGTCGATCAGCCGCTTGAGCCGGTTGTTCCGGTTGATCACGCGGCGGTACAGGTCGTTCAGGTCGGAGGTGGCGAACCGGCCACCGTCGAGCTGGACCATCGGCCGCAGGTCCGGCGGGATCACCGGGATGCAGTCGAGGACCATGCCCATCGGCGAGTTGCCGGTGGTGGAGAACGCCGCGACGACCTTGAGCCGCTTGAGGGCGCGGAGCTTCTTCTGCCCCTTGCCGTTGCGGATGGTGTCGCGCAGGTTCTCCGCCTCCGCCTCGACGTCGAAGTCGGCGGCGAGCTTCTGGATGGCCTCGGCGCCCATGGCACCGGTGAAGTAGTCGCCGTAGCGGTCGATGAGCTCGCGGTAGAGCACCTCGTCCGCGATCAGCTGCTTCGTGTCCAGCTTGGTGAAGGTGCTCCAGATCTCCTCGAGCCGGTCCAGCTCGCGCTGGGCCCGGTCGCGGAGCTGGCGCATCTCCCGCTCGCCGCCCTCCTTGACCTTGCGGCGGACGTCGCTCTTGGCACCCTCGGCCTCGAGCGCGGCCAGGTCGGCCTCGAGCTTCTGCGCCCTGGCCTCGATGTCGGAGTCGCGGCGGTTCTCGACCTGCTTGCGCTCGACCCCGATCTCGCTCTCCAGGGTCGACAGGTCCTCGTGCCGCTGCTCGGTGTTCACGCCGGTGATCACGTACGCGGCGAAGTAGATGATCTTCTCGAGGTCCTTCGGGGCCAGGTCGAGCAGGTAGCCCAGGCGCGAGGGCACGCCCTTGAAGTACCAGATGTGGGTGACCGGCGCGGCCAGCTCGATGTGGCCCATCCGCTCGCGGCGCACCTTGGCGCGGGTGACCTCGACGCCACAGCGCTCACAGATGATGCCCTTGAAGCGGACGCGCTTGTACTTGCCGCAGTAGCACTCCCAGTCCCGGGTGGGGCCGAAGATCTTCTCGCAGAAGAGTCCGTCCTTCTCGGGCTTGAGGGTCCGGTAGTTGATGGTCTCTGGCTTCTTCACCTCGCCGAAGGACCACTGGCGGATGTCGTCCGCGGTCGCCAGGCCGATGCGAAGCTCGTCGAAGAAGTTCACGTCAAGCACGTGGGGTCTTCCTTCTTTCCCTTAAAGCCAAAATCGAGGAGGCGGACAGCTCACTGCACGACGTCGTCGACGCTGGGCGACTCGTTCCTGGACAGGTTGATGCCCAGGTTCGCCGCCGCACGCTCGAGGTCCTCGTCGTCGCCGTCGCGCATCTCGATCGCGGCGCCGTCGCTGGAGAGGACCTCCACGTTCAGGCAGAGCGACTGCAGCTCCTTGAGCAGCACCTTGAACGACTCCGGAATGCCGGGCTCCGGAATGTTCTCGCCCTTGACGATGGCCTCGTAGACCTTGACCCGGCCGAGGACGTCGTCGGACTTGATCGTGAGCAGCTCCTGCAGCGTGTACGCGGCACCGTAGGCCTGCATCGCCCAGCACTCCATCTCACCGAAGCGCTGGCCACCGAACTGGGCCTTACCGCCGAGCGGCTGCTGGGTGATCATCGAGTACGGACCGGTCGACCGGGCGTGGATCTTGTCGTCCACCAGGTGGTGCAGCTTGAGGATGTACATGTAGCCGACCGCCACCGGGAACGGGAACGGCTCGCCGGAGCGCCCGTCGAACAGCGTCGCCTTGCCGTTGCCGCCGACCATCCGCTCGCCGTCCCGGTTGGGCTTGGTCGAGCCGAGCAGACCGGTGAGCTCGTGCTCCTTGGCGCCGTCGAACACCGGGGTCGCGGTGTGCGTGCCCGGCTGCACCTCGTACAGGTCCTCCGGCAGGTCCTTCGCCCAGTCCGGGTTGCCCTCGATCTTCCAGCCCTGGGAGGCCAGCCAGCCGAGGTGCAGCTCGAGGATCTGGCCGATGTTCATCCGTCGCGGCACACCGTGGGTGTTCAGCACGACGTCGACCGGGGTGCCGTCCGGCATGAACGGCATGTCCTCGGCGGGCAGCACCTTGCCGATGACGCCCTTGTTGCCGTGCCGGCCGGCGAGCTTGTCGCCGTCCTGGATCTTGCGCTTCTGCGCCACGTACACCCGGACCAGCTCGTTCACGCCCGGGGGCAGCTCGTCCTCGTCCTCGCGGGAGAACACCCGGATGCCGATGACCTTGCCGGTCTCGCCGTGCGGCACCTTCAGCGAGGTGTCGCGGACCTCGCGCGCCTTCTCGCCGAAGATCGCGCGGAGCAGGCGCTCCTCCGGGGTCAGCTCGGTCTCGCCCTTCGGGGTGACCTTGCCGACCAGGATGTCGCCGTCGCCGACCTCGGCACCGATGCGGATGATGCCGCGCTCGTCGAGGTCGGCCAGGACCTCCTCGGAGACGTTCGGGATGTCCCGGGTGATCTCCTCGGCACCGAGCTTGGTGTCGCGGGCGTCGATCTCGTGCTCCTCGATGTGGATCGAGGTGAGCACGTCGTCCTGGATGAGCCGCTGCGAGATGACGATGGCGTCCTCGTAGTTGTGGCCCTCCCACGGCATGACCGCGACGAGCAGGTTCTTGCCGAGCGCCATCTCACCGTTCTCGGTGCACGGCCCGTCGGCGATGACCTGGCCCTGCTGGACCCGGTCGCCCTCGGACACGATCGGCCGCTGGTTCACGCAGGTGCCCTGGTTGGACCGGCGGAACTTGTGCAGCGCGTACGTGCGGCGGGAGCCGTCGTCGGCCATCACCGTGATGAAGTCGGCGGACAGCTCCTCGACCACACCGTCCTTCTCGGCCACCACGACGTCGCCGGCGTCGACCGCGGCCCGCAGCTCGGTGCCGGTGCCGACCAGCGGCGACTCGCTGCGCAGCAGCGGCACGGCCTGACGCTGCATGTTCGCGCCCATCAGCGCGCGGTTGGCGTCGTCGTGCTCGAGGAACGGGATCATCGCGGTCGCGACGGAGACCATCTGCCTCGGCGAGACGTCCATGTAGTCCACGTCGAACGGCTCGATGAACTCGACCTCGCCGCCCTTCTTGCGGACCAGGACGCGGTCCTCGGCGAAGTGGCCCAGCTCGTCGAGCGGCGCGTTGGCCTGCGCGATGACGTGCCGGTCCTCCTCGTCGGCGGTCAGGTAGTCGATCTGGTCGGTGACCTGACCCTCGATGACCTTCCGGTACGGCGACTCGATGAAGCCGAACGGGTTGACCCGGCCGTAGCTGGACAGCGAGCCGATCAGGCCGATGTTCGGGCCTTCCGGCGTCTCGATCGGGCACATCCGGCCGTAGTGGCTGTGGTGGACGTCCCGGACCTCCATGCCGGCGCGCTCACGGGACAGACCGCCCGGGCCGAGCGCGTTGAGCCGGCGCTTGTGCGTCAGGCCCGCGATCGGGTTGGTCTGGTCCATGAACTGGGACAGCTGCGAGGTGCCGAAGAACTCCTTGATCGCGGCCACCACGGGGCGGATGTTGATCAGGGTCTGCGGCGTGATGGCCTCGACGTCCTGGGTGGTCATCCGCTCGCGGACGACGCGCTCCATGCGGGACAGGCCGACCCGGATCTGGTTCTGGATCAGCTCGCCGACCGTGCGGATGCGCCGGTTGCCGAAGTGGTCGATGTCGTCGACCTCGACCGGCACCTCCTTGCCGTCGATCGTCATCGACGTCTCGCCGGCGTGCAGGCGGACCAGGTACTCGATCGTGGTGACGATGTCGTCCTCGGTGAGGACGCCCTGGTCCTGCGGCAGGCTCAGGCCGAGCTTCTTGTTGGCCTTGTACCGGCCGACCTTGGCCAGGTCGTACCGCTTGTCCTTGAAGAACAGGTTCTCCAGCAGCGTCTGCGCGGACTCCTTGGTCGGCGGCTCGCCGGGGCGCAGCTTGCGGTAGATGTCGAGCAGCGCCTCGTCGGTGCCGGCGGTGTGGTCCTTCTCCAGGGTGGCCAGCAGCGTCTCGGAGAAGTGGAACCGCTCGCGGATGGCCTCGGTGGTCCAGCCGAGGGCCTTGAGCAGCACGGTGACCGGCTGACGGCGCTTGCGGTCGATCCGGACGCCGACGGTGTCGCGCTTGTCGACGTCGAACTCCAGCCACGCACCGCGGCTGGGGATGACCTTGACGCTGTAGACGTCCTTGTCGGTGGTCTTGTCGACGCTGGTGTCGAAGTAGACGCCGGGCGAGCGGACGAGCTGGGAGACCACGACACGCTCGGTGCCGTTGATGATGAAGGTGCCCTTGTCCGTCATGACCGGGAAGTCACCCATGAACACCGTCTGGCTCTTGATCTCGCCAGTGGAGTGGTTGGTGAACTCGGCGGTCACGAAGAGTGGCGCCGCGTAGGTCATGTCCTTGTCCTTGCACTCCTCGGTCGAGGCCTTGACCTCGTCGAAGCGCGGGTCGGAGAAGGAGAGGGACATCGAGCCGGAGAAATCCTCGATCGGCGAGATCTCGTTCAGGACCTCTTCGAGGCCGCCGACCGGGTTCTCGTCGCCGGCGTCGACGCGGCGCTGGAACCACGCCTCGTCGCCGGTGAACCACTGGAACGATTGGGTCTGCAGGTCGAGCAGATTGGGTGTGCTGAGAGGCTCACGGATCTTCGCGAACGAGACCCGGAGGGGCGCTCCAGGGATACCCGAGTTCGACATGGTGGAGTTGGTCGCAGCAGTGGCCTTGGTCGCGCGGGAGACTGCCAAGATGCGTCCTTCCAGGACTATGTGCGGTCGAGCAGCCTTGTTAGCAACTGTAACTAAGCTGGTCAGGGGTGCGGTCGTGCCCAACAGTCTAGGGCATGCGAAAGTGGGCAGCGCAAAGGGGCAGTCTAGCCGGTTAGCCGGCGACTGTCCAGGCCCGCACTCAACCGTCCTCCCACCGATGGTCCGCGCGCTCGGTGACTAGCGTGACCCCGCGACGTCGGTGAGTCAAGATGCCGCGCCAGGATCTCATCGCGTTTCCGGCCCGACGTCAGCGGATGTTCAGCGGGACTTGCTCAGCACTTGGGTGCGGACTCGCCGTTGACCAGGGCCTGGTCGAACATGTTGAAGCCGGTGATCTTCCAGGTGTCGCCCTCGCGGTGGGCCGAGACGCCGATCATGGCGTCGCCGCCGCCGGACTTGTTCGTGTCGACTCGGGTGGAGACCTGGTCGATGAAGACCAGTGCCTCGGCGCGGTCGCCGTCGAGGCGGACCACGCCGATGTCGCGGACCGCGGTGGCGATGATGATCTTCTGCTTCGGGGCGAGCTTCTTGATCTGGCCGAAGAGCTGGTCGTACTCGCAGCGGGCCGTGCCGGCCAGCACAGACTCGACGGCCCGCTGGGTGCTGGCGAGGTCGGTGTAGTTGTAGCTGAACGTGTCCTCGATGGCCGAGGTCAGCTGGCCGATCACCTCGCTGGTGGTGGCCGAGTCGGTCAGCGCGGTGTTGTTGTCGGCGCTGTGCACGGCCTGGGCTTCGCCGCGGAACCAGAAGCCGAGGCCGGCGATCACGACGGCCACCAGGGCGAGGACGCCGGCCACGGCGTACCGGTTGACGGTGCTCCGGCGGGGGGCGGTGGCGGGCTCGCGGGCGGCGGCCTCGGCCTCGGCGGCGGTGAGGTCGGCGGGACGGGCCGTGCCGGCGGCGCGGCGCTTGCCGGCGGGACGGTGGGTCGGCTCGGGGGCCTCGGGCTGCGCGGACTCGGACTCGGACGCGGGCTGGGCTGGCTCGGGCTGGGCCGGCTCGGGGTCGGCGGGCTCGGCGGGCTCGGCGTCTTCGAGGTCGGTGGGCTCGGGGTCCTCGGTGGGCTCGGTCCACTCGTCGGGGCCGGGAGCGTACGACTCGCGCGACGGGAACGTACGACTCGCGGGACGGGAAGGTACGACTCGCGGGGGGTCCTGGGGGTCGAGGGTGCCGGAGACGGACCCGTGCTCGGGGGGCTCGGCGGGGGTGTCGGGGGGTGGGGTGGGGCGGT
Organism: Actinophytocola gossypii; assembly: GCF_025165815.1. Lineage (GTDB taxonomy): Bacteria > Actinomycetota > Actinomycetes > Mycobacteriales > Pseudonocardiaceae > Actinophytocola > Actinophytocola gossypii. The sequence goes on along the minus strand of NZ_JAFFZE010000024.1, from coordinate 41,306 downwards.
TGTGGCCGGCTACCTTGCGGCGGCGGACGGGTGGGGTCTGGGACGGGTTCGGGGTCGGGCGGCGGCGTGAGGGGGGCACGGCTCGGGGTCCTTTCGGGCTACTGGCCGGGCGGGGCGTACGGGACCGGGCCGATGGCGTCGAGCTTCCAGCCTGCGTCGGTGCGGGTCAGGCTGGCCTCGATGCGCAGGTACTTCTGGGTCGGCTCGCCGTCCCCGTTGGACACCGTGGTGGCGACCGCGGCTATCACGGTGGCCTTGCCGGCGCGCTCGTCGAGTTCGCGGACGGCGGCCGAGCGGATCTCCGCCTTGCTGACCGCCTTCGCGTCGCGGATCTGCTGCTTGTTCTCCTCGGTGAGCTTGGTGACCTCGTCGTGCAGGGTGCCGGTGGTGGCGTCGGCCCAGTTCGCCAGGTGCTCGTCGACCTCGCGGTGGTCCATCGTGTTCATCGTGACGATCGCGGCCTGGGCCACCCGGTCGACCTCGTCGCGGGCGCGGGAGTACTCCAGGCCGTCGTCGTTGGCGGCCTGGACCCAGGCGACGCCGAACCAGCCGGCCACCGCGACCGAGGCGACCAGCAGCGCGACCGCGGCGGTCAGCACGATCGCCGGCAGCTTCGACGAGCGGGCCGGCTCCTCGGCGGCCGGGTCGTCCTGGTCGCGGGCGGGCTCGGCGCCGTCCGGGTCGTGGTCGGCCGGGGAAGTCATAACACTCCAGGGTAAGGGCGGTCAGCCGGGCAGTCCGAGCAGGGCGGCCAGGCTGGGCTGGTCGGCACCCGGCAGGGTCAGCGTGCCGGGCAGGCTACCCGGCGCGAGCGCGGCGTTCGGCGTCCCGCCGCCGGGGGCTGGTTCGCCATGCGGCTGCTCCGGCGGCTGCTGGGGCTGGCCACCGTAGGGCGCGTTGGCCGAGCCGCGCACGTTGATCGGGCTGCCGGGCGGCTCGGCGCAGTAGGTGTTCGGCGGCACCGGGTCGCCGGTGCTGGAGCCGTCGGTGCCGTCATGTCTGCGGGTCCCCTCGTAGCCGCGCACGCACGGCGGCGGGTTGAACAGGTTGAGCACGAGCCCGAGGTGCACCTGGCCGGGGTCCGCGCCGAGCAGGCCCTGCCCGGACGCGCTGAACAGCGGGTACGACACCAGCGCGTACTCCAGGCCGTCCTTGCGCAGGGCGAGCATGTCCGAGGTCGTCAGCAGGTTCGCGAACAGCGTCGACAGCCCTGGCCCCGATTCGCGGAGCAGGTTGGTCACCGCGTTCGCGGCCTTCGGGGTGGACTCGATCAGCCGGCGCAGGTCGGGGTCGGAGCTCCTGAGCTGCTCGGACAGCAGGGCGAGGTCGCCGGCGAACGACTTGATGTTGCCGGCCTGCTCGTTCTGGGTGTCCAGCACGGTGCCGCCGTCGTTGATCAGCGCGATCGTCTCCGGCAGGTGCTCGGTGGCCATCCTGGTGAAGTCGGTGGTGCTGTCGAGCAACACCCGCAGGTCGTCGCCGGTGCCGGCGAACGCCAGGTTCAGCTCGTCGACCACGGTCCGCAGCGACTCGGTCGGCACCGAGCTGGCCAGCGCGTCCAGATCGCGGATCAGCACGTCGGTGCGCACCGGGGTGCTGCTGCGCTCGGCGTCGATCTGGGACGCGGCGGACAGGTACGGGCCGGAGTCGTCCCTCGGCCGCAGGTCGACGTACTGCTCGCCGACCGCGGACCGGTTGGCCACCACGGCGTCCAGGTCGGCCGGGATCGGCGGCGCCTCCGGGTCGATCTCCAGGTCGACCTGCAGGCCGTCCTCGGTGAGCCGGATCTCGCCGACCCGGCCGACGTTGTACCCGCGGTAGGTGACCTCGGCGTTGCTGAAGATGCCGCCGGACTCCTCCAGGTTCAGCTTCACCGTGTAGCCGTCGGCGCCGAACACCTTGCCGAGGTCGGTGAACCGGAACAGCGCGTACACCACCGCGACCACCGCGATCACGAAGAACGCGACGACCTGCAACCGCACTCGCTTGGTCAGCATCAGCCACCCCCGCCGAGGATGCCGTCGAGAATCCCCGCCAGCCCGCCGGGGTTGCCACCGGAACCGCCGTCGGACGGGGTGCCGCCGATGACCGGCACGTCCAGCTGGGGCCCGCCGGCGCCCTCCTGCCCGCCGACCAGGTCACCGACGATCGGCACGTCCTCCAGCGGGTTGCGCCTGCTGCGGGACAGGTTGTCGATGATCGTTCGCAGGTTCAGGTCCATCTTCAGGTACAGGTTGAAGTAGTCGCCCTCGACGCCCTGCACCGCCTCGTCGGTGAACGGGATCGTGAACAGCAGCTCCAGCGCCTTGGGCAGGTTCGCACCGGCCTCGCCGAGCTTGCGCAGGGTCGGCGTGAGCGCCTTGAGGTCGGCGACCAGGTCCTCCTGGGCGGAGTTCACGGTGTCCACCGCCACGTCGGACAGCGACTGCAGTGCCTGCAGCATGGTGACCAGCTGGGTGCGCTGGTTGGTGAGCACCTCCAGGCCGGGCCCGAGGGTGTCGATCGCGCCGGCCAGCCGGTCCTTCTCGTCCCGGAGGGTGGCGGCCAGCTTGTTGACCCCGTCGATCGCGCGGGTGATGTCGGACTTGCTCTCGTCCAGGGTCGCCACCAGCGTGTCGACGCTGTTCAGGGTGCGCCGGATGTCGGTCTCGTTGCCGGCCAGGGCCGCGTTGAGCTCCTGGGAGATGTTCTGCAGCTGCTCGACGCCGCCACCGTTGAGCAGCATCGACAGCGCGCCGAGCACCTCCTCGACGTCGGTGTTGCGGTTGGTGCGCTCCAGGGGGATCAGCGCGCCGTCGTCGAGGCGGCCGCGGACCTTTTCCGGCGGCGGCGCGGACAGCTGCACGTACTTCTCCCCCAGCAGGCTCGACTGGCGCAGCATGGCCAGCGCGTTGGCCGGGAGCTCGACGTCGCGGTTGACCCGCATGGTGACCTCGGCGGTCCAGCCGTCCGGGGCGAGGGTGATCTCCTCGACCCGGCCGACGGCGACCTCGTTGACCTTCACCGCTGACTGCGGAACCAGGTCGAGCACGTCCCGGAACCTGGCCTTGACCGTGTACGGGTTCTCGCCGAGGTCGGCGCCGCCGGGCAGCGGCAGGTCGTAGATGCCGGTGAACGAGGAGCAGCCGGACAGGGCGAGCACCGCGGCCAGCACGGCGACCAGGCGCTTCATCGGCTGCCACCCTCTTCCATGCCGTAGACCTGCGCGAGCGGCAGCGGGATGGGCGGCATCTCGCCGGCCTCCAGCGCGGTGATGATCTCCTGCGTGGACGGCAGCGGCACCAGGCCCTCGACCACCGGCGCGAGGGTGTCGCAGGTGTCGGCCAGGGTCGGCGGCAGCTCGGCCGGGGTGCCCTGGCGGACCAGCCGGCAGATCATCACGATCGGCGGCTGGGACAGCTCGTTGAGGTCGGGGCGGGCGTCGAGGGTGCCGGACGAGCCGTTGTAGGCGTTGATGATGTTGGACAGCGCGACCGGCGCCACGTCGAGCACCTCGGCGAGCGCGGCCCGCTGGTCGACCAGCACCTGGGTCACCGACGCCAGCTTGTCGACGTTCGACTTGAGCCGGGTGCGGTTGTCGTCGATGAACCGCTGCACGGCGCCGAGCGCGACACCGAGCTGCTTGACCGCGGCGCCCAGGTCGCCGCGCTCGTCGGCGAGGAACGAGGCGACGTCGGCGGCCTGCTCGCTGAACCTGTTCACCTGCTCGTCGGACGCGGCCAGCGCGGAGGTGAACTTCTGCAGGTTGTCGACGGTGGCGAACAGGTCCTGGTCACTGCCGGACAGCGTGTCGGCCAGCTTGGACAGCTGGGTGATCGTCTTGTTCAGCGCCGCGCCGTTGCCGTCGAGGTTCGCCGCGGCCGTGTCCAGCAGGTCGGACAGGGCGCCGTCCGCGTTCGCGCCGTTGGGGCCCAGCGTGCGGCTGACCCGGTTGAGGCTCGCGTACAGCTCGTCGACCTCCAGCGGGGTCGCGGTGCGCTCGCGGTCCAGCACGGTGCCCTCGGCCATCACCGGGCCGCCGGTGTAGGCGGGGGCGAACTGCACGTACCGGTCGCTGACCAGGGACGGCGCGACGATCACGGCCTTGGCGGTGGACGGGATGTCGACGGACCGGTCGACCAGCATCTCCACCCGCACCAGGTCGCCCCTGGGCTCGACCGAGTCCACGTGGCCGACCTTCACGCCGAGCACCCGCACGTCGTTGTCCTCGTAGAGGCCGACGACGCCGGTGAACACCGCCGCGTAGCGCCGCTGGTTGGCGTCCAGCAGCACCCACCAGAGCGCGGCGGCCACCACCAGCGCCAGCACGATCGCGATGGTGACGCCGCGGGTCAGGTCCCGACCGAGGCGGGTGGCGCTCATGCCAGACACCCCTTCGGGTTGATCGAGCCCGTGGACGGCGGGACGAGGCCGCAGATGTAGTTGTCGAACCAGCGGCCGTTGCCGACGGCGTTGTTGAACAGGCGCACGAACGGCGCCATGTTCTGGATGCCCTGGCTCAGCGCGTCCCGGTTCCGCATCAGCATGCCGGTCAGCTGGTCGAGGCTGTCCAGCACCGGCCCCAGCTGCTCGTTGTTGTCGTCGACCAGGCCCTTGAGCTCGGTGGCGAGCCGCTGGGTGCCCTCCAGCAGCGCGCTGATCGCGTCCCGGCGCTTGGACACCTCGTCGAGCAGCAGGTTGCCGTCCTCCAGCAGCTTGACCACCTCGGCGTCCCGGTCGGCGAGGGTCCTGCTGATCTTCTTGGTGTTGTCGAGCAGCTGGGCGAGCTGGGCGTCCCGCGAGGAGATCGTCTTCGACAGCGCCTGCAGGCCGGTCAGCGCGCCCTTCACGTCGTCCGGGGTGTCGGCGAACGTGTCGGCGATGACCTCGAAGCTCTGCGCGAGCTGGACGGTGTCGATCCGGTTCGTGGTCTCGGCGAGCCCGCGGAACGCCTCCAGCACGTCGTAGGGCGCGGTGGTGCGGGCCAGCGGGATGCGGTCGGCCGGGTCGAGCACCTCGCGGCCGTCGGGGGCGAGCGACAGGTACTTCTGCCCCAGCACGGTCTTGATCTTGATGGCGGCCGAGGACCGGTCGCCGAGCCAGGCGTCCTTCACCTTGAACGTCACGACCACGCGGTCGCCGTCCAGCTCGACGTCGTTCACCTCGCCGACCTTGACCCCGGCGATCCGCACCTCGTCGTCCGGCTGCAGCCCGGCGGCCTCGGAGAACTCGGCGCTGTAGCTGGTGCCGCCGCCGATGATCGGCAGGTCGTCGCTGAACATGGCCACGGTGAACGCGAGCCCGAGCACGACGAGCCCGGCGATCCCGATCGGGATGGGGTTGCGGGAGCTGAACGATCTCACCGGGTGCACCTCCCCGCGGCCGCCTCGGAGAGCGGGACGTCGATCGGCTCGGTGATGATCCCCGGGATGGCGACCGAGCCCTCCATCGAGCAGAGGTAGAAGTTGAACCAGGAGCCGTGGCTGACCGTGCGGGTCAGCTTCGCGGTCTTCTCCGGCAGGAACTGGATGAAGTGCTCCACCACCTGCTCGCTGTCGTTGAGGTTGTTGACCAGGCCGCCGAGCGCGTCGATGTCCTTCTTCAGCGGCTCGCGGGCCTCGTCGAGCAGGCCGGAGGTGGTGTTCGCGAGCCCGCCGAGCGCGTCGATCGCGTCGCCGATCGGCTCGCGGTCCTGAGCCAGCCCGGACACCAGCCGCTGGACCTGCACGACCAGGTCGGAGAGCTTGTCGCCGCGGGAGTTGATGGTCTCCAGCGCGGTGTTGAGGTTGTCGATGACCTGGCCGATGACCTGGTCCTTCTCGGCGATCGTCGAGGTCAGCGACGCGGTGTGGGCGAGCAGCGACTCGACGGTGCCGCCCTCCCCCTGCAGGACCTGGATGATCTCGTAGGACAGCTGGTTGACGTCGTCCGGGGACAGCGCGCGGAACAGCGGCTTGAACCCGTTGAACAGCTCGGTCAGGTCCAGCGCGGGCCTGGTCTGGTCGATCGGGATCGTCTCCCCCGGCTCCAGCACGTCGTTGGGGTCGCCGCCCGCGCCCTGACCGAGCGAGACGTAGCGCTGGCCGATCAGGTTGCGGAACTTGATCTGCGCGGTGACCGACGCCGGCAGCGTGCGCTTCGCGTCGACCTCGAACTCGACCTGGGCCTGGGTGCGGTCGACGATGCTGACCTCCTCGACCTGCCCGACCCGTACGCCGGCGATCCGCACGTCGTCGCCGGGCTCCAGCTGGGTGGCGTCGGTGAACCGGGCCAGATAGGTGTCGGTCGAGCTGAGGTTGACGTTGGCGATGCTGATCGCGAGCACGGCGGTGGCGGCCACCGTGACCACGGTGAAGATGGCCAGCTTGACCAGCGGCGCGACGATGCCCCTCACTTGAACGTCACCTCCGCCCCCCGGTAGAGCGGGCCGACCAGCAGGCTCGACCAGGCCGGCACGTCCGACGGCTCGACGCCGAGGCTCGGCGCCAGGAGCTGGGCGAGGAAGTCCCGCTCGGCCGGTGAGTTCGGCAGCGAGCCAGAGCCGGTCGCGGAGGATGGCGCGGTGTTCGACGGCGGCAGGACGCCGTCCTGGACGGAGCGGTTGGCCGGGCCGTGCGAGGTGCCGTCTCGCAGCGGGCCGTCCGGGGGCTGGTCGGGGAACGGGGTCGGGAACTCGTCCGGGTCGTAGCAGCGCGGGCCGCGGTGCTCGTCGAACTCGGGCTCGTCCTTGCCCGGCTCGTACGGGCCCTTGTTGACCACGACCTCGATCGTCGCGTGCAGGCCCGGCTTGTCGGTGCCGCGGCCGAACACCGGGGCGGCGAGGTCGACCAGGCCGGCCATCTGCTCCAGGAAGCACGGGTAGGACGGCGAGTACCTGGCCAGCAGCTCCAGGGTGTCCCGGGAGCTGTCGGACAGCCGGATCAGGTTGTCGGAGTTGGCCCGCAGGAAGGACTCCAGATCGCGGCTGGACGTGGTCAGGTCGGCGAACAGGGCGCGCAGGTTCGCGCGCTGCTCGTGCACGGTCCGGGAGGTCACCGAGAGGTCCTCGAGCGCGGCAACGAAGTCCGGCACCGCCTCGGTGTAGGTGTCGCTGACCTCGACCAGGGCCTCCAGGTCCTCGGTGAGCTGCGGCACGTGCGGGTTGATCTCGTCGACCAGCTTGCCCAGGTCGACCAGGGTCCGGCCGAGCTGCTCGCCCCGGCCCTCCAGCGCGGTCGAGATGGCGGTCAGCGTGGTCGACAGCTTCTGCGGCTGCACCGCCTGGAGCACCGGCAGCAGGTGGTCCAGGGCCTGCGACAGCTCCACCGCGGGCGCCGAGCGGTCCTGCTCGATCCGGTCACCCTCGCTCAGGGTCGCCTCGACGGGGTCCTCGGGGATCTGCAGCGCCACGTACCGGTCGCCGAACAGGGTCTTCGGGATGAACCGGGCGGAGACGTTGCGCGGGATCACGTCGACCTTGTCCGGGTCGAGCGCGAGTTGCAGCTCGGCGCCCTGGGCGGTCGGGGTGATCTCGCGGATCTCGCCGACGAGCAGCCCGCGGACCTTCACGTCGCCGCGCACGTCGAGCTGGTTGCCGACCTCGTCGGTGCTCAGCGTCACCCGCACCACCGGGCTGAACGCCTTGTTGTAGACCGCGACGGACAGGCCGACCAGCGCCGCGATCACCACGATGAAGCCGACGCCGAGCAGCCGGCGCCGGATCGTTGCCATTCTGGTCGACCTCATCCGGCGATCCTCACGGTGATGTTCGTGCCCCAGACGGCGAAGCCGATGAAGAAGTTCAGCAGCGCCGCGGTGACGATCGTGGTCCGCACCGACCGGCCCACCGCGATGCCGACGCCGGCCGGGCCGCCGGACGCGCGGTAGCCGTAGTAGCAGTGCACCAGGATGATCACGATCGCGAAGATGAGCACCTTCCCGAAGGACCAGAACACGTCCTCCGGGGGTAGGAACAGGTTGAAGTAGTGGTCGTATGTGCCGGCCGACTGCCCGTAGAAGTAGACGATGATCGTTCTGGACGCCAGGTAGGACGACAGCAGGCCGATGATGTAGAGCGGGATCACCGCGATGAAGCCGGCGATGATCCTGGTCGTCACCAGGAACGGCAGGCTCGGCACGCCCATCACCTCGAGCGCGTCGATCTCCTCGGAGATCCGCATGGCGCCGAGCTGCGCGGTGAACCCGGCGCCGACCGTGGCCGACAGCGCGAGCCCCGCCACCAGCGGCGCGATCTCGCGGGTGTTGATGTAGGCCGAGGCGAACCCGGACAGCGCCGCGGTGCCGAGCTGGTCGAGCGCGGCGTAGCCCTGCAGGCCGACGACCGTGCCGGTGAAGACGGTCAGGCCGACCATCACGCCGATCGTGCCGCCGATGACCGCGAGCGCGCCGGAGCCGAAGCTGACCTCGGCCAGGATCCGCAACGTCTCCCGCAGGTAGCGGCGCAGCGTGCGCGGGATCCAGGCGAGCGCGCGCAGGTAGAACGACAGCTGGTCGCCGAGGGTGTCGAGCCAGTTCAGCGGCGCGTTCGCGACGCGCCTCGCGGTGTCCCCGATGGAGGGCATGGTCAGCTCCCCTTCGGCGGGACGACGGTCAGGTACACGGCGGTGAGCACGAAGTTCACCAGGAACAGCAGCAGGAACGTGATCACCACGGACTGGTTGACCGCGTCCCCGACGCCCTTCGGCCCGCCCTTGGGGTTCAGCCCGCGGTAGGCGGCGACGACCCCGGCGATGAAGCCGTAGATCAGTGCCTTGATCTCGCTGATCCACAGGTCCGGCAGCTGCGCGAGCGCGGAGAAGCTGGCCAGGTACGCGCCCGGCGTGCCGCCCTGCAGGACGACGTTGAAGAAGTAGCTGCCGAGCACGCCGACCACCGAGACGAGGCCGTTGAGCAGCACCGCGATCACCATCGCGGCCAGCACCCTCGGCACCACCAGCCGCTGGATCGGGTTGACGCCGAGCACCTGCATGGCGTCGATCTCCTCGCGGATGGTCCGCGCGCCCAGGTCGGCGCAGATCGCCGACCCGCCGGCGCCGGCCACCATCAGCGCGGTCACCAGCGGCGCGGCCTGCTGGATGATCGCCAGCACCGCGGCGGCGCCGATGAAGGACTCGGCGCCGAACTGGCGGATCAGGTTGCCCAGCTGCAACGCGACCACCGCGCCGAACGGGATCGCGACCAGCGCGGTCGGCAGGATCGTCACGCTGGCGATGAACCAGCACTGCTGGATGAACTCCCGGAACTGGAACGGCCGCCGGAAGGTCTGCACGATGACGTCCAGGCCCAGGGCGAACAGCCGGCCGGTCTGTCGGAGGGCGCCGGCTCCCGGGAAGGTGGCGGAGGTCGTGCCGGCTGTCATGGACCACCGCGCCAGTCGGACCTGGGCAGGTTCGCCACCTCGGTGTCCAGGGTGCCCTCCGCGGGCTGCCACTCCTGGTTCCTCGGTCGCGGACTGGGACGGCGGTTGCCCAGCGTGGCGTGGACGCCGGACTGGATGCCGTAGCGGTCGCGCTCCTCGGGGGTGAGGGAGTCGATGATCCCCTCCCGCGCGCTCGGCGGCAGGGTGTGCAGAATTTGCATCACCCGGTCCTTGCGGCGCCGGACCGCCTGGCGCTCCGGCAGGCCGGGCGTCGGCTCGACCTGGGGGACGACGCCGCGCACGTCGTCGGTGCCGCCGTCGTGGTGGCCGGCGTCGATGTGGGCCTGCTCGGCGGCCATGGTGGCCTCGTCCTTCTCCTCGGACATGCCGATCGGCCCGATCCGGCTGCCGTTCAGGAACTGCTTGACCGCCGGCTCGTCGCTGGTCAGCAGCACCTCGCGGGGCCCGAACATGACCAGCTCGCGGCGGAACAGCATGCCGATGTTGTCCGGCACCGTGCGCGCCAGGTTGATGTTGTGCGTGACGATCAGGATGGTGGCGTCGACCTGCGCGTTCAGGTCCATCAACAGCTGGGAGATGTAGGAGGTGCGGACCGGGTCGAGGCCGGAGTCCGGCTCGTCGACCAGGATGATCTCGGGGTCGAGCACGAGCGCGCGGGCCAGGCCGGCGCGTTTGCGCATGCCGCCGGAGATCTCCCCGGGGAGTTTCTTCTCCGCCCCGGTCAGCCCCACCATGTCGAGCTTCTCCAGCACGATCCGGCGGACTTCGGACTCGGACTTGCGGGTGTGCTCGCGCAGCGGGAACGCGGCGTTGTCGTAGAGGTTCATCGAGCCGAACAGGGCGCCGTCCTGGAACAGCACGCCGAACAGCTTGCGGATCTCGTAGAGCTTGCGCTCGGAGCAGGTGACGATGTCGACGCCGTTGATCTCGCACCGGCCGGCGTCCGGCTTGAGCAGGCCGATCATCGACTTGAGGAACACCGACTTGCCGGTACCCGACGGGCCGAGCATCGCGCTGACCTCACCCGGCGGCAACGTGAGTGAGACGTCCCGCCAGATGGTCTGCCGGCCGAAGGACTTCGTCAGACCCTCGACGACCACCTCGGCGCCCATCGAACCTCCTGCGACTTCCGGTTACACGTCGGTGCAACGAGCCAGGAGCCGAGAGGTTACTGCCCAGTTAAGTCCCCCGACCCTGGAAAGCGTTCAGGGCCGGCACCATAGCGGTACCGGCCCTGAACAGAGCAAATCAGCGTGCCGTCACTTGAGGGAGACGGTCGCGCCGGCGCCCTCCAGCTTCTCCTTGGCGGCGTCGGCGGCCTCCTTGGCGACCTTCTCCAGGACCGGCTTGGGCGCGCCCTCGACCAGCTCCTTGGCCTCCTTGAGGCCCAGGCCGGAGACGACCTCGCGGACGACCTTGATGACCTGGATCTTCTTGTCACCGGCGGCCTCGAGGACGACGTCGAACTCGTCCTGCTCCTCGGCGGCCGGGGCGCCGCCGTCGCCGCCCTGGACCGGGCCGGCGGCCACGGCCACCGGGGCCGCGGCGGTGACGTCGAAGGTCTCCTCGAACTGCTTCACGAAGTCCGAGAGCTCGAGGAGGGTCATCTCCTTGAACGCGTCGAGCAGCTCGTCCGTGCTCATCTTCGCCATGTCGGCGTTCCTTTCTCGAAAAGTGGGGTGTTAGCTCTCGGCGGGGGCCGCCTGCTCCTTCTTCTCCTGCAGAGCCGCGGCGAGACGGGCCACCTGGGACGCCGGCGCGTTGAACAGGCCGGCGGCCTTGGTGAGGTTGCCCTTCATGGCGCCCGCCAGCTTGGCGAGCAGCACCTCGCGGGAGTCGAGGTCGGCGATCTGGTCGACCTCGGCCACCGTCAGCGGCCGGCCGTCCATGTAGCCGCCCTTGACGACCAGGCCCTTGTTGTCCTTGGCGAAGTCGCGGATCGCCTTCGCGGCGTCCACGGGCTCGCCCTCGACGAACGCGATGGCGGTCGGGCCGACGAACAGGGCGTCCAGGCCCTTCACCTCGGCCTTCTCCGCCGCGCGCTTGACCAGGGTGTTCTTCGCGACCCGGTAGCTCGTCCCCGTGCCGAGAGCGCGACGCAAGGTGCTCAGCTGGGACACGGACAGGCCGCTGTACTCGGTGACAACGGCAGCCGAGCTGTTGCGGAACTTGTCCGCGATCTCAGCGACGGCCTCAACCTTGTCTGCCTTCGCCATGGTCGCCTCCTCTCTGTGGCGTGAACCGCCTGTCGAGGACCCCCGGAGACGACGAACGCCCCGGCGCGGGGGCACGGGGCGTGGGAGCGCGCTGGCGCTCGACAACCTCGTTCTCCCTGCGCGGGCCGCCCTGTCGGGAGCCTTCGTCCGCTTACGCGGAGACCAGCGGTCTTCGGTAGAACCGTCGACAAGAATACGTGGTGGTCGCGGCGCCGTTCCAACCACCCCCGCCTGGTACGGCATCATGGGAGCCGTGGCCGACAACTCGTACCCGCCGCCGGGTCCGCCCGGCGACGAGCCGACGCCACCGCGCGGCGAGCTGATCCTCCCGCCGCCGCAGCCGCCGGCCCAGCCGCCGGTGGCTCGGCAGCCGTCCGAGCCCGCGCCCCTGGATCCCGACGAGTTCCGGCAGTTCCAGGAGTTCAAGCAGTTCCAGGAGCTGATGCGCCAGCAGCGGGAGCAGGGCGTACCGCCCGGGCTGCCGCCGGGCTGGGGTCCGCCGCCCCGGCAGAACCCGGTCAAGCGGGCGCTGCGCGCGGTCGGCGGCAAGATCGCCACCGCGGTCATCGTGGTGCTGCTGCTCGTCGCCGCCGGGTACCTGGCCATCGACTACTTCCTCGGCGGCCCGCCGGCCCAGCCACCCGCCTCGCAGATCGGCGGCCGGCAGCAGGAGGGCACCCTGCTGTTCGAGGAGAACCCGCGCGCGGCCGTCCAACGGGTGTACGACGACGTGGCGCAGGGTGACCCGGAGTCCGCGTGCGGGCGCTTCACCGAGGAGGCCAGGGCCGACTTCGCCGAGCACTTCGCGAGCTACGGCGACACCTGCGAGGAGGTCGTCGCTGGCCTGAACGCCGAGGTCGTGCCCGGGCAGAAGTCCGAGTACGCGAACCCGGCGGAGATGACCTCGGTGACCAGGGGAACCACCACCGACTCGGTCACCGTCAGCTCCTGCACCATCGGTGTGCAGGGCGGTCCGCCGCTCGGCCGGATGACCGTCACCCGCGACTGGAACTCCAAGGGCACCAACCAGTGGATCGTCACCGCGCACGAGGCGGAGACGTGCACCGGCGTGCCCAGCGTCCCGACGACGTCCTGAACCGGCACCGCGTCCTCCTCGTATCGGTAGTGGGGCATCCCACTACCGAGGAGGTCGCGAAGTGCGCGCCAAACACCGTCCAACGAGCAGGAAAGGCCTGGTGGCCGGGGCTTCCGCGGTCGCGGTCGCGGCGCTGGTCGCCGTCCTGCTGCCGCAGGCCCAGGCCGAGCGGAACACGTCACCCGTGCCGAGGCCGTCGGACCGGGACATGGCGATGACCACGCTCAACCAGCTCCGGCAGGACCGCATCCCCGGCACCGCTTGGGCGGTCGACCCGAGGACGGACCGGATGATCGTCACCGCCGACGCCACGGTGACCGGCGACACCTGGGACGCCCTGGAGAGCACGGTCGACACGCTCGGCGAGGACACGGCCAAGCTGCGCCGCACACCCGGCGAGCTGAGCCTGTTCGCCGAGGGCGGCGACGCCATCTTCGCCGGCGGCGGGCGCTGCTCGCTCGGCTTCAACGTCGTCACCGGCGACGGCACCCCTGGCTTCCTGACCGCCGGGCACTGCGGCGTGATCGCCGACGAGTGGTCGGACTCGCCGGATGGCGCCCCGATCGGCACCGTGCGGGACGCCGTGTTCCCCGGCGAGGGCGACTTCGCCCTGCTGACCTACGACGACCCGGCCGTCGACGCACCCAGCGCCGTCGACCTGGGCGACGGCGAGCTGTTCCCGATCGAGGAGGCCGCCGACGCGGAGATCGGCAGGCGGGTGTTCCGGATGGGCAGCACGACCGGCCTGTTCGACGGCGAGGTCACCGGCCTGGAGGCCACCGTGAACTACCCGGAGGGCACCGTCACCGGCCTGATCCAGACCACGGTGTGCGCCGAGCCAGGCGACAGCGGCGGCCCGCTGTTCACCGAGAACGGCGAGGCCGTCGGCCTCACCTCCGGCGGCGCCGGCAACTGCACCACCGGCGGCGTCACCTTCTTCCAGCCGGTGACCACCGCCCTGGCCGCCGTCGACGCCCAGATCCTCCCCCAGTAAACCCCGCGAGTCGTACGCTCCCGTCCGGCGAGCCGTACGCTCCCGTCCGGCGAGCCGTACGCTCCCGGAACGTACGACTCGCGCGACCGGAACGTACGACTCGCGCGACGGGACGGTACGACTCGCGGATAGTGGAACGGCGCCCCACGAGGTTGTCCTCGCGGGGCGCCGTTTCGCGTGTGTGCTGGGTCAGGCGACGGGCTCGTCGGCCAGCATGTTGCGGGTGCGGGCCGGGTCGACCGGGATGCCGGGGCCCATGGTGGTGGAGAAGGTGACCTTCTTGAGGTAGCGGCCCTTCGCGGCGGAGGGCTTGGCGCGGAGGACCTCGTCGAGGGCGGCCGCGTAGTTCTCGACCAGCTTCTCCTGGTCGAAGGAGGCCTTGCCGATCACCAGGTGCAGGTTCGACTGCTTGTCCACCCGGAAGTTGATCTTGCCGCCCTTGATGTCGGCGACGGCCTTGGTGACGTCCGGGGTCACGGTGCCGGTCTTCGGGTTCGGCATCAGGCCGCGCGGGCCGAGGATGCGCGCGATGCGGCCGACCTTCGCCATCTGGTCGGGGGTCGCGATCGCGGCGTCGAAGTCGAGCCAGCCACCCTGGATACGCTCGATCAGGTCCTCGGCGCCGACCTCGTCCGCACCCGCGGCGACGGCCTCGTTGGCCTTGTCACCGGTGGCGAACACGATCACGCGCGCGGTCTTGCCGGTGCCGTGCGGCAGGTTCACCGTGCCGCGCACCATCTGGTCCGCCTTGCGGGGGTCGACCCCGAGCCGGATGGCGACCTCGACGGTCGCGTCCAGCTTCACCCGGGACGTCTCCTTGGCGAGCTTCGCGGCCTCGAGCGGCGAGTACAGCCGGTCGCGGTCGACCAGCTCGGAGGCCTGACGGTAGGCCTTGCTGCGCTTTGCCATGTCTGATTCCAATCAGGAAGTGGTAGCGGGCCGCGCCCGGCCCTCCCACGCGTTCTGGTTACTCAGTCGCCGACGGTCAGACCCATCGACCGGGCGGTGCCGGCGATGATCTTGGCCGCCTGGTCGACGTCGTTGGCGTTGAGGTCCGCCTTCTTCGTCTCGGCGATCTCGCGCACCTGGTCCCAGGTCACCTTGCCGACCTTGTTGCGGTGCGGCTCGCCGCTGCCCTTGTCCACACCAGCGGCCTTGAGCAGCAGCTTCGCCGCCGGCGGGGTCTTGAGCTTGAAGTCGAACGAGCGGTCCTCGTACACGGAAATCTCGACCGGGACCACAGTGCCCCGCTGCGACTCGGTCGCGGCGTTGTACTGCTTGCAGAAGTCCATGATGTTGACGCCGTGCTGACCCAGCGCGGGACCCACCGGGGGCGCCGGGTTGGCCTGGCCTGCCGTGATCTGCAACTTGATGATCGCGGACAGCTTCTTCTTCTTGGGTGGCATTTCTATCCCTGCTCGATTACGTGTCTGCGTTCGTCAGATCTTCGAGACCTGGTTGAACGACAGCTCGACCGGCGTCTCCCGGCCGAAGATCGACACCAGCACCTTGAGCTTCTGCCCGTCGGCGTTGACCTCGCTGATGGTCGCGGGCAGCGTGGCGAACGGGCCGTCCATGACGGTGACCGACTCGCCGACCTCGAAGTCGACCTCGACCGCGGGACCCTTGGCCGGCGCGGCCGCCGCGCCCTTCCCGGCCGCCGCCGGCTTGGCCTCCTCCACCTGCGGAAGGAGGAACTTCAGCACCTCGTCGATGGTCAGCGGCGACGGCTTGGACGTCGCGCCGACGAAGCCGGTGACCCCGGGGGTGTTGCGCACGGCGGACCAGGACGGGTCGTTCAGGTCCATCCGGACGAGGATGTAGCCGGGCAGCACCTTGCGCTGGACCTGCTTGCGCTGGCCGTTCTTGATCTCGGTGACCTCTTCCGTCGGCACCTCGACCTGGAAGATGTAGTCCTCCATGTCCAGGGTCTGGATTCGGGTCTCGAGGTTGGTCTTGACCTTGTTCTCGTAGCCGGCGTAGGAGTGCACGACGTACCAGTCGCCCGGCGCCCGGCGCAGCGCGTCGCGCATCTCGGCGACCGGGTCGGCCGGCTCCTCCTCGGCCTCCTCCACCGCGACATCGGTGTCGGCGTCCTCGACGTCGTCGGCCGGGGTGTCCTCGGCCGCCTCGTCGGACGTGTCGTCGGCGACGACCTCGGCCGTGTCCTCGGTGGTGTACGCAGCGGGCTCGTCGGCCTGCGCCTCGGTGTCCCCGACCGCGTCCTCCGCCGTGTCGGCCGTGTCGTCGACGCGCAGCGCCGCCTCGGCCTCGTCGAGGGTGGTCGGCTCCTGGCTGCCGTTCTCGGAGCTCACTGTTCGGTCTCGCTTCCTTTCATCGATAACGCGCCCGATGTCACGTGGCCGCGAACGCGCGGCTCAGCCGAACAGCGCGGACACGCCCTGGGAGAGCGCGAGGTCCAGCCCCGCGATCAGGGCAACCATGAAGGCCACGAAAACCAACACGACAGCCGTGTACGTGATCATCTGCTTGCGGGTGGGCCAGATGACCTTGCGGAGCTCGGCCACCACCTCGCGCAGGAACCGGGCGATCCGCGCGAACAGGCCGGGCTGCTCCTTGCGGTCCCGTGACGGCGTCGGCCGGCCCTTGTGCTCGCCGGTCTTGCGCTCGCCGCCCTTGCTCTTCGGCCGCGGCCGGGACTTGTCGTCGGCCTTGGCCTCGGCCTTGTCCGACTTCTTGTCGCCGGCTTGCGCGGCGTCCTTGCGCGCGGCGGGGCGAGCGGACGCGCGGCGTTCCCGCCGTGCGGCGGCGGTGACCGGACGAGACGGGCGCTCCTGTCCCTTGTCCCGATCCTTGTCGCGGTCGTCGTCAACCACGCCAGTTCCTCCGCTCGATGGATCTCGCACCTTGCGCTGACGCAGGGGTGACAGGACTTGAACCTGCAACCTGCGGTTTTGGAGACCGCTGCTCTGCCAATTGAGCTACACCCCTATTGGACGCAGTCGACCCACCCCACTGTCCCTCGTGGGGCTGGTCGACAACTTCCAAGTTCAAGAGTGTACGGCAAGCGTCCGCACGCCCCGCAACCGCGCCCTCCCGAGGCCGCGATGACGTCCATCCGGCCGATCTGCGACGATTCCCCCATGGTCGCAGACAGCACTGTCACCAGGATCTCCGCGCGGATCGGCGGCATCGCCGAGTCCGCCACGCTCGCTGTGGACGCCAAGGCCAAGGCTCTCAAGGCGGCCGGGCGACCGGTCATCGGCTTCGGCGCGGGCGAGCCGGACTTCCCGACCCCGCCCGCCATCGTGGAGGCGGCGATCGAGGCCGCCAAGGACCCGCGCAACCACCGCTACACGCCCGCCGCCGGCCTGCCCGAGCTGCGCGAGGCGATCGCGGCCAAGACCGCGCGGGACAGCGGCTACGAGGTGCTGCCCGGCCAGGTGCTGGTCACCAACGGCGGCAAGCAGGCCGTCTACCAGGCCTTCGCCACCCTGCTCGACCCGGGCGACGAGGTGCTGCTGCCGGCGCCGTACTGGACCACCTACCCCGAGTCGATCGCGCTCGCCGGCGGCGTCGCGGTGCCGGTGGTGACCGACGAGTCCACCGGCTACCTGGTGTCGGTCGAGCAGCTGGAGGCGGCCCGCACCCCGCGCACGAAGGTGCTGCTGTTCTGCAGCCCGTCCAACCCGACCGGCGCGGTCTACCCGCGCGAGCAGGTGGAGGCGATCGGCCGCTGGGCGCTGGAGCACGGCATCTGGGTGATCACCGACGAGATCTACGAGCACCTGACCTACGACGGCGTCGAGGCCGCGTCGATGCCGGTGGTCGTGCCGGAGCTGGCGAACACCTGCATCGTGGTGAACGGGGTCGCCAAGACGTACGCGATGACCGGCTGGCGGGTCGGCTGGATGATCAGCCCGGCGGACGTCACCAAGGCGGCCGGCAACCTGCAGTCCCACCTGTCGTCGAACGTGGCGAACGTGTCCCAGCGCGCGGCCCTGGCCGCCGTCGCCGGCCCGCTCGACGCGGCGCACGAGATGCGCGAGGCGTTCGACCGCAGGCGGCGCACGATCGTGAAGCTGCTGTCGGAGATCCCCGGCGTCGACGTGCCGACCCCGCAGGGCGCGTTCTACGCCTACCCGTCGGTGAAGAACCTGCTGGGCAAGGAGATCCGCGGGACCCGCGTGGAGACCAGCGTCGACCTGGCGGCGGCGGTCCTGGAGCACGCCGAGGTGGCCGTGGTTCCCGGCGAGGCGTTCGGCACGCCCGGCTACTTCCGCCTGTCCTACGCCCTCGGTGACGAGGACCTCGCCACCGGCGTCACCCGCATGGGGGACCTGCTGCGCGAGGCCCGGTAGGCCAAGTGCCCTGAACGGCACCGTCGACACCGTCGGCGCCGTTCAGGGCGTTTCCGGCGGGGTCCGGGCCGGCGTCCGGTGTGTCCTGCTGTGTGTCCGAGGTGTCTCCGAGGTGTCTCCGCGGTGTCTCCGTTGTGCGGAGTCGCCCGAACACGAGCAACATGTGCTTCGAGGCTCGCATCGGTGCCGCGCGCGCGGAAGCGGCAAGTTTTCAGATGGCGACAATCCTCGCGGGACGGTGACGGATGCGCGAACGAGTGCCAGAGCCGTCCGACCTCGTCCGCTCGGTGTCCAGGGCCTTCCGGATCCTCGAGGAGGTCGGTGCCGAACCCGGTCCGCTGACCGTCAAGGCGATCGCCCGGCGCTGCTCGCTGAACCTCTCCACGACCTACCACCTGGTGCGCACCCTCACCTACGAGGGCTACCTGGTGCGTGACCAGGACGGCCGGTACGACCTCGGCTCGGCGGTGGCGCTCCGGTTCCACGACCTGCAGGCGTCGTTCGGCCAGCCGCCGGAGGCGCGGGAGGTGCTGCGGCACCTGTCGGCGACCACGCGCCGCACGGCCTACCTCGCGCGGATCGTGGCGGGGCGGGTGGTGATCACCGACCTGGTGGAGGGCCCGGAGTCGCCGTACCTGGAGGACCTCGAGGTCGGCCTGAACGTCGCCGCGCACGCGACCGCGCTGGGCAAGGTGCTGCTCGCCTCGCTCCCCCGCGCCCGGCGGATGGCGTACCTGGCCGAGCAGGGCATGCGCCGGTTCACCGCGCGCACGGTGGTCGATCTGGACGAGCTGGAGACCGAGCTGGCCGGCGTGTACGCGGGCCGGCCGGTGCTGGAGCACGGCCAGTTCCGCGACGGGGTCTCCTGCGTGGGGGCGCTGGCACGCCGGCGCACGGACGCATGGGCGGTGGTCGCCTCGACCCGGGCGGAGGAGCTCCCGCCGGAACTCATCTGGCACACCAAGCGCGCGGCGGCGGACCTCACGGAGGCCTGCGGAGTGCCCTGAAGGTGACCCTCAGGGCAGTCGGACGACCGCGACGGCCTTGCCGAGGACTGCCTTGCCGTCGAACTTGGCGGTGATGTCGACGCGGGCGGTGCCGTCCTCGCGGACCTCGCGGACCTTGCCGGTCAGCTCGACACACGCGCCGGTGTCGTCGTTGGGCACGATCACGGGCCGGATGAAGCGGGCGCCGTACTCGATCAGCGCGCCGGGGTCGCCGAGCCAGTCGGTGACCAGCCGGCCGGCGAGGGCCATGGTCAGCATCCCGTGCGCGATCACACCGGGCAGGCCCACCTCGTCGGCGACCTTCTCGTTCCAGTGGATCGGGTTGAAGTCGAGCGACGCGCCGGCGTAGCGGACCAGGTCGGCCCGGGTGATCCGGACGGAGAGGGGCGGCAGCTCGGTACCCACGGCGATCTCGGTCACTCCGGCCCCCGCACGACCAGCTGCGCGCGCGCGACGACGACCCGTTCGCCGTCGACGGTGTCCACGTCGACCCGGAGGTTGAGGAAGTCGTTGCCGGCGCGGTTCATGATCCCGTCGATGTGGGTGACCACGGTCAGCCGGTCACCGGCCCGCACCGGGCGCTCGTGGGTGAACGACATGTCCCCGTGCACCATGCGGTCGTAGTCGAGCCCGAGCTCCGGGTCGTTGACCAGGGATTCGAGGGAGAACTTGCCGAACAGGATGGTGGCGAAGGTCGGCGGGGCGATCACGTCCGGGTACCCGGCCGCCTCGGCGGCCTCGACGTCCCGGTACATCGGGTTCGGGTCGCCGATGGCGTCCGCGAACTCCCTGATCTTGGCCCGCCCGACCTCGTAGGCCTCCGTGCGCGGGTACGCGTGACCCGCGTACGACGGGTCCAACGGCACCTAGCGGGTTTCCTTGTGCGTGCGGTGCGTGCCGCAGTTCGGGCAGAACTTCTTCATCTCCAAGCGGTCCGGGTCGTTGCGCCGGTTCTTCTTGGTGATGTAGTTGCGGTGCTTGCACTCCTCGCACGCCAAGGTGATCTTCGGTCGTACGTCGCTGCCAGCCACGGCCTTGCCTCTCTCTCCTGCGTAACGCGTAGCGGTGGCCGGACTTGAACCGGCGACACAGCGATTATGAGCCGCTTGCTCTACCGACTGAGCTACACCGCCATACCCAACCCGATGGACCCAGAACCCAACGGACACGGTCCCCTTCAACCGCACCACATCCGGGCAACCGCACCACATCCGGGGGTCCAGGGGGCTTGCCCCCTGGCTGGGGCCTGGGGGCTCGGCCCCCAGAATAACAGCGAGCAAGCCAGGTCCACGCCGCAGCGTGGACACACCTCTCCCACTTGCGAGCCCCAATACGGAATCGAACCGTAGACCTTCTCCTTACCATGGAGACGCTCTGCCGACTGAGCTATTGGGGCGTGCTCTTCCCGCTTGAGCCGAGATGACTGTACATGGCCCGGGTCGAGGCCCGAAGCAGGGGGTCCCCTACGACAGCAGGGTCAGCACGGTCTCGTCCCGCAGTCCTCTGGCCTGGGCGGTCCTGGCCCGCAACCACGCCTCCAGCCGGTCCTCCGACAGCGGCCGGGAGATCAGGTAGCCCTGCGCCACGTCGCATCCCATCGCGGCCAGCTGGTCCCGGGCGGTGTCCTCCTCGACGCCCTCCGCGACCACGACCAGCCCGAGCGAGTGACCCAGCTCCACGATCGAGCGAACGACCGCCAGGTCGCCGAGATCGCTGCCCATGCCGAACACGAAGCTCTTGTCGATCTTCACCTCGTCCACCGGGAGCTGGCGCAGGTAGGCCAGCGACGAGTACCCGGTGCCGAAGTCGTCGACCGCCAGTACGACGCCGAGCGTGTGCAGCCCGCGCAGCACCGGCAGCGCCCGCTGCGGGTCGGCCATCACGCCGGACTCGGTGAGCTCGAGCGTCAGCAGCTCCGGCGGCACCCGGTGCCGCTCCAGCGCGCCGGCCACCAGCTCCGGGAAGTCCAGGTTCGCCAGGCTCCGCACGGACAGGTTGACCGCGACGCCGATCCGCAGGCCCCGGTCCATCCACGCCCGGATCCGCACGAGCGCCTTGTCGAGCACGAAGTCGGTCAGCGCGTCGACCAGCCCGGCGGCCTCGACGGCCGGAACGAACTCGTCCGGGTCGAGCCGGCCGAACTCCGGGTGCACCCAGCGCACCAGCGCCTCCACCCCGAGCACCTCGCGGCTGGGCAGCGCCACCTTCGGCTGGTAGTGCACGCTGACCTGCCCGGTCTCCAGCGCCTGCCGGAACTGGGTGACCAGCTGGAACCGGCGCAGGAACATCTGCCCCATGCTCGGCGCGTAGGCCCGCACCCGGTCGCCGCCACTGCGCGCGGCCCGCAGCGCCACGTCCGCGCGCTTGAGCAGCTCGTCGACGTCCGGCTCGACGCCGGCGCCGTCCCGCGGGGCGCCAGCGGCGTCGGAGAACACCACCCCTTCGGACGTCGCCGGGGACGAGTAGCCGACGACCACGCCGGCCTCGACGGTCAGCCGGTCCACCGGGTAGGGCACGGACAGGCTGGCCACGAGCAGCTCGGCGACCTCGTGCGCGCGCTCGAAGTCGGCGCCGACGAGCAGCGCGGCGAACGCGCCGCCCTCGAGCCGGGCCAACGGGGTGTCCTCGCCGAGCGCGTCCCGCAGGCGGCGCCCGGCGGCGATCGTGATCCGGTCGTACCAGGCGTAGCCGAGGGCGTCGCTGATCGCGGGCTGCACCTCGAGGTCGACGCGCAGCACCACCGAGCCGGGGTGGGTGGCGAGCAGCTCGGTGGCGAGCTGGCGGAAGCCGGGCCGGTTGTGCAGGCCGGTGAGCGGGTCGTGGTAGGCGTCGTGCCGCAGCGTGGCGAGCAGCCGGCGGTTGTCCAGTGCGGTGGCGAGGTGGCTGGCGGTGGTGCCGATCATCCGCAGGTCGGCCTGGCCGAAGCCGCGCCAGCGGGACAGCTTGTCGTGCGCCTCGACGACGCCGAGCAGGTGGCTGGCGCTGCGCAGCGGGACGACCAGGGCCTCCTGGGCGCCGCGCTGGACGAGCGCGTGCCGGATCTCGGGCAGGGCGTCGAGGCGGCGGAAGTGCCGGACGTGGGAGCCGGGGAGCCGCAGCAGCGCGTCGGCCCGCTCGGCCGGCTCCGGCTCGGCCGGCAGCTCGTCCCCGGCGACGACGGTGTGCATCGGGGCCTGCGGGTCGAACCGCAGCCGCAGCACGACGCGGGCGGCACCGAGTTGGTCCCGGATCCGGTTGGCGACGCCGAGCCAGTCGTCGGTGCGGACCGCGGTGGCGGCGTCCTGCCCGGTGGCCGGCCGGGCGGCCGCGCGCCGGCCGGAGCGCGCGACGATCAGGCTGACCTCGGACAGGGCTTCGAGGTCGCGCTGTTCGCGGAGGAGGCCGGAGTAGGCGAAGTAGAGCGCCCAGACGCCGGCGAGCAGGGCCAGCACGAGCGGCCAGCCGTAGGCGACGTTGGTGGCGACCTCGTAGCCGACGACGCCGACCGAGGCGTTGACCAGGCCGAGGACGAGGGTGCGCGAGACGAGCCGGGTGGCGGCGCCGAACCGCATGCGGCGGCCGAGGATGTGCACGGCGAGCAGGGCGAGCAGGGTGCTGGCGACGGGTGCGCTCAACGCGCCGGTGAAGGCCGCGAGCCAGCGGGGTCCGGTGCCCTGCAGTGCGGAGCCGACGACCGTGAAGACGGAGAAGGCGGCGGTGATCTCCAGGATCTCCGCGCCCGTGTTGTAGAGGACGCGGTCCTGCACGCGCCGGGCGAGCAGCGTGCCGACGCCCGCGATGAGGTGCGCCGCCAGCACGACCTGGAAGGGCGCGACGAACAGCCCGATGGCGAGCGGGATCTCGGTGAAGGAGATGGTCCAGGAGACCCCGCCGCGGACGTCGATGTTGACCGAGACCTGCTCGACGACCAGGAAGGCGAGGACGAGCAGGAGCCCGATCCCGATGAGGTCGGCGGAGGGGGTGAGCGGCAGCCACCAGGAGACGAGCAGCGCGGCGGCGACGCTGATGACGAGGACGAGGACGGAGAACTGCCCGAAGCGCCGGTCGACCGTGGGGTCCGGTTGGAGGTCGGGGACGCGCTCGTGGGCCGTGTCGGGCATGCACTCTCCTCGGCCGTCCGGGCGACAACCAGGTCAGGTAACTGCTCGCACAGTGACGAAGTCACCCGAACGGGCGCGTCACGGTCGCGTTACTGTACCCCGTTCGAGCGAAGAATCCGACTGTGCTAAGAGGACATCACTACCGAAACTCGAGCACGGACTCAGCTGGTCGAGGTTCGCACCCCGAGGAATCGTCCGAGGTCAACCACCTCGTTACCGATTGCGCCGGAAATCTTCCGCCAAACGTCGAGTTCAACGCGAAGAACGTCACCCTTGACGTGGCTCCGCCAGGTTCCGACCACGAGCCCGCCGTGCACGACGGCCGGCATCACGAACCCCCCACCAGCCTGTATCCGGTTCGCGAACGGGTTCGGCACCGCCAACTCCCGCCCCCGGTACCCGAGCAGATAGGCGTCGAAGTGCCCCACCAGCCGGACGGTTGAGGTGTCATCTATCTCACCCTCCGCCTTCAGCACGAACGCCTCCCGCCCGTCCGCGTCGACGGTCTCGGTGAGATCCCCGATCGCCGCCAGCACCCGCCGGGCCCACGTGACCGGCGGCCCCGACCAGGCGCCGAGATCCCCGGCGGTGGCCGGCGCGTAGCCCGCGAGGTACCGCCGAGCCAGCGTCGCCAACGCCTCGTCCGGCTCGACACGCGGAAGGCGGCCCATCAGTACGTAGGTCGGCTCGTCGTTCGCCGTGTCCGGCCCTCGGCAGACGAGGCCCACGTTCGCCCCCCAGGCCAGCAGGTCAGCGGGCGCCTGACCAGTCGGATCCAGCTCGACCCCGCACTCGCGGAGTCGCTCCACCAGCACCCCCCGAGTGGTCGGCTCGCCGAGGACGGTCTCCAACGCCGTAGCCGCCCGCTCCAGCAAGGCGTCGTCGAGCCCCGACCGCCGGCGCCGCGGCGCTCCCCGCGCCGCGAAGTAGCTCCCAACCGCCGCGTGCACCCAGGCAGGTCATCGACGGCGACCAATGTGCAGCGTCCCCCGCATCGCCCAGGTCCGCACCACGCAGCGGCTTTGAACGGCAGCACCCACGTTCCCCGCCGTCAACCCCGAACTCCGCCCCCAAACCCCGAGCCGGTTCGCCCGAACGTCCTGCGCCTGCAACCCCACCACCCGCCGCACCACACCACCGACGGAAGAAGCCCGCTCCACCCCCAGCCCCTGCCGAGCCACCCGAGCCCGCCGAACCTGATCAGCACCCAACCGCCGCACGTGGCTCAGGCTGTCACAACCGACTCCGACCCCTCGGTGACGACGTCGATCACGCCGGGTTTGGTGAGGTACCGGACAACCGTCTTCCGCAGGTACTCGGCATGTCGGTAGATGTCCTCGACGTCGTCGATGGGGATGCGGGTCTCGACCTTGTTCTCGTCGAACACGCCGAGGTACTTCTTCGACCGGTTGAGCCAGAGCCGCGCGATCGGCTTGCGGTTGTTGTCGTCGAGCAGCACGCCGCAGTAGGTCTTCGTGTCCCGTGCTACCACTCGGGATACCGGTACCTCGCTGCAGACGATCGCTCGGACGATCCGGTAGCCCTCGATCTCGTCGTCGGTGGTGACGATGTCACCGTTGGTCTCGACCGGCTCCGGGCTCTGCTCCTCGGCCGGCGCCGGTTCCACCTCCGATGAACCGCTGGACACGGTGACGTACGCGTCCGGGCCGCCAAGGGCGTTCTTGAGGCGGTCGTTCACCTGCTCGTTCAAAAACTGCCGGGTGGCCTTGGCGACCAGGGGAACGAACTGTTCGCGCACCCGCTGGGTGAACGACCCATCGTAGACCCGCGTCGTCAGGAACTTGACCCATTCGTCCTCTGGCTGTTTGAACTGTGCGGCGAGCACCCGCTTGAGCTGACCGATGTACTTCAACTCGCCGGCGGCACTGATCACCGAGTCAAGGTCGAAGGACTCCTTGGTGAGTTTCGCGAGCTCCGGCAGCAAGGTCTCGTCGAGAGCGGAGAAATCGAGTACGAGAAAGGGTTTCGCGTCCATCCGGTTCGGCGCGTCGAGGTCGGTGTAGAACTGATAGACCTCGCCGTTGGTCAGAATCGCGATGCGGGCGTTGGTCACCGCGAAATAGCGGAAGAGTTGAGAAGCGTGCTCGATCCGAAGGGGATCGTTGACCTTCTTCACCTCGACGAGCAGCTGGATCTTCCCGTCGTGGGCTACGGCGTAGTCGATCTTCTCGCCCTTCTTGAGCCCCACGTCCGCGGTGAACTCCGGGATGACCTCGGCCGGATTGAAGACGTCGTACCCGAGAACGGTGCTGATGAACGGCATGACGAAGGCGTTCTTGGTCGCCTCCTCGGTCTCGATGCCGGCTTTCTGCTTCCGCAGCTTCAACGCCAACGCCTGCGTCCGCTCGGCGATGTCCATCTCGACCTCCCAGGTGATTACCCCTCAGTCGCGATCGGAGGTGTGCGCGTTACGCGGTGCTTCCCGAACCCACAACACCGGCGCGCACGCTCGCGTCGGCGGTGATGCTCTGGTGGCTGATGCTGGTCAGGGCCTGCTTGATCAGGTCGACTACGGCCAGGCCGCCCTGGACGAGCTTGAGCAGGTTCTGGCCGCTGGCCACCAGCGCGGCCAGTTTGCCGGCGATGCGCAGCGCGTACGAGACGGCGATCCCGACGCACGGGGGGATGGCTTCGACGACGCTCTGGCCGAAGGTCTCCCCCGCCCGGGCCACCGCCTGGGTCATGATCGGCACGATCTGTGAGACCGCCTCCGCGATCAGCTGGGTGACCTCGGCGATGGCCTGCGCCACCACCTGACCCGCCCCGATGATCGCGCTGCCCACGGTGTTGCTCGCCTCGCCGAGGCCGGCGACGCCGTCCGCGTGCCGTGCCGCGGAATCCCGGTACTCCGTCGCGGCCGTGCCGGACCAGTCGGACGTCTGCGCACTGGTCGAGTCCTTGTACGAGCCGGCGACGCCAGCGACGTCCCGGCCGGCGTCGCCGAAGTCCTGGGCGCCCGAGGTGATCGACGCCGACTCCCCGCCCTGGAGCTGGGTGAGCGGCTCGCCGAGGAACGACACCAGCGGCGCGAACCAGCCGAGGCCGGCCGCGGCGAGGCCGGTCAGCGGGTTGAGGGTCGAGCCGAGCAGGCCGAGTGGCGCACCCGGCACGCCGAGTCCCGGTGACACCCAGCCCTTGGCGCGCACGGCTTCGTCCGTCGCCCTCAGCTCGGCGGCGAGTTGGGCGGTGTTCGTGTCGGTCATCGGGGGTACTCCTCCGTCAGGTTGGTGGCGTTGGTCTCGTCGGTGTTCTGGTAGGCGGCGGCCGTGCGGGTCAGGCCGTCGCCCAGCTCGGCCACCGAGGACGACGCGTCGGTGATCGTGTTCGCCACCCGGGCCATGGCGTCCTGCACGCCGGCCGCGAGGAACCGGGCGAACACCCCGAGCGCGAGGTCGGTGAGGCCGCTCGGCAGCCGCCCGCCGATCGCGGACAGCTCGTCGGCGACGTCACCGACGTTGCCCGCGTGGCCCCGCAGCTGGTCCAGGTCGACGTCGAAGTGCGTCATCGGGTGACCTCCGGGTTGGCGAAGTAGTCGTCCTCGTCACGGTTCCTCGGCGCCGGCGCGCCGGCCGGCAGGTGCTGCCTGATCACCTCGAGCGCGGGACCCTCGCCGAAGAACTCGGCCGAGATGCCGGCGACGCGCGCACCGGCGGCGTGCCGGGCCCTGCGCGTGGTGTCGACGATGAGCCGGGACAGCTCGTCGGACTCGAGGGCGCGGGCGGCTGGCGTGAGCGTCAGGTCCTCGAGCACGCCGCTCGCGCCGACCCTCACCTCGACCTCACCTCGGGGCGAGGACGCCGTGCCGCCCACCTGCCGCAGGCGCGCACCGGCCTCCTCGGCGCGCGCGGCGATCTCGCTGATCCGCTTGTCGTACTGCGCGAGCCACTGTTCAGTATCCATCTCGTTCCCTTCTGGCGATCATCGACAGGTTGTCGAGCGTGTGCCGCAGTTCGTTGTGCCGCAAGGCATTGACGCTGGTCCAGCCGTCGTCGGCGCGATGCACCCGCAGCCGGCCGCGTGGACCGTCCAACCAGGACAGTCCGGTTCCGGACCGGCCGGCGTCGCGGCGGGACGCGCCGAGTTGTCCGGCGCCGGTCAGTTCGGGGAGCAACCGGCCGAGCTCGTCGAGCACCTCGGGGTCGGGGTCGTCCGGCGGCAGCGTGACCGGCATGGTGGTGGCCGTTCCGACCTCGGGCACCAGCCCGGCCAGCTCGTCGGCCAGCGCGTGCTGGGCGATCCGCCGGACCAGCACGCCGTTCTCCGCCAGGTCGCCGGTCAGCGGCTGGCGGCAGAACAGCGCCCAGGACCGGTAGACCAGCGCCACCACACCGACCGCCGTGCCGGGGCCGGCCAGCACCAGGTCGACCGTGCCCCGGTGCTCCCGCAACGCCGTGACCACCTCGGCCGCGACGCCGAGCGGCCCGCGTTCGCCGGCCAGCCCGCGCGCTCGCAGGGTCATGCCGGCGCCGGCCAGCAGCACCTCCCGCTCCCCCGCGATCCGGCCGAACTCCGGCACCCGCAACGGAAACGGGAACCGGACGCCGGCGTGCGCGGCGAGCAGGTCCAGCTCGACGAGCCCGAAGCGGGTGGTCACTCCGCGCGCTCCTCGCCGGAGAGCTCCCACGCGACGTCGCGGTCGCCGTCCTGGTACCGGTGCACGGTGGCCCGCAGCGCCTGGTGGTAGCTGGCCAGTTCCGTGTCGGCGGCGCTGACCTCGCCGGTGAGCCCGGTCGGGCCGGCCGCCTCCCGCAGCCGCGCCGCCAGGTGCAGCGCGGGCGGCGCGGTGCCGAGCAACGGCCGGTGCTCGGCCAGCCGCTCCGCCGAGGACACCAGCCCGTTCGTCTGGTCCCCGATCCCGGTCAGCGCCTTGACCTGCGCGAACAGCTCGTCGGCCAGGACCTCGAAGCCGTGCGGGGGTGACATGTCAGAGGCCAACGTTGCGCTCCCGGTCGGTCACGTCCCCGATCACCGGGGCGCTCGTGCGCTCGTCCAGCGTGAACAGGCCGCTGTCCACGTGGGGCAGGCGGTTGTGGTGGGGTTTGTCCTCGTCGTCGCCGTTCCTGGGGACCATGCCGGGTGACATGAAGCCGCCGGGGCCCATCGCGCGCCGGGCGCCCGGGTCGGCGAGCGGACCGCCGCCCAGCACGCCCCGCACGGGCCCGGGGCCGGCTCCCACCAGCCCACCCGGACCCGGCGGGGCGCCCCCGACGAGCCGGTCCCACGCCACACCGCCCGTCGCGCCCCCGCCGAGTCCGCCGATCCCGCCGAGCGCACCCGTGGACGCCGCGGCCCCGCTGGTCGTCGTCGTCCCGTCCGGCCCGTCCACCTGGTACGTCCTGGACGTGGTGGCGTCGGGCCGCGCCGGCACCACGTGCCGGACGCTGTCCCGCAGGCTCGCCTCGTAGCGTTGCATCACGGCCACCGCCTCGGCCTTCGACGCACCCGCCACCGCGTCGGCGGTGAACACCCGGGCGCCGCCGACGATCACCGCCTGGAGGGGCGGCAGCGGTCCGGCGCCGACCGCGCTCGTCATCAGCGTCATCGGATCGGGTGGCGGCGGTGGCATGGTGTTCCTGGCGTGGGCCAGCGCGTCACCGGCGTCGGCGGCCGCCTTCTGCACCGTGCCCGCCCTGGCCCCGGCGTTCCAGATCTTGTCGGACAGTTCCGCGAGCCGGCCCGCGGCGAGTTCGGCCGCGCGGCCCTGCCAGTGCGACCGCAGCGTGGTCGCCTCCCGGCGCAACGCGTCGGCGAAGCCGGTCAGCTCGGCGCTGTGCCGCCCCCACTCGGCGGCCACCGTGCCGACGTCGCCGACGTCGGCGTCCTCCCACAGCATCCGGTACAGCTGTTCGTGGCTGTAGGCGTTCCAGTTCGTACCGCCCGGCGGGGCGGGCGAACCGAGGAACTCCGCCCACACGCTGTCCAGCGCGTCGGTCAGGGTCTGGGCGAGCGTCCCGAGCGGCCCGTCCGGACTCAGGACGGAGGTGACCGCGCTCGTTAGGTCGTCGACGGTTTCGAACACACCGAGGACGGTGGCGTGGACCGGTGGCGCCGACCAGGACTTGGCACCGGACATCTGTGTCCGGTAGAGAAAACCGCAGGTCAGGCCGTGTCGGCCAGGTGGGTCTGGAGGCGGGCGTGCCGGAACTGGTAGACCGCGCCGACCTGCCGCAGCACGCCGCGCCGGTACGCGTCGTCGAGGAACGCGGACACCGCCCAGGGCAGCCGCCCGGTCAGCGGCAGCCAGATCCGCGCGAACACCACCCACTGCCCCCACGCGGTCAGGCTGGTCCCGATCGCCAACCCGATCACCGGGCTGATCACGACGACGAGCGGAATCGCCAACGGATGCAGGTCCCCGACCAGGAACGCGATCACCAGCAGGTACGCGGTCCCGAGTACGAGCCCGCCGCCGAGGAACTGGACCACCACGGTCTTCCGGTTGGTCCGCAGCAGGTCGGCCGGCCGCACGACGGACCTGATGTCGACCGGGGCCTCGAAAACGGCCATCAGGCCCCACCCGAGGCCGGCCAGCGCCCCCAGTCCGACCCCGGTCCCGAACGCGCCGAGGAACCCGAACCCGACGAGGCCCAGGGGGTCGAGTCCGGCGGCACCCGCGGCCCCCAGCACCAGCCCGAGACCGACGCCGCCCGCCGTCCCGGCCGCGAGCCGGGGCACGAACGTCGACCGCAGCTGCCGCGCGCCGCCCCTGGCCCGCAGCCGGACCCGCGACGGCTCGAACGCCCCGCCGCCGAGGGTGATCCCGGCGCCGTGCACGAGTCCGAGCGCCAGCCCGAACGCGGTCCAGTTGCCGAAGAAGGCGACGAGCCCGATGGTCCAGCTCCCGCCGAGGAGCGTGTTCACCGTTCCGAGCAGGGGTCCGGTGGCCAGCCCGACGGCCAACCCGGACACGAGCCCGACGACGAGCGCGCGGAAGCGTCGGCGCATCCCGCCGCCCAGGTGCCACCAGGCCAGGTCGTGGGTGCCGAGCCGGTCGAGGTGCCGGGCGAGGTACCCGAGCCAGCCGCGGGTGCGGTCCGGGTCCCAGCGCGGGTTTCGGTAGACGGTGGGGACGAAGGTGGCGAGCAGGTGGTCCTCGAGCGCGTACTGGCTGCCGAACCGGGCGGTGTCGAGGAGTTCGGCCGGGTTCCCGGCGGCGGGGTCGCTGTAGATGGTGCGGGCGAGGCTCACCATCAGCGGGGTGGTCAGCACCGCGCGGAGGTTGACGGCGGCCGGGCGCTCGGGATGGTCGCGCAGCTCGTCCAGGACCGGGTTCCAGACGTTCGCGCGGGTGGTGCGCGGGAGGTAGTCGACCAGGTCGGTGACGGTGAGGTCGGTCAGCCGCACGGCCGCCGCCGCGGTGAGCGCGTCGACACCGGCGACGGCCGCGTACTCGCCGGGCCGGCTGGTCAGCAGCAGGGGCATGGTGGTGACGTTGAGCGCGTCCAGGGCGGCCCGGTGCAGGCCGGCCGCGAGCTCGTCGAACCCGTCCAGCACCGGGAGGATGAGGCCGGCCTCGACCAGCGCGTCGGCCAGGTTCGTTCCGTCCGCACCGGTGGCGGCGAGCCCCGGATGATCGCGGATCAGCTGACCCGCGAGCCACTCCCGAAGCCCGGTCCGAGTCGGATCCCACGACCCGAGACCGAAGACGACCGGCACCGCGTCGCCCCGGGTGCGGGTCCGCAACAGATCGAGAACGAACCGCACGGCGAGTACGGACTTGCCCGAGCCGGCACGCCCGAGCACCACGAGCCGCCCGGACGGAACCCGCCGGTATACGTCGGCGATCTCCGGCAGGCGCCCGTCCAGGTCCAGGGCTGCCGCCGTCGCGCCGGGTGGCGTGCGGCAGATGTTCTCCCAGTGGTCCATGACGTTGTCGGGCGCGAGCTGCCAGCGGACCGGGAGCGGGGTGGGGTCCTGGATCCGGCGTTGCTCCTCGTCCTCGCGAAGGGGTTTGCGGACCGCGTGCGCGAGCTCGTCACAGGCGTCCGCCAGCCTCCGCTCGAACGCCGACTCCGGCCGGTTCGCGTTCACCGCCGGTTCCGCCACCACACGCCCGTCAGCCGCGGCGAGCAGCCGGGCCCGGTCGTCCTGGTCGAGGTTCAGCGCGTCGCCGAGCAGCCGCACGGTGTCGAGCTGCGGGTTGGCACTGGCGCCGGTCTCCAGTCGCCGAACGGTCCGCACCGACAGGCCGGTGCGTTCCGCCAGCTCCTCCTGCGTCAACCCCGCCCGCCGCCGCGACCCCCGAAGCAGCCCACCGAACTGGCCAGTCACACGCCGCACCCTATCCAGCGCGAACAGCCACCGGGCCGTGTTGGTGAGAGTCGCGATGCGGCTACGCGCGCTTGCCAAGACCAGGCAGGCCACCGCTCACGGTCCAGACGCTGCCACCGCGGGAAGCCTTTCGCGCTTTGCCCTTCGGCTTTCGCGTGGGCCTCGGCTTCGCATCCGGTTTGACTAGTTTGATTCGCGCGTGCGACTTCGGAGCGGGATTCCGCTTTCGCGTGGCCTCCCGGTCGTACGATCGGGCGATCATCAGGGCCTGCTCTTTTGTACGAGCACCCGTAACCCTCCAGAGCAGGCGTAGGAGTGTGTCCCTGTATGCGCTCGCCGCGGCTCCAGTGGCCCGGCGATACTCCTTGTATTCCCGGTACACCTTGAGCACGTCGTGCTTGTGTCGCTCGAAGCCATTCGTCCCCACGAAACCACCTCTCACAGGTATTCGTGGGGATGTGGCGTTCTGTTTCAATCCCAGCGGACCTGAGCCGTGCACCTCAGCCTGTGACGGTGGGTACTTGGAACCAAGGCACCCAGGTGACACGCGACCATCCTCGGGCAAGACAGTTATGGCCCTGAGCGCAACTCGCACCCAAGGCCATACCAAAGGATCAACTTCTCGTCTGGCTGTTGATCTCGTCTTCAGTTGTCCTGCCTGGTCGGACCAGGCTGGTGGCGGGTGAAGGGTTCGAACCTTCGTAGCTTTCGCGACAGATTTACAGTCTGCTCCCTTTGACCGCTCGGGCAACCCGCCGGTGACCGGTCGGAACCGGACGGGCGAAACCATACCCAACGGTGTCGGGCGGTCGCCAACCGGTATCCCGCCGACGCTCGGCGGGCGGCGGTAGCATCCCGGTGGGGAGGTCCAGGCTTCTAGGTGGAGGTGCGTGTCAGGTGGCGGACCCG
The DNA here is from genome assembly GCF_025165815.1 of Actinophytocola gossypii. Classification (GTDB taxonomy): domain Bacteria; phylum Actinomycetota; class Actinomycetes; order Mycobacteriales; family Pseudonocardiaceae; genus Actinophytocola; species Actinophytocola gossypii. The sequence goes on along the minus strand of NZ_JAFFZE010000024.1, from coordinate 9,012 downwards.
TCGTTCGACGTGGTGAGCAAGGTGGACCGGCAGGAGGTCGACAACGCGCTCAACCAGGCGGCCAAGGAGCTGTCCACGCGCTTCGACTTCCGGGGAACCGGAGCCTCGGTGAAGTGGGCCGGCGAGGAGGCCGTCACCATCGAGGCGGAGACCGAGGAGCGGTGCCGGGCCGCGATCGAGGTGTTCAAGGACAAGCTGATCAAGCGGAACATCTCGCTGAAGGCCTTCGACGTGGGTGATCCCACCCCTTCCGGGAAGGTGCACAAGGTCACCGGGACCATCGTGCAGGGCATCGCCTCCGACAAGGCGAAGGAGATCGCGAAGAAGATCCGGGACGAGGCGCCCAAGGGCGTGCAGGCGCAGATCCAGGGCGACCAGCTCCGCGTCTCCGGCAAGAAGAAGGACCACCTGCAGGACGCCATCGCCCTGCTCAAGGAGTCCGACTTCGGGATCGCGCTCCAGTTCACCAACTACCGCTGATCGGCGGCTCGAAGGCGGCGGCGGACGACCACGACACCCGGCTACGGTGTTCGAGGTCCCACGTAGTCGAGTGACGGGTTGAGAACGCTGATGAAGGGCATCATCCTCGCGGGGGGAAGCGGCACCCGGCTGCACCCGATCACGCAGGCCGTCTCCAAGCAACTCCTGCCGGTCTACGACAAGCCGATGATCTACTACCCGATGTCGGTCCTCATGCTGGCCGGCATCCGGGACATCCTGATCATCTCCACCCCCAACGACCTGCCGAACTTCCGGCGGCTGCTCGGGGACGGACACCAGTTCGGCATCTCGCTGAGCTACGCCGAGCAGCCGCAGCCGAACGGGCTGGCCGAGGCGTTCATCATCGGCGAGGACTTCGTCGGGGACGACGACGTCGCGCTCGTGCTGGGGGACAACATCTTCTTCGGGGCGGACTTCTCCGCCCTGATGGCCGACTACGTGCACGGGATGGACGGGGCCGTGCTCTTCGGCTACCCCGTCAAGGACCCGCAGCGGTACGGGGTCGGCGAGGTCGACGCCGACGGCACGCTCATCTCCATCGAGGAGAAGCCGGCCGAGCCCAAGTCGAACCGGGCGATCACCGGGCTCTACTTCTACGACAACGACGTGGTCAAGATCGCGAAGTCGCTGGAGCCGTCGCCGCGGGGCGAGCTGGAGATCACCGACGTCAACATGCACTACCTGCGTCAGGGGCGCGCGCGGCTGCTCGACCTCGGGCGCGGGTTCGCCTGGCTGGACACGGGCACGCACGACTCGCTGCTGGAGGCGGGGCAGTTCGTGCAGGTGCTCGAACACCGGACCGGCGTGCGGATCGCCTGCCTCGAGGAGATCGCGCTCGAGCGGGGGTTCATCGACGCCGACCAGTGCCTCGAACTCGGCCGGAAGCTCGCCAAGTCGGGTTACGGGGAGTACGTCATGTCCATCGCGCGCGCGGCGGGGGCCACCGGCTAGACCCGGCTAGAAGCCCTGGCGGCGGGCCATCTCCTCCAGGCGGCGGATGCGGTCGGCGATCGGCGGGTGCGTGGAGAACATCCTGGCCGCACGCTCCCCGGGGCGGAACGGGTTGGCGATCATCAGGTGCGACTGGGACACGACCCTCGGCTCGGGCGCCAGCGGCGCCACCCGGGTGCCGTACTCCAGTTTGCGCAGCGCCGACGCCAGGCCGATCGGGTCGCCGGTCAGCTCCGCGCCGGACTGGTCGGCCTGGTACTCCCGCGACCGGCTGACCGCCATCTGCACGATGCCGGCCGCGACCGGGCCGAGCAGCGCCAGCAGCAGCATCGCGATCGGGTTCGGGCGGTCCTCGTCGGAGCCGCCGAACAGGCCGGCGAACATCGCCAGGTTGGCCAGGACGCTGACCACGCTGGCCAGGGCGCCCGCGACGCAGGAGATCAGGATGTCGCGGTTGTAGACGTGGGACAGCTCGTGCCCGAGCACCGCGCGCAGCTCACGCTGGTCGAGCAGGTCCAGGATGCCGGTGGTGCAGCACACCGCCGCGTTGCGCGGGTTGCGGCCGGTGGCGAACGCGTTCGGGGCCTGGGTCGGGCTCACGTACAGCCTCGGCATCGGCTGCCGGGCCGAGGTCGCCAGCTCGCGCACGATCCGGTACATCTCCGGCTGCTCGGCCTGGGACACCGGCCTCGCCCGCATGGCCCGCAGCGCCAGCTTGTCGGAGTTGAAGTAGGCGTAGCCGTTCATCAGCAGCGCGAGGCCAAGTCCGATGAACAGCGCGGTGCGGCCGAACAGCGAGCTGATCAGGATGATCAGCGCGCTCATGCCGCCGAGCAGCAGCGCGGTCTTCAACCCGTTGTAGTGCCTGTGCACTTCCGGCGCTCCTCCACCAACTCCTGTGACTGTCGTGGACTCCTCGCCGTACAACGTCGTTCCGGGCACCTGAGTTCCGATTCGCGTCGAATGCGCAGGTCAGCTGCCGGGGGCGCCGCGCCGCCAGTAGGTGGTCGGCCGGACCTGGCGGCGGTCGAATCCGCGCTGGTCCAGCAGGTGCGCGCGCAGTTCGACCATCGACGACCGCTCCCCCGCGAGCCAGGCGTCGACCCGGCCGTCCGGCAGCTCCGCGGCGGCGACGGCGGCGGCCAGCGAGCCGCCGTCGGCGCGGTGCGTCCAGGTGACCGGAGCGGGCAGGGGCTGCTCCTCGGCGGCGTCCTCGACCTCGACGAACACCCTGGTCACGGCGTCGTCGGGGAGCACGTCGAGGATGGCGGCGATGGCCGGGAGCGCGGTCTCGTCCCCGGCGAGCAGGTGCCAGTCGGCGGTCGGATCGGGCTGGTAGGCGGGCGACGGGCCGACGAGGATCAGGTGGTCGCCGGGGGTGGCGCGCTTGGCCCAGTCGGAGGCCGGGCCGGGGGCGTCGTGCAGGACGAAGTCGAAGTCGAGCTCGTGGGCGGCGGGGTCGTGCCGGCGGATGGTGTACGTCCTGGTCAGCGGGCGGTTCGTGGACCACCTGGCGCGCGCGTCCTCGAGCGTCTCCGGCGGGGGGACGTCGTCGGGGTAGAAGTACAGCATCACGTTCTGGTCGGTGCCGGCGCTGACGAACCCGGCGAGCTCGTCGCCGCCGACGGTGACCCGGACCAGGCGGGGGGTGACCTGCTCGACCCGGCGCACCGGGACCCGCCAGAGGCCGGTCTCCTGCCGGCGGGAACGCCTGCGTGCGGTGTTGGTACTCATCACCGGCCATTTTCGCCGATGAGCACCAAAGCTCCGCCCACCAGGTAGCCGGCCGCCTGTACGTCGAGGATCGGCGGCCAGGTCGCGGTCCAGCCGGCGATCAGCATGCCCGCGGCCGTCCCCAGCGCGATCGCGGCGAACGCGGTGCTGGTCAACCGGCCGACCGCGGCGGGTGGCACGGCACGTTGCAGCGTCGACACCAGCCCCGTCGCCGCGACCACCGACGGCACGCCGACCAGCACGAACAACCCGACGTACACCCCGAGGCCGGCGCCGAACCCGTGGGCGTGCCAGCCCACCGCGGACACGACACCGAACGTGACCGCTCCCCACCCGTACATCTGCGTGGGTGACACCCGCCTGGCCAGTACCGCGATCCCCAGCCCGGCCAGGAGCCCACCGACCGCCTGCACCCCACGCAGCAGCCCCACCCCCTCCGGCCCGGCCCGCAGCACGTCGAGCACGAACGGAACGAACAGCACCAGGAACATGCCCTGCGCCGCGGCCATCAGCACCATGGCCGCGCCGACCACCCACAGCCGCCGGTTCCGCCGGATCAGGTTCAGCCCGTCGAGCCACTCCCGCACGGCCGGTCGGCGATCGGCCGGCGCACGGCCACGGTCGCCGAACGGCACCACCAGCGCGCCCGCCGCGGCCAGCAGCACGACCACGTACCCGCCGACCACCAACCCGATGCCGCCGAGCGCGAACAGCAGGCCGCCCAGCCAGGCCCCGGCGAGCCGGGCGACGTTGCCGGCGGAGGCGAGCATCCCGTTGGCGGCGGTGACCCGCTCCGGGGCGACGAGCGCGGGCACGAGCGCGGTGCGGGCGGGTTCGAACACGGCGGCGAGCGCGGCCTGCGCCGCCATCACGAGGTACCAGCCGGCGCCGTCGACCACCAGCAGCGGCAGCGCGACCACGGCCTGGCCGAGGCAGACGAGCAGGAGCAGCAGACGCCGGTCGGCGCGGTCGGCGAGCACTCCGGCGACCGGGCTGAGCACGACGGCCGGAACCATCCCGACGATCATCATGGCGGCGGTGGAGGCGGCCGAGCCGGTGCTCTGGTAGACGAGGACCGGCAACGCGACCTGGAGCATCCACTCGCCGGTCTCGGAGCAGAACGCGGCTGTCCACAGGCGGGCGAAGCTCCGGTTCACGCCCGATCCAGGCGGCGGAAGGCGCGGAGCCCGAGGTGGACGGCCCGCGCGTCGTCCGGCGGCGCGGTACGCACGGTGGCGACGTAGGGCCGGACCAGCTCGTCGATCCGGGCGACCAGCTGGCGCAGTTCGTCGGCGGTGATCGTGAGGCCGTAGGTGTCCAGGGCGCCCGCGTCGCGCCACTCGGGCTCGAGTTCGTCGGCGCGGTCGAGGAAGCGCTGGGTGAGGGTGGCCTCCTCGTTGAGCGCGTTGGCGAGGATCGCGCGCCGCGCCGCGTTGGTCGTCGGATCCGCGGCCGGCTCCCCCAGCTCGAGCCCGACGACCGCGGACCGCCATGGCCGCTCCCGTCCGCCGCGCTCGCCGGCCTCCTCGACGAGTCCGAACCGGGCGAGCTGGCGCAGGTGCCAGCTGCAGTTGGAGGCCGTCGACCCGACCGCCTCGGCGCACTCGCTGGCGGTGCGCGGTCCCACGGCCATGAGGTGGCGCAGCAGCGCGGCGCGCAGGGGGTGGGCGAGCGCGCCCATGAGTTCGCTGTCGGTGACGCGGTGTCGCATGATATGAAAGTATCCTTTCGAAAGGTTCCTTTCAAGAGCTTCCGATGAGTTCCGGTCGCGGCAACGGTCTACTTTCTCGGGACGATCGAGAGGAGCCGAGGACGTGGACCTGTACAGCGTCATGGGCGTGAGTGACCGGGCCAGGGCACTGGAGTGGTACGGAGCGTTCTTCGGGCGCCCGGCCGACGAGGTCATCGGCGAGGAACACCTGTGGCAGATCGGCGAGAACGCCTGGATCGTGGTCGATCATCGGGGCGATCGGGCGGGCGGGGCGATGGTCACCCTTGGCGTGACCGACCTCGACGACATCCTGGCCCGCCTCGCCGCGCACGGGATCGAGCACGAGGCGGTGGAGACCTATCCCAACGGCGTGCGGCACGTCGTCGTGCTGGATCCGGACGGCAACAGCCTGTCGCTGGCCGGGTAGCGGGCCGTTCCCGCGGCGGACCGCCGACGGGAACGGCCTTCCGTGCCTCAGGTCCGGTAGCGGAACAGGATTCGGCCCCGGTTCAGGTCGTACGGGCTCAGCTCGACCAGGACGCGGTCGTACGGCAGGATCTTGATGTAGTTCTTCCTGATCTTGCCGCTGACGTGGGCGAGCACGTGGTGCCCGTTCGCCAGCTCGACCGTGAACCGGGCGTCACGCAGGCACTCGACGACGGTTCCCTCCACCTCGATCCCGCCCTTACCGGCCATGGCGCACCAGCTCCAGGGTGCTGTTCGTCCGCCGGGCACCGATGCCATCGAACAGTGCCGTCGCCGCCTCGTTGGTCTCCTTCACCTCGGCCGACGCCGTCTCGATCCCCGCCCGGTGCAGGACGCCGAGCGCGTCGGCCAGCAGCGCGCGGGCGATGCCCCGGCGGCGCCGGTCGGCGCGGACGGCGACCAGGCCGATCCGGGGCAGACGGGTCACCTGGGCCACTCGGATCAGGCCCACGTACTCGCCGTCCTCGACGGCCACGGCGTACTTCGCCGGGTCGTCGGGCGGCCGGACCAGCACCTCGGCCGGCATCTCCGCCCAGCCGACGGTCGCGTCGACCTCGGCGCGGACGACGCGGTCCAGCTCGCGCAGCGGATCGGCTTCGGCGGGCACGATCGTGACCGGGCGAGCCGGGCCGGTGACGCGCGGATCGGTGGGCACGGCGTACTCCCACTCGCGCCGCCGGATCGTGAACCCGGCCTGTCGCCAGGCGGCCAGCGTTTCGTCGTCGGTCTCGTCGACCACGGTGTGCAGCGGTTCCGGCAGGGCGGCGAGCATCGCGTGGGCGAGCTGGTCGAAGACGGAGCGGTGCCAGGCGTCGACGCTGAGGAAGACCCGGCCGTCGGGACGGGTGGTGGTCTCGGCGCGGCCGGTCACCCGGCCGTCGTCCAGCGCGTGCCACAGTCCCGGCTCGACGCGGGTGATCTCCACCGCGGGTTCGCCCGCGGTGAAGCGCGAAGTGTTCATGGGTGGTTGCCTTTCGGGAGTGCCTGCTCGAGGTACTCCCGGCAACCCCTACGTCAGTCGCCCGACCGTGACGACGAGGGGAGCACCCACATCGAAACAGCGTTCATGGGTCTCACCTCCGGGCGTCGAGTCACGGTCGCCGGAACCGTAGGGGCGCGCCGACGTTCCGTCCACCGATTTGTTCAGCCCCGGAGTTCCATCGTGCAGCACTTGGGGCCGCCGCCGGACTTTCGGAGTTCGGAGATGTCGAGGAAGGTGGGGTCGTAGCCGTGGTTGATGAGTTGGTCGGCCAGGTGGGTGGCTTCCATGGGGATCGCTACGTTGCGGCCGTCGGAGACGGCGTTGAGGCCGAGGCACTCGGCGTCGGCGGCGTTGGCGACGATCGCGTCGGGGAAGAGGCGGTAGAGGACGCGTTGGGAGCCGGGGCTGAAGGCTTCGGGGTAGTAGGCGACGTGGGCCCGGCGGTCCGACGTCGCTTCCTGGAGGACGCAGAGCGCGGTGTCCAGGTGGTAGTAGCGGGGGTCCACCAGCTGCAGGGAGATCACGGGGACGCCGAGGATCTCCTGGGCCTCGGCGTGCGCGCCGGGGTCGGTGCGGAAGCCGGTGCCGGCCAGTAGCACCTCGCCGGTCCAGGTGAAGTCGCCTTCGGCCTCGTTCGTTTTGGTCGGCATGGTCACGTCGCGGTAGCCGTGGTCGAGGAACCACCGGCGGTAGTGGTCGGCTTCGGCGGCCCGCTGGGGAGCGCGGAAGCGGGCGCCAAGCACCCGGCCGTCGATGACGGTGCCGGAGTTGGCGGCGAAGACCATGTCGGGGAGGCCCGGTTGGGGCTGGATGAACTCGACCTGATGGCCCCAGCGGCGGTAGGTGTCCGCCAGCTCGGTCCACTCCTTGACCGCCAGCTCCGTGCTCACCGGCTGGCTGGGGTCCATCCACGGGTTGATCGTGTACTCGACCGTGAAGTGCTTCGGCTCGCACATCAGGTAGCGACGCCGGGTCGGCACGCGGGCTTCCGTCATGATTCCAATGTAAGTGCGGGGTTGATCGGCGATCAATGTCGCTTTGGCACCCTCCTGCATGCAGAATGTTGCGTGTGGATGGCTTGGATCAGCGAATCATTTCGCGACTGGTTGCCGATGCCCGCTCGTCGTACTCGGAGATCGGGAAGGCGGTCGGACTCTCCGCTCCGGCGGTGAAGCGGCGGGTGGACCGGCTCCTGGACGAAGGCGTGCTGCGGGGGTTCACCGCCGTGGTCGACCCGGAGGCGTTGGGCTGGGGGACGGAGGCGTTCGTCGAGGTGCACTGCATGGGGAACGTCACTCCGGACCGGATCCGGGCTCGGCTGCTGCCGCTGCCGGAGGTGGTGGCGGCGTACAGCGTGACGGGGGCGGCGGACGCGATCGTGCACCTGCGGGCCGCGAACATCCACCACCTGGAGGACGCCTTGGAGCGGCTCCGAGCGGTGGACATGATCGACCGGACCGTCTCGACCGTGGTGCTCTCGCGGTTGCTGGAGCGGCCGCCAGCGCCCGAGGTGACCTAGAGTTCCCGGCCATGGACGACGTGCTGCTCGAGCGCCGGGACGGGGTCGCGGTGCTCACTCTCAACGTTCCCGACCGCCGCAACTCGATCACGCTGGGGATGGCCGGGCGGATGGTCGAACTGGTGCGGGAGTGTGAGCGGGACGACTCCGTGCACGCGCTCGTGGTCACCGGCGCGCCGCCCGCGTTCTGCGCGGGCGCCGATCTGACCGCGCTCGGGGAAGCCCGGGAGGAGGGGCTGCGGGCGATCTACGCCGGCTTCCTCGCGGTCGCCGACTGTGCGCTGCCGACGATCGCGGCGGTGGGGGGTGCGGCGGTCGGGGCCGGGCTGAACCTGGCACTGGCGTGTGACGTTCGACTCGTGGGCCCGGCGGCGCGGTTCGACGCGCGGTTCCTGCAGTTGGGGCTGCACCCGGGTGGCGGGATGACGTGGATGCTGCAGCGGGTCGTGGGGCCGCAGACGGCGATGGCGATGACCGTGTTCGGGCAGCGGTTCGACGGGGCCGAGGCGGTGCGGACCGGGCTGGCGTTCCGGCAGGTGGACGGGGACCACGCCGCCCTGGTCAGCGCGGCGGTCGAGCTGGCGGGACCGGCGGCGAAGGCGCCGCGTGAGTTGGTCACGACCACCAAGCGAACCCTCCGCACGACGGCGGCCTACGATCGTCACGAGGACGCGGTCGAGACCGAGCTCGTGGCGCAGCTGGCGTCCATGGACACGCCCGCCTTCGCCGAGCTGCTGGCCGCCATGCGCGAGCGCATCTCCCGGCAGGCCTGACCGTCGTCCCAGACTCTGGGAGATCTGACTGTGATGTGGGACCCGCATACCCTGGAGAACAGGGAGACCCACAACGTGCACAGCTAGGCTCGACACAGGCACGTAGCCGTGCGAGAGAGGGACCAGCACAACATGAGTTCCAGCGTGAACGGAGGAAACGGCGAGCTGGGCAGCACCCGGCCCACCCAGGTGACCAAGCTCGACCGCGTGGTGATCAGGTTTGCTGGCGACTCCGGTGACGGTATGCAGCTGACCGGTGACCGGTTCACCTCGGAGGCGGCCGCGTTCGGCAACGACCTGGCGACGCTGCCGAACTTCCCGGCCGAGATCCGCGCTCCTGCGGGCACCCTGCCGG
>NZ_JAFFZE010000023.1 GCF_025165815.1 Actinophytocola gossypii | reverse complement strand
ACGCCCCACCCCGGACATCGTCGACTCGACCGGTCAACCGGGCCGCACCGTCGCCCTCACCTTCGACGACGGCCCCGACCCGAGGAACACGCCCCGACTGCTCGACCTGCTGCGCGCCACGAACGTCACCGCCGTGTTCTGCCTGTGGGGCGAGCACGTCCGCCAGCACCCCGCGCTCGTGCGCCGGATCGTCGCCGAGGGCCACCTGCTGTGCAACCACTCGATGCACCACGACGACCTCGGCACCTGGGCCCCCGAACGGATCCGCGCCGACCTGCTGGCCACCAACGCCGCCATCCGCGATGCGGTGCCCGGGGCCCGCATCCCCTACTTCCGCGCCCCGTACGGGTCGTGGGGCCGGTCGCCGGAGGTGGCGGCCGCGCTCGGCATGCGACCCCTCGGCTGGCGGCTCGCGGTCGGTGACTGGGAGCCGCCCGGCACCGACGAACTCGTCCGCCGCCTGCTCGACGGCGTCACCCCGGGCGCGGTGGTGCTCCTGCACGACGGCGGCGGTGACCGTACCCAGACCGTCGACGCCGTCGCTACGATCATTCCGGAACTGCGCGCCGAGGGCTGGCGGTTCACCCGGCCCGCCCGGCACGCCTGACTTTTCGGCCGGGAGGCACGCGATGCGGCGGACGTCCTCAGCGTTGGTGGCGGTACTCGCCGCCGCGATGCTCGTGCTCGCCACCTGGGTCGCCACGGACACCCGGGAACCGGCCGGCCATCCCCCCGGCCCGGCACAGTGGGTCGGCACCTGGGGGAGCGTGCCGACCGCGACCCCGGAGAACTCCACGCCGACCGTGTCCGACGAGACGGTCCGCCAGGTCGTGCACACCAGTACCGGCGGCGACGCGCTCCGCCTGCGGCTCACCAACGAGTTCGGCGACGGCGCACTGCACATCGGTGAGGTCCGGGTGGCCCGGCACGCCGGCACCGGGACCGACATCGCGCCGGAGACCGACCGCGCGGTGACCTTCGGCGGGCAACGCTCCGCGACCGTGCCCGAGGGCGCCCCGCTGCTCAGCGACCCGGTCCCGCTCCGGCTTCCGGCCGGCGCCGACCTCGTGGTCAGCGTCTACCTGCCCGACCCGACGCCGGTGACCACCCTGCACAACTTCGCCTACCAGGAGAACGTGGTCGCGGCCGGCAACGTCACCGCCGAGCGCAGCGTCACCGCCACCCGCACCATCACCCAGTGGTACTTCCTGTCCGGGATCAGCGTGCGCACCCACGACCGCGACCCGGCCGCCGTCGTCGCGCTCGGCGACTCGATCACCAACGGCTTCGAGACCGACCTCAACGCCAACCACCGCTGGCCCGACCTGCTCGCCGACCGGCTGCGACGCGTGCCGTGGCTGCGGGACACCGGTGTGCTCAACCTCGGTGTCGCCGGCAACCGGCTGCTGCACGACCCCAACCCGCCACCGGGCAGCGAGCCGGAGAACTTCGCCGAGTTCTTCGGCCACAGCGCGCTGCGCCGGTTCGACCGGGACGTGCTCGCCCGGCCCGGTGTCACCGACGTCGTGGTGCTGATCGGCGTGAACGACCTCGGCCACCCCGGCTCGGTGGCGCCGCCGAACGAGGCCGTGACCGCCGGCGAGCTGATCGCCGGGTACCGCCAGCTGATCGCCCGCGCGCACGCCGCCGGCCTGGAGATCCACGGCGGCACGATCCTGCCGTTCGGCGGCACCCCCGGCCTGGACACCGACGAGAACGAGGCCAAGCGCCAGGCGGTGAACACCTGGGTCCGCACCAGCGGCGAGTTCGACTCGGTCATCGACTTCGCCAGGGCCACCCGCGACCCCGCCGACCCGCGACGCCTGAACCCGGCCTACGACAGCGGCGATCACCTGCACCCCAACGACGCCGGCATGGCCGCCATGGCCGACGCGGTCCCGCTCCACCTGTTCCGCTAGCGCGAACGGTCAGAGCCAGGCGTTGAGCGCCCACCACCAGCGCAGCGTCGCCAGCACCGTCGTGGCGTCGCCCGGTTCCAGCGGGGCGCCGGTCAGCTCGCTGAGCCTGCTCAGCCGGTACCGCACGGTGTTCGGGTGCACGTGCAGCGCGGCAGCGGTCTGGTCCACCCGCTGGCCGTGGTCGAGGTAGGTGCTGGCCGTGCGCACCAGCTGGCGGTGGAACGAGTCCGCGCGGTCCAGCGCGCCCAGGTACTCGCCGACCAGCAGCGCACCGAGCACCGGCTGCGCGGCCAGCGCGGTCTCCCCGGCCAGATCCGTCAACGCGTGCACGCCGCCGAGGCCGAGCCCGGCCGCCGCGCGCACCGCCGTGCGGCACAGCTCGTAGTGCGCCGGCGCGTCGGCCGGCGGCGCCGGGGGCGCGACCACCACCAGGTCGTCCCCGAACCCCGTCGGCGGGTGCGGCGTGAGGGCGGCGAGCCGCCCGTCCACCAGCCCGACGACCCCGCCGGCGAACCGCCGCTCCAGCGCCCGGGCCCGCACCGGGTCGGACACGTCGGCGAGCACGCAGTGGTACCGGCCGTCGACCCGCAGACCCGCGCGGGCGACGTCCTCGTCGGGCACGTTCTCGCCGTGCAGCAGCCGGCGCAGTACGTGCGTGTGCGACGCCTCCACGACCGCACGGTGGTAGCCGGCGACCACGTGCCGCTCCAGCTCGCCCGCGTACCGGGTGAACGCGACGAGCGCGGCCAGCATGTCCTCGGGTGGCACCCCGGCGGTCTCGGCCCGGGCGAGCGCGAGCTCCACCGCACGCGTGCGGCCGGCGTGCACGCCGCGCAGCAGCGCCTCGATCGGCACGCCCTGCGCGGCCCGGTCGGCGCCCAGCGCCGCCGCGGCGGCGAACACGGCCTCGCCGGGGTCGTCGACGGCCGCGATCCCGGCGGCGACCATGACCGCGATGTGCCGCCGGTTCTCCGCCTCCGGCAGCCGCGCCACCTCGGCGGACGCGGTGCGCGCGGCGGCCACCACCTCGTCGACGATGCTTTCGTCGGCCGCCATCGCCGCGAGCACCTCGCGGAGCACGGTCATCGCACCGCTCCTTTGTGCACCGGCCACAACCGGCCGGACCGGCGTTGGGTACCAGGCCCTACCGCGGCCCGGTTACCCGCTGGTTCGCTGAGAGCCACCACACGGTAACGGAGGCACACCATGAAGGCGCAGCCCCTGCTAGCCGCCGCGGCGGTCGTCTCGTTCCTCGTCCCGGCCGGCAGCGCCGCCGCCGAGGAACGGCTCCGGGAGGTCATGTTCGTCGGCAACAACTGGGCGGGCACGGTCGACGTCGTCGCCTCGACGCCGGACCTCACCCCGGTCGGCCGGCTGAACGTCGTCCCGGACAAGGACGAGCGGCTGCGCGAGATCTACCTGAACCCGGTGCGGCTGGCGTTCTTCCTCGGCATCCGGGAGACCGTCGGCGAGGGCCACGATCAACTGGTCGACGACATGTACACCACGCCGGACGGCGACGCGCTCGTGGTGTCGCGGCCCAGCTTCGCCGACGTGGTGTCGATCGACCTCGCCGACGGCGGCGTCAACTGGCGGTTCCCGGTGTCCGGCTTCCGCTCCGACCACATGGCCGTCTCCCCGGACGGCACCCGGGTCGCGGTGTCCGCCTCGACCTCGAACACCGTGCACGTGCTGGACATCGAGACCGGCGCCGAGGTCGGCTCCTTCCGCACCGGCGACAAGCCGCACGAGAACACCTACACCGACGGCGGCCGGTACCTGTGGAACTCGTCGATCGGCGAGGTCAACACCGCGCTCGACGCGCCCTGGCTGGACTGGACCAAGGGCGACCGGAAGATCACCGTCGTGGACACCGCCACCCACGAGCAGGTGCGGGTGATCGACATGCGGGACCGGCTGGACGCCTTCGGCCGCGAGGACCTGTCCGACGCGGTGCGCCCGGTCGCGTTCAGCCCGGACGAGTCGAAGCTGTACTTCCAGGTGTCGTTCTACAACGGCTTCCTCGAGTACGACGTGGCCACCGACCGGATCACCCGGGACAAGACGCTGCCGGAGAACCCGGACACGCCGGACGACCGCACCCAGTGGATCAACGACTCCCGCCACCACGGCCTGGCGATGAGCCCCACCGGCGAGAAGCTCTGCGTCGCGGGCACCATGGACGACTACGCCACCGTCGTCGACCGGGCCACCCTCCAGGAAGGCCCGCTGGTGGCGGCGTCGAAGCCGTACTGGGCCACGGTCAGCGGCGACGGCAGCGCGTGCGTGATCTCGGAGAGTGGCGCCGACCGGGTCACCTCGATCGACTTCGCCACCGGCGAGAAGATCGCCTCGGTCCCGGTGGGCGACCACCCGCAGCGCGTCCGCATCGGCCACGTCCCCGAGGGCTGGGCCGGCGTCTGATTACCGGGCGACCTCGGGGGCTATCCGAGGGGCATGGCCCCTGAGATCGTCTTCGTCGGGCAGATCGCCCGCGACCTGGTGCTCCGTGTCCCGTCGATGCCCGGCGCCGGCCGGTCGGCCGCCGTGCGCTCCCGCCGGGAGCTGCTGGGCGGCAAGGGCGCCAACCAGGCCGTCGGGTGCGCGCAGCTGGGCGCGTCGGTCGGGCTGCTCGGCGTCGTCGGCGACGACGCGGTGGCCGGTGCGCTGCTCGACCAGGCCCGCGCCGACGGCGTCGACGTCACCCCGGTCGTGCGGCGCCCGGGCGCGGAGACCGGGCTGATCGTGGACGCGGTCGACGACGACGCCGGCTGGCACTACCTGGAGCACCTGCCAGCGGACGTGCTGCTCACCGAGGACGACGTCGCCGCTGCCGGTCCCGTGCTGCGGGCGGCGCGGGCGGTCGTCGTGCAGCTCCAGCAACCCGCCGGCGCGGCACTCGCCGCCGCGCGGGCCGCGAAGGACGCGGGCGGGCTGCTCGTGCTGGACGGCGCGCCCGGCGACCTCCGGGACGAGTTGCTCGGGCTGGCCGACGTGGTGCGGGCCGACGCACGCGAGGCGGAGCTGCTGACCGGCGTCCGCCTCGACGACGCGGCCGCCGCCGTGCGCGCCGGCCGGGAGCTGGGGTCGCGGCACGGCGTCACGCTGGCCGCGCTCGGCCTCGCGGGCGGCGACGCGTTCGTGTGGGCGGACGACGCGCGGGTGTTCCCGTTCGTGGACACCGAGGTGGTCGACACCACCGGCGCGGGGGACGCCCTGGTCGCCGGCCTGACCACGGTGCTGTGCCGAGGCGGCGGGTTCGCCGAGGCCGCGCGGCTCGCGGTGACCGCTTCGGCGGCGACGGTCGGACACCCCGGCGGCCGGCCGGACCTCGACCCCGAGCGGCTGCGCCGGTTTGGGCCGGAGGTGTCCGGGAACGCCGACCCGGAACCGACGGAGGAGGAGTCGTGAAGGCAGTCGTGTGGCACGGCGTCGGAGACATCCGCGTGGACGACGTGCCGGAGCCCGAGATCCTGGAACCCAGTGACGCGATCGTGCGGGTCACCCGCAGCGCGATCTGCGGCACCGACCTGCACCTGGTGCGCGGCACGATGCCGGGCATGGAACCGGGCACCGTGCTCGGGCACGAGGCGGTCGGCGTGGTCGAGGACGTCGGGCCCGCGGTGCGCGGGTTCAGCCGGGGTGACCGCGTGGTGATCGCGTCCACGATCGGGTGCGGCACGTGCTCGTACTGCCGCGCCGGGTACTACGCGCAGTGCGACACCGCGAACCCGAACGGGCCGTCGGCGGGGACGTCGTTCTTCGGCGGCCCGACCAGCACCGGCCCGGTCGACGGGCTGCAGGCCGAGTACGCCCGCGTGCCGTTCGCGATGACCACGCTGGTGCGGATCCCGGACGGGGTGAGCGACGACCAGGCGATCCTGCTGTCCGACATCTTCCCGACCGCGTGGTTCGGTGCCCGGCTCGCCGAGGTGAGCGAGGGCGACAGCGTGCTGGTCCTCGGCGCGGGCGTGGTCGGCCAGTTCGCGATCGCGTCGGCGAAACGGCAGGGCGCCGGGCGGGTGTTCGTCGTCGACGGCATCGGCTCGCGGCTGGACGCGGCCCGCCGGCAGAACGCGGAGACCGTCGACTTCAACGCCGAGGACCCGGTGGCGCTGGTCCGCGAGCTGACCGGCGGGATCGGCGTCGACCGGGTGATCGAGGCGGTCGGGGTGGACGCGCAGCGCCCGGCGAGCGGCCCGGCCGCCGAGCAGGCCGCCCGGCAGCGCGACCAGTTCGAGCAGGAACGCGCCGCCGCGGCGCCGGACGCGTCGCCGTCGGGGGAGCAGTGGGTCCCGGGCAACGCGCCGAGCCTGGCCGCGCAGTGGGCGGTGCGGGCGGTCGCCAAGGCCGGCACGATCGGCGTGATCGGGGTGTACCCGCCTGGGTTCTCCAGCTTCCCGTTCGGGGAGGCGATGAACAAGAACCTGAGCATCCACATGGGAAACTGCAACCACCGCCGCTACCTGCCCCGGCTGCTGTCCATGGTGGCCACCGGCAGCGTCGAGCCGACCGACTTCATCACCCAGCACGAACCCCCGACCGCCGCGATCGAGGCCTACGAGACGTTCGACCGCCGCGAGGAGGGCTGGCTCAAGACCGTGCTCGACGTCGGCACCCCGGCGGCGTGAGCCGTCAGGGGCGCAGCGACTCCCAGAACGCGAGGTCGTGCGCGGTGGCCCGGTCGAACGCGCCGATCCCGCGCGGCACCAGGTCCAGGCCCTGCACGTGGTGGTTCGCCCGGGTGACCGGCGCCCAGCCCGGCAGGCCCGGCGCGTTCGGGTCACCGGTGGCCGCGAACCGGGACCAGTAGCGGATCATCCGGTCACCCAGGTGGCGTTGGCGCGCGGTCAGCGGCTCGACGGCGGCGGGCGCGTCGAACAGGTAGGCCACCTCCGAGCCGTGGGACGCGAGCGGGTCGAGACCGCCGGGGAAGTCCGGGATGGGCGGCGCGGTGCGGTCCAGGAACTCGTAGGCATAGGTGGGCATCACCGCGCCGAGTACGCGTTCGGCGTCGTGCTGCGGCCACGCCCAGTCGAGGTCGCTCATCACCGCCGCTGCCGCCTGGTGGGCCGAGCCGCCGTGCGCATCGAGCGGGTACCGCTCGGCGACCCGTGACCCGAACCGTCCGAAGTGGCCGTCCAGAGCGGACGCGTA
Source organism: Actinophytocola gossypii (assembly GCF_025165815.1). Taxonomy (GTDB): domain Bacteria; phylum Actinomycetota; class Actinomycetes; order Mycobacteriales; family Pseudonocardiaceae; genus Actinophytocola; species Actinophytocola gossypii. The sequence continues at coordinate 229,114 of NZ_JAFFZE010000023.1, read as the reverse complement.
GTTCTCCTCGGTGAGGTCGGGCAGCACCAGCGGGCTGAACAGCGTGCCCTCGTCCCGCGTCACGCCGGTCAGCAGCGGCATCCGGTGCTGCCGGCCCTCGGTGAACACATCGACGGGGTTCTCGGGCAGCACCGCTGTGCCGTACGCGGGCAGCGGCAGCGTGCCGGCGCGCAGGAGCGCGTCGACGGGGCTGTCCCGCAGGCACGCCAGCACCCGGTCCGCGTCCGCGCAGCCGACCTCACGCGCGACCTCGGTGCCGTGGGCCTCGTGCCACTCCGCCGGCACGAAGTACGGCACGTCGAGCAGCGGCCGCAACGTGCTGCCGTCGAGCAGGCCGGTCGGACACGGGGAACTCTGCGCGACGGCCCGGTGGAACAGGCCGGCGGCGCCGGGGGAGGCGAGCTGCGCGCACACCGAGTGCGCTCCGGCGGACTCCCCGGCGAGCGTCACGTTGCCCGGGTCGCCACCGAACGCCGCCGCGTTGTGCCGCACCCAGCGCAGTGCGGCCTGCTGGTCCTCGACGCCGAACGCGCCGCCGTTCTCGAGCCCGGGCAGGCCGAAGAACCCGAGGTTGCCGAGCCGGTAGTTCACGGTCACCACCACCATCCGGCCGCGTACCGCCAGCCGGCGCGCGGCGTAGTCGCTGCCCGCGCCGTTGGTCAGGCTGCCGCCGTGCAACCAGACCAGCACGGGCGCGTGGCGCGCGCGAGCGGGTGCGGTGACGTTCAGGTAGAGGCAGTCCTCGGTCGCGCTCGGCGCGTTCCCCGGGGTGGCGTGCTGCGGGCAGCGGGGGCCGGGCCGGGTCGCGTCCCGGATCCCGTGCCATGGTGCGGCCGCCCGTGGCGAGGCCCAGCGCAGCGCGCCGACCGGGGGCGCGGCGTAGGGGATCCCCTGGTACAGCTCGTAGCCGGGGCCGCTGGTGCCGCGCAGCCAGCCGTCGTCCGTGCGCACCAGCGCCCCTGGCACGGCCGCCGTGGCGGGAACCAGCGCGCCGATGACGGCGGCGACCGACAACAGGACCACACACAGCGTTCGCATGCGCCCACCCTGGCAGCCCCCGACCCACGCGCGCATCAGCAGTTCGGTGGATCCCGCGGTCAACCGATCCGGGGAAGTTGTTGAAAACGATACTCATAAACGTTAAGGTCTACCCCGTCGGGGGACATTCGATCGTGAGCGAACGAGGGGAAGACCTGTGTTCCGGACCAGTCCGACACGGACCGCCACCGCGGCCGCGATGCTCTCCGTGGCGATGCTCTCCGTGGCCGCACCCGCGGCAGCGGATGTCACGGCGGATGTCACGGAGGAGAACGCGGCGTCGACCCTGGCCGAGCACCCCCTCGACGCCGGCCGGGTCGACGTCGCGGCGATCTCCCTCGACGGCGAGTCGGTGCGGCTCGGCGCCGACGACGGCACGGGCCGGCAACGGGACCCTTCGACGCTGCTCTACACCACCGAACTCGGCGACGACGGCGTCGAGGTCGGGTGGGACACCAGCGACATCGCCGCCGGCGAGGTCTTCGGTGACACCGTGCGGCTGCGCCTCACCAGCACCGACGGCCCCGCCGGCGTCCAGGCGCCGCCGCTGACCCTGCCGGTCGGCGACCGGGGCTCCACCACCTGGACGTTCCCCGAGCCCGGCCCCTACGCCCTGACCCTCGCCGTCGAGGCCAACCTGCTGACCGGTGAGCCGGTACGCACCCAGGAGCGGTACCGGATCGACGTGGCCCAGGCCGCCGCACCGCCGTCGTCCGAGAACCCGCAGCCCCAGTCCCAGCCCCAGTCCCAGCCCCAGTCCCCGCCCCCGGCCGCGCCGCGTGCCGCGAAGGCGAAGGCGAAGGCGAAAGCCCAGCCGCCGGCGACCACCCCCGGCCGGGTCGTCCTCGACGACGGGCACGTGGACGCGGTCGCGCCCCGGCTCGTGGACGGCGCGCTCCAGATCCAGGTCAAGGACGGCAGCACGGTCGGCAGGTCCGGCGGCCGCGTGCACTGGCGCGAACCGGCCGACGTGACGTTCCACGCCAAGCCCGAGACCGCCGCCGAACTCCCCGACGATCCGGCCCTGGCCTTCCTCGGGAACCCGGGCGACGAGGTCTTCCTGCTGCCCCAGCAGCAGAGCACCGGCATCCTCTGGGCCGGCTGGTCCACCGAGGAACTGCGCGCCGACCAGGTCGCCGGCCCGGTCCGCTGGCGACTGACCGAAGTGGACGGCCCAGGCGCGTTCGGCGTCTTCACCACCGGCTCGTTCGGCGAGAGCACGGTGATCTTCGACAGCACCGACGGGCTGCCGGACACACACCAGATCGCGCTCGGCACCCACGCCCACGCCAACTGGGCGTTCGCCGAGCAGGGCGTCTACCGGCTCACCGTCGACGTCACCGCCGAGCTGACCGGCGGCCGCACGGTCACCGACTCCGAGGTCTACACCTTCACCGTCGGCGACGCCGAGACCGACGGCACAGCGCCCCCCGGCGGCGGCTCCGGCGGACCGGGCGGCCCGGACGGGCCGAACGCATCCGGCACCCCCGACCGCGACCTGGCCTACACCGGTGTCGGCGGCGTGCTGCCGCTGACCCTGGGCGGAGCCGCGCTCCTCGCCCTCGGCGCCGTCGCCCTCCGCGTCACCAGGAAGGCGAGCCGATGAGGAAGCCCGTCGCCGTCCTCGCCCTGCTCGTCGCCGTGCCGCTCACCGCCACCCTCCCGGAGGCGGCCGCGCAGGACACCGTGGTCGTCGACGACGGGCACGTCGACCTGGTCGCCCCCGGCATCGTCGACGGCACCGGCGACGGCGGACTGCGACTCCGGTACAAGGACGGCAGCGGCCCCGACGCCCCCGTGTACCGCGACCCCGGCACCGTCGTCACGCACGTCCGGCCCGCCGCCCGGACCCAGGTGCCGGACAACCCCGCGTACGCGTTCCTCGGCGAGCCGGGCGCCGACCTGTGGATCGTCCCGCAGCAGCAGGCCGAGGGCGTCGTGTGGACCGGGTGGAACACCGAGGACCTCGACGCGTCCCAGGTGGACCCCGACTCGGTGCGCTGGACCCTCGACGCGGTCACCGGCGACGAGCGCGGCTCCGCGCCGCCCGGGGCCATGACCGTGTTCCAGACCGGCAGCTTCGGTGAACCGCTGCCCAGGGTGTTCGACACCAACCAGCCGCTGCCCCAGACCTACCCCCTCACCCTCGGCACCCACGCGCACGCCAACTGGACGTTCGGCGCCGAGGGCGTCTACCGGCTGACCTTCACCGTCGCCGCGACCGCCGCCACCGGCGAGCCGCTGTCCGACACCGCCACCTACACCCTCGCCGTCGGCGACCTCGACCCCACGACCGTCGACCCGGGCCAGGGCGACGAACCCCCCACGACCACCATCCCACCACCCCCGACGACCACCACCACCACGACGACAACGACCACCACCACGACCACCCCCACCACCACGACCACCACGTCCACGCCCGCCGCCGGCTGCGTCGTGCTCGACGACGGCCACGTCGACGCGATCGCCCCGCGCCTGCTCGACGACCGGCTGGTCAACCAGCTCAAGGACGGCACCGCCGGTCCGCACCGCGAGGTCTGGCGTGACCCGGACGCCGTCGTCCTGCACGTCGTGCCCTCGGCGCGGAACTCGATCCCCGACGACCCCGGCTACGCCTTCCTCGGGCCGGCGGGGGAGCCCGTCTGGCTGATCCCGCAGACCCAGGTCCCCGGCGTGGTCTGGGCCGGCTGGAACACCGAGGAGCTCGGCGCCGACACCGTCGCAGGCGACGTCGACATCTCCCTGACCGAAGTGGACGGCCCGGGCAACGTCGCCATGTTCCTCACCGGCCTGCGCCCCACCGTGCTGTTCGACGCCACCGACGGCCTGCCCGACTCGCTGGCCGTCCCGCTCGGTACGCACGCCCACGCCAACTGGGCCTTCACCGAGGAAGGCGTCTACCGGCTCACGTTCACCGTCACCGCCACCCGCACCTCGGGCGAGACGCTGACCGACACCGACACGTACACCGTCGCCGTCGGGGACGTCGACCCGTCCACCGCGCTCGGCGGCCACTGCACCGGCGGCGGTGGCGACAACGCCCCGCCGCCGCCTCCCGCTCCCGAACCCGACGACCCGGACCCGAGGCCCGTGCCCCAGGCCAGCACCGACCTGGCCCACACCGGCACCGGCGGCCTCGCCACCCTCGTGTCCATCGGCGCTCTGCTGCTCGCCGGCGGCGCGGCCGCGCTGACCCTGGTCCGGCGCCGGTCGAGAGGGTCGGCATGACCGGGTCCACACCGGACGCCCTGGCAGCGCTGACCGCCTACCTGCGGACGAACCGCGAGTTCGTCGCGCCCGCCGTCGAGAGGCGGGTCGGTTTCCCCGTCGACGCGGACCCGAGCGTGCGGCCCTACCTCGGGTCGGCGGTGTGGCCGGAGCTGCGGCGGTCCGCGGCCGGCATGTCCGACGCGGACATCGCGGAGGCGATCGAGCTGCTCACGCCCGGCAGCCCCCGCTACGTCCTCGACGACCCCGGCTACTACCTCGTGCACCCGACGATCCTCGCCACCGGCCGCCGCTGACGCCGCTCAGCGCTCCTCGCTCCGCACGACCCGGCCGAGCCGCTCCAGAGTCGCCTCGATGCCCTTCCGGTTGCGCTCCGGGAAGCCCAGCAGCTCGATACCACGCGGGAACCGGGCGGTCGACCAGTCGAACGTCTCGGTCACCTCGGTACGGCCGTCGCCGAGGTCACGCAGCCGCCAGCGCCACCGGTGCCCGGAGAAGTGCCGCCAGGCGATCAGCCTGCCCTCCTCGAACTCGACCACCGTGTTGAGGATCCTGTACGGCAGCCCGATCCGCATGTCCATGCCGAACCGGGAGCCGAGCTCCAGCCGTCTCGGCCCGGTGCTCCGCGACCCGCGCACCGTGCCGGAGCCGTCGATCAGCGGGTGTTTCGCCGGATCGGCGAGGAGGTCGAAGATCCGTTCGGCCGGCGCGTCGACCACGCGCGTCGCCGAAATCCGCCGCTCGCTCATGCGTCCACAGTAGATACCGGCTCCGCCGGCCCGCGCGTCCACTCCGGTGTGTCACCCGGCGGGATCCACACCTCGACGACGAGACCGCCGCCGGGCCGCGGCCGCGCGTCCACCGCACCGCCGTGCGCGAGCGCGATCGCGCGCACGATCGACAGCCCGAGTCCCGCCCCGGTCCGGCCCGTCCGCACCACACCCCGGTGGAACGGCTCGAACAGCCGGTCCACCTCGCCCACCTCCGGCCCGGTGTTGGCGACCGTCAGGTTCCCCACGGTGTCCAGCTCCACGAGCACCTCACCGCCGGGCACGTTGTAGCGCGTCGCGTTGTCGACGAGGTTGCCCACCAGTTGGGCGAGCAGTACCGGATCGCCGAGCACCCGGCACGTGGCGGGCGCGTCGACGCGCAGGCGCGGGTCCCCGTCCGGCTCCGCCGTTAGGCCGCGAAGCACGTCGGCGAGGTCCACGGGCTCCCGCCGGTGCGCGCCCTGTTCCCCTCTGGCCAGCGTGAGCAGGCCGTCGATCAACGCGACACAGCGATCGTTGTTGCGCAACAGTTCCGCCCGCACCCGGGCGACCCGCTCCGGGTCACCGCCGGCCAGCCCGACCTGCAGTGTCGTGCGCGCCACCGCGAGCGGGGTGCGCAGCTCGTGCGAGGCGTTGGCGATGAACCGGGACTGCGCGTCGAACGCGTTCTCGAGCCGGGTGAGCAGGTCGTCGAACGTGTCGGCCAGCTCCTTGAGCTCGTCGCCCGGGCCCCGCAGCGCGATCCGCTCGTGCAGGTTCGCGGTGGAGATGCCTCTGGCCTGGTTCGTCATCCGCCGGACCCGGGTCAGCACCCGGCCGGTGACCCACCAGGCCAGCAGCCCGGCGAGCACGGTCACCGCGGCCAGCGCGACGATCCACTGCGTCAGCAGGCTCCCCAACGCCTCGTTCCGCTGGATGGCGATCGCCTCGGTCGGCTCCCCCTCCCGCCCGGTCGCCCGGCCGGTGGACCCCATCGGGCCCGCCTCGCCGGACACGTCGATGTTCATGATGATCACCCGGTTCTGCAGGTAGACCAGCACGACCACGACGGCGGCCGCGACCACGAACACGGCGGTGTGCAGCAGCGTGAGCCGCCAGCGCAGCGTGAGCCGGCTCAGCACCCCGGGCCGCCCATCCGGTAGCCGACCCCGGGCAGGGTGTCGATCACCCCTGGCTCGCCGAGCTTCGCGCGCAGCCGGCACATCGTCACCCGTACCGCGTTGGTGAACGGGTCGGCGTGCTCGTCCCACACGACGCGCAGCAGCTCCTCCGCGCTGACGATCGCCCCGGACGCTGCCATCAGAGTGGACAGCACGCCGAACTCCTTGTTGGACAGGGCGATCGGCCGCCCGTCGCGGCGCACCTCGCGGTGTGCCGAGTCGAGCGTGACGCCGTGCCGGCGTAGCACCGGCGGCACCGCCGGGCGGGTCCGGCGACCGAGCGCGTCGAGCCGGGCGACGAGCTCGTCGAAGTCGAACGGCTTGCCCAGGTAGTCGTCGGCACCCAGGCGCAGGCCGGCGACCCGGTCGGCGACGTCGGCGAGCGCGGTGAGCATCAGCACCCGGGTGTGTCCGCCGCGGTCGACCAGGTGCCGGCAGATCTCGTCGCCCGGGACGCCGGGCAGGTCCCGGTCCAGCACCACCACGTCGTAGCTCTCGGTGCCGAGCTTGTCCAACGCGCTGGTGCCGTCGTGCGCGACGTCGACCGCCATCGACCGGTCCCGCAGGCCCTCCGCGATGTACCCGGCGAGCGTCTCCTCGTCCTCCGCGACCAGCACCCGCATGCCGGCACGCTAACGACGCCGGTGTTTCACCGGCATAACGCCCGGCGGCGAAATGGCCGTGAAACACCACCGTCCATACCGTCCGGTCACCGAGATCGAGCAGGGAGGAGCACGAACGGTGAACAGAGCACGGCGCAAGGCCCTCGCGGGGGCCGTACTCGTGGCCGGGGTGACGGCGGGGTTGGTGACCGTGGTGACCCCGACCGGCGCCGCCGCGGACGGGCTGGCGGAGTTCTACGACCAGCCGGTCGAGTGGCAGCGGTGTCCGGAACCGCCACCGCCGGATCCCTCGGAGGAATGGGAGGACGGCATCATCATCGATCCGTGGAAGGGCCAGTGGGGCCTCATGGAGTGCGCGATGGTGACCGTGCCGCTGGACTACCGGGCACCCGAGGACGGCAGCCTGGAGATCCAGATCAGCCGGATCAGGGCCGGTGAGCAAGAGGACCGCAAGGGGGTGCTGCTGCTGAACCCCGGTGGTCCCGGCGGCGGCGGCCTGTCCATGCCGCTGGGCGCCAGGGATTTCGGAATCGCCGAGCACTTCGACCTGATCGGCTTCGACCCGAGGGGCGTCGGCCGTTCCTCGCGGCTGTACTGCGAACACGTCCCGGACCCCAGGCCCCGCGACACCCGGCCGAGCGACGACGAGTTCGCCGCCTACGCCGCCTACGCCAGGGCGCGTGAGGACGCCTGCCGGCGCGCGGGCGGCGGCATGCGGCCGCACGTCAACACGGCCAACACCGCCAGGGACATGGACGTCATCCGCGCCGTCCTCGGCGAGCGGAAGATCAACTACCTGGGCTACTCCTACGGCACCTACCTGGGCGCGGTCTACGGCAGCCTGTTCCCCGAAGGCCTGAACCGCAGCGTCCTCGACTCGTCGATCCACCCCGACTGGCTCTGGCGCGAACAGGCCCTCCAGCAGTCCGTGGGGGTCCGGTTCAACGTCGAGCAGTGGGCCGCGTGGGTCGCCGAACGCGAGGACACCTACCACCTGGGCACCACCCGCGACGAGGTGCTCGCCACCGCCGAGGCCCTGGCCGCCGAACTCGCCGACCGGGCGGTCCCGCTGGACCGCGAGCGGCCCGACGACTGGCCCGGCTTCTGGCCGAAGGAGTTCGACCGCGGCGCACTGGACCGGTTCCTGGCCATGGCCACCCAGTCCCGGCCGGTCTGGGACGTCACCGCCGAGGTGGTGGCGGAGGTCCGGCGGGCGGCGTCGGAGGGCACCGCGCTGTCCGAGGACACCAGCACCGCGATCGGGATGCTGTACGAGGACGGAATCCGCGAGGTCGACCCCGGCGTGTACGACACGGTCACCTGCGAGGCGGACTGGCCGACCGACCTGGAGACCTACTACGAGGACATGCGCCGGTACCGCGACCGCTACCCGTACGCGGACAACAACGGCAGCGGCGTGATCGGTGCCGCGCCGACCAACTGCACGTTCCGGTCCTTCACCCCGCCGGAGCCGCTGGTGTCGCTGGAGCGCGACGGCTACCCGACCGGCGTCGTGATCCAGGGCGACGGCGACCCGGCCACCCAGTACGACGGCGGCCCCGCGATGGCTGCGGAGCTGGGGAACCAGCTGATCTCCGTCCGCGACAGCGGCATGCACGGCCACTACGGCGCCAACACCTGCGTGACCGACAAGATCGACAAGTACCTGATCGACGGCGTGCTCCCGCCGTCCAGGTCGGAGTGCGCCGCCGCCCCGCCGCCCCCGGTGCCGCCCGACGACGCGCCCACGCACGCCGGGAACTCCCCGTCGGACAGCAAGGAGGCCCGCCTCACCGACGCCTTCGCGCACCGCTCCCTCTGGCACTGACCGGGGCGCGGCCACCGCGGTGCTGTCCGGTGTTCGCCTGACAGCACCGCGGTCGTCCCGTTCCTACGCTGACCACGAGGCCGGGGGGGGACCGTCACTTGTGGTCGCCCCGGGGGAGATCGTTCCGACGAACCAAGGGGGTTGGCGAATGAAAGCACGCATCGGGGCCGTGTTGGCCGTGACCGTGACCATGCTCGGTCTGATGGCCGTCCCGGCGCATGCCTACGGCGTGGAGATCACCCGCGTCTGCGACGGGAAGAAGACCACCTACATGGCGTACACCGCGAACAACGGGGACTACGCCTACACCCGCAAGAGCGGTAGCTCCTGTGCGGGCCACGCCTGGCTCCGGGTGAAGTCCGGCGGGAAGTGGGGCTCCTGGCAACACGACCCGTCCAAGATCACGATCGACCCCGCCAAGGGCATCGAGGTGGCCCACCACAAGGGCTGCGCCGACTGCACCGTGTGGATCACCTCGCCGTAGGTTCGGGCGGCCACGGGCGACGCGGGACCCCGCTGAGCCCTCGGGCCGGAGCGCGGCATCACCGCCGCCGGCGGTCCTCGCGACGCAGGCTGATCGGGATGACCGTGATGGTCCGCCCGTCCGCCTCGCGCGCCTCGGGATCACCTTCGGTGAACCGGAACCGGCGGTTCATCACCCGCACCGCCTCGTTGTCGGCAAGCACCTCGCCGCGCAGCACGTCGACCCCGAGCTCGGTGAACGCGTAGTCCGTGGCCTCCCGCATCACCGCCATCCAGGCCAGCATCGCGGTGCCCTCGGCGGTGGTGGTCTCGTTGTCCAGGAAGAAACCCCAGTGCGCGGAGCCGGCGTCGATGTCGATGTCGATGTCGAAGAAGTTCACCACGCCCAGCGGGCGGCCGTCGTACTCGAAGACGAGAACCCGCCGGGTCCGGTCCGACCGCACCCGCTCCCACCACGCCCGGTGCTCGGCCGCGCCGATCACGTGCGAGTTGATGCTGACCTCGCGGTTGGCATCCTGGTTGCGCCACGCACGCATGGCCTCCACGTCGCGCTCCTCGGCGGGACGCAGCATGCCTGCCTCCTGGTGGGTCGGATGACCGTTCCGCCGCAACGCTAGTCTGCGGGCCATGCACGTGTCCCGAGATCGCGTCCGGACGCTGATGGGCGAGGTCCTCGGCGCCCAGGGGAAGTCCCTACCCGACGACGACACCGTCGCGCTGGCCGACCTCGGGTTCCGGTCGCTTGACTTCTCCGAGCTGGTCCTGCGGGTCGAGGACGAGGTCGACGACGAGCTGAACTTCGACGCCGCCGGACTGCGCCAGATCAGGACCGTGGGCGACGTGCTGAACCTGATGACGGAGATCGCGGACCAGTGAACCCGGCCGGAGCGGGCAACCTCCTCGTCGACGTCCGGACCGGCACCCGGACGACCTGGGCGGACCTCCCGCACGTCGACCTCCCCGCACCGGCCGTGGTCGCCGTGCACTCCTCCTTCGACGCGCTCGCGCCCGTGCTGGCACACGCCCGGACCGGGGCCGAGCTGCTGGTCGTCGCCGCCGGGCGGCTCGGGTCGGACCTGCTGGACGAACTCCGCGCGGACGGCTTCACCGTGGCCGGGACGAGCGGTGCCCCAGCACGGGCCCCGGAGGACGGGCGCCTGTGGCTCCTCACCTCCGGCTCGACCGGCAGGCCCAAGCGGATCGGCCACACCCTGTCGTCGCTGACCACGGTCTCCGGCCCGCTGCCGGCACGACGCTGGCTGTGCCCGTACTCGCCAGGGACCTACGCCTGGTGGCAGGTGGTCACGCTGGCCCTGGGCACCCCCGGCCAGGACCTCGTCGTGGTCGACCCGGCCGACCTGGACGGCTGGGTCGACGCCGGCGTCGAGTACGGCGTCACCGCCGCCTCGGGCACGCCGACGTTCTGGCGGCGGACGATCATGGCCGACCGGGAACGGCTCGCCGAGGTGCCGCTCGAGCAGATCACCGTCGGCGGGGAGCCGGTCGACCAGGCCGTGCTGGACCAGCTCCGCGACGTCTTCCCCGAGGCGCGGATCTCCTGGATCTACGCGTCCTCCGAGGTGGGCGCCTCGATCGTGGTGCACGACGGCCGCGCCGGCTTCCCGGTCGAGTGGCTGGAGCGCCGCGTCGAGGGCAGGCCGGTCCTCGGCGTCGAGGACGGCGAGCTGGTCGTCTCCTCCCCGCACCACGGCGCGGGCCTCGCCGGCGCGGTGCGTACCGGCGACGCGGTCGTGATCGAGGACGGCCGGGTGCTCATCACCGGCCGCCTCGACTCGGACGAGATCAACGTCGGCGGCGCGAAGGTCTCGGCCGGCGTGGTCCGCGACGTCCTGCACAGCCACCCGAAGGTCGCCTGGGCGCACGTCCGCGGTCGCCGGTCCCCGCTGGTCGGCAGCCTCGTCGTGGCCGACGTGGTGCTCGACTCGGGCGCCGTCGACGACCCGGCGACGGAGGCCGAGCTCGGCCGGTGGTGCCGGGAGCGCCTGCCCGAACCCGGCGTTCCCCGCAGGATCAGGTTGCTGGCGGCCATCCCGGCGAAGGAGACCCTGAAGAGCGATGTCTGACGAGCTCACCCCGGTGCCGCCGGCGACCGTCGCGCTGGTCTCCGGTGCCTCGCGCGGCCTCGGCCTGGCCATGGTCGCCGATCTCCTCGAGCGCGGGGTGCGGGTGGCCGCGTTCGCCCGCACGGTCACCCCCGAGCTCGTCGACCTCTCCGCCCGCTTCCCCGAGACCTCCCACGTCGGTTCGGTGGACATCACCGACGCCGCCGCCGGCCAGGCCTTCGTCCGGGAGGTCGAGGCGAAGCTCGGCGTGGTGGACGCCCTGGTCAACAACGCCGCGATCGGCCAGGACTCGCTGCACGTGCACACCTCGGCTGACCGGATCGAGCGGATCGTCGAGACGAACCTGACCGCGCCGCTCCTGCTCACCCGGTTCTGGCTGCGCCGCCTGCTCGGCAAGGGCGGGCGCGGCCGGCTGGTCAACGTGACGTCGATCTGCGGACAGCGCGGGTACCCCGGACTGGTGGCCTACTCCGCGACCAAGGGCGGCCTGGACGCCGCGACCCGGTCGCTCGCCAGGGAGTTCTCCGGCCGGGTCCTGGCGAACGCGGTGGCTCCTGGCTTCTTCGCCTCCGAGATGTCCGCGGTGCTCGGCCAGAACCAGCTCGACGCGATCCTGCGGCGGACCCCGTCCGGGCGGCTGACCACGCCGGAGGAGGTCGTGCCCGTCGTGCGCATGCTGTTGCTGGAGGACACCAACATCAACGGCCAGACGATCGTGATCGACGGTGCCGGCTCCGTCTGACGCGAAGCGCCACCTCCGCATCGGCGGCTCGCTGCCCGACGCCGTCACCCGCTCCCACCTCGCCGACGGCCGCGTGGTCGGCTGGTACGGCCCGCCCGGGGCGGTCATCGACGCCGAACTCGCCGACCAGCGCGTCCCGCCCGCACTGGCCGCCCGGTACGGCGCCTCCCCCGAGGAGTTCTGGCCCCGCTGGACCCGCACCGAGTGCGCCGCGAAGCTCGCCGACGTCCCGATCACCCTGTGGCTCGCCGAACACGGCCTCGACCCGGGACCACTCGACGTCGTCACGACGGTGATCGACGAGGTCGTGGTGTCGGTGGCGTTCCCCGGCACCTGAGGCCCGACGGTCAGCCGCCCCGGCGGGACTCGAGCTGGCGCTCGATCCCGTCCAACAGGGCGTTCACCCCGAACAGCATCGACTCCAGACCGTCCGCGGCGAACGCGTCCTCGTCGGTCAGCTCGGCGAGCCGCGGGAACATGCCGGTCGACAGCGCCTTCTCCAGGTAGGGCAGCTGGACGTGCCAGAACTCGTCCTCGGAGAGCCGGGTGTGCTGGGCGGACTGCTCGCGGAGGAGGTGTGCGTGCGCCACGCCGGTGACGTGGTGCTCGACCGCGCTGAAGATGGCGGTCTTCTCCCGGTCCGTCAGCTCGGTCCCGCTGAACGCGCCGAGCGCGAAGTCGAGGCCCGCCACCGTGTTGGGGCCGAGCACGGTGCGCGACCTGCCCACCTGGAGCAGCCACGGGTGCTCGCTGTAGAGCTGCCAGATGCTGCGCGCGGTGTACAGCATGATCGTGCGCCAGTCCTCGTCCCGGTGGGCCTTCAGCTCGTCGGCGGGGCCGTTGAGGTGGTCGATCATGAGGTCGATCAGCTCGGCCTTGCTCGGCACGTAGCGGTAGAGGCCCATCACACCGACGTTCAGCTCGGCGGCCACGTTGCGCATCGACAGCGCGTCGAGGCCGCCGGTGTCGGCGAGCCGCACGGCCGTCGTGACGATCCGCTCGATGCTCAGCCTGCGCTTCGGCCCCGGTTTGGTCGGCCCGCCGGTCTCCGGCTCGCCGACGCCGCTCCACAACAGCTCCAGGGTGCGGCCGACATCGCCCGCGCCCGCCCACTCCTTCGTCATGCCACGAGATCCCGCCTTGCTATCTGAGTACAAAGTACTCTAATATCCACGTACAGCGTACTCAGTCATCCTAGTTCACCTGGGGTCCCATGAGTTCCCGTGAGTACTCGATCCTCGCCGAGGGCCTGCACAAGCGGTACGGCAGGCGCGTCGCGCTGCACGGGCTCGACCTCGCGGTCCGGCCCGGCACCGTGCACGGCCTGCTCGGGCCGAACGGCGCGGGCAAGACCACCGCCGTGCGCATCCTGTGCACGCTGTTGGCCTTCGACGGCGGCGAAGCCCGGGTCTGCGGCCTCGACGTCCGCAGGCAGGCGCGGGCCGTGCGCGGGCGCATCGGCCTCACCGGGCAGAACACCGCGATCGACGACCGGATCAGCGCGCGCGGCAACCTGGTGCTGTTCGGCAGGTTGTTCCACCTCACGACCCGGCGGGCCAAGCGCCGCGCCGACGAGCTGCTGGAGCGGTTCGGCCTGTCCGACGTCGCCACCGTCGCGCCCAGGAGGTTCAGCGGCGGCATGCGCAGGCGGTTGGACCTCGCGGCCAGCATGATCCTGGCGCCCGACGTGCTGTTCCTCGACGAGCCGACCACGGGCCTCGACCCGCGCGGCCGGATGGAGGTGTGGGCCGCGGTGCGCGAGCTGACCGCCGGCGGCACCACCGTGCTGCTCACCACCCACTACCTGGACGAGGCCGACCGGCTCTCGGACCGGATCTCGGTCGTCGACCGGGGCCGCAAGGTCATCGACGACACCCCGGCCGGGATCAAGCGGACCCTGGGCGGCGACCGCATCGAGGTCGTCGCGATGCGGCCGGACGACCTCACCCGGACGGCCGAGACCGTGGCGCGCGTGACGTCCGAACAGCCGGTCGTCGACGCCGCCGCGCTGCGGGTGCACGCACCCGTGGACGACCGGGTCGCCGCGCTCACCGCGGTGGCGACCCTGTTGCAGGAGAGCGGCATCGAGGTCGAGGACATCGGGTTGCGCCGACCCACCCTCGACGAGGCGTTCGTGAAGCTGACCGGGCACGGCGCCGAGGAGGTGCCGGCGTGAGTGTCCCGGCCGGCTCGGTCGTGTCGACGGAGGACGAGCCGGAGCGCAGGCTCTACTGGGCCGTCGTCGACTGCTGGACGGTGGCCCGGCAGGAACTGCTGAACCTGGTCAGGGAGCCGGCGATCCTCGTGTGGGGCCGTCGTCTTCCCGGTCGTCATGGTGCTGATGTTCGTGTACGTCTTCGGCAGCGCCATGAACATCGACGGCACCGGCAGCCACGAGCAGTACGTGCGGTTCGCGATGCCGGGCCTGTTCACGATGGTCATGTCGTTCGGGTGCATGAGCACCGCGTGGGCGATGGCGTTCAACAAGGAACGCGGCTTCATCGACCGGTTCCGCTCGATGCCGATGGCCCCGTCCGCGGTGGTCACCGGGCGCGGCGTGTCCGACACCGTGCAGTCGCTGCTGGACCTCACGGTGATCGTGGTCGTCGCCCACGTCGTCGGCTGGCGCGCGGAGACCGTGCCGGCGGCGATCGGCGCGTTCGGGCTCTTGCTGTTGCTGCGCTTCGCCCTGATCTGGGTCGGCGTGTTCCTCGGCCTGCTGATGAAGAGCGCCGAGACCGCGATCCTGATGTTCGCGCTGGTATTCCCGTTCACGATGATCTCCAGCGTGTTCACCCCGCCGTCGCTGATGCCCGGTTGGCTGGGCGCGGTGGCCATGTGGAACCCGATCTCCTCCACCGCCAACGCGACCCGCGACCTGTTCGGCAACCCGCTCCCGGTTGGCGACGCGTGGATCGAGAACAACGCCCTCCTGATGTCCCTGCTGTGGCCGGCCGGCATCACCGTGGTGTTTCTGACCCTGTCGGTCTGGCGATACCAGCGCCTCGGCCGCTGACCGCCATCCCGACTGGCAGGAAGGTGACACGGGGTGACGACGAGACCGCGATCGGTACCACTGTGAGGTCCATGAAGCGGACCCTGTTCGGCCGGCTGGTTCCGGCGTGTGTCGCCGCGACCGTCCTGGCCACGTTCACCGTCTCCGGCAGCGCGGGCGCGGCCGCCGACGAGATCCGTGTCGGCGACTCCGACGAGCTGGCCGCGGCTCTGGCCGGCGCCGTGGCGGGCGACCGGATCGTGCTGGCCGACGGCGACTACGAGATCGGCGAGGTGAGCGACCGGCACGGCACCGAGTCCGCGCCGATCGTCGTCGTCGCCGAGAACCGGGGCGAGGCGGTCGTCTCCGACGGCCAGCTGGAGGTTCTCGACTCGTCGTACGTGACGTTCGAGGGTCTGCAGTGGACCAACAGCGACACGCTCAAGATCACCGGGTCGAACCACGTCCGCCTGACCAGGAACCACTTCCGGCTCACCGAGGAGGAGTCGCTGAAGTGGGTGATCATCCAGGGTGAGAACAGCCATCACAACCGGATCGACCACAACCTGTTCGAGGACAAGCACGAGCTCGGCAACTTCATCACGATCGACGGGTCCGAGACCGAGCAGTCCCAGTACGACCGGATCGACCACAACCACTTCCGCGACATCGGTCCGCGCGCGGAGAACGAGATGGAGGCGATCCGGGTCGGGCAGAGCGCCATCTCGGAGTCCGACGGGCACACGATCATCGAGTCGAACCTGTTCGAGAACTGCGACGGCGACCCGGAGATCGTCTCGGTCAAGAGCAACGACAACGTGGTGCGGTACAACACCTTCCTCACCTCGCAGGGCACGCTGACCCAGCGGCACGGCAACCGCGGCCGGTTCTACGGCAACTTCTTCCTCGGCGGCGGCAAGGAGGGAACCGGCGGCATCCGCCTGTACGGCCAGGACCACCTGGTCTACAACAACCACTTCGAGGGCCTGACCGGTTCCGGCTACGACGCCGCCCTCCAGGTCGACGGCGGCGACGTGGACACCGACGGCGCGCTGTCCGCGCACTTCCGCGTCTACCGGGCCACGATCGTGCACAACACGTTCGTGGACAACGTGTCGAACATCGAGATCGGCGCCAACTACGACCTCGCCCCGGTCGACTCGGTCATCGCGGACAACGTGGTGACCGGCGGCGAGGGGAAGCTGTTCAACGAGCTGATGACGCCGGAGAACATGACCTATGCCGGCAACATCGCCTGGCCCACCGGCTCGGCCACCGTCGGCGACGTACCGTCCGACGGCGTCGAGGTGGCCGATCCACTGCTCGTCCAGGACGACCCGGTACACCGGATCGGCGCCGACAGCCCGGCGGTCGACGCCGGCACCGGCGACCACGACGTCGTCACCGACGACATGGACGGCCAGGCCAGGACCGGCACCCCCGACACCGGCGCCGACGAGCACTCCACCGCCCCGGTCACCCGCGGCCCGCTCACCGCCGCCGACGTCGGCCCGGACGCGGGGGAGTCCGACGACCCCGAAGACCCCGACGAGCCCGACGACCCGGAGACCCCCGTCCTACCGGTGACGGACGTGACCGCCAGCGGTGACGACGGCAACGTCCCGGAGAACGCCGTCGACGGCGACCTGTCCACCCGCTGGTCCGACGAGGGCGACGGGGTGTGGATCCGGTTCGACCTCGGCTCGGTGCACACCGTCGACACCCTCGACGTGGCCTGGCACCAGGGCGACACCCGCGTCCAGACCTTCGACGTCGAACTCTCCTCGGACGGCACCGACTGGACGATCGCGCTGGCCGACCACCGCAGCGGCGGAACCACCAGTGCGATGGAGACCTACGACCTCGGCGGCGCCGCCGCCCGCTACGTGCGGATCGTCGGTTACGGCAACACGTACAACGACTGGACCAGCGTCAGCGAGGTCGCCCTGTACGGTCAGCCGAGCACGCTGGAGTAGGCGTTGATCGCGGGTTGCCCGCCGAGGTGGGCGTAGAGCACGTTCGAGCCGGCCGGGATCTCGCCGCGACGCACCAGGTCGATCAGCCCGGCCATCGACTTCCCCTCGTACACCGGATCGGTGATCATGCCCTCCAGCCGCGCGACCGTGCGGATAGCGTCCAGAGTGGACTCGTCCGGGATGCCGTAGACGCCGGCGTGGTAGCGCTCGTCCAGCAGCACCTCCGCGTCCTCGATCGCCCGCGCCCCGACCAACTCCGCCGTGGCCCTGGCGATCCGGGTGATCTGCTCCCGCGTCTCGGCCGGCTTTGCCGACGCGTCGATGCCCAGGATCCGGCGCGGCCGCCCGCTCGACGCGACCCCGGCGAGCATCCCGGCCTGGGTGCTTCCCGTGACCGAGCACACCACGACCGTGTCGAAGTGGACGCCGAGCTCCCGCTCCTGGCGCTCCACCTCGGCGACCCAGTTCGTGAACCCGAGCCCGCCGAGCGGGTGGTCGGAGGCGCCGGCGGGGATCGCGTACGGTGTGCCGCCGCGATCCTCGACCTGCCGCAGCGCCTGCTCCCAGCTCTCCTTGAAGCCGATGCCGAATCCCGCGTCGACCAGTCGCACGTCGGCGCCGAGGATCCGGGAGAGCTGGATGTTCCCGACCCGGTCGTGCAGCGGGTCCGACCAGTCCACCCAGCTCTCCTGCACCAGCACGGCCGCGAGCCCGGCCCGAGCCGCCGCCGCGGCGACCTGCCGGGTGTGGTTCGACTGCACCCCGCCGATCGACACGAGCGTGTCGCAGCCCCGCGCGAGCGCGTCCGCGACCAGGTACTCGAGCTTCCTGGTCTTGTTGCCCCCGTAAGCGAGCCCCGAGTTCAGGTCCTCGCGCTTGGCCCACACCGTCGCGCCCCCCAGGTACTCGGTGAGCCGATCGAGCCGATGGACCGGCGACGGCCCGATCAGCAGCGGGAAGCGAGCGAAGTCGGCAAGACTCATGGCGTCTCCAGAAGGGTTTCGAGGTCGGTCCAGATGGTCGACGTGACCCGGACGGCGGTGGCCGCGTCGCCCGCCGCGATCGCCTCGATCAGCTCCGCGTGCCGCCGCACCGACCGGTGCGCGGGCAGCGAACCGAACCGCGCGTGCTCGAGACGTCGCAGCAACGGCGTGTAGCGGTCGAGGGTCGCGGCGACCGCGCGGTTCCCGCAGGCGCGGACGGGAACGTCGTGCAGGTCGTCGTCCGCGGCGATCGCGCCGGTGACGTCTCCGGCGTCGACAGCGGTGGCGAAGCGTTCGTTGGCCGCGCGCATCTCGGCCACGTCCGGTGGCGCGAGGCGGGGGAGCGCCTCCCGCACCGCGAACTCGTGGAGCGTCCGGACCAGACGCACCGCGTCACGCACGTCGTCCGGCGCGAACCGGGCGACCCGCGTGTAGCTCTGCGGCTTGGACTCGACCAGCCCGTCCTCGGCCAGCCGCAGCAGGGCCTGTCGCACGGGTGCGCGGGAAAGGCCCAGCTCACCGGCCAGTTCGGCGTCCCGCAGCGGAGCCCCCGGCGCGAGGCTCCCGTCGATGATGGCGTGCCGGATCCGGTCGTACGCCTCGTCGCGCAACAGCGGACGAGCGATCTTCGGCAGCGGGCTCACATCTAACATGTTAGTTTACCTGGCCCACGTGCCTGCCATAGGGTCGGCGAGTGTCCACGATCGAACAGCTCGAGCGGGACGTCTGGCCCGAGCCGTCCCCGGACGCGACGTACCTCGTCCGGCGGTGCGCGGAGCTGCGGCGCAAAGCCGTCGTGGACTTCACGGTGGAGGACCTGCGCATCATGCTCGGACAGGCCATCGGAGTGGCCGCGCTGCTCCCGCGAGCCGTGCGGGTGTTGTGCGCGGATCCGTTGGCCCAGGGTGACTGCTACCCCGGGGACCTTCTCAACGCGGTGGTGCGGCTACCGGACACCGCGTGGCACGACCTGGAGCCGGAACGGCAGCGGCTCGCGTCGGTTCTCGCCGAGGCTTCTCCGAACACGGACGATGGTCGTCGGCTCCGGGCGCTAGGGGACCGTCTGCGTGCCGATGACGGACAATAGTCGCAGCTTCTCGTAGCTCTCGGTGCCCGGTGTCGCGGTGTAGACCAGCAGCTGGTGGGACTGGTGGGGGTCGAGCAGCGTCTGGCAGTGCAGTTCCAGGGGACCGAGCGTGGGGTGGACGAACCGCTTGACCTCGTTCGGGCGGATGCCGACCTCCTGCGCGCTCCACACGGTCCGGAACTCCTCGCTCCTGGCGATGAGCAGTTCGGCGTAGTGCGCCGCGCGTGAGCCGGGTCCGCGCCGGGCGAGGACCTCGCGCAGGCCGGAGGCGAACATCCGGCCCAGGAAGTCGTGGTCGCCCGGTTCGTACAGCGCCCGGGCGGCCGGATCGGTGAACCACCGGTAGCCGAGGCTCCGATCCGGCCCGCTGTACCGGGTCGCGTCACCGGTGAGCGCGACGCCCGGCGGGGTCTGCCGCAGGGTCTCCCCGAGCTCGGTGACGATCTCGGCCGGCGTGTCCCGCAGCCGGTCGAAGATCCGGGCGAGACCGGGAGTGACGTGCTCGCTGACCGATCCACGCGTGGGCGGGCTGTGCCCGGCAAGCCGGAACAGGTGGTCGCGCTCGTCCAGCGACAGGTGCATACCCTGCGCGATCGCCGCGATCATCTGCGGGGACGGGTGCGGCCCGCGTTCCTGTTCCAGCCGCGCGTAGTAGTCGGTGGACATGTTGCACAGCGCCGCGACCTCCTCGCGCCGCAGGCCGCTGGTCCTGCGCCGCGGCCCACGCCGGAGACCGACGTCCTCGGGCAGCAGCGCCTCCCTGCGATGCCGCAGGAACGCCGCCAGACCGGCGCGGTCGATCACCAGCTGCTCCCTTCCCCGGTGTCGCCTCCCTTTCTAACCTCCGCGCGAACCGGTAACCACGGACCGCCCATCCCACTTTCCGGTGACGCGGACCGACGAGTCCTGGATAGACACCGCGTACTGGACCACGGTGGAGGCACACCACGACGAGCAGGGAGTCCAGATGGCCCGGAAGAAGATCGACATCGCCGTACCGGACCTGACCGGCAAGCGCGCCGTCATCACCGGCGCGAGCGACGGCGTCGGCCTCGGCATCGCCGGCCGGCTGGCCGCGGCCGGGGCGGAGGTCGTCATGCCCGTCCGCAACCGGACCAAGGGCGAGACCGCGATCGCCGCGATCCGCCGGCAGACCCCCGACGCGAACGTGACGCTTCGCGCGCTCGACCTGTCGTCCCTGCGCTCGGTCGCTGCCCTCACCGAGACGCTGCGCGAGGAGGACCGGCCCATCCACATCCTCGTCAACAACGCGGGCGTCATGACCCCACCCGACCGCCAGACGACCGCGGACGGCTTCGAGCTGCAGTTCGGCACGAACCACCTCGGTCACGTCGCCCTCGTCACCCAGCTGCTGCCGCTGCTGCGGGCCGGCCGCGCCCGCGTCACGTCGCAGATCAGCATCGCCGCCAACCGTAACGCCATCAACTGGGACGACCTGAACTGGGAACGGTCCTACAACGGCGGCAAGGCCTACAGCCAGTCGAAGATCGCCCTCGGCCTCTTCGGCCTCGAACTCGCCAGGCGCAGCGCGAAGGGGGACTGGGGCATCACGAGCAACCTCGCCCATCCCGGGGTGGCGCCCACCAACCTGCTCGCCGCCCGTCCCGAGGTCGGTCGGACCAGGGACACCCTCGGCGTGCGCGTCATCCGAGCCCTGTCCGCGCGGGGCGTCCTCGTCGGCACCGTCGACACCGCCCAGCTCCCGGCCCTCTACGCCGCGACGTCCCCGGACGCCAAGCCCGGCACGCTCTACGGCCCGAGCGGCCTCGGCAACCTCGGCGGCTCACCCGCCGAGCAGCCCCTCTACACCCGCCTCCGCGGAACCGACGACGCCCGACGCGTCTGGCGAGTCTCCGAGGACCTCATCACCCGCCAGTTCTCCCGCGGCTGACCCGGTCGATCGGAACGGGTGGGGTGCGCACGTCGTGCCTGTCACCCGGCGGTGAGGGTGAGGCTGTCGGGGATGGCGTCGAACGCTTCCTCGACGCGGCGGATCAGCTCGGCGCTGCCGCCTGGCCCTTTCCACTGTCCGAGTTTCCGCATGGGTTCCCGTGGTCCTTGGTAGCCGCGGCCGGAGATCCAGTTCTTGGCCGCGCAGCGCCAGGCGGCGAGGGACAGCTCGCCCAGCAGCCGTAGCCGCACGTCCTCCCGGCTGTTGATCCCGAGTTTGATCTCCAGATCGGTGACGAGCCTGGACTGGACGGTGACCGACAGCAGCAGGCTGCGGTCCCACAGGGCCGGGGTGCGCGCGATGAGTCCTCGGGTGGCGAGGAACCGTCTGTCCCAGTCCGCACCGAGCCCCGTGACCGCGGCGATCAGGGTCTCCCGCAGGAAGTCGAGTACGGGGCCGTGGAGTTCTCGTGCCTCCGCCTCGGCGACGTGGGCGTCCCAGAGTTCGAGTTCCGCCGCCATCGCGACGTCCTCTTTGGACGGATACATCCGGAAGAAGGTGCGCTTGGAGACCTCCACGGCGTCGACCAGCTCGTCGAGGGTCGTCTCGTGGAAGCCCTTGTCCAGGAACAGCCGCAGCGCTGTGTCCGCAAGGGCTTGCCGGGTGCGCAGCTTCTTGCGCTCCCGCAGCGGCAGTGCCCGTTCCGCGTCGGTCATGGCCGCATTCTACGGCAAGTGCTACTGGACGGCTAACGCTCCTGAGGCTAATCTGCCACTGAGTGGCGCCAAGGGGAGGTGGTGGACATGTCCCAGCAGACGCCAGGGTGGGGCGACAGGTTGGTGGCGGCCCACGACGCGCTGCGCGGCTCCGTGGCCGCGGCGCGGGCGGCACCGTCGGCGAACGGAGCTGGTCTGGCCGAGCAGTTGCGCAACCACTGCGAGACGGTGTGTGTCTACCTGCACGGTCACCACACCACCGAGGACGGCGCGTTGTTCCCGCACCTCGCCGACGTGGACCCCGGGCTCGCTCCGGCGCTCGAGCGGCTGCGCCGCGAGCACGTGGTGGTCGACCGGATCCTGCGTGACGTGGACGCCCTGGTCGCCGCCGTCGAGCCCGAGCGCGTGCGGGAGGAGCTGGACCGGCTCGCCACCGAACTGGACGCGCACTTCGCCTACGAGGAGGAGTGGCTCGTCGCCACGCTCAACGCCCTCACCGGCCCGGTGCCCTGGGATCCCCACCGTCCAGAAAGGCTACCGTAACGTGAAGGTAGAGTTTGGGGTCTTCGGTCGATCGGGTGGGGAGACGTGGTGTGACTGCCGTCGGTCAGCGGTCCGTGGTGGACGTGGTGGGGGAGGCCGGCCGTCGGCGGACGTTCGCGGTGATCAGTCATCCGGACGCGGGCAAGTCGACGTTGACCGAGGCGTTGGCGTTGCACGCGCGGGTGATCTCCGAGGCCGGCGCGGTGCACGGCAAGGCGGGTCGGCGGGGTGTGGTGTCGGACTGGTTGGCGATGGAGCAGGCCCGCGGCATCTCGATCACGTCGGCGGCCCTGCAGTTCGGCTACGGCGACGCGGTGGTCAACCTGTTGGACACGCCGGGGCACGCGGACTTCTCCGAGGACACCTATCGGGTGCTGTCCGCGGTGGACTCGGCGGTGATGCTGCTGGACGCGGCCAAGGGCCTGGAGCCGCAGACGTTGAAGCTGTTCGACGTCTGCCGGGACCGGGACATCCCGGTGCTCACGTTCGTCAACAAGTGGGACCGCCCCGGCCTGGAGGCCCTGGAGCTGTGTGACGAACTCGTCGAGCGGATCGGGTTGCAGCCGATGCCGTTGACCTGGCCGGTCGGGGAAGCCGGCCGGTTCCGCGGGGTGCTGGACTGTCTCGACGGTTCGTTCGTGCGGTTCAGCCGAACGGCGGGCGGGGCCACCGCCGCGGGTGAGGAGCGCCTCGATCCGGCCTCCGCGCTGGCCGAGGAGGGCGAGGACTGGGTCCGGGCGACCGAGGAGACCGAGTTGCTCGCGGCGTCGGGCGGTCGGTTCGATCCGTCCCGGTTCTTCGCGGCCACGGCCACGCCGGTGTTGTTCGGTTCGGCGGTGCTCAACTTCGGGGTGCGGCGGCTGCTGGACGTGTTGGTCGAGCTGGCGCCGCCGCCGACGCCCCGGTCGGACGTCGAGGGCCGCGCCCGGCCGTTGGACGCACCGTTCTCGGCGTTCGTGTTCAAGGTGCAGACCGGGATGGATCCGGCGCACCGGGACCAGGTCGCGTTCGCGCGGGTGTGTTCCGGGGTGTTCGAGCGGGGCATGGTCGTCACGAACGCGACCACCGGCCGGCCGTTCGCCACCAAGTACGCCCAGCAGGTTCTCGGCCAGCAGCGGTCCACACTGGACACCGCCTATCCGGGGGACGTGATCGGCCTGGTGAACGCGAACGCGCTGCGCGTCGGCGACACGCTCCACGCGGGCAAGCCGGCCGTGCGCTACCCGGGCCTGCCCAGCTTCGCGCCCGCGCACTTCGCGGTGGCGCGGCCGGCGGACCTGGGGCGGGCCAAGCAGTTCCGCAAGGGCATCGACCAGTTGGGGTCCGAGGGCGTGGTGCAGGTGCTGCGCTCCGACCGGCGTGGTGACGCGGCTCCGGTGCTGGCCGCGGTCGGGCCGATGCAGTTCGAGGTCGCCGCGCACCGTCTGGAGACCGAGTTCAACGCTCCGGTAGCCCTGGAACGCCTGCCCTACAGCGTGGTGCGCCGGCTCGACGACCCGGCCCAGCGGGCGCTGGTGGAGTCCAGGCGCGGCAGCGAGGTCCTCACCCGGGCCGTCGACGGCACCGACCTCGCACTGTTCGTCGACCAGCACACCCTCGGCGTGCTGCGGCGGCTGCACCCCGAGCTGGCCGTGAGCGCACTGGTCGCCGGCGCCGAGTAGGCCCACCGACCGTCGACGCGACCTTACCGTTACGTGAGGGTAGAATGGCGTCACGAGCACGTCGGTGGGGTCGGGAAGTACAGGGTGCGGCATGGGTGAGCACATGCGGATCGGCGAGGTCGCCGAACGCACGGGGTTGTCGCTGCGCACCATCCGCTACTACGAAGAGGTCGGCCTGGTCGTGCCAAGCGCCCGCAGCCAGGGCGGCTTCCGCCTCTACGCCGAACCGGACATCGACCGCCTCGACCTCGTCAAGCGGATGAAACCGCTCGGCTTCCACCTCGAGGAAATGCGTGACCTGCTCGACGTCCTGGACCCGGCCACCCCCGGCGCGGAACCCTCGAACGAGCAACGCGCGCAGCTGCACCGGTACTGCGAGACCGCCGAGCAGCGCTGCGCCGAGCTACGCGCGAAACTGGAGACGGCCGAGGAGTTCGCCGCCATGCTGCGCAAGTCCCTCGAGCACCGCCCGGCCGGCGCGACCGCCCGCTGATTCCCCAGCTTCAGCGTTTCGCGGTGGGTTGGCGCTCGCGGGTGCCAGCGGACACGCACCAGGCGACACCGAGCGACAGCAGGGCTCCGAGCAGGTAGGGCACGATCATCGCCGCGTCGAACAGCGCGCCGGCGGTCAGCGGACCCGCCGCGCGCGCCGCGGCCGCCGCCGACTGGCCCTGCCCCATCCGGGCACCGATGTCCCGCGGCGGACCCGCGCCGGCGAGGAGGCTGGCCACCGTCGTGGTCAGCATCCCGTTGCCGGCCGACACGACGAGCACCGCGACCACGAACGGCACCTCGGCGAGCAGCGGCATGGCGAGCAGGCCGGCGGCCATCAACGCCGCCCCCGTGGTCGCCACCCTGGTCTCACCCCATCGGCGGGCCGCCGGCGCGACGAGGAATCCCTGCACCACCACCAGCGTGAGGCCCGCGAGCGCGAGCAGCACCCCGACCAGCGCCGGCCCGGCGTCGAACCGGGCGGCGGCGAGGTAGGCCACCGTGGTCTCCATGCCGACGAACGCGGCCATCGCGCCGAAGCCGGCCGCGAGCAGCCGCCACGGAGCGACCCGGCGACGCCCCGCCGCGGCCGGCCGGTGCGTCTCGGTTCGGCCAGGCGGCAGCAGCGCGGCGGCCACGACCAGGTTGAGCAGTGCGAGACCGGCGCCGACCAGTGCGATCACGGCGAACCCGAGCGGAGCGGCCAGCGCACCGAGCGCCGGGCCGATGGTGAACGCGAGACCGACCGCCGCGCCCACTCGTCCCATCACCCTGGTCCGCCCATCGGCACCGGCCAGTTGGGCGGCGAACGCGTTGGCCACGCCGATGCTGCCGCCGCAGATCCCGGCCGCGGCACGGGCCGCCAGGAGCAGCCACAACGACCCGGCCAGTCCCATCAACGCCAGCGAGACCGTCGAGCCGGCGAGGCTCAGCAGCAGCAGGCGCCGCCTCCCGTGCCGGTCGGCGAGTCGGCCGAGCACCGGCGCGGCGACCGCCTGGCACAGCGAGTACGAGGTCAGCACGACGCCGAGCCAGATCGCGTTCCCACCCAGGTCGGTCACCTGGAACGGCAGCGACGGCAGGACGAGCGTGAAGCCGAGCAGGTCGACGAACACCGTGCCGTACAGCGCCGCCGGCGCTCGCGTCTGTCGAATCGGTCCCAACTCCCTCCGCCCGGCGGCAGCAATACTACGGCGTGTAGTAAACCGGGCGGGAGGTCAGGTCACTCCCAGCGGAACCAGCGAGTGGCGGCCAGCGCCCCACCCACACCTACGATGAACAGACCCGTCCAATTCACCCATCCGGGCGGGACGCCCTCGGTCAGGGTGGCCCGCAGGCCCTCGGTCAGGGCGGCCAGGGGCAGCGCGCCGCCGATGCCGTCCGCCCCGGGCACCGGGAACATCACGCCGCCGGCGACGAGCAGAACGAGGTAGACGAGCGTGCCCGCACCGGCGGTCGCCTGGGCGGGCAGCGTGCCGGCCAGCAGCAACGCGTAGGACGAGAACAGCGCCGTCGCGAGGAGCAGCAGGACCAGCGCGAGTGCCAGGTGGTCGACGCGTGGGCGCCAGCCGAGGGCCACGCCGACGCCGACCAGCAACGCGACCTGCAGGACGATCACCACCAGTACGGCCGAGGTCTTCGCGACCAGCACGCCCGATCTGGTCAGAGCCGAGCCACCCAGCCGTTTGAGCACCCCGTACCCGCGTTCGTAGCCGGTGTTGATGGCCTGCCCGGTGAACGCCGTGGACATGACGGCGAGACCGATGACACCGGGCACCACGAAACCGAGGCGGTCACCGTCGGGGAGCCGGATGACGTCGGTCAGTCCGACACCGAGCAGTGCGGCCAGGGGGACGAGCACGTTGAGCACGAGTGTCTCGCCGCGACGCAGGATGAGCCGGACCTCCAGCGCGGTCTGGTGCCGCAGGATCGTGGTCGTCGGCGCGCGTCCGGGTGCCGGCGCGAACGTCATGACGGCTCCTTCGCGGTGAGTTCCAGGAAGACGTCCTCGAGCGTCCGGCTCTCGGTGCGCATGCCGGTGACGACCGCGCCGTGGGCGAGGCACCAGGCGAGCACCTCCGCGAGCGCCGTGGTGTCCAGCGCGCCGTCGATCTGGTAGTTGCCGGCCGGCTCCTCCACGGCGGTGAGGCCGCCGGGCAGGGCGGCCACCGGCAGGCCGGCGGTGGCGGCGAGCGTCAGCCGCCCGATCCCACCCATGCCGGTGAGGGCCTCGGGGGAGCCGGACGCGAGCACCCGCCCCCGGTCGATGATCAGCACGTCGTCGGCGAGCCGTTCGGCCTCGTCGAGCAGGTGGGTGGTGAGCAGTACCGCAACGCCGTCCGCGCGCAGCTCGCGGACGAGCTCCCAGGTGCGGTGCCGCGCCCGCAGGTCCATGCCGGCGGTCGGCTCGTCGAGGAACACCACCTCGGGCCGGCCGACGAGTGCCAGGGCCATCGCGAGCCGCTGCCGCTCGCCGCCGGAGAGGCGGATGTAGGGCGTGTGCAGGAACCCGGCGAGCTCGAGCCGGTCGACGAGCAGGTCGACCGGGAGCGGGTGCGCGGCGAACGAGGCGAACAGCCCGAGCATGTCCGCGGCCGACACCCTCGGGTAGACCCCGCCGGACTGCAGCATGATGCCGATCCGCGGGGTCAGCCGGTCGTGGTCGGCGTAGGGGTCGTGGCCGAGCACCCGGACGCGGCCCGCGCTCGCCCGTCGGTAGCCCTCGCACACCTCGACGATCGAGGTCTTGCCCGCGCCGTTCGGCCCGAGCAGCGCGAGCACCTCCCCGTGCCGCAGCTCGAACGTCGTCCCGTCGACGGCGAGCGTGTCGCCGTAGCGCACGGTCAGGTCCCGTACGTCGATGGCGGCGCTCACGACGACACGGTGACCGGGGTGCCGACGAGGTCGTCGGCGACCCGGCGGGCGTCGCGGACGCAGTCGTTGATACCGACGCCGTGGTAGGTGTTGCCGGCGAGGTGCACGCCGCCCAGCCGGGCGACCTCGGCGAGCCCGGCGTCGATCCGGTTCCGGTGGCCCACCTGGTACTCCGGGATCGCTCGGCGCCACAGGTGGTCGAAGGAGAACACCGGCCGGCCGCGGACGCCGAAGACGCGCCGCAGGTCCTGGTGCACCGTCTCCACGGCGTCGACCGAGGACAGTTCGGCGAACCCGCGGTCCTGGACCCCGCCGGCGAGGGTGCGGATGAGGACGGTGCCCGGCGGCGCCTGGTCGGGGAAGATCGTCGAGGTGTGGATCGTCCCGAGGATGTGGGTGTGCTCGGTGGGGATGGTGAGGAAGCCGATGCCGTCGGGCTGTCGGGCCAGGTCGGCTTCGCGGTAGCCGATGCCGACGACGCGCACGTCCGGATGGGGGATCTCGGTCAGGGTGGCGGCGAAGCGCGGCAGGTGCGGTCCGAGCAGCGCGGCCGCGGCGTACGCCGGCAGGGCGAGCACGACCTGGGCGGCGCGCACCGGCTCGCCGGAGGTCAGCGTCGCCCGCCAGCCGTCGCCGTCGCGGTCGAGCGCGCTCACCCGGGCGCCGAGGCGCACGTGCTCGGCCACCGACTTCTCCAGGGCGTCGACCAGCCGCTGCATGCCCTGGCCGCGGAAACTGAACAGCCGCATGCCGAACTCCTCGAACTTCGGCAATGTCAGAATTCGCTTCCCGGCGGCCCGCTGCTGCTGCCACGTAGTACGAAGGGCGCCGACAAGAATGCTCCGGTACTCCTTTTCCAGATATCTGATGAATGGGAACTTCGCGTCCACGCTGAGGTTCTTCGAATCGCCGCCGGTGACACCGAGCACGGCGGGCACGGCGAGCGCCCGAGCCACCTCGACGCCGAACCGGCGAGCGGTGAAGTGGAAGAACGGCTCCTCGGCGAGCCGGCGTGGCATGACGATCTCGGCCGCGGCGCGGAGCTTGCCCATCGGGCTCAGCAGCGCACTGCGCAGGAAACTCGTGACCGAGGTCGGCATGGGTTCGAGTACGTGGTCGTCGCGCAGCAGGAACAGGCGCTGCGCTGCCGGTTCGGCCGCCATCAGCTCGTCCGCCAGGCCAAGTTCGGTCGCCAGGTCGGACACGCCGCCCGGTCCGTAGACGACGAAGCCGTGCGGTCCGGTGTCCACGGTGAAGCCCTCGCGCCGATAGGAGCCGACGATCCCGCCGGTGCGGTCGCCGGCCTCGAGCACCGCGACCGAGGTGCGCGGTGACCGGGCGGTGAGTTGCTGGGCGACGGTCAGCCCGGTGATCCCACCACCCACCACGAGAACATCGAATTCGTTCGACACGTGTACTCACCTTCGTTTCCCGTCTCGGTTGGGGCGAAGTTAGCACCGGCGTCCGTTCAGCCCGGACACAAGTGCGGTTGTCGGGCCGAAGTGCGGTTGTCGGTCAATTCTGTTGAGTCGTCGAAGAATTCGCGCCTACCGTCGGGCCATGACGATTCTTGCGATCGGGGCCAGCTTCAAGACGGCTGCGACCGAGTTGCTGGAACGGCTGTCGGTGCCGGACGGGGAGCTGAACGCCGCCGTGGACCGGTTGCGCGGCAGTCCCGCGATCGGGGAGGTCGTCGTGCTGTCCACCTGCAACCGCACGGAGGTCTACGTCGCTCCGCGCGGGTCGGTGCACCAGGCGTCGCACGCGGTCGACCACTTCTTCGCCGCGCGCGCGGGGCTGTCCGTCGCCGAGGTGTGCGGGTTCCTCCGGGTCCGCCGCGGCGGCGAGGCGGTGACCCATCTGTGCGCGGTCGCGTGTGGACTGGACTCGATGGCCACCGGCGAGGAGCACATCGTGGCCCAGGTGCGGGGTGCGCTGCGCGCCGCGCGGACGGCCGGCGCGGTGGGCCCGGTCCTCGGCGACGCGTTCGACACCGCGTTCCGCACCAGCCGGCGGGCGCGGACCGAGACCGGGATCGGCCGCACCGCGCCGTCGCTGCTCAGTGCCGGCCTGGAGCTCGCCGGGACCGCACTCGGCGGTCTCGCCGGCAAACGCGCGGTGCTCGTCGGTTCCGGCACGATCGGCACGCTCGCCGCCCGCGGTCTGCGCGACGAGGGCGTCGCCGAGATCCGCGTCGCCAGCCGGACGCGGGCGAACGCCGAGCGGCTCGCCCGAGAGGTCGGCGGCTCGGTCGTGGCCCCCGGCACGCTGGTCGAGGCACTCGCCCGGGCCGACGTGCTGGTGTGCTCGACCGGTGCGCCCGAACAGGTGGTGACGGCCGGCGAGCTGCGGGCGGCGCGTCGGGGCAACGGGCACCGCCCGATGTTCGGACTGGACCTGGCCATGCCCCGCGACATCGACCCCGCCTGCCGGGACGTCGACGGCGTGACGCTGGTGGACCTCGACGTGCTCGGCGGGTTCCTTGCCGGTCGCGGCGAACTGTCCGAAGTAGACGCGGCGTGGCGGATCGTCGCCGAGGAGGCGGCCGCGCTCGCGGTCCGGGACCGTGCCGTGTCGGCCACGCCGTTGATCGCGGCGCTGCGCTCCCGGGCGGCCGAGCTGGTCGGCGCCGAGCTGACCCGGCTGCGCTCGCGGCTGCCCGCGCTGGACGACCACGAACAAGCCGAGACCGAGTCGGCGCTGCACCGCGTGGTGCAGAAGTTGTTGCACCGCCCGACGGTGCGGATCAGGGAACTGTCCGCGGCGGCCGACGGCGAACTCTACGTCGACGCGCTGTACCGGGTGTTCGGCGTACCCAGGGAAGCCGACAGGGACGTCAACAGGGAAAACGAGGACGAGGTGAGCCGAACATGACCGAACCGCTCCGACTCGGCACCAGGCGCAGCACGCTGGCCGTGATCCAGGCGCGCCTGGTGGCCGACGCGGTCACCCGTGCGTCCGGCCGCGCGGTCGAGCTCGTGCCCATGTCCTCCGCAGGCGACGAGAGCGCGGCGCCGATCGCCAGTTTCGGCAGCGTCGGGGTGTTCGTCGCCGCGCTGCGGGAAGCGCTGGCCCGCGGCGACGTGGACCTCGTCGTGCACTCCTACAAGGATCTGCCGACCGAGCCGGATCCTCGGTTGCGCGTCGCCGCCGTGCCGATCCGCGCCGACGAGCGCGACGCGCTGGTCACCCGCGACGGCGCGAGCCTCCCCGAGGGTGCCCGGGTGGGCACCGGGTCGCCACGGCGGGCGGCACAGCTGCTCGCCGCGCGTCCCGGGATCGAGGTGGTGCCGTTGCGCGGCAACGTGGACAGCCGCCTCGGGCGGGTGGGCGAGCTGGACGCCGTGGTGCTGGCGATGGCCGGGCTGACCCGCATGGGCCTGGTGGACCACCGGGTCACCCCGCTGCCGGTCGACGAGCTGGTGCCCGCCCCGGCGCAGGGCGCGCTGGCCGTCGAGTGCCGGGTGGACGACGCGCCGACCCACACCGTCCTGGCTGCGGTGGAGCACGAGCCGAGCAGGCGGGCGGTCACGGCGGAACGAGCTGTCCTGGC
The DNA here is from genome assembly GCF_025165815.1 of Actinophytocola gossypii. Classification (GTDB taxonomy): domain Bacteria; phylum Actinomycetota; class Actinomycetes; order Mycobacteriales; family Pseudonocardiaceae; genus Actinophytocola; species Actinophytocola gossypii. The sequence continues at coordinate 198,363 of NZ_JAFFZE010000023.1, read as the reverse complement.
CGAGCTGAACGCCGGCTGCACGGCCCCGGTCGGCGCGCACGCGGCGCTCGTCGCCGGCGAACTGCGGGTGACCGGTCTGGCCGCCGCCGAGGACGGGAGCGCGGTGCTGCGCGCCACCGAGTGCGGTCCGCCCGACAGCGCGGCCGCGCTCGGCCGCGCGGTGGCGACCCGACTGCGTGCCGACGGCGCCGCGGACCTGCTGGCCGCCGCGGCGGTCGCCGACATCGCCGATCCACGCGGTGTCCCGGTGACCGGCGGCTCCGCGTGATCCCGACCTCTCCGGAAAGGCAGACCATGACCATCACATCGCCGCCCACCGTGCGGCCACGCCGGCTCCGCCGCAACGCCGCCCTGCGCCGACTGGTCGCCGAGACCGACGTGCGGCCGCGGCACCTGGTCCTTCCCCTGTTCGTCAAGGAGGGCCTCGCCGAGCCGGCGCCCGTGCCGTCGCTTCCCGGTGTCGTCCAGCACACCCGTGACTCGCTCCGCAAGGCCGCGCACGACGCGGTCGCCGCCGGGGTCGGCGGGCTCATGCTCTTCGCCGTTCCCGCCACCCGGGACGCCGTCGGCTCGGCCGCCACCGATCCGGACGGCATCCTCAACCAGGCCGTCGACGACGTCACCGCCGAGGTCGGGAACGACAGCGTGGTGATGGCCGACCTGTGCCTCGACGAGTTCACCGACCACGGCCACTGCGGTGTGCTCACGCCGGACGGCGACGTCGACAACGACGCCACCCTCGCCCGGTACGCCGACATGGCGGTCGCGCTCGCCGACGCGGGCTGCCAGGTGGTCGGCCCCAGCGGGATGATGGACGGGCAGGTGGCGGTCGTCCGCGCCGCCCTCGACCGCGCCGGCCACCCGAACGTCGCCGTGCTGGCCTACGCCGCCAAGTACGCCTCCGGCTTCTACGGGCCGTTCCGCGACGCCGTCGACTCCCAGCTGACCGGTGACCGCAAGACCTACCAGATGGACCCGGCCAACGCCGTCGAGGCGGTCCGCGAGCTCGCGCTCGACCTCACCGAGGGCGCGGACATCGTGCTGGTCAAGCCCGCGATGTCCTACCTGGACATCGTCCGCCGGGCCGCCGAGCAGGCGACCGTGCCGGTCGCGGCCTACCAGGTCTCCGGCGAGTACGCGATGGTCGAGGCGGCCGCGGCGCGTGGCTGGCTCGACCGCGACCGGGTGGTCGTCGAGTCACTCACCTCGATCCGGCGGGCCGGGGCGTCGCTCGTCCTGACCTACTGGGCGACCGAGGCCGCGGAGCGTCTGCTGTGAGCGAGCCCGCGAGCTTCCTGGACGCCGCGTGGGGCAAGTCCACCCCGCACGCGCCCGTCTGGCTGATGCGCCAGGCCGGTCGTTACCTCCCCGAGTACCGCGAGCTCAAGGAGCGGCACGGGTTCTGGCGGATGGTCCGCACTCCGGAGCTCGCCGTCGAGGTGACCCTCCAACCGATCCGCCGGTTCCCGCTGGACGCCGCGATCCTGTTCAGCGACATCATGACCCCGCTGCCCCCGATGGGCGTCGACATCGACTTCGCGCCCGGCCCGGTGCTCGCCGAGCCGGTGCGTACGCGGTCGGACGTCGATCGGCTGCGGGTGCCGGACGCGGGCGAACTGGCGCCGTTCGTCGCGGACGCCGTGCGCCTGCTGCGATCCGAGTCCCCGGTCCCGCTGATCGGGTTCGCCGGTGCGCCGCTCACCCTCGCGACCTACCTCGTACAGGGCACCGGGACGACGGAGCACGCCGACCTGCGGGCGTGGCTCGCCCGCGAGCCGGAGACCGCGCACGCGCTGCTGGACAAGCTGACCGAGGTCACCATCCGGTACCTGCGCACGCAGGTCGAGGCCGGCGCGCAGGCCGTGCAGCTGTTCGACAGCTGGGCTGGCGTGCACGACGTGGCCGGCTACGCCCGGTTCGGCCTGCCCTACGCCCACCGCGTGCTCGACGCCCTGGCCGGCACCGTGCCGCGGATCTACCTCGCGGTCGGCTCCTCGCACCTGTACGGGCGGATCGCGACGTTGCCGGCCGAGGTCGTCAGCGTGGACTGGCGCCGCCCCCTGCGCGACTGCCGCGCGGAACTGCCCGGGCTGGCCCTGCAGGGAAACCTCGACCCCGGCCTGCTGCTGACCACGCCGGAACTCGCGGTCGCCGGCGCGCACGAGGTGCTGCGCGCTGGCCTCGGCGGGGCGCACATCTTCAACCTGGGCCACGGCGTGCTGCCGGGGACCGACCCGGACACGGTCGCCCGGCTGGTCGACGCGGTGCACGAGTTCCCCCGCACGGAAGGAGACCAGCAGCCGTGACCTTCACCGACGCCATCGCCGAGCTGTTGTTCGGCGAGCAGGCCCGCCTCGTGGCCGCGTTCGAGGACCACGACGGCGGGGCCACGTTTCGCCGGGACCCCTGGCAACGAGACGGGTTCGGCCGAGGACGGGTCTGCGTCCTCGAAGGCGGACGGGTCTTCGAACGCGCCGGGGTGAACGTGTCGTCCATCGGCGGGGCCGAGGTGCCGCCGTCGATCGCCGGCACGATGCCGGACCTGGCCGGCAGGCCGTACCGGGCCACGGGCATCTCGATGGTGCTGCACCCGCTCAACCCGTACGCGCCGTCGTTCCACGCGAACCTGCGGTACTTCGAAGCGGGGGAGCGGTGGTGGTTCGGCGGCGGCATGGACCTCACCCCGATGTACGGCTTCGACGAGGACGCCACGCACTTCCACCGGGTGCTGCGCGACTGGTGCGACCGGCACGACTGGACCGACCACGCGGCGTGGAAGGCCGCCTGCGACGACTACTTCACCATCCCGCACCGGGGTGAGATGCGCGGCGTCGGCGGGGTGTTCTTCGACAACCTCACCGGCGGCGAGTTCGAGCGCTACCGGGCGTTCGTGGTCGACGGCCTCGCCACGATCCTGCCGGCGTACCTGCCGATCGTCGACCGGCGCCGGGAGATGGCCTACGGCGAGCGGGAACGCCGGTGGCAGCGGGTGCGGCGCGGCCGGTACGTCGAGTTCAACCTCGTCCACGACCGAGGGACGCTGTTCGGCCTGCAGACCGGCGGGAACATCGAGGCGATCCTGATCTCCATGCCACCGGTCGCCGGCTGGGGCTACGACGTGCGACCGGAGGCCGGGTCACCCGAGGCCGACGTGGCGCGGTTCCTGCGGCCGCGGGACTGGGCCGGCAGCGAGGTGGTCGTGTGACCAGCACCCCGACCGCGACCGTCTTTCCTCGCGAGGCGCCGAGATCGGCGGCGTTGTTCGATCGTGCGCGGGCGGTGACCCCCGGAGGCGTCAACTCGCCGGTGCGCGCCTTCCGGGCGGTGGGCGGCACGCCGAGGTTCCTCACCCGCGGCGCCGGCCCGCTGGTCACCGACGCGGACGGCCGCGAGTACGTCGACCTCGTCAACTCCTGGGGTGCCCTGCTGCACGGCCACGCCGAACCGACCGTCGTGGCCGCGGTCCGGGAGGCCGCCTCGCGGGGCACGACGTTCGGCGCGCCGACGACGGGCGAGCTCCGCCTGGCCGAGGCGATCACCGGCCGGGTGCCCGCCGTGGAACGGGTGCGGCTGGTCGGTTCGGGCACCGAGGCCACCATGTCCGCGATCCGGCTCGCCCGCGGCGCCACCGGCCGGCCGGTCGTGGTCAAGTTCGCCGGCTGCTACCACGGGCACGTCGACGCGCTGCTGGCGTCGGCCGGCTCCGGCGCGCTGACCCTGGGGCTGCCCGAGCAGGCGACCGAGGACACGATCGTCCTGCCGTACAACGATCTCGACGCCGTTCGGAGCACGTTCGAGCGCCACGGCGACCGGATCGCCTGCCTGATCACCGAGGCCGTGCCGGCCAACATGGGCGTGGTGCCGCCCCGCCCCGGGTTCAACGCGGACCTGGCCGCGCTGTGCCGCGAGCACGGTGCCCTGTTCGTGGTCGACGAGGTGATCACCGGGTTCCGCAGCGGGCCGGGCGGCTGGTGCGAGCTCGAGGACGTCTCGCCCGACCTGCTGACCTTCGGCAAGGCCATGGGCGGTGGGCTGCCCGCCGCTGCGTTCGGCGGCCGCGCGGAGCTGATGGACCGGCTCGCACCGGACGGCCCGGTGTACCAGGCGGGCACCCTGTCCGGGAACCCGCTGGCCACGGCCGCGGGCCTCGCGGCGCTGCGGCTGGCCGACGCGGACTTCTACGCGCGGTTGGACCGCGTCGCCGCGGAGGTGGCCGACGCGGCGGACGCCGCGCTGACCGCCGCCGGAGTCCCGCACCGGGTGCGGCGCGCCGGCAACCTGTTCTCGGTGTTCTTCACCGACGCCGACGTTCCCGACCACGCGGCGGCCACCGCCCAGGACACCGACGCCTACGCGGTGTTCTTCCACGCCATGTTGGCCCGCGGCGTCTACCTGCCGCCGTCGGCGTTCGAGGCGTGGTTCGTCTCCGGCGCGCTCGACGCCGAAGCCCTGGCGCGGGTCCGCGAGGCACTGCCCGCCGCCGCGGCCGCCGTCAGCACCCACCACCGAGGAGGACAGCAATGAAGCGCTCGGCACTCGCCGTGCTCGCGGTCGCCGCGCTGGCCGGCTGCACCACCCAGGGCGCGGCCGACGACGACGGCCAGCTGCGGGTGGTCACCACGGTCGCCCCGCTCACCAGCATCATCGCCGACGTCGTCGGCGACCGTGGCCGGGTGACCGGCCTGGTGCCCGAGGGCACCAACAGCCACACCTTCGACCCGCCACCCAGCGCGGGCGAGGCCCTGGCCGAGGCGGACGTCATCTTCGTCAACGGGCTCAAGCTGGAGGAACCGACCAAGGAACTCGCCGAGCGGACCAGACGACCCGACACCGAGGTCGTCGAGCTCGGCTCGGTGCTGCCGGAGTCGGACTACCTCTACGACTTCTCCTTCCCCCGGGAGGAGGGCAAGCCGAACCCGCACCTGTGGACCGACCCGACGTTCGCGGTGAAGTACGCGGAGAAGACGCGCGACACGCTGAGCGACCTGGATCCGGACGGTGCCGACACGTACCGCGCCAACACCGAGGCCTTCACCAGGAAGGCCGACAGCCTGGCCGACGCGCTGCGCGCCGACCAGGAGTCGTTGCCGCGCGACCAGCGCGAGCTGCTGACCTACCACGACGCGTACGCCTACTTCGCCCGCACGTTCGGCTGGACGGTGATCGGCGCCATCCAGCCGAAGGACTTCGCCGAACCGACACCGCGAGAGGTCGCCGCGCTCATCGACCAGGTCCGGCGGGAGAACGTCAAGGCCGTGTTCGGCTCGGAGGTGTTCCCGTCGAAGGTGCTGGAGCAGATCGGCGACGCCACCGGAGTGCGCTACGTCGACGTCCTCCGGGACGACGACCTTCCCGGCGGGCCGGGAGATCCGGAACACTCGTGGCTGGGGCTGATGCGGTTCGACTACGTGACCATGATCGAGGCGCTGGGCGGCGAGGCACCCCGGCTGCGCGCACTGGACACCGGGGGTTCGGTCGATGCCGACTACCCCCAGTAGACCGCTGCTCCGGCTGTCCGGTGTGGACCTGGACTACGGAGGCGTGCCGGCGGTCCGTTCGGTCGACCTCACCGTCACCGGCGACACGTTCGCCGGCGTGGTCGGCCCGTCCGGGTCGGGCAAGACCACCCTGTTGCGGCTCCTTCTCGGCACCCTCCGCCCGACCAGGGGCATCGTCCACCGCGCGGCCGGCCTGACCGTCGGCTACGTGCCCCAGCTGGAGACGATCAACTGGGACTTCCCGGTCACCGTGCGGGAGTGCGTCCTGGTCGCCCGGCGGCAGACCCGCCTGCGCCCCTGGCCGACCCGCGCGGAACGGACCGAGGTCGGCGAGGTCCTGGAGCGCCTCGGGATCGGCGCGGTCGCCGACCGGCGGATCCGGGACCTGTCCGGCGGCCAGCAGCAGCGGATGTTCCTGGCCAGGGCGCTGCTGCGCCGGCCGTCCCTGCTCCTGCTGGACGAACCGACCAGTGGGCTGGACCTGGCCACCAGGCACGAGATCCTGCACATGCTGGGCGAACTGAACCGCCAGGGCGTGTCGATCGTGCTGACCACGCACGACCTCAACGGGATCGCCACGCACCTCCCGCACATCGTGTGCCTGCGGCAGCGGGTGGTCGCCGAGGGCGCGCCGGAGGTCGTGATCCGGCCGGACGTGCTGGAGCGGACCTTCGGCGCGCGCCTGGACGTCCTGGAGCACTACGGCCTCCGCGTGGTGGTCGACCGGGGCGCCGGGCTGGAGGTGGCCGGGTGAGCTGGTGGTCGGCCCTGTGGGACCCGTTCCGGTTCGGGTTCTTCGTCAACGGGCTGCTCGTGGCCACCTTCGCCGGTGCCCTGTGCGGACTCACCGGCGTGTACATCACCCTGCGGGGGATGTCGTACCTGGGCCACGGCCTGTCCCACTCGGTGTTCGGCGGGTTCGCCGCGGCGTCGTTGATCGGGGTCGACTACTACCTCGGCGCCGGCCTGTGGGGAGTGGCGAGCGCACTGATGATCAACCGGGTCGCCCGGTCACGCGGGATCGGTTCGGACGCGGCCATCGGCGTCGTCACCACGGCGTCGTTCGCGCTCGGCGTCGCGCTCCTGACGCTGTTCGGCAGCCGAGGGCCGTCCTTCGACGCGGCACTCTTCGGGTCGATCGTGGGCGTGCGACCCGTCGACGTCGTGATCGTGGCGGCCGTGCTCGGGTGCACGCTCGTGGTGGTCTGCGCCAGGTACCGGGCGTTGCTGTTCACCACCTTCGACCCGGAGGTCGCGCGGGCCTCGGGGGTCGCCGTGGGGCGCGTCGACGTCCTGCTGATGTGCGTGTTGTCGCTCGCCGTCCTGGCGACCCTCACCGTCATCGGGGTCACGCTGGTGGCCGCGGCACTCGTCGTCCCGGCGGTCATCGCGCGCATGGTGGCGCGCACGTTCGCCTTCCTGCTCGTCGTGGCCGCACTGGTCGGCGCGGGCACCGGGTTCGTCGGCATGAACCTCAGCTACCACGTCGACGTGCCGAGTGGGACGACGATCGTTCTCGTCGGGGCGGCGGTGTTCGCGGTGGTGTACGCGGCCACCACTGGTGCAAAAAGGTGGCAATAGCCAATGTGCTGCGTTGAGGGGAAACCGCACTTATGGCCACATCGACATAAGTGTCGGGCTAGGTTCGTCAATGGACGATGGACTGATGAGTCGGATTCATAAACGTGGGGGAATCTTTCGATGTCCTTGGCGGCGGAATCACCGAGCCCAATGGATTACGCGGAGGAATTGCATGGACACATAAGTCACCGCTTCGTTCGAGCCGAGCCGCGAGAACGCGCACGCACCTACCTCCGCGGCATTCTGGATCCGGTCGGACGCCGCAACGGCTGGCAGCTCGCCGCGCGAGTGGGCGAGGAGCACCCCGATGGCATGCAGCGCCTGCTGAGTACGGCTCGCTGGAACGCCGACCGGGTGCGGGACGACGTCCGGGACTTCGTGCTCGGCTATGCCGGCGACCGGAACGCGGTACTCGTCGTCGACGAGTGGCGGTTCGCCAAGAAGGGCCGGCGCTCGGTGGGCGTGCACCTCGCTCGGTCGAGTGGCAGCCGACGAACGGAAAACGTGCAGACCGGCCTGTTCTGCACATATGTCGCGCAGCGGGGAAGTTATCTGATAGACCGGGAGTTGTTTCTCCCGGCCACCTGGATCGGCGACACCGGTCTGCGGCGGTCGGCGCGAATTCCGGACGGGCTGCCCTACCGTACGGTCGCCGAGTTGGCCGGCGGGATGGTCACCAGGGCGATCGCCGCCCAGGTGCCGGCCAGGTGGGTCGCCGCCGACGTGTCGGTGATCGACCTCCCGCTGCGCCGGTTCCTCGAGCGGAACCCCATGTGGTTCCTCATCGGCGTGCGCACCGACGAACGCCTGCCGATGGTCGTCGGCGACCACCGTGGCCGGCACTCGGCCGAGACCGTGGCCGCGCTGCTCGACGGCGACGCCTGGGCGACCCGGGGCGCATCGCAGGTGCGGCAGTGGAGCGCACACGAGTGGGCCAGGGTCCGGTTGCCGGTCGCCCGTCCGGGGAGCGGGGTGCGCTGGCTGCTGCTGCGGCGTGACCCCGGCACGGGCGAGAACCTGCACGCCTACCTGTGCCAGGCGGGTCCGGCGACCACCCTGCCCGACCTGGTCGAGATCGCGCTTCTGTTGCAGCGCAACCGCTACGTGCTCGCATCCGCCTGCACGGGTGCGGGCCTCGACGAGTACGAGGTGCGGCACTGGGTCGGCTGGTACCGGTACACCACCCTCGCGCTCGCCGCGCACAACTGCCTCGCGCTCGCCGGCAGCCGCAACGACACCGCCGAGACCGTGTCGATCCCCGCCGCGCGCGACCCCCAAGCCCGGTCACGACTTCCGCGACCGGAGCCCAGAACCGACACCGAGGAGGAGCCATGCCCGACCCCGGTCCGGCCGAGCACGCGAAGCGTGCCATGTGCGACCAGGTGCGCCAGTACCTCGAACTCCGCGAGAAGCACGGTGCCAGCGAGGCGCGGGAGATCGCCCTGGTTGGTCTTCCCGAGCGGCAGGTCGCGCGGCTGGGCCCGCTGATCGAGTCGAAGGGACTCGCCGACGGGTTGTCGGCCGCGGTGCCCGGACTCGCCGCGATCGGCATCACCACCGATTTCGTCGACGTCTCGACCGACACCGAGGACGCCGCCCTGGAGATCATGCTGACCTGCACCTGCCAGGTCGCCGCCGACGAACTGGGGCTCACCGAGGCCGAGCCGGTGGTCTGCGACCTGGACCTCGCCGCCACCGACCGCGCCTTCCCCGAGCTCGACGTACGGGTACTCGCCCGGCAGACCGACCGGCGCAACGTCTGCGTCTTCCGTTTCGCCCGACCTCGAATGGAGAACCGATGAACCGGCTGCTCGCCAACCTGATGCTCACCGCCGGCCTGCTCCTGCACATCCCGGTCGTGCTGACCCGGGCCAACTCCAGCCGGGGCAAGGCCCCGACGCTGCCCGACGGCAACATCTCCTTCGCCTTCTACGGCGCGATCGACGCGCCGGGGGAGATCCGCACCGTCCGGGCCGAACTGCGCGCCGACCAGCAGCTGTTCGTCGAGCTGCTGATCCCGAAGCTGTCCCCGGAACAGGATCTGCCCGAGTCCGACCTGCCGTTCCTCACCATCACCGCGCCGTCCGGAGCGGAGCGGGTGCTCACCGCCTCCCGCCGGGAGACCTTCGACGAGCCCTACACCGACACGTCCTACCTGAGCTACCTGACCGGCCGCTTCCCCGCCGAGGAGGGCACCTACACGCTGTCGGTGTCGGGTCCGACGGCGGCGCGGTTCGCGCTCGCGGTCGGCGACGACGAGCGGCCCGGTGAGGTGCTCGACGTGCCGATCGGCTCGGTGGCCGACGTGCACCACTGGTACCAGGCGGAGCCCGCCGCGATCGGCTGACCGGCCTCCGGTGGGGCGCGTGGTCGAGGCCACGCGCCCCACCTGGCGTTACCATCGGCGACGTCAGCGGCGGGGAGGACCACGGTGGGCAGGATGGGCGAGCTGGAGCGAGCGGTCATGGAGGTGCTCTGGGACCGCGGCGAGCCCTGCGTCGTGCGTGATGTCGTGAGCGTGCTCGCCGAACGGAACCTGGCGTACACCACGGTGATGACCGTGCTCGACCGGCTGACGAAGAAGGGCCTGGTGCGCCGGCAGCTCGACGGCCGCGCGTGGCGGTACGAGCCGGTCAACACCCGCGCGGACTACGTCGCGCGGTTGATGCTCGACGCGCTCGACCTCACCGGGGACCGGCCCGCCGCGCTGACCCGGTTCGCCCAGTCGGTGAGCTCGCCGGAGGTCGAGGTGCTGAGCGAGGCCCTGGAACGCGCCGTGCGCCACCGCACCGACGACCAGGGCCGTTCGTGAACGCGACCCTGCACCTGCTGGTGACCCTCGTGCTGTGCACCGTGGTGGTGCGGCCACTCGCGCGGGCGCGGTGGGTGTGGCGCTCCCCGCGGACCGGGATCCTGCTCTGGCAGATGCTCATGCTCACCTGGGTGCTCTGCGCGGTCGGTGTCGCGGTCGCCATCGGCCTGTCGCCGTACGGACGGGACATTCCGACCGCCCTGAGCAGCTGGCTCGGCGGTGCTCCGCGCCCGGCCGGCTTCACCGCGTTGCACGTGGTCGTGTTGGTCACCGGATTCGCCATGGCCGCCGGGCTGGTCGCCGCGCTCGCGTGGTCCTGGATCCGGGTTGTCCGCATCCGACGCCGGCACCGCGACATCCTGGCCCTGGTGGCGCGCGAGGACGAGGAGCTGCCCGGGGTGCTGATCCTCGACCATCCGCTGACCGTGGCCTACTGCCTGCCCGGGCTGCGGGCACAGGTCGTGGTGAGTTCGGGCGCGCTGGCCGCGCTGTCCCCGGCGGAGGTCGCGGCGGTGCTGGCCCACGAGCAGACGCACGCGCGGGAGCGGCACGACCTGGTGCTGCTGCCGTTCGCCGCGCTGCGCCGGCTGCTGCCGAGGATCCGCCTGGTCGGCGTGATGGCCGAGGCCGTGGCGCTGCTGGTGGAGATGCGTGCCGACGAGTGCGCCTGCCGGGACCAGAGCCCCGGACTGCTGGCCACGGCGCTGCGGCGGGTGAGCCAGAGCGCGGTCGTCCCGCCCCCGGGGGCCATCGGCATCACCGACGGGGCCGTGGCGGCGCGGTTGGCCCGGATCGACCGGGCCTCGTCGCCACTGCCGCTGCTGGCGCGGCTGCTGCTGCTGCTGGGCGGCGTCGTGCTGGTGTCGACACCGCTGAGCTTCCTCGTCGTCTGACGGCACGGCCCGAGCCGGCTTGACACGTCCGAAAGCCGTCCGATCTACTACGGTTCGTAGTCCTACAACTCGTAGTAGAAGGATCGATGGGCGAGATGAACGCCGTCGAGGTGGCCGACCTCGTTGTGCGGTACGGCCAACGGACCGCGGTCGACGGCGTGTCCTTCGAGGTGGCGTCCGGCAGCGTGCTCGCGCTGCTCGGCCCCAACGGGGCGGGCAAGACCTCCACGGTCGAGGTGTGTGCGGGGTTCCGGCCGCCGTCGGCTGGGCGGGTGTACGTCCTGGGCCGCGATCCGTGGTTCGACCACGACGTGGTGATCCCGCACGTCGGCGTGATGCCGCAGTCCGGAGGTGTGTACCCGGCGGTCCGTGCGGGGGCGATGCTGTCGCTGCTGGCGTCGTTCGCCGCCGATCCGCTCGACGTCGACGAACTCGGTGCCCGTCTCGGCCTCGACCCGCGTGCCCGCTACCGCACGATGTCCGGGGGCGAGAAGCAGCGGCTGCACCTCGCGATGGCGCTCGTCGGCCGCCCGGCCGTGGCGTTCCTCGACGAGCCGACCGCCGGGATGGACGTAGGCGCCCGCCACACCACCTGGGACCTGATCGACCAGCTCCGCACCAGTGGCGTGGCCGTCCTGCTCACCACCCACCTGCTCGACGAGGCCGAACGCCTCGCGGACGAGGTGGTGATCATGCGGCACGGCCAGGTCGCCGTCGCCGGACCGCCCGCCGCGTTGACCTCCGCCGCCGGCATCGACCGCGTGCTCGTCCGGGCCGGGGCCGGCCTGCCGGTCGCCGACCTCGGCCTGCCGGACGTCACCGTGCGCGAGCTGGCGCCGGGCGAGTACGAGATCGCGGGCGTGGATCAGGACGATCTCGGCGGCGTGCTGAACGCCGCCGTGTCGTGGAGTCACCGGCACGGCGCGGTGCTCACCGACGTGCGCACCGTCCGGCCCAGCCTCGAGGACGTGTTCCTGGCGGTGACCTCCCGTGACGCTTGACCTGAGTCCCGGCCGTGGCCGCCTGCCGCTGCCGGTGATCATCGCCAGGCAGACCGCGATGGAGCTGCGACTGGCCGTCAGCCGCGTCGACGCGGTGGTGGTCATGGTCGTGCCGTCCGTGCTCGCGTTGCTCGGTGTCGGGCTCACCGACGTGATCCGCCTGCCCACCGACGACCGCCTCGGCTTCGCGGTCCCCGGGGCCATCGCGCTCGCGGTGATGGCGACGGCGTTCGTCGGGCTCGCGACCGCGACCGGCTGGGAACGTGCGCAGGGGGTGCTCAAGCGGCTCGGGGCGTCGCCGTTGCCGTCCTGGGGACTGCTGCTGGCCAAGATCGGCGCGGTCGTCGTGCTCATCGAGGTGCAGGTCGTCCTGCTCGTGGGCGCGGGGATGCTGTTCGGCTGGCGTCCGCACGCGGGCGGCGTCCTCGGCGCCCTCGGTCTCGTCGCGCTGGCGACCGCCGCGTTCGCCGGGGTTGCGCTGACCATGGCCGGGCGCCTGCGACCCGACACCACCGCCGGCGCGGCCCAGCTGATCCACCTGCTGATGATCGTGTTCGGTCACGTCGTGTTCCCACTGCCGGCGGGGCTCGTCCAGGCCACGCAACTGCTGCCGGTGACCGCGCTGGCCGAAGGGCTGCGGTCCACCCTCACCGCGGGTGCCGGCGTACCCGCTGGTTACTGGAGTCTGCTCGGCCTGTGGACGGTTCTCGGCGTCGTGTCCGTCGTGCTGTGGTTCCGCTGGGAGTGACCGCGGCACTTTCCTACGTGACGTAGTACTACTATTCGTCGAAGCCCGATCCGAGGAGTGGTGATGCCCGACCCAACCGGACTGGCCGTGCTGAGCGACTGGCTGTTCACGAGTGCTGTCGGTGTCTACATGCTGGCCTCTCTGTTCGGCGCGTTCGAGTACGTGCTCGCCCGTTACCGACCGCGGCGAGCCGAGGCGCGGCCGGAGCCGGTCGCCGTCGGTGCCGGTGCTGGGGGTGTGGCACCGACAGCCAGGGTGGACGGGTCCTCGGAGCGGCCGCCGGTCCGGCCCGTCGCCCTGCCCCCGCGGCTGGGCCGGATGGGGGTTGCGCTCACCGTTCTCGGTGCGGTGCTGCACCTGTCGTCGGTGGTGCTGCGCGGAATCGCGACCGAACGGGTGCCGTGGGCGAACATGTACGAGTACATCTCCGCGGTCGGTCTGGTCGCGGTCGGCACGTGGTTGTACGTGCTGCGCCGGCACCCGGTCCGCCGGGTCGCGGTGTTCGTGCTGCTCCCGATCTCGCTGCTGCTGTTCCTCGCCGGCAACCTGCTCTACGCCGAGGCCGCCGCGGTGCAGCCCGCCCTGCGGTCGTACTGGATCGTCATCCACGTGGCGGCGGCGATCATGGCGAGCGGCGTCTTCCTGGTGTCCGGCGTGACCAGCGCGCTGCACCTGGTCAGCACGGGCCGGCTCGCTGACCTCACGGACTCGACGGACTCGGCGGAGCCCGCGAAGGCCACCCGCGCCAGGCCGGTCGCCGACCGGCTGCCACCGCCGGAGTTCCTCGACCGGCTGGCCTACCGCAGCGGCGTGTTCGGCTTCCTCACGATCACGGTCGCGATCGTCACCGGGGCGATCTGGGCCGAGGCGGCGTGGGGCCGCTACTGGGACTGGGATCCCAAGGAGACGGCCGCGTTCGTCACCTGGGTCTGCTATGCCGCGTACCTGCACGCCCGCGCGACCTCCGGCTGGCGGGCACGGCGGGCGGCCTGGCTCAACATCATCGGCCTGGTGGTCGTGCTGTTCAACCTGTTCTTCATCAACCTGGTGATCGCCGGCCTGCACTCCTATGCGGGGGTGTGAGCGGTGGTGCGCAGCCACCACAGGCCGAGCAGCGGAAGCACCACGGGCACGAACAGGTAACCGGCGCCGAAGTCCGACCACACGGTGGCGTCGGGGAACGCCCGCGGTGCGACCAGACTGGCGGTCCCCACGACCAGCACCCCGACCAGCTCGACCGACACCGCCGCCAAGGCCACCCGCCTCGACGCGCGGCTCCCCATGGCCAGACAAGCGGTCGCGAGCACGTACACCACCGCGGCGAACGCCGACAACACGTACGCCAGCGGAGCCTCCTCGAACCGCGTGCCGAGCTGCACCGCCGACCGCGAACTCGCGGCGATGGCGAACACCGCGTAGACCGCGATCAGCAGCCGACCGGGCCCGGACCGGGTGCGTCGAGCCAGCGTCGCCTCAGACATGCGCTTCCCAGACCTGGCGGAGCCGAACGATCAGCACCGGGACGGTGAGACAGCCGATGACGAGCACACCCGGCCCCCAGCGGGTGCGCTCGGCCAACGACCAGAACGCGGCCAGCGGAAGGATCAGCACCGGCCCGACCAGGTACCCGAGGAACGAGAAGGTGTCCACCTCCCGGTCCGTGCCGATGAGTTCGACCACCCCGACGACCGCCTGTGCGAGCAACCCGAGCTCGAGCAGGGCCACCACTCCCAGCAGCCCGAGCCCGTGCCACCGGTCGATCAGCAGCGGCCGCCCGACGACCACCAGAACGACCCCCCACAGCGCGGCCCCCAACGCGACGAACGTCAGCGTCGTCGCCAGCCCGTCGATCATCGTCGAACCTCCCGCTTACTACGACCTGTAGTAGACACTATGGGGTGGGCCGTGCGGTCGGGTCGGAGGGGTCCGGGGAGTCGACGGGGAAGGTGACCCGGACGGTCGTGCCCTTCCCGGGCGTCGAGGTGACGCCGACCGTGCCGCCGTGCGCGGTCACGATCGCCTCGACGATGGCCAGGCCGAGACCCGACGAGCCGCCGCCGTCGCGGCTGCGGCTGGGGTCGGCGCGGTAGAAGCGCTCGAAGACGTGCGGCAGGTGCTCCGGTGCGATCCCGGCACCCTCGTCGCGCACCTCGACCACCACGTGCCCGTCCGCCGAGCCCACGGTGACCGTGACCAGTGTGCCGGCCCGGGTGTGCTGCACCGCGTTGCCGACGAGGTTGCGCAGTACCTGCTGGATGCGCGGGCCGTCCCCCTCGACGACCGCGTCCGCCGGCCCGCGCAGGGTGATGGCTCGGTCGGCGCTGACGATCCCGGCGTCGTCCACCACCTCGCCGGCCAGTGCCACCACGTCCACCGACTCGCGGTTGAGCGGGCGGGCCGCGTCGAGGTCGGCCAGCAGCGCCAGTTCGTCGACCAGCAGCCGCATCCGGCCCACCTCGGCCTGCATCCGTTCCATGGCGTGCGCGAGTTCGTCGGGGTCGCGCAGGCCGCCCTGGACGTACAGGTCGATCCAGCCGTGCAGGGTCGCGAGCGGTGTGCGCAGTTCGTGACTGGCGTCGGCGACGAAGCTGCGCAGCCGGTCCTGGGCCCGCCGCTGGGCGTCGAACGCCTTCTGGACCTTGGCGGTGAGCACGGCGACCTCCGGGCCGGCGAGCAGCGCGACGAGGGCGGGCCGCAACCGGAAGAGCCGCTTCATCGCGACAGCGGCCGCAGGTTGTACCCGAACCCCCGTACGGTGCGGATCAGCGACGGCCCACCGAAGTCGATCTTGCGGCGCAGGTTGGAGACGAACCGCTCCACCACGCCCGCGTCGCCGCCGAAGTCGTACTGCCAGACGTGCTCGAGGATCTGTGCCTTGGAGACCACTCGCCCGGTGTTGGCCAGCAGGTAGCGCAGCAGCCGGAACTCGGTGGGGGACAGCTCGACCGGACGTCCGCCCCGGGTCACCACGTGCCCGACCTCGTCCAGCTCCAGGTCGTCGCAGCGCAGCACGCCCTCCGGCACCGCGGGCGGTACGCGGCGGGCGCGTCGCAGCAGCGCCGCAAGCCGCGCGGCGACCTCCGCGACGTCGAACGGCTTGGTGAGGTAGTCGTCGCCGCCGAGGCGCAGCCCGCGCACCCGGTCGTCCAGCTCGTCGCGGGCGGTCAGGAACATCACCGGCACGTCGACATCCCGCGAGCGCAGCAGGTGCAGCAGGTCGAACCCGTTCGTGCCGGGCAACATCACGTCCAGCACGATCGCGTCCGGCGCGTGCGCCTCGATCGCGGCCAGAGCGGCCGGCACGTCCCCGACCGCCTCGACCCCGAACCCCGCGAACCGCAGCGCGGACAACAGCAGCTCCCGCAGACCGGGGTCGTCGTCCACCACGAGAATGTTGTCCATTTCCTCATCACACCACGCTGCCGGGGCCCCGATCCTGACGACCCGGCGTCGGCGACCTGACGGTTCGCTGAGGGGTGCCTGACAGTTGATTCCCGAGGGTGGTCTCACCGGACCGTCGGGCCATAACGTTTTTCCCGAAACACCAACACACAGTTTGGGAAAAGAAATGTCTGGTCCTACCCGTCGTGGATTTCTTGCCGGCACCGCGGCATTGGGAGGTGCGGCACTGCTCGGAAACGCGGAGGCGCCGTCACCGAAGAGCGTGCCCGGTCCGGTCGCGATCACGCCGAACGACGCACGCTACGAAGACCTCGTGTTGCGCCGGACGAGTGAGCGGTTCTTCCCGCGTCCCGATTCCTTCCGGCTGCCCACCACGACCGAGCAGGTCGTGCGGACGGTGAACGACGCCACGCGTGCCGGCAAGCGCGTCACCGTCCGAAGTGGCGGGCACTGTTACGAGAACTTCGTCGGCGACGGCGCGGAGGTGATCATCGACCTGTCCGCGATGCGGGAGGTCACGTTCGACCGGCGGCGCGACGCGTTCATGATCGAGCCAGGCGCGACCCTGTGGGAGGTGTTCGAACGCCTCTACCTCGGCTGGGGCGTCACGATCCCCGGCGGCCAGTGCGGCGGCGTGGCCGCGGGCGGCCACGTCCAGGGTGGCGGCTACGGCCCGCTGTCCAGAAGGTTCGGCTCGGTGGTGGACTACCTGCACGCCGTGGAAGTCGTTGTGGTGGACCGATCCGGGCGGGCGCGGGTAGTGGTCGCGACCCGCGAGCGGGGCGACGAGAACCGGGACCTGTGGTGGGCGCACACCGGGGGCGGCGGCGGGAACTTCGGTGTGGTCATCCGGTACTGGATGCGCACCGCCGGCGCCACCGGCAACGATCCCACCAGCCTGCTGCCGAAGCCCCCCGCCTCGACCCTCAGCGCAACGGTCGGATGGAGTTGGCGGGACGTCACCGAGCAGTCGTTCTACCGTCTGCTACGCAACTACGGCGAATGGCACGAGCGCAACAGCGGGGTTGACTCCCCATACGCCAGCCTCTTCAGTCCGATGCTGATCACTCGACGCGACACCGGTGCCGACCCCGGCGCGTTCGCCATGGTTCCCGCACTGGACGGAACCCTGCCCAACGCCGACCAGTTACTGCGCGACCACATCGCCGAGGTCACCGACGGAGTCCCCGGCACGATCACGATCGAGCCGCCCCACCGCCTGCCATGGCTGGCCGGGGTGCGGGCCGGCTCACTGAGCCAGGCCGACGAATCCGGAATGTTCAAAGCAAAAGCGGCCTATTTGCGGAAACGCTTCACCGACGAGCAGATCAAAACCGCCTACACCTACCTGACCAGCACGGACCACGACAACGAGCGTGCACTGTTGTTGTTGGTGTCCTACGGCGGCAAGGTCAACACCGTGGCATCGGACGCGACCGCCCTGCCCCAGCGGGACAGCATCATGAAAGCGATCTACACGGTCACCTGGACCGATCCGAACTCCGAACAGGCGAACCTGGACTGGATCAGGCGCTGGTACCGCGCGATGTACCAGGACACCGGCGGTGTACCGGTCCCGAACGACGTCAACGACGGTTCCTACATCAACTACCCGGACGTCGACATCACAGATCCGAAGTGGAACAAGTCCGGAGTCCCGTGGCACGCGCTGTACTACAAGGAGAACTACCGGAAGCTACAGCAGGTCAAGGCCCGCTGGGACCCGCGCGACGTGTTCCACCACGCCATGTCGATCAAGCCGTCGCGCTAGGTCGACCGGGCCCGATCCGGTCACCGCCGCGGTTGGCGCCGCCGTGCTCGGTGCTCGCGGTGCCGGACGTTCTTGACGCGGTTCTGGCAGTTGACGCCGCAGAAGCTGCGCGTGCCGTTCTTCGAACGGTCGACATAGACCCGGTCGCACTCCGGTGCGACGCAGACGCCGAGCCGCCCGACTCGCGCGCTGCCCAGAGCCATCGTGAGGGCGGCCGTGCACCCGGCGGCCCACCCGTCGCCGAGCCGGTCGGTGGGCCCGTGGAAGTGCATGTCCCAACTGTCACCGTGCTGATCCAGCCGGGGTGTCGGCCGGGTCCAGGACAGGAGCTCGTTGGTCGCGATGGCGGCCGAGCCGAGGTCGTCGTCAGCCGCGGCTTCGAATATCGGCCGAGCGTCCAGCGCGAAACGTGTGAGCACAGGGACGTCGCGCTCATCGACGACTGGCTGCCGACCGTCGCGCGCGAGGATGCGCCCCAGTTCGTCGCGCAGCTCCTGGCCCGACGGGACACGAGCCGGTCGGCCACCGGCATGCCCGCAGGTCTGGGCGTTGACAAGATCAGCCGCAACCCGCAGTAGATCCGCAACGTGGCTATCAAAACGCATTTGAGCAGTGTATCGGACGACCCTAGTCTGGGTATCGTGACCAACAAACGAGTCTTCGCCAGTCTCGCAGGATCCTACGGTCGAGGTCTTCCACCAACCGTGACGGTGCTGTTGGTCGCCCGGTTCGTCAACCGGATCGGCGCCTTCTCGATGCCGTTCCTAGCCGTGCTCCTCGTGCGGGACCACGGCGCGTCCGTGCAGGTGGCAGGCCTCGTCGTCGGCGCGTTCGGAGCGGCGACCATCCCGTCGCGGCTACTCGGCGGCCGCCTCGTCACGGTGGTCGGGTCGAAGGCGGCCGTGGTGATCGGCCTGTGCGGCACGGCGGGCGCGCAGGCAGTCATCGCCGCCGCGCCCACCCTCGCCGTAGCCCTGGCCGGCGCGGTACTGCTCGGCCTGTGCTTCGAGATCTACGAACCAGCGAGCCAGGGCCTGATCGCCGATGTCACGCCCGACCAGCATCTTCCGGCCGCGTACGGGTTGCTGGGCGCCGCACTGGCCGCGGCGGGCCTCGCCGCGGGCTTGATCGCCGCCGCGGTAGGGCGCGCCGGCCTCTCGTGGCTGTTCGCCATCGACGCGGCCACCGCTCTCGCGTGTGCGCTGCTGGTCGCCGTGGTCATGCCGGCGACCCCGCGCCACACCCGTGACCGGCCGACAGGGGTCCGCCCCTGGACGGACCCGCGACTCCTGGCACTCATGGCCACCGGCACCGTGTTCGCCACGGTGTACCTGGCCGTCCCGATGGCCATGCCGATCGCCCTCCTGGCCGCGGGCCACGAGCCCGCCGACGCGGGCCTCCTGGCGGCGCTGGGCGCCCTGGTGATCATCTGCGCCCAGCCACTCCTCCGACCACACCGCGACCCGGACCGAGCCATGATCGTCGGCTACCTCATCCTCGCGGGCGGCCTCGCGATCGCCGGGATGTTCCCGACCCTCGCCGGCTACGCGGTCGCCTCGACCGTCATCGCACTAGGCGACGTCCTCCTGCTCGGTTACGCCCACACGCTGGTGGCGCGCCTGGCGCCAGCAGGGGCAAAAGCCACCTACTTCTCGATCTACGGCATCACCTGGGGCGTCGCCCTGACCGTCGGGCCACCGCTCATGGGCTCCGCGCTCGCCCACGGCCCCCGCCCCTTCTGGCTCGTCGCGGCAGCCACCATGCTCGCCACCGCCATGGCACATCGACTCGCCGCCCAACGTATCCACACGGGTAGCTGACGGGCGCCGGGCGCGTCGGAGGTCTGGGGACCGCCCAGAGTGAGTGCCCCCGGTGCGATTCGAACGCACACTGGACGGGTTTTGAATCCGTTGCCTCTGCCGATTGGGCTACGGGGGCTGGTGGGGAACGACTCTACGGGATCACCCGCGCTGGTCCGACCGGGGGAGCATGAGCTGGGTCACGGTCTATGTTGCCAGTTCGTTACGTTGTGGTGATCGCTGTCTCGGAGAGCGGCGGGGCGGCGTGCGGCGCCGGTAGGCTGAAGGCCCAGCGTTGCCGAACCGACACCCAGGAGGACCCCGGTGACCGAGCAGGCTGCCGAGGCCCAGTCCGGCCCGGCCGTGCAGCGTAGTGTCCTCGTCGCCGAGGATGAGGCGCTGATTCGGCTCGACCTCGTCGAGATGCTCAAAGAAGAGGGGTATCACGTCGCGGGCGAGGCGGCCGACGGCGAGCAGGCCGTCGCCATGGCCACCGAGTTGCGGCCCGACCTTGTGATCCTCGACGTCAAGATGCCCAAGATGGACGGGATCGACGCGGCCGCGGCCATCGCGGAGGAGCGGATCGCTCCGGTCGTCATTCTGACCGCCTTCAGTCAGCGGGACCTCGTCGAGCGGGCTCGTGCGGCCGGGGCCATGGCCTACCTCGTCAAGCCCTTCGCCAAGCACGATCTCGTGCCGGCCATCGAGCTCGCCGTCTCCCGCTTCGCCGAGCTCCAGGCCCTCGAGACCGAGGTCGCCACGCTCACCGAGCGCATGGAGACCCGCAAGCTCGTCGAACGCGCCAAGGGCCTCCTGATGACCAAGCAGGGCCTCTCCGAGCCCGAGGCCTTCCGCTGGATCCAGCGCACCGCCATGGACCGGCGCGCCACGATGAAGGCCGTCGCCCAGGCCGTCGTGGAGAACATCAACTGACGCCCCTCCGTGTCCGGTAGCTCCCCATTCGTCCGGGGAGCGGACACGGGTGTGCAATTTCGTTGCAGTCTGGTCACGAGCGCCACGGGAGGGTGACTCCCGCTCCGATCGTTACTACGTTCCGCCACAGCCCGTGCCACCGAGCAGGGCTGAAACACCGGTGGTACCGCTGGTCGTGGCGCTCGCGGTGACGTCGGGTAGCCTTCCCGGCCAAGCTGAGCCGTGCGTGAGCCACGGCACTATGAAAGGACGAAACGTTGGGCCCGAAGATGGTTCGCCGCGCTGGCTTCCTCGCCGCCGGCATGGCGCTCACTCTCACTCTTTCGGCGTGTGCCGGCTCGGGGGACGACAGCTCCGGCGGTGGCGGCGGTGGCGACGCCACCTCGGTCAAGATCGGCTTCATGGGTGACCTGACCGGTGAGAACTCCGCGATCGTCATCCCCCCGCGCAACGGCGCGAAGATGGCGTTCGACGAGTACAACGCCACCAACCCGGACGTCAAGATCGAAATGGTCGAGTACGACAGCCAGGGCAAGCCGGAGCAGGCCGCCGTCCTGGTCCCGCAGGCCGCCGGCACCGACAAGATCGTCGGCCTCATCGGCCCGGCGTTCTCCGGTGAGTCCAAGGCGGTGGGCGCCCAGCTCAACGAGGCGGGCATCCCGAGCGTCTCGGCCTCGGCCACCAACCCCGGCCTCGCCGAGAACGGCTGGGAGTTCTGGCACCGCGTCGTCGCCAACGACAACGACCAGGGCCCCGGCATCGCCAACTTCCTGGTCAACGAGCTGAGCCCGAAGAAGGCCTTCGTGGTCAGCGACGACCAGGAGTACAGCGTCGGCCTCGCCGAGACCGTCACCACCGCCTTCAAGGAGGCCGGTGTCACCACCGAGACCGACCGGTTCGCCGTGACCGCGTCGGACTACTCGTCCACCGTCTCCAAGATCCGTACCAGTAACGCCGACGTCATCTTCTTCGGCGGCTACTACGCCCAGGCCGGGCCGCTGCTCAAGCAGCTCCGGGACGCCGGCGTGGACGCCCCGTTCGTCTCCGGTGACGGCTCGCTGGACGCGCAGCTGGTGTCCACCGCGGGCGCCGAGGCCGCGGAGGGCGCGATCCTCGGCTGCCCGTGCAACATCCCGAGCGAGGACGTCACCGGTCCGCTGAAGGAGTTCTACGACAACTACCAGAGCGCCTTCGACGTCCCGCCCGCGATCTACGCCACCGAGGGCTACGACGCCGCGACCGCGTTCATCAAGGCGGTCGAGGCCGGCAACACCACCTCCGCCGACATCAACGAGTTCCTCAAGACCGTCGACTTCGAGGGTGTCTCCAAGCCGATCAAGTTCCAGGAGAACGGCGAGCCGGAGGCCAACGACATCTTCATCTACCAGGTGAAGGACGGGAAGATCAGCCTCCTCGGCGCGTCCGACGAGGCGAAGCTCGAGAGCTGAACCGGTCCCACACGAGTTGACGCTGGGGGCGGGAACGCCGCGCGACGGCGCTCCCGCCCCTGTCCCTGTGGCGACCCTTCGCCCCGACAGCAAGGCAGCAATCCAGCATGCTCGACGATCTGAGTAATCAGTTCCTGCCCAGCACCGTGGGCGGGCTGGCGGCCGGCGCCATCTTCGCGCTGCTCGCGCTCGGCTACACGATGGTCTACGGCGTCCTGCGCCTGATCAACTTCGCGCACTCCGAAATCTTCATGATCGGCACGTTCGCCTCGCTGTTCGTGCTGACGACGATGGGTGTCACCGGCCCGCTGACCGGCTTCGCGCTGATCGGCATGCTCCTGTTGATGCTCGTGGTGTCCATGGCGGCGGCCGGCGGCGCGGCCGTCCTGCTCGAGCAGGTCGCCTACCGGCCGCTGCGCAAGAAGGGCGCCTCCCGCCTGGCCGCGCTGATCTCGGCGATCGGCGCCTCCCTGTTCCTCCAGGAGTTCTTCGCCCTGGTGGTCATCCCGGCCGTCTTCGACAAGGCGGGCCGCAACACCACGGGCGTGCCGCGGCTCGTCGACCGGGACGTGGTGTTCACCATCGGCAACGCCAACGTCCGCACCGACCACATCATCGTCATCGTGGCGGCGATCGCCATGATGGTCCTGCTCGACCAGATCGTGAACCGCTCCCGGATGGGCCGGGGAATCCGCGCCACCGCGCAGGACCCCGAGGCCGCCGTCCTGATGGGCGTCAACATCGACAACGTCGTGCGGATGACGTTCCTGCTCGGCGGCGCCATGGCCGGCGTAGCGGGCATGCTGTACGTGATGGAGTACGAGGTCACCCAGTACAACGAAGGGTTCGTACTGGGCATCAAGGCGTTCACCGCGGCCGTCCTCGGCGGCATCGGCAACATCAGAGGCGCCCTGCTCGGCGGGTTCGCGCTCGGCCTGATCGAGAACTGGGGCGCGATCTTCCTCGGATCCGAGTGGAAGGACGTCATCGCGTTCATCGTCCTGGTGGTCGTGCTGATGTTCCGGCCGACCGGGATTCTGGGCGAGTCCTTGCAGCGAGCACGGGCATGAGGGGCGACGACGTGACCAACAACGGCAACACCGCGGCCAAGAGCGGCAACCCCTTCAAACTCGCGGGCTCCCAGCTCGACCGGGTCCGCGACTGGTGGGCCAAGGCCCCCGGCTGGCAGCGCTGGATCGTCTACATCGGTCTGATCGTCGGCGCGCTCATCCTGCCGGCGCCCTGGATCGGCGCGTTCATGTCGCCGTACTCCGACTGGACCACGGTGCTGTTCTTCCCGATCGGCATCTACATCCTGATGGCGATCGGGCTCAACATCGTGGTCGGCCTAGCCGGCCTGCTCGACCTCGGCTACGTGGCGTTCTTCGCCATCGGCTCGTACTCGCTGGCCTACTTCGGCACCCAGTACGGGTGGAACTTCTGGGCCACCCTGTCGATCGGCATCGGGGTCACCGCCATCTCCGGCGTGATCCTCGGCGCCCCGACCCTGCGGCTGCGCGGCGACTACCTGGCGATCGTCACGCTCGGCTTCCACGAGATCGTCCGCATCACCGCGAACAACACCGACGAGATCGGCGGCGCCCGCGGCATCACGAACATCCCGCACCCGCCGGACATGTTCGGCACCGAGTTCCTGTTCGACCCGGCGCCGTACTACTACCTGATCCTCGCCACGATCGTGCTGGTGATCATCTTCTCCCGCCGGCTGGAGATCAGCCGGGTCGGCCGCTCGTGGGCGGCGATCCGGGAGGACGAGGACGCGGCCGAGCTGATGGGCGTGCCGACGTTCCGCTTCAAGCTGCTCGCCTTCGCCATCGGCGCCATGATCGGCGGCCTGGCCGGAGCGGTGTGGGCCAGCCAGGCCAACTTCATCGCGCCGACCAGCTTCCCGTTCATCCTGTCCGCGACGATCCTCGTGGCCGTGGTGCTCGGTGGCTCCGGCAACCTGCCCGGCGTCATGCTCGGCGCGTTCCTCATCGCCTGGCTGCCCGAGCGGTTCCGCGGCCTGGCCGAGTACCGGATCCTCTTCTTCGGCGCGGCACTGGTGCTGTTGATGGCGCTGCGACCGGAGGGTCTGCTGCCGTCGCGGCGACGGCGGGCGGAGCTCGCCGAGGGAACGGGTGGCATGGGTTCGATGGGTGCCGAGGTGGCCGGTCCCACCTCGGATCCCGACGTGGAGGTGTCGTCCAAGTGACCGAACCGAACCAGGCGCCCGCGCTGCTCGAACTGGCCAACCTGACCATGGCCTTCGGCGGTGTCGTCGCGATGAACGAGGTCGACCTGACCGTCCGCGAGGGGGAGATCTACGCCCTGATCGGACCGAACGGCGCGGGCAAGACCACCACGTTCAACGTCGTCACCGGCGTGTACCGGCCGACCACCGGCGAGGTGCGCTTCGCCGGCCAACGGATCGACGGGATGAAGCGGTTCCGGGTCACCAAGACCGGGATCGCCAGGACGTTCCAGAACATCCGCCTGTTCCACAACATGTCCGCGCTGGAGAACGTGATGGTGGGCCTGGACGCCCACCACCGCACCGGCGCGCTCGGCGCCGTCTTCGGCATGCCCTGGCACTACCGCGAGGAGCGCCGGGGCCGCGAGCGGGCCCTTGAGCTGCTGGACTTCGTCGGGATCAGCGGCCGCGCGGACGAGACCGCGAAGAACCTGCCCTACGGCGACCAGCGCCGGCTCGAGATCGCCCGTGCGCTCGGCACCGACCCCCGGCTGCTCCTGCTCGACGAGCCGGCGGCCGGGATGAACCCCGCCGAGAAGCAGTCGCTCCAGGAGCTGATCCGCCGCATCCGTGACGACGGCCGCACCGTGCTGCTGATCGAGCACGACATGGGCCTGGTGATGCACATCAGCGACCGCGTCGCGGTGCTCGACTTCGGCCAGTTGATCGCCGAGGGCACGCCCCGCGAGGTGCAGAACAACCCGAAGGTCATCGAGGCGTACCTGGGAGCCGAAGCCGATGCTTCTTGAGGTCAACGACATCCACGTCTACTACGGGAAGGTCGCCGCGCTGCACGGGGTGACCCTCGAGGTCTCCGAGGGCGAGATCGTGGCCCTCATCGGCGCCAACGGTGCCGGCAAGACCACCACGCTGAAGACGATCTCCGGGCTGCGGCCGCTGGCCCGAGGGCGGGTCCGGTTCCAGGGCGAGGACATTTCGAAGGTGCCGGCGCACAAGCGGGTCGCCCTCGGCATCGGCCAGGCCCCGGAGGGCCGGGGGATCTTTCCCGGCATGACGGTGCAGGAGAACCTGCTGATGGGCGCCTACGGGCGCAAGGGCGACGTGAGCGGCGACCTGGCCCAGGTCTACGAGATCTTCCCCCGGCTCGCCGAGCGCAAGTCCCAGTACGGCGGCACGATGTCCGGTGGCGAGCAGCAGATGCTCACCATCGGGCGGGCGCTGATGACCAACCCGAAGGTGCTGCTGCTCGACGAGCCGTCCATGGGTCTGGCGCCCATGCTGGTCGCGCAGATCTTCGACATCGTCAAGGAGATCAACGAGCGCGGGACCACCGTGCTGCTGGTCGAGCAGAACGCCCACCAGGCGTTGCAGCTCGCGCACCGGGCGTACGTGCTGGAGACCGGTGCCGTCGTCAAGTCCGCGCCCGCGAGTGACCTCCTGCACGACCCGGAGGTGCGGGCCGCCTACCTCGGTGGTGATCTCGGCGTTGCCTGACCTCAGACGACTCGCGGCCGTCCTCGCGGCGGCCCTGCTGCTCGGTTCGTGCACGTCCGAGGGCGACGACGCCCCGGACGGGAACGACCGGGCGGCCTGCGACACCAGCAAGGGCACCCTGATCGTCGGCGTGATCGCCCCGCTCAGCGGCGAGCTGGGCGAGCAGGGCAAGGGCATCGCCAACGCGACGAGCCTCGCCGTCGACCAGGCCAACGAGAGCTGCGCGGTCGACGGCTACCGGCTCGTCGCCCAGCCGGAGGACGACGGGATGAACCCGGACCTCGGCGCCCAGGCCGCGACCAAGCTGGCCAGCACGGAGAACCTGGCCGGCGTGGTGTCCACGCTGAACTCGTCGGTGTCGGCGCGGGTCCAGCCGATCCTGGACAGCGCGGGGATCCTGCAGGTCTCCCCGGCGAACACGGCCGACTCGCTGAGCCGGGGCGAGAACTTCCGGACCGACCCGAAGCGGCGGTTCGAGACCTACTTCCGCACCTGCACGGTCGACTCGCTGCAGGGCCCGTTCGCGGCCAACTACCTGGTGGAGAAGCTGGAGGAGACCCGGATCGCGATCGTCACCGACGGGCTCAAGTACGGCGAGGGTCTCGCCGACTCGTTCACCGAGCGGGCCGAGGAGAAGGGCGCGACGATCGTCACCCGGCAGCGGATCGACGGGAACGCCACCGACTTCACCAAGGTGATCGACGCGCTGAAGCCGTTCGAGCCGGACGCGGTCTACTTCGGCGGGCAGTTCCCGCAGGCCGCCCCGCTGTCCGAGCAGCTGGCGGCGGCCGGCCTGACCGGCCCGGTGATGGGCGGCGACGGCATCTACCACGACGCCTACCTCAGCGCCGGCGGCAAGGAGGGCGACCTGGCCACCTCGGTCGGCGCGCCGACCGAGGACCTGGAGAGCGCGCAGGAGTTCGCCTCGGCCTACGAGGCCAAGGGCTACCCGGAGGGCATCGGCGCGTACGGGGCGTTCGCCTACGACGCGGCGAACGTGATCATCGACTCGCTGGCGACGACGATCGGCGACGGCGAGTGGTCCCCGTCGATGCGCGAGGACCTGGTCGCCACCGTCGGTGAGTACGAGGGCGACGGCGCCACCGGCAAGGTCGCCTTCGACGAGTACGGCGACAGCACCAACCACGTGCTCACCGTCTACGAGGTGCGCGACGGCAAGTGGGTCGCGGTCGAGACCGGCGAGTACATCGACTAGGTGCCGGTCAGGGCACCGGCTCCAGCGGGAGGTCGGTGCCCTCCTCGTCCTTCATGTCGGTGAGCGTCCCGCCGCCGAACGCCCGCAGCGCTACCGGCTCGGCGTCGACCGGGACGTCGTAGTACAGGTCGAACTCGACCCGCACGCCCGCGCCGAGGTCGAACGTGTCCGGCTGGCGCTTGGTGATCATCGTCGAGCGGTGCGGCGGGTGCGTTCCGCCGTCCGCGAGCACCAGCAGCTGCCGCTTCGTGTCGAACAGGACGCCGCTTCGGCCCACGTTCACCACGACCAGCCGGATCCGGACGAACTGCCCGTCCGCCTCGAACTCGGCGTGGCTGCCGATCAGCGCGGTCATGCCGGTGCTCAGCCCGATCAGCGAGAACGACGTGGACCCCTCGACGACCGGCTCGCCGCGCAGCGCCACCTCGTCCGGCCGGACCGTCCTCGGCGCCAGCTCGTAGGTCGTCGGCGCGGTGGTCGCCGGAACGGTCGGGGCCGGCTCGGCTGTCCCCGAGCACCCGCCGAGCACCGTGACCGCGAGCAGGACACCGACGGGTAAGCGCATGAGCGGAAGTCTGGCAGGTCAGCGCACCAGCGGCGCGACCTCCTCCGCCGCGAACCGCACGAAGCCCGCCAGGTCCGGCTCGTCGGCGGTGTGCACCAGGACCACCCGGTCCGCGCCGGCCTCGGCCAGCTCGCGCACGCCGGCGGCCACCGCGTCCGCGTTCCCGGCCGCGCCGAGGCCCGGCACCTCGTCGACGCCCCACTCCGCCAGCTCGCGGCGCAGGCGCTCGGTCGCGTCCGGCCCGGTCGCCGCCCACAGGTACACGACCAGCTCGTGCCGGTCGGTGCGCCCCGCGGCCGCGCGGCCCTCGTCGATCGCCGCCCGCGCCCGGCGCACCGCCGCCGGCGGCTGGTTCTGGTCGAGCACGGTGCCGTCGGCCAGCTCACCCGACAGCCGAAGCGATCGCTCCTTCGTGGCACCGACCAGGATCGGTGGCCGCCGCGCGGGCGGCCAGTCCAGGCCCACCCCGTCCAGCCGCACGTGCCGCCCGTCCTCGGTCACCGTCTCGCCGTCCAGCAGCGCGGTGAGCGCGGTCAGGTGCTCGCGCATCAGCGTCAGCGGCGACGCCGGCCGCACCCCGGTCTTGGCCATCCAGTCCTGCGCCCCGTGGCCGACGCCGAGCGTGAGCCGGTCCGGGAACAGGCGCGCCAGCGTCGCCGTCTCCATCGCGGTGGTGATCACCGGCCGCAGCGGCAGCGGCAGGATGCCGATGCCGACCCGCAGCCGCGAGGTCCACGCCAGGGTCGCCGCCAGCGTCGCGATCCCGCCGGTGAGCGGGCAGTCCTCCCACAGCCACAGCTCCGCGAGCCCGGACGTCTCCGCCGCCTCGACGACCCCACGCAGCCGCTCCGGCGGCAGCTGGGGCCGGAAGACGACGCCCAGCTCGGTCATGCGCCAGGCGCCCGGTCTCGGACGACGCAGGTCAGCCGGGCCGAGCAGGTCCGGCGGTCCTCGTCGTCGGTGATGACGATCTCGAACGTCGACGTGGTCCGGCCGACGTGCAGCGGCGTCGCGACCGCGGTGACCACCCCGGACCTGGCCGCCCGGTGGTGCGTGCAGGACAGCTCCAGGCCGAGCGCGACCCGGTCCTCGCCGGCGTTCAGCGCCGCGGCGATCGAGCCGGCGGTCTCCGCGAGGGTCGCGTTCGCACCGCCGTGCAGCAGGCCGTACGGCTGTAGGTTCCCGGCCACCGGCATGGTGGCGACCACCCGTTTGGGGTCCCACTCGGTGATCTCGATGCCCATCCGCGCCGGCAGCCACTGGTCGGCCAGGTCGTGGCGGATCCCGGGCATACCCGGGGGGAACGTACTCTCGGGGGTACTCGACACACTGTCTCCTCGGCCGGTGCTCGTCACCAGTGTCGGTGCTCCACCCTAGACTCGCCCTGTGCCTGAGACGCCCGACACTCGAAACGCTTCCACCGGCCATGAGCAGCGGCTACTGCTCATCGACGGCCACTCCATGGCCTACCGGGCCTTCTACGCCCTCAAGGAAGCGAACCTGGTCACCAAGACCGGGCAGCACACCGAGGCTGTCTACGGCTTCACGTCGATGCTCATCAACCTGCTGCGCGACGAGCGGCCGACCCACCTCGCGGTCTGCTTCGACGTCTCCCGCAAGACCTTCCGCAGTGAGACCTACGCCGAGTACAAGGCCAACCGCGGCCCGTCCCCGGACGAGTTCAAGGGCCAGATCAGCCTGATCGAGGACGTCCTCGACGTGCTGGCCATCACCAAGCTCGCGTACGAGGGCTACGAGGCCGACGACCTGATCGCCACCCTCACCACGCTGGCCACCGCGGAGGGTTTCTCGGTGGTCATCTGCACCGGCGACCGGGACGCGTTCCAGCTGGTCGACGAGCACGTCACGGTCATCTACCCGACCCGGGGCGTGTCCGAGGTGAAGCGGATGGACCCGGCGGCGGTGCTGGAGAAGACCGGTGTCGCCGCGAACCGGTACGCCGACTTCGCCGCGCTGCGCGGCGACCCGTCGGACAACCTGCCCAAGATCCCCGGGGTGGGGGAGAAGACCGTGGCCAAGTGGATCAACCAGTTCGGCTCGCTGAACGAGCTGGTCGACCGGGTCGACGAGGTCAAGGGCAAGGCGGGCGACGCGCTCCGCGAGAACGTCGCCAACGTCCTGATGAACCGCCAGCTCACCGAGCTGGTGCGGGACGTGCCGCTCGGCGTCCAGCCGGACGACCTCGCGGTCCGGACGTGGGACCGGGACGCGGTGCACCGGCTGTTCGACGAGCTGGAGTTCCGCGTGCTGCGCGACCGGCTGTTCGCCGACCTCAGCACCGCCGAACCGGAGGCCGAGCACGGCTTCGAGGTCACCGGCGGCGCGCTGGAGCCCGGTGCGGTGGCGGCCTGGCTGCGCGAGCACGCCCCCGCCGGCACGCGCGTCGGCCTGTCCTTCCGGGACGTCTCCACCGGCGTCGCGGGGGAGTCGGTGGAGCTGCGGTCGGTCGCGTTCTCGCTGGCCGACGGGACCGGCGCGTTCGTCGACGTCACCCAGGTCACCGAGGACGACGAGAACGCCCTGGCCGCCTGGCTCGCCGACCCCGAGGTGCCCAAGCTCGCCTACGACGTCAAGCGGTCGCTGCACGCGCTGCGCCACCGCGGCTGGACGCTCGGCGGCCTGGTCACCGACACCCACCTGGCCGCCTACCTGGTGCGCCCGGGGCAGCGCTCGTTCGCGCTCGACGACCTCGTGCTGCGGTACCTCAAGCGGGAGCTGCGGGTCGAGCAGCAGCCGGAGGAGCGGCAGCTGTCCCTGCTGGACGGCGAGGACGGCGACGCGGCCCAGGTCGCCGAGGCCGAGATCGTGCGGGCGCGGGCCATCGCCGAGCTGGCCGACGCGCTGGACACCGCGCTGGACAACACCGGCGGGTCGTCGCTGCTGGCCGAGATCGAGCTGCCGCTGCTGGCTGTGCTGGCCGAGCTGGAGGCCGTCGGCATCGCGGTCGACACCGCGAAGCTGGCCTCGCTGGAGGCGCACTTCGGCGCCCGGGTGAAGAACGCCGAGCAGGAGGCGTTCGCGGTCATCGGCAAGGAGATCAACCTCGGCTCGCCCAAGCAGCTCCAGGTGGTGCTGTTCGACGAGCTGAAGATGCCGAAGACCAAGCGCACCAAGACCGGCTACACCACCGACGCCGACTCGCTCAAGACCCTGCACGAGGAGACCGAGCACCCGTTCCTGGCGCACCTGCTCGACCACCGCGACGCCAGCCGGCTCAAGGTCACCGTCGAGGGCCTGATCAAGTCGGTGTCCGACGACGACCGGATCCACACCACCTACAGCCAGACCATCGCGGCCACCGGCCGGCTGTCGTCCACCGAGCCGAACCTGCAGAACGTGCCGATCCGCACCGACGAGGGCCGCACGATCCGCGACACGTTCGTCGTCGGCGACGGCTACGCCGACCTGATGACCGCGGACTACAGCCAGATCGAGATGCGGATCATGGCGCACCTGTCGGCGGACGAGGCGCTGATCGAGGCGTTCCAGTCCGGGTTCGACTTCCACGCCGCCACCGCCGCGCGGGTGTTCTCCGTCGAGCCGACCGAGGTCACCGGCGGGCAGCGGGCCAAGATCAAGGCGATGAACTACGGCCTGGCCTACGGGCTGTCCGCGTACGGGCTGTCCCAGCAGCTGCGGATCTCCACCGACGAGGCCAAGGGCCTGATGGAGGAGTACTTCGCCCGGTTCGGCGGCGTGCGCGACTACCTGCACGAGGTCGTCGCGCAGGCCCGCAAGGACGGCTACACGTCCACGATCTTCGGCCGCCGCCGCTACCTGCCCGACCTCACCAGCGACAACCGGCAGCGGCGCGAGATGGCCGAGCGGATGGCGCTGAACGCGCCGATCCAGGGCAGCGCGGCGGACATCATCAAGGTCGCCATGCTCAACGTCGACCGCGAGCTCAAGGCCGCCGGCCTGCGCACCAGGATGCTGCTCCAGGTGCACGACGAACTCGTGCTCGAGGTCGCCGACGGCGAGCGGGAGGCGGCGGAGGCGTTGGTGCGCAAGGGAATGGGCGGCGCGTACGAACTGGACGTGCCGCTGGACGTGTCGGTCGGCTTCGGCCACTCCTGGAACGATGCCGCCCACTGAGGTCCACCTGCGGCGAGCGCGCGACCTGATGGACGCGCGCTACGCCGAGCCGCTCGACCTCGACGCCCTCGCGGCCGCCGCCGGGTTCTCGCGCTACCACTTCGCCCGCGAGTTCCGGGCGGCGTTCGGCGAGACCCCCGGCGGCTACCTGACCCGCAGACGGGTCGAGCGGGCCAAGGACCTGCTCGCCTCGGCGAACCTGACGGTGACCGAGATCTGCGTGGTCGTCGGCTTCTCCAGCCTCGGGTCGTTCTCCCGGCGGTTCCGCGAGCTGGTCGGCTGCGCGCCGAGCGAGTACCGGCGGCGGGTGGTCGCGCGGGGCGGCCCGCCGCGGATCCCCGGCTGCATCGCGATGGCCTGGTCCCGCCCGGTGCCCCCAGCAATCGCGGACAAGCGTTCCGGCGAGCCGGGCTCGTAGGTTGGTGTCCCCACACCGAACAGGGAGGACACCGTGATCACCAGACTCAGCCACCACACCGTCTACGTGCTCGACCAGGACCGCGCCAAGGAGTTCTACATCGACAAGCTCGGCTTCGAGCTGCGCAACGACGTCAGCATGGCGGGCGACGGCTTCGAGGGCGCCGGCCAGGGCTTCCGCTGGCTCACCGTCAGCCCGCCCGAGCAGCCGGACGTCGAGTTCGTCCTCGCCGACTGCCGGATGGGCCACTCGCCGGAGAACGCCGACGAGATCCGGGCGCTCGTCGCCAAGGGCGCGCTCGGGACCGGCGTGCTCGCCACCGACGACTGCCACAAGACCTACCGGGAGCTCAGCGAGCGCGGCGTGGTGTTCCTGTCCGAGCCGGCCGAGCGGCCGTACGGGATCGAGGCCACCTTCCGCGACGACTCGGGGAACTGGTACAGCCTGTCGCAGAGCGTGAATCCCGGCGAATAGGACGCGAGACCGGTAGTCTGGACTCCGACTATCGGAGGTCGGATGACCGGACAGCGAGCCCTCATCCTCGGCGGTACCGGAATGCTGGCGGGTTGTGCCGAGACCCTCGTCGCCGACGGTTGGCACGTCGTGCTGCCCAGCCGCCGCCCCACCCCCGTCGGCGACGGCAACGGTGAGCGTCGCGCGGCCGTCTGGGTCAAGGCCGACTGGTTCGATCCGGTCGCGCTGGCCCGGGACGCCGGCGCGGCCCTCGGCGGCCCCGCCGACCTGCTGGTGGCCTGGGTGCACCGCGAGATGCGCGCGGCCGTGCTGCGCGCGGTGGCGCCGCTGCTGTCGCCCGGCGCGCCGGTGGTCGAGGTGCACGGCAGCGCGTCCGCCAACCCGGTCGGCGGCTGCCCGGAGCCGGTGCTCGCCGACCACCCGACCCAACAGGTCGTGCTCGGCTTCGTCCGGCACGCCGGCCGCACCCGCTGGCTCAACCACCAGGAGATCGCCGACGGCGTGCTCGACGGCGTCCGTCGCGCCCTGGCCGGCAGGTCCCCCTCGGTGCACCAGGTCGGCGAGTTCCGCCCGGTGCACCGCTGAGCCGGCTCACTCCAGCGGGATCTCGTACCGCCGCCACTCCAGCCCGTCGGTGGACAACTCGTACCCCCGCTCGGTGATCGCGATGTACCCCAGCCGACTCCAGCTCACCACGGCGCCCCGGGGTTCGCGCGGCACCATCGTGCGTCCGCCGTCGGCGCTGGTGTAGGCCTCGTCCGGCGCGCTGACGATCAGGGTGCCGTCCGCCGCCGCGATGAGGGTGCCGAAGTAGCCGGCGAGGTCCTTGTGTTTGCTGCGGGACCAGGTCTGCTCCCAGGTCCGGCCGCCGTCGTCGCTGCGGTAGATGCCGAGCAGGCCGGGCTCCCCGGAGCCGGCTTCGGCATGCACCGAGGCGTACAGGACGCCGTCGCGAGATACGACCCACCACTGGCCCCGCTCGGTCGCCGGAAAGATCACCGGGCTGGTCGTCCACGTCCGGCCGTCGTCGGCGCTCACCGCCAGCGCCCACCCCTCGGCGCCGGGCGGCTGGCCGACGACCCACCAGTAGCCGTCGGCCGTGGGGACCGCGCCGGGAACCACGTTCCGCAACGGTGGGGGATCGGCGAGGACCGCCGAGGTGCCGGAGCCCGGGCGCACGACGGCGAAGGTCGAGGTGCGGCAGTCCCAGGGCCGAGGGCAGCCGGGTTGTAACTCGGCCCCTTCGGGAATCGCCGGCACGACGTCGGTCACCGTCGCCGGCACCGGCACGTGCCGCCAGGTGCGCCCGCCGTCGTCGCTGTACATGCGGGTCTTCTCGGGGCCACCGATGCCGAAGGTGTCCCAGTCGAGGGCTATCTCGTCCGGTCCCAGCACCATGAAATGCGTCAGGTGGCCGAGCTCCGCCGCCGGTTCGGGCTTCGGGATGGTCCCGATCTCCTCCCAGGTGGTGAGGTCGTCGGAGGCGAGCAGGGTGGCCTCGTTGGGTGGTTTCCCGTCCGGACTGAGGGCGCGTACGGCGTATCCGTGGCCGCCGTCGGTGAACCGCACCCGGTTGATGAACGGGACACTGGAGGATCCGCCGACGGTCGGTGGGGACGTGCCGGTCGGCGGTATCGGCTCGAGCTGGCGCAGGACCGGCACCGCCACGCTGACGACCACCACCGCCACGATCGCGCCGATCACGGTGCGTCGGCGGATGCGCCGATCACGGTGCCGCCGCGCCACGCTGTCGACGTCCGGCATCGGCATGGCGGCGCGCAGCTCGTCGCGCAGGGCCGCGAGCCCGCGGTCGAGGTCAGGCATGGTCCACCTCCGATTCCCGAAGCTGCTCGGCGAGTGCGGCCCTGGCCCGGGACAGCCGGGACTTCACCGTCCCGACCGGGACGTCCAGGATCGACGCGACCTCGTCGACGGGCAGGTCCGCCAGGTAGTGCAGGACGACCGCGGCCTGGTGCTCGCGGCCGAGCGCGCGGATCGCGGCGTGCAGGTCGAGGTGCTCGCCGGTCGGTTCCGGCGGCGGGTCGGGGTCGGCGTGGCCGCGGCGCAGGATCCGGTCGAGCATCGCGCGGCGGCGCCACCGCCGGCGGGCGAGGTTGACGACCACCGTGCGGATCCACGCCTCCGGGCTGTCCGCGCGCAGCACCCGGTGCCGCCGCCCGTAGGCCACGACGAACGCCTCCTGGGTGATCTCCTCCGCCTCGCCAAGGTCGCCGGTCAGCGCGTACGCGGTCAGCACCAGGCTGCGGTAGCTACCCTGGTAGAGGCCCGCGAACCAGTCCCCAGTCGTCACTGCTCGCTCCCGTCCGGCTCGACTCACCACACAAGAGTCACGAGCCCGCCGCCAGGTTCCACTCAGCGCAGCGCGCCCGCCGGCCGCAGCTCCCAGAGCGTCCACAGTGGACGGTAACCCTGCCTGGCCCAGAACACCGACGCCAGCGGGTTCGGCGGGTTGTAGTACAGGAACGTGCCGGTCGCGCCGGCCGCCGCCAGCTCCCGGTGCGCGACCGCCGCCAGCGCGCGCCCGATCCCCGCGCCGCGCGCCTCGGCCAGCACCGACACGCAGTTCACGTACCCCCACCGCCCCGCCGGCAGCCGGGCCCCGGCGGCCGAGCCGGGTTGCACGTCCAGCAGCCGGCAGTGCGCGAGCCCGACCACCACCCCGTCCCGCTCGGCGAGCCACACCGGGTCGCCCCGCTCCAGGTTCCTGGCCAGCGTGGCCCGCTTGACCGCCCGCGCGTCCGGGCGCGCGATCGCGGCGCCCACCAGCGCGGAGTACGCCAGCTCGGCCAGCTCCAGCTCGAGCACCACCTCGAGGTCCCGCCCGGTCGCCCGCCGCACCGCGAGCCCGTCGGGTCCGCCGGGCGGTGCCGGCTCCCGCCGCACCGCGAGGGCCGTCAGCGGCGTGAACCCGTGCGCCAGCAACGCCCGGACCGCCTCGGCGTCCCGGCTCGGCCAGATCACCAGGCAGGCGGAGTCGGGCCCGGGCGTCACCCGGTCGAGGACCCGGCGCCACTCGCGCAGCAAGGCGTCCATGCCAACGCCGCCCGCGGCGCCCAGCAGCGGGTGCAGCTCCCACACGTCCAGCGCCGACCACAGGCTGGGCGCGCTCCCCGGCTCGCACCGCTCCCGCACGAGCACGCCGGCCACCCGGTCCCCGTCCGCCAGCGCGGCGGTCAGCACGTCACCGTCCGGCGGCGACTCGGCCGGCGGCAGCTCCGGATCCAGCCGCTCGAACCGCCCCGCCTGGGCCGTCAGCAAAGCCCCCGAGGTGCTCACGGGACGCGGCACCGGAAGATCACCGTGCCGGGGAACAGCGCGCCGCGCAGCGGGCTCCACTGGCCCCACGTCTCGGTGAGCCCGTCCGGCCACTCCGGCTCCACCAGGTCGACGATCGCCAGCCCGGCGCCGGTCAGCGCGCGCACGAAGTCACCGAGCGTGCGGTGGTACTCCACATAGGTCGCCCGGCCGTCCGCGTCGACCTCGACGTACGGCGTGCGGTCGAAGTACGAGCCGGTCACCCGCAGCCCGTTCGGCCCTGGATCGTCCGGGAAGATCCAGCGCATCGGGTGCGTCACCGCGAACACCCACGACCCGCCCGGCCGCAGCACCCGCGCCACCTCGCCGAACACCGCGTCCAACGACGACACGAACGGCACCGCGCCGAACGCCGAGCAGGCGACGTCGAACGACCCGTCCGCGAACGGCAGCCGCTCGGCGTTGGCCCGCACCAGCGGCACCTCGATCCCGGTCGCCTCACCCGCCGCGGCCGCGTAGCGCAGCATCCCGGCCGACAGGTCCAGCCCGACCACCCGCGCACCCTCGGCCGCCAGCCACCGCGCGCACGGCGCCGACCCGCAGCCGACCTCGAGCACGTCGCGCCCGGCGACGTCGCCGAGCAGGCGCGCGTCGGCCTCGCGCAGCGCCTCCGGGCACCACACGAAGTCGGCCACGCCGAGGAACTCGCCGTGCTCGGCGTGGTAGTCGTCGGCGTCGGCGTCCCACCACGCGCTGTTGGCCGCGACCGACTCCGCCGACGACGCCGGCCGCCGCTCGCTGCCCACCGTGCCCAGCAGCTGTTCCGCCGTGCGGACCGGTGGTGTGTCCGGCTGACCGGATGATGACCCGGATGATGACAGCGACATGCGTTCCCCCTCGTGCGCGTGCGTGCTGATCCGCGACCCAGGTTTGCCCGGCCGACGTGCGGCCACGTAGGATACCGAGGCGCAGTGGTGTAGCGCTGCCGTCTGTCCATCGTGCTGGGAATCAGGGTCGGTCGCGCGGCGTTCTATGCCGTAGCGCACGAGCACGCATTACAGACAACTGCAGACACTGCCCATCTTCTCAACCAATCCGTACCGGAGCCACCTAGCCAATGTCCACCGACACCACCACTGTCCCGGCTGACACTGCGCCAAAGCAGCAGCAGATCGCCATCAACGACGTCGGGACGGGTGAGGACTTCCTCGCCGCCATCGACAAGACCATCAAGTATTTCAACGATGGCGACATCGTCGAGGGCACCATCGTGAAGGTCGATCGGGACGAGGTCCTGCTCGACATCGGCTACAAGACCGAGGGGGTCATCCCCTCTCGTGAGTTGTCGATCAAGCATGACGTCGATCCCAACGAGGTCGTCCAGGTCGGTGATGAGGTCGAGGCCCTGGTTCTCCAGAAGGAGGACAAGGAGGGCCGGCTGATCCTGTCCAAGAAGCGCGCTCAGTACGAGCGGGCGTGGGGCACGATCGAGGCGCTCAAGGAGAGCGACGAGCCGGTCAAGGGCACGGTCATCGAGGTCGTCAAGGGCGGCCTGATCCTGGACATCGGCCTGCGCGGCTTCCTGCCGGCGTCGCTGGTCGAGATGCGCCGCGTGCGCGACCTGCAGCCGTACGTGGGCCGCGAGCTCGAGGCGAAGATCATCGAGCTGGACAAGAACCGCAACAACGTGGTCCTGTCCCGCCGCGCCTGGCTGGAGCAGACCCAGTCCGAGGTGCGCAGCGAGTTCCTCAACCAGCTGCAGCGCGGCCAGGTCCGCAAGGGCGTCGTGTCCTCGATCGTCAACTTCGGCGCGTTCGTGGACCTCGGCGGCGTCGACGGTCTGGTGCACGTCTCGGAGCTGTCCTGGAAGCACATCGACCACCCGTCCGAGGTCGTCGAGGTGGGCCAGGAGGTCACCGTCGAGGTGCTCGACGTCGACATGGAGCGCGAGCGCGTGTCCCTGTCGCTGAAGGCCACCCAGGAAGACCCGTGGCGCCAGTTCGCCCGGACCCACGCGATCGGCCAGATCGTGCCGGGCAAGGTCACCAAGCTGGTGCCGTTCGGCGCGTTCGTCCGGGTGGACGAGGGCATCGAGGGCCTGGTGCACATCTCCGAGCTGGCCGAGCGCCACGTGGAGATCCCGGAGCAGGTCGTGCAGGTCGGCAACGACGTGATGGTCAAGGTCATCGACATCGACCTGGAGCGTCGCCGCATCTCGCTGTCGCTGAAGCAGGCGAACGAGGGCTTCACCACGGAGACCGAGTTCGACCCGACCCAGTACGGCATGGCCGCCGAGTACGACGCCGAGGGGAACTACATCTACCCCGAGGGCTTCGACCCGGACACCCAGGAGTGGCAGGAAGGCTTCGACAAGCAGCGCGAGGAGTGGGAGCGCCAGTACGCCGAGGCGCACACCCGCTACGAGCAGCACATGAAGCAGGTCGCCAAGGCCGCCGAAGCTGAGGCGAACGCCGAGGCCGAGGGCGTCCCCGAGGCCGGCGAGGCAGCCAGCGACTACTCGTCGTCCGGCGGCGGTGACACCCAGAAGAAGACCGGTGGCACCCTCGCCAGCGACGAGCAACTCGCCGCCCTCCGCGAGAAGCTCTCCGGCGGCATCTGAGTTCCACCCCGAGTTCGAGGGCCCCGCCGTCACCGGCGGGGCCCTCGCCATGTCCACACCCCCCGCGAGTCGTACGTTCTCGTCCCGCGAGTCGTACGTTCCCGTCCGGCGAGTCGTACGTTCCCGTTGCGCGAGTCGTACGTTCCCGGAAGGTACGACTCGCGGGACCGGAAGGTACGACTCGCGGGACCGGAAGGTACGACTCGCGGGTCCGGAAGGTACGACTCGCGGGCTTCGCGAGTCCTACGTTGCCGCGCGTGGCGGGGGGTCGGGGCGTCAGCTGATGGCGGGCGCCCAGGCGCGGTCGGCGGCCGCGGCGGCTGCGCGGCGGCGGAGGCCGGCCAGGCTGTGCTTCGCCGTCGGTACGAGGATCGTTGTCCACCAGTTGCGGCGGTACTCCGCCAACGCCTCCGCGACGGCGCGGTACTCCAGGCAGTGCCGTAGCCCGGGCGCGCCTAGCCGGTGCCTCCCCGGGCCCTGCTGCCTGCCGCGTCGTCGCATGGTTCCTCCATGTGGGTGACGGTTGGCGGTCACGGTAAGGGATCGACCAGCCGATTCCGCGTAACCCGGCACGCGTGTCACCAGCGCCCGCGTAACAGGTTGGCCACGGCCCCAGGAGATCAACCTGCCAGAATGACCACATGCTGCGCGTAGGCCTGACCGGCGGAATCGGCTCCGGAAAATCCACTGTGTCCGGTCGGCTCGCCGAGCACGGGGCCGTCGTCATCGACGCGGACCGGATCGCGCGGGAGGTCGTCGAGCCCGGCACCCCCGGCCTCGCCCAACTGGCCGACGCCTTCGGCTCCGGCATCCTCGACCGGTCCGGCTCACTCGATCGGGCCGCCCTCGCCACCGTCGTGTTCGCCGACGACGCCGCCCGCCAACGCCTCAACGGCATCGTGCACCCGCTGATCGGGGAGCGCACCGCCGAGCTGATGAACGCCGCCCCCGCCGACGCCATCGTCGTGCACGACGTCCCGCTGCTCGTCGAGAACGGCCTCGCCCCGGCCTACCACCTGGTCATCGTCGTCGACGCACCGGTCGACACCCGCGTCGAGCGGGTCACCCGGGACCGCGGCATGTCCGAGGCCGACACCCGCGCCCGGATCGCCGCCCAGGCCACCGAGCAAGCCCGCCGCGCCGTCGCCGACGTCTGGCTCGACAACGGCGGCCCGGTCGACCAGGTGCTCGCCGACGTCGACGCGCTCTGGGCCGACCGGCTCGTCCGCTACGAGGCCAACATCCGCCTCGGCCAGTACAACCGCTCCGGCGGCCCCCGCCTCGTCCCGCCCGACCCCACCTGGCCCACCCAGGCCGACCGCCTCGCCGCCCGGGTCCGCACCGCGATCGGCGACCTCGACGCCCGCGTCGACCACATCGGCTCCACCGCCGTCCCCGGCCTGCCCGCCAAGGACGTCGTCGACCTGCAGCTCACCGTCGACTCCATGGACCAGGCCGACAACCTCGCCGACGCCCTCGCCCAGGCCGGCTTCCCCCGCCACCCGCGCATCGACCGGGACAACCCCAAGCCCTACGCGCCCGACCCCGCCCAGTGGCCCAAGCGCCTGCACCTGTCGGCCGACCCCGGCCGGCTCGTCAACCTGCACGTCCGGGCCGAGGGCAGTCCCGGTTGGCGGCTCGCCCTGCTGATCCCGGCCTGGCTCCGCGCCGACGAGTCCGCCCGCGCCGAGTACCGCGCCCTCAAGGAACACCTGGCCGACCGGTTCGGCGCCGACGACGACATCGACCGCTACGTCGAGGCCAAGGAGCCCTGGTTCGACCAGGCCGCCACCCGCGCCGAAGACTGGGCGCAGCGCACCGGCTGGACGCCCTAACCGCCCCGGGTGTGCATCTCCAGGTGGGGGTTCGACCGCAGCGCGTCCACCGGCACGAACGGCATCCGGTCCCGCTCCGCCAGCCGGTCGACCGCGCCCTGATCGGTCCGCGCCGACCAGATCCCGCCGATCAGCTCGCGCAGCTCGTCGAACGACGCGCCGTCACGCAGCGGGTCGCGCAGGTTCGTGCCCTCCATCGCGTACAGGCACCGGAACCACATGCCGTCCGCGGTCAGCCGGCTGCGGTCACAGGTCGCGCAGAACGGCTGCGTGGTCGACGAGACGATCCCGAACGTCGTCCCGTCCGGCAGCGCGAACCGGTCCGCCGGCGCGGCGTCGGTGTTCCGCAGCGGAGTGATCTCGCCGTAGTGGTCGCGCAGCGTGGCCAGCATGTCCGCCCGCGACAGCACCAGGTCCGGTGACCACGTGGTGGCCCCGCCGACGTCCATGTACTCGATGAACCGCACCTCGGCCGGCACCGTCCGGCCGTACTCGATCAGGTCGACCAGCTCGTCGTCGTTCACCCCGCGCATCGCCACCGTGTCGATCTTGGTGCCGGTGAAGCCGGCCGGCGCGACCGACGCGATCCCGGCCAGCACCCGAGGGTGCGTGCTCCGCTGGGACAGCGTCTTGGACCGGTCCGCCCGCAGCGTGTCCAGGCTGACCGTGACCCGGCCGAGCCCGGCCGCCCGCAACGCCGCAACGTGGTCGGCGAGCAGCACCCCGTTGGTGGTCATCGCCAGGTCACGCAGCCCCGGCTTGCCGGCCAGCATGCCGACCAGCGTCGGCACGTCGTGGCGCAGCAGCGGCTCGCCACCGGTGATCCGCACCTTGTCCACGCCTAGCGACATGAACACGTCGACCAGCGCGGAGATCTCCTCGAAGCTCAGCAGGTCCTTGCGGGGCAGCCAGACGTACTCCGCCTCCGGCATGCAGTACCGGCACCGCAGGTTGCACCTGTCGGTGACCGAGATCCGCAGGTTCCGCAACGGCCGGCGGAAGCGGTCCAAGGTGGCTGACACGCCGCCCAACGTATACAAAAGACCGGAATGCCGCCACAAAGCGATAAGCGCGCTTTATCAGCGGGTCAACGAAATGTATCCCCAGGTCAGCGCCGTGGCGTCAGGTAACCGCGCTCGAACGCGGTGGCCACCGCGGCCGCGCGGTCGTTGACCCCGAGCTTGGCGTACACGTGCAGCAGGTGGGTCTTCACCGTCGCCTCGCTGATGAACAGCCGCTCGGCCGCCTCCCGGTTCGTCGAGCCGCGCGCGATCAGTTCCAGCACCTCCAGCTCCCGCTGCGACAACGGCTCGGCCGCCGGCTTGCGCATCTGCCCCATCAGCCGGGTCGCGACCGCGGGGGAGAGCGCCGCCTGCCCGCGCGCCGCCGCGCGCACCGCCCGCACCAGCTCCTCCCGCGGCGCGTCCTTCAGCATGAACCCGGTCGCGCCGGCCTCGATCGCCGGCAGCACGTCGCTGTCGGTGTCGTAGGTCGTCAGCACCAGCACCCGGGACTCGACCCCGCGCCGGCTCAACTCCCTGATCGCGGTCACCCCGTCGACCTCGGGCATCCGCAGATCCATCAGGATCACGTCCGGCCGCAACCGCTCGCCGACCGCGATCGCCTCGGCCCCGTCCGCGGCCTCCCCGACCACCTCGAACAGCGGATCGGCGGCGAACATCCCCCGCAACCCGTCCCGCACGATCGGGTGATCATCGACGATCAGCACCCTGACCGGCGTCTCGCTCATGTCGCACCTTCCGCCGGGATCGCCGGCACCGTCGCGGACACCGCGGTTCCGGCGCCCGGCTCGGACTCGATCTCCAGCCGGCCGGCCAGCCGCCGGACCCGCTGCCGCATGCCGGTCAGCCCGAACCCGCCCGCCCCGCCCGTCGCGGTGCCGTTGATCCGCCCGCCGTTCGGCTCGAACCCGACGCCGTCGTCGCGTACGTCGAGGGTCACCAGGTCCTCCATGTACGACAGGGTGAGGCCGACGCGACTCGCCCGCGCGTGCTTGGCGATGTTGGCCAGCGCCTCCTGCGCGGTCCGCAGCAGCGTGACCTCGACCTCCGGGTGCATCGGCCGGGCGTCGCCGGTCGTGGTGAGCACCGCCGGCACGTCGTGCACGGCCGCCCACTTCCGCGCGATCTCGCCGATCGCCTCCGGCAGCCGGGCCGTCTCCAGGGCCGCCGGCTCCACGGCGTGCACCGTACGCCGCGCCTCGGCGAGGCTCTCCCTGGCCAGCGTCGACGCGGTGTCGACGTGCCGCTGCCAGACGTCCGACCGGTCGCGCACCTGCTCCGCGGCCTGCAGCTGGGTGAGGATTCCGGCGAGTCCCTGGGCCAGCGTGTCGTGGATCTCCCTGGCCATCCGCTGCCGCTCGTCGAGCACCCCCGCCTCGCGGGCCTGCACGAGCAGTTGTGCGTGCAGGCCCGCGTTCTCCTCCAGCGCGGCCGCCAGCTTGACGTTGGCCTTGTGCAGCTCGGCGAGCGCCTGCTTCTGCCGGTCGTTGCGGTGCTCGGACATCTCGGCGAAGTAGAAGAACGAGCTGGCCAAAACCGACGTGACCGCGCCGACGGCCAGCCAGGCCCCCCACATGTTCTCGACGCTGACGTTGACGACTCCGCCCAGGTACCCCTGCGACGTGACCATCGCCGTGCCGACCACGCCGACGTAGCGCCAGCGGCCGTCCAGGTACTGGAACGCCTGGGGGTAGCCGACGAAGGCGAGGAAGCCGAACCATGGCGCGATGGCCACCAGGCTGCCGATCAGCACCAGCAGACCCGTGTAGTACAGGCCCATCAGCGGGCGATTCGAGTGCCACTCCGGATGGAGCGTGTGGAACCAGAACAGCCAGAGCGCGACCACGATCGAGAGACCGAGCACCGCCGGCAGGTGCACCGGCGCGTCCCAGATCGGCTGCAGCAACGTGATGACGACGCTGACCGTCAGCAGGACGTACGGAAGTGCCTTGAAGACCGCGGTCTCCTTGCGCTCCCAGCGGTCGAACTCCGCCCGCAGCTCGGCCTCGATGCTCATGGCAGTTCCGCCTCGCCGGATTTTTCCCTGTTGGTCGCGTTGGGGAGTGCGGGTTCGGCCTGGTCGCGCACTTGTGGCTGGGTTGCGTCACGTTCCCCTGAGGTGACGGTTGCGGAGGTTGACAGAAAGTGCCTCACGACCCTATTCCCAGCGGAAGTACCGTGCGGCCAGGGCGCCGGCCACGATCGTCCACCCCAGCATGACGGCGACGTGCAGCAGTTGCGGCCAGTGACCGGCTGTGGCGTCCTGCAATGATTGCACGCCCGCGCCGAGCGGCGTGAAGTCGCTGATCCGCCGCAGCACCTCCGGCATCTGCTCCCTCGGCAGCCACAGCCCGGCGAAGAACACCACCGGGAAGAACAGGATCGAACCGATGGCCGCCGCGCCCTTGGCGGTCGGCGCCAGCGAGCCGATCAGCAGGCCCAGGGTCAGCATCGCCAGCAGGCACAGCACGTACATCAGCAGGTAGACGGCAAGGTTGTCGGGCAGCGCGACGTCGAACCCGAGCCGGGCGACGGCGAGGATCAGCAGCGCCGAGCCGACCGACAGGGTCACCGCCATGGCCAGCTGCGCGCCGAGCAGCGCCGACGGCCGCACCGGCGTGGTCGCCATCCGGCGCAGGATGCCCTTCTCCCGGTAGGCGGCGAACAGCTGCGGCAGCATGTTGAGCGAGAGCAGGCCGACCGCCATGGTGATGACGATCGGCGCGTACAGGTCGATGACCCGCAGCCCGCCGATGTCCGGGTTCGGCTCCCGGAACGGGGGCACGAACCCCAGGATGACCAGCAGCAGCGACGGGAAGGCGAGCACGAAGAACACCGCGGTCGGTTCCCGGAAGAACAGCTTCGTCTCGGTCGCGGTGAGCCGGTACAGGACGTTCACGATGTCTCCTCGAGGGTGCGGCCGGTCAGGGCGACGAAGGCGTCGTCCAGCGTGGTCTGCTCGACCCGCAGGTCGGCGGCGATGACCTGGTTCCTGGCGAGCACGGTGGTGACCGCGTGCAGCACGTTCCCGGTGCCGGTCACCACCAGCTGCGTGCCGGCCCGCTCGACGCCGGTCACCTCGGGCAGCTCGGTCAGCAGCGCGTGGTCGAGCGGGGCCGAGGGCTTGAACCGGAGCCGCTGCGTGTCGTTCACGGTGGCGACGAGTCCCGCCGGGCTGTCGACCGCGACGACCCGGCCCGCGTCGATCAGCGCGAGCCGGTCGCAGAGCCGTTCCGCCTCTTCCATGAAGTGCGTGACCAGCAGGACCGTCACCCCGCGATCGCGGATGCTCTCGATCAGCTCCCAGGTGTCGCGGCGGGCCTGCGGGTCCAGGCCCGTGGTCAGCTCGTCGAGCACGGCCACCTCGGGGTCGCCGACCAGCGCCAGCGCGATCGACAGCCGCTGCTTCTGCCCGCCGGAGAGCCGGCGGAACTGGGTGCCGAGTTTGTCCTCCAGGCGGAGCATCTCGATCAGCCGTCGCCAGTCGGCCGGGGCGCGGTAGAAGGAGCTGTA
Organism: Actinophytocola gossypii; assembly: GCF_025165815.1. Taxonomy (GTDB): domain Bacteria; phylum Actinomycetota; class Actinomycetes; order Mycobacteriales; family Pseudonocardiaceae; genus Actinophytocola; species Actinophytocola gossypii. The sequence continues at coordinate 153,713 of NZ_JAFFZE010000023.1, read as the reverse complement.
GAGCTCCATCACCTCGCGCACCGTGAGCTTCTCCGGCAGCTCGCTGGCCTGCAGCTGGGCGCCGAGCCGTTGGGTGAGTTCGCCGCGGTCACGCTGCGGGTCGATGCCGCACACCCGGATCGAGCCGCCGTCCGGCCGGCGCAGACCCTCGACGCACTCGACGGTCGTGGTCTTGCCGGCGCCGTTCGGGCCCAGGATGCCGAAGATCTCCCCGGGTTCCACCGCGAACGACACGCCGCCGACGGCGGTGTGTGTCCCGTACCGTTTGACGAGGTCGGTCACCTCGATGATTGCCATGCCCCGAGCCTGCCGCCGGCCGGGGTGCCGGCGAATCGACTGGCCGGACAGGGTTCGCCACGGCTCCGGTGGGGCCGTGAATCAGCCGATCGGTTGACCCCCGGTCGGCTATCGGGCTCCGTACGGCGGCCAGACGTCGAAGATGTGCTTGTGCGCGAGCCAGGCGGACAGGTCGTGGCGCAGCCGGCTGAACTCCTCGAGCGTCTTGTGCACCGTGCAGAGCGCCAGGTCGGCGTCCCCGACGAGCAGCACCCGGCCGGCGACGGCGGCGGCGAACTCCTCGCAGCGCACGATCCGCGCCGTGGTGCCACCGGGCGCGGCGAGACCGAGCAGCAGGTCGGTGGTCTTCCAGTAGCGGCCGTCGCTGCTCGCCCGCACCGCGGTCAGCACGCTGGGGTTGGGCTTGGCGTGGCGGGACCGGGGGCGCTGGTGGGTGAGCCGAAGGTTCAGCTCGGGCAACAGCCAGGTGACCTCGGCGTCGTGGAACGGGTCCTCCGGGGTCGGGCACTCGGTGCGCAGTCCCCAGCGCTCGACGCGGCACGTGCGCAGGCGCCGGGTGGTGCCGGTGGAGACGTAGTTCCGCGACGACGTGAAGGTGTCGACGATGTCGACGAGTTGGGGGTTCAGCGCCGTGCCCACGCGTCCGAAGAGTAGTCGCCGACGTGCGTTGTGTGAGGGCTGGGTTCGATTCGTTATGTCACGAATCGTGTGCGCAGCGGTACCGATCAGGTCAACAAACCCCCCGATCAGCTGTTACCTATTGACGCACGTCGGTCCAGGTCAACGTGACCTTGAACACGGCCGCGATCCACGCCTCCACGTCGTACCCGGCGGCGGCGATCCCGTCGACCGCCGCGAACGTCCGCTCGAACGCGCGCCGCGCGGCGGCGTCGTCGATCAGCCCGGCCGAGCGGGCCTCGAGCACCTCGTCGGTGTCGAGCACCCGCAGGTCCACCCGGTCGCGCACGAGCACGTCCAGGTAGAGGTCGACGCTGCGCCAGACCGCCCCGGTCTCGATGTCGGCGACGTCGATGTACACGTCGTGATCGAGCGTCTGGCCGGGGTGCGCGGCCCAGCGGCCGACCTTGAGCCCGAGCTCCGGCAGCAGCCACGTGCGGAAGTAGGCGATGTTCGGGTGCCCGTCGAGCGGCCGCGCCAGGTACAGGCCGAAGTCGGTGCGTCGGTAGTGGTCGACGGCCCGGACGAAGCCCTTGGGATCGGTGTTGGTCATGCCGTCGACGTCGTAGAGCTCGATCTTGGGCGAATGCACCCGCCCAGCCTGTCACGTCGCTAGCCTTGCCCCTCGTGTTCGGGATCATCAGGCCATGTCGGCACCGGCTGTCGGAGCGGCTGCGGACGTCGTGGTGGGCACACCTGTGCGGGCTGTGTCTGACCCTGCGCGACGACCACGGCCAGTTCGCCCGCGCGGCGACCAACTACGACGGGCTGATCATCTCGGCCCTGGTCGAGGCGCAGTCGCCGGCCGGCTCGCCGAGGCGGGTGGCCGGCCCCTGCCCGCTGCGCGGCATGCGCACCGCCCCGGTGTCGGTCGGCGAGGGAGCCCGGCTGGCCGCCGCCGCGTCCCTGGTCCTGGCGTCGGCGAAGGTCCGTGACCACGTCGACGACCGCGACGGCGTGTTCGGCCGCCGGCCGGTCGCGGGGGCCGCGCGGGTGGTGGCGGACCGCTGGGCGCGCCAGGGTGGCGTCTCGGCGCACTCGGTCGGCTTCGACACCACGCCGCTGGTGGACGCGGTCGGCCGGCAGGCCTCGGTCGAGTCCTCGGTGGGTCCCGGCGACTCGGTGCTGGTGGTGACCGAGCCGACGGAGTCGGCGACTTCGGCGGCGTGCGCGCACACCGCGGTGCTGGCCGGACGCCCTGGCAACGTCGAGCCGCTGGGTGAGGTCGGCCGGCTGTTCGGGCGGGTCGTGCACCTGGTGGACGCCGTCGAGGACCTGGCGGAGGACACCGGCACCGGCGCGTGGAACCCGCTGACCGCGACCGGGACCACGCTCACCGAAGCCCGCCGGCTCTGCGACGACGCGGTGCTCGGCGTGCGGCTCGCGTTGCGGGAGTGCGTGTTCACCGACGCCGCGCTCGTGCACGCGCTGCTGGTGCACGAACTGGAACAGGCGGTGGTCCGGGCGTTCGCGCACGCAGGTAGCCGGAAGCGGGGCCGGTCCGCGGGCCGGGAGGTCCGGGACGGTGACGGCGGCTGCCTGTGGCTGCCCAGGTTCCGGATCCCGGCACGCGAACGGAACGCGGCGGCCGGCTGCGGGATCGCGATGTGGCAGTGCTGCACCTGCCAGTTCTGCTGCCGCGACCCGTTCCCCGGGCCGTGGTCCGGCAGGCCCCGCGAGTCGTGCGGCGACTGCTGCGAGTGCTGTGACTGTTGCGACTGCTGACCTGGGCGAACGCGTTCTGTCGGTGGTCGGGCGTAGCCTCGTGTCCGTGGCAATGGTGACGGCGAACTCCGAGTTCCGGCCCATCGGTGACATCCCCCGCACCGAGGGCAGGTTCCGCATGGTCAGCGACTACGACCCGGCCGGCGACCAGCCGGCGGCGATCGACGAGCTCGAGCGGCGGATCAAGGCAGGCGAGAAGGACGTCGTGCTGCTCGGCGCCACCGGCACCGGCAAGTCCGCGACCACCGCCTGGCTGATCGAGCGGCTGCAGCGGCCGACGCTGCTGATCGCGCCGAACAAGACCCTCGCCGCCCAGCTGGCCAACGAGCTGCGCGGGTTCTTCCCGCACAACGCGGTCGAGTACTTCGTCAGCTACTACGACTACTACCAGCCAGAGGCATACGTCCCGCAGACCGACACCTACATCGAGAAGGACTCCTCGATCAACGAGGACGTCGAGCGGCTGCGGCACTCGTCCACCTGGAGCCTGCTGTCCCGGCGGGACGTGATCGTGGTCGCGTCGGTGTCCTGCATCTACGGCCTCGGCAGCCCGCAGGAGTACCTCGACCGCACGATCGCCCTGCAGGTCGGTCAGGAGGTCGAGCGGGACACGCTGCTGCGCGCGCTGGTCGACACCCAGTACACCCGCAACGACGTGGCGTTCAGCCGAGGCACGTTCCGGGTGCGCGGCGACACGGTGGAGATCATCCCGGCCTACGAGGAACTGGCGGTCCGGATCGAGTTCTTCGGCGACGAGGTCGAGGCGCTGTACTACCTGCACCCGCTCACCGGCGAGATCGTCAAGCAGGTCGACACCCTGCGCATCTCGCCGGCCACCCACTACGTCGCCGGTCCGGAGCGGATGGAACGCGCGATCGGCGGCATCGAGTCCGAGCTGGAACAGCAGCTGGCGAAGCTGGAGAAGCAGGGCAAGCTGCTGGAGGCGCAGCGGCTGCGCATGCGCACCAGCTACGACATCGAGATGATGCGCCAGGTCGGGTTCTGTTCGGGCATCGAGAACTACTCCCGGCACATCGACTGGCGCGACGCCGGCACCGCGCCGGCGACGCTGCTCGACTACTTCCCCGAGGACTTCCTGCTGGTCATCGACGAGTCGCACGTGACGGTGCCCCAGGTCGGCGGCATGTACGAGGGCGACATGTCGCGGAAGCGGACGCTCGTCGACCACGGCTTCCGCCTGCCGTCCGCGATGGACAACCGCCCGCTGACCTGGGAGGAGTTCCAGGACCGCATCGGCCAGACGGTGTACCTGTCGGCGACGCCCGGCCCGTACGAGATGGGCCAGACCGGCGGCGAGTTCGTCGAGCAGGTCATCCGCCCGACCGGACTGGTCGACCCCGAGGTCATCGTCAAGCCCACCGAGGGTCAGATCGACGACCTGGTGCACGAGATCCGCGTCCGCGCCGAGCGCGACGAGCGCGTCCTGGTCACCACACTGACCAAGAAGATGGCCGAGGACCTCACCGACTACCTGCTTGAGCTGGGCATCCGCGTCCGCTACCTGCACTCCGAAGTCGATACCCTGCGTCGCGTCGAGCTCCTGCGCCAGCTCCGCCTCGGCGAGTTCGATGTGCTGGTCGGCATCAACCTGCTGCGCGAGGGTCTCGACCTGCCCGAGGTCTCCCTGGTGGCGATCCTCGATGCCGACAAGGAGGGCTTCCTCCGCTCCGGCACGAGCCTGGTGCAGACGATCGGCCGCGCCGCCCGGAACGTGTCGGGCCAGGTCCACATGTACGCCGACCGCATCACCGACTCCATGCGGCACGCCATCGACGAGACGAACCGCAGGCGCGCCAAGCAGATCGCGTACAACGAGGAACGCGGCCTCGATCCGCAGCCGCTGCGCAAGAAGATCGCCGACATCCTCGACCGCGTCTACGACGAGGCGGGCGACTCCGACACCGAGGCCGTCCCCGTGGGCGGTTCCGGCCGCAACGCCTCCCGCGGCCGCCGCGCAGCGGGGGAACCGGGCGGCCGCTCGTCCGGCGTGTACGTCAAGGAGAACGTCGGCGCCATGGCCCGCTCCGAACTGGCCGACCTGGTCCAACAGCTCACCGACCAGATGATGAATGCCGCCCGCGACCTCCAGTTCGAACTCGCCGCCCGCCTCCGCGACGAGATCGCCGACCTCAAGAAGGAACTCCGCGGCATGGACGCGGCCGGAGTGAAGTAGCGGATTACACCATCTTGGGTAGAATTACACCATGGCGATGAACATCAAGGACCCGGAGGCCGAACGGCTGGCCACCGAGGTCGCGGCACTGACCGGCGAGAGCAAGACCGCCGCGGTGCGCTCGGCCCTCCAGGAACGTCACGACCGCCTCGTCGCGGAACGCGATGCCAAGAAGAGGGGCGACGAGTTCGTCCGCTTCCTCCGCGAGGAGATCTGGCCGCACATTCCGCCGGAGGTTCGTGGCAAGCCGATAACCAAGGCCGAACGCGAGGAGATCCTCGGCTACGGGCCGGACGGCGTATGATTCTCGATACCTCCGCGATCGTCGCGGCAATGGTTGACGAACCGGACAGCGAGCGCGTTCAGAAAGCGATCGGCGAAGCCGCCGTGTGCCGGATCGGATCTCCGACACTCGTCGAGACGACGATGGTGCTCACCGGGAAGGTCGGAGACTTCGGTCGGTCGTTACTGGCGAATTTCCTCCAGTCGCGGAGGGTGGACATCCTCTCGTTCGGCGACGCCCACTGGCACGTCGCGCAGAGCGCCTTCGCCCGGTACGGGAAGGGCCGCCATCCTGCGGCGCTGAACTTCGGGGACTGCCTTACGTATGCGACCGCCTACGTCGCGGGCGAACCGCTGTTGTGCCTCGGTAAGGACTTCGTGCAGACCGACCTGGAACTCGTTCGCACCTGACCTGCCGGTTCGACGCGTGCCGCCTGGTGCGGTCGGCTAGAAATAGCGCATGGTGTCGTACTCGCGGAACACGCCGGCCACCAGGACGGCGCCGGCCGCCGCGGCGGTCGTGGTGGTCGCCGCGTTCCTGGTCGGGGCCGGGGCGGTGGGGGCCTCGTCGGTGCTGACCTCGGCGTGGCTCCGGGTTCTGCTGGCGGTGGTGCTGGTCGTGGCCGGCTGGGCGGTGACCCGCGCGGGGCGGTACCCCGACGACCCGCTGCCGCTGGCCCTCGGTCACCGGCTCGTGCTCGGCGTCGGCACGTCGTTCGCCGTGCTCGGGGCGTACCTTCTCGGGCTCGCACTGCTCACCGCGGCGGTGCCGTCGTCGCCGGTGGCCGTGGTTCTGCTGGTGTACGGCGTTCCCGCGGTCGCGTTGCTCGCCGCGGTGTCGACCGGGACGCGGGCGTGGGCGGCCGGCGCGGGCGCGATCCTGCCGATGCTGGCGGTGCTGCTGCTCGTGACCGCCGAGGTCGACGCCGGCACGGTGTCGGTCACGATGCTGGTGGTGGCCGTGTTGCTGGTGGCGATCGTGGTGCGTGCGCCCGCCGCGTCGCCGTGGTCGCGGGTCGCGTCGGCGGCGTCGGCGATGGCGGCGTCCTTCGCGTTCGGGTCCGGTGCGTCACCGTTCGGCTCGCTGGGCACCACGCAACTCGGCGGCGCGGCCGGTGACGGTGCGAGCGGCGGCCTGACCGGCGGCGCGCAGGCCGTCGTGGTCGCGGGGGCGCTGGCGGTGGCCGTGGTGGTGCTGGTGCTGGCGGTGCCACGGCGTGACCTGGCGGCCGGCGTGCTGGCGGCGTCGCTGTTCACCGTGCCGCCGGTGCTGCTGCTGACCGACCCCATGTCCGAGTGGTCCACCGCTACCCAGGTCGCCCTGGTCGCGGTCCCGACGGCGACCGCCCTGGTGGCCCTGGCGGCGATCCGGTCGTACCGGTTCCGCCGCGCACTCGCCGCGACCGTACGAGCCGCGCCGACACAACGGCCGGGCCAGGACCCGTCCGACACCGCGCACCCCGCCACCGACGCCGGCCCGGCGGACACCGTGCGCTCGGCCACCGACGCCGACCCGGCCGACGCCGCGCGTCCGCCCACAACAACCGACGTCGGCCACCCACCCCCCATCCCCTCCGACGCGGCCTCCGCCGCCGCCTGTGCGGTGGTCGTCGCGGCCGCCGCGGTGGCGTTCGTCGTGGTGGCGTTGCCCGTGTTCGGGTGGGAGGCGCGGCTGCAGGGGGTGGTCACGCTGCTCGTGCTGGTCGGCGCGAGCGCGCTCGCGTACTGGCTCCCGCGCGGCACTCCTGGCGCGGCGGCGGCGGTCGTCGCCTTGCTGGGGTTGGCGCTGACGTCGCCGTGGATCCGGCTGCTCACCGGCGGGCGGATCGAGCTGAATACCACCGATCGCGTGCTCACCGGCGTCGTGGACCTCGTCGTGGCCGGTGTGCTCGCCTGGCTGCTCGTTCGGCGGCATCCTCGGCCCGGCGTGTACGCGGCGGCGGCCTACGTGCTCGCCGCTTCGGCCGCCGCCTGTCTCGGCTCGCTGCTGTTCGACCCCGGTCACTTCCCCAGCGAGTGGGCGCTGGTCGCGGTGCTCACGCTCCCGCTGCTCCTGCTCGCGATCCCGGCCGCCGTGGTCGCGTTCGGGCCGCACGCCGCGATCGGGCAGGCGGTCGGCGCCGTCGCCATCGCCGCCGCCGGGTTCCTCCCGATGAAGGTCATGGTCGGCGAGTTCGGCGGCGGCGCCCACGGGTACGCGCTGCAGCTGTCCCTCTCACCGCTGACGCCGACCGACTGGCTGATGACCTCCACCGCCCTGCGTGACGTCACCGGCCCCGCGCTGGTCGCGGTGATCGCCACGGTGCTGGTGGCGTTCGTGCTGGTGGCGTCGCTGGCCAGGCGGCCGTCGGCGCCGCTCGCGGCCGCGGTCGCGCTGCTGCTCCTGTCGGCGGTGCAGGCGTCGATGCTGACCGCCCTCGCGGAGTGGTCGGCCGACGAGGCCGAGGTGCTGGGCTGGGCGCTCGGCGCCGGGGCGCTCGTCGCCGCACTGACGGCGGTCGCCGCGGCCCGCACCGCTACCCGACCCTGACCGCGGCCTGCCGCATCCCTACAGCATGATCCCCGACTCGAGTTGGTCGAGTGCCGCGTTGATGTGCGCGACGAAGTCGCCTTCCTGGTGCTTGTACCAGTCGAGCACGGCGATGAGCAGCACCCCGAACAGGGCGCCGACCGCGTTCCGGACCTCCGCGTCGGTCGGCTCGCGGCCGACGCGTTCGGCGCTCAGTGCCGTCATCGTGTCCAGGCCCGCGGTGATGTTGGTCAGCGACGCCGCCCACAGCTCGCGCACCGACAGGGTCAGCAGGCCGCGCCCGCGCTCGGTGTCCAGCTGGGACTCCGTGAGCTCGTGGAACGACTCGATCAGCGCCCGGCGCCAGGCCTCCACCAGGCTCAGCTCCGGCGGCTGCACGCGGAACGCGGCGAAGATCATCGGGTCGACCAGGTCGGTGGTGACCAGCTCCTCCTTGGTGGGGAAGTACCGGAACACCGTGCTCGCCGACACCTCCGCGGCCTCGGCGATCTGCTCGACCGTCGTCGCCGCGTAGCCCTGCTCGCGGAACAGGCGGATCGCGTGCTGCTGGATGGCGGCCTTGGTCCTGGCCTTCTTCCGCTCACGCAACCCGCCCGTCTTCCGCACCTGTTCAGCGCTGGGTTGGGAAGCCGACCTCATGGTCCGATTCTGCGTGCTCGGCCTCCACCGCGGCGACCCGGGGGGCACGCGCCGGCAGGAACAGCAACGTCAACACCACCCCGACCACGGCCACCGCCGCCGACACCCACAGCATCCGGTCCAGCCCGTCCACGAACGCGCTCCGCACGTCGAGCAGCAGCTGCGCCGAACCGAGCCGGTCGGCCGCGGCGACGCCGGCGTACACGCTCTCCCGAACGGCGTCGGCCGCCCGCCCCGGCAGCCCGGTGAGGTCGAGCCCGTCGGCGTAGCCCGCGTTCAGCACGCTGCCGAGGATCGCCGCGGACAGCGGGCTGCCGAGCTTCTGCACGGCCTGCATCAGCGCGGAGGCCACCCCGGAGCGTTCGGCGTCGATCGTGGCCAGCGCCGCCGACGACGCGGTCGCCAGCGCGAGACCCGCGCCGAGCCCGCCGAGCGCGATCCAGGCCGCCGCCAGCCCGTAGCCGCTGGTCGCCGACGTGGCGGTGGCCAGGACGAGCGCGGCCCCGAGGATCGCGAAACCCGCGGTGACCGTGACCTTCGCGCCCAGCCGGTCGGCCACCCGGTCCGCCAGCCCGGCCCCGACCATCATCCCGCCGAGCAGCGGCAGCAGCCGGATCCCGCTGCCCATCGCGTCGGTGCCGAGCACGGCCTGGAAGTACTGCGGCGTGGCGAACATCAGCCCGAAGAAGGCGAAGATCCCCAGCCCGGCGAGGATCGTCCCCCAGGTGAACCTGGCCGAGGCGAACAGCGAGAGGTCGACGAGCGTGCGGCCGGGGGAGCGGCGGCCCAGCGCGCGCTCCCAGAGCCCGAAGGCCACCAGCAGCGCAAGTCCGCCGAGCATGCCGCCGAGCGCCCCGGCCGACCCCCAGCCGTCCTGCCCGGCCTTGACCAGCCCGAACGTCAGCACGCCGAGCCCGATGCTCGACGTGGCCACGCCGACCGGGTCCAGCGCCGGGCGGGTCTCGCTGCGCGACTCCGGCAGCAGCACGATCACCGCGACCAGCGCGAGCGCGATGATCGGCAGGTTCATCAGGAAGACCCAGCCCCACCAGAAGTTCGACAGCAGCCAGCCGCCGACGATCGGCCCGAGCGGCAGGGCGACGAAGTTGGCGGTGGCCCAGATGCCGACCGCGCGCGGCCGTTCCTCGGGCGTGAACATCACCGTGAGCCCGCTGAGCACGAGCGGCACGACCAGCGCCGCCCCGAACCCGAGCACCGCCTGCGCGGCGATGAACATCCCGGGTGACGTCGACGCGGCGGCCAGCACCGATCCGCCCGCGTACACGACGAGCGCGACCAGCAGCATCCGCTTCCGCCCGAACCGGTCGCCGAGCAGCCCGCCGGGCAGGACGCCCGCGGCGAGCACGAGCGTGTAGGCGGAGACGAACCACTGCAACTCGGCGGCGGTTGCGTCCAGCGCGGACGCGAGCGTCGGCAACGCGACGCTGAGGATCGTCGCGGGCAACGCGACGGCGAGAACGACGAGGCTGAGCGCGCCGAGCGCCCACCACCGCCGCGGATCCGATCCAGACATGAAGGCTTACCCCCATTCGCTAGTGAACTAGAAAATGAGAGTAGACCGTCAGTTTGAAGTTGACTAGCGTGACCGCCCTTACAAATCGGACTCGCGGGACGGGAAGGTACGACTCGCGCAACGGGAAGGTACGACTCGCGGGACGGGAAGGTACGACTCGCGGGGGTCAGTCGGCTCGGTAGCGGTGTCTGGTGGGGGGCTTCGGGGGTTCGGGGGTGGTGGGGGTGGCGGATGGGGTTGTTGACGGGGGTGGGGTGTGCGGGTCCGTCCGCTGGGCCATCTCGCGCAGCAGTTCGTCGAAGATCGGCGTCGACATCACGTTGTCGTGAGTCATGCGCCCCTCCTTGTCCGTGGGAAACGGACGGTAACGCCCGCTCGCGCCCAGACTGCCAAACCGGCACCGCCACGAACGGGCGAACTCTTCGGAGCCGTGGGACATACTGCGCGTGAGAACCCGTCGGTCCGTGGAGTGGCCTGACGGACACCGTGTGGGTGAGGATGGGGCGCATGACCGCAATGGACGATCTTGTCTCACTCCGCGTCGACGTCGCGGACGGCGTCGCCGAGGTGACCCTCCTCGGGCCGGGGAAGGGCAACGCCATGGGGCCGGACTTCTGGCGGGAGCTTCCGCTGGTCTTCCGCGCCCTCGACGCCGACCCGGCCGTGCGCGCGGTCGTCCTCACCGGCAGCGGTCCGCACTTCTCCTACGGCCTCGACCTCCCGGCCATGGCCCCCACCTGGGCACCCCTGCTCGCCGACCGAGCCCTCGCCCGCCCGCGCACCGACTTCCTGGACAAGATCCGCGACCTGCAGAACTCCGTCAGCAGCCTCGCGGAATGCCGCAAACCGGTCATCGCCGCGATCGCCGGCTGGTGCATCGGCGGCGCGCTCGACGTCGTCGCCGCGGCCGACATCCGGCTGGCCAGCGCCGACGCGAAGTTCAGCCTCCGCGAGGTCAAGGTCGCGATCGTCGCCGACCTCGGCAGCCTGCACCGGCTCGCCGGGGTCGTCGGTGAGGGGCACCTCCGCGAGCTGGCCCTCACCGGCCGGGACATCGACGCCGCCCGGGCCGAACGCATCGGGCTCGTCAACGACGTCCACCCCGACCGGGACGCCGTGCTCGCCGCCGCCCGCGCGCTGGCCGCCGAGATCGCGGCCAACCCGCCGCTGGTCGTGCAGGGCGTCAAGGACGTACTCGGCCAGCAGCGCGAGCAGCGCGTCGCGGAAGGTCTGCGCTACGTGGCGACGTGGAACGCGGCGTTCCTCCCCAGCGAGGACGTCGGCGAGGCCATCCAGGCGTTCGTCGAGCGCCGCGCACCGAAGTTCCAGGGCGAGTGAGGAGTCAGAACACCGTGACCAGCGCGACCGACACGTTCCGGGCAGCCAGGGACTTCCTGCTCGAGCACCGCGAGGACTACCTGCGGGCCAGCGCGGAGTTCGAGTGGCCCAACCTCACCGAGTTCAACTGGGCGCTCGACTGGTTCGACGTCGTCGCCGCCCAGGAGCCGACCGCGAGCCGGCCCGCGCTGTGGATCGTCGAGGAGGACGGGACCGAGGCGCGCTGGACCTTCGCCGACCTGTCCCGGCGCTCCAGCCAGGTCGCCAACTGGCTGCGCACCAACGGGGTCCGCCGCGGCGACCGGCTGATCCTGATGCTCGGCAACCAGGGCGAGCTGTGGGAGACGATCCTCGCCGCGATGAAGCTCGGCGTCGTGCTGATCCCGGCGTCCACCCTGCTCGGCCCGGCGGACCTGCGCGACCGCGTCGACCGCGGCCGGGCCGCGCACGTCGTGGTGCGCGACCAGGACGCGCCGAAGTTCGCCGACGTGCCGGGCGGGTACACGAAGATCGCGGTCGGGTCACGGGTGGACGGCTGGCTGTCCTTCGCCGACTCCGACGGCGCCGCCGCCGACTTCGTCCCCGACGGCACCACCAACGCCGACGACACCCTGCTGCTCTACTTCACCTCCGGCACCACCGCCCAGCCCAAGCTGGTCCGGCACACGCACGTCTCCTACCCGGTCGGCCATCTGTCCACCATGTACTGGATCGGCCTCGAACCCGGCGACGTGCACCTCAACATCTCCTCGCCCGGCTGGGCGAAACACGCGTGGAGCAACGTGTTCGCCCCCTGGAACGCGGAGGCGACCGTCTTCATCCACAACTACACCCGCTTCGACGCCGTCGCGCTGATGTCCCAGATGGACCGCTGCGGGGTGACCTCGTTCTGCGCGCCGCCGACCGTCTGGCGGATGCTGATCCAGGCCGACCTCGCCCAGCTGCGCACCCCGCCGGCGAAGGTCGTCGGCGCGGGGGAGCCGCTCAACCCCGAGGTGATCGAGCGGGTTTCCGAGGCATGGAAGGTCACGATCCGGGACGGTTTCGGGCAGACCGAGACCTCGGTGCAGGTGGCGAACACCCCAGGCCAGCCGGTCAAGCCGGGCTCGATGGGCCGCGCCCTGCCCGGGTTCGGCATCGCGCTGCTCGACGCGAACGGCGTGCCGAGCGACGAGGGTGAGATCTGCGTCGACCTGTCCCGCCGCCCGGTCGGCCTGATGACCGGCTACGCCGACGACGAGGGGCGCACCGCCGAGGCCATGCGCGGCGGCTTCTACCACACCGGCGACGTCGGCTCCCGCGACGCGGACGGCTACATCACCTACGTCGGCCGCGCGGACGACGTGTTCAAGGCCTCCGACTACCGCATCTCCCCGTTCGAGCTGGAGAGCGTGCTGATCGAGCACGACGCGGTGGCCGAGGCCGCCGTGGTCCCGTCGCCGGACCCGATCCGGCTCGCGGTGCCCAAGGCCTACGTCGTGCTGGCCGCCGGCCACGAGCCGAACGCCGAGACCGCGCGCTCGATCCTGGCCTTCGCCCGTGAACACCTCGCCCCGTACAAGCGGATTCGCCGCCTCGAGTTCGCCGACCTGCCGAAGACCATCTCCGGCAAGATCCGCCGCGTCGAGCTGCGCGGCCGGGAGGACGAGGTCCACGCCGATCCCTCGGCCCCCGTCCCCGGCGAATACCGTGACGACGACCTCCGCTGAAGTGCGCTGAAGGCCCCCTCCATCGCACTGGCGGACGGCTAGTCTCGCGGGCATGGTGGAGGAGCGTGTGCGGCCGGCGGCGACCGACGACGTCGAGGAACTGCCCGACCGGCTGTGGACCGTCCCCAACCTGCTGAGCGTCATCCGGCTCGCGCTGGTCCCGGTGTTCCTCTGGCTGCTGCTCGGCCCGAAGGCCGACGGCTGGGCGCTCGCGATCCTGGTCTACGCCGGCGTCTCCGACTGGGCCGACGGCAAGATCGCCCGCCTGTTCGACCAGACCAGCCGCTACGGCGCCGTGCTCGACCCCGCCGCCGACCGGCTCTACACGCTGGCCACGGTGGTCGCGTTCGTCGTGCGCGACATCATCCCGTGGTGGATCGCGGCGATCCTCGTCGGCCGGGACCTGATGGTCGGCGTGTGCATCTGGCTGCTCGGCCGGCGTGGGTTCGGCACCCCGGAGGTCACCTACATCGGCAAGGCGGCCACCTTCAACCTGCTCTACGCCATGCCCCTGCTGCTGCTCGCCCAGGGCGGCTCGGACTTCGCCACCATCGCCCGCCCGGTCGCCTACGCCTTCGCCATCTGGGGCGGCGCCCTGTTCGTCTGGTCCGGCCTGCTCTACCTGGTCCAGACGCGCGCCGCGTTGGGATCTGCATCTAAGCTCACCGCCGACACATCGGGCAGAGCGTGAAGGACGGACCAGTGACGACGCCGGAGGACCTCAAGTACACCGAAGAGCACGAGTGGCTGGCCGCCCAGGCCGAGACCGTGCGCCTCGGCATCACCGACTACGCGCAGGGCCAGCTCGGCGACGTCGTCTTCGTCGAACTGCCCGAGGTCGGGCGCACGGTGAACGCCGGCGACCCGATCGGCGAGGTCGAGTCGACCAAGAGCGTCTCGGAGATCTTCGCGCCGGTCGCGGGGGAGATCACCGCCGTCAACAACGCCCTGGACGACACCCCCGAGCTGATCAACAGCGAGCCGTACGGCGAGGGCTGGATCGTCGAGCTGACCCCCAGCGACCCGAACGCGCTCGACGCCCTGCTCGACGCGAAGGCCTACCAGGAGCTGACCCAGAACGACTGACGGGGAGTCACCGTCCAGCCTGCTGATCGCGCACGGTACGTTTGCACCGTAGGAGTCAGCACCAGCAGGAGGAGAGCTCAGGTGAGCACCAACGACGGGCCCGGCGTCCCGCCGGAGCAGTCTCCGGAGCGGACCTCGGTCTTCCGGGCAGACTTCCTCGCCGAGTCGGAGCAGAGCGCCCCCGCGCCGGAGCCGGCGGTCGCCGGCGTCGACGCGCTGCCGGCCGGATCGGCGCTGCTGGTGGTCAAGCGCGGCCCCAACGCGGGCTCGCGCTTCCTGCTCGACCGGGACACCACCAGCGCCGGCCGACACCCGGACAGTGACATCTTCCTCGACGACGTCACCGTCTCCCGCCGGCACGCGGAGTTCCGGCGCGAGGGCGGCGAGTTCGTCGTCATCGACGTCGGCAGCCTGAACGGCACCTACGTCAACCGGGAGCCGGTCGACCAGGCCGTCCTCGCGGGCGGCGACGAGGTGCAGATCGGCAAGTTCCGTCTGGTCTTCCTGACCGGCCCGAACGCCTCCTGAGACCTTCGGGGGGAGTCGGGCGTGACGGCTGCGGGTCGGCCACGGGGTGAGGGGCTGAGCATCGGAGCCGTGCTCGGCCGGCTTCGTTCCGAGTTCCCGGACGTCACCATCTCCAAGATCCGCTTCCTCGAGTCGGAAGGCCTGGTCCGGCCGGCCCGCACGGCGTCCGGCTACCGCCAGTTCACCCAGGCCGACGTGGCCAGGCTGCGGTTCGTCCTGGCCGCGCAGCGCGACCACTACCTCCCGCTGAAGGTGATCCGGGAGCAGCTCGACGCCGCCGACCGAGGCGAGTCCGAGCCGCCGGCCCGGCCGGCCCTGACCTGCGTGCCGAGCCCGACCGAGTTCGCCGACGAGCCCGCTCGCCGGCTCACCCGCGAGGAGCTGCTCGACCAGGCCGACATCGACGCGGCCACCCTCGCCGAGCTCGAACAGTACGGGCTGGTCCGCCCTGGCCCGGACGGCTTCTACGACACCGACTCCGCCGAGGTCGCGCGGACGGCCAAGGAGTTCGCCGGCTACGGCATCGAGCCCCGCCACCTGCGCGCGTTCCGGGCCGCGGCGGACCGCGAGGTCGGCCTGCTCGAGCAGGTCCTCGCGCCGATGGTCCGCCAGCACGGCGAGGACGCCAGGCGCCGCGCGGACGAGGCGGCCCACGAGCTGGCGTCGCTGTCGGTAGGGCTGCACACGCTGCTCGTGAAGGCCGGATTGCGCCGGATTCCGGGGCGGTAAGGTGTCGGTCAGCCGTCTGGTCCGTAACGAGGTGTTTTCGCATCGTGACGCGGATCGCTACCGGATTGCACGAGCATCGGGACCGGATGGCGGGTAGCGTCGAGGCCAGCGATGAGCGATGCTCGAAGGTGGGGTGTCCTCGCTGAGCGAGCGAAGGGAGGCGAACCCGATGAGCGAGATGCGCGTCGTGGGCGTGCGGGTGGAACTACCCGCGAACCAACCGATCCTGCTGCTGCGCGAGACCGACGGTGAGCGCTACCTCCCCATCTGGATCGGCTCGGTGGAGGCCACCGCGATCGCCCTGGAACAGCAGGGTGTCCGACCGGCCCGTCCGTTGACCCACGACCTGCTCAAGGACGTGATCGGAGCACTCGGTCGCGACCTGGAGCAGGTCCGCATCACCGACCTGCGGGAAGGCACCTTCTTCGCGGAGCTGGTGTTCGACGGCGACGTGCGGGTCTCGGCCAGGCCGAGCGACTCGGTGGCCCTGGCGCTGCGCATCGGCGTGCCGATCCACGCCGAGGACTCCGTCCTGCAGGAAGCCGGCCTGATCATCCCGGACGAGCAGGAGGACGAGGTCGAGAAGTTCCGCGAGTTCCTCGACTCGGTCTCCCCAGAAGACTTCCGCGGCGCCGACACATAGCCGCCTCCCCGGATTTTTATGCGGTGGTTGCGTTCCGGCGCTGGTGGTGGACCCAGCGTGGGTAGTGGTCGCGTTGCGTCACGGTCCCCTGGGGTTCTGTTGGTCCGGTGAGCGGCTTTCCTTCAGTTCAGGTGGTTGGTGAGCGGCGTCCCCGCGCGTCGCGTTGACCACCACCCCCGCCCGACCTACCGTCGAAGCTGAGCGAATCGCGAGGGTGTCATTTACTCCCCGACCCTCGCGGGTTACTCGCGGGCAGTTGGAGAGCGGAGGCAGGCGTGGTCGAGGAAGGTCCCGTCGAGGCCGTCACCGGTGAGCAGGGAGAGCTCTTCCCTGACGAGTCGGCGCCCGACGAGCTTGTCGGCTACCGCGGCACCGCCGCGTGTCAGATCGCCGGCATCACCTACCGCCAGCTGGACTACTGGGCCCGCACCGGGCTGGTCGCACCGAGCATCCGCAGCGCGCACGGTTCGGGCTCGCAGCGGCTGTACTCGTTCAAGGACATCCTGGTGCTCAAGGTGGTCAAGCGGCTGCTGGACACCGGGGTCTCGCTGCAGAACATCCGGGTCGCGGTCGACCACCTGCGCCGTCGCGGCGTCCGGGACCTGGCCAGGATCACCCTGTTCAGCGACGGCACCACGGTCTACGAGTGCACCTCACCAGAGGAGATCGTCGACCTGCTGCAGGGCGGCCAGGGCGTGTTCGGCATCGCCGTCTCCGGCGCCATGCAGGAGATCAACGGGACGATCCACGAGTTCCCGGCGGAGCGCGCCGACGGCGGTGTGGTCGAACCGGTCACCGAGGACGAACTGACCGCGCGCCGCAAGGCACGCAACGCGGGGTAAGCTCACGCACGAACGTCGCTGATCCCGCGCGGGAGAGACCGAGCCGCTGGCGACGGCACGCTCGGCGCCGAAGGAGCAACTCCTCCCCGGAACCTCTCAGGCACCCGAACCGCACGGGCGAGACGCCTC
Source organism: Actinophytocola gossypii (assembly GCF_025165815.1). Lineage (GTDB taxonomy): Bacteria > Actinomycetota > Actinomycetes > Mycobacteriales > Pseudonocardiaceae > Actinophytocola > Actinophytocola gossypii. The sequence continues at coordinate 136,830 of NZ_JAFFZE010000023.1, read as the reverse complement.
TGGAAAGCGGGTGGGAATCCACCCCGCCGAAGGTGAAAGTCCACCTCGCGTGGACGAAGCTCTCAGGCGCGCGCGGTAGCGTGCGGGGACAGAGGGGGAGGGCCGGAAACCGCTCTGCCCACACCCTCCCGGAGGCGACCCATGGACCGCATCCCCCTCGCCGCGCTCGAGGACGGCACCCAGTTCGCCGACCGGCACATCGGCCCCCGCCCGGCCGAGCTGGCCAGGATGCTCGACGTCATCGGCGTCGGCTCCCTCGAGGAACTGGCCGACCAGGCCGTCCCGTCCGCCATCCGCGACGACGACACCGCGATGAACCTGCCGCCGGCCGTCCCCGAGCACGCCTCGCTGGCCGAGCTGCGCGAGCTGGCCGGGCGCAACCAGGTGCACACCCAGATGATCGGCCTCGGCTACTACGGCACCCTGACCCCGCCGGTCATCCGCCGCAACGTGCTGGAGAGCCCCGCCTGGTACACCGCGTACACCCCGTACCAGCCGGAGATCTCGCAGGGCAGGCTCGAGGCCCTGCTGAACTTCCAGACCATGGTCGCCGACCTGACCGGCATGGAGCTGGCGAACGCGTCCATGCTCGACGAGTCCACCGCCGCCGCCGAGGCGATGACGCTGGTCCGCCGGGGCGGCAAGGCCAAGTCGAACCGGTTCCTGGTCGACGCCGACACCTTCCCGCAGACGATCGCCGTGATCGAGACCCGCGCCGAGCCGCTCGGCATCGAGGTCGAGGTCGCCGACCTGTCCGCCGGCCTGCCCGACGGCGACTTCTTCGGCGTGCTGCTGTCCTACCCCGGCGCGTCCGGCGCGGTCCGCGACCACGAGGCCCTGGTCGCCGCCGCGCACGAGCGGGGTGCCCAGGTCGTGGTCGCCGCCGACATCCTCGCGCTGACCCTGCTGCGCCCGCCCGGCGAGCTCGGCGCCGACGTCGTCGCCGGCAGCACGCAGCGCTTCGGCGTGCCGATGGGCTTCGGCGGCCCGCACGCCGGCTACCTCGCCGTCCGCAAGGGCCTGGAGCGCCAGCTGCCCGGTCGCCTGGTCGGGGTGAGCGTCGACGCCGACGGCAACCGCGCGTACCGGCTCGCGCTGCAGACCCGTGAGCAGCACATCCGCCGCGAGAAGGCCACCAGCAACATCTGCACCGCCCAGGTCCTGCTCGCGATCGTGGCGTCGATGTACGCCGTCTACCACGGCCCCGACGGCCTGCGCGCGATCGGCACCCGCACCCACCGGATGGCCGCCGTGCTCGCCGCCGGCCTGCGCGCCGGGGGAGTGACGGTCGTGCACGAGCACTTCTTCGACACCCTCACCGTCGAGGTTCCGGGTCGCGCCGCCGAGGTCGTGGCGAACGCGCGGGACCGGGGCATCAACATCCGCCAGGTCTCCGCCGACCGCGTGTCCCTGGCCTGCGACGAGACCACCACCCGTGCGCACGTGAAGAAGCTCTGGGCCGCGTTCGGGATCCCGGACGGCACCGACGTCGACGAGCTGGACGCGTCCACACCGGACGCCTTCCCGTCCACACTGGAGCGCACGTCGGAGTACCTGACGCACCCGGTGTTCGCCACCCACCGCTCGGAGACCGCGCTGCTGCGCTACCTGCGGGCACTGTCCGACAAGGACGTCGCCCTCGACCGCAGCATGATCCCGCTCGGCTCGTGCACCATGAAGCTCAACTCCACGGCCGAGATGGAGCCCATCACCTGGCCCGCGTTCGCCGAGCTGCACCCGTTCGCCCCGGCGTCCGACGCGACCGGCATCCTGCGCGTGGTGTCCGACCTGGAGGGTTGGCTGGCCGAGGTCACCGGCTACGACGCCGTCAGCCTGCAGCCGAACGCCGGCAGCCAGGGCGAGTTCGCCGGCCTGCTCGCGATCCGCGCCTACCACCGCGACCGCGGCGAGGGCGCCCGCAACGTCTGCCTGATCCCCGCGAGCGCGCACGGCACGAACGCCGCCAGCGCCGCGATGGCCGGCATGAAGGTCGTCGTGGTTCGCTGTGACGACAACGGAAACGTCGACCTCGACCACCTGCGCTCCACTGTGGACGAGCACCGGGACGACCTGTCCTGCATCATGATCACCTACCCGTCCACACACGGTGTCTACGAGGACACCGTCCGCGACGTGTGTGCTCTGGTGCACGACGCGGGCGGCCAGGTCTACGTGGACGGCGCGAACCTGAACGCCCTGATCGGCCTGGCGCGCTTCGGCAAGTTCGGCGCCGACGTGTCGCACCTGAACCTGCACAAGACGTTCTGCATCCCGCACGGCGGCGGTGGCCCCGGCGTCGGCCCGATCGGGGTCCGCGAGCACCTGGCCCCGTTCCTGCCCAACCACCCGCTCCAGCCGGCCGCGGGCCCGAAGACCGGCGTGGGCCCCATCAGCGCAGCGCCGTGGGGGAGCGCGTCGATCCTCCCCATCTCCTGGGCGTACGTCCGCATGATGGGCGCCCCCGGACTCCGCCGAGCCACCATGACCGCGGTGGCCGCCGCGAACTACGTCGCCGCCCGCCTCGCCGACCACTACCCGGTCCTCTACACCGGCGCCCGCGGCCGCGTCGCCCACGAGTGCATCCTGGACCTGCGCGGCATCACCAAGTCCACCGGCGTCACCGTCGACGACGTCGCCAAGCGCCTCGCGGACTACGGCCTGCACGCCCCTACGATGTCGTTCCCGGTGGCCGGCACCCTGATGGTCGAGCCGACCGAGAGCGAGGACCTGGCCGAGCTGGACCGCTTCTGCGACGCGATGATCGCGATCCGCCGCGAGATCGACCGCGTGGGAGCCGGTGACTGGCCCGCAGACGACAACCCCCTGGTCGGCGCCCCGCACACGGCCGAGTCGATCGCCGGCAAGTGGGACCACGCGTACAGCCGCGAGGAGGCCGTGTACCCGACCGGCTCGGCCGGCCCGAAGGTCTGGCCCCCGGTCCGCCGCATCGACGGCGCGAAGGGCGACCGCAACCTGGTCTGCTCCTGCCCGCCGATCGAGGCGTACCAGTCCTGACCCGCTCCGGGCGCCGGCGTCGCTAGGAAGCGCCGGCGCCCAGTTCCACCTGCCGCCCGACGTCGTCCGCGTGGGCCGCGGCCAGCACCACGTCGAGCAGCCCGGGAAACCGCGCCTCGACATCGTCCCGGCGCAGCGTGACGTAACACCGCGTGCCCTCCTGGCGGGTGCGGGTGATCCCGGCGTCCCGCAGGACTCGCAGGTGATGGCTGAGGGTCGACTTCGCCACCGGCGCCCGCAGTTCGCCCCAGCCGCGTTCCCGGCCGTCGGACAGCACCCGGACCACCCCGACCCTGATGGGGTCGCTCAGCGCCGTCAGCACCGAGACGAGGGTCAGCTCGGTGACGTCCGGATGCCGCGCCTGCCTCATGCCGCCCATGTTACCTTGTTCGATGTTCTACGATCATCGAACAAGGGGTGCCCATGGCTGAGTTCGCCGACCGCGTCGTGGTCGTCACCGGAGCGGGTTCCGGCATCGGCCGCGCCGCCACGATCGCCTTCGCCCGCGCGGGCGCGCGCGTCCTGGGCGTCGGTCGTCGTCGGGAAGCGCTGGACGCCACCGCCGGCCAGTGCCCGGGCATCGCCGTGCTGGCCGCGGACCTCCGTGCCGACGGCGCGCCGGAGGCCGTCGTCCGAGCGGCCGTCGACAGGTGGGGAGCGGTGGACGTCCTGGTGAACAACGCCGGCGCCACCGCTGTCATGCCGCTGGCCGAGGCGAGCGCGTCCCGCATCGACGAGCTGTTCAGCCTCAACGTGACCGCCCCCAGCCTGCTCGCCGCGGCCGCGCTGCCGCACCTGCGCCGGACCCGCGGTTCGATCGTGAACGTGTCCAGTACGTACGGGCACCGCCCCCTGCCCAACGCCGCGCACTACGCCGCCAGCAAGAGCGCCCTGGAACACCTCACCCGAAGCTGGGCCCTGGAACTGGCCCCCGACCGGATCAGGGTCAACGCACTGGCCCCCGGCCCCACCGAGAGCGAAGCCCTCACCGCCGCCGGACTGTCCGCCGCCGTGGTCGACCAGATCAAGCAGGAGGAAGCAGACAAGATCCCCCTGGGCCGCCGCGGCGAACCCGAAGAGGTGGCCACCTGGATCCTGCACCTCGCCGATCCGGCGTCCACCTGGCTCACCGGCCAGACCCTCACCCTCGACGGCGGCCTCGAACTGGTCTGAACCGTCCAGATGACCACGGCAATACCGTCCAGATGACCACCAACCAACCGAGGCCCGGCCCGGCAGCTCGATCAGCTCGCGAACCAGCGTCGTCTTGCCGGTCTGCCTGGCTCCGCCGAGCAGCACGACGCGAAACGAGCTGAGCAGGTGCACCACCCTGGACGCGGCGTTCCGCTGCACGAGAGGATGCACGGAGCGTGCCTATTCGACAAAACGCGGTGAATCTAGCCCGCAATACGCGAACGACGTATCCAGCACTTTGCGCCCAAGGAAGATCAGGGTCCTGCCGATCGACGCGCTGTGGCGCCTGGCTCCCCGACCTGCGGAGCGATCAGGCGGTCGTACGGGATGCCGTCGCCGTACTTGGCGAGGACTTTGCAGATGACCTTGATGCGTCCTGGGCGCATCGGCTCGATGCCGTTGACGACGTTGCGCAGGGTGCCTTCGGGGATGGTGTCCTCGCCGATCGCGCTGCATTCCTTGGCCAGGCGGGCGATCGACCAGTTGTGGTCCTCGAGCCAGGTGCGGATCAGGTCGCGCTTGATCTTGGGCATGTGATCACTTCGCGAGCTGGGAGAGTGGGGCGCATTCCTCGTCCCAGTACCAGATGATGTCCTCCATCGCGAGGGAGTGGTAGGTGTCGTAGGACCCGTGCTCGTCGGGGGCGACCAGGCAGGCGGAGTACCAGCCGTTGTCGTGGAATCCGTTCCTGAGGTAGGCGAGCAGCCAGGGGCGCAGGGCGGTGGTCAGCTCCGTTTCGGTGCCCTTGACGTCCTCGGTGGTGACAGTCGTGTTGAGGAAGGGGTTACGCCCGACCATGAGCAACACGTACTTGTACTCCTTCGTGTTCATGGTCATGGATCATGCGGTGAGTGACGTAGCATGCGCACTACGTCAACGGTGGTTGTGCTGAGCCGGGCGAGAACGTGACTTTTGTGACCCTTGGGGGCGAGATGGTGCCTGGTGGCGATGTGGAGCGGCAGCTGATCGCCGAGGAAGTACGTGCGCTGCGGGACAAGCGCGGCCTCACCCAGGACGAGTTGGCCAGACGGATCGGGTTCAGCCAGTCCACGGTGAAGAACATCGAGACCGGCTACCGCGTGCCGACCCGCGAACAGGCGACCCTCCTGGACGAAGCCCTCGACACGGCGGGCAGCCTGGGGCGCTTGGAAGCCCGGATCCGCGCCGCCCCGATCGCCCCGGGGTTCCGCCCGTTCGTGGCAGCCGAGGCCGAAGCGCGCACGCTAAAGACGTTCGAGCACACACTCGTCCCTGGCCTGCTGCAGACCGAGGACTACGCCAGGACTCTGGTCGAGGGATACCCAGGCCTGACAAGGGACGAGGTGGCCGCGCGTGTGACGGCGAAGATGGGCCGCCAGGTCGTACTGGATACCGAAGAGCCACCATGGCTGTGGGCGGTCATCGACGAGCAGGTGCTACATCGAGAAGTCGGCGGCCCCGAGGTGATGGCAGCGCAACTGCTGAAGTTGGCCGAGTTCGCCCGACGGCCCCGTATCACCATTCAGGTGCTCTCCGCCGCACGGGCACACGCCGGGCTCGTTGGCGCCTTCGTCATCGCGGAGCTGGCCAGACAGCCGACGGTGGCATATTTGGAGAGCGTGCTGGGAGGCCAGACGGTGCAGGACCCGGCAATGGTGGAGACGATGGCGGTAGTCTTCGACACGATCCGGACGGACGCGTTCTCCGGCGGCGAGTCCCTGGATCTCATCGAGGAGGGTACGCGGCAGTGGAAGCAACGGATCGCGTCGTGAAGTGGCGCAAGTCCAGCCGCAGTGGAGGCAACGGCGGCAACTGCGTGGAGGTCGGGCTGAGCTGGCGTAAGTCGAGCTTCACGGGAGGCAACGGCACCGACTGCGTGGAGGTTGCCCAGTCCGTCGATGCGGTTCTGGTGCGGGACACCAAGGATCGGGCCGGTGGCATGTTGGAGTTCAGTCCGACCACCTGGCGCAGGTTCCTGAGCACGAACTGACCTACCAACTCACCTTCAGCGACTCCAGGCCGCGGAAGAAGTAGCTCGCGATGTAGGTCGGCTCGTACCCGTCGGCCAGGCTCAGCTCGGGTAACCGCTCGAACAGCGTCTGCACGGCGACCCTGATCTCGGCCCGCGCCAGCGGCGCGCCGGGGCAGACGTGCAGGCCGCTGCCGAACGCCACGTGATCGTGGACGTTCGGCCGGTCCAGTCGCACCGCGTCCGGGTCGGGGAACACGGTCTCGTCCCGGTTCGCCGAGCCGAACAGCAGGAGCAGCACCGATCCCTGGGGCAACACCGCGCCACCCAGCTCGACCTCGCGCGTGGTGATCCGGAACAGCCCACGGTGCGGCGCGTCCCGCCGCAGGGCCTCCTCGATCACCTTCATGATCGTCCGGGTCGGGTCGTCGGCGATCCTGGTCCGGACGTCCGGGTTCCGCAGCGCGACGAGAACCGTCGCCGTGATCGCGTCGCGGGTGGTGTCGAAACCGGCCACTCGGGCGCCGGCGCGGATGATGTTGTGCACGTAGTCGTCGGACAGGGCGGGCAGCCCGTTGGCGCCGTGCACGAGCGTGGAGATCAGGTCGTCGCGCGGGTGCGCGCGGCGGTCGTCGATGTGCGCCTGCAGGTAGCGGGTGTAGTCACCCATTCCGCGCGCGGCCTCGATCCGGGCGTCGAGCGGCGCGAGCGGGTTCCACAGCAGGTTGACGTGGTCGGTCCAGGTCTGGATCCGGTCGTTGTCCTCCGGCGGGAAGCCGATCAGCGCGTTGATGATCGTCTGCACGTAGGGGATGGCGTACTCACCGACCAGGTCGGCGGTCCCGCCGCCGAACCCGTCGACGAGTTCGGCCGCGCGCTCTCGCATCAGCGGGACCAGCGAACGCACGCGGGCGCCGCTGATCCCGGCTTCGAACAGCGCGCGGTTCCGCCGGTGCCCCGGTCCGTCCTCGTTCACGATCATCGGGGTCTCCGGCACGTCGCCGGCCTTCAGCTCGGCCACGACCTCCGGCGGGTTGTCGTAGATCCTGGGCAGCGCCACCACGGAGGAGAACGTGTCCGGGTCGTCGAGCACCGTGCGCACGTCGGCGTTGCGGCTCACCAGGTACGCGCCGATCGACGGGCTCAGCGTCACCGGCCGTTCCCTGGCCGCCCGGTAGAACAGGTGCGGGTCCTGCCGGTCCGGGCCGACCATGGGGTTGAAGTCGAACGTGTCCTGGCCGGCTACCGTCATCAGCCCGTCCTTCGGAGTCCACTGTGTACCAGTCCGCTCGGAAGCTACCGGGCGAACAGGGCACACCAGCCCTCCTGGCACGAACCGGCCGCGTTCTGGCTCAGGCCCAGTGGAGCGTGCCGTCGTCGACGACCTTCGGGTGAGCACCGTGGACGGGCGTGCCGTGTTCGAGCGCGTCGGCGATCTCCGCCAGCATGGTGGCGACGTCGGGCCACACCGGGTCCTCGGTGGCGAACTCGGTCTCGTACCACCGCATGACGCAGCCGTGCTCCTGGCCGGGCCGCAGGTCGACGAACAGCAGGTCACCGCCGGTGTCGCCGCCGATGGGCACCCACATCGGCAGCCAGTTCCAACACGGGGAGCCCGCCGGCTCGGCCGCGAGGGCAGCGTCGTCGGGCCCCGCGACGTCCAGCATCATCGAGCGCCGGTCCACCGCCTCGATGATCGAGTACGGCGTGTGCCCGTTCAGCAGCCGGGCGGCCAACGGGCTGGTCGTCCCGCACGATCGGCGCCACCACGCGACCAGGTCGTCGGGCAAAGGTCCGCCCACCAACGACGTTATGCGCGCCATCTCGTCCGTGCGCGCCGGTCCGCCGAGGTGCTCCTCGGTGGTCGGCGCGTTGATCCGCAACCACGCCTCGATGCGGTCCCAACCGCTGTCCACGTCGGGTCGCGTCATCGCGACTGCAGTGCGTCCAGGGCGACGGCCATGCTGGCGGCGACGCGGAAGTCGATGCGCTGGTCGTGCACGGTGACCGTGTACTTGTCCCGGATCGCCCGGCGCCGCTCGCTGGACAGCACCGGCTGGCCGGTCTCGTTGTCGACGAAGTCGAAGTGGAAGACGAACGGGACCCAGATGTCGCCCAGGTACGGGATGGCCGACCAGATCCGCCGCAGAATGGCGATGACCTTGTTGCGCTCCTGCCCGACCGCGTCGAAACCGGGGCCGGACAGGTGCCACGTCGAGTTCAACAGGCTCTTGGCGAAGTCCTTGCGGAAGTACCCGAGCGGCGTGCCGTTCTCGTCGGTCACGTCGTGCTCGGCGTGCACGTCGAGCCGCTGCCTGGCCTGGAAACCGAACAGCCGGTGGTTGCGGGACTGGTCGGTGAAGAAGTCGACCTGCTCACGCAGCTTCATCCGCTTCTGCTCCGCGAAGGCGAGCAGCTGGCCCTCGCTGCCGTCCGGGTTCGCCGCGTGGATCTCGTACCGGTTGACCATGACGGTGATCCTCTGCCGGATGAAGAACCTGGGCAGGTACTGCGGAGATGTCATGCCGGCCAGTCTGCCGCAGCGCCCTCACCGACGTGTCACGAACCGTTGATCGGACGGGCGTCAGCGGCCGGTGATCTTGTTCAGCAGGGCTTGCGCCTCGGTCTGGGTGTAGTCGCCGGAGATGACGACCTCCCCGCCGAGGATGCCCTGGGCGATCTGCGGCGCCGACGCGATCTCGCCGTCCACGACCATCGCCACCCGCTCGCCGACGTGGGCCTCGGTCCACTCGCCGAACACCTCGCCGTCGTCCTCGGTCAGTTTGATCAGCAGGCCCCAGTTGCCTTGCTGTGACTGGACTTCCGCGTGTTCGAGGCGGGTGACCGTCAGGAACGGCTCGTCGAGGAACAGGGTGACGCCCTCGGGGTCGGGCAGGTCGGTGGGCGTCTCGGTGGGGGAGACCCGGGCCAGCTCGATCGGCACCGCCAGGTCGAACGCGCCCTTCGGCGCCTCGGTGCGGTCCGGGCGGCCGCCCACGCGTTCGGTGGTGCAGCCCGCCAGCACCAGCAGCACCACCAGCACACCCCAGACCTGCCGCATCAACCCTCCAAGAGCTCCGCGCACAACGAGACCAGCCGCGCCCGCAGCGGCGCCGCGCGCTCGCTGAACGCCGCCTGCCGGCGCGCGTACTCCGCCCGCCCGGCCGCCGTCTCGATCTCCACCGGAGCGTAGCCCAGCGCCCGCAGGTCGTAGGGGCTCGCGCACATGTCCAGCTCCCGGATGTCGTGCGCCAGCTCGAAACAGTCCGCCACCAGCTCCGACGGGGTGAACGGGTCGAGCTTGTACGCCCACTTGTACAGATCCATCCCGACGTGCAGGCAGCCCGGCTGCTCGAACGCCACCTGGTCCGCCCGCGTCAGCTCGGTCGCGTTCAACGGCCGGGCCGCGGGCGTGAAGAACCGGAACGCGTCGAAGTGCGTGCACCGCACCGGCAGCGACTCCACCACCCGGTCGGTCTCGTCGACCCCCAGCCGCAGCGGCCACGCCTCGTGCCGGACCGCGTCGGTTCGGTAGACCATCGCCCACTCGTGCAGGCCGAAGCACCCGAACCGGGGCGCCCGTGCCGCCGTCGCGGTCAGCAGCGTGTGGATGAACTCGACCGACTCCCGCCGCGCGTCCGGCAGCGGTCCGAGCGTCACCCCGTCCGGCACCTTCCGGTACGCGGGCCAGCGCAGGTACTCCTCGGCTCCGTCCAGCACCACCCCCGGCCCGGGATGCCAGCGCAGCAGCTTCGACGGGCGGTACGAGTAGTACGAGAACAGGAAGTCCAGCACCGGGTGCGCCTCGCCCCTGGCACGCCGCTCGCGCAGCGGTTCGGTCCACCGCCGCACCCGCTCGACGTGCGCGTCCCGCCGCGCCTGCCAGTCCTCCATCCCCAGCACCGTACGTGGACGGTCAGGCGGTGACCCGCTCGGCCGCGACGGACTTCGCCCAGGCGTGCATCCGTTCCTCGTAACCGGAAGCCGGGAACGTGCCGTCGACCGAGACGTCCTCGATCGTCACCGTCGGCGGCGCCGACCGGGCCGGTACCGAGTCGGCCGCCGGCCACGGGCGCGCGCCGCGCCGGTTCGAGCGCACCCACCGGGTCTGGAGGTCCTGGATCGCCGTCAGTCCGCCGGCCAGGAACGTGTTGACGACCTGCCACTGCCCACCGACCGCCGAGACCGTGGTGGCCGACGGGTGCTGCAGCTGGAAGCAGGCGACGTTCAGCCCGTGGAACCGTCCCCACGGCTGCCGGCGTTCGTGGTCGAGCGCCAGCAGGGCACCGAACAGCTCGGTACAGCTCCCCAGCCGGCCGCTCGCGCCGCACTCCTCGCACGCGATCATGCTCCCGACCATACGCGCCAGAGATGCACGCACCGCGCCATGACCGGAACGGGACGGCCCGCCCGTCGGTCTGGTCGACCGTGCCCGCAAGGTGCAGGTCGAGTTCGGGGCAGTGGAACAGCCACGTCCCGGTCGCTCCCGAGTGGCCGACGAGCGTGACCGTGAAGAACATGGTTCCCAGTCCGTAGCGCAGGACGGGGACGTTGCGCAGCCGGTTCCGTCGTTCGGTGAGCAGTTCCGGCGAGCGGAAGAGCCCGCCGGCGAGCAGTGCTCACTGGAACGTGAGCAGATCGCCGGTCAGGGCGACCTGGCCTCGGCGATTCTGATAGAGCACTAACAGAATCGCGGACAGTCGACCAACAGATCTGCCGAGACCCTTCACGTCGACGGGTCCGTGTGGGTCGCGTCCCGGACCGTGCCGACGTACTCCTCGACCAGGTCCTCCAGCGCCACCACGCCCAGCACGGTGCGGTCCTCGGCCACCGCCTTCGCCACGTGGCTGCGGGCGCGGCGTAGGGCGGCCAGTGCCTCGTCCAGCCGCGAGTCAGCGGGGATCTCCGGCAGGCCGCGTATTCGGTGGTACGGGACCGGCGTGCTCGGGTCCGCGTCCGCCTGGTCGAGAACGTCCTTCACGTGCAGGTACCCGTTCAGGCGGCCGTTCGGCATGCGTACCGGGTAGCGGGAGAAGCCGGTCCTGGCCACCGCCGCTTCGACGTCGCCCACCGTCGGGGGGTGGGGCACGGTCTGCACCCGTTCCAGTGGCACCAGCACGTCGGCCACCGTCCGCTCCGCCGACGACAACGTCTGGGTGAGCCGCCGGTGCTCGGCCTGGTCCAGCAGACCCTCGGCCCGCGAGTCGGCGATCAGGGTCGCCAGCTCCTCCGGCGTGTGCGCGCTCTCGATCTCGTCCTTCGGCTCGACCCTGAGCAGGCGCAGGACGCCGTTCGCGGCCAGGTTGAGCAGGCTGATCACCGGGCGGACCACGGTGACCCAGCCGACCAGTACGGGGGTCAGCCACACCGCGGTGCGCTCCGGGGCGGCGATCGCGATGTTCTTGGTGACCATCTCGCCCAGCACGATGTGCAGGATCGACACGAACACCAGCGCGACCGCGAACGCCACCGCGTGCAGCACCGCCGCGGGCAGCCCCAGCGGGTGCAGCGCCAGTTCCAGGAAGTGCGCCACCGTCGGCTCGCCGAGCGCGCCAAGGCCGATCGTGCACAGGGTGATGCCCAGCTGCGCGCCGGCCATCATCAGCGACGTGTTCTCGGCGGCGCGGATCACCACCCGCGCCCGGTCCACGCCGCTCTCGACCAGCGCCTCCAGCCGGTCGCGGCGCGCCGACACGATCGCGAACTCGGCGCCGACGAAGAACGCGTTCGCGGCCAGCAGGAGCACCGCGATCGGGATCGCCACCCCACCGCTCATACCGGCGTCACCACCTCGGGGATCTTCGCCACCCGCAGCTCGGCCACCCGGTGCCGGTCCATCCGCATCACGGTGATCCGCCAGCCCTCCACCCGGACCTCGTCGTTGACCTCGGGGATGCGGCCGAGCCGGGTCAGCACCAGACCCGCGAGGGTCTCGTAGTCGCCCTCCGGCATCCGGAACCCGGTCGCGTCGGCCAGTTCGTCGTCGCGCAGCAGGCCGGACACCATCCAGCTGTCCCGGCCGAGCGGGCGAACCGGGTTGACCTCGCCGCGGTCGTGTTCGTCGCGGACGTCGCCGACGATCTCCTCGACCAGGTCCTCCAGGGTGACCAGGCCGGCCGTGCCGCCGTACTCGTCGACGACCACCGCCAGTTGAAGACCGGAGCTGCGCAGCCGGTCCAGCAGCACGTCGCCGTCCAGGCTCTCCGGGACCGTCTGCACCGGGCGCATCAGGGTGTTCACCTTCGTCGTGGCGCGGCGAGCCGCCGGCACGTTGAACGCCTGCTTGACGTGCACGACGCCGCGCACCACGTCCAGGTCGCCCTCGTGCACCGGGAAGCGGGAGACACCAGTGCGCCTGGTCAGCTCGATCAGGTCGGTCACCGTCGCGTCGGTCGGCAGCGACTCCACCTGCACGCGCGGGGTCATCAGCTCCGCCGCGGTCCGCTCACCGAAGCGCAGCGACCGGTTCAGCAGCGCCGCCGTGCCCTCGTCGATCGTGCCGTGCTCGGCGCTGGTGCGGACCAGCGAGCCGAGTTCCTGCGGTGACCGGGCCGACGCCAGCTCGTCGGCCGGCTCCACGCCCAGGCGGCGCACCAGCCAGTTCGCCCAGGCGTTCAGCAGCGCGATGAACCAGCGCAGCACCGCCGAGAACCGCACCTGCCAGCCCGCGACCATCCGCGCGGTGGGCAGCGGCCGCGCGATCGCCAGGTTCTTCGGCACCAGCTCGCCGAACAGCATGCTGATCACGTTCGCCAGCAGCAGCGCCACGACCAGCGCGACCGGCACCGCGGCCGACGCGGGCACGGACAACGCCGACAGCACGGGCGCTACCCAGCCGGCGATGATCGGCTCGGCGATGTATCCCATGGTCAGCGTGGTGATCGTAATGCCGACCTGCGCGCCGGACAGCTGGAACGACAACGTCTGGTGCGCCCGGTGCACGTGCCTGGACCGGGCGTCGCCGACCCGCCGCAGGTCGCTGTCGACCTGGCTGCGCTCCAGCGCGGTCAGCGAGAACTCGGCCGCGACGAACACCGCGGTGCCGAGTGTCAGCGCGACGACCGCCAGGACACCGAGAACCTCGAGGAGCACGTCGGTCATCGTGGGTCAGCGGGTCATGGTCGGCGGCCGAGCGCGGCCACCAGCCGGTCCTGCGGCTCGGCGTCGTCCGGCACCGGGACCGGGGCGGCGAAGATGCCGCTGCCTTGCATGGCGTCGAGCTGCGGCTCGATGTAGGCGAGCAGTGCGGTGGCCAGCTCGTCGCCCATGCCGGCGTCCGAGCCGAGCGCCGTCGCCAGGTCCCAGCCGTGCACGGCGAGGTCGATGGTCATCTGCCAGCCGTACTCGCGGGCCTCGGTGTCGCCGAAGCTCAGGTGCACGGTCCGGTCCAGCGCGCCTGGCTCCAGCCACGCGGCGCGGGCGGCCTGGGACGCGGCGGTCCAGGTGCCGATCGGGTCGTCGTTCAGCACGTCGCCGTCGAACTTGTCCCCGACCTCGGCGATCGTCCGGCCCGCCAGCAGGTCCGGCACCCACAGCTGCTCGCCGACGATGTGGTTGACCAGCTCCTTCACGTCCCAGTCGGTGCACGGGGTGGGGGAGTCCCAGTCGCTGATCCCCACCTTGTGCACCGCCCGGTCGAACACGTCCATGGCGTGGCCGTGCGAATCGAGAAGATCCATGGGTCCAGGATGCGCCTACGACCGCGGTCCCGCGCGCCGCACCGACGACTCGACGAGGTCGAGCACGGGTTCCAGGTCGTCCGCGGGCAGACCCATGGCCAGGTGCGACACCAGGCCTTCGAGCACCAGCTCCAGGTACGCCGTGAGCACGCTCACGTCGATGTCGTCGCGCAGGTTGCCGGCCTCGCGCTGGCGCAGCAGGCGTTGCCGGGTGGCGACGGTGAGCCGCTCGGACCGCTCGGCCCAGCGGGCGCGGAACTCCGGGTCGGTGCGCAGCCTGCGGGACAGCTCCAGCCGGCTGCCCAGCCAGTCGGCGCCGTCGGGGGTGGCCAGCAGGTCGCGCATCACCTGCACCAGGCCCTCCCGGGCGACCACGTCGGCCATCCGGTGCGCGTCGTCCTCGGCGAGGGCGAGGAACAGCGACTCCTTGTCCCGGAAGTGGTGGAAGATCGCGCCCCGGGACAGGCCGGTAGCCTCCTCCAGCCGGCGGACCGTCGCGCCCTCGTACCCGTGCCGGGCGAAACACACGCGCGCGCCGTCGAGGATCTGGTGGCGACGCGCGTCGAGGTGGTCCTGGCTGACCCGTGGCATCAGATGATCGTCCCAGCCGCCGGTCGTCTATGCAATCCGTACGTACGGTCTGCATTCTCCGGCACGCGATTGTCGGTGGGCGCGGGTAGCGTCGATCGCGACCTGAGGGGAGGCGCGACCATGCCCGCTTTGTCCCAGTCCCCAAGCAATCCGCGGATCATCGAGTCGGCCAGGCGCCGGCTGCGGGACCGCGTGGAGGCCGAGGCCTACGTCGCCTCGGTCTGCTTCAAGCACGGCCCGCCACGGCTCACCGGGGTCGAACTGGAGTGGATCGTGCACCACGCCGACGACCCCCGCCGGCCGCTCGACGCGCGGCGGCTGGCCGACGCCCTGGGGCCGCACACCCCGCGCACGCTGAACCCCGAAAGCCCAGAAGTCCCCCTTCCGGCCGGCTCGCCGCTCTCCCTCGAACCCGGCGGCCAGGTCGAGATCTCCACCCTTCCCCAGCCCACGCTCCGCCGGCTCGTCGACGCCGTCCAGGCCGACCTGGCGTACCTCACCGGGCTGCTCTCCGATGCCGGACTCGTCCTCGGCGACCACGCCACCGACCGGCACCGTCCGCCGCGTCGCCTGCTGAACACCCCGCGCTACGTCGCCATGGAGCGGGTGTTCGAGCCGATCGGCCCGCACGGACGCACGATGATGTGTGCCACCGCCGGCCTGCAGGTCTGCCTGGACACCGGCGAACCCGACACGGCCGCCGCCCGCTGGACCGCGGTGTCCGCGCTCGGGCCGGTGCTGGTGGCCGCGTTCGCCAACTCACCCGGCGACGGCTGGGCCTCGGCGCGGATGCGGGCCGTCCTCGGCACCGACCCGCCACGCAGCTCGCCGTCCCGGATCGTCGCCGACCCGGCCGCCGACTGGGCGCGGCGCGTGCTCGACACACCCGTCCTGTGCGTCCGCGACGACGGCGACGACTGGGCCACCCCCGGCGTGACCTTCGCCGACTGGCTCGCCGGCGCGCTGCCGAGCGGCCCGACCGCCGACGACCTCGACTACCACCTGTCCACGATGTTCCCGCCGGTCCGTCCGCACGGGTACCTGGAGGTGCGCTACCTCGACGCCCAGCCCGGCGACGCCTGGCTCACGCCGGTCGCGCTGCTCCTCGCGCTGCTGTCCACCCCGCGCACGGTCGACGCCGTGCTCGACGCCTGCCTGCCGGTCGGCGACCGGTGGCTGCCCGCGGCCCGCGACGGCCTGGCCGACCGCGCGCTCGCCACCGCCGCCGCGGCCGTCCTCGACCTGGGCGCCCGCGCCCTGCCCGGCCTGGGCCTCGGTCACGACCTGACCGGGGCAGTCCTCGCCGACCTCGACCGCCTCCACGAGAGGAGCGTCCGATGACCACCACCGAGCAACTCCGCACCCGGGTGGCCGACGAGCTGGACCGGGCGCGGGCCCGCAGCGTCGCGCTCACCGACGCCGTGGACGACGGCGACCTTGTGCGCCAGCACTCGAAGCTGATGTCGCCGCTGGTCTGGGACCTCGCGCACATCGGCAACCAGGAGGAACTCTGGCTGGTCCGCGACGTCGGCGGCCGCGAGCCGGTCCGCCACGACATCGACGACCTGTACGACGCGTTCCAGCACCCTCGGGCCGACCGCCCGGCGCTGCCGCTGCTGTCGCCGACGGAGGCCCGCGGCTACGTCCGCGAGGTCCGGGACAAGGTCCTCGACGTGCTCGACCGCAGCCCGCTGGAGGGCCGCCGGCTGGAGGCGGGGGGCTTCGCGTTCGGCATGATCGTCCAGCACGAGCAGCAGCACGACGAGACCATGCTCGCCACCCACCAGCTGCGCAGGGGCGCCCCGGTGCTGCACGCGCCGCCCCCGCCGCCCGGCCGCGCCCTGCCGACCGCCGAGGTGCTGATCCCGGCCGGCCCGTTCACCATGGGCACCTCGATCGACCCGTGGGCGCTGGACAACGAACGCCCGGCCCACGACGTGCACGTCGACGCGTTCGTCATCGACGCCGCGCCGGTCACCAACGCCGCGTACCAGGCGTTCGTCGACGGCGGCGGCTACGACGACCC
This sequence comes from Actinophytocola gossypii, assembly GCF_025165815.1. Classification (GTDB taxonomy): domain Bacteria; phylum Actinomycetota; class Actinomycetes; order Mycobacteriales; family Pseudonocardiaceae; genus Actinophytocola; species Actinophytocola gossypii. Next base: position 120,377 of record NZ_JAFFZE010000023.1, on the reverse strand, counting down.
GCGCTGGTGGTCGCCGGAGGGTTGGGCGTACCGGGTCAAGGCCGACCTCACCGCGCCCCGGTTCTGGCTGCGCGACGGCGACCGCTGGCTGCGGCGGCGGTTCGGCGTGGTGGAGCCGATCCCGCCGGACGAACCGGTGGTGCACGTGTGCTTCCACGAGGCGGCGGCGTACGCGGCGTGGGCCGGCAAACGGTTGCCGACCGAGCCGGAGTGGGAGAAGGCCGCCCGCTTCGACCCGGCGACCGGCCGGTCCCGCCGGTTCCCGTGGGGCGACGAGGATCCCGGGCCGGAGCACGCGAACCTCGGCCAGCGGCACCTGTCGCCCGCGCCGGTCGGCGCCTACCCGGCGGGAGCGTCGCCGGCCGGCGTGCACCAGCTCGTCGGCGACGTCTGGGAGTGGCTGGACACGGGCTTCCACGGCTACCCGGGCTTCGAGGCGTTCCCGTACCGGGAGTACTCGGAGGTCTTCTTCGGCGGCGACTACCGGATGCTGCGCGGCGGCTCGTTCGGCACCGACCCGGTGGCGGCGCGGGCCACGTTCCGCAACTGGGACCACCCGATCCGCCGCCAGATCTTCGCCGGCTTCCGCTGCGCGCGGGACGTGTCGATCGCGGAGCGGAGCCAAGGAGCGGTCACCGTCGCGACGAGGGAAGACGGTGACTGAGCGGATGAGCGAAGCGACCAATGTGGCGGAGCGGACGTAGGCGTGTGCCGACACCTCGCCTACCTCGGGGAGCCGGTTCCACTGGCCGACCTGCTGCTCAACCCCGGGCACTCGCTGCTGTGCCAGTCCTGGGCGCCCCGCGACATGCGCGGCGGCGGCACGGTGAACGCCGACGGCTTCGGCATCGGCTGGTACACCGGCTCCTCCGCCGAGCCGGCCCTGCTCCGCCGCGCGGTTCCGATGTGGACCGACACCGCACTGCCCCGCCTGGCGACCGAGGTGTCGTCGGGCGGGGTGCTCGCGGCGGTCCGCTCGGCCACCGTCGGCATGCCCGTGGTGGAGACCGCCGCCGCGCCGTTCGCCAGGGGCCCGTGGCTGTTCAGCCACAACGGCGTGGTGCGCGGCTGGCCGTCGTCGGTGGTCCCGCTCGCGTCGACGCTGCCGGTGGAGTCGCTGCTGACCATGGACGCGCCGACCGACTCCGCGCTGCTCTGGGCGCTGCTGCGGCACCGCCTCGACGCCGGGGACAAGCCGGCCGACGCGGTGTCGTCGCTCGTCCTCGCCGTCGAGGCGGCCGCGCCCGGCTCCCGGCTGAACCTGCTGCTGACCGACGGCCACACGGTCGTCGGCACCGCCTGGACCCACGCGCTCTGGGTACGCCGCTCGCCGGAAGGCGTCGCCGTCGCCTCCGAGCCCTACGACGACCACCCGTCCTGGCGCGAGGTCCCCGACCGTCACCTCGTCGTCACTACCTCGTCCACAGTGGACATCACGCCGATCGGAGAACCGTGACCTTCGACCTGACCGTGCACCTGACTCCCGACGACATCGTCCGCGGCCTGCGCTCCGATGTCCGAACAGGACTGACCGGGGCGCCGAAGACCTTGCCGCCCAAGTGGTTCTACGACGCCCGGGGCAGCGAACTGTTCGAGCGGATCACCCGCCTGCCCGAGTACTACCCGACCAGGGCCGAGCGCGAGATCCTGGCCGAGCGCGCCGAGGAGATCGCCGCGCTGACCGGCGCCCGCACCGTGGTCGAACTGGGCTCCGGATCGTCCGAGAAGACCAGGCTCCTGCTCGACGCGGTTCGGCCGACCCTGCGCGAGATCGTCACCCTCGACGTGTCCGAGACCGCGCTCGCCGACGCCGCCGCCACCCTCGCCGCCGCCTACGACCCGGTGGTCGTGCACGGCGTCGTCGGCGACTTCACCCAACACCTGGCCCTGCTACCCGGCTCCGCGCCACGCCTGGTCGCGTTCCTCGGCGGCACGCTCGGCAACCTGGTGCCCGACGAACGCGCGAAGTTCCTGGCGTCGATCCGCGACACCCTCGACGACGGCGAGTGGTTGCTGCTGGGTACGGATCTGGTGAAGGACCCGCACGTCCTGGTCCGCGCCTACGACGACGCGGCGGGTGTGACCGCGGAGTTCAACCGCAACGTCCTGCACGTGCTGAACCGCGAACTGGCCGCGAACTTCGACCCGACCGCGTTCGAGCACGTGGCCCTGTGGGACTACGAACAGGAGTGGGTCGAGATGCGCCTCCGCGCGACCAGGGCGATGGAGGTGCGGGTCCCGGTCGTCGGCCTGACGGTGTCGTTCGCCGAAGGGGAGGAGCTGCGCACCGAGGTCTCCGCCAAGTTCCGCCGCGACCGGGTAGCCGCCGAACTCGCCGACGCCGGCTTCGCCCTCCGCGAGTGGTGGACCGACGCGGAGTCCCGCTTCGGCGTCACCCTCGCCCAGGCAACAGGCTAGCCAGGTCGACCTGGTAGTGCGTCGTGCCGGCGAGTACGTGCAGGGTGTCCCCGCGTCCGGCGATCGTGCGGAGCCTTCCCCGGCCGAGCAGTCCGCTCAGCTGGTCCTGTCGGCGCACGACGAACCGGCCGTCGTCGGTGAGGTAGCCGGCGGAGACCAGGACGTCACCGTCGGCCACCGGCTCGAACGTGGCGTGCCGGCGGAGTGCGAACTCCCGAGCCAACCCCTGCCTCCTCGGCTGTCTAGGTGCGGTCCCGGGGGTCGTTCGACGGCGGTGCGGTCGGGTTCGGGGCCTCGCCCGGGCGGTCGGTCCGCTCCTGGTCGAGACGCTGCCACGGGCCGAGGCCGATCGTGTCGGTGTTGCCCAGGTCGATGGTGGTCGGGTGCAGGGGCACCTGGTGCCAGTCCGTTCCCTGGCTCAGGGCGACGTCGAGGGCGACCGCGGTGGTGGCCGGGACGGTCGCGTCCGTGACCAGGTTCCGCCACACCAGGCCGGCCCACGCGGACTCGCCCGGCGCGAGGGTCACCGGCGTCGGCGGGACGTCCAGCGCCGGCACGGTCGCGACGGCCGAGGACCCGTGCGTCACCCGCACGGCCAGCGGGTCCTCCTGCTCACCGTCGAACAGGCGCAGGCTCGGGTAGCCGTCGACGGTGACCGGCTCGGCGCCGCAGTTGACGATCTCGACGTTCAGCACCCGCACGCCCATGGCGGCGTCGGCCCCGCCCAACGAGAACGCCACGCCGTCGGCGGTGCACTCGGCGGCAGCGGGCGGCTCCGAACTGGGCGCGGCGGCGCGTGGCGGAAGCGCCCGCGGGGCCTGCCCGGTACAACCGGCGAGAACCGCCGCGACCAGGACTCCCCACAACACCCGCCGCACGCCTGGATCCTAGAGGGTCACCGCAGGCGGTCGGCCTGCACAGCTCGGAGCAGCGCCGCGAGGTCGGCGGTGAGCACGGGGCCGGTGGCGTTCTTGCTGTCGCGCACGGCCGCCCAGGTGGGGCCCTGAGCCAGCTCCACACAGTTCTCACCGCCACCACTGCGGGTCGACCTGCGCCAGCGTGCATCGGTGGGGACAGGGTCGTGCATGTTTCCGCGCCCTCCTACAACTCGGCGATCCGACGGTCGAGCAGTGCCATTGTCTCGCGCGGGCTCAGTGCCGCAGCCATCAAATGGTCGAAAGTCAACGTGTAGACGCCAACGTGCTCGCGGCCGAGGTAGTCCGAGCCGCTCAGGCCCTCCAGGTAGACCACGCCATGCCGACCTTCGATCAACGTGGTGATCGAGAACGACACACCGTGCGAGGCATGCGCGCCACCGGCGAACGGGACGACCTGGATGGTGATGTTCGGCAGCTCGGCGATCTTCCGCACGTGCTCGAGCTGAGCGCGCAGCGTCGCCCGTCCACCGACCTCCCGGTGCAACGCTTCCTCGCCCACCGCGACCCACAGCCGGGGGCGGTCGGCGGCCATGATCCGCTCGACCCGCTTGGCTCGGTCCTCGGCCATCCGGTCGACTTCGGTCGCCGCGACCTTCACGGCTTGGGCCAGGGTCGCCCGCGCGTAGTCGACCGTCTGCACGGTGCCCGGAAACGTGTCGCCGTTCCACACCCGCACCTCCTTCGCGGCGTGGAAGAGGTGTACGTACTTCGCGGCCCAGCCAGGAACCCTGTTCGGCGGCAGCTTGCGCCGCGCCTCGGTGGCGAGGCTCCGCAGCGCGTCGACCCGCGTGTCGTCGATGTCGAGCAGGGCGACGACTTTGGCCAGGTCCTTGTCGCTGATCGGCATGTCGCCCTGCTCGATCTTCGACAGCTTCCCGGAGTACCACCCCAGCGCCTCGGTGGCCGCACCCGAGGTGACGTTCCTGGTCTCCCGCGCCGCCCGCAGCTCGGCGCCGATCAGGATCCGCTGGACAACCGGGCCGGGATCGGGGTTCGTCATGCCGCACGTCCTCACTCGATCAGTTGGTCTTCGTCGCTGCGCTGTCGCGCGCCGTGAAATGCACGTTAACGTAAACCGCAGAAACCCGCACTTTACCGAAGGAGACGAGGTTGGCCGGGGTCCTGCCCCTCGACGAGCTGCTCACCGAGCTCCGGTTGCGCCGCTGGACGCTCTACCGCTGGGGCCGTGCCGACGACCCGGACCTGGTGGCGGCGACGTTCGACTGGGGCTCGTACGCGGACGTCCTGGTGCTCCGCCGCGACGAGACCGCGAGCGGTCACCGCGTCCCCATGTTCGAGGGCACCGACCCACTGCGCCCGGTGGCGGTGACCTTCCAGTACCACGCCGACGCCCTCTGGACCCTCCGGGCGATGCTCGCCCTGCCCCCACCCGACACCCCCGGCGCACCGGTCGACGTCCAGACGCCCCACCGGCTCTGCGGCATCCCGGACGGCCTGCCGCGCCCGCTCGTGATCAGACCACTGTGGACGAGATGACACCCGACAAGATGGAGGAACCCGTGTACGGCCAGCTGTTCACCCTGGTCAGCGCCGACGACCCGACCCTGGTCTTCGCCTGGGGCATGCAGGTCAGCGAGCCGGACAGGCGCACCGCCGTCGTCTGGCGCCGCGAGCCAGACGGCCAGGACATCCTCGGCCTGCACGCCTCGGCGGACGCCGCCCGCGAGCGGTTCAGCCTGGTGACCCCGCTCGACCTGGTCTGGGAACCCGACCGAAGCACCCTGTAGACGCGAAAACGGCCGCCGGGACGCACCCCGGCGGCCGTTTCGTCGATCCGTCAGCTCTGGATCATCTTGCGCAGCACGTACTGCATGATGCCGCCGTTGCGGTAGTAGTCCGCCTCGCCCGGGGTGTCGATCCGGACCACCGCGTCGAAGTCCACAGTGGAGCCGTCGGCGCGGGTCGCCTTGACCGCGACCGTGCGCGGGGTGTCGCCGTCGTTCATCGCCTCGATGCCGGAGACGTCGTAGGTCTCCGTGCCGTCCAGGCCGAGCGACGACGCCGTCTCGCCCTCCGGGAACTGCAGCGGCAGCACGCCCATGCCGATCAGGTTCGAGCGGTGGATGCGCTCGAACGACTCCGCGACGACCACCCGCACGCCGAGCAGCGAGGTGCCCTTCGCCGCCCAGTCACGCGACGAGCCGGACCCGTACTCCTTACCGGCCAGCACCACCAGCGGCACCCCGGCCTCGGCGTAGGCGACCGACGCGTCGTAGATCGTGGTCTGCTCGCCGCCGGCCAGGAAGTTCCTGGTGAAGCCGCCCTGCACGTCGTCCAGCAGCAGGTTCCGCAGCCGGATGTTGGCGAACGTGCCGCGGATCATCACCTCGTGGTTGCCGCGCCGCGAGCCGTAGGAGTTGAAGTCCCGGCGCTCCACGCCGTGCTCGGTCAGGTACTTCCCGGCAGGCGAGTCCTGCTTGATCGCGCCCGCGGGGGAGATGTGGTCGGTGGTCACCGAGTCGCCGAGCAGGGCCAGCACCCGCGCGCCGGCGATGTCCGACACCGGCTCCGGCGTCGCGCCCATGCCCTCGAAGTACGGGGGCTTGCGCACGTAGGTCGACTCGGTGTCCCACTCGAACGTGTTGCCGGTCGGGGTCGGCAGCGCGCGCCAGCGGTCGTCGCCGGCGAACACGTCCGAGTAGCCGCCGGTGAACATCTCCGACGAGATCGCCGAGGCCACCACGTCCTGGATCTCCTGCGGCGACGGCCAGATGTCCCGCAGGTACACCGGCTCGCCGTCCGAGCCCGTGCCGAGCGGCTCGGTGGTGATGTCCTTGTCCATCGACCCGGCCAGCGCGTAGGCGACCACCAGCGGCGGCGACGCGAGGTAGTTCATCTTGATGTCCGGGTTGATCCGGCCCTCGAAGTTGCGGTTGCCGGACAGCACCGACACCACCGCCAGGTCGGCGTCGTTCACCGCGGCCGAGATCTCGTCCTGCAGCGGCCCGGAGTTGCCGATGCACGTGGTGCAGCCGTAGCCGACCAGGTGGAAGCCCAGCTTCTCCAGGTACGGCAGCAGGCCCGCGCGCTCGTAGTAGTCCATGACCACCTTGGACCCCGGCGCCAGCGTGGTCTTCACCCACGGCTTGCGACCCAGGCCCTTCTCCACGGCCTTCTTCGCCAGCAGCGCGGCGCCGAGCATCACCGACGGGTTCGACGTGTTCGTGCAGGACGTGATCGCCGCGATCGCGACGGCGCCGTGGTCCAGTTCGAACTCCGCGCCGTCGACGCTCACCCGCGTCGGGTTGCTCGGCCGGCCCTCGGCGCCCTCGGCCGCGGTGTACGGGCGGGGCGCGCCGTCACCGTTGCCGCCGTTGGCGTACGTGGGGGAGTCCGAGGCCGGGAACGACTCGTTCGAGGCCTCGTCCACCGGGGAGTCCGAGCTCGGGGCGGGCTCGTCGGACACGTACGCGCCGAGCGCGCCGCGGAACGCCGGCTTGGCGTCGGTCAGCGCGATCCGGTCCTGCGGGCGCTTCGGCCCGGCGATCGACGGAACGACCGTGGACAGGTCCAGCGACAACGTCTCGGAGTACGCGGGCTCGACGTTCGGGTCGTGCCACAGGCCCTGCTCCTTGGCGTACGCCTCGACCAGCGCCACCTGCTCGGCGGAGCGGCCGGTGAACTTCAGGTAGTCGACGGTCTCGCCGTCGATCGGGAAGATCGCGCAGGTCGAGCCGAACTCGGGGCTCATGTTGCCGATGGTCGCGCGGTTGGCCAGCGGCACCGAGGACACGCCGGAGCCGTAGAACTCGACGAACTTGCCGACCACGCCGTGCTGGCGCAGCATCTCGGTGATCGTCAGCACCAGGTCGGTGGCGGTCGCGCCGGGCGGCAGCTCGCCGTCCAGCTTGAACCCGACGACCCTCGGGATCAGCATCGACACCGGCTGGCCGAGCATCGCCGCCTCGGCCTCGATGCCGCCGACGCCCCAGCCGAGCACGCCGAGCCCGTTGACCATCGTGGTGTGCGAGTCGGTGCCGACCAGCGTGTCCGGGTACGCCTGGCCGCCTCGGGTCATCACCACGCGGGCCAGGTGCTCGATGTTCACCTGGTGCACGATCCCGGTGCCGGGCGGCACGACCTTGAACTCGTCGAACGCCGACTGGCCCCAGCGCAGGAACTGGTAGCGCTCCTTGTTCCGCTCGTACTCCAGGTCGACGTTGCGCTCGAAGGCGTCCGGCCGGCCGAAGATGTCCGCGATCACCGAGTGGTCGATCACCAGCTCGGCGGGGGCGAGCGGGTTGACCTTCTCCGGGTCGCCGCCCAGCTCGGTCACGGCCTCACGCATGGTGGCCAGGTCCACCACGCACGGCACGCCGGTGAAGTCCTGCATCACCACCCGGCCGGGGGTGAACTGGATCTCGGTGGACGGGTCGGCGGTGGGGTCCCAGTTGGCGAGCGCGTTGACGTGGTCGGCGGTGATGTTCGTGCCGTCCTCGGTGCGCAGCAGGTTCTCGAGCAGGATCTTCAGGCTGTAGGGCAGCCGGTCCGCGCCGCTGACCGCGTCGAGCCGGAACACCTCGTGCGAGGCATCGCCGACGGTCAGCGACTGGCGGGCGCCGAAGGTGTCCTTGCTTGCTGGTGCGGTCACGTCCAACTCCATCTGGCCGGTGGTGGTCTACGGGAACGATCTCTCTGCCTCAAACAGTACGCTTGTCCTGTATTCGACGCCAAGGGAGGGTCGTACCCATGCTGCACCACGTCCAGATCGCCGCGCCCGTCGGCAGCGAAGACCGGCTCCGTGCCTTCTACAGCGGCGTGCTCGGCTGGTCCGAGCTGCCCAAACCGCCCCTGCTGGCCGCACGCGGCGGCTGCTGGTTCCGGGTGCCGGGCCGCGGCGGCCCGGACGCGGAGCTGCATGTCGGCATCGAGCAGGGTTTCCAGCCGGCCCGCAAGGCACACCCCGCTTTCGTGGTCGATGTGGACGCGGTCGCGGCCGCCGTCGAGCGCGCCGGCCACGAGGTCCGCTGGGCCGACCCGGCCGAGATCCCCGGCCGCCGCCGCTTCCACACGAACGACCCCGTCGGCAACCGCCTGGAGTTCCTGGCCGGCTGACCCGCCATTTCCCCTGGTCGGTGGCACCGGCCAGATATGGCCGCCGCTGTGCCTGTGCCTGGCCGCCCGCCGGTGGGTAGGAACTGGGCCTAGCGGGAGGGGGAAACGGATGACGAACCGGGCCGGGCCGCGGCCGTTCGAACGGCGCGCGCTGCGTCCACTGCGTGAACTGGGTATCGACGACGACACCCCACTGTTCGTGCTGACGCTGCCGGAGGGCAACGTCGAGGTTCGGGAGACCCACCGCGACGAGCTGGTGGTGTTCGCGTACACCCGACTGGACTGGCTGTTCGCCTGTTGTGGCGGGAGCCAGCCGTTCGTCCGCGCCACGGTGCGTGAGCTGCGCACCGTCGGCACGGTGCTCGACCAGTTCGTGTACGCGGCGGTGGACCTGTGGCATCCGGAGGGGGAGCGCTACCCGGAACCGGACTGGCGGGACTTCGAGCCGCTCCCGTTGATCGACACGACGGTGCCGGACTCGACCCTGTTGTGGGTGCCGATCCGCGCGGGCTCGGTCGGTACCACCAAGGCCGTGGTCGAGATGGCCACCGGCGAGCACGGCGAGCCATTGCTGCTCGTGTTCAGCTCCCTGGCCAGGCTGCGGGCCGAGCTGGGTGAGGGGCGGGCGGCCGCGTCGGTGCGCGCCGACCACCTCCAGCGCATGATCGACGACCTCGGCGCGCGGTCCGTGGTGTTCGACCCGACGGTGCCCCCACAGAAGCAGGACTTCGCGAGAGAGGCGACATGGGCTACAGCTACGACCCGGAGGCACTGAACAAGGTCGCCGCGGGCAACAGCGCCGCCGCCGACTCCATCGACACGGGGCTCGCCGTGCGGATCCCGTCGGCCGACGCGGGCATGTCGTCGGAGATCGTCGGGCTGACGGTCGCGAACCTGGTGCTGCTCGGCGTGACGCTGGCGCAGACGTTCGACGAGATCAGCGCCAGGGTGGACGCCACCGACGGCAGCTACGCCGAGGTGGAGAACACCAACGAGGGCCGGATGACCTACGTGGCGCGCTACCACACCAACCCTGGCTACCACGCGCCGGTCGGCCCGCTCGAACGAGCCCCGGTGCGGAACACGGAAGCCACTCCCTGACCCGGCGAGGAACCACACATCATGACTGCCGAACCTCTCGACACCACCGTCGCGGGAAGCCCGGGGACCTGCGTCCAGGCGGCCGACGCGCTCGACAAGTACGCGGGTTGGATCCAGCAGGCCGGTGACCTGAGCCGCGGTGCGCGGACCGTGGCCGAGTCGGGCTGGGACGGCCCGGCCCACGACGCCTTCGACCGGGTGATCCAGACCCCGCTGCGCACCGCCGACGACCTGGCGTTCACCTGCCAGGAGGCGATGCGGGCGTTGACGAACTTCGCCGACGCGCTGACCAGGGTGATGGAGGCGATGTTCGGCACGGTCGAGGCCGCCCGCGGCGGCGGTCTCGAGGTCCAGGGCCCGTTGATCCTGCCGCCGTCCCCGGCGCCGCCGAAGCCGACCATCGCCCGCCAGGCGTCGTCGGCCGGCGACGCGGCCGCCCTGCACCGGGACTACCAGGCCAAGATGGACGCCTGGCTGCCGCTCGCCAACGAGTACAACCGCAAGGCGCGGCTGTTCAACGACTGCGCCGACAAGGTGCGGGACGCGCGGATCAAGGAGGACGAGGCACACGGCGCGCTCCGGGATGCGCTCGGCCCGATCAGCGAGAAGAACATCGACGATGTCGGGTTCGTGATCAGCACCGAGCTCTCGTTGGGGACCGCGGCGGCGCTCAACACGGTGTCGGCCACGGGCGGCGTGCGGGCGGACGCCGTGGCCGCGCAGCGGGCGTTCCTCGCGGAGGCCGACCTGTTCCAGCGGTGGGCGACCGGTGACATCACCGTGCTCACGCCGAACGAGCGGACGGTGCTCAGCCGGGCGGCGGCGGTGGGCTCGCCCACGGCGAACGTCCACCTGTCGCAGGTCATGGCGAACTCGTACCAGCAGCGGATCGACCGGTACGACCAGTGGCTCGGGAACATGCCGGACGCGGTGCGCAACGGGGTGACCGCCTACCCGAAGTTCAGCGCGCTCCAGCACGCCGACGCGGGTCTTGCCGCGCGTGCCACGAACGCGGCGCTCAAGAACACGCCCTACGTCGGCACCGCGGTCACCATCGGCTTCGAGGCGTGGAACGCCTACCAGGACCAGCAGTCGTGGCCGAAGGCGGCGGCCAAGGCGGGCGCGGGCATCGCGGGCACCACGGTCGGCGGCATGCTGGGCGGCGCGATGGGATCGGTTTTCCCCGGCCCGGGCACGGTGATCGGCAGCGCCGTCGGCGCGACGGTCGGCAGCTTCGCCGGGAGCTACGTCGTGGACAGCGTCGCGCCCGGCGAGGACCCCTACGCGGAGGACAAGGTCGACCTCGCCGACACGAGCGTGCTCGACGAGAGCAAGGTCGTGCGCCCGGGCGCGGTGCCGACCCCGCCGCCGGCACCGCGCTGACGACCGGTGGCGGCGCCCAACCAGAAAGACATCCCTCAGGCGCTCGTGTCGACCAGCTCGCGGCCTTCGCGGCGGATCCGCTCACGGCCCCAGGCCCCGAGCGGTCCGAGGGCCTGGTTGAGCGTGCGGCCGTGCTCGGTCAGGGAGTACTCGACCCGCGGCGGCACCTCGGCGTAGACCTCCCGGTGCACGAGGCCGTCCTCCTCCATCTCGCGCAGGTGCTGGGTCAGCATCTTCTCGCTCACCCCCGGCAGACCACGCCGCAGCTCGGCGAAGCGGCGGACGTGATGGGCGTCCAGCTCCCAGAGGATCAGCCCCTTCCACTTGCCGCTGACCACGTCCAGCGCGGCGTCGATGCCGCAGATGTAGGGCCCGCACCTCGGCGCCTTGGCCATCGCCGACCTCCTCACTAACCAAAAGGTAAGTACCGCAGTAAATAGTGGGTACTTCCGACAGTAGCGGTACCTGTCGACGATGGGCACGTGAACGAAACGAACAACACCGCGGGTGTCACGCTCCTCGGCCTCGGCGCCATGGGCAGCGCCCTGGCCGCCGCGCTCGCCGACGCCGGCCACCCGACCACCGTCTGGAACCGCACCCCCGGCAGGGCCCCCGGCCTGGCCGTCACGCGAGCGGCCACCGTCCGCGACGCCGTCACCGCCCACCCGATCGTGGTCGCCTGCCTGCTGCGGCACGACTCCGTGCACGAGACCCTCGCCCCGGTCGTCGACGACCTCCGCGGCCGCACCCTGGTCAACCTCACCACCACGACCCCCAACGAGGCCCGCGAACTCGCCACCTGGGCCACCGGCCACGGCATCCGCTACCTCGACGGCGCGATCATGGCGACCCCGCCGATGATCGGCTCCCGCGAGGGCCAGGTCTTCTACAGCGGCTCGGCGGCGGCCTTCGACGCCTGCCGGCCGGTGTTCGACGTCTGGGCGACCAGCGAGTTCCACGGCGAGGACGCCGGCATGGCCTCGCTGCTCGACCTCGCGATGCTCTCGGCGATGTACGGCATGTTCGCCGGCCTCACGCACGGCGCCGCCATGGCCGGGTCCGCCGGCGTGCGCGCCACGGACTTCGCCGTGCGGGCGATCCCCTTCGTCGGCGCCATGACCGCGCACTTCGCCCGGTCGGCGGAGATCATCGACGGCGGCGACTACACCGTGCCCGGGCAGAGCCTCGACTTCTCCGACCTCGGCCACATCGTCCAGGCCAGCGAGGAGCAGGGCGTCGACCCGGCCACGATCGTGGCCGTCCAGGGGCTGATCGACCAGCAGGTCGCGGCCGGTCACGGCGCCGAGGTGTTCGAGCGGATCTACGAGAGCCTGCGCGCTCCCGACCGGGCGGTTGCGCGATGAGCCGCGTCACCGTCATCGGGCTCGGACCGATGGGCCAGGCGATGGTCCGTGTGCTGGTCGCCGCCGGGCACCCGGTCACCGTCTGGAACCGCACCGCCGCCCGGGCCGAGGGCGTCGTCGCCGACGGCGCCGTGCTCGCCGCCACCCCGGCCGACGCCGTCCTGGCGAGCGACCTCGTGCTTCTCAGCCTCACCGACTACCAGGCGATGTACGACATCCTCGGCGACGCCACCGACGCGCTCGCCGGCCGGACCCTGGCCAACCTCAGCTCGGACACCCCGGAGCGCACCCGCGAGGCGGCGACCTGGGCCGAGCGCCACGGCGCGGCCTTCCTCACCGGCGGGGTGATGACGCCGGCCCCGATGGTCGGGACGGCGGAGGCGTACGTCTACTACAGCGGACCGCACGAGGTGCTGGACCGCCACCTGGCGGCGTTGACGCTGATCGGCGAGCCGAGGTACCTGGGCGAGGATCCCGGCCTCGCCCAGCTGATGTACCAGGCCCAGCTCGCGTTGTTCCTCACCACCCTGTCCGGGCTGATGCACGCGATCGCGATGCTGGGCGGGGCCGGGATGAAGGCCGAGGAGGTACTGCCGGAACTGCTCTCCGCCGCCGACTCCGTCGGCACGATGATCCGGTCCGGCGAGGAGGCCCCCGGCGCCGCGCTGGACGCCGGGGAGCACCCCGGCCACCTCAGCACGGTCACCATGATGGGCGCGACCGCCGACCACATCGTCGACACCAGCGCGTCCCTCGGGCTCGACCTCGCGCTACCGCTGGCCGTCCAGGCCCACTACCGGCGGGCGATCGAGGACGGCCACGGCGGCGACAACTGGACCCGCATCATCGACGGCATCCGCCAGCCGCGCTGATCCCGCACCGGGGCGTGTGACTGTTCCCCATACGTCTCGACTGTCGGTGAAGAACTTGCGGGATCAGTACGCATGTGTCGGGTGCGCACGCGGATGATGCTGGATGGCGTGGCTCCTGCATCTCTTCCACCCGACTACCCGCCCGCGGTCTCGTCGTCATCGGACAGCGACCAGCCGCGAAACCTGGTCTCGGCGATGACCGCGGTCACCGCGTGCCGCAGCCGTGGAGCGGGGCCGGCGACGCGCAAGACGTCGCTCTCGGCCGCCCACTCGACGGACACCTCCGGTCCGAGTTCGGCGGCCAGCCGGGCGGCCGCGATGACCGGGGCGGACGCGTCCACGGCGACCCGACGCACCACGACCTGGTGCTCCGCCGACGTCCACGCCTCCCGCACCCGTTCATCCTGGCGAACGACGCGCCGTTCGGCGGCGTTTGCCTGGGCACGTTGCTGCCAGGGCCGTGTCACCATCCTGCCGTGGGACGGTGAACATGGCGCTGCGTGACCTCGGGTTCACTCCGCTCGCCGAGCGCGTGTACCGCACGCTGCTCGACCTGCCCCAGGCGCGACCGGCGGAACTGGTCGACTTCATGGACTGCACCGACAGCGAGCTCTACGACGCCGTCGAGTCGCTGGTCGGGCTCGGCGCGGTCCGGCCCGCCCCGGACGCGCCGGCCAAGGTGGTGGTGAACCACCCCGCCGCGGCGCTCGCCAAGCTGGTCGAACAGCGCGAGGACGAGTTGCTGCGGCGGCACCGGCGGGTCGGCGACACCCGAGCCGAGATCGCCGACCTGGCCGCTCGCTACGCCGGCCGGGAACGCACCGAACCGGTGGCCGGCCTGGAACGGATCGAGGACCTCGGCCGTGTACGTGAACGTCTGGAGGAGTTGGCGTTCTTCACCAGGTCGAGCCTGTACTCGGTGCAGCCGGGCGAGTCGATCAGCCCGGCCGCGCTGGACGCCAGCCGGCCGCTGGACCTGCGCGGCCTGCGCCGGGGCATCGACATGCGCACGATCTACCAGACCGGGTTCCTGCGGAACCGGCTCGGCGTCGAGTACGCGCGGCAGATGCTCGACGCCGGGGCGAAGATCCACGCCATCGAGGACCCGCTGGAACGCATGATGATCATGGACGAGCGGGTCGCGATGGTCCCGATCGACCCGGACAACAGCAGCCGCGGCGCGCTGATCGTGACCCAGCCCGGACTGATCGCCGGGTTCATCCGCCTGTTCTGGCGCCTGTGGGACGACGCGACCACGGTCAGCTTCGACGACCCGCCGGCGGAGGACCAGGACGACGTCACCGACCAGGACCGCGCCGTGCTCGAACTGCTCGCCGCCGGAAACACCGACGAATCGGCGGCCAGGACGGTCGGAATATCTGTTCGGCACCTTCGCCGGAAGGTCGCCCGGCTGATGGAACGGCTGAATGCGACGAGCCGGTTCGAGGCGGGAGTGGAAGCCGCCAGACGCGGTTGGCTGTGACCTCCGGTCAGGATGTTGCCATCGGCATGTCAGCTTGCTGACCGCCTGGCGCCTGGCTCGATCATGCTTTCGTGAAGCACAGTTTCAGGTGTCACCGGAAATGGTGGGAGAAACGAAGAAAGGTCAACGAAAATGTCGACCACGATTCTGGCAGTAAATGCGGGTGTCGCAGCGGCCGACGGTTTCATCTGGGACTGACCCGATTCGCCGAACCCGCCGATCCACCGATCGAGTCAGAAAGAGGTGTGCCATGCGCGACGCGCTGACCGCGGACGACCTGATGGAGCTGGGCTACGAGAACGACCCGTTCCTGATGGAGGACCCGTCCCTCTGCACCGTGTGCAGCTGGACCGACAGCGACCAGCACTAACCGAGCTGTTGTTCGTGGGGCTCCGGCAGACCCGCCGGAGCCCCACGAAAGACACCGCCGAGACGTCCAGCCTCGGGACGAAGCGCAGGGAGAAACCCGTGTCCGTCCGACGAACCCGCTCGGCGGTCGAACCCGTCTCGACGACCGCTCGCCAACTGGCCGGCGAGTACCGCACCACCTACCAGCTCCGGGCGGACGGCGGCTGGTGGCACTTCGACCCGATCAGCTCGGCCCCCCTGCCGCCCCAGGGGTGGAAGCTGCACGTCAGCGCCTCCCCGCTCACCGCGGCGGAGGCACTGCGCCGGGTGGCGCGGATCGTTCTGCCGCGCGGCGTGCGGTGGAAGTCGGCCCAGACGGTCGACCAGCTGGCCCGCCTGTCCGGACCGCCGACCCCGCTGTCCCAGGTCGGGAAGTTCATCACGGTCTACGTCGACGACGAGGACCACCTCCCGGTGCTCGCCGAGCAGCTGCACACCGCGACCCGCGACCTGACCGGGCCGGTGGTCCCCAGCGACCGGCGCTACCGGCGCGAGAGCAACGTCTACCTCAGGTACGGGGCGTTCACCAGGCGGTCCGACTACGCCGTCCCCGAGCAGACCAGGCAGTCGTACCTCGTCGACCCGGACGGCAACCAGGTCCCCGACGTCCGGGCACCGGGCCAGACCCGGCCGCCCTGGGTGCCGGAACCACCCCTGCCCGACGCGCGGGAGCCGCGCCGCCACGGGGACGGGCTGTTCGGCCGGGGCATCACGGTGCACGGGGTGCTCAACCAGTCCGCCAAGGGCGGGGTCTACCGCGGCACCTGGCGCGGCCGCGACGTCGTGGTCAAGGAGGGCCGGGCGGGGACCTGCCCGGACCTGATCGGGCGGGACGCGGGAACGCGGCTGCGCAACGAGTGGACCATCCTGCGCCGGCTGAGCGGAACCGGGCTCGCGCCGGAACCGCTGGACCTGTTCGTCGAGCGGGACAACGTCTACCTGGTCGAGGAGTTCCTCCCGGGCGTGACCCTGCGCGCTTCCGTCGAGAACGCCAACTACCTGGGCCGCCCGGACCCGGACGAGCTCCGGAACAGCTGCCGGGCGGTCGCCGACCTCGCCGCGCGCCTGCGCGACCACGGCGTGCGCCCCCGCGACTTCACCCCGAACAACATCATGGTCCACGAAGGCCGGTACACCGCCGTGGACCTGGAACTGTTCGAGATCGCGGACTCACCCGAGCCGCCGTTCGCCGGCTGGACCCCCGGCTACGCCCCGTCCCGGGACGGACGTCCGCCGGACGCGGGCGACACCGACTTCGCCGTCGCCGCGATCACCTACTTCGTCCTGACCGGGATCGACCCGTTCCTCGGCCGGGCACAGGACATCTCCACCCACGTCGACGCGTTGCTGACCGCGTTCGGGCCGACCGAGACCGAGCCGGTCGAGGCCGAGCTGGACCTGGTCCGGACCCGGCTGGGCGGCCCGGTCCGCTCGCCGTCCGGCACCCCGGCGCCCGGACCGGCCCAGATCGTCGAGGAGGCGGTCGAGGCCGGTCTGGAGCTCACGCGACGGGTGGAGTGGGACCGCGCGTCCTGGCCGTGGCCGGAGGAGTGGTCCTCGGGTCTGTTCCACCCGGCCTGCTTCCACACCGGGACGACCGGCGTGGCGCGGTACTACCTCGACCTGTGGCACGCCACCGGCGACCGGGCCTGGCTCGACCACGCCGACGACCTCCTCGACTGGACCTTCACCACCGTGCCGTTCGTCCCCGGCCGCACACCACCCGGACTGCACTTCGGCATCGCCGCGCTGCCGTGGCTCGCCGCCGACCTGGCGAACCTGGTCGATCCCGGCCGGGCCCCCGTGCTCCGCGAACGGGCAGTCCAGCTGGCCGACGCCCTGGTCGAGGCGGACCCCGGCAGCTGGGACATCACCCACGGCTGGGCCGGCATCGGGCTGGCCCAGGTCGGGACGATGCTCGCCACCGGGGGCGACGCGGACCGCCGGGCCGCCGTGACCCGGATCGCCCACCACGTCCTCGCCGCCGGCACGGACCGCGACGGCCTGCTGGTCTGGCCCCGCGGCGGCGAACCGGACACGTACAGCACCGGCTTCGCGCACGGCAGCGCCGGCATCGGCTACTTCCTGCTGGCCGCCGGTACCGCGACCGGCGATCACGACCTGGTCGACGCCGCGACGGGCGTCGCCGCCGCCCTGCCGGACCTGGGCGTGCCGACGGCCGGCGGCGCCGGGCTGAGCTGGCGCAGCGGCCCGACCGGCCGCGCGGTGCCCTGGACCCACTGGTGCAACGGTGCCGCCGGCGTCGGCGCGCTCCTGCTGTCGGCCGGGCTCGCCAGCGGTGACCCGGCCCTGATCGACGCCGCCCGCCGCGCCGGGCGGGCCATCACCCGCGGCCGCGCCTACGGGAGCACCTGCCGTTGTCACGGCCTGGCCGGTGACGGGGACTTCCTGCTGGACCTGGCCGCTCGCGCCGACCACGACGGCGAGTTCCGGCGGGGCGCCGAGACCATCGGCCGCAAGCTCGACGCGCTGCGGTTCCGGGACGGGTTCGCCTGGAAGTGGGCGCACGAGGGCGGCGGCGAGCCCCGGCCCAGCTACATGCGCGGATATCTCGGGGTGCACGCCTTCCGGCTACGCCTGGCCGGACTCGTGGCCGACGCCCCCCTCACCATCGCCCCCGCGAGGAGCACACCATGACCGCCGTCGACGACCGCACCGGAGCCGACGCGCCGCCGTTCGCCACCAGGACCGAGCTGGTGTCGTGGTGGGACAACACCTGGCTGGTCCGCGCCGTGTCCGCCGACGGCACGGTCCTCACCTGTCTGGCCACGCGAACCGGCCGCGAGTCGTGCCTGCTGGACGAGCTCCTGCCGCGACGCCGCGATCCGCGACTGGCCGGCCTGCTGGTGGCCGCCGCCGACCGGGTTCGCGACGACCTCGGCGTCACCACGGTCCTGGCGGTCCACCCGGCCGACTGGGACGAACACCTCAGCGGGCACGGCGTCACGCCGCTGCACCGGATGGCCCACCTGGGGCTGCTGCTCGACGACGAGCAGCTGCGGGCGCACCACCGGCCGCTGCCCGACGGCCACGCGATCGTCCCGCTGCACACCACCACCGAGGCGGACCTCGCCGGCCTGAGCACCGGACCCGGCCGGGAGCGTGACCTCGCCGTCTGGCGCGACGTCCGGTCCGGCGGCTACGGACCCGTGATCGCCGACGCCAGCCTGGCGGTCGGCACCGGCTCCGGCGTGACCGCCGCGATCGCGGTGAGCGAGTACCGAGGCCGTCCGCTCATCGGCCACTGCGTGACCGGTGAGGCCCACCGGGGGCACGGCCTCGGCCGGGCCGTACTGGTCGAGAGCCTGCGCCGGCTGGCCGCCGCCGGCTACGCCGACTGCCACCTGAACGTGGTGGCGGACAACTGGATCGCCCACCGGCTGTACCGGTCGGTCGGGTTCAGCCCGAGGCGACCCCCGCTGCGGGTCACCCGAATCCCTGACGGAGGTGTGCGCCATGGGCGCTGACCCGCTCGACGCGCTGACCGACCCGACCACCGGCGCACCAGGACCGCGGATCGTCGAGGCCACGTCCGCCGAGATCGCGGCCGCCGTGACCGACGCCGCCGAGCGGCACGGACCGCGGTACTACCTGTCCGCCGGCTCCGGCACCGCGAGCGTCCCCCTCTGGGCCTTCGGCACCGAGCCCCACCCCGACCGCCGGTCCGTGCTCGCCAGGGCGGAGGGCCTCCTGCACTGCCGCGAGGAACGCGACGCCGCCGTCGAGCACGAACTGACCGAGGTCGGCACCTGGCTCGCCGCCGACACCGGCGGCCCCAAGATCCTGGTGGCCGAGCTGTTCGGCCCGGCCACCAGGGACCAGGTCGCGTTCCTGCACGCGTGCGGGCAACGCCGACCGGACCAGCCGCGCATCGTCGTGCTGCGCCACACCGGCCGGCCGGGCGCCGGCACCCGGCCGCCCGGCGACCCCGAGACCGACGAGATCCTGCTGGCCATGCGGCTGGCCGGCGGCCAGGCGAGCGACGCCCGGGTCGCCAGGTGGACCCGGCTGCGCCGCTGGGACCCGGCCACAGTGGCCGCGCTGACCTCCACCCGGCCCGGTCCCCGGGGACCCGTGCGCACCTACGCCGACGTCCGCGCCTGGGCCGCGGCCGGAGCCGTCCTGGCCAGGACCGGCCAGGAACTCCTCCGCACCGTGGCGACCATGGTCACCAGCCGGGACGACGACGCTCCCGCCGACGTCGTCCCGCTGTCGACTGCGGCGCTCGCCGACGACCCGGCGGCCGCGCTGACCGCCATCACCGCGGCGAGCTGCGCCGCGGCGGCCGACCGGCCCTCGGCGCTCCTCGACGTCACCCGGTCGGTCCTGTGGGGCGGCCGGCGGCGCGGCTGGTCCGACGTGGACCGGAGCACCGCCTACGCGCTGCACCTCGCCGCGTTCGTCAGCGCGGGCCGCGGCCGGCTCTCCCCGGCCGCCGCGGACCGGGTGCTCGCCCTCGCCGAACGGACCGGTGTCGACGCCCCGGTCCGGTCCCTGCTCGGGTACCACCTCGGTCAGATCCTCGCGAAGTCCCGCCGCCCGGCCGGCTGGGCCGCGAGCACCCGCCACTTCGCCTACGCGCGGGAACACGTCCGGGCCACCCCGGGCGGCGTCGCCAGCCGGATCGCCGCCAGCTACAACGGCGAGGCGCTGGCGCGCTTCCGGGCCGGGGACCGCGACGGCGCCGTGCGTGCGGAACTGGCCGGCCTGGCCGCGCTGTCGGCCCCCGGCGTGCCGAGCACGCGGGCACTGGCGGAGCAGCGCGTGTTGCTGCTGACCAACCTGGCCGACGTCCACGCCCGCGGCGACGGCACCGCGCTGGAGGCGATCCGGTGCGGCCAGGAGGCGTTCCGGGTCGCGGTGGACGCCGACTCGCTGGTGGCGCTGACCTACGTGGTGCCGAACCTGGTTCGCCGGCTGCTCGACCAGGGCTGGCTCCCGGAGGCGGAGCGGGTGGCCGACCAGCTGGTTCGCCGGTACGACCGGAACGTCGCCCCGCGCCGCGCGGCCGAACGCGCCGTGGTGGGGGTGTGCTGCCGCCTGGCCGCGGCCCAGCTGGCCGCGGGCGGGGTGGGCGCCGCGGCCGGGTGGTACGCCCAGGCGGCACTGCGGATGCGCCGGGCCGCCCCCGCGGCGCTCGAGGGCATCGTGCGCAACCTGCGGGCACTGGACGACGACCGATCCGTCCAGGTGCTCGAGCGGTTGGACGCGGAGCTCACCGCGCGGCGCGGCACCCACGAGCGCCTGTCACCGCTGGCAGGCCTGCTGGACCCACGATGACCGCCGCGACCTCGGCGACCGCCGCGACCCCCGCGACCGCCACGACGACCGCATTGGACGGGCAGGTGCTGGGCTGGACCGTCAGCCCGGACCGCGCGGAGCTGGTCACCGTGCACGACACCCCGGGGGAGGAGCCGACCATCGAGCTGGTCACCCGGCGGATCGGGCCCGACGGCGCCCCGGACGGCGAACCACCGAGGCCCGTCACCGGCCCGTTGCCGCCGGACTGGCGCGTCCTCGACTGGGCAGGCCCCCGCCGGCTGGCACTGTGGCGCCCCGGCCGCCGGAGCCAGCTGTGCGTGCTCGACCTCGCCGGCGACGTCACCCACCGCGGCGAGGTGCTCGGCCGGCCGCTCCGGTGCCGGCTGAACGCCCGCGGCGACGTACTCGTCCTGCTGGTCGTGAGCGGCGCCGACAAGCCCGAACTGTGGCTGCACCACGCCGGCTCGAACAGCTACCTCCCGGTTCCGGACAGCGGGGGAGTGCGCCGGGTCGGCGCGTGGGACGCCGACGCCGGGGTGTTCGCCGCCGACGTGGACCGCACCCGGTTCTACCGCCACGGCCAGGCAGGCTGCGTCGAGGTCGCCGTGGACCAGCCCGACGACACCCGGGTCACCGCGACCGCCGGCTGCGCGGCCGGCCGGATCGGGCTGACCGGAACACGCGTCACTGGCGACACCGTGCCGGGAGTTCTCGACATCGCCACCGGACGGGTCCGCTGGTTCGACGACCACCCCGGCGGCACGGCCGTGGACCTCGCCCCGGCCGGTACCCGGCTGCTCACCACCACCTGGGACCAGCAGCGGCACACCTACCAGGTGCTCGACCCCGCCGGCCACCGCACCGCGGTACTGGACCCCGGGCCGACCCTGGCGACCGACGTCCGCCTCACCCGGGACGAGCGGCACCTGATCGGCTGGCACCAGTCACCGGCCGACGAGCCTCGGCTCACCCGCTGGGCCCCACCGGACCCGTGCCCGCGCCCGCTCGCGCCGCGCACGTCCACGCCGGTCGGGATGCGCTGGCGGCACCGGTGGGTGCCCGACGCGTCCGGAACCGACCTTCCCGAGTGGGTCTTCGAACCGACCGGCACCACGGCGACGGGCACGGTCCTGTTCCTGCACGGCGGCCCGCGCGGCCGGTTGAAGCAGGAACACGACCCGGTCGTCGAGGCCATGGTCCGCGCGGGCTGGTCCGTGGTCGGCCCGAACTACCCCGGCAGCTCCGGCTACGGCGAGCGGTACCTCGACCTGGGCCGCGGCGACTGGGGCGGGGTCGACGCCGCCGCACTGCGCCGCCGCCTGGAGACCCTGCACGACGCCGGCCAGCCGGTGTGCGTCTACGGCCAGAGCTACGGCGGCTACCTCGCGCTGCGGGTGGCCGCCGAACTGCCGCACCTGGTGGCCGGGGTGGCGGTGTGGGCGCCGGTCACCGACCTGCCCGCGCTCCACACGGGGATGACCGGGGTGCGCCGGCGCTGGCTCGACGACGAACTCGGCGACCTGCGGCTCGACCAGCGGGTCCTCTGGGAACGCAGCCCGGTCAGCCAGGCGCGGGTCCTGGCCGGCACCCGGCTGCTGATCGGCCACGGCCGGTCCGACGACCGCTGCCCGGTGGACCAGTCCCGCCGCCTGGTCGACCTGGTGCGGTCGTGCGGTGCCGACACCGGCCTCCGCTACCTGGAGGAGCCGGGCAACCACGCGCCGGCGGACTGGGGACCGTGGAGCCGCGCGGTCGTCGAACACTTCGCCGCCGCGTCCACCGAAGGCCGCTCCGGTGCGACCGGCTGACGCCGTACGCGCCCGCCTCGCCCCCCGCCGGGCACTGCTGACCATGCTGTGGCGGGCCGCCGGCTGGCGGATCCTCGGTGTCGGGGTGCTCGCCGTCGCCCAGGGCCTCGCGCCCACCGCGGCGATCCTGGCCACCGGGATCATCATCGACGCCGTCCACACCCCCGACGGTGACCGGGCCGTGCTCGGCCTGGTCCTGTTCGGCGGCGCCCTGCTCGTCCGAGTGGTGCTGACGGCGCTACTGGACTACCTGGTGCGGGTGCTCGACGGCAGGTACGGCCAGGTCGTGCACGACACGATCGCCCGGGCGACCCTCCGCACGCCGCACGTCGCCGCCCTGGAGGAGCCGGCGGTCGTCGGTGAGCTCGCGTCCCTGGCCGAGTTCGAACGGGTCGACGGGTTCGTCCGGACCGTCAGCCAGCTGCGCGAGGTGGTGCAGCGCCGCGCCACCGGTCTCGGATCCGTCGTGGTGCTCGTCGGGTTCGCCTGGTGGATGCCGCTGGTGCTGCTCGTGGCGTGGCGCGGGCTCGCCCACGGCGTCCGGCGGTGGATCGACCACGGCGTCGGCCTCAAGACCACCGTCGGCGCCCGGATGACCCGCCGCCCGAGGTACCTGCGCGGTCTGGCCGTCGACGCCCCCGCCGCGAAGGAGGTGCGGTTGTTCGGGCTGGCCGGCTGGCTGGTGGACGGCTACGCCGACAGCTACCGGGAGGCGCTGCGCCACATCTGGACCGGCCGCGCGCTGGGCATGCGCTCCGTACTGGCGGGCAGCGCGGGCCTGGCCGCCGCCCACCTGCTGGTCCTCGGCACCGCGGGATGGCAGGCGCTGACCGGTGCGTTGTCGGTCGCCCAGCTCGTGGTGCTGGTGCAGGCCGTGCTGGGCACCGGCGCGCTGGGGTTCCTCGGCGAGCCGGAGCTGACCCTCGGCCGCGCGCGTCAGGTCGCCCGGCAGGCACTGCGGCTGGAACAGACCCTCCGCCCGGCCCGGACCGCCACCCGGACCGCCGGCCGACCCGCGCCAGGCGGGGCGCTCCCGGTCCGGCTGACCGGCGTGCGGTTCACCTATCCGACACGGACCCGGCCCACCCTGGACGGCCTGGACCTGGAGATCCCGGCCGGTCAGTCGGTGGCCGTCGTCGGCGGCAACGGGGCCGGCAAGAGCACGCTGATCAAGGTGCTCTGCGGACTCTACGAACCCGACCTCGGCCGAGTGGAGATCGGCGGCCACCCGCCCGGCGGCCCGGACAACCGCATCGGGGCGATCTTCCAGAACTTCACCCGCTACGAGCTGCCGCTGCGCGCGAACGTCGGCTTCGGCAGTCCCGGCGCCGGCCAGGAGGTCCTGACCGCCGCGCTGGCCGACGCCGGCGCGGGCGACCTGCCAGCGACCCTGCGCGCCGGCTGGGACACCGTGTTGTCGGCGGGTTATCCCGACGGGCAGGACCTCTCCGGCGGCCAATGGCAGAAGGTGGCCCTGGCCAGGGCGCTCGCCGCCGTGCGTGGCGGCGCCGGGTTGCTGGTGCTCGACGAGCCGACCGCCGCGCTGGACGTGCGGGCCGAGGCGGAGCTGTTCGACCGCTTCCGGGCGGCCACCACCGGGGTGACGACGATCCTGGTCTCGCACCGGCTCGCGTCGGTGTGCCGGGCCGACCGCATCGTGGTGATCGACGACGGGCGGGTGGTCGAGGACGGCACGCACGAGGACCTGATGGCGGCCGGCGGACGGTACGCCGCGATGTTCACCCTGCAGGCCGAACGGTTCGTACCGGCGGCGCCGCGCGTCGCCGCCCGGGAGCGGGAGCCGGCCCGTGGCTGAGCACTTGCGTGCCGTGGCCCTGCTGGTCACCACCGCCTGGCGGGTCGACCGGTGGCGCACCGCCGCGGCGGTGCTGGAGCCGCTGGGCAACGTACTCGCCCTGCTGGCCGGGCTGTGGCTGGCCGTCCTGACCACCGGAGTGGTCCAGCAGGACACGTCCTCGGTCGTGGTGGGCGTGGTCGGGTTGGTGGCCGGTGTGGTGCTCGGGTGGCAGCTCGACCTGGCCGGCAGCCAGTGGCGACTGGTCCTCAGCGAGAAGGTCGCGCACGCCTTCGACGTCGAGATCGCCACGATCTGCGCGACCCTGCCCGGGCTGGACCACCACGAGAACCCCGAGTACCGCGACAAGCTGGAACTGCTGCGGCAGGGCCAGGGCATGCTCGGTCGCTCGTTGAACGCGCTGGCCATGGCGGTGAAGTCGGTGTGCGGCGCGCTCACGGTCCTCGTCCTGCTGGTGGGGGTGCACCCGGGGATGGTGGCGTTGGTGCTGCTGGCGCTGCCGGCCGTGCTGACCGGCGGGATCCAGCAGCGCTGGCACCGGCGGGCGGAGGAGGAGTCGGCCGAGCCGGGCCGGCTGGCCGCCCACCTTCGGTCGCTCGCCTACGACCGGGACGCCGGAATGGAGATCCGGGTGTTCGGCCTGGCCGACGAGATCGGCCGGCGCTGCGGCCGTGCCTGGTCCGACCACCGCCGCCCGCTGCACCGCGCGGAGCGGCGGGCCGGCCTGCTGGCCGCGGCCCGCGACCTCGGCTACGCCGCCGGGGTGGTCGCCGCGGTGGCGTTCGTGCTGTGGCGCGTCCTGGGCGGTCATGCGCCGGCCGGCGACGTGGTGCTGGTGATCTACCTCAGCCAGCAGGTGCAGACCGCCCTGCTGTGGCCGGTGCTCAGCATCAGCGGGCTGGGCCAGACCCTGCGCACGGCCGGCCGCGTGCGGTGGCTGCGGGACTACGCGGCCGCGGCGGCGGTGCGCTCGGGCGGGCTGCCGGCGCCGGAGAGACTCACCGGCGGGATCGTGTTCGACGACGTGTCGTTCCGCTATCCGGGCTCGGACTCCTGGGTGCTGCGGCACGTCTCGCTGACCATCCCGGCGGGATCGGTGCTGGCGCTGGTGGGCGAGAACGGCGCCGGCAAGACGACCGTGGTGAAGCTGCTCGCCGGGATGTACCGGCCCACCGAGGGCCGGATCCTGGTCGACGGGGTCGACCTGGCCGACCTCGACCCGACCTCCTGGCGGCGCCGGCTCTCGGCGGCCTTCCAGGACTTCGCCCGGTTCGAGTTCACCGCAGGACGCACCGTGGGAGTCGGGGACCTGCCGCACCTCGACGACGACCGCGAGGTCGCACGGGCGGTGGACCGAGCAGGGGCGACCGACCTGGTGCGCGCGCTCCCGAGGGGCGCGGCCACCCAGCTCGGCGCGAGCTGGGACGGGGTCGACCTGTCCACCGGCCAGTGGCAGAAGCTGGCGCTCGGCCGGGCCCTGATGCGCGCCGAACCCCTGGTGCTGTTCCTCGACGAGCCGACCGCGTCCCTGGACGCCGCCACCGAGCACGGACTGTTCGAGCGGTACGCCGCGGCCACCTCCGCCGGCGCGGCGCGCGGGCTCGTCACGGTTCTGGTGTCGCACCGCTTCTCCACGGTGCGCGCCGCGGACCAGATCGTCGTGCTGGGCGACCAGCGGGTCCTGGAGTGCGGCGGCCACGACGAGTTGATGGCCGCCGGCGACCACTACGCCGCGATGTACGCGACGCAGGCCGACTCCTACCAGCCGGCACCCCGTCCGTAGACCGACAAGCCGGTGGCCCGCCTCCCACGAGCGGGAACCGGGCCACCGGATGTTCGTCGACTACTGCGCCTCGATCAGCGCGAAGACGTCCTCCGCGGTCAGCTCGCTGATCGCGGACAGGCCAAGCTCGGTGTACGTCCGCAGCGGGCTCACGTACCACTTGCCGTCGAACTCGGTGACGACGACGCCGGTGTTCTTCATCATCCCGGACGCCAGATTGGTGAGCGCCTGCTGCATCTCCGGGCTCATGGTGCTGTCGCCCATCTCGGTGCTGAGGTCGTCGGCGCACATCGGCTGGGTGCGGCCCTGTGCCTCGACGGTGTAGCAGTCGCCGTCGCGGCTGACCTTGACCGTCTCGCCCTCGACGGTGAGCTCCAGGTTGGACAGCAGGACCTTCTGGCCGCCGCTCTCCGCGTCGGTCACCTCGGTCTCCAGGGTGGTGATCTCCACGCCCTCGGCGGCCGGTGGCGTGCCCATCTCCTCCAGCAGGGCCGGGCCGGCGTCGTGCAGCGCGCCCATCTCGTCCGGCGGCAGCAGCTCGATGATCCGCTCCACGTCGGCGCCGATCGAGGCCTCCACCATCTCCCGGACCGCGCCCTCGGCGTCGTCGGCGCCGTTGTTCGCGATCGACTCCGCCGGCCACTCCTTGTCCGCCTCGAGCAGCGCGTAGTCCGCGACCGTGTAGAAGAGGCTCGGGTACCACTCGCCGTCGACGTTCACCGTGGCGATCCGGACCGGCTCGCCGGTCTCCTTGACCACGTCGGCGATGTCGACCTCCTCGTTGGTCGACTCCTTGGCCATGACACCGTCGGGGAACGCGGCGTCCAGGAACTCCTCGGTGAACGGCAGCTCCGTCATGTCCGTCCGCACGCCGACCGTGCCGCCGACCAGCTTGGTGATCGTCAGGTGGTCGTTGACCTTCTCGGCCGCGGCCTCGTCGTACTTGAGGTTCTTGGCCTCGATCGTCGCCCCGTGCAGCTTGTTCGGGTCGGCGTCGTCCTTGTAGATGTTCAGCTCCTTGAGCCGCTCGGTCGACTTCGCGTTGAAGTCGACCATCAGCGCGGACTCCGCCGGGGTCAGGCTCTCCAGCACGCCGAGCACGTCGCCCTGGCTGAGGCTGTTCACCAGGTTCGTGGCGGCCTCGGTCGGGCTCGCCTCGCCCGCCGGGTCGTCGCCGCCGCGGTTCAGCATGAAGACCGTCGCGGCCACGCCGACCGCGATGACCAGCACCGCGGCGATCGAGCCGATGATCGGGCCCTTGCCCTTCTTCTTCGGCGCGGGCGGCGCGGCGCCGTACCCGTACCCCTGCTCGTACCCGGCCGGCTGCTGGTATCCCGGCTGCTGCGGGAAGCCACCCGACTGGGGGTAGGCACCCTGCTGTGGGTAACCGGGCTGCTGCGGCTGGGCCGGAACCGGCCCACTGCCCGGCTGGTTCGGGTCATTCGGCTGCCACGGTCCGCCTGAACCTGGATAGCTCACGGTTCCCCTCCTGAAAGGACCGGCCGCGCGTCGCGGCGGCCGGGAAGATGCGTCACCGCATACGACGGTCGGGACCGTGGCGGTGGTTCCGAAAGATTATCGCCGATTCCCTCGGAAGCGTTCCGCCCGCCACCCTCCGTGTCCCTCCCGCTCCCGGCTGAGTGAATGTTGTCCGAGTTGGCCATGTTTCTGCTGTTACGAGTGGTGTCAAACGAGACAGGAGTGGCACAGTGGGTCGAGCTCGAGCCGAACGTGCAGGTCAGGGAGGTAGTCCCGTATGGGCATCACACGGCTGAGCGCCAGGGCCGCGACCACCGCCGCGACCGTCGTGCTCGTGCTGGCGCTGGGCACGCAGGGCGCGGTCGCGGTACCCCCGCCCCCGCCGAACCCGAGCGACGCCGAACTGGACAGCAGCCGGGACACCGCCGGCTCCCGCGCCTCCCGGGTGGGCGAGCTGACCAACGAGGTCGCCCGGGCCGAGGCGCTGCTGCTCGACCTGCAGGCCCAGGTCGCCCTCAAGCTCGAGGAGGCCAACAAGGCTCTCGTCGACCTGCGCACCGCCGAGGACGAGGCCGCCCGGGCCAAGACGGACGCCGACGCCGCCCGCGCGGCCGCGACCGCCGCCGCCGAGGGCGTCGACGACGCCCGCGAGGCCCTCGACGAGTTCGCCGCCGGCAGCTACAAGCAGGGCAGCACCGTCGGCTCACTGTCCGCCTACCTGGGCGCGACCTCCCCCCAGGACCTGCTCGACCGCGCCCAACTGCTCAACGTCGTCGGCGAGAGCCAACTCGACTCCCTCGACGACCTGGAACGCGCCCGCACCGACAAGGCGAACAAGGATTCCGCCGCCCGCGCCGCCCTCAAGGTGGCCAGGGACAAGGCGGACCGCGCCCGAGCCGCGAAGTCCGCCGCCGACACCGCGACCGCCGCCGCCCGCCAGGCCCGCCAGGACCAGGCCGCCCGAACCGGCGAGATCCAGGCCCGCAAGGACCGCGCCGAGCAGCGCCTGGCCGCCGCCCGGGCGCGGGTCGGCGGCCTGGAGGACCAGCGGGAGCGGTACCAGGACTGGCTGGACGCCAAACAACGCGAGGACGCCGCCAACGCCGCCGCCGCCACGTCGTCGTCCACTTCGTCTTCCTCGTCCAGCGCCCCCACCCCCGCCCCGGCCAACGGCACCGTCCGGGCCGTGATCAACCGCGCGCTGTCCCAGGTCGGCGTGCCCTACGCCTGGGGCGGCGGCAACGCCTACGGCCCGACGCGCGGTATCCGCGACGGCGGCGTAGCCGACTCCTACGGCGACTACAGGAAGGTCGGCTTCGACTGCTCCGGCCTGATGATCTACGCCTTCGCGGCGGCCGGCTTCAACCTGCCCCACTACAGCGGCTACCAGTACCACGCCGGCCCGCGGCACCCGCTGAGCCAGAAACGCCCCGGCGACATGCTGTTCTGGGCCACCGGCGGCCGCATCCACCACGTCGCCCTCTACATCGGCAACGAGCAGATGGTCGAGGCCCCGTACTCGGGCTCCCACGTCCGCGTCACCTCGGTCC
This sequence comes from Actinophytocola gossypii, assembly GCF_025165815.1. Lineage (GTDB taxonomy): Bacteria > Actinomycetota > Actinomycetes > Mycobacteriales > Pseudonocardiaceae > Actinophytocola > Actinophytocola gossypii. The sequence goes on along the minus strand of NZ_JAFFZE010000023.1, from coordinate 91,615 downwards.
GCTACGGCGGCATCGTCCCCCAGGTGACCAGGCTGCTGTAGGTCGTTCGGGTCGGCAGGTGGGTGAGCACGTGCCGCACGTCGCGGTCGGCGTACCGCCGCTCGTCAGGTGAGTCGGCCTCGAGTGCCAGATGAACCTGCCCCGACACGTAGTTCAGCAGGCCGATCGCCGCGCTGCGGAAGGTGTCGAGGGACAGCGGGGGCAGGACGCCCGCCCGTGCGCGGTAGCCGTCCAGCAGCGCACGGGCACCGGCGGCGTTGACCCCGCCACGTGGATCGACCGCCCAGGCGGCCAGCGCCGCGGACAGCTCCCACTCGGGTGGGAGCCCGCTCGCGTGCTCCCAGCCGGCGACGGCAAGCCGGCCGTCCGGACCACGGCGCACGTTGCCCGGGCTGAGGTTGTTATGGCACATCACCGGCTCCCCCGTCACCACCCCGGCACCGATGGACTCCAGTTCGACCAGCGTCGGAACCGCCGAGTCGAGCACCGCGGACCAGGCGGCGCCCCGGTCCGCCGCAACCTGCGCGAGCCGTGCCCAGCTCGTCGTCGACAGCCGCCGGGCGTTCCACGGGCAGATCTCCGCCACCGGGAAGCGCAGTGCGTGGATGGTGGCGAGGATGTCCCCGACCGCCCGGGTGACGACGGCGCTGACCGGCGCGGCCAGCGGCGGCCCGGAACGCAGCCACTGGTAGACGCGCCACCGATTGCCGTCGATCTCCTCGACCGAGGCGCCGGTCCTGCCGCGGACCGGGGCAGGCAGCAGCACGCCGGCTCGCGCCGCGGCTTCCTGGAAACGAGTGTTGTCCTCGCCGTCGGTCACCGGGAACACGTCGTCGACGGTCCGCGGCGCCCAACGGCCCCGGTCGGTGGGCAAAGTCCAGCGCCGGCCGGCCTCGTCCGGACGGGACACCGAGCGCATCGGTCCGGTCACCTCGCCCAATCCGAACCGTTCCGCGATTCGCCGGGCGAGCGCGGGATCGGCGACGTCGACCGTGCCCCGCGTGCGGTCGACCTCCGCCTTCAGGTCGGCCCAGGTCCGGAACCCGTACTGTTCGGCGAGGGAGGTCTGCGCGTCGGCGAGCGAGGCGTCCGGGTCGGAGTCCCGCAGGCCGGCGAGCAGATCCTTCGCCTGGCGGCGCAGATGGTCGAGGTTGGGGTTGTCGGGCAGCGTCTTCATCGGAGCACCTCGCTCACCGCCCGGACTCGCACGGACGGACCTGAGCGCGGCATCCGTCGCCAACCTGACACCAAAGGGGTGGCTTCGAGCCTTCCGGCGAGTCGCGGCGCGTACCCCACGCGCTGGGTCCGACGATACCGCAGACCGGCTACTCGCCGGTGGGGCGCGCCCCACAGCCCGCGACGGAACGGGGGCGGTCGGTTCGGGGAACGGGTCGTTCGTCGCGCATAGTGTGCGGCGTGAGAGCTTCACAGCCGTCACACCGGTGATCGGGTTGCCTGGTAGGCAGGAGGAGCACGTCTTAGGAGGAGGTTTGTCCGTGACCGAGCCGGCGGAGTCCGCGAACGGGAACGAGCCGAGTACGCCCGCCCGCGACGCCCAGCTGCTCGAGCGCACGGTGTTCGAGGTCAAGCGCGTCATCGTCGGGCAGGACCGGCTGGTGGAGCGGATGCTGGTCGGCCTGTTGTCGAAGGGGCACCTGCTCCTGGAGGGCGTCCCGGGCGTGGCCAAGACGCTCGCCGTGGAGACCTTCGCCCGTGTCGTCGGCGGGTCGTTCACCCGCGTGCAGTTCACCCCGGACCTCGTGCCGGCCGACATCCTCGGCACCCGGATCTACCGGCAGGGCAGCGAGAAGTTCGACGTCGAACTCGGCCCGGTGGTGGCCAACTTCGTGCTCGCCGACGAGATCAACCGCGCCCCGGCCAAGGTGCAGTCGGCGATGCTCGAGGTGATGGCCGAACGCCACGTCTCCATCGGCGGCGAGACCTTCCCGATGCCCGACCCGTTCCTCGTGCTCGCCACGCAGAACCCGATCGAGAGCGAGGGCGTCTACCCGCTCCCGGAGGCCCAGCGCGACCGGTTCCTCTTCAAGATCATCGTCGACTACCCGACGGCCGAGGAGGAGCGGGAGATCGTCTACCGGATGGGTGTCACCCCGCCGGTCCCGCAGCAGGTGCTCACCCCGGCCGAGCTGGTCCGCCTGCAGGACGTCGCCGCCCGGGTGTTCGTGCACCACGCGCTGGTCGACTACACCGTCCGCGTCGTCCTCGCCACCCGCACCCCGCGCGAGCACGGGCTCAACGACGTCGCCGGGTGGGTGGCCTACGGCGCCTCCCCGCGCGCCAGCCTCGGCATCATCGCCTCCGCCCGCGCGCTCGCGCTGATCCGCGGCCGCGACTACGTGCTGCCCCAGGACGTCGTCGACGTGATCCCCGACGTGCTGCGTCACCGGCTCGTGCTGTCCTACGACGCGCTCGCCGACAGCGTGCCGCTGGACCACATCGTCTCCCGCGTGCTGCAGACCGTCCCGCTGCCGCAGGTCACCGCGCACCCGCAGGCCGGCGGCATGCAGCCCCCGGTCGGGGTCGCCGGGATGCCGTGACCGCAGCCGTGGACAAGGACGTGACCTCGAAGAAGGACAGGGACCGGCCCGGCTGGGCGCCCCCGATCATGCAGGGCGACCGGATGGAACACGGCCTGCGCCTGCTCGAGCTCGACGTGCGCCGCCGGCTCGACGGGCTGCTGCAGGGCAACCACCTCGGCCTGGTGCCCGGCCCCGGCTCCGAACCCGGCGAGGCTCGCGCCTATCAACCCGGCGACGACGTGCGCCGGATGGACTGGGCGGTCACCGCGCGCACCACCGTCCCGCACATCCGGGAGACCATCGCCGACCGCGAGCTGGAGACCTGGCTGGTCGTCGACCTGTCCGGGAGCCTGTTCTTCGGCACCGCCGCGTGTGAGAAGCGGGACCTGGCGGTGGCCGCGTCCGCCGCGATCGCGCACCTCACCGGCGGCGGCGGGAACCGGATCGGCGCGATCATCGCCACCGGCGAGAAGACGGTCCGGGTGCCGCCCCGCGGCGGGCTCGCGCACGCCCGCGGCCTGGTGCGCCGGATCGCCGAGACCCCCGCGGCGCCCGAGGGCGTGCGCGGCGACCTCGCCGAGGCCATCGAGCAGCTGCGCCGGCCCCCGCGCCGCCGCGGGCTGGCCGTGGTGATCTCCGACTTCCTCGGCGACGACGACTGGCAGCGGCCGCTGCGCGCGCTGTCCACCCGGCACGACCTGATCGCGGTCGAGGTCCTCGACCCGCGCGACCTCGACCTGCCCGACGTCGGCACCGTGGTGCTGGCCGACCCGGAGAGCGGCCGGCAGCGCGAGGTGCAGGCCACCGCGCTGCTGCGCCGGGAGTTCGCCGCCGCGTCCGCCGAGCACCGGGTTCGGGTCGCGGCCGGTGTGCGCCGCGCCGGCGGCGGTCACCTGGTGCTGCGCACCGACTCGGACTGGATCGCCGACACGGTCCGGTTCGTCGTCGCCAGGAAACGGCGCTGGTCCGGGGGAGGAGTGGCCTGATGTTCAACCTGAGCTTCCGCAACTTCGCCGCCCCCTGGTGGTTCCTGCTGCTGGTCGTGGTCGCGCTGATCGTCGTCGGGTACGTCGCCGTGCAGCGGGCGCGCCGCAAGCGGACGATGCGGTTCACCAACCTGGCGCTGCTGGAGCGGGTGATGCCGAACCGGCAGGGCTGGGTGCGGCACGTCCCCGCGGTCATCCTGGTGATCGCGCTGATGCTGCTGACCACGGCGATGGCCGGGCCGACCGCCGAGCAGCGGGTGCCGCGCAACCGGGCGACGGTGATGCTGGTGATCGACGTGTCGCTGTCGATGGAGGCCGAGGACGTCGCACCGACCCGCCTGCGGGCCGCGCAGGACGCCGCGAAGGACTTCGTCACCGGTCTGACCCCCGGCATCAACCTGGGCCTGATCTCCTTCGCCGGCACCGCCACCGTCCTGGTCTCGCCGACCACCGACCGGGAGGGCGTGGCCAACGCGATCGAGAACCTGCGGCTGGCCGAGTCCACCGCCACCGGCGAGGCGATCTTCGCCGCTTTGCAGGCGATCGACGGGTTCGCGCAGGTGATCAGCGGCGTCGAGGGCGCGCCGCCGGCGCGGATCGTGCTGATGACCGATGGGAAGCAGACCATCCCCACCGACGACCCGGACGACCCGCGCGGCGCGTTCACCGCGGCCAGGGCCGCCGCCGAGGCGGAGGTGCCGGTGTCCACGATCTCGTTCGGCACCGAGACCGGCGAGGTCACCATCGACGGCGACACCCAACCGGTGCCGGTCGACGACGCCTCGATGCGGGAGATCGCCCGGCTGTCCGGCGGCGAGTTCCACAAGGCGGCGACGGCCAATCAGCTACGCGGAGTCTATGACACGCTCGGTGAGCAGATCGGGTATGAAACCAAGGAAGCGGACGCAAGCAGGCCTTGGCTGATGCTCGGCACTCTCGCGGTGCTGACCGCCGCCGGAAGTGCCCTGTTGATCGGTCAGCGGTTGCCATAGCGGCATTCCGCGGGAGATTCGCGTAGTTTGTCCGTAACCGGCCAGTTCCGGACAACGGCGAGCCTCCGCGTCCGGTCGTGTTGTTCTGCAGATAACCTTGCGGTCGCAAGTATCGGTCGTTCCGAGGAGTGCGTGTGGGACGTTCAGTTCTCGTGACAGGCGGTAACCGAGGTATCGGACTGTCCATCGCCCGGGCGTTCGCCGCACAGGGGGACCAGGTGGCGGTCACCTACCGGGGCAAGCCGCCGCCGGAGGGCCTGTTCGGAGTGCGGTGCGACGTGACCGACGCCGAGCAGGTCGACGCCGCGTTCAAGGAGATCGAGGAGCACCAGGGCGCGGTCGAGGTGCTGGTGTCCAACGCCGGCATCACCGACGACACGCTGCTGATGCGCATGGGTGAGGAGCAGTTCACCCGCGTGGTGGACACCAACCTGACCGGCGCGTACCGGGTGGCCAAGCGGGCCTGCCGGGGGATGCTGAAGGCCCGCTGGGGTCGGATGATCTTCATCTCGTCGGTGGTCGGCCTGACCGGCGGCCCCGGCCAGATCAACTACGCGGCCAGCAAGGCGGGCCTCATCGGCGTCGCCCGGTCGGTGGTGCGCGAGATGGGCAACCGCAACATCACCGCCAACGTCGTCGCGCCCGGTTTCGTCAGCACCGACATGACCGACGCGGTGTCCGACGAGCGCCGCGAGGTGATCCTCAACCAGGTGCCGGCCGGTCGCTACGGCCGCGTCGACGAGATCGCCGCCGCGGTCACCTTCCTCGCCTCCGAGCCCGCCGGGTACATCACCGGTGCGGTGCTGCCCGTCGACGGTGGGTTGGGCATGGGTCACTGACCGCTTCCTGACAGACTGGTCGCGAGATCGTTGACCACTCAGGAGGGACGGCCGTGACCGGTCTGCTCGATGGCAAGCGCCTGCTCATCACCGGCGTGATCACCGACGCGTCGATCGCGTTCCACGCGGCGAAGGTCGCGCAGGAACAAGGTGCGACGGTCGTGCTGACCGGCTTCGGCCGGATGAGCCTCGTCGAGCGGATCGCCAAGCGGCTACCCGAACCGGCGCCGGTGATCGAGCTGGACGTGCAGAACGACGAGCAGCTCGACACCCTGGCCGACCGGGTGCGCGAGCACGTCGACGGGCTCGACGGCGTGCTGCACGCGATCGGGTTCGCCCCGCAGACCTGCCTCGGCGCGCCGTTCCTGGACGCGCCGCGCGCGGACGTCTCGGTGGCCGTCGAGGTGTCGGCGTACTCGTTCAAGTCGCTCACCACGGCACTGCTGCCGCTGTTGGGACGCGGGGCGTCGGTGGTCGGCATGGACTTCGACGCACGGGTGGCGTGGCCGGCCTACAACTGGATGGGCGTGGCCAAGGCCGCGCTGGAGTCGGTGAACCGCTACCTGGCACGCGACCTCGGCCCGAAAGGGATCCGGGTCAACCTGGTCTCGGCCGGCCCGCTGAAGACGATGGCCGCCAAGTCGATCCCGGGCTTCGGCGAGCTGGAGGGCGGCTGGGACGAGCGGGCGCCGCTCGGCTGGGACGCCGAGGACGCCACCGCGGTGGCGCGGTCGATCTGCGCGGTCCTGTCCGACTGGCTGCCCGCCACCACCGGCTCGATGATCATGGTCGACGGCGGCGTGCACGCGCTGGGGCTGTGATGGGCGAGTTCGACGCCCTGCTCTGGCTGTCGTTCGGCGGCCCGGAGAAGCCCGAGGACGTGCGGCCGTTCCTGGAGAACGTGACCAGGGGCAGGGGGGTGCCGCCCGAGCGGCTGGACGAGGTGGAGCACCACTACCAGTCGTTCGGCGGGGTGTCCCCGATCAACGCGCTGAACCGGTCGGCGATCCAGGCGACCGAGGCGTCGCTGGAGCGGCAGGGGATCGACCTGCCGGTGTACTTCGGCAATCGCAACTGGCACCCGATGGTCGAGGACACCCTCGCCCGGATGGCCGACGACGGCGTGCGGCGGGCCCTGGTGTTCCCGACCAGCGCGTACGGCGGGTACTCGGCCTGTCGGCAGTACGACGAGGACATCGAGCGGGCGCGGGCGGCGGTCGGCGAGCGGGCGCCGGAGCTGGTGAAGCTGCGTCAGTTCTTCGACCACCCGCTGTTCGTCGGTGCCTTCGCCGACGCGGTCCGGTCGGCGGCCGCGGACCTCGGCGAGTACCGCCTGGTGTTCACCGCGCACTCGGTGCCGCTGGCCGCCGACGCGGCGTCCGGCCCCCCGTCCGAGGGCGGCGGCCGCTACTCCCGCCAGGTGGCCGAGGCGGCGCGGCTGGTGGCCGGCGAGGCCGGGGTCGCCGACCACGACGTGGTGTGGCAGTCCCGGTCCGGGCCGCCGTCGGTGCCGTGGCTGGAACCGGACATCCTGGACCACCTGGACGTGTTGGCCGGCAAGGGTGTTCCCGCGGTCGTGGTGTGCCCGGTCGGGTTCGTCAGCGACCACCTGGAGGTGGTCTGGGACCTCGACACCGAGGCGCGGGAGAAGGCCGCCGAGCTGGGCATGGGCTTCGCCCGCGCGGCCTGCCCGAGCGGCGACGTCCGGTTCGCCGACCTGGTGGTGGAGCTGGTCCGCGAGCACGTCGCCGACGCGCCGGCGCGCAAGCTGTCCGACTTCCCGGCCGCCGGCTGCACCGTCAACGGCGCCCCCTGCGCGCCGCTGTGCTGCGAACCTCAGCGCAGGCGCGGGTAGGAACGGGCGCGGCGCCCACCCGGTACGCGACCTCCGAACCTCAACGCAGCCGGAGGTACGCTTCCCCGCGCGGGGAGAGCCGGTAGCCGACCTCGAGGCTCAGCGTCAGGCCGAGGTTCTTGAGCTTGCGGACGTCCACCTTGAACGGGTGCGTCTCCCGGCCCAGTTCCTCGGCCAGGTCGCCGGCGCGCACGGCCGGGCGCCGCCGGATGATGTCCAATGTGGACTCGGTCCACGGCCCGTGCGTACTGGCGGCGTCGAACCGCGCCAGCCGGGCGGTGATCTCCAGGACGTCCTCTGTGGACAGATCGGCGTCCTCGGCGAGTACGTCGCGGGGATCCGGTTCGTCGACGTGGTGCAGCCGCAGCAGGTACACCGGGTCCGCTTCGGAACCGCGCAGGTCGGCGAGCACCTCGGCCACCGACGCGTACCCGGCGGCCAATGCGTCCCGCTTCCTGATCCTGGTCGGCCGCACCACCTCGACCGCGTCGACGACGACCCGGCCGGCCGCCGTGCGGTACACGTTGCCCGCCGTGACCTGCCGATGCCGCCACCGCCGGAACATCACGGTGATCGAGCCGTCCCGGATGCCGGCGTGCAGGCGTTTCTCAATCAGCACGGGCGTGGTCGGAGAGCGCCCGCACGGCGTCCGCGACCGCGGCGCACCGCGCCGTGCGCACCGCCTGGAACAGCGGGCGCAGCGCCTCGGCCCGCTTGTGCGCTGCCGACGCGGACAGCGCGCCGCCCGGCTCGTCCTCCATCGCCAGCTCCAGGATCCCGGACACCTCGGCGGCCCGCTGCAGCACCCGAAGCGCCCGCTGCGGCATCCCGTCCGGCCAGCTGCTCCTGGTCCGGTCCGCGACCCTGGCCTGCAGCTCCTCGCGGACCCCGGCGCGCCGCTTGGCCACACCGAGCTCGATCAGCATGCCCGCGGCCACCCGCATCGCGCCGGTCAGCTCGTGTTCGGCCTCGCCGAGCGGCACGTTCGGGACCGGGGCGAGCCGCGGCGTCGGGAACACCGTCCAGCGCACGATCCCCGAGTCGTCCCGGCCGACCCGTTCCGGCACCAGCCCGAGCCCACCGGCGTCGGTCTCGAACACGATCGCCTCGCCGGCTCTGAGCGCCTCGGTGGCGAACTCACTCGGCCCGCCGAGCCCGCGGACGTCGCCCGCGACCGGCATGACCAGCCGCGCACCGCCGACGCCGGCCAGTCGCAGCGACGCCAGCAGGGTCGCCGGCCCGGCACCGGGCTGACCGCGTTCGGGAAGTTCCAGGGTGGCCGCCAGCCGCTCGTCCGCGGCGACCACGTCGTGCAGCTCGGCCCACCCCTGCAGGGCGTCGAGCACATCATCGGCGGCAGCGGCCCCACTCAACCAGGCCGAGGACCACACCGCCATTGTCGCGCTGGGGGATGACACGGCGGAGAGGTTACGCGACCGCGACCGCCACCCGTTCGGGGTGGGGACCTACTTCCGGTTGGCGGGGCCGAGTTGGCGGCCGAGCAACTCGCGGAACCTGGCCTGCTCCGCCTCGTCGCCGAACGCGCGCAGCGGTACCGGGAGCAGCGCCGTCGCCTCGCCGGTGCGCAGCACGAAGCCGCGCCGGGTCTCCAGCCAGCCCGCCAGCGTCGACCAGCGCAGGTCGCTGTAGGCGGTGCCGTCGATGGTCATCATCCGCAGCGAGGCATCGTCGGCGGTCGCGGTGACCGTCGTGGCCGCGACCGGGTTGCGCCGGAACGAGAAGTTCACCGTGAGCGGTGGCAGTACCGCGATGAGCACCGCGCAGCCGAGCCCGAACAGGCCGGGCAGCGGCTCGTCGAGGACCAGCAGCACCACGGCGAACACCGCGAGCGCGCCGGCGAACCACGGCGACCAGCGGTAGACCGGCGTCACCGCGCGCACCGCGTCGCCCCAGTCGGCGGGGTGCGGGTCCCACCGCAGCTCGAGTTCATCGGTCATTACCCGTGTCGCCTCCCTCACCGCGCGGGTCGGGGTCCAAACTAGTGCCCGTGGTAGGTCCAGCACGGGTTCGGGTCGAGCGGGTTCGGGAGTCGAGCACCGCCACGACCCTGGAGCTCTTCTTCGATCTGGTGTTCGTGTTCGCGCTGACCCAGGTGACCGCACTGATGGCCGACGACGTCAGCGGCCGGGGCCTGCTCCGCGGGGTGCTGCTGATCGCGGTGGTCTGGTGGTGCTGGGTCGGGTACTCGTGGCTGTCCAACGTGGTCAAGGCCGACGAGGGCTGGGCCAGGGTCACGATGCTGGTCGGCATGGCCGCGATGTTCGTGCTCGCGCTGGCCATTCCGGAGTCCTTCGTGGACCTGCCGGGCGGTTTGTCCGGACCGACCGTGTTCGCGTTCGGCTACCTGGTCCTGCGGTCCGCGCACCTGGTGCTGTTCTGGATCATCAGCGACGGCGACGCCGGCCTGCGCCGCCAGGTGGCGCTGTTCGCGCCGACGATGGTCGGCGGCACCGTGTTGCTGCTGCTCGCCGGCCAGACCTCCGGCGACGCGCAACTGCTGCTCTGGCTCGCGGCGGTGGTCGCCGACTACGGCGGCACGATGATCATCGGCGCTCGCGGGTGGCGGCTGAACTCGGCGCGGCACTTCGCCGAACGGCACGGGCTGATCGTGATCATCGGGCTCGGCGAGTCCATCGTGGCCATCGGGGTCGGGGTCACCGAGCTGCCGATCTCGTGGCCGATCGTGCTGGCCGCGACGCTGGGCCTCGCGGTGTCGGCGAGCCTGTGGTGGACCTACTTCGACACCTCCGCCCTGCTCGCCGAGCACGCGCTGGCGGACGCGGAGGGCCACCGGCGGGTGTCGATGGCGCGGGCCGCGTTCACCTACCTGCACCTGCCGATGATGGCCGGGATCGTGCTGCTCGCGCTCGGGTTGAAGAAGGTGCTCGAGTACGTCGGCGACGCCGGGCACCACACGTTGTCCGAGCCGCTGTACGGCGTTCCGCTGTGGGCGCTGTACGGCGGCACCGCGCTGTACCTGGCGGCGAACTCGGCGTTCTCCTACCGCTGCTACCGGAACGTGAAGGCGTTCCGGCTGGCCACGGCGGCGGTGCTGGTCGCGCTGGTCCCGGTGGCGGCGAACCTGCCGGCCCTCGCCAGCCTCGGCGTGCTGAGCGCGCTGCTGATCGCGCTGAACGTGGTCGAGTCGGTCCGGTTCCGGGCCATGCGCGACGAGGTCCGGCACGGCGGCCACGAATGAGCTGGAGTCGCTCCACGTCGACCGATGGTCGGATCGTGCGTAGCGTCGGGGGAGTGACAGGACCGGAGAACCTCCCGCGGACGGCGGGGGAGCTGCGCGCGACCGGCTACGCCCCGCGCGGCGTGAAGACCGAGATACGCGAGAACCTGCTGGCCGCCCTGCGCGCGGGACGCGACCCGTGGCCGGGCATCGTCGGATTCGACAGGACCGTGCTGCCGCAGCTGGAGCGGGCGCTGCTGGCCGGGCACGACGTGGTGCTCCTCGGGGAGCGGGGGCAGGGCAAGACCAGGCTGCTGCGCACGATCGTCGGCCTGCTGGACGAGTGGACGCCGGTGATCGAGGGCGCCGAGCTGGGGGAGCACCCGCTCGACCCGATCACCCCGGAGTCCCGCCGCCGGGCGGCCGAACTGGGCGACGAGCTGCCGGTGGCGTGGCGGCACCGCGACGAGCGGTACGCGGAGAAGCTGGCCACCCCGGACACCTCCGTCGGCGACCTGATCGGCGACGTCGACCCGGTGAAGGTGGCGCAGGGCCGCACCCTGGGCGACCCCGAGACCATCCATTTCGGACTCGTGCCGCGCTCCCACCGAGGCATCGTGGCGGTCAACGAGCTGCCGGACCTGGCCGAGCGGATCCAGGTCGCGCTGCTGAACGTGATGGAGGAGCGGGACATCCAGGTCCGCGGCTACACCCTGCGGCTGCCGCTGGACGTGCTGCTCGTCGCCACGTCCAACCCGGAGGACTACACCAACCGAGGGCGGATCATCACCCCGCTCAAGGACCGGTTCGGCGCCGAGGTGGTCACCCACTACCCGCTGACCGTGGCCGCCGAGATGGACGTGATCAAGCAGGAGGCCGAGCTGCTGGCCGAGGTCGGCGACCCGCTGCTGGAGGTGCTGGCCAGGTTCGTGCGCAACCTGCGCGACTCGTCCGCGATCGACCAGCGCTCCGGCGTGTCGGCCCGGTTCGCGGTCGCCGCCGCGGAGACCGTGTCGGCGGCGGCGCTGCGCCGCGCCGCTCTCACCGGTGAGGACCCGCCGATCGCGCGCCCGGTCGACCTGGACGCGGTGCCGGCCGTGCTGCGCGGCAAGCTCGAGTTCGAGTCCGGCGAGGAGGGCCGGGAGATCGAGCACCTGGTGCACCTGCTGCGCCGCGCGGTCGCCGAGACCGCCCGGGACCGGTTCGCCGGCCTGGACCTCGAGCCGCTGGTGGACGTGGTCGTCGACGGGCACCTGGTGGCCACCGGCGAGCGCGTCCCGGCCGGCGAGGTGCTGGCCGCACTGCCCGAGCTGCCGGTGCTGCACGAGGTCGCCGCCCGGCTCGACGTCAGCCCGTCCGACCCGCCCGGCCGGATCGCGGCGGCGGTCGAGCTGGCCCTGGAGTCCCTCTACCTGCGCCGGCGCCTGGCCAAGGACTCCAGCGAGGACACCGCGGTGTACGGCCCGTGAGTAGGTACACCTACGGCGAGTACTACGACGGGCCCGATCCGTTGGCGCCGCCGGTGGACCTGCGGGAGGCGCTCGACGAGATCGGCCGGGACGTGATGGACGGCCGGTCGCCGCGATCCGCGCTCGAGGAGCTGATGCGCCGCGGCACGCCGAGCACCTCCGGGCTCGACGAGCTGACCCGCCGCCTGTGGGAGCGCCGGTCGCGGATCCAGCGCCGGCACAACCTCGACGGCACCCTGCAGCAGGTCCGCGAGCTGCTCGACGACGCCCTGCGCGCCGAGAAGACCGCCCTGTTCCCCGACCCCGACGACGACGCCCGGTTCCGCGAGGCCCAGCTGGACGCCCTGCCGTCCGGCACCGCGGCGGCCGTGCGTGAGCTGGCCGAGTACGACTGGCGGTCCGACGAGGCCCGCGAGTCGTACCGGAAGATCCAGGACCTGCTCGGGCAGGAGCTGTTGGAGTCGCGGTTCCAGGGCATGAAGCAGGCCCTGCGGGACATGACCCCGGAGGACACCGAGCGGATCCGCCGGATGATGGCCGACCTCAACGACCTGCTGCTCGCGCACCTGCGCGGCGAGGACACCACCGACCGGTTCCGCGACTTCATGCGCCAGCACGGCGAGTTCTTCCCGGAGAACCCCCGTAACACCGAGGAGCTGGTCGACGCGCTGGCGCAGCGGTCGGCGGCGGCGCAGCGGATGATGAACTCGATGTCCGACCAGCAACGGTCCGAGCTGGCCGAGCTGATGGCCGGCGCGTTCGGCGACCCGCGCCTGGCCGAGCAGGTGGCCTCGTTGGACGCGAACCTGCGCGCGCTGCGGCCGGGGGAGGACTGGACCGGCTCGGCGCGGATGCGCGGCAACCAGCCGCTCGGCCTGGGCGAGGGCGCGGAGGCGATGGCCGACCTGGCCGAGCTCGACGCGCTGGCCGAGCAGCTGGCGCAGTCCTACCCCGGGGCCAGGCTGGAGGACATCGACCTGGAGGCGCTGTCCCGGCAGCTCGGCGAGGACGCGACCGTCGACGCGCGGCGGCTGTCCGAGCTGGAGCGGGAGCTGCGCGAGCAGGGACTGCTGGAGCGGGCGCCGGACGGCTCGCTGCGCCTGTCGCCCAAGGCGCTGCGCCGGCTCGGCCAGACCGCGCTGAAGGACGTGGTGAACGCCGCGCACCGGCAGGGCCAGCGCGATGCCCGCACGGCCGGTGCGGCCGGCGAGCCAACGGGCGCGACCCGGCCGTGGCAGTTCGGCGACACCGAGCCCTGGGACGTGCCCCGGACCGTACGCAACGCGGTCCTCCGCAGCGCGTCCACCGGCGAGGTGTCTCTCGACGTGGTGGACGTCGAGGTGACCGAGACCGAGCAGCGGGCGCGGGCCGCGGTGGCGCTGTGCGTGGACACGTCGTGGTCGATGGTGCAGGACAACCGGTGGGTGCCGATGAAGCGCACCGCGCTGGCGCTGCACCAGCTGATCACGACGAGGTTCCGGACGGACGCGTTGCAGCTGGTCACGTTCGGCCGGCACGCGCGGTCGGTGGACCTCGCGGAGCTGGTCGGCCTGGAGGGCGTGTGGGAGCAGGGCACGAACCTGCACCACGCGCTGCTGCTGGCCGGCCGTCACCTTCGCCGGCACTCCGACGCTCACCCGGTCGTGCTGGTGGTCACCGACGGCGAGCCGACCGCCCACCTGGAACGGGACGGCTCGGCGGAGTTCCACTACCCGCCGCTGGACCGGACCCTGCGCAAGACGGTGGCCGAGGTGGACGCGCTGGCGAAGCTCGGCGCGTCGGTGTCGGTGTTCATGCTCGGCGAGGACCCGAGGCTGGCGGAGTTCGTCGACCTGATCGCCCGCCGCAGCGGCGGGCGCGTGGTCAACCCCGACCTGGACGGCCTCGGCGCCGCCGTGGTCGGCGACTACCTGCGCAACCGCCGCGCCTGAACCGGTTCGCGCCGTATGGTGAGGCGGTGTCGTTCAGCCCGGGACGCACCTCCGACAACGTCTACCTGGTGGTGGTCGACGCTGCCGGCTATTCGAGCATCGTCCGGCACAACCCGCTGGACCGGGCGGCCCACGCGTTCGACCTGCTGCGCGAACGCGTGGTCGCCCGGGTGCACGACACCGCCGCCGACCTCGGCTGCGCCCGCTCCGACCTGTGGTCCTGGCGCGGCGACGGCGGCATGCTCGCGGTGCACGACGGCAGCGAGAGCGTCGCCCGCGACGTGGCACTGACCTCGGCCCGCCAGGTGCTCCGGGTCGACCTGCCCGAGGTGCGGGACGCGTTGCGGCACACCGAGTTCCGGGGCGAGCTGCACCTGCGCATCGCCGTGCACAAGGGCACGGTCACCTACGCACCGGACGACCGGCCCGGCGCCATCCACTCACCGGTGATCAACCTCGCCGCGCACCTGGAGGAGCTGACCCCGCCCGATTGCCTGGCGATCTCGGCGGCGGTGCACCGGGTGGCCGGCCCGCACGCGTCGGCCTTCGAACTGGTCGGTGAGTACGAAGGCAGTGGTGTCCACCTGATGACGCCGAGCGGCTCCGCGCAGGACGCGCACCGCGCCTGGCTGACCAAGGCGGGCCTGGCCGGCGGCGTGCCCGTGTTCGCCCAACCCGAACGCCCGAGCCAGCTCGAGAAGCTCCGCCTGGTCCGTGCCGCCAGGACGGAGGTGATCGACTACGGCACCGCGTTGCGGACGTTGTCCGGGTACCTGACCACCGCCGAGCGGCCGGCCCACTACCGCGACACCGTGCTCGACTTCCTCGGCCGCGGCGGACTTTTCCGTTGCGTCCTGCTCGACCCGACCTGTGCGACGACCGCGACGTTGTCCGAATACCGGGGCGAGAACATCGCCGACAAGATCCGGAACTCGGTCCGCGCATTCGCCCGGTTCAAACAACGGCACGGTGAGGTGACCGAGAATCTGCACGTGTATCAGACGCGTGCGTTTCCCGGGTTCGCGGCGATAGCGGTCGACCTGAACTCCGACGACCCCATGATCCTCTATTCCCCGTACCTCATGGCCATGAAGACCCACGACATCCACGTCGAGCACGGCGACTCCCCGCACTACCTGGCCACGACGGCGTCCGGCCGGCTACTGACCCAGCTCACCGCCCTGCTCCGGTCGGCGCTGGAGCCGGGAACGCTGGAAAGAGTCATGTAACAGCGGTCCCTGATCGGCTACGCTTGATCCGACCCAATTTCGCCGCGCGGCTCCAGCACATTTGTTGTGCGAGCCCAGTCTGGGGGTGCGGGATGGCCGACAACACCACCTGGCGGACCAGCAGCGTCAGCGGCGGTAACGGTGGAAGTAGCTGCGTCGAAATCGCCATCACGCCGAACGTCGCCCTCGTCCGTGACTCGAAGAACCGCTCCGGCGCCGCGCTCTCGTTCACCGGTCCCGAATGGCGGGCATTCGTCATCGCCTTGTCCGGCCGAGGGAAAACCTCAGCGCAGTGAGCCCGCGGCGGCGTGGCCGTGGCCGAACGTGCTCTCCAGGGGCTGGCACTTGGCCAGCAGGGACCGGACGTAGGCGGCCGCGGTGAGCGAGGCGTAGCGGCGCCAGGCGTCGTCGCGGTGACCGTCGCCGTAGTCGCTGACGCCGCGGACGACGAACCACTCGCTCCCGCTCAGGAAACTGCTGCGGCCGATGCCCGCGCCCTCCATCTCCAGGGCGAGGAAGCCGTACCGTTCGGCGAGGTCGTCGCGGGCGGCCGCGTCGCGCACCGAGATGTCGGCACTGCCGATCGACCCGTAGTGCACCTTCGGCATCGATCCGCCCTTCGGATGCCCGCTGCGGTCGCGTCGGGGGTGTTGCAGCTGGTTGCCGGCACGGTCGCGCAGGATGTCGTTCGGCGGCCGCCCGTACCGGGCCAGGTTCGGCGGCCGGCCGCTGTCGAGCCACCGCTCCCAGGGACGCAGGCCGCCGAGTTCGTCCGCCTTGAGCAGGTCCGCGCAGCGGCCGAGGCGTGCCGACGGCTGCGGGAACTGCCGTCGTTGCTGGTCGCCGTTGGCGGCGCTGCGCACGTGGCCGTAGTCCACGATGCCCTGCGTCGCCACCACGATGTCGCCGAGCCGGACGTGCCGCTCCGGCTGCCGCGGGTTGGGCACGCCGGCGGCGATGCCCACCATCACGACCACCACGACGGACGGGAAGCTGCGCAGCAGGTGCGCGCAGCCGGCCGCCGCCGCGTCGGTCGCCGTCTGGCCGAGCAGGGTGAGCGCGACCGGGTGGCTGCGCTCGCTCTCCCGGCTGGGCACCGAACCCACCACGTACGACGCCGGGTCGCGGGGAACGTAGAACTCGGTCTGCTCCTCGATCAGTGCGCGCATGGCGGCGAACTCCTCGGGGATCGCCGTGACCAGGCCGATGGTGGGACCGTCGGGCGACTCGGACGAGCGTTGCCGGGGGAGCGGCTGGGGGAGCGGTGCCGAACCGGTTCCCGTGCCGCCGTCGCGCCCACTTCCTGCCCTGGTCATCGCACGACCGAGCCTCCCTCTGGGTCTAGGTGCCGACGCGCATCCGGTCGACCACCGAGTCGATCAACGTGTCCAGCTCACCTTCGCGGGTGGTGTAGTCGTCCAGCTCGTAGTACGTCTCGACGAACTCGCTGGTGGTGTCGAGGTCGTCGCGGATGAGCACGTCGCTGTGCGGGCTTTCCAGGTTGACGATCGGGTCCTCGTCCTCGGACGGGAACTCGAAGATGGTGAACGAACCACGCAGACCGGGGTGCATGCCGACGGAGAACGGCACGACCCGGATGTTGATGTTGGGCTGCTTGGCCATCACCCGGAGGTGTTCGAGTTGCTCGCGGGCCACCGCCGGTCCGCCGATCCACCGGTGCAGCGCTCCCTCGTCGATGACGAACCAGAACTCCTTGCCCCGCTCGGGTGCGAGGAGTTCCTGCCGCCGACGGCGGATCCGGGCCGCGCGTTCGACCCGCTCCGGTTCGTTCATGTAGCCCTCGAACAGCGTTCGCATGTAGGGCTCGGTCTGCAGCAGCCCGGGAACCGCGAACGAGATGAACTGCCGTACGCGCGTCGCGGAGTTCTCGTAGTCGAGGAAGTCGAGGAACTGCTGCCCGTAGTTCGGGCGGAACTCGTCCCACCAGACCTCGTCCCGCTTGCGGGTGATCGCGAGGAGTTCGTCGCTGCGCTCCGGGTCCCGGACGCCGTAGAAGTGGAGCATCGCCCGGACGTCCGCCCCGGAGACCTGGACGGCGCCGGTCTCGATGCGGATGAGCTTGCTGACGGACCAGTCGAGCGACTGCGCGGCGACCTTCTGAGTGAGGCCGGCGTCCTCCCGCAGGCGGCGTAGCTCCGCCCGGAGCCGTCGCAGTTGCATCGCACGGCTGCTGCCGCCCTGTGTCATCGGCTTACCTCTCACGGTGCTGTCGGCATCTGACGAGGCGCCAGCGGCCGATACGCCACCTGGCTTGAGGATACCTCGCATATGGCCAGTGTCACACTGGCAGGCGGCACGCTAGCAGGTTGCGGATCGATACCTGGCGGGACACAAAACCGATTCCGAGGAAGTTCACCCGACCAGGTGTTTCGCAGGGCCGGTGTGGCACGGTGTAACCAGGGAGGGATCACATGAGCGAGAACCCCGGGGTGTGGGAGATCCGCGTCGGCGTGCACGCGACCGAGCGGCAGGCGCGTGAGGTGGTGGAGCGGATCCAGCGGCTGTTGTGCCAGGACCCGGACCACGCGGGCCCGTGTGCGGTGCCGTGGAGCACGTCGCTGACCGAGTCCGACGACTATCCGGAGCTGCACGAGCAGTACGAGATCGAGCGGGCGTCCCGGGACTGAGAGCCCGGGACGCCCGCCCGGTCACGAGGTGATGTCCTTCGTGCGGAAGCGGCGGGCGGCCAGCAGGCCGAAGAACGCCGCGTAGGCGACGGCCGAGAACGCGCCGGCCGCCATGTTCGACCAGTCGATGTCGCGGGAGATCAGGTCGGACCAGGCGAACGCGTAGTGCGTCGGCAGGTAGTTCCGCAGGCCCTCCAGCGCGGTGATCTGGTCGAGGATCTGGGACAGGATCGCCACCAGCACCGCGCCGCCGACCGCGCCGAGCGGCGCGTCCGTGGACACCGTGAGGAACAGCGCCAGGCCGGCCACCCAGAGCACGTGGATCGCCAGGTAGATCACCGTGAACAGCAGCGCGAGCATCGACTCGTCGAACGGGATCGCGTCGCCGGTCGGGCTGACCGCCTCGCCCGCACCGTAGAAGATCAGGCCCACCAGCAGCGACATCGCCGGCAGCAGGGTGATCGCCAGCAGCGACAGCAGCCCGGACGTGATGGCCTTCTGCCGCATCAGCCGATGCCGGGGGACCGGCGTCGCCAGCAGGTACTTCAGGCTCGACCAGGACGCCTCGCTGGCGATCGTGTCGCCGAAGAACAGCGCCACGATCATCGGCAGCAGGAAGCTCGACACCGCGAACAGCACGAACACCACGAAGTTCGGGGCGCTCGACGTCGCCAGGTCGACGAACCCGCCGGACCGCTGCCCGGTGGCCTCGGTGCCGAACTCGAACGCCGCCCACAGGATCCACGGCAGCAGCACCAGGAACCCGAGCACCAGCTGCACCCGGCGCCGCCGCAGCTGCCGGGCCAGCTCGACCCGCAGCCGCAGCGTCCGCCGCGCCTTGTAGCCGACCACCGACCCGTCCGGCGCGACCTCGACCCGCTCCTGCGCGGCCGCGTCGGTCAGCTGCTCCAATGCCGCCGGATCCGTGTGAACGTCGTGGTCAACGCTGTGGTCCTCGACCGGCGTCATTTCCGGCTCTCCTCTCCGACCAGCTGCAGGAAGGCGTCCTCCAGGCGGCGGCGTGGCCCGGCCTGCTCGACCGCGACCCCCGCCCGCACCAGCGTCGCCAGTGCCTCGGCCCTGGCCAGCCCGTTCAGGTTCGCGTGCACCAGCGGGCCCTCGACGACCACGTCGTGCACGCCGTCCGAGTCGCGCAGCACGTCGGCCGCGTCGATCGGGCGGTCGACCCGGAAGGTGGCCTCGCCCGCGCCGCCCACGATGGCCTCGACCGGGCCGGTCGCGACGAGCTTGCCGTGGTGCATCACCACCACGTGGTCGCAGGTCTGCTCGACCTCCGCCAGCAGGTGCGAGGACACCAGCACGGTGCGCCCGGCCGCCGCGTACCGGCGCAGCACCTCACGCATCTGGTGGATCTGCGGCGGGTCGAGCCCGTTGGTCGGCTCGTCGAGTACCAGCAGGTCCGGCAGGCCGAGCATGGCCTGCGCGATCGCCAGCCGCTGCCGCATGCCCTGGCTGTAGGTCTTCACCCGCCGGTGCACCGCGTCGCCGAGCCCGGCGATCTCCAGCGCCTCGTCGAAGTGCGCCTTGTCCGCAGGACGGCCGGTCGCCGCCCAGTACAGCTCGAGGTTCGCCTTGCCGGACAGGTGCGGCAGGAACCCGGCGCCCTCGACGAACGACCCGATCCGCGACAGCACCGGCGCACCCGAGTACACCTTGTGCCCGAACACCCTGATGCTGCCGCCACTCGGCGAGATCAGCCCCATCAGCATCCGCAGCGACGTCGTCTTGCCCGCCCCGTTCGGCCCGAGCAGGCCGACGACCTGTCCGCGCTCCACCCGGAACGACAGGTCGTCGACCGCCTTCACCCCGCCCGCGTACGACTTCGACAGGTTGTCGATCACCAGCGGCACGTCGTCGAGCGCGGCGTCGTGGTCGACCGCCCGGCGCCGCCGGAACGCGCCCCAGACCGCGGCCAGCACGACCAGGCCGAGCACGATCCCGATGCCCACCAGCGGACCCGTCGGCAATCCGGTGTCCGACCGGGTGCCGGGCACCACCGGCGCCTCGAGCGCGCCGTCCTCGACCAGCGACACCCGGAACGCGGCGGGCTCCGGCGGCGTGGCGTAGGCCTGGTCGGTGGTGGTCACCACCAGCTCCACCCGCCGGTCGGTCTCGATCGGCCGCACGATGCCGGGCAGCGTCACGGTGACCTCGACCGGCGTGCCGTCGGCCGGCAGCGACGGGATCCGCAACGGCGACACCGCCGAGCCGGGCAGGACCCGCGCGCCGTCCGAACCCACGTCGTAGAGCTTCGCGAACAGCACCGCCCCGTCCTGGGCCGGCGCGCCCGGCAGCGTCGACACCAGCAGCCGGACCGTCGACGACCCGGCGATCAGCAGCTGGTTGTCCAGGGGCCGGCTGGCGAACCGCGCCGCCTGCCCCGGCATGTCGAACGCCACCCGCCCGGCCAGCCGCGACGAGCTGCCGATGACCGCGCCGAGCCCCGGCATGCTGCTCACCGACGCCGGGTTGCCGCCCGGCGGGTTGATGATCGTCTGCTGCGGGCCGTAGAGCCGCACCCGCTGCCGCTGCGCCACCTGCCCGCCGTCGAGCCCGGGATACGCGTCGGTGGAGACGGTCCGCACCGACGGCGCGCCCTGCACCCGCAGCGCGCCCTGCACGGCGTACTCGAAGCCGGTGCCCGGGTCCTCGCCCCGGCCGCGCAGGTGGAAGTCGAACCAGTCGGCGATCTCGCCGCGCAGCTGCGGGCCCGGCGCGCCGCCGTCGTGGCCGCCGGTGTACCAGACGACCTTGACCTCGCCGCCCGCCGCGCTGATCTGCCGCGCGTTCGCGTCGGCCTGGTCGAGCCCGAACAGCGTGTCCTGCTCGCCCTGCACCAGCAGCGTCGGCTGGGTGATCCGGTCGGTGACGGCCATCGGGGAGACCGAGCGCAGCAGGTCGACGGTCTGCTGGCTGGCCCGGCCGGTGGTGGCCACCTCGGCGTAGGCCGCGCAGATGTCCTGGCGGAACTTGCCGCACGGGTCGCCGGTGTCCAGCCCGCCCGGCGGGGCGCCGCCGCCCGGCGGTGCCCCGCCCTCGGCGGGTGCCTCCTCCGGGGCCGGTGCGCCGCCCGGGTTGGCCGGTGCGTCCGGGTCGTCGTCCTCGTTGCCCGGCTCGACCGCGTCCACCGACGGGTTGGCCAGCCCCGCGCCGCCGACCCCGGCGGCGAAGAAGATGCCGGCCCAGGACTGCTTGAACACGCCGTTGTCGGCGAACGCGTTGGCCGCCGGGGTGTCCGGCACGTCGCCGGTGGTGGCGGAGTTCGGCAGCAGCGCCTGGCTCAGGTCGTTGTAGGTGATGGTCGGGGCGAGCGCGTCGACCCGGTCGTCGGTGCCCGCGAGCATCAGCGAGAGCGCGCCGCCGTACGAGCCGCCGGTGACACCGACCCTCGGGTCGCCCTCGGCGTCGGTGACCACCTCCGGCTGCTCGGCGAGCCAGCTGACCAGCTCGCGCGCGTCGGCGACCTCCGCGTCCGGCGCGTTCAGCGAGATCTCGCCGGAGCTGACGCCGAACCCGCGGGCGGAGTAGGCGAGTACGACGAACCCGCGCTGGGCGAGCTCGCGGGCCTCCCCGTCGACGCTGTCCTTGCTGCCGCCGAACCCGTGCGCGACGATGATCGCGGGCGCCGGGGTCTGCTCTGGCAGGTAGAGCGTCGAGTCGAGGGTGATGTCGTCGGCGGCGCCGGCGAGCGTCTGCTCGCGCGTGCGGACCTCGGGTGGCTCGTCGCCGCTGTTGAGCCAGACGACACCGCCCGCGGCGACGACCACGACGGCCAGCCCGAGCAGGAGCCATCGCAGGTGGGATCGGGAGAATCGGGACACGGCATGACCGTATCCGCCGGTTCCTGAGAGTAGCTGAGAACCCCGTCCAGCCCGGTCGCCCGGTTCGTCCTGTGCGTCCTGAATGTGATCTAGGACAAGTCCGCTCGACTGGTGCGCCATCGCGTGGCACGCGACAATGGTGGGAGCTGTGGAGGGGAGTATTCCTTCGCGCCGGTGTCGTCAACACGGATCTTTGGGTGTGGGTCCCGGCGTCGGCGGCCAGCGGACCGCTGGCGGGAGAGACCTCCGGTCATAGTGACGTTGGACCGGAGGTTCACTGGATGAATGTGCCCGTTTGGATCTGGCTCGCCACCGTGGCGGGACTGATCGTGCTGCTCGCCATCGATCTGGTGATCGTGGACCGCAAGCCGCACGAGGTCACCGTCGGCGAGGCCGGCAGGTGGGTGGCCTTCTACATCGGCTGTGCCGTGTTGTTCGGAGTCGGGATCCTGGTGTTCTCGGGGGGCACCTACGCCGGCGAGTACTTCGCCGGCTACATCACCGAGTACTCGTTGTCCGTGGACAACCTGTTCATCTTCCTGGTGATCATGTCGGCGTTCAAGGTGCCGGCGATCCACCAGCACAAGGTGCTGCTCATCGGCATCGTGATGGCGCTGGTGCTGCGCGGCATCTTCATCGCGGTCGGGGCCGCGGCGATCTCCCAGTTCAGCTGGATTTTCTACGTGTTCGGCGCGTTCCTCGTCTACACCGCGATCAAGCTCTCCAAGTCCAACATCGGCAAGGAGAGCGAGGACGAGGAGTACGAGGAGAACCGGGTCACCAAGTGGGCCCGCAAGCTCTTCCCGGTCACCGAGGACTACCACGACGGCAAGATCTTCACCAAGATCGACGCCAAGCGGTACGCCACGCCGATGTTCATCGTGATGATCGCGATCGGCTCGGCCGACCTGATGTTCGCGGTCGACTCGATCCCGGCGATCTTCGGTCTGACCAAGGAGCCGTTCCTGGTCTTCGCCGCGAACGCGTTCGCGCTGATGGGCCTGCGGCAGCTGTACTTCCTGCTCGGCGGCCTGATCAAGCGGCTGGTCTACCTGTCGGTCGGGCTCGGGGTCATCCTCGCGTTCATCGGCGTCAAGATGATCCTCGAGGCGCTGCACACGAACACGCTGCCGTTCATCAACGGCGGCGAGCACGTGAGCGTGCCGACCGTGGGCATCGAGGTGTCCCTGCCGGTGATCATCGGCGTGCTGATCATCACCGCGGTGGCGAGCCTGCTCAAGACCCGCAAGGACGGCCGGCGCGAGACCGCGACCGGCCCGGACGCCCCCGCGCCCGCGCCGCACGGCACCCCGACCACCATGGGTGCCCCGGCCGAGCCGGAGGCCAACCCGGCCGCCGACGAGCCGCAGGAGGCGGAGCACGCCGACCGGCGCAAGTAGCTACGACAAGGTGTAGTTGAGGGAGTCGCACACCCGGGCCAGGGGCAGGTCCAGGCCCGGGTGGTCCAGCGGCAGCAGCACCTCGGGCTGGGCGGGCAGGGCGTCGCCGGCCGGTGGGTTCCACAGGCAGACCGCCGGGTCGCCGGAGTCCATCGACGAGCGGTACCAGAGCCCGTCCAGCTCACCGAACGCGCCGCGGATCGCCCGCGCCCACGCCTGGGTGACGTCCTTGGCGCCGCTGCTGATCTCCTGGGACGCGCCGGCGCGGGTGGGCCAGAGGCCGGTGAGGTCGAGCAGCCGCAGCGCACGGCGGGGCCGGACGACGACCAGGTGCGGGCGCCGGGTGACCCGGTCGACCACGGAGGTCTGCTGGAACACCTCGGCGATGCTGGTACGCACGGACAGGCCGAAGTAGAGGACGCCGTGCGCCGGGCTGTCCTGGCGGGTGCCGTCCGGGCCGGGCGGGTGCGGGTCGAAGCGCGCGTGCGGGAGCGGGCCGGTGGTGCGGAACGTGTTCCACCGCTGCTGGTGCCGCCCGCCCGCGTTGAACACCCGGACGATCCGCGTACCGGGGTGCACGACGGCGACGTCCTCGTCCGGGCGGAGAAGGTCGCGCAGGTGCTCGGGAGCCGGCGGCTGGGGGAGCCGGGACATGCGTCGGGGTGTCTCCTGGGTCGCCGGCGTCGCGGACGGTTCCAGCGTAGCCAGTCGGAAAAAAATCCGGGCGGCGGTGTCGGATCGGGGCGGCGCCGTTCGTAGCGGGGGTGAGAGGCCGCCCACCAGGGGCGCCTTCGAGGAACGGAACCCCGATCATGAAACTGACCACCACCACCCAGGTCTCCGTCGACGGCGTCGTGCAGGGCAACGGCGGGCGGGACGAGAACCGCGCTGGCGGGTTCGAGCGAGGCGGATGGGCCAGGCCGCTGTTCGACACCGAGGCCACGACGTTCGTCGACGAGGTGTACCAGGGCGCCGACGCGTTCCTGTTCGGCCGGCGGACCTACGACCTCTTCGCCGGCTACTGGGGTGTGCGCGAGGATCTGGAGAACCCGATCGTCGGCGCGTTGAACACGAAGCCCAAGTACGTCGTGTCGACCACGCTGACCGAGCCGCGCTGGGCGGACACGACGGTCCTCTCCGGCGACGTCGCCGCGGCGGTTCGCGAGCTGAAGGCCAGGCCGGGAGGTGAGCTGCAGGTGCACGGCAGCGGAACCCTGGTCCGGTGGCTGCTCGAGCACGACCTCGTCGACGAGCTGACCCTGCTCGTCGTGCCGGTGGTCGTCGGCCAGGGCATCCGGCTGTTCCCGGACACCGGTCCGGACCGAGCGCTCGACCTGGTCGAGTCACGCGCCTTTCCGGAGGGCATCACGCTTCAGGTCTACCGGCCCGGCGGCCGCCCCCGGTACGCGATCGACTAGAGGAGACTACCGAGATGCAGTATCTGGTTTCCGTGCTCAGCGACAGCGCCGACCTGGCCACCCCGGACGAGCAGTCCGCCATCAGCGTCTTCGACGACCGGCTCCGGGCGGAGGGCCACTGGGTCTTCGCCGGTGGCCTGGCCGCGCCAGACGCGGCGACCGTCGTCGACAACCGGGGAGCGGAGGCGATGGTGACCGACGGGCCGTACCTGGAGTCCAAGGAGTTCCTCGTCGGCTTCTGGATCATCGAGGCGCCCGACCTCGACGTGGCGCTCGCGCTGGCCGCCGAGGGGTCGAGGGCCTGCCACCGCAAGGTCGAGGTGCGCCCGTTCCGGTGACCACCGACGACGTTCCGGCGGCGATCACCCGCGCGCACCACGAGGAGTGGGCGCGGGTGGTCGCCACCCTGACCAAGCGCTTCGGCGACCTCGACCTCGCCGAGGAGTCGGCGGCCGAGGCGTTCGCGACCGCCGTGGAGCGGTGGGCGTCCGCCGGCGTGCCGCCGAACCCCGGCGCGTGGCTGACCACCACCGCCACCCGCAAGGCCATCGACCGGATCCGGCGCGAGCACCGGCGCGACGACAAGCAGCGGGAGGCCCGGATGATCCACGACGACCAGCCCGACGTCGCCGGCCCCATCGACGACGACCGCCTCCGGCTGATCTTCACGTGCTGTCACCCCGCGCTGGCGATGGAGAGCCGGGTGGCGCTGACGTTGCGGATGGTCGGCGGTCTGACCGTGCCCGAGATAGCCCGCGCCTTCCTGGTGCGGGAGACGGCGATGGGCCAGCGCATCACCCGCGCGAAGACCAAGATCAAGGCGGCGCGCATTCCGTACCGGGTGCCGTCGGCGGAGGATCTGCCGGCGCGGGTCGGCGGCGTGCTCGCCGTCCTGTTCCTGGTCTTCAACGAGGGCTACCTGGCGACCGGCCCTGACCCCGTTCGCCACGACCTGACCGCCGAAGCGATCCGGCTCACCCGCCTGATCCGCACCCTCCTGCCCGACGACGGTGAGGTGGCCGGGCTGCTGGCGCTGATGCTGCTCACCGAGGCGCGCCGCACCGCCCGGGTCTCGGCCGCCGGGGACCTGGTCCCGCTCGACGAGCAGGACCGCGGGGCGTGGGACGCCGCGCTGGTCGCCGAGGGGCACGGGCTGGTGCGCGAACGGCTGGCCACCGGGGTGGCACCGGGTCGCTACCAGCTGCTGGCCGCGATCAACGCCGTGCACACCTCCGCCCGGGACATGCGCGACACCGACTGGTCGCAGGTCGTCGCCCTCTACGACCAGCTCGTCCGCGTGGATCCCTCGCCGGTGGTCGCGCTCAACCGGGCCATCGCGGTCGCCGAACTGGACGGCCCGGAGGTGGCGCTGTCGGCCGTCGACCGGCTCGAGGTCGGCTTGGCGAACTATCACGCCTTCCACGCCACCCGCGCCGACCTCCTGCGCCGGCTGGGTCGCGCTCGGGAGGCGGGCGCGGCCTACGACAGGGCGATCGAGCTGGCGGGCAACACCGCCGAGATCGCGCACCTGACCCGTCGCCGCGACCGGCTGGGGTAGCGGTTCAGGGGGTGGGCACCGAAATTCGACACCGAACCCGTCGCCGCGACCGGCTGGGGTAGCGGTTCAGGGGTGGGCCACCACCGAAATTGCACACCCAACTCGTCGCCGTGACCAGCTGGGATAGCGGTCAGGCGGGTGTGCCCAGGGTGGCCACGAGGTCGGCCACCCGGCTCGGGTCGCCGGAGGCGAGGAGCCAGTCGCGCGGGGTGATGGGTTTGCCGGCGAGCCGGAGCTCGGCTTGCCGGGTGGTCATGAACGCGGCCACCACCAGCGGGGGCTGGTCGGGCGGGACGGCGGCCAGGACCACCGGCAGGCCCGGGAGCACCCCGGCGTCGGTGAACTGCCAGACCGGGAGTCGCCAGCCAGCACGGTCCTTCCAACCGGCGAGGCGGCCGTCGGCGAGGCGGTGCCGGATGCGGCTCGGGTCCACGGCGACGCGCTCGGCGGCGCCGGTCACCGTGAGCGCCGTGTCGCGCAGGACCGCCTGGGCGGCAACCGCTCTGGCTCGCGAGTCGCGTTCGGACGGTGCGCGGGGGGACAGGTCCAGGCCCACGTCCGCGAGCGCCGCGCGCTGGTCGGCGTCGAAGTAGTCGGCCGGGTCCGGGTCCGCCGGGGCCAGGCGGCTGGCCGCGTCCTCGACCAGGGCGAGGAACTCCTCGGACTCCACGCGCAGGCCGGCTCTGGCCAGGGCACCGCGCAGCGAGGCAGACATGCGCTCAGAATAGCACGAGCGTGCGCCTTCGTGCGCGCCTTGACACTCGAGTGGCGGCACCCTTAGCGTTCGGTAATCGATTTCTCAGACGCCCGGCTCGGCGACGAGGGATTCATGGACGACGGTGTCAGCACGCTGGTCGAGATGATCGGCATCAGCAAGTCCTACGGCGGTGTGCGCGCCTGCCGTGAGGTCGACCTCACCCTGCGCGCCGGCGAGGTGCACGCCCTCCTCGGCGAGAACGGCGCCGGCAAGTCCACCCTGATGAAGGTGCTCTCCGGCGACGTCACCGACCACACCGGGGAGATCAGGGTCGGCGGGCGACCGGTCCGGTTCGCGGCGCCGGTCGACGCCCAGCGCGTCGGGATCGCCATGATCCACCAGGAGCTGGATCTGGTGCCCGGCCTCTCGGTCGCCGAGAACATCTTCCTCGGCCGGGAACCGCGTACCCGATTACGAACCGTCGACCGCCGGGCCATGAACACGATTACCCGAGGGCTGCTCGACCGGTGTGGCGTCCGGCTCGACCCCCGGCGCCCGGTCGGTGAGCTGCGCACGGGGGAACAACAGCTGGTCACCATCGCCAAGGCGCTCTCCCTGGACGCCAAGGTGCTGATCATGGACGAGCCGACCTCCGCGCTCTCGCCGGTCGAGGTCGAGCAGATGTTCACCGTCATCACCGAGCTGCGCCGCGAGGGCGCGGGAATCGTCTACATCTCCCACCGCATGGACGAGATCGGGCGCATCGCCGACCGCGCCACGGTGCTGCGCAACGGCGCCGTCGTCGAGCAGTTCGACGCCCGCGACCTGACCGCCGAGAAGGCCGCGGAGGCCATGGTCGGGCGGCCGGTTCAGGCCATGTTCCGCACCCGCACGGTCGAACCGGGCGAGGAGGTGCTGCGGGTCACCGACCTCGTGGTCACGCCCCGCCGCGAGCGGTCCGGCCGCCGCGAGCCGGACGGGATCTCGCTGAACGTGCGGCGTGGCGAGATCGTCGGCGTCGGCGGGCTCCTCGGCTCCGGGCGCACCGAACTGCTCGAGACGCTGTTCGGCGCCGGCCCGCCGGGCACGACCCGCGGCGAGATCCTGTTCCGGGGCGAACCGCACCGGCCACGCCACCCGCGCCGCTCGCTGGCCGCCGGGATGGCGTTCGTGCCGGAGGACCGCCGGATCGCCGGACTCGCGCTCGACCACTCGGTACTGGCCAACACCGTTCTGTCCATCGTGGACCGGATCGCCACCGCCGGCGTGGTGCCGAGGGCCAGGGAGGCCGGCAAGGTGCGCGAGGTCGTCGCCGACCTGCGGGTGAAGCTCGGCTCGGTCACCGACCCGGTCGGCACGCTCTCCGGCGGGAACCAGCAGAAGGTCGTGTTCGGCCGGATGCTGCTCACCGAGCCGGCGCTGCTGCTGCTCGACGAGCCCACCCGCGGCGTGGACGTCGGCGCGAAGGCGGAGATCTACGCCCTGCTCGGGCGGGCCGCGGAGCAGGGGATCGGGGTGCTGCTCGCCTCCTCGGAGCTGGCCGAGCTGGTCGGCGTGTGCGACCGGGTAATCGTGCTCTCGGGCGGGCGCAGCGTGCGCGAGCTGGACACCCGGCACGCCGGCGAGGCCGACCTGCTCGCCGCGTCGATGGGCGAGGGCGGAACGGCGATGGCGGTCGAGACCGGCGCGGGAGCGAAGGAGCGGGCACCGTCTGGACTGAGGGGCGCGCGCAGGCGCGCCAGCGCCGAGCACGCGACGAGGGAAGACGGTGCCTGAGCGGATGAGCGGAGCGCCCATGGAAACAGGAGAGGCACAGTGAGTTTGTCCACACAGGACACCGAGACGAAGGCCGGTCGGCGGGACGTCGTGGCCTCGTTGTTCCGGTTCCAGAGCCTGTTCGGGCTGGTCGCGGTGTTCCTGGTGGCCGTGATCTTCTCCCCGCGACACGACGGCGAGCTGCTGTTCCTCAACAGCGACAACCTGTTCAACGTCGTCCGCGCGGTGTCCGAGATCGGGATCATGGCCGTCGGCATGACGTTCGTGATCCTGGTCGGCGGGATCGACCTGTCGGTCGGCGCGGTGCTCGGGCTCGCCGCGGTCGGGTCGGCCGTGCTGATGGTCGAGAGCGACTTCGGCGTGGCCGCGGCGGTGGTGATCGTGCTGGTCATCGGGGTCGTGTTCGGCTTCCTGCAAGGGGTCGCGTCGGCCGTGTTCGGCATCCAGGCGTTCATCGTCACGCTGGCCGGGATGCAAGTCGCCAGAGGGCTCGCCAGGATGTGGTCCGGCGGGCAGGGCGTGCCGATCGCCTACGGGGACGGGCCGGGGCAGGCGCCGGTGACGTTCTCGCTGCTCGGCGAGCGCACGTTCAACGGGCTGGTGCCGATCCCGGCGCTGATCTTCGCGGTGGTCGCGGTGGTCGCGATCGTGTTCCTGCGGACCAGCGCGTTCTCCCGGCACGTCTACGCCATCGGCGGCAACGAGAAGGCCGCGCGGCTGTCCGGCGTGCCCGTCACCCGCGTCAAAGTAATCGTGTTCTGCATCGCCGGTGGGCTCGCCGCGCTGGCCGGGATCGTGCACGCGGGCCAGCTCAACCAGGGCAGCCCCAACGACGGCTTCGGCTACGAGCTGGACGCGATCGCCGCGGTCGTCATCGGCGGCACCAGCCTGATGGGCGGCCACGGCACGGTCACCGGCACCGTCGCGGGCGCGCTGCTGCTCGGCGTGCTCAACAACCTCCTCGGCCTGCACGGCGTCGACCCGAACGTCCAGCTGCTCGTGAAGGGCCTCGTCATCGTCGTCGCCGCCGGCCTGCAGCGCCTGCGGCCAACCACCTAGAAAGGAATGATCATGGCCCGACGTCGTGCCGTGGCGACCGTGCTCACCATGGCCGCCGCGCTCACCCTGTCCGTCGCGTGTGGAACGACCAGTGAGAACAGCGGCCAGAACCAGCAGGCAGGCGGCCCGAGCGAGAAGTGCGAGGGCCCCGACGGCGAGTACACCATCGGCATGAGTCAGGCCAACCGGGCCGAGCCGTACCGCGAGCGGATGGACGACGACATCCGCGCCGCCGCCGAGGACGTGCCGCAGTTCACCGTCGAGTTCGCGGACGCCCAGCAGGACAACGCCAAGCAGGTGTCCGATGTGGAGAACTTCCTCACCAGGCAGATCGACGTGCTGATCATCAGCCCCAACGAGGCCACCCCGCTGACCTCCGTGGTCGCCAAGGCCTACAACCGGGGCATCCCGGTGATCGTGCTCGACCGCAAGGTGGACGGCGACGCCTACACCACCTGGATCGGCGCGGACAACGTCGAGATCGGCCGCACCGCCGGGGAGTACGTCGCCAAGACGCTGCTGCCCAACGGCGGCAAGGTCGGCGAGCTGCGCGGCCTGGCCGGCTCGACCCCGGCCAAGGAGCGCGGCGACGGGTTCCGCCAGGGCATCGAGGGCTCCGGCGTCGAGATCGTCGCCAGCGCCGACGGCGACTGGCTGCGCGACAAGGGCCAGTCCCAGGCCGACGCCATGTTCAAGGCCAACCCGGACATCCAGGTCGTGTACTCGCACAACGACCCGATGGCCGAGGGCGCGTACCTGGCGGCGAAGGCGGCCGGCAAGGAGAAGTCGATGAAGTTCATCGGCATCGACGGCCTGCCGATCCCGTCCGGCGGGCTCAAGGCGGTCGAGCA
This sequence comes from Actinophytocola gossypii, assembly GCF_025165815.1. GTDB lineage: Bacteria > Actinomycetota > Actinomycetes > Mycobacteriales > Pseudonocardiaceae > Actinophytocola > Actinophytocola gossypii. The sequence goes on along the minus strand of NZ_JAFFZE010000023.1, from coordinate 61,326 downwards.
GGGCAGGCTGTCCGCGACGCTGATCTACCCCACGGCCGGCAAGGAGGCCGTCGAGGCCGCCGAGAAGATCCTCATCGACTGCGCCGAGGTGCCCAAGGAGCAGACCCTGGACACCCAGCTGATCACCGCGGACAACGCGGCCACCGTCTACAACGAAGCCAACAGCTGAGGAGCTCGCATGCGTGTCAGATCCCTGCTCGGGCTGGCCCTGGCCGGCGTCCTGCTCGTCCCCGTCCCGGCGGTCGCGGCCGCTCCCGAGGCCGCGCGGCACGGCGCCGACGGCAAGGGCCCGATCGGCTGGGAGACCTACCGCGACCTGGACGCGATGGCCCGGCTGCGCCCGGACGCCCAGGTCAAGCAGTTCTCCAGCTTCGACCGCACCGGCCAGAACGACGACGGCTTCAACAACACCTACTCCTGCCTGCGGCACACCGACCACGGCTGCGTGATCGCCGAGCACCTCGGCGCCGGTCAGATCGAGTCGATGTGGTTCACCCGCGACTACGGCTCGATGGTCCACAACGGACGCATCAGGATCGAGCTGGACGGCCGCACGGTGGTCGACGAGCTGCTGCAGGAGCTCGTCGACGGCAAGACCGGCGCGCCGTTCGTCTGGCCGCTGGTCGGCAACGGCGCCGACACCGCGGGCGGCTCGGTGGTCAAGGTGCCGATGCCGTACCGGGAGTCGATGCGGGTGACCGTCCAGAAGGACCCGTTCTTCCACCACGTGTCCTACCGCGAGTTCCCCGACGACCGGGGCGTGCGCACGTTCGACCCGCGCGACGAGGCCCGGGACGTCGTCGAGCGGCTGCGCGGCTTCGGCGTGCGCGACCCCAAGCCCGGTCTGCGCGGCGCCCGGACCACCTCGCACACCGCCGACCTGGCGCCCGGCGCGGCGGCGGAGTTCGCGTCGCTGGACGGGTCGGGGTGGATCACCGGGCTGCGGGTGCGGCTGCCGCAGGTGGTGGCGAGCCCCCGCGTGGTCGACGACGGACGCGCGTTCGGCGCCGGCGGATCGAGCACGTTCGAGGTGGCGGTCGACCGGCGCAACGACGGCGTGCGGCTGACCAGGCGGGTCGACCCGATCATCGGCGACCAGGTGGCGCGGCTGCTGGTCGATGGCACCCCGGTCGGCGAGTGGAACAGCGGCGAGGCCCGGCCGGCCGGAACCTGGGTGGACCAGACGCTCGACGTGCCGGCGTCGCTGACCCGGGGCAAGTCGAGCCTGCGGATCACCACCGAGTACGTGTCCTCGGCGCTGGACGTCAACGAGTTCCGGTACGACGTGCACAGCATGGTCGACGACCGGTTCGTGCGGACCGACGTGCTGGACCTCGGCGCCGCGCACCCCGGCGAGGAGCGGGCGCACGACTACTCGATCCGCAACCAGAGCTGGGAGGGCTCGCGGACCTACCGCTACCCGACCGCCCAGGCCGACGTGACCGCGTCGGACGCGGTGCTGGACGGTGCGCGGCTGCGGATCGCCTTCGACGGCGAGACCACCGTGGACGCCCCGGTCGGCGAGTTCTTCGGCTCCGGGCTCGGCGAGTACGACACCCGCACGCTGTTCTCCTCGATCGACGCCACCGCCGATGGCTGGTACTCGGCGTGGTGGGCGATGCCGTTCCGGTCCGGGGCGACGGTCTCGCTGGTGAACGAGAGCGGCGAGCCGATCACCGGCGCGACCGTCGAGGTCACCTCGGCCAGCGACCGCGACGCCGGCGAGGGCCTGTCCTCCGGCGAGCTCGGGTACTTCCACGCCACCCACCACCGCGGCGCCACGGTGCCCGACGAGTCGTGGAACTTCCTGACCACCGAGGGCTCCGGCGTGTTCTACGGCGTCACGCACTCGATGCGGGGCAACATCGCGAGCGGGAACCGGCGCAACTACCTGGAGGGTGACGAGCGGGTCTACGTGGACGGCGCGGCCTCCCCGACCATGTACGGGACGGGCAGCGAGGACTTCTACGAGGCAGGCTGGTACTTCCGCGACGGCACCACGTACGTCATGCCGACCGCCGGCAACCCCGCCTACGAGTTGGACGGCGACGGCTGCCGGTACGACTGCACCGGCGCGTACCGGCTGATGGTCGGTGACGCGGTGTCGTTCGGCTCGTCGCTGCGGTTCGACATCGAGCACGGCCCGCTGGACGACGAGCCGGCGGACTACAGCTCGACGGCGTACTGGTACGGCCACGAGCGGCCGACGTTCACCGAGACCGACACGGTGGACCTGGCCGACGCCGACTCCCGGGCCGCGCACGACTACCGGGCGGACGGCGAGACCACGGGCACGCTGACCTCCACGTTCGAGGGCGTCGGCGACACCACACCGGTCACCGGGGACGTCACCGGCGCCACCGGCCGGGTGTCGTTCGAGCTGGCGGTGTCCCCGGCCAACGACGGCGTGCGCCTGCTGCGGCTCGGCGACCAGGCCGAGTCCTACCAGCGGGCCACCGTGTACGTCGACGACCGCCGGGTGGGGGAGTGGCTCCAGCCCCTGGGCAACCAGCACTCCCGCTGGCTCGAGGACACCTTCGAGCTACCCGCCTCGGCGACGTCCGGCAAGGACTCGGTCACCATCCGGATCGAGCCCGCCGATGACGCCCCAACCTGGTCCGCCGCCCGCTACCGCGCCCTCTCCCGAGGCTGACCGGGTAATGCCCTGAAGGTGACCGTCAGGACGCTGGGCGTCTCGACGGTCACCTTCAGGGCAGGTCACCCCGGTGGGAGCTCTCGCGTTCGATGAGGCGGGCGCCGAGGGTGGTGGTCGTGGCGGCGCGGGTGTTGTCGGCGATCCTGGCGAGCAGGAGCTGCGCGGCGACGGTGCCGATCTCGTAGGCGGGCTGGGCCACGACGGTGAGCGGCGGGTCGACCAGTTCGGCCCACGGGACGTCGTCGAACGCGACCACGCCGACGTCCCGGCCGGGGCGGCGGGAGGCCTCGTTGAGGGCGGCCAGGACGCCGATGGCCATCGCGCTGTTGGCCACCAGCAGCGCGTCCGGCGGCTCGGGCTGGGCCAGCAGGTCCTGGGCGGCCCGGTTCGCGCCGGCGGCCTTGAACTCGGTACGCCGGACCAGCCGGGGGGAGCTCTTCATGCGGGCGGCGCGCAGCGCGTCCCGGTAGCCGGCGAGCCGGTCGTCGGCGGTGCGGACGCCGGACGGGCCGGTGACGCAGCCGATCCGCTGGTAGCCCTGCGTCATCAGGTGCTCGGTGGCCTCGCGGGCGGCCAACCGGGTGTCGACCAGGACCGTGTCGCTCGGGCGCTCCGGCAGCGGGCGGTCGACCGCGACCAGCGGGGTGCCCCGGTTGATCAGCAGGTCCACGTTCGTGGCGGTGGGCGTCGGCGACATGATCACGCCGGCCACCCGCTCCTGGATGGCGACGTCGACGTACCGGCGCTCCTTGTCGGCGTTCTCGTCGGCGTTGCACAGCACGACCGAGTAGCCGACGGCGTGCGCCACGTCCTCGACGCCGCGCGCGATCGCGGTGAAGAACGGGTTCTCCACGTCGCTGATGATCAGCGCGATGACCGCTGCCTCCTGTCGCCGGAGGTTGCGGGCCGGGCCGTTCGGCTGGTAGCCCAGCTCCCGCGCGGCGGCGAGCACCCGCGCCGCCAGCTCGGGATCCACTGTGGACTTGCCGTTCAACGCCCTGGACACCGTCGCCGTTGACACCCCGGCGAGGGACGCGACGTCGCTGATCGTTGCCACCTGGCCTCGCTTTCCTGCTGTGGGCTAGAGACCCTACCGGGGCCTATTGACACCGCCCGCAACACAAGAATAGCTTCTGAGAAAACGATTACTCCACCGTGGGAGTGGAACGAAGGAGCGGGCGCCGTCTGGACGCGACGAGGGAAGACGGCGGCTGAGCGGATGAGCGAAGCGACAGGTCGAACACACAGGAGGATGACGCGTGGCTCGCATCGGCGTGATCAACATCTCGGACGGTCGCGACTACGTCCACGGCGGCATCGCCGACTTCATCCGCACCAACGAGGACAAGCTCGTCGCGAGCCTGGAGGCCGCCGGGCACGAGGTGGTCCGGGCGGGCGAGGCCGTCTCGACGAACACCCTCGCCACCTCCCTGGCCAGGCAGGTCCAGGCCGCCGACGTCGACCTCACCGTCCTGCACTACTGCGTCTGGGCGTTCCCGCACTTCACCATGCTCGCCGCCGGGCAGCTCACCGGCCCGCTGCTGCTGCTCGCCAACATCGACCCGGTCCAGCCGGGCATGGTCGGCATGCTCGCCGCCGGCGGCGCCCTCGACCAGATCGGGCGCCGGCACACCCGGCTGTGGGGCGATCCCGAGGACGCCGAGCTGATCGGGAAGATCGGCGTGCGCGCCACCGCGGCCGGCGCGGTCGCCCGCCTGCGTGGCCAGACGTTCGGCCGGATCGGCGGCCGCCCGATGGGCATGAACACCGCCGTCGCCAACACCGACCAGTGGCAGCGGCAGTTCGGCGTCGACGTCGAGGAGATCGACCAGTGGGAGATCGTCCGCCGCGCCGAGGCCGCCGACCGGGGGGAGAAGGCCAAGGCCCGCCAGTGGCTCGAACAGCACGCCACCGTGCACTACGACGGCGACAAGCTCACCGAGGAGCTGCTGGAACGCCAGATCGGCTCCTACCTGGCCATGCGTGAGCTGATCGACGAGTGGAACCTCGACTTCACCGGCATCAAGGGCCAGCCGGAGCTCACCCAGCACTTCGCCACCATGGACGTCGCCGAGGCGTTCCTCAACGACCCCTACGACTGGAACGGCCCCAAGGAGCCGCACGTCTGCGCCACCGAGGCCGACATGGACGGCGCGCTGACCATGCAGCTGCTCAAGCACGTGGCGAACACGCCGGTGCTGTTCGCCGACGTCCGGCACTACCACGGCGACCGCGACATCTGGGACCTGTGCAACTCCGGCCAGCACGCCACCTGGTACGCCGCCCGCAGCGACGACCCGGCCGAGAACCTCGCCAAGGTCCACCTCTACCCGGAGGTGTTCTTCTTCCCCGCCGGCGGCGCCTCCGTACAGCACATCGCGGCCCCCGGTCAGATGACCCTCGCCCGGCTGACCCGCGACGACGGCCGCTACCGGCTCCAGCTGATGCTCGGCGAGTTCGAGAACTACGACGAGGCCACCACCAAGGCACTGACGGACATGTCCACCCCGGAGTGGCCGCACGCATTCGCCCGGCTGGACGCGCCGGCCGAGGTGTTCCTGTCCCGCTTCGGCGCCAACCACATCCACGCGGTGCCCGGCGACCGGCGCGCCGAGCTGCGGGCGGTCTGCGACCTGCTCGACGTCACCCTGGACGAGTTCACCCGTGGCTGACCTGTACCTGGGCGTCGACATCGGCACGTCCAGCTCGAAAGGCGTACTGGTCACCGGATCGGGTGAAATCCTGGCCAGGGCGAGCCGCGAACACCGCACCGCCACCCCGCACCCCGGCTGGGTCGAGCACGACGCCGAGACCGTGTGGTGGGCCGACTTCCTCGCCATCACCCGCGAACTGGTCGCCGCGGCCGACGCCCGGCCGGCCGGGCTCGCGGTCAGCGGGATCGGCCCGTGCCTGCTGCCCGCGGACGGGGCGGGCCGGCCGCTGCGCCCGGCGATCCTGTACGGCGTCGACACCCGCGCCGGCACCGAGATCGCCGAGCTGACCGAGGAGCTGGGTGCCGAGGAGATCCTGCGCCGCGGCGGCACCCCGCTCTCCAGCCAGGCGGTCGGTCCGAAGCTCCGTTGGCTGGCCCGGCACGAGCCGGACGTCTACGCGCGCACCGAGAAGCTGCTCATGGCCAGCTCGTACCTCGTGCACCGGCTCACCGGTCGCTACGTGCTCGACCACCACTCGGCCAGCCAGTGCGACCCGATGTACGACCAGCACCGCCTCGACTGGGCGACCGACTGGGCGCGGACCGTCGCGCCCGGCCTGACCCTGCCCGACCTGGCCTGGCCCACCGAGGTCGCCGGCACCGTCACCGCCGAGGCCGCCGCCGAGACCGGGCTGCCGGCGGGCCTCCCGGTCACCGCCGGCACCGTCGACGCCTGGGCCGAGGCCACCAGCGTCGGCGTGCGCGAACCCGGCGACGTGATGGTCATGTACGGCACCACGATGTTCCTGATCCAGGTCATCGAGGAGCCCCGCCCGCACCCCGGCCTGTGGACCACCAGCGGCGTGTTCCCCGGCACCCGCTCGCTCGCCGCCGGCATGGCCACCTCGGGCGCGGTCACCGACTGGCTGCGCCGGCTCGTCGGCGGCGACTTCACCACCCTGGTCGCGGAGGCGGCGGCGGTGCCGCCCGGCAGCCGGGGCCTGCTGCTCCTGCCCTACTTCGCCGGGGAGCGCACCCCGATCTTCGACCCGGACGCCCGCGGCGTCATCGCCGGACTCACCCTCGAACACGGGCGCGCGGAGCTGTACCGGGCGGCCCTGGAGGGCATCGCGTACGGCGTGCGGCACAACCTCGAGGCGATGCGGGAGGCAGGCGGCCGGGCGCGACGGCTGGTCGCGGTCGGCGGCGGCACCCAGGGCGGACTGTGGACCCGGATCGTCACCGACGTCACCGGCGAGGAACAGCAGGTGCCGACCGAGACCGTCGGCGCCTGTCTTGGCGACGCGCTGCTCGCCGCGGTCGCCACCGGTGCGGACGTCGACATCGACGCCTGGAACCCGCCCGACCACACCGTCGCCCCCGAGTCCGGCGGCTACGACGCGTTCTACCAGCGGTACCGCGAGCTGTACCCGGCGACCGAGGACGTCGCCCACTTCCTCGCCGGCGAGCAGCACGCCGCGGACCGCGCCACCCGACCGGGCCGGGTCGATCAGGACGAGCACCGGCTCCCGGGTTAGGTCGGACTTAGCCCGGATGTAGCCGCCTCGAGCACTCTTCTCCGCAGCGGGACCACAGCCCGCGCGAAAGGGGAGAAGAGAATGCGAATCCGATCCAGGGTCGCCGTCGCGGCGCCGCTGCTCGCGGTGGCCGTGTCGGGGCTCGCGACCGGGACCGCGACGGCCGACGTCCGCGCCGCCTCGAACTACGACGGCGTGTGCCAGGACGGCGAGCTGTGCCTGTACTACAACACCAACCGGGACGGCTCGTCCTACGCCGACTTCTACTACGGCGTGATGGACTTCGCCACGTCGCGGTTCATCGCGCCCGGCCGGGGCGAGGGCCAGCCGGTGAAGAACAACGCCGCGTCGGCCTGCAACAAGGACGACCGGCTGACCGCCAGGATCTACTTCAACTCCGGCTGGGAGGGCGTCTACGACGAGATCCCGCCGAACACCTGCGAGCGCCTGGCCGACACCTACAACGAGAACGCCTCGTTCTCCTGGGTGGGTGAGGTCTGATGGCGAAGCGCCGGATCGTGGCCGTCGCGGCGATGATCGCGACGGCCCTGGTCGGACTGTTCGCGACGCCGGCGGCGGCAGCGCGGCATCCCATGATGGGACCGTACGACGGCATCTGCGACAACTACGAGATCTGCCTGTACTACAACAGCAACTGGCAGGGCTCGGTCGCCGACTTCGCCAGCAGCGTCCCGGACTTCGCCGGGAAGGTGTTCAAGGGTCCCGGCGCGGGCAAGGGCCAGGGGGTGAAGAACAACGCGGCATCGGCCTGCAACTACAACCCGAACTACGTCGCGGTCGTGTACTTCAACTCCTGGTACTCGGGCCGGGCGGACGTCATCCCGCCGGGTGAGTGCGAGAACCTGCTGATCACCTACAACGAGAACGCGTCGGTCAAGTGGGCCCCGCTCTGACTGGCCGGGGGAGGGGAACCCGGCCGGTGGCGTGCCCCGCCACCGGCCGGCTCACCCGGAGCCCGGGCCCGCGACCGAGCGCCACAGCGTCCGCGCCCGGTCCAGGTCGCCCAGTAGTTCCCAGCACCGCGCCTCGTCCATCCGCGACCCGTGCCGGCTGAAGATCTCCGCCGCCTGCTCCAGGTCCGGCACCGCCCGCGCGCGGTCATCCCGCCCGAGGTGGATCTCGCCCGACTTCATCAGGGTGTAGGCCACACAGCGGTCGTCGCCGAGGGAGGCGAAGATGTCCTCGGCCCGCCGCAGGTTGGTGAGCGCGATCCCCGGCTCGTGCAGTGCGCACATCTCCCGCAGCACGACCGCCTCGCGGTGCGCGTCGCCGAGGTGACGGCTCAGCGTCAACGCCTCGGTGAACCAGTGCCGGGCCTGCTCGACCTCGTCCCGGGCCTGGTACATCGCGCCGATCGCGCTCATCAGCTGCGCCTCGGTGTGCCGGTCGCCCGCCGCGGTCACCAGCTCCAGCGCCTGCTTCGCCCGGTCGAGCGCCTGTTCGTGCTGGTCGAGCACCCGGTGGATGGTGCCCAGCCCGGCGGTCGCCAGGCCCTCGCCGAGCTTGTCGCCGACCTCGCGGAACAGCTCGGCCGAACGTTCCATGTTCGCCGTCGCCGGGGTGAAGTCGTCGCGGTAGATCTGCACCTGGGCGAGCCCGCGCAGCAGCACCGCCTCGCCCAGCCGGTCACCCGCCCGGCGGACCGCGGCCAGCGCGGTCTGGTGCCCGTGCTGCCAGTCCTCGTACCGGCTGTGGTGGTCGTAGTACGGCACCGCCACCGTCGCCAGCTCCCACGCCAGCTCGGCCAGCCCCCACTCCGCCGCCAGCCGCACCCCGTCCAGCAACGCGACCCGCTCGGCGGCGAACCAGGTCACCGGGTCCGCCTCGGCCCGGCGCGCCACCCCGGCCGGTGCCGCCCGCCGCGGCGCCGTCCCGGGCGGCGGCCGGAACAGGCTGGGCGGCAACGCGTCCGCGGCCCGCGTGGTCAGGTCCAGCCAGGTGGCCAGCAGCCGGGTGACCGCGTCGCGGCGCTCGGCCAGCGGGATCGCCTCCGCGCCCTCGGCGGCGTACGCGCGCAACAGGTCGTGCAGCCGGTAACGGGGCTGGCCGCTGGCGTCCGTGGTGACCAGGCGGGCGAGGTTGGCGTCGACCAGCGTGTCCAGCAGCTCGTCGGCCGGACGGTCGAGCAGCGGATCGAGCACCCAGCCGGGCACCGTCCACGGGCCGAGCGTGCCGAACAGGCGCAGCGCGCGCAGCGACTCCTCGTCGAGCAGCCGCACGCTCAGGTCGAAGCTGGCGCGCACACCCAGCTCCCCGAGCCGCAGCTCGGACAGCCGCCGCGACTCGTCCTCCAGCCGCTCGCGCAGCACCCGCAGCGACCACGCCGGCCGGCCGAGCAGCTTGCCGGCGGCGATCCGGATAGCCAGCGGCAGGTGTCCGCACGCCCGCAGGATCGCGGCCGCGTCATCCGGCTCCCGCTCGACCCGGCCGGCGCCGACGATCCGGGTGAACAGGTCCAGCGCCTCGCCGTGGTCGAGCACGTCCAGCTCGGTGTGCCGGGCGCCGGGCAGGTCGGTGAGCACGCTCCGGCTGGTGACGATCGCGGCGCAGGACCCGGTCGGCGGCTGGAGCCAGCCGACCTGCTCGGCGCTGGCGGCGTCGTCGAGCACCAGCAGCATCCGCCGGTCGGTGACCAGCGACCGGTACAGCGCGGCCCTGGCGTGCAGGCCGTCCGGCACGGCGGCGCCGGTCACGCCGAGCGCGTGCAGCACCTCGGCCAGCAGCACCGCCGGGGCGCGCGGCTCCGGGGACGTGCCGGTCAGGTCGAGGTAGAGCTGCCCGTCCGGGAAGTCCGGAGCGGCGCGGCGGGCGGCGTGCAGGGCCAGGGTCGACTTGCCGATCCCCGGCCCGCCGGAGATCACCCACACCGGGGGCGGCGCGGTGGGGTAGCGGTCGGCGAGCGCCGCCGCGATGGCGTCCAGCTGGGCCTGACGGCCGGTGAAGTCCGGCACGTCGGCTGGCAGCTGGCAGATCGGCGGGACCACCACGGCCGGCGGCGCCACGTCGAGCGCCAGCGTGGGGTCGTCGGCGAGGATCCGCCGGTGCAGGTCCCGCAGGTCGGCGCCCGGTTCGACGCCCAGCTCGTCGACGAGCACCTGGCGGACGCGCTGGTAGCTGCCGAGCGCCTCGGCCTGCCGGCCGCTGCGGAACTGGGCGAGCATCAGGTGCGCCCACGCCCGCTCGCGCAGCGGGTGCTCCTCGACGTGCCGGCGCAGCTCGCCGATCAGCGTGGTGTGCCGGCCGCGGTCGAGGTCGGCCGCGACCCGGGTGTCGAGCGCGGTCAGCCGCTTCTCGGTCAGCCGCTCCGCCTCCGCGGTGACCGTCGCCGACGCCGGCACGTCGCCGAACGCCGGGCCCCGCCAGAGCGCGAGCGCCTCCGCGAGGTGCTCGGCCGAGGACTCCGGGCGGCTGTCCCGGTGGGCTGCGTGCCCCTGGTCGGCGAGCAGCTCGAACCGTTGAGCGTCGGTGTCCTCCGCGCCGACCACCAGCCGGTAGCCGGGGGCGACCGTGGTCAGCACGTCCTCGCCGAGCAGGCGGCGCAGGCGCAGCACGTAGCCGTGCACCTGGGTGGTGGCGGTCTTCGGCGGCGTCTCGCCCCACAGCTCGTCGACGATGGTCTCGGTGGGTACGGTCTGGTTCGCGCGGACCAGCAGGGTGGCGAGCAGCAGCCGCACCTTGGCCGCCCCGACGGTGACCCACGCGGTGCCGTCGAACACCTGCAGCGGCCCGAGCAGCCGGAATCTCACGGTTCGCCTCCCCGACTCAACGGCCCGTGCCGGCTCATACCGTACTACCGTCGACGGGGTGACCAGGGAAGCTGAGGGCGTCGGCGCCGAGGCGCTGACCGACAAGATCGACCAGCTGATCCGCGAGGGCAACGTGCGCCGCGTCGTCGTCCGCGACGGCAACGGCCGCACGGTGCTGAACCTGCCGGTGGTGGTGGGGCTGGCGGCCGCGGCGATGATGCCGGCGATCGCGCTCGCCGCCGCCGCGATCGGGCTGGTCGGCGGCTGGTCGGTCGACGTGGAGCGCGCCGAGGAACCGGCCGACCCGGCCGAGGGGTCCACACAGGACTGATTATTCCTCGGCCCGCCGCGCAACCGAACCGGCCGGAGCGTCCGTCCTGGGTCCATGAGGACGGACTTACCGAGATGGCCGAGGCTCGCGGTGGCCGCCGCGGCGGTGGTGGGACTTGGTGCCGGTGTCGCCGGCACGGCGGTGGTGATCGGGCTGGGCGACGAGGACGACGACCCGCCGAGCACGCGGACCTACGACGGGCCGGTCGAGCTGATCGCCTACGACGACTGTGACTCCGCGCTCGCCGAACTGAAGGCGGCGGCCCTGCCGCACGTCGGCCCGTACGGGCTGCTCGGCGAGGCGTACCCCGACGGCGCCGTGGTCGCCGAGGACGGGGCGGTGGCCGCCGACGGCCGGGCGGCGGCGGCCGAGGCGGCACCGGGTGCCGCACCGAACGCCGCACCGGGCGCGGCACCGGGCGCGGCGTCGGGCGCGCAGGAGCGTGCCGTGCCGGAGCACTCCGGTACCAACGTGCACGAGTCCGGTGTGGACGAACCGGACCTGGTGAAGACCGACGGCCGCCGCGTCGTCACGGTCACCGGCGACACCCTGACCGTGGTCGACGTCGCCTCCCGGGAGCCGACCGCCAGCCTCACCCTGCCGACCGGTGGTCACGCCGGCCAGCTGCTGCTCGACGGCGACCGGGCCCTGGTGATGACCACCGGGTACCCGCACGCGTTCCCCGCCGAGCCGGCACCCGGCCGGAGCCCCGCCGGCGGCACCCGGCTCGTGCTCGTCGACCTCACCGGCGACGGCGAGGTGCTCGGCGACCTTCAGGTCAGCGGCTCCTACCTCGACGCCCGGCAGGTCGGCCCGGTGGCCCGGGTCGTGGTCCGCTCGATGCCGCGGCTGCCGTTCGACCACTCCGGCCCCGTGCTCGGCGCCGAGGAACGCCACCGCGGCGTGGTCGAGAACTCCTCGATCGACGACTGGCTGCCCCGGTACACCCTGGACACCGGCGACTCGACCAGCTCCGGCCGCCTCGTGGAGTGCGGCGCGGTCAGCCACCCGCACCGCTACACCGGCGCGTCGATGCTGACCATCCTCACCGTCGACCTGCGCGAGGAGCTGACCATCGGCGACCCGGTCTCGATCGCCGCCGACGGGGACACGGTGTACGGCACGGGCACCAGCCTGTACGTCGCCGACGACCACTACGCGGGCGGCATCTCGGAAAAGCACCCGATGCCCGAGGACGCGCAGCGGACCGAGGTGTACCAGTTCGACATCTCGAAGCCCGGCAAGCCGGTGCACGTGGCGTCCGGCGGGGTGGAGGGCTCGCTGCTGAACCAGTACGCGCTGTCCGAGCACGAGGGACACCTGCGGATCGCGACGACCGTCGGGTTCGCGCCGGACACCCGCAGCATGGTCAGCGTGCTGACCCGGCGCGGCGACGAGCTCGCGCTGGTCGGCCGGGTCGACGGCCTCGGCGCGGGGGAGCGGATCTACTCGGTGCGGTACCTGGGCGACGTGGCGTACGTGGTCACCTTCCGGGAGACCGACCCGCTGTACACAGTGGACCTGTCGGATCCCGCGCGGCCCCTGGTCACCGGCGAGCTGAAGATCACCGGGTACTCGGCCTACCTGCATCCCGTGGGGGACAACAGTTTGCTGGGCGTCGGGCAGGAGGCGACCACCGACGGGGCGACCACCGGACTGCAGGTGTCGCTGTTCGACACGTCCTCGCCCGAGGCGGCGCGGGTCGGCACGTTCCACGTCCCCGGCGGGTACTCCGAGGTGGAGCACGACCCGCACGCGTTCCTGTACTGGCCGGCCGAGAATCTGGTGGTGCTGCCGGTCACCGGAACGTCCGACGCCGGCGCCCTGGTGCTGCGGATCTCCGGCGACCGGCTGACGGAGGCCGGCACGGTCGAGCACGGCGACGGCACGTTCCGGCGGGCACTGGTGATCGGCGAGGAGCTGTGGACGGTGAGCGACGGCACCGTCGTGGTCAGCACCCTGGCCGACCTGGACCTGCTGGCCACCGTCCAGCTGGGGTAGGGGCAGCCCCAACCCGCCGGCGGGGGCGCGCACCATGCCGATCTTCCTGCCACGGTCGTAGCGTCGTCGATCAGACGTTGATCACGCGACGGGCACCGTGGAAGGACCGCCATGACCAGCCAGCCGAACGCGACCCGGGGGGCGGCCGACGCCCTCCGGCCACCGGCACCCTCTACATGCAGGCGATCGAGAACTCGGCCACGGCGGCGTCGGGCATCGTGAAGACGGTGGAGCAGCGGAGCGTCGAGACGCTCAACCTCGTCGTCGTCGGCATGATCTCGGTGTTCGCCGCGGTGATGCTGTCAACACGCTGGTCGCGGCGATCACCCACCGCCGGGCCGAGTTCGGCCGGCAGCGGCTCGCCGGGGCGACCCCGGCGCAGGTGTTCCGCCCGGTGAGCGTGGAGGGCGTGCTGCTGGTGCTGGTCGGCATCCTGTTCGGCTCGCTGGCCTCGGTGGCCGCGATCGTGCCGTACAGCTTCGCGAGGACCGGATCCGCGGTGCCGGACGAGAGCGCGCTGATCTACCTGGTCATCGTGTCGATCGCCGCGGTCCTGACCATGGCGACCTGCCTCGGCGCGACCCGCCGGACCATCAGGACCCCCGCGATCCGGGCGGTCGGACCCTGACCAGGAGTGGTACTGGCGTGCCGACATGGGTAGACATCAGGTCGTGGCTGTCCGATCATCGCGCGAGACGTCCGAGGAGTACCCGCCCGGCGAGGATCCCCGCCGCTGGCGCGCGCTGGTGGTGACCCTCGCCGGCGGGTTCATGATGCTGCTGGACGTCAGCATCGTCACGGTCGCGGTGCCGGCCATCCAGGAAGGACTCGGCGCGTCGGCCGCCGGCGTGCAGTGGGTGGTGTCCGGCTACCCGCTGACCTTCGGGCTCGCCCTGGTGGCCGGCGGACGGCTCGGCGACGCGTTCGGGCGGCGGCGGATGTACCTCGTCGCGCTGTCCGGGTTCGTGCTGGCCAGCGTGTTCGCCGGGCTCGCCCCGACACTGACCCTGCTGATCGTGGCGCGCCTGCTGCAGGGGCTGGTCGCCGGCCTGGTCACCCCGCAGAACGGCGGCCTGATCCAGGACCTGTTCCGCGGGCCGGAGCGCGGTCGGGCGTTCGGGCTGCTCGGCGCCACGATCGGGGTGTCGACCGCGGCCGGACCGGTGATCGGCGGGCTGATCCTCGACCTGTTCGGCGAGCCGGACGGGTGGCGGTGGGTCTTCCTGGTGAACCTGCCGTTCGGCCTGCTGACGGTGGTGCTCGCGGTGCTGCTGGTGCCGCCGACGCCGAGGCGGTCGGTCCGGTCGGACATCGACGGGGTCGGGATGGTGCTGCTCGGGCTGGCCGTGCTGGCGCTGATGTTCCCGGTGGTCCAGTCGGAGGCGGGCGGGATCGGGCGGTTCTGGTGGCTGTTCGTCGTGGCGGTGCCGCTGGGGTACGCGTTCCTGCGCTGGGAGCGACGGCGGGTGGCCGGCGGGCGGGTGCCGCTCGTGGACATGCGGCTGTTCACCACACCCGGGTACCGCTCCGGGGCGACGCTGGCGGCGGTGTACTTCTGCGGGTTCTCCGGCATCTGGCTGGTGTTCGCGGTGTTCTTCCAGACCGGGCTCGGGTTCTCGCCGCTGGAGTCGGGGCTCGCGGTGACGCCGTTCGCGCTGGGTTCGGCGGTGTCGTCGTGGCGCGCGGGCCGGCTGGTGGAACGGTGGGGCAGGCGGCTGACGATCGCCGGCCTGGCCACGGTCGCGACCGGCCTGGCCGCCACCGGCGTCGTCGGACTGCTGGTCGAGCCGGCGTGGGTGCCGCTGGCGATGGTGGTGCCGATGCTCGTCGCGGGGGTCGGCGGGGGAGCGGTGATCTCACCGAACACGACGATCACCCTGTCCCGCGTGCCGACGACCATGTCCGGGGTCGCGAGCGGGGTGCTGCAGACCGGGCAGCGGATGGGCGCCGCGGTCGGCTCGGCGGCCCTGGCGGCGATCTTCTACGCGACGATCGGCGTGTCCGGCCGGTACCCGTTGGGGCTGGCGGTCGCGCTGTTCGGGGCGGTCGTGCTGATCCTGGTCGCGCTCGTGCTCGCGGTGGTGGAGAACCGTGTGAACGCTGGGAATAAATCGTTGGAAAATTACCCAACGCACCCTATTGCGTCCGGTTAGTCATCACTACAGTCCGGTCCCGGAAGCGTTCCTACCTGCTGAGGGACGGGTGATCGAATGCGCAAACTCATCGTCAAGGGCCTCGTGCTGGCCGCGTCCGCCGCGACCGCGCTGCTCGTCGGCACCGCGTCGGCCCAGGCCTCCGCACCCGCCGGCGAGCACGACTCGGTCGAGGTCATGGTGACCAAGCTGAGCCACTCCGACGCGACGTCGCGGTTGCGGTCGTCGGGGATCACGTGGTCGTCGAGCGGGAACTGCAGCGACCGCAACGTGCCGACCTGCACGTCGTTCGAACAGGTCAACCTGGCCACGATCCAGGGCATCCAGACGCTCAGGTCGGCCACCGGCTGTGCGATCAACGTGACCGGCGGCACCGAGACCGGGCACGCCGAGGGCACGTACAGCCACTGGAACGGCTACAAGCTGGACACGAGCCTGTCGAGCTGCCTGAACGGGTACATCGAGGGCACGTTCACCTACATCGGCGGCAGCAAGTGGCAGTCGGGCTCGGGCAACGTCTACTACAAGGAAGGCAACCACTGGGACATCACGTACTACAACTGCGGTGGTTGCTGAACACCTGGTCGAGGTGCCCCCGGCTGCTCGGTTGCCGGGGGCACCCGCACGTCAGCGGACGCCGAGCAGGTCCACCACGAACACCAGCGTCTCGTTCGGCTTGATCGCGCCGGGGGCGCCGCGCTCGCCGTAGCCGAGGTGCGGCGGGATCACCAGCCGCCGCCGGCCGCCGACCTTCATACCGACCACGCCGCGGTCCCAGCCGGTGATGACCCGGCCGCCGCCGAGCGGGAACGCGAACGGGGTGCCGCGGTTCCAGGAGGCGTCGAACTCCTCGCCGGTGGAGTGCGCGACGCCGACGTAGTGCACACTCACCTGCTGGCCGGGCTGGGCCTCGCTCCCGTCACCCACCGTGATGTCCTCGACGACCAGGTCGGCCGGCGGGGGACCGTCGATCGGGTCGACGTCGGGCTTTTCCAGAGCCATGATCCTCCTTCGTCGGTTGTACCGGCCCCATCCAACCAGGCACGCGTAGGATGACGTCGGCTCCTCGACCAGTGGGCCCTCCGTTGCATCCCGTAGGCGACACGACCGCCCCGATGCGATCCCCGTTCCCCCGTTCGAGGAGCCGACGTGCGCCCCACCATCGAGAGTTCCCCCGTGCGTGACCTGCTCGCGCTCACCGACCACCCCGACATGATCTCCTTCGCCGGCGGCCTGCCCGCGCCCGAACTGTTCGATGTCGAGGGTTGGCGAGCCGCGTTCGACCGCGCCCTGTCCCGGCCCGGCGTGCTCCAGTACGCGCCCACCGAGGGCGACCCCGCACTGCGCGCCCTGATCGCCGACCGCGAGACCCGCCGCGGCCTGCCGACCCGCGCGGACGACCTGCTGATCACCACCGGTTCGCAGCAGGCCCTGACCCTGGTCGCGACTACCCTGCTCGGTCCCGGCGCGGTCGTCGCCGTCGAGGAGCCGACCTATCTGGCGGCCCTCCAGTGCTTCCGCATGAGCGGCGCCCGCGTGGTCCCGGTCCCCGGCGACGACCAGGGCATCCTCCCGGAAGCCCTGGAGGACGTGATCGACCGCCACCAGCCCACGTTGCTCTACCTGGTCCCGACGTTCGCCAACCCCACCGGCCGCACCCTCCCCGCCACCCGCCGCCGCGCACTCGCTCGACTGGCCGAAACCCACTCCCTCTGGCTCGTCGAGGACGACCCCTACGGTGAACTCCGCTATCGAGGCACCCCCGTCCCCCCGCTGGCGGCGTCCGGCGACCGCGTGATCAGCCTGGGCAGCCTCTCCAAGATCTGCGCCCCCGGCCTACGCCTGGGCTGGCTACGTGCCCCCGCGACGCTCCTGCCGTCCCTGGCCGTCACCAAGCAGGCCGCCGACCTGCACACGAGCACCGTCGACCAGGCCGCCGCCGCGACCTACCTGGCCACCACCGACCTCGACGCCCACATCGCGCGACTCCGAACCGAGTACCGCACCCGCCGGGACGCCATGATCGCCGCCCTGCCCGCCGCGACACCAGCCGGCACCACCTGGATGGACCCCGACGGCGGCATGTTCATCTGGCTACGCCTCCCCGGCGAGACGGACACGTCCGCAACGCTCCGCACCGCCCTGCGCGAGCAGGTCGCCTTCGTCCCCGGTGCCCCCTTCTACGCCACCACCCCGGACCCGTCGACCCTCCGCCTGTCGTTCACCACCAACCCACCGGCGCGGATCACCACCGGCATGCACCGCCTCGCGGCCGCACTGTCGTCATCCGTGCCGAATCAATGATCACCAGAATTTTCCCGCGCACCTGAAACGACTGGGCCATCCGGGTAGACGTTACTGACAACGGCTTCGCCGCGGACGTAGGTTCGAACGCGGCCCGTTCCGACCGCGCCGTGGAGGACGTGTGCTGGATGTCCGTAGCCAACAGGGAAAGTTCGGCCAGGACTACATTCGCGCGCTGGCGTCGGCGGCCGGCCTGCTGGTCCACCAATACGATCCCGACCGCGTCGGAATAGACCTCGGATTCCGTTTTCCCGGACGTCCAGGCGGATTGGCCTCGCCGGCACTGGAAGTCCAGGTGAAGACCTGGCCGGCACCCGAACGGACCGGCGCGGAATGGTCCTACGACGGGCTCACCGAGCAACAGTTCAACTGGCTCGCCGGCCCCGATTACACGGTGCCGCGCTACCTGTTCCTGCTGCCCGTCCCGCCCCGCGCGGCCGAGTACGCGGGGTTCGAGTCCGGCGGCATGACGCTGCGACACCTCGCCTACTACCGCTCGCTCGAGGACGAGACGCCGATCGACGACCCCAGCCCGACCCGCCCGCGCCCGGTCAGCGTGCCCGTCGGCAACGTGCTGACCGTCCGCTCCCTGCTGAGCCTGCTCGATCCGGCCCCCGTGGGGGCGGGGTGAACGTCCAGCTCGCCGTCGCCGACATCTCGACCTACCTCGAACACACCGGCTGGCGCCGGCACCCCGATCCGTGGCGCGGCGCCGCCGTCTGGACGCACAAGGACGCCTACGACGTACTCGTCCCCGCCCGCGACGGCATGGGCGACGGCGACCTGCGCGTGACCGAGATCGTGGACATGCTCGCCACCGTCGAGCAGCGCTCGCCCGAGGAGATCGCACGCGACATCAGCTCGCCGCTCGCCGACCAGCACTGGTACCGCACGCACACCCGCGGCGTGCCCAGCGGCTTCACCACCCTCAAGGCCGGCCTGAACGCCCTGCGCAGTGTGGAGATCGTGCTCGGCTCGGCCGCCCGCGCGGCGGTCGACGGCCCGCACTTCTCGTTCGCCGGCCGGGTGCCCGCGGCCGTCGGCACCCTCGTCGACCGCGTCGAGCTCGGCCCGACCCGCGCCGGCAGCTACGTCTTCCCGGTCCGCGTCCCCCTCGGTGAGGACCCGGAGCTCACCCGCCGCGTCTCGTCGCAGTTGCTGGACGCGACCGTCGCCGTCCGCGAGGCGGTGGACGCCGGCGACCCGGCCGCGTTCGACGCCACAGTCACGGCCGGGGTGTCCGCCGAACTGTGCGAGGGCATGCGTGGCCTCGCCGGTGCGAGTGGCCGGGAGCCGTTCGAGATCGGTTTCCGCTGGGCCCGCGGCCTGCCGACCGAGCTGCCCGCCGCGGTCGTCGACTTCCCCGAGGACGCGGGCGAACTCATCGAGACGGCGGCCGACCGCCTGCGCCGCCACGGCCCGTCCGGCGAGGTCACCGTCACCGGCCTGGTCGAGGTCCTGCACGACCAGCCGAGACGCAACGACCGCTGGCGCATCCGGGTCCGCGGCGAGGTCGCCGGCACGAAGGGCAACCGCCGCGTGCTGTGGGTCCGCCTGCCCGGCCAGGACACCTATCACGCCGCGATCACCGCTCACCAGTCGCAACAACGGGTCCGCGCCCGCGGCGCCCTGTCCGACAAGGGCACCCGAGCGGAACTCGTGGCGGACGACTTCGAAGTGCTCGGCTGAGGAGAAGGAGCTGGAATGCCGGAGAAGAAGCTCACTGTGAAGCAGCGAGCCGTGTTGATCACTCTGATGGCCGAGGCACGCGCCCTGTCCAATACCGAGATGAAGGAGCTGCACGGGCTCGTACTCGATGGCGAGGAGCGCCGGGACCTCGTTCGCAGGAAATATGTGCTGAGCGAGCGTTCCGCCGGCAACAAGCCGTATGTGAACGAGCTGACCGACGACGGCTGGCGCTGGTGCGCCGAGGAGTTGTCCGCCGGACGGCCGCGCACGGCTCGCGAGGAGTCGCTCGGCAAAGCGCTGTACGCGGTGCTGGCCGGGCTCCGCCGCCTGCTCGACCACTCCAAGCAGGAACTCGCCGACCTGTTCCCCATCGAGACGTCGGCGTCCCTCGAAGACCGTGTTCGCGCGACCTACCACCAGCTCGCCAAGGAGGCGGGCGACTACGTCCGCCTGGTCGATCTGCGCCGCGGTCTCGACGGCACGCCCAGGGACGAGGTCGACGCTGTGCTCCGCAAGCTCAACGACACCGGCCAGGTGGTGCTGGTGTCCGAGGACTCTCAGGGATCGCTGAGCGAGGAGGAACGGAACGCCGCACTCCGCGTCGGCAACCAGGACAACCACCACCTGGCGATCGAGCCATGAGTGAACTCCAGCAACGTGCGTTGTCGGCGCTGCGGTTCAACTGGGCGTGGACTCCGGACGACGTGTGGGGTGCTTCCCGCTACCACGTCGAGGGCATGCACGCCGAGGTGGAGCGAGAGGTGCTGGCCAGTCTCCGAGACGCACGGGCGAGCAGCCGAGGTAGTCCGATCGGCCTCGCGCTGCGGGGACAGCGCGGCTCCGGAAAGACACATCTGCTCGGGTGGGTGCGGCGGCAGGTGCAGCGCGAAGGTGGCTACTTCTTCCTCGTCGACCTCGACCAGTCCGCCGAGTTCTGGACCAGCGTCCAACTGTCACTGCGGCGAGACCTGTTTCGGACCAACGAGGAAGGGGACACCCAGCTGACGCTCTTGCTGCGCCGGCTGGTCGAACGCATCGGACTTCCGGCGCGCCAGGCCGCGGGGATCCTCGGCGAAGATCTACCGTCCAAAAAGGACCTCGATGCGTTGATCATGGCGCTGCGCACCGTCGATCCGCAGGTGGCGTTGGAATGCCGGGACACCGTGCGCGCCCTGGTTCTCTACGCCTCGACGGACCTCACCCTGAGCAACATCGGCGAGCAGTTCCTGAACTCGCTCGGCGAGTCCGAGCAAGGCGAGCGGGCCGACTGGGGGATTCGGCCGGGACCGAGGTCGGCCCGGCTGATCGTTCGCGACGTCTCCTGGCTCATGGCGATGACCGGTCCGGCGGTGATCGCGGTCGATCAACTCGACACGTTCGCCGTCCGGCCTACCCACGCCGACGACGGCCAGCAGCTCTATCTCTCGCTGACCCAGGTCGCCGACGGGCTGATGGCGTTGCGCGAGAACACGCGCAGAACGGCGACCTTGGTCTCCTGCATCCCGGCGACCTGGGTGTTGCTCAAGGAGAGGACTATCGCCACCGCCGCCGATCGGTTTCGGGAAGCGCGACACCTGACCCGGATCCCCACCGGCGAGGTCGCCCGCGAACTGGTCGCGCGACGCCTGGCCGAGCCGTATGCCGAGGTCGGGTTCACCCCGCCATACCCGACGTGGCCGGTCGCCGAGCAGTCGTTCGTCGGCATCGACAACCAGTACACCCCGCGTGCGCTGCTGCAGCGGATCGACGCGCACGTTCGACATTGCCTGCTGACCGGTCGAGTATCCGAACTGCCCAGCCTGGACGAGCCGCAGCCGACGGAGGAAACCGTCGTCGTGACGCACGATCTGGCGCCACTCGATCGCCAGTTCGCCGAGCTCAAGCAGCACGCCGACGTGAAGCCCGCGCTTGATCCAGCGGAGGAGGACCGGGTGATGCCGAAGCTGCTCGCCGCCGCGCTCACCGCGTGGATGGTCGAGCACGGAGACAGCGGGGTCGAGTGGAAGCTGGACCCGCCCTTCGGCGGCAAACGCCCCCTGCACGCCAGGCTCCGCCGCACCCTCGACGAGGAGACCGAGGACGAGGCACACTGGTCATTCCGCGCCATAGCCCACGGCAACGCCATCGCGGCCCAGGCAAGACTCCGCGACGCGCGGATCGAGTCCGCGCTGCGCCCGGACCACACACGCGAGCTGGTCGTCCTGCGCAACGCCCCCTGGCCGTCGGGAAAGGTGACCGCCAAGAAGCTCGCCGAGTTCAAGGAGAGCGGCGGCCGCGACCTCCCCGTCACCGACGACGACCTCCGCACCTTCCGAGCCCTGGAGACCCTGCTCCGCGAGAAGCCGGCCGGCCTCGAGGCCTGGCTGGTCGCGCGCAAGCCGGCCAGCCGCACGGAACTCCTCGACAACGTCCTCGGCAAACAGGTCGAACCCGAACCCGAGAACCCGTCCTGGGCCGAACCGGAACGCCCCGCTCCCATCTGGACCCCACCGGTCGAGGCAGTTCCCGAGGTCGACCCCCACCTGGTCACCCTCGGCGAAACCATGGCCGACGATTCACCCGTCCAGGTGTCACTCGAATCCCTCCGCAAGCACACCGCGATCTTCGCCGGCACCGGCTCCGGCAAGACGGTCCTGATCCGGCGCCTCGTCGAGGAATGCGCCCTGCGCGGCGTCTCGGCGATCGTGCTGGACCCGAACAACGACCTGGCCCGCCTGGGTGACCCCTGGCCGTCCCCACCACTCGGCTGGCGTCCCGGCGACGCCCAACTCGCCGCGGAGTACCTGGCCGGCACCGAGGTCGTCGTATGGACTCCCGCCCGCCAGTCCGGCCGCCCGCTGAGCTTCCAGCCCCTGCCCGACTTCGCCGCCGTCCGCGACGACCCCGACGAGTTCGGCCAGGCCGTCGAAGCCGCCGCCACCAGCCTCGAACCAAGGGCGAACATCACCGGCTCGACCAACAAGGCGAGGTGGAGCCGAGCCGTCCTGCGCGAAGCACTCCGCTACTACGCACGCCGCGGCCAGCGAAGCCTCGAAGGCCTCATCGCGGTACTGGCCGACCTCCCCGAGGGCGTCAGCACCCTCGACGACGCGCAGAAGCTGGCAGCGGAACTGGCGAAGTCACTGCGCGCCGCCAAGGTCAACGACACCCTGTTCGGCGGCGTGGGGGAGGCCGTTGACCCGGGCGTGCTGCTCACCCCGTCCCCCGGCCGCAAGGCAAGGATCTCCGTGATCAACTTCGTCGGCCTGCCCTCGGACGAGCAGCGGCAGGGTTTCGTCAACCAGCTGCAACTCGAACTGTTCTCTTGGATCAAGAACAACCCGGCGGGCGACCGCCCCCTTGGCGGCCTGCTGGTCATGGACGAGGCGCAGACCATCGCGCCGTCCGGCGTCATGACCCCGAGCACGCAGAGCACGCTGATGCTGGTGGCCCAGGCGAGGAAGTACGGACTGGGCCTGGTCTTCGCCACCCAGGCACCGAAGGGACTCCACAACCGCATCCCCGGCAACGCCGCGACCCTGGTGATCGGCCGCCTGCACGCGCCGGCGCAGCTGGCCGCCGCCCGCGAGATGGCTCAGGCCAAGGGCGGCGCCCTGGACCACGTCGGCGGCCTCAAGGCCGGTCAGTTCTATGCCGCCACCGAGACGTCGAGGTTCCACCGTCTACGCACCCCGAACTGCCTGAGCCACCACCCCGCGAGCGCGCTCACCCCCGAGGAGGTGATCCGCCGCGCACGGAGCGAGGTGTGGCCCTCCGAGGACCCGGATGCCCCCTGACCAGCGGTCTGCGTGAAACCCGGCGAACTGGGTATGTAGGTGTCATCACCGAGGAGGAGGTTGACACCATGATCTTGCGTCGCATCGCCCGACCGATGCTGGCGGCCATCTTCGTGTCCGGGGGCATCCAGTCGTTGCGCAACCCGAAGCAGCCGACGCAGGCCGTGGAGCCTTTCCTGGACAAGACGGTCGGCCAGGTGCGCGACAAGGTTCCCGAGCAGGTGCCCACCGACGCGGAGTCCCTGGTCAAACTGGACGCCGCGATCAAGGTGGGTGCCGGTCTCGCGCTGGCCCTGGGCAAGTTCCCCAGGCTTTCGGCCGCGCTCCTCGCCGGCAGCCTCATCCCGACCACGGCCGCGGCGCACCGGTTCTGGGAGTCCGAGGACCCGGGGGAGCGCGCCCAGCAGCAGATCCACTTCTTCAAGAACGTCAGCCTGCTCGGCGGCCTGCTCATCGCCGCCGCCGACACCCACGGCAAGCCGTCCCTGAACTGGCAGGCCCACCACGCCGCCCGCATCGCAGGCGCCAAACTCCACCGCACCACCGACGACGTCCAGGGCACCCTCGCCCACGCCGCCGGCGCCGTCCAGGGCGCCGTCCAGTCCGCCGCAGGCACCGCCCAGGGCAAGGCGAAGTCCCTCCTGCCGAGGTAGGCAGCTCGTAGCTCGTCGTGCTACAGCAGGCTACGCTGCGACCGTGAAGGTCATCAGCCAGCGCGAGTTTCGGAACAACTCCGCCGCGGTCATGGACGCGGTGGAAGCCGGCGAGACGTATCACGTGACCCGCAACGGAGTCCCGATCGCCGAACTCCGTCCGCTGTCTCGTCGGCGAAAGCTCAGCGCGGAGGAACTGGTCGACAAGCGCAGGAACCTTCCGCGCGTCGACCATGCTTCTCTGCGCCGGGAGGCGGACGAACTGTTCGGGCCCGACCGCGTGGATGACGTGGACCCGTGGAAGCGCCAGCATGGTTGATCGGCACGAGTCCGGAATTCTGGACACCTGCACGTATCTCGACCTCGGAGAGCTGGACGCCGCGTGTTTGCCGGCGATTCCTGAACTCACGGCGATCACCATGGCCGAGTTGCACCGGGGAGTGGCGATGGCCAGAAACGCGGTCATGCGGGCCGCGCGGACCGAGGTTCTGGGTGCCGCCATCGTCGACTTCGATCCGCTGCCCTTCGACAGCGATGCGGCCACCCGCTACGGCTCGCTCGTCGCGCTGACGATCAGCGTCGGGAGGAGTCCGCGCCCCCGGCGGCTGGATCTCATGATCGCCGCCATCGCGTCGTCCAGAAACCTGCCGCTCTACACCCGGAACATCGACGACTTCGTCGGGCTTGACGACCTTGTCACCGTGATAGCCGTCTAGGTCGCCCGAGACCTTCGCTCACCAGCCCCGTTCGCGCCACTCCGCGAGCTTTGGGCGTTCCGCGCCGAGGGTGGAGTCGTCGCCGTGGCCCGGGTAGAACCAGGTGTCGTCGGGAAGGGTGTCGAAGATGCGGGACTTCACGTCGTTGAACAGGGACGTGAAGTCCTCCGGCGACGTCGTCCTCCCCACGCCGCCGGGGAACAGCGAGTCCCCGGTGAACAGGTGCGGGTGGCCGGACGGGTCGCGGTACACCAGCGCGATCGAGCCGGGTGTGTGCCCGCGCAGGTGGATGACCTCCAGCTCCACGTCACCCACCGGGATCCGGTCACCGTGCGTCACGTAGCGGTCCGGCGGCACCGGTAGCGGGCCGGCGTCCGCCTCGTGGGCGATGGTGTCCGCGCCGTACGCACCCGCGACGGCACCCAGCGCGCCCCAGTGGTCCTGGTGCTGGTGCGTCGTCACGATCGTGCGCAGGGTGGGGCGGTTGTCGTCGTGGCCGACGAGGTCCGACAGGCGTTCCGGGTCGTTCGCGGCGTCGATCAGCAGGGCCTCCCGCGTGGACCTGCACACCAGCATGTACGCGTTGTTGTCCATCGGCCCGACGGAGATCTTGGTGATGGTCAGCGCCGGCAGTTCCCGGCGCGCCGCGGCGCCGCCCGGCTCGACGTGACCGCTGTAGTCCTCGACAACATCCACGCCGCGACCCTAGCGCGCCCGACCGCCCACCTGACAGCATGGCGCGCATGATCACGGGCTGGCGCTGGCTCAACGAACCGACCACCTGGTCCCTCGACGACCGGGCGCTCACCGTCACCGCCGACCCCGACACCGACTTCTGGCGCACCACCCACTACGGCTTCGTCCGCGACACCGGGCACGTCTACGGCACCCTCGTCGACGGCGACCTCGTCCTGCGCGCCACCTTCGCCGGCGCCTACCGCGACCAGTACGACCAGGCCGGCATCGCCCTGCGGGTCGACGAAACCAACTGGATCAAGAGCGGCGTCGAGCTCGTCGACGGGCAGCAGCAGCTCTCGGCCGTCGTGACCAGGGAGTTCTCCGACTGGTCCGTGGTGCCCGTGTCGGCACCGCGCAGCGTGACGATCGAGGCCACACGTTCGGGTGACACGGTCACGATCAGGTACGGACTGGACGGCGCCGAACCGACCACCACGCTCCGGCTCGCCTACCTGCCGCCCGGCCGGTCCGTGCTCGCCGGCGTGATGGCCGCCGCCCCGGACGGGAGCGGCTTCACCACCACGTTCACCGACGTCACGCTAACCCCAGGCGGGTAGTACCGGCACGTCGCCGGTCAGCTCCGCACCGTCGCCCCGCCCGGTCAGCCAGGCGATCACCGGCACCGCCGCGCCCGACACCTCGTGCACCTCGGTCCCGCCGACCAGATCCCAGGTTGCCTCCCGACCGTCGGGGAACGTCACCCGAAGGTGTACGGATGGCCCTTCCGGGCGGTCCAGGTGCCGGGAGACCGCCAACGCCACGGCCGTCTCCAGCAGCTCGTCGGAAATGTCGGCGAACGAGAACCCCACGTCCAGGTCGACCCCGTGCACCCACAGCTCGAACAGGCGCATCGACGGGATGTTCGACGCCGGGAACGGCGCCGGCAGCCGCGCGACCACGGTCGCCGACCACTGGGAGTCCGTCAGCCGCTCGCCGGCCACCGCGAACCGGTCACCGGCCGCGCGCAGATCCTCGTGCAGGACCTGCGCCAGCCGCCCGGCACCCTCCTCGATGTCCGCGTCGCGGTCGGCGTTGCTCGCGTACATCGGGTGCTCGACCCCGGTCCGCGCCCACGTGAGCAGGTTCACCAAACCGTCCGCGTTGCGCGCGAGATGGGTGACCACGTGCGCCCGCGTCCACCCGGGCAGCAGGCTCGGCGCCCGCATCCCGGCGTCGTCCAGGCCGGTGACCAGGCGATCCAGTCTCTCGGTCGCCTCTCGCACGTCGGCCAGCCGCCGCCGAGCCCGCTCCGCCGCCGACCGTTCGGCCCGCCGCTGTTCGGGAACACTGTCGTGCACGACGGACGCGTCGTTTGAGATGCTGGAGCCAGTCACACCGCCACCCCCGAGCGTCGGTTGTCGGGATCTGCACCAGACCTGGTCACATCCAGCCTAGGCGAGCCCCACCGACCCGGGACAGCCACCTGTCGCCGACGACCGTCGCCGGAAACTGTCGGTGCCCCGACCTAGCATGGGCCCGGCCAGGTGGACCAGTGTCTGACCTGCACCTGGCCGACCAGAGACAGCATCTTGTGAAGGGACTGCCGTGGCTGACCGCCTCGTCGTTCGCGGCGCGCGTGAGCACAACCTGCGCGGCGTGAACATCGACCTGCCCCGGAACAGCATGATCGTGTTCACCGGGCTGTCGGGGTCAGGCAAGTCCAGCCTGGCCTTCGACACGATCTTCGCCGAGGGCCAGCGGCGATACGTGGAGTCGCTGTCGGCGTACGCCAGGCAGTTCCTCGGCCAGATGGACAAGCCGGACGTCGACTTCATCGAGGGCCTCTCGCCCGCGGTGTCCATCGACCAGAAGTCGACCAGCCGCAACCCCCGGTCCACGGTCGGCACCATCACCGAGGTCTACGACTACCTGCGCCTCCTCTTCGCGCGCGCCGGCAAGCCGCACTGCCCGCGCTGCGGCGAGCCGATCAGCCGGCAGACCCCGCAGCAGATCGTCGACCAGGTCCTGGCCATGGAGAGCGGCAGCCGCTTCCAGGTGCTGGCGCCGGTGGTGCGCGGCCGCAAGGGCGAGTACGTCGACCTGTTCTCCCAGCTCCAGTCGCAGGGCTACTCCCGAGCGAGGGTCGACGGCCAGGTCCACACGCTCGCCGAGCCGCCGAAGCTCAAGAAGCAGGAGAAGCACGACATCGCCGTCGTGATCGACCGCCTCACCGTCAAGGCGTCCGCCAAGCGCCGGCTCACCGACTCCGTCGAGACCGCGCTGCGGCTGGCCGACGGGCTGGTCGAGCTGGAGTTCGTCGACCTGCCGGAGAACGACCCGCACCGCATCCGCGGCTTCTCCGAACACCTCGCCTGCCCCAACGGCCACGCGCTCACCATCGAGGACCTCGAGCCGCGCTCGTTCTCGTTCAACTCGCCCTACGGCGCCTGCCCGGTGTGCACGGGTATCGGCGTGCGCCAGGAGGTCGACCCCGAGCTGGTCGTCCCGGACGACGAGCTGAGCCTGGCCGACGGCGCGATCGCCCCGTGGGCGGGCGGGCAGACGGCCGAGTACTTCACCCGCCTGCTGACCTCGCTGGCCGAGTCCGTCGGGTTCCGGATGGACGTGCCGTGGCGCAGGCTGCCGGCCAAGGCGCAGAAGGCGGTGCTGCACGGCACCCCCGACCAGGTGCACGTCCGCTACCGCAACCGCTACGGCCGCGAGCGTTCGTACTACGCCAACTTCGAGGGCGTCATCCCGTTCCTGGAACGGCGCCAGGAGCAGACCGAGTCCGAGTACATGCGGGACAAGTACGAGGGCTACATGCGGGAGGTGCCCTGTCCCGCGTGCCAGGGCACCCGGCTCAAGCCCGAGATCCTCGCGGTCACCCTCGAACACCGCGAGCACGGCGCGCGCTCGATCGCCGAGGTGTCTGCGCTGTCGATCGCGGAGTGCGCCGACTTCCTCGACGGCCTGCGGCTGGGCAAGCGCGAGACGATGATCGCCGGCGCGGTGCTCAAGGAGATCCAGGCCCGGCTGCGCTTCCTGCTCGACGTCGGCCTCGACTACCTGTCACTCGACCGGGCGTCCGGCACCCTTTCGGGTGGTGAGGCACAGCGCATCCGCCTGGCCACCCAGATCGGCTCCGGGCTGGTCGGCGTGCTGTACGTGCTCGACGAACCGTCGATCGGCCTGCACCAGCGGGACAACCACCGGCTGATCGAGACCCTCACCCGGCTGCGCGACCTCGGCAACACGCTGATCGTCGTCGAGCACGACGAGGACACCATCCGCGCCTCCGACTGGGTGGTCGACATCGGCCCGGGCGCGGGGGAGCACGGCGGGCACATCGTCCACAGCGGACCGTTCCAGAAACTGTTGCGGAACAAGGATTCGCTGACCGGCGCGTACCTGTCCAGGCGGATGGAGATCCCCACCCCGGCGATGCGGCGCGTGGCCGACCGGAAGCGGCAGCTGACCGTGGTCGGGGCGCGCGAGCACAACCTGCGCGGGATCGACGTGTCGTTCCCGCTCGGGTGCCTGGTGTCGGTCACCGGCGTGTCCGGCTCCGGCAAGTCAACGCTGGTCAACGACATCCTGGCGACCGTGCTGGCGAACAAGCTGAACGGCGCTCGGCAGGTGCCCGGCCGGCACACCAGGGTGAAGGGCCTCGACCTGGTCGACAAGCTGGTCCGGGTCGACCAGTCGCCGATCGGCCGCACTCCGCGGTCCAACCCGGCGACGTACACGGGTGTGTTCGACCACGTGCGGAAGCTGTTCGCGGCCACCACCGAGGCGAAGGTGCGCGGATACCAGCCGGGCCGGTTCTCGTTCAACGTCAAGGGCGGCCGGTGCGAGGCGTGCGCGGGCGACGGCACGATCAAGATCGAGATGAACTTCCTGCCGGACGTGTACGTGCCGTGCGAGGTCTGCAAGGGCGCCCGGTACAACCGGGAGACGCTGGAGGTGCACTACAAGGGGAAGACGATCTCCGAGGTCCTCGACATGCCGATCGAGGAGGCGGAGCGGTTCTTCGAGCCGATCCGGGCGATCCACCGCCACCTGAAGACCCTGGTGGACGTCGGCCTCGGCTACGTTCGGCTCGGCCAGCCCGCGCCGACCCTGTCCGGCGGCGAGGCGCAGCGGGTGAAGCTGGCGTCGGAGCTGCAGAAGCGGTCGACCGGCAAGACCGTGTACGTCCTCGACGAGCCGACCACCGGCCTGCACTTCGAGGACATCCGCAAGCTGATCGGCGTGATCAACGGCCTGGTGGACAAGGGGAACACGGTCATCGTCATCGAGCACAACCTCGACGTGATCAAGACCTCGGACTGGATCGTCGACATGGGCCCCGAGGGCGGTTCCGGCGGCGGCATGGTGATCGCCGAGGGCACTCCCGAGGACGTCGCCGACGTCGAGGAGAGCTACACGGGTCAGTTCCTGCGCCCGGTGCTCGCGGACTAAGCGGTCTCCACCCCGGTCAGCCGCTCCGAGCGGTCCCAGAGCATCGCCGCCACCCGAGGGTCCCGCGCGGCGCGCGCGGAGCCGACGATCTTCGGCGCGCCGCGGATCTCCATCGGGCCGCCCGGGCCGACGTAGGTACCGCCGGGCAGGTTCGGCATGGTCGCGGCGTAGAGGCTCGGCTGGGCGGCCAGCTCCGCCGACTGGCCGACGGCCCGCCCGGCCAGCACCATCAGGTGGCCGAACAGCGACTCGCTGTGCGAGTGGAGGTTCGTGTTCGCGTAGCCCGGGTGGGCGGCGTAGGCCCGCACCGCCGACCCGGACGCCGTCAGCCGCCGGTTCAGCTCGTACGTGAACAGCAGGTTCGCCAACTTCGACTGCCCGTACGCCGGCCACCGCAGATAACGCCGGCGCTCCCAGTTCAGGTCGTCCATCACGATTCGCCCGATCCGGTGCGTCACGCTCGAGACCGTCACCACCCGGTCCCGGATCCGGTCCAACAGAAGCCCGGTCAACGCGAAGTGCCCCAGATGGTTCGTCCCGAACTGCAGCTCGAACCCGTCGACCGTGCGCCGATGCGGCACCGCCATGACTCCCGCGTTGTTGACCAGCACGTCGATCGCGTCGTCCGGAAGGGTGTCCGCGAACGCGCGCACCGAGGCCAGATCAGCCAGATCGAGCCGCCGCACCTCGACGTCACCCGGTGGGGACACGGCCTCGCCCTTGGCGACGTCCCGGCACGCGAGCACCACCCGGGCGCCCCTGGCCGCGAGCACCCGAGCCGTCACCAGCCCGATGCCGCTGCTGGCCCCGGTCACCACGACGGTGCGCCCGGCCTGGTCCGGAATGTCACGGGCGGTCCACTGTGCCATGGCTCGCACCCTAGCCGCCGGCATACTCGACGTCGTGACCCTGAACGACTACCGGTTCCACGCCGTGTGGTCCCTACCGGCGGCGGCGAGCCGGGTGTTCGAGGCGCTCGTCGACCTCACCAGCTGGCCACTGTGGTGGCGTGATGTGCGTGCCGTGCACCGCGTCGACGACGACACCGCCGAGCTGGTCTGCCGGTCGACGCTGCCGTACGCCCTCATCTTCCGCCTGCACCGGGCCGTCCAGGACGAGCGTTCCGGCCGCCTACGCGTGGACATGACCGGCGACCTGGAGGGCCACACGGAGGCCGTCGTGACCGGGACCGGCGTTGCCCACCTCGTGATCGACCAGCAGGTCGTGGTCACCAAGCCGCTGCTGCGCGCGTTCGCGCCGGTGGCGCGGCCGCTGCTGCTGGCCAACCACGCCCTCATGATGCGACGCGGCCAACGCGGCCTACGCACGTACCTGAATTGACACCAACCCACTGGACATCATGGTGTGGTGGCCGCGTTGGTCCGGTGTTCGCGGATCTGGCCGTGGTGGTCGGCGACCCAGGTGATCAGGGATGTGACGATCTGGTGCAGGCTCCGGCCCAGGGGCGTGAGTGCGTACTCCACCCGTGGTGGCACCTCGGCGTGGGCGGTCCGGGTCACCAGGCCGTCCTGCTGGAGTTGGCGCACGGTGAGGGTGAGCATCCGCTGGGAGATGCCGGGGACTTCGCGCTGTAGGTCGGTGTAGCGCAGGGGACCGGTGTCCAGCACGGCGATCACGAGCATGCTCCACTTGTCGCCGATCCGGTCCAGGATCTGCCGGACGAACCCCATCTGCTCAGCGGGGATGGCGGCACACGGCCCCCGGCGAGCGGCGGCATCGGGTCGGTCTGCTGTGTCCATGGCGCACCTTTCCCTCCGGAACGAACATCGATGTGCCTTTTGTGCGGACTTCCATACTGGTCCATCATGGCGCTACGCACAAAAAGTAGGAATTGGAGATGCTCCATGAAAGTGGAGAGCCAGGCCGCCGGAAACGCGGTCTTCCAGCCGGCCCGGTCGATCTTCGGCCCCGACGACCTGCTCGGCTCGGCCGACGAGATCGGTATGGAGCGTAGGAAGACCCGGCGCGTGCTCACCGAAGGCCGTTTCGGGCAGCAGGGCTGGGCCCGCCGCACCGTTCTCGTCGCCGCCAACGACGCGGCGCTCCGCGGCCCGGACGGCTGCGCCGTTCCCGCCGCCCTCACCTGATCCGCCCGCCCGCCGGGCATCCGTCCCGGCGGTCACGACACGGAAGAGATCCGACTGTGCCTACTCTCGCCATCATCGGCGCCGGCCCCGGCATGGGCCTGGCCATCGCCCGCACCTTCGGCGGCCGGGGCTTCGACGTCGCCCTGATCGCCCGCACCGAGGAGAAGCTGGAAACACTGGTCGACCAGCTCGGCCGGGACGGCATCAAGGCCGCCGTCTTCCCCGCCGACGTCCTCGACCGCACCGCGCTGACCGATGCCCTGGGCGCTGCGCGGGCCCACTTCGGCGGCATCGACGTACTGGAGTACTCGCCGGCCCCGCACTCCCCGGTGCCTGGCTTCGCCATGGCCGCGCCATCGGAGGTCACCGTGGAGAACCTGCAACCGCAGGTCGAGTACAGCTTCTACGGCGCCGTCGCCGCGGCCCGGGCGGTACTGCCCGCCATGCGGGAGGCCGGCGCCGGGACCCTGCTGTTCACCACCGGCGGCGGATCCGTTGACCCGGTGCCGATGCTCGGCAACGTCAACGCCGCCCAAGGGGCTCTGCGCAACTGGGTGCTCAACCTCAACAAGGAGCTGACCGGCAGCGGCGTGTACGCCGCCCACGTGGTGATCAACGTCTGGATCGGCGGGGGCGGCCCGGCGGGCGCCCCGACGGCCACGCCCGAGCAGATCGCTCCCCTGTACTGGGACCTGCACGAACACCGCGAGCGCTCCGAGGCCGTCTTCAACGCCTGACCGGGACATCGCTGTCCGGGTCCCTGTCTTTCAGCGACCCCTTCGGGCAGAACGACGTCGACCTGCCGAGATGCGAGACCTCCACCGGTGATCGGAACCCCGTGCGCCAGCCAGGTCGTTTTGCCTTTGCCGGTCGCAGCGGGTGCCCGACGTAGTGCGCTCGCCCGATCGACGTACCTCGGCTCAGCGCCACGCCGTCAGCACCGCGCGCAGATCGGCGCGTAGCCGGACGGCCAGCCGGCCGCGGGGTCGCAGCGCCCAGTCCAGCTGCGCACCGTGCACCATCGCGGCGACGATGCGAGCGGCACGGGCAACGGGCGGGGAGTCCGGGAGCACGGCCTCGGCCAGGAGCGACGCCAGCACCTTCTGCACACGCTCGCGAAGAACCCCGAGGCCGTCGCGCAGTTCCGGGTCGGTCAGATCGACACCGAGCTGGGCGAGATGGTTCGCCGTGGTGCCCGGATCGTCGATCCCCTCGGCGGTGACCAGGGCCGCGGCGATCACCGCGTCGATCGGGTCCTCGTGCGCGGCGGCCGCCGCGCGCATCCGCTGCTCGACCCCCGCCGCCGCGCTGGTCATCATCGCGACCAACAGTCCCCGCTTCGACCCGAACCGACCGGACACGGTGCCGACCGCCACGCCCGCCTCGGCCGCCACCTGCGCCAGCGTGAACCCGGCGCCGTGCCGGCCGATGACGTGCCCGCAGGCGTCCATCAACTCCTCGTCCGAGATCTTGCGCGGTCTACCCACAGGGTTATTGAACCACGAATCGGAAACCGAGGTAGTATCCGAACCGCCGTTCAGAAAGGGGAGCACATGTTCACATGGAGGGACGTCGAGGCCCAGTGCCCGGAGTTCGCCGACCGGGTACGCGCCGTCTTCGCGGCCGGCACCAACAAGACGATCGCCACACTGCGCGCCGACGGCTCACCCCGCATCAGCGCGACCGAACTCGAGTTCAACGCCGGCAGCGTGACCCTCGGAATGATGGGCGCTTCGCTGAAACTGCGCGATGTCCGCCGCGACCCGAGGGTGGCGATCCACAGCCCGACCCTCGAGCCACCAGAAGACGGCGAGTGGCCAGGCGACGCCAAGCTGGCCGGCCGGCTGGTCGCGGTTGGTGCGCCGCCGGACCACCCAGACCCGGACGCCGGCTTCTTCGAGGTCGACCTGACGGAGGTGGCCCTCACCTACCTCGGCGACACGAGGGACCACCTGGTCATCGAGTCGTGGCACCCGAACCGCGGACACCGCCGCCGCACTCGAACCTAGCCGGCGGCTTACCGGACACCGCCGCCGCACTCGAACCTAGCCGGGCTCGCTGGCCATCGTCGCCGGACTTGAACCTAGCCGGCGGCTTACCGGACACCGCCGCCGCACTCGAACCTAGCCGGGCTCGCTGGCCATCGTCGCCGGACTTGAACCTGGCTGGCGGCTTGTCGGACACGGAGGCCCGCACCCGAACCTGGCCGGCGACCGGCGAAGCTTCCCGGACGGGGCTCCGCGGAGTTCACCCACGTGGCCGAGTTCACCCGCGTGAGGCTGTGGACCTCCGTCTTGCCTGCGGAACACACCACGTTCGTGTAAATCCGACCGCTGGTATGGCCTCCGGCCCCCGGCTTCCAATCTACCGGCAGGGGCCGACAGTTCTGGCGGTGCGACGGCGGGGCTGTGGACAACCCGCCGCCGCACCGGGTCTGGTTTCGGGGCTGGCCCTATGCCCGAGCGCCGCCACCACCGGGTGCGCCACCGTTTCCGAACGGCGCCGGCGCTTTCGGGCGGCCCCGGCGTTTTTCGGACGGCGCACCCCGCAAGTCACCTCCGCTACGCCTCCGCACGTCCTGCCGGGACGGGCGGGGCGGCTTCGGTTTCGGCCGGCTGGTCGGGGGCACCGTGATGGTCTTCGTCGAGCATGGTGCGTTCGTCGAAGGGGGACTGGCCGGAGAGGACGCGGGCGGCCTGTTCGCGGTCGAACTCGCGGGTCCAGGTTCCGACCAGGACCGTCGCCACGGAGTTGCCGGCGAAGTTGGTCAGTGCACGCGCCTCGGACATGAACCGGTCGATGCCGACGATCAGGCCCACGCCGTCGACCAGCTCCGGACGGTGGGTGGACAGGCCACCCGCCAACGTCGCCAGGCCCGCTCCCGTCACCCCGGCCGCGCCCTTGGACGCGATCACCATGAACAACAACAGTGACACCTGCTCACCCACCGACAGCGGCGCGTTCATCGCCTCCGCCACGAACAGGGTCGCCATCGTCAGGTAGATGGCCGTGCCGTCGAGGTTGAACGAGTACCCCGTGGGCACCGTGATGCCCACGACCGGCTTGCTGACCCCGAGGTGTTCCATCTTCGCGATCAGGCGCGGCAGGGCCACCTCCGAGGACGACGTCGACAGGATCAGCAGGAACTCCCGCCCCAGGTACCGCAGCAGCGACAGCAGGTTCACCCGCGCCACCAGCCACAGCAACGCGCTCAGCACCCCGAACACGAACAGCAGGCACGTCAGGTAGAACCCGATCATGATCACCGCGAGGCTCTTCAGTGCGTCCACGCCGGTCTCGCCCACCACCGCCGCGATCGCGCCGAACGCGCCGACCGGCGCCACCCACATGATCATCGCCAGGATCCGGAACACCAGCCGCTGCAGGTGGCCGATGCCGCGCAGGATCGGCTCGCCCTTGCCGCGCAGTGCCTGCAGCGCGAACCCGGCCAACAACGCCACCACCAGGGTCTGCAGCACGTCACCCTCGGTGAACGCCGACACCAACGTGGTCGGAATGATCCCCAGCAGGAAGTCGACGGTGCTCTCGCTCTCCGCGACCTGCCCCTGGCCCTCCTCACGCACCGACTCGGTGAGCTGCAACCCGTCGCCCGGATGGAGGATGTTCCCCACGACCAGGCCGATGACCAGCGCGACCGTCGACATCACCAGGAAGTAGCCGATCGCGAGCGTGCCGACCCGGCCCACCTTCGCGGCCTTCGCCACCGAGCCCACGCCGAGCACGATCGTGCAGAAGATGATCGGACTGATCATCATCTTGATCAGGTTGACGAAGGCGGTGCCGAGCGGTTTCAGCTCGACACCCACACTCGGCCAGACCAGCCCGACCAGGATGCCGAGCGCGACCGCGGCGATGACCGCGATGTAGAGCAGATGGGTGCGGTCCCGTTTGCGGGCTGGCGGCGCTGCGGTGTCCGACACGTGGACCTCCTGATCGACGAAACGCGTGTCGGATTGTGCGAACCCGCAGGTGCCTGGTCACCCTTCTGTTCATTACTGAACCTTCTGTTCATTGCGTAACCAGCGTGGGCGACCTCGGTCGCGAACGGGCCGGCTGCCGGGATCACCGTGAACCAGGCCACACTGTTCGCATGACGCGGACCGTGCGAAGCGGCCGGCTCGGGCGGTGGAGCCTGGCCGGCCAGCTGCTGGTGCTGCAGGTGATCATCGTCGGGTTGCTCGTGATCGCCGGCGCCGCGCTGTCCTACCTGGACATCGCCGACCGCGCCGAGGAGTCCACCCGGAACGAGGTCGTCTCGGTCGCGCTGACGATCGCCGACTCGCCCGTCGTGACCGACGCGGTCCGCACCGACGACCCCAGCGCACTGCTGCAACCGTTCGCCGAGCGCGTCCGGCACGACACCGGCGTCGACTTCATCACGATCATGGACCCCACCGGCCGCCGCTACACCCACCCCAACCCCGAGCGGATCGGCGGCCAGTTCCTCGGCCACACCGAGCAGGCCCTGGCCGGCAACACCTTCACCGAGACCTACACCGGCACGCTCGGCCCGTCGGTCCGCGCGGTCGTCCCGGTGTACGGCACGGGCGAGAACGTCGTCGCCCTGGTCAGCGTGGGGATCACCCTCGACTCGATCGCCGGCCAGGTCCGCGAGCGGCTCGTGCCGCTGGGCATCGTCGCCGGGACCGCGCTGGTCGTCGCCATGACCGGCACCTTCCTGGTGAACCGCCGGGTGGCGCGGCAGACCCACGGCCTCGGCCCGGCCGAGCTGAGCCGGCGGATCGAGTACCACGAGGCGATCCTGCACACCGTCCGCGAGGGCCTGCTGCTGCTCGACCAGGACGGCCGGGTCACCCTGATCAACGACGGTGCCCGCACACTGCTCGACCTCACCGGTGACGTCGAGGGCAGGCTGATCGACGAGCTCGGCCTGCCGCCGGACGTGGTCGCCAGCCTCTCCCCGGACGGCACGAGCGTCGACGAGATCCGGCTGACCGAGCGGCGCGTGCTCGTGGTGAACTCCGCGCCGGTCCGGTCGGGCAGCGGCGACCTGGGCACCGTGGTCACCCTGCGCGACCACACCGACCTGCAGGCACTCACCGGCGAGCTGAACTCGGTACGCGGGTTCGCCGAGTCGCTGCGCTCGCAGGCCCACGAGGCGGCGAACCGGCTGCACACCGTGGTGTCGCTGGTCGAGCTCGGACGCACCGAGGAGGCCGTCGAGTTCGCCACCGCCGAACTCGCGCTCGCCCAGCAGCTGACCGACCGGGTCGTCGGCGCGGTCTCCGAGCCGGTGCTCGCCGCGCTGCTGCTCGGCAAGGCCGCCGAGGCCAACGAACGCGGCGCGGAGCTCGTGATCACCCCGGAGACCGAGATCGACGACGCGGTACTCGGCGGAGACCAGGCCACCGCCCGCGACGTGGTCACCATCCTCGGCAACCTGATCGACAACGGGCTCGACGCCGCCCTCGACGGCACCGGCACACCGAGGGTGTTCGTCACCGCACGCACCGAGGACGGCGAACTGGTCCTGCGCGTCGCCGACACCGGCGGCGGCCTGGCCGCCGAGTCGGTGCAGGAGGCGTTCGCCCGCGGCTGGTCGACCAAGGGCACCGCCGCCGACGGGACAGCGGCCCGCGGTCTCGGCCTCGCGCTGGTGCGGCAGGCCGTCCGGCGCAACCGGGGCATCATCGAGGTGGGCGACGACTCCGCCGGCGGCGCGGTGTTCACCGTGCACCTGCCCAGCGCCAAGGAGCGCGAGCCGACCGGCCCGAGGAACGGCGGCGGATGAGACACGGCTCAGTGGACCAGCCGCAAGTACGTGACCAGGCCAAACCGGCAGAAAGAAGCTCAGGGAGGCGGACCAGTGATCAACGTGCTGGTCGTCGAGGACGACCCGGTGGCCGCCGACGCGCACCGGCTCTACGTCAGCCGGGTGCCGGGGTTCGCCGTGGTCGGCGTCGTGCACTCGGCGGGGGAGGCCCAGCGGGCGCTGGCCGCCGGCGGCGAGGTCGACCTGCTGCTGCTCGACCAGTACCTGCCCGACGGCACCGGGCTCGACCTGTGCCGCACGCTGCGCGCCGGTGGCCTGCTGGTCGACGTGATCATGGTGACCTCGGCGCGGGACCTCGCGGTGGTGCGCGCCGCGGTCTCGATCGGGGTGGTGCAGTACCTGCTCAAGCCGTTCACGTTCGCCACCCTGCGGGAGAAGCTGGAACGCTACGCCCGGTTCCGGCGGAGCGTCGACCGGTCGGAGGCCGCCGACCAGACCGACGTGGACCACCTGTTCGCCACCCTGCGCGGCACCGACACCGCGCTGCCCAAGGGGATGAGCGGACCGACGCTGGACGCCGTCGCCGCCGTGCTCCGGGACGCGGAGGACGGGCTGTCCGCCGGCGCCGCGGGCGACGTGCTCGGCATGTCCCGGGTCACCGCCCGGCGATACCTGGAGTACCTGGCCGACAACGGGCTCGCGGTGCGCCAGCCGAGGTACGGCCAGGTCGGGCGGCCCGAGCTGCGGTACCAGTGGACGCCAACGTAACCGCACCAGGGCGATCTGCTAACCTGTCCGGTGCGACCAGCCTCGTCCAGCACGAGGCCGCAAAGTGGAGCCCCGCTCCCACCCGAGTCACTTCGGTGTCCGGGTTCCGGTCGCCGCTGGTGGTGTCGGCGGGTACGGCACCTCCTGGCGGCGTGTCGGGTCGGAAGCGGGCCCCGTGCACCACCGGTGCGCGGGGTTCGTGCGGTTTGTGGGGCAATACATCAGCGAGCGTCGTTGTTGCACAGACTGGCATACGACACCGGCCCGAGGAGGCCCCATCAGCTCCGACACACGTATCAACGACCGCATCCGTGTCCCGGAGGTCCGGCTGGTCGGACCGAGCGGCGAGCAGGTAGGTATCGTGCGCATCGAGGACGCACTGCGCCTGGCTCAGGAAGCGGACCTGGACCTCGTGGAGGTCGCCCCGCAGGCACGCCCGCCGGTCTGCAGGCTCATGGACTACGGCAAGTTCAAGTACGAGAGCGCGCAGAAGGCGCGGGAGTCCCGCCGTAACCAGCAGCTCACCGTGATCAAGGAGCAGAAGCTCCGCCCGAAGATCGACAAGCACGACTACGAGACCAAGAGGGGCCACGTCATCCGGTTCCTCGAACACGGGAACAAGGTCAAGGTGACGATCATGTTCCGCGGCCGGGAGCAGTCCCGGCCCGAACTCGGCTTCCGGCTGCTGCAGCGGCTGGCCGACGACGTCGCCGACCTCGGCTTCGTCGAGGCCGCGCCGAAGCAGGACGGCCGAAACATGATCATGGTGTTGGCGCCCCACAAGTCGCAGAAGACGCGGCCCATCAAGTCGAGCGCGGGCACCGACACGAACTGACCGGCGCGGAGCGCGCACGGCACGGTAGACCGGGGTGAGCACGCGGCACCCCGGTGATGGATAGTGCGAGGAAGTAGTAGGCATGCCCAAGAACAAGACCCACTCCGGCGCGTCCAAGCGCATCCGGGTCACCGGCAAGGGGAAGCTGCGTCGGCAGAAGACCGGCCTGCGGCACAAGCTGGAGAAGAAGCCCAGCACGCTCACCCGGCGCCTGTCCGGCACCACCGAGGTGGCCGCCGCGGACGTCCGCCGCGTGAAGAAGCTGCTCGGCCGCTGAGCCGCCCCGTTCCTTGACCACCGGGCCCTCGCGGCCCCAGAGATCGACAGGATTTGAACCGTGGCACGCGTCAAGCGGGCGGTCAACGCCCACAAGAAGCGCCGCACGACCCTTGAGCTGGCCAGCGGCTACCGCGGCCAGCGCTCGCGGCTGTACCGCAAGGCGAAGGAGCAGATGCTCCACTCGCTCAACTACGCCTACCGGGACCGGCGCGCCCGCAAGGGTGACTTCCGCCAGCTGTGGATCACCCGCATCAACGCCGCGGCTCGCCAGAACGGCCTGAGCTACAACCGGTTCATCCAGGGCCTCAAGGCCGCCGGTGTCGAGGTCGACCGCAAGATCCTCGCCGAGCTCGCCGTCAACGACGCGGCCGCGTTCGCCGCGCTGGTCGAGGTGGCCAAGGAGAACGCCGGCACGCAGGGCAAGGCTTCCTGAACACGTCCGTGTCACGACCCGGGGACGGTCCTTTCACCGAGAGGACTCCCCGGGTCGTCGCCGCTCGGGCCCTGACCCGCCGCGCCGGCCGCGACAAGGCGGGCCGGTTCCTGGTCGAGGGCGCGCAGGCCGTGCGCGAGGCGCTCGCGCACGGTCGCGTGCACGAGCTGTTCGCCGCCGTCCCGCTGCCCGACGACCTGGCCGCGCTGGCCGCCGACGCCGGCGTGCGGGTGTCGCCGGTGACCGAGCGCGCGGCCGCCGGACTCTCCGAGACGGTGACCCCCCAGGGCCTGGTCGCGGTGTGCGACCTGGTGGCGGTCCCGCTCGCCGAGGCGCTGCGCGGCACGCCGCGGCTGGTCGCCGTGCTGGTGGGCGTCGCCGACCCGGGCAACGCCGGCACGGTGATCCGGGTGGCCGACGCCGCGGGCGCCGACGCGGTGATCCTGGCCGGGCACACCGTCGACCCGCACAACGGCAAGTGCGTGCGCGCCTCCACCGGCAGCCTGTTCCACCTGCCGATCGCCCGGTCCGCGTCGGTTCCGGACGTCCTCGCCGCCTGCCGCGCCGCCGGCCTCGAACTGGTCGGCGCCGACGGGCACGCCACCGCCGACCTGGACCAGGCGTCGCCGACCGGACCGGCCGCGTGGGTGTTCGGCAGCGAGGCACACGGCCTGTCCGACGACGTGCGCGCGGCGCTCGACCGCTCCCTGCGCGTGCCGATCTACGGCTCGGCGGAGAGCCTCAACCTGGCGACCGCGGCGGCGGTCTGCCTGTACGCGACGGCCTGGCGGCAGCGCGCCTGACCGGTCCGGCCGCCCCGTGGCGGCCTTGGCCGGCGCTGCGTGCGAACCGCTTGGTCGGATCACCTAGGATCACGGGTGCTCGGGGTGTGTTTCGTTGTCCCGGGCGACCCCGACTGGCCACCGTCTCCGGGAGCTGTTCACCGACCATGTCCGCAGCCAACGACTCCTACGATCCCAAGCAGGTCGCGGCCCTCGCGCCGGAGACCCTGCAGGCCGCCGTGGAGCAGGCGCGCAAGGAGTTCACGACCGCCGCGGACCTCGACGCCCTGGCCGCCGCCAAACCCGCGCACCTCGGTGACAAGGCACCGCTGATGGTCGCCCGCCGCGAGATCGGGGCGCTGCCGCCGCAGGCGCGCTCGGACGCCGGCAAGCGGGTCAACGAGGCACAGAAGACCGTCCGGGACGCCTTCGACGAGCGCCGCGCCGAGCTGGTCGCCGAGCGGGACGCGCGGGTCCTGCGCGAGGAGGGCGTGGACGTCACCCTGCCGTGGGACCGGGTGCCGCGCGGCGCCCGGCACCCGATCACCACGATCTCCGAGCGGATCGCGGACGTGTTCGTCGGCATGGGCTACGAGATCGCCGAGGGCCCCGAGCTCGAGACCGAGTGGTTCAACTTCGACGCGCTCAACTTCAAGAAGGACCACCCCGCGCGCACGATGCAGGACACCTTCTACGTCGCGCCCGCCGACTCCGGCCTGGTGCTGCGCACCCACACCTCGCCCGTGCAGATCCGGGCGCTGCTCGAGCGCGACCTGCCGGTCTACGTCGTCTGCCCCGGCCGCACCTTCCGAACCGACGAGCTCGACGCCACCCACACCCCGGTGTTCCACCAGGTCGAGGGGCTGGCCGTGGACAAGGGCCTGACCATGGCCCACCTCAAGGGCACCCTGGACGCGTTCGCCCGCGCCATGTTCGGCGACAAGGCGAAGATCCGGCTCCGGCCGTCGTACTTCCCGTTCACCGAGCCGTCCGCCGAGCCGGACGTGTGGTTCGAGGAGAAGAAGGGCGGCCCCGGCTGGGTCGAGTGGGGCGGCTGCGGCATGGTCAACCCGAACGTGCTGCGTGCGTGCGGAATCGATCCCGACGTCTACTCGGGCTTCGCGTTCGGCATGGGCATCGAGCGGACCCTGCAGTTCCGCAACGGCATCCCGGACATGCGGGACATGGTGGAGGGCGACGCCCGGTTCACCATGCCGTTCGGCACCGAGGCCTTCTAGAACAGTTTCAGCGGTAACCGAAAGGAACACCCGTGCGGGTTCCCGTCAGTTGGCTCACCGAGCACCTGGAGACGGACGAGACGTACTCGGCCGAGCAGATCGCCGACGCGTTCGTCCGGGTCGGGCTCGAGGTCGAGGAGGTCACCCCGCTCGGCCCGGTGACCGGCCCGGTCGTGGTCGGCCGGGTGGCCGAGATCGAGGAGCTGACCGAGTTCAAGAAGCCGATCCGGTACTGCACGGTCGAGGTCTACGAGGCCGACGACCACGCCGAGATGGTCGCGGACGGCTCCGACGAGCCGCGCACCCGCGGCATCGTGTGCGGGGCCACGAACTTCGTCGAGGGCGACCTCGTGGCCGTCGCGCTGCCCGGCGCGGTGCTGCCGGGCGGGTTCGCGATCTCCGCGCGCAAGACCTACGGCCGGATCAGCGACGGCATGATCTGCTCGGCCCGCGAACTGGGCCTCGGCGACGAGCACTCCGGCATCCTCGTGCTGCCCAGCGGCGAGGCGGCCGCCGGTGACGACGCGATCGAGCTGCTCGGCCTGGACGAGACGATCATCGAGCTGTCGATCACGCCCGACCGAGGGTACGCGTTCTCCATCCGCGGCCTGGCCCGCGAGCTGGCCTGCGCGCTCGACGTGACCGGCCGGGACGCCGCCGCGGTCGACGTGCCGGAGGCCGAGGGCGACGCCTACCCGGTGCGGATCGAGGACGGCGAGGGCTGCGAGCGGTTCGTGGCGCGCCGGGTCACCGGCGTCGACCCGACCGCGCCGACCCCGTGGTGGGTGCGGCGCAGGCTGATGCTCGCCGGCATCCGGTCGATCTCGCTGACCGTCGACGTCACCAACTACGTGATGCTCGAGACCGGGCAGCCGATGCACGCGTTCGACACCTCGACCCTGCGCGGCGACATCGTCGTCCGGCGCGCGAAGGCGGGGGAGACGCTCACCACGCTCGACGACGTGGAGCGCACCCTCGACGACGACGACATCGTGGTGGCCGACGACTCCGGCCCGATCTCGCTGGCCGGCGTGATGGGCGGCGCGTCCACCGAGGTGCGCCCGGACAGCACGGACATCCTGCTGGAAGCCGCGATCTGGGACCCGCCGTCGATCGCGCGGGCGGTGCGCCGGCACAAGCTGCCGAGCGAGGCGGCCAAGCGGTTCGAGCGGTCGGTCGACCCGCAGCTGCCGCCGCACGCGCTGGAGCGCGCGGCGCGGCTGCTGCGCGACAACGCGGACGGCAACATCCAACCGGGCCGCACCGACGAGGGTGGTGCCCGCCCGCTCGCGCCGGTCACGATGCCGATGAGCCTGCCCGACAAGGTCGCCGGCACCGAGTACGAGCGTGGCGCGACCGCACGCAGGCTGGCGCAGATCGGCTGCGCGATCGAGGTCGGCTCGACCGACGACGGCAAGCCGAGCGTGACCGTG
Organism: Actinophytocola gossypii; assembly: GCF_025165815.1. Taxonomy (GTDB): domain Bacteria; phylum Actinomycetota; class Actinomycetes; order Mycobacteriales; family Pseudonocardiaceae; genus Actinophytocola; species Actinophytocola gossypii. The sequence goes on along the minus strand of NZ_JAFFZE010000023.1, from coordinate 18,316 downwards.
GTGCCGCCGAGCTGGCGCCCGGACCTCGTGGAGCCCGCGGACCTGGTCGAGGAGGTGCTGCGCCTCGAGGGCTACGACACGATCCCGTCGGAGCTGCCGGCCGCGCGTCCCGGCAAAGGGACGACCGCGGCGCAGCGGCGCAAGCGGACCGTGGGCCGGGCGCTGGCCGAGGCCGGGTACGTCGAGGTGCTGCCGTTCCCGTTCGTGTCGCCGTCGGTGTGGGACGCGTTCGGCCTGGCCGAGGACGACTCCCGCCGCCGGACGGTGACCGTGCTCAACCCGCTGGAGGCCGACCGGAGCGAGCTGTCGACGACGTTGCTGCCGCCGCTCCTGGACACCCTGGTGCGGAACGTGTCCCGCGGCATGCGAGACGTGGCGCTGTTCCACATCGGACAGGTAGTGCTGCCGATGGCGGAGCAGGTGCCGGTGCCGTCGGTGGGCGTGGCGGACCGCCCGAGCGAGGCGGACCTGGCGAGCCTGCAGGCCGCGCTGCCCACCCAGCCGACCCATGTCGCCGTCGTCCTGGCCGGCAACCGGCAGCGCGCCGGCTGGTGGGGTCCCGGCGAACCCGCCTCCTGGGCGGATGCCGTGCAGGCCGCCAGGATCGTCGCCGAGGCGTCCGGAGTCGAGCTGACCGTGCGCGCGGCCGAGCTGGCGCCGTGGCACCCGGGCCGGTGCGCGCGCCTGCTGGACGGTGACGTGCCGCTCGGGTACGCGGGCGAGCTGCACCCCAAGGTCGTGGACGCCCTCGGCCTGCCGAAGCGAACGTGCGCGATGGAACTCAAGCTGGACGGCCTGCCGCTGGTGGAACGTCGTCCCGCGCCGTCCCCGTCGCCGTACCCGCCGGTGCTGCTGGACGTGGCGCTGGTCGTGGACGCCGACGTGCCGGTGGACGAGGTCGCGACCACCCTGCGCGGTGGCGGCGGCGACCTGCTCGAGGACCTGCACCTGTTCGACGTGTTCACCGGCGAGCAGGTGGGCGAGGGCAAGCGGTCGCTGGCCTACGCGCTGCGTTTCCGCGCCCAGGACCGCACGCTGACCCTCGACGAGGCCACCACCGCCCGCGACGCCGCCGTCGCCGCCGCCACCGAACGCCACGGAGCGACTCTTCGCGCCTGACAGCCGGTGGGCAAGGACGCACGCTGAGCGCGGTGGAGGACGCCCTTCCCACGCACTCGCTGGCCGGCTCGGTGTGTCCGCGGTTCCCTCATGCCGCGGTGCGGTTGGCGTGGAGCCAGCCGAGGCTCGGCGTTCACTCGACGCGCTCGGCCTCCCGCGAGGAGTGCACCAGCACCGTCCCCGCATCGCTTCGAAGCGGGCGAACGGTTACGGATCAACGCCGACAAAACGGCGTGGTGACGTGACGCTCGCGTGCCGTGCTGTCACGATCCGGTGAAACGGCTTTCGGGGTATTTCCACGAACCGCCCCGGAAGGCAGGCTTCCGGTGAAGTCGGCGGGACGACGAGAAATGGGGCGTAGTGAACAGAGTGGTCGCCGCGACGGCGGCAGCGTGTGCGGTGCTGGGTGGCCTGGTCATGGCCCCGACGGCGGGTGCGGCGGCACCGGAAAAGCCGAGGTTTCCCGAATTCGTACCGGAACCCGTCCAATGGGGTGAATGCGACGATCCCCGACTGGTGGCAGCGGGTGCGGAATGTGGCTTTGTGTCCGTTCCGCTCGACTATCGCCACCCGAATGGGGAGAAAATTCAGCTAGCCGTGTCGCGGGTGCTGCACAAAACCCCGGACCGGCAGGCGCAGGGCCCGATGCTGGTGAACCCGGGCGGCCCCGGCGGTTCCGGCCTCGTCTACGCGGCCTTCGGCGGCCTGGTCCCGGACGGCGCGGGCGACGCCTACGACTGGATCGGGTTCGACCCGCGCGGCGTCGGCGCCAGCGAACCGTCGCTGAGCTGCGTGCCCGACCACGACGGCTACGACCGCCCGTTCTACGTGCCGGTCAAGCGCGAGTACGAGCGCGCCTGGCTGCGGCGCAGCGAGAACTACGCCGACGCCTGCGAGGCCGACGGCGGCAGCCTGCTCGACCACATGACCACCGTCGAGTCCGCGCTCGACGTGGAGAGCATCCGCAAGGCCCTCGGCGCCGAGCGGATCAACTACTACGGCTTCTCCTACGGCACCTACCTCGGTCAGGTCTACGCCACGATGTTCCCGGACCGGCTCGATCGCGTGGTCTTCGACGGCAACGTCGACCCGACCCGTGTCTGGTACCGGTCCAACCTCGACCAGGACCTCGGCTTCGACCACAACATCGAGGTCTACTTCGACTGGGTCGCCGAGCACGACGGCGTCTACCACCTCGGCACCACCGGCCGGGAGGTCGAGCGGCGGTACTACACCGAGCTGGCCGGACTGGTGCGGGAACCGGCAGGCGGGATCATCGGCCCCGACGAGTGGGCCGACATCTTCCTGCAGGCCGCCTACTACGTGTACGGCTGGGAGGACGTCGCCACCGCCTTCGCCGGCTGGGTGCACGACCGGGACTGGGAACCGCTGCGCGACCTCTACGGCACGCCACCGTTCGACGACAACACGCACGCCGTCTACCTGGCCGTCGTGTGCACGGACGCGCCGTGGACCAGCAGCTACCCCCGCTACAAGTTCGACAACTGGGTGACCCACTTCCGGGCGCCGTTCGCGACCTGGGGCAACGCCTGGTTCAACGCACCGTGCCTGACCTGGCCCGCGCGGTCGCACCGGCCGGTCGACGTCGACGGCAGCGGCGTGGACAGCGCGCTGCTGATCAACGAAACCCACGACGCCGCGACGCCGTACGAGGGCGCGCTCGAGGTGCGCGAACGCTTCCCGAACGCCGTGCTCGTCGAAGGCGTGAACGGAACCACCCATTCGGGTTCACTGTCCGGCGTGGAGTGCACCGACAGCATCATCGTCGAGTACCTGAGGACCGGCACCCTGCCCGCCAGGCAGCCCGGCAACCGGTCCGACGTGCGCTGCGACCCGGTGCCCGAACCCGCGCCCGCCGGCGCGGCCGACCGGCGGACCGAGTCCGCCGGTCCCGCCGACCTGCGCCGGGAACTCGCCGAGACCGCGCTGCCTCGGTGACCGCTGGGGCCGGGCGTCCACGCATCGGACGCCCGGCCCATCAGTGTCTGGTCCACCTCTGGTCCATGCCCCGGTTCCATGCTGAGGGCCAGGAGGAACCAGACATGAACGACACCGTGCCCCCGCTGGCGGGTCTCACCCCCGTCTTCACCCTCACCGTGCTGGAGTGCCGCCTGCCCGATGACGAGGCCGCGTTCCGCGCGCTGCGCCAGTTCCTGCGCGACACCCTCGGCGACCCCGGCCGCTCGCGCGCCGTCCGCCTGCCGGGGGAGCGGCTGCTGACCACCCCCGCCGACGAGGTCGACGGCCTGGGTCCGCTCGCCGACGTCGGCCCGGACGCGCTGTACGTCCTGGTCCGCGAACGCTGGCAGCACTCGCGCTGGAGCGCCGACCTGCACGACCTGATCCACGAGCTGACCCTCGCCGTGCGCCGCCGCCGGCTGGTCGCCGTGCACAGCCCGGTGTCCGGCCAGCTGCTGCGCCGGTGGACCCGCTCCGGGGCGCCGTACCGGTTCCTGCCCGAGCCGGTGCTCGCCGAGACCTTCCCCGAGAACCGGGACGGCATCGCCGCGACGCCGGTCTGGTCGCGGCTCGTCTCGCCGGCCCGGCTGGGGTTCGAGGCCTACCTCGCCGAGACCGTCGACGCCCTCGACCGGCTCGGCAAGGCCCTGGACGCGCGCGGGGGCTGAGTCAGGCCAGGTAGCCGCCGTCGATGGTCAGCACGGAGCCGGTGACGAAGGACGCGGCGGGGCTGGCGAGGAAGACGATCCCCGCCGCCACCTCCTCGGGAGTGCCGAACCGGTTCATCGCGTTGGTCGCGCGCTGCTCGTCGGCGAACGCGCCGTCCGGCGGGTTCATGTCCGTCGCCACCGCGCCGGCCTGCACGACGTTCACGGTGATCCCGCGCGGTGCCAGGTCCCGCGCCGCGCCCTGGCTGTAGCCGACGATCGCGGCCTTGGACGCGGCGTAGTCGGCCACCCCGACGAAGCCGGCGCGGGTGGACAGCGTCGAGCCGACCGTGACGATCCGGCCGCCCTCGCCGAGCACCCCGGACGCGGCGCGGATGGCGGCGACGACACCACCGGTGTTGACCGCGAGCTGCCGGTCGAAGGCCGCCGTGTCGACCGCCGTGTCGACCGCGCCGTTGACGGACACCGCCGCGTTGTTCACCAGGATGTCCAGTCGGCCGAAGTCGGCCACCACGGTGCCCACCAGGTCCTCCACCTGCCGCTGGTCGCCCTGGTCGGCGCGCAGCGCGGCGGCGCGGACGCCGGTGTCCGTGAGCTCCCGGACCACCTCGGACGCGCGGTCCGCCGATCTGGCGTAGCTGATCACGACGTCGGCGCCGGCCGCGGCCAACGCGCGGGCGGCGGCCGCTCCGATCCCCCGCGAACCCCCGGTCACCAGCGCGACCTTTCCGAACAGCACCATGTCTCCTCCATTCTGTACCGATCGATACTGAAAGGTACGGTATCGATCGGTACAGAAGGAGGGGTGGCCATGGTCGGTCGGCCACGCGGGTTCGATCCGGAGGAGCGGCTGGAGCGGGCGCTGGAGGTGTTCTGGCGGCACGGCTACGAGGGCGCGGCGCTGGCGGACCTGACCGCCGCGATGGGGCTCAACCGCCCGAGCCTGTACGCCGCGTACGGCAACAAGGAGTCGTTGTTCCGCAAGGCGGTCGACCGCTACCTGGCGGGGCCCGCGCGGCACATCGGCGGCGCCCCGGACGAGGCGACCGGGCGCGCTGCGGCGGAGCGGCTGCTGCGCGGGGCGGTCGAGGTCGTCGTCGCGCGCGACCACCGGGGCTGCCTCGTCACCCAGGGCGCACTGGCCACCGGCGAGCAGGGCGAACCGGCCCGGGCCGAGCTCGCCGCCCGGCGCCGCGCGGGCCTGGAGCGACTGCGGGAGCGGCTCGAACGCGCGCAGGCCGACGGTGACCTCGCCCGGGACGTCGACGCCGCCGACCTGGCCCGGTTCGTCACGACCGTGTCCTACGGGCTCTCCGTCCAGGCCACCGACGGCGCCACCCGCGAGGAACTGCACGCGGTGGTCGACCTGGCCATGCGCGCCTGGCCGGTTTGATTGACCTTGCATGGTCATGCATAATCATTCGCGTGACGGTACGAATCGCGGTCGGCGGTGCCAGCGGGTACGCCGGGGGAGAGCTCCTCCGGCTGCTGCTCGCGCACCCCGAGGTGGAGATCGGCGCGCTGACGGCCGGGAGCAGTGCCGGCACCCGGCTCGGTGAACACCAGCCGCACCTGGTGCCGCTGGCCAACCGGACGCTCGCCGAGACCACCGCGGACACCCTCGCCGGGCACGACGTCGTCTTCCTCGCCCTGCCGCACGGGCACTCCGCCGCCATCGCCGCGCGCCTCCCGTCCGACACGCTCGTGATCGACTGCGGCGCCGACCACCGGCTGACCGACCCGGCGGCGTGGCGGCGCTGGTACGGCGGCGAGCACGCCGGCCACTGGCCCTACGGCCTCCCCGAGCTGCCCGGCGCCCGCGCCGCCCTCACCGGCGCCACCCGCGTCGCCGTCCCCGGCTGCTACCCGACCGGCGCCACCCTGGCCATCGCGCCCGCGCTCGCCGCCGGGCTCGTCGAGCCGGACGTCGTCGTCGTGTCGGTCACCGGCACCTCGGGCGCGGGCAAGGCGCTCAAGCCGCACCTGCTCGGCTCGGAGGTCATGGGCTCGGCCACCGCCTACGGGGTCGGCGGCACCCACCGGCACACCCCGGAGATCGCCCAGAACCTCGCCGCCGTCGCGGACCGCCCGGTGCGGGTGTCGTTCACACCGGTGCTCGCACCGATGCCGCGCGGGATCCTCACCACCGCCTCCGCGCCCCTGACGCCCGGCGCGGACGCCGAGGCCGTGGCGGCCGCGTACGGCAAGGCCTACGACGACGAGCCGTTCGTGCACCTGCTCGACGGCAACGGCTGGCCCGCCACCGCCGCCACGCTCGGCTCGAACGCCGTGCACCTCCGGGCGACCGTGGACGCCGACGCCGGCCGGCTGGTGGCCGTGGCCGCGCTCGACAACCTGACCAAGGGCACCGCGGGCGCCGCCGTCCAGTCGATGAACATCGCACTCGGGATGCCGGAGACCACCGGCCTGTCGACAGTGGGGGTAGCGCCGTGACCATCAACCAGCCCAAGGGCTTCCGGGCCGCCGGGGTCGCCGCCGGGATCAAGCCCAGCGGTGCCAAGGACGTCACGCTCGTGGTCAACGACGGCCCCCTCGACCTCGCAGCGGGGGTGTTCACCCGCAACACCGTCAAGGCCGCGCCCGTGCTGTGGTCCCGGCAGGTCCTCGCCACCGGCCGCGCGAAGGCGGTGGTGCTCAACTCCGGTGGCGCCAACGCCTGCACCGGCCCGGAGGGCTTCCAGGACACCCACGCCACCGCCGAGCACGTCGCCGCCACGCTCGGCCTCGGCGCGGTCGACGTCGCCGTCTGCTCCACCGGCCTGATCGGCGCCCGGCTCCCCATGGACCGGATCCGGGCGGGCATCGACGCCGCCGCAGCGACCCTGGCCACCACCCCGGAGGCCGGCCTGGACGCCGCCACCGCCGTGATGACCACCGACACCGTGCCCAAGCAGGCCGCCGTGGCCCGCGACGGCTGGACCGTCGCCGGGTTCGCCAAGGGCGCCGGCATGTGCGCGCCCAACATGGCCACCATGCTCGCCGTCCTCACCACCGACGCGGTCCTCGACGACGTCGACACGCCCCTGCGCGCGGCCGTCGAGACCACGTTCAACCGGCTCGACGTCGACGGCGGCACCTCCACCAACGACACCGTGCTGCTGCTGTGCTCCGGCGCGTCCGGCGTGACGCCCACGCCCGAGGAGTTCGCCGAGGCGCTGCGCGAGCTGTGCGCCGACCTCGCCGCCCAACTGCAGGCCGACGCCGAGGGCGCCACCAAGCACGTCACGGTCACCGTGCGCGGCGCCGCCACCGACACCGGGGCGCTGGCCGCCGCCCGCCAGGTCGCCGGCGACAACCTCTGCAAGACCGCGTTCTTCGGCTCCGACCCCAACTGGGGCCGGATCGCCATGGCCGTCGGCAACGCGCCGGTCGACTTCGACCCCGCCGACCTGGACATCACGCTCAACGGCGTCCCGGTGTGCCGCGCGGGCGCCGCCGCCGAGGACCGGAGCAAGGCCGACCTTTCCGGCCGGGACGTCCTCGTCGAGATCGACCTGCACGCCGGCCCGGGGGAGGGCACGGTGCTCACCACCGACCTGTCCCACGGCTACGTCGAAGAGAACAGCGCGTACTCGACATGACCTCCGCCGAGGCACAGGAGAAGGCGGCCGTCCTCATCGAGGCCCTGCCGTGGCTGCAACGGTTCCACGGCGCCACGATCGTGGTGAAGTACGGCGGCAACGCGATGGTCGACGAGCGGCTCAAGGCCGCGTTCGCGCAGGACATGGTGTTCCTCAAGCTCGCCGGCATCCACCCGGTCGTGGTGCACGGCGGCGGCCCGCAGATCACCGCGATGCTCGACCGCCTCGGCATTCCCGGCGCGTTCCGGGCCGGCCTGCGGGTGACCACCCCGGAGACCATGGACGTGGTCCGGATGGTGCTCACCGGACAGGTCAGCCGCGAGCTGGTGGCGTTGATCAACGCGCACGGCCCGTACGCGGTCGCGATCTCCGGCGAGGACGCGAACCTGCTCACCGCCCGCCGCCGGACGGCCACGGTGGACGGTGCGGAAGTGGACCTCGGGCTCGTCGGCGAGGTCGTCGCGGTCGACCCGGAGGCGGTGCTCGACATCGTCACCGCCGGCCGGATCCCGGTCGTGTCCACAGTGGCCCCCGACGCGGACGGCCTGGCGCACAACGTGAACGCCGACACCGCGGCCGCCGCGATCGCCGTCGCCCTGCGTGCCGAGAAGCTCGTGATGCTCACCGACGTCGAGGGCCTCTACGCCAACTGGCCCGACCGGGACTCGCTGGTCGACGTCGTGCACGCCGACGAGCTCGAGCGCATGCTGCCCGGTCTCGCCAGCGGGATGATCCCCAAGATGGAGGCGTGCCTGACCGCCGTGCGCGGCGGGGTCCCGCGCGCGCACGTGATCGACGGGCGGCTCGCCCACTCGGTGCTGCTCGAGGTGTTCACCGGCAAGGGTGTCGGCACGATGGTCCTGCCAGAGGTCCTGCCAGAGGAGGAGGTTCAGTGATCGGCTCCAACGCGGACGGCCGGGCACGCTGGCGTTCGTCCATGATGGACAACTACGGCACCCCGCGGCTCACCCTCGTACGCGGCGACGGCGCGTACGTGTGGGACGCCGACGGCAACCGCTACCTCGACCTCGTCGGCGGCATCGCGGTCAACGCCCTCGGCCACGCCCACCCCGCGGTCGTCGCGGCGGTCACCGAGCAGGTCGCCACCCTCGGCCACACCTCGAACCTGTACGTCAACCCGGTCACCGTCGAGCTCGCCGAGGCGTTGCTGGACGTCGCCGGGCTGACCGGCCAGGCGAAGGTGCTGTTCTGCAACTCCGGCGCGGAGGCCGTCGAGGCCGCGGTGAAGCTCACCCGGCTGACCGGCCGCTCCGGCATCGTCGCCTGCGAGGGCGCCTTCCACGGCCGCACCATGGGCGCCCTCACCGTCACCGGGCAGCCGGGCAAGCGCACCCCGTTCGAGCCGCTGCTGCCGGACGTCACCCACGTCCCGTTCGGCGACGTGGACGCCCTGCGGGACGCCGTCGACCAGGACACCGCGGCCGTCTTCGTCGAGCCCGTGCTCGGCGAGGGCGGCGTGCGGCCCGCGCCGGCGGACTACCTGCGGGCCGCCCGGGAGATCACCCAGCGGGCCGGCGCGCTGCTCGTGGTCGACGAGGTGCAGACCGGCCTCGGCCGGCTCGGCAGCTGGTTCGCCTTCCAGCAGGCCGGTATCACCCCCGACGTGGTCACCCTGGCCAAGGGCCTCGGCGGCGGCCTCCCGCTCGGCGCGTGCATCGGCGTCGGCGCGGCCGGCGACCTGCTCGGGCCGGGCCAGCACGGCACCACCTTCGGCGGCAACCCGGTCACCAGCGCCGCCGGCCTGGCGACCCTGCGCACGATCGCCGCCGACGGCCTGTGCGAGCAGGCGGCCACCGTCGGCAAGGAACTCGCCGCCGGCGTGGAAGCGCTGAACCACCCGCTGGTCGCCGAGGTCCGCGGCACCGGCCTGCTGCTCGGTATCGCGCTCACCCGCCCGGTCTCCGCCTCGGTCGCCGAGCACGCCGAACACGCCGGCTACCTGGTCAACCCCGTCCAGCCGGACACCATCCGCCTGGCCCCACCGCTGATCGTCGACACCGAGCAGGTGCGCGGGTTCCTCGCCGCCCTGCCGGCCGCGCTCGACGCCGGAAGCGAGGAGTCCTAGATGGTCCGCCACTTCCTGCGGGACGACGACCTCACCCCGGCCGAGCAGGCCGCGGTCCTCGACCTCGCCGCCGTGATGAAGGCCGACCGGCTCACCTCCCGCGCGCTCGCCGGGAAGTCCGTCGCCGCGATCTTCGAGAAGAACTCCACCCGCACCCGGCTGTCGTTCGAGGTCGGCATCGCCCAGCTCGGCGGCCAGCCGATCGTGGTCGACGGGCGCACCATGCAGCTCGGCCGCGAGGAGACCATCGAGGACACCTCCCGCGTGCTGTCCCGGTACGTCGACGCGGTCGTGTGGCGCACCTACGCGCAGGCCAGGATGACCGCGATGGCCTCGGTGTCGCGGATCCCGGTGGTCAACGCGCTGACCGACGAGTTCCACCCCTGCCAGGTGCTCGCCGACCTGCAGACGATCCGCGAGCGGCACGGCAGGCTCGCCGGCGTCACGCTGACCTACCTCGGCGACGGCGCGAACAACATGGCCCACTCGCTGCTGCTCGGCGGCGCCACCGCCGGCATGCACGTGCGGATCGCCGGCCCGCAGGGCTTCCACCCACACGGCGAGGTGCTGCTCGACGCCAAGCACCGCGCCCAGGAGACCGGCGCCACGGTCACCCTGCTGAGCGACCCGCACGCCGCCGTCGATGGCGCCGACGTGCTGGTCACCGACGCCTGGACGTCGATGGGCCAGGAGAACGACGGCAAGGACCGGGTGTCCCCGTTCCGCCCGTTCCAGGTCAACGCCGAACTGCTGGCCCGCGCCGCGCCCGGCGCGATCGTGCTGCACTGCCTGCCAGCGCACCGCGGCGCCGAGATCACCGACGAGGTCCTCGACGGCCCGGCCAGCGCGGTGTGGGACGAGGCCGAGAACCGCCTGCACGCGCAGAAGGCCCTGCTCGCCTGGCTGATGGAGCAGGCGTGACCACCGTGAACCCCACCCGGGTCGCCAGGCAGGCCAGGATCACCGAGCTGGTCACCTCGATGGGCATCCGCAGCCAGACCGAACTGGCGAAGCTGCTCGCCGCCGAGGGGATCGAGGTCACCCAGGCCACCCTGTCCAGGGACCTCGACGAGCTCGGCGCGGTCAAGCTGCGCGGCGTGGACGGCGGTGCCGCCGTCTACGTCATCCCCGAGGACGGCAGCCCGGTCCGCGGCGTCCAGGGCGGCACCCAGCGCCTGGGCCGGCTGCTGGCCGAGCTGCTGGTGTCCGCGGACTGCTCGGCCAACCTGACCGTCCTGCGAACCCCGCCCGGTGCCGCGCAGTTCCTGGCCAGCGCGATCGACCGGGCAGCCCTGCACGAGGTCGTCGGCACCATCGCCGGTGACGACACCGTGATGGTCATCGCCAGGGAACCGTTGTCCGGCAAGGACTTGGCCGAGCGCTTCACCGCGCTCGCCGCCCGAACCGACGTTGAAGAAGGAGAGAAAGCACCATGACTGAACGGATCGTCCTCGCCTACTCGGGCGGTCTGGACACGTCCGTGGCGATCGGTTGGATCGCCGAGGAGACCGGCGCCGAGGTCGTCGCCGTGGCGGTCGACGTCGGCCAGGGCGGCGAGGACCTCGACACCATCCGCAAGCGCGCTCTGGACTGCGGTGCCGTGGAGGCCGTGGTCACCGACGCCCGTGACGAGTTCGCCGACCAGTACTGCCTGCCCGCGCTGCAGGCCAACGCGCTCTACATGGAGCGCTACCCGCTGGTGTCCGCGCTGTCCCGCCCGGTGATCGTCAAGCACCTGGTGGACGCCGCCAAGTACCACGGCGCCACCACCGTCTCGCACGGCTGCACCGGCAAGGGCAACGACCAGGTGCGGTTCGAGGTCGGCATCGGCGCGCTCGCGCCCGACCTCAAGGTCGTCGCCCCGGTGCGTGACTTCGCCTGGACCCGCGAGAAGGCCATCGCCTGGGCGCACGACCGGAACCTGCCGATCGACCAGACCAAGTCCTCGCCGTACTCGGTGGACCAGAACGTGTGGGGGCGCGCGGTGGAGACCGGCTTCCTCGAGGACATCTGGAACGCGCCGATCGAGGACGTCTACTCCTACACCGACAACCCCGCCGACCCGCGCGACGCCGACGAGGTGACGATCACCTTCGACAAGGGCGTACCGGTCGCGATCGACGGCGAGACGGTGACCGTGTTGCAGGCGATCCAGCAGCTCAACCGCCGCGCCGGCGCGCAGGGCATCGGCCGGCTGGACATGGTCGAGGACCGGCTCGTCGGCATCAAGAGCCGCGAGGTCTACGAGGCCCCCGGCGCGATCGCGCTGATCACCGCGCACCAGGAGCTGGAGAACGTCACCGTCGAGCGCGACCTGGCGAGGTTCAAGCGGCAGGTCGAGCAGCGCTGGGCCGAGCTGGTCTACGACGGCCTGTGGTTCTCCCCGCTCAAGGACGCGCTGGACACGTTCGTCGCCAAGACCCAGGAGCACGTCTCCGGCGACATCCGGATGACCCTGCACGGCGGGCGTGCGGTGGTGACCGGCCGGCGCAGCGAGCAGTCCCTGTACGACTTCAACCTGGCCACCTACGACGAGGGCGACACGTTCGACCAGTCGCTGGCCAAGGGCTTCGTGCAGCTGTGGGGCCTGCCGTCGAAGATCGCCGCCAAGCGCGACCAGCACCATCATGGCTGAGCCGGTGCAGCTGTGGGGCGGCCGCTTCGCCACGGGTCCCGCCGAGGCGATGGCGGCGCTGTCCGCGTCGACCCACTTCGACTGGCGGCTCGCGCCCTACGACATCGCCGGTTCGAAGGCCCACGCCAGGGTGCTGCACCAGGCCAAACTCCTGACCGACGACGAGCTGGCGGGCATGCTCGCCGCCCTGGACCGGCTGCTCGCCGACGTCGAGTCCGGCGCGTTCACCCCCACCGTCGCCGACGAGGACGTGCACACCGCGCTGGAACGCGGCCTGATGGAACGCGCCGGCACCGAACTCGGCGGCAAGCTCCGCGCCGGCCGGTCCCGCAACGACCAGGTGGTGACCCTGTTCCGGATGTGGCTCCGGGACGCCGCCGGCCGGGTCGCCCGCGGCACGGTCGGCGTGGTCGAGGCGCTGCTGCACCAGGTCGACCAGCACCCGAACGCGGTGATGCCGGGCCGCACGCACCTCCAGCACGCGCAGCCGGTCCTGCTCGCGCACCACCTGCTGGCACACGTCCAGTCGCTCCTGCGCGACGTCGACCGCCTGCGCGACTGGGACCGCAGAGCGGCGGTGTCCGCATACGGCTCGGGTGCGCTCGCCGGCTCGTCCCTGGGCCTCGACCCGGCGGCGGTCGCCGAGCAGCTCGGCTTCCCGGCGGCGGCCGAGAACTCCATCGACGGCGTCGCCGCCCGTGACTTCGCCGCCGAGCTGGCGTTCGCCATGGCGATGCTCGGGGTGAACCTGTCCAGGATCGCCGAGGAAGTGATCATCTGGACCACGGCCGAGTTCGGCTACGCGGTCCTCGACGACGCCTGGGCGACCGGCAGCTCGATCATGCCGCAGAAGAAGAACCCGGACGTGGCCGAGCTGACCAGGGGAAAGTCGGGCAGGTTGATCGGCAACCTGACCGGGTTGCTGGCCGTGCTCAAAGCCCAGCCGCTGGCGTACAACCGGGACCTGCAGGAGGACAAGGAGCCCCTGTTCGACTCGGTGGAGCAGCTGGAACTGCTGCTGCCGGCGATCGCGGGAATGGTCGGCACCCTCCGCTTCGACGAGTCCCGGATGGCGTCGATGGCACCGGCCGGGTTCACGCTGGCGACCGACATCGCCGAGTGGCTGGTGCGCCAGGGCGTGCCGTTCCGGGTGGCGCACGAGGCGGCGGGGGACTGCGTGCGCATCGCGGAGTCCCGCGGTGTCGGCCTGGAGGCGCTGACCGACACCGAGCTGTCCGGGGTGCACCCCGCGCTGTCGCCCGAGGTACGCGACGTGCTGACGGTCGAGGGCTCGATCGCCTCCCGGGACGCACTCGGCGGAACGGCGCCGACGCGCGTCGCCGAGCAGCGGACGAGGGTCGGTGAGGTACTGGCCGACGTGCGGAACTGGCTTGCACAGTAGTTGTGCATAGTTAATGTGCACAGTTATTGTGCACGCATGGCGGATCATCTTCAGCTGGACAGCCGCGCCGTACGGGTGCTCGCGCACCCGCTGCGTGCGCGGCTGCTCAGCGAGCTACGCGTCAACGGCGCGGCGACCGCGACCACGTTGGCCGCCCGGCTCGACACCAACACCGGTGCGACCAGCTACCACCTGCGCAAACTCGCCGAGGTCAACATGGTCGAGGAGACCGGCGAGGGCACCGGCAAGCAGCGTTTCTGGGCCGCCGCGCAACGCTCCCACGGCTGGCAGGACACCGACGTCGAGAACGACCCGGACGCGCTCGCCGCGGCGGGCTGGCTGCGCGCGCACTACTGGGCGTACATGAGCGAGAAGGTCGCCCGCTGGGAGGACGCCCGGGACCGCTGGCCGGTCGCGTGGCGCGACGCCGCGGGGATGAGCGACATGCTGCTCGAACTGTCGGTACCCCAGCTACGCGCGATGACGGACGAGATCAACGAGGTCGTCCTCCGCCACCAGAACGCCGCCCTGGCCGACCCAGACGAGACCGCCCGCCGGATCACGTTCCTGTACTACGCGCTGCCCACCGACCCCGAGGACGCCCCGTGACCAGGGCCGCCCGCTCCGCGGCTCCCCATCACGGGGCTCCCCGTCACGGGGCTCCCCGTCACGGGGCTCCCCGTCACGGGGCTCCCCGTCACGGGGCTCCCCGTCACGGGGCTCCCCGTCACGGGGCTCCCCGTCACAGGGCTCCCCATCATAGGGCTCCCCGTCACACGGCTCCCCATCACGCAGCTCCCGAACCCGCCGGCCGTACCCCCGCCGCACCCGGTGCGTTAGCAAACCCCGCTCGCCAGACCTCCCCGCACCGCCCTGGGGGACCCCTCTTCTCACCCTATCGCCCACCCCCGACAGTTCCCGAACGTTCATCCACAGGCTTCGCCGTCGACCCGCCCCGGCGGACCCCGTGACCGCCCGCCAGACCCGCCGCCGGTACCTCGTCCTGCTCGCCCTCCGCTGGTTCCCGGTCGGCCTCTGGGTACCGATCACCGTCCTGCTCCCACTCGACCGCGGCCTCACCCTCGCCGAAGCCGGCCTCGCCGCCTCCATCCAGGGCTTCGTCGTCCTGGCCCTCGAACTGCCCACCGGCGGCCTCTCCGACTCCTGGGGCCGCCGCCCGGTCCTGCTCGCCTCGGCCACCGTCGGCGCGGTGTCCGTCGCGCTGATGACCGTCGCCGACACGTTCGCCGTGTTCGCCGCCGTCTACCTGCTCCAGGGCGTCTACCGCGCACTCGACTCCGGCCCCCTCGAAGCCTGGTACGTCGACGCCGCCCTCGCCGAGGACCCGAACGCGAAACTCGAACGCGGACTCAGCGCCGGTGGCACCGTCCTCGGCGCCTCGGTCGGCGCCGGCGCCCTGGTCACCGGCGCCATCGTCGCCTGGGCCGAGATGCTGGGCATCCCGACCCTGGTACTGCCCGTGATCCTCGCGCTCATCGTCCAACTCGCCGGACTCGCCGCGATCGCGCTGCTGGTGCACGAACCACCGCACCCCGCGGGCCGACGCCGGTTCCTGGCGTCCGTGCGCGACGTTCCGCGCGTCGTGGCCGACGGCGTCCGCATCGTCCGCGGCTCCCGGATCCTCGTCTGCCTGCTGCTCGTCGAGCTCAGCTGGGGCTTCGGCATGGTCACCTTCGAGGCCCTGCTGCCGGTGCGGATGACCGAACTCCTCGGCGGTGAGGAGGCCGCCGCCGCGATCATGGGCCCCGCCGGCGCGGCGGCCTGGCTCGCCTCCGCCGCCGGTGCCGCGCTGGTCCCACTGCTCACCAGCCGACTCGGCGTGGCGGTCAGCGCCGCCCTGCTGCGCGTCGTGCACGGCGTCACGGTCGTCGGCATGGGCCTGCTCGCCGGCCCGGTCGGCGCACTGACCGGGTACCTCGCGACCTACCTGGTGCACGGCACCGCGAACCCACCACACATGACGCTCCTGCACCGCGAGGTCACCAGCACGCACCGGTCGACGGTGGTCTCGATGAACTCGATGGTCGCCCAGCCGGCCGGGTCGATCGGCGCGATCGTGCTGACCGCGCTGGCGACAGGCACCTCGGTGAGCACGGCCATCGTCGTCGGCGCCGTCGTGCTCGCGCTCGCCGCACCGCTGTACCTGCCGGCGGCCAGGGCGGAACGCCGCCGGCCCGCGGCCGTATAGGCTCCGCACGTGTCCGTTGCCGGTAACCCGTCCCTGTTCCGGCAACTCAGCCGTGCCGAGTTGGCCGTCGACCCGATCGACGCGGCCAAGCTGCTGCTCGGCTGCCACCTCGAGTCGACCAGCGACGCCGGCACCGTGCGGATCCGCCTCGTCGAGGTGGAGGCCTACCGAGGCGGGGACGACCCGGCCTCGCACTGCTACCGGGGCAAGACCTCACGCAACGAGGTCATGTTCGGCCCGGCCGGTCACCTGTACGTGTACTTCGTGTACGGCATGCACTTCTGCGCGAACGTGGTCTCGTTGACCGACGGCGTGCCCGGCGCGGTCCTGCTGCGCGGCGCCGAGGTCGTCGACGGCGTCGAGCTGGCCCGCTCCCGCCGCCCGGCCGCCCGTTCCGACGCCGAACTCGCCAAAGGCCCCGCCAGGCTGACCGGCGTGCTGGGCCTGGAACGCGGGCACAACGGCGTCGACCTGACCGACCCCGACTCGCCCGTGCGCTTGCTGGCCGGCGACCCGGTGCCGGAGTCCGCGATCCGCACGGGTCCGCGCGTCGGCGTGGCCGTGGCGATGGACGTGCCGTGGCGGTTCTGGGTGGACTCGCCGTCCGTGTCGACCTACCGCCGGGGCGGCAAGGCCTCCCGGCGCTCGACGACCTCCCGTTAGGGCTCGTCCCGCGCCGCCCTGCGCACGCGGAGGTCCGGCGGCGGCGTTCGCGGCTCACGCACGCCCGAGCCGTCCTCGGGGATCTCGACCCACACGGTCACCGGATCCCACCGGTCCAGAAGCGTGTGCGGCTGAGGGGACTGGCGCACCACGACGCCGTGCATGACCGGATGCGGCGCGTCCGGGTCGGGGCCCTGGAGCAACAGTCCGCGATCATGGCCGAGGAGCCACGCGTTGAGAGCCTGCATGCCCCGGAAGTCAGGCACGTCGATCCGCGTACGCAGCGTTCATCACCCGGTAGGCGACGATACTCGCGGGACGCGGTCCACGTCGATACGAGAGTATGGCGAGCGTGAGTGAGCACATCCTCGACGAGCTGACCTGGCGCGGACTCATCGCGCAGTCCACCGACCTCGACGCGCTGCGCCGCGACCTCGACGCCGGCCCGCTGACCCTCTACGCCGGGTTCGACCCGACCGCACCCAGCCTGCACGCCGGGAACCTCGTACCGCTGCTCATGCTGACCAGGTTCCAGCGCGCCGGGCACCGGCCGATCGTGCTCGCCGGCGGCGCCACCGGGATGGTCGGCGACCCGCGTGACCAGGGAGAGCGCACGCTGAACTCGCTCGACGTGGTGGCTGAGTGGGCCGCGCGGATCCGCGGCCAGCTCGAGCGCTTCGTCGAGTTCGACGGCTCACCGACCGGCGCGGTCGTGGTGAACAACCTGGACTGGACCGGCGGCATGTCCGTGCTGGAGTACCTGCGCGACGTCGGCAAGCACTTCTCGATCAACGTGATGCTCGCGCGGGAGACGGTCAAGCGCCGGCTCGAGGGCGACGGCATGTCCTACACCGAGTTCAGCTACCTGCTGCTCCAGTCGCACGACTACCTCCAGCTGCACCGCAAGTACGACTGCGCGTTGCAGGTCGGCGGGTCCGACCAGTGGGGCAACATCGTCGGCGGCGTCGAACTGGTGCGCCGGATCGACGGCGACGCCGTGCACGCGCTGACCGCGCCGCTGGTCACCGACGCGGAGGGCCGCAAGTTCGGCAAGTCCACCGGCGGCGGGAACATCTGGCTCGACCCCGCGCTGACCTCGCCGTACGCCTGGTACCAGTACTTCGTGAACGTCGGCGACGCCGACGTCGTCCGGTACCTGAGGCTGTTCACGTTCCTGCCCCGCGAGGAGATCGACGCGCTCGCCGAGCAGACCGCCGAGCGGCCGCACCTGCGCGCCGCCCAGCGCAGGCTGGCCGAGGAGTTCACCCGGCTGGTGCACGGGGAACACGAGACCAGGCAGGTCATCGCCGCCAGCCAGGCCCTGTTCGGGCGCGGCGAGCTGCGCGACCTGGACGAGCCGACGCTGACCGCCGCCATGGCCGAGGCGCCGACCGGCTCGGTGCGCCTGGCCGACGCCCCCACGATCGTGGACCTGCTGGTGTCCTCCGGCCTCACCCCGAGCAGGGGAGCGGCGCGGCGCGCGGTCAACGAGGGCGGGGCGTACGTCAACAACGTCAAGATCGGCGACGAGGACTGGCGGCCGGCCACCGGCGACCTCCTGCACGGCCGGTGGCTCGTCCTGCGTCGGGGCAAGCGATCGACCGCTGGCGTCGAAGTAGCCCCCTGACCTGCGCGGACACCCCTTAAGGGGGGGTGCCTGCAAGGGGGTTTTCCGGGGTGTGTAACTTTATCTCTGCCAGCGCGGAACGGGCCCGAAACACCGGGAACGGAGCCTGGCAGGGGGTCACGAACCAAGCTCTCACGCGAGTGATAGAGTGGGTGACCCAAGCCCTTGAAGCAGACTCATAGAGTGTGTGACGAGTGCGCGTGTGTTGTTTGAGAACTCAACAGTGTGCCGATGAATGCTAGTGAGCTTGTGCCTGGCCTTTTGGACAGGTTTTTGCTGGGATTTCTCTGATAAAGCATTATTGGAGAGTTTGATCCTGGCTCAG
>NZ_JAFFZE010000022.1 GCF_025165815.1 Actinophytocola gossypii | reverse complement strand
TGGGACACGAAGGCCTCCGGTTCGTGAAGCGGTTCCTCGACAGCTCCACTTCACAACCAGAGGCCTTCACCTGTCTGCACGACAGGCCGTCACACCCTCAACCCGAACAACGTCCCTGAACATCACACCTAGATCAGCGGCTCCGGGCGGATGCTGAACGCCGGGTGCAGGTGCGCGGTGTCGTTGAACCGGCGGACGATCCAGCGTTCCGGGGTGACCACGAGCTGGGTGATCGAGGCGTTGTCGGCGTCGATGAACGCGAACGGCTCCGATCCGGTCGCCATCGCCACGATCTGGCCGATCACGCCGCCGTGGGTGAACGCGGCCACGTGCCCGTCCGGGTGCGCCGCCGCGATCCGGTCGATCGCCGCGCGGACCCGGGCCGCCAGGTCCTCGGTGGACTCCGCGCCGGGGATCGCGTCCCAGCGCTGGGTCTCCCACATCCGCAGCGCGTACTCGTGCCGCTGCGACACCCGGATCCGGAACAGGCCGCCCTCCCACTCGCCGAGCCGCACCTCCCGCAGGTCGGCCTCGACGCGCGGGGTCAGGTCGAGCCGCTTGGCCAGCGGGGCCGCCGTCTGGTGGGTGCGGCGCAGGCTGGTCACGTACAGCGCGTCGATCCGCTCGACGGCGAGCCGGTCCCCGACCAGTTCGGCCTCGCGCTCGCCCTCGGGTGCCAGCGGCGGGTCGCCGTGGCCGTCGACCAGCGGGAACGGGTGGCCATCGCGTGCCGGGGCGGACTCGCCGTGGCGGACCAGGAGGATCTCGGTCGCGCCGGGCGGAAGCGCGAAGCGGTGCTGGCGGTACTCGACAGGCTCACTCATGCCTCCATTTCAACAGTGCTCGATCCCGGGTACTCGAACTCGGATATTTGCGCTACGATCATCCGCATGCGGAAGCGCAAGGTCTCGAACCCGCTGGCCCTCGCGGTGCTCGCGCTGCTCACCGAGAAGCCGATGCACCCCTACGAGATGTCCAGCACGCTGCGGGAACGGGCCAAGGAGGAGAGCATCAAGCTCAACTACGGCTCGCTCTACTCGGTGGTCGAGTCGCTGCGGCGGCACGAGCTGATCGAGGTGCAGGAAACCGTCCGGGAGGGCCGCCGTCCGGAGCGCACGGTCTACGCCATCACCGACGCCGGCCGCGACGAGTTCGTCGACTGGGAGAGCGAGCTGCTCTCCGTGCCGGTCAAGGAGTACACCCGGTTCGAGGCGGCGTTGTCGCTGGTGCCGTCGCTGCCGCCGGACGAGGTGGTCCGGCTGTTGGAGACCCGGCGGGTCCGGTTGTCCACCGAGGTGGTCAGCCTGGCCGCGGTGATGGAGGAGATGACCAAGCAGGGCATGCCGTACCTCTTCGCGATCGAGGCCGACTACGTGAAGGTGCTGCGCGAGGCGGAGCTGCGGTTCGTCGAACAGACCATCGAGCGGATCGAGAACGGCACGCTGGAGGGCGTCGACGTCTGGCGGCACGCCCACGAGCAGGGCGACATGCCCGTCGAGGCCGACTGGGAGCGCGCCGTCGCGCACCTGAGAAGTGTGAAGTAGCGCGCTGGCCGGGTGCGGCAACACCCGGCCAGCGACCAGAAACCCGGGATCGATCCGTGCCGGCTCGCACCCAGGCTCGCAGTTCCACGATAGCGGGCCGCGCACGGACCGACCTGGGACGACCAGGGAGGTTCCATCCATGATCCGTGCCGACGCGCTCGTCAAGCGGTACGGCGAGGTCACCGCGCTCGCCGGGCTGAGCTTCACCGTGCCGGCGGGCACCGTGTTCGGCCTGCTCGGCCCGAACGGTGCCGGCAAGTCGACCACCATCAAGATCCTCACCACGCTGTCCGCCGCGGACGGCGGCACCGCCACCGTCGCCGGCCACGACGTGCGGCGCGAGCCCGACGCCGTCCGCCGCGCGATCGGCGTGGTGACCCAGGGCTCCGGCTGCGACCCGGTGGCCACCGGCCGGGAGAACCTGCTGCTGGCCGGCCGCGTCCACGGCCTGCGCGGGCGGGCGGTCCGGTCCAGGGTGGACGAGCTGCTGGCGCGGTTCGGCCTGACCGGGGCCGCGAACCGCCTGGTGCGCACCTACTCCGGCGGCATGCGGCGGAAGCTGGACGTCGCGATGGGGCTCGTGCACCGGCCGTCGGTGCTGTTCCTCGACGAGCCGACGACCGGCCTGGACCCGCAGGCCCGGGCGGACATGTGGGCGGAGATCGCCCGGCTGGCCGGCCAGGAGCGGCTGACGGTCCTGCTCACCACGCACTACCTGGAGGAGGCCGACCAGCTCGCCGGCGAGCTGCTGATCGTCGACCGCGGCCAGGCGGTCGCGAGCGGCACGCCGGAGCGGCTCAAGAGCGAGCTGCGCGGCGACGCCGTCGTGGTCGAGCTGGCCCCGGACGCCGACCTCGAACTGGCCGGCAAGGCGATCGGCGCGATCCCCGGCACCCGCGAGGTCACCCTGGCCGGCCGGACGATCCGCAGCCGCGTCGACCACGGCGCGAGCGCGGTGCCCTCGGTGCTCGCCGCACTGGAACGGGAGTCGGTGGCGGTGGCCGCGGTGACCGTGGCCCGGCCCGCGCTCGACGACGTCTACCTGCGGCACACCGGGCGCTCGTTCGCGGCCGCCGAGGAGGTGCCGGCCTGATGGCGACCCTCGTTCCGCACTCGGCGTTCCTCACCGGGCGGCTGCTGCGCTTCACCGCACGCCAGCCGGCGTTCGTGGCGATCAACCTGGTGCAGCCGATGATCTGGCTGCTGCTGTTCGGCCAGCTGTTCAAGCGGGTGGTGGAGATCCCCGGCTTCGCCACCGGGTCCTACCTGGAGTTCCTGACCCCTGGCGTGGTCGTGATGACGGTGCTGTTCTCCAGCGGGTGGGCCGGCATGGCGTTCATCGACGACATGGAACGCGGGGTGATGGACCGGATGCTGTCCTCGCCGGTCAACCGGATGGCGCTGATGGTGGCGTCGGTGGCGAACCAGGGCGTCACGGTCGTCGTGCAGGCCGCGATCGTGGTGGTCGTCGCGCTGCTGCTCGGGGCCTCGTTCGGCGGCGGGGTGCTCGGCGTGCTGGTGATGCTGCTGGCCTCGATCCTGCTGACCGCGGCGTTCGCGTCGCTGTCCAACGGGATGGCGCTGATCGTGCGCACCTCGGAGTCGCTGATCGGGTTCTCCACGATGCTGACCCTGCCGCTGTCGTTCCTGTCCTCGGCGATGATCGCCCGCGAGGTCGCGCCGGAGTGGATCCGGACGGTGTCGGCCTACAACCCGGTCGACTGGACCGTGGTCGCCAGCCGGGAGGCGCTGTCGGCGGACCCGGACTGGGGCGCGGTGCTGCTCCGGCTGGGCGGGCTCGCGGCCGTCGCACTGGCCGCGATCTGGCTCGCGACCAGGGCGTTCCGCGCCTACCAACGGTCCATGTAGACCGTCAGCCCCAGCCGTTACGATCTCGCCGAGCATCGGACTTGGAGGCGTCGTTGGGCGGGGAGCTGAACGGTCTGCGCGAGCAGCTGCTCAGGCACGTGCGGGAGCGCGGCGGGGCCACCGACGCGCTGGTGGCCGAGGCCCTGCGCACCGTGCCGAGGCACATCTTCCTGCCGGACCTGCGGCCGGACGCCGCCTACCGCGACGAGGCCATCGTCACCAAGCGGGACCAGCAGGGCCAGCCGACCAGCTCCTCGTCCCAGCCGACGATCATGGCGATCATGCTCGACCAGCTCGGTGCCGGGCGCGGGCACCGGGTGCTCGAGATCGGCGCCGGCACCGGGTTCAACGCCGCGCTGCTCGCCACGATCGTCGGCTCCCGTGGCCGGGTGACCAGCATCGACCTCGACGCCGACGTGGTCGACCGGGCGGAGGAGAACCTGTCGGCGGCGGGCTGCGCCGGTGTCACCGTGCTCAACGCCGACGGCGCCCTCGGTCACCCGGACAAGGCCCCGTACGACCGGATCATCGCGACCGTCGGGGTCTGGGACCTCGCGCCGGCCTGGCTGGAGCAACTCGCGCCGGACGGCCGGATCGTCGTCCCGCTCGACCTGCGCGGGGTGCAGCGTTCGGTGGCGTTCGAGCGCGCGGGCGACCACTGGACCAGCCGGTCCGCCCGCCCGTGCGGGTTCATGCGGATGCGCGGCGCGCTCACCGGCCCGGAACGGGTGTACGTGCTCGAACAGGAGACCGGGCTCGTGCTCACCCTGCCCGAGGCCCGCGAACTGGACACCGACGCGGTGCTCGACGCCCTGGATGACCAGGAGACCCGGGTGCGCACCGGCGTGGTGCCGGACGAGTTCGAGCTGCTCGACGGGCTCTCGCTGTGGCTCGCCGTGCGTGAGCCGCGCTGGTTCGCGCTGTCCGAGTCCGACCGGGGCACCCGGCTGTCCGACGCGCCCCTGCACGCGCCCGAGGGCCGGGCCACCACCGGCCTGCTCGACGACTTCGGGCTCGCCACCGTGCACGTGGACGGCGGCGAGCTGGTGGTCGTCGGCGCCGAGCAGCCCGCCGCCGACCTGGCCGCGCACATCACCGCCTGGCAGGACGCCGGCCGCCCCGGCTCCGCCGGCCTGCGCATCGACGCCCACCCGCCGGGCACCCCGGTCGACGGCGAGTACGTCCTCGACAAGCGCTGCGTGCGGTTGGTGCTCTCCTGGGAGGAGCGCATCGGGTAAGGTCACCACGCAAATGGTGAAACCCGCTCACGTTTCGGTTGGGGTGCGGCTCCCGGTCCGTACCCGGTTCGGCTACGCCCTCGGGTCGCTGTCGACCGGCGCGTTCGGGACGGTGCCGGGGCTGTTGCTGCTGCCGTACCTGACCGACACGCTCGGGGTGTCCGCGTCGGTCGCCGGGCTGCTCGTGCTGCTGCCCAAGGCGTGGGACGTGCTGTTCAACCCGGTCGCCGGGCGGATCAGCGACCGCACCACCGGGCGGCTCGGCCCGCGCCGGCCGTACCTGATCGCCGGCGGGATCGCGCTGGCCGTCACCTTCGCCGCCCTGTTCGCCGGGCCGGACACCGGCTCGGCGACCGTCGACGCGCTGTACGTCGCCGGGGTGTTCCTGCTGTGCGCCACCGCGTTCGCGTTCTTCCAGGTGCCGTACAACGCGCTGCCCGCCGAGCTCACCGACGACCCGGCCGAGCGCACCAGGCTCACCGCGTGGCGGATCGCGGTGCTGGCCGTCGCGATCCTGGTCTGCGGCGCCGGCGCGCCCGCGGTCCGGGACGCGGTCGGCGGCATCGACGGCTACCGGGTCATGGGCGTCGCGGTCGCCGTGCTGATCGTGGTCGGCGCGGTCGGGGTGTTCCTCGGCACCGCCCGGGTGCCGCGGGCGCGGACGCTGCCGTCGGTGTCGAGCTGGCGCGAGGTGCTGGCCGCGATCCGGGACTGCCGGGCGTTCCGCTGGCTGCTCGCCGCGTTCGTGGTGCAGGCGGCCGGCATCGGCGTGCTGCTCGCCGGCGTCGACTACCTGGCGCGGGTCGCGATCGGCGACCGGTCCGTGCAGCCGCTGCTGTTCGTCGCGTTCGTCGGGCCCGCGCTGCTGGTCATGCCCGCCTGGCAGCGGGTCGCCGCCCGGTACGGCAAACGGCTCGGGTACGTGCTGGCCACGCTCGTGTTCGCCGCCGGCACCCTCGGCCTGCTCGGCACCCGGGTGCTGCCGGTCGGCGCGGTGATCGCCTGCGCGGCCGTGGTCGGCGTCGGGTACGCGGGCATCCAGGTGTTCCCGCTGGCCATGCTGCCGGACGTGATCAGCACCGAGGAGCTGCGCACCGGGCAGGTCCGGGCGGGCCTGTTCGCCGGCGTGTGGACCGCGGGGGAGACGCTCGGGCTCGCGCTCGGGCCCGCGCTGTACGGGCTGGTGCTCGCGCTCGGCGGGTACGTGTCGTCGTCGGCGGGGGAGGACGTGACGCAGCCGGCCGGCGCGGTCACCGCCGTGGTCCTCGGCATCGGGCTGGTGCCCGCCCTGTTCGCGCTGGCCGGCCTGCCGCTGCTGCGGCGGACGATCCTGGAGGTACGGCCATGATCCCGGCCGACGAGGTACTCGACGAGCTGCGCGCCATGCGTGCCGGCGACCTGCCGACCCACGGCGGCCGCACGCTCGCGTACGTGTACGACAGCGGACTGTCCGGTGTGGACGAACTGGCGGCCGACGCGCACGCGCTGGCCAGCTCCGCCAACGGTCTGGACCCGACCGCGTTCCCCAGCCTGCTGCGGATGGAGAACGAGGTCGTGGCGACGGCGGCCGCCCTGCTCGGCGGCGGTCCGTCCACTGTGGGCACCGTGACCTCCGGTGGCACGGAGAGCTGCCTGCTGGCCGTGCAGGCCGCCCGCGACGCCCGCCCCGACCTCCCGCGTCCCAGAATGGTCCTGGCGGACACCGCGCACGCCGCGTTCCACAAGGCCGCGCACTACTTCGGCGTCGAGCCGGTCACGGTGCCCGTCGACCCGTCGACCTTCCGCGCCGACCCGGCCGCGATGACCGCCGCGATCGACGACTCGACGGTGCTGGTGGTGGTCAGCGCCCCGTCCTACGCGCACGGCGTCGTCGACCCGGTGCCGCCGATCGCCGCCGCGGCCGCCGAACGCGGCGTCCGGTGCCATGTGGACGCCTGCATCGGCGGCTGGATCCTGCCCCACTTCCGCCGCCTCGGGGTGTCCTTACCGGACTTCGACCTCGCGGTACCCGGCGTGACCAGCCTGTCGGTGGACCTGCACAAGTACGCGTACTGTCCGAAGGGGACGTCGGTCCTGCTGCACGCGTCGGCCGACGTGCGCCGCCCGCAGTTCTTCGCCAGCGCCGCCTGGCCCGGCTACACGATGCTCAACTCGACGCTCCAGTCGACGCGCTCCGGCGGCCCGCTCGCCGCGGCGTGGGCGGTCCTGCGCCACCTCGGCGACGACGGCTACGCGCGCCTCGCCGAGCGCACCCTGGCCGCCGTCCGCACCCTCCGCGCCGGCATCGAGGACATCCCCGGCCTGCGCGTCCTCGGCGACCCGGAG
The DNA here is from genome assembly GCF_025165815.1 of Actinophytocola gossypii. Lineage (GTDB taxonomy): Bacteria > Actinomycetota > Actinomycetes > Mycobacteriales > Pseudonocardiaceae > Actinophytocola > Actinophytocola gossypii. The sequence goes on along the minus strand of NZ_JAFFZE010000022.1, from coordinate 250,095 downwards.
GCCACGCTCCTGGCGGTCACCGCCGCCGACGACGACTTGGACGTGTTCACCGTCGCCGACGAGATGACCGAGCGCGGCTGGTACCTGCAACCCCAGTTCGGCTTCGTCGCGTCCCCGCCGAACCTGCACCTGACCGTCACCGCCGCCAACCACGGCGGCGAACCGGAGCTCCTGGCCGACCTCACCGCCGCGGTCGCCGCCGCCCGCGCCGCCGGCCCGATCCGCCTGGCGCCCGAACTGGTCACCGCGATCACCGCCCTGGACCCGGACACGTTGACCCCGGACCAGTTCGCCGGCCTGCTCACCGCCGCCGGCCTGGACGGCGTGTCCACCCCGAGACGCATGGCCGAGGTGAACGCGATGCTCGCGGTGGCCCCGCCGCGCCTGCGGGAACGCCTGCTGGTCGAGTTCCTCGGCGCGCTGTTCACTCCTGCCCGACGCTGACCAGTCCTACCCGGTAGGCGAGGACAACCGCCTGCACGCGGTCACGCAGGTCGAGCTTGGTCAGGATCCGGGAGACGTAGGTCTTCACGGTTTCCGTGGTGATGTGCAGCTCCTCGGCGATCTCCGCGTTCGACAGGCCCTCGGCGATCTGCTCGAGCACTTCGAGTTCCCGGCGAGCGAGGGTCTGCCGGACGTGGTCCCGGGCCGGGTGGGTGGTGTCGGTGGGTCGCAGGCGCTCGGCGAAGTGGCCGATCAGGGTACGGGTGACGGCCGGGGCCACCAGCGATTCCCCGGCGGCGACGGTACGCACGCCCTTGACCAGTTCCGCCGGGGCCGAGTCCTTGAGCAGAAACCCGCTGGCCCCGGCCTTGAGCGCCTCGTAGACGTACTCGTCGACGTTGAAGGTGGTGACCACCAACACCTTCGCCGGGTTGTCCACGCCTGGCCCGGCCAGCCGGCGAGTGGCCTCGATACCGTCGACGATGGGCATGCGAATGTCCATCACCACGACGTCCGGGCGCAACCGCAGCGCCTCCTCGACGGCCTGCCTGCCGTCCGCGGCCTCGCCGACGACCTCCATGTCCGGTTGCGCCGAGAAGATCGTGGTGTACCCGGCGCGCACCAGTTCCTGGTCCTCGCACACCAGCACCCGGACAGTCATGCCTACCTCCGTGAGGGGATGAGCGCGTGCACCCGGAACCCGCCTTCGGGCCGGGCCGCGGCCACCAGTTCACCATCGAGCATCCGTACCCGCTCCCGCAGCCCACTCAGGCCGCGCCCACCCGACCCGACCGCGGGCGTGCCAGCGGTGGTCCCGTCCGTCGTCACCTCGATCTCGATCCGGTCGTCGTGATCGTCGATCTCGACCCGGGTCAGGTGTCCCGTCGCGTACTTCATCGCGTTGGTCAGCGCCTCCTGCACCACCCGGTACGCCGCCAGCTCGATGTCGACGGCGTGTTCACGCTGGTCGCCCCGCCTGTTCAGCTCGACCGGCTGACCGGACAACCGGGCCTGCTCGACGAGGTCACTGACCCGGCCGAGGGTCGGCGACCGGTCGGCCCTCGCCGAGTCACCCGTCGCCTCGAGCACGCCGAGCAGGTGCCGCAGTTCCGTCAACGCCCGGCGGCCCGTGTCGCTGATGGCGTGGAGCCCCTTCCCCACGTGTTCCGGGGACCCGTCGAGCAGGAACTGCGCCGCGTCCGCCTGGACGACCATCGCGGTCACGTGGTGGGTCACCACATCGTGCAGGTCCCGGGCGATCCGGGCCCGCTCGCCGGCGGTCGCCACCTCGACACTCAGCCGACGGTGCTCCGCCTCCTCGGCCCGCCACCGGCGCATCGCGGTCCCGGCCATCCACATCACCACCAGAGTCAGGTAGAAGACGACGAAGACTTGGAGCTGGCTGGGCGAACCCAGCAGGTGCAACGTGATCGCCAGCCCGGTGTAGCCCGCGGTCGCGGTCACCGCCGTGACCCGGCGGTACCGGACCTGGTGCGCACCGACCGCGAAGAGCGCCAGGTAGAACCCGATGCCGGCGACGGTGTCCGGGTAGCCGAACGACTGGTGCAGGGCGAAGGCGACGCCGGTGACCGCCAGCGCGCCGACCGGCGAGCGTCGCCTGATCGCCAGCGGCGCGGCCTGCGCGACGACCAGCACGAGCGCGAGCGCGTCGACCGGGCGTTTCGGCAGGTCGCCGAGCTGGGGGCCGATGGCCGACACGGTCGGTACGAACGCCAGGGCCGTGAGAACCAGCGCGAGCGCACTGTCCTTGATGGACGGGGACTGTCGCTGCCACCACGAGAGCATCGCGCGAGCGTACTGGTCAGGCCCGGGCTTGGACACGGCGCTGGATCCGTCCGGTGCGGGCGGCGCGGCGCAGCAGGAGGACGGTGGGCACGACGCAGACCAGCAGCGCGAACAGGCTCGCCTCGGGTCCGAAGGTGCCGCCGGTCAGCACGGTCGGACCGGACAACGTCGTCCGCAGCAGCCCGGCCGGCGCGTCGGCCGAGCCGGACAGCGCGACGCCGAAGATGCCGGCGTGGGTGAAGTTCCAGGCGAAGTGCAGGCCGATCGACAGCCACAGCGACCGGGTCGCGACGTAGGCGGCGGTCGTCAGCATCCCGCCCGTCAGCGCGATCGACAGCACGCCCCAGAGCGTCGCCTCGGCGTTGATCGAGTGCGTCAGACCGAAGATCAGCGACGACAGCACGAGCGCGGTCATCGTCCCGGTGCGTTCCTCCATGATCCGGAACAGCACACCGCGGAACAGCACCTCCTCGGTGACCGCGACGCTCGCCACCATCCCGGCGGTGCCGAGGCAGCCCCAGATCGAGCCCCACGACATGTCCTGCCAGCCGCCGAACATCCCGATCAGCAGGATCAGCAGGACGAACAGCCCGGACCCGAGCAACGCCCCCCGCCGCAGCTGGGACCACACCCGCACCCTGGCGAGTTCGGGAATGTCCGCCCGCCGCTCCACGACCCGCGACAACTTGCGGTAACCGGCCAGAACAGCGATGACGGAGCCGATCCCCAACGGCAGGGCGAGCAGCACGACGGGCGACACCAGCTGCATGATGGCCGCGTTCGCCAGCATCACGACGGTGAACGCGACCAGCAGCACGGGGAACCGATACCTGCGCAGCTGCCCGACTTCCTTCGACAGAACCATTGCCCTCGACCTCTCTGTGACGAATTCCTTGTGCGACACAGAGATTAGGAATCCAGGTCAGCCATGGAATCCCGCTGGGAACAACAATCCGGGTAGCTCTCAGGAGGGACAACGGGCCGGGCTAGCCGGTGAAGCCGGGGTCGGCGGAATGCGCACCCCGGCCCTTCGGCTCCTCCCACTCCTCGTGGCGGCCCAGCGCGGTGATGTCGAGCAGCCGGTACGCGTGCATCATCACCTCGACGCCGCGGCCGTAGGTGGCGTAGGTGTGGAAGACCTCGTCGCCGTCCCGGAGGAACGCGCTGACCCCCGGCTGCTCGCCGACGTAGTCCACCAGCCACTCCTCACCGGCCGCGACGAACTCGTCACCGCTGCGGAAGTTGTACGCGTTCGGCGTGACCGCCGGGTCCAGCGAGACGTGGAAGTCGTAGTTGAAGTCGCTGCCGTACGAGGAGTACCAGGGGAAGGTCCAGCCCCTGGCCGCCCGGTAGCCGGCCAGCTTCGGGTACGGCGCGCGGGACACGGCGGCGAACGCGGTGTCGCGGGCGGCCAGGTGGGCGCGGGCACCCTCGCTGAGGTCGTCGGCCATCGCGGTGCAGCTGCCGCAGCCCTCGTCCCAGGACGGGTCGAACATGAAGTGCTGCAGCACCAGCTGGCCGCGTCCGTCGAACAGGTCCAGCAGTCCGACCTCGCCGTCCGGCCCGGTGAACCGGTAGTCCCGCTCGACCCGCACCATCGGCAGCCGCCGACGGTCGGCGTTGAGCGCGTCGATGGCCCTGGTCAGCTCCTTCTCCCTGGTCAGCAGCTCCCGGCGGGCGTCGAGCCACTCGTCCCGGGTGCCGATCCGCGGTCGGTTCATGATTCTCTCCCTGACTTGTGTGATGCAAGTAACCGTAGAACAGGAGCTTGCATCACACAAGTAGAAGAGGGAACATCGTCGTCGTGCTGGGTCGGACGTACGAGAACGAGAACTGCTCGGCGGCGCGGGCGCTGGAACTGGTCGGCGAACGCTGGAGCCTGCTGATCATCCGCAACGCGGTCTTCGCCGGGATGACCCGGTTCTCCGACTTCGAGCGCAGGCTCGGCGTCGCGCCGAACATCCTGGCCAAGCGCCTGGACGGGTTCGTCGCCCACGGCCTGATGGAGCGGCGCGACGGCCGGGAGTACGTGCTCACCCGAAAGGGTCGCGAGCTGTCCACGGTGATCATCGCGCTGACCGAGTGGGGCGACCGGTGGGTCGCGCCGCAGGGCCCGCCGATCCTGTTCGAGCACGAGGACTGCGGCGGCCCGGTCCACGTGCACACCCGCTGCGACGACTGCGGCCACGAGCCGGCCGCGGCCGACGTGGTCGCCGTCGCCGGCCCGGGCGCGGACCCGCACCGCCGCCCACCCCGCGATCCGAGCCGCCCCCGCACGGCCTGAGCCGCGCCGCGCGACCCGAGCCGCCCCCGCACGGCCTGAGGCGCTACCTCCCCGCGAGCGCGAGGCGGACCGCGGCGGCGCCCGCGGCCTGCATCGGTAGGCCGTCGACCGACGCCGGCGTGAACGGGTGCTCGGTGACCGCGCCCTCGTCGTTGTGCGACACCCAGCCGCCCAGCAGGTCCTCGAACACGTCGTCGTCGAAGGTGACCGAGACCAGCAGGTCGGTGGCGAACGTCAACGGGTCGACGCCGAGCCCCAGGCACTCGGCGCGGATCCGCCCCGCGCGCAGCGCGTCGGTCATCGCCACCGCGAACGGCCACGTCCCGTAGTCCACGTCGGATCGTTCCGGCTCGCCGAGCAGCTCCTCGGCGTACTCGCGCACGACGCACCGCCACAGCGAGAAGTCCTGGTCGTCCCGGCCCGGCCCGGTCGCCTGGAACACGCCGACCGGCAGCACCTGGTACAGCCCACCCGCGTGCCCCACCCGCGCCGGGTCGCGCCAGTGCAGGAAGAACCGCCCACCACGGATCGTCACGACGCTGACCGCCAGGTTCGCCGGTCGCCTGGTCAGGTCGCACGGGTCGCCGACCGCGTCCCGCAGGGGAGTCGGGCCACCGGCGGCGTACTCGTGCGCGGCCGCCTCGCCGGTGTCGATGTGGTCGAAGTACGTTCCGGGACCGAACGCCAGCCGCGGCTCGCCGGTCAGCGACGCGGACAGCAGCCGGTACGTCGGCCGGTCCTCGAACACCGCGGGCGGGTCCAGCTCGGCCATCCGCGCGGCGTACCCGCGGCCGGGCAGCTCCGGCAGCGGCGGTGCCGGTCCGAGCGCGATCGCGACGTCGGCCAGCGGAACCGGCTCCTCGGGCACCCACTCCGGCCTGGTCAGCAGCGGAGTCCCGGCGAGCCTACGCACGTCCGGGTACCGCCCGGCGGCCTCGACCGAGAGCCGGAACCTGTTGTCGCGCAACCGCTTGCGGACATCGAGCCAGTCCATGGGCCGGATTCTGCCGTACCCGCCGTTTTCCGGCTCCGTGAAATAACGGCCCGATTTCCGCCTGGGTGGAATCCGGTGCGTTGACCCCTCGACGAGTCTCGGCCAACGATCGGGGAACCGACTCGAAGGAGAGTGGCGATGAAGGCCGTACGGCTGCACGAGTACGACAAGCGCCCGGTCGTGGAGCAGGTGCCCGAGCCCGAGGTCACCGGCCCGTGGGACGTGCTGGTCGAGGTCGGCGGCGCCGGGCTGTGCCGCACCGACCTGCACATCGTGGAGGGGCAGTGGGCGGAGAAGTCCGGCGTCACGCTGCCGTACACGATCGGCCACGAGAACGCGGGCTGGGTGCGCGCGGTCGGCGCCGCGGTGTCGAACGTCGCGCCCGGTGACCCGGTGATCCTGCACCCGCTGGCCACCTGCGGACTGTGCCGGGCCTGCCGCGCCGGCGACGACGTGCACTGCGCGAACTCCCGGTTCCCCGGCATCGACTCCGACGGCGGAATGGCCGAGCTCCTGCTCACCAACGCCCGGTCGGTGGTCAAGCTCGACCCGTCGCTGCGGCCGGCCGACGTCGCCGCGCTCGCCGACGCCGGGCTCACCGCCTACCACGCCGTGCGCAAGGCCGTGCCGTTGCTGTACCCGGGCACCCGGGTCGTGGTGATCGGCGCGGGCGGGCTCGGGCACATCGGCGTGCAGTGCCTGGCCGCGATGGTCCCGGCGGAGACGATCGTGGTCGACCGGTCGCCGGCCGCGCTTGAGCTGGCGAAAGGTCACGGCGCGGCACACACCGTGGTGGCGGACGGGAAGCACGTCGACGCGGTACTCGACCTGACGGGCGGCGATGGCGCGCACGTGGTGCTCGACTTCGTCGGCGAGAACGGCACCGAGGCCGAGGGCGTGGCGATGCTGCGTCGCGCCGGCTCGTACTTCGTCATCGGGTACGGCGGCAGCGTGCGGATCCCGACCATCGACATCATCTCCAGCGAGATCAACGTGATCGGCAACCTGGTCGGCTCCTACAACGACCTCGACGAGCTGATGACCCTCGCCGCGCGGGGGAAGGTCAGCCTGCACACCACCACCTACCCGCTGGACGCCGTCGACGAGGCCATGGACGACCTGGACAACGGTCGCCTGACCGGCCGCGGCATCCTCGTTCCGGAACGGAGCTGAGCACGGTGTACGAAAAGGACGGACAGCGCTACTTCGTCGTCGACAGCCACGTCCACTACTGGGACGGGCGGCCGTCCAACCAGGCCAACCGCTACGGCGAGGGCTTCATCAACTGCTTCTACGACTACCACCGCAACCTCTCCCCGGAGTCGGAGCTGTGGTCGTTGCAGGACTTCTGGCAGCAGAGCGAGGAACGCGTACTGCACGACCTGTTCGAGGTCGGCTACGTCGACAAGGCGATCTTCCAGCCGACCTACCTGACCGACTTCTTCGTCGACGGCTTCAACACCACCGAGCAGGACGGCGCGCTCGCGGAGAAGTACCCGGACCGGTTCATCGTCAACGGCTCGTTCGACCCGCGCGACGGCGAGGCCGGGCTGGACCGGCTGGAGGCGTTGGCGCAGCGGTGGAACCTGCGTGGCGTCAAGCTCTACACCGCCGAGTGGAAGGGCGACTCCAAGGGCTGGAAGCTGTCCGACCCGTGGTCCTACCGGTACCTGGAACGCTGCCAGGAGCTGGGAATCCGCAACATCCACGTCCACAAGGGACCGACGATCTACCCGCTGAACCGGGACGCGTTCGACGTGGCCGACGTGGACGACGTGGCGTCGGCTTTCCCGGGCCTGCGGTTCATCGTCGAGCACGTCGGACTGCCCAGGCTGGAGGACTTCTGCTGGATCGCCACCCAGGAGCCGAACGTCTACGGCGGGCTCGCGGTGGCGCTGCCGTTCATCCACTCCCGGCCGAGGTACTTCGCCCAGATCATCGGCGAGCTGCTGTACTGGCTCGACGAGAACCGGATCACGTTCGCCAGCGACTACGCGATCTGGACGCCGAGGTGGCTGGTCGAGCGGTTCGTCGACTTCCAGATCCCCGAGGACATGACCGAGTACCCGCCGCTCACCACCGAGGTCAAGAAGAAGATCCTCGGCCTGAACGCGGCCCGCCTCTACGACATCGAGGTGCCGCCGGAGCTGGACGCGGCCCCCGCGCCGGACGGCGCGGTCGGCTCCTCGCCGAAGGTCCCGGCATGAGCCTCCGGGAAGCGCTCGGCACCGTACTCGACCCCGAGTTGGACCAGCCCATCACCGAGCTGGGCTTCGTGTCGTCGGCGACGCTGGCCGACGGCCACGCCGAGGTCCGGCTGCGGTTGCCGACGTACTTCTGCGCGCCGAACTTCGCCTACCTCATGGTCGCCGACGCGCACGACGCGGTGCTGGCGCTGCCCTCGGTGTCCTCGGTCGACGTGCGGCTGGAGGACCACTTCGCCGCCGAGGAGATCAACGCGGGCGTGGCGGGCGGTGCGGGCTTCGCCGGTTCGTTCCCCGGCGAGGCGACCGAGGAGCTGGACGCGCTGCGGACGACGTTCCGCCGCAAGGCGTACCTGGCGAGCCTGGACCGGCTGGCGGCCAGGCTGGCCGCCGCCGGCGTCGACCCGGTCGGCCTCCCGTTGGGCGCGGTGCCGGAGTCACCCGAGCTGACCTCGCTGTTGCGCCGGCGGGCGGAGCTGGGCCTGACCCGCGCTCCGGCCTCGCCGTTGTTGCTGGACGACCACGGGGTCCCGATCGACGCCGCCGAGGCCCCGCTGCGCCTGCGGTTCGCCCGCGCGGTCCGGGTCAGCATCGACGGCAACGCCGGCCTCTGCCGGGGCCTGCTGCGCACCCGCTACCCGGAGGCGGTGATGTCGGACCTGTCGTCCTGACGTGCTCTGACGTAGGGTCGGCGGAGGGTCGGCAGAGCGGCGGGCCGTGGAGGTTGTCATGACCGATGCGACGCGGGAGAGCAGCGGGCTGATCGGCTCCGCGCAGCGGGCGCTGCGGGTGCTGGACATCGTCGGCTCGGCGGGCGACGGCATCAGCGCGAAGGCCGTGGCCAGGCGCGCGGGGTACAACCTGTCGACGACCTACCACCTGCTGAACACGCTGGTGTACGAGGGCTACCTGATCCGGCTCGGGCACGGTCGCGGCTTCGGGCTTGGGTACAAGGTCGGCAGCCTGTACCAGCGGCTGTGCGCCGAGCTGGACGTCGGCCAGGAGCTGCAGGACGAGCTGCACCACCTGCACCGGCGTGCGGAGGCGGCCGCGTACTACACGGTGTTCCGGGAGACCGACATCGTCGTCGCCGCGGTGGCGGACTCGGCCGAGTACCCGCGCGCGACCCCGCTCGACTTCGGCTTCCACGAGGCCGCGCACGCCACCGCGTTCGGCAAGGTGCTACTGGCGTCGATGCCCAGGCGGCAGCGCCGGGACTACCTGTCCGGGGCCGGGATGCCCAAGCTGACCGACCGCACCACCGTCCGGGCCGTCGACCTGGACACCGAGTTGGACCACGTCGACCGGGCCGGTATGGCGCTGGAGATCGAGGAGTTCCAGCCGGAGCTGGCGTGCCTGTCGGCGCCGGTGCTGGACACCCGCAACCGGGTGATGGGCGCGGTGGCGTTCTCCGTGCCCGCGGCGACCTTCCAGGCCCGCCGCTGGCACCTGGAACGGGCCGCCCGAGCCGGCGCCGCCCGCTTCTCGCATCTGCTGGCGACCCGTCCCTCCCTGGTCACCGGCGTCTGACCAAGCACTCCCGCTCGCTCGGTGCGCGCTGGCGCGTCTATTGACAAAAAATCCTGTCAATTAGATCCTGGTTCCGTGCCAACCGGGATCACCTACGTCGACGAGCCGGACCGGGTCCGGCTCGCGCTCTCACCGCTGCGCCGTCGGCTGCTCGCCCAGTTGCGCGAACCGGCGTCGGCCACGCAGGTCGCCGCCGCGCTGGAGCTGCCGAGGCAGCGCGTCAACTACCACCTGCGCGCGCTCGAGAACGCCGGCCTGGTCGAACTCGTCGAGGAACGCCCGCGCCGCGGCTGCGTCGAGCGGATCCTGCGCACCCGGCCCGGCGCGTTCGTCGTCGACCCGGCCGTGCTGGGCGCCGAACTCACCCGGATCCACGACCAGTACGCCGCCGAGCACCTGGTCGGGGTGGCGGCCGGCACCGTCCGGGACGTCGCCCGCATGCAGGCCAGGGCGGCCGAGGAGGGCAAGCGGCTGCTCACGTTCACCGTCGAGACCGAGGTCCGCTTCGCCGAGCCGGGCGACGTGCACTCGTTCACCGACGAACTGGCCGACGCGATCCGGCAGGTCGTCGCCCGGTACGACAGCCCGGACGGCCGGCCGTACCGAATGGTCGCCGCGGGCCACCCCGCGCCCGCGGGAACCGTGGAAACTCAGGAAGGCCGGTCATGAACGACACCCCGCGCATCGAGGTCACCGTCGCGGCCCCCGTCGACACCGTCTGGCGGGCGCTGCGCGACAAGGACACCATCCGCCACTGGCACGGGTGGGACTACGACGGCCTCGACGACGAGATCGACCTGATCTACTTCACCGAGGTCGACGAGGACCCGGCGGCCCGCACCCTCAGCGTTCAGGCCGGCGACGTGATCCGGCTCGAACCGGACGGCGACGGCACGCGCGTCACGCTGACCCGGGCGCCGCGCGGCGTGAACCCGGACTGGGACGCCTACTACGGCGAGATCACCGAGGGCTGGATCACCTTCCTGCACCAGCTGCGGTTCGCCGTGGAGCGCGGGCCGGGGGCGGCGCGGCGGACGGTGTTCCTCACCGGCGCCAACCCGTCCGGGCGGTCGCTCGCGCAGGACCTCGGACTGCCGCTGTCCGGTCCGGTCGCGACGGACCTGCTCGGCGAGCACGTGACCGGCGAACACTGGTACCGCTCGGCGAACCAGCTCGGCATCGCCGTCGACGCCTGGGGCGGTGGGCTGCTGGTGCTGTCCAGCCACGGCCCGGTCGACGGCAAGCCGAACGGGGTGGCGATGGCACTGCTATCCACCTACGGCCTCGACGACGCCCGGTTCGCCGAGTTGCGAGACCGGTGGACGGCGTGGTGGGACGAACACGTCGACTCCGGGGAGTAACGGCACCGAGTGTCCCCGAACGTGTGGTGCTCGCCGTGGTCTGCATCACTCCGCGACTCCGGAGCGTGACCAAAACCGTGGTGCCGAACAAACAACTTAATCACCCCAGGTGAGAGGGTACAAGTCACCCGATCGGGTTGTTTAAAGTGTAATCGCAGGTGAACACGCACCGGTCGTATGCATGTGCAGTTGCACGCTTCACCCATCGGCTGCTCAGAGTGAGACGGTCCGCTCATCGACGGATACGCACCGTTTATCGCTTGGACGGAAGGGTCACGTCCGGATAACAAGATCAATCGGTGATGATGAAGTGGCTCCCTGCTGGCACAGGGAGCCACCGACGTCCGATCCCAGCCGACCCGAGTCCACACGCGAACACGATCGAAAGGGCACAGAACGGTGACCACTCTACGGTCGCGCACCGCCTCGACACCAGAAGAGGCAAGATCCACCGACAGCCCGACGAGCGCGCCCGACCGGCGCACCGTGGAGCTGGCCGGCCTGGCGGTACTGACCACCGAGCCGGATCCGCCGGAACCCACGTCGCCGGTGGTCGTCCCCACGCCCCCGGTACGCACGTCGTTCGCGCCCACCCGTCGTGACGACTGGCTTCGCCTGGCCGAGCGCGTGGTCGGCGACTGGGCCGCGACGTTGCGCGCGGCGCTGGGCCTCGCGCTGCTGTTCGCGGCCGCCGTCCTGGTGATCGGGCTGGCGCTGGGCCCGCTCAGCGCCGCCGCGACCGCCGTGGTCGGCCTGGTGGTCTTCCTCATCGGACGCCGCCGGGGCGACTCGAACTGACCGAACGCCCTGAAGGTGGCCTTCGAGACGCTCGGCGTCCCAAGGCCACCTTCAGGGCTTTGTGGTGCCTCAGCAGGTCAGGCGGGCGTCCGCCCAGTCGGCGTGGTCGAAGTTCTTGCCGTCGCCGCCGTCGGTCACCTCGAGGGTGAGCATCCGCGCGCCGGACACGTCCACCGAGACCGGGATCCCCGGGCCGGGGCGAACCAGTCCGCTGTCGTACCGCACCGCACCGTCGGCGAGCACGCGGAACGCGACCGAGCCCGGCTCCGTCGTCTCGTCGTCCAGGCCCACCAGCGCGTCGAACCGCGAGCACTGCCCGCCCAGGTACACCTCGACCCTCGACGGCGCGTGCGTGCCGAGCCCCTTCTCGTACACCACACCGTCGATCGTCAGCGGGTTGCCGTCGCCGGCCGCGGACTCGTTCACCGACCGGTCACGCTCCACCGGTCCCCAGCCGTTGGTCTCCGCCACGAACGGCACGTCGCTCACCCACGGCTCGCCGGCCAGCGGCGGCGGGGGCACGAACGTCCGCACCGCCCGCTCGACATGCACCCGGTCGCTCCACCGCGGCGCGTCGAATTCGGCCACCACGGGCACGTCCACGTAACCGGACGGGCTGTCCTGTCCCACGTGGACGGTCCACCGGGCGGTCAGGTGCTCGCCGGCTGGCAACCGGTGGCGGGTGACGGTCCGACCGGAGACCGACCAGCCGGACGGCGCCACCGCCGACAGGCGCACGTCACGCACGTCCCGGTCGGTGTGGAACGTCGCGGTGACCTCGAACGACTCGCCCTTCGTCACGTCCACCTCACCGGCCGGCGACACGTCCAGAGTGGACGACGGGACGTGCTGGAGCGGTTCGTCGCACGTGGTCCGCCCCGGCCACGCCCGGCAGGCGATCGCGGCGAACCCGCCGTCGGCGGCGACCTCGACCGACAGGGTGTCGCGGGCCGTCAGCACCCGGCTCGACCGGACCACGTCGCCGCGCGGCCCCTCGCCGTCCCGGATCACCTCGACCAGCCAGCGGCCGCCGTCCAGGAAGCGCAGGGGAGCCGACACCGTGCGCGGCTCACCGGCCGAGATCGCGCCGAGGAACCAGCGGTCGTCGCCGCGCCGCGCGAACACCGCGCCGCGGGACGGGTGCCCGGCGACCAGTTCGGTCTCGTCCCAGGTGGTCGGCACCTGGTTGAGGAACCGCAGCGCCTCGGGGTGCCGCTCGTAGGCCTCCGGGCTGTCCGCGAAGTGCTGCCAGCCCGACTCGTACACCACCGGCAGCGCCACCTCGTGCGCGACCGACGCCCGCTGGATCCCGGTGTCCAGCGACACCGGTGTGTAGTCCATCGACCCGACCACGTTCCTGGTGAACGCCTGCACCGGGTTGTTCACCGGTAGCGGGTAGTTCTCCGCGCCGCGCACCGCCTCCATCGTCATGATGTGCGGCCACGTCCGCGCCAGCCCGTGCGGGATCGTCGAGCCGTGGAAGTTGACCATCAGCTCCAGCGACGCGGTCTTCGCGAGCACCGTGTCGTACCACCGGTAGCGCTCCTGGGTGTCCGACTCCATGAAGTCGAGCTTCACCCCGCGCACGCCCCAGCTCTTCACCAGCGGCAGCACGGTGTCCTGCTCCTCGGCGGTGTCCAGCCTGGTCCAGTGGAACCACAGCAGGATCTCCACGCCGCGCGCCCTGGCGTAGCGCACCAGCTCCGGCACCCACTCCGCGCTCCAGCCCTCGTCGACGAGCACCGCGTACCAGTTGTTCCGCGCGGCGAAGTCCACGAACTCCTTCTGCCGCTCGAAGTCGCTTGGGCTCGAGTGGTCCGACAGCCACGACCACGCCACCTTGCCCGGCCGGATCCACGACGTGTCCCGGATCTTCGACGGCGACGCCAGGTCGTCGACCAGGGTGGACTCGGTCACCGTGGCGAGGTCGCCGACGATCGCGGTGCGCCACGGGGTGCGGTCCGCGGTCACCGTCTCGTCGGCCAGCACGACGTGGTACTCGCCGGTGCCCTCGGTGTGCCGCAGCCTGCTCCCGGAGTACCGGCCGTCCACATCGGACTCGGTGAGCAGTGCGAAGTCCTCGCCGACCTCGAACAGCGACGGGTGGCCGAAGTCGCCGGCCTCGGCGCCGCCGGCGGTGGTGGCCACGCGGTTCTGCTCGTACCAGGCGTTGTAGGGGAGCAGCCAGGCCGGCGCGTCCTCGGGCAGCGTGTACGCCGACGCCTCGCCGGTGATCGTGGCCGCCTCGGGCAGCTCGTAGCGGTAGGCGACGCCGTCGGCCGCGACCCGCACGACCAGGTCCATCCTGGCGTCGTCCGCGCCGCGCAGTTCGAGGCGCAGCTCGGACATCGGGGTCGCGCGGTGGCGCTGCTTGCCGGTGGTTGTCTCGTACCGCTCGACCACGGTGCGCCGGTCGTCGTCGACCGCGCGCAGGCCGCTGCTCAGGTCGGCGCCGGTGGTGTGCAGGCCCAGGGCGCCGCTCAGCACGGTCCGGCCGTGCCGTTCGACGTCGAGGTGCAGGGCGCCGTCGGTAAGGCCGACCTCGGCGGAGATCCCGCGTTGCGACACCGTCCAGGTGTCCTGCCGCGGTGCCGCGGTGGCGGGAACGGTGGTGCCGGCGAGGGCCAGCGCGGCGACGGTCACGCCGGCGGCCAGACGGGACAGGGACGGCATTCGGTTACCTCCGCGCACGACGTCGGGCGGCTCACCCTGTGTGAATATGAAGGTTTCTGTGTTCTTCCTGTTCAGACAGATACTGGAGCTGTGTGGCAAAGGCAAGACTTTTGCCGAATATCGGCGAACTTTCGCCCGTTCGCACCAAAAGTAGGGCTAGGTGCGCGCCCGGATGCCCAGGATCAGGGTGGTCGCCAGCCGGACGATCGTCGGCTCGAACTCCAGGGTGGCGTGTTCGAGGCCCGGCTCGTGCTCGTACAGGTCCGCCAGCAGCGGGGGCGGGTGGGTCACCTGCCACAGGCTCGCCGCGACCATGCAGGTGGCCCCGACCAGATCCAGGGCGTCCTCCTCGGACAGCTCGGGCAGCACCCGCCGCGCCGCGGCCATGACCTCGACCGTCGCGGCGTGCGCGGCGCGCTTGTACGCGCGCACCGCGTCCATCGACACGTTCCGCTCCAGGTTCAGCGGGGCGTGGGTCAGCACGTCGCACAGCAGCGGCCGCTCGGCGAGCGTGCGGGCGAGCGCCGCCGACACCTCCGCCACCGAACCAGGCGCCAGCGGGGCCAGCGCGCCGGTCATCGCCGCCGCCCAGTCCTCCCAGTCGGCCTGCGCCACCCGGAGGAAGATCTCCTCACGGGTCTCGAAGTACCGCAGCAGCGCGGACTTGTGCATCCCGACCGCGCCCGCGATGTCCGACAGCGTCACCGCGCGCACCCCCTCGCGCGTGGCGAGCTCGCGCGCGGCGGTGAGGATGGCCTCGTACCGCTGTCGCTTGTGCTCCGGCCGGCGGGCGCGCTGAAACGTCACCCCCCTACGTTAGAGCAGCTTGTCGAGGGTGATCGGCAGGTCGTACACCCGTCGCCCGGTCGCGTGGAACACCGCGTTCGCGACCGCCCCGCCCACGCCCGTGATGCCGACCTCGCCCGCCCCGAGCACGCCCAGCGGCATCGTCGGATCCGGGTCGCCCACGAACGCCACGTCCAGCTCCGGCACGTCGGCGTGCACCGGGACGTGGTAGCCGGACAGGTTCGGGTTCATGATCCGCCCGGTCCTCGGGTCGACCAGCGTCTCCTCGCTCAGCGCGAGCCCGATCCCCATCACGATCCCGCCGCGCAGCTGGCTGGTCGCGGTCTTCGCGTTGACCACGGTGCCGATGTCGAACGCGCCCACCCAGCGGGTCACCCGCACCTCGCCGGTGTCGGGGTCGACCCGAACCTCGCAGAACTGCGCCCCGGTCGACGCCCGCACCCAGCGCATGCCGTCCCGGACCATCCGTGCCGCGAACCGCAGTTGCCCGGTCACCCGCCCGAGCCCGGTGTCCGAGCCCACCTTGGCGTCCACCCGCGACTGGCCGGCACGGGACAGGATCGCCGCGTACGTCTCGCCGCCGTCCGGGCCGAACAGGCCGCCGTCGCGGGCGACCAGGTCGGCCGGCCGCTGCCGGCCGACCACCGAACCCGAGCGCCGCGCCAGGCCGTGCACCGAGCGGCGCAGGTCCGCGCACGCGGCCCGCACGCTCGCCGCCAGGCTCGCGGTCTGCATCGACCCGCCCGCCGGCGGCCCGGTCGGCAGCGCGGTGTCGCCGTGCTCCACCCGCACCGCCTCGAACGGCACCCCCAGCTCGTGCGCGACGATCTGCGCCTGCGTGGTCGGCTGCCCCATGCCCGTCTCGTGGAACGCGCTGCGCAGCAGTACCGTGCCGTCCGCGAACAGCCGCACGGTCACGTTCGCCGGGAACATCTGCGCCGGGTGGTACGCCGAGGCCACGCCCCAGCCCACCAGCCACCGCCCGTCCCGCATCGAGCCCGGCTCCGGGCTCCGCTCGGCCCAGCCGAACCGCTCCGCCCCGAGCGCGTACGCCTCACGCAGCCGCCGGTGGGAGAACCTGGTGCCGCCCAACGGGTTCCGGTCCGGTTCGTTGCGCATCCGCAGCTCGATCGGGTCCATGCCGAGCCGGTGGGCCAGCTCGTCGACCGCCGACTCCAGCGCGTAGGTGCCGATCGACTCGCCCGGCGCGCGCATGGTCGTGGTGCTCAGCGCGTCCAGCTCCACCTGGCGTTGCCGCAGCAGCACGTGCTCGGCGTCGTAGAGGTGCCGGGACTGCGAGGTCACCTGCTCGGGCCAGCCGCCGATCCGGCCCAGCTGGGTGATACTGGTGTGCACCAGCGCGGTCAGCTTCCCGTCCACAGTGGAGCCGAGGGCGACCCGCTGGGTGGACGGGGTGCGGCCGCCGACCGTCCGGTACACCTCCTCGCGGCTCAGCGCCAGGCGGACCGGGCGTTCGGTGACCCGCGCCGCCAGCACCGCGAGCACCGTGCCCGGCCACAGGTAGCCCTTGCCGCCGAACCCGCCGCCGACGAACTCGGCGAGCACCCGCACGTCCGCCACCGGTACCCCGAACACGTGCGCCAGCCGGCGGCGCGTCCAGTCGATGGTCTGCGTGCATTCGTGGACGGTCAGCCGGTCGCCGTGCCAGACGGCCGTGGTGGCGTGCGGTTCGATCGCGTTGTGGTGGTGCATCGGCGTGGTGAAGGTCAGGTCGACCGACACCGGCGCCGTCGCGAGCGCGGCCTCCGCGTCACCCTTGGCACCGCCTGCGGGGCTGAACGGGTTGCGCTTCTGCGGCCGCGCGTCCGGCAACGCCGCCTGGAAGTCCACAGTGGCCGGCAGGGGCTCGTAGGACGGCCGGACCAGCGCGGCGGCCTCCTTCGCCGCGTCCGACGTGGTCGCGACGACGACCGCGACCGGCTGCCCGTTCCAGTGCACCTCGTCGGTGTTCAGGTACGTCACCGAGGTCGCGGTGGCCATCGTGCTGATGTCCGGCAGCCCGGGCGACGGCGACTTCCGCATCGTCGGCGCGTTCTCGTGGGTGAGCACCGTGAGCACGCCCGGGTGGGCGAGCGCGTCGGCGGTGTCGATGCCGACGAGCCTTGCCCTCGGCACGGTCGCGCACACCAGCGCGGCGTGCACCAGGCCGGGATGGTCGAACTCGGCCGCGTAGCGCGCCTGCCCGGTGGTCTTCGCGGTGCCGTCGATCCGGTCGACCGGGGCGCCGAGCACGGGGGCCTCGGTCACCGGAGCCGGTGGTGCCTGGGTCATGCCCGGCTCCCTTCGCGGGCGAGGTCGCGCAGGGTCGCCACGATCGTGCGGCGAGCCAGCTCGACCTTGAACTCGTTGCCGTCCAGCGTGACCGCCGGGGCCAGCTCGGCGTCGGCGGCGGCGCGGAACGACTCCTCGGTCGCCGGGGCGCCGGTCAGCACCCGCTCGGCCTCGACCGCGCGCCACGGCTTCGGCGCGACCCCGCCGAGCGCGAGCCGGACCGCCGCGACCGTGCCGTCGGTCACCTCCAGGGCCGCGGCCACCGACACCAGCGCGAACGCGAACGACGCGCGGTCGCGCACCTTGCGGTACCGGGACGGCGCGGCCGCCGGTGCCGGCAGCTCCACCGAGGTGATCAGCTCGTCCGGCGCCAGGGTGGTCTCCAGGTGCGGGGTGTCGCCGGGCAGCCGGTGCAGGTCGGCGAGCGGGATCCGGCGGGTGCCGCGCACGTCCTCGACCTCGACGACGGCGTCCAGCGCGGCGAGCGCGACGCACATGTCCGACGGGTGGGTGGCCACGCAGCTCGCGGACGTGCCGAGGATCGCGTGGCTCCGGTTGAACCCGCCGACCGCCGCGCAGCCGGTGCCGGGCTCGCGCTTGTGGCACGGCGTCGCGCGGTCGTAGAAGTACGGGCACCTGGTGCGCTGCAACAGGTTCCCGCCGACCGTGGCCATGTTGCGCAGCTGCGCGGACGCACCGGCGAGGAGCGCCTGGGTCAGCATCGGGTACCGGGTGCGGACCAGCGGGTGGGCGGCGAGGTCGCTGTTGCGCATCAGCGCGCCGATCCGCAGCCCGCCGCTTTTGGTCTCCTCGACGGAGGTCAGCGGCAGCCGGCTGATGTCCACGACCGTGTCCGGGCGCTCGACGTGCTGGCGCATCAGGTCGACCAGGTTCGTGCCACCGGCGAGGAACCGCGCACCCGGCGCGTCGGCGGCCGCGCGCACCGCGGTGGCGACGTCCGGGGCGGCGACGTAGGCGAAGTCCTTCATCCCGCCACCTCCGCGATCGCCGCGACGATCCCGTTGTAGGCGCCGCAGCGGCACAGGTTGCCGCTCATCCGCTCGCGGATCTCGGCCTCGGTGAGGGTGGGCCGGGACGTCACCCGCTCGGTGGCCGCGCTCGGCTCGCCCGCCGCGTGTTCGGCGAGCATGCCGACGGCCGAGCAGATCTGGCCCGGGGTGCAGTAACCGCACTGGAGCCCGTCGTTGCGGACGAACGCCCGCTGCACCGGGTGGTCGACGCCCTCGATCGTGGTCACCTCCCGGCCGTCGTACTGCACGGCGAGCCCGAGGCAGGACACCACGCGCCGGCCGTCGACGAGGACCGTGCACGCGCCGCACGCGCCCTGGTCGCATCCCTTCTTGGGGCCGGTGACGCCGAGGTGCTCGCGCAGCGCGTCGAGCAGGCTGACCCGTGGTTCCAGCTCCGCGGACGTTTCCGCGCCGTTGACCCGCATCCGAACAGTTGCCATGCCCCGAAGTTAACAGAACGGTGTTGAACTAACAAGAGACCGTCGTTGTGTTAACTCGGGGGTTGAGCGGAGGCCGCTTCGGGTACACGCGGAGACAGGAGTGCGGACCTTGGAGGTGCAGAGCGATGCTGATCCTCGGCTTGCTGCTGGTGGTGGCTAGTGGTGCCGCGGCAGTCATCCTGATCGCGTACAACACCGGCGGCACGGCGCAGACCGTGTCCGCGTTCGGGCGGGACATCGCCGACGTCACGGTCATGCAGGCGTTCGTCGCCGGACTCGTTCTCTCGCTGGTGTTCCTGCTCGGCCTGTGGATGATCCTGAGGGCCGGCCGGCGTGGCCGGGAGAACCGGGCCCGCTACCGGGAGGCGCGCCGCGAGGCGAAGACCGCGGCCGCGGAGCGGGACGAGCTCGCCGACCGGCTTCGGCGGGACGAGGAGAACCGCGTGACCGAGCCCGCCGCCGACCCGCCGGTCGGGCAGCCGACCCAGCCGGTCGCCACCCAGCCCGGCGCGCCCGCGCCGCCCGCGCCGCCCCCGCCGGGCACGACGGACAGCGGCCGGCACGCCGTGCCGCACGACCAGCGGGGTCCGATCACCAACATCCGTCCCGGCCAGTCGCCTTCCAGGTAGCGAACTGGCCCGCCCACGGCCGGTCACGACCAACGCGCTCACCCCCGGCGCACGGTCGTGACCGGCCGCTTTGTGTCGTTGGTGTCCACCCGGAGGAAACCGAGCGTTGAGCGAATTCACTCGAACGGTCGAGTCCGCCTTTTCGAATGGGTTCGCCGTGTAGGTACCCGGTGAAAAGTCCTCGCGGAGGGTGGCTAGTCTGTCACTCCATCGTGGGTTGTTGATCGTCGCCAGCGATCGACGACTTGGGGCTCACATCTTCCAGCCGGAGGCATAAATGGCACACACCTCGACCGCGCGCCGCCGGTTCGGCGCCGCACTGGGGGCGTTCGGCGTCACCGCCGTCACCGCCGCCGCCGCACTCGTCGGCATGGCCGGCACGGCCAGTGCGCACACGCCGGACTTCTCGGCGGAGTGCTCGGCCGAAGAGGGCGTCACCACGCTGCAGGTTGAGCTGAGGGCGTACAACGCCCGGGAGTCGAACACCGTCAAGGTCACCGACGGCGACACGGTGCTCGCGCAGGAGAAGTTCGGCGAGAACTTCTCCCAGGAGTGGAACGACCTCGACGCCACCGTCGACCACACCTTCGTGATCGAGGTCCAGGCGTGGGACGACCCGAACGGCGACAGGGGCTGGTCGTTCACCCGGGAGCTCGGCGTCGGCGCGTGCGTCGACCAGACCACTCCGCCGGAGGAGCCGCAGCCGTCCGAGCCGCCGGCGACCACCGAGCCCTCGGCTCCGGTCGAGGAGCCGACGTCCTCGGAGGCCGCCCCGCCGGTGGCCGAGACCACCGAGGTCGAGCCGGTCGCCCTGGCCGAGACCGGCGCGAGCGTCGCGCTCCCGATCGGTATCGGCGCCGTGCTGCTGGCCGGCGGTGTCGTGCTGATGGTCGTCGTCAAGCGCCGCAGCCGCGCCTGAGCACAACCGAATAGCTCAAGTACCGACCGAAAGGGCGGGCCCGTGACGGGTCCGCCCTTTCAGTCGTACTGGTGACACTCGCCGGGAAAGACCTCGGCGAGGTGGCGGTCTAGCACGCCGAGTACCACGTCCGCCGGCACCGCCTCGAGGTAGGCGTGCAGGCCGAGCCCCTCGACGACCGCCATCAGCCCCGCCGCACCCTCCTCGGAGTCCGCCCCCTCCGGTACCTCGCCGCACTCCTTGCCGTTCTCGACGACCTGCGCCACCCGCGCCCGGATCGCCGCCTCCGTGCGGTTGCGCACCGCCGCGAGGTCGGGCCGGTCCACCGCACGCGCCGCGAACGCGAACGACACCCGCCATTCCGCGCGCCGCGCGTCGTCCAGCGGCAGCCGCTCGCCGAGCCCCTGGCGGACCACCGCGCGGATCGTGCTCCGGTGCTCCGCGAGGTCCCGCGCCTGCCGTTCCACCCGCTCCATCGCGCGCTCGGTCACGCGCGTGTAGGCGAAGCGCAGCATGTCGTCCTTGCTGGCGAAGTAGTGCTGCACCAGCCCGACCGACACCTCCGCCTCGGCCGCGGTCCGCGCCACGGTCACGCCGTCCAGCCCGTGCGCGGCGACGAGCCGCTCCACCGCGTCCGCGACCTGGTTGCGGCGCTGTGCGTGGTACTCCTCGGTTGCCATCGCCACCCAGTATCCCCGTACGGTTGACAATATGTCCATATTAGAAGCAATATGGCCATATTGAGAGGGGTTGGTGGCGATGCTCGCACGCGTGTTGTCCGTTGTCCTGCTGGTGTTTCCGGCGCCGGTCGGCCAGCCGCCCGGCGATGTGACGGAGTTCCTGGCCGACCGGATGGCGGCCGTCGAGGCACCGGGCATGTCCTACGCGCTGGTGAACCGTGACCGGATCGTGTCCTCGGGGGCCTGGGGCACCGACGGCCACGGTCGACCGATGACCACCCACACGCCCGTCGGGTTCGGGTCGGTCGCCAAGCCGGTCACCGCGGTCGCGGTCATGCGGCTCGTCGACGCCGGCACCGTCGGCCTCGACGACCCGGTGTTCGAGCACCTGCCGTGGTTCCGGCTCGCCGACCGGGGACACGCCGAGCGGATCACCGTGCGGCACCTGCTCGAACAGACCAGCGGGCTGGCCCCGGCGGACGGGTACGCCCGCTCCGACATCGGCGACAACGAGCCCGGCGCCCTGCGCCGCTGGGTGGAGAGCCTCGCGGAGACCGGTCCGAACGCCGCACCGGGCGAGCGGCACCAGTACAACCCGGCGAACGCGCAGATCCTCGGCGCGATGGTCGAGGAGGTGTCCGGGCTGACGTTCGCGGAGTTCCTGCACCGCGAGGTGCTCGGCCCGCTGGACATGGCCGACGCCGTCGCCGACGCGGCCACCGCCGCTGCCAAGCTGCCGCCGGGGCACGAGTTCTACTTCGGCGGCGTGCGGGTCGGCGACGCGGAGTTCGACACGTCCGGCGTGCCCTACGGCTACCTCGCCGGCAGCGTCACCGACCTCGCGCACCTGGCGATGCTGCACACGAACGACGGCCGGTTCGGCGGTCGCGAGGTGCTGTCCGAGCGGGCGGTCCGGGACCTGCGCGGCCCCGGCCCTCGGGCCGGCAACGGGCACTACGGGCTCAGCTGGCGGGTCGACACCCTCCGCACGGTCGACACCACGATCGTCTGGCACGCCGGCGCGTCCCCCGGCTACCACACCGTGCTGGTCACCGCGCCGGACACCGGCTGGGCCGTCGCCGTGCAGCAGAACGTGTGGTCCCCGCTGGCCGACCCGCAGCTCAACGCGGCCGCACTCGGCGCGCTCACGATCGCGCTCGGCGGTACCCCCGACCCGCCGCCCGGCTCGTCGACGAGCACGCTGCTGCTGGCCGGGATGGGCGCGCTGGTCCTGGTGCTCGCCGCCGGCCTCGGCTGGACGGCCCGGCGGGCGTTCCGCCGGTGCTCGCGCCGCCCGTGGCTCGGTGCCGTCGGCTGGGGCGGACTCGGCGCGATCGCCGCGCTCGGCGTCGGAGTGTGGCTGCCCGGCGCGGTCGACCTGACGCTGCGGCACATCCTGCTGTTCCTGCCGGACGTCGGGCAGTTGGCGGTCGCGGCCGTCGTGCTCGGGTCGGCGCTCGTGCTCGCCCGGCTCGTGCTGCTGCCGTTCGAGCTACGCCGCCGGCCGGGAACCGGATGAGCTCAGGTCCCATCGAACCCACATGCGCCTACTGCTCGGACTCGTCGGCCTCCTGCTGGTCGCCGGCTGCTCCCAGGCCGGCGCCGGTACCCCGGTCCCGGCCGCCGCCGGGCGGATGCCGGCCGACTTCGCCGCGACCGTGGTGTACCGCAACGGGAGCGTGCCGCCGGAATACCACTACGAGTGGGTACTGCGGGTGGACGAGACGACCGCCGAGCTGAGCTGGCGCCCCGGCTACGAGCGCGACCAGGAGTCGTGGGTGGAGACCGTCCCGGTCACCGGCGAGCAGCGGGCCGAGTTCCACCGCGCGCTGCGGTCCGCCGGTGCGCTCGACCCCGTGCCGCCCGTCGACTCGGGCATCGCCGGTGGCCCCACCGGCTCGATCGAGCTGACCGCCGGCGGCAGCACCCGGGACCTCGGCACACTGGGCCTGACCCACGAGGCCCAGGACATCCTCGACCGGGTGCACGACGCCGCCGAGAACCTGCTCCCGGCCGAGGTGTGGACCACCATGACCGACCGCCAG
This sequence comes from Actinophytocola gossypii, assembly GCF_025165815.1. Classification (GTDB taxonomy): domain Bacteria; phylum Actinomycetota; class Actinomycetes; order Mycobacteriales; family Pseudonocardiaceae; genus Actinophytocola; species Actinophytocola gossypii. The sequence goes on along the minus strand of NZ_JAFFZE010000022.1, from coordinate 227,158 downwards.
CGGTCCTGGGGCGGCCGCTGAGCTTGCCTTGACGTCGGCGTCAATGTCTACGCTCGGCGGCATGCGAATCGGCGAGCTCGCCCGGCGCGCGGGCACCACCACCCGGGCGTTGCGGTTCTACGAGTCGCAGGGCCTGCTCCCCGCGGCGCGGTCGGCCAACGGCTACCGCGACTACGACGAGCACGACCTGCGCCTGGTGACCGAGATCCAGACACTGCGCACGGTCGGACTGTCCCTGGAGGACACCCGCCCGTTCGTCGAGTGCCTGCGCTCCGGACACGAGACCGGTGACTCCTGTGTGGACTCCATCGAGGTCTACCGCCGCAAGCTCGCCGAGGTCGACGCGTGCCTCGACCGGCTCGCCGCCGTTCGCGCCGAACTCGCCGGCAAGCTCGCCGACGCCGTCACCCGCCGCGACGGGTTCGTCGACCCGTGCGTCGTGAACCCCTGAGGAGCCGACCATGCCCACCGCCGTCACCGACGAGACCTTCGACCGCGACGTCGTCCGGCACGACATCCCCGTGCTGGTCGAGTTCTGGGGATCCTGGTGCCCGTCCTGCCGGATGCTCGCCCCGGTGCTCGCCGAGATCGAACAGGAGCGCGCCGGCGAACTCGCCGTCCGCACGATCAACGCCGACGAGAACCCGGCCACCGCCCGCGACCACCACGTGCTCGCCCTGCCCACGATGATCCTCTACCGAGGCGGCGAACCCATCCGCACGATCGTCGGCGCCAAGTCCCGCACCCGCCTGCTCGCCGACCTGGACGACGCGCTAACCCCGCGCTGACCGGGCCCCGACCGCGCCCCCGACCGCGCCCCGACCCCGCTCTGGCCGCGCTCTGGCCGCGCCCCGACCCGCCCTAACCCCGCGCGGACCGCATCTCCGCCACCACCCGCGCGGCGCGTTCCCGCCACTCCGGCACCGCGGCGCCGTCCACGTCGGCCATGATCGCCAGCAGCTCGGCCACCGCGTCCTCGGCGCCACCGTCGTCGCCGAGGACGGTCAGCAGCGACGCGGTGCCCACGTAGGCCCGTGCCCAGTCCTCGACGTACTGGCGCAGCCCGTTGTCGACCAGCGTGCCGAAGCTCTCCGCCGCCACCGCGAACCCGTGCCGCGCCGCCCCGTTGCGGCGCGCGTGCAGTGCCCACATGCCCAGGTGCACCCCGGCCCGCCCGCACAGCGCGTAGCCCTGCTCGGTCGGCAGCGTGCGGGTCAGCCAGCCAAGGCTGCCGAGGATCTCCTCGCCCTGCCGGGACGCCTCCCGCGTCCGCCCCGACCGGGACAACGCCGCCGCCGCCGACAACGCCACCCGCTGCTCGGCGAACCAGCCGTCCAGGTCCTCCGGGCGCAACGCGGCCACCGCGCGCAGCACCGCCAGCTGCGCGTCGAGTCCTCTGGCCACCACCGCGTCCGCGCCCAGCACCGCCCTGGCCTCGCTGATCGCGGCCACCGCGCCGTCCACATCGGACAGCCGGTGGCAGACGTAGCCGTAGGTGGCGCGCAGCCGCGCTGCCGGCACCACCAGGTCGTCCCGCCCGCCGGCGATCAGTCGCCCGTAGTGCGCCAAACCGGCCAACGCGGTCTCCCGCGCCGCCGGGAAGTCACCCAGCTCCAACAGCGCCCCGGCCAGCCGCCGCGTCGAGTCCGCCAGGTCAGCCTCCCCACGCACCCCCGTGGTGACCAGCATCGCCAGCTCCTCCGACGACTGCCGCAGCACCTGCACCGACTCGTCCAGGTGCCCGGCGTCGCCGAGCGCACCGCTCAGGCTCTCCAGCACCAGCACCCGGGTGAACCCCGAATCGTCCGCGTCGGCCAGCAGGTACAGCGCGTGCTGGTAGCGGCCGCACGCCCCAACCGGGTCACCGGCCCGGCGCAGCAGCACCCCGTGCTGGCGGTGTGCCATCGCCGCCAGCGTGCGCCACCGGCTCGACACCTCCGACTCCGGCACCAGCCGCAGCACCGCGTCGAACTGTTCCCGCGCCCCCGCGGTGTCACCGGCCTCCATCAGCGCGGTGCCGTACCGCTCCCGCGCGGTCGCCAGCTCCGCCAGCCGGTCACCCCGCTCGCCGAGGCTCCGCCACAGCTCGACCGCCCGGCCGGCCGCCTCCGCCCCGGCCCGCGCACCGGCCAGCTCTCGCGCCAACGTCGCCTCGTGGTCGAAGACCGTGGCCAGCTCGTCGGCGAGGTCGTCCCGCCCGTCCCGCACCACGGCCGCCGCCAGCATCACCCGCGCCGCCCGGTAGGCGTCCCAGGCCGGTCCCGGCCGGCCAAGGTCCGCGTGCGCCGCGGCGGCCAGCGACCACGCCAGCCCCAGGTCGCCGGCCAACTCGTGCCGGCCGTGCTCGCGCACCAACGGCGCGAACCGGGCGACCGCCGCGAGCGCGTGCGCCAGCACCGCCGCCGGCGGCCGGCGCGCCAGACCCGCGCGGTCCAGCGCGATCCGCCCGGCCAGCACGGGATCGTCCGGCTGGAGACCGGCCAGCAGCCGGTCGGCGAGGTCGGGCGCACCGGCCAGGTCCAACGCCTTGGCCTTGGCCATCACCGACCGCGCCGCGCCCGCCGCGTCACCGGCCCGTTCGTAGGCGGCCAGGGCCTTCGCGTAGAGGTTCGGGTCGCCGAGCGTGCCGGCCTGGGCCAGCAGGGCGGCGCCGAGTACCTCGGGGCGACCGGTCAGCTCCGCGGCCACCGCGACCGCCCGGCCCGGGTCGTCGTGCGGGGCCAGGTCGGTGCGGACGGCGGCCAGCAGGAGCCGGGAGTCCTCGTCGGTGCGGTCGGCGAGCAGGTCGGCGCAGGCCAGCAGGTGCGCCACCCCGGTGCCGGTGTCTCCGTGGCGCAGCGCCGCCCGCCCGGCGTCGGCGCGCAGCCTGGCCCGCGCCCAGACCGTGCCGGCCTGGTCGAGCACCCGCCGGGCGACCGCGAACGCGCGGACCTCCTCCTGCGGGCGTTCGCCCGGCCAGAACACCGTCGCCGTCCTCGGGTCGAGGCCCGCGGTCTCGTAGGCGAACGTCAGCCAGGCCCGCGGATCGCCGGGCTCGCTGTCGAGCACCGACGGGCGCTGCGGTGGCGGCTGGTCGGTGAGCGCGGCCGCGACGTCCCGCAGCGACGCCGGCCGGCGCGTCGGGTCGAACCGCAGGCACTCCCGCAGCACCTCGGCGACCTTCGACGGCATCTCCACCCGCCAGCGCCGCTGCGCCACCAGCTGTTCGAGCACCGCGTCGGCGAGCGCGGCCGACGGCCAGCTCCGCTCCCCGGCGAACATCTCCAGCACGATGACCGCCCAGCTCCACACGTCCGCACCCGGTCCGACCGGCTGGTCCCCGGCCTGCTCCGGCGCCGAGTACGCGCTCTCGGCCGCGGCCGGCGCGATGCCGAACCAGGTGAGGGTGGCCGCGTTCTCCCCGGTGAACAGCACCGCGTCCGGGGTAAGGCCGAGGTGCGGCACGCCCATCGCGTGCGCGGCGTCGAGCCCCCACGCGATCTCGGCCGCGACCCGCGGCACGGTCGCCGTGGGGTCGTCGCCGGCGTAGAGGCTCCCGTCGCCGATCCGGGCGGCGAGCGAGCCACCGGGTGCGTGGTCGGTGAGCACGAACAGCTCGTCGCCGGTGGCCCGGACGAACCGGCAGGCGGTGAGGTGCGGGTGCGCGGGCAGCGCGGCCCAGCGCCGGAGCTCGGTCAGCAGCCGCCGCTGCGCCACCAGGTCACCGGCGGGGATCCGGGTGACGCCGTACCGCTCGCCGTCGCGCACGAGCGTCACCCGGCCGAGGTCCCGCTCGACGGTGAACTCGCCCAGTACGGTCGCTCCCTGTCGCCACCCGATCGCACTCACCTCATGACCGCTACCCTCGGACGGAGGTATGAACAACAAGCGCGCGGACAGACACCAGGTGCTGTCCACCACCACGATCGCGGTCTGGGCGGGCGGCCTGCTCGCCCTCGCCGCGGTCGTCGTCACCGTGTTGTGGACCGTACTCGGCTCCGGGCAGACGCGGGACACCGTGCGGCTGGACGTGATCCGCACGGCCGCGAGCATCGTGGTCGGCACCGGCGGCGCGGCGGCGTTGCTGCTGGCGGCGCGGCGGCAGCGGGTCACCGAGATCGACGTGCGGCAGCGCGACCTGGACGCCACCGAGCGCCGGGTGACCGAGCTGTACGGCAGGGCGGCCGACCAGCTCGGCAGCGACAAGGCCCCGGTCCGGCTGGCCGGCCTGTACGGGCTGGAACGGCTGGCGCAGGAGAACCCTGCGCACCGGCAGACGATCGTCGACCTGTTCTGCGCGTACCTGCGGATGCCGGCCCGACCGCTGCCGCGCCGGGGTGACGAGGAGGCCGAGGTCCGCGGCGCGGCGCAGGACATCCTCGCCCGGCACCTGCGGCCGGGCGACCGGTTCTGGCCGGACACCGACCTCAACCTCACCGGCGCGACCCTGACCGGCCTGGTGCTGACCCACTGCGAACTGCGCTCGATCCGGTGCGCCGGCACCACGTTCATCGGCCCCACGACGTTCCGCGGCACGGCCGTCGCGGAGACCGCGGACTTCCGCGACGCCCGGTTCGTCGGTTTGGCCGACTTCCGCCGCGTCGACTTCGGCGCCGAGCCGAAACCGTTCCGTGGCAGCGTGTTCGAGGGCGAGGTCGACTTCGGCACGACGACGTCGGTGTCGCTGGCCGGAGCCCGCACCCGGACGGCCCGCGGCCTGAGACGGAAGTGGCCGGCCGGCTGGGTGGAACGCGAGGTAGCGGAACGGCAACGATCCTGGGCAACCCTGGAACCGGTGGGGGATCAACGGAATCATACGGGGGATTGAGGAGGTGACCAGCATGTTCGGAACCAGGATCTGTGCAAGCCCCGCCGCCCGCACCGTGTCGGATGCCCGGACCGGTACCGGCGGTCACCGCCCGGCTTGGTGGTCGCGGCGGTGCCGCTGACTTCCAGTTCGGCCGATCGGACCCGGTGTGGACGAGGGGAACCGGGACGGCGGTCGGGCGAGCGCCCGAACGGCTTGGTGGCGGAACGGAAACTCATCTCCCGAACCGCGAACCCGGTGACCGTTTTCCTTACGAGGCACCCCCACCGTGGGTGAGTGCCTCCTCGATGTCGCCGCCCAGCTCCGGGCGGAGGCTCTCCATGTACTCCCGTGACCGACCGGACAGCACCCACCGCTCGCCGACCAGGTAGACCCCGCCGTACAGCAGTCCCGAGTCCAGCCAGTCCCGCTGCCCCTCGACGCTGTCGAAGTCGAGGAACACGATCGTGTCACCATCCTTGACACACGCGGCGTGACGAAAGTCGTCCGCCCGCCCCTGCAGCCGAGCGGTGCACCCGACGGTGTCCGCGAGCTCCCGCCAGGTATGAAACTCCGACGGCATCGAGTTCGTGGTGCGCGGCGCGGCCGCCCCGTGCCCACCCTCCTCGTGCGACCCGTACCCCTCCGCGGCCCGCAGCTCCTCCTCGGTCAGCTCCGCGGCGCACCCCGCGAGCACCATCGACACCACGGCAAGGCACGAGGCGAGTAGTCGCATCACACCAGCAGGTACGGACCCGAGTCGTGCCAGGTTCACCGAGCGGCGAGAAACTCCCCGCGCGCCACGACGACCGCCGACCCCGCCACCTCGATCCGCTCCACCGCGGAGTCCGACCCGACGACCCGCGCGTACATCGTCGACGCCCGCCCGATCTCGACGCCCTGCCCGATCTCCACCCGAGTCCCGTACGGCACGAGCCCGCACCGAGCGAGATGCAACGCGAGCGGCCCCGCCGCCGAGCCCGTAGCCGGATCCTCGGCGACCCCGTAAGCGGGAGCGAACATCCGCAACCGCCAGGAGGCACCGTCCCCCGCGAAACAGTTCGCCCCGATGTCCTCCAGCTCGCCAAGCGCCCCCAGATCCGGCCGCAACGCCGAGAGCGCGTCGACATCCGGCATCCCCACGTAGACATGCCGAGGCCCGTTCCGATAGGCGATCACGGGCGTCGTGGACTTCCCGACCCCGAGCGCCGCCAGCAGCTGTTCGGCGTGCGGGTAAGGCTCCCAGGTCGGGATCGGCTGGCGCATCGTCGCCTCCCGAATGACGCCACCGTGCCCACGCTCGAACCGGACCGGCACCGGCCCCTTCCCGGTCTCCAGGACCATCTCGTCCGAGCCGGAGCCCGCCCCCAGCACGATCGCCGTCCCCAAGGTCGGATGCCCCGCGAACGGCAGCTCGGTCACCGGGGTGAAGATCCGGATCCGAGCATCCCCACCCCGCTCCGCCCGAAGGACGAACGTCGTCTCGGACAAGTTCATCTCCCGCGCGATGCGCTGCATCCGCTCACCGGGGATGTCGTCGGCGTCCAGGAACACCGCGACCGGATTGCCCCGAAGCGCCTCATCGGCGAACACATCGGCGATGACGTAGGAAATCACTCCGGCACACTACCGGCCCACGCGCACTCTCAGTTGGACGCTCCACACGATCGGGTGACCCCTGTGCCCAAACCTGTGGCCCTCGGGCATCATGATCCCCGATCATGTCGCTCGGCGGCAGAACTGGTCGCCAGGATCCCTTATTGGACACGAAAGCAGGTTTACGCGCCGCATGTGGACCGTCGTCTGTGCCAAGGCCGGCATGTACTTCGCGGAGTGGTTTGAGATGACCGGGATCGTCCCGTAGCCCCGGTCGCCACTACTCAGGCTTCATTAGGTGGTTGGATCGGGTGACACGCGATCGGGTCATGGCCGGTTCGGTCGAGCGTGGGGCAGGTACTGACGGGCTGTGCCACCGTAAGCGCTCCCTGGCGTTCGAAGCGCGCTCGTCGTCAATGCCGTCGAGCAACTCCGTGACCTGTGCCCACGTCGTCCGGGCCTGGTCCTCCTCACCGGCCGCAGCTTGGGCCTCGGTGAGCACGGACAGCGCCGTCGCCTGCCCCGAGACGTTGCCCATCTCGGCGTAGGTCCGTGCCGCTTCCGACGCGTGCGCTGTGGCCTCTGCACGCTCGCCGAGCCTCAGCCGGGCTTCGGCGAGCGTGCACAGCACCTCGGCGGCGCTGTCGCGGTCGCCGGTCCGGTCGTGGAGATCCAGCGCGTGTTGCCCGAAGGCGACGGCGTCCCGTGGCTGGTCCCGGTCGAGGTACAGCCGCGCCAAACGGTTCAACACCTCGCCCTGGCGCCGCTGGTCACCGAGCTTCTCGTGGATTCGCCAGGCTCGCTGGTAGTGCGAGTCCGCCTCGTCGAACTGGTCCAGCCGACGAAATGCCTCGCCGAGCCTGCTGTACACGTTCGCGATCGCCCACTCCTGGTCGGCCGCACTGAACAGGTGCAGCGCCCGGCGGTACCACGCGATGGCGTCGGCCGGGTCACCGAGCTCCAGATGCGTCGTGCCGATGTTGTGCAAGCTGACCGCCTCGCCATAGGTCTCACCCACGGCGTGAAATGCGTGGTATGCCTGCTTGAAGTAGCGGCCGGCCCGCACCGCGTCCTGCAGCTTCTGGTGGATGTAACCGACGTTGTTCAGGCAGCCGGCCTCCGCCACCCGCTGACCGACGATCGCCGCCGACTCGGCTCCCCGCTGGTGCACCCCGAGCATCTCGTGCAGGTCGCCCTGGGTGTTGACCAGGTTCAAGCAGGCCGCCAGGCGCCAGACGTGTTCGTGGTGCCCTTGTTCGCCGGCGCGCTGCACCAGTGACACCATGGTCTTCCGTTCGAGAGTGAACCACGCGCGGGCGTCGTCGCGGTCGACGAACTCGCGTGCGGTCACCGGCTCCACCCCGGTCAGTTCCGGGACGTCGTGCGGATCGGAGGTGAGGAACGGCCTCGCGTTCCTGGCGGAACACACGTACCAGGTCAGTAGCCGCAGCATGGAGGCTTCGCGGTCGGCTGCCGGCTCGTCCTCGTCCGCGCTGTCGGCCGCGAACTGGTGCAACAGGTCGTGAATCCGGAACCGTCCCGCACCCTCCTGCTCCACCAGGTGCGCGCTGACCAGCCCGTCCAACAGGTCGTCGACATCGGGTCGCCGCACCGCGCTCACCGCTCCGGCCGCCGCCACCGAGAAACGCGCGGGCAACAGACCGATCAACCTGAACAGCCTGGCCTGCGCGGCGGGGAGTGCTCGGTAGGACAGCGCGTAGGTGGACCGGAGAGTGGTGTCGTCGCCGTGTGAGCCGATGTCGAGCAGCCGTCGGGTCTGGCGCAGTTCGTCGGCCAGGTCGCCGATCGGCACCGCGGGCCGAGACGCCGCGTACTGCCCGGCGATACACACCGCCATCGGCAGCCGGTCGCACAGCGCGACGAACTCGGCCACTGCGGCCGGCTCGTCGGCTGTCCTCGGGCCGACGTGGGCCGCCAGCAGGCCGGCCGCCTCGTTCGTGCTGAGTTCCGGCACGGTGAACCGCTCGGCCCCGTCCCGAACGGCGTTCCCGGTCAGTCGCTGACGACTGGTGATCACGGTAGGGCAGTTCGCGACGGCGGCCAGGACGGGACGGACGTGCGAGCTGTTCCGCACGTTGTCGATGACGACGAGCACACGCCGGCCGACGAGCCGCTGACGCAGCAGCGCCGCTCGGTCCTCGGTGGTGGGTGGCACGTCGGCGGCCGGAACGTCGAGCATGTCGAGGAAGCCCGCGATCGCCGTCCCCGGCTCGACCGGGCCGGTGGTGGAGTAGCCGCCGAGGTCGGCGTGCAGGACCCCGTCCGGAAAGAGGTGCTGCCGGCTGTGGGCCCAGTGCTTGACGAGGGTGGTCTTGCCGACGCCGGGCTGACCGTCGAGTGCCACCAGCGTCGTGGGAGGCTCGGGCCCGGTCAGCAGCGCGTCGAGTTGCCCGATCAGGTGCTCGCGGCCGATGAAGTGCGGCGTCGCCCTGGGCGGTCTCGGAGCAGGCGCGGGGTGCGTCCTGGTCTCGCCTCGCCCGGTGACTTCCTGGTACGTCGCCATGAGATCCGCACCGGGGACAGTGCCGTGCTCGTCCTGTAATCGCTGGCAGTAGTCGCGGAAGAAGGGCCGCACCTCCTGCGCTCGATTCGCGGCCGCCAGCGCGCGCATCAAGAGCATTGCCGGCTGGTCCTCGAGCGGGTAGTCGTCCAGCAACGACGACAGAGCGCCGAGAACGAAGTCATGGTCGGCGAGCCGCAGCTTCGCCTCGAGCAGCGCGCACTGAGCTGGCAGCAGGTTCCGTATCCTGAGCGATTCCTGCTGCCGACGAGCCCAGGTCGTGCTGAGGTCGGCGATCAGCGGACCGCGCCACAGGCGCACCGCGGCATCGAACAGATCGGCCGCCGCGGCGTGATCTCCCCGACCGGCCGCTCGGTGTCCGTCGCGGACCGTGGCCTCGAAGCGGTGGAAGTCCACTGCGGATGGATCGATGCGCAGGCGGTACCCGCCGTGCTCTCTGCTCACCTCGGCGAGCCCGTGCAGCTCGAGCGTCCGGCACAACCGCGACTTGTAGGACTGAAGGGTCGCGATCCGATCCGTCGGTCCGTCGTCATCCCACAGCGCCTCGGCCAGGACGCTCAGCGCGACCGGCTCGTTGCACCGGTACGCCAGTATCCCGAGCAGGCTACGGATCTTCGTGGGACCGACCGTCGCGCGTGCTCCGTGCACGGTCATCTGCACGGACCCCAGAATTTGCAGCTGCACCCTACGCCCCCACACAGTTTCGGCGTATTTCCCCTAGCAGAGTCGGCCCGAAGAAACATCAAATTAAGTGATGTCACGCGCTGATATTCAACTGTTACTCCTTCGTGTGCCGAGTGAAAGTGATCTGAAAGTCGGTTGTCCGTGCGGTGCCGCAAGCTCCCTCCCGTCATGTCGTATGGGAGAGGGAGTGATATGACCGAACAGGAATGGAAGCCGGTGCCCATAGGGCTCGACGCGCCCGGGTACGTCTCCCGCGTCGGGAGCAAGAAGGTGCTCGTTGCCGTGCACTCACTGGTGGCCGGTCAGCGGTTGTTGGACGTGGTCGACCTGATCGAGTCCGACCCGAGAGTGCAACTGGTCTACAGCCAGGCGCCAGCCGTGTTCAGCGGCGGTGTCGGGGACTATCTGAAATCGTTGGGCGCGATGCGGATTCCCTGGGCGCAGGCAACTCGGGAGCGGTTCGATCTGGCGCTCGCGGCGGCACACGCCGACAATGATCGAATTCACGCGCCGCTAATGGTTTTCCCGCACGGCGCGTCCTTCGGAAAGCGGGCGGGCGGGAGCGCCGGCCCGGTTTACGGGCTTGACGCCGGACGACTCACCCGCGACGGCCGGGTGCTGCCGTCCTCGCTGGTGCTGTCCCACGACTCGCAGCTCGAACTGCTCGAACGGCAGTGCCCGCCGGCCCTCGACGTCGCGCTCGTCGCGGGCGACCCCTGCTTCGACCGGATGCTCGCCAGCACCCGCAAGCGTGCCGAGTACCGCGCGGCACTGGGCGTCGGGCCGGAACGGCGGCTCGTGCTGGTCACCTCCACCTGGGGCCCGCACTCGCTGTTCAGCCGGTTCGAGCGCTACCTGCCGACCCTGCTCCGCCAGCTCGACCCGGCGCGCTACCGGGTGGCGATGATGATGCACCCCGGCGTCTGGTTCGGGCACGGGCTGCGGCAGGTGCGGTCCTGGCTCGGCTCGGCGCGTACCGGCGGCATGCTGCTGGTCGAGCCGGACGAGGACTGGCGCGGTTTCGCGATCGCCGCCGACTACGTGATCGGCGACCAGGGCTCGACCACCGTCTACGCGGCCGCGCTCGGCAAGCCGGTGCTGTGCACGGACCTGCCGATCGAGTCGCTCAACCCGGACTCGCCGCAGACACTGCTCGGCACCGCGCCCCGGCTCGTCCGGTCCCAGCCGATCGAGCCGCAGTTGCTCGCCGCGGCGCAGTGGCGGGCGACGGTCGCGCGGGACGCGTTCGCGCGGCTGGTCACGTCGCGGCCGGGGCAGTCGCACCGGCTGCTGCGACAGGAGATGTACCGGCTGCTCGGCATCACCGCGCGCGGCCGGCACCGCGCCGTGGAGCCGGTGCCGGTCCCGGTCGCGGGGGAGAGGCGGTGGCGATGAGACAGCGGGACGTCGCCCGCGCGGCCGTGGTCGCGGTCGTGGACGTCGACGGCCGGGAGTGGGCGCAGGCGGCCGACATTCTGATCGCCCGGCACCGGACCGGCTGGTTCGCGCGGCGCTGGCTCTCGGTCGCGCGCCGGCGCTACCCGGGGTGCGTCGTCGTGGTGAGCAGGCAGCGCGCCGGCCGCTGGTGCCTGGTCGGCCTGCCGGACGGGGTCCGCGTCCGGCTCGTTCGCGGTCGCCCGTGGTCGGCGGAGGACGCCGTCCGCCTCGGCCGGAGCGTCTACGGCGCCTGGCTTGGTCCACAGTGGAACAGGAGGGACCGCTGATGACCGCCGTCGCGGTGGCCGGTGTGGTCAATGTCCGGTTGGCGCACGCGGTGGAGGCCTTCCCGGTGCCGTTCGCCTCCGGGCAGCACCGGCCGAACGGGCTCAGCGTGCGGTTGTCCGGCACGGGCTGGACCGGGGCGACCACGCTGCGCGCGCTGGGGGCCTCGGTCACGTTCGCCACCTACGTCGGCTCCGACCCGCTCGGGATCCTCGCCATGCACGGGCTCCGGGAGCGCGGCTGGTACGGGCCGGCCACGCAGGTGTGCGCCGAGCAGCCGAGGTCGCTGGTGCTCTACGACCGGGACGGCACCCGGGCCGGTACCACCGACCTGCGCTCCCTTCCGGCGCTGCGCTACCCGCCGGAGCTGTTCGGCGCGCTGCTGGACGAGGCCGGGTGCGAGGTGGCGCTGGTGAACAGCACCGCGTTCACCCGGTCCCTGGTGGAGGTCGCCGCCGGCCGCGGCGTGCCGATCGCGACCGACCTGCACCTCAACACCGACGTCGACAACCCGCACAAGCGCGACTGGTTCAGCGCGGCGACGATCCTCGCCTGCTCGCACGAGCGGCTGCCGGACGGCCCACTGGCGTGGGTCGACGGGCTGTGGCGCCGGTTCGCGACGCCGGTGGCCCTGGTCGGGTGCGGTAGCGGCGGGGCGGTGGTCGCGGTGCGTCACGACCGGTCGGTGTGGCAGGTCGACGCGGCCACGCCGCGGGGTGTCCGGTACACCAACGGCGCCGGCGACACGCTGCTGGCGGTGTTCGTGCACCGATACCACGAAATCGGCGACCCCGTGCTCGCCGCGCGGTACGCGGTGCTCGGCGCCGGCTGGAAGGTCGGCGGGCATCCGGACGAGGAGTTCGGCCTCTCCGCGGCCGGGCTCGCCGCGCTGGCGGACACGCACGGGTTGCCTGCCGTGCACCGGTTGCGTTAGTCCTCGCGCTCCGGGCCGGCGACCCGCCCGTGCAGGTCGTCGGCCTGGAGCCGGTGCTCCCGCGCGCGCTCGTGCTCACCTCGCGCGGTGTGCAGTTCGGCGAGCAGCGCGTGGGCGCGGCCGAGATGGTAGGCCGAGCCGAGCGAGGAGAGGACCGGGAGCGCGTCGGTGAGCAGCGCCAGGGCGGCCCCGTGGTCGCCCCGGCGCAGCTGCGCGTCGGCGAGCCCGACCACGGCCTGGACCGCGTTGTACTCGTCGGGCGGGTCCAGCGCCAGCAGCAGGGCCCTGGCCTGGTCGAGGTGGGACACCGCCTCGCCGGGCAGGTCCTGCTCAACGAGCGTCGCGCCCAACTCGATCAGCGCGAGGGCAAGGCTTCGCCGTAGGCCGAGGCCGCGGAGGATCTCCGCCACCTCCTCCAGCGCCGTCGCGGCCAGGTGGTGCTCCCCGCGCCGGCTGTGCAGCCGGGCCAGGCTCTTCATCGCGTGCGCGGTCTCGCGGCGGTCACCGGTCTCCCTGGCCCGCAGGAGGAGGGTGTCGATCTGCGTGCGGGCTCGCGGAAGCTCGTCGAGGTGGACCAGTACCCGGGCGAGGCGGCGGCGCATTCCCGCCTCCGCGCGGGTGTCGCCCATCGCCGCGGCGGCGTCCATGGCCAGCTCGTGAACCTCGGCGGCTACCCGGTAGTGGCGGTGCAGGTAGAACAGCGGCTGCATGGCCTGGCCGAGCGCATGGGTCAGGGCGTGCTGGTCGGTCTCGGCGGACAGGCGTACCGCGGCGGCGAGGTCGTGCCGGTGTCGTTCGAGCCAGTCGAGGGCGCCGGCGTACTGGTCCAGGCCGTCGGGCAGTTCGTACCGACTCGTCGTGTCCGGCAGCGTCATCGGTGGTCGGGCGGGCATCACCGTGCGCCCGGCCGCGTGGGCGGCGTGCAGGTACCACTCCAGCGAGCGTCGGGCGACCGCCAGCCGCTCGTCGAGATCGAGTCGTTCGTCGGCCTCCACCCTGGCGTGTGCGCGCACCAGGTCGTGACAGCGGTAGTGCCCGTCGTCGACCTCGTCGAGCAGGCTCGCGTCGACCAGCTCGTCGAGGGCCTGACGGGCCCGGTGCTGGCCCATCCGGCAGGCGGCGGCGGTCAGCTCGGTGCACACGAGCGACCCCGGCTGCACCCCGATCGCCAGGTAGGCGGCCATGGCGTCCGCCGGCAGCGCGCGGACGGACAGCTCGAAGGTGGCCCGGACGGACAGGTCTTCCTCCACGGACAGGTCCAATCGTCGGCGTTCGCTGCGCAGCTCGTCGACCAGCCGCGCGGTCGACCGGTGCGGCCGCAGCACCAGCTGGGCGGCCACCACGGACAACGCGAGCGGGAAGCCCGCGCAGAGCGAGACGAGCGTGCGGGTCGGCCGGTGCTCGGTCGCCACCCGCTCGGGGCCGACCTGCCGCTCCAGCAGCTCGATGGCGCCCGCCTCGTCGAGCGGGTCGACCGGCACCACGACCGCGCCCTCGGTGAGCAGCCCGGCGAGCGGCCGCCGGGTGGTGACCACGACCAGGCTGTCCGCCGAGGCCGGCAGCAGCACCTTGACCTGAGCCGCGGACACGGCGTCCTCGAGCAGCACGGCCACCGCCCGCCCGTCGGTCACCGACCGGTACAGCGCGGCCCGTTCGTCCAGGCTCGACGGCACCCGGTCCGGCGCGACCCCGAGCGCGCGGAGGAACCCGCCCAACACGTCCTCGACGGCGACCGGTCGCCCCGCCGAGGAGGCCAGACCCGCGTACAGCTCGCCGTCACTGAATCGCCGACGCACCCGTTCCAGCCAGTTCAGGGCGAGGGCGGACTTCCCGATCCCGCCGGGACCACGCAACACGGCGATCCCGGGCGTTCTTCCCCGCCCCGCGTTGACCACGGAGTCCAAACGCGACAGTTCGGGAAGCCGGTTGACGAAATGCACGGGCGGCGCGGGAAGCTGCCGGGGAACGAGTAATCGCTCGCCGCCCGGTCTGGGCCCGGTCTCGTCCACGCGTTCCCCCAATCCCACGGTTCCACGCACCGTGACGCCACCTCCCACGTTAGGTGATCCCTGCAGGTCGTGCCGGTGCCCCGTGGGCACAGGTCGGAAATGTGACGGTTTCGCGGCCTGCGTCGTCCGCGACAGCTACCGACCAAAGTCGAACCCGGCGCCGACCGCCGGCCGATGTCCCCTGTCCGGTGCCGGCGCCATGCTGAGCCCATGCCCATCCCGCTCGGATACCTGGTCACCGTCGGTGTCGTCGCCACGGCCACCTACTGCGCGCTGGTGGCGCCGACCCGGCCGCGGTTCCTCTGGCCGCTGACGTTCCGGCTCGGGCTGCTGGCCGGTGAGCTGCCGTTCCTGGTCGGGTACCTGCTCGCGGCCTCGACCGCGCTCGCGTTCGCCGAGGGCGACATCGCCGGCCCCGCCGGCTGGGCGGGTGCCGCCGTCGCGGTGGTGACGGTGCTCGGGCTCGCCGAGGTGGTTCGCCGGTCGCTCGCGTCCGGCACCCGTGGCCTGCCGTGGGCGCGCATCCTGTTCGCCCCGTTCGCCGTCCGCCGGCGTGGCGTGACCCGCGCGGCGAACCTCCGCTACGGCCCGCACGGTCGCCGCAACCTGCTCGACGTCTACCGCCCGGCGCGCCCGACCGGGCCGACGCTCGTCCACTTCCACGGTGGCGGCTACTTCAGCGGCCGGAAGAACCGCGAGGCCAGGGCGCTGCTGTACCACCTCGCCGCCCAGGGTTGGGTCTGCGTGAGCGCCAACTACCGCCTGCGGCCGGGGACCACGTTCCCCGGTCACCTGGTCGACGCGAAGCAGGCCATCGCCTGGGTCCGGGAGCAGGGGATCGCCAAGGGCCCGGTGGTCGTCGCCGGCAGCTCCGCCGGTGGCCACCTGGCGACCCTGTGCGCCCTGACCGCCGACGATCCGCGCTACCAGCCCGGCTTCGAACGGGCCGACACGTCCGTCGCCGCGGCCGTGTCCCTGTACGGGTACCACGGCCGCTACTACGGGGACGTCGAGGACTCCTCCCCGCTGGACCACCTCCGTCCCGACGCGCCGCCGATCCTCCTGGCGCACGGGGACCGGGACGCCCTCGTGCCGGTGGCCGACGCCCGCGACCTCGCCGCCCGGCTCCGGGCGACCTCGGCGAACCGCGTCGACTACCTGGAGCTTCCCGGCGCGCACCACTGCTTCGACCTGTTCCTCACCTACCACCTCGCCACCCTGATCCCCCGGATCGAGGAATTCCTGCGCGACACCGTCCCGGCGGCCGAGCCGCGAAATGTGAAAGCGTGACATTTCGCCGGCAGCGGTTATGGTGATTCGGTGAAGATCGCCGTGGTCGGCGAGACCCGACCGGGCGAGCGGCGGGTCGCGCTCGTACCCGGTCTGGTGTCCCGCCTCATCGAAGTTGGCCTTCAGGTCGCGGTCGAGCCGGGTGCCGGTGCGGCCGCGGGGATCACCGACGACGACTACCGCGACGCCGGCGCCGAGGTCGACGCCGGCGCGCTCGCCGGGGCCGGGGTGGCGCTGTCCGTCCAGCCGCTGGCCGCCCGGCAGGTGCGGGATCTCGCGCCGAACGCGGTGACCATCTCCTTCCTGCCCGTCGCGCAGGAGCTCGAGCTGGTCCGGGCGCTGCGCGACGCCGGGCACACCGCACTGGCGATGGAACTGGTGCCGCGCATCTCCCGCGCGCAGTCGATGGACGCCCTGTCCTCGCAGGCGTTCGTCGCCGGGTACCGGGCCGTGCTGGTCGCGGCCGAGCGGCTGCCCCGGTTCTTCCCGCTGTCCATGACCGCCTCCGGCACGATCCCGCCGGCCCGGGTGCTGGTGCTCGGCGCGGGTGTCGCGGGACTGCAGGCGATCGCGACCGCGCGGCGGCTCGGCGCGGTCGTGCGGGCCTACGACGTGCGGGCCGCGTCCGCCGAGGAGGTGCGCAGTCTGGGCGCGGAGTTCGTCGAGCTGGAGCTGCCGACGCTGGAGGGCGCCGGCGGCTACGCCAGGGAGATGACCGAGGAACGCTCCCGGATGCAGCGCGAGCTGCTCGCCCCGCACGTCGCCGACGCGGACGTGCTGATCACCACCGCCGCGGTGCCAGGGCGGGCGGCGCCGATGCTGGTCACCTCGGACATGGTGGCGGCGATGCGGCCGGGCTCGGTCGTGGTGGACCTCGCGGCGGAGTCGGGCGGCAACGTCGAGGGCGCCAAGCCGGGCGAGGAGGTCACGATCGGCGAGGTCTCGGTGTGGGGTGGGCAGAACGTGCCGAGCCAGCTCGCCGCGCAGGCCAGCCAGCTCTACGCCACCAACGTGGTGAACCTGTTGCTGCTCATGCACTCCGACGGCACGGTCACGCCGGACTTCGACGACGAGATCGTCGCCGGCGCCTGCGTCACGCACGCCGGTGAGGTCCGGCACGCCCCCACCCGCGAGCTGCTCGGAGAGGAGTCCTAAGTGGACGGAATCGCGCTGCTCACCATCTTCGTGCTGGCCGTGTTCGTCGGCTACGAGGTCATCTCCAAAGTGTCCACGACCCTGCACACGCCGCTGATGTCCGGTTCCAACGCGATCAGCGGCATCGTCCTGGTCGGCACGATCGCGGTCGCCGCGCACACCGAGTCGACCGCGCTGTTCGTACTGGAGCTGATCGCGATCATGCTCGCCACGATCAACCTGGTCGGCGGGTTCGTGGTGACCGACCGGATGCTGCAGATGTTCCGCTCCCGCAAGGAGAAGGAGCCCCGCGCGTGAACGAGGACTGGACCGCGCTGCTGTACCTGGTCGCCGCCGTCTGCTTCATCATCGCCCTCAAGGGCCTGTCCTCGCCGAAGCGGGCCAGGCTGGGCAACGTGATCGGCGCCGCCGGTGCGCTCGTCGCGGTGCTCGTGGTGTTCGCCGCCGAGCGGCCCGACCGGCTGGTGTGGATCCTGCTGGCCATCGCGGTCGGCGGCGGCATCGGACTCATCGCCGCGCGGCGGGTCGCGATGACCGCGATGCCGCAGATGGTGGCCCTGTTCAACGGGGTCGGCGGCGCGGCGGGCGCGCTGGTCGCGCTGCTGGAGCTGGCCGAGGGCACCGGCGGCGGACTCGCGCACCTCGGGGTGCTGGCGTTCACCGTCCTCATCGGATCGGTCACCTTCTCCGGCTCGGTGCTCACCTTCGCCAAACTGCAGGAGATCGTCACCGGCCGGCCGATGATCTTCCCGGGAATGCGCTGGGTGGCGATCGCGGTGGTCGCCGGGTCGCTCGGCACCGGGATCTGGGTGGCCGTCGGCTCGTCGGTGCTCGGCGCCGTCCTGCTGGCAGTGCTGACGCTCGGGCTCGGGCTGCTGCTCGTGCTCCCGGTCGGCGGCGCGGACGTGCCGATCGTGATCTCGCTGCTCAACGCGTTCAGCGGGATCACCGTCGCGGCCAGCGGCTACGTGCTGTCCAACACGCTGCTGATCGTCGCCGGCACGCTGGTCGGCGCGTCCGGCACGCTGCTGACCAAGATGATGGCCGACGCCATGGGCCGGTCGCTGGTGAACATCATGTTCGGCGCGTTCGCCGGTGGGTCGACGCTGGGCAGCACCACCGAGTCCGACCGCCCGGTGCGCTCGGCCGGCGCGGCGGACATCGCGATCCTGCTCGGCTACGCCCGCCGGGTGATCGTGGCGCCCGGCTACGGGCTCGCGGTCGCGCAGGCCCAACACACCCTGCGCGACCTCGCCGACGAGCTGGAGCGCCGAGGGATCGAGGTGTCCTACGCCATCCACCCGGTCGCCGGCCGGATGCCCGGGCACATGAACGTGCTGCTCGCCGAGGCCGACGTGCCCTACGACAAGCTCAAGGAGATGGCGCAGGTCAACCCCGAGTTCCGCACCGCGGACGTGGCGCTCGTGGTGGGCGCCAACGACGTGGTCAACCCGGCCGCCCACGCCTCGCCCGGCTCGCCGATCTACGGCATGCCGATCCTCGACGTCGAGCACGCCGGCCAGGTCGTGTTCCTCAAGCGCTCCATGCGCCCTGGCTTCGCCGGCATCGAGAACGAGCTGCTGTTCGACCCGAAGACGACCCTGCTGTTCGGCGACGCCAAGGACTCCCTCGGCAAGCTCGTCGCCGCGGTCAAAGGGCTCTGAACGACCCTCTTGGGACGTTCAGAGCCCCCAAGGGTCGTTCAGAGCTTTCCCGGACCGGGGCGTTGGGCCTCGGCGGCGTCGGCGACCGCCTCGGCGGCGGCTTCGGCGGCCTTCGCCGCGTCGTCGGCCGCCGGTGAGCTGGTCTCCACGACCGGCTCCGGCTCGCGGGTGGCCGGCGACTGGGGGAGCGCGTCGGTGAAGGCCTTCGAGACGCTGCCGAGGGCCGCGGTCAGCTCGCTCGGCACGACGAAGAACGTGTTGTTCGGCCCGTTCGCGAGCTGCGGGAGCGTCTGCAGGTACTGGTAGGCGAGCAGCTTGGGGTCCGGGTCGTTGCGGTGCACGGCCTGGAACACCGCGTCGATCGCCTTCGCCTCGCCCTCCGCCTTGAGGATCTGCGCGGACCGGTTGCCCTCGGCGCGCAGCACGGCCGACTGCTTGTCGCCCTCGGCGGTGAGGATCTGGGACTGGCGCTGGCCCTCCGCGGCCAGGATCGCGGCACGCTTGTCCCGCTCGGCGCGCATCTGCTTCTCCATCGCGTCCTTGATCGTCTTCGGCGGGTCGATCGCCTTGATCTCGACGCGGTTCACCCGGATGCCCCACTTGCCGGTCGCCTCGTCGAGCACGCCGCGCAGCTGGCTGTTGATCGTGTCGCGGGAGGTGAGCGTGCTCTCCAGGTCCATCGAGCCGACGACGTTGCGCAGCGTGGTCACGGTGAGCTGCTCGACCGCCTGCAGGTAGCTCGCGATCTCGTAGGCGGCCGCGCGCGGGTCGGTGACCTGGAAGTACAGCACCGTGTCGATCTCCACGACCAGGTTGTCCTCGGTGATCACCGGCTGCGGGCGGAACGAGACCACCTGTTCGCGCAGGTCGATCGGCGAGTAGACCCGGTCGATGTACGGGATGACGAAGTTCAGCCCCGGCTGGAGGGTGCGGTTGTACCGGCCGAGCCGCTCCACGTTGCGCGCCCGCGCCTGCGGCACGATCCGGATCGCGCGCACGATCGTGAAGACGACCAGCAGCGCGATCAGCAGGGTCGCGATCAGCAGTGGCGAGATGTCCATGTTCTCTCCCAGGTGTCATTCATGCGGAAAGACGTACGCCGTCGTCCCGCTGATGCGCATGACGTCCACCGCCGCACCGACGGGGATGGCCTCGGCGTCCTCGAACGCCGGTCGTGCCGTCCACTCCTCGCCGTCGATGCGCACCAACCCGTCGCGGTCGGTCACCTCGCGCAGTACGAAGGCCCGCTTGCCGACCAACGCGTCGACGCCGAACTGTTCCACCTGCGGGGTGCGCATGTGCCGCAGCGCGATCGGCCGGACCAGGACCACCCCGGCGGCGGCCGCGACGGTGAACGTGAGCAGTTGGATCGGCAGCGGCAGGCCGAGGGCGGCGAGCGCGGCGGGGATGAGCGCGGCGGCGCCGAGCACCCCGAGCGCGGCGGTCAGCGTGAAGACCTCCACCACGCCGGCGGCGACCGCGATCACGAGCCAGATGAGCCACACTTCCATCGCGGCACCCCCTGGTCAATCGTTCCGGCGCGGCCCGTTCTCTGCCGACCAGACTTCCCGGCGCCCCACGTCAAGGCTACCACGCGGTGTCGTTGAATCCATTGTGGACGATCAGGTCAGTGGTGGTGGGACCGACCGGCTGCGCAGGACGACGGTGGTGCCGTCGTCGGTCCGGTCGACGGTGACCTCCTCGACGCAGGCACGCATGATCGTGACCCCGTGCCCCCGGCTGGAGCCGGCACTGGAGTGGGCGTCGGCCGGGGCCCGCCAGCTGCCCCGGTCCCGCACGGTCAGCTCGACGTGCCGGGCGCCGTCGGACTCCGTCACCACCCGGCCGTGCACCTCGACCGGCTGGGCCGAGTCGTCCCTGGTCGGCGCGGTCAGCCCGTGACCGTGCTCGATGCTGTTGCTGACCGCCTCGTTCAGCGCGAGCACGAGGTCGTCGACGTGCGCGGGGGACCAGCGGTGCGCGGTGAGCCACCGTCGCAGCCGGTCGCGGGCGATCGATGGGGAGACCCAGTCGACGTCGAGCACGAGCTGCAGGGTCGCCTCGGCCGCCCGCGACCGGTCGTGTTCCAGCCGCCTGTCCTGGTCTGAGCTCGGAGGCACTGTCCTATTGTCCCAGTTCTGCCGGCTACCGCAGATCGCCCGCGGCGAGGGCGTCGGAGACGGTGTTGAACAACGCGAGAACCTGGTCCAGCCCGACGATCTCGATCGGCCGGATCACCGGCCTGGTGTGGTCCACCACGATCCGCAGCTGGTCCAGGTCGTGCTCGCGGGCCGCGACCAGCGCGCTCTCGTGCAGCGTGCGGAGCCCGGACGAGCCGAGGAACACCACTCGGCTCAGGTCGACGACGAGCAGCCGCCCGCCGAGCCGGTTGAACGCCGAGGCGAGGGCGGTCCCGAGCCGGGGCGCGGTCAGCCCGTCGACATCGCCCTCGACGGTGAGCACGACCGCGTCGTCCCGGTCGGTCGATCGGACGGAGAGGAGCTGCTCGCGGTCCGGTCTCGCCGCGAGGTACTCGCCGCCGTCCGGGGTCCGCTCGTCACTAGCGGGCTTCACGAGACCGCACAGTACCCCTCGTCACCGCGTGGTCATGCCACGAAGGGCGCGCACCACGTCCGCGGGCGCCTCCTCGGCCATGAAGTGCCCGCACGACACCGTCTCGTGCACCAGGTCGGGAGCCCACGCCCGCCACCGCGCCGCCGCGTCGTAGCCCAGCGCCGCACCCCAGTCCTGCTGGAGCACGGTGACCGGCATCCGCAGTGTCGAGCCCGCGTCCCGGTCGGCGGTGTCGTGCTCGACGTCGACGGTCGCCGACGCGCGATAGTCGGCGACGATCGAGGTGACCGCGTTCCGCGACGCCCGCAGGTACTCGGCGCGCACGTCGCCCGGGATCGCGTCCGGCCGCTGGCTCCAGAGGTCGAGGAAGTGCCCGAAGAACACGTCCGGAGCGGCGTCGATCATCCGCTCCGGCAGCCCGGGCGGCTGCGCCATCAGATAGAGGTGGAACCCCACCGCGGCGCTCGTGCCGTGCAGAACGTCCCACATGTCGAGGGTGGGCAGCACGTCGAGCGCGGCG
Organism: Actinophytocola gossypii; assembly: GCF_025165815.1. Taxonomy (GTDB): domain Bacteria; phylum Actinomycetota; class Actinomycetes; order Mycobacteriales; family Pseudonocardiaceae; genus Actinophytocola; species Actinophytocola gossypii. The sequence continues at coordinate 205,682 of NZ_JAFFZE010000022.1, read as the reverse complement.
AGGTGGGTGACGCGCTCGGGATGGTCGAGCCCGGCACGGACGGCGACGAGCGCGCCCCGGTCGTGTCCGGCGAGCGCGAACCGCTCGTGCCCGAGCGCGCGGGCCACCGCAACGACGTCCGCGGCCATCGTCCGCTTGGCGTAGGTGTCGCCCGTGTCAGCGGGCTTGTCACTGGCTCCGTAGCCGCGCAGGTCGGGGCAGATCACGGTGTGGTCGGCGGCGAGGTCGGCGGCGACGTGCCGCCACATCAGGTGGGTCTGCGGAAAGCCGTGCAGGAGCACGATCGGGTCACCCGCGCCGCCGACGGCCACGGACAGTGCGACGTCGTCCGCGACGGGAACCCGCTGGTAGTCGAATCCGGTGAGCTGCATGGCACCAGCGTGCGAGCCGCCGGTCAGCGCCCGGTCAGTACCGGGTCAGCGGGATAGGGTGCGCACGGTGTCCGTTCGGTTCGGGGTGCTCGGCCCGCTGATCGCCGAGAACGAGCACGGGCCGATCGACCTCCGCGGCCCGCGGCACCGCGCGGTGCTGGCGCGCCTGCTGGTCGCCCGCGGCCGGGTGGTGCCGGTGACCCGGCTGGTCGACGACCTGTGGGAGGTGCCGCCGGACGGCGCGGTCGGCGCGCTGCGGACGTTCGTGTCGACGTTGCGCCGGGCACTGGAGCCGCACCGCCCACCACGCGGGCCCGCGCGCGTCCTGGTGACGTCCGGCCCCGGCTACGCCCTGCACGTGCCGGACGTCTCCGACGTGGACGCCTGGCGGTTCGAGACGACGGTGGCCACCCGACCACCCGTGCTGGCGCGCCTAGAGGAGGCCCTGGACCTGTGGCGCGGCCCCGCGTACGGGGAGTTCGGCGACCGGCCGTGGGCCCGCGCGGAGGCCACCCGCCTGGACGAGCTGCGGCTGCTCGCCCTGGAACGCCGAGCCCAGGCGCTACTGGACGACGGCCGCCCGGCGGAGGCGGTACCCGACCTGGAGACACACGTCACGGCACACCCGTGGCGCGAGGACGCCTGGCGCCTGCTCGCGCTGGCCCTGTACCGAGCGGGACGCCAGGGCGACGCGCTCGGCGCGCTCCGCCGGGCCCGCGCGGTACTCGCCACCGACCTGGGCGTCGACCCCGGCCCAGCCCTCCGGCAGCTGGAGTCGGACGTGCTGGCGCAGGCCCCGCACCTGGCGGCGCCAGTGACCGCCGAACCCGAGCGTCCGGCGGAGCCCGCGCACCCGCCGGAACTCGCGCACCCATCGGAGCCCGCGCGTCCGGCCGACCCCGAGCGCTCGCCCGATTCCGCCGACCCGGCACGCTTCGCCCACCAGACGCGGCCGGACAAGCCCGCGCATTCGCCCACACCCCTCGTCGGCCGGGGCGTCGAACTCGCCCGGCTCGACGAGGCCGCGTCCGCCGTCCTCGCCGGAAAGAGGCTGGGGCTCGTGCTCGTCTCGGGGGACGCCGGTGCGGGCAAGACCGCGCTGGCCGAGGCCTTCGCCAAGCGGTCAGCCGCCCACGGCTGGACCGTGGCGTGGGGCGCCAACCCGGAGGACGAGGGCCTGCCCGCCGCCTGGCCGTGGACCCGGATCCTGACCGCCCTCGACGGCCCCGCCGCACCCACCGCCGGCAGCGACCCCGTCGCCGCCCGGTTCGGCTGGCACCGGGCCGTCGTCGCGCACCTCGGCGAGGTCGCGAACCGCGCGCCTCTCCTGCTCGTACTCGACGACCTGCACCACGCGGGTGAGGAGACCCTCGCGCTGCTCGCCTCCGTGGTCACCGAACCCGTCCGGGCCCCCGCCCTCCTGCTGGCGACCCACCGCACCACCGACCCGCCACCCGCCCTGGTCACGTTGCTCGGCCGCGCGGCCCGCGCCGAACCGGTCCGGATCCACCTCGGCGGGTTGCCCCCGAACGCCGTCTCCGACCTCGTCCAGGCCGTCACCGGCCGCCACGTCGACGACGCGACCGCCACCGCGATCCACCGGCGCAGCGGCGGCAACCCGTTCTTCGTCCGGGAACTCGCCCGCCTGGCGGACACCGACCTGGACGCCGTCCCGCCCGGCGTCCGCGACGTCGTCCGCCACCGGATCGCGGCACTGCCCGAACCGGTCCGGGACGCCGTCCGGCAGGCCGCCGTGATCGGCACCGGCGTCGACCTCGACGTGCTCACCGCCCTGCACGGGCCGGACGCCCTCGACGCGCTCGAAACCGCGACCCGCCAGGGCTTCCTGGTCGAGCAGGCCCCCGGCCGGTTCCGGTTCGCGCACGACCTGGTCCGTGACACCGTCTACCACGACCTGTCCCGCTCCCGCCGCGCCCGCTGGCACGCCGCCGTCGCCGAGACCATCGAAGCGCTGCGTCCCGGCGACGTCGACGCCCTGGCCCACCACCACCTCCTCGCCCACAGCCCACACGCCGCCCGGTACGCCCGCGCCGCCGCCGAGCGGGCCGAGCACCGGTACGCCCCGCACGAGGCCGCCCGGCTGTGGCGGGCCGCGCTGGACCACGCCGGACCCGACACCGCCGAACGGCTGGCGATCGTCATGGGCCTCGTCCGCGCGCTGGCCGTGACCGGCGCGCTCGACCAGGCCCGCCGGTACCGCGCCGAGGCCCTCGACCTGGCCGACACCCTGGACGACCCGTCCCGGACGGCCGCGGTGCTCGCCGCGTTCGACGTCCCCGCGATCTGGACCGCCAACGACGACCCCGCGCTGGCCGCCCGGGTCGTCGCGGTCACCGAACGCACCCTGGCCCAGCTCCCGCCCACCGCCGTAGCCGAACGCAGCCGCCTGCTCGCCACCCTCGCGCTGGAGTCGCGCAACACCGGCGGCGCCCGCGCCCGCGCCGCCGCCCGCGAGGCCGAGGCCCTGGCCAGGGAACTCGGCGACCCCGCCGTGCTCGCGTTCGCCCTGAACGCCAGGTTCATCCAGTCGTTCGAGCGCGCCGGCCTCGCACCGCGCCGGGCCGCGATCGGCACCGAGCTGGTCGACCTGGCCCGCCGGCACCACCTGGTGACCTTCGAGGTGTTGGGGCACCTGATCCTCGTCCAGGCACACGCCGCGCTGGCCGATCTTCCAACCGCCGACCACCACGCCCGGGCCGCGGACCGGCTGGGGGAGGACCACGACCTGCCCGTGGTGAGCGTGTTCACCCAGTGGTACCGGGCCATGCGCACGTCCCTGACCGGCGACCCGGCCGAGGCCGAGACCGCCTACCGCGCCGCCGCCGCGCGCCTGGCCGGCACCGGAATGTCCGGTGTGGACGACGGGATCCTCGAGCTTGCCCTGCTCTGCCACCGCCTCCGCCACGACCTGCCCGTCGGCGAACCCGCGAGCTTCGGCGGCTACGAACCGTGGTGCCGCCCGCTGGTGCGACCCGAGGACACCGGACCGATCCCGGACTCGCCCCGCGACCTGCTCTTCGAGGCCCGCACCTGCCTGCACGCGCTGGTCGCCATCCGGCGCGGCGACCGCGCGGCGATGGAACGCTGCCGGGCCGACCTGCTCCCCGCGGCCGGCGAACTGGCCGGAGCCGGCAGCGGGCTGGTCACCCTGCACCCGGTCGCGCACTACCTGGCTGAGCTGGACGCCGCCCTCGAACGAGACTGACCCTTGCGGTCAGATAGGTCTAGACCAAATAATCAGAGGATCTCCACCTTCGCCCCCTGCCCCGGAAGGTGATCCATGAAGAGAACACGCACGGTCCTCGGCAGACTCGCCGCCGCCGCGGTCGCGGTGGTCACCGTCGTCACCGGACTGACCGTGACCAGCACGTCCGCCGCCGCCACGGTGCTGCCCAACGGCTTCCGCAGCGTCGGCTACATGCCGTCCTGGTCCGGCGACGTCAACGCGATCCAGTACGACAAGCTCACCCACATCAACTACGCCTTCGCGCTGCCCAACCCGAACGGCACGCTGCAGGGCATCCCGAACCCCGGCAAGCTGTCGTCCCTGGTGAACCTCGGGCACGGCAACGGGGTCAAGGTCTCGCTGGCCATCGGCGGCTGGAACAACGGCGACGACTCGGCGTTCGAAGCGCTCGCGGCCAACGCCGGCAGCCGAGGCACGTTCGTGAACAGCGTTGTCGGCGTCGTCGAGCAGTACAACCTGGACGGTGTCGACATCGACTGGGAGTACCCGGATCCCGGTGCCTCAGCGGACAACTTCACCGCGCTGATGCGGCAGCTCAGCGACGCCATGCACAGCCGGGGCAAGCTGCTCACCGCGGCCGTGGTCTCCGGCGGCAACACCGCGAACGGCGTGCAGCCGGCGGTGTTCGGCATGGTCGACTTCCTCAACATCATGGCCTACGACGGCGGCAGCCCGCACGCCAACTACGACTGGGCGATCGCGTCGGCGAACTTCTGGAAGTCGCGCGGACTCCCGGCCGACAAGACCGTGCTCGGCGTGCCGTTCTACAGCCGCCCGAACTACTACACCTACGCGCAACTGGTCGCCATGGACCCGGCCAACGCCAACCGCGACTGCGTCAGCGTCGGCGGCGCCCAGCAGTGCTACAACGGCATCCCGACGATCAAGCGCAAGACCGAGTGGGCGATGGCCAACGCCGGCGGCATCATGAACTGGGAGCTGTCCCAGGACACCACCGGCAGCACGTCCCTGGTCAGCGCGATCTACGAGGTCGCGACCGGCGGCAGCACGCCGCCGACCGGCGACACCGGCCCGATCACCGGCATCGGCGGCAAGTGCGTCGACGTGGCGGCCGCGAACACCGCGGACGGCACGCCGATCCAGCTGTGGACGTGCAACGGCACCGACGCGCAGCGCTGGACGGTGGGTTCCGACGGCACCATCCGCGCGCTCGGCAAGTGCATGGACGTCACCAGCGCCGGCACGGCCAACGGTACGAAGATCCAGCTGTGGCACTGCAACGGCACCGGCGCGCAGGTCTGGCAGGCCCAGTCGAACGGCACCCTGCGCAATCCCGCGTCCGGCCGCTGCCTCGACGCCACCGGCCCCAGCTCGGCCGACGGCACCCGGCTGCAGATCTGGGACTGCGCCGTCAGCACCAACCAGGTGTGGCACCTGCCCTGAGTGAAGTGCCCTGAAGGTGACCGTCGAGACGCCCAGCGTCCCGAAGGTCACCTTCATGGCTTTCGGGCCACGCCGGCGTAGAGGGCGTCCAGGGCGGCGTCGTCGGGGAGCTGGCCGCCGCGTTCGGGGCGCCAGGCGGACGTGGTGGTCAGGCCAGGTTCGACGAGTTCGAAGTCGCCGAACAGCTCCAGCACCTCGGACCGGGACCGCAGGCGGATGTTGTTCTGCGTCCGGGTCATCTGCTGCCGCAGCTGCTCGCCCTTGATCGCCTCCAGGTCGTCGGTCAGGTGCGTGATCGCGAGCAGGCTGCCGGACGGCACGGCGTCCCGGTACGCGGCGAACATGCCCAGCGGGTCCTGGTCGTCGAGGATGTAGTGCCCGAGGGTGACCGCGAGCAGCCCGACCGGCTGGTCGAGGTCGAGCAGCTCGTTGATCAGCGGGTCCTGCAGCACCAGACCCGGCAGGGTGACGTCCGCGTGCAGCATGGCCGCGTTCTCGTTGCCCTCGAGGATCAGCTGGCTGTGCGCGACCGCCACGTACTCGTTGTCGACGTACAGCACGCGGGACGACGGGTCGACCGCCTGCGCGATCTCGTGCACGTTGCCGACGGTCGGGATGCCGGAGCCGAGGTCGAGGAACTGCCGGATCCCGTTGTTCAGCATGAACAACACGGCGCGCCGCAGGAACGACCGGTTCAGGATGGCGATCCGCTTGACCTCGGGCTGGAACTCCATGATCCGCTCGACGATCTCGCGGTCGACCTCGAAGTTGTGGTTGCCGCCGAGGAGGTAGTCGTACATCCTCGCCGCGCTCGGCTTCGTGAGGTCGACCGAGGTGGGAATCCAGTTCGTCTGCTGCGACACCGCGACACCATCTCCCTTGTGCACTTGTGCCGCGCAAGCCTAGTCAGCTGAACACCGGTCAAGAAACCCGAGAAATCTCGGCAGCGGCGCGGCGAGCCGGCGCGTGATCACGGGCTTACCAGGTCGCACGCGCGGTCACCCGCAACGGCTCGGCGATGCCCTCGGCGACCTGCTCCTCGGTCTCGGCGTCCGGGGTGTCGCACCACACGTGCAGCTTCGCCCCCAGCAGGGCGTCGTCCAGTTCGGGCGGCAGCACGTGCCCGCCGTCGAAGACCCCGGAGTGCCAGCCGTCCTGGCGGGGCCGCAGGTCGCCGAGGACGTAGTACAGCGCGGTGAAGCTGGAGTTGAACAGCTCGTGCCCGTCGGCGGCGAGCCGTGCCGGCGTCGGCCCCCGGTTGGACCAGTAGTCGATGGTCAGCGACTTGTCGAGCGGAACCGTGCCGTCGTCGGTCTTCACCTCGTCGTTCCAGATCACCGGCTGCCGGCCGCCCTGCCGGACCAGCTCCGCCGCCCAGTTGACGAACCCGTAGAACAGGTCCTTCGGCGTCGCGTCCGGCCCGTACCGCTCGCGGGCGGCCCGCGCCAGCTCCGGGTAGACGCCGTCGATCACGTACTCGTCCGCGCCCAGGTGCCACCACGGCCCGGGGAACAGCGGCAGGTACTCCGCGATCAGCCGCTCGGCCAGGTCCCAGGACTCGGCGTGCGCGAGGTTCGTGGCCGTGACGCCGTGCTTGTTGGTCAGCGCCAGGTGCGGCCGCCCGGCCAGCAACGCCCCCATGTGCCCCGGCATGTCGATCTCCGGCAGCACCGTCACCCGCCTGCGCCGCGCGAACTCGATCAGCTCGCGCACCTCCGCCTTCGAGTAGTGCACCGGGGACACCGCCTCCGGGCAGGTGTCGCTCTCCACCCGGAAGCCCTGGTCGTCGGACAGGTGCAGGTGCAGGTGGTTCAGGTTCAGGTCGGCCAGCTCCCGCACCCGGTCCCGCAGCCACCCGAGGCTGAAGTCCTTGCGCCCCACGTCGACCATCAGCCCCCGCACCGCCCGGCGCGGCCAGTCCCGCGCGGTGCCGGCCGCAAGCTCCCGCTCGCGCAGCATCGGCAGCACGGTCCGCGTCCCCCGGAACACCCCGGTCGCCGTGTCCGCCCGCACGGTGATCCACGAGCCGACGGTCAGCGTGTAGCCCTCGTCCCCGAGGTCCGTCGGCCCCAGCTCCAGCACCACGTCCCCGGGTTCCGGCTCCCCGGCGAGCACCTCGACCGGCCCGCCGACCACGGCCGCCAAGTCCTCGGCGAACAGCTCCGCGACCTCGTCGAGCGCCTCGGCTCCGACCAGCACCCTGGGCCGCTCGGGCCGCGTGTACCGCCCGGCCCCCGGCTCCCATTCCTTGACCTGCCGCACCATGATCCCCTTCCCCGAAAGCCCGGGATGCTACCGATCGAGCGCGTCGAGCCGTCGCCGGAGGTGGGCGCGTTCCGGCTCGGTACCGGCCAGCTCGATGGCCTCCCGGTAGGCCGACGCCGCCTCGCCGGACCGGCCGAGCCGCGCGAGCAGGTCCGCCCGGGCGGCCGGGTACGGGTGGTGGCCGCGCAGCCGGGGCTCGCCGGCCAGCTCGTCGAGCAGCGCGAGGCCGGCCGCCGGGCCGTCCCGCATCGCCACCGCGGCCGCCCGGTTCAGCGCCACGACCGGCGACGGCGCGAGCGCGAGCAGCACGTCGTAGAGCGCCACGACCTGCGGCCAGTCGGTGCTCGCGAGGTCCGCCGCCTCGGCGTGCAGCGCGGCGATCGCGGCCTGCACCCCGTAGGGCCCGGCCGGACCGCCGGTGAGCGCGGCGACCACCAGCTCCCGGCCCTCCTCGATCATCGTCCGGTCCCAGCGGCCGCGGTCCTGGTCCGCCAGCAGCACCAGGTCGCCGTCCGGCCCGGTCCGCGCGTTCCGGCGGGCGTGCGTGAGCAGCATCAGCGCGAGCAGGCCGGTGACCTCGCGTTCGGCCGGCAGCAGCCGGTGCAGGATCCTGGCCAGCCGGACGGCCTCCTCGGCGAGGTCGAGCCGCTGCAGGTCCGGGCCGGAGCTGGCCGCGTAGCCCTCGGTGAAGATCGAGTAGACGGCCTGGAGCACGCCGGGCAGCCGCTCCGGCAGCTCGTCCGGCTCGGGGGCGCGGAACGGGATGCGTGCCTCGCGGATCTTCTTCTTCACCCGCACGATCCGCTTGGCCATCGTCGCGGTCGGCACCAGGAACGCCCGCGCGATCTCCGCCGTGGTCAGTCCGCCCAGACAGCGCAGCATCAGCGCGGCGTGGTCCGCGGCCGGCAGGGCCGGGTGGGCGCAGGTGAAGAACAGCTGCAGCCGCTCGTCCGGCAGTTCGTCGCCGGTGACCGGCTCGGGGTTCGCCCGGTCCGCCTCCACCTGGAGGACGGCGAGCCGGGCCGCGTAGGTCCGGTCCCGCCGTAGCCGGTCGACCGCCCGGCGCCGGGCGGTCGTCATCAGCCAGGCACCCGGCCGCGGCGGGACTCCGTCGACCGGCCAGCGCGCCAGCGCCGCCTCGATCGCCTCGGAGGTGACCTCCTCGGCCAGGTCGAGGTCGCCGAACCGCCGGGCGAGGGCGGCGAGCAGCCGCCCCCGCTCCTCGCGGAACACGGCCGCCACCGACGCCCCCACGTCCACGTCAGGCCCCGAAGTCGGCGACCGGCCGCACCACGATCGACCCGCTGCCGCGCGCCCCCGGGCACCGCGCCGCCCAGTCCAGCGCGACGTCCAGGTCCGGCACGTCGATGACGTAGAACCCGCCGAGCACCTCCCGGGTCTCGGCGAACGGCCCGTCGGTCACCGTCCGCCGCCCGTCCGCGTCGACCCGCACCGTGGTCGCGGTGACCAGGTCGGCGAGTGATTCGCCGGAGACCAGGATGCCGGCGTCGCGCACCTGCTTGTCGTAGACCATCCAGTCCTCCGGCGTGCAGTCCGCGGCCCCACCCTGCTCGTCCACGGCGCCGGCGTTGATCAACAGCATGTACTTCATGTCGGTGTCCTTGTCGTTCGTCGTCCTCGTACAGCATGACTACGAACGGGACCGGCGAGGATGGACACCCACGAGAAGAAAATTCAGCGCCGCGGCCGGGCCAGCACCGGCCGGGCAACCTCGGTCCGGTTGCCGGCCCCGTCGACGGCGACGGCCCGGACGCGGTGCAGGCCCGGCCGGGACAGCGGCACCGGGCCGGTGTAGTCGGTCCACGGGCCCCGGTCGATCCGGTACCGCACCCGCCGCATGCCCGACCCGCCGGTGTCCGCCACCTCGACGGCCACCGACGGCAGCCGCCGGCCCGGGGTGTCGACCAGCTCGATCGACACCGTCGGCCGGGACCGGTCGTAGGCCGGCGGCCGCCAGTGGAACACCTGCTCGTCCCGGGCGAGGGCCAGCGTCCCGTCCGGGAGCACGGTGAACAGCCCGTAGCCGGTCAGGCCAAGGTCCTCGACCGCACCGGTGTCGGTCCAGACCCGCCACAGCCGGTTCGCGGACTTCGCGTAGAGCAGGGGCGCGTCCGGCGCCTCGCGCAGGATCGCCACCGAGTTCGGGAAGGTACGGCCACCGCCGAGCGTGTCGCCGAGCCGGATGGTCCGCAGCGCCGAGCCGTCGACCGGGTCGATCTCGGCGAGCGTGGTGTCGCCGAGAACCCACAGCCGGCCGCCCCGGTCGGCCACGACGGCGACGTACCCGGTGGCGCCGGGCACCGGCCGGGACCGCCACAGCACCCGGTCGGCGACCGGGTCGTAGGCGTACACGTCACCCTCGGTGAGCGGGGGCTCGGGCGCCCCGGACCCGCCCTGGATCCAGGTGCCGCCGTACACCACGTCCCCGATCACGGCGAGGTCGCAGGTGGTCAGCTCGCCGAGGCCGGCACTCCGGACGCTGCTCTCCCCGCTGCCGGTGTGGTGCACCACCAGCGCCCCGCCGAACAGCGGGCCACGCGGACCGGTCGCCGCGACGACGCGGTCGCCGACCCTGGCGATCGCGAAGACGCGGTCCTGCGGGTCCACGGCGTCGTGCAGGTCCCAGACCTTCGCCGGGTTCTCCGCCGCTCCCGGCGGGCCGGGGGAGTACTCCGGGCTGTTCCACGGCAGGTCCGGGTCGTACCGGTACCCGCGGGCGTCGGGGTAGGCGCCGATCCAGACCGACTCGCCGTCGTCGAGCAGGGACTCGGTCTGTGAGAAGCGGTGGAACTCGACGCTCGCGTCCGCGGGATCCACCCTGGCGAGGCCGGCGAGGAAGCCGCCGGCCAGGATCGTGCCGTCCCGCGCGGTGGTCAGCGAGAGCACGTCGGCCGGTTCACCGGGGACGGTCGAGCCCTCGGTGACCGAGTGCCGCCCGGTGCTCGGGTTGTACCGCCACACCTCGCCGCGCCAGAACCAGCCGGTGAGCGTCCGGCCCGGCCACTCCGGGTCGTCCAGCTCGACCCACCCGACGCCTCGGTAGTTCCACACCCGGCCCGGGTACACCAGCCCGGTGCCGGTCACCTGCCCGGTCGCCGGGTTCCAGGCGGTCAGCTCGTTGTCGTGCATGACGTAGACCTCGCCGTCCTGGCCGGGCGGCGGCAGCTGCAGGCCGGCGACGTTCGCCAGCTCGGCGGTCCAGGTCTCGGTGGCCGGGTCGAGGACGTACAGCGTCGAGTGCTTGATGTCCGCGCCGATGCGCGCGTAGAGCCGGTCGCCCGCGACGTTGACCTCCCAGACCGACAGCCCGGGGTCGCCCGGCTCGATGCCCGCCGGCAGCGGCAGCTCCCGAAGGTCCCCGGTGTCCGGGTCCAGCCGCACGAGGTGGACGCCGCGCTCGGTGCCGACGTACAGCGCGTCGCCGAACACCGCGATCGTCCTGGCGTACTTCGTGCCCGTGGCGACCGGGCCGTAGTCGCGCACGTCGCCGGTGCGCACGTCGTACGAGAAGACCCTCGTCCCCGGGTAGGTGCCGCCGTAGAGCCGGGCGTCCGGACCCGAGGCGAGCGCGAACAGGAACGTCTCGCCGGCCAGCGGCGCCCCGAGGTCCTCGACCGTGCCGGCCCACGGATCAACCCGGTACAGGTGGCTGTTGGAGTACGTGCCGACGTACACGAGCCCGTCCTGGCCGACCGCGGTCGCGTAGGAGCCACCGGCGCCCGGCAGCGGTTCGCTGAACAGCAGCTCGCCCGTGCGCGCGTTCACCGTGGACACCTTGGCCGGGGCGCCCGTGGTCACACCGCAGAGCAGCGGTACGCCGTCCGCTCCGGTCAGCACCTGGGCGCCGATCAGGTTGACGTCGGTGATCGGGACGGCGAGCGGTTCCGGCTCGCCAGTGGCGTCGCGGCGAGCCGGGAACGCGTGGGCGACCGGGGCGGCCAGACCGGCCACACCGGCGACCGGAGGCACCAGGGCCGCCGCGAGCAGGGTTCGCCGTCGCATCATCGGTGCCTCCTTTGATTGAATAACGGTCAGTACCGTAATAGGACAGTGACGACGATTACAAGGGTCACCATCCATTACGACCCGATCCGAAACCCGGCGAGCGAAAGGTGCCCGCGGTGCGACCCAACATCGTCCTGCTGCACGGCCACGACTTCGGGCGCTGGCTCCCCGCCTACGGCATGCCGTCGGTCCCGGCCCCCGCGCTGACCCGGTTCGCCCACGACTCGACCGTGTTCGACGCCGCGCACGCCACCGCGCCGCTGTGCACGCCGGCCCGCGGCTCGCTGTTCACCGGGTTGTCCCCGCACCGCCACGGCCTGCTGGGGCTCACCCACCACGGCTGGCGGTACCGGCCGGGCGTCACCACGCTGCCGGAGCTGCTGCGCCCGCTCGGCTACCGCACGGCCCTGGTCGGCCTGCAGCACGAGGACCACGACCCGACCGTCCTCGGCTTCGACGAGGTGCACGGGCTGGGGTTCCTGCCCAGGGCGCTGCCGGTCGCCGACGAGGCCGTGCGCTGGCTGCGCGGCAGGCCCGGCGAGCCGTTCCTGCTGACCGTCGGCATGTGGGAGGCACACCGCCCCTGGCCGGCCGAGGACTACCGGCACGCCGACCCGGAACGCGTCGACGTCCCCGGCTACCTGCCGGACAACGCGCACACCAGGGCCGACATCGCCGCGTTCCACGGCGCCCTCCGCCAACTCGACGAGGCGATGGGCCGCGTACTCGCCGCCGTCGACCGGTACACCGACCCGGCGAACACCATGGTGATCGTCACCACCGACCACGGCGCCGCGTTCCCCGGCGCCAAGGGAACCCTGTACGAGCCGGGCACCGGCGTCGCCCTGATGATCCGACCACCCCGCTCGTGGCGCGGCGCCCCCAGCCGGTACCCGGGCCTGGTCTCCCACCTCGACATCGCGCCGACCCTGCTGGCGGCCGCCGGGGCAGCGCCACCCGACGAACTGGAAGGGGAGTCCCTACTGCCCGCCCTGACCGGCGCGCCGCCCACCGACCGGCTCCTGGTCACCCAGAAGACCTTCCACGACGGCTACGACCCCATCCGCGCCGTCCGGGACGGCCGCCACGCCTACATCCGCAACATCGAACCCGGCCCCCGACTACGCCTGTCCCGCGACCTGGCCGAGAGCCAGACCCGGCTCGGCATGGGCGACGACCACCTCGCTCCCCGGCCGGCCGAGGAGCTCTACGACCTCGCCGCCGACCCGTGGGAGCGGGTGAACCTGGCCGAGGACCCCGGCCACGCGGAGGTGCGCGCCGCGCTGTCGGCCCACCTGGACGAGTGGATGCGAGCCACCGGCGACCCGCTCCGGCACGGCGTCGTGCCGGAGCCGGCCCCAGCGGTCCGCCAGGGCGCCCCCGGAGCCGAGTGACTCAGCGGCGCCGGCCGGCCCGGGTGCCCGCCGAGAACGCGGCCATCCCGGTGCGCTTGGCCGGCTCGGTGCCCTGGTTCGCCTGCTGGCCGCGGGTGCGCGACGACGTCGCCGATTTACCCGCCGATCGACCCGCCGGCTTGCGGCCGTTCTGCTTCTTGCGCGGGTTCGAGCTGGTGCTCGGCGCCGGCCGCGTGGGCGGGGCCACGAAGGTGCGCTCGCCCGGCGCCAGCGTGCTGAGCAGCGGGTGTCCGGGACGCAGGCGGGTGGTGGTGGCGGTGATGCCCGCCTTGCGGGTGAGGTCGCGGACGTCGGTGACCTGGGCGTCGGTCATCAGCGTCACCACGGTGCCGGATGCCCCGGCCCGGGCGGTGCGACCCGAGCGGTGCAGGTAGGCCTTGTGCTCCATCGGCGGGTCGGCGTGGATCACGAGCGCGACGTCGTCGACGTGGATGCCGCGGGCGGCGATGTCGGTGGCCACCAGGGTCGGCGCGGTGCCCTCGGCGAAGGCGGTCAGGTTGCGGGTGCGCGCCGACTGGCCGAGGTTGCCGTGCAGTTCGACGGCGGGCACCCCCTCCGCGACGAGTTGCCGGGTCAGCTTCGTGGCGCCCCGCTTGGTGCGGGTGAACACGAGCGTCCGGCCGGGCGCCGCGGTCAGGTCGACCAGTACCGGGAGCCGGGCCGCCGGCTGGACGTGCAGCACGTGGTGGGCCATCGCCGAGACCGGCGAGGACGGCGGGTCGACGCTGTGCGTGACCGGGTCGCGCAGGAACCGGCGGACCAGCACGTCGACCCCGGCGTCGAGGGTGGCCGAGAAGAGCAGCCGCTGACCGTCGCGCGGGGTCTGGTCGAGCAGCTTGGTGACCGCGGGCAGGAAGCCGAGGTCGGCCATGTGGTCGGCCTCGTCGAGCACGGTGATCTCGACGCCGTCGAGCCGTGCGTGCCCGGAGGCGATGTGGTCGGCGAGCCGGCCGGGGCAGGCGATGAGCACGTCGACACCCGCGCGCAGGCCGGAGACCTGCGGTCCGGGGCGCACCCCGCCGTAGACGGTCATCGTGCGCAGCGACAGGGCCTTGGCCAGCGGCGCCACCGTCGCCTCGATCTGGTCGGCCAGCTCACGGGTGGGCGCCAGGATCAACGCACGCGGCCGTCCCGGTCGCCGCTGCCGCTTGTCGGCGGCCAGCCGGGCGAGCACCGGCAGCGCGAACGCGTAGGTCTTGCCGGAGCCGGTCCGGCCGCGACCGAGCAGGTCGCGACCGGCCAGCGAGTCCGGCAGCGTCGCCGCCTGGATCGGGAACGGGCTGGTGATGCCCTGCGCGGTGAGCGCGGTCACCAACCCGGCGGGCACACCAAGCCCGGCGAAGGTGGGTGCGTGGTCGGATGTGGAAGGAACAGCGTTGAGAGGGCGGCGAGCCGCCATGTGGTACTCCGAAACGTAGGGGGGTCGTCCTGCCCGGCGCGAACCGATCCGGTCGCGGCGCGTGGAGGTCGACGAGAAACGCGGCCCGAGGCAGAACTGAGCGGGCCGCCGTCACCCCCACGGTACACCGACGCGCCGGGAGCGTCCGGTCCACCTGTTCCGGAGGCGGTGGATCAGCAGGTCGAGTTCGTCTGGGTGAGCAGGCCCATGCGCCACGGAAGCTGGGAGTACTCGCCGCCGGCCGAGGGGTCCATGCCCTGGTAGAGGAACCGCAACCGGCAGGGGTCGATCGTGAGGGTCTGGTCGTTGCCCGAGCGGATCAGCTCGCCGTGGCTGATGTCCCGGGTCCAGGCCCCGCTGGGGAAGGTGACGTTGTTGGACCTGGCGAACGGGTTGGACTCGGTCGCGGCCAGCGGGGTCCACTGGCCGTCGATCCGGTCCGAGGTGAACGACCGGTACCAGCGGCGGCCGTCGGACCCGATCGCCTCCTGGAGGAGCAGGTACTCGTCGGTGTTCCCGACCTTGTAGACGGCGCTGCCCTCGAACAGGTTGTTCGGCGTGTCCTGCAGCGCGATCCGGGTGTTGCCGAACCCGTTGGGGAAGTTGGCCGTGCTGGTCTGGCTGCGGTAGATGTGGCCGTTGTCGTCGCTGGAGAACAGGTAGCAGTTGGCCGGGTCGCAGATGATCCAGAAGTCCAGCCAGTGCCCGTTGCCGATGTTGTCCTCGACGATGTCCGGCATCGCGGACATGAAGTTGCGCGGCGTGGACCACGACCTCGGGTCGCTGGGGTCGCTGCTGACCGAGTAGGACGGCAGCCCGGTCTGGTAGACCAGGTACCACAGGTTCTGCGGCGCGAAGTAGAACAGGTGCGGGGCGGCCCGGTAGCCGGTTCCGACGCCCGACGAGGTGTCGAGGAAGGTGTGCTGTGCGTTCGCCGCCTGCGGCCAGTCCGGGAACGCGAAGTGCACCAGGTTCCAGCCACCGGACCGGCTGGCGGTGGTGGCGTAGACCTGCCACTGGTTGTTGTGGCGCACCACGGTGTAGTCCTTGATGGCGACGATGTCGTGGCTCGCGTCCGACCTCGGGCCCGCCAGCACGCCGCTGGAGCTCCACTGGAAGTTCGACGGCAGCGCCGAGTCCGGCGGCTGGGTGTCGCCGCCGACCCGGACGAGTCGCCACTGTTGGTTGGCACCGCCCCAGTCGGTGTACTGGACGACGTCGGCGCCGTCGGTGGTGGCGGCCCCCCGCACTTCGAGTGCCTTGCCGCTGTGCCGGTTGATCAGTCGGACGTGGCCGTTGTCCGAGTCGGCGAGCCGGAACTGTTGGTTCGCCCCGTTCAGGTCCGTCCACTGGACGATGTCGGCGCCGTCGGCGGTGGACCAGTTGTAGACGTCGAGGACCTTGTTCGAGTGCCGGGACCGGAGGCGATAGTAGCCGTCGCCGGAGTCGACGAACCGCCACTGTTGCTGGGCGCCGTCGTTGCGGGCCCACTGGGTGATCCGGGCGCCGTCGTTCGTGGCCAGGTTGTGGACGTCGAGTGCCTTGCCGCTGTTGCGGTTCACCAGCACGTACCAGGCCTCGGTGTCGACGGTGGCGGCCGAACTCGGCGTCGCACCGAGCACGACCATGACTCCGCTCAACAGTGCGGTGACGACGAAGCGCACGAACAGTGGGGAGCCGCCTAGCCCGGACATGGCCTTCTCCTGCCATATGTTAGCGCTAACATTCTCCGTTAAAGGTCCACAATCGACGAAATCATGGGACGTTTCCCGATCTCTACAACACGTGCGAACAATTGCAGAGGGCGTTCTACAGGCGACTGTGAGCGATAACACTCCGGTAGTCAAGATGTGACCCGGTTTTTCGGAGAACTTTCGCCCGCCACCGACGGTGCCGCGCGCTTCCCAGGTCCACGGGCGGTCGGTGACGGCTTCTCGGGGTACGCGTCCAGCCGGGCTCGACGCCGTGTGCCCGGGGTCGTCGGGGACGGCCACCACCGGCTCGTGGCCGCCCCCGCTCAGTCGGAACAGTGGGCTACATAGTCGAGACCGGTCAGTCGGCCGTGTTCACCTCCAGCGCGACCCGGACCGCGGACTCCAGCGCCCCCTCGATCCACGAGTGCTTGAGCGAGGTGTGCTCGCCGGCGAAGTGCACCGGGCCCTCCGCGGTCGTGATCGACGGGTGCAACTCGGTGAACTGCCTCGGCGTGAACACGGCCGCCTCGCCGAGCGCGTACCGGTTGCGCAGCCAGCTCTGGGTGTGTCCCCGGCCGGTGTAGAACGCCTCGATCCGCTTGCCGTACACCGACTGCATGCCGCGCAGGGCGTAGGCGTAGCGCTCGTCGTCGTACAGCGAGTCCCACCGGGAGGCGTCCGCCGCCCAGCTGTAGCTCGCCAGTACGACCCCGCCGTCGCTGCCCGGCACCGGATGCGACGGGAAGTACATGAAGCGGTTCGGGTTGTCGGTGACCGAGCCGCCGCCGACCGTCTCCGCCGCCGGCTTCTTGTCCAGCGCCAGGTAGTGCTGGTAGAGCCCCGGCTTGATCGCCTCCAACTCGCGCCGCCAGTCGTCCTCGTCGAACTCCCACCACCGCTTGGTGAACTCGAGCAGCACCTTGGTCGCGGAGTCGTAGTGCAGCTCGATCACCGCGCGCCGCTTGCCGTAGGAGAACAGCGGGGTGACCTCGACGTGCCGCAGCGCGGTGAACGGCACGGTCACGACCGCGACGTCCGCGGTGAAGATCTCGGTCTCGCCCGGCGTGCCGGACACCGCGTCGGTGCCGCCGGACTCGCTCACCGTCTCGACCCACACCCGGGGACCGTCCCGGCGTACGTGCGGTGACTCGCCGTCCCGTTCCGGCGTCCAGTAGTCGAGGCGGGTCATCCGCCGGTTCATCCGGAGGTCGTCGCCCAGCTCGTCGACCAGCGCGTACGGCAGCCGGGCCGTGCCGCCCTCGATCTCCCAGTAGGTCGCCCGGCTGTCGACCAGGCTGCGGGTGAGGAAGCTGTGGATGAACGACAGCGGCGACCGCGAGGTGAGGTTCTCCAGAGTGCCGATCGCGTCCACGGTCCGCTCGTCCAGTCCGAGGTGACCGGTGAGGAAGCTGCCCATCGAGTGGTGGTCGAAGTCGTAGATGACCCTGGCCCAGCCCTCCAACCACTCCGCCATCGGCTTGTTGACCCGCCCGTCCGGCGTGCTCGTGGAGTAGTAGTCCCGCACCGGGTCGAGCGCCGCGTCGAGCAGCGCGCCGGCCGACGCGAGCGCCTGGTCGCCCGGAATCCCGAAGCCCCGGTTGATCGGCTCCGGGTCGCGCGCGTACTCGGCCCGCCGCACCTGTTGCCCGTTGGTGTCGATCCAGGTCCGCAGCGCCTGCTCCGGCGCCCGGAAGTCCGGCCGGTCCGGACCGTTGCGCCACTCCTCGCCGGTGAAGGACCGGTACACCACCGGCGGCACGCTGCCGGTGCTTCCGGTGCCCGGCTTGACGTCCACGTTGTAGAACAGCCGACGACGCAACCCCAGCCGGTCGATCAGCGCGAGCGTCATCGGGTGGAAGTCCGGCAGCCGCATCGCGCCCGCCTCCGCGTACTGCGCCGGATCCGTGAACGGCGTCGTGCTGTTCCCCGGCCCGCGCCGGAACGTCTTGATCCGCCCGCCGATCCGGTTCCCGTTGGCCTCGACGACGGTGACCCGGTGCCCGGCCCGCTTGAGCAGCAACGCCGACACCAGGCCGGCGATCCCCGCGCCGACCACGAGAACGTCCTTGGGTCGGGACGTCTTCGGCAGTCCGTTGTCGATCAGGATCTTGAGGTACTGGAGTTTGAGGTCCTCCCCGTCCGGCCCGACCAGGAGCAGCTCCCGCGCCAACCGCTGGCACGTCCGCCATCGCTCGTCGTCGCGTTCCGCGGTCCCGGTCCGGCCCGGCAGGCGAACGGGCGCGGCCGCCGCGATCCCCGGCGCCAACACCGACCCGGCCACCGGACTGGCCGCGACGAGACCCGCCGCCGTCAGAAACGACCGTCTACCAAGACCACCGTGTTCCCGTGATACGTCCATACCCTCAGATAGAAGCGATCCGCTCGCGGCGACGCGATACCCGCGCAGTCGAACTACCTGCGAGAACACCTCGTTCACTCCCGAGTGGAGCGGCTGCCCGCGAACACCTCACCCGCGGTACACGCGGCTCCTCCCAAAGAATCATGACCGACACGTCCGACGGGTACGGCGTTCGGAGCAGTCGTCTGCCGCCGTTGAGCTTCAATCTGTCGGTGATTTTCCCAGATGTTTCCGTTCGTGCGCGGAAGTGCCGTACACATCTTTGCTATGCCCCTGCGCAGAAGAACGTTCCTCCTGGGCGGGCTCGCCGGAGCCGGCACGGGGCTGGCGGTGTTCAGCTCCGCGCCCGCGGCGGCCGCGTCCTACCCCTTCACCCTCGGCGTCGCGTCCGGCGAACCCAGCGCGGACGGTTTCGTGCTGTGGACCCGGCTCGCGCCCCGGCCGCTCGACCAGGACGGCTTCGGCGGCATGCCGGACGCCCCGGTCACCGTCGAGTGGCAGGTGGCCGCCGACGAACACTTCCAGAACGTGGTCGCCGACGGATCGGTGTCCGCCGTCCGCGCGGCGGCACACAGCGTCCACGTCGAACTCGACGGTCTTCCGCCGGGACGCGAGTTCTGGTACCGATTCCGCGCCGACGGGCACATCTCCCAGGCCGGCCGCACCCGCACCGCGCCGGCGGTCGGTACCAGTCCAGCGCTGACCATGCTGTTCGCGTCGTGCGCGAACTACCCCTCCGGCTACTACACCGCCTACCGCCGGATGGCCGAGGAACACCCCGACCTGATCCTGCACCTCGGCGACTACATCTACGAGGGCGGCGGCGCCGACGTCCGCGCGCACACGCCCAGCAGGGAGATCACCAGCCTCGCCGACTACCGCGTGCGTCACGCCCAGTACCGCGCCGACGTCGACCTCCAGGCCGCCCACCACGTCGCTCCCTGGGTACTGGTCTGGGACGACCACGAGGTGGAGAACAACTACGCGAACCTGGTGCGCGACAACGACTCCCCGGCCGGCGACTTCCGCGCCAGGCGCGCGGCGGCCTACCGCGCCTACTACGAGCACATGCCGCTGCGCGCGGCGCAGGCCCCGTCCGGCGAGAACCTCCAGCTCTACCGCAGGCTGCGATGGGGGAGCCTGGCCACCTTCCACATGCTCGACACCCGCCAGTACCGCTCCGACCAGGCCTGCGGCGACGGCTGGAAGGACTGCGCCGAGGCCGACGACCCGTCGCGCACGCTCACCGGCAGCGCCCAGGAGTCGTGGTTGCTCGACGGACTCGGTCAGCGCCTGGCCACCTGGGACCTCATCGGCCAGCAGGTGTTCTTCGCCCAGCGCCTGTCCGGGGCGGGCAACCGCAGCATGGACGGCTGGGACGGCTACCGCCCCAACCGCACCCGGATCCAGGACGCCTGGCAGGCGAGCGGGAACACCAGCACCGTCGTGCTGACCGGCGACGTCCACCGGCACTGGGCGGGCAACCTGATGAACGACTACGACGCCCAGGACAAGGTGATCGGCACCGAGTTGGTCACCACGTCCGTGTCCTCCGGCGGCGACGGCAACCCGGCCGACGACGACACGTCGAGCGTCAACCCGCACCTGAAGTACAACAAGAACCTGCGCGGCTACGTCCGCACCGTGACCAGGCCGACGGAGATGGCCGTCGACTTCCGCGTGGTCGACCGGGTCAGCGTGCGCGACGAGCCGGTCCGGACCGAGCGGAGCTACCTGATCCAGGCCGGGGCTCCCGGCCTGCAGAACCCCTGAACGGGATGCCATGAGACGCACACTCGCCATCACCGTGGCACTGGCCGGGTCGCTCTGCCTGTTCGCCGCCCCCGCCGCCGCCGACGGCACCCTCACCTGGGCCACCGTCAACAGCACCACCACCGGTGACCAGGACAACCCGTCCGTCGCCACCTCCCGTGACGGCTACACGGCCGTCGTCTGGGAGGACGACCGCGACACCACGAACCCCACCGACACCGCCCACACCGAGGTCTACCTACGCCTCTACCACGACGGCGCCTCGCTCTTCGAACGCAAGGTCAGCACCGGCGGCTCCGGCGACTGGCGCCACATCCAGCCCGACGTCGCCGTCCGCCCCGGCGGCGACACGGTGGTGGTGTGGTCCGACGACCAGGACGGCAACGGCTACTACCAGGTCCGCGTGCGCACCTTCGACGCCGCCGGCACCCTGACCGGCACCGCCACCGCGAACGCCGACGCCAGCGGCCAGCAGGTCAACCCCGAGGTAGCGGTCGACCCGGACGGTTCCGCGTTCGCGGTCGTCTTCGAGGACGACCAGACCGACACCGCCCCGACGGTACGGTTGTCCGGCTACACCTCGATCACCTCGAAGCGCTACGAACGCCAGGTCCACGCGAACGGCGGCACCAACCGCCACGCCGACGTGGCGATGGGCGCCCCCGGTAACGCGATCGTGGTGTGGGACGAGGACATGGACGGCAACGGCTACTACAACGTCGGCCTGGCGAGCTTCACCCCGAGCGGCGCCGTGAAGCTCGCCAAACGCCTGGCCAACGAGGCCACCGGCGGCCAACAACGCAACGCCACCGTGGCCGCCAACTTCAACGGAGACTTCGTGGCGGGTTGGGTGACCGACCACAGTGGAACCGACCAGGTCGGCGTCCGCTCCTTCACCGCGACCGGTGCGGCCCCCGCGGAAGCCTTCCTCCCCGGCGGCGACCCCCAGGTAGGCCTCGACGACCAGCGCCACGCCGTGGCCTACTGGCACCAGAACGGCGACGTGTACGTCCAGGGCCTCAACCCGGACGGCACCACCTACGACCGCCAGCCGAGAATCCGCGCCAACGAGACGGCCGCCGGCACCCAGACCCACCCCGCGTTGGCCGTGGACCCCTACGGCCGCATCACCATGACCCACAGCGACGACGCGGACGGCGACGGCTTCGAGGAGGTCGTCATCGGCACCGGCCTCACCAACAGCACCTGGTAGCCGCGGTCATGCCCGCCGGGCCGGCCGCCACACCGACACGACGGCGACCAGCCCGGCGAGGCAGGGGAGCAACGTCAGCACCCCGTACCCGTACGGCACGACGACGTCGTAGTGGTCACCGCCGAGGCTCAGATTCGTCAACGCCACGAGAAGTCCGGCCCCACAAGCGGCCGTCATCGCCGCCCGCGCCCACCGCCTGCCGCCCGTGAACGCGCGGATCGTCAGCACCCACAGCACGATCCCCAGCGCTCCGGTGCCGACGAGGTAGATCGCGATCGCGTCCCGGTCCTTCCGCACGTCGTCCGCGCCCCAGTCCGGATAAGCGTCCCGCACGTGCCCGGCAAGCGTGTCGACCGTCGCGATGTCGAGCACCGGCACGAGCGTGGCAAGGATCGTCAACCCCAGCCCGACGTACATCGCCGTCGGCCGAACGCGCTCACTGGTCGTGGTCATGTCCACCCCTCCTGAAACCTACAACGTAGAATGAACGGTAGTTTCTACGGCGTAGATTTGCCACCCGGAAGGAGCGGACGTGGCCAGACGCACACGAGGCACCGCCGCGGGCCTGGACCGCGCCCGCATCACCACCACCGCCGTGACCCTGATCGACCGCGACGGCCTGGACCGCTTCGGCGTCCGGCGGCTGGCCGACGACCTGGGCGTCGACCCGATGTCGATCTACCACCACATCAAGGGCAAGGCGGCGCTCCTCGACGCGGTGTCCGAGTCCGTCCTGGCCGAGGTGACGGTCGACGCCAGCTCGGCCGACTGGGTCGCGATCGCCCGCCACACCGCCCACGGCTACCGCGAGATGGCCTACCGCCACCCCCGCGTGTTCCCGTTGTTGGCCACCCGAGCCCAAACCTCACCCGTGGCCCTCGCCGCCCTGGAACACCTCACCACCGCGATGCGCGAGGCCGGCATCCCCGACCAGGTGGTCGCCGACACCCCCTCGATCCTGTTCGGCTTCCTCAACGGCCACCTCCTGGCCCGCACCAGGGAAGACGCCACCCCCGTACCCGATTTCGACCCCAGAACCCACCCGACGATGACCGCCCTGGCCCCGAACCTCACCGACTTCGGCTCCACCGAGGAGTTCGACAGAATGCTCGACACCGTCCTTAAAGGAATCGCCCAAGCCGGCTGACATCAACGAAATCCGGGTTTCACGCAACGTCTCGGGCCAGTACGGCTAGTCGTCGCGCCTGGCGCAAGCCAGGTCTCCGAGATCTACCGCGGAAGTCCGGCGAGAAACGCCTGGCTCGGGTTCTCGACGAGGACCGTCGCGCCGTCAGGAGACGTTCGCGCGCCGACGATCCGGGCTAGACCGCCGCGAGCGAACGGAAAGGCGGCCAGCGGAAGCAGGACGAACCCGCCCACCGCCACGGCCGCCAGCACCTGCGCGCCGTCGACCACGATCCCCACGATCAACGAGCCGACAAACGCGGTCAGCCCCCCGAAGAACATGATCGCCGCGAGCGTCAACCAGCCGACCCTGGTGCGGTTGCACCTACCGCACAGCGGCCAGCTCCGCACGTGGACGACCCGAACCTTCTTGCCGTGCTGGCCGAGCCGGTCGGCCATGCCGAGGGCCCCGGAACCACCCACCGCACGGAACCGGCTGCCCTCGATCCGAACCGCGGACTGCAGCGCGAAATCCACTCGCCGAACAGCCGGCAGCCCGTGCCGCGAGCAGTACCGCGGCAGGTTGCCCGGTCGCTGGACAACGTCAGCTGGAAGCGTCACGACGCCATGGTGGTGCGACAACCGCGCCCCCTCACTCCCTGTCGTTACCTAAAAATACCTGTACCGACGAACAGCACAGTCGTTAGGGTAACGACATGACCAAGCAGCTCTACTCGGCGGAGGAGGTCGCCGAGCAGCTCGGACTGCACGTACGCACCGTCCGCGGCTACCTCCGCGACGGCCGGCTGCGGGCGGTCCGCATCGGGAAGCAGTACCGGATCTCGCGGGACGACCTCGAGGCCTTCGTCGGCGCCCCGCTGGCGGACCCGCCCGAGGTCGTCCGGCACCGCCATGTCGACATATCGAGCATCGTCGAGATCGGTGCGGTCGATCCCGGGACCGCGCACCGCGTCAGCACCCTGCTCACCGCCGTGCGCACCCACCCCGCCGAGCAGCCGCTGCACGTGAAAACCGTCTACGACGAGGAAAGGGCGCACCTGAAAGTCATCGTCGTCGGCGGGCTCGCCGACACCCGACAGCTCCTCGAACTCATGCAGGCGGTACTGGAATGATCTACAAGACCGAGGCGGGCGCCAACGAGATCCGGCACCGCTACGAGCAGACCCTCGCGAGCTGGCCCGTCCCCGCCGAGCACCTCCGGATACCCACCCGCGAGGGCGAGACCTTCGTCCTCGCGTCCGGCCCCGAGGACGCACCACCCCTCGTGCTCCTCCACGGCGCGGGTTCCAACGCCATCATGTGGATGGGCGACATCGCCACCTGGTCGAAGCACTTCCGCGTGCACGCCGTCGACGTGATCGGCGAACCAGGACTCTCCGCCCCGTCCCGCCCTCCGCTGGACTCCGCCGCCTACGCCCACTGGCTCGACGACGTCCTGGACCACCTCGACCTCGACCGTGTCGCGATCACCGGCGTCTCCCTCGGCGGCTGGCTCGCGCTCGACTACACCACCCGACGCCCCGACCGCGTCGAGCGGCTCGCCCTGCTGTGCCCGGGTGGCGTCGGCCGCCAGAAGGTCGGGTTCCTCCTCAAGGCCCTGCTGTACAAGCCGTTCGGCCAGTGGGGCGTCCGCCGCTCGATCCAGGCGGTCGCCGGCGTGGACTCCACCGCGACACCGGACGTCATGGAGTACCTCGCGCTGATCTTCACGCACTTCCAGCCCCGTCAGGACCGCCTGCCCGTCTTCCCCGACGACGCCCTCCGGAAGCTGACCATGCCGGTCCTGGTGATCGTCGGCGGACGGGACGCCATGTTCGACTCCTTCGGCACGGTCCGGCGCATGAACCACGCCGTCCCGCACGCGACCGTCACCCTGCTGCCCGACGTGGCGCACTCCATCCTGGGCCAGACCCAGCCGATCCTGGACTTCCTCCGCTCCTAACCCTGCCGCAGCGCCGAGACGAGGAAGAACACGCCGCCGACCGCCGCGTAGCCGGCCACGTTCGTCAGTGACGGACCGGCCGCGGCGGCCTGCGCGATGAACGTCCCCCCGACCACCGCGGAGAGCCCGCCACTGGCGATCATCGGCCACTGCCCGCCGAGACCGCGGCGGACGACACCGACGCCGAGCTGGACGAGACCCGACACGATCGCCCAGGCGCCCCACACCCGCAGGACAGCGGGGATCCCGGACGACGCGGCGACGGCCAGACCGGCGGCGGCGAGCAGGCTGATCGCGACGTTCACGTACAGCAGCGAGACCGGCCTGGTCCCGCTCGACGACCGGGCATCCACGATCGCCGCGCCCAGATCGAACACCGGATACAGCACCAGCAGCGTGACGCCGACCGGCCCGAGGCTCGACGCGGTCGCGAACAGCAACCCCGCCCAGACGAGCGCGAACGCGAACCGCACGAAGTACAACCGCCGCAGGGGTGACGAGACGCCGGCGGCCGGAACGGTGGTGGTGCTCATGGTTCCTCCTTCAGGGACAACCGTGTAGACAGAACGATCGTTCTAGCCCGACGAGCATCTGTCAAGACCGAACGTTCTATCTGCTACCGTGGTCACAACGAAGGGAGGCGAAGGTGTCCGAAGCACGCACCCGCCTGCTCGGCACGGCGAGCAAACTGTTCTACACCGAGGGACTCCACTCCGTCGGCATCGACCGGATCGTCTCCGAGGCGGCCGTCACCCGCGCGACCCTGTACCGGCACTTCCCGAGCAAGGACGACCTCGTCGTCGCCTACCTGACCGCGGCGGACGACATGATCCGCGCCAAGGTGGAGGCCGCCCGCGCGGCCGGTCTCTCCCCGACCGACACCGTCCGGGCGGTCGCCGAGACGATCGCCCAGGACATCCAGTCGCCCGGGTTCCGCGGCTGCGCGTTCCTCAACGCCGCCGCCGAGTACCCCGACCCCGCACACCCCGTGCACCAGGCCGTCCTCGCCCACCGCCAGTGGTTCCTGGACACCGTCACCGAACTGCTGGCCGAGACCGGGGAGACCGCGCCCGAGCCCGCCGCGCGGCACTTCGTCATGCTCCGGGACGGCGCCATGGCGGCGGGCTGCCTCACCGACCCGGCCCCGGTCCGCGAAACCTTCCTCCTCGGCGTCGAGGGCATCCTCCGCTACCGGAACAGAGCCGACTAGGACACCGGCAGCGTCAGCGCGGTGTGCGCCGGTTGCGTCGCCGCCGGCATGGCGACCAGGTCCCGCAATCGCGCGTTGCGTTGCTCCAGGGCGTGCGCCGTCGTGGGAAAGAGCGCGGCCGCTCCGTTGTCGACCAACGCCTGGTTCACGGCGACGAAGTCCCGCGTGTCCCGTTCGTAGGCCGCGAACGCCTCGACATGGCTCCGGTTCCTGGCCAGGGCGTCGGCGAGCATGAAGGCGCCGACGAGCGCGAGGCTGGTGCCCTGCCCGGTCAGGAACGAGGGCGCGTACGCCGCGTCCCCGACGAGCGCGACCCGACCGCTCGACCACGCCGGCATCCGGATCTGGCCCGCCGTGTCGTGGAACAGGTCATCGGCCCCGTGCATCGCCTTGACGATGCCGGGAACCTCCCAACCCGCGTCGGCGAACACCGCGGCCACCAGGTCCAGCACATCCACCGGCGGTTCCGGCCGGTGGAAGTTCAGGAACGCGTGCAGCTCGTCGTCCACCCCGCCCGTCGCGTACAGCGCCGCCGCTCGGCCCGGCGTGTTCCAGATCATGGCCTCGTGCGCGAGCCCGAACGTGTTCGGCACGGTGGACACCGCGAAGCAGTAGCCGAGATAGCGGTGGAACCGCTCCTCCGGACCGAAGACGAGCCTCCTGGTCCTGGAGTGCATCCCGTCCGCACCCACCACCAGGTCGAACGTGCGCTGAGTGCCGCCGCGGAAGGTGACGTCCACCCCGTGCGCGGACTGGTCGAGCGTGTCGACGGAGTCGCCGAACAGGAACTCCACGTCGTCGCGGACCGTCGCGTACAGGGCCCCCGTCAGGTCCCCGCGACCCACCTCGAGATCCTGCCCGTCGCCCGCTCGCGGCCGCGCCGAGGCCACCTCACCACCGGCGGCGTCGAGGAAGGTGAACCGCCGCACGTCGATGTGCGAGTGCCGCAGCCGAGGCAGGATTCCCATCCGCCGCACCACGTCCACCGCCGGCCCGCGCACGTCGATCGGATAGCCACCGGCCCGCGGCGCGTCCGCCTTCTCCACCACCGTGACCGTGAACCCGTGCCGGTGCAGCCAGTACGCCAGCGTGGGTCCGGCGACACTGGCCCCGGAGATCAGAATCGTTGTCATGCCTTGGTTCCTTCCTTCATGAAGCGGACGACGACCAGCGCCAGCGCGGCGACCACCCCGGCGACACCGAACGCGGTGGCGAAGGCGAGTTCGCTCGCCCGACCCGACACCGGATCGGTCCCGGCCGCGAGGATCGCGCCGGCGACCTGCGTGCCCAGGGCGATGCCGACCACCCGGGTCACCACGAGCAGACCGGTGGCGATGCCGGTGTCGCCGGAGTCGACGGCGGTGGCGGTACTGGCGAGCAACGCCGTGGTGGTGACGCCCGCGACGAACGCGATCAGCACCTTCGCGACGACGAGCTGCCAGACCGCGTCATGCCGCGACGCCAGGGCGATCAGCGTGACCGCCGCGACCACGGCACCCACGACGACCACCGCACGCGGACCGAACCGCCGCGCCGCGATCCCGCCGACGGTCCCGCTCACCAGCCCCGCGACGGCCGCGGGCACCAGGAACAGTCCGATGTCGGTCGTGCTCGCGCCGAACCCGTACCCGTCACCCGAGACCGCGAACAGCTGGGGGACAAGGAAGAGCGCCATCCCCGCACTGGCGTTCAGGAGCAGGGTGAGCACGCACGAACTCCACATCGCCGGCGCGGCGAGCATGCGCAGATCGACCATGGGCGAGGTCGCCCGGCGCTCGACGGCGACCCAGCCGGCCGCGAGGGCGGCCACCACCACGGTGATGGCGGCGACCGCGAGCGGCGGCAGGCCGGCACTGGTCACCGTCATGATCCCGAGCATGAGCGCGAGCAACGTGCAGCTCAGCAGAACCGCGCCCGGCCAGTCGATCCTGACGTCCGACCGGGTCGGCGGGTCGTCCGGCAGCACCCGGGACACGAGCACCGTCGTCGCGATGACCGCGATCGTCGGCAGCGCGAACATCCAGTGCCGGGACAGTCCCTCCGCGACCGGTCCGGCGATCAGCGTGCCGACCAGGCTGCTGCCCGTGAACAGCCCGCTGACGATGCCGACGGCCACCTGCGTCTGGCCTGGCGGAAGGTGTTTGCGCACCAGGATGAAGGAGAGGGGCAGCGCGCCGACCATCGCGCCCTGCAGTACCTGGCCGAGCAACAGCACCGGCAGGCTCGGCGCCAGGCTGGAGAGCAGGCCTCCGGCGGAGACCACGGTCATCAGCACGAGCAGGACCCGCTTCCCGCCGTACCGGTCGCCGAGGGTGCCCGCGATCGGCGCGACGACCGCGCCGGTGATGAGCAGGGTGATGGTGATCGCCGCGCCTTCGGCCGGACCGATCCCCAGCTCGCGTTGCAGCAGGGGAAGCGCGGGCTCCACCACGGACTGCAGGGTGCCGAGGGCGAGCCCCAGGAACCCGAGAACACCGATGGCCCGCCTCCCGGTGCGGACCGGCGAAACAAGAACTTCGGACATGGAGGTCCTTCTCATCGTTGGGTGAGTGGAACCGCCGCACGCGAACTACACTACACGGTGCAGTGTAGTTCCGTTAGAATCCGCCAATGTCCACCGCCAAGACGCGCGCAGGGTCCGCCGAGAAGCGGTCCGCCATCCTCACGGCGGCCCGGGAGCTGTTCCTGACCGACGGTTTCGACCGGTCCAGCGTCGACGCGGTCGCCGCCCGAGCCGGCGTGTCCAAGCGGACCGTCTACGACTACTTCGGTGACAAGCAGACCCTGCTGGAGGCGGTGTTCGACGCCGTAGGCCAGTCCGTGCTCGGCACGATCCGGCGCACCATCGACGACACGCTGCACGACGTCACCGACCCAGCCGAGCTGGAGTCGGCTCTGGTCACGTTCTCCATGCGGATCGCGACCGACATGCTCGACTCGACCGAGTACGCCACCCTGCAACGGCTGGACCGCACCGGCTCCGGCCACCTGCCCCACCACGACGACCGCCCGCTGACCGACGCACCGGAGGAGGCCATCGGCGAACGCCTCGCCGCCTTCGCCCGCGCCGGACTGCTCGACGTCCCCGACGCGCGCCTGGCCGCCGACCACTTCATCGCGCTGACGTTCGGGGTCACGATCAGCAGACTCGGCTCCGCGAACGCCGCCGAGGACCCGCGCGTCCGGCCACTCGTCGTCGAGGGAGTGCGGGCGTTCCTCCGCGCGTACCGGTCTACTCGGTCATCCCGGCCTCGTAGGCGGTGATCGCGGCCTGTACCCGGTTCCGCACGTCCAGCCCCCGCAGGATCGCCGACAGGTGGGCCTTCCCCGTCCCTCCGCCGCGATCTCCTGGTTGGACGGTCCCCGCACGACAACGCCAGCACGTCCCGCTCCCGAGGAGTCAACCCGTCGACCTTCCGCCGCCGGCCCGCTCAACCCTGACGTCCGCAACCCCGCCAGCACCCGCGGCGACAGATACGCCGCCCCGTCGGCCGCCGCCCGAACCGCGATCAGCAGCTCCCGTGCGCGGCCAGCCGTCCAGCACTGGGATCCGGATGTCCATCAGCGCGACGTCCGGCTGGTGCGCGTGGACCGTTGCCCGCCTCGGCGACCACCGTGATCTCCTGGTCCGCCGGTCATCGCCTCATCGTCGCCAGCAGCACCCGGATCACGACAGCGGCACCCGCGCGACCAGCGTGAACCGGCCGGCACCGGTGTCCACGTCGAGCATGCTCCCCAACAGCCGCAACCGTTCCCCGAGACCCGCCAGCCCGCGTCCCGTGCCGACCGAGCCCCTCGCCGGATTGCCGACCGTCAACATTCCGACCGTGACCGCCAAGGACAGGCGCACCGGCTCACCTGCTGGGCTTCCCGCGTCACCCGCCTGGCAGTCCACACCCACCCCCGACGATCGTCAGGGGTGGGTGTGGACGCGGGTTGGGTGTTCGCCTAGGCGCCGGCGCGCCTACGAGCGACCACGAACAGCCCACCACCGGCGATCAGCAGCAGTGCGCCCCCACCGACCAGCCACGGCAGGGAGGACCCGCCGACCCCGGTCGCGGCCAGCGCGTCGTCGCTGCCTCCGGTGGTGCTGTCATCGGTACCGCCGCCGACGCCGTCGTCCGAGACGTTCTCCGCGCCGTCGTCCCCGGCGCCGCCCGAACCGTCGTCCGAGCCGTCATCGGAGCCATCGCCCGAGCCATCGCCCGAGCCGTTGCCCGAGCCGTTGCCCGAGCCGTTGCCCGAGCCGTCACCCGAACCGCCGGTCTCGCAGGCCACACCGTCATTGTCACGGTCCAGCCCCGGACGGTATCCCGGCTGGCCCCTGAGGAGGGGCGCCTTGCCGGCGGCCCGCACCGCGTCGCAGTTCTCGTAGTGCACCTGCTCGGCCCGCAGCTGCGGAGCCTCCTCCGCCGAGAGCTCGGCATCGCACTCGGTGCCTTCGAGTACGTCGCCGTGCTGGTCGACAGCGGGCTCGGCGCCGCGCGCCGCACCCTCCGTCGCCTCCACCGCGGTGGTCGGCGTGGTGCAGTCGTTCGGCGTCTCGGCGCTGGCACTGCCAGCCCCCAGACCCGCGAGAACGAGCACGACGCCCGCCGCGGTGATCGCGATCTTCTTCACGTGGTTCCTTCCTGACTTCGTTCTGATCCCCCGGTGAGGCGTCCCAGCAGGCGAGGACGTAGTCCGATCGATCGCCTTCCAGGGATGCTGTGGGAGTCGCTGTTGATCAACGATCCGTATCATCACGTTTTGGTAACGCAGGGTGGCGCTCCGCGACATGACGCGGATTCCACCCGCTCAATTCAGGAGAAGTAGCTGTCCAGGACATCGGCGAGCACGGAATCCGCCTTCAAGGCCATTGCCCGTGCCAGGGGATCGGCGTCGGCCGGGCCGGTCGACACCCGCAGCGTCAGAGTTCCTTCGCCGTCGAGTATGGTCGCCGTCGAAAGCTCGTACGCAATCGATGTACCGTCGGTCGTGACATATCCTGGATGGCCGGAGATGGTCACCGGCTCACCGCCAAAGCTGTTGACGACCTTGCCGTGCGAGAGCGAGAACGTGATTTGGAGCCGTCGTTCCGGCTCCACGAAGAAGCATCGGGTGCCCGCTCCCGAGTCCGCCACCGGAACCAGTTCCGAGCCGAAGCGTGCGCCGACAGACCGAACCGCCATCGCACATTGAACGTCGGCATCGTCCGCGGCGGCGGACAATATTTCCGCCGGATCGTCAGGCACCGCCACCGCCACATAGGGCGCACAACCATCCGGGTCCAACTCGTCCACATACGCACACGCGCCCGGGTAGGGGCTATCCGGTTCGTCCGGTCGATACAGCAACGGTCGCTGCGGCGCCACGTCGTCCGGCGGCGCCTCCCCGAGCACGGCCATCAGCGACTCGGCAAGGTCCGTAGCGCCGCCGCATTCCGAGGTACGAGCGACGACCTGGAAATCAGCCGCCGCGCCATACCGGACGTCGAACGGCCCCTGACGCCAGTAGACCGCACAGTTCTCCGCCTCCTCGTAAACCAGTGCCCGCGTACCCCCGATGCTCGTCGTCCGAGACGGCTTCCGCTCACCCGACGGCGGAAGGTCGTCCGCGAACGAGATCGACGCCGCCGGCTCACGAGACGTGCAGTCGGCCGGCCCGTTCCCCGACAGCGCCGCATCGTCCGCGTCGAGCACGCCGGCCAGCGCGGTGCAGGCGTCCCACACCGGCTTCGCCCGGAACGTGTCCGGATTCGCCAACGCCGCAACGGCCGCGTCCGCGAGACCCGTCAAGGACGCACAGTTCGATGCCGGAGCCTGCGAGAACCGGAGGGCGGTCGTGAAACTGACCGGCAGGTGGACATAACAGCCACCGCCCTGCTCCACATATGCCTTGGCACCGCCGACGCTCCGAGTGACCGACTCGACGCGAGTCCCGTGACCGATCCCGGTGACGCTCACCGCGACAAGGTCAGCCGCTCCGCTCAGCACGCATTCGAACGGCCGCCGCGCGACGGGCCGCGCGCCCGCGAAAGGCCCGCCCGCCTTCGCCCTGTCCAACAGCGCACACAGGTCGAGCTGCCGCACCGCCGCCAGCACAGCGTCCTCGTCCCGATCTCCCGGCCGCGCCGAGTCCCGCGTCGACGGCGTGGTCGACGGCGTGGTCGATGGCGACCCCCCGGTGTCACCCGTCGTGCAACCGACCAACCCGAGCACCGCGACAAAGGCCAACGCGATCGCCCGTGTGGTCATGATGGTTGCCCGTAGTCCGCCAGGAACCGCTGGATGTCCGGGTCGTTGTCGAAGTACTTGATCAGCCCGTCGACCCTACGGTTCAACTGGTCGATCTCGTCCTTGCCCGCCGCCATGATGTCGGCCTGCTCGCGCAGGTACGACTGCGCCAGATCACGCCACCAGAACCCACTGACCGTCCCACCGGTCGACTTCAACAGGTCACCGGCGGCGTCCGAGAACGCCGTCGACCACGCACTCGCCATCGCGGCCTCCACGACAAGAGCGGTGCCCGCGGTCAGATACGTGACCGCCGCCGCCGCGATGCCGGCCAGAACAACCGCACCCCAGTCGACGGACATCGCGCTCCCCGGCTTCTCGGCGAACTTCTTCTCGAACGCCCGAACGCACCCCGCCGCCGCCTCATCGAGGTTCCGCCGGACACCCTTGACGACCACGGCGTACTTCGGCACCACGTCGTGAAGCTGCTCAGCCAGCTTGTGCACCTGACCGGTGACGGTCTGGAGACGAAGCAGGAACTCGAACGTGACCGACGACGCGTCGCCAGTCCAACCAAGCTCCTGAAACCGGTCGACGAGCGACGGAACCCGCTTGTCACCCATCCACCAGACGTTGCTCAGCGCCGCCGCGCCGGGTGCGAGAGCGTTGTTCGAACTCTCGACGACCGGGCTGGCGACGGCCGACATGCCATGAATGAACTGTGCGATCTCGTACCCCTCGAGCACCGACTCGAACGGCAACTGCGCGTCGCTCGGCACCGTGCCCGGCTGGTCCGACACGGAGGGCGCGACCGGTCCAGGTTCCTCCTTCCGGTGCCCCTCACCGCCGAACTCCGTGCCGTAGATGACCGTCCGGTCGTACTCGTGCTCCTCGGGATGCAGCAGGAACTCGAGCCAGGAAGCCAGCCGCTCGGCGTTGTCCCGCATGTTCGAGTCGGGCGGAATTCCCGCTTCCTCGAGTACGCCGGTGTCGCGAGGCGTGTCGCTCCGGTCCGGAGGCGCCATCACTCAGCCCTCCTTCTTCGGTGAACTGTCACCAAGCAGCCCCTCGAACGCGAACGCGTGGTCCTCGTCGATCTTCGAGTACAGGGAACGCGACTCCCCGATGGCGTGCTGTGCGTGCACGAACTGGCTCCGGACGGCGAGGTGCAGCCGCCGAAGCGTGTCGATCAACGTGGCGTAGTTGCCGATCAACGTGCGGCACGACTCGGCGAACTCCACGGCACCCCCGGCGGAGATGAGTTTCTCCGGAGTGCCCACCAACGAGGCCTTCTTGGCGTCGTCCAGAGCAGCCAGGTCGAGCCCCCCGATGATCGTGTCGTACTCGGCGACCAGCCGCCCGATCTCCTCCTCATATGACCCGAGCGCGTCGAGCCGCACCGTGAAACCATCAGATGCCGACACAGGCCCCCCTCTGTCCACTGATCGTGTTCGTCACAATACGAACCGGCACGAGCCTAACAACGCCGATCGGATTTTCCGAGGCAAAACGAAAAACCGTCCGAACACGCCGTGAAATTCCTGCTCAGGATTCAGGGCCGAGATCCGCGGCATCCCACCCGAATCGGGCCGTGGTGACCGATGAGTCAGTGAATCGGCCAGTGGCGCAGGGCGACGTCGGCGATCTCCTGGAGTTCGTCGGAGCCGACGCCGCTCGCCGCCTGCACGGCGATGCCGGCCGACACCGTCGTGACGTAACGGGCCAGGAAGGCCGGATCGGTGTCCGCCGGCAGGTCACCGTCGTCGACGGCCCGCTGGAACCGCTCCCGGACACGGGAGTAGACGTCGTTGCGCCAGGCGGCGAGCCGGTCGCGGGCTCCGCGCGCGGTGTCGCCCGTGGCCAGGGCGCCCTGGACCCCCAGGCACCCGTGGGGTCGCGCCGCACGGGTGGTGGTCCGGACGGTGCCGGCCAGGATCGCGGTGGCGACGCCGAGTGCGGTCGGCTCGTCCAGGGCGCGGGTCACGTAGGCGCCCGGACCTTCGCTGTAGCGCTCCAGCGCCTTGCGGAACAGCTCCTCCTTGTTGCCGAAGGTGGCGTACATGCTGGTGGTGGAGATGCCCATCGCCTCGGTCAGGTTGACCAGGCTGGCCCCCTCGTAGCCGTGCTCCCAGAAGACCAGCATGGCGCGCTCGAGCGCGTCGTCGACGTCGAATCCCCGCGGCCGGCCGACCGGGCGGCCCTGTCTGGTCCCCACGTCAGAGCAGCCTACCTCTTCTGAAGCGATCGATGCAGAATGTGCTAGCGTCGTTTCTGCATCGATCGATGCAAAATAAGAAGGAGGGTTCACCGTGGGGCTACTCGAGGGCAGGACCGCCCTGGTCACCGGCGGCAGCACCGGGATCGGCCTGGCCAGCGCCGTACGGCTGGCCGCCGAGGGCGCGCACGTGTTCATCACCGGCCGGCGCCAGGCGGAGCTCGACGCCGCCGTCGACGTGATCGGCTCGGCGACCGGCGTGACCGGCGACATCTCGAACCCGGCCGACCTGGACCGGCTCTACGAGGCGATCCGCGACCGGGGACGGGGCCTGGACGTGCTGTTCGCGAACGCGTCGGTTGCCTCGTTCGCGACGCTCGAGCAGATCACCGAGGAGCACTTCGACACGATCTTCGACATCAACGTCCGAGGCACCGTGTTCACCGTGCGGAAGGCGCTGCCCCTGCTCAACGACGGCGCCTCGGTGATCCTGAACGGCTCCACCAACGCGGACGTCGGCGACGAAGCCTTCGGCGTGTACGCGGCGACCAAGGCCGCCGTCCGATCCTTCTCCCGAACCTGGGCCAACGAGCTCAGAGGACGCGGCATCCGCGTCAACACCATCTCGCCCGGCCCGACCGACACCCCCGGCCTGTCCGGATTGGCTCCCGACCCGGTCGCCTTCAAACGGCAACTGGCCGAAGGGGTGCCGCTGGGCCGGCTCGGGCGCCCGGAGGAGATCGCCGCCGCCGTGGCGTTCCTGGCCAGCGACCAGAGCAGCTTCGTCACCGGCTCGAACCTGTACGCCGACGGCGGTCTGGTCCAGGTCTGACAGGTCACCAGCGAGTACTCGCCTTCTCCGCGAAACCCACGCAAGCGATTGGCTACGCTGTCGCGGTCACTGCGACGGAAGCGCGCGTGGGGGTGCGGCGGTGGAGCTGTCCCGGGAAGCGGCGGACCGATACCGATCCCAGGTGCGTGGCTGCCTGATCGGCGGCGCGATCGGGGACGCACTCGGCGCGCCCGTGGAGTTCTGGCCGGCGGACCGCATCCTCGCCGAGTGCGGAGCGCAGGGCGTGCGGGACTACCTACAGGCCGGAACCGCACCCATCACCGACGACACCCAGATGACGTTGTTCACCGTCGCCGGCCTGATCCGCGCCGGGATCCGCCGCGACCGTGGGCTTGGTCTCACCGTCGCCGTCGTGCACGCCGCGTACGACCAGTGGCTGGACACCCAGCGGCTTCCCGAGCCCCCACCGACCGCGCGCGACTGGCTGGCCACCCAGCCGTGGCTGTACGCGCAACGCGCCCCGGGCAACACCTGCCTGTCCGCACTGGGATCGGCCCGTCGTGGCGGTGACCGCATCCCCCAGTACGGTGGCCTGGCGAACAACGACTCGAAGGGCTGCGGCGGCGTGATGCGCTCCGCGCCCTTCGGACTCCTCCCGCCGAACGGCGCCCCGGACACGTGGTTCTTCGACGCCGCCGCCGAGGCCGCCGGCTACACCCACGGACACCCGACCGGCCGGCTGGCGTCCGGCGCGCTCGCCTCGATCGTCCACGAGTTGGTCGCCGGAGCCGACCTCGCCCAAGCCGTCGACACGACCCTCGCTCTCCTGACCCGGTACGACGACCACGAGGAGACCAGCACGGCGTTGCGCACCGCGTGCGACCTCGCCAAGGAGACCACGACCCCCGACCACACGGTCGTCGAACAACTCGGCGGCGGGTGGGTGGCCGAGGAAGCGCTGGCCATCGCCGTGTACGCGGCACTGGTTCGCCCCGGCCCCAACGAGATCCTCGACGCCCTGTCCATCGCCGTCACCCACTCCGGCGACAGCGACTCCACCGGCGCGATCTGCGGCAACATCCTCGGCACCTTGCACGGCGATGCGGCCCTGCCCGCAGAACTGGTGTTCCGCGTGGAGGGCCGAGGCACCATCCTGGAACTGGCCGACGACCTCGTGTTCGAGTTCACCCAGTCCTCCCGCCTGCACGGCGACTACGGCCCCATGACGGGCTGGACCGACCGCTACTCCGGCTAGCGCTCAACCTGCGCACATTCGTGAACTCCTAGCTACGCAACGCGCACTTCTGCACGTCCGCGTGACCCCCTATCGTGTGGCGCGAGAGGTGGGGGAAAGCGTATGGCGTCGATGTCCGAGCTGGTGGCCGCTGTCGAGGCGATGCGGGTGGGTGGGACGAAGTCCCAGCCACATCGCCATCAGGCGATCGCTCTCCTATGGGCTATTGGGCGTGCTCGGTCAGGTCTGGGCCGTCTGGTGCGGTGGTCCGAAGCACGTACGGAGCTGGCCGCCGGTCTCGAAGCGCTCGGTCGACCCGGAAGCCGGCCGAGCGCCGAGTATCCGTTCATCGCTTTGCGCAATTCCGGCCTCTGGGAGCTGATCGTCGAATCGGACGAGAGCGTTGTCGCGGCACATGGTTCGGCGACCAGGTCATGGCTGGATCGGGTGAATCCGGAAGGCGGACTGCGTCCCGACGTGTGGATGTTGGTGCGCTCGGACGAGTCCGCCGCTCAGGCAGTGGTGGACGCACTGGCCACCAGGTTCTTCGAGGAGTCGGATCGTGCGACCTTGTACGAATTCGCACGAACCGATCTTCCGTCCGGCCCAATTGAGCCTTCCTCGCGGAGCGCCATCAACGATTGGTGGGCAGGAGATCCGTCCGAGAGGTTCTGGATGGAGATCACTGACCGGCAGGACGGTCTTGGTGACGACCTCAACGCGCCGACACTGAACGGTGCTCGCAAGCCCGAGTGGGGATACTCCCTCGTCACGGAGACACGCCCCGGTGACATCGTGCTCCACTGGCACAGGGACTTCACCGGCAGGCCGGCAATCGTTGGTTGGTCCGAGATCACAGGGCCGCTTTCGGTCGAGAACGGGTATACGTGGCAGGCCCATGGCACGCGTGGGAGGGCGCGCGGTACGGCCACCGTCGGTCAGGGCTGGCGCATGCCGTGCGGGGGCCTCAACCGCCTGTCTCAGCCCCTCTCGCACGAGCGACTCGCGGAACTGGAGCCGGTGTTGCGTCAGGTGCACCGCGACCTGCGGCGGACAGTGCGAGGTGCGCTGTACTTCCCGTTCACCTTGTATCGGTCGCGTCCGCCTCGGGCGGCGCAGTCGTACCTGACCAAGTTCCCCGTGGCGCTGCTTCAGGCCGTTCCCGAGCTCGCCGCACTCGTCGATCGCGGCGACGGCGCAGGATCGGCGGCGGCCGGTGGCGCGTCGATACGGCGCGCGGTCGGGAGCGGGTACCTACGAGACAGCAAGCTCAAGGACGCGATCGAGAAATACGCTGTGGAAAAGGCGAGGAAGTACTACCTCGACCACGGTGCGGCTGAAGTAGTCGAATTGGGCAAGCCCTATGACTTGCAGGTGAAAGGCCTTGGTCCTGAACGTCATGTCGAGGTCAAGGGAAGCTCGGGGCCAGCTGCCGCAGTCGAGTTGACGGTCGGCGAAGTGCGACATGCACACAACCACGAGCCAACGGACCTGGTTGTTGTCGACGAGATCGACTACCACCTGAACGGAAGCGACTATGAGCTTTCTGGTGGGAACCTGAGAATCTGGACCGACTGGAGACCCATGGAGCGATCCCTTGCCCCTACTCGATTTCGTTACGACCTGACGGACCTGAACGACGGCGCCGGCATCCCACCCTGGAGCCGTGGCAATCACACGTCGTCGACCACGGTGTGAAACGGTCGTCGGTCACGCTCGTTTCTACGGTCGCTTGTCCCGGGGCTGACGGCGCGGAACCAGGCGAGTGGCCGGTATCGCCGGAGCGGGCAGTGCCGGCGGCTGCGCCGGCGGGAACCGCCCGAACAGGGGTGGTTTGCCCGCATCGGCCTGGTCGGCGGGTTCGAAGCCGAGCTCGGCCTGGTAGCGCCGTCGGAACTCCACAATCTCCTCGTGGCTGCGGCCCACGAAGTTCCACCACATGACGATCCGCTCCTCCAGCGGTACGCCGCCGAGCACGAGCACCCGCGCGCGCTCCGGCCCGGCTGTGAGCACGAGCGTGTCCGCGCCCGGCGGCACGTACGCCAGACACCGGTGCTCGACGGCCGTGGCGTTCACCGTGACCGTGCCGGCGTCGGCGAGGACGGCGTGTTCGAAGTCCGGCCGAACGTCGAGGGCTACCGTCGCGTCGGGTTCCAGCACGAGTTCGGCGCCGAGGATGTCGGGGGTGCGGGTCTGGACCGGCGAGGCCGAGCCGAGCAACTCGCCGAGGAACACCCGTGCGGTCACCCCCGGTTCCGTCACCGGTTCGGGGACGTAGTGCTCGAAGTGGTTCGGGCAGAAGCGGGTCGCGTCGGGCAGGGCGTACCAGAGCTGGACGCCGTGCAGGGTGTCGGAGCGGCTGGTCTCGGAGTGGGTGATGCCCTGCCCGGCGATCATGAGGTTCAGCTCACCCGGCCGCACCGGTGCGGCGTTCCCTGCGGAATCGAGGTGGTCGATATGCCCGGTGAACAGCCAGGACACGGTGGCCAGCCCGGTGTGGGGATGCCGGGGGACGCGCATGCCTCCGGTGGTCGCGACGTCGTCGGGACCGTAGTGGTCCAGGAAGCACCACGCGCCCACCAGGGACCGGGCGCGCTGCGGCAGCGTCCGGTACACGGTCATGGCCCGCGGCCCGCCCATCGGCACGAGCCGCGGCGGAAGGACCTCCACCGAACCACACGGCTCACCCGGAGCCAGAACGGTCAGGTCGGGACGTCGATCCAGATTGCTCACCGGAGCATCTTTCCGTCCGCTCCACGTGGGCGCACCGGATGCTTACTGAGGATGGAGATCCGGTTGAACGCGTTGATCGTGACCGTGACCCATTCGGCCGCCACGAATCCCTCCTCGCCCAGGATCGCGCGCGCCGCGTCGAGGTCGGCCTGGCCGTCGTCGGTTACCGGCAGCAGCGTGCCCGCCTCCGCGACCGCGAGGACCGCGGTCTCCCGGTCGGTGTAGAGGTCGCACTCACGCCAGGCCGGCAGCAGATCCAGCTTCTGCTGCACGATCCCGGCCTGCCGGGCCTGTCGCGAGTGCAGGTCCAGACAGAACACGCACCTGTTGAGCTGGGAGGCGCGCACCTTGATGAACTCGACCTCCTGCGCACCCAGCCCCCGCGCCAACGCCGCATCGCGGATCGCCGCCGAATACGCTTGCGCGGCCTGCCACGCCTCCGGCATGACCTCGTCCAGGAACTGTCGCATGCTCAGTGGCCGACGTGGTAGCGGCTCGTGATCGCGACCCGGTTGAAGGCGTTCATCACCGTGGTCAGCCAGGTGACGGCTGAGATCTGCTCCGACGTCAGCACGTCGGCGGCGGCGTCGTAGTCCTCGTCGCTGACATGCCCGTCCGACACCAGCGTGACCGCCTCAGTCAGTCGAAGCGCGGCGCGTTCGGTCTCGGAGAAGTAGTCGGCTTCGGCCCATGCCGGCAGAACCGCGATCCGGTCCGGGTCCTCGCCCTTCTTGAGCGCGTCGCGGGTATGCATGCGCAGGCAGAACGCACACCCGTTGAGCTGCGAGGTGCGGATCCGGATCAACTCGACCAGTAGCGGATCGAGTCCGGCGGCCGCGGCGTTCTTGTCCGCCTCCATCGACAACGCGATGAGGGCCTTGTAGGCAGTCGGGTGCTCCTCACCGATGTTGACCCGGGACCCGCGCGTCATGCTTCCTCCCACTCCTGCCCAGTCGCCAATCTCCGCACGGTACCCATGGGCGGCTCGTGGTCCGTCTCGCGGCCGGTTCCGATCACCCGGGCGCATGCCACGGCTCTCCGACCGTCGTCAAAGACACCTGCCGCGCGGTGAGCCCGGAATGGGGGACAGGGGTCACCGAGAGTGAGCGCCCCCGGCAGGACTCGAACCTGCGACCCAGAGCTTAGAAGGCTCCTGCTCTGTCCGCTGAGCTACGAGGGCGTGGCGGGCCGCTCATGCCGGTCGGCACGAAGCTGCCCCTGAATCTGATCGTTCCGGAGGGCTCTGGCGTTTCCGGATTCGCTCAGATCGGTGATGTGATCTGGTCCGCGCCTACGCGGGCGCCGGGGCCGTCGAGCCCCTGACCTGGAGTTTCACCCCGATGGTGACCGGTCTGCCCGGTCTCGCCCCGTCGAGCATCCGTAGCGCCAGTGCGCCCGCCTGTCTGCCCTTCTCGACCAGGTCCTGCCGCACGGTGGTCAGCGACGGCACGCCCCAGCTCGCCGCGGGGGTGTCATCGAAGCCCACGATCGACACCTCCCCGGGCACCGCCAGTCCCAACTCGTCCGCCGCCCGTACCGCGCCGAGTGCCAGTTCGTCGGACATGCACAGGACCGCGGTCGGCCTCGGCCGTAGCCCGAACAGCCACCTGGCGCCCTCCCTGCCCAACTCCCGGACACTGCCCGGCGCCTCCCAGAACGGCACCTCGCCTGCGACAATACCCTGTTCAGCCAGCCCATCGAGGTAGCCGGCGTACCGGTCAAGGGTCACTCGAAAGTGTGCTTTTTCCACCCTTTCGGGCGTGGCCGGACCGCGGTGGCCGTCGGCGCTTAAGCCGAAGCCGAGGACGGCCACCCTCCGGTGGCCTAGATCCAATACATGCCGCGCGGCCAGGCGCGCGCCGCCGAAGTCGTCGACCCGGACGATCGCCGAGCCGGGCACGATCGGCTGGTCGACCACCACCAGCGGCAGGGCGCGCTCGCGCACGGCCCGCAGCGCCGGCGCGTCGTCGGGCAGTGAGTACGCCACCACGACATCCGTCTGCGCGCGGATCACGCTCTGTGCCCGGGGTCCACCTTCCGACACGCCTGGTAGCAGGAGCAGCGCGCGATCACCGCTGTCGACCGTCGCCGCCAGGGCGTCGAGCACGATGCTCAGCGCTGGATCCGAGAACGCCGACGACAACCCGTCGCACAGCATGAACGCCACCGACCCCGCCCGTTGCGTCGCCAGTGACCTGGCCACCGGGTCCGGGCCGGCGTACCCCAGCTGCTTGGCCGTCTCGATGATCCGCTCCCGCAACCGCGCGGACAGCTGGTCGGGCCGGTTGTACGCGTTCGACACCGTCGCCCTGGA
This sequence comes from Actinophytocola gossypii, assembly GCF_025165815.1. Taxonomy (GTDB): domain Bacteria; phylum Actinomycetota; class Actinomycetes; order Mycobacteriales; family Pseudonocardiaceae; genus Actinophytocola; species Actinophytocola gossypii. Next base: position 164,693 of record NZ_JAFFZE010000022.1, on the reverse strand, counting down.
CACCCCCACCTGCCGGGCGACGGTGTCCAGGGTGGGGCGGCGCACCCGGTCCTGGTTCACGGGCAAACACTATAGCGAGAACTGAAGCGCTTCAGTTACGCTGCGGCCGACAGGGAGGAGAACGGGGTGCGCGCGGAACGCTGGTCGGTGTTCGTCATCTTCGCCATCAACGGCATCGTGGTCGGCTCCTGGGCACCCCGGATGCCGACGTTCGCCGCCCAGATCGGCGCCAACGAGGGCCAACTCGGCCTGGCCCTGCTCGGCGGCAGCATCGGCATGATCGCCGCCGCCTCGACGACCGGACGCTGGTGCGCCCGCTCCGGCGCCCGGCTGGTCATCCTCGTCTCCGCGCTCGCGACCGTCGTCGCGCTGCCCGTCCTGGCCACGGTCGGCTCACCGCTGCAGCTCGGCGCCGCACTGGTGCTGCTCGGCGCCACCGTCGGCATGCTCGACGTCGCCATGAACGTCGCCGCGGTCACCGTCGTGCGGCGCACCGGCCGGCCGATCATGCCGGTGTTCCACGCGGGCTTCAGCTTCGGCGCGCTGGGCGGCTCGATGGGCGCGGCCTTCGCCGCCGGGCACGACATCGGACTGCTCGACCACTTCCTCGTCGTCTCCGCGCTGGTGCTGGTCGTGAACCTCGCCGTGATCCGGTTCGTTCCGCGCGAGGAACCCGCCACCGGCGAGGCACAGCGCCCGGCCGACCGGCGGATGCTGCGCCGACCCGTGCTCTGGCTGCTCGGCACCATCGCCCTCTGCTCGGCGATCGTCGAGGGCGCGAGCGGCGACTGGTCGGCCCTGTTCGCGGTCCGCGAGCGTGGCCTGGACGAGGCCGCCGCCGCGGTCACCTTCTCGGTCTTCTGCGTGGCCATGGCGCTCGTCCGGCTGGTCGGCGAGCAGGCGGAACGCCGCTGGAGCCAGGAGCGCCTGCTGATCGCCGGCTCGCTGACCGCCGCGTTCGGGCTCCTGCTCACCGCGATCGTGCCGGTCGCCGCGCTGGCCTACGTCGGGTTCGCGCTCGCCGGCGGCGGCCTGGCCTTCGCGTTCCCGATCGCGCTGAACCTGGCCGGCGCGGTCGGCAGGCGCGCGGACGGCACGGGCGGCGAGCACGAGATCGGCTTCGTCACCACCATCGCCTACAGCGGGTTCCTGATCGGCCCGCCGATCATGGGCGGCGTCGCCCACCTGACCAACCTCGAGGTCGCGGTCGCCTTCAGCGGTGTCGTCGCCGCGTTGATCGCCCCGGTCGCGCTGGCCGCCGCCGCGGCCCGGCGCCGGGAGGAGGCGATACGGGAAAAGCAGCTGAGCGGGCGGTCCGTAGCCGGGCGGCGGTGACTACGCTCGATAGGGTGTCCGTCGACAGTTCGCCGGAGAAGGCGCCCGCCCGAGCAGGGACGACAGCCGGTGTGCTGCCGCTGATCGTCATCGGCGGTCTGTTCGCCGTGCTGGCCGCCGTGGCCCTGCTCTCCCTGACCGCCGACGAGTTCGCGCCGGTCAACATCTACGGCCTGACCGTGGTGCGCGTACTCGCCGAGATCGGCATGGTGCTGACCATCGGGTCGCTGCTGTTCGCCACGTTCATGGTTGCGCCGCAGCGCTCCGGGGTACTCGACGTCGGCGGTTACGCGGCGTTGCGAACGGCCTGCTGGGCCGCCACCCTTTGGTGTCTCGCCTCGCTGGCGGCGCTCGTCTACACCGAGGCCGACGCGCTGGACAAACCCGTCTCCGAGGTGCTCAACCCCGACACGCTGATCACCCTCCTCGGCCTCATCGAGCAGGCCAAGGCCTGGCTGATCACGGCACTGGTCGCGTTGGTCGTCGCGGTCGGCACCCGGTTCGTGCTGTCCTGGAGGTCCACCGCGGTCCTGTTCGGCGTCGCGGTGTTCGGGGTCACGCCGGTCGCGGTCACCGGGCACTCCAGTAGCGGCGGCCAGCACGATCTCGCCACCAACAGCCTGCTGTTCCACCTGGTCGCGGCGTCGCTCTGGGTCGGCGGCCTGGTGGCGTTGCTGATCTTCGGCCGACGGGTGACCAGCGGCCCGGCGCTGCGGCTGGCCGCGACGCGGTTCTCCGCGACCGCGCTGGTCTGCTGGATCATCATGGCCGTCTCCGGCGTGCTCAACGCGTGGGTGCGGCTGCCGGTCAGCGACCTGTTCACCACCGAGTACGGCCTGCTCGTGGTGGCCAAGATCGCCGCCTTGGTGGTGCTCGGGGCCTTCGGTTTCGTCCACCGGCAGAAGACGATCGCCACCATCGAGGCCGGCGGGTCGAGCCACCCGCTGGTACGGCTGGCGGCGGTCGAGGTGCTGGTGATGTGCCTGACCATCGGCATCGCCGCCGCCCTGGCCAGAACGCCGCCACCGGCGCTGGACTACCAGCCGGACCGGGTCGAACTGGTGCTCGGCTTCCCGCTCGACGGGCCGCCGACGTTCTGGACGCTGCTCACCGACTGGCGCTTCGACCTCATCTTCGGCACCGCCGCGATCGTGCTCGCCGTGCTCTACGTGCTCGGCGTGCGCCGGCTGCGGGCGCGTGGGGACGCGTGGCCGGTCGGGCGGACGGTCGCCTGGCTGCTCGGCTGCCTGGTGCTGTTGATCGCGACCTCGTCCGGGTTCGGCCGCTACTCGCCGGCGATGTTCAGCGTGCACATGGAAACGCACATGATGCTGTCCATGCTGGCGCCGGTGCTGCTGGTGCTCGGCGGTCCGGTGACGCTGGCCCTGCGGGCGCTTCCGGTGGCCGGCAAGGACGGCGCGCCCGGGCCACGGGAGTGGCTGCTGGCCGCCGTTCGCTCACCGGTGTCGAAGCTGCTCACCCATCCGGTGGTCGCGCTGGTGCTGTTCGTCGGTTCGTTCTACGTTCTGTACTTCTCCGGGCTGTTCGAGGTGGCCGTGGAGAAGCACTGGGCACACCTTCTGATGAACCTGCACTTCCTGGTGGTCGGCTACCTGTTCTACTGGCCGGTGATCGGCATCGACCCGTCGCCGCGGCGCCTGCCGCACGTGGCCCGGCTGGGCATGGTGTTCGCGTCGCTGCCGTTCCACGCGTTCTTCGGCGTGATCCTGATGGGGATGCAGACGGTCATCGCCGAGCCCTTCTACCGGTCGCTCAACCTGCCGTGGGCCGCCGATCTGCTCGGTGACCAGCGGCTCGGCGGCGGCATCGCGTGGGCCACGGGCGAGGTTCCGCTGCTGATCGTGCTGGGTGCGCTGCTCGTGCAGTGGGCCCGCCTCGACGACCGCGAGGCCCGCCGCTCCGACCGCCGGGCCGACGACGACGGTGACGCCGACCGGACGGCCTACAACGCGATGCTGCGGAAGCTAGCCCGCGGCGAGCGGACGGCGGAACCCGCGGACGGCGGCGACGAACCCGACCAGGAGCAGGCCGGCACTCGCGGCGAGCGCACCTGACACGGCGCCACCCACCGGCATGGCCAGCGCCAGGTCGCGGGAGGCGTCCACGGCGTAGGTCATCGGGTTGACGGTGGCGATCACCCGCAGCCACGTCGGCAGCCCTTCGACCGGCACGAACGCGCTGGACGCGAACATCAGCGGGAACATCGCCAGGAAGCCGACGGTCTGCATGGTCTCCGCGTTGCGCAGCCACGCGCCGACGGCCAGGAACACCCAGCTCAGCGACCAGCTGACGGCCAGGGCCAGCAGGAACGCCGGGGCCACCCCGAGTAGCCCGCCCGCGGGGGAGAAGCCGAACAGCGCGACCGCCGCGACCAGCAGGATCACCAGTTGGAGCGCGGTCCGGATGAGGTCGGACAGGCTGCGCGCGACAAGCACGGAGCTGGGGTTGATCGGCAGTGACCGCAGCCGGCCGAGGACGCCGTTCTTCATGTCGGTGACCAGCCCGATGCCGGACTGCAGGGCGGCGCCGACCCCGCTGGTCACGAGGATCGCCGGCAGCAGGTAGTCGATGTAGGAGACGCCGCTGGGGAAGCCGGCGGTGCCCGCGATGCCGCTGAACACCTGGCTGAACAGCAGCAGCATGATCAGCGGCTGGAGGACGGAGAAGACCACCAGCTTCGGGTCGCCGAGCAGGGCACGCAGCGATCTTCCGGTCAGGATGCCGATCTGCGCGCTGACGCTGGTGCCCTGCCAGCGAGGTGCGGTCGAGGTGAGTGTGGTCATGGTGTCCCCTCAGGCTGCGGTCTTGTTCTTGGCCAGGGCGAGGTAGACGTCGTCCAGGCTCGGTTCGGTCAGCGCGAGCTCGGCCACCTCGACCCCGACGTCGTCCAGCGCGCGGACGACGACGGCGAGGTCGGTCGAGGCCTGCACCGGGGTGCTGACGACGGAGGGCCGGGCGCGTCGTGCCGGCGCTCGGTCGGCTTCGACCGCGGCGGCCGGCTCGTCGTGCACCGGCTCCAGCCCGGCGCGCTCCAACGAGCCGAGCGCGACCGGGACGTCGTCTGCCGAGGTCAGCGTCACGTGCACGGCGCGGCGGCCGACCCGGGCCTTGAGCTCGCTCGCGGTGCCAGCGGCGACCACCCGGCCGTCGGCGAGCACGGTGATCGAGTCCGCCAGCCGGTCGGCCTCGTCCAGGTACTGGGTGGTCAGCAGCACCGTGGTGCCGGTGCAGACCAGGTCCTCGACGATCTCCCACAGCCCGATCCGGCTCGCCGGGTCCAGCCCGGTGGTCGGCTCGTCGAGGAAGATCACGTCGGGGCGACCGACCAGGCTCGCGGCCAGGTCAAGGCGGCGCCGCATCCCGCCGGAGTAGGTGCGGGCCGGCCGGTCGGCGGCCTCGGTGAGGTCGAACAGGTCGAGCAGTTCGGCGGAGCGTGCCCTCGCCTCCCGCCGGCTGGCGCCGAGCAGGCGGGCGATCAGTATCAGGTTGTCGGTGCCGGACAGGTTCTCGTCGACGGAGGCGAACTGGCCGGTCAGGCCGATCCGCGCGCGGACCTCGTGGGCCTGCGCGACGACGTCGAAGCCCGCCACCCGCGCGCTGCCAGTGGTCGGCGGCAGCATCGTGGTGAGCACGTTGACCAGCGTCGTCTTGCCGGCGCCGTTGTGTCCGAGCAGTCCCAGGACGCTACCGCGCGGCACCGACAGGCTGACCTCGTCGAGCGCGGTCACGTCGTCGAAGGTGCGGCCGACTCCGTCGACCTCGATCATCACGTCGTTCATGCGTGGTTCCCCTCGTTGGTTCGGATGACGCCGTGCAGGAACAGGTCGACCAGTTCGGTGGGTTCGATCACCTGGCTGCCGAAACCCGTCTCCATCCGGCGGTTGGTGAGGACCAGGCCGAGCAGCAGGCGTGCGGCGTGCTCCTGGTCGAGTCGGAGCTGGTCGGGGTCGAACAGCGCGGCGACGGCTCGGGAGACCCGGACCATCTCGCGGGGTGGGCCGGGATTCTTGTCGTCGCTCTCCTCGGACCCCGCACGGCCGTGGACGCGTTGGTGCACGGCGTCCCGGTCGATGCCGGCCGCCTGCATCGCCTGGCCGAGTTGCACGATGCGGCCCAGGTAGTCGACGAGCGTGCGGACGCCCTCGGTCAGGCGGTCGGACATCGGCAGGGTGGGATCGATGCGCTCGATGCGGCCGACCTCGTCGGTGGCGTCCAGGCCGGCGAACATGCACTCGACCAGCAGTTCGCGCTTGTCCTTGAACGCGCGGAACACCGTGCCCTCGGCGATCCCGGCGGCGGCGGCGATCTGGCTGGTGGACACGGCGCCGCCGTGCTCGACGAGCAGCGGCAGGGTGCTGGCCACGATCGCCGCTCGCCGCTCCTCCAGCGTCATCGCGGGAGCGCGTCGCTTCTTCTCGTCCTCGACCATGTCACCCAGCGTATGAGTGAGTTCTCACTCACGTCAATGAGTGAGAACTCACTCACTCGCTCATATCACACGGCCCCGACATTTCCCCTCGTCAAGGACCAGCCTCGGCCAAGTTGTCCACAGGCGATCCAGTTGTCCACAGCTCGGCGACTCCGTCCCCCGCATCCCCCTCCCGCCCGGCACTCTGGGGTCAGGTCAGCGGCGCACCCCCGCCGCGACGGAGGAGAAGGAGAAAGTCGATGTTCGAGACGTTCATGACGATGGTGGGCAAGGTGGTCAGCGAGCCGGTCCGGCACACCTTCGCCAGCGGCGACCAGAAGACGAGCTTCCGGCTGATGTCCGTGGAGCGCCGGCTCAACCGGGAAACCCAGGAGTGGGGCGACGGCGACCGCCTGTTCCTCACGGTCAACTGTCGGCGCCGGCTCGCCGAGAACGCCGCCCTGTCCCTGGTCAAGGGCGACAACGTCCTGGTCTCCGGCCGGCTCTACACCCGCTCGTACACCACCGAGGCTGGCGAGCGACGGGAGACCTACGAGATCGACGCCCGCGCGCTCGGAGCCGACCTCGCGTGGTGCACGGTCGTGGTGGAGCGCCCGTCTCGACCGGAGCGAGCACTGGTCGGCGTGAGTACCGGCACCCCGGGAGAGGGGGTGGTCGCCCAGCGGGTCGCCTGATGCGGTGACGGTGCTGGGTGCCGCGCTGAACGGCAGGTGTACGCCTGCGGCGCGGCGTCACCCGGAAGATCCTTCGCGTTGTTGCGCCACACCGCGGTCATGGCCGAGTACGCGCGGCTCTACGATCGCGGCCATGGCCGAGTTCATCTACACCATGAAAAAGGTGCGCAAGGCGCACGGGGACAAGGTCATCCTCGATGACGTGACCATCGCGTTCTATCCCGGAGCGAAGATCGGGGTGGTTGGTCCCAACGGTGCCGGTAAGTCCAGCGTGCTCAAGATCATGGCCGGATTGGACCAGCCCAACAACGGCGAGGCGTTCCTGTCCCCCGGGTACACCGTCGGCATCCTGCAGCAGGAGCCGCCCCTCAACGAAGACAAGACCGTCCTCGGCAACGTCCAGGAAGGGGTCGGCGAGATCAAGCAGAAGCTCGACCGCTTCAACGAGATCGCCGAGAAGATGGCGACCGACTACTCCGACGAGCTCATGGAGGAGATGGGCAAACTTCAGGAGGACCTCGACCACGCCGACGCCTGGGACCTGGACTCCCAGCTGGAGCAGGCGATGGACGCGCTGCGGTGCCCGCCGCCGGACGCGGACGTGAAGGTGCTCTCCGGTGGTGAACGCCGCCGGGTGGCGCTGTGCAAGCTCCTGCTGTCCAAGCCCGACCTGTTGCTGCTGGACGAGCCGACCAACCACCTGGACGCCGAGAGCGTGCTGTGGCTGGAACAGCACCTCGCGCAGTACGCGGGTGCGGTCCTGGCCGTCACCCACGACCGGTACTTCCTGGACAACCTCTCGCAGTGGATCATGGAGCTCGACCGCGGGCGAGCCCACCCCTACGAGGGCAACTACTCGACCTACCTCGAGAAGAAGGCCGAGCGGTTGGCGGTCCAGGGCAAGAAGGACCAGAAGCTGCAGAAGCGGCTGAAGGACGAGCTGGCGTGGGTGCGGTCCAACGCCAAGGCGCGGCAGACCAAGTCCCGGTCCCGGCTCGAGCGCTACGAGGAGATGGCGGCGGAGGCCGAGCGCACCCGCAAGCTCGACTTCGAGGAGATCCAGATCCCGCCGGGGCCCCGGCTGGGCAACGTGGTCGTCGAGGTCGACAACCTCAAGAAGGGGTTCGGCGACCGGGTGCTGATCGACGGCCTGTCGTTCGACCTGCCGCGCAACGGGATCATCGGCGTGATCGGGCCGAACGGCGTCGGCAAGACGACGCTGTTCAAGACCATCGTCGGCCTCGAGGAGCCGGACAGCGGCTCGGTCAAGATCGGCGACACGGTCAAGCTGTCGTACGTGGACCAGGAGCGGGGCGGTATCGACCCGAAGAAGAACGTGTGGGAGGTGGTGTCGGAAGGGCTGGACTACATTCACGTCGGGCAGGTCGAGATGCCGTCCCGCGCGTACGTCAGCGCCTTCGGGTTCAAGGGTGCCGACCAGCAGAAGCCGGCCGGCGTGCTGTCCGGTGGCGAGCGCAACCGGCTGAACCTGGCGATGACTCTCAAGCAGGGCGGCAACCTGATCCTGCTGGACGAGCCGACCAACGACCTGGACGTGGAGACGCTCGGTTCGCTCGAGAACGCGTTGGAGCAGTTCCCGGGCTGTGCCGTGGTCATTTCCCACGACCGGTGGTTCCTCGACCGGGTCGCGACGCATATCCTCGCGTGGGAAGGCACCGACGAGAACCCCGCCAAGTGGTTCTGGTTCGAAGGAAACTTCGAAGGCTACGAGAAGAACAAGATCGAGCGTCTTGGCGAGGAAGCCGCGCGTCCGCACCGGGTCACCTACCGCAAGCTGACCCGGGACTAGGTTGGGGGTTCCGTGGCGGCCTGGGACGAACTGCCCGCGGCCGGAGGGCTAGGCGAGTGCGCGGCACTCGTTCGCTCCGCCGAGGCTCTGCGTTTCAGCGCACCGGAACTGGCTGTCCAGCTGGCCCGGCGGGCGCTCTCGCTCGGCGCCGTCGGGCCGGTGCCCGGTGCCGCCGGGTCGATGTCCGATGCGGCGGGGGCGACGTCCGGCGCCGCCGGGTCGATGTCTGGCGCCACCGGCCGCGCGGGCGCGTCGGCGACCGACCACGCCGTCGGCCAGGACACCGGTGAGAGCGTCCGGCTGTCCATGCGGGCGCACGCGGTGCTGGCCGCGGGCCTCGTCCGACTGAGCCACTACGTCGACGCGGTCGAGCCGGCCTTCGTGGCGCTCTCCCTCGCGGAGAGCGGCGGCGCGACCGAACTCGCCGCGTCGGTGCGGCTCGACCTGGCCGCGTGCGCGCGCGAGGTGGGTGAACCGCTGCTGGGCTGCGCGGTGCTGCGACCGGTCCTGGAGGCCGCGTGGCTCGAGCCGTCGGTGCGCGCGATCGCGCTCGGCCGGTTGGTCGGCTGCACGGCACACGTCGGCCGCCGGGACGACGTGGAGGACGCGCTGGCCGAGGCCGAGCGCCTGCTCGCCACGGACGACGCCCTGAGCCAGGACGCGAGCCGGATGGAGCGCGCGCGGCTGTTGGTGCGCGGTGCCGCCTACCACCGCTGGTACGGCGACACCGAGGACGCGGTCGAGGCCGCCAGGGAAGGTCTCGGTCAGCTGAACCGGCTGCACGGCAGGCGACCGGAGACCGACCGGCTGCGTGCGCAGCTGGTGCTCGAACTCGTCTGCGCGTTGCTCGACGAGGGCGAGCCGGGCGAGGCCGAGGCGGCGTCGGTGGCGCTGCTGGCCGATCCGGTACGCGCGACCTCGGCGGCCGCGGTCGGGCAGCTGATGCTCGCCGTGTCCACGCGGGTCCATCTGCCGTCGGGCCGGGTGGAGCGTGGCCGGGGCCTGCTCGACCAGGCGGTGTGGGTCGCCGACCGGTACGGCCTGGACGGCCTGCTGGTCGACGCGCTCGCCGCGGTGTCCGACCTCGACGAACGCGCGGGCCGCACAAGCGACGCGCTCGAGGCCCTGCGCACCGCCCGGGCGGCCGAGCAGCGCCGGCTCCGCGCCACCGCGAGGGCCGCCCGCCAGATCCTGGCCGTCGTCGGCGCGGCGGAGGACTGGGACGCGGCGGCGGCCACGGCCCTGCTCCGCGCGACCGCGACTTCCCTCGCGCGCCCGCAACTCTCCTCGGTCCGGGCCATGCCCCAACCCGCCGCACCCGAGCCCAAGACCGAGACCGACACCGCCACCGGCCTGCTGAACCAGGAGGGCCTGTTCCGCCGCCTGCGCGCGGTCCGCAACGGCGAGCGCCCCGTCGCGCTCACCCTGGTACGCCTCGGCGAGACCGGCACCCGGACGAACTTCGACCTGGCCGCCCTGGCCGGCCGCGTCCGAGACCTGGCCCCGGACGACGCCGAACTGGCCCGCTCCGACGGCAGCGAACTCGCGGTCCTCCTCCCGCACACCACACGCGACCAAGCCGAGGAGTTCGCCGAGACGGTCCGCAAGACCGCCCTCGAGTCCAACTGGCTCCCCCAGGCGAACGCGAGGAGCATCAGCACCGGTGTCGGCCAGTCCAACCCGGACGCCCCGGCCGTGGACGCGAACGCCCTGCTGACCGCGGCACGCCACGCACTCGAACCAGTCGACGAGCTCGAGTCCCCGCGCCGACGGCCCGGCGAACGCACCCAACCAGTCCACGCCACCGCCATGACAGCCGAAGCCCTGTCGGAACTGGAGGACGTGGGCGACACCCTGCGCATCGGCCGCTCGATCATCAGCTCCCTGAGCATCCCCGCCGGCAGCGGCGGCAAACGCCGGGCACCGACCGGCACCCACCCCACGGCGCCCCCGGACCACACCGCACACCCCGACCCCGCGCCCGACCGCACCCCGGATGCCCCAGCGGCGAGGGCACCCGCCGCTCACCGAGCCCCGGACCAGAATTCGGCCGCACCGGGGGCCGGCGAGCATGCCGTCGACCAGGTTCCTGGCTCGTCGGGGAAGAGGTCCGGTGCTCATCACGCCGCCGGTCGATCAGGGGCTGGCACGTCTGCCGCGGAAGGGCTTGCGGCGAACCAGCCCGGTGCTCATCGCGCTGCCGGTTGGTCGACGGCGGACACGTCGGCGGAAGGGCTTGCTGCGAACCACATGTCTGGTTCGACCGGGGATGCAGGCGGCCCGCGTTCCGGCTCCGGATGGGACGTCGGGCAAGGGGCCGAGGAGGCAGCGGCGAACCGACTCACGGCTCATCAGAGCACTGGCGCGGCCACCGTGGAAGGACACGTCGCTCAGCGGACGGGGGAGTCGACGGCGGCATGGTCGGGGAGCCATCAGGCGCCACGCGGGGACGGCGCCGAACGAACCGGGGCGGGCGCAGCCGCTGGTGGACCGGCTGATGCCGCGGGCGGCACCGCGCCTTCGCCGACTGAGCAGCAGGGCTCGACTTCCGCTCGGCACGCCGCGCCCGTCGCGCGCCCCGACTCCTTACCCGGCGCGCCGCCCGCTGCGGCGCACTCGTCGGCCATCGGCGAAACCTCGGCCTCGTCGGCCACTGGCGAGAACCCGGCCTTGTCGGTCACTGGCGAGCACTCGGTCTTGTCGGCTATCGGCGAGAACTCGGCCTCGTCGGTCACCGGCGAGAATTTGGCTTCGTCGGCGGGCGAGGCGACGACCGAACCCCGGGCCGTCGGTGAGACCGGCGGCTATCGGCCCCTGATCTCCTTCGACACCGAGCCGGAACAGGAGCGCGCCGAGCCGGGCGGCACTTCCGCCTCCAGCGGCTACCGCTCCTCCTACGAGGAGACCCGTGCCGAGTTGGCTCGGTTGATGTCCGTGCTCGAGTCGGGCTCCGTGCCGGACATTCCTGCGCAGACGGCGGGCGGCGGTGCTGCGGAGGCGGCGAGCGACACCGGCGACAACCGCGACACGGGCGACACGGGCGGCAACCGTGGCATCAGCGACAACCGGGACACCGGGGAGGACGCGGGGTCTCCGTGGGCGGGAGGGCGTTGGTCCTTCTCACCGGTCGGAGAGGGTGCGTCGGCCGGTTCCGATGACGAGCTTGGTACTCCGCGGACGGAGGCGGACGAGGTTCCGGCGCCGCGGCGCCACGGGAGCCCCGGGGATCGACCTGAGGCCGTGGGCTTGGCCGGGGATCGACCTGAGGTCGTGGGCTTGGCCGGGGATCACACGGGGGCGGTGACGTCCGGTGGCACCGGCGGGCGGGACATCGGTGCGGGCGAGAACGCTGGGGATGCCCCGGGCCGCCGGGAGCGGCGAGCGGAGCGGTCCGCTGGCTCCTCGACCATCTCCGGGTTGTTCGCCGAGGCGCTCGCCGCCTACCAGGAGCCGGGGGACGAACCGGCACCGGCGGGTGGTGACGCCGAGGGCTCGTCCTTCGACCGGTTGTTTGACTGGCGGTACCAGTCGCCGGAGTCGGGGCGGCATCGGTCGCCCGAGTGATTCAGGACTCCCGGGCGACGGGGCGATCAGAAGATCCGTTTATCGTGTGCTTGCATGTGGCACACCGACGTGCCGCCAATAGTGGAGCCGCGTAGATGATCTCGACCGGAATGGCCACCGCCGGCCGCCGAACCAGTGCCGCGGTGGGACCGGACTCCCCCGAACAGACCCGGGACGATCTCATCGAGCGGGCCGCCGACGCGGCGCCGGACATGGCCGACCTGATCCGGCTCTACTACCGGTACATTCCGCCGGAAGAGGTCATCGACCACGATCCGGTGGATCTGGTGGGCACTGTGCGTACGCACCGGCGGCTGGCGGAGCAGCGGGTGCCGGGCCGCCCGGCGGTCCGGGTGTTCAATCCGGACAGCACCGCCGACGGGTGGTCCTCGAGCGGCACCGTCGTGCAGATCGTCACCGACGACATGCCCTACCTGGTCGGGTCGGTCGCCGCCGAATTGGTGCGCGGCGGGTTGCAGGTGCTCCGGGTCGTACATCCGATCGTCGTGGTCAGCCGGGACGTCGCGGGCGGGCTGCGGGACGTCCTGCCCAGCGCGGAGGCCGACGACCCGCCCCAGGACGCGCTGGTCGAGAGCTGGATGTCGATCGAGGTCGACCTCATCACCGACGGCGACCGCAGCCGGGAGATCGAGGCCGGCCTGCTCGCCGTCCTCAACGACGTCCGCGAGGTCGTCGAGGACACCGCCAAGATGGCCAGCACCGCCCTCGCCCTCGCCGACCAGCTCGAACAGCACCCGCCGGTCGACCGCGGCCAGTGCGACGAGGGCGCCGCCCTCCTGCGCTGGCTCGTCGACGGGCACTTCACCTTCCTCGGCTACCGCAACTACGAGCTCGTGGGCGACGGCGATCGCGGCCGGCCCGCCCTGCGTGCCTCGCTGGCCAGCGGCCTCGGCGTGCTCCGCCAGGACAGCCTCGCCGAGCGCACCCTGCCCGCCGGCGTCGGCGACCAGGCGCTCTCCGCGCAACTCCTCGTCCTGACCGAGGCCAGCGAGCCGTCCAGCGTCCACCGGTCGACGTACCCGTACTACATCGGCGTGAAGACCTTCGACACGGACGGCAACGTCACCGGAGAGCACCGGTTCCTCGGCGTCTTCACCATCAACGCCCTGCACGAGGACGTCCTCGACATCCCGGTCGTCGGCCGCCGCGTCCGCGAGGTCATCCACCGCGCCGGGTTCCCGCTCGAGTCCTACACCGGGCAGAAGATGCTCGAGGTCATCCAGAACTGGCCCCGGTCGGAGCTGTTCTCCACCAGCACCGACTCCCTCTACCAGACCACCACCGGCGTCATCGCCCTCGCCGACCGCCGCCGGCTGCGCCTGTTCCTGCGCCGCGACCCCTACGGCCGCTTCTACTCCTGCCTGGTCTTCCTGCCGCGCGACCGGTACACCACCACCTCGCGGCTGGCCATGCAGCAGGTCCTCATCGACGAGCTCGGCGGCAAGGACCTCGAGTTCTCCACGCGCATCGGGGAGACCTCGCTGGCCCAGGTGCACTTCACCGTGCACGCCGCCGACCCCGAGCACGCCGTCGAACCCGACGTCGCCCGCATCCAGGCCCTGATGACCGAGGCCGTGCGGACCTGGGACGACCGGCTCGTCGAGGCCGTCTTCACCGAGCAGCGCGAACTGCTGGCCGAGGGCACCGACGACCGGACCGTGACCGTCGGCGCCGAGTCCGCCACCGAGCAGGGCCAGCGCTTCGCCGGCATGTTCCCGGAGGCCTACAAGGAGGACTTCGACGCCACCGCCGCCCTCGCCGACCTGCGCCGCCTCGAGCGGCTGCGCGAGGACGGCGACATGGACCTCGCCTTCTACGAGCCGCCGCACGCCGAGCCGGGGGAGCGGCGGTTCAAGCTCTACCTCGCCGGCGCCGGCGTCACCCTCTCCCAGGTCCTGCCCGTCCTGCAGCAGATGGGCGTCGAGGTCGTCGACGAGCGGCCGTACGACCTGCGCTACGAGGACGGCCCCCGGCGGTGGATCTACGACTTCGGTCTGCGGATCGACCCGGCCGTCGTGGAGGGCCTGTCCCAGGAGGAGCGCGAGGAGCAGCGGGTCGAGTTCGAGGAGGCGTTCGCCGCCACCTGGCGCGGTGCCGCCGAGGCCGACCGGTTCAACTCGCTGATCCTGAGCGGCGGCCTGAGCTGGCGCCAGGCCACCGTGCTGCGCACCTACGCCCGCTACCTGCGCCAGGCCGGCACCCAGTTCAGCACCGAGTTCATCGAGGACGCGCTGCTCAGCCACACCCACGTGGCCACCGCGCTGGTCGAGCTGTTCGAGACCCGCTTCGACCTCGACCTCGCCGACACGCAGCGGAAAGAGGCCGTCGACGACCACGTCAAGCGGCTCACCGCGATGATCGACGAGGTCACCAGCCTCGACGCCGACCGCATCCTGCGCAGCTTCCTCAACCTCATCTGCGCGACCCTGCGCACCAACTACCGGGTCCGCGACGCCGACGGCCGCCACCGGCCCTACCTCGCGGTCAAGCTCGACCCCGGCCTCGTGCCCGACCTGCCGGAGCCCCGCCCGAAGTTCGAGATCTTCGTCTACTCCCCTCGGGTCGAGGGCGTGCACCTGCGCTTCGGCCCGGTCGCCCGCGGCGGACTGCGCTGGTCGGACCGCCGGGAGGACTTCCGGACCGAGATCCTCGGCCTGGTCAAGGCGCAGGCGGTGAAGAACGCGGTCATCGTCCCGGTGGGCGCCAAGGGCGGTTTCGTGGTCAAGCGGCCGCCCGCGCCGACCGGGGATCCCGGCCGCGACCGGGACGCCTCGCTCGCCGAGGGCAAGGCCTGCTACCGGATGTTCATCTCCGGCCTGCTCGACCTGACCGACAACCTGCGCGACGGTGACGTGCTGCCCGCGCCGCAGGTCGTCCGGTACGACGCCGACGACACCTACCTGGTCGTCGCCGCCGACAAGGGCACCGCGAAGTTCTCCGACCTCGCCAACGAGGTCGCCGCCGGCTACGGCTTCTGGCTTGGCGACGCGTTCGCCTCCGGCGGTTCGGTCGGCTACGACCACAAGGCCATGGGCATCACCGCCCGCGGCGGCTGGGAGAGCGTCAAGCGGCACTTCCGCGAGCTGGGCAAGGACACCCAGACCGAGGACTTCACCGTCGTCGGCATCGGCGACATGGCCGGGGACGTCTTCGGCAACGGCATGCTGCTCTCCGAGCACATCCGGCTGGTCGCCGCGTTCAACCACATGCACGTGTTCGTCGACCCGAACCCGGACCCGGCGACATCCTTCGCCGAGCGGCGGCGGTTGTTCGACCTGCCCCGCTCCAGCTGGGACGACTACGACCGCTCGCTGATCAGCGAGGGCGGCGGCGTGTGGCCGCGCACGCTCAAGTCCATCCCGGTCAGCGAGCAGGTCCGGGTCGCGCTCGGCCTCCCCGAGGGCACCCGCAAGCTCTCCCCGCCCGAGCTGATGAAGGCGATCCTGCTGGCCGAGGTCGACCTGCTGTGGAACGGCGGCATCGGCACCTACGTCAAGGCCGGCACCGAGAGCAACGCCGACGTCGGCGACAAGGCCAACGACGCGGTCCGGGTGAACGGCGCCGACCTGCGGGTCAAGGTCGTCGGCGAGGGGGGCAACCTCGGCCTCACCCAGCGCGGCCGGGTCGAGTTCGCCCGCAACGGCGGCAAGGTCAACACCGACGCGCTGGACAACTCGGCCGGCGTGGACTGCTCCGACCACGAGGTCAACATCAAGATCCTGCTCGACCAGCTCGTCACCCACGGCGGGCTGGCCGAGGAGCAGCGCAACGAGCTGCTGGAGTCGATGACCGAGGAGGTCGCCGACCTGGTGCTCGCGGACAACTACAGCCAGAACGCCGTACTCGGGGTGAGCCGCGCGCACGCGGTGCCGATGCTGACCGTGCTGGCCCGGTTGGTGAGCCACCTCGAGGAGCACGCCGGCCTCGACCGCGACCTGGAGGCGCTGCCGACCAAGCAGCGGTTCCGCGAGCTGGACAAGGCCGAGCAGGGCCTCACCTCGCCCGAGCTGGCGACCCTGCTCGCGCACGTCAAGCTGGCGCTCAAGGAGGAGGTGCTGGCCAGCGAGCTGCCGGACGCCGACGTGTTCGCCCGCCGCCTGCCGGAGTACTTCCCGACCAAGCTGCGCGAGACGTTCCCCGAGGCGATCGCCCGGCACCCGCTGCGCCGGCAGATCACCACCACGCTCATCGTCAACGAGGTCGTCGACGGCGGCGGCGTGTCCTACGCGTTCCGCCTGGCCGAGGAGATGAACGCGACCGCCACCGACGCGGTCCGCGCGTTCACCGCGGTCACCACGATCTACGACCTGCAGGGCCTGTGGCGCGACATCCGCGCGCTGGACAACGTGGTGCCGACGCACGTCGCCGACGCCATGGTGCTGGAGAGCCGCCGGCTGCTGGACCGCGCGTCGCGGTGGCTGCTGTCCAACCGCCCGCAGCCGCTCGCCGTCGGCGCGGAGATCAACCGGTTCCGCAAGGTCGTCGCCGAGCTCGCGCCCGACGTCGGCACGCTGCTGCGCGGCGCGGAACGGGAGAACGTCGCCGAGCACGCCGAGTCACTGGTCGAGCAGGGCGTGCCGGCGGCCCTGGCCCGGCGGGCCGCGTCGCTGCTCAACGGCTACTCGCTGCTGGACATCACCGAGGTCGCCGAGCTGGCCGAGCGTGAGGTCGGCGACGTCGAGCGCAGCCCGAGGGAGACCGCCGAGCTGTACTACGCGCTGTCCGAGCACCTGTCCATCGACTCGATGCTGACCTCGATCAGCGGGCTGGAACGCGGCAACCGCTGGCACGCGCTGGCCCGGCTCGCGCTGCGCGACGACCTGTACTCGTCGCTGCGGGCGATCACGCTGGACGTGCTGTCGCAGAGCGATCCCGACACGTCGGCGGACGAGAAGATCGCGAACTGGGAGCACACCAACGCCTCGCGGCTGGCGCGTTCGCGGATGTCGCTGGAGGAGATCCGCCGGGTGGCGCGGCTGGATCTGGCCACACTGTCGGTCGCCGCCCGGCAGGTGCGCAGTATGGTCCGTTAGTGGGTTTGTTCATGGCGCAGGTCCGGCCGCGCTGGTCGGACATGGACGTGTACGGGCATGTGAACCATGCCAACACGGTGACCCTGCTCGAGGAGGCCCGGATCGCCCTGCTGTTCGGCGAGGCGGCCCGGCACGCCGGGGCGGAGGGCATCGCCAGGGGCGTGGTGGTGGCGCGGATCGTGGTCGACTACCACGCGCCGCTGGTCGCCGACGGCGGGTCGGTGCGGATCGCGCTGTCGGTGCGGGAGATGCGGCACGCGTCGTTCACCATGGACTACGAGGTCCACAGTGGACCTTCCGAGGACGATCCGGTGGCGGTCACCGCGGAGACGATGCTCGTGCCGTACGACCTGGCGAACGGACGGCCGAGGCGGATGTCGGACGCGGAGAAGGACTTCCTCGCCGCCTGGCGCAGTGGGAGCAACTGTGCCTGAGCTGGAGTTCACCGACCGGTCCGAACGCGACGACCTTGGCGCGTTCGTCGCCCGTGCGGTCCGCCTGGACGGCCAGACCGTCGTGCGGCTGCGCAACCGGGACGGCGACCGGATCGACTCGTGGGTGGCGACCCCGTTCGACGTGCTGGCCACCAGGACCGTGCTCGGCCGGGTGGAGCCGGGCGACGTGACGGTGTCCGGCAACGAGCTGCTGGCCGCGCTCGCGGTGTCCCGGGGCGACCGGATCGACCCGGGCCCGGTGCTGGACCTGCAGTGGCGCTCCGCGCTGCCGCCGCAGGCGCACTGGCAGGTGGTGGAGTCGCTGCCGGCGAAGGTGGTGACCGAGCTGGCCGACCGGGGGCTGGAGCTGGCCCGCGAGAACGTCGGCCCGAACGGCACCCCGCCGGCGTCGCTGCTGGACCAGAACGTGCTGACCGTCTCGGGTGACGGGCTGGAGGTCAAGATCCCGCTGCGGTGCCTGTTCGCGATGTCCGGCATGGGTTTCCTTGGCACCGGCGGGGCCGACGAGCAGGTCCGGGTCACCGCCACCGACGCCTGGTTGCGGATCGACGCGCGGTTCGGCGCGGTGGTGCGCCGTCGGCACGCCCTCTTGCCACTGCTCGTGTGACGTTGCGACACTCGTGGCACCGTTCCGCGGCGCGAGGAGTCCCAGAACCATGAGCGACGACGACCCGACCAGGGCCTTCCTCGACCAGACCGTGCCGCGTGACGACGCGTGGGAGGGCCGCGAACCCGACGACGGCCCGGCCCGTCCCCGGCACACCCAGCAGGCCTCGGACAACGTCCACGACGCGCGGGAACGCCGCAAGCAGACGATCCGGAACGCCGCGTGGACGTTCGGCCCTGGCGTCGCCTACCTGGCCGGCTCGGCGGCCTTCGCGAGCAGCGCGCGGGCCGAACCCGAGCCGCCGGACGTCAGCGACGTCAGCGGCTTCGGCGAGATCGGCGCCGGCCTGTAGGTCGCCTCAGACCAGCCAGGCGGCCGTGTCCGGCGGCAGGTACCCGTCCGCCAGCGGCCCGCTGGACAGCAGCACCTCGCCGGGCGGCAGCGGCACCGGCGCGGCCGAGGTGTTCAGCGCGCAGATCAGCCCGCCGCCCTTGCGCCGGTACGCGAAACACCCGTCCGGGGCGCCGTACCACTCCAGCGCGTCCCCCGCGAACGCCTCGTGGGTCTTGCGCAGCTCCAGCGCCTGCCGGTACAGCGACAGCGTCGAGTCCGCGTCCTCCAGCTGCCGCTCCACGGTCAGCTCCGACCACTCCGCCGGCATCGGCAGCCACGTCCGCTCCGCCGTGGAGAACCCGAACGGCGGCTCGTCGCCCTCCCACGGCAGCGGCACCCGGCACAGGTCCCGCCCCCGGTCGGTGTGCCCGGACCGGGTCCACTTCGGATCCTGCAGCGCCCAGTCCGGCAGGTCGACGTTCGGCAGCCCCAGCTCCTCGCCGTTGTAGACGAACACCACCCCGGGCAGCGCCAGCTCCACCAGCGCCATCGCGCGCGCCCGCGCCGTGCCCACCGGGCCGTCGCCGTAGCGGCTGACCTCGCGCCACACGTCGTGGTTGGACAGCGTCCACGTCGGCGGCGCGCCGGCGGCTGCGGCCGTGGTCAGCGACTCCTCGATCGCGGTGCGCACCTGCGCCGCGTCGAAGCCGGTCAGCACCAGGCGGAAGTTGAAGCCGAGGTGCAGCTCGTCCGGTCGCAGGTACTTCGCCAGGCGCTCGTTGTCGGTGACCCAGATCTCGCCGACGGTCATCGCGTTCGGGTAGCCGTCCAGCACCTTGCGGATCATCCGGTGGATGTCGTGCACACCGTCGTCGTCGAAGCGCGGGTCGAAG
The DNA here is from genome assembly GCF_025165815.1 of Actinophytocola gossypii. Classification (GTDB taxonomy): domain Bacteria; phylum Actinomycetota; class Actinomycetes; order Mycobacteriales; family Pseudonocardiaceae; genus Actinophytocola; species Actinophytocola gossypii. The sequence goes on along the minus strand of NZ_JAFFZE010000022.1, from coordinate 145,518 downwards.
TACTCGTGGTGGCCGATGACACTGGCCGCGCGCTGGTCCATGTCCGGCAGCCCGTCCGGCTTGGCCATCCCGTGCGCGACGTCGATCCGGAACCCGTCCACGCCCCGGTCCAGCCAGAACCGCAGCGTGCGCTCCAGGTCCTCGTGCACCTCGCCGTTGGCCCAGTTCAGGTCCGGCTGCTTCGGGTCGAACAGGTGCAGGTACCACTGCCCGTCCGGCACCCGCGTCCACGCCGGCCCGCCGAACACGCTCAGCCAGTTGTTCGGCGGCTCGTCCCCGTGCCCGTCCCGGAAGACGTAGCGGTCGCGCTCGGGCGAGTACGGCGCCGCGCGCAGCGCCTCGCCGAACCAGGCGTGCTGGTCGCTGGTGTGGTTGGGCACCAGGTCGATGGTGACCCGGATGCCGTGCTGGTGCGCGTCGGCGACCAGCCGGTCGAACGCCTCCAGGTCGCCGAACAGCGGATCGACGTCCCGCGGGTCGGCGACGTCGTAGCCGTGGTCGGCCATCGGCGAGCGGAAGAACGGGGTCAGCCACAGCGCGTCGACGCCGAGCAGTTCCAGGTAGCCGAGCCGGGCCCGGATCCCTTCCAGGTCACCGACGCCGTCGCCGTTCGAGTCCGCGAACGAGCGCACGTACACCTGGTAGAAGACCGCCCCGTGCCACCACTCGGTGTCCGGGTCCCCCTGCTCGCTCTCTCCTGTTCTACGCACGATCGGTCATCCTGCCATTCCTCGGGGAGCTGGAGACCGGGTTCGGGAGGCCCGAGCTACGTCCAGCTGTTCATCAGGCTGTTGGCGGCCATCTCCAGATAGGCCCACAGCTGCCGCCGATGGTGTTCGGCCAATCCTGCCTCGTCTACCGCCGTTCGCATGCATCGCAGCCACGCGTCCCGCTCGATGGGACCGATCGAGAACGGTACGTGCCGCATTCGCAGCCGAGGGTGCCCGCGCCGCTCGGAGTAGGTGTGCGGGCCGCCCCAGTACTGCATCAGGAACAGCCGCAGCCGCTCCTCGGCCGGCCCGAGGTCCTCCTCCGGGTAGAGCGGACGGAGCACCTCGTCGCGGGAGACCTCCTCGTAGAACCTGGCGACCACGCGGCGGAAGGTCTCCTCGCCGCCGACGGCCTGGTAGAAGTTCTCGGTATCCGGTGACGCCACGGGTTCCATCCTCGCATCCGGTCTCACTGCTCGGACTGGGGGAAGGCCCTCGGCACCGGGGCGCGGATGCCCGCGTCCTCGAACGCGTCCACCACGGTCCCGCGCAGCGAGCGCTGCACCGCCCACTGCCGGCCGGGCCGGACCTTGACGGTCAGCCGCATCGTGATGCCCTCCACGGCGGTCACCCGCTCCACCCCGAGCACCTCCGGCGGCTCCAGCACGTCGTCGGCCAGTGGCCCGCTCTCCGTGGCCTCGGTGGCCACCCGGCCGAGGATCTCGATGGCCTGCGCGACGTCGGCGCCGTACCCGATCGGCACGTCCACCACGGCGACGGCGAAGCCCTGGCTGGAGTTGCCGACCCGCAGGATCTCGCCGTTGCGGACGTACCAGACGGTGCCGTTGAGGTCGCGCAACGTGGTGATCCGCAGCCCGACGGCCTCGACGGTGCCGATGGCCTCGCCGACGTCGACGACGTCGCCGACGCCGTACTGGTCCTCGAGCATCATGAACACGCCGGACAGGAAGTCCCGGACCAGGTTCTGGGCGCCGAACCCGATCGCGACGCCCAGGATGCCGGCGGAGGCGAGCACCGGCGCGAGGTCCACGCCCAGCTCGCCGAGGATCATCATGAACGCGAGCCCGTAGACGAGCACCGAGACGATCGACTTGAACACCGAACCGAGGGTCTTCGCGCGCTGTGCCCGTCGCTCGGACAGCAGCGGTCCCAGGGCCTGGGGTGCGCGCTCACGCAGCGGGCGCAGCAGCTTCGGCAGCTTGCTGTCCTCGTTGGTACGGGTCAACCGGTCGATCAGACGGCGGAGGAACAGCCGGATCGCGAACGCGACGATCAGGATCAGCAGGATCGTGATCGGGGTCGCGACCAGCCAGTCGGCCGAGGACGCCAGCCACTGGCTGCCGGTGACGTTGAGGACGGTTCGGCACCAACCGTCGCTCTCCGCGCAGGCCGGTGCTTCCAGTGCGAGCGGTTCCAGATCGGTCACGGCGCCGACGATAGCGACGCCCACGGCTCAACTGTTCACCAGATCTTTGTGGGGTGAAGCCGGACACGTTACGCAACACACGTGCGTTCCGGGGGTGATCTGTGGTCTGCTATGGCTGCCGCACTGGTGGAGGTGGTCGCGTGCCCGGCCGACATCCGACCTCGATCGGCGCAGCCAGAGGGCTGGCGCCGCGGACCAAGGCGTGCCCGGAGTCCGCAGTGTCGGATATCGGTGCCCCCGACCAGTCGCACGGCCCACCCGTCTGGGGCCGCCGCCGGGTGCTCCTGCTCAACACCACCTTCGAGCCGCTGACCGCGCTCCCGCTGCGGCGCGCGGTGGTGCTCCTGGTGTGCGGCAAGGCCGAGGTCGTGCACGGCGATCCGAGTGGCCTGGTGCTGCACTCGGCGACCGACGCGGTCGTGGTGCCGTCGGTGATCCGGCTGAGCAGCTTCGTGCGGGTGCCCTACCGGGCGCGTGTGCCGCTGACCAGGGCCGGGTTGATGCACCGAGACCGGTACCGGTGCGCGTACTGCGGCTCCCGGGCGGAGACGATCGACCACGTGGTCCCACGCAGCCGCGGCGGCGAGCACAGCTGGGCGAACTGCGTGGCGTGCTGTGTGAAGTGCAACCACCGCAAGGCCGACAAGCTGCTGTCCGAGCTGGGCTGGCGGCTGCGGGTGGTGCCGAGGGCGCCGCGCGGGGTGCACTGGCGGCTGCTGGCCGGCGTCGGGGACGCCGACCCGCAGTGGCTGCCCTACCTGGGTGAGCCGGCGGCCTAGCCCCTACGCGGTGACCCGCGTGCCCCTGGTGACTCGCGTGCCCCGGGTGACCCGCGTGCCGGCCGTGACCCGGGTGCCCCTGGTGACTCGCGTGCCCCGGGTGACCCGCGTGCCGGCTGTGACCCGGGTGCCGCGGGCGACCAACTCATCCGAACGGGTGAAGGTCAAGACAGTGGCGGTCGTGCTCATGGCGGGGTACTCCTCGGCGTGGGCGCACGGAGAGTGCGGGGACGGGATGCGCAAGGGCCGTACAGGTGAAAGCTAGAAGCTGGGACTGTAACGGACAAGACCTGCTGGGTGACGATGCCCGTACGGCGCGTACATGGGTCCGTTCGCACCGTGAGGTTGGGCCCATTGCCCGACCCGGGTCGCCGTCGCGCGGGCGAGCACGGTCGGCTGAATCTCCCCGCTGGGTGGGTTGTCAGGGGAGATCGGTAGGCTGTCGCGCGTGAACGTCGTGCAGACCATCCTCGTCTTCGCGGTGATCCCGCTGGCCATCTACGGCGTGATCGCCCTCCTGACGATGCGCGACAAGCGTGCGCGCAGTCCGAGGTACCGACCGGGCCAGCCGTGGGACTACCCACCGGTGTGGTGGACCGCCAATCCGGCGGGCGCGCAGGAATCGGCGGTGCCGTCCGGTGGCGGCAAGGCGAAGCGCACGGCCAAGGGAGGCGCTCGTGGCAGCTGGTGAGGTCGTCCGGGCAGGCGAGCCGGGAGAGATCATCGCCGAGGACCCGGAGCACGGTTACGGCGCGGTGGTGACGGCCAGTGGCCGGGTGTCCGTCGCGCGGGAGTACTCGCCCGCGGTGTCGGAGGTCCCGTTCAACACGGTGCAGCTGTCCCGCCTGGACGAGGCGCTGACGTTGTCGGCGCGGTCCACGGGTCTGGGTTTCAGCGTCTACCTGGGCGACCTGGGCGAGGACACCCGATCGAGGGCCGAGGAGCTGCACGCGTCGTCCGGCGAGAACGCCGCCAGCGCGGTGCTGCTCGCGGTGTCGCCCGGCCAGCGCAAGGTGGAGATCGTCACGGGCGCGGAGTCGACCCGCCGGCTCCCCGACCGAGCCTGCAACCTGGCGGTGATGAGCATGGTCGCGTCCTTCAAGGAAGGCGACCTGGTCGGCGGCCTGGTGAGCGGCCTGCGGATGCTCAGCGACCAGGCGGGCACCGCCAAGAACTGACCCCGAACCAACCAACCGACGCCGCGAGCCCCCGCGCTCGCGGCGTTCGCCATAGTTCGGCCTCTACCCCGCCAAGCGCCACCAGCCCAGCCCTCCGAACCCCCGTACCGACACCCCCACACCCGCTCCGGCGCGGTTCCGGCAAAGTGCTGGTCAGGCGGTGATTCCGAGTAGTCGGAGTGGTCGGTGGCAGCCCCGGGCCAAGTGTCGTAGGACTTGGGCGATGCTGGCCATCGCTCGGAAGGTGTCTTCGCTGTAGGTGACGCGGTCGCCGATGCGGGCGGGACTTTGCCGAAACCCCCGTACCGATACCCCCACCCGATCCCGGGGGCCGGCCCCGAGCCCAGTCTACTAGGGGTGTGGCCTGGTCAGGAGGGGTGCGGCGGGCCTGTGGACAACCCGGGCCGCGACTGTACCCACCCACCGACCGCGCGGCCGGCTCACCACCCAGCGAGCCGGCCGCTCCGCGAGATCCGTCAGCTCCGGTCGAACTTCCGCGCCCGCAGCGCCCGCAGCACCCCAGCCCGGCCCTCCGACACCAGCCGACGCAGGGCGGGCGGGTGCGTCTCGTCCGCGAGCCACGCGTCGGCCGCCTCGGTCGTCTCCTCGCTGACCGCCCACGACGGGAACAGCCCCGTCGCCGTCGGCTGGGCGCGTTCGCTGGACCGGCGGGCCCACACTTCCGCCACGTCGGCGAAGTACCGGGACACGTACGGCACCAGCAGCTCCCGCTGCGCCGGGTGCGCGAACCCCGCGATGATCGACTCGTTGACCGCGTTCGGCAGCTCGTCGTCGTGTACCGCGCGGCGCCAGGCCTCGGCCTTCGCCTCCGGGGTCGGTCGTAGCGCGCGCGCCCGCTCCGCCTGCCGGTTGCCGGTCGCCGTCGAGTCCGCGGTCAGCGCCTCGTCGACCTCCTGCTCGGTCGCCGCGTCGTGCGCCACCAGAGCCTGCAGCAGCCGCCACCGCAGGTCGGTGTCCACCACGAGGCCCTCCAGGGGCGCCGAACCGTCGAGCCAGCCGCGTACGACGGTCACCTGCTGATCCGTCAGCACCGAGCCGGCCAGCGCGTTCACCATCGCCAGCTGGTGGTCCGAGCCGGGCGCCACCGACGCCAGCTCCAGCAGCCGCGACGTGAACACCCGCCAACCCTCGGGCGCCCACTCCGGGTCCGCGTACGACGCCAGCGCGGCCTGGGTCTGCAGCAGCAGCCGCTGCACCACCCCGACCTCGGTCTCCGCCGGCAACCCGTGGCACACCAGTGTCACGAAGTCCCGCGCCCGCAGCTCCGCCTCGCGGGTCATCTCCCACGCCGCCGACCAGCACAGCGTCCTCGGCAGCGGCTCGGTGATGTCGCCGATCCGGTCCACCAGCGTCGCCAGCGAGTCCGGGTCCAGCCGCATCGTGCAGTAGCTCAGGTCGTCGTCGTTGACCAGCACGAGCTTGCCGCGCGGCACGCCGATCAGGTCCGGCACCTCGGTGCGCTCCCCGTCGACGTCGACCTCCGACCGGTGCGTGCGGACCAGGCGACCGTCCACGTCGTCGTACACGCCGATCGCGACCCGGTGCGTGCGCAGCTCGCCGGCGCCCGGCTTGGCGCCGTCCTGTTCGATCGCGAACGACCTGAACGCGCCGGACGCGTCCACCTCGAACCTCGGTCGCAGCGCGTTCAGGCCCGTGGTCTCCAACCACTGCGCGCTCCACCAGGACAGGTCCCGGCCGGACGCCTCCTCCAGCGCGGACAGCAGGTCCCCGAGGGTCGCGTTGCCCCAGGCGTGCTTGGCGAAGTACACCCGCAGCCCGGACAGGAAGTTCTGCTCACCCACATAGGCGACCAGCTGCTTGAGCACGCTGGCGCCCTTGGCGTAGGTGATGCCGTCGAAGTTGACCTCGACCGCCTGCAGGTCCGGGATGTCCGCCGCGACCGGGTGCGTCGACGGCAGCTGGTCCTGCCGGTAGGCCCACGACTTCTCGATGTTGGCGAAGCTGGTCCACGCGTGCTCGTACTCGGTCGCCGACGCCTGCGCCAGCACGCTCGCGAACGTCGCGAACGACTCGTTCAGCCACAGGTCGTCCCACCAGCGCATGGTGACCAGGTCGCCGAACCACATGTGCGCCATCTCGTGCAGCACGGTCTCGCAGCGCCGCTCGTAGGCGTAGCGGGTGACCCGGCTGCGGAACACGTAGTCCTCGAGGAACGTCACACAGCCCGCGTTCTCCATCGCGCCCGCGTTGAACTCCGGCACGAAGCACTGGTCGTACTTGGCGAACGGGTACGCCACACCGAAGCTGCGGTGGTAGAAGTCGAAGCCCTGCTTGGTCTCGGTGAACAGCCGGTCCGCGTCCATGTGCTCGGCGAGCGAGGCACGGCAGTACAGCCCCAGCGGGATCGTCTTGTGCTCGTCACGGTACTCGTCGCGCCACTCCGCGTAGGGGCCGGCGACGAGCGCCACCACATATGTCGACATCCGTTCGGTGGCCTCGAACACGTGCCGTACGGCGCCGTCCGAGCCGACCGGTTCGCTCGACGCGATCGGCGCGCAGGAGATGACCTTCCACGACTCCGGCGCGGTCACCGTCAGCCGGTAGGTGGCCTTCAGGTCGGGCTGGTCGAAGCAGGTGAACATCCGCTTCGCGTCCGCGGTCTCGAACTGGGTGTAGAGGTACACGCCCTTGTCGACCGGGTCGACGAACCGGTGCAGGCCCTCGCCGGTGTTCATGTACCGGCAGGTCGCGGCGACGGTCAGGGTGTTCGCCTCGGCGAGCGAGGGGAGCGCGATCCCGGTGTCCTCGCGGTACCCGGACAGGTCGAGCGCCTCGCCGTTCAGCTCCGCCGAGCGCACCGAATCGGCCACCAGGTCGACCCAGGAGTCCGCGCCGGCGTCCCGGCTGCGGAACGAGACCGTGGTGACCGACGAGAACGTGCTCTCGCCGGGTTGGCCGTGACCGTCGGTGAGGTCCAGCTCGATGTCGTAGGACTGCACCTCGAGCAGGGCCGCGCGCCGTTGTGCATCGTCACGGGTCAGGTTGGGCGGAGCCACAGGTCACCTCAAAGCCTCTGGTCGGTACCGATAATCGGGTTCGTTGGCATCCAAGCACCTCGCCGCCGGCTGTCGCCCGCCAGACGGGTGAGTCGCGGGAAGAAAGTTCACGGTCGGCATGGTTGTTCCCGGTATGACCGCACAGACCAAGACCCGGGTGGACTTCTACTTCGACCCGTTGTGCCCGTACGCGTGGATCACGTCCCGATGGATTCTCGAGGTCGAACAGCAGCGGGACGTCGACCTCCGGTTCCGCGTGATGAGTCTCTCAGTCCTCAACGAGGGCCGTGACCTCCCGGAGAACTACCGGGAGCTGATGACCAAGGGCTGGGGTCCGGTTCGGGTGGCGATCGCGGCCGCGGAGCAGCACGGCGAACACGTGCTGCGCGACCTGTACACCGCGATGGGTACCCGCATCCACAACCAGGGCAACAAGGACTTCGACGTGGTGGTCAAGGAGTCGCTCGCCGAGGTCGGCCTGCCCGCTGAGCTGGCCGAAGCCGCGCACACCACCGAGTGGGACGAGGCGCTGCGCCGGAGCCACCACGAGGGCATGGACCCGGTCGGCATGGACGTCGGCACCCCCACGATCCACGTCGACGGGGTGGCGTTCTTCGGGCCGGTGCTGACCTCGATCCCGCGCGGCGAGGACGCCCTGAAGGTGTTCGACGGCGCGGTCGCGCTGGCGGGCTTCCCGAACTTCTTCGAGCTGAAGCGCACGCGCACCGAGGAACTGTCCTTCGACTGACGTCCACGGATGTGACAGGCTGGGGGCCGATAAGGCTTCCAGCGTCACAGTCGATGGAGGATCCATGGCCGCGCCGACCCAGGTCCGCACCGCGCACTACATCGGCGGCACGTTCGCCGAACCCGATGGTGCCGAGCGGATCGACGTGGTGAACCCCGCGACGGAGGAGGTGCTGGCCGCGGTGCCCGCCGGCACCGCCGCCGACGCCGACCACGCGGTGCGCGCGGCCGCCGAGGCGTTCCCGGCCTGGTCGGCGACCCCGCTCGCCGACCGCGTCGCCGCCGTCGAACGGATCAACGAAGGCCTGCGCGCCCGGGCCGCCGAGCTGGCGTCGACGATCACCGCCGAGGTCGGCACGCCGATCACGTTCGCCACCAAGGTGCAGGTGACCAACCCGGTCGGCATCACCGCCGGCGTGCTCGACGAGGTCGACCAGGGCGCGCTCGACCCGGTGACGGTCGGCAACTCGACGATCGTGCGCGATCCGATCGGCGTGGTCGCGGCGATCACCCCGTGGAACTTCCCGCTGCAGCAGATGGTCGCCAAGGTGACGCCGGCGCTGGTGGCGGGCTGCACGGTCGTACTCAAGCCCAGTGAGGTCGCGCCGCTGACCGCCGCCCTGCTGGCCTCGATCATCGACGAGGCCGGCCTGCCCGCGGGCGTGTTCAACCTGGTGCACGGCACGGGTCCGGTCGTCGGCGAGGCGCTGGCCGCGCACCCGCTGGTGGACATGGTGTCCTTCACCGGCTCGACCAGGGCCGGCCGCCGAGTGGCCGCGGTCGGCGCCGAGACCGTGAAGCGGGTGGCCCTGGAACTGGGCGGCAAGTCCGCGAGCGTGGTCCTCGACGACGCCGACCTGACGCGCGCGGTGAAGATCACGGTGGCGAACTGCTACATGAACAACGGCCAGGCGTGCAGCGCCCTGACCAGGTTGCTGGTCCCCGCCGACCGGCACGACGAGGCGGTCGAGGTCGCCGTCGCGGCTGCGGCCAAGTACCAGCCAGGCGACCCGACGCTGGAGACGACCCGCATCGGCCCGTCGGTGTCCTCGGCGCAGCGCGACCGGGTGGTCGACTACATCCGCACCGGTGTCGCCGAGGGCGCGACGCTCGCCCACGGCGGCCCCGAACCGGTGGAGGGCAAGGGCTTCTTCGTGCGCCCCACGGTCTTCGGCAACGTCCGCGAGGACATGACGATCGCGCAGGAGGAGATCTTCGGTCCCGTCCTGTGCGTGCTCCCCTACACCGACGAGGACGACGCCATCCGGATCGCGAACGGCACCCAGTACGGCCTGGCCGCAGGCGTCTTCGGCGCCGACGCCGACCGCGCGTACGCGGTGGCCGGCCGGCTGCGCGCCGGTCAGGTGGACGTGAACGGCGGCCTGTTCAACACGAAGGCACCGTTCGGCGGCTACAAGCAGTCCGGCAACGGCCGCGAGTTCGGCCGCTACGGCCTGGAGGAGTTCACCGAACTGAAGTCCATCCAGCGCTGACCGGTCAGGCCTGGCAGTCCGGGCACCAGAACAGGTTGCGGCCGGCCAGTTCCTTCGTCTCCACCGGTGCCCCGCACACCAGACACGGCAGACCCGCCCGCCGGTACACGTACACCTCGCCGCCGTGCCGGTCGCGGCGGGGTGCGCGGCCCATCGCGCGCGGCAGGTGTTCGTCGCGGACCGTGTCGATGCGGTTGCGGCGAACGCCCGTGCGCATCAGGGCCACCAGGTCGGTCCACATGTCCGTCCACAGTGCACGGTCGAGCGCTCGGCCCGGCGTCATCGGGTCGAGCCCGTGCCGGAACAGCAGCTCGGCGCGGTACACGTTCCCCACTCCGGCCAGCACCTTCTGGTCGAGCAGCAGCACCGCCACCGGCAGCGACGACCGGGACAGCCGCGCGAACGCCCGCTCCGGGTCGGCGTCGCGCCGCAGCGGGTCCGGGCCGAGCCGGGCCAGCAGCGCGCTCATCCTCGGGGCGTCGATCAGCTCGCACGCCGTCGGTCCACGCAGGTCGGCGAGGTGCGTCTCGCCGACCATCCGCATGCGCACCTGACCGACCGGGTCGGTGAGCGGCAGCGGCTGCTCGCTGAACGTGCCGATCAACCCGAGGTGCACGTGCACGATCGCGTCCGGGCCGTACACGTGGAACAGGTGCTTGCCGTACGCGTCGACCTTCCGCAGCTCCCGGCCGTCCACAGCGGACGCCGCTCCGGCGAACCGGCCCTGCGGGCTGGACACCGCCACCGGGCGACGGCCGAACAGCGTGCGGTGCCGCCGCGCCAGCCGGTGCAGCGTGTGACCCTCCGGCACGTCAGCTCGGCACCGCTGGCGGCTCGCCGGTGCGCTCGTAGTCGACCATCATCCGGATCCGGCGGGCATGCCGCTCGGCGCCGGAGAACGGCGTGTCGACGAACGCGGTGACGATCTCGGCGGCCTCGTCGGCGTCGTGCATGCGCGCGCCGAGCGCCACGACCTGGGCGTCGTTGTGCTGCCGGGCCAGGGTCGCGATCTCGGTGTTGTACGCGAGCGCGGCGCGGCACCCGGCGACCTTGTTGGCCGCCATCTGCTCGCCGTTGCCGGACCCGCCGATCACCACGCCGAGGCTCCCGGGGTCGGCGACCACCCGGCGCGCGGCCTCGATGCAGTACGGCGGATAGTCGTCCTCCGCGTCGTAGTCGGCCGGCCCGACGTCGACGACCTCGTGTCCGGCCGCCGTCAGCCGGTCGGCGAGCTGGGCCTTCAGCTCGAAGCCCGCGTGGTCCGATCCCAGGTAAACTCGCACGACAGCATTGTGCCAGGGCTGGCAGGATCGTCCCGGTGACGGTCTACGAGCAGGACGGCCACGACCTGCGGCTCGAGTGGGGCTATGACGGCGTTCGGGCGCTCGGCCCGCACTGCGCGGTGCTGGTCGTGGTCGACGTTCTGGTGTTCACCACGACGGTCGACGTCGCGCTCGGCCGCGGCGGGCGGGTGCTGCCGCTGCCCTGGCACGACGAGCGCGCCGCCCGCGCCGCCGAGGCGGCCGGGGCGACGCTCACCCCGTCCGGCCTGACCGTCGACGGCACCCGGGTCGGCGCGGACCGGCGTCCTGGCTGGTCGCTGCGCCCGTCGTCGCTGGTCGACCTGCAGACGGGCACGTTCCTGGCCATCACCTCGCCCAACGGCGCCACCCTCTGCGCGGCCGGCGCGGAGACCGGCGCGACGGTGCTCGCCGGCTGCCTGCGCAACGCGTCGGCGGTGGCCGAGGCCGCGGTCGAGCTCGCCGGCGGCCGGCCGGTCGGCATCGTGCCGGCGGGGGAGCGGTGGCGGGACACCGAGGACAGGCGGCTCCGCCCGTCCACGGAGGACTGGCTGGGTGCCGCGGCCGTGGCGGCCGCCATCCGGGCCACCTCGCCGTCCGCCGAGGTGGTCCTGGCGGCGACGACGTTCCGCGCCGCGGGCGACCGGGTCCCGGACCTGGTGGCCGGCTCGGTGTCGGGCCGGGAGCTCACCGAGGCGGGCCTCGCGGACGACGTGGCGCTGGCGTCCGACGTGGACTCGAGCACGGTGGTCCCGATGCTCGCCGACGGGGTGCTGGTCGCCGCGTGAGCTGGATCGCGGTGGCGGACGGCGTGTTCGCCCGCCGGTACGAGCACCTGGACCAGACCCTGGGCGTGGTCGTCGGCTCGTCCGGGTGCCTGGTGATCGACTCGGGTCCCGACGAGACCCACGGCGCCGAACTGGCCGCCGAGGTCCGCCAGATCACGCCGCTGCCGTGGACGCTGGTGATCACGCACGCGCACTTCGACCACTTCTTCGGCACGGCGCCGTTCCTTCCGTGCCCCGTCTGGGCACACACCCGCTGCCGGGACGCGATCGCGAACTCCGACCCCGACCGCCGCGCCTGGATCGCCCGCTACGAAGCCGACGGCGACCCCGACCGAGCCCGCCGCCTGGCCGACGCGCGCCTGGTCCTCCCGACCCACGTGTTCACCGACCACACCCGCGTCGACCTGGGCGACCGTCACGCGGACCTGATCCACCCCGGCCGCGCCCACACCGACCACGACGTCCTGGTCCACGTCCCCGACGCCGCCGTCGTCTTCGCCGGTGACCTGGTGGAACAGGGCGCCCCGCCCTCGGTAGGCCCCGACGCTCACCCGATCGAGTGGCGCACGGCCCTCGACCGCCTCCTGGCCCTGGGTCCGACCGTCATCGTCCCCGGCCACGGCGACCCGGTGGACTCAGCGTTCGTCCGCACCCAACAAGCCACCCTGGCCCGGTAGATCCCAGCCCCCGCCGACCCGCGAGTCCCCGTCCCGGAACATACGACTCACCGCCCCGGAACATACGACTCACCGGCCCGGAACGTACGACTCACCGGCCCGGAACGTACGACTCACCGGCCCGGAACGTACGACTCACCGGCCCGGAACGTACGACTCACCGGCCCGGAACGTACGACTCACCGGCCCGGAACGTACGACTCGCGAAGCCCGCGAGTCGTATGTTCCGGTTGCGCGAGTCGTACGTTCCCGATGCGCGCCGGGGGCTAGAACCCGAAGTCCCCGCCGAAGTCCCCGCCGCCGAAGTCGCCACCGCCGCCGAAGTCTCCGCCGCCCATGTCGCCGCCGCCGTCACCCATGTCGCCGCCGTCACCGCCGTCGCCGGACTCCATGGCGTCCTGCTGGCCCGCGTCGTAGCCCTGCTCCCACGCGGCCGCGTCCGGGATCCCGTACATGCCGGAGAACATCGCGCTGAACAGCATCATCGAACCGAGCCCCCACGCGCCCGCGACCAGCGCCGGCTTCCACCACGGCTCGCTGTACCAGCCCTGCGGCACCGGCCGTCCGGCCACCCGCCCGCCCGGGTAGTAGTGCGGCGTACCGCTACCGGGGGAAGGGGAGGCCTCGTAGTCGTGTCCCTCGACCGTGACCCGGCGGCTCTCGGTGACCTTGCCCGCGCGCTCCTGCTCGGGGTCGACCGGCAGCTCGGGCCCGGGGTCGAGCCCCATGGCCGTGCGCGCGGCACGCACGTAGTACAGACCTTCCATCGCGGTCTTGGTGACCAGGCGACACTGTTCCTCGGTGGTCGCCTGCTCCATCTGCGAGCCGGCCGCGGTGTACCGCTCGGACGCGTCGGCCAGCGCCTGGCTGGATGCCTCGTCGGTGCCGGTCAGGTTCATCACCTGCCCGCCGAGCCGTTCCACCCAGCGGCGGGCCTCGGCCTTGGCGTTGTCCAGCCTGGCCTGCTTGGCGTTGGCCTGGTTCCTGGCGAACGTCATGCCGACCGCGACCACGACCAGCAGCAACGCGACGATCACGATCAGCTCGACCATGGCGCGCTCCCCTCCGATGTCCTGTGCCTGGTCAACGAGCGGGTGGTGAGGGGAGTTCCGACGGCCACGGGTGGTGACCGAGCGGTTGTGGGACGTAAGGTGGGCGCCCATGAGGGTCGGAGCGCCCGTGTTGGTGCGGGAGGCCACCGTGGCGGACGCCGACGCCGTCGGTGAGGTGCACGCGGAGGCGTGGCGGGCCGGTCACCGCGACGTGTTCGAGGGCGACTGGTTGCGCAGGCTGGCCGAGCAGCGCCGCACGCTGTGGTCGTCGGTGATGACGTCGCGGGAGTTCGCCAGGAACACCATGCTCGTCGCGGAGCGTGGACACCGGGTGGCCGCGTTCGCGTACTGCGGCCCGCACTCCGACCGTGGACCGGGCGGCGAGGTGTTCGACCTGTACGCCCACCCCACGGTCTGGGGCCACGGCGTCGCCTGGACCCTGCTCGACGCCGCCTGTGAGTCCCTGCGCGACACCGGCTTCCGCCGGGTGCGCCTGTGGACCATGGCGGGCGCGAACCGCGCGAGGCACTTCTACACCTCCTACGGCTTCACCGAGACCCCCCGCCGCCGAGAACACGACTTCGGCGACGGTCGTCCGGTACTCGAGGTCGAGTACGAGCGCCGCCTGCGCTAACCCGACAGGGCCGCTCGAACGTCATCCGGCATGCCCTTCTTCGTGAGCGTCGTCGCGTCCACGAACACGTGCCGAATTTCCCCGTCCGCGACGAGCCGCTCGCCGACCCGAAACACCGGCCGAATGATCAGACTGGTCGTCCCCAGATGCTCGATCTCCATGGTGATGTCGAGTTCGTCGTCGAATCGAGCCCCCTCGACGAACCGAATCCGAGCCTCCGCGACGACGACGTCGAACCCGCGCTCCACCATTTCCGAATAGGGCCCGATCCGTTCCCGCCACAGTTCGGTGAACGCGACGTCGTAGAAGAAGAGGTAATGCCCGTTGAACACCACCCCCTGCTGGTCACACTCGCTGTAGCGAACTCGAAGCCGGTGCGTGAACGACACGGTGCCCCTCCTCAGATCGTGAGCCGGTACCCCAGCATCCGGTACGTCCCGATCCGAGGATCACCGGGCCGGCAGTGCCCGTCGGCCACCCAGCCGAACCGCCGGTGGACGTGCCGAGCGCGCTCGTTGAACTCCCACACCCACGACCGGGCCGCACCGACCTCCGCGCACCGCACGACCCGGTCCGGCGACCGGATCATCCGCTCGTAGTCACCGACCTCACGCCGGTTCTGCGCCGCCAGCTCGTCGTCGGCGAGAAAACCTCGGTAGTAGGCCGACCGCGCCCGAACCGTCACCTCGGCCACGCCACGAAGGACGCGCACCGGCGACCCCGCGTTGCGTACCATCAGCTCTCCGATGATCACGAACTTCCTGCTGGAGCACTCGGCACTGGTGCCGGTGGCGCTGGTCCTGGTCGCTTTGGCGTGCGTGGGGGTGGGCCTGGCTGTCCGCCGGTCGGGAGGTCGGGTCCGGTGGCTGCTCGCAGGCGTGTCGCTGCTCCCGGTCGTCGCGCTGACGCTCGTCCCGACCCCGGGCCGGGTCTTCTCCGTCTGCGCGGTCCAGTTCTCGGTGCCCACGCTGGGCTCGGTGGAACTCCTGGCCAACGTTGCCCTGTTCGTTCCGCCGGTGTACTTCACCACCCTGGCCACCGCCCGACCACTCCTGACGTTGGCCCTCGCCACAACCCTGTCCGCCGCGATCGAGGCGCTCCAGGCCCTGCTCCCCACCATCGGCCGCGCCTGCGACACCAACGACTGGGCGATGAACACCGCCGGCTCCGTCATCGCGGTCCTGCTGGCCAGGGCAACCCTCGCACTCACCAGACGCAGGTCCCGAGATCCGCGATCAGACACGGTGTGACGTTCGTGGCGCGGCAGCACCGCGGTGCGCCCATTGTGGTACTTCACTGTGTGATAAGCGCGAGAAACCCTGGTGGTGTCTCTCGTTTGTCTCGAATGTCGTGCTGCTCAGCGCCGTCGATGAACGATCGGTGCCGAAGGTGCAGAAGCGGGACAAGAAGACCGGGCAGCCCGTGAACGAGGAGGCATCGCGGGTCGGGGACCGAGTCCAAGGTCCAGATCGCCGCCGACCACCAGCCAGTGTCGCTGCCAGGAGCGCGGAGGTGGAGCCTGTTCAGGCGCATGTGCAGGTGACGGTGGCTGATCGGAACCGTCGGAGCGGCCGGTGTTCGGGCTGGTGCATCCGTTGCGGCAGCGTCGGGCCATGCGGCGGAGTACGGCGAACCGGCCGACCAGACCGATGCGGGCGTGTTGTGGCTGATGCGGGACTACCTGGAGGACCGGGCGGGCTTGCCGGAGCGGATGGCGGTGACCGAATCTGCGCGCCGTGCTCGGGGCGCACAGGGGTCGGTAATGAGGCGACGTCGGCTGGCGGCTTTGGGACCATCGGTGGATGCTCCGGATCACGACCGCTGCGGCCCTGGATGCCTGGTTGGACGACCGGCGGGGGTTCGCGGACGGTCATGTGGCTGGTGTCGAGAGGTCGCCGACGCGGGTTTCGTTGCGCCTGGAGGCGTATGTCGAGCGTGGATGGCGCCCAGGTGATGTGGCGATGGTCGAGGTGTGGGAGTTGGCTGCGGAGGAGCCGGTCGAGTTCGGGGCCCCACCGGACGTGACACCGGGTCATGTGATCGAGGGCGTGGAAGCTGGTGAGGCAGGCGGACGGCTCGTGGTCGAGGCGTGGGTGCCCGAGTCACTCCGTCTGGTTGCCGCCGCCATGACGATCACGCCACTGGGGCAGGAGCAACGAGTGGTCGAGCCATGGGTGTCGGCCACGGAGTTCGTGGCGACAACCCGGACACCGCCGGCGGCTGAATTCTGGACCGACCAGGTGGGAGCCTCGTTGGGCACCCCGGTGGTGTGGCGCGCCCTGGGCGGAACCACCCCGAGGCAGGAGGGCCAGGACTACGACGGCTGCTTCCTCCAGAGGCCGGACAAGCTGCCGACGACGCGTGGTGGCGTGCTGTGTCTGCTGGGTCCGGCGTCGGTGTCGTTCCGCTGGGACGGAGCAGATCGGGCGTTGTGGGCCGCGGTACGCCGAAGCGCGAGCGCACTGGACGGGGTCAGGACCGGAAACTGCGCCATGAGCCCGGAGGACTGGACGACCTTCCTGGACACAGGACGGCTCCCAGCAATAGACAGGCTGCGACCGTGAAGCCGGCCGGCACATCGGCTACCTCACCAAGTCGCTCGGCGAGATCGTCGGCGCCGGCTGGCGGCAAGGGCACGAACTGGCACGCGGCGCGGCAAGGGCCGGAAATGACGTCCTTCTGGGATGGCCGGCTAATGGCCCGCGAACCGGAGGGGTGCTGCCCGCGACAGGGTGGCACCCCTTCTGACCTGCGGTAGAAGACTGGAGCGGGTGACGGGAATCGAACCCGCATGACCAGCTTGGAAGGCTGGGGCTCTGCCATTGAGCTACACCCGCGTGGGCGCCCGGGGGCGCCTGCGCGGAACAGCCTAGCGTGCCGCGATACTCTGTGGTGGCGTCCCCCGCGTGGGGACCGGTCGGCGGGCTGTGGCGCAGCTTGGTAGCGCATTCGCTTTGGGAGCGAAGGGTCGCAGGTTCAAATCCTGTCAGCCCGACCATGTGGTGGGGCAACCCCGGCGCGCCCGCTACCTCTCGACTTCCATACACTCGGGCGGACCCCCGCGCCATCAGGTCGGCCCGGGTGTGCACACGAAACCAGCCCGAGGAGATCACGTTGAAGAGCACCGTCGAGCACCTGAGCCCGACTCGGGTCCGGATCAACGTCGAGGTGCCGTTCGACGAGCTCAAGCCCAACTTCGATCGCGCCTACAAGAAGATCGCCGGCCAGGTCCGTATCCCTGGCTTCCGTCCCGGCAAGGCACCGGCCCGCGTGATCGAGCAGCGGATCGGGCGCGCGCCGATCCTGGACGAGGTCGTCAACGAGGCCATCCCCGCCAAGTACATGGAGGTCCTCTCCGCCGAGGAGGTCCGCGCGCTCGGCCGCCCGGAGTTCGAGGTCACCAAGATCGAGGACGGGGACCACCTCGCGTTCACCGCCGAGGTCGACGTCCGGCCCGAGATCACCGTGCCGGCGTTCGGGGAGCTCAGTGTGAGCGTGGACGACCTGGAGCTGTCCGACGACGAGGTGGACGAGCAGCTCGACGAGCTGCGGGCTCGGTTCGGCACTCTCACCGGGGTCGACCGGCCCGCCGAGAACGGGGACTTCGTCTCCATCGACCTCTCCGCGTCCGTCGACGGCGAGGAGGTCGAGGACGCCAAGACCAGCGGCCTCTCCTACGAGGTCGGCTCCGGCGAGATGATCGAGGGCATCGACGAGGCCATCACGGGCACCTCCGCGGGCGACTCGAAGACCTTCACCACCAAGCTCGTCGCCGGGGAGCACGCCGGCCGCGACGCCGAGGTCACCGTCACCGTCAACTCCGTCAAGGTGCGCGAGCTCCCGGAGCCGGACGACGAGTTCGCCTCCCTCGCCTCCGAGTTCGACACCATCGACGAGCTCCGCAACGACCTGCGGGAGCGGCTCACCCGCGTCAAGCGGATGCAGCAGGGCGTCCAGGCCCGCGACAAGGTCCTCGAGGCCCTGCTCGAGGTCACCGAGGTGCCCCTGCCCTCGGCCGTCGTCGACTCCGAGATCGAGGTCCGGCAGCACGACGCCGTGCACACCTTCGACCACGACGAGGACCGCTTCAACGAGTTCCTCACCTCCCAGGGCAAGACCCGCGAGGAGTTCGACGCCGACATCCGCGAGGAAGCCGAGAAGGCCGTCAAGACCCAGCTCGTCCTCGACCAGATCGCCGACGCCGAGCAGATCACCGTCGAGGACAACGAGCTCACCGAGCGGATCATCTACCAGGCCCAGCGCTTCGGCGTCTCCCCGGACGAGTACGTCCAGCGCGCGCAGCAGTCCGGCCAGCTCGGCGCCATCTTCGCCGACGTCCGGCGCGGCAAGGCGCTCGCCTCGGTGGTCCGCCTGGCGACCGTCACCGACGCCTCGGGCAACACCGTCGACCTCGAAGAGCTCTTCGGGCCCCGCGAGCAGCCGGCCCCGGCCACCGCCGAGGAGCCCGCCACCGCCGACCAGTGACGCTCTGAGCGAACTTGAGCATTCCCGGGCATGCTCGGTCGCTCGGCTTCGTTAGGGTCGGACATGGGACAGATCAAGGTCATATCCAGCACCCGGCGCGGTGCTGTCGTGAGCGGAGAAAGCAGGCAGACGTGACGCAACCACTGCGGACGCCCGACATGCGGTCGACGACCGCAGGTCTCACCCTGAACGACTCGGTCTACGAGCGGCTGCTCCGGGAGCGCATCGTCTTCCTCGGATCCGAGGTCGACGACGAGATCGCCAACCGGATCACCGCGCAGCTCCTCCTGCTGGCCGCCGAGGACCCCGACAAGGACATCACCTTCTACATCAACTCCCCGGGCGGCTCGGTCACCGCGGGCATGGCGATCTACGACACCATGCAGCTGATCGAGCCCGACGTCGCCACCTGGGCGATGGGCCTGGCCGCCTCGATGGGCCAGTTCCTGCTCTCGTCCGGCGCCCCGGGCAAGCGCTACGCCCTGCCGCACGCGCGGATCATGATGCACCAGCCGTCCGCCGGCGTCGGCGGCACCGCCTCCGACATCGCGATCCGGGCCGAGGTCTTCGCGAAGTGGAAGCTCGAGATGGCCCGCATCACCGCCGAGCAGACCGGCCGGTCCGTCGAGACGATCACCGAGGACGCCGACCGCGACCGCTGGTTCACCGCGGCCGAGGCACGCGACTACGGCTTCGTCGACCAGGTGGTCACCCGGGCGAGCCAGACCCCCAACGGCAGCGGCAGCTGAGGAGTGCGGACACCATGAGCGACCTTCACCTCCCCCAGTCCCGGTACGTGCTGCCCTCCTTCGTGGAGCGGACCAGCTACGGGGTCAAGGAGTCCAACCCGTACAACAAGCTGTTCGAAGAGCGCATCATCTTCGTCGGTGTGCAGATCGACGACGCGTCGGCCAACGACGTGATGGCGCAGCTGCTGTACCTGGAGTCCGTCGACCCGGACCGCGACATCATCATGTACATCAACTCGCCGGGCGGCTCCTTCACCTCGCTGATGGCGATCTACGACACCATGCAGTTCGCCCGGCCCGACGTGCAGACCTACTGCCTCGGCCAGGCGGCGTCGGCGGCGGCCGTGCTGCTCGCGGCCGGCACCCCGGGCAAGCGTTTCGCCCTGCCCAACGCCCGCATCCTGATCCACCAGCCGGCGATGGAGGGCGTGTACGGCCAGGTCTCCGACCTGGAGATCCAGGCCAACGAGATCCAGCGCGTTCGGCGGCTGATGGAGTCGACGCTGGCCCGGCACACCAGCCGGTCGGCGGAGCAGATCCGCAAGGACATCGAGCGCGACAAGATCCTCACGGCCGACGAGGCCAAGGACTACGGCATCGTCGACGAGGTGTTGCCGTACCGGAAGCTCTCCGCTACCAAGCCGTGAGGCATTCCGCCAACCCTGTCGGCAGGTGGCCCGGCGCCCGGTGCGGCCGGGCCACCTGATCGGCCGAATCCGACATCTCGGTGGGTAGGTTCTCCCATTGGATGGGGGTTGGCAGGTACCGTCGAAGGCAACAGGCGCTCGACCGGGCCTGGAGCGCAGTGCGCCACACTGCACTCGAGGGCCGGTCCAGAAGCCAAACATCCAGGCGTGCTCCCGGGTACGCCGGAGGGGACAGAGGTCAGCGGTCATGGCGCGTATCGGCGACGGCGGAGACCTGCTGAAGTGCTCTTTCTGTGGAAAGAGTCAGAAGCAGGTGAAGAAACTCATCGCCGGCCCAGGCGTGTACATCTGCGATGAGTGCATCGACCTCTGTAACGAGATCATCGAAGAGGAGCTGGCCGAGGCCGGCGACGTCAAGCTCGACGAGCTGCCCAAGCCGGCCGAGATCGACGACTTCCTCGACCAGTACGTGATCGGCCAGGACGAGGCCAAGCGCACCCTCGCGGTAGCGGTCTACAACCACTACAAGCGCATCCAGGCCGGCGACCGGGCCCGGCCGGAGGGGCGTGAGGGCCGCGAGTCCCGCGACGAGGCCGTCGAGCTTGCCAAATCCAACATCCTGCTGCTCGGCCCCACCGGCTGCGGCAAGACCTACCTCGCCCAGACCCTCGCCAAGCTGCTCAACGTGCCGTTCGCGATCGCCGACGCGACCGCGCTCACCGAGGCCGGCTACGTCGGCGAGGATGTCGAGAACATCCTGCTCAAGCTGATCCAGGCGGCCGACTACGACGTGAAGCGGGCCGAGACCGGCATCATCTACATCGACGAGGTCGACAAGATCGCCCGCAAGTCGGAGAACCCGTCGATCACCCGCGACGTGTCCGGCGAGGGTGTGCAGCAGGCGCTGCTGAAGATCCTCGAGGGCACCACGGCCTCGGTGCCGCCGCAGGGCGGGCGCAAGCACCCCCACCAGGAGTTCATCCAGATCGACACGACGAACGTGCTGTTCATCGTGGCCGGCGCGTTCGCGGGTCTGGAGCGGATCATCCAGGACCGGGTCGGCAAGCGCGGCCTCGGCTTCGGCGCCGAGATCCGCTCCAAGGCGGAGACCGACGAGGCCGACTTCTTCGCCGACACGATGCCCGAGGACCTGATCAAGTTCGGCCTGATCCCGGAGTTCATCGGCCGCCTGCCGGTCGTGGCGAGCGTGACCAACCTCGACAAGCCTTCGCTGGTGCAGATCCTCACCGCGCCGCGCAACGCCCTGGTCAAGCAGTACCAGAAGCTGTTCGAGATGGACGGCGTCGAGCTGGAGTTCACCGAGACCGCCCTCGAGGCCGTCGCCGACCAGGCCATCCTGCGCGGCACCGGCGCCCGCGGCCTCCGCGCGATCATGGAGGAGGTCCTGCAGCCGGTGATGTACGACATCCCGAGCCGCAGCGACGTCGCCAAGGTCGTCATCACCGAGCAGACCGTCCGCGAGAACGTGAACCCGACGATCGTCGCGCGCCAGCCGTCCCGCCGCGAGCGCCGCGAGAAGTCCGCGTAGCCCACCTGCTCCCGGCCCGAGCTGGGAGACTTCCCGGCGAGGGAACACTCGCCCGGCGCGGGCCGAGACCGAGTTGCGCCGGCGGGGGCGCCGGTACGCCGTCATCACCCGAGCGGTCGTTCTGACCTGCGCGAGCGCCGTTGCCGTCTACCAGGCACCGCTCGGACACGGCCCGCTCCTGCTGGCCGCCGTCTCGATCACCGCCATCGCCCACCAGTGGTACACCGGCACGGCCGCCGGACTGGCGCTGACCACGACGGTCGTGGCCGCCCATCTCGCCGGCAACGCCCTGGCCGACCCGGCCGCGGTGTGGTCCACGATCCCGGGTCGCGCTGTGGACCTTCGCCGAGGTCCGCCGCGCGGTGGTGGCCGTCGCGGCGTCCGAGGCCAGGGTGACCGTCCTGGGCTCGCCCGCCGGCGTCACGGCCAGCGTCGTGGCCGATGCCGAGACGTTCGACGAACGACCTCCCGGACGACGCCGACGTCGCGGTGACCCACCTCGTGGACGGGTCACGGGTCTGGGTCGAGGCGACCTGGCGGGCGCCCGCCTGACACCGATTGTGGGTCGAACGACCGTCACGAGCAGCTCGCGAACGGCGTTACGTTACCCACGCACGAGTGGCATCGGGGAGGTGCGGGGTGCTGATCCGGCCGAGACCAAGGGGGTCGAGGCGTCGCGGGCGGCGGTCGAAGGACCGCCGGTCGTCGCCGCCTCGCTCGACGGATCGGTGCACCTCGACCGGGCTCCTTGCGCTGACCACGCGCGCTCAGACCCGGTACAGGAACTCCTCGGCGACCTCGCGGAACAGCTCGGGCTGCTCCACCCACGGGTAGTGCCCGCACTCCTCCAGCACGACCACCTCGCCCGCCGGGAACAGGTCCGCCAGTGCCGCCACCGGCGCCACCCCCGTCGTGCAGTCCTGGGCGCCGCCGACGATCCGGACCGGCGCCCGCACGGCCGACAGCCGCTCGGCCAGGTCCGCCGGCGGCTCGCCGTCGAAGAACGCCCGCGCCGCCGCCAGGTGCTGCCGCCCGACCCGCGCGTGCTCCTGCTCCACCGCCGTCCACGCCGCGTAGGTGACCGGCGCGCTCGCCAGGTGCCAGGCGGTGAACGCCTCGTCGTCGGTCAGGTCCGGCCCGGCCACCATGGCCGCGAGGGCGTCGTCGAACACCGGATCGCCGCGCCGGGCCGCCCGGAGCTCCTCGATGTCGGACTCGGCGTCGACCAGGTGGGCCGAGGGCGGGGTGATCAGCAGCATCGCCGAGATCTGGTCGGGGTAGCGGGCGGCGTAGGCCATCGCCAGCCGGGTGCCGGCCGAGTGCGCCACGATCGTCAGGTGCGACAGGCCGAGGTGCGTGCGCAGCGCCTCCACGTCGGATGCCAGGTCCCAGTACGGCAGGCCGGGGCCGGGGGAGTGCCCGACGCCGCGCTGGTGCGGGATCACGTGGTGCCCGCTCAGCCCGGCCAGGTCGCCGAGGTACTCCGGGTGCCGGGCGGCGCCGCCGGCGAGCAGCACCCTGGTGCGGCCCGCGCCCCGCGTGTCGTAGTGCAGCGTGACCTGGTCGGGGGCGAGGAAAGTGGGCACGCCGCAGCCTAACCGTGCCAGGATCGGGGCATGCTGCCGTACGTCCTGCTGTTGCACGGTCACACCGGCTCCGGGCCGGAGCACTGGCAGAGCTGGCTCGCCGGGGAGCTGGCCGAGGCCGGCGGCGCCGTCGACATCCCCCAGCTCACCGACCCGGGCCGGCCCGACCTCGACGTCTGGCTCGCCGAGCTGCGCCACCACCTGGACGCGGCGCCCCCGGACGGCGAACGGGTCCTGCTCGCGCACTCCTGCGGCGCCGCGCTGTGGCTGCACCACGCCGCCCGGCTGGCCGGGCCCGAGCCCCGGTTCGACCGCGTGCTGCTGGTGTCCCCGCCCGGGCCACGCTGGACCCACCCCGACGTGCACCGGTTCACCCCGGCTCCGCTGGACGCCGCCGGGGTGCGGCGCGCCGCGGGCTGGACGCAGCTGGTGGTGGCCGACGACGACCCGGCGTGCCCGGTGGCCGACGCCGTGGACATGGCCGCGAGTCTCAAGGTCGACCTCGACGTGATCCCCGGCGGCGCGCACCTGAACACCGACGCCGGCTACGGTCCGTGGCCAGCGGTCCGCGAGTGGGTGACCGACCGGCACGCCCGGATGGTCAGGAACCGGTGATCCGTTCCGCGCCGGTATAGACGTTCATGCTCGACCCGCGCAGGAAGCCGACCAGCGTGATGCCCTGCTCCTCGGCCAGCTCCGCCGCGAGCGACGAGGGCGCCGACACCGCCGCGAGCACCGGGATGCCGGCCATCGCGGCCTTCTGCACCAGCTCGAACGAGGCCCGGCCGGACACCATCAGCACCGTCCCGGACAGCGGCACCTTCCCGTCGAGCAGCGCCCACCCGGTGACCTTGTCGACCGCGTTGTGCCGGCCGACGTCCTCGCGCACCACCAGCGGCTCCCCGGTCGAGGTGAACAGGCCCGAGGCGTGCAGCCCACCGGTCGAGGCGAACACCCGCTGCCGTTCGCGCAGCAGGTCGGGCAGGGTCGCCAGGGTCTCCGGCGCCACCCGGACGCCGTCGCCCGCGGGGGAGAACCGGGTCTTGAGCCGGACCGCGTCGAGCGCCGCCTTGCCGCACACCCCGCACGACGAGGTGGTGTAGAAGTTGCGCTCGACCCCGGTGTCCGGCGGCTCCACACCGGGGGCCAGGGCCAGGTCGAGCACGTTGTAGGTGTTGCGGCCCTGGTCGTCGACGCTGTCGCAGTAGCGCGCGGTCGACACGTCGGCAGCGGAGCCGATCACGCCCTCGGTGAGCAGGAACCCGTGGGCCAGCTCGACGTCGTGGCCCGGGGTGCGCATGGTGACCGCGAGGGCCTTGCCGTCGACCCGGATCTCCAGCGGCTCCTCCGCGGCGAGGGCGTCCTGCCGCCGCTTGCTCCCGTCCTCGGAGAGCCGCAGAACCGGTCGGCGAACCGTCACTCGTCCCATGCATACAGCCTACAGCCGCGCTATAACAAGAACTCTTGCTAAAGGATTGTTTAGCAAGGTATCTTGTTATACATGGAGAACCGCACCCCGAGGATCACCGACCCGAAGGCACTGCGCGCGCTCGCGCACCCGCTGCGCTGGCAGCTGCTCGAGATCGTCGATCGGGCGGGCACGGCGACCGCCACGCAGTGCGCGAGGGAGACCGGCGAGAGCGTCGCCAACTGCTCCTACCACCTCAACCTGCTCGCCAAGTACCACTACGTCGAGCAGGCCGAGGGTGCTCACGGGCGGGAGAAGCCCTGGCGTGCCGTCAACGCGAGCATCAGCGTCGAAGCGGAGGGGATGGACGCGGACGGCGCCCTCGCCGCACGCGCCGCCACCGGGGCCTTCCTCGACTACGAGCTGAACCAGATCAGGGAGCGGCACCAGACGCTGCACCTCGAGCCCGCCGAGTGGCGGACCGCGGTCGGCGTGGACAACGCCCACGAGTTCCTCACCGCCGAGGAGGTCGAGGAGCTGCGAGCCGAGGTGCGGGTACTGCTCGACCGGTTCCGGGACCGCAAGACCAACCCCGACCTGCGGCCGGCGGACGCCCGATCGGTGACCATGTTCTTCTCCACCACGGTCGCCCCTCAACCCGACTGACCGACCGAGACATCCGATCAGGCCGCCGGCCGGTGGCCGTCTTCAGCCTGCCCGGAAAAGGGGAGACCGTCATGGATCCGTACGCCGCCCACGCCGTCGCCACCACCCGCGCCGACCAGTTCGCCCGCGAGGCTGACGAGCACCGGCTCGCCAAGGCCGCCCGGGAGAGTCGGGAGGACGAGCGGCCCGCAGCCGAGCCGGTTCGCCGCCCGGCACCGGCCCGCCGGTTGGGGGTCGCCCGGTAGCGTGCTGCGGATGACGGAACGCTACGACGTGGTGGTGGTCGGCGGCGGGCACAACGGCCTGGTCGCCGCCGCGTACCTGGCCCGTGCCGGCCGCTCGGTGCTGGTGCTCGAACGCCTCGACCACGTGGGCGGCGCGGCCGTGAGCGCGGCGCCGTTCCCCGGCGTCGCCGCCCGGCTCTCCCGGTACTCCTACCTGGTCAGCCTGCTGCCCGGCGCGATCGTCGCAGACCTCGGACTGCGGATCGACCTGCGCGCACGCCCGGTGTCCTCCTACACCCCCACCCTGCGCGACGGCGAGCCGGCCGGGCTGCTGGTGGAGCGCGAACCGGGCCCGGCGACCACTGCCTCGTTCCGTTCGCTCACCGGCTCGGACGCCGAGTTCGACGCCTGGACCCGCTGGAACGACGGGCTCGCCGCGATGGCTCGCGCGGTCGCGCCGACGATGCTCGGGCCGTTGCCCACCCGCGACGGGCTGCGCGCGCTGGTCGTCGACGCGGCCGGTGAGCGGGTGTGGCACCAGGTCTTCGAGCGGCCGATCGGCGAGGCGATCGAGGAGACGTTCGCCGACGACCTGGTGCGCGGCGTCGTCGCCACCGACGCGCTGATCGGCACGCACACCTCACTGCGGGACGAGTCGCTGCTGGCCAACCGGTGCTTCCTGTACCACCTGGTCGGCGACGGCACCGGCGAGTGGCGGGTGCCGGTCGGCGGCATGGACGCGGTCACCGCCGAGCTGGCCAGGGTGGCCACCGAGGCCGGCGCGACCCTGCTGACCGGCGCGACCGCGACGGCGGTGGCCGCGGACGGCGTCGACGCCGAAATCCGTTACGTGGCCGGGGACGCCGAGCACACCGTCGCCGCCGGCGCGGTGCTCGCCGGAGTGGCGCCGGCCGTGCTCGACCGCCTGCGCGGCCGCGACGCCGAGTCGCCCGCCGGCGCGCAGCTGAAGATCAACGTACTGCTGTCCAGGCTGCCCCGGCTGCGCTCGGGCATCGATCCCCGGCTGGCGTTCGCCGGGACGTTCCACCTCGACGAGTCCTATGTGGAGTTGGAGAACGCCTATCACGCAAGCGCTTCCGGCGCGGTCCCCGACCCGCTGCCGGGTGAGACGTACTGCCACACGCTCACCGACGAGTCCATCGTGGACGGTGAGCTGCACACGCTGACCCTGTTCGGCCTGCACCTGCCCGCCGGGCTGTTCACCCCCGGCGACGACACGCTCCGCGACACCCTGGTCGCCCGGTACCTCGCCGCGATGAACCGCCACCTGCTCGACCCGATCGAGGACTGCGTGGCCACCGACGCCGACGGCCGCCCGTGCGTCGAGGCCAAGACTCCGCTCGACGTGGAACGGGACCTGGCGATGCCGGGCGGCCACATCTTCCACGGCGACCTCGCCTGGCCCTACGCGGAAGGCGGCGGCTGGGGCGTCGAGACCGACGTGCCGAACCTGCTGCTGTGCGGCAGCGGTGCCCGCCGGGGCGGCGGTGTCAGCGGCATCGGCGGGCACAACGCGGCGATGGCCCTGCTCACGCGGCCAGCTGGTCCTTGACCTGCGCCAGCGTCGGGTTGGTCAGGGCGGAGCCGTTCGGGAAGTGCACCGTCGGCACCGTCTGGTTGCCGCCGTTCACGCTCATCACGAACTCGGCCGCGCCGGGCGTGCGCTCGATGTCCACCTCGCGGTACTCGATGCCCTCCCGGTCCAGCTGCGACTTCAACCGCCGGCAGTAACCGCACCACGTGGTCGAGTACATCGTCAGCGTCTCGGGCGCCTGGCTCATTTCACCCTCCTGAGGGAACGTGCTCACGCCACGTGCAACGCATGCGGGGCGGGAAACATGCCCTCCGAGGATGCTCAGGCGGGGCAGTTGGGCGCCGGTGCCGGGCTCGCCGGGTCGAAGTAGGTCGCCTGCGCGCGCTCGGTGCCCGGCGTCACCGCGCGTTCCGTCGCGGCCGGAGCCAGGAAGCCCCTGCGGTACGCGTCACACCCGATCGAGTACGCGGAACCGGTGGCGTCGTCGTACCAGAGGCCCTGGCTGCCCGGCGCCCACCGGTCGCCGTCCCGCAGCACGTAGTCGACGTCCGCGCGCACCACCACGATCACGTTCATCGCGTCCACCAGGCGCAGCGGCTCGGCCGGCTCGAAGGCGTAGACGAACACGTAGTTCGTGCTCACCACCAGCTCACCCGCCTCGCCCTCGGCCACGGTCATCTCGCCGCGCACCTTGGGCTCGACGGCCGCCAGGGCCGTGTCCGCCGCCACCAGGCTGACCAGCGACTGCACCTGCGGCTCCTGGCCGCCGAACAGCGGCTCGAGCTGCCCCCGCGCGTCCGGGGCGAGCAGGGACAGGAACCGGCTCGGGTCGTGCCGGACCAGCAGCGCGCGGTCGAGGCGGCTGGCCACCAGGACCTCCCGCACCAGCGCTGTGGCCGCCGCCACCTCCGAGGCGGTGAAGTCGCCGACCGGCTTGGCGGTCGGCAGCACGATGCCGTCCGCGCCGTCGGCCCAGCCGGCGGCCGGCGTGGACGCGAACGGGTCGGCCGGGTCGAGCATCGGCGCCGGGGGCAGCGGTTCCGGCGCGACCGGCCTGGCCACCGGGGGCGCCACCGGATCGTCGCCGAGCAGCGACTCGAGGGTGCCGGCCCGGACCAGCACGGCCAGCATCGCGCCGACGGCGACCACCACCAGCCCGCCGGCCAGCCAGTGCGCGTGCCGGCGGCGGCGCGCGGCGCGCAGCAGCTGCCGCACGTCGGCGCTGGCCGCGTCGTGCACGCGCCCCGCCCACTCGGCGTCGTCGGCCGCCGGGTCGGCGGCCGGCTGGCGTGGGTTCACCGGCTCCCCAAGACATACATGGTTGATCGATCAACCAGCTGAAACACGAACTCTCTGGTGCTCAGCTCATCGATCCGACCATTCGCCGTGTTAACAATCGGGGTCGGAGGGAACTCGAATGCGCGCCGGTCAACACGGTTCGTAAACTCTTCGAGGTGACTGACACCTCATCGCCGCAGACCACCGACCTCCCGCCGGCGTGGGAGCCGGCGACGGTAGAGGCGGAGCTGTACCAGCGGTGGGTGGACGCCGGCTACTTCACCTCCGACGCCAGCAGCGACAAGCCGCCGTTCTGCATCGTCCTGCCGCCACCCAACGTGACCGGCAGCCTCCACATGGGACACGCGCTCGACCACACCCTGATGGACGCGCTGACCCGCCGCCGCCGCATGCAGGGCCACGAGGCGCTGTGGCAGCCCGGGATGGACCACGCCGGCATCGCCACCCAGAACGTCGTCGAACGCGAGCTGGTCAAGGAGGGCCTGACCAGGCACGACCTCGGCCGCGAGGCGTTCGTCGAGCGGGTCTGGGAGTGGAAGGGCGAGTACGGCGGCCGGATCCTCGGCCAGATGCGCCGGCTCGGGGACGGTGTCGACTGGAGCCGCGACCGGTTCACCATGGACGAGGGCCTGTCCAGGGCCGTCCAGACGATCTTCAAGCGGCTCTACGAGGACGGTCTGATCTACCGGGCCGAGCGGATCATCAACTGGTGTCCGCGCTGTCTCACCGCGCTGTCGGACATCGAGGTCGAGCACTCCGAGGACGAAGGCGAGCTGGTCTCGATCCGCTACGGGGACGGCGACCGGTCGATCGTGGTGGCCACCACCCGCGCGGAGACCATGCTCGGCGACACCGCGGTCGCCGTCCACCCCGACGACGAGCGCTACGCCCACCTGGTCGGCACCGAGGTCGAACTGCCGCTGACCGGCCGGATGATCCCGATCGTCGCCGACCCGCACGTCGACCCCGAGTTCGGCACGGGTGCGGTGAAGGTCACCCCCGCGCACGACCCGAACGACTTCGAGATCGGCCAGCGCGCGCAGGTGCCGGCGATCACGATCATGGACGAGCGCGGCGTGATCACCGCGAAGGGGCCGTTCGAGGGCCTGGACCGGTTCGAGGCACGCCCCGCGGTGGTCGCGGCGCTGCGCGAGCAGGGCCGGATCGTCGCGGAGAAGCGGCCCTACCTGCACTCGGTCGGGCACTGCTCGCGCTGCGGCACCGTGGTCGAGCCGCGCCTGTCGCTGCAGTGGTTCGTCAAGGTCGGCCCGCTGGCGAAGGCCGCTGGCGACGCCGTCCGGGACGGCCGGACCACGATCCACCCGCCGGAGCTGGCCAAGCGGTACTTCGACTGGGTCGACAACATGCACGACTGGTGCATCTCGCGCCAGCTGTGGTGGGGGCACCGGATCCCGGTCTGGTACGGGCCGAACGACAAGGTCGTGTGCGTCGGCCCGGACGAGGAGCCGCCGTCCGGCGAGGGCTGGACCCAGGACCCGGACGTGCTGGACACCTGGTTCTCCTCGGCGCTGTGGCCGTTCTCCACGCTCGGCTGGCCGGAGCGGACCGCGCACCTGGACAAGTTCTACCCGAACAGTGTCCTGGTCACCGGCTACGACATCCTGTTCTTCTGGGTCGTCCGGATGATGATGTTCGGCGTCTACGCGATGGACGGCGTGCAGCCCTTCGACCACGTCTTCCTGCACGGGCTGATCCGCGACGAGTTCGGCAAGAAGATGTCCAAGTCGCGCGGCAACGTCATCGACCCGTTGGACTGGCTGGACCGCTTCGGCGCCGACGCCACCCGGTTCACCCTGGCCCGCGGCGCGAACCCCGGCAGCGACATGGCCATCGCCGAGGACTGGGCGGCCGGCTCGCGCAACTTCGGCAACAAGCTGTGGAACGCCACCCGGTTCGCGCTGCTGAACGGCGCCACCACGGCCAACGCGGTGCCGGCCAGGGAGACGCTGACCGAGGCCGACCGCTGGATCCTCGACCTCGCCGACACGCTCGTGTCCGATGTGGACGCGTTCTACGAGGACTACCAGTTCGCCAAGCTGTGCGACGCGCTCTACCACTTCACCTGGGACGAGCTGTGCGACTGGTACCTGGAGCTGGCGAAGGTCCAGCTGGCCGAGGGCGGCGACCGGGCCGAGTCGACCCGCGCCGTCCTGGGCCACGTGTTCGACGTCGTGTTGCGGCTGCTGCACCCGCTGCTGCCGTTCGTCACCGAGCGCCTGTGGACCACGCTCACCGGCGGGGAGTCGGTCGTGGTCGCCGCGTGGCCGACGACCGAGGGCGGGGTGCGGGACGAGGCGGCCGCGCGGCACGTGGTCGCCGTGCAGAAGCTGGTCACCGAGATCCGCCGGTTCCGGTCCGACCAGGGTGTCAAGCCCAACCAGCGTGTCCCGGCCAGACTGTCCGGTGTGGACGGAGCAGGGCTGTCGGCGCTGACCCCCGCGGTCACCTCGCTGGCCAAGCTGGAGGCACCGGCCGAGACGTTCGCGCCGAGCGCGTCGCTCGAGGTCGCGCTCGCCGACGGCACGGTGACCGTCGAGCTGGACCTGTCCGGCACGGTCGACCTGGCCGCCGAGCGCAAGCGGCTCGCCAAGGACCTCGCCGCCGCCGAGAAGGAGCTGACCAGCTGCGACGCGAAGCTGGGCAACCCCAACTTCGCCGGCAAGGCTCCCGCCGAGGTGGTCGCCAAGATCAAGGCCCGCCGCGAAACCGCTGCCGCCGACATCGAACGGATCACCGCACGACTCGCGGCGATGCCGAATGTCTGAGGCACCCGACTGGGACGACCTGCTCCAGGTCGAGGCGGAGCTCAACACGCGCTGGCCGGAGACGAGGATCGAGCCGTCGCTGAAGCGGATCGGCGCGCTGGTCGACCTGCTCGGCGACCCGCACCGGTCGTACCCGGTGCTGCACGTCGCCGGCACCAACGGCAAGACGTCGGTGGCGCGGATGATCGACGCGCTGCTCACCCGGATCGGCCTGCGGGTGGGTAGGTTCTCCAGCCCGCACCTGCAGCTGGTGACCGAACGGATCGCCGTCGACGGCGCGCCGATCAGCCCGGAGCGCTACGTCGAGGTGTACCGGGACATCGAGCCGTACATCGCGATGGTCGACCGAGGCGCCGAGGTGCAGCTGTCGAAGTTCGAGGTGCTCACCGCGATGGCGTTCGCCGCGTTCGCCGACGCCCCGGTGGAGGCGGCGGTGCTCGAGGTCGGCCTCGGCGGCACCTGGGACTCGACCAACGTGGCCGACGCCCGGGTGGCGGCGGTCACCCCGGTCGGCATCGACCACGTCGAGTACCTCGGCAGCGACCTCGCCGGCATCGCGCGGGAGAAGGCCGGCGTGATCAAGCCCGGCGCGATCGCCCTGCTGGCCGAGCAGGACCCCGACGCCGCGCAGGTCCTGCTGGCCCGCTGCGCCGAGGTGGACGCCACGGTCGCCCGCGCCGGCCTGGAGTTCGGCGTGCTGCGCCGGGACGTGGCCGTCGGTGGGCAGCAGCTGAAGCTGCAGGGCCTCGGCGGTGCCTACGACGAGGTGTTCCTGCCACTGCACGGCCCGCACCAGGCGGCCAACGCGGCGCTGGCCCTGGCCGCGGTGGAGGCGTTCTTCGGCGCCGGTGCGCAACGGTCCCTGGACGTCGAAGCGGTGCGCGAGGGCTTCGCGTCGGTCGTGGTGCCGGGCAGGCTGGAGCGGGTCCGGTCCGCGCCGAGCGTGTTCGTCGACGCCGCGCACAACCCGCACGGCGCGCGGGCGCTCGCCGAGGCGTTGGACGCCGACTTCGGCTTCACCAAGCTCGTCGGCGTGGTGGGCCTGATGGGCGACAAGGACGCGATGGGCATCCTGACCGCGCTGGAGCCCGCCCTGGCCGAGGTGGTGATCACCACGAACTCGTCGGAACGCGCCATGGCCGCCGAGGAACTGGGCGACCTGGCGACGGACGTGTTCGGCGTCGACCGCGTGACCGTCCGCCCTCGCCTCGACGACGCGGTGGAGACGGCGATCGAGCTGGCCGAGTCGGACGCCGACGGGCAGCTGTCCGGGGTGGGCGTGGTGGTCACCGGTTCGGTGGTCACCGCCGGCGAGGCGCGGGCCCTGTTCGGCAAGGAGCCGGCGTGAGCAAGCCGTCGGACCCGATGAAGTCCTTCGCCGGTGTGGCCGCGGCGACGCTGTTGCTTGAGGCCATCGTGGTGCTGCTGTCGATGCCGGTGGTGGCGAACCTCGGCAGTGGCCTGGCGACCTGGCAGGGCGTGCTGGTCGGCGTGCTGGCGCTGGCGCTACTGGTGAACTGCGCCTTCGTACGCAAGCCGTGGGGTTTGTGGCTGGCCGCGGGCCTGCAGGCCGTGCTGGTGGTGTGCTGGGTGGCGCTGCCCGCGCTCGGCGTGCTGGGCCTGGTGTTCGGCCTGGTGTGGGCCATCCTGCTCTGGATGCGCTGGGACGTCGCCAAACGCATGGCCGAGGGCCGCCTCCCCAGCCAACGGTCCACAGAAGACTGACCAACCCCGATCTGGGGTTGACCCATTTCGCGGTGGCGGTATGGCCCGCACCCGGCTGGCCAAATCCGTGCATGACGCCGGTTGGTCACAGTTCACGGCGATGCTGGGGTACAAGGCCGCCCGGCACGGCCGCGTGTTCGGGCGGGTGGACCGGTGGCTTCCCTCCACCCGCCTGTGCTCGACCTGCGGGGCGGTCGGCGAGAAGCTGTCGTTGAACGTCCGGACGTGGACCTGCCCGTGTGGGGTCGTTCACGACCGGGACATCAACGCGGCGGTGAACATCCTGGCGGCCGGACGGGCCGACAGACCAACGCCTGTGGAGCCGGTGTCAGTCTTGGGCCCGCCCGAGCAGTCGGCAACGATGCAGGAACCCACCGGAAGCGCGGCCTAGACCGCACAGACCGGAATCTCCCGCGTTCACACGGGGGAGGACGTCAACCGAGCGCCGCCCGGACCGCCGCCACCGCCTCGTCCGCGCCGATCCCCAGCGCCCGCGCCGTCGCCGCGTACTCGGCCGCCGCCCGGCGCAGGGTGTCCCGGCTGCTGTCGCCGAGGGAGCTGACGAAGGTGCCCGCCCGGCCGCGGGTCTCGACCATGCCGGCCTCCTCCAGCTCCCGGTACGCGCGCGCCACGGTGTTGACCGCCAGCCCCAGTTCGGCGGCGAGCGCACGGACCGTCGGCAGCCGGGTGCCGACCGTGAGCGTCCGGTCGCTGATCCGGCGCGCCAGCTGTGCACGCACCTGTTCGTACGGCGGCAGGTCCGACTCGGCGTCGATGGTGAGCACGGCCGGACGATACGCTGCGCCGGCACCATCTTCCCCGTTTCCTCGAAAAGGAGTGTCGTGAGCGAGCGCAGTTTGGTCCTGGTCAAGCCGGACGGTGTCAGCCGTGGGCTGGTCGGCGAGGTCATCTCCCGGGTCGAGCGCAAGGGCCTGACGCTGGCCGCGCTGGAGCTGCGGAACGTGGAGCGCTCGGTCGCCGAGCAGCACTACGCCGAGCACGCGGGCAAGCCCTTCTACGAGTCCCTGCTCGAGTTCATCACCGGCGGCCCGCTGGTCGCCATGGTCGTCGAGGGCGAGAACGCGATCGCGGCGTTCCGTCAGCTGGCCGGCGCCACCAACCCGGTGCAGGCCGCGACCGGCAGCATCCGCGGCGACTACGCGGTCGAGGTGCAGTACAACATCGTGCACGGCTCGGACTCCCCGGAGTCGGCCAAGCGCGAGATCGACCTCTGGTTCCCCGGCGTCTGACCTTCCCCGTCAACCTGTCACCGACCTGCCACCGGTCGGTGGCAGGCCAGCCCGGATGACCGGACGGTGACGGTGGTCATACACAGCGGTGAGAATGCGTCCGCATAACGGCTCGTGATTGTCGGTGCCGCGATCTAGTCTGCGGTCGTGGGCGAGAACGGCGCGTTGGTGCACGCGCGGGACCTGGTGAAGCAGTTCGGCGATTTCGCCGCCGTGCGGGGCATCGACGTCGAGGTTCGGCGGGGCGAGGCGTTCGGCTTCCTCGGCCCGAACGGCGCCGGCAAGTCGTCGACCATGCGGATGGTGGCCTGCGTGTCCCCACGCACCGGCGGCGACCTTCGGGTGCTCGGCATGGATCCCGAGCGCGACGGGCCCCGCATCCGCGCCCGGCTCGGTGTCGTGCCGCAGCAGGACAACCTCGACAGCGAGCTGACCGTCCGGCAGAACCTGCACGTCTACGGCCGCTTCTTCGGCCTGTCGAAGGCGCACGTCCGGGCCAAGGCCACCGAACTGCTCGACTTCGCCCAGCTCACCGACCGGGCCGAGGACGAGGTCGAGCCCCTGTCCGGCGGCATGAAGCGCAGGCTGACGATCGCCCGGTCGCTGATCAACGACCCCGAACTGCTCCTGCTCGACGAGCCGACCACCGGCCTCGACCCGCAGGCCAGGCACCTGCTGTGGGACCGGCTGTTCCGGCTCAAGCAGAACGGCGTCACGCTGATCATCACCACCCACTACATGGACGAGGCGGAGCAGCTGTGTGATCGCCTGGTCGTGATGGACGGCGGCCGGATCGTCGCCGAGGGCAGCCCGAGCGAGCTCATCGGCCGCTACTCCACCCGCGAGGTGCTCGAGCTGCGGTTCCCGCCCGGCGAGCCCGCGCCCGAGGCCGACCTCGACGGCCTCTGCGACCGGCTCGAGGTGCTGCCCGACCGCCTGCTCCTCTACACCGCCGACGGCGAGGCCGTGCTCGCGGCCGCGCACGCCAGGGGAGTGCGTCCGGTGTCGAGCCTGGTTCGCCGCAGCACGCTGGAGGACGTGTTCCTCCACCTCACCGGTCGGACGCTGGTCGACTGATGACCACCGACGTGACCACGCCGGCCAGCACGGGCCGGGTGCTCGGCCCCGTCCGCGCCTCGCTGATCTTCGTCGAGGCCCTGTGGACCTGGTACCGGCGCAACTGGCGGGCGACCGTCGTGTCCAGCGTCGTGCAGCCGGTGCTGTTCCTGCTGGCGCTCGGGTTCGGGCTCGGGTCGCAGGTGCGGCCGACCGAGGCGACCGGCGGCCTGGAGTACGTCGTGTACCTGGCGCCCGCGCTGCTGGTGGCCACGGCCGCGCAGATCGGCGCGTTCGAGTCGACCTACCCGGTGCTGTCGTCGTTCAAGTGGCAGCAGACGTACCTGGCGATCGCCGCGACGCCGGTCTCGCCCGGGCAGATCCTCGCCGGCCACCTGACCTGGATCGGTGTCCGGCTCGGTGGTTCGGGGGCGGTGTACCTGCTGGTGGCGGCCGTGCTCGGGGTGCTGACCGGGCCGGGGGTGCTGGTCACGCTGCTGGTGGCGGTGCTGACCGGGCTCGCGGTGGCGGCGCCGATCACCGCCTACGCGGCCACCATCGAGTCCGAGGGCCAGCAGTTCAACGCGATCTTCCGGTTCGTGGTGATGCCGATGACCCTGTTCGCCGGAGCGTTCTTCCCGATCGAGCAGCTGCCGGCGTGGATCCGCCCGGTCGCCTGGATCACGCCGGTCTGGCACGGCACCGAGCTGGGTCGCGGCGTGGTGTTCGGCGGGCTGGAGTGGTTGCCGGCGCTCGGACACCTCGCGTTCCTGCTCGCCCTGTTCGCCGCGGGTGCCGCGCTCGCGACCCGCAACTACCGAAGGCGACTGAGCGCATGACCGCCGACGCACTCTTCGCCGCGGAGGCGGAATCATGACCGACACTCTCGAGCGGCGCGAGACACCCCCACCCGCAGGCGGACTGCTGCTGCGCGTCCTGCCCACGGGCATGTACGCCGGCCGGGCGCGGGTGCTCGTGGAGCGGTCGATGCTGGTGAACCGCCGGGCGTGGCTCGCGGTGGTGTCCGGCTTCTGCGAACCGCTGTTCTACCTGCTCGCCATGGGGGTCGGCTTCGGTCGGCTGGTCGGCGAGGTCACCGGCCCCACCGGGGAGCCGATGAGCTACGTCGCCTACGTCGCGCCCGCGCTGCTGGCGGCGTCCGCGATGAACGGCGCCGTGTACGACGCGACGTTCAACATCTTCTTCAAGTTCAAGTACGCCAAGCTCTACGACGCGATGTTGGCCACCCCACTCGGTCCGGTCGACGTCGCCATCGGCGAGATCGCCTGGGCCCTGCTGCGCGGCGGGATGTACGCGACCGGCTTCCTGGCCGTGATGCTGGGCATGGGCCTGATCTCCTCACCGTGGGCGCTGCTCGCGCTCCCCGCCGCCCTGTTCGTGGCCTTCGCGTTCGCCGCGGTGGGGATGGCGTGCACGACGTTCATGCGCTCCTGGCAGGACTTCGACCTCGTCCAGCTCGCATTGATGCCGATGTTCCTGTTCTCCACCACGTTCTTCCCGCTGACCGTCTACCCGGCCGCGATCCAGGTGGGCGTCCAGTGCCTCCCGCTGTACCACGCGATCGAGATCATGCGTGCCCTGTCCACCGGCTTCGTCGACGCGTCCCTGCTCGGGCACCTCGCCTACTTCGCCGTCATGGCGGTCATCGGCGTCGTCGTCTCCGCCCGCCGGCTCGGCACCCTGCTCCTGCGTTGACCTCAGGCGTGCACCGGCGCCTTCAGCCGCGGCAGCTCGAACATGTCGACGAACGCGAGGAAGGCGGCCGGATCGCCGTCGACGGTGACCTGCCCGGTCGCGAGCGCCTGCTCGGCGTCGAGGTCCCGGGTCATCAGGTCCTTGAGCAGCATGCCCGGGTTGATCACCGCGTCCGCGCCGGCCAGCGGGCCGGAGCCGACGGTCAGCTCGCCGTCGTCGACCTTGACGTGCAACACGATCGCACCCAGCTGCAGCTCGACCTTGAGGTGGACGCCGTGCGCCTGTCGCGGTTTGAACGTCGCCTTGATCGCCACCATCAGCGAGTCCGGCGTGACGATGTCCTCCGGTCGCGGGCTGGCGAGCGACATCGCACCCCAGCGGCCGAGTGCCAGCAGGGCGTCCTCGGCGGCACGGCCGTACTCGGTCAGCTCGTAGCGCGTCGACCCGTCGGTCGCCCGCTCGTCCAACTCCCGGATCACGCCGCTGTAGACCATCTCCCGCAGCCGCATGGTCAGTGCCTTCTCCGAGATCCGGGGCAGGCCGGAGTGCAGCTGCGCGACGGTCTTCGGTCTGGTGATGAGGTCTCGGATGATCAGCATGCCCCAGCGCTCCCCGAGCATCTCGGCCGCCCGGGACAGGCCGCAGTACTGCCCGTAGGTGGCCCGGGAGACGCCCTGCAGCTCGGCGACGACCGCCTCGAGCTGGGTCGGCTCGGCACCGGTCGTGGTGAGCGAGAACTGGTCCCCGGAGATCGTCAGGCCGTCTTCATCCATGACAACTTTCCAGTTGGATTCGGTCATCGCACACCGCCCAATCTGTCCGTCCCCGTTGTCTGGTCGTTCCATGATCCGGCCCCACCGGTTCGGGACGCATCTCCTGCCGTGCGCGCACGAGGCGATCATCGTTCAGGTCGGTTTTCGCTCATGATCGGTCACACACCGTGAGGTTCCTGGTCCAACAGTCCCTGATGAAGCTGGGGCAGACGGCCTACTCACCAGGCCAGATGGCGCCAATCTGCTCGAGACGTATCCCGCATATGCGAAACTGACGATTACCCAATGTTTTCGAGGGGGAGGCATCGTGCGATTACGACTGCTGGGTCCCCTCGAGCTGTCGGTCGATGGCGGCGAACTCGACCTCGGCGGGGCCCGGCAGCGCATCGTGCTGGCGATGTTGGCGCTCAACGCGAACCGCGTGACGCCGGTGGACCAGCTGATCGACGCGGTATGGAACACGTCGCCGCCGACGACGGCGCGACTGCAGGTCCAGATCTGCGTCTCGGGACTGCGCAAGATCTTCGATGACAGCCGGGTCACCGCGTCGATCCGGACCAGGTCGCCGGGTTACGTGCTGGAGATCCCGCTCGAGAGCCTCGACACCGAGCAGTTCGCCGCGCTGGTCGGCGCGGCACGCTCGCACGTCAGCGCCGGGCGGGAGTCCGAGGCGGTCGCCACGCTGCGTAGCGCGCTGTCACTGTGGCAGGGTCCCGCGCTCGCCGGGGTGCACAGCGACCTGGTCCAGCGCGGCGCCGCCCAGCTCGAGAGCGCCCGACTGTCCGCGCTGACGGAACGGATTCGGCTGGACATCGCGCTCAGCCGGCACGAGGAGGTGATCGGCGAGCTGACCGCGTTGGTCGAGGAGCACCCGCTGCGGGAGCGGCTCTACGAGTTCCTCATCCTCGCGCTCTACCGGTCCGGCCGGCAGGCCGAGTCGCTGGAGGTGTGCCGGCGAGCCAGGTCGATGTTGGTCGAGCAGCTGGGGATCGAACCAGGCCAGAGTCTGCTGCGGCTCGAGAACGCGATCCTCAACCGGGACCCGGAACTGGAGATCGCGGCGTCCTCCAGGAGTACCGGCGCGGAGACGCCGGTCGAGGCGCACGTCGTGCCCCGCCGCCTGCCCGCGAGCATCGCCGACTTCACCGGCCGGCAGGACCAGCTCGCCGAGATCAAGCGGGTGCTCGGTGACGACCCCGACGCCGCGAGTCGATACGGGGTGCGCATCGTCGCGATCTCCGGCAAGGGCGGGGTCGGCAAGTCGACGCTGGCCGTGCGGGCCGCCCACGAGCTGCGCGACATCTACTCCGACGGTCATCTGTACGGCGACCTGGACGCGCCGGGCAGTGAGCCGCGGGTGGAGGCGGTGCTCGGCCGGTTCCTGCGGGCGTTGGGGATCGAGGGCTCGGCGATCCCGGACGACTTGGAGGAGCGCGCGGACATGTACCGCGGCCGGCTCGCCAACAAGCGGGTGCTGGTGGTGCTGGACGGCGCGACGAGTGAGGACCAGGTGCTGCCGCTGCTGCCCGCCGGTCCGTGTTGCGCGGTGATCGTCAGCAGCCGCGCGCGGCTGTCCGGGCTGCCTGGCGCCCACTTCATCGACGTCGGCGTGTTCGACGTCGAACCGTCACTGGAGATGCTGGGCAAGATCGTCGGCCCGGACCGGATGATCGCCGAGCGGGACGCCGCCGTCGAGTTGGTCAACTTCTGCGGCGGACTGCCGTTGGCGGTGCGGATCGCGGGGGCGCGGCTGGCGTCGCGGCCGCACTGGCGGCTCGACATCCTGGTCGCCCGGCTGCGCAACACCGTGCGCCGGCTCGACGAGCTCGCCTACCGCGGCCTCGAGCTGCGGTCCAACCTCGGCCTGAGCTACCGCGGCCTGCCGGCCGACGCCAAGCGGCTGTTGCGGTTGTTCGCACTGACCACCACGTCGGACTTCCCGGGCTGGACCGCGGCCGCGCTGCTCGACACCAACGTCTTCGACGCCGACGAGGTGTTGGAGAGCCTGGTCGAGGCGCAGCTGCTGGACACCGTCAAATATCCCGGCGAGCGGCTTCGCTTCCGGTTCCACGACCTGATCAGGGTGTACGCCACCGAACGGCTGATGGCCGAGGAGTCGCTCGAGGAGCGCACCGCCGCGGTGCAACGGCTGCTCGGCGCGTGGCTCGCCCGGGCCGAGCGGGCCCACCGCAAGGAGTACGGCGGCGACTTCGCGATCATCCACGGCACCGCGCCACGCTGGGTGCCGGCCGAGGACGAACTGGTCGAGGACGACGACCCGATGGAGTGGCTGGACCGGGAGCGGCGCTCACTGGTCGACGCGGTGGCGATGGCCGCCGAGCACCAGATGGACGAGATGTGTTGGGACCTCGCGCTCACCGGGGTGACGCTGTTCGAGGTGCGCGGCTACTTCGACGACTGGCGCACCGCCACCGAGCTCGCGCTCGCGGTCACCGAGCGGGCCGGCAACAACCGGGGACAGGCGGCGATGCTGTACTCGCTCGGCACGATGTACATGGCGCAGCGGCGGCTCACCGACGCCGAGCGCAGCTTCGTCGCCGCGCTCGAGAAGTTCCAGGTGGAGGGGGACGACCACGGCTGCGCGCTGGTGCTGCGCAACGCCGCCACCATCGACCGGCTGCGAAACCGCCCGACGGCGATGCGGTCGAAGTACCACGAGGCGCTGGCCAGGATGCGGCTGGCCGGGGACACCGTCGGCGAGGCGCACGTCTTGCAGAACCTCGCGAAGATCGCCATGGACGAGGGCGACTTCGAGGCGGCGCATGAGCTGTTGACGACCGCGCTCGCCCGCTGCCGGCAGGTGGAGTACGTCCGGGGCGAGGCCCAGGTGCTCGACCGGTTCGCCGAGTTGAAGCTGCACACCAACGACGTCGACGAGGCGCACCAGGCGCTCAATCGGATGTTGCTCATCGTGCGCGACATCGGCGACCGGGCCGGCGAGGCGCACGCGTTGTACCGGCTCGGGGTGGTCCGCCAGCGGACCGGCCGGCTGGACAACGCCGCGACCACCCTGCAGCACGCGTTGTCGGTGGCCAGGCAGGTCGGCGACCGGCAGATCGAGGGCCAGGCGCTCTACGCGCTCGGCGAGATCGCGTTGGCACGGGGCGACTACCCGGCCGGGGAACGGCACGTCGACCTGTCCCGGCAGGCGTTCGACGAGCTCGGCTCGGTCGTCTGGCACGCGAAGGCGCTGATCCTGCTGTCGGACGTGCACCAGGGTCGCGGCGAGCGGCGGGAGGCCGACGTCCACACCGAGCGGGCCCTCGAGCTGCTCGGCACGGTGAATTCGGCGGAGGCCACCCGGCTGCTCGCCGAACTGGAGTCCCCCCGCAGTCGCTGCTAGGCCACGTCGCCCGAGAACCGGCCGGTCGGGTCGACCCTGGCCCGCACCCGGTCGACGGCTTGGATGTCCACGTCGGACAGATGGCCCTGTGGCTGCTCGAACCGCTCGACGAAGCACGGAACGGTCCTGCCGGTGTCCCATGGCGTGAGTGCCGTGCGGACCACGTCGCAGTGCGCCCGCAGCCGGTGCGCCTGCTCCGGTGTGGCCGCGAGGCCGGAGCCGGCGTAGGCGTACGACGCGGTCAGGTGGTTCAACACCCCGCCCGCCGGGTCGGGCTCGGCGTAGCGGCCACCGAGCTGGCGCAGCCCGGCGACGACGAACGGCGAGCCGGAACCGGCGCCGACCACGCGGAGGAACTCGGCGGCGCCCTCGTCGCCGAGGTCGCCGAGCAGCATGTGCTCGCCGACGACGGGCAACGGCTCGTCGGGGTCCATGTGCACCTCCAGCACCGCCGAGGTGGGCGCCGGCCGCCAGCTGTCCGACACCGGCGCGGCGATCGCCCGCAGCGGCTCGAGCAACTCCGCGGCGATCAGCTCCCCGGCGGCGACGTCGCCGTCCGCGCAGCGCACCGCGCCGTCCACCCCGAACACCGGGCCGGCGGTCAGCTCGGGCGGAAGGTCCGGCAGCGGCGGCAGGTTCATCACCCGGATCGACGTCGTCGCCGCGGCCGGCGCGTCGGCGCACCAGCGCAGCCACGTCGACAGCAGCTCCGGCGCGTACGCCGCCGGCCAGAACGTCACTCCGGTCACCACCTGGCTGGCCGGGAACAGCGCCACCTCGATCGCGGTGACCACCCCGAAACCACCGCCGCCACCACGCAACGCCCAGAACAGCTCCTGGTCCTGGTCGGCGGACACCCGGCGGAGCTCGCCGTCCGCGGTCACCAGCTCGATCGCGCGCACGCTGTTCACCGCGAGCCCGACATCCCGGCCGTAGAAGCTCATCCCGCCGCGCAACAGGTACCCGACGACGCCCACGGTGCCGGCCGATCCGTGTGGCGCGGCCAGGCCGTGCCGTGCGGCGGCCGTGACCACCGCGCCCCACGTCGTGCCAGCCGGGACCCGGGCGATCCGGCGCTCGGTGTCGATCTGGACCTCGCCCTCGATGCGGGTGCGGACCAGCAGCGAGCCGTCCACCGGCCGCACCGCCGCCGACGCGTGCCCGGTGGTGTGCACCCGCACCGGCAGCGACTCCTCGGCCGCGTGCCGCAGCGCCGCCCGGACCTCGTCGACGGTTCGCGCGGTCACCGCCGCCGCCGGTTTGGCCGGGGCGATCAGATTGAAGACCTGGGTCGCCTCGTCGTAGCCGGGGTCGCCGGGGTAGCTGACGGTCATGGCGTCGCCGCCTCCTTCTCCGGTGTCGGTGGTCGGCTCAGCCGTTGCGCGTCGCGGTCATGATCACGAACGTGCCGGGGCCGGACTCGTCGACCACGGTCAGTCCGGCCGCGGCGACCCAGCTCCGCAGCTCGTCCAGGTCGAACAGCCGCAGCCCGTCGTTGTGCTGCGGGAACCGATGGCAGCGCTGGAAGTAGTCGTAGACCGGGTCGGGGGAGCGGTGGAAGGTCAGGAAGGTGAAGCTGCCGCCCGGCTTGAGGCAGCGGCCGACCTCGGCGATCGCGGCCGGCGCGTCGTCCGGGAAGGCCTGCAGCGCGTTCCAGCACAGCACCGCGCCCAGGCTCGCGTCGTCGAACGGCAACGTGCTGGCGCTCGCCAGCACCGACGGGATCCACGGCAACCGGCCGCGCAGCACGTTGAGCATCGCCGGGTTCACGTCGAGCGCCACCACGCGCTCGTGGCCCACGGTGTCGGCGAGCACCTCGGTCCAGCGGCCGGCGCCGGCGGCGAGGTCGAGCACCGGTCCGTCGACCGGAAGAACGTGGCGCGCGATGTAGTCGTCCTCGTCGGCGGGCGAGACGTCGAAACCCCAGTTGGCGCCGGACACCCGCAGGAACGCGGGCCGGGCGAGCGCTTCGTAGAACAGGCCCATGGTCGGGATCTCGGACAGTTTGCGAAGGAAGTCGTCACCGTCGCCACTGTTCGGGAGCAGGTTCAGTACGCCGTTGGCGAGCGGGTAGCTCGCCGCGCAG
Organism: Actinophytocola gossypii; assembly: GCF_025165815.1. GTDB lineage: Bacteria > Actinomycetota > Actinomycetes > Mycobacteriales > Pseudonocardiaceae > Actinophytocola > Actinophytocola gossypii. The sequence continues at coordinate 102,750 of NZ_JAFFZE010000022.1, read as the reverse complement.
CCGCCGCAGGTCGCGGCGCCGCCGGCGAAGTCGAGGCCGCCGCCGCACGCCGGGCACCGCATCGCCGCCGCGTGCGGAGCGAACAGGTCCTCGCCGGTGCCGGGTGGCGGGGTGGGGATCACGTCGCGGGCCGGCACCGAGCCCTGCACCACCGCGGCGGGCGTGCCGTGGCAGACGGCCCAGTACGCCTTCGCGCCGATACTGCCGAACACGGTCCTGGTGTCGTTGTGCCAGTTCGCGACGATCTGCTCCGGCGTCAGCGCCGAGATCCAGCTCTGGTCGAAGTCCTGCTCACCCTCGTCCAGCGTCCACTCGGCCGGCGACGGGAACACCCGGCCCAGCACCGGGTGGGCCGGATCCAGTTCCTGGCCGGCGCGGTCGATGCGGCTCAGGTCGGCGGCGGACAGCGCGTGCCGCTCGCCGATCGCCACGAGCCGCGGACGCACCTCCGGGAAGTGGGCCAGCAGGTAGAACAGGGCGAGCGCCGGCGGCTCGCCCGGGGTGGCGGCCCGCAGCAGGTCCAGGTAGGTGCCGGTGCGGGCCGCGATGGTGTCGAACACCTCGCCGGCGTGGTCGGGGTACTCCGCCTCGGCGAGCAGCCCGAGCAGCACCGCGATCCGGCCGGTGCGCTCGTCGTCGACCCGGTCGATCAACTCCACCAGCTCGGTCGCGGCGGCGAGGGAGAGGCCGGTGCGGCGGCCGTCCTTCCACACCGCGTCGACCAGCTCGTGGAACCGCTGGCCGAGGTCGCCGGGCGTCGCGCTGGTGAAGGCGTCGACCAGCTCCGCGACGGTCGAATCGGGCCGGGAAGCACTCATCAGCGCATCTCCTTCGCGACTTTTCCGGATACACCCTGAATGGTCACACCGATCCTGGTTTCGGGTCTTCTCCGACGCTGCGCACAGCGCGCGGCAATTCGGGAGATGCGGCTACCGGCAGCCAACGGTGACGATCCAACCAGACGATCGGAGAGCCCCATGCGACCGTTTCTGGTGGACATTCCCCAAACTGATCTCGACGACCTCGGCCAGCGACTGGCCGCGACCCGGTGGCCCGACGAGTTGACCGGGGTCGGCTGGGATCGCGGTGTTCCGCCAGCCTACCTCCGGGAACTCGCCGATTACTGGCGAACCGGTTTCGACTGGCGCGCCGCGGAGTCCCGGATCAATTCATTCCCGCAGTTCGTCACCGAAATCGACGGCGCGACGGTGCATTTCATCCACCAGCGCTCACCGGAGCCGGACGCGACGCCGCTGATTCTCACCCACGGCTGGCCGGGTTCGGTCGTGGAGTTCCTGGACGTCATCGGCCCGCTGACCGACCCCCGTGCGCACGGGGGCGACCCGGCCGACGCCTTCCACGTCGTGATCCCGTCGATCCCCGGGTACGGCTTCTCGACCCCGCTGACCGAGACCGGTTGGGACGTGCCGCGCATCGCGAACGCCTGGGCGGAGTTGATGACGCGGCTCGGCTACGAGCGGTTCGGCGCGCAGGGCGGTGACGCGGGCTCGCCGATCTCCCTGGCGCTCGGCACGATCCACCCGGACCGGGTGCTCGGCGTGCACGTCAACATGCTGATGACCTTCCCGTCCGGCGACCCGGCCGAGCTCGAGGCGCTGGCTCCGGCCGACCTCGAGCTGCTGGGCCGGCTCGGCCGGTTCGACGAGGACCAGTCCGGCTACATGAAGATCATGGCCACCCGCCCGCAGACGCTGGCCTATGGTCTGACCGACTCGCCGGCCGGGCAACTCGCCTGGATCGTGGAGAAGTACCGCGAGTGGAGCGACTCGGCGAAGGTCCCCGAAGACGCCGTCGACCGGGACATGTTGCTCACCATCGTGTCGATCTACTGGTTCACCGCCACCGCCGGCTCGTCGGCGCAGTTCTACTACGAGGGCGCGGCGGCCGTGCGGGCCGCGGCCGCGGGCAACCCGCCGCCGCCGATCGGCGTGCCGGTGGCGGTCGCGGTGTTCCCGCAGGACCTGTTCGTGCCGATCCGCGCGTTCGCCGAGCGGGACATCCCGACGATCGTCCGGTGGACCGAGTTCGAGCGCGGTGGCCACTTCGCCGCGCTCGAGCAGCCCGAGCAGCTGACCGGCGACGTCCGGGCGTTCTTCCGCGGGCTGCGGGAGGGGACGACATGACCACCGGAACGACCACCGAACGAACCGTGATCGAGCACGCACGGAGATGTGTCGAGACAGTGCGGACCACCATCGTGGGACTCGGTGTGTTCGCGTTCCTCGCCGGCCTGCCGCTGCTTGTTTCGACCAGCGAACGCCGCACCGCCGAGCACCGGCCAACCCCGACCAGGCAGGAGTTGACATGAGCAGCAAGGTCGTCGAGGTATGGGTCGCCGACCTGACCTTCCCCGGGTACATGGACCGGCTGCACCGGCTGGCCGCCGAGTTCGGGGAGGCCCACCCGGAGTACGAGATCAGGATCGTCGGCAACGACTTCCGCACGCTGCCCCAGAAGATCGCGGCCGCCGCCGCGCAGGGCAGGGCTCCGGCCATCGCCGAGTGCTACTTCTACATCACCCAGGCCGCCCGGGACCTGCTTAACGTCGACGGCGCCCCGCTGTTCACCTCCGTGGAGGCCGCGATCGGCGGCCGCGACGAGATCCTCGGGGAGCCGGTCGTCATCGACGACATCATCCCGGCGGTCCGTGACTACTACACCTACGACGGCGACCTGACCTCGATGCCGTCGGTGGGCACCACCAGCCTGCTGTTCGCCAACGGCGACCTGGCCGACGCCGCCGGCATCGACGAGCTGCCGCGCACCTGGTTCGAGGTCGGCCAGGCCTGCGACCGGTTGCGCGGCGTTGCCGGGCTCGACCACACGATCACCTGGGCGAACCACGGCATGTTCTTCCAGCAGGCGCTCGCGGCACAGGGTGGGCTGCTCGCCGACAACGACAACGGCCGCAGCGGCCGCGCCACCCGTCTCGACCTGGCCTCGCCGCAGATGCTGGCCTGGGTCAGCTGGTGGCAGCGGCTGCACAAGGACGGCCACTACCTCTACACCGGTGGGATCCCCGACTGGCAGGGCACCTTCCAGGCGTTCGCCGACCAGCGGGTCGGCCTGCGGATCACCTCCTCCAACGACGTGAACTACATGGTGCACGCCGCCCGGCAGAGCGATTTCGATCTGCGGGTCACCCGGTTCCCCGACAACGCCGACTCCGCCTACGAGGGCAACGGCATCGCCGGCACCTCGCTGTGGCTCGCCAACGGTCTCGACGAGGTCACCCAGGAGGGCGCGCTCGCGTTCCTGCAGTTCCTGCACAACCCGGTCAACGCCGCCGACCAGCACGTGACCAACAGTTTCCTGCCGATCACCAACGCGTCGTTCGACCTGCTCGAGGAGTCGGAGTGGTTCGTCGACAACCCACACCACCGGGCCGCGAGCGACCAGCTCAAGACGTATCCGGACACGCCGGGCCTGACGCTGGACAAGATCACCCCGCACGGCCACCCGGCCTCGCGTGGCGCCCTGTTCGGTGACTTCGCCGGCGTCCAGGACGTGATGACCAGGGCGATGGGTGAGGTGCTGAGCACCGGGGTCGACCCGGCCGCGCGGTTCATCGCCGCGACCGCCGAGGCCCAGGCGCTGCTCGACGCCTACGAGGCCGACCGGGCCGACGGCGGCCCGAGCGCGGAGACGAGCCTGCGCGTCGAGTACTTCGCCGACGCGAAGCCCTACTCGGGTGCCGACCTGGAGAACGTCGTCGCGCTGAAGAGGCCGACCAGGTAAGTCCGCTATCCATCCACATTGGAGTCAGGTGCACATGCGCAAGGTTGTTCTGATGATGTCGGTCTCGCTCGACGGGTTCGTCGCGCGGACGAACGGCGAGCTCGACTGGTTGTTCCCCAACATGAGCGCCGACGTGGTCGACTGGAGCTCCGAAACGTTGTCCGAGGCCGACACCCACGTGCTCGGCAAGGAGAACTACCTCGAGCAGGCCGCGCACTGGCCGACCGCGACCGACGACCTCGCGCCGCTGATCAACCGCGCCACCAAGGTCGTGTTCTCCTCGACGCTCACCACGGCCGACTGGGCCAACTCGCGGATCGCGACGGGTGACCTCGCCAAGGAGATCGACGCGCTGAAGCAGGAGCCCGGCGGAATGATCTTCGTGCCGGGCGGGGCGCGGTTCGCTCAGTCGATGTCGCGTGCCGGCCTGATCGACGAGTACCGGCTACTGGTGCACCCGGTGGCGCTCGGTGCGGGGCAGCCGCTGTTCGCGGAGGAGATCGCACTCGAGCTGATCGGCACCCGCTCCTTCGAGACCGGGGTCACGGCGCTGACCTATCGACGCGCCTGACCCGCGCACGTACGCCAAGCGAAAGGACGAGAACGTGACCGGTGGGCAAGCACCGCCCAGAGCGGGACGGCGGGAGTGGGTCGGGCTTGCGGTGCTCGCCCTGCCGACCTTCGTGGTGGCGATCGACCTGTTCGTGCTGATGACCGCGCTGCCGAGCGTGGCGACCGACCTCGGCGCGAGCAGCACCCAACAGTTGTGGATCATGGACATCTACGGCTTCATGCTCGCCGGGTTCCTGGTGACCATGGGCACCCTCGGCGACCGCATCGGCCGGCGCAAGCTGCTGCTGACCGGCGCGGTCGCGTTCGCCGCGGCGTCACTGCTGGCCGCGTACTCGACGACGCCGGAGATGCTGATCGCGGCCAGGGCGCTGCTCGGCGTCGCCGGCGCCACGCTGGGCCCGTCGACCCTGTCGCTCATCCCGGCCCTGTTCGCCGACCCCAGGCAGCAGGCCACCGCGTTCGGCGTGTGGGGTGGCACGTTCACCCTCGGCGCGCTGTTCGGTCCCGTCATCGGCGGCGCCATGCTGACCGGCTGGTGGTGGGGTTCGGTGTTCCTGCTCGGTGTGCCGGTCATGCTGCTGGCGGCGATCGTCGGTCCGAAGGTCCTGCCGGAGGTGCGCAACGCCGAGGCCGGCAAGCTGGACCCACTGTCCATCGTGCTGTCGCTGGCCGCGCTGCTGCCGATCGTCTACGGCATCAAGGAGATCACCAACGGGGTCTCCGTCCCCGCCATCGCCGGGCTGGTCGTGGGCCTGGTGTTCGGCGTGGTGTTCGCGCGCCGGCAGGGCCGGCTCGCGAGCCCGCTGCTGGACCTGAGCCTGTTCCGGCACAAGGTGATCCGCACCTGCCTGACCGGCCAGCTCGCCTACGCGCTCGTCGGCGGCGGGCTGATGCTGTTCATGATGCTGTACTTCCAGCTCTCGGCGGGGCTGTCCACCCTGGAGGCCGGACTCGCGATGGTGCCGGGCATGGCCGCGGCCACCATCGGCATGCAGGTCGGGCCGAAGCTCGCGGCGCGGGTGCGGCCCGGGTACGTGATCGCCACCGGTCTGGTGGGCATGGCCGCGGTACTGCTCGTGCTCACCGGGATCGGCCCGACCGGCAGCACCGCCACGATCATCGTCGGGTTCGCGGTGTTCTCCTTCTGCGGTGCTCCGCTGGTCGCCCTCGGCACCGGGATGATCGTCGGCAACGCGCCGCCGGAGAAGATGGGCATGGCCGGCTCGATGGCCCAGATGAGCAACGAGTTCGGCGGGATGCTCGGCATCGCGGTACTCGGCAGCGTCGGCACCGGGGTGTACCGCGCCACGGTGGAGGACTCGGTGCCGGCCGGGCTGTCCGGGGCCTCGGCGGACGCGGTGCGCGACAGCATCGCCGGCGCGCCGACGGCGGCCGGCGAACTGCCGGAGCAGGCCGGCGCGCAGTTGTTCTCCTCGGCGCAGTCGGCGTTCGTGGACGGCTTCCAGGTGCTGGTGGTCACCGGCTCGGTGATCATCGCCGCGGCCGCGGTGTCGGTGTACTTCGGGCTGCGTCACCTGCCGCCCATCGGCAGGACCGACGAGGCGTCCGCCGACTCCACTCCCGAGTCGGACCCCGAGCTCGCGGAAGCCCGCTAGGCCCACTCGATCCGACGAATCCATCCGATGGCGGGGCGCACCCAGCGCCCCGCCATCGCTCATGGAAGTCGTGTGGAGTGCCGAAATGGGCTCAGGCCACGCGGAGGTGGCGGTCGGCCGCGGCGCTCGGCGAGGACAGGGTGATCGCGATCGGTGGGTCCGTCGGCCGGAGGCTACGCAGTTCGACGTGGACGGTGGTGTTCGCGCCGGGCGCGGTGGTGACCTGGTCGGTGGGGGCGGCGATGTGCGGCGGTGCCGTCCGGTCGTGCCGTTCGGCCACCGCGAGCAGCGTCCAGCGCCCCGGCGGCACGTGGGAGATCTCGAACCGGCTGCCGTCGGTGGCGCGCAGCGCCTGGAACGCGACCGGGCCACGCTGCGGAATCCGGTCGTCGAACACGCCGACCAGGACGTTCGCCGGTGCGAGCCGCGCCGGCATGGCGAGTGTGCCGGTGATCGTCGCCGCGACCCGGCTGGTGGCGGTCCGCACCGGCCGGGCCGGCACCCGCAGCGCGCGCAGGGGTGGCAGCCGGGCGAACCCGGGGGCCACCGCGAGCAGCAGCTCGCCCACCCTCGGGTCCCGGTACTGCGTCGGGGTCATGCCGACGGCCCGGGTGAACCGGCTGGTGAACGTGCCGAGACTGTTGTACCCGACCCGTCCGACGATGTCCGACACGGTGCGGCTCGTGGTCAGCAGCAGCCGCTTCGCCTCGAACAGGCGCACCGCGGTCAGGTACCGCCCCGGCGTCACCCCGGTCGCCCGCTTGAAGATCCGGGTCAGGTGGAACCGGCTGACGAAGACCTCGGCGGACAGGTCGTCGAGGGTGATCGGATCGGCGTAGCGATCGCGAATCAGCGTGATCGCCCGTTCGACGGCCGGTTGCACCGACGTCCCTCCCCAGTCACAGGTAGGTCAGACCGGCGGCCCGACCGTGGCGAGCCGGCCGGCGGAGGCGACGTCCCCGCAGCCGGCGAGCAGCATCTCCGCGGCCAGCTCGGCGCGCAGGATCTCCAGCACGGCGGCGACACCGCCGGTTCCGCCCGCGGCCAGCCCGTGCAGCACCGGCCGGCCGACCAGCACTCCGCTCGCGCCGAGCGCCACCGCCCGCAGGATGTCGGTCCCGCTCCGGATCCCGCTGTCCAACAACACCTCGCACTGCCCGTCGACCGCGTCCACCACCCACGGCAGTGCGGTCACGCTGGGCACCGCGCCGGCGAGTTGGCGCCCGCCGTGGTTGGACACCACGACGCCGGCCGCACCGGCGCGGACCGCCAGCTCGGCGTCGGTCGCGTCGAGGATTCCCTTGAGCACCAGGGGAAGCTCGGTACGCTCGCGCAGCCAGGCCAGGTCGGACCAGCTCAACGCCGGGGCGAACGCGAGCCGGGTGTGCTCGGCGACGGTGACCATCGGGTTCGCGGTCCTGGCCGGGTCGCCGGCCAGGTTGGCGGCGGTCACGTGTGGCGGCAGCGAGAACCCGGCGCGCAGGTCGCGCAGCCGCCGGCCCATGATCGGCACGTCGACGGTGACCACCAACGCCGACACACCCGCCTGCTCGGCTCGGCGCACGAGGTCCAGCACCGCGCCGCGGTCGCGCAGCCAGTACAGCTGGAACCAGAGCGCGGCACCGGTCCCCGCTATGTCCTCTATGGACACACTGCTCAACGTGCTGATGGTGAACGGAACCCCGAGGTCGCGGGCAGCGCGCGCCGCGGCCAGCTCACCGTCGTCGTGCAGCAGCCGCTGGTAGGCCATCGGCGCGACAGCGACCGGGAACGTCGCGGCGGTGCCGAGCAGGCGCGTCGACGGGTCGGCCTCGGTCAGGCCGGTGAGCATCCGCGGCACCAGCGACACGGCGTCGAGCGCGGCCCGGTTCGCCGCCAGGCCCCGCTCGTCGCCGCTGGCGCCCTCGACGAAGTCCCACACCTCCGTGGACAGCCGGTCGTGCGCGGCGCGAGCCACGTCGGCGAGGCAGACCGGCACACCGGTCATGTGGCGCACCTGGCGTGCACGAACGCCGCCAACCGGTCGAGGCCCACCTCGATCTGCTCGGAGGTCAGCGAGCTGAACGACAGCCGGATCCTGGACAACGGCTCGGCCTGCCCGTGGAAGTGGTGCATCGGCGTCCACAACACCCCGTGGGTGCGTGCGCAGTCCCGCAGCAGCTCGTCGCCGGCCGGGAACGGCAGGTCCAGGACGACGAAGAATCCGCCGGCCGGCACGTTCCAGCCGACGCGGGGTTCGCTCCCGGCCGGGAACCGGGCCGCGAGACCGTCCAGCACCTGGCGCAGGTTTCGCTGGTACACCCGCCGTTCCCGCTCGTTGGCCGCGCGCAGGCTGTAGTCGTTGGCGAGCAGCTTCCCGCCGATGACGGCCTGGGCGAGCGGTGACGTGTTGACCGTGAGCATGCTCTTGATCTTGGCCAGCTGGTCGGCGAGCAGCGCGGTGCCACCGGCACCGTCGGACACCCGCTGGTCGGCGACGACGTAGCCGACCCGCGCGCCGGCGACACCGGTCTTGGCGAACGAGCCGAGATAGACCACCCGGCGGTCGCGGTCGAGCGCCTTGAACGTCGGCGGTCGTTCGGTCCCGTCGTGGAACACCCCGTACGGGTTGTCCTCCAGGATCAGGAAGTCGTGTTCGGCGGCCAGGTCGAGCAGCCGTTCCCTGGCTTCCCGGTCGAGGCTGGCGCCGGTCGGGTTCGCGAAGTCGGCGACCACGTACAGCGCGCGCGGCCGCCGGCCGGCCGCCTTCGCGGCGAGCACGACCCGCGCCACCTCGTCCGGGTCGATGCCGGCCGAGGTCTCGGTGACCGGCACCAGCGGCATCTCCACCAGGCCGGCGGCGCCGGTCACCCCGACGTAGCACGGCCGTGGGACGACGAGCACGTCCCGCTCGTCCCGGCGCAGCGCCCGCAGGGTCACGTACAGCGCCTCCTGGCAGCCGACGGTGACCACGACGGCCTCGGGGTCGACGTCGATCTTCTCGTCCACGGCGAGTGAGCGGGCGACCAGGTCGTGGATGATCCCCTTGGTGCGCCCGTACTGCAGCAGGGTCCGGCGGACCAGGGTCTCGTCGCCGCCGAACCGTCGCCGCAGGTGGTCGCGGAACCGCTCGACGTGGCCGGCCACCTCGTCGAGGTCGAAGAAGCCCTCGTGCGGCCGGCCGGCCGCGAACGAGATCGCGTCCGGGAAGTCCGCGGACACCTCGTTGAGCAGGTTCATCGACTCGAACGCCGGGTCGTCGAGCGAGCCGTGCAGGCGGTCGATCGTCAGGTCCGCCGCCGGCCCGCCGGTCATGCCGCCCGCTCCTGGGCGCGCTGCGCCTCCACCGCCTCGTAGAGCGCCTTGATGTTGCCACTGCCGAAGGTGCGCGCGCCGAGGCGCTCGATCAGCTCGACGAAGAACGTGTTCCTCGGGTGCACCGAGCGGGCGAAGATCTGGAACAGCTGCCCGTCGTGGTCCTCGTCGACGAGGATGCTGAGCGCGCCGAGCTCCTCGACCGTGTGCCGGGACGGGGTGAGCCGCTCGGCCAGCAGCCGGTAGTACGCCGCCGGTGTGGACAGGAACTCCACGCCGGTGCCGGCGGACCGGCTCACCGTGTGGACGATGTCGGGCACGCTGAACGCGACGTGCTGCACACCCGCGCCGCCGTGCGCGGCGAGGAAGTCGTCGATCTGGCCCGGCTCGCGGTCCGGGTCGGGTTGGATCAGGGTCAGGGTGACCGCACCGGACCTGCTCTGCACGACCTTCGAGTCCATCCCCTGCGCGCCGACCAGGATCTTCTCGGTGAAGATCGTCTCGAAGTCGAGCACCCGCTCGTAGAACTCCACCGTGCCGTCGAGCGTGCCGGTCTCCAGGCACACCGCGAAGTGGTCCACTTCGGACAGACCGAACTCGCCGGCCGGGGCGTCCCCGACCGGTCCGGTGGGCGCCAGGTGCTGGACGAACGTGTGCACGACGTCGCCGAAACCGAGGATCGACGCGGTCAGCACCGAGCCGTGCCGGCGCGGCTGGGCCACCGGTCGCGCGCCGCGGCGCACCGCCTCGGCGAAGGCACCCTCCGCGTCGGCGACCCGCAGGGCGATGTCGGCCACGCCGTCGCCGTGCCGCCGCAGGTAAGTGGCTCCCGCGTGGTCCTCGGCGACCGGCTGGGTCAGCAGGAGCCGGATGTCGCCGCTCGAGACCGTCGTCGTGTTGGCGCCCGCGTCCCGCACCGGTTCCGGACCCGCCAGCAGACCGTAGCCGCCGGTCAGCCACTCGGTGGTGCCCGCGAGGTCGGCCACGTAGAACTCGATGTGCTCGACTGTGAGGTCGTCGAAGGGCCTCGGCGCTACCATTCCAGGCTCCGTTCTCGATTCGGTGTCGCGTGCGGTCACGGGGGTCAGGAGGCGAGTTGCTCGGTCTCGCGCAGCTCGGCGGCGAGGTCGAGCGGCGTCGGCGAGTCGAACACCGCGGTGATGGACGGCTCGACGCCCAGTACGGCCCTGGTACGCCGGATCAGCCGCATCGCCAGCAGGGACTGGCCACCCAGCTCGAAGAAGTCGTCGTCGATACCCACCCGAGGCACGCCGAGCACCTCGGCGAACACCTCGCACAGCGCCCGCTCGATCTCGTCGCGGGGCGCGCGGTACGCCGTCCCCTCGGCCGGCGGCTCGGGCAGCCGGTCGCGGTCGAGCTTGCCGTTCGCCGTCAGCGGCAGCGCGTCGAGCGTGATCACCGCGGCCGGCACCATGTAGTCCGGCAGCGCGGCCACCAGGTGCGTGCGCAGCGCACCGGTGTCCACGTCGGGCCCCACCACGTAGGCGACGAGCCGGTTGCCCGCCTCGTCGGTGCGTGCCACCACCGCGACGTCGTGCACGCCGTCGTGGGTCGCGGCGACGGCGGCGATCTCGGCCGGCTCGACGCGGTAGCCGCGGATCTTCACCTGGTCGTCGACCCGGCCGGCGAAGTCCAGCTGCCCGTCGTCGGTCCACCGGGCCAGGTCGCCGGTGCGGTACATCCGGCCGCCGTCGAACGGGTCGTCGACGAACCGCTCCTCGGTCAGGTCGGGGCGGCCGAGGTAGCCGCGGGCCAGCTGCTCGCCGGCCAGGTACAGCTCCCCGGTCGCGCCGGGCTCGACCGGGTGCAGGTCCGCGTCCAGCACGCGCGCGGTGACCCGGTCCAGCGGACGGCCGATCGGAACCGTGGCGGCGGGGGTGTAGGGCGCGGTGATCGTCGCCCGGGTGGCGAACAGTGTCGACTCGGTCGGTCCGTACATGGCGTGGACGGTCAGGTCGGGGCAGGCCGCGAGCACCCGGGCCACGGCCTGCGGCGACACCACGTCGCCGCCGGTCAGCACCTCCCGCACGTCCGCGAGACAGTGCGGCGCCTCGTCGGCGACCACCCGGAACAGGCCGGCGGTCAGGTGCACGGCGGTGGCGCCGCAGCCGGTGATGACGCGCTCGATGGTGGCCACGTCGAGGTCTCCGGGGGGCGGGACGACGACGCATCCTCCGTGCAGCAACGGAACCCACACCTCGAAGGTGGAGACGTCGAAGGCGTAGGGGGCGAGCATCGGCACCCGCTCGTGCGCGCCGCCGGCCAGGACCGGATCGCCGATCAGCGCGAGTACGTTGCGGTGCGTGACCGCGACGCCCTTCGGCTGACCCGTCGAGCCGGAGGTGAAGATGACGTAGGCGAGCCCGTCCGGGTGTGCCTCGACCGTCATCGGTTCGGCCTCGACCGGCTCGTCGACGAGGACGACGTGCTGGTGCTCTGGCACGCCCTTGGCCTGTGTGGACCGGTCGGCCAGCAGTACGGAGGCACCCGCGGTCTCGACGATCCGCCGCATCCGCTCGATCGGGTAGGCGCTGTGCAGCGGGAGGTAACAGGCGCCGGCCTTGAGGATCCCCAGTAGTGCCACGATGAGGTCGGCCGACCGTTCCATCAGGACGGACACCCGGTCCTCCCAGGTGACGCCGAGCTCGTGCAACCGGCCGGCCAGCCGGCTCGCCCGATCGTCCAGCTCCCGGTAGGTCAACCGGGTCTCGCCGGCGGCCACCGCGACCGCGTCCGGAGTCCTGGCAAGCTGCTCGGCAAACCGCTGGTGAATGGTCAGCGCTACGGAAACCGACTCCGCGGAACTCATGTCGTGAGTCCTCCCATCTCCAGACGTGCGTGCCTCCACCAAGGCTGACAGTCGCGCCCCGCGGGGACATCCTCCGAATTGCTGGCCGAAACCCCCTGCGCACAACGGGATAACCGGTCGGATCCCGGCCACGGATACCGTCGGACCATGGAAATACCTCTGTCGGAGAACCAGGAGTGGCTGTGCGCGTTCGACAAGGGGTATGCCGAGGGCGCGTTCGGTCACCGGCACCTGCTCGTCTACGGCTGGCGGCTGCTCGGCGAGATCGACCTCGAGGCGCTGCGGGCGGCGCTGCGCGATGTGGTCGTCCGGCACGAGATCCTGCGCACCGCGCTGGAACCGGGCGTCGGCGGCCGGCACCCGGTGATCCATCCGCCGGTCGACGTTCCGCTCACGGTGCGGGAGTTGCCGGGCGACGGCTCGCGCGACGAGACCACCGAGGATCTGCTCACCGACATCGAGGCCGGCACCTACGACGTCCGTGAGCTGCCGCACCTGCGCGCGGTGCTCGGCCGGTTCGACTCCCGGGACGCGGTGCTGGTGCTGGTCGCGCACCACATCGCGACCGACGCGCTGTCGATGCAGGTGATCGTCCGCGACCTGGCCGCCTGCTACGCCGCCCGCACCGGGCGCGGCGACGCGCCGCCGGCGCCCGCCACCCAGTACCAGGACTTCGCGCGCTGGCAACGGAACGAGGCGGCCGACCCCGACGTGCTCGCCTACTGGCGGGACCAGCTCGGCGGCCGCTCGTTCACCGCGATCCGCACGGACCGGGCCGGTGACGGCGGCGACGTCACCTACGCCGCCCACCGGTTCGTCCTCGACGCCGAGCTGACCGGTCGTGCCCTGGCGCTGGCCCGCGCGCGGCGGTGCACCCCGTTCATCGTGTCACTGGCCGCGTACTACCTGCTGCTGCGCCGGGTGACCGGAGAGACGGACCTGGTCGCCGCGACCACGTCCGCCGGGCGTCACGACGACCGGTTCACCGACACCGTCGGGCCGTTCTACTACCTCCTGCCGCTGCGCGCCGACCTCACCGGGGCCCGCTGCCTGGGCGACGTGGTGACCGCGGCGCGGGCGACCTGCCTCGGGGCGTACATGCACGACCTGACCTACCGGCGGATCGAGCGGGAGGTTCCCGCGCTCGGCAAGCCGTTCGCCGACCCCTCGCGCGCGGTCGTCAACTTCGAGAACCTGCAGCCGCCGGAGCCGATGGAGGGCGAGTCGGTCGGCGGCCTCCGCTACCAGGAGCTGCGCCGGCGGGTACGGTCCCAGGAGATCACCGTGGACGTGCCGGACGGCGTGCTGTGGGCGATGGAGCTGCTGCCGTCGGGGGAGCTGGCCGGCACGATCAAGTACAGCACCGGCCACTTCGACCGGACGACCATCACCGCCCTCGTCGAGACCTACCGGGAGCTCCTGCACGAGCTGGCCACCAACCCCGACGCGCCGCTGGACTGACGCGCCGGAGTCGCGGGGTCAGCCGAGGGCGTTCTTCCGAATCTCGCGGAGTTCCTCGAACGAGGAGAGGTCCGGGACGGTCCAGCCGTCGAGGTCGTACTCGGCGAGGCACTCGTCGACGAACCCTCGGTGGTCGTCCAGCTCGCCGTTGGTCATCTGCGCGAACAGCAGCTCGACCCTGGTGTTCTCGTGGTTGCCCGCGTAGTTGCGCTCGTAGAGCTCGTGCCGGCCGCCGAACTCGCTGCCCACCGCGTCCCAGAGCAGCTTCATCACCTTCATCCTGGTCGTCGCGTCGGCGCCGCCCGAGCCGCGAACGTACTTGTCCAGGTACGGCCGGATCTCCGGATTCGCGAAGTCGTCCGCGCTGGAGTTCACGTAGATCAGCCCGCTCGCGACGTCCTGGAGCACGATCTCCCGGATCCGCGGGTAGCCGATCTGCATGAACCAGCGATAGGCCATGCCGTACCGGGGGTTGGGCAGTAGCGAGCCGTTGCGCCACTCGATCGGGTTGCGCGCCGACGCGTCGGACAGCCCCCAGAACAGGTTGCGCCACGCCAACACCTCGCCCAGCCGGCTCTGCACGCCGCGGAACTCGTCGGTGCCGGTCAGCTCCAGCGCCTTGGCCAGCAGCCCCGCGATGAACTCCAGCTTCACCGCCAGCCGGGTGCAGCCGTGGAAGGTGAACCGCTCGATGAAGCCCGATTCGGCCGTGAACAGCCGGACCCGCCCGAGGTCCCCGTAGATGAACACGTTCTCCCACGGCACGAGGACCTTGTCCAGCACCAGGATCGTGTCGTTCTCGTCCAACCTGGACGACAGCGGGTAGTCGAACGGGCTGCCCATCATCGCGGCGTTCGCCGTGTAGGACGGGCGGCAGATCAGCTTCACCCCGGGCGCGTCCATCGGCACCGTCGCGACGAGGGCGAACTCCTTGCGCTTGATCGGCAGGCCGTAGTGGGCGATGAAGTTGTAGTGGGTCAGCGCCGAACCGGTCGCCACCACCTTGGCGCCGCTGACCACCAGACCGGCGTCGGTCTCCTTCTCGACGTGGATGAACACGTCGGACACCTCGTCCGGCGGGCGGTTGCGGTCAACCGGCGGGTGCACGATCGCGTGGTTCCAGTACAGCACCTTCTCCTGCGACTCCCGGTACCAGCGGCGCGCGTTGTCCTCGAACGGCTTGTAGAACTCCGCGTTCGCGCCGAGCGTGCCCAGGAACGACGCCTTGTAGTCGGGGCTGCGGCCCATCCAGCCGTAGCTCATCCGTGCCCACGCCGCGATCGCCTTCTGGTCGGCGACGAGGTCCTCGACGGAAGTCGGGGTGGTGAAGAACCGGTGCGTGTAGCCGGTCCCGCCGGCGTCGACCGGCGCGGTCAGGACGTCGCGCTTCGCCGGGTCGTGCAGCGCGTCGTAGAGGCGCGCGGTCATCCGGACGGGGTTGTGGAACGCCGGATGCGTGGTCACGTCCTTGACCTGCTCGCCGTTGAGGAAGATCTGCCGGCCGTCGCGCAGGCTCTCCACGTACTCCGCGCCGGTCAGCGGTCGGGTCGGCTGGGTGCTGGGGCCGTCTTGCTGGTTCGGTCGATCGTCGGTCATGCCGATCTTCCCTCTTTCAGTGCGAAGTAGACGGTACGTGACCGTGCCGGGCACGCGCGTGGCGTACACCCGATCGTCGCCTACCCGCGCGGCGGTTCCTTCCTGCGGATTGCCCACTTGCCCAGCCGAGGTCCCCACGGCGGCGTACCGCGCAATCGTGAGGATGCGTCCCGAGCCGCTCCGATGTGACGTTATGGGCAATCCGCGCCCGATTTCCCATGCCAGTAGGAGGAAATGTGTCGACCCCCGAGGTGGCCACACGGGAGGAGCTGGTTCGGCGTGCCGCGGAACTGGTGCCGATCCTGGCCGACAACGCCGTCTGGACCGAACAGAACCGCCGGCTCAAGGACGAGACCGTCGAGGCCATGGCCGACGCCGGCATCTTCCGCCTGCGGGTGCCCACCCGCTACGGCGGCCACGAGGCCGACTTCCGCACGCTGGTGGAGGTCGCCGCGCAGCTCGCCCGGGGCGACGGGTCACCGGCGTGGGTCGCGTCGGTCTCCTGGATCACCTCGTGGATGATCGGCCTGTTCCCGGACGAGGTGCAGGACGAGGTGTTCAGCACCGGTCAGGGCCGTACCTGCGGGACGCTGAGCCCGTCCGCGATCGCCAACCCGACCGACGGTGGCATCGTGGTCAACGGCAAGTGGGGCTTCATCTCCGGCGCGCTGCACAGCGACTGGCAGGTCGTCATCGCGGTCCTGGTTCCCGCCGAGGGCGAGCCGTACCCGGTCATGGCGCCGGTACCGCTGTCGGACCTGCGCGTCGTGGACGACTGGCACGCTTCGGGTCTCAAGGGGTCCGGCAGCGTCAGCACCGTCGCCCAGGACGTCTTCATCCCCACCGAGCGGGTCCTGCCGCTGCCGGCGGTGCTCCAGGAGCAGTACGCGTCGAAGGCCAACGCGGGCTCGCCGGTGTGGCGGGCGCCGCTGCTGCCGGTCGCGTCCGCGTCGTCGGTCGGCACCGTGCTCGGGCTCGCCCGCGCGGCCAGGGAGAACTTCCTCAAGCGGCTGCCGAATCGCAAGATCACGTACACCAGCTACGAGAGCCAGCGCGAGGCCCCGCTGACCCACCTGCAGGTCGCCGAGGCCACGATGGTCATCGACCGCATCGAGTTCCACGCGCACCGGCTGGCGTCCCAGGTGGACACCAAGGGCGGCGACGGCACGCCGTGGAAGCTGGAGGAGCGCGCCCGTGCCAGGGCCGACCTCGGCGCCGTGGTCGAGCTGGGCAAGGCGTCCATCGACCTGTTGGCCTCCGCGAGCGGCGGCACGTCGATCTACACCGACATTCCCATCCAGCGGATCGTCCGCGACGTGCACGCCATCAACCAGCACGCGCTGATGCACCCGAACACGAACGCCGAGCTGTACGGCCGGGTGCTGTGCGGCCTCGAGCCCAACACCCTCTACATCTGATCCGGCGCACCGAAAGCAGGTAGCACACCATGACCACCACCGAGACGGACTCCGCCGGCACCCAGGCCGACCAGGCCGCCGTCGCCGCGCTGACCCAGCGCGTCGTCGCCGCGTGGGCCTACAACGACGCCGACGCGTTCGCCGCGCTGTTCACCGAGGACGGCACGATGATCCTGCCCGGCGTCTACAAGAAGGGCCGGGCCGCGATCAACGAGTTCCTCACCGAGGCCTACGCCAACCAGTACAAGGGCACCCAGGTCACCGGCCGCCCGCTGGACCTGCGCTTCGTGACCCCGGACGTCGCGCTGCTGATCACCTACGGCGGTGTGCTGGCCGCAGGCGAGTCGACCATGTCCGACGAGCAGACCATCCGGGCCACCTGGACCGCGGTCCGCCAGGACGGCCAGTGGAAGCTGGCCGCCTACCAGAACAGCCCGGCGCTGCGTCAGCTGCCGGTGCCCGGGACCAAGTGAGCGCAAACAGCGCCGGGGAACGCGCTGTCGTTCTCGGCGCCAGTATGGCCGGCCTGCTCGCGGCCAGGGTCCTCGCCGACTCCTTCGCCGAGGTGGTGGTCGTCGATCGGGACGAGCTGTCCGGGGTGACCACCGCGCGGCGCGGAGTACCGCAGGGCCGGCACGTGCACGGTCTGCTGGCCCGCGGCCAGCAGATCCTCGACGAGCTGTTCCCCGGGTTCACCCAGCGCTGCGTCGACGACGGCATCCCCACCGGGGACCTCGGCACGCTGCGCTGGTTCTTCAACGGCCGGCGGCTGGCCCCGGCGCCGACCGGGCTGATCTGCGTGTCGGCGGCCCGGCCGCTGTTGGAGAGCCATGTCCGTACCGCGGTCGAGGCGCTGGGAACCGTGCGGTTCCTGGAGGGGCACGACATCATCGGCCCGGTCGTCTCGGCCGGCGGGACGCGCGTGACCGGCGCGCGGGTGCAGTCGCGCGCGGCCGGCAGCTCCGCGGTGGAGCTTGCCGCGGACCTGGTCGTCGACGCCACCGGGCGTGGCTCGCGCACGCCGGTGTGGCTTGGCGAGTGGGGCTACGCCCGGCCGGCCGAGGACCGCATCAAGATCGACCTGAGCTACACGACCCGGACCTTCCGGCTGCCCGACGAGAGCATCCTGAACGGCGACCTGTCGATCAACCCGGTCGCCTCGCCGGAGTTCCCGCGCGGAGCGTTCTTCTCCCGGATCGAGAACGGGCTGTGCAAGCTGTCGCTCACCGGGATGCTCGGCGACAGCGCGCCGACCGACTCGGACGGCTTCCTCGAGTGGACGAAGACGCTGCCGGTGCCGGACGTGTACGAGGTCGTGCGGGACGCCGAGCCACAGGACGACGCGACGACGTTCCACTACCCGGCGAGCGTTCGGCGCCGGTACGAGCGCCTGAAGCGGTTCCCGGCGGGGTTCCTGGTGCTCGGCGACGCGGCGTGCAGCTTCAACCCGGTGTACGGCCAGGGCATGACGGTCGCGGCGTTGGAGTCGTTGGTGCTCCGTGATCACCTGCGCGAAGGTGTGCCGGACCCGTTGCGGTTCTTCAAGGACATCGCCGGCGTGATCGACGCGCCGTGGGAGATCTCCACCGGCGGCGACCTCGGGTTCCCCGAGGTGGACGGCAAACGCGGCGCGAAGGTGAAGATGGCCAACGCGTACATGGCGAAGATGCAGGCGGCGGCGACCGTGGACGGCCGGATCACCCGGACGTTCATGCGCGTGGCCGGCCTGGTCGACCCGCCGCAGGCGCTGATGAGCCCGCGGATGATCGCCCGCGTGCTCCGCAACGCCAGGATCGCCGACACCGGTGAGGTCCGGAAAGCGGCCTGATCGGCACCCCCGCACGAGAACGCCGCCGGGTTCCCGCGACCCGGCGGCGTTCTCGTGCGCGGCGACCCGCGATGGTCGACGCGCGAAACCCCCCGAGCCCGACACTTGGGGCGGACTCGGGGGGTGGCTCCCGCGGGTCAGGCGGCTGTCACGTCCGGTACGTCGAAGCGGGCCTTGGTCAGTTCGCGGTTGGCGATGGTGGCGAGGAACGTCCCGAGCCCGGCGTGACTGTGCATCATGGACATGTCCCGCCACACCCGCTCGATCCGCTCGCCATGGCGCACCGAGCTCGAGCCGGCGGTGGGGAAGAGCTTGCCCTCCACCGCCTGCCAGCACAGCCGTGAGACCTCTCTGCTGATCGTGGCCAGCCGCAGCTCCTGCTCGCGGGTGAACGCCGAGGCGCCCCGCTCGCAGGTGTCGCGCCACTGCTCGACCGCGTTGTCGATGGCCGCCTCGGCCGTCGCGATCAGCCCGGCCGCCTCGCCGTAGCGCAGCTGGAAGTCCGGGTCGTGGGTGCGCGGGACGATCGGGAAGAACGTCGTGGTCCGGTTGCGGAGCAGGTCCTCGTAGGCGTCGAGCGCGCCCTGTGCCATGCCGACCGCGAGCACCCCCAGCTCCAGCAGCATGAAGCTCAGCGGCCCGCCGCCGTACTGCGGGCCGTGCAGGATCCGGCCCGGCGTCTCGTCGGTGACGGTGAGCTGGCTCAGGTGTGCACTGATCGTGTAGCGGTCGGGCAGGGTGGCGTGGTCGATGCGGATCGCGTGCGAGCCGCTGCCGCGGAGTCCGAGCTGTCCTCCCCAGTCGTCGAGCCGGGTCCACTGCGCACGGGGGGCGATGAACATCATCGGCTGGGGGGCCGCGTCCTCGGCGGCCGCCACCAGGGTGTGGCCGATGAAGTGCGTCGCGTACGGCGCGCCCGAGCAGTACGGCCAGGTCCCGTCGACGACCCAGCCGCCGTGCTCGCCGCGCTCGGCGGTGCCGCCGGGGGAGACCGTGGCCGGGCAGATGCACTCCCCGCCGGCGAACAACTCCTCCTGGGCCCGCTCGTCGAACAGGGTCGCGATCGCCAGCGCGTGTGCGTGACCGAACAGGTACATCCAGCCGGTCGACGGGCAGCCGCGGGCGAGGATCCGTGCCACCCGCATGAAGGTGTCGACCCCGAACTCGTAGCCGCCGTAGCGGCGGGGGACCAGCAGCCGGTAGAAGCCGGCCCTGCTGAACGCCTCGTGCGTGTCCTCGGCGTAGTAGGTTCGCTGCTCGGTCTCGGCCTGGCGCGGCACCAGCGTCGGCGCGATGGCCTCCGCCCTCGCGATGACCTCGGCCTCGGTGAGCCCCGGCTCAGGCGGCTCGGGACGAGTGTGGCTCATGGGTTCGGGGGCGAGTGTCATCGCCAGCGCACCTCCACCTTTCAGATGTCCTGCAACCGTGAGTCCGGATCGGCGACCGCGCGGGTCAGCACCTCGCCGAACTCGTTGACCAGCTTGACGATCGTCGCCTCGTCGAACAGGTTGACGTTGTACTTCACGCTGCCGCACAGCTCACCGGTCGGCAGCACCTCGTTCGCCCAGAGCACGCCGTCGGGAATGTCGGAGCTCAGCGCCTGCGACCGGACCCGCCTGCGGATCTCCGAGTACCTGACCTCGTCCATCGTTCCGTCGGTGATCTCCCGTTCGACCTGGAGCACCTCGAACGCGACGACCGAGCCCGCCGGGTCGGCGAACCCCGCCAACAGGTCGGGGTTCTGGCCGGCGATCAGTCCGAACGGGATGTCGTTGAGGTAGGACTCGAAGCAGGTGTTCCTGGTGCGCTTGACGATCTCGCGGAACGTCGGCTCGCCGGACAGGTCGGTGCGCAGCAGCAGGTAGTTGAACATCGGCCCGACGGTGTCGAGGAACCGGTCCTCCGATCGGCCGGAGGTGAAGCTCGGCACCACGGCGTCGGTCGTCCCCAGGCGCCGGTGCAACAGCACGTTGTAGGCCGCGACCAGCACGATGAACGCCGAGGAGCGGACCGACGCGGCGAACTTGAGCATCGCGCTCGTCGACTCGCGGTCGAACACGAACCGGTGGACCGCGTACTGGTTCACCAGCTCGTCGGACTTCGCCCGATCGGTCGGCAGCGCCTGGATCCGCGCCCCGTCCAGTTTGCCGCGCCAGTACTCGAGGGACTGGGCGACCTTCTCGCCGCGGATGTGCTCGGTCTGCCAGGTGGCGAACTCCCGGTACGGCACGACGGGGGGCAGCGCGGGCTCGGTGTCCCGGCTGCGGGCGGTGTAGAGCGCGGCGAGGTCGCGGATGAGCAGCTGCATCGACGACAGGTCGGTGGACACGTGGTGCACGGCGAGCACGAGCACGGAGTCGCGCTCGTCGAAGCGGCCGAGGAAGGCGTGCACCAGTGGCAGGTCCCACGCGCTGTACTCGCCGGCGTCCAGGGTGTTGAGGAACTCCTCGGCCTGGTCGTCGCGAGATCCTGAGCCGGACAGCTCGGTCACGGTCAGGTTCGGCACGCTCGGCTCGTGTACGAACTGCCGGTAGCCGTCCGGGCCCTGCTCGATCGACGTGCGCAGCGGCTCGTGCCGGACGACGAGATCGGCGAGCGCGTCACGCAGGTTCGACAGGTTGACCACCCCGGTCAGGCGCCAGCCGAAGACCAGGGTGTGCCGGCGGCTGAACGCGCCTTCGGCCTCTCCCTTGTCGAAACCGCAGAGGAACTCCTGGTTGAACGAGAGGGGGTACTCGGTTGCGGTCACGGCGCCGGAACCTTCCTTGCCGGGGAATCTGAGTCTCGGTCAAGGATATTGGTGCGTCGTTGGTATGAGTTCTTTCAAGGTGTCACGTTGTCCGGAACCCGCGGAAGGATACCAGGAATCAAGGAGAAGCGGTGACCGGTGGTTAATCTTTCTCTTCGATTGCGCCCTGCTGGTTTGTTGATGGCGGCTCATCCGGTCCGCGAGGTAACGTCGTTTGCGAAGGGATTCGAAGTCCAGAGAACGGTAATTCGAAATCTACTTCGGTCCGTGAAAGCGAACAGGTGAGGGAGATACTCTTCATGGCTATCAACAACGCGCGTCGGTTCGCCGCGAAGCTCGGGGCCGCGGCGGCGATCGCGGTCGGTGTCGGCCTCGGCGCTCCCGCGCTCGCCTCGGCGGAGCCGGCCGCTCCGCAGATCTCGGCGAGCCCGTCGAGCGGGCTGGCCGCGACGCAGACGATCACGGTCACGGGCAGCGGCCTGCCCGGTTCCGACACGTTCAACGTCGGTCAGTGCGTCAGCCTGTCCCCGACGGATCTCGCGTGCGACTTCTCCACGAGCCTCCAGGTCGACAGCAGCGCGTCGGGCACGCTGAGCACCCCGCTCACGGTGAACCGCGCCTTCACCGCCACCTCCGGCTCCGGTGCCACGGTCGCGGTCGACTGCACGGTCGACGACTGCGTCGTGGGCGTGTACAACGCGAGCTTCGTGGGTGGCTCGGTCGCGATCTCCTTCGCGGGCTGAGGCGCACGAACCGGAACATGCTGATCGCCGCCGTGACCCAGGTCGCGGCGGCGATCATGCACGTCGGTCGGCGGACTCAACCCCCGAAGTTGGCCATCTCCTCGGGGCCGAAGATCTGGCGCACCTCGGTCTCGCCGGTCCACTCCGGCCAGTGCTTGGCGTGCAGGTCCATGAAGCGGGTGGCCCACTCCAGGGCCTCCTCCTTCGACTGCACGTCGAAGATCGAGTAGGCGCTGACCAGTTGCTCACCCTCGAACGGCCCGTCGACGGGCGTGACCGCACCGTCCGCCACCTTGATCTTCGTGCTCGCGACGTCCGGGGCGAGGCCGCCGGTCTCGACGAAGACCCCGGCCTCGGCGGCCTCGGCACCGAACTGTCCGATCGCCGCCATCAGCTCGGGCGGCGGGGCCGATGTCGTCGGGGTCTTGACGAACGTGATGAACCGCATGCGTAACTCCTCCTGGGGTCCGGAACTTGGGGCACGGCGGGCGGCACGGCGGGAAACGCCTTCCTGAACAGCCTGCCCGCCATGCAGTCTTGCCGACCCGCGCGACGGGTAGCTACTTCGTGCGTGCGCTGTCGCCGGGCGCACGAGGCGTCAGGACTTTCCGGCCTTCAGGGTCTCGACGGACTTCTCGATCCGGCGAAGCCGGGTCTCCGGCTTCTTCGCGGACGTGATGGGATCGACGTGCTGGCGCTTCTTGCTGTACGTGAGACTCTCGAAGAACTTCTTGGCGGCCGGCTCCTTGGCGAGCGCCGCGGCGAAGTCCTCCGGCACCTCGACCTCGAGCGGGGCGTCGTCCACGACGATGTCGACTTCGAGTTCGTCCCCGGCGGAGACGCCGGCCTTCTTTCGGTGATCGGCGCTCAACGGGATCATGTGGTCGTCGCCCATTTTGCCGACCAGATTCCGGTAGGTGTAACCTTCCAGGGTCACCTGTACCCGAGGTCGTTTGCCGGCGCCCAGTTCGTCCAGCACGTCGTCCGGAACTAGGATGCCGGTTGTCGACCCCCCGGCCGTGACAATGGTTGTACGAATCTTCATGAGCCGATGATGGGGCCGCCGGTACGGCCCTGGCAACAACAATGCCGGCTTTCCATCGAGATTGCGCAATCTGGGAGACGCGCTCACCCGATAGGTGTCACCCGATGGTGATGGGGAGGGCGTCCAGCCCACGCACCACCAGCCGGTGGCGGTACTGGATCGGGCCACCGATCGCGAGCCGGGGGAAGCGGCGCAGCAGCGTCGGCAGCGCGATCCGCGCCTCCAGGCGGGCGAGCGGGGCGCCGAGGCAGAAGTGCCCACCCGCGCCGAAGCTCAGTGGCTGGCTGTTCCGTCGGTCCGGGTCGAACGTGTCCGGCTCGACGTAGCGGCGCGGGTCACGGTTGCCGGCCGCGAGCACCAGGACGAGCTTGGTGCCCGCCGGCACCGGCGTGCCGACCAGGTCGACGTCCGTCGCCGCCCAGCGGCTGGTGATGTGTACCGGCGGTTCGAACCGCAGGATCTCCTCGACGTAGCCGGCGGCGAAGTCCGGCTCGGTCCGCAACCGGTGTGCGTGCCGCTGGTCGTCCAGCGCGAGCAGCACGCCGTGCCCGATGAGGAAGCTGGTGGTCTCGAAGCCAGCGGTGAGCAGCACCATCAGGTTGCCCATCAGCTCGTCGTGGCTCAGCCGGCCGTCGCCGGCGTCGTGCACCTGGGCGAGCATCGTGACCAGGTCGTCGGCTGGGGCGCGGCGACGCTGGTCGAGCAGGTCGGCGAAGTACGCGCTGAGCTCGTCCATCGCCGCGTCGGCCCGGGCGAGCGCGGCCGGGTCGGTGAACCCGTCGGTCGACTCGGCCACGGTCGACGCGATGTCGCGGAACCACACCTGGTCCCGTTCGGGGAAGCCGAGCATGGTGCTGATCACCGCGATCGGCAGGCGCGCGGCGAACTCGGCGATGAGGTCCACCGGAGAGCCACCAGCGCCGGCGTCGGCCACATGGTCGACCAGCCGGTCGACCATGTCCTCGATGACCGACCGCAGCTGCGCCACTTTCGGCGGGGTGAACGCCCCGTTCACCAGGCCGCGCAGCCGGTGGTGCGCCGGCGGGTTGCTGTAGAGCATGGAGCTGGTGAACGCACGCAGGGACGAGTGCGTACGCCAGCTCGGGAAGGTGATGTCGTAGCTGTCGCCGTCCTGGACCAGCAGCTTGGGCTCGCGTAGCGCGCGTGCGCACTCGGCGTGGCCCACCGCGACCAGCCGCCCCGGCTTGAGCCGCACGAGGTTCCCGTGCGCGCGGATCGCCTCGTAGCCCGGGTACGGGTCTCGGCGGCCCGCCGAGGTCGCCAGGGCCTCGAACGCCTCGAGTGGTGAGGTGACCGGCGCGGACATGCGGCAGCTCCTTTCGACGGCCGGCGGTCGGCAGACTGCCGGCCGCTCAGGCGGCGGTGAACTCGATGATCGCCGAGGGACCGGCGGGGTGGACCGCGACGAACCGGAGCCCCGAACGGGCCGCGAGCTCGGTGAAGTCGGCGACGTCGCGTTCCTTGGCGCCGTAGACGCACAACATCCGCAGGTCCATTCCGGTGTGCGGGGTGTCGCCCGAGGAACCGATCGACTCGATGACGAACACCGAACCGGTGTCGCCCGCGGCCTCCGCGCAGCGCCGCAGGATCGCGACCGTCGACGAGTCGTCCCAGTCGTGCAGGATGAGCGAGAGCAGGTAGCCGCCCGCCCCCGGCGGCAGCGGATCGAAGAAGCTGCCGGCGATCGCGTCGGCCCGGTCGTCCAGACCTGCCTCGGCGAAGGTTTCCTTCGCGGTCTGCGCGGCCTCCGGCAGATCGACGACGGTGCCGCGAAGGTCGGGGTTCGCCGTCAGCAGCGCGGTCAGCAGCGCGCCGTTGCCACCGCCGACGTCGACGAGGTGGCCGGTCGATGCCCAGTCGTAGCCGGCGACGATGCCAGGGGCCCGCGCGGCGACGTCGGCGCCGAGCAGCTTGTTGAACGACTCGGTGCGCCCGGGGTCAGCGGCCAGATCGTCCCAGAACGGTCGGCCGTACCGCACCGGAAACGCGGCCTCGCCGGTGCGGACGCTGTGCAGCAACTCCACGAACGACAGTTCGCCTCGGCCGGAGCCCTCGATGTCGAACCAGGCTCGGACGCCGGCCGGGTGGTCCTCGCGCAGTGGTTCGGCGAGCGGGGTGAGCGTGTACCGCCCCTGCTCGTCACGGGAGAACACCCCGCGCACCGCGAGATAGCGCAGGAGCCGCTCCAGCGCGTCGGGATCGGCGCGGACCACCGGCGCGAGCTCCGCCGCCGTGCGTGCGCCGGACGCGAGGTGGTCGGCGATCCGCAGCGTGGCCGCGACCCGCACCGCCATCGGCGTTCCGAGGTTCGCCATCGACCACAGCTTGGCGGCCGTTCCGTCCTTGTCTCCCAACATGACCTTCTTCTCCTCACCTCGTGGCCGGCTACGCGGCGCGGATCTCCTCGGCCGGTTCCTGCTGCCACGACGGGAAGTCGCCGTGGGCCTCGACGAAGTTGGTGATCATTCGCATGCCGTCCTCGGTGCACACGCTTTCCGGGTGGAACTGCACCGACTCGATCGGCAGCCGCCGGTGTCGCATGCCCATCACGTACCCGTCGTCGTGCGATCGCGCGCTGATCTCCAGGGGCTCCGGCACGGTGTGTTCGGTGATGATCAGCGAGTGGTACCGGGTCGCCTGGAACCGAGGGCGCATGCCGGTGAAGATGCCGCGGCCGTCGTGTTCGACCCGGCTGGTCTTGCCGTGCATCAGGTGCTGCGCCGGCACGACGGTCGCGCCGAAGGCGAGCCCGATGGCCTGGTGGCCGAGGCACACACCGAGGATCGGTACCCGGCCGGCATAGGCGCGCACGATCTCGACATGCCCGGACTCCGACGGGTGTCCAGGACCGGGACCGAGGAGGATCGCGTCCGGCTGGGTCCTGGACACGTCGTCGAGGTCCAGCTCGTTGGAGCGGACGATGACCGGTGTCGCGTCCGCGGACCTCAGGTACTGCCCGAGGATGTGGACGAAGCTGTCGAACGCGTCGACGACGAGGATCCTCATCATTGCGGCTCTTCTCCGGTGACCGCCCAGTAGCCCGCGGCGAGCTTCGCGAGCGTCTCGCGCCACTCACGCCCTGGCACCGAGTCGGCGACGATGCCGGCCGAGGCTCTGGTTCGGTACGCACCGTCGTGGTGGATCAGGGTGCGGATGCACAGTGCGAGGTTGACGTAGCCGCCGACGTCGACGAGACCGAGCGCGCCGGCGTACAGGCCGCGACGGCTGTGCTCCGTCTCCTCGATGATCTCCATGGCGCGGATCTTCGGCGCGCCGGTCATCGTGCCGGCCGGGAACAGCGCGGCGATGATGTCGTAGGCGTCCCGGTCCGGCTGTGCTCGTCCGGTGACCGTCGAGACCAGGTGCAGCACGTGCGAGTAGCGCTCGATGACCAGCTTGTCCGGCACGTCGAGCGTGTCGCGCTCGCAGATCCGACCGATGTCGTTGCGGCACAGGTCGACCAGCATCGTGTGCTCGGCCCGCTCCTTCGGGTCGGTGCGCAGTCGGCGTGCGCGTGCGTCGTCGTCCGGTCCGCGCGGCGCGGTGCCGGCGATCGGTCGCATGGTCACCTGGCGGTCCTCGACCCGCACGAACAGCTCCGGGCTGGCGCCGATCACCGTCTGGTCGCCGAACGGGGCGAGGTACATGTACGGCGACGGGTTGCGCTCGAGCAGCCGCCGATACACCGTCACCGGGTCGGCCGTGCTCCGGATCGTCAGCTCCTGGCCGATCTGCACCTGGTAGATGTCGCCGACCGCGATGTGCTTCAGGCACTTGTCCACGATGGCCAGATAGCTGGACTCGTCGACGTCACTGTCCACCGTGGACACCGGCGGGAGCCCGTCCGCCGGCGCCGGCTGCGTGCGGTTCGCGGCGGTGAGCAGCGTGGTGAGCTCGGCCGGATCGACGCTCGGCCACGCCGGTGATTCGTGCAGTCGCAGCTCGGCGCCCTCCCGGCTGGTGTCGGAGACCAGGAACCCTCGGTACAGCACCATGCGCACGTCCGGCTGATCGCGGTCCGGCTCGATCAGGTAGGGCAGCTCCTCGACGTAGCGGGCGGTGTCGTAACCGAAGTACGCGAGGAAGCCGAACCGGAACTCGGTGGCCGAGCCGGTCACGGCGAAGCACGAGCCCAGCTCCCGCAGCAGTTGCCACAGATCGTGCGGATCGGCCAGGCGCCAGGTCTCGCCGGAGGTGTCGAGCACCGGCTCGACCCGCGCGCGCACGGTCTCCAGCAGCTCCGGCACGCCGTCGATACGCACGTCGTCACGGGTGACGGTGAGCGAGAGCAGCTCGCCGAACCCGATGAACCGGTACCGGCAGTCGCCGGCCGGGCCGCCCGCGGAGTCCAACAGGTAGACCTGGTCGGAGCCGAAACGTTCGGCGAGCGCGAGATAACTCGGCAGCGCCTCGGTCTCCGGCAACGGCACCCGGACCGTGCGCACGGGTATCCGCCCCGCGTCCCCGGGCTCGCCAGTGCGGTTGTTGGTCATCGATCGTCCTCGGCTCGTCGGCTGATCGGGGCACTAGTTGTCGATCGCGTAACGGTGTGCCACCTGACGGGCGACCAGCGCCGCCTGGTCCGGCTCCCGCCGGTCGTCGCGGACCCTGGCCGCCTTCCAACTGACGAACGCGCCGGTGTTGGTCACCGGATCGAGGTTGGTGTCCACGACGATCGCCGCACCGAGCCCGGTCCGCTCCCGGAGCCGTGCGGAGACGCCGGCGCCGACCTCGGCCGGGTCGCCCGCGAGGTCGGCCAGCAGGTCCATCCGGACCGACACCGTGTCCGCGCCATCGGCGTCGTGACCGATCACCACCTGGTAGCCGAGGCAGCCACGCACGCCATCCAGCACCGCCGCCTCCAGCTCGGCGGGCTGCAGCGTGGCCGCGCCGAGGTGGATCCGGTCGGCGGCGCGGCCGACGACCTCGACCCGCCGCCCGGGAAGTGGGCCGTCCGGCTCGGCCGGCCCGATCCGCACGAGGTCGGCGGTGCGGTACCGGATCAGCGGCTTGATCCCGTCGGTCAGCATCGTCAGCACCAACTCGCCCTCACCGGTGTCGCCGAGGTGCGCACCGGTGTCCGGGTCGATCAGCTCGACGACGTAGTTCAGCTCGGACAGGTGCAGTTCGCCGGTCACCGCGCCGGTGGCGATGCACAGCGCCTCCTGCGATCCGTACAGCGTCGGATACACGGTGGCGCTCGGCCACAGCGAGCTGACGTTGGACCGGAACTGGGGAGTGCAGATCTCGCCGAGCACCAGGAACATCTTGATCGGCAACCCGGCCGGGTCGTAGCCGTGGTGCAGGGCCGCCTTCGCCAGGCTGAGGCACAGCGCGGGGGCACAGACGACGACCTCGACGCCCAACTCCTCGATGAGGCGCAACGCCTTGGCGAACCCGACCCGGGGGGACTCCGGCCAGATCTTGACGTGGCACGCGCCGAGCGACGCGGTGACCGAGGAGAACACGTCGCCGAACGCGTACAACTCCGACGGACCCATCAGGCCGACCACCGGCATCCGGTCGCCGAACCGCTCGCGGAACAGCCGGCGCCACGACTCCTCGACCGCCGAGTTGCTGGTGAGGATGTCCCGAACGCCACGCGGGCACGGAGTCGACGCGCCCGTGGTCCCGGTCGTCTCGTAGAAGATGCTCGCCTCGGCCGGCGATCCGGACAGCACGTCGTACATCTCCCGGCGCAGGTCGGCCTTCGTGGTGAACGGGAGCGTGTGCAGCGTGTCCGGCGTGACCCGGTCGATGTCGATGCCGGCGAGATGGCGGCGGTAGAACGGGGACCGGTCGGTGACGTGCCGCAACACGGTGGTGAGCCGGTCCGCGCGCCACCGCTCCCAGTCCAGTTCGGACAGACCGCCGGTGTGAAACCGGTGCAGCGTCTTCTGGTAGTCGGCCCAGAACTGCTCGTGGCCGGCGATCGCCGGGTTCACAGGATCTCCAGCTCGTTCGCGGAGAGGCCGATCCGCTCGTTGCGGTCGCCGATCGGAAGCACGTCGTCCTTTCCGGACAGCCGCTGGTAGTCCTTGAGCAGCAGGATCATGTCGATCATCCGGTCCACCATGCGGGTGACGTTGGTGAGGCCCTCCTCGTCCTCGGCCGCGTCGCCGCGGTGCAGCGCGTGCACCTCGGCCGGGAAGCCGGCGCCGACCAGGATCATCCGGTTCAGCAGGACGTTGGCGATCAGCTGCGCGGTGATCGTTCCCGCGCTGTAGCGCCGGGCGACCGCGACGATGCCGGCCACCTTGTTGCTCAGCGGCCGGTCGAAGCGCAGGTAGCCGACTCCGGCGCGCTCGATGAAGGTCTGCATCAGGCTGGACGTGCCGAAGCCGTGGACCGGTGCGGCGTAGATCAGCCCGTCCGCCTCGATCATCTTGTCCACGACGACCGGCACGTCGTCGGTCTGCGCACACCGCACCAGTCGATCGTTGCAGTCACCGCACGGGCCGCAGCGCGTCATGCTGATGGCACGCAGGTCGACGGCTTCGAACTCGACGTCACGGGCTTCCGCCGTCTTCGCCGCGTGCCGCAACACGTCGGCGGTGTTCCCGTCCCGCTCGGAACCGTTTATCGCGACGATCTTCGCCACCGCGGTCACGTTGACACCTCCGGGGCCGAATTGGTCAGCTGGCCAATGTGTGGTCGTGGGCGGACGATTCCTCGTCCCATCGGTGGGTGTAGAGGTCGAACTCCAGCGCCTGTCCCTCGAGAGCGGCGTGCAGGTCGGCCACGGCGATCCGCACGGCCGCCCGGACACCGGGGGCGCCGACGCTCTCGGCGAGCCCGCGCAGGGTGCGGTAGCAGTCACGCAGCTGCCGCACCTGGAGCTCGGTCAGCTCAACCCTCGCGTTCGTCATGGAACCTCGCCGCCTTCAGCTCGAATCTGGGGAGCGTGCCCGGTTCGGCGAACTCGACGTCCGGGCGGATACCGATCTCGTTCTTGATGGCCGTGCCGATCCGCGCGCCGAGCACCTCGTTGTCCACCTGGGACGACGCGGGTTCGACGCGGACCACGATCGTGTCGAGGCCGCGTACCCGGCGCAGGATCGTCTGGTACTCGGCCACGTCGTCGAACTTGCGCACGACCTCCTCGACCATCGTGGGCGTGACCGAGACGCCGCGGATCTTGCGCAGGTCGTCGGTGCGGCCGAGGATGCCGCGGTCGAGGTAGTCCCACGTGCGCCCGCAGCCGCACTCGTGCCACGGACGTTTGACGACCAGGTCCTCGGTCCAGTGCCGGAACAGTTGCAGGCCCTCGCGACCGATCCCGGTGGACACCCGCACACCCTGCTCGCCGTAGCCGACCGGCTGCTTGGTGACCGGGTCGAGGACCTCCTCGATGACGATCGACTCGATGATGTGGCAGGCGTTGCGTTTCTCCGGGCACTCGAACATGTTCACCGTGCCGAGCTCGGTGGTGCCCGCGGCGTTGTGCACGCGGGCGCCGAACGCCTCCGCGATGATGTCGGTCGTCAGGTCGGTCCTCGGCTCACCCCCGGCCATGATGATCTTGACGTTCGCGTCGCGTTTCAGGTCGACACCCATCTCACGGGCGGTCTCGATGAGCCGCAGCGCGTAGCTGGGGGTGAGGCCGAGCACCTCGACCCGCAGGTCGACGAGCAGTCGGATGCGGGCCCGGGAGTCCATCCCGCCGGACGGCACCGGGGTGGCCCCGATCCGCTCCAGCGCGTAGTGCATGAGCCAGAACCCGGCGAACAGGCCGTAGCCGAAGGCCACCATGCCGCGGTGGTGCTCGCGTACCCCCATGCCGTACAGAGCGGTGGCGTAGGCGTCGACGCACCACGTCCAGTCGCGCGTCGTGTCGAACGACCGCACCGGCGGGTGCCCGCTGGTGCCGCTGGTCTGGTGGTGGTGCGACCCGAGGCCGGGGTTCGTCGACGGCATCGTCCCGTACGGCGGGGCGACGCCCTGCGCGGCCATGATGTCCTTGCGGTACAGCAGCGGCACTCTGGCGAAGTAGTCCTCGAGCGAGGAGATGTCGGCCGGCAGGCGTTCCCGCCAGAACGGCGAGTTCCTGGCGAGCGCCAGGGACCGGCGCAGCTTCTCCCACTGCCACGCGGCCAGCTCGTCCCGCGGCATGGTCTCGGTTCTCGGATGCCAGTACGGCACGTCGACCGTCGAGATCGGCTCGAGCGACACCATCGAAGACCCTCCTTTGTGGTCCGGGGTGACGAGGCTCATACGCTGGTGAGCGCGGGCTGGCTGGGCGGGATGAAGTTGTCGTCGACCCGCTTCCTGGTGGCGGTCTTCCGCTGGACCCAGTTGACGATCGGGCGCTCGACGAGCCAGTAGCTGACCGAGGCGACGGCGAGGGTGCCCAGGAAGGTCAGGACGAACAGCTCCCAGAACCCGAACTTGCCGAGCAGCGTCTGCACCGGCAGGTAGGTCTCCTCGAACAGGGAGCCGCTGCCGAACACCACGTACATGACCGGGAAGTGCCACAGGTAGAGGCCGTAGGAGATGCGTCCGAGGTATCGCGAGACCGGGTTGGCCAGCACGACCTTCATCAACTTGGAGGCCGCGCCCGGAACGACCAGCGGCAGCATCACGAGGTAGGAGAACAGCAGGAACAGGATCGAGTGGGTGACCGCCGCCTCGGCGGAGACCCAGTCGGCGGTGCCCGGGGTGGCGAACGGCTTGAGGCAGTTGATCGCGAAGACCACGAGCAGGCCGGCCCAGAGCAGGTTCGGGTGCCGGCGGGCGAAACCGAACGAGCGGGGCGTGTCCTGCGGCGACAGCTCGGCGAGCACGTTCCACACGGCGAACGCCATGCCGATCGTCAGCACGCCGGTCATGCCCAGCGGGTAGAAGTACTGCGGCGGCCACGGGTCGAAGGCGATGTGCACATAGGCCACCCAGGCGAGCTGGATCGGGATCAGCGCCAGGAGCGGCGCGATCATCCTGCGGGCCTTCTTCCTGGGC
This sequence comes from Actinophytocola gossypii, assembly GCF_025165815.1. Classification (GTDB taxonomy): domain Bacteria; phylum Actinomycetota; class Actinomycetes; order Mycobacteriales; family Pseudonocardiaceae; genus Actinophytocola; species Actinophytocola gossypii. The sequence continues at coordinate 70,862 of NZ_JAFFZE010000022.1, read as the reverse complement.
GTGTCAGCGCCTTTGGCGAACAGGTGACCGATCCACGCGAGCAGCGGCAGTGCGAGGTAGAACTGCGCCTCGGTCGGCACGGTCCAGGCCACGTCCATGCCGGCGTAGTAGGTGTAGTCGTAGACCTGCATCAGCAGGAACGGCCGCACCACGTACCAGAAGCCCTGGATGCTCGACCAGTTCAGCGCGACGAGGCTCACCGCCGCCAGCAGCCAGACCGCCGGTAACAGCCGGGCGGCGCGGCGGGCGAAGAACTTGCCGAGGTGCGGGTACTTGTCGCCGGCCATCGTGTACCGCACGAACGGCCGGTACAGGAAGAGCCCCGACATGACGAAGAACGGACCGATCGCGAGGTCGTTCCCCGCGGCGATGATGGACCAGAATCCTTCTCTCGGTGGTCCCGCCGCCGACGACAGGACAATTGTCGCGAACGCGACGTGAGCCACGATCACCAGAGACGCGCTTAGCCCGCGTATCCCGTCGAAAACAGGGATCCGTTCTTTGTTGGACCGCTCAGCACGGGCATTGTTGGTCGAGAGAGCCGTCATGTGCGTTCCTTCCTCGGGCTCAAGTTCTCGATCAGTGTTTACGCGGGTGTAGCCCCAGGCATCTCCCAAGGTGCTGACGCCGCCTGTTCCCGTGGTGGATGCCGCACCTCAGGAGAAGTGTGGCCGTCCGGTCGCTGGGAGTATGTGGGCGACGTCGAGTCGAATTTGCGCTATTGCTGAGCCAGGAGATCTCTATGGAACGGGTAACGGGAATAGGTCGGCTCGTCTGTGGACGATGGACCAAGTGGGTCGTGGTCGGGGCGTGGCTGGTCCTGTTGATGCTGGCTGGTCCACTGGCCGGAAAGCTCACCGGCGTGCAGAAGAACGACACCGCGGAGTGGCTGCCTTCCGACGCGGAGTCCACGCAGGTGTACGAGCTGCAGGAGAGGTTCCAGACGACCGAGACCGCGCCCGCGATCATCGTGTTCGAGCGGTCGGCCGGGATCACCTCGGCGGACGAGGCCACGGTCGCCGCGTTCGCGGACCGGTTGGCCGGCGTCGACGGCGTGACCGGCGAGGTCGTCGGGCCGATCCCGGCCGAGGACGGCGAAGCACTTCAGCTCGTGGTGCCGGTCGAGATGGGCGACGACGGCTGGGCGAAGACGGCCACCCGCGTGGACGAGATGCGCGGGATCGTCGGTGAGGGCGGCGACGGGCTCGCCACGCACATCACCGGCCCCGTTGGCATCTCGGCCGATCAGTCCTCCGTGTTCGAGGGCGCGGACTTCTCGCTGATGTTCATCACCGTTCTGATCATCGTGGGGATCTTGCTGTTCGCCTACCGCAGCCCGGTGCTGTGGCTGCTGCCGGTGCTGTCCGCCGGCGCGGCGCTGACGATCGCGCAGGCGGTCATCTACGGCCTGGCCCGGGGCGACGGACTGACGGTCACCGGCCAGGGCGCGTCCATCCTCATGGTGCTGGTGCTCGGTGCCGGAACCGACTACGCGCTCCTGCTGATCGCCCGGTACCGCGAGGAGTTGACCCGCACCGCCGACCGACACGTGGCGATGGGTGTCGCGCTGCGTCGGGCGACCCCCGCCATCGTCGCGAGCGCCGCGACCGTCGTGATCGCCATGTTGTGCCTGACGTTCGCGGACATGAGCTCCACCGCGAGCCTCGGTCCGGTGGTCGCGATCGGCATCGCCGTCGGACTCCTCGCGATGCTGACCCTGCTGCCCGCGCTGCTGGTGATCGTCGGGCGGTGGGTGTTCTGGCCCAAGAAGCCCAAGATCGGCGTGCCAGAGGCGGCGGCCAACAACCGCTGGGCGCGCCTCGGCGCCAGCATCGCTCGGCGGCCCCGCACGGTCTGGATCGGCACCGCCGGCGTGCTCGCGGTGCTGACGATCGGTGTGACCTCGCTGAACGCCGGCGGTCTCTCCGCCGCGGACGGGTTCGTCGGCAAGCCGGACTCGATCGTCGGCCAGGAGGTACTCGGCCGGCACTTCGACGGCGGCAACGGCCAGCCGGTCGTGGTGGTCGCCGACGAGGCGAGCGCCGCGCGGGTCGAGCAGACGCTGACCGGCACGGAGGGCATCGCCGAGGTCTCGGACCCGGTGGTGGCCGACGGACTGGTCCAGTTGACGGGCTCGCTCACCGAGCACCCGGACAGCGACAGTGCGAAGGCCGCGGTGGAGACGCTGCGCGCCGAGCTGGACTCGATCGAGGGCGCGGACGCCAGGGTCGGCGGGTACACCGCGACCCAGATCGATCTCACCAACGCGAACCAGCACGACAACCGGCTGATCATCCCACTGGTGCTCGTCGTGGTGCTGCTCGTGCTCGGGTTCCTGCTGCGGGCGATCGTGGCGCCGCTGGTGCTCGTGGCGACCGTGGTGTTGTCCTTCGGCGCGGCGCTCGGCATCAGCGCGGTGGTGTTCGAGAACGTGTTCGGCTTCGCCGGTGTCGACTCGTCGTTCCCGCTGCTGGCCTTCATCTGGCTGGTCGCGCTCGGGATCGACTACAACATCTTCCTGATGCACCGGGTGCGCGAGGAGACCCAGCTCGGCGGGCCGACGTCCGGGGCGCTCACCGGCCTCGCCACCACCGGCCGGGTGATCACCTCGGCCGGTCTGGTGATGGCCGGCACGTTCGCCGCGCTCGCGTCCATGCCGCTGGTGTTCTTCGCCGAACTCGGCTTCGCGGTGGCACTCGGCGTGCTGATCGACACGTTCGTCGTGCGGTCGATCCTGGTGACCGGATTGAGCCTGGATCTCGGCCGGTGGATGTGGTGGCCGAGCGAGTTGGCGCGCAAGAAGGACGTCTCCGGGTCCGAGCACGCCGGTCGTGAGCCAGCGTTGACCCGGTGAGTGATCCCGCGGATACCAGGCATGGATGGAGAAGACGAACCATCCACCCCTTGCCACGCTGGAACCGTTCGGACGTGGAAGCGAGGAGCGACGATGGTTACCCCCATGAGGTACGGGCAGTTCTGTGGTCTCGCCCGCGCGATGGAACTCGTCGGCGAGCCGTGGGCCATGCTCGTCGTGCGTGACCTGTTGCTCGGGCCGAAAAGTGTCGACCAGCTGCACCGGACACTGCCACGCGTGCCGGCGGAGACCTTGTCGGCGCGCTTGCGTGAGCTGGCGACCGGCGGCGTCGTGCGGCCGGCGCGGGGCCTCGCCGGTGAGGACACCGCCGGCGAGGTCTACGAGCTGACCGAGTACGGCAAGGAGCTCGACGAGATCGTGGTGCGGTTCGGGCTGTGGGGGGCCCGGTCGCTCGGCGAGCCGGCCGAGGGAGACACGTTCTCGCTCGACATCGCGATCCTGTCGCTGTACACGATGTTCCGCCAGGAGGCGGCGCACTGGCTGCGGGTGACCTACGAGATCCACTTCGGTGCGACGGTCGTGCACGCGATCGTCGACGACGGCGAGCTGACGGTCGCCGAGGGCCCCTGTCCGGACGCGGACCTGGTGATCGAGGCGCTCGGCAACATCAAGCCGATGTACGCCGGGGAGATCACGGCGGAAGAGGCCCTGGCGAGCGGGCTCGTGCGGGTGCGGGGCGACTCCGCACTGCTGGCCAGGTTCACCGAGTTGTTCGTCATCCCGACCGCGCCGGTGGTACCGCACACCGTATAGCGCACGTTGGGAGATGACGCGGACGGCATCGTGCTGGACCCTTGGCGCGATGATCGGCCGGAAGGAGGAACGCCATCCACCGATTACCCCCGACTCGATACGCTCTGACCGACCGACAGAAAGAACTGACATGGAAAAGGCAATCTCCGCAGACGGAACTCCCATCGCTTATTCCCGTACCGGCTCCGGCCCGGCCATCGTCCTCGTCGACGGCGCGTTCGGGCACCGTAGCTTCGGTCCGAACGAGTCGCTGGTGCCGCTGCTCGCCCCGCACTTCACCGTCTACACCTATGACCGCCGTGGTCGAGGCGACAGCGGCGACACCCAGCCCTATGCGGTGCAGCGGGAGATCGAGGACGTGCGGGCGGTCATCGAGGCCGCCGGCGGGTCGGCGTTCCTGTACGGCATCTCCTCCGGCGCGGTGCTGGCGATCGAGGCGGCCGCGGCCGGACTGCCGGTGACGAGGCTGGCGGTGTTCGAACCGCCGTTCGTCGTCGACGACAACCGTGCGCCGCTCTCGGCCGACTACGCGGAGCAGGTCGCCGCGCTGACGGCCGCGGACGACCGGGGCGCGCTGGTGAAGCTGTTCATGACCAAGGCCGCGGGCGTGCCGGCGTTCGGCGTGTTCATGATGCGGTTGATGCCGGTGTGGAAGGCGCTCAAGGGCCTCGCGCACACCGTGCAGTACGAGACCGCGGTGCTCGGCGACGGCCAGTCCGGCCGGCCGCTGGCTCCTGGCCGGTGGGACGTGGCGGCGCCGACGCTGGTCGTCGGCGGTACCAAGAGCCCGCTGTGGATGAAGAACTCGGTCGAGTCCGTCGCGACGGTGTTGCCGAACGCGCGTCTGCACATGCTCCCGGGACAGAACCACATCGTGAAGGCGGCTGCCCTGGCCCCGGTGCTGATCGACTTCTTCGCCGACGCGAAGGTCGACAAGAAGGCGGCATGACTCGTGGGCTCGCCGAACGGGCCAGATCAGTGGCTGTGCCGCTGATCTGGCCCGTTCGACGTGCGGTGGTTCCTGGTCAACGGTACGGCCGGCGGGCCGCGGCGATCACGTAGCCGATCTGGTTCCGGCGCGGCTTGAAGAACCCGTTGTGCACCTGCGAGAACTCGGTGACCGTCGTCTCGCCGACCTTGTTGGCGACTTCTTCCCATTTGGCCATCGCGGCCATCGTGTAGTTCCCGTTCCTGCCGTACGTGCGCGGCCCGCACTGGGTGTACTCCTCGATCTCGAAGCCCGCGGCGCGGAGGTGTCCCAACCATTCGCTGGTGGTCGGCAGGGTGTGCAGTCGGAGCGCGGACATGAAGGCCGCGACTCGACCCTGCTCGTCCGGCTCCTCGAGGCTGAAGTCGGAGAAGGCTATCCGGCCGCCCGGTCGCAGGACGCGGAACAGCTCCCGAAGGACCTGTGCGAGGTCGGGAGCGTTCTGCAGCGACTCGATGGCGAGCACCGCGTCGAACGCGCGGTCCGGGAAGTCCAGCGCCATGAAGTCGCCGTACTGGAAACGGGTCAGGTCCGCGGTGCCACGCGCTTCCGCACGTCGTGTCGCCCGCTCGACCTCGACATTGCTGACGGTGATTCCGGTGACGTCGGCGCCGAAGTTCTCGGCGACGTACAGCGCCGGAGTACCGGGTCCGCAGCCGGCGTCCAGCACCTTCTCTCCGGCCCGTAGACCGAGTGCCTCGACGACCTTGCGGGTTATGCGGTTGGTCGCCACTTCCGGCGCGGCCTCGTCATCGCGATCGTAGTAGTACCACATGTGCAGCTGGCCGTCGCGAAACTCGTCACCGACAGGTGATGACTTGTCGTAATGCCGGCCGATCTCGGCCGCGTCAGGAACTACCTCGGTCATGGTCAGGCCGCCTTGGCGGTGGCGGCGGCGCCCGGCCGGACCGGCAGGCTGCGGTGTCCGTTCATGATGAATGTCGGCAGCGGAACCAACTCCGTGCGGTCCACGGCCAGCGCGATGTTCGGGAAGCGGGTGAACAGCCGGGACAGGCCGGTCTTCGCGACGAGCCGGGCGATGCCGGCCCCGAGGCAGAAGTGCGGCCCGACGCCGAAGGACAGGTGCCCCTTGTCCTCGCGGGTCAGGTCGAAGGTGCACGCGGTGTCGCCGTGGCGGGCCGGGTCGCGGCCGACCGCGCTGTAGTTGACCAGGATCGGGTCACCCTGGGGAATCGTCACCCCGTCGAGTTCGATGTCGGTCACCGCGTAGCGCAGCGGCAGGTGGGCGAGCGGTGACTCGACGCGCAGTGTCTCGTCGATCACGTCGTCCCAGCTCGCGACGCCGGACAGCACGAGCTCTCGCTGGGTCGGGTCGGACAGCAGCGCGGTGATCGCGTTGTCGAAGAAGTTGATCGTCGTCTCCGAGCCGGCGCCGAGGATCGCGAAGATCGTGTCGGTCAGCTCGTTCTCGCTCAGCCGCGAGCCGTCCTCGTCCCGCGCGGCGATCAGGTCGCTGGTGATGTCCTCGCCCGGTTCGCGGCGCTTGTCCGCGATCAGCTCGCCCATCGCGCCGCGCCAGCCGGCCAGGACCTGCTGGGCCTGTTCCGGGGTGACCGTCGTGTCGACCATCATGTCGATGACCTTGGCCGTCGCCGCCCTGGCCGGCTCGGACATGCCGATCATGTCGGCGACCAGCATGGCTGGCAGCGGATAGGCGAACCGCTCCCGCAGGTCGACGACCTCGTCCGGGCCCGCGGTGGACAGTCCGTCGAGCAGCTCCTCGGTCAGCCGCTCGATGCGCGGGCGGAACGCTTCGGTGCGCCGCGGGGTGAAGGCCTTGCCGACCAGCCGGCGCAACCGGACGTGGTCCTTGCCGTACGCGGTCACCATGTTGTCCATGGCGACCCAGCTGATCATCTCCCAGTTCGGTGGGATCTCACCGTTGATGAACGCAGGCCAGTGGTTGCGGGCGCTCTTGGTGACGCGGGGGTCGGTGAGCAGCTGTTTGATCACGTCGTGACTGTTGACCGACCAGGCCACGACGTTGCCGGGCAGCAACACCTGGGTAGCCGGACCGAGCTTGCGCAGCTCGCTGGCCTCGGCGTGGATGTCGCGGCCGGTGGGATCCAGTGCGACGGGGCAGCGCTTTTCCATTGGCGTCTCCAAAATATGTTCAAGGCTGGGAAGCTGTAAAAGCCCGTAGCCGGTACTGGCGAGTGCGATGTTACGGGCCGCGGACCGGCCTGCCCGCGTGAATTCGTGCTCTCTTCGGGTAGGTCGGGCATTTTGGAAGAATTGCGGGCGGTGTTTTCCGGCTACGCATTTCGGGAGAAGATTTGTCGCGCGACGGGTGCCAGTCTGGGGAGCCAGAACCGATCACCCGTGGGAGGGGCAGATGACGAACCACCCGGACCCCAACCGGCCGCGAGACGTCCGTCGACCGGTGTGGCCGGTGGCCGACGACGAGACCGGGGTGCTGTTCAGCGAGCGGCCGGAGGGGGCGCCGCAGTTGGCGCGCGGCCTGGTGTGGAGCGACCTGCTGGCCGAGATCGCCGCCGAGGAGGCGGTGCGGCGCGCCGCGTGACCCGGATCGGTCCCCTGCTCCGCGCGCTGCCCCGCCACCGCACCAGCCCCGGCCACCCGGGCGGGTTAGGCTCGACGACATTATGGAGTCCGTCTTTCCCAGGCTCGAGCCGTTGTTGCCGAGGGTGTCCAAGCCGGTCCAGTACGTAGGCGGGGAGCTCAACTCGACCGTCAAGGACTGGGACGCCACGACCGTCCGCTGGGCGCTGATGTACCCCGACGCGTACGAGGTCGGGCTGCCCAACCAGGGCGTCATGATCCTCTACGAGGTGCTCAACGAGCGCCCCGACGTCCTCGCCGAGCGCACCTACGCGGTCTGGCCGGACCTCGAGGCGCTGATGCGCGAGCACGACGTCCCCCAGTTCACCGTCGACGGGCACCGCCCGGTCGGCGCGTTCGACCTGCTCGGCGTCAGCTTCGCCACCGAGCTGGGCTACACGAACCTGCTGAACGCGCTCGACCTCGCCGGCATCCCGCTGCACGCCGCCGACCGCACCGACGATCACCCGATCGTGGTCGCTGGTGGTCACGCCGCGTTCAACCCGGAGCCGATCGCCGACTTCCTCGACGCCGCCGTCCTCGGTGACGGCGAGGAGGCCGTGCTGGAGATCACCGACCTGGTCCGCGCCTGGAAGGACGAGGGCCGCCCGGGTGGCCGCGACGAGATCCTCACCCGCCTCGCCGAGACCGGCAGCGTCTACGTGCCCCGCTTCTACGACGTCGGCTACCTCGACGACGGCGGCCTCGCGCACGTCACGCCCAACCGCGACCGGATCCCCGAGCGGGTCGCCAAGCGCACCACCATGGACCTCGACGCCTGGCCCTACCCGAAGCAGCCGCTGGTCCCGCTCGCGGAGAGCGTGCACGAGCGGATGAGCGTCGAGATCTTCCGCGGCTGCACCCGCGGCTGCCGGTTCTGCCAGGCCGGCATGATCACCCGTCCGGTGCGCGAACGCTCGATCGAGGGAATCGGCGAGATGGTCCGGCGCGGCCTCGACGCCAGTGGCTTCGAAGAGGTCGGCCTGCTGTCGCTGTCCAGCGCGGACCACTCCGAGATCGCCGAGGTCACCAAGGGCCTCGCCGACCGCTACGAGGGCACCAACACCGGCCTGTCGCTGCCGTCCACCCGGGTGGACGCGTTCAACATCGACCTGGCCAACGAGCTGTCCCGCAACGGCCGCCGCTCCGGCCTCACCTTCGCCCCGGAGGGCGGCAGCGAGCGGATCCGGCGCGTGATCAACAAGATGGTGTCCGAGGAGGACCTGATCCGCACGGTCAGCGCCGCCTACGCCAACGGCTGGCGCCAGGTCAAGCTGTACTTCATGTGCGGCCTGCCCACCGAGACCGACGACGACGTCCTGCAGATCGCCGCGATGGCCAAGGAGGTCATCCGCGCCGGCCGGGAGGCCAGCGGCCGCAAGGACATCCGCTGCACGGTCTCCATCGGCGGGTTCGTGCCCAAGCCGCACACCCCGTTCCAGTGGGCCGCCCAGTGCGACCCGGACACCGTCGACGACCGGCTGCGCAAGCTCCGCGAGGCGGTCAACTCCGACCGGAGCGTCGGCCGCAACATCGGCATGCGCTACCACGACGGCAAGCCCAGCCTGATCGAGGGCCTGCTGTCCCGGGGCGACCGCCGCGTCGGCCGGGTCATCGAGCGCGTGTGGCGCGAGGGCGGCCGGTTCGACGGCTGGAGCGAGCACTTCTCCTACGAGCGCTGGACCGGCGCCGCGGCCGCCGAGCTGGAGCCCCTCGGTGTCAGCCTCGCCTGGTTCACCACGCGGGAGCGCACCGAGGAGGAGGTCCTGCCCTGGGACCACCTGGACTCCGGCCTGGACAAGACCTGGCTCTGGGACGACTGGCAGGACGCCCTCGACGAGCGGGAGCTGGAGGACTGCCGCTGGACCCCGTGCTTCGACTGCGGCGTCTGCCCCGCCATGGGCACCGACATCGAGATCGGGCCCACCGGCCGCAAGCTCCTACCGCTCACCCCGGTCTGAGCCGGCGCCCGCACCGGAGTCCTGGTCGCCGGAGCCCGAGACCTCGGGCTCCGGCGAGACCCCGGCGTCCGAGGTCAGCGCGGCCTCGGCGTCGACCACCCCGTGCCCGTAGAACCCGTTGTACTGCTCGTACCCCTCGCAGTAGGCGTCCTGCGCCCCGGTTCCGTCCAGGTCGTAGTCGGCCGGGCAGGCCACCTCGTCGGCCTGTTCGGTCAGCATCCGGGTCAGCGCCTTCGGGGACGCCTCCGGGTGCTCCCCGGCCAGCAGCGCCGCCACCCCGCTCACGTGCGGGGCCGCCATCGACGTTCCGCACAGCCGGTCGTACCCGTCCGGGACCGTCGACAGCACGCAGCCGTCCTCGCGCTCGGTGGCCGTCTCCGAGTCGGACGGCACCACGTCCTTCGGCTCCCCGCCGGGGGCCGCCACGTCGATCACGCCGAGCCCGTAGGAGCTGTAGCCGGACTTCAGCTCGTCCTCGCCGACCGCCGACACCGCGACCACGCCCCGCAGCCCGGCCGGCAGCACCTTGCAGCTCGCGTCCAGCGTGCGGGACTCGTCCGTGCGGCCCTCGGGGTCGGCGAGGTCGACGCCCTCGTTGGTGGCCGCGGCCACGGTCAGCACGCCCTCCCGGGTGGCGTGGTCCACCGCCCGGCGGACCGCCTCGAACACGACGTGCTCGCTGTCCCGGTTGCAGGTCATCAGCCACGGGTCGACGAAGTAGCTGTTGTTGGTCACCGCCATCTTGTTCGCGCTGGCCCACATCAGCCCGCACACCGCGTACTCAGGGAAGATGAACCCCTCGTCGTCGACGACCTTCACCGAGGCGACCCGCACGCCGGGCGCGACCCCGGCGGTGCCCCGGCCGTCGTCCGCGGCCGCGATCGTGCCCGCCACGTGCGTGCCGTGCGGTGACACTGTCGGCACCCAGGCCGCGCGGGACGTGTCGGCCACCCCGGACAGGCAGCCCGCGGACAGCGACGGCGCCAGCGCGTTCCGCAGGTCCGGATGGTTCGGGTCGACCCCGGAGTCCAGTACGCCGACCACGACGTCCCTGCTGCCCTGGTCGATCCGCCGCGCCCGGTCCGCGCCGATGAGCGTCATGTCCCACTGTTCGCCGGTGCGGTCCACCGTCGACACGGCCTCCGGCTTCGCGGTGACCAACGACTTGGTGGACTCGGCCCCGTCGTCGTGCTGGTCCGGGCCCTGCTGCGACTCCACCACCCGCTGCGCGCTGAACGCCCGGTCGGTGCCGAGCCGCTCGTCGAACCGGGGGTCGGCGGAGGTGGCGACCGCGACCGCGATCTGCGGGTAGTACCCGGTCAGCCGGCCACACGCCGCGTCGACCTCCGCGGACGCCGCGGGCCGGGTCGTCCCGTCGTCGAACAGCACCAGATAGCGCAACTCGGGACGGGAGTCCGAACAGGCCGGGCGCTCGTCGAGTGGTTGCGCTGTCGCGGCCATCCCGGTGGTGACCAGGTTGGTCGCGAGCATCATGGCGCTGACCGCTGCCACCGGCAGGCGGCGCAGCAGAGGCACGGGGACCTCCAGTCGTTGGGGCGGCCGGCTCGGGGACACCGGCTGTCCAATGTCCGGACGGTAACCACAGGTGTCACGACCAGACAAGCTCGGCGGCCGGATTCGGCCTGGGGGTACCGTGCCACCGTGCGCGCGTGAGCACCACCGGAGTAGCCGGATCCCACCAGAAGGAGTAACGCTGAGCAGGCAGGACCGTCCCAACCCATCGGCCCCAGCGGTGCGGAAGCTGCGGTTGCGCTACGCCAAGCGTGGCCGGCTGCGCTTCACCTCACACCGGGACATCGCCCGCGCCTTCGAGCGGGCGTTGCGCCGGGCCCACGTGCCCATGGCGTACTCGCAGGGGTTCAACCCGCATCCGAAGATCTCCTGGATCGGCGCCGCGCCGACCGGAGTCGCCAGTGAGGCGGAGTACGTCGAGATCCAGCTGGTCGAACCGGTGGAGCCGGACGAGCTGGTGGCCATGCTGGACCGCGCCACGCCGCCCGGGCTGGACGTGCTGGAGGCGGTGGTCGCGGACGGTGGCGGCCTCGCCGACCGGGTGGAGGCGAGTCGCTGGCGGATCGAGCTCGAAGGTGTGACTCCGGACACGCTGCGCGACGCGGTGGCCAGGACGATGGCCCAGCCGGTCGTCGAGGTCGAGCGCCTGACCAAGCACGGTATGCGCACGATCGACGCCCGCGCGGCCATGGTCAGCGCCACAGTCGTGTCCGGCCCGCCCCCCGGTGGCGTGACGTGTGGGATACTCGAAGTGGTCGTCCGGCAGACAACGCCTGCCGTTCGACCGGACGACGTGTTGAGCGCGCTTCGTGTCGTCGCTGACCTGGAACCGCCGGTGCCCGCGAAGGCGACCCGGATGGCCCAGGGCCGGCTCGACGACGCGGGAGCCCTGGCCGACCCGTTGGCCCCAGACAGGGCCTTCGGCCGCACGTCGTTGACTGACCTGCCGTGACCGGCCGGCGAGCACGCTCGGCGGCCCCACGGCGAGAGGCGAGGATTCCCGCCGCCCCGCGGCGGAACTGACCAACGCCTCACCGTTGGAGCACGGTGAGGCCGACGACGAGGTCCCTGTGCGGCCGCGTCCGTAGAGCGCCGGTGTTCTGGCACCGACGCCTCACGGACGCGCCCGGGGGCGAAGGAGCTACATGTCGGATACGACGACACCTGCCGGAAACCCCGGCGGGGACAACGCCACATCCATCACCGCCGTGCTCGCGGACCTGCCGCCGCGGATCCGGATCCACGCGCTGGCCAAGCTGCTCGGCCGCAGCAGCCGCGAGGTGCTGACCGCGGTCACCGACCTCGGCGCCGACGGCCGCAGCGTGCAGTCGAGCATCGACCGGGAGACCGCGCTGCGGGTCGCCGAGTCGTTCGGCCTCACCGAGCAGCCGGAGCCGGAGCCCGCCCCGGCTCCCGCCGAGGAACCGGCCGAGGAGCCGGCGCAGGAAACCACTCGGCGCGTGCCACCGACCCCGGTGTTCGCGTCGGCGTCGCCGCTGTTCCTGCCGCCGGAGCCGAAGGCCGCCCCGCCGGTCCGCAAGCCCGAGCCCCGCGACGAGGACGAGGCCGACACCACCGACCAGACCGAGGGCGCCGACGGTGCCGACGACGGCACCGACGACGATTCCGACGACTCCCGTCCGCGCCGCCGCCGCGGCCGCCGGGGCAGGGGCCGAGGCAAGGGCGGCCAGGACGAGAACGGCGACGAGTCGACCGACGAGGAGCAGGCCAAGCCGGCCGAGAAGCAGGAGAAGGTCGAGGGCAAGCGCCGCAAGTCCGGCAAGTCCGCTTCGTCCGCTTCCGCTTCCACTTCCTCCTCGTCCTCGGACGACCCGGAGGCCGAGTCGACCGAGGACGAGCAGCCGGAGGCCGAGGAGAGCGACGCCGCGAGCCGCCGTCGCCGCCGGCGCAGGCGCCGCAAGGGCGGCACGGACGACGACGGCGGCCCCACCGAAGACGATCCGCCGAACACGGTCGTGCACGTCCGCGAGGCACGTGACGACAAGGACAAGGACAAGGACAAGGGCGAGTCCGACGGCCGCGACGAGGTGCGCAGCGTGCGCGGCTCGACCAGGCTGGAGGCCAAGCGCCAGCGCCGCCGCGACGGCCGGGAGGCCGGTCGCAGGCGGGCGCCGATCCTGTCCGAGGCGGAGTTCCTGGCCAGGCGCGAGTCGGTCGACCGCGCGATGGTGGTCCGCGAGCGCGGCGACCGGGTGCAGATCGGCGTGCTGGAGGACGGGGTGCTGGTCGAGCACTTCGTGACCTCGGCCGGCACCGGTTCGCTGGTCGGCAACGTGTACCTGGGGCGGGTGCAGAACGTGCTGCCGTCGATGGAGGCGGCGTTCGTCGACATCGGGCGCGGTCGCAACGCCGTGCTGTACGCGGGCGAGGTCGACTGGGACGCGGCCGGGCTCGAGGGCAAGGCACGCAAGATCGAGCAGGCGCTGTCGACCGGGGACAGCGTGCTGGTGCAGGTCACCAAGGACCCGGTGGGGCACAAGGGCGCCCGGCTGACCACCCAGATCTCCCTGCCCGGCCGGTTCCTGGTCTACGTGCCGGGCGGCGGCGCGACGGGGATCTCGCGCAAGCTCCCGGAGAACGAGCGCCGGCGGCTCAAGGACGTGCTCAAGCGGGTGGTGCCGGAGGACGCCGGGGTGATCATCCGCACCGCGTCGGAGGGCATCAGCGAGGACGAACTTGGCCGGGACGTGCGGCGGCTGCAGGCGCAGTGGCAGGTCATCCAGGAGAAGACCAAGGGTGGCAACGGGGTCAAGAAGGTCAACGCCCCCGCGCTCGTCTACGAGGAGCCGGATCTCCTGGTGAAGGTCGTGCGTGACCTGTTCACCGAGGACTTCTCCGCGCTGGTGGTGCAGGGCGACACGGCGTGGGAGACCGTCGACGCGTACGTCAGCCACGTGGCGCCGGAGCTCGCCGAGCGGGTGCGCAAGCACGTGGCGAAGACCGACGTGTTCGCCGAATACCGGATCGAGGAGCAGCTGCTCAAGGCCCTGGACCGGAAGGTCTGGCTGCCCTCCGGCGGCTACCTGGTCATCGACCGCACCGAGGCGATGACCGTCATCGACGTGAACACCGGCAAGTTCACCGGATCGGGTGGAAACCTGGAGGAGACGGTCACCAGGAACAACCTGGAGTCGGCGGAGGAGATCGTGCGCCAGCTGAGGCTGCGCGACATCGGCGGCATCATCGTGATCGACTTCATCGACATGGTGCTGGAGTCGAACCGGGACCTGGTGCTCCGCCGCCTGACCGAGTGTCTGGGCCGGGACCGCACCAGGCACCAGGTGGCCGAGGTCACGTCGCTCGGGCTGGTGCAGATGACCCGCAAGCGTGTCGGCACGGGCCTCCTGGAGGCGTTCGGCACCACGTGCGAGCACTGCAAGGGCCGGGGCGTCCTGGTCACCACCGAGCCGGCCGGCAAGGCCACCAACGGCCACTCTGGCCACCAGCACGGCAACCGCCGCTCCCGCTCCCGAGGCGATGACGGCGGTGGCGGCAAGGACACGGGCAAGGAGACGAGCAAGGACAAGGAGTCGGCCAAGGAAGCCGCCAAGGAAGCGGCGGCCAAGGACGCCGCCGCCAAGGAGGCCGCGAAGGCGGTGCGTGACATCGCCGCCGCCACCACCAAGGCCAACGGCACCGACGCCCAACCCGCCGAGAGCGGATCACCGGCGGACCAGGCGACCTCAGACTCCTCCCGCACAGGCTCCGACACGGCCCGCGCGGGCGCCGGTTCCCACACTGCTGCCGCTCCGGCCGCCAGGGGCTCCGGCTCGCCGGTGACCACCCCAGAAGGTTCTGACCGCGGCGCTTCGCCCGACACCCGGTCCCGTCCGGCCGAAACGGAGCCCACCGGCTCCGCATCCGCTGGTGGCGACGTTCGGTCCGGGTCCCCGAGCACCGGCACTCGGGCCGGTACCTCCGTCGAGTCGGATGCCTCCACCTCCGGTTCGGCGCCCGTCGCCGAACCAACCGCCGGCACCGACACCGGCACCGACGCACCCGTCGACGCGAACGCCGAACCGGGTGGCGCACCAGCCAGCGGGGTGGACCGGAGCACCGGGACCGCCTCGGCCATCGGAACGGCTTCACCCGGCACGCCTGCCACCGGCTCCGGCGCTCTCACCGGCACCGGACCCGACACGGGTGCTGGCTCCGGCGCCGACCTCTCGGGCTCGTCCCCGGCCCCCGTGGCCGAGCAGCCACCGACCCGTGCCCGTCGCCGTTCGCGCCGCAGTGCCGGCCAGCCGAGCGTCACCGCCGCCCACGCGGGGGTCACCGTCAACGCGACCACGACACCCGCGGGCGAGCCGAGCGCGTCCACGGTCATCGATCCGGCGACCCCGGCCGACACCGGCCCCGCTGGGACGGGGTTCACCGGCACCGACGAGTCCAACGGCAGGCCCGAGCAGGCCAACGGCCGCCCGCACGGCGCCGACCGTGCCGCCGACCACGGCGCCGACCATGCCGCCGACCACGGCGCCGACCGTGCCGCCGAACACGGCGTCGAACACAGCGCCGACCAGGGAGCCGACCAGGGAGCCGGGCAGGGCGACCCGGCAGGTGAGCTCGTCGGCAACGAGTCGGACGTGCCAGCGGTGACCCCGCCCACCCGGCGTCCCACCCGCCGCGGCGCGTCGCGGCCCGCGGGCCCTCCGGTGACGGCGGCGCACGATGGCTGACCCCGGTTTGCCCCCGATTCCGGCGGCCGCGTAACCTGTAGGTCGGCCCGCCGATCGGTGGGCCGACTCGTGCGCGGGATCCGGCACTGGCTCGACGGGAGCCATCGCGAGAGTCCGGCCGCCGCGTAGCCCTAGTCGAGAGAAACATCGAGCAGCAGGAGAGTTCCGTCCCGATGTACGCGATCGTCAAGACCGGCGGCAAGCAGTACAAGGTCGCCGTCGGCGACATCGTCGAGGTCGAGAAGCTCGACGGTGAGCCCGGAGCCGAGCTCACGTTCCCCGCGCTGCTCGTCGTCGACGGTGAGGATGTCACCACCGATGCGGCCAAGCTGGCCGGCGTGTCGGTGACCGGCAAGGTCGTCGCCCAGACCAAGGGCCCCAAGATCCGCATCCACAAGTTCAAGAACAAGACCGGCTACCACAAGCGGCAGGGTCACCGGCAGAAGATGACCCGCGTCGAGGTCACCGGCATCAAGACCAAGTAGGAGCTGAACAGCCATGGCACACAAGAAGGGTGCGTCCAGCTCCCGCAACGGGCGCGACTCCAACGCTCAGCGCCTGGGCGTGAAGCGGTTCGGCGGCCAGGCGGTCAACGCCGGCGAGATCCTCATCCGTCAGCGGGGCACCAAGTTCCACCCCGGCGTCAACGTCGGCCGCGGTGGCGACGACACGCTGTTCGCGCTGGCCGCGGGCGCGGTCCAGTTCGGTGAGAAGCGCGGTCGCAAGACCGTGAACATCGTCCCGGTCGAGGGCTGACGCCCGCGACTGGAACAAGACCCTGACGAGGGGCGGGCCGGCGTAGTGCGGCTCGCCCCTCGTCGTGTTTCTGGGAAGGTTCATCAGTGTCCCGATTCGTCGATCGCGTGGTCATCCACGTGTCCGCGGGCAGCGGTGGTAACGGGTGTGCGTCGGTGCACCGCGAGAAGTTCAAGCCGCTCGGCGGCCCGGACGGCGGCAACGGCGGCAACGGCGGCGATGTGGTGCTCGTCGTCGACGCCGGCGTGCACACACTGCTCGACTTCCACTTCCGCCCGCACGCCCGCGCGACCAACGGCAGGCAGGGGCAGGGCAGCAACCGCGATGGTGCCGCCGGTGACGCATTGGAGCTGCGGGTGCCGGACGGCACCGTGGTGCTCACCGAGGACGGCGAGATGCTCGCCGACCTGACCGGCAACGGAACCCGGTTCGTCGCGGCCCGCGGTGGTCGGGGTGGGCTGGGCAACGCCGCGCTGGCGTCCAAGGCCCGCAAGGCTCCCGGCTTCGCCCTCCTCGGCGAGCCGGGCGAGCTGCGTGACCTGGTGCTCGAACTCCGGTCGGTCGCCGACGTCGGCCTGGTCGGGTTTCCTTCGGCGGGGAAGTCGTCGCTGATCTCGGTGCTGTCCTCGGCGCGGCCGAAGATCGCCGACTACCCGTTCACCACGCTCGTGCCGAACCTGGGTGTCGTCACCGCGGGTGCGTCGACCTACACGGTCGCCGACGTACCCGGCCTGATCCCCGGAGCGAGCCAGGGCAAGGGGCTCGGCCTGGACTTCCTTCGGCACATCGAGCGCTGTGCCGTGCTGGTGCACGTGGTCGACTGCGCGACCTACGAGTCGAACCGCGATCCGGTGTCCGACGTGGACGCCCTGGAGGAGGAACTCGCCCGGTACACCCCGGCGCTCGGCGACAGCCTCGCCGATCGGCCCCGGGTCGTGGTCCTGAACAAGGTCGACGTGCCCGACGCCCGGGAGCTGGCCGACATGATCAAACCCGACCTGGAAGCCAGAGGACTCCCCGTGTTCGCCGTGTCGACGGCGAGCCACGAGGGCCTGCGCGAGCTGTCGTTCGCCCTGGCCAGGATCGTGGAGGAGGACCGCGCCACCCGCCCCTCGATCGAGGCGAGCCGGATCGTGCTGCGCCCACAGGCGGTCGACGATGCCGGCTTCACCGTGGCGGAGGACCCGGAGGAGCCGGGCGCCTTCATCGTGCGGGGCGATCGACCCGAGCGCTGGGTGCGCCAGACGGCGTTCGACAACAACGAGGCCGTCGGCTACCTGGCCGACCGGTTGGCGAGGCTCGGCGTCGAACAGGCACTGGCGGAGCGGGGCGCCAAGCCCGGCTGCCCGGTCACCATCGGAAACGTCACGTTCGACTGGGAACCATCCACCCCAGCAGGAGTGAGCACCGTCCTGTACGAACGCGGCGAGGACCCGCGCCTGGAGCGGAACAACCGGGTGGGCGCCGCCGAACGCAAGGCGGCCAAGCGAGCCCGCCGAGGCCTGGAGACCCCCGGTTTCCCGCAACCCGCCGACGACCAAGGACCGGAAGCAGTGCCCACGACGGTCGATCCGCCCGACCCAGGCACACCGAACACGCCAGGCAGACCTGACCCCGACGGCCCCAGCGCCGCCGAGGCGGACACCGACGGCACCAGCACCGCCAAAACGGACACCGACGGTACCAGCGCCGACGGCGTCGCCGACCAGCCCGACGGCGTCGGTCGCCAGGCGCCGGACGAGTCGTGACCGAGCGGGGCGCGCTCCTGTCCGACACGCGGTCGCGCATCGCCGCGGCGCCGCGCGTGGTGGTCAAGGTCGGCTCGTCGTCGCTGACCACCGCGCAGGGCGGCCTCGACCCAGCACGGCTCGATGCCCTGGTCGACGCACTCGCGGCGCGTCGTACCGCCGGTAGCCAGGTCGTCCTGGTGTCCTCCGGTGCGATCGCCTCGGGACTGGCGCCGTTGGGTCTCGGCCGCCGGCCACATGATCTCGCCACGCAGCAGGCGTCCGCGAGCGTCGGCCAGCTCGTGCTCGGCCACGCGTACGTGTCGTCGTTCGCCCGCTACGACCTGCGGGTGGGCCAGGTCCTCCTCACCTCGGACGACGTGGTGCGGCGCGCGCACTATCGCAATGCGCAACGCACCCTGTCGCGGCTACTGGCCCTCGGTGTCGTGCCCGTGGTCAACGAGAACGACACCGTGGTCACCGAGGAGATCAAGTTCGGCGACAACGACCGCCTGGCGGCAATGGTCGCGTATTTGGTTGGTGCTGACGCGCTGGTCCTCCTTTCCGATGTCGATGGTCTGTACGACGGCGACCCCCGTCGCGGTGACGCCCACCGCATCGACGAAGTGGCCGGCGATGCCGATGTCGAACATGTCCGCGCCGACGAGCCCGGTTCCGACCTGGGCACCGGCGGCATGGCCTCGAAGCTGGCCTCGGCCCGGCTCGCCTCGACCGCCGGCGTACCGGTCCTGATCGCCGCCGCGAGCGACGCGGCCCACGCTTTGGGCGTGGCCGACGTCGGTACCGCGTTCGCCGCCAGCCCACGCAGGCTGACCCCGAGGCGGTTCTGGCTCGCCTACGCCGCCAACCCCAAGGGCCGCCTGCGACTCGACGACGGTGCCGTGGCCGCGGTGGTCGGCCGCCGCCGCTCGCTTCTGGCCGCCGGCATCACCGCCGTGCACGGCGAGTTCGAAGCCGGTGACGTCGTCGAGCTGTCCGACAGCCGTGACCATGTCGTCGCCAGGGGAGTCGTCGCCTACGACGCCGCCGAGCTGCCGATGCTCATCGGCCGTAAGAGCCACGACCTCGCGCCGGAACATCGCCGCGAAGTCGTCCACGCCGACGACCTGGTCCCACTCCGCCACTGACTCACACTTGTCGGAGCGCGATTACCTCCTTTCCCGTTCGGTCAGGGCGTCGCTGCCCCCGAGTTCCATGTCCGCGTGCCACCCGTGCTGGCTCGCCGTACTCCTACGCCCAACCCGACCGAGCGGGATTGGGTGGCCGACATCGCCAGCCAAGTCCACTGACCGAGCCCCACTGGTCGAGTCCGAGCACTGCGCCCAACCAGTCGGGCTGGCCGTGCTCTGGCTGGCTGCGGCTGCCCGAACCCGCCCGCACCGGGCTGATCGGCTCCGGTTGCCGGCCGAGGTGACAGCGAGCCCGACCGTCGAACCGGCAGGCCGAACTCTCTGGCTGAGTTTGGTCGCCCCGGTTGCCTGGCTGTCCCGGCGGACGCGTCCGGTTGAGCCGGGCCGGCTCGGCGAACTCGGTGGGGCGAACTCGGTGGGGCGAACTCGGTGGGCGAATCCGGTCAGTGAATCCGGTGGGCGAACTCGGTCGGCGAACTGGGTGGGCGAACTGGGTGGGCGAACTCGGTGGGCGACTCGGTCGGCGAAATCGGTGGGCGAACTCGGTCGGTGAATCCGGTTGGCGAATTCGGTCGGTGAATCCGGTCCGGCAGAGTTCGTCGGTCCGGCTCGCATCCGAGCCGGGCTCCGAGCCCGGCGGAAGGGCGTGCCCGAAGTCGCCGCGGGCGAGCGCTACTCCGAGTTCGTCACCTTGCTCCGGAGCCCGACTTCCGGTCGAGCACATGGACGAGTGCTCCGGCGAAGGCACGTCTTGTGCGGGGCGCTGTGATCTGATCGAAAGTTGGTACCTCCTTTCCACGTGTGAGTGTTCGGGTGAGCCGAGTGGTCAGGTCGTGGTGGCGAGAGCGAACGGCAGGACCGCTGGTGCGCCGGCCTCGCGCACCAACCTGGCCGCCACGGTCATGGTCCAGCCCGTGTCCACCCGGTCGTCGACGAGCAGCACCGGACCGTCCACACCGGATAAGCGGTCGGCCAGTTCGGGACTGATCCGAAGTGACCGCCACACCTGTGCCAACCGGCGTGCACTGTTCGCTTGTCGCTCACCCGCCGGTCGGACGTCGATCCCGCCCAGCAGGGGCAGCCGGCCGATCGAGGAGATCCGCTCGCCCAAGCTCGCCACCAGCTTCGGTCTGCTGGTCGATCCCACCGTCACCACGCCGACCGGACGCTCCGCCCACTCCCACGACGCCAGCACCCGCACACAGCCATCGACCAGGTCGTCGGGGACCGGCCCGTCGGCGTGCTCGACGCCCGGTGCGAACAGCTCGCGCAAACGGTTGCCCCAGCCGATGTCGGTGAGCCGCCCGAGTGCGCGGCCCGGCTCCGCGCGCTCACCGGCACCGACCTTTCCGGACAACGGAACGTCGAGCGCGGCCATACCGCTCGGCCACATGCGACGTTCGCCGATCTCCACGCCCGGCCGATGCAAGAGCCGTTGGGCGGCGACGACATGCGCCTCCGAGACCTCCGCGCTCCATCGCGCTCCGGCACAGTTGTCGCACCGACCACACGCCGCCACGTTCGGCGCGTCGAGTTGGCGGAGCAGGTACTCCATCCGGCACTGGTCCGTCCGCTGGTACTCGCGCATGGCCTGTTGTTCGGACTTCCTCGCGCCGGCGATGCCCTGGTACCGATCCGCGTCGTAGTCCCAGCCCTGGCCGGTGGCGATCCAGCCGCCCTTGACCCGTTGGACCGCACCGTCCACGTCCAGCACCTTCAGCACCATGTCCAGCCGACTGCGGGACAGGTCGCACGAGGGCTCGATCGCCGCCGTGGACAGTGGACGATCCGCTTCGGCCAGTACGTCCAGCACGCGCCGGACCACCCGTTCGGCCGGGAAGGCCAGCGAGGCGAAGTACGCCCAGATGTCCTGGTCCTCGGTGCCCGGCAGGAGTAACACCTCGGCCCGGCGCACGCCGCGACCCGCGCGACCGATCTGCTGGTAGTACGCGATCGGAGAGGACGGCGCTCCCAGATGGATCACGAAGCCGAGGTCCGGCTTGTCGAAACCCATCCCCAGGGCCGACGTCGCGGCCACCGCCTTGATCCGGTTGCCCAGCAGGTCCTGCTCGACGCGTTCCCGCTCGGCCGGATCGGTCCTGCCCGAGTACGCGTCCACCGAGTACCCGCGGTCGCGCAGGAACGACGACACCTCGTGTGCCGCGGCCACCGTCAGCGTGTAGATGATCCCCGAGCCGGGCAACTCGTCGAGATGCTCCGCCAGCCAGGCGAACCTGGCCTGCGCTGTCGGCAGCCGCAGCACGCCAAGGTGCAGGCTCTCCCGGTCGAGCTCGCCACGCAGCACCACCGTGTCCCGACCACCGAGTCCGAGTTGCTCGGTGACGTCGCGGACCACCCGGTCGTTCGCGGTGGCCGTGGTCGCGAGCACGGGCACCCCGGCCGGCAGGGTGCCGAGCAGGCTGCGCAGCCGCCGGTAGTCGGGTCGGAAGTCGTGACCCCAGTCGGAGATGCAGTGCGCCTCGTCGACCACGAGCATCCCTGCGCTCGCGGTCAGTTCCGGCAGGACCGTGTCGCGGAACTCCGGGTTGTTGAGCCGTTCCGGGCTGACCAGTAACACGTCGATCCGCCCGGCCAGGACATCGTCCTGCACCTCGTGCCACTGGTCGAGGTTGGCCGAGTTGATCGTGGCCGCCCGGACCCCGGCCCGACCCGCCGCCTCGATCTGGTTGCGCATCAACGCGAGCAGCGGCGAGACGATCACCGTCGGGCCCCGGCCGAGTTCGCGTAACAGCGCGGTCGCCACGAAGTAGACGGCGGACTTGCCCCACCCCGTGCGCTGCACCACGAGGGCACGCGCGCGGTCGACGACCAGCGCCTCGATGGCGGTCCACTGGTCGTCGCGGAGGGACGCCTCGTCGCCGGCGAGGGCGCGGAGGCGGTGTTCGGCTGAGGTTCGGAGGGCTTGCTGATCCACGCCCTCCACACTGGCGCATGACACCGACAACGGCCAGGGGGCGACCGTGCGAATGGACCATTCGCACGAAAAGTTCGATCGGTTCCCAGGTCAGCGGCCTGTCCGGCGGTAGGCTCAGCGCCCATGGCAGGTCGGAGAATCGGGATCATGGGCGGCACGTTCGATCCCATCCATCACGGACACCTCGTGGCGGCGAGCGAGGTCCAGGTCAGGTTCGACCTGGACGAGGTGATCTTCGTGCCGACCGGGCAGCCGTGGCAGAAGAGCCACCGCCAGGTCAGCGCGGCCGAGGACAGGTACCTGATGACCGTGGTCGCCACCGCGTCCAATCCCCGGTTCTCGGTGAGCAGGGTCGACATCGACCGCGGCTGCACCACCTACACCATCGACACGCTGCGCGACCTGCACGCATCGCACCCCGACGCGCACCTGTTCTTCATCACCGGCGCGGACGCGCTCGAACAGATCCTGTCCTGGCGCCAGGCCGAGGAGCTGTTCGCGCTGGCCCACTTCGTCGGCGTGACCCGGCCCGGCTACCAGCTCGCCGACGAGCACCTGCCGAGCGGATCGGTGAGCCTGGTCGACGTTCCCGCCATGGCGATCTCGTCGACCGACTGCCGCGCCAGGGTCGCCGCCGGCCAGCCCGTCTGGTACCTGGTGCCCGACGGGGTCGTTCAGTACATCTCGAAGCGAGACCTGTACCGGGACGGGACACCGTGATCGCGTGCGGCACGGGTACTCTCGTAGGGTTCACGAGGAGCCCGGGTTCGACGACAGAGGAGTGACGTGGCCGCTACGCACGACGCACGCGAGTTGGCACTGGTCGCGGCCAACGCCGCCGCCGACAAGAAGGCCAGCGACGTGATCGTGCTCGATGTCTCCGAGCAACTGGTCATCACC
This sequence comes from Actinophytocola gossypii, assembly GCF_025165815.1. Taxonomy (GTDB): domain Bacteria; phylum Actinomycetota; class Actinomycetes; order Mycobacteriales; family Pseudonocardiaceae; genus Actinophytocola; species Actinophytocola gossypii. The sequence continues at coordinate 48,000 of NZ_JAFFZE010000022.1, read as the reverse complement.
GACTGTTTCGTGATCGCGTCCGCGCCGAACGAACGGCAGGTCGGCGCGATCGTCGACAACGTCGAGGAGAAGATGCGCGCCACCGGCACGAAACCGATCCGCCGCGAGGGCGCCCGCGAGGGCCGCTGGGTGTTGCTGGACTTCGTGGACGTCGTCGTGCACGTCCAGCACGCGGAGGAACGGGCGTTCTACGGCCTGGAACGGCTGTGGAAGGACTGCCCGCGGATCGAGTTCGACCCGGACCCGGCGCTGGTCGACGCGGACGGCGACGAGGGCGGTCCGACGTGACCCTGAGCCGGCTCGTGATGTGGCGGCATGGCGAGACCGACTACAACGCGACCGGCCGATGGCAGGGACACCTGGACTCGCGGCTCACCGAGGTGGGGCGCAACCAGGCGCGCTTCGCGGTGCCGGCACTGGCCCGGTTCTCCCCGGACATCGTGGTGACCTCCGACCTGCGCCGCGCGATGGACACGGCGGCGACGTTCACCGACGCCACCGGCGTGCCCTCGCGCGTGGACAAGCGGCTGCGGGAGACCAACCTGGGCCTCTGGCAGGGCATGACCAGCGCCGAGGTCGACGAGCAGTGGCCGGGCTCGCGCCAGGTCTGGCAGACGGACCCGACCTGGACCCCGCCCGGCGGCGAGGCTCGGGTCGAGGTCGCCGCCCGGGCCGCGGAAGTGGTCGCCGACCTGGACGAGTCGACCGAGGACACCGCGATCCTGTGCGCGCACGGCGGCCTGATCACCGCGCTCGTCGGGCACCTGCTGGAGCTGCCGGTCGCGGCGTGGGCCAAGCTCGGCGGGATCGGCAACTGCCACTGGACCGTGCTGGCCCGGCGCGGCACGAGCGGCCTGGCCTGGCGGCTACGCGTCTACAACGCCGGGATCACCGGCTGAGTCCCCGACCATGGCTCCGACCCTGTTGACCTTCGGGGACTCGCTCAGTTTCCATGGTCCCGACGGACCGTATCCCGCGGACGACGAGCGGCTGTGGCCCAATCTGGCCGCGGCGGCGATCGGCGGCCGCACCGAACTGTTCGCCGGACAGGGCTGGACCTCGCGCGACGCGTTCTGGGCGCTCGCCGGCGACCCGCGGATCTGGGCGCTGCTGCCCACAGCCGACGTGCTGGTCCTGGGCGTGGGCAGTATGGACACCCTGCCCTCACCACTGCCCACCTACCTGCGCGAAGGCCTGCGCTACCTGCGGCCGGACGCGCTGCGCCGGTTCGTTCGCGCCCGCTATCTGGCCGCCCAGCCGTGGCTGGCCAGGGTGACCAGGGGGCGGCCGGTGGCGTTGCCGCCCGCGCTGACCGTCCACTACCTGGACCGCATCCTCGGCTCGATCCGCGCGCTGCGTCCGGATCTCCCGGCGGTCGGGGTGCTGCCGCCCGTGCACCGTGCGGCGTCCTACGGGCTGGTACACACCGGTCGGCTGAGTGCCGTCCCGGCGATCCGCGCGTGGGGCGCGCGGGCCGGAGTGCCCCTGCTCGACCTCGCCGACCTGACCGGCGAGCACGTGCTGAGCGGGCGCGGAAACCCGGACGGCATGCACTGGGGCTGGGAGGGACACGCCAGGGTCGGCGCCGCGCTGGCCGACCTCGTGGCGCCGCTGGTTGCACGGAAGACGGACGAGCACCACGTAGGCTGACCGACCGTGCCTGTCGCCGTGGTCACCGACTCCAGCGCGTACCTGCCGGACGGTTTCGCGGCGCGACACGCGGTGCACGTGGTGCCACTGCACGTGTTGATCGACGACGAGTCCGGGTTGGACGGGGTGGACATCGGCCCGGGCGCGGTGGCGGAGGCGTTGGTCGGCCGTCGCGTGGTCACGACGTCGCGGCCCAACCCGGAGGAGTTCGTCGGCACCTATCGGCGGTTGCTCGACACCGGTGCCGACGCGGTCGTCTCGGTGCACCTGTCCAGGGAACTCTCCGGCACGTGGGAGTCGGCCAGGCTGGCGGCGAAGGAAGTCGGCGAGGACCGGGTTCGAGTGGTGGACTCGCGGACGACGGTGATGGGGCTCGGGTTCGCCGTGCTGCGGGCGGCAGCGGTCGCGGTGGCCGGCGCCGACGCGGCTGAGGTGGAGGACACCGCGGTCGCCGCGGCGGCGCGGACCAGGACGTTCTTCGTGGTGGAGACGCTCGAGTACCTCCGGCGGGGCGGGCGGATCGGGGCGGCGTCGGCGTTCCTTGGCACGGCGCTCGCGGTTCGACCGGTGCTGCACGTGGTGGACGGACGGATCGAACCGCTGGAGAAGGTGCGGACGACCCATCGAGCCATGTTGCGCCTGGTGGACCTGGCCGAAGAGGCCGCGCGGGCGACGGGCGCACAGGGCGTCGACGTCGCCGTGCACCACCTCGCCGCGCACGACCGGGCGGTGGAACTCGCGACCCGGCTCGACGAGCGGATCTCTCCGTCGCCGGGCTGTGTGGTGTCCGAGCTGGGCGCGGCGATCGGTGCGCACACCGGGCCCGGCATGCTCGGAGTCGTGCTCTGCCCGATCGAACGGTGAACCGTCCAGCCTCGCACACGGCACCGACGATTCCCTCGCTCTGACCACCCGAACGACCCGGTTATCCACAACCACCGCGGTTGTCCACAGTGCGACGCCGATCGCCCCGGCCCGCGCCCGTTCCGGCCTAGCGTCGAAGGCGTGATCGAAACGACCGCCCGGCGCGAACGCCGACCCCTCCGTCCCAGCAACCGCCTCGACCACCTCGTCGACCGGCCGCACCATGAGCGGCCACCCGGTCGACCGTGGCTCGACGACTCACCTTTCCCGCCCGAACCAACAGCGTGGCCACCCGACCCTCCTGCCCCCGATCCGACGCCTCCGGCCGCCGCTCGGTCGCCGGACGATGTCGCCACGCGGCCCGATCCACGAGGTCACGACAAGTCGACCACCGGGGTACCGGCGGCCGATCCGTGGTGGCGCCGGGTCGCCACTCGCCTGTGCGAACGCTGGCTGCCCGACCGGGCCGCCGATCCGCCGCGCCGGCGGCTCGCCGTGCTCGCGGCGGGCGCCGCGCTGCTCGGCATCGCGGTCGCGGTCGGGTTGACGCTATCCACGGCCCACGAGCAACCGGAGGTGCCGCCCCCGCTGCCGGCCGCCGCGGTCAGCCAGGTGCGCGAACCCACCACCAGCACGTCACCGGGCGGCTCGATCGTGATCAGTGTCGTGGGGCGGGTTGCGTCCCCCGGCCTGGTCACGCTGCCCGGCGGCGCGCGGGTGGCCGACGCGCTGGACGCGGCGGGCGGCACGGCGCCAGGCGCCAAACTGGGCAGCCTCAACCTTGCCCGGCGCCTCACCGACGGCGAGCAGATCTACGTCGGGATCCCGGTGCCGCCGGGCGCGCAGGAGCCCGCCGCCGCCCCCGGCACCGGCCAGCCCGGCGGTACGCGCGTCGACCTCAACACGGCGACCCTGGCCGTGCTCGACACCCTGCCCGGGGTGGGGCCGGTCACCGCGCAGCGGATCGTGGACTGGCGCACCGAGCACGGCCGGTTCGCCTCGGTCGAGCAGTTGCGCGAGGTCGACGGCATCGGTCCGACCCGGTTCGACCGGCTCAAGGAGCTGGTGGTGGCGCGATGAGCCTCCGGCGCATCTGGGCGGATCCGGCCACCGCACCGGACTGGAGGCTGGCACCCGCGGCGCTCGCGGTCTGGCTCGCCACGATGCTCGGACTACTGCTCGGCTGGTGGTGGGTCGTGGTCGGCGCCGTCGCGGCGGTGGGCGCCGGGATCGGCATCGTGCTGGCCGCTCGCGGCCGGGCACCGGCGGTGCGATGGTTCAGGGTCGGCCTGGGCTGGTCGCTGCTGGTCTGCGGGCTGTTGATGGCCGTCGCCACCACGGGACGCCTCCGCGAGGCCGAACAGGATCCGCTCCGTGCCCACGCGCGGGCCGGCGGCGAGGGCCAGTTCCGGGTGACGATCACCGGGCGGCCGCGGCCGCTGTTCTCCGCCGGCTTCGGTGGTCAACAGGGCGGTGTCCGGGCGGTTGTCGTGCCCGCGCGGATCCGCGCTGCCGTGATCGACGGCAAGGCCGTCGCCTCGACCGGCCGGGTGGTACTGGTCGCCCCCGTGGACGGCTGGTCGAGGCTGCTGCCCGGGCAGGACGCCACCACCACCGCCGGGCTCGCGCCCGCCCGCTCGGGCGAGTTGACCGTCGCCGTGCTGCGCGTCCGGGGACCGCCGGACGACGTGAGCGAGGCGGCCGCCTGGCAGCGTGGTGCGCAGGAGCTTCGGGGCGGGCTGCGGGACGCCGCGTCGGTGCTCGATCCCGAACCGGCGGGGCTGTTACCCGGGCTGGTCGTCGGGGACACCGATGGGCTGTCCCGGCAGGTCGAGGAGGAGTTCACGGCGGCCGGGCTCGCACACCTGGTGGCCGTCAGCGGGGCGAACCTGGCGATCGTGTGCGTGGCGGTGTTGTTCCTCCTTCGTGCGCTGCGCATGGGACCACGGTCGGCGGCCGCCGGCGCCGCCCTCGCGCTGGTCGGCTTCGTGGTGCTGGCCGGGTCGGAGCCGAGCGTCCTGCGTGCGGGTGTCATGGGCGCGGTCGGGCTGCTGGCGCTGGCGATGGGACGGGAGCGTGCCGCATTGCCCGCGCTGGGTACCGCGGTGATCGTGCTCGTGCTGTGGGACCCGGCCATGGCGGTGAGCTTCGGGTTCGCGTTGTCGGTGCTGGCCACGGCCGGGCTGGTGCTGCTCGCGCCGCGATGGGCGGAGCGGCTGGCGCACCGTGGTGTGCCGCGTGGCCTCGCCGAGGCGCTCGCGGTGCCGGCGGCGGCGCACCTGGTCACCGCGCCCGTGGTGGCTGGGATGGCGGGCGAGGTCAGCCTGGTCGCGGTGCTGGCGAACCTGCTGGCCGCGCCGGTGGTCCCGGTGGCCACGGTCCTCGGCGTGCTGGCGGCGCTCGTCGCCCCGGTGTCGTCGTGGCCGGCCGAGCTTCTGGTCCGCCTCGCGGGGCCGGAGGTCGACTGGCTGATCCTGGTCGCCCGGCACGCGTCACGGGTGCCCGGTGCGACGATCGCCTGGCCGTCCGGCTGGTGGGGCGGGCTGCTGCTGGTGGCGTGTGTGTCGCTGCTGGTCGCGGCACTGCGTCGCCGGCACCTGCGGGTGCTGGTGGGCGCGGCACTCACCGGTCTGTTGGTGGTGGTCGTCCCGATCCGGGTGGTCGCGCCCGGTTGGCCGCCGCCGGGGTGGGCGATGGTCGCGTGCGACGTGGGGCAGGGTGACGCGCTCGTGCTCGCCACCGCCGAGGCCGGTCGGGCGGTGGTCGTGGACACCGGGCCGGAACCGGGGCTACTGGCCGGGTGCCTGGACCGGCTGGACGTGTCCCGGGTGCCGCTGGTGGTGCTGAGCCACCTGCACGCCGATCACGTCGGTGGGCTGGACGCGGTCCTCGGCGAGCGGACGGTCGGTGCGGTCGCGGTCGGTCCGGGCAGGGAACCGGACTGGGCATGGGAGGAGGTTCGAGACGCGGCGGCCGAGGTTGGTGTGCCGATCGTCCAGCTCGACGCCGGACACCGGCTCGAGTGGCCGGGGCTGGTGATCGAGGTGCTGGCCCCGACAGCGAAGGAGGTGATGCTTCCGGCGGAAGCCGAGGGCACGGAGATCAACAACGCGTCGCTGGTGCTGCGTGCGGCGACGCCGGCGGGAAAGGTGCTGCTCAGCGGCGACGTGGAGCTGTCGGCGCAGGCCGGTCTGCTCGACTCCCGGGCCGACCTGACCGCTGACGTCGTCAAGGTGCCGCACCACGGCAGCCGGTACACCACACCCGAGCTGTTCACGGCGGTCCGGGCCCGGATCGCGGTGGTCAGTGTCGGTGCCGACAACCGGTACGGGCACCCGAGCCCGACCACGCTCCGGGCGATCGACCGGACCGGGGCTCTGGTGGTCCGCACCGACACCGGCGGTGACGCGGCGATCGTCCCGGGCGAGAACGGCCCGCGGGCGGTGGCTCGCGGCCCGACCCGTGGGCCGCCGTGACAGATGTACGTACGAGTTGTGTGAGGAGGTGGTTGTTCGATCGGATTCGGTCGCGACGAGCAGTGGCACCGCGGTGGTGTTCGTCGGAACGTGTGCGTGCACGAACCCGGCACGTGTGCACCGGTTCCACCGCCGCGGCGCACGCGGATCGTGTCGCCGACTCGCGGCGCCGTGCGGATCACGGCGAGCCTGCCGCATCTGTCCACATCGGATGCTTCGTGGGCTCGCCCGCGACGTACGGCAGACGCTGCTACCGCGATGTCTGCTGCCGCGACGCTGGGGCAGGAGTCCGCGTGTGGTGCCGCCGAGGCGGTACTTCCGGCGTCAGGACTCCAGGGCTTCGCGGACGGCCGCGGCTGACGGAGGCACCGTGGCGCGGGGGCCGATCTTGTCCTGCACGGCGTCGAGGGTCTTGAGGCCGTCGCCGGTGATGAGGAGGACTGTTTCGGCGTCGGGGTCGAGCTGGCCGGTGTCGATGAGCTTCTTCGCGGTGGCGACGGTGACGCCGCCTGCGGTCTCCGCGAAGATGCCCTCGGTCCTGGCGAGCAGGCGGATGCCTTCGACGACCTCCTCGTCGGAGACGTCCTCCACCGCGCCGTTGGTGCGGCGGACCGCGTCGAGCACGTACGGGCCGTCGGCGGGGGCGCCGATCGCCAGCGAACGGGCGATGGTGTCCGGCTTCACCGGGCTCACGACGTCCTGGCCCGCCTTGTACGCGGCGGACACCGGGGAGCAGCCGGTCGCCTGGGCGCCGAACACCCGGTACGGCTTGCCCTCGACCAGGCCGAGTTCGGTGAACTCGCGGAAGCCCTTGTCCACCTTGGTGAGCTGGGCGCCGGAGGCCACCGGCACGACCACCTGGTCCGGCAGGCGCCAGCCGAGCTGCTCGGCGACCTCGTAGCCGAGCGACTTGGAGCCCTCGGCGTAGTACGGGCGCACGTTGACGTTGACGAACGCCCAGTCCTCGTGCTCCGCGGCGAGTTCGGTGGCCAGGCGGTTGACGTCGTCGTAGTTGCCGTCGACCGCGATCAGGGCGCCGTCGTACACGGCGGTGGTGAGGACCTTGGCGCGCTCGAGCGACGACGGGATCAGCACCACCGACTCCCAGCCCGCGCGCGCCGCCGCGGCGGCTACCGCGTTGGCCAGGTTGCCGGTCGACGGGCAGGCCAGCACGGTGAAACCGAGCTGGCGCGCGGCGGCGAGCGCGACGGCGACCACCCGGTCCTTGAACGAGTGCGTCGGGTTGCCCGTGTCGTCCTTGACCCACAACGACTTCACGCCGAGCGCCGCGGCGAGCCGGTCGGCCTTCACCAGCCGGGTGAGGCCGGGCTCGGTGTTCGGGTGGGCGTCCACATCGGACGGAACGGGCAGCAGCTGGCGGTAGCGCCAGATGGACTTGGGGCCCGCCTCGATGTCCGCCCTGGTGACGTCGCCGAACTCGTAGGCGACCTCGAGGGGTCCGAAACACTCGGCGCACGCGAACTCGGCGGCGAGCGGAACCTGGTGTCCGCACTCACGACAGGTGAGCGCACGGGCGGGCCCGAGGTCGAGAGCGGTGGTGCTGGCGCCGGCAGTGACTGTCATCGCGAGGTATCTCCTCATCTGTCCCGCGTACGGGTCGGAATTGGCACCGTGTTCGTCGCCGTCCTCGCGGAAGCGAAATGGCTGACGCCGGTTGCCGGGGCTTCTTCGGGCCGATCCCTCTGCCCCTCTGGATGAGCTGTATTCAGTTGTTCCGCCGGACACGTTACGGCACGACCCCGGCACTCGGCCAATGTGAGGTCCACCATTCGAGAGAGCCGCCAGCGGCGCTGGACGCCGACGAGTGACGGGCACCACCCGCGTCCGGCCTGACCTCGGTGGTGCGAGGATGGCGGGGTGACGTCGCCCGCCGTGACCCCGCCAGCCCTGCAACTCGTGCTCGGCGAGGAGGAGCTGTTGGTGGAGCGCGCGGTGCGGGCCTCGGTCGACGCCGCCAAGCTCGCCGACCCGGCCGCCGAGCTCACTCGCGTGAAGGTGTCCGACCTGAGCGCGCCCGAACTGGCCGAGCTGGTCAGCCCGTCGCTGTTCGCCGAGCGACGGGTGATCGTGCTGGAGAACGCGCACGACGCCACCAAGGACATCGCCGCCGCCGTCACCGCGTACATCAAGGAGCCGGCGGAGAGCGTGCAGCTGGTCGTGCTGCACACCGGCGGCGGCCGCAAGCCGGCCAAGGACCTGGTGACGGCGCTGCGCTCGGCCGGCGCCGACATCGTGGAGTGTCCGAGGATCACCAGGCCGGCGGACCGGGAGGCGTTCGTCCGCAACGAGATCCGCCGTGCGGGTGGCAAGACCGACGCCGACGCGGTGAGCGCGCTGATCGACTCGGTCGGCTCGGACCTGCGCGAGCTGGCCTCCGCGGCGGCGCAACTCGTGGCCGACACGGGCGGGCAGGTGACCGCCGAGGAGGTGCGTCGCTACCACCGCGGCCGGGCGGACGTCACCGGCTTCGCGGTCGCGGAGAAGGCGGTCACCGGGGACGTGCCGGGCGCGCTGGAGATGCTGCGCTGGGCGATGCAGCTCGGCGTGCCGCACGTGCTGGTCGCCGACGCGCTGGCCGACGCGGTGCGCACCGTGGCGCGGGTGGCCGGCGCCGGGCGGGCGGACCCGTTCCGGCTGTCCTCGGAGCTGGGCATGCCGACGTGGAAGGTACGCAAGGCGCTGGCCCAGTCCCGGGGCTGGCACCCGGCGGGCCTCGCGGTGGCGATGCGGGTGGTGGCCGAGGTGAACGCCGACGTCAAGGGCGTCGCCGCGGACGCGGACTACGCACTGCAGCGCGCGGTGCTCCGGCTGGCCGAGGCCCGCCGCCGCAACTAGCGGGCGGCGGTACCGGCCGCCGCGCGGCGTTCGTCGGCGAAAGGTCGCTGGTCACCGCACTGGCCCGGCTGCGATCCGGCGCCGCGCCGGTGACAGCTGCCGCGTGAACGAACGGTGCCGGCCACCCCGTGGGGTTGACCGGCACCGGTTCGAGCAGTGATCAGAGCTGGTTGGCGCGCTTGGCCATGGCGGACTTCTTGTTCGCCGCCTGGTTGGCGTGGATCACGCCCTTGCTCGCCGCCTTGTCCAGCTTGCGGCTGGCGTCCTGGAGCAGCTCGATCGCCTTGTCCTTCTCGCCGGCCTCGGCGGCCTCGCGGAAGCGGCGGATCGCGGTCTTCACCGAGGACTTGACGGACTTGTTGCGCTGCCGCGCCTTCTCGTTCGTCTTGATCCGCTTCATCTGGGACTTGATGTTCGCCAACGGGTACTCCTCGGTGTCGATCGTGGAAGTCGTGCCGTGTTGGGTGTGGCCTCACCGGGAAAGGACGGTGAGCTTCCTCCTGGGCGGAATGCCACACGGCACGGTCGACGATCCTAACAGCGGGTCACCGCTGGTCGGTCGGCGGCTGGGGGTCGGGCGGGTCGGGGCTCGGCGACTTGGGTGGGCGGCCGCGTTTGGGGAGCCCGCCCGCGTTGTCGGGGAGGCGGCCGGCCTCCGCCAGCGCACGGCGGAGGAGGAACTCGATCTGTGCGTTCGTGCTCCGCAGCTCGTCGTTCGCCCATCTGGTCACCGCGTCGTGGATCGCGGGGTCCAGGCGGAGCAGGAGCTTTTTGCGGTCCGGCACGGGGCTGTCACGTGTAGAGCGTGCCGGTGTTGACCACGGGCTGGGTGTCCCGGTCGGCGCAGAGCACCACCAACAGGTTGCTCACCATCGCCGCCTTGCGTTCCTCGTCCAGGTCCACCACCTCCTGCTCGGCCAGCTGGTCGAGGGCGAGTTGGACCATGCCGACGGCACCCTCCACGATGCGCTGGCGCGCCGCGACCACGGCCCCCGCCTGCTGACGCCGCAGCATCGCACCGGCGATCTCCTGCGCGTACGCCAGGTGCGTGATCCTCGACTCGATCACCTCCACCCCGGCCGACTCGACCCGCGCGCCGATCTCCGTCGACAGCTGGTCGGTGATCTCCGTCGTGTTCTGGCGCAGGGACAGCTGGTCGTCGCCGTGGGCGTCGTAGGGGTAGGTGGTGGCGATGTGGCGCACGGCGGCCTCGGTCTGGATGTTCACGAACTCGATGTAGTCGTCGACCTCGAAGACCGCCCGGGCCGTGTCCGTCACCCGCCACACCACCACCGCGGCGATCTCGATCGGGCTCCCGTCCGCGTCGTTGACCTTGTTCACCGCGGTCTCGTGGTTCCGGATCCGGGTGGAGATCTTGCGGCGGAACGTGAACGGGTTGACCCAGCGCAGCCCGTCCATCCGCACCGTGCCCACGTACCGCCCGAGGAACTGGATCACCCGAGCCTCGCCGGGCGCCACCATGATCAGGCCCCCGCTGAGGAGCGAGCCGCCGACGACGACCAGGGTGCCGACCACCACGAGGACCACCATCGGTGCCGCTCCGCCGCCGGTCGCCAGCTGGATGATCCCGATCAGCATCAGGGCCACGCCGACGAGCATCAGCGCCACGGCACCGGCCAGGACCGGCACGCCGCGCGTGCCGAACGCGACGCGCTCGCGGATGTGCGGGCGAGGCATCGGAGTCCCCGTCGTGTCGAGTTGGTTCATGGCAGGCCCCTTCGGTGAAATCGTCTGACTATCAAAACGATATCACATTATCGCGACGGGTCGCCGACTACTCCCCGCGGAGTATGTGGGGCCGGTCACGCTACCGCCGGACGCGTACGCCAGGTCCAGCCGAGCATCCGACGTCAACGGGCTCCGTCGTCGCGACCATGGGAGGTGCCGGAGAACCCACGGGAGCGACAGGGAGTGACACGCCAATGAGCGACAGCACCAGGCGCCTTGGCTGGCGGATCGGCCTCGGCGTGGCCGTGGCCGGCGTCGTCAGCGTTGGCGCGTTCGGCATCGCGGCCGCGGCCTCCAACGAGCAGCCCTCCACCGAGCCCGCGCCGAGCGAGCAGGCACCGGACGAGGAGCACGACGGCCCACCGTGGGCCGGGCACGGCGACTGGGGCGGTGGCGGCGGCCCGTTCGGGCTGTTCGCGGCCTTCGACGACCTCAACGTCGAGGACATCTCGCACGCCGAGATCGTCCTGGTGCGGGAGGGCGGCGGCTCGACCACGATGCTGGTGCAGAAGGGCACCGTCACCTCGGCCGACGGCTCGTCGGTCGCGGTGAGGAGCGCGGACGGCTACACCGCGACCTACGCCGTCGACGCCGAGACCAAGGTCAACGGCGACGAGAAGATCGACTCGGTCACCAAGGACGAGCAGGTCCTGGTGGTCGCGCCAGAGGGCGGCGAGAACCCGACCGCCGACATCGTCCTCGACCTCACCGACCTCGGCTGGAAGTAGGACCGTCACCGCACGCCTTCCCGACGCCTCCTGGCGCCGGGGAGGCGTGCACCCGTTTCCCACACGACTCCGGAGTGCTCATGGACGAGCGGCTCTACCTGGTCGGCCGTGCGCTGGCCTCGCGGGAACGGCTGGCGATGCTGTGCGTGCTCGCGGAGCGCAACGCGTCGGCCGGCGAGTTGGTGGCGCGTACCGGCGAGCCGGACGTGCTCGAGCACCTCGAGGTCCTCGGCGCGGCGGGGCTGGTCCGCGCCGGGATCGGGGGTTGTTACGGGCTCGCCTCCCTGGACGTGCTGGCGTTGGTGAACGCGCTGGAGACCATCGCGCGGGGTACAGATGAGGCATGACGTGGGCTTCGGCGACGGGACGGGTGCTGGGGGCGGTCTACGACTTCGGCGTGCGGCGGGAGTGGCTCGCGCGGCCGGTGGGTCGGGTGCTCTGGGGTGCGGATGTGGGGGAGCTGTACGCGGGGATCCGCGCGCTGGGTGAGTTGCCGCCGGGGTCGGCGGTGCTGGACGTGCCGTGCGGGGGCGGGGTGGCGCTGCGGGGGCTGACTGGTGGGGCTTCCGCTGGAAACAGCGCTGTTCGGTACGTCGGTGTGGATCTCTCGCGGGCGATGGTGACGCGGGCGCGGCGGCGGGCGGAGCGGCTCGGGCTCGGTGGGGTGGGGCTGGTCGAGGCGGACATCTCGGCGTTGCCGTTCGGGGACGGCGGGTTCGACGTGTGCGTGTGCTTCAACGGGTTGCACTGCTTGCCCGATCCGGCGGGAGCCGTGCGGGAGATGGTGCGGTGCGTGCGACCCGGGGGACGGCTCGTCGGGGACGTGGTGGTGTCGGGAACGGGGTGGCGGCAGGATCGCGCGATCGGGATCCTGCGGCGGGCGGGGTTGTTCGGGCGTGGGGGCGGCGCGGGGGACCTGGCGGACTGGTTGACCGGCGCCGGGTTGCGGGTGGAACGGATGGCGCGGTCGGGAGCCGTCGTGTACTTCGTGGGCGTCAGCGGTTCGTAAGGGTTTGGTCGCCGGGTGGCACGGCATGATTCGGGGAAACCGAGCCGACCTGGAGGCAGTTGATGACCCGCTCGATTCCGGTGGTCGCCGGCGTGGTGCTCGGCCTGGTGCTCGCCGGGTGCGGGAACGGCGAGACCGGTGACACCGCGGCCCCTCCTGAGCCGAACGTCACCAGCCCGGTCACCAGCGCCGTGACCGGTTCGCCCGCCGCGCCGGCGCCGGACGGGATCTCGGAGCCGCCGGTGCCCGCCGACGACGTGCCCGAGCTGTTGCGGTTCGAGGCCAAGACGATCGACGGTGAGGTGTTCGAGGGGAAGACCCTGTACGGCTCGCCCGCGGTGTTGTGGTTCTGGGCGCCCTGGTGCCCCAACTGCCAGGCCGAGGCGTCGACGATCGCCGACGTCGCCGGCGGTGACGGGGTGCGGTTCGTGGGGGTGGCGGCACAGGACCAGGTGCCCGCCATGCGCGACTTCGTCGACCGGTTCGGGCTCGGGTCGTTCCCGCACCTCGCGGACACGAGCGCCGAGGTGTGGCAGCGGTTCGGCGTCACCTATCAGCCCGCGTACGCCTTTGTGGACTCCTCGGGAGCCGTCGAGGTGGAGACCGACCAGTTGGACGCGGACGAGCTGCGCGACCGCGTGCGTGCTCTGCGGTGACCGGGGACCTGGCGTTCGCGCTCGGGGCGGGCATGCTCGCGACGGTCAACCCGTGCGGGTTCGCGATGTTGCCGGGGTACCTGGCCTTGGTGGTGGGCTCGCGCGGGGTCGGGCGGGCGTTGGCGGCCGCCGGCCTGATGACGCTCGGGTTCGTGGCCGTGTTCGGCGTGTTCGGGCTGATCGGGGCGCCGCTCGCCGGGGCGTTGCAGCGGTGGCTGCCGGTGGTGACGATCGTCGTGGGCGCGGGGCTGGTGGTGTTCGGCGCTCTGCTGGTCGCGGGGCGGGAGCCGAGGGTGCTGGTGCCGAAGCTGAAGCGGGGCGCGCCGAACACCCGGCTGGTGTCGATGGTCGGCTACGGCGTCGCGTTCGCGGTGGCCTCGCTGTCGTGTTCGATCGGGCCGTTCCTGGCGGCGGCGGGGGTCGCGTTGCGGAGCGGGGCGGTGCTGACGTTCGGGGCGTACGCGCTGGGTATGGGGCTGGTGGTGGCGGTGCTCGCGGTCGGCGCGGCCCTGGCCAGTACCGCGGCGGTGGCCGGGCTGCGGCGGGCGATGCCGTACGTGACGCGGGCCGGCGGCGCGTTGCTGGTGGTCACCGGGGTCTACGTCGGCTACTACGGGTACTACGAGTTGCGGTTGTTCCACCTCGGCGGGTCGGCGTCGGACCCGGTGGTGCGGGCGGCCGGGTCGGTGCAGGCGACGCTGGTGTCGTGGTTGGACGCGGTGGGCGCGGTGCCGCTGGTGATCGCCCTGGTGGTGCTGACCGGTGGGGTGTGGGTGGTGCGCCGGCGGTGGTCGACCGCCCACCGCCGGCGCGTCGGTTCAGAGCCGGACCGGGCGGCGGCGGAACAGCAGTAGGCCGGTGCCGAGCAGCACCAGCACCACGCCGCTGGCGAGCATCGGCGCCGGGTCGACGCCCGTGTAGGCGAGGTTCTTCGCCTGCGGTGCCGGGCTCGAGCCGCCACTGCCCGGGGCGTCCGCGGCCGGCGGGGGCAGCGTGGCGCCGTCCATGGCCACGGTGAACGTCAGCGGGTCGAGCTCGGTGCCCTCGGGGTAGAAGCCGGCGAAGCCCTCGGCCCCCTGCGCGGTGAGCGCGGCCGGCACACCGGTGTAGGTGACCACGCCGTCGTCGGTGGTGGGCTCCACCGCGTCGAGGTCCAGGCTCGCGAACACCGCGTCGTCCAGCTCGACGTAGCCGGGGGTCTCCAGGCCCTTGCTGCGCACGTTGAGCAGCAGCTCGGCGGTACCGTCAGTCACCCGCACCTGGGGTTGGGAGAGCGTCAGGTCGAGCAGGCCGTCGTGCCCGGTGAAGCGGACCGAACCGGCGAAGTCGAGCAGGCCGGCCTCGGTGCCGGGGTCGAACGTGCCCTCGGTCAGGTTCTCCCAGCGGAACGGGCCGTCGCCGGTCACGCCGTCCAGGGCCCAGGACCCGTGGGCGATCGGGCCGCGCACGTAGTTCCGGAACGACTCCTTGACACCCCACTCCAGGCGCGCGCCGGTCACCTCTTCCTCGGCCGAGGGCGGCGGAGTGGTGGCCGGCGGGGTGGTCGGCTCGTCCTCGTCGTCGGCGTCGGCGTCGGCGAAGGTCAGGGGGACGAACAGCTCGTGCGCGGCGTTGGTCGCGCCGCCGGCCGCGTAGGTGACGATCCCGCAGGTGCCGGTGCAGGCGGCGACGTCGAGGGCGCCGGTGAAGGTGCCGTCCGCGCCGAGGACGACGTAGTCCTGGTTGGTGCCGGCCGGGTCGAGGACCGCGCGGGACGCGGCGGGCAGCACCCACTTCTGGTCGAGCACGGTGCGGGCCGACGGCGGTGCGCCCTCCGACGGCCGCCACGGATCGCCCAGCTCGGCGAACACCAGGTACACGCCGGTCGACTGGCCGGCGAGCGGCGGGCGGGTGCCGACGTTGGCCGTCGGGTCGAAGCCGCTGCCGGTCACCGTGAGCGTCTCGCCGGCCGGGTCGACGCCGGTGGTCCTGCTGACCGCGATCGCCGGCTCCCAGGTCGGCGCGGGCGCGGTGGTGACCGCGAACGACACCGGGTCGAGGGCGGTCCCCGGTGCGTAGAAGTCGGCGAACGCGGGGGCGCCCGGTTCGGTGAGGGTGGCGGCGATCCCGGTTCCGGTAACGGTGTCGGTGCCGGTCAGGTCCGCCGCGGCGAGGTCGGCGAACTCGACGTCGTCGTAGGTGACGTTCTCGCCGGAGGACAGCGACTTGGACACCACGTCCGCGACCAGCGTGCCGCCGTCCGCGCCGAGCTGGACGCGGATGTCGGAGACGGTCATGAACAGCAGCGGCCCCGACCCGCTGTCGTGTCCGGAGAAGGTGACCGTGCCGCCGAACGCGAGCTCGGCGGTGTCCGCGTCGGAGTCGGCGGTGCCGGTGGCGGACGGGAAGCGGATCGTGCCGTCCGCGTTGCTGGTGGCGCCGCCGGCCGGGGTGATCGAGCCGTGCGCGATCGGGCCGGTGATGTAGTCGCGGAAGGACTCCTTCACGCCCCAGTCCAGGGTGCCGCCGGTGACGGTCGCCGGGGCGGCCTGCGCGCCTGCCGCGGTGCCGACCAGGACACCGAGCGCGCCGAGCGCGATGGTCAGCGCGCCGGCGAGCGGTCTCGCGCGAGTGTGCGTGGTCATGTGGGCTGCCTGCTCCTTCGGGTTCTCGATGGGGACGACAGCTCCGTGGTGGGGTGGGTCAGCTCGGGTCGGTCGGGGTGGCGCGGCCGCGGCGGGCGCGCGGTACGACCAGGACGATCGCGGCCAGCAGCACGGCCGCGGCGCCGCCGATCCACCAGCCCGTGCGGTTGGGCGCGGCGGGGCTGGCGGCCGCCGGGGCGACCTCGGCGGCCGTGGTGGTGCCGGTCGGCGACGGCTCGGTCGTGGTCGTCGTGGTGGTCGTGGTGGTCGTGGTGGTCGTGGTGGTGGTCGTCGCCGGTGCGACGGTGGTGGTCGTCGTCGGCGCCGCGGGCCGGGTCGGTTCCGGTGCCTTCTTCGGTGCGGCCGGGGCGGCGAAGGTCAGGGGGACGCGGGCGTCCTGGGAGCGGTCGGCGGTGCGGGTGTGGTCGGTCCTGGTGACCGCGGCGCAGGTGACCTGCCGGCAGTCGGTGCCGGTGACCGGGTCCACGGCGGCGACGGCGAGGGTCACCGAGAACGAGCCGCCAGGCCCGTACGGGGTGGCGAGGCCGGTGCCGTAGCTCGGCGGGTTCGACGAGATCCAGGCGGAGCCGCCGCCGGCGCCGCTGGTGTCGACGCCGCCGAGGCACGGGGTCGGCACCTGGCCGGGGCCGTTGTCCACGCAGACGGCGACGTAGATGCCCTTGGTCGCGTCGAATCCGGTGCCGCTGACGGTGATCGTGTCGCCGGCCGGGTTCAGGCCCTGGGACTTCGACACGGTGATCCGGGGCGCGGCGGACGCGTGACCGGCGCCGACGAGGAAGGTGATCAGGAAGACGGTGACCGCCAGTACCCGGGCGGTTCGGTTTCTTGGGGCTGGATCGGCGATCACGCGCATGGCATCCTTTTAGGTAAGCCTCAGTTAAGTGAGGCGAGCCTAACTCAAACCGTGCGGGTGGGGTATGACGAATGTTGTGACGCGATCCGACGAGTCCCTTTCGGCTCGGCTGAAGTCCGTGACCTGGGACGAGCACGACCGGACCAACTCGGCGCCGTTCATCGTCGCGCTGATGGACGGCCGGCTCGACCGGGACGCCTATGCCGCGCTGCTCGGCCAGAGCTACCTCTTCTACCGCGAGCTCGAACGGGCCGGCGACGCCTGGCGGAGCGACCCGGTGGTCGGGCCCTTCGTGTCCGACGCGCTGGTCCGCGGCCCCGCGCTCGAGGCCGACCTCGCCTGGCTGCGCGGCGACGGGTGGCGCGACGAGCTCGTGCCGCTGCCGGCCACCCAGCGGTACACCGACCGGATCCGCGCCGTCTGCTTCGATTCGCCGAGTGCGTTCGTCGCCCACCACTACACCCGCTACCTGGGCGACCTGTCCGGCGGTCAGATCGTGCGCAGCAAGCTCCGCAACATCTACGGCCTGACCTCCGACGGCGTTCGGTTCTACCTGTTCGACCAGGTGCCCAAGCCCAAGGTGTTCAAGGACGGCTACCGCGGGCTGCTCGACGAGCTGCGGTGGGACGAGCCGGAACGGGCCGACCTGGTGGCCGAGGTGAACCTGGCGTTCCGGCTCAACCGAGCGGTGTTCGACGACCTGGGCGACGCGCTCGAGGTCGACCTGGCGGGCTCGTGAGACGCCTGGTCCCACTCGTCGCGTTGGTGCTCGCGGGGTGCGGGGGTGTGGCGGGCTCCACCGTGCCGACGTCCCCGCCGGCGACCCTCACGCTGGACGGCCCGGCGACGGCCCGGATCGCGCACGAGGACGTGCGCCCCGTCGACCCGGTCACGCCTCGGTTACCGGTCACCGTCGACTCCTTCGACGGCGAGGCGGTCACGGTGTCCAGTGTGGACCGGATCGTGGCCGTCGACCTGTACGGGACGCTCGGTGAGATCGTGTTCAGCCTCGGCCTCGGCGACGACGTCGTCGGGCGGGACTCCTCGACCGGGTTCCCCAGCGCGGCCGACGTGCCGGTGGTGACCTCCGGCGGGCACGACCTGAACGCCGAGGCGATCCTCGACCTGAACCCGACCGTCGTGCTCACCGACACCAGCATCGGCCCGCCCGAGGTGCCCCAGCAGCTGCGCGCGGCCGGCGTCCCGGTGGTGTTCTTCGATCCGACCCGCACCCTCGACGGCGTGCCGGACCAGATCCGCGCGGTGGCGGCGGCGCTGGGGGTGCCGCCGGCCGGCGACGCGCTCGTGGACCGGGTGACCGGCGAGATCGACGCCGCCCGCGCGCTGGCTCCGACCGGCTCCTCGGCGCCGAGGATCACGTTCCTCTACGTGCGCGGCACCGCGGGCGTGTACCTGATGGCCGGCCCGGATTCCGGTGCGGACGCGATGATCCGCGCGGTCGGCGGGGTCGACGTCGGCACCGACATCGGCCTGGACCAGCCGTTCGTGCCGATCACCAGCGAGGCGCTGCTGAACGCGCGGCCGGACGTGATCCTGGTGCTCAGCAAGGGCCTGGACTCGGTCGGCGGCGTGGACGGGCTGCTGCGTATCCCCGGCGTCGGGCTGACCCCGGCCGGCGAGCACCGGCGGATCGTCGACGTCGACGACACCGACCTGCTCAGCTTCGGCCCCCGCGTCGGCGAGACCATCACGGCCCTGGCGTCCGTGCTGTACGGCTCATGACCGCTGTGTCGCTGCCCGCCGCGAGGACCAGGGTGTGGGTGGGCTGGCCACTGCTGGTCCTGCTGGCCGGTTCGCTCGTGGTGATGACCCTGCTGGCGGCGGGCTCGGGGCAGCTCGCGGTGCCGCCGGACGAGGTGCTCGGCTCGTTCCTGCACGGGATCGGGCTCGACCTCGGGCCGATGCCGAGCCACCCGCAGGGCGACAGCGCGCTGTGGGCGGTGCGGTTCCCCCGGGTCGGGCTGGCCGTCGTGGTCGGGGCGTGCCTGGCGGTCGCCGGGGCGATGCTGCAGGGGGTGTTCGGCAACCCGCTCGCCGAGCCAGCCGTGGTCGGCGTGTCGTCCGGGGCCGCGGTCGGGGCGTGCGCGGTGATCGTCGGCGGCGTGTCGGTGCTCGGCAACTGGACCATCGCGGCGGCGGCGTTCTTCGGTGGGCTGGTCACCACGGTGCTGGTGTACGCGCTGGCCCGCTCCGGCGGGCGGACCGAGGTGGTCACCCTGGTGCTGACCGGGATCGCGGTGAACGCCGTGGCGTTCGGGATCATCGCGTTCCTGACCTTCGTGGCCGATCCGGGGGCCAGGGAGCAGATCGTGTTCTGGCAGCTGGGCAGCCTGAACGGGGCGACCGGACCGGCCGTCGGCGCGGTGCTGCCGCTGGCGGTCGCCGGCATGGTGATCGCCGCGCTGGTCGCGCGCCGGCTGGACCTGCTGGCGCTGGGCGAGGGCCCGGCCAGACACCTCGGGGTGAACGTCGAGCGGCTGCGGCTGGTGGTGGTACTGGCGGTGGCGATGCTGGTGGGTTCGGGGGTGGCGTTCGCGGGGATCGTCGGGTTCGTCGGCCTGGTGGTGCCGCACCTGATCCGGATGATCGCCGGACCCGCGCACGGGCCGCTGCTCGCGGCGAGCGCGCTCGGCGGGGCGCTGGTGCTGGTCAGCGCGGACCTGCTGGCGCGGACGGCGGTGGAGAACGCGGAGCTGCCGCTGGGGATGCTGACGTCGCTGGTGGGTGGGCCGTTCTTCTTCTGGCTGCTGCGCCGGACCCGCAGCCGGCACGGGGGCTGGGCGTGATCGGCCTGCGCCGGCCCCGGGTGCCGGAACCGCACGAGCCCGGCGCCGTGCTGGCCGAGGCCGCCGGGGCGGACGTGGCGCGCGGTCCCCGGCGGGTCCTGCACGGGGTGAGCCTGACCGTCGCCGCCGGCGAGGTGGTGGCGGTGGTCGGGCCGAACGGGGCCGGCAAGTCGACCACCGTCGGCCTGCTCTCCGGGGACCTGCCGGCCGCCGCCGGGACGGTGACCGTCGCCGGCCGCCCGGTCCGGGCGTGGCGGCCCGCGGAGCTGGCGATGCGCCGGGCCGTGCTGCCGCAGTGGACGACGGTGGCCTTCCCGTTCACCGTGACGCAGGTGGTGGCCATGGGTCGCGCGCCGTGGGCCGGCACCGCACTCGCCGACGACGAGACGGCCGTGGCGGAGGCGATGGCCGCGACGGAGGTGACCGGGTTCGCCGCCCGCACGTTCGGCACGCTCTCCGGCGGCGAGCGGGCGCGGGTGGCCCTGGCCAGGGTGCTGGCCCAGCGCGCGCCGCTGCTGCTGCTCGACGAGCCGACCGCCGCGCTCGACCTGCGCCACCAGGACCTGGTCATGCACGTCGCCACCGCGCACGCCCGAGCCGGCGGCGCCGTCCTGGCCGTCCTGCACGACCTGAACCTGGCCGCCGCGCACGCCGACCGCGTCGCCGTGATCGCCGACGGTCGCCTCGTGGCCTGCGGCGAGCCCCGCTCGGTGCTGACGCCGGACCTGCTGACCGAGGTCTACCACCGGGAGATCGAGGTCGTCCCGCATCCCCGCACCGGAGCGCCATTGGTGCTGCCGTGAGCGGAACCGCACGTCGCGCAGGAGCCGGAACCGTATGATTCGGACGTGTGGCGGAACGAGGAAGAGCAGGAGACCACCCCGGTCGAACCGACCAGGGGCGAGCGTGTCGTCGAGCACCTGCTTCGCCACACCGGTGACGTCGACCTGAGCACCGACGAGATCATGGCGCTGACCCGCGGGGAGCCGCCACGGTGACTTGCGACTGGTCCTGCCCCTGACCGCGGGACCGGCATGGGACGATGTGGTGTATCCGTATGACACCCGAGGAACCTGAGTGACTACGTTCGCCGACACGACCTTCACAGATCCTGAGCAGATCAGGAACTTCTGCATCATCGCGCACATCGACCACGGCAAGTCGACGCTGGCCGACCGGATGCTGCAGATCACCGGGGTGGTCGAGGAGCGGCTGATGCGCGCGCAGTACCTCGACCGGATGGACATCGAGCGCGAGCGCGGGATCACGATCAAGGCGCAGAACGTCCGGCTGCCCTGGCAGGTCGGCGGCCGGGACCACGTGCTGCACATGATCGACACCCCGGGCCACGTCGACTTCACCTACGAGGTCTCCCGCGCGCTCGAGGCCTGCGAGGGTGCGATCCTGCTGGTCGACGCCGCGCAGGGGATCGAGGCGCAGACACTCGCGAACCTCTACCTCGCGATGGAGAACGACCTCACCATCATCCCGGTGCTCAACAAGATCGACCTGCCGGCCGCCGAGCCGGAGAAGTACGCCGAGGAGCTCGCGCACATCGTCGGCTGCGAGCCGTCGGACGTGCTGCGGGTCTCCGCCAAGACCGGCAAGGGCGTGCGGGAGCTGCTCAACGAGATCGTCCGGCTGGTGCCGGCGCCGACCGGGTCCGACGACGCCCCGCCCCGCGCGATGATCTTCGACTCGGTCTACGACACCTACCGCGGCGTGGTCACCTACATCCGCGTGGTCGACGGCAAGATCACGCCCCGGCAGCGCATCCGGATGATGTCCACCGGCGCCACGCACGAGCTGCTCGAGGTCGGCATCATCTCCCCGGAGCCGAAGCCGAGCGCCGGCCTGGGCGTCGGCGAGGTCGGCTACCTGATCACCGGGGTGAAGGACGTCCGCCAGTCGAAGGTCGGCGACACGGTGACCAGCGAGCGCCGCAGCGCGGAGGAGCCGCTCGCCGGCTACCAGGAGCCCAAGGCGATGGTCTACTCGGGACTGTACCCGGTGGACGGTTCGGAGTACGCCGACCTGCGCGAGGCACTGGACAAGCTGCGCCTCAACGACGCCGCACTGAGCTACGAGCCGGAGACCTCCGCCGCGCTCGGCTTCGGCTTCCGCTGCGGGTTCCTCGGCCTGCTGCACCTGGAGATCGTGCGTGAGCGGCTGGAGCGGGAGGCGGGCCTCGACCTGATCTCCACCGCACCCAACGTCGTCTACCGGGTCGAGCTGGACGGTCCGGAGGGCGGTGAGACGCACGTGACCAACCCCTCGGACTGGCCGGAGGGCAAGGTCATGTCCGTCTACGAGCCGATCGTGAAGTGCACGGTCATCGCACCGAGCGACTACATCGGCGCGATCATGGAGCTGTGCCAGTCCCGGCGCGGGGTGCTCGGCGGGATGGACTACCTGTCCACCGACCGCGTGGAACTGCGGTACACGCTGCCGCTCGGCGAGATCATCTTCGACTTCTTCGACGCGCTCAAGTCCCGCACCCGCGGCTACGCCTCGCTGGACTACGAGCCGGCCGGCGAGCAGCAGGCCGACCTGGTGAAGGTCGACATCCTGCTGCAGGGCGAGCCGGTGGACGCGTTCTCCGCGATCGTGCATCGCGAGGCGGCGTACGGCTACGGCACGAAGATGGCCACCAAGCTGCGCGAGCTGATCCCGCGCCAGCAGTTCGAGGTCCCGATCCAGGCGGCCATCGGGTCGCGGGTGATCGCCAGGGAGACCGTGCGCGCGATCCGCAAGGACGTCCTCGCCAAGTGCTACGGCGGTGACATCACCCGGAAGCGCAAGCTGCTGGAGAAGCAGAAGGAAGGCAAGAAGCGGATGAAGATGGTGGGCCGCGTCGAGGTCCCCCAGGAGGCGTTCGTGGCCGCGCTGTCCACGGACGAATCGTCCGACAAGGCCAAGACGAAGAAGTAGGGGGCCGTGACCGGCTGCTCCGCGGGAGGGGGTCCCGAGCGAGCCGGTCACGGCCGGTCCGGTCGGCCGGCTGTTCAGTCGGCCAGGGCGAACGCCACGATGTCGACATCACCCATGGTCGCGGTGCGGTGAGTGGCCGAGAAGACGATGAACAGGCCGTCCCGCAGTACCGCCCGGTGGTTGTCCCCGCCGAAGCTGAAGGCGCGGACGGCCTGGAAGAGGTCGTCGTCCTCGTGGGCCTGCTGGCCGATCGGCACCAGCGGCGTCAGGTCACCGGTGGCGGGATCCACCGAGAACACGATCCCCTTGCTGCCGTTGGGGTTCATCGGCTGATAGGCGGCGACGCTGTCGTCGGCGGTCGGCACCAGGCTCAGCGCGCGGCCGTCCACCATGCCGGTGCGCCACGCCTCCTCGCCGGTGTCCAGGTCGAACGCCACCAGCTCGTTGCGGAACTCCGTGCTCTGCATGCCGGGCGACGCCTCCGGTGTGTTGGGGTTGATCTGCTGCGGCGCGGTCGTGAGGATCACCTTGTTGTCCACCACCCGGGCCAACTCGCAGGTGCCGATGGCGTACTGGTTGCAGGCGCTCATGAACCCGCCGCGGACCGCGCCGCCGTCGTAGTCCTCGATCGGGACCGTCTCGCCGGACTCCGGGTGCACCCGCATCAGCTGGTGTTCCCGGCCGCTGTGGCCAACTTCGACCACGAGCGGGTCGAGGGACAGCACGCCGTACACGGGAAGCGCGTCCCCGTCCTCGCCCGGGGGCACCTCCCACTCCCACATCATGTCGAGGTTGGCGTCGAACGCCCGCAGCCGGACGCTGTCGGTGTCGCCTTCTTCGCATTCCGCCTGCGCGAGCAGGGTCTCGCCGAAGAGCCCGACCTTCGTGCTCACGCACGGGTTCTCCGGGTTCGGCATGGCCCGCACCTCGCCGGTGCCGAGGTCGAGCACGCGGACCCCGGCCTCGCTGGGAATCACCACCCGCTCCCCGAACACCACCGGCACGTCGGGGGTGTTCACCTCCGTCCTGCCGACGGGCGGCAGGTCGGTGGTGAACACCTCCTTGCCGGTGGAGATGTCGAGCACGGTGAGGGTGCCGCACTCGTAGCCGGCCTTGTCCGGGTCCTCAGTGGACCGCAGCAACGCCACCCGCGATTCGGAGTGTTCCTGGGACGACGGGCAGTGGTCCTCCATGGTCCCCTCGAGCGGGAACTCCCAGGCCACGTCGCCGGACTTCAGGTCGTAGGCGGCGACCCGGCCGGGCAGCCGGCGTACCAGGTGCTGCTCGGTGACCCAGTGGTCGACCATCCTGATCGCCTCGGGCGCCTCGCCCTGGGGCACCCGCCACGCGGCCTCGGCGACGCCGACCTTGTCGACCCCCGCCTGCCAGTCCTGGGCCGCGGCCGTGTCGGGCAGGTCGTCGCCTCCACCGCGAGTGAAGAACCAGATGCCGCCGGCCACGGCCACCAGCGCCACCACGACGGCGACGACGACGGCGACCCGCCGCCCGCGTCGAGGCGGTCCCGGCGGTGCTCCCGGTGGGTATCCGGGCGGCGCGCCCGGTGGCGGTCCCGGCCAGCCCGGCCCGGCTGGCGGACCGCTCCAGCCAGGCGGCGGTGGCGGGACGTTGCCCTGCCCAGGCCCGTAGTTCTGGTGTGCGTGCGGCCCCGGTGCGGGGTATGGGTTGTGCGTCATGGTTATCCATTCGACAAGGCCAGGACGAAGAAGTAGGGAGGCCGTGACCGGTCGCTCGGAGGGAGGGGGGTCCCGAACGACCTGGTCACGGCCGGTCTGGTGGTGTCATCTCGTCCACTCGGGCGCGGCGTAGGCGCTCGGCTGGTGGTACCCGTGCTGTCGCGGCTGGAAGCCGCCGCCGATGGCGCCCTTCGCCTTGCCGATGCCGTAGAGCAGGTACCCGACGGCGATCACCCCGACCAGCAGGCCGCCGATCATGGCCGCGAACTGGTCGCCGTCCGGGTCGAGGAACGGGTACAGGTACTGGTAGACCTCGGCGGCCAGGAAGTACGCGAGGTACGCCAGCGGGAAGGCGATCCAGGAGAACGGGTACCACCACTTCGCCGCCGCCTGGCTGCGGCCGACGAACATCCAGTCGACGAGCACGATCAGCGGTGTGTAGACGTGCTCGAACGGCAGGTAGTCGAAGTCGCCGCCCATGATGCCGAAGAACGTGCCGGCCACCAGCAGCAACAGGACCGCGGTCGCGCCGCGCAGCCACGGCGACCTCGGCTCGTGCCGTCTGCCCCCGGTGAACGCGGGGTAGAGCAGCAGTCCGGTGTAGACGATCGCGGTGGCCAGGCTGGCCTGCTGGCTGAGCCCCTCGAAGTTCGCCGACCAGCCGGTGGCGTCGCTGAACCCGTACAGGGCGCAGCCGACGATGGCCAGCCGCCACAGACTGACCCCGACCAGCACCGCCGGGTTCACCTTCGGCTCCGGGTGGCCCGGGTACGCCGGGTAGCCCGGTTGGTTCGGATAACTCGGGTAGTTCGGGTAGTACGTCATGGTTCCCTCAGTCCTGCTCGCCGACCGACTCGGCGATCGACCGCACCAGCTCCACGTCGTCCGGCCGCGGCTCGGTGACCTCGCCGGCGGCGTCGCCGTAGATGACGGCGACCGTGACGAGGTGGTCGCTGAAGTTGACCCTGGCGTCCAGGGTGCCGCCTTCGGTGATCTTCATCAGGGCGCCGTCGCCGAGGTCGGGATGGGTGATCGCGTCCGCCGGCACCGCGTGTTGCTCGGTCAGGTCGGGATCCGTGACCACGGTGACCTCGACGGCCGCGCCGCCGCCGCTGAACTGGCAGTTCATCGCGCCGTCGTCCGAGACGACCGACCGCGCCCGCACCAGCTCGCCGCCCGCGACGTCGGCGGCGGCCTCGAGATCGATGTCCGCGCAGCCGCCCTCCGGCGTCCCGTCGGGGATCGTCAGCTCGTGGGGCAGCCGTTCCAGCGCCGTGCCGATGATGGTCCTGATCGGCTCCGCCTCGAGCTGACGCAGCCGACCGTTGTCACTGTAGGCGTAGAAGACGAAGATTCCCCGGTCGCCGTCGATGGCGCGGATCTCGATGAAGCGCGTCGTGCCGCCCTGGATCCGGTAGGCGACCAGTTCGGCGCGCTCGCCGAGCTGGTCGATCTCCAGCCTCTGCTCGTACTTGTCGAACGGTGCGAAGAACCGTTCCGGGTCGGTGTCCACGACCGTGTTCATCACCAACCCCTGCACCCCGGGCACGTCGTCGGGCCCGTACGTGCAGCTGACCTGCTGGCTGCCGTTGTTCAGCTCCAGCGTCGAACGGGCGGTGACGTACATGGCCTCTACGTCGAGCGACTCCGCGAGCTCGCTCGGCTCGGCCAGGGAACACTCGTCGAACCCGTCCTCCGGCTCACTCCGCTCCTCTGCCGTTCCCCCGGCCGGCTCGGCCTCCGCGCCGGCGGGCGTGCCGGCCACGTACTCGGTACCGCAGCCCGCGGTGGCCAGCAGCACCGCGGCGCCCAGCGCCGTCAGCAGCCGGCGAGACAGCACGCCGCATCCAGTCATCTCTTCCCCTCCGTACCTGTGGCTGGTTGCCGCGGACCCCTCGTTCGACGGCAACCAGCCATCCCCCTGGCGTCCAAGGATCGCGACGACGCTTTCGCCGCACTTTCATGCCTGGGAAAGCGGCGGCCCGCCGATGCGCGAAACTGGGGGACGGCAGGTCGGAGGGGCGGTGGCGGACGTGGAGTTCCTGGTGTTGGGACCGACGCGGCTTCGGCTCGGGGGGCGGGAGGAGGAGATCGACGCGGAGCGGTTCGACGCGCTCGTCGGGGAGGGGATCGCGGCCGTCGAGCGGGAGCCGCGACGCGCGATCGACACGCTGCGCGTCGCGCTGGCCATGTGGCGGGGTACCCCCTTTCCGGACGTCGACGTGCCGGCGCTCGCCGACTGGGCCAGACGGCTGACCGAACGCCGGCTCACCGCCATCGAGTCGCTGAGCCACGCCGGAGACCGAGCTCCCGACGTTCGAGAGCTACGGCTCGGCGTTCGCCTGGCTGGACGCGGAACGCGGCAGCCTGCTCGCCATGACCCAGCACGCCGAGCCGGACCGCGTGGTCGCGATGTCGGACACCGTGTGGCGCTACCTGCACACGCACGCGTTGCACGCGGCGAGGTCGATCGGTGACCGGGCCGCGGAGGCGAACGCGCGGCGCGTCCTGGCCAGCGCGCTGTTCTGGCGGGGGTCGGTGTCCGAGGCCCTGACACACCTGGAACGGGCGATGGAGTTGTACGAGGCGGTCGGCGACCTGTCGTTGCAGGCCGCCACGTCGAACAACATCGGTGCGGTGTGCAGGCAGCGCGGGAACCTGGCCGAGGCGGCCGACTGGTTCCGCCGCGCGATGGCGCTCTACGACGAGGTCGGCGACCAGCGGCTTCGTTCACCGGTGACCTACAACCTCGCTGAGCTCCTGACGCTCCTGCGCCGGTACGACGAGGCACGCGAGCTGTACGAGCACGGGCTGGTGAACGCGAGGAAGTACGGGAACCGGGTCAACGAGGCGAGTTCGTTGTGCGGGCTCGCGGAGGTGAGCGTCCGGCTGGGTCGGCACCGGTCGGCTCTGGAATACGGGCGGCAAGCCACGACGCTCGCGCAGGCGGTCAACGACCGCTTCCTCGAGTGCGAGGCCATGCGCGCGGTGGGAGCCGCGCACCTCGGGCTGGGGGAGCACGACATCGCGATCCGCCAGCTCGACTCCGCGCTGCGGCTGGCCCGAGCACTGGGAGAGGCCGACGACGTCGTGGCCGTGTTGAACGGGTTGGCCGCCGCGCACGCGGCAGCGGGGCACCCGGCCGAGGCGATCACGCTCTACCGCGAGGCGATGGTCACCGACGAGTACGGATATCGGGAGGAGCGCGCGCACGCGGCCACCGGCCTCGGCGACGTCCACGCCGGGCTCGGCGAGCACGACCAGGCCCGTGAACACTGGCGCCGCGCACTGACGATCTGCCGCGAGCTCGGCCTGCCCCACGCGAACGACGTGACCACCAGGCTCGAGACCGTCCACACCTGACGGCCCCTGGTGTCCCGGTGGCAACGATTCGTGTTCTGTCGGTGACTCGTGGTTGAGTTGGCTCTCGACAGAAAGGGGGGGCACCATGGGAGCTATGACAGCCGAAACCGGTCCGTTTCATTTCGCCCCCGGAGGCCCGATCACCGTGGACGACCTGGAGGCGATGCCGGATGACGGCAACCGGTACGAGCTCATCGACGGGACGCTGTACGTGAGTCCGGCACCGGGCACGCGCCACCAGAAGGTCCAGCTCAAGCTGGCCATCGCGCTGGACATGGTCTGTCCGCCGGACTTGCATGTGCTGACCGCGCCGTACGCCGTGCGCGCGTCACGGAGCACGGAACTGCAGCCGGATGTACTGGTGGCACGGGACGAGGACCTGACGGACAAGCTGCTCCCCGTCGCGCCGTTGCTGGCGGTCGAGGTGTTCTCGCCGAGCAGCGTGCTCAACGATATGAACAACAAGAGGGCGGCGTACCAGCGGCTCGGCGTGCAGAGTTACTGGGTGATCGATCCCGAAGAGCTGTCGCTCACCGTGTACGAACTCGACGCCATGGGTGTCTACTCGCGGGTGGCGTCGGTCAAGGGCGGCGAGGCGTTCGAGGCCGAGCGGCCGTTCCCGGTGCGGGTCGTCCCGCGGGAGCTGTTGGGTACGCTGGCGAAGTAGCCGGCCTACAGCGACGTCTGGTTGAGTTCGGCGAGTGTGATGAGGCCGTCGTCGAGTGCTCGGCTGACGAGTTCGCTCTTGGTGCTGGCGCTGCGCCCGGCGTTGGCGTACTTCACCCGTACCCGCGTGATGTGCGTGTCGACGGTCTTGACCGTGATGTTGAGCTTCGCCGCGACCAGGTCCTTCGACGAGGCCGCGAACCACGCCCGCAGCACCTCCGCCTCGCGGGGGGACAGGCGCGGCCGGCCCGGCGCGTCGTCGGCGATGAACGCGCCGGACAGTGACGGCGCGGTGTACGGGCGGCCGGTCGCGGCGGCCCGGATCGCTGGCACCAGGTGCTCCGGACCCTCACGCTTGGTCAGGTACGCGAGCGCGCCAAGGTCGACGCACTTGATCGCGGTGAAGTTGTCGGCGTGCTGGGAGTAGACGACCACCCGCCGGCCGCTGTCGACCAGCCGGCGGAGCTCGCCGAACTCCGGCTTGCCCGGTACCAGCTCCAGGTCGAAGATCACCACGTCCGCCGCGGCGCCGGGACCGGTCCAGACGTCGGCGAGCCGGGAGCCCGCGTCGACGAGGGTGATCGGCGGGTCCGCCTGCTCACACCAGTACCGCACTCCCGCGGCGATCGCCGCGTGGTCGTCGATGATCACCGCGCTGATCCCCGCGCTCATCCGGCGGCCACCAGCGGCGCCGGCTTCGAAGTCCGTCTCGTCGGCTGCCATCGCACCTCCATCCAGACCGTCGCGTCGGTGCCGAACATCTCCACCCGCACCTCGGGCGTCGCCGGGCGGGGCAGGTCGACCTCGCCGCAGTCGGCGACGACGCTCACCGACACCAGCTCCGGCTCGCCGACCACGGTGACCCGCGCCCACGACTCCGCGGTCGCCAGCGCGGTCAACGCCGCCTCGGTGAGGTCCCGGCGCACCGGCACCGGCAGCGCCGGCAGCCTGCCCCGCGCGTCCAGCTCCACCTCGACGCCCTTGCGGTCGGCGACGTCGGCGCAGTGCCGCAGCTCGTGCAGCAGCGGGTCGACCACGCTGTCGGTCTCCGCGAACAGCCGTCGCATCCGGGCGGCCTCGATGGCGCTGCGCCGCTGGACCTCGACGTCGTCCGGGGCCAGTGAGCCGTCGGCGAGCCCTTCGAGCAGCGGGACCGTCGTGCCGGACAGCTCCGCGAACCGCCGCGTGCGCCGCCGGTGGGCCTCGGTCGCGACCGCCTCCTCGGTCCGCACCCGCTCGAGCTCCCGGGTGGCGGCCGCCGCGGCCGCGCCGATCCGGCCCAGCACCACGGTCACCACGGACAGGCACAGCGGGAACCCGATCACGGTCACCGAACCCGTGGCGAACCTGGCCAGCGCGGACTGGCTCGCCCCCTCGATCAGGACCAGGTCGGCGAGCGCGGTCAGCTCGTGCGCCACCAGGAACGCCACCAGGCTGCGCAGCGGACGGTCCAGCAGGACCACCACGCCCACCCAGTTCGCGGCGCCGAAGGCCCAGTCCGTGGTCGTCGCGGTGTGCCCGTCCAGGGTCGTGTAGGACAACGCGGACGCGCCGAGCACCACGGCGACCGCCGGCCGGCGCAGCGCCCCCCACGGCCGCCCGAGCACCACCAGCACGGCCTCTCCGGTGAGCACCGCGGCCAGCGCGGCGAACGCCGCCAGCTGAGCGGCGGGCGCGGTGAAGGTGTCCAGCTTGCGGATCACGTTGGACAGGCTCAGTCCGAACAGGATCGCGGCGGTGACCAGCAGCATCGCGATCCGCAGGCCCCGGCGCAGCTGCCCCTGGGCCTGCCGCTCCAGGTCGTCAGGCATCGTCGCGTCCCCAATCCAGCCGGATCACCGTGCCGGCCCCCACGCCGGACGAGACGGTCGCCGTGCCGCCGATCCGGCGCATCCGGCCGTGCACCGACTCGCGCAGGCCGCGCCGGGTCGCCGGCACGTCGTCCACGGCGAACCCGGCGCCGTCGTCGGCGATCTCCAGGCGCAACGCCCGCTCGTCGCCGTCCAGGCGGATCGTGGCCCGGTCGGTGCCGGCGTGGCGGCGCACGTTGTTGATCGCCTCCGTGGCCGCGTCGGAGATCGCGGTGGCCACGTCGAACGGGAGCGGCAGGCGCTCCGGAACGTGCAGGTCGACGGTGACGTGGGTGACGTCGACGCCGGTACGGAGCAGGTCGACCAGGTCGACGCGCCCGGGTCTCGGCGCGTCGCCGGAACGCAGCCGATCCAGGTCACGGGTGGCCTGCCGGGGCAGCCACGGCGCGTCGGCGGGAACCTGCCCGGTACCGACCATCAGCAGGGTGGTGGCGGCGGTGTCGTGCAGCGCGTTCGCGAGCTCGCGCTCCTCGGCCCGCACGGCCTCGGCGACCGCGGCCTCGCGGCGGGCCTGCTCGCCCTCGGCGGCCATCCGGTCGGCGCGCGCGGCCGCCCGGGCGACCAGGGTCCAGGCGAGCCGGGACAGCATGGCCACCACCAGCAGCCACACCTGTGCCCGCAGGACGCTCGGATCGGCTCCCGCCGTGGCGACCAGCGCCGTCATGCCGCCGTCGATCAGGAGCGCCGCGGCCGCGCCGGCCACCGGCGCGGTGTGCCACTGCCAGGTCACGCAGGCGAAGGTGACCAGCAACCGGAGCCAGCCCGTGTTCTCGTCCGCCACGATGGCCCGGAAGGAGATCAGGCACACGACGAGCAGCACACCCACGTCCGCCGCGAGCAACAGCCGGCCGGCCGAGGTACGCAGCAGGCCCCAGGCGCAGCAGCAGGTCCAGACCGCCGCGATCCCGACGGCCACGGCGATGACGCCCAGGTTCTCCGGCGCCGCCCGCAGCAGCGCGATCACCACGATCGGCGCCAGCGTCGCGAGCCGGACGACGGCCGCGTACTGACGGCCGAACCGCACCAGCAGCCGAACGGCTTCCCCAGCCAACCGTCACCTCGCCCAGCCGAACCCCGCCACCGCAGACCCTACTAGCTCCGAGCTGCGCGTGGTCCGAGTTCCCGCCAGGTGAGCGGGCGAAGTGCTCAGCTCGGTCCCGGCTGACCGTTCAACTGGCGCAGCGCCGCCTCGTACTTGGTCCGCAGCCGCTGCTGGGTGCTCGCGTCCAGCCGGCCCATCCGGTCCGAGGACATGTTGTCCGCGATGTCCGCGCGCTTCACCGCGAGCGCGATCGGGTTCGCCAGCACCCGGTCCAGGTACCGCGCCTGCGGTTCGTCCGGGGCCTGGCTGATCGCGGCCACCGCGGCCAGCACCTCGGCCGGGCAGCCGGCCGCGGTCAGGTCGTCGAGCGTGGCCGCGGTGTCCTCGACCACGTCGTGCAGTACCGCGGTCATCCGCTCGTGGTCGCCGCGGACCGAGCCCATCACGCGCAGCGGATGCGCGATGTAGGGCCGGCCGGACTTGTCCAGCTGCCCCTCGTGGGCGCGGCGGGCGAACTGGATGGCGTCATCCATCGTGAACGTGCGCATCGACGACCTCACCGTGTGAACACGATCTTCCCGGCGGTCTCGCCGGCGAGCATCTGGCCGAACCCCTCGGCGGCCTCGGTCATCGGCAGTTCGGTGCCGATCGTGGGCCGGATTCCGCGCAGGCGGCAGAACTCGAGCAGCCCGGCCAGTTCGTCCCGGGTACCCATCATCGAGCCGACCACACGGATCTGCATGAAGAACAGCCGCTGCAGGTCGGCGTTCGCGTCGGGGCCGCTGGTGGAGCCGGAGACGACGATCGTGCCGCCCGGCTTGACCGAGCGCATCGAGTGCCCCCAGGTGGCCTTCCCCACGGTCTCGAACACCGCGTCCACCCGCTCGGGCAGCCGGGTGCCGGACTCGAACGTCCGGTGCGCCCCGAGTTCCTCGGCCAGCGCGCGCTTCTCCTCGGTCCGCCCGGTCACCCAGACCCGCATCCCGGCGGCCGTGCCGAGGGCGACCAGCGCGGTGGCGACCCCGCCGGAGGCGCCCTGCACGAGCATCGTCTGGCCGGGTCGCAGGCCGGAGCGGGTGAACAGCATCCGGTACGCGGTGAGCCAGGCGGTGCCCATGCACGCGGCCTCGGCGAACGACAGCCCGTCCGGCTTGGGCAGCACGTTGCGGGCCGGCACCACCACGGTGTCGGCGAGGGTGCCCTGGTACTTCTCGGTGAGCAGGGTCCGCTTCGGGTCGAGCGTCTCGTCCCCGTACACCGACGCGTCCCCGACCACGCCGTGCACGACCACCTCGGATCCGTCACCGAGGACGCCCGCGCCGTCGCAGCCCAGGATCATCGGGAACTGGTCGGGTTTGATGCCGACGCCGCGCAGCGTCCACAGGTCGTGCATGTTCAGGCTCGCGGCCCGCACGGACACGGCCACCCAGCCGTCCGGCACCTCTGGGTCCGGGCGCTCCCCGACGCGCAGTGCGTCGAGTGGGGCGTCCGGGTTGGGCTCGGCTGCGTAGACGGCGAACATGTCTGGCAACTTACCCACTTCCCGGTCCGGCAGACGGGTGAAGTGGCGTAGGTCTACTCTGGGAGGCATGCTGTCGGACTGGTGGAACGGCGTCGAGCTGTGGGTGCTCGGCCTGGCCTTCCCGTTCCAGTTCGCGCTGGTGATGGCGGTGCTGCTGCCGTTGGTCCTGGTGGTCGCGTACGTGATCGACCGGTTTGTCGACCACGCGTCGGTGTGGCTGCGGCCCTCGGCCGCGGCGGACCGGCCCATTCGCACCGCTCATCCGGCTCCCGACCAGGCCTCGAGCGAGGACGGGCGGGAGCGGGTGCCGGAGCCGGCCGGCAGGTAGCGTGGGATCCTCGCGTCGCATCACGGTCGCACTGGTCGGGCTCGTCGTACTGGTGGTCGCCGGCTGGTTCGTCCGGGCCGCGGCCCAGGAGAGCGGCGGCGATCAGGGCGCTGACCAGCCCGATCGACCCGGAGCGGTGATGGAACACCCGATCGACGGAACCTCGATCCGGACCAAGGCCGAGTTCATGACGGCGGTCGCGGAGGCGCTGTCCTTCCCGGACTGGTTCGGCAACAACCTCGACGCGCTGTCCGACTGCCTGCGTGACCTGTCCTGGCTGCCCGACGGCGAGCACGTGCTGGTGTGGTCGGCCCCGGAGGTGCTGCGCGAGGCCGATCCGCGTGCCTACGCCGCGATCGACGACGTGCTGCGGGATGCCACCGAGCCCGGCCGGTTCCGCGTCGAGCTCACCCCTCGCTGACCGGCACCCACGAGGCCGGCCGCTTCTGCGCGAACGCCGCGATGCCCTCCTGGCCCTCCGCGCCGGCGAAGAACCCGGCCGACAGCTCCAGCATGTCGGCGAAGTCGTCGGCCAGG
Source organism: Actinophytocola gossypii (assembly GCF_025165815.1). Classification (GTDB taxonomy): domain Bacteria; phylum Actinomycetota; class Actinomycetes; order Mycobacteriales; family Pseudonocardiaceae; genus Actinophytocola; species Actinophytocola gossypii. The sequence continues at coordinate 14,753 of NZ_JAFFZE010000022.1, read as the reverse complement.
TCGGCGGCCCGCGCCCGGCGCAGCATCTCCTTGGTGGCGGCCAGCGCGGTCGGCCCGCCGAGCGCGAGCATCCCGGTGTAGCGGGCGACCTCGTCGTCGAGCCGGTCGGCCGGCACCGCGGCGTTGAGCAGGCCGATCTCCACCGCGCGGCCCGCGTCGAACTTCTCGCCGGTCAGGAACAGCTCGTGCGCGGCGCGGGGGAGCAGCCTCGGCAGCACGGTCACCGAGATCACCGCCGGCACCAGGCCCAGCCTGACCTCGGTGAACGCGAACGTGGCGTCCTCGACGGCGACCGCGATGTCGGCCGCCGCGACGAGCCCGACCCCGCCGGCGCGGGCCGGCCCGGCGAGCTTGGCCACCACCGGCTTCGCGCTGGTCCAGATGCTGGCCAGGATGTCCGGGAACTCGTTCACCCCGTCGGTGGCCGAGCCGGCGTTCCCGGCCTCCTTGAGGTCCATGCCGGCGCAGAACACCGGCCCGGTGTGGTCGAGGACGATCACCCGCACCGTGTCGTCCCCGGCCGCCGCGGCCAGGTGGTCGCGCAGCTCCCGGCGCAGCTGTGCGGACAGCGCGTTGCGGTTGTGCGGGGAGTCCAGCGTGATCGTCGCGACACCGTTCGCCGTCGCGTAGCGCACCAGATCGGCCATGCCAGCGACCCTAACGTGCCGGCTCGTTGATCTCCGCCCACACGTCGTCGAGGGACAGGCTGAGGACGCCGGCGATCGCCGCGATGGTCGGGAAGGCGGGGGTGGCCACCCGGCCGGACTCGATCTTCCGCAGGGTCTCCGGTGAGACGCCGGCCTGCAGCGCCGTCTCGAGCATGGAGCGTGTCCCCCTGGTCCGGCGGAGGAGGGCGCCGAGGCGTTGCCCGCGCTCGACCTCCTCGGACGTGAGCGGCAACCTGACCATGGGACCAACTATAGTCCCGGGATAGTATGGCCGGGATAGTTATTGGTAGCGCGAGAAGGGCGCCGGATGATCGAGATCCTGAACCCCACCGAAGTGGCCAGAGCGAAGGACACCGGCGCCCTGGTCGCCACCATCCTGCGAACCCTGCGGAGCCGCAGCACGGTCGGCACGAACCTCCTGGACATCGACCAGTGGGCCAAGGCCATGATCCTCGAGGCCGGCGCGTCGTCCTGCTACGTCGACTACGCGCCGTCCTTCGGGCGCGGGCCGTTCGGCCACTACATCTGCACGGCGGTCAACGACGCCGTGCTGCACGGGCGGCCGCACGACTACGCCCTCGCCGACGGCGACCTGCTCACCCTCGACCTCGCCGTCTCCCTGGACGGGGTCGCCGCGGACTCGGCGATCAGCTTCATCGTCGGCGACACGCGGCCCCCGGAGAGCGTCGCGCTGATCGACGCGACCGAACGCGCGCTGGCCGCGGGGATCGCCGCCGCCGGGCCGGGGGCCCGCATCGGGGACATCTCCCACGCCATCGGCTCCGTGCTCGGCGCGGCCGGTTACCAGATCAACACCGAGTTCGGCGGCCACGGCATCGGATCGACGATGCACCAGGACCCGCACGTCTCCAACACCGGACGGCCCGGCCGCGGCTACAAGCTCCGCCCCGGGCTGCTGCTGGCCCTGGAACCGTGGGTCATGGCGGACACCGCAGAACTCGTCACCGACGCCGACGGCTGGACCCTGCGCAGCGCGACCGGCTGCCGGACCGCGCACAGCGAGCACACCATCGCCATCACCGGCGACGGAGCCGACATCCTCACCCTGCCCCGCTGATCACGAGACGCGGCGGGCGGTGACCAGCCAGGCGGCCGAGTCGTAGTACACGCCCTCGGCGGTCGTGTGGGCGGCGATGTCGTTCCGCAGGGCGGCGACCGCGCCGGCCCGGGTGTCGGGGTCCGCGCCGGCCAGCCCGGAGCCGAACATGCCGAGTACGAAGTCGGCCGCGTCCTCGACGTCGCGGCCGTAGTACATGGGCGCGGTCAGCCCGCGCACGTCGACCTCGGTGAACCCGGCCGAGTCGAGCAGCTCGCGGACCGAGTCGGGGTCGCTCATCGACCACGGGCCCCGCTGCGCCGGCGCCTGCTCGCCGATGGTGAGGATGCCGCGGAACGTGCGCATCCACTCGTTGTCGGCGAGCGGCTGCCAGGTCAGCAGCACGAGCCGGCCGCCGGGACGCAGGGCGCGGGCGATGTTGCCGAACGCGGCGGGCGGGTCGCCGAAGAACATCGACCCGTGCCGGCTGATCGCGACGTCGAAGTGCGCGTCGGGGAACGGGTGCACCTGCGCGTCGGCCTGCACGAAGGTCACGTTCGGCACCCGCTCGGCGGCCGCGGTCCCGCGTGCCAGGTCCAGCATCGGCGCGGACAGGTCGACCCCGAGCGCGGACCCCTCGGCGGCCCGGCGGGCGGCGTCGCGGGTGGTCTGGCCGCTGCCGCAGCCGATGTCGAGCACCCGGTCGGCCGGCGCGATCGCCGCGGCGTCGAGGAACCGCTGGTGGTAGCCGGCGACGCCCGCGTCGATCCGTTCGGCGCGCTCGGCCCAGTAGGCGCCCTGGTCGCCGTTCCAGGCCGAGCGTTGCTCGGCGTTGGGCGCGTCGACCGGCATGGATCCCCCCGGGATGGTCGCGTGTGGGACGCTCCCCGCCGCGCGCGGGGAGCGCCCCATCACATCACGCGATCGCGGTCGACGTCAGGACCGGGTTCGGGTTGGGGAAGCAGGACGTCGGCGCGGAGATGTCCCCGATGAACGTGGACACCACCGCCGTGAACGTCAGCCCGGCGTCCTCGTAGCTCGAGCCGTACAGGTTCGAGTCGATCGAGCCGGACGCGCCCGCGGTCAGGTGCGCCGTCACCGTCGGCAGCTCGAAGGTCGCGCCGCCGGCGATCGGCCCGGCGAAGGTGACCGTGACGACCCCGCCGTCCTCCGACCATGCCGGCGGGGTGTCGCCAAGGCCGGAACCACCGGTCAGCTCGACGTCGTCGAGCGTCGCGTTGGTCGGCACCGGGACCTTCAGCGTGAACGTGTGGACTTCCTTGACCTCGTAGCCGGCCGCTTCGGACGGCACCTCGTTGGGCGCCGGGTCGACCACGACGGAGAGCGTGCCGCCCGGCGCGACCGTGGCGGGCGCGGTCGCGTCCACGGTCTGGTTCAGCGTCAGGTTCTCCGCGCCGAGCGGGGTGTCGGCCTGGCAGTCGTAGGTGATGTCGTGTGTCGCCGCCGACGCGGGTTGGGCGAGCGCGAGCACCGCGGCGGTGGTGGCGAGCACGCCTGTACCGGCGCGCAGCAGGGCAGACCTCAAAGTCCTCACCTCAAGAAGATCGCTGTGCAGGGCAAGAGGCTCCGGAACCCACTTCCTGCCTACTCCCGGGTAAGGATCACCGTCAAGCATTCCCGTTTGCCGAACGGCCTAGCGGCGGTGAGACGTCAGGCGTAACGGCGGCTGGCCGGAACGGTGGCCGCCTCGGCGTACCGGTCGAGGACCAGCTCGGCGAGGGCCGGGTCCGCGCCGAGCGGCTCGGCGATCACCGCGTTCGGGTCGGCGGCGCGGGCCTGGGCGATCACCCGGTCCGGCAACCGGCCGGGCGCGAGGAACCAGGACCCGAGCGCCAGCCGGCGGCCGCCCAGCAGCGCCGCGGCGGCCGGCACGTCCGGTTTCGCGGCGCTGGCGAACGCGGCCACCGCGCCGCGGAACAGCGGTGACCACTGCCGCGCCACCTCGGCCACCGCGGCGTTGGCCGGCGGGTGCGACGAGCCGGCCCCGGCCAGGATCACGCCGTCACCCGGCTCCGCGCCCGCCTCGCGCAGCCGGCGCAGGGCCAGCGCGGGCAGCCGCGGGTCCGGGCCGAGCACGCCGGCGACCGACACCGACAGGCGCGGCAGCCGCGCGGACGCCTCGGCGACCATCGACGGCAGGTCGACCCGCGCGTGGAACGCCTCGCCGAGCAGCAGCGGCACGACGACCACGTCCCGGTGCCCCTCGCCGTGCAGGGCGGTCAGCACGTCGGGCAGCCGGGGCGCGGACAGGTCCAGGAACGCGGTGCGCACGTCCAGCGCCGGGTCCAGCGCGCGCACGACCGCCACCAGTTCGGTGATGGTGGCAGCGCTGCGCGGGTCCCGGCTGCCGTGCGCGACGGCGACGAGCGGCGGCGCCACTAGTCCCGCTCCAGCACCGGCAGCGGCGCGCCGACCAGGCCGGCGGCGAGCGTGGTGCCGTCCGCCGGGTCGATCACCAGGAACGCCCCGGTGCGGCCGTGCGTGCGGTAGTCGTCCACCGGAACCGGCTCCGACGTGCGCAGCGTCACCTGGCCGATCTCGTTCAGCTCCAACGACTCCGGACCGTCCACCGTGGACAGCTGCTGCTCGTCGAAGCGGGTCCGCAGCTCGCCGACGATCGCCTGCACGGTACGGGCGCCGTGCTTGACCAGCACCCGCGCGCCCGCCCGCAGCGGCTTGTCCGCGAGCCATGCCAGCGTCGCGTCGATCTCGTCGGTGACCTCCGGCCGGTCGATCCCGGCGGCGATCAGGTCGCCGCGGGAGATGTCCAGGTCGTCGGCCAGCAGCAGCGTCACCGACGCGCCGGCGGCCGCCTCGGTCAGCTCCCCGTCCGGCGTGTCGACGCGGGTGACCCGCGTGCGCGCCCCGCTCGGCAGCACCACGACCTCGTCGCCCGGGCGCACCGTGCCGGCGGCGATCTGGCCGGCGTAGCCCCGGTAGTCGGGGTGCTCCGGCGTGCGCGGGCGGATCACGTACTGCACCGGGAACCGGAACGGCGCGGCGTGCGGGTCCTCCTGCGCCGGCACGGTCTCCAGGTGTTCGAGCAGCGTCGGTCCGGTGTACCACGGGGTGCGCTCGGAGTGCTCCACCACGTTGTCGCCGACCAGCGCGGAGACCGGGACGGCCAGTACCGCGTCGGCGGCGTAGCCCAGGTTGCCCGCGTGCGTGGCGAACTCCTTGGCGATCACCTCGAACGTACCGTGGTCGTAGTCCACCAGGTCGATCTTGTTCACCGCGAGCACCAGCCGGGGCACCCCGAGCAGCGCGAGCACCGCCGCGTGCCGGCGGGTCTGCTCGACGACGCCCTTGCGCGCGTCGACCAGCAGGATCGCCAGCTGCGCGGTGGACGCGCCGGTCACCGTGTTCCGGGTGTACTGCACGTGGCCCGGGGTGTCGGCCAGCACGAACGTCCGCCTCGGCGTGGCGAAGTACCGGTACGCCACGTCGATCGTGATGCCCTGCTCGCGCTCGGAACGCAGCCCGTCGACCAGCAGCGACAGGTCCGGAGTGGACAGTCCCTTGTCGACACTCGCGCGGTGCACGGCGTCCAGCTGGTCGGCCAGCACGGACTTCGTGTCGTAGAGCAGCCGCCCGACCAGCGTCGACTTGCCGTCGTCCACCGAGCCCGCGGTCGCGAGCCGGAGAAGGTCACTCACAGTTCCGCCTCCCCGAATTTTTCCCTGTCGGTCGCGTTGGGGAGTGTGTGTTCGGCCTGGTCACGTACTTGTGGTCGAGTTGCGTCACGTTCCCCTGAGGTGACGGCTCCGGAGGCCGCAAGCTGCTCATTCAGAAGTAGCCCTCGCGCTTCCGGTCCTCCATCGCGGCCTCGGACAGCCGGTCGTCAGCCCGGGTGGCGCCCCGCTCGGTGAGCCGGCTCGCCCCCACCTCGGCGATCACCTCGTCCAAGGTGGACGCCTCGGACTCGACCGCGCCGGTGCATGAGCCGTCGCCGACCGTGCGGTAGCGGACCGTCTTGCGCAGCACGGTCTCCCCGTCGCGCGGGCCGCCCCACGGGCCCTCGGTCAGCCACATGCCGTCCCGGGAGTACACGTCGCGCTCGTGCGCGTAGTAGATCGACGGCAGCTCGATGTTCTCCCGGGCGATGTAGCGCCACACGTCCAGCTCGGTCCAGTTCGACAGCGGGAACACCCGCACGTGCTCGCCCGGCCGGTGCCGGCCGTTGTACAGGTTCCACAGCTCCGGGCGCTGCCGGCGCGGCTCCCACTGGCCGAACGCGTTGCGCAGGCTGAAGATCCGCTCCTTGGCGCGGGCCCGCTCCTCGTCCCGGCGGCCGCCGCCGAACACCGCGTCGAACCGGTGCTCGGTGATCGTGTCCAGCAGCGGCACGGTCTGCAGCGGGTTGCGGGTGCCGTCCGGGCGCTCGGTCAGCCGGCCGTCGTCGATCCAGTCCTGCACGTTCGCGACCACCAGCCGCAGCCCGTAGCGCTCGACCATCCGGTCGCGGAAGTCGATGACCTCGGCGAAGTTGTGCCCGGTGTCCACGTGCAGCAGCGGGAACGGCACCGGCGCCGGCCAGAACGCCTTCACCGCCAGGTGCAGCAGCAGCGTCGAGTCCTTGCCGCCGGAGAACAGGATCACCGGGCGGTCGAACTCGCCGGCCACCTCCCGCATGATGTGGATCGCCTCGGATTCGAGGCGCCCCAGCGAGTCCAGGCGCGGCGCGGTGCGGACGGGTGCGTCAATCGTGGCGGTCATCCGTGCAACCCACATTCGGTCTTGGCCTGGCCGGCCCAGCGGCCGCTGCGCGGGTCGGACCCGGGCAGCGGCTTCGCGGTGCACGGCGCACAGCCGATCGACAGGTAACCCTCACTCACCAGCGGGTTCTCCAGGATCCCGTTGGTCGCGATGTAGTCGTTGAACTCCTCGTCGGTCCAGGGCGCGATCGGGTTGATCTTCACCAGCCCGTTGCGCTCGTCCCACTGCACGATCGGGGTGTTCGCCCTGGTCGGCGCGTCGACCCGGCGCACTCCGGTGACCCACGCGTCGTACTTCGCCAGCGTGTTCCGCAGCGGCACCACCTTGCGCAGGAAACAGCACCTGTTCGGGTCGGTCCGGTTGAGCAGGCCGAACTCCGCCTCCTGGTCGGCCACCGACTGCTCGGCCTCGGCGTTGACGATCCGGATGTCCGGGTAGGTCAGCGCGACGGCGTCACGGGTGCCGATGGTCTCGGCGAAGTGGTACCCGGTCTCCAGGAACAGCACGTCGACGTCCGGCTTGGCCCGGACGGCGAGGTCGATCAGCACGGCGTCCTGCATGTTCGACGCGACGATGAAGCCGTCGCCGAACGTCCGCGCGGTCCACTCCAGCGCCTCGGCCGCGGTGGCGTCGGCGAGTTCGGCCGACGCGTGCTCGGCCAGGGTCTTGTAGTCGGCTGTGGTGGTCATCTGCTCGCCTCCGCCTGCGTCAGGTTCAGACCGACGAACTTCACGGTGAACACGCGCCGGCAGCCGGTGCACAGCCAGGACGCGTGCGGCTCCTCCTGCGGGCGCAGGTCCTCGTCGCCGCAGTAGGGGCAGTAGAAGGGCGTAGCGCGTTCCGTCATTTCAGGTCGCCCTCGTCCGCGCGGGCCACCCACTGGGCGAACCGCTCGTCCGGCTCCCGCTGGGCGACGTACGCCCGCACGACGCGTTCGACGTAGTCGGGCAGTTCATCGCCGGTGACCTTGTGCCCACGCAGCTTGCGGCCGAACCCGGCGTCCAGCCCGAGCCCGCCGCCAAGGTGCACCTGGAAGCCCTCGACCTGGTTGCCGTTCGCGTCGGTGACGATCTGGCCCTTGAGCCCGATGTCGGCGGTCTGGATGCGGGCGCAGGAGTTGGGGCAGCCGTTGAGGTGCACGCTGACCGGCGCTGTCACGTCGTCGGTGATGTCGGCGAGCCGCTCCTCCAGGGCGGCCACCAGGTCGGCCGCGCGGGCCTTGGTCTCCACGATCGCGAGCTTGCAGAACTCCAGGCCGGTGCAGGCCATCACGCCGCGCCGCCAGGGCGACGGGTCGGTCCGCAGGCCGAGCTTCGTCAGCTCCGCGCGCAGCCCGTCGACCTCGGCCTCCGGCACGTCGAGCACGACCAGCTTCTGCAACGGGGTGAACCGCACCCGCCGCGAGCCGACCCGCTCGGCGGCCTTGGCGACCGCGACCAGCGTCGACCCGGACACCCGCCCGGCGATCGGCGCGGCGCCGACGTAGTACCGGCCGTCCTGCTGCCGGTGCACGCCCACGTGGTCGCGCTGCACGTCGGGCACCTCGGGCGCCGGCCCGTCGAGCAACGGGCGGTGCAGGTACTCGGTCTCCAGCACCTCGCGGAACTTCGCCGCGCCCCAGTCCTTGACCAGGTACTTCAGCCGCGCGCGGTTGCGCAGCCGCCGGTAGCCGTAGTCCCGGAAGATGCTGATGACCCCGGCCCACACCTCGGCGACCTCGTCGAGTGGCACCCACGCGCCGAGCCGCTGCCCGATCATCGGGTTGGTGGACAGGCCGCCGCCGACCCAGACGTCGAGCCCCGGCCCGTGCTCGGGGTGGTTGACGCCGACGAACGCGACGTCGTGCACCTCGTGCGCGACGTCGGGCAGGCCGGAGATCGCGGTCTTGAACTTGCGCGGCAGGTTCGCGAACGCCGGGTCGCCGACGTAGCGGCGCCGGATCTCGTCGATGGCCGGGGTGGCGTCGAGCACCTCGTCCTCGGCGATCCCGGCGACCGGCGAGCCGAGGATGACGCGTGGGCTGTCGCCGCAGGCCTCCATCGTGGTGAGGCCGGCGCCCTCGAGCCTGGCCCAGACCGCCGGCATGTCCTCGACGCGGATCCAGTGGTACTGGATGTTCTGCCGGTCGGTGATGTCCGCCGTGTCGCGGGCGTAGGTCTGCGAGACCTCGCCGATGACGGCGAGCTGCTCGGTGGTGACCGCGCCGCCGTCGATGCGCACGCGGAGCATGAAGTACTCGTCGTCGAGCTCCTCCGGCTCGAGCGTGGCGGTGCGCCCGCCGTCGATGCCGGGCTTGCGCTGGGTGTAGAGCCCGAACCAGCGGAAGCGCCCGCGTAGGTCGGCCGGGTCGATCGAGTCGAACCCGCCGTGCGCGTAGATGTTCTCGATGCGCGCGCGGACGTTGAGGGGGTGGTCGTCCTTCTTGCTCTGCTCGTTCTTGTTGAGCGGCTCGCGATAGCCGAGCGCCCACTGGCCCTCCCCGCGGCGGGCTCGCGTGCGCGGCGTGGTGGGGGATGACACCCGTCCGTCCTCCGAGGAATCCTGGGCGCGGCGGGCACACCGGTGGACCCCTGGGAACGCGAGGTCAGCGCCGACGCACCCGGCGCCGGCTGACAAATAGGCGACGCGGGTCTATCGAACGCGCTGGCACATCGCGCTGGAGACACGAACGAAGTCCACGTGGCGCCGGGCCACGAGCCGGACTTCCTTCGCTGCTGACATGCGTTTCAGCGTGCCACGGGTCCACCTACTGGTCCACCGGCATCCGCATCGTGGGACGGAGTGACCGGGGTCACTTTTTGTAGGTCTCGACGCCTGGGATCGCGCTCACTCGCCACGCACGCGCTGCATGATGGAGGTAGCGCCGAAGTTCTCCTCCTCGTCCTCCGTGCCCCGCGGCCGGGCGGCCGGGCGAGTCCCCGGTGTCGCGGCCTGCTGTGGATTCTCCGGCTCCGGCGGAGGGCCGTAGCGCTCGTTGATCTGCTCCTCGACCAACTCGGCGAACCCGGGCTGGTTCGCGAGTGGGTTGTCGGTCTCCGCCACGGCATGCGCCCGCGCGGCGGTGTTCCACGCTGCCTTCATCGCGTCCGCCAGCCGGGCGGCGACCTCGGGTGGAACGTCCCGTGCGTGCACCCGCACGTCGCTCACGTCGCCGAGCCCGTTGACCGTCACCTCGACGGTGCCGTCCGGTGAGCGCCCGGTGGCTCCGGGCCTGGAACGTTGGGTGTCGAGGTACTCGCGCGCGGTTTGGGCGGCGATCTCGTTGACGCGTCGTTCGAGGTCGATCAGCGGGTTCATGAGTTCACTCCTGTGGGCGTCGCCCGGTCCGGTCAGGCGTCGTGACCTGGCGGCATCTGGTTTCCGAGGTCGTGGATCTCCTGGAGCGCGCTGGCGACCTTGGGGATCAGCACGCTGAAGTAGGTGAACATGACGCCGACCGCCAACCCGACCAGCGCACCCGGGATCGCGCCGACGCCTCCTCCGAACACGAAACCGAGTGCCGCGCCGACGATCGCTCCGGTGACCCCGATGAGGGCGCCCAGCTTGTCGGCCACAGATTCGTCCGCCGCGTTGGCGAAGCCCACCAGCGCCTGGCCGACGTTCTGGGCGGTGGCGGCCGCCTGCTTGTAGTGCTTCTTGTCGATCTCGATGTGCTTGGTGAACCTGTGCTTGGCCTCGCTGTCCTTCCAGTCCTCTTCGAGGTCGTCGACGATCCAGACGAGGTCGTTGCCCACGCGGTCGAGCGCGCCGGAGACCGCGCCGGGCTTCTCGAAGTCGAATCCCCACACGTCGTTGCCGACGCGCCGGATCTCGTCCAGGTCCACCTGCGGCATGAGATCGAAGAAGTTCTTGAACTCCGGGTTGATGCCGACCTTCTCGAAGAACGCCCCGAGCACGCTCCCCAGGTTCCAGATCTCGTGTGGATGGGTCACCGCTATCGGTGCCATGTCGTCTCCCCTTCGGTCAGTCGCCGGTCAGATCGGTACGTTGCCGTTGGGATTCGGGTTCGGCGCCGGCATCGGCACGGTCGGTGAACCCGGCACCCGCGGCATGGGACCGGCTGGCGCACCGGGCACCCGGGGCATCGGATGCCGGAAACGCTGCCCGCCCCGCCGGTCGTCCTCCTCGTAGGTCGTCGAGGACTTGCGAAGTTCGTCGGCGTCGCGGTTGAGCATCCGCTGGTAGCGGGGAAGCGCGTTCAACCAGGCGTCACGGACACCGGGGTAGGGGTCGCTCGCCCCGGACGCGGCCTCGCCCACCTTCTTCCCGGCGAGCCCGGCCAGTGGCGTGAGGAGACCACCACTGGCAAGGCCCCCGGCGACGGCCGCGGCGGCGGCCATCGCCCTCGACAGCGGGTCGAGGGTCGGCAGGTCACCGTCGCTGGCGAGCTTGTTCTTCGCGCTGCCCACAACCCCCGCCAGCCCGTCGAACTTCGTGGCGGCTTCTTCCAAGGCGTCGGTCTTTACTTGGAATCCGTCCATTTGGGCGTTCTCCCTGTTGGTGTGGTTCCCCGTAATCGCAAGGTAGGGGCGCGCGCGCAGGGCCGTGACGGTCGTTCGACCCACAATCGGGGCCGGTCTACAGCTCGTCGAGGCCGATCAGCCCGTCCTGGACGGCCCTGGCGACCAGAGCCGCCTTCGTCGACGCCGGTCGGCCGGCGTTGGCGTAACGGACGCGGACCCGGTCGATGTAGCTGTTCACCGTGCGCACCGACAGGCCGAGCTTGCGCGCCACCATCTCCTTGGACTCGCAGGCGAACCAGTTGACCAGTACGTCGGTCTCCCTGGGCGTCAGCCTGGGCCGGTCGGTGCGGGTGTCGGTGCTGATGGCGCGGGCCATGGACGGGGAGGTGTAGGGCAGGTTCCGGCTCGCCGCGTGGATCGCGTGCACCAGGTGGCGTGGTCCCTCGGTCTTGCTGAGGTAGGTGAACACGCCCAGGTCGATGCAGGTGAGGATGGTGTCCCGGTCCTCCCGCATCGTGTAGGCGATCACCCGCCGGCCGGAGTCGACGAGCCGCCGCAGGTCCGGGTAGGCCGGGACCTGATCGGTCAGCTGGAGGTCGAACACGACCACCTCGGCGTCCAGGCCGGGGTCGGTCCAGGCCACCGCGGGCGTCGGCCCCGAGTCGACGACCTGGATCGGCGGGTCGGCGTTCGCGCACCAGACCTCGAGCCCGGCGACGATCGCCGGGTGGTCGTCGACGACGACGACCCTGGTCAGCTCGGTGTGTGCCATGTCGCCTCCACCCACACCCGTGGTCCGTCGACAAGTCGGGTCACACTGACTCCGACGTCGTTGCCGGTCAGGGGTTCCGATTCGGCGTTCGGATCGTCGGCGAGCACGCTCACCGCGACCCGGCCGGGTGTGCCGAGCACGACGACCCTCGCCTCGGAGTCTGCCCTGGCCACCAACCGCAGCGCCGGTTCGGTCAGCTCGCGGCGCACGGCGAGCGGCGGTGTCGGGTACTCCCCGCAGGTGGCGAGGTAGACCTCCACTCCGTTGCGCTCGGCCAGGTCCAGGCACGCGCCCAACTCGTGCAGCAGCGGATCGGGGACCTCGTCGTGTTCGGCGAAGAGCCGCCGCAGCCTGGCCGCCGCCAGCGCGTAGCGGGCGCGGGTGCCGTCGTCCAGGTTCGCCGTCCCCGTGGTCAGCCCGGTCAGCAGCGGCACGATCGTGGTGGTGGTGTCGGTGTAGCGCAGTACGCGGTCGGCGTGCACCTGCTCCGCGATGGCCTCGGCGGTGCGCACGCGTTCCACCTGGCCGGCCGCGTCCGCGGCGGTGGCCGCGATCCGCCGCACGGCCATCGCGACGGCCAGCACCGGCAGCTCGCAGCCGAGCGCGATCGTGCAGACGACGACCAGGTCGGCGGCCTGGTGGCCCTGCCCGGCCAGGAACAGCTGGCCGAAGGAAGCCGCGACGAACACCCCGATCGCGGCGGCCGCGGCGACGGTGCCGTGGTCGACCAGCACCAGCAGCAGGAACCAGCCGATCGTGACGTAGCACCACTCCGCCCGCACCATCAGCTGCTCACCCGGGATCCCGGCGGTGGCCACCGCCGCCGACGCGAACACCGCCACCACGAGCACCCACCGGACCCGCCCCACCGCCCGGTTCCGCAAGACAGCAGCGCCGGCCACCACGCCGACCACCGCCAGCAGGGCGAGCGCGACCACCTGCCGAACGCCCCCGTCGTCGTGGCCGGCCAGCGGAAGCAGCGAGGTGAAGCCGACCAGCAGGAGCGTCGCGATGGTGAGTACGACCAACCGCAGGGCACGCATCAGGTTGCCCCGCACCAGGTCGCGACCAGCCTCAGTCAACCGGCCACTCCAAGCGGATCGTGGTGCCGTCCCCGGGCCGGCTGGTCACGACCGCCCGTCCACCGACCCGGCCCATCCGGCGCTCGATGGACTCCCCGACCCCACGACGGTGCGGTGCCACCGCGTCCGGGGAGAACCCCCGCCCATGGTCGGCCACCTCGACGACGACCGTCGACCCGGTACGCGCCACGACCAGGTCGGCGGTGTCCACCCCGGCGTGCCGGGCGACGTTGGTCAACGCCTCCCGCGCCGCCGCGGCCATCGCCGACGCGGCCGACGCCGGCATGGCCACCGGCCGCGGCACGCGCGTCCGCACGGACACCGGCGCCCGCCGCACCACGTCGTCGAGCACCAGCGCCAGGTCCGCCTCGCCGCCGGTGCCGGGGAACTCGGGCCGCGCGGTGAGGACGTCGAGGTCACGCGCGACCTGCTCGGCGAGCCACGGCTCGGTGCCGTCGACCATCCTGGTGCCGACCGCGAGCAGGGTCGCCGCCGCGGTGTCGTGCAACATCGCGAGGTGCTCCCGCTCGTCGGCCCGCCGAGCGGCGGCGACCGCCACCCGCCGGTCGGCCAGCGTGCTCTCCGCGACGGCCCGGTCGGCCCGCGCGGCGGCGGCGAACAGGTGCGACCGCAGCAGCCTGGACAGCCCGGCGGCCCCGAACACGGTGAGCCCGATCGGGATCGCGCCGACCGCGGTCCCCTGCGCGACCACGAGCACGGCGGCGAGCAGGTAACCCCCGACCGGCCCGGTGAACCACTGATGCGCGACGGCGGTGATCAGAACGAGGGCGACGACCCAGTTGGTGATGTCCAGCAGGGCGTCCGGCCGCACCAGCCACTCCTGCCCCAGCCCGAGCGCGGCGACCAGCAGCGTGTCCACCCACAGCAGCCACGGCCGCGGCGCGTGCCGGACGTACACGACGCTCCAGGCACACAGTCCCGCGACCACCGCCGCCACCGTCGTCAGCCGGTCGGCGGGCGCCTGCAGAACCGCCGCCCCGCCGGCGACGACCACCACCGTGGTGCGCAGCACGACGACGTACCGCTGGCTCACCCGGCGGAGACCGTCCTCGGTCACCCCAGCTGGTTCCATGCCCGCTCCAGTCCGCCGGCCCCGCGAACAGGATTCTATCGACACCGAAACCACCCTGACGATCACTGTTCGTGGCTACACTTCGTGCGACGCGTGTCTGAGGGGGCACGCACGGTGTATGTGGGGGGCGCCATGTCCAAGGGGTTCGCTGTCCAACCCGACAAGCTGAAGGCTTTTCAGAACGACGTGAGGGTTACTGCCGACAGCTATTCGTTGATCGTCGACCAACTGAACGAGGCGCGTCTGTGCCCCACGGACACGGATCCAACGGACAAGATGCACGGTCTGCTCGGTGCCCCCGAGAGGCTCGGCCCGTCCGGTCCGCCTGTCGACTTCACCAATGCGAGTCGCACCATGCTCGCGAACTACGACAGTCTGCTCGACACCCTCGCCGACGTGCATGCGGCTATACACGCACGGTTCAAGTACATGGACGACGCTCTCGGTGAGACACATGACTCGTACAAGGAGGAGGTCGACCAGCTGAACCGGATGATCACCAATCTGATCGGACGGTTCAACGGTGACCCGGATATCCAGGCGTTCGTGAAGGAATACCGATCGTGATCGCCCGTGGGATCGCGGTCGTACTGACCTTGGTCACCCTGGCCGCGTGCACCCCCACGCCGGACGAACCGTCTCCGTCGTCATCGGCACGTCCCCCGACGACGTCACCTTCCTCGACGGAGCCCGCGTCCCAGAACCGGGACGAGGACGCCGTGCTCGCGGCGTTAGGGTCTATCCCATAATCGGTGTTTCCGGCGTTGTTGATCAATAGGTGTCAGCTCCCGGCCAGCGGTCACCGAACGTGATGGCGAAGGCGTTGAGAACGGGTTTCCAGCGCATCGTCCATCGGGCGCGGCCTGTGCCGGTGGGGTCTA
>NZ_JAFFZE010000021.1 GCF_025165815.1 Actinophytocola gossypii | reverse complement strand
TGGGACACGAAGGCCTCCGGTTCGTGAAGCGGTTCCTCGACAGCTCCACTTCACAACCAGAGGCCTTCACCTGTCTGCACGACAGGCCGTCACACCCTCAACCCGAACAACGTCCCTGAACATCACACCTAGACCAGGTCCCAGGTCAGCGGGGTGCCCTTGGCGGCCGCGGTGCGGAAGCGGCGGCCGAGGACGGTCGGCAGCTCGGCCGGGGGCAGGCCACCGGCCGGGCGGATGGAGCGGACGTTGTCCCTGGTGACCTCGTCGCCCTCGGCCACGTCGGTCACCACGTACAGGGAGCGGCGGACGCGCAGGACCTCGCGCTCGCTCTCGGTAGGGCCGATGGCGCGGCGGCCGAGCGCCTGCCAGGCGCGCTCGGTCTCGGTGACCAGGGCGGCCAGTTCGGCCGGCTCCAGGGAGAAGTCGCTGTCCACGCCGCCGTCCGCGCGGGCCAGGGTCACGTGCTTCTCGATCGCGCACGCGCCGAGCGCCACCGCCGCGACCGGGACGCCGATGCCCATGGTGTGGTCGGACAGGCCGGGCACCACGTCGAAGGTGTCGGCCAGCAGCGGGATCCCGCGCAGGTTGGAGTCCGCCGGGTCGGCCGGGTAGGACGCCGTGCAGCCCAGCACGATCAGCTGCTCGTTGCCGGCCGCCCGCGCGGTGGCGACGGCGGCGTCGATCTCCGCGACGCTGGCCGTGCCGGTGGAGATGACCAGCGGCTTCCCGGTGCGGGCGCACAGGTCGATCAGCGGCAGGTCGACGATCTCGGCGGAGGCGATCTTGTACGCCGGCGCGTCCAGGGACTCGAGCAGGTCGACCGCGGTCGGGTCGAACGGGCTGGAGAACACGGTCAGGCCCAGCTCGTGCGCGCGGGCGAAGATCGGCGCGTGCCACTCCCACGGCGTGTGCGCCCGCTCGTACAGGCGGTAGAGGTTCTCCCCGCCCCACAGGCCGTGGTCGTCGGAGACCCGGAACGCGGGCAGGTCGACGTCGATGGTGATGGTGTCCGGCCGGTAGGTCTGCAGCTTGAGCGCCTGCGCCTCGGACGCGGCCACCGCCTCGACGATCGCCATGGCCCGGTCCAGGTCGCCGTTGTGGTTGCCGGACATCTCGGCGATCACGAACGGGCGGTGCCCCTGGCCGACGGTGTGCTTGCCGATACGGACCTCACGCATCGGCACAACGTAGCCCGGCGACGAGGAGCCGGACCATGCGGCGTGCGTCGTACCGGGGATCGGTACCCGCGGCGACGCACAGGTTCCCGACGCCGCGCATCAGCTCGATGGCCGCCACCTGGGCACGCACCTCGCCGGTGTCGCGGGCCGCGTCGAGCAGTTCGCCGACCACGGGTTCGAGGCGCTCGATGAAGTAGGCGTGCAGGGTGTCGAAGCCCGCCTTGTCCGAGCGCAGCACGTCCGCCAACCCGTGCTTGGTGACCAGGAAGTCCACGAACAGGTCGATCCACTCCGCCAGCGCGGCGTACGGGGTCGCCGCGGACGCCAGCAGCGCCGGCGCGGCCTCCGCGCACGCCTCGACCTGGTGCCGGTAGACGGCGATGATCAGGTCCGCCCTGGTCGGGAAGTGGCGGTAGATCGTGCCCATCCCGACGCCGGCCCGCGCCGCGATGTCCCGCACCGGGGCGTCCACGCCGGACGCGACGAAGACCGAGGCGGCCGCGTCGAGCAGCGCCTTCTCGTTGCGCCGGGCGTCCGCCCGCTTGGCCCGCCCAGCACCGGCGTCGCCCACGACACACTCCTCCCCTTGCTAAACGGAACAATGCTCCGTATCGTTAACGGAGCAACGTTCCGCTTCCTCATCATGCCAGAACAGGACACTTTCATGCAGTACCGCACCTTGGGCCGCACCGGTGTGCGGGTCAGCTCGCTCGCACTCGGCGCGATGAACTTCGGCCAGATCGGACGCACCGACCAGGACGAGGCCACCGCCATCGTCGACGCCGCGCTCGACGCCGGGATCAACGTCATCGACACCGCAGACTGGTACAGCCACGGCGAGTCGGAGCGGATGGTCGGCCGGGCCATCGCTGGCCACCGGGACGACATCGTGCTGGCCACCAAGGCGAACATGCCGATGAGCGACGAACCCAACCACCAGGGCAGCTCCCGCCGCTGGCTGCACCGCGAGCTGGACGCCAGCCTGCGCCGGCTCGGCGTCGACCACGTCGACCTCTACCAGATCCACCGCTGGGACCCGCTCACCAGCGACGAGGAGACCCTGTCCGCGCTGACCGACCTGCGACGCGCGGGCAAGATCCGCTACTTCGGCTCGTCGACCTTCCCCGCCTACCGGATCGTGCAGGCCCAGTGGACCGCCCGCGAGCACCACCTCGGCCGCTACGTCACCGAGCAGCCGAGCTACTCGATCCTCCAGCGCGGCATCGAGACCCACGTACTTCCGGTGACCCAGGAGTACGGGCTCGGCGTGCTGGCCTGGAGCCCGCTGGCCTCGGGCTGGCTGACCGGCGCGGTCCGCGCGGGCCGGGAGATCACCACCCACCGCTCGACCACGCTGCCGGAGCGCTTCGACCCCGCCGTTCCGGCCAACCGCGCCCGGCTCGACGCCGTCGAGCAGCTGGCCAAGGTCGCCGACGACGCCGGTCTGACCATGATCCAGCTCGCGCTCGGGTTCGTGACCGCGCACCCGGCCGTGACCAGCGCGCTCGTCGGCCCCCGCACGGTGAACCACCTGCACGCGCAGCTCGCCGCCGCCGACACCGTGCTCCCCGCCGACGTGCTCGACGCGATCGACTCGATCGTCGCGCCCGGCACCGACCTCGCGCCGGACGAGAAGCACGACACCCCGCCCGCGCTGCTCGACCCGACACTCCGGAGGCGCTAGATGGACACCCCCGGGTTCGGCATCATGACCGCCCCCATGCAGGTCGACTACGCCGACGTGCTGCGGGTCTGGCGGGAGGCGGACGCGATCCCCGAGATCGAGCACGCCTGGCTGTTCGACCACCTCATGCCGATCGGCGGCGACCCGAACGGCCCGATCCTCGAGGGCTGGACGCTGCTGTCCGCCCTCGCCGCGCACACCGAGCGGCTGCGGCTCGGCGTCATGGTGACCAGCAACCGGTTCCGGCCGCCCGCGGTACTGGCCAAGATCGCCACGACCGTCGACGTGGTCTCCGGTGGCCGGCTCGACTTCGGCATCGGCGTCGGCTCCCGACCGGACCACCCGCTGGCCCGCCGCGAGTACGCGGGCCACGGCCTGCCGTACCACGACACCGCGCACGCCGTCGGCAGTCTCGCCGAGTCCTGCACGGTGATCCGGCGACTGTGGACCGAGGAGGAACCCTTCGACTTCCAGGGGAAATACCACCGGCTCACCGGCGCGTTCGGCAACCCCAAGCCGGTCCAGCGCCCGCACCCGCCGATCCTGGTCGGCGGCCGCTCGTCGGCGACGCTGCGGGTGGCCGCCGAGCACGCCGACCTGTGGAACATCCCGGGCGGCGACCTCGACGACGTGGTGAAGCGCAGCGCCCTGCTGGACCGCTACTGCACCGAACTCGGCCGCGACCCGGCCTCGGTCACCCGCTCGATCCACCTGCCGGTGTCCTACGACCACCCCGGCCCCACCCTGGACGCGATCGGCGCGGCGGTCGACGCCGGCTTCCGGCACGTGGTCCTCGGGTTGCCGGCGCCCTACCCGGACGGCGTCGCGCGCTGGGTCGCCGACGAGCTCGTCACGCCCTCGAGCTAGGAGGCCCGCCAGAGCCCTTCGCCGTGCACGTCGGCGAGGAGGTCGCCGTAGATCAGCAGGCACGCCAGGCAGCGTTCACCCTCGTCGGTGCACGTGATCCTGGTGTTCGGCACGCAGTGCTCGCAGAGCGCCTCGCCGAAGTCGCGGTCGGCCTCCTCGTTGCCGAAGGCATGCACCCGATTGTCGTAGCCGGACAACCACCACTGAACGTCAACCATGGTCCCGGACCCCTTCACCCGCCTGTGTGATCTCAGGGTCACCCGAATGCCACGAAGACTGAACCGTTGAGTAGTGGATTTATCTGGTCAACATTTCACAGTTGAGCCGTAAACTGTGAATACCGGTAACACTCAGTTGTATACAATCTACTTTGGTGACTGAGCGCGATCTTCGAGCTTGCGCAGCCGGTCCTCGTACTGCGCGACCGCGGTCAGCCGGACCCGGATCTGGCTGTGCTCACGCCGGATCTCCTCGATCAGCGACCGCGACTCGTCGATCTCCGGGCGCTCCGCGGCCGGCACCGCGGCCAGCTTCTCGCGCAACGACTCCAGCTGCGACTCCTGCGCGGCGACCTGCGGGATGATCCGCTCCAGCTCGTTGGCCGTCCACCGCTGCCGCTTGTCCATGTCGGCGTAGCGCCGCTCCAGCTCGCCGAGCCTGCGGTGGTGCTCGCCCCTGGCCTCCTGCAGCTCCTTGAGCCGCTTGCGCAGCTCGCCGAGCGAACCACGCAGGTCGTGCAGCAGGCGGCTCTCCGCCGAGTTCGCGATCCGCCAGTCGACCATGCGGCCGACCCGGTCGGTGGCCTTCCGGCGCAGGCCGAGCACGGCGCGCAGCGGTCTGGCGAGGCGGTTGTCGTTCACGGTTGTTCTCTCTCCGGCAGGTTCAGCGCAGCAGGGTGGTGCGGCTGGTCTTCGTCCACGAGTCGAGCAGCCGCCCCTCGGCGGCGATCTGGTGCTCCGGGCCGACGATGCAGGAGTCGCCCGCGGCGTGCATCCAGGAGGTCTGGTTCGGGTCGTCGATGAACGAGAACCCGGTGAGGATCAGGTCCGCGTCCGGGTAGTTCGTGCGCGCGATCCAGGCGGCCATCGTGCCGGTGGTCGCCCAGGTGCCCTGCTCCCGGCTGGGCAGGCCGAGCGCGTCGGACAGCGGCAGCGTCACCTCGCGGTTGGACACCGGCACGAACCCGAGGTCCGGCGGCCACCAGCCGGGGATGATGTCCGGCTCCCAGTGCAGCCTGCCCGGCTCGACCATCAGGTACAGCCGGCGGCGGTAGTCCTCGAACACCCACTTCGTCGCGCGCAGTGCCCGGTTGAACACCACGACGTGCGTGCGACTGCCCACGGTGGGCGGACTGTCCGGCTCGTCGATCCGGAACCCGTTGACCCGGAACACCAGGTCGGCGGCGTCGACGGCCTTGGCGCGCTCGGTGTCCGGCGGCAACGGCTGGTTGCCGACGACGGCGACCGTTCGCGGCTGGGGGTGCTCGGCATAGACGTCGAGCAAGGAACGCAGCACACTCGGCTGCGGGGCGACGTCGACCATGACGGGACAAGTTACCAGCCCGACAGGGGGCCGAACGGGTGGACTTCCCCTGCGCAAGTACCACTTTTCCGACACCTGCGGCCGCTGCGGAAGCGCGTCGAGCCGCCGGTAGGCTCGACAGCCGTGCCAGCAACCAGCACGGCCGAGCAGGAGCAGGCCGCCACCTCGTCGCAAAAGTCGTCGACCCGTTCGTGGGCGAAGGCGTGGGAGGACATCACCCAGGGCTTCAGGCAGCGCGAGCTGTGGGGGCATCTCGGGTGGCAGGACATCAAGCAGCGGTACCGGCGGTCGATCATCGGCCCGCTGTGGATCACGCTGTCGATGGCCATCACCGCGGTCGGCCTTGGACTGCTGTACTCGCAGCTGTTCGGCGCGACGATCGGGACGTTCCTGCCGTACATCACGGTCGGGTTCATCGTGTGGAACTTCATGCTCGGGTGCCTCACCGAGGGCACCGAGACGTTCATCCGCAACGAGGGCCTGATCAAGCACCTGCCCGCGCCGCTGACGGTGTACGCGCTGCGCACGGTGTGGCGGCTGACGCTGATGTTCGCGCACAACCTGCTGGTCTACTTCGTCGTGGTGACCATCTTCTGGTCCGATCTGACCACCGCCGGCTACACCATCACCGAAGGCGAGCACGCCATCGCCCAGCCGGGCATCAGCTGGGCGATCCTGTACGCGATCCCGGCGTTCGTGCTGCTGGCGATCAACGGCGGGTGGGTGGCGATCCTGTTCGGCATCATCTCCACCCGCTACCGGGACATCCCGCCGGTCATCCAGAGCCTCACCCAGCTGATGTTCTTCATGACGCCGATCGTGTGGACGACCGACATCCTCTACCGGTTCGGCCCCGACGGCGAAGGCAGCTGGCGGGGGCTCGTGGCCAACCTCAATCCGCTGTACCACTACATCGAGATCCTGCGCGCGCCGCTGATCGGCAGCGTGCAGAGCTGGGTTCACTGGGTGGTGGTCGGTGCGTTTACCGTGGTGGGGTGGGGCCTGGCCCTCGTGGCCATGCGCAACTACCGTGCCCGGATCTCCTACTGGGTCTGAGTGAGGCGAAACGAACATGGTCAGCATCGACGTCTGGAACGCCTCGGTCGACTTCCCGATCTTCGACGCGAAGACGAGGTCGCTGAAGAAGGCGGTCCTCGGCAAGGTCGGCGGCAAGATCGGCACCGAGCAGAAGGTGCCCATCATCGAGGCACTGCACGACATCTCGCTCTCGCTCAAGGAGGGTGACCGGGTCGGCCTGGTCGGGCACAACGGCGCCGGCAAGTCCACGCTGCTGCGGCTGCTCGCCGGCATCTACGAGCCGACCAGGGGCTCGTCACGGATCGTCGGCAAGATCGCCCCGGTCTTCGACCTCGGGGTCGGCATGGACCCGGAGATCTCCGGGATCGAGAACATCATGATCCGCGGCCTGTTCCTCGGCATGACCCGCAAGCAGATGGAGAAGCGGGTCGACGACATCGCGGAGTTCACCGAGCTCGGCGACTACCTGCAGATGCCGCTGCGCACGTACTCGACCGGCATGCGGGTGCGGCTCGCGCTCGGCGTGGTCACCTCGATCGACCCGGAGATCCTGCTGCTCGACGAGGGCATCGGCGCGGTCGACGCGGCGTTCCTGAACAAGGCGCGGTCGCGGATGGTGGACCTGGTGAAGCGCTCCGGCATGCTGGTGTTCGCCTCGCACCAGGACGACCTGTTGTTCGAGCTGTGTAACACGGCGATCTGGATGGACGAGGGACAGGTCAAGAAGCACGGCTCCCTGCGTGAGGTCCTCACCGCCTACAAGGGCAAGGACCCGTACGAGCACCTCGACAAGGAGACGCTCGAACGGCTCGGCGAGTCGCCCGTCCTGACGACCAAGAGCGGCAAGATCTGATGAGCCTCCCGGAGCAGCTGCCGACGGATGCGGTGGTGGCCGTGGTGGTCACCCGGCACCGCCGGGAGCTGCTCGCCGACTCGCTGAAGATGATCGCGGCGCAGACGCGGCCGCCGGACCACCTGGTGGTGGTCGACAACGGCCCGGACGAGCCGGTGCGCGACATCGTCGAGTCGTGCCCGCTGCCGGCGACGTACCTGTCGTCCCGTCGCAACCTCGGCGGAGCGGGTGGCTTCGCCCTGGGCATGCTGCACGCCCTGGCCCTGGGCGCCGAGTGGGTGTGGTGCGCCGACGACGACGGCCGCCCGGCCGACGAGTCCGTCCTGGACACCCTCCTGTCGGAGGCGGTGTCGAGGAACCTCGCCGAGATCTCCCCCGTCGTGACGAACATCGAGACCCCGACGCGGCTGGCCTTCCCGCTGCGCCGGGGCCTGACCTGGAAGCGCAGTGCCGAGGAGCTGGGGACGGACTTCCTGCCCGGCATCGCGTCCCTGTTCAACGGCGCGTTGTTCCGCGCGTCCACCCTGGACGTGATCGGCGTCCCCGACTACCGCCTCTTCTTCCGCGGCGACGAGGTCGAGATCCACCGGCGGCTCGTCCGCTCCGGCCTCCCGTTCGGCACCTGCCTCCGGGCCGCGTACCTGCACCCGGACGGCTCCGACGAGTTCAAGCCGATGCTGGGTGGGCGCCTGCACGCCCAGGACCCGCAGAGCGAGGTGAAGCGGTACTACACGTACCGGAACCGCGGGTACCTGCTGTCCCAGCCGGGGCTGCGGAAGATCGGGATGCTCGAGGTCCTGCGCTTCGGCCTGTACTTCATCGGCACCAAGCGCGACCCGAAGGCGTTCGTCCAGTGGCTGCGCCTGTGCCGCCAGGGCCGCAAGGAACGCTTCTTCCGCTTCTGACCCGAGCGACCAAACGAAGACGTACCTGTCAGGAGCACGCTGGTGGCGCAGCCTCGACCGCGCGGCCGCCCGCCAGGCTGGCCGGTTCCTGCTCACCGGATCAGCTCACGTGCTCGGGCTGCGCGACCTGCCGCATCGTGCTCTACACCGGCGGACAGACCCTGCCGTTCGGGTCCCCGGTTCCGCGCCGTACCCGTCAGCGCGCTCTGGGAGACCGCACCCGGCTGATTCCGGTCACCTGCGGCGGCGCCAGCGGCGGCCGGCGATCGGGGGTGGGGTGGTCACGGTGGGCCTTCTCGCGAGCCAGGTGGCGGTCCAGTCGCCGGGTGGGCGGGACAGATCGCGGCAGATCGCGGTGGCGAGCTGCTCGGGGGTTCGCCGGCGCCACGGGGTGTCGACGAAGATCTGGTACTCGTAGCCGAGCCGCAGGGCGACCCGGAACGTCGTGGGGTCGCGGTGGTCGTTGGCGACCCACGTGGGGTGCAGGTCGCTGGCGAGCAGGTGATCGTGGTCCAGGCCGGTCAGC
Source organism: Actinophytocola gossypii (assembly GCF_025165815.1). GTDB lineage: Bacteria > Actinomycetota > Actinomycetes > Mycobacteriales > Pseudonocardiaceae > Actinophytocola > Actinophytocola gossypii. Next base: position 13,723 of record NZ_JAFFZE010000021.1, on the reverse strand, counting down.
ACGAGCCGGCCCGCCGTGCGCTCGGGTGTCTCCCACGTGTGGTCGGCGGCGACCCTGGCGACCTCGCGGTCGTAGTCCACCGCGGGGAAGGTCACGCCGCGGTCCATCGGGACCTCGTACGACCAGTCCCAGTGCACCCGGTCGCCGTCGCGAGTGATGGTCACTTCGGTGCCGCCGCAGCCGTGGTCGCCGCAGACGCAGCGGGCGAACGGAACGGTGTGCGGTTCGGTCGGTGCCGCCAGCCGGTTCGTGGGCACGAGCAGGTCGTACGGGTCCATTCCCAGTCCCGCCGCCCCGACCGAGGTCGGCTCGACACCGTCGACGTGGGCGAGCACCTGGAACCCACGGACCGGATCGCCGGCGGGCGCCACCGACAGGCGCAGGGCACTGACGCCCGACCTGCGTGCGATTCCGCCGCCCGCCGTCACGACGGAGCCGTTGGGGAGCGTGCCGGGTGCGGGGATGTCCAGTTCCTCGAATGTTCGGGCGACCAGCTCCTGGACGTCCCACCTATAGTCGCGCGCGGACGCCCCGGCCAGCTCGCGCAGGGTCGGCGAGTCAACGCCGTCGACCAGGGCGGCGCAGGCCGCGTCGATGAGGTCGGCCTGGTGGCCCCAGTCCGCGTCCCAGCGTGTCGCGGCCTCGTACAGCCGTTGCTCGGGAGACTCGGTCACGTGCCCATCCTGCCCGGGGCGGGGTCGGCGTGCGGGGAATTTCCGGCGGCGGTGAACCGGTCGGAAGGCGTGCTCGTGTCAGGGGTACCCACAGGGCGCTGTGGACAACGAACGCTTCTGTGGACAACCCTCGCTACGTGGGTGATCTCCGCGTGGTTCAGTTTCGGCGCGGAATGTGAGCAAGTTCCGGGCTTACTTGTCCGGGGATTTCCCCGGGAATACAGTGCTGGCCCACACGCAGTTCTCACATTCCCGACGGATGTGCGCGCAGAGCATCTGGTCAGGGCATGGCAAGGAGGGTCATGGCCGGCATGCTCAGAATCACGCGCGCCTTTTCGGTGCTGGCGGGGAGCGCGGTGGCGCTGGTCGCCGCCGCCGGTTCCGCCGGTGCGGATTCCGCGTCGGGGGTGGTGGACCACGGCGCGGACGTCGCCGGGTACGCGGTCGATGTCGGGGACGGGGTGTTCGGGGACCTCGCCACCTCACTCATCGGATTCCGGCTCGACGACGGCACCGTGCTCGGCGTGTACTGCGTCGAGATCAGCACCGAGATCGACGACACCCAGGAAATGGTCGAACAGCCCTGGGAGGAGTTCCCGGACGCCGCAACGCCGTTCGCGCGGAACCAGGATCGGATCAACTGGGTGCTGCACAACGGATTCCCCGTCCGCGAACCGGCCGCGCTCACCGAGGCGCTCGCCGGCGTCCAGCTGAACGGCGGGATCGACGAGCGGGAGGCCGTCACCGCCACCCAGGCCGCGGTCTGGCACTTCAGCGACGGCACCGACCTCGACCGCGAGGACCCGCTGCCGAACGAGGGCGACGCCGCGGACGCCGACGTGCTCGCCCTCTACGACTTCCTCACCGGCGAGGACAACGTCGGCATCGGGGAGCAGCCGCCGGCCGCGCTCTCGATCGAGCCGGACGACCTCACCGGCGCGCCGGGCGACCGGATCGGGCCGTTCACCGTCGACACCTCGGGCACCATCGCCGACGTCGCCGCGAACCTGCCGGACGGGGTCCAGCTCACCGACGCCGACGGCAACCCGCTCGACGCCGCCCAGGTCCAGGACGGCACCGAGCTGTTCGTGACCGTCCCGGCGGACACCGCCGACGGGCGGGGCACGGTCGAGGTGACCGCCGAGACCGTCGTGGACACCGGGCGCCTGTTCGTCGGCCGGAACTACGACGAGGCGCCGACCCAGTCCCTGATCGTGGCCAGGGCCAGCGAGTCCCAGGTCACCGCGACCGCCACCGCCAACTGGACCGGCACCGACGTCGCCCCGGCCGCACAGGGCAGGGCCGAGGACAGCGGCGGCCTGGGCGACCTCGCCGAGACCGGCGCCTCGATCCTCGGCCCGGTGCTGCTCGGTGCCGTGCTCGTCGGCGCCGGCATCGTCTCCGTGCTGTTCGTGCGCAACCGCCGTCAGGTCTGACCGGCCGGCCCTGGGCGGGTCCGCTCTCAGCGGATCCGCTCAGGGTGAACCCAGGTTGCCGGGCGGGGCCGTTCGGGTGTGGGCTCGAACCATGACTGATCCGAAACGCGCCCTCGTCCTGCACCTGTCCAACGGCGGCGAACCGCTCGTCTTCGCCCTCGCCGAGGACGCGGCCAAGGACCTCGAGGCCCGCCTGCCCGAGCTGCTCGGCGACGGCCGGGTGCACGCCCCCGCCCTCGCCGACGGCACCAGGGTGACCGTCAACTTCGCGCACGTGGTCACCGCGCACCTCGACGAGCTGCCCCCGCTCGCCCGGGTCTACGGCAGCGGCCAGGCCGCCCGGCACGGCTTCGCCTGAGCCGAGGCCTACCGCCCGCGGAGACCGTCGAGGAGGTACGTGGTCCGGCGGTCGTAGCCGGCCCGGTCCGGGCGGGCGCCGTACTTGAGGGCGAGCGCGTTGTCATGCACGAGCGCGTGCAGGTCGTCCGAGGTGAACTCGGGCCGCAGCGTGCCGGCGGCATGGCCGGCCGCGATGAGTTCGTCGTTGATCCGGAGTTCGCGGCCCGGCTGACGCTCACCATGTTCCAGGCCACCCGAGGCGGCTACTTCGCCGGACACCACCCGCTGCTGGGCGAACTACTCGACCGCGCACCGCGCGGTGCCGCCGACCAACTGGCGGCTACCCGAAGTTGAGGTTCCCGACCGGTCGAGATCCCGGACCCTCCCCGCCGGGACGGGTACCCCGGACGCTGGGACCCATGAGACGCATCGTCCTCGCCGCGGCTGTGCTCGCGACCCTGTTCATCGCCCCGGCCACCGCTACCGCCGCATCCGACTGCGGGACCACCGCCGGCCAGTGGCTCGGTACGTTCCTCGGCACCGAGACCGACACCCACAACGGCGAGACATACACGACCGAGGGACACCTCGAGATCACCGAGGGGCCGGTGGTGAGCTACCTCGACCCGTACCCCAGCGGCAATCCCACGGCCGGCTGGACACCGGACAGCTCACCGGACCTGGTGGACGGCACGCCGTCCTGGTCGGTCAGCTTCCGCGAGTACTTCCCGTTCAAGGGGACATACCTCGAGGACCGGGACTACACGGTGAACCAGGTGACCTGCTCCGGTGGCCAGGTCAGCGCGTTCAACGGCACGTTCCTGAAGACCACGAGCTGGCACGACAGCCGCACCGAGCGGACCGAGTCGTTCACCGTCAGCCGGTAACTAGGCGCGCTCCCGGAAAACCACTGTCCGCAGCATCACGAAGTTGATCGCGGTCGCGGTGCCCTGCGCGATCGCCCAGGCCAGCGCGATCCTCCAGCCGGCCGGCGGCAGCAGGGTCAGCAGCAGCGCGTTCGTGCCCACGTTGACGAAGAACGTCACCGTGTAGAGCAGCGCGAACCCGCCCAACTGGCCCGCGCCGCCGGTCCGGCCGGCGGCGAAGGTGTACCGGCGGTTCAGGAAGAACGCGGTCGTGGTGCCGGCGACGAAGCTCAGCGCCTTCGCCAGGTGCACCCACAGGTCCAGCGCCAGCAGCCCCTGGTACACCCCGAAGTCCACCAGCGCGCAGAACCCGCCGATGAGCACGAAGCGCGCGAGCTGGTTGACCAGCCCGATCCTCGGCACATCCGCCTCCGCCGTCGTGACCACGAGACGCGAGTCTAGAGACCGGCGCCCGGCCCCGTACTCTCGCCTGCGTGAAGCCAGGACATGACGAGCTGGCCAGGCTCACCGGCTGGGGACGAACCGCACCGACCGCCGCGCACGTGGTCCGCACCGCGGACGTCGACGCGATCGCCACCGTGGTCCGCGAGGCGGGTGACCGGGGCGTGATCGCCCGCGGGCTGGGGCGCAGCTACGGCGACCCGTCGCAGAACGCCGGCGGGGTCGTGGTCGACCTGACCGCGCTCGACCGGATCCACCGGGTCGACGCCGACGCCGGCCTGGTCGAGGTGGACGCCGGGGTCTCGCTCGACACGCTGATGCGCACGCTGCTGCCGTTCGGCCTGTGGCTGCCGGTGCTGCCCGGCACCCGGCAGGTCACCGTCGGCGGCGCGATCGGCAGCGACATCCACGGCAAGGCCCACCACGTCGAGGGCAGCTTCGGCGACCACGTGCGGTCGATGGACCTGCTCACCGCCGACGGCGAGGTGCACACGCTGACCCCCGACGGGGACGGCCGCGAGCTGTTCTGGGCGACCGTCGGCGGCATGGGCCTGACCGGGATCGTGCTGCGCGCGACCCTGCACCTGAACCACGTGGAGACCGCGTACTTCCTCGTCGACACCGACCAGGTCGGCGACCTCGACGAGCTGATGGCCCGCCAGTCCGTCGACGACGAGTCCTATGTGGAGTCGGTGTCCTGGTTCGACGCGGTGACCACCGGCCAGAACCTGGGCCGCGGCATCCTCACCCGCGCCAACCACGCCCGGCTGGACGACCTGCCGAAGAAGTACCGCAAGGCGCCGCTGAAGTTCGACGCGCCGCAGCTGGTGACCGTCCCGGACGTGTTCCCGCCCGGCATGCTGAACAAGCTCACCGCCCGGATCTTCAGCGAGCTCTGGTACCGCAAGTCCCCCACCCGGCACGGCGCGGTGCAGAACATCACCCAGTTCCTGCACCCGTTGGACATCATCGGCGAGTGGAACCGCGGCTACGGCCCGCACGGATTCCTGCAGTACCAGTTCGTCGTCCCGTTCGAGGCCGAGCACGTGATCCGGCGGACCGTCGAGGCGGTCACCGAGGCCGGGCACGTGTCGGTGCTGAACGTGCTCAAGCGCTTCGGCGAGGGCAACCCGGCCCCGCTGTCGTTCCCGATGCCCGGCTGGACGCTGTGCCTGGACCTGCCGATCCGCGCCGGCCTGCACGAGCTGTGCGAGGAGCTCGACGAGCTGGTGCTGGCCGCCGGCGGGCGGCACTACCTCGCCAAGGAGTCCCGGGCCACGCCCGAGACCGTCCAGCGGGGCTACCCGCGCATCGACGAGTGGCGCAAGGTGCGCGCCGCCGTCGACCCCCACGGTGTTTTCGCCTCTGACATGTCGAGAAGGTTGAGCTTGTGATTGACGCTGTCGGCAACCCCCAGTCGCTGCTGCTGCTCGGCGGCACCTCGGAGATCGGCCTCGCGGTCGCGTTGAAGTACGCCGCGCGCAGGCCGCTGCGGGTGGTGCTCGCCGCCCGCCCGTCCGAACGGCTCGACGCCGCGGCCGAGCGGCTGCGCGCGGCCGGCGCCACGGTGTCCACCGTCGAGTTCGACGCCAAGGACACCGACTCGCACCCGTCCGTGCTGGACAAGGCGTTCGCCGACGGCGACCTCGACGTCACGGTCGTCGCGTTCGGACTGCTCGGCGACGCGGAGCAGGCCTGGCAGGACCACGCGCGCGCGGTCGAGCTGGCGCGGGTGAACTACACCGCCGCCGTGTCGGTCGGCGTCGCGCTGGCCGAGCGGCTGCGCCGGCAGGGCCACGGTCGGGTGGTCGCGCTGTCGTCGGTGGCCGGCGAGCGGGTGCGGCGGTCGAACTTCGTGTACGGCTCGACGAAGGCCGGCATGGACGGCTTCTACCTGGGGCTCGGCGAGGCGCTGCGCGGCGAGGGCATCACCGTCACCGTGGTGCGCCCCGGGTTCGTGCACACGAAGATGACCGAGGGCATGAAGGCCGCGCCGCTGGCGATCAACGCCGACCAGGTCGCCGACGTGGTCGTGGACGCCGTGCACAAGCGCAAGGAACTGGTCTGGGCCCCGGCGGCCTGGCGCGTCGTGATGTCGGTGCTCCGGCACGTCCCGCGCGTCATCTTCCGCCGCCTCCCCATCTGAGGGCAGGATGACGTCGTGAGCACCCCTACGCCAGAGGAGTGGCTGGCGAACTTCAACTCCACCATCGCCGACATCCAGGCGAAGACCGCCGAGTTCCAGGCGAACCTGGAGCAGTCCGGCACCACCGAGTCCTCCCCGGACGGGTCGATCTCGGTGTCGGTGGCACCCAACGGCTCGCTCACCGACCTGCGGATCGACGAGTCCGCCTGGCGCGGCAGCGGTGCCGAGCTGGCCGGCAAGATCATGGCGCTGGCCCGCAAGGCGCAGCGCGCGGCCGCGGTCAACGTGGCCGAGGCGTTCGCCCCGCTCGGCGCGGACAGCGAGGCCATGCACATGGTCACCGGTTACATCCCCGAGGACGAGCCGGCCGAGCCGGAGCAGGGCGCCGGGTACGCGTTCACCGAGGAGCCCGACGAGACGCCGCCACCCACTCCACCTCGGGCGGAACCGCCGGGCCGTCCCAGCCGTCCACCTCACCGGGCCGATGACGATGACGACGACTTCGGTGACGACCAGATCTTCGGGGACCGGGACCGGTAGCGGGAGGCACGCGTGACCACGGCGACATCCGGAGCGGGCATCGTCGACACCTACGCGGGGCTGGTCGGCGCGATCACCAGCGACGCCGAGTCCGAGGGCGAACAGGTCGTCGACGTCGCCCTCAGCGCGACCGGCGCGGTGATCGACACGATCGGGTTCGCCGTCGACCCGTTCGGCGCGATCGTCAGCGCGGGCGTCGGCTGGCTGCTCGAACACGTGTCGTTCCTGCGCGAGCCACTCGACGCGCTGCTCGGCAACCCGGACGAGATCAACGCGAACACCGACGCGCTCAAGTCGGCGGCGCTGGAGATGAAGACGCTCGCCCAGGAGCACCGCCAGGACCTGTCGACGATCGCCGAGTGGGGCGGCCAGGCCGCCGACAGCTACAAGCAGAGCCTGACCAGGATGGCCGAGGAGCTGGAGTCGATGGGCCACACCCTCGACGGCACCGCGGCCGTGGTCGGCATCTCCGGGATGCTGGTGGTGACCCTGCGCGGGATCGTGTTCGGCATCATCTCCTCGCTGATCACCGAGCTGATCCGGTACGCGCTGATCGCCGCGGCCTCCGCCGCGGTCACCTTCGGCGGCTCGATCGCCGCGTTCTGCGGGGTGGCCGGGGCCCGCGCGGCCGCGACCGCGGCCCGGATCAGCGGCAAGATCAGCAAGCTGCTCGGCGGACTCACCCGCCAGGCCGGCCGCCTCGGCGACCTGGCCCGCGCGATGCAGGACCTGGCCGACGGCCTCGACCGGTTCGCCATGGCCGGTGACCTGGCGTTCGGCACGTACCAGGCGGCCAAGCCGTACAGCATGTCAGAAGAGGGCCAGCCGGCATGACCCCGCGCCGACCCCGTGGCGGCTCGGACGGCGGCCGCCCCAGCGACACCCCCAGCAACCACGGCGACGACGGCAGCCCGCCCACCACCGGCGGCTCCGGCGGTGACGGTGTCCACGTCGATCCGGACTCCATCGACGGCATGGCCGGGCGCCTGGGCAACACCGGCGGCCGGGTCGACTCGGTCGGCTCCACGCTCGACGGCATCAACGTCGGCCCGCAGAGCATGGGCATCGTCGGCTCGACGTTCACCGGGGCCGCGCAGCAGCACGTGCGGAACGCGCGCGAGCAGGTCACCCGCACCCGCGAGGCCGTGCGGAACGCCCAGGACGGCACCCGCCAGACCGCGCAGACCTACCGGGACACCGACGCCGCCAACGCCAGTGACCTGTCGAGCATCGACACCGACCCCGGGACGCCCACGCCGCCCACCGGCTCCACCACGCCCAGCGGCACCGACCAGGGCGGCTCGACCAGCCCGTCCGGAACCAGCCCGCCGCCGCAGACCAGCACCCCGCCGGGCGACTCCCCCGGCGGCGACCAGCCGGGTGGCGGTCAACCGGTTTCCCCGCCGCCCAGCCGCCCCACCGGACCCCACGCACCGCTGACCCCGGAGCAGCAGGCCGACCTCGGCCGGCAGCGCACCGAGCTGGAGCAGAACAACCAGCAGCGGTTCGACGAGCTGAAGCGGGACCCGGACCACAACAACAAGGTCAACAAGAACTCGATGGAGGAGGCCCGCACCGCGCTGGACCTGGAACGGCGCGGCGAGGAGGGCTTCGGCGACGGCGGCTACCGCCGGCCGGACGGTCCAGGACAGGGCGAGTTCATCGACTCGAACGGCCGGCACTGGGACATCAAGGGCATTCATTCGGACTGGCCGCCGGGCGTCCCGGAGCAGGTCAGGAACAGCAGACCGTTCCCGAACGCCTACAGTGAGCAGGACTTCCGGGACACTCTCACCGACCAGTTCGGCAAGGGTCGCGGCGTGATCGTGGACACGCGCAACGCCGACCAGGCCGCCATCGACAACATGCGGGAAGTAGTCGAAAGGGAGGGCTGGGGTGACAACGTCATCTGGTACCCGTAGCGCGTGGCGTCCGATCGTGTGGCCGCCCGATGAGGCCACCGCCGCCGCGCTGCGGACCTGGCTCGAGGGCGACATCGAGGAGGACTTCTACGGCCTCGACCTGGACTTCTCCGGCGCCGATCTCTCGGGTGGCGACCTGCTGGAAACCTGGCTGTCCGGTTCGAGGTTCACCGGCACGCTGCTCCGCAGCACCACGTTCGTACGCGCGCACCTGGAGGAGGCCGACCTCACCGGCGCCGACCTGGCCGGCGCGAACCTGGCCCGGGCCGAGGCCAAGAAGGCCGTGTTCCGCGACGCAAGGCTGCTCGGCGCGAACCTCACCGCCGGCGTCTTCCGCGAGGCGGACTTCCGCGGCGCCGACCTCACCGCCGCGACCCTGGGCGACGCGACCCTCTCCGCCGCGACCCTGGCCGGCGCGAACCTGACCAACGCGACCGCGAACCGGCTGACCCTGCGCGAGACCGTGCTCGACTCGGCCGAGGTCACTGGGTTCTCGGGTTCGGTCATCGGCCCGATCTCGGTGGTCTTCCGCGGCGAACGTTCGCTGCTCGACGACTCCGACCTGGAGCAGTGGTTCGCCGCTCGCGGGGCATCGATCACCCGCTTCCATGCCGAGAAGTCGTGACCCCGCGCACCCGCCGCCCCGTCGTCCGGCGGTGACCGGGCCGACGTCGATCCGGACTCCATCGACGGCATGGCCGGCCGCCTCGGCAACCCGTTCAAACAGCTGGTCCGGAACAACTTCAACGAAGCCGAGTACGCCGGGGGCGAACGGGCCATGCAGCGGATGTCCGAGGACCCCGCGCCCGGCGAAGCACCGGGAGTCGGCCGGCTCATCCAGGCGGAACCGTAGACTCGCGCGGGCCAGAGCGCTGGTGGAGATCGAGTCGGGCACGATGATGAGCAAGACCATGCACCACGCGACCGGCGAGCACACCGTGGAGGTAGACCATCTGCCCGCTGATGAGCGCCCATGGCTTCGGCAGGCTGCCGGCCAGATCGAGCAGCGCCGGCCAGAGCGTCTCGTCTCTGCGGTCAGCCAGTGGTGGCAGGCGAACGGTGCCCAGGTGGCGTGTCATCGTCCCCTGCCGACCTCTGCGAGAAGTTGGCGTGCCGCGCGTACCGAACGCTCGTCCCCGGCGTCGAGCAGGTCAGCGGCCACCGCTGCCGGCGGTGCGAAACCACGGTGCGCCTCGCTGAAGGCCAGCACCGGCGAGTGCCGGGGCACGCGAATCAGCACGTTCGGCTCTCGTGGATCGAGTCTGATCCGCTTCGCCCCCACGAGTTCGTGGAAGCGGTCCGCGTCCACGTACAGCTCGACTTCGTCACGGCCCGCCTGCAGGTCCAGCCCGTAGTGCCGTGCGGCTCGCACGCCACTCGCGGCGGCCTGCTCATCGGCCTTCAGGCGCGCGAGCGGGCCCGGCAGCATCCGAGCCCGGTGCACCTCGGCGCGGTTGCTCAACAGCTGGGGCCACTTCTCCACCGGTCGACTTCGCGCGTACTTGGCCAACCGGCTCTGTTCCGCCGGAGACACCCATGACGCCCGGTACCCACTCAACCGCCACAGGAGGGCCCACGCCATCCGGGGCGACAGCGGGCGTCCAGGGCTCGGCCGTACGACGTTCACCCGGTGATGGAGCGAGTCGGCATCGATGAGCAGCTCACGTCCCGGTTGTTCCGCGCGCAGGCGACCACTGTGCACCAGCTCACGGACCCGAGCCGCCGACACGTTCAGCTCACGCGCGGCTTGCGGGACCGACAGCAGGTTGAGCGCCATGGGTACAGTTTACACAAATAGCGATACCAGCCCGTCATTTGTGTATATCGGCGCAGGTCAGACGAACGCTGAGACGGCCACGCAGGCCACCCACGAGACGCCGAGGACCTGGAGGACTCGGTCGCGGAGGGCGATTTCCTCCGGTTCGCCGGCGTTGCCCTGGTCCACGTCGACGGCGTAGCGCAGGACGGCGATCACGAACGGGATGATCGAGATGACCGTCCACACCGATGTTCCGGCGGCGCTCTGGCGGATCTCGAAGGCCCACAGGGCGTACGTCATGATCATGATCGCCGCCGAGGTGGCCCAGACGAAGCGCAGGTAGCTCGCCGAGTACTTCGAGAGGGACGCGCGGATCTTCGCCCCGGTGCGCTCGTACAGGACGATCTCGGCGTACCGCTTGCCGGACACCATGAACAGCGAGCCGAACGCCGTCACCAGCAGGAACCACTGGGACAGCGGCAGACCGGCCGCCGCGCCGCCGGCGATCGCGCGGAGGAGGAAGCCGGAGGCGACGATGCAGAGGTCGATGACGGGCTGGTGCTTGAGCCCCAGGCAGTAGCCCAACTGGACCGCGGCGTAGACGCCGATCACCACCAGCAGGCGCCAGCTCGAGACCAGGGACACGGCGAACGACGCCAGGAACAGCACTACCGAGATGCCGTACGCGACCCCGACCGGGACGGCGCCGGCGGCGATGGGGCGGTTTCGCTTGGTCGGGTGCGCGCGGTCGGCTTCCACGTCGATCGCGTCGTTGACCAGGTACACCGCAGACGCGACCAGGCAGAACGCCATGAAAGCCACACCGGCGTCGAACACGACCTCGGGGTGGAACACCGGGTTGGCCGCGTACGCCGCGAACGGCGCGGCCAGCACCAGGACGTTCTTCACCCACTGCCTCGGCCGTGCGGTGCGGATGACGCCCCGCACCAGCCCACCGGCCGGTCCGGGTGACACCGTCTCCCCGGGAGCGCTCTCCGCGGTGCTGCTCACCGGGAGCGTCTCCGGGTGCGCAGGCCGCGGCGGACCAGGCCGCCCACCGCGGCACCCAGCGCGGAGCCGGCCAGTACGTCGGTCGGGTAGTGGACGCCGAGCACCAGCCGGGAGACCAGCATCGGCGGCACCACGGCGGGGACCAGGTTCCGGCCGGTCAGGCCCGTGTAGATGACCGCCGCCGCGGTGGTGGACGTGGCGTGCGAGGACGGGAACGACAACGAGCTCGGCGTGCTCACCCGCACCTCGACGGACTCGTCGATCGGGCGCTGCCGCCGCACCACCCGCTTGACCGCGATGGACGCGGCGTGCGCGGCCACCACCCCACCGGCGCCGATCAGCCAGTCGCGGCGGCGGCCTCGATCCACGACCGCGCCGACGAGGCCGGCGGCGAACCAACCGGCCGCGTGCTCGCCGAACAGGGACATGCCGCGGGCGGCCCGCACCACCGGCGGCTGACTGAGTGTCTGCTGGACGCGGGCCAGCGCGGTGATCTCGACCGAGCGGCGGGGCTCGGGGGGTGGGCTGCCCGGCTCGGCCCGGGACTGCTCGGGCGGCGGAGCCTCCGGGCCGGGAGCCTTGTGCGGCTCGCCGGGCCAGACCTGGACGGGCCGGGCAGTCGCCATCAGACGTCCAGGGAGCCGTCGAGCGGGACGCCGTCGGTCAGGTGCGGGGCGACCTTGTTGTCGAACACCGACAGCGCCGACCCGATCGCCATGTGCATGTCGAGGTACTTGTAGGTACCCAGCCGCCCGCCGAAGATCAGGTTGCGCTCCTTGGCCTCGACCTTCGCCAGCTCCCGGTAGGTCTCCAGCTTCGCCCGGTTCTCCGGGGTGTTGATCGGGTAGTACGGCTCGTCGTCGTCACCCGCGAACCGGGAGAACTCGCGGAACACCACCGTCTTGTCGTTCGGGTAGTGCTTGCGCTCCGGGTGGAAGTGCCGGAACTCGATGATCCGCGTGTACGGGACCTCTTCGTCGTTGTAGTTGACCACCGAGGTGCCCTGGAAGTCGCCGGTCCCGACGACCTCGGACTCGAAGTCGACGGTGCGCCAGGTGAACTTGCCGGCCGAGTAGTCGAAGTAGCGGTCCAGCGGGCCCGTGTAGACCGTCGGGGTGCCGGCGGGGATCTGGTCGCGGACGTCGAAGTAGTCCACGTTCAGCCGGATCTCGATGTTCTCGTGCTCGGCCATCTTCTCGAGCCACGCGGTGTAGCCGTCGACCGGCAGGCCCTCGTAGGTGTCGTTGAAGTACCGGTTGTCGAAGTTGTAGCGGACCGGCAGGCGCGTGATGATGTTCGCGCCCAGGTTCTTCGGGTCGGTCTCCCACTGCTTGGCCGTGTAGCCGCGGATGAACGCCTCGTAGAGCGGGCGGCCGATCAGCGAGATCGCCTTCTCCTCCACGTTCCGCGCCGCCGCGGTGTCGAACTCCGACGCCTGCTTGGCGATCAGCTCGCGCGCCTCGTCCGGGGTGTGCGACTTGCCGAAGAACTGGTTGATCAGCGCCAGGTTCATCGGGAACGAGTAGACCTGGTCCCGGCACTTGGCGAACACGCGGTGCTGGTAGTTCGTGAACTCGGTGAACTGGTTGACGTAGTCCCACACCCGCTTGTTGGACGTGTGGAACAGGTGCGCCCCGTACTTGTGCACCTCGATACCGGTCTCGGGGTCGGGCTCGGAGTAGGCGTTGCCGCCGATGTGCGGGCGGCGCTCCAGCACCAGGACCCGCTTGCCGAGTTGGGTGGCGACCCGCTCCGCGATGGTCAGGCCGAAGAACCCGGAGCCGACGACCACCAGGTCGTAGCCGGTGTAGGACTCAGTGTGGTTTGCAGGCGCGCTCACGGGGCCCGAGGGTACCTGGGGGTCACACCTACCCGGCACGCACGTCCTGCGCAAGCTCCTTGTTCAGGCTCACCCGGACGAGGGCCGCGGAGAAGCGGGCGAGATCGTTCCCCGGCACCAGCTTCGCGAGCTTGTCGGCGTCACCGGGCAGGCCGATCCTCTTCGCGCCGTCGAGGGTCTTCCGGTCCAGGTGGGGGCGCAGTTCCGGCCAGACCGCCTGGGCCTCGCGGCAGAAGATGTCGACGCCGACCGGGCCGAGTTTCGGTGTTTCGCGCAAACGCTTGCGCAAGTTGTCGCCGCGCCATTTGCGGACGTCGCCCGCGTAGTTGTCGAGCAGCAGCTCGGCGCCGTCGCCCAGGGCGGTCGCGGTGGACTCGTCGTAGCGGACGTAGTGCCCCCGGCCGAGCGCGTCGACCCGTTGCTGCCAGGTCGCGTCGAGCATCCTGCGCGGGGTGCGCAAGCCCGCCTTGGACAGTTCGCGGGCCGCGGCGACGGCGATGTCGGCCGAGATCCTGGCGGAGAGCAGCACGCTGAGCACCAGCAACCGGTACAGCGGTGACGGCTTGTCGGCGAGCGTGATGCCGGCCTCGTCGGCGTAGGTGCGGCCGGCGCGGTCGAGCAGGGTGCGCACGGTGTCCTTCTGGGTGGCCATGAAGCTGGCGTACCCGGCCCGGACGTGCGAGAACCTCCGCGCTCCCCAACGCGGAGGTTCTCGCACCCCTACCCTG
>NZ_JAFFZE010000020.1 GCF_025165815.1 Actinophytocola gossypii | reverse complement strand
ATGACGGGGGCGCCCCGGGCCGGGGCGGGGCCCCCCCCCCGCCCCCCCCCGGGGGGTGGGCCCCCCACCCCTACCCTGTTACGGGTTCCCCCTCGGAATCCCCTTTTTGTTCCCTCCGGCTTGCGCCTCGCCAATACTGACGCGCCGGTTCCCGGACCCGTTCCGTGCGCCGCGTCACTTACTCATCGGTAGGGCAGAATTTCCGCGGCGACCCGTTCCAGGACGTTCAGCCGGCCCGCGTAGACGCCGTCCGGGCGGGGCCAGTGGCAGACGACGTCGGTGAAGCCGAGTTCCCGCGCGCGGCCCATCGCGTCGCCGAAGCAGTCCACGCTGGACAGGGAGAACACCGGCGCGGAGTCGAGGCTGAGGTACCGGTCGACCGGGCGCTCACCGGTGATGTCGTCGAACGTTCTGGCCAGTTCCGCGACGCCCGACCACCAGGCGTCGAGGTCGTCGGCGGGCTTGCCGGTGGTGACCCAGCCCTCACCGAACCGGGCGGCCAGACGCATCGTGCGCGGGCCGTTGGCGGCGATCACGAACGGCAGCCGGGGGTGCTGGACGCAGCCGGGCGCGGACCGGGCGTCGACCGCGCGGTAGTGCTCGCCGTGGATCGTGGTGCGTTCGTTGGTGAGCAGCGCGTCGAGCTGGGTGACGAACTCGCCGAAGCGCTCCACCCTCGGCCCGGGCGCCAGCGGCTCGCCGCCGAGCACGTGGTTGTCGTAGCCCGCCGGGGTGCCGGCGCCGACACCCAGGATCATCCGGCCGTTGGACACGTCGTCGAGCGCGAGCAGGCTGCGGGCGAACGGCACCGGGTGCCGGAAGTTCGGCGAGGCGACCAGCGTGCCCAGCCGGATCCGCCTGGTCACCATGGCCGCCGCGGTCAGCGTCGGCACCGCGTCGAACCACGGGCCGTCGACCAGCGACCGCCAGCCGATGTGGTCGTAGGTCCAGGCGTGGTCGAAGCCGTAGGTCTCGGCGGCCCGCCACTTCGGCTCGGCGAGCAGCCACCGGTACTCGGGGAGGATCACGATGCCGACGCGCACCCGATCCACGCTAGCCGATCAGTACGGCCGGTACCCCATCGGCGGCGGCTGCTGTGGATAACCATGTGGATAACCGTGCTGGGCGAGTTTGCGCTGGTAGTCGCGCATCGCCCGGCGGGTGTGCGGGAGCAGTACGACGACCGTCGCGGCGGTCCACAGCAGCCACGAGACCACGACCATGGCGATCACCTCGCCGGCGTCGTGGCTGAGCAGCCAGATGATCCCGTAGATGTAGTACAGCACGGTGATCGCGCCGACGAACGCCAGGACCCAGCGCACCCACTCCATCCGGGTGAACAGGAGCAGCGCGAACGTGATCGTCGTGCACGCCACGCTCATCGTGAAGGAGATCGCGAAGTCCCGGTTGCCGGTCAGGTCGCCGCTGAACGCGAGGCCGATCAGCGCGGCCATGAGGTCCGGGTTGTCCGAGGAGTCGCCGCTCATCCCGACGATCGCGGTCACCAGGGCGAGGATGCCGGCGAGGAGGAACAGCCCGGCCGCGAGGTAGGCGGGCGCGGTCCCCGGGCCCGCCGGCCGGTACGGACCGTACCCGGGTTGCGACGGGTAGTAACCCGGCTGTGGTGGGTAACTCACAGAACGCACCGTAGTGTGAACCGGCCCGGTACGGGCAGGAATGATGGCGGCGTGGACAGACCCGATCTGGTGGCCTCGGACGTGGACGGCACCCTGCTCGACCCGATGGAGCGGATCACCCCGCGCACCGAACGGGCGATCGCCAAGGTGACCGGCTCAGACGTGCCGTTCGTGCTGGTCAGCGGCCGGCCGCCGCGCTGGATCCCGTCGGTCGCCGACGCCGCAGGCCTGACCGGGTACGCGGTGTGCGCGAACGGCGCGACCGTGTACGACATCGGCGCCGATCGGGTGATCTCGTCGACCGACCTCGACCCGGTGCGCCTGCACGACGTCGCCGACGCCGTGCGGCGGGTGCTGCCCGACGTGCGGCTGGCGGCCGAGCGGGTCGCCGACGGGTTGGCGCCGTTCGTCACCGAGGCCGGCTTCCGCAACCCGTGGGGCAACCCGATGGGCGAGCTGGACGGCGAGACCAACGACGTCCCGGTCGCCGAGGTGCTGGGGCATCCGGCGGTGAAACTGCTGATCCGGCACGGGAAGCTGACCAGCCGACAGATGGCCGAGGCCGCCGCCGAGGTGCTGTCCGGCGCGGGGATCGAGATCACCTACTCGACGAACCGGGGCCTGATCGAGCTCTCCGCGGCCGGCGTGACCAAGGCGTCCGGCCTGGCCGAGGTGTGCGACCTGCTGTCCGTGCGGCCCGAACGCGTGGTCGCGTTCGGCGACATGCCCAACGACCTGCCGATGCTCCGCTGGGTAGGACACGGCGTCGCCATGGCCAACGCCAACGACGACGTCCTGGCCGCCGCCGACGAGGTCACCGCCCCCAACTCCGACGACGGCGTCGCCCAGGTCCTCGAACGCTGGTTCTGAAAGCTCTGAAGGTCACCTTCAGGGCATTGCGGGAGCGCGGGGGCGTGGCAGGGTGGGAGCATGGAGCGGACGCTGGTCGTCGTGCGGCATGCGAAGTCGGACTGGGACGTCGGAGTGGAGGACCACGACCGGCCGTTGAACGAGCGGGGGCGGCGGGACGCGCCCGCGCTGGGCGCGTGGCTGCGGGACAACGTCGACGGGATCGGGCTCGTGGTCTGCTCGTCGGCGGCTCGGGCGCGGCAGACCTGGCGGCTGGCCTCGGCCGCGTTGGAGCCGGCGCCGCCGGTTCGGTACGAGCAGCGGGTCTACGCCGCCGAGCCGAGCGCGCTGATGTCGGTGCTCGACGAGGTGGCCGACGACGTCGGCACCACCGCGCTGGTCGGGCACAACCCCGGGCTAACCGAGCTGGTCGAGGAGGTGTCCGGGCAGGCGGTGGAGCTGACGACGTCGGCCGTCGCGGTGTTGCGGTGGGACGGGGCCTGGGCGGACGTCTGGGCCCGGCGGGCCACGCTGGTCGCCCAGGCCACGCCCCGGGGCTGAAAAGGGGCCGGCTAGGAGGCGTCCTTACCCGCTGCTCGCAGCGCGATCGGCGCGCCGGCCAGGTCCTCCTCGTTGCAGAGCAGCTTGACGTCGTAGTAGGGGGCGTCGCCGCCGTCGTCGTAGTCGAGGTGGATGGCGATCACGTCGACCGGTTCGCCGAGCCAGTCCTGGGTCCGGCGCAGCCACGCGCCGGCCCGTTCGAGGGCGGTCGGGAGGTCGTCGTCGCGGAACTCGACCGGGCGATAAGGGACGCCGTAGACCTGATCCTCCTGGTGGGAGGGTCGGGGGAGGTCGGGGGAGACCCCGGCGTCGTCCAGGTCGAGTGCGATTGATCGGGGCTGTTGACTGGCGAGCTCGCTCACCCTTACGAGCGTCCACCAGCACCCGTTTGCCCGCAACCCTTCTATCGCGCGGAGTGGCTTCGGTGTGGTTGACTGTGTCCTGGTCGTGATTTCTTGAGTTCGTGATAGATCACGCTCGCAAGAGGTTGTTGCGGGCGCGCGGGTTAGCTCCAGGTTGAGTCGCCGTCTGGAACCGGCCAAGGTCGTCGCAACCGCGGCGGCCGGCAATACGCTGTTCAGGAGAACGTAGTGGCACAGGGAACTGTGAAGTGGTTCAACTCCGAGAAGGGCTTTGGCTTCATCGCGCCGGACGACGGCAGCGCTGACGTCTTCGTCCACTACTCGGAGATTCAGGGCAACGGCTTCCGCAGCCTGGACGAGAACCAGCGCGTGGAGTTCGAGATCGGCCAGGGCCAGAAGGGCCCGCAGGCGACCGGCGTGCGCGGCATCTGATCTCGTACACCTGCTTCACTAGAGAGGGCCACCAGGGCGTCCGCCCAGGTGGCCCTCTCCGCGTCTACTGGCCGTAGACCTTCCGCCACGACTCGACCGAGGTCAGCTCCGGCATCGCCGCCTTGTACTGCTCGGCCAGCTTCGGCCACTCCTGGGACAGCCGCCGCCAGTTCTGCGCGACCTTGGTCGCCAGCTCGCGGAACACCTTCGGGTCACGCCGCCGGAACGCCACCCCGCTGCCGTCGGCGTTGGACACCGTGGCCGAGTCGAGGTTGCCGAGCAGGAACCACAGCGCGTTGTTGGCCGGGATGTTCACCTGCGGCCGCTCGGTGGTCCCCGGGTCGGGGGCCCGCAGGTTGTGCACGATCGCCTTGCCGGCCCGCAGCGCGACCTTCGCCGGGTGCACCGGCGGGCGCAGCATCTCCTCGGCCCGCACCATGTCCATCGTCGGCGGCGGGAACTCCCTGGCCGACGGCTGGAACTGGGCGTCGGTGTACTGCTTGCGCAGCGCCTGCACGTCGGCCAGGCCGGACGAGAGGGACTCGAACAGCCGGTCCGGGCCGGCCATGAAGTCCTCGACGGCCTTCATCTCCAGCGCGAGCGTCGAGTACTCCATCGACATCAGCCTGCGGAACGCCACCCGCGCGCCCTGCGCGACCAGCGTCTTGCGCATGTCGTACGGGCTGTGCAGGGCGGCCATGATCAGCCGGTTCCGCAGGTGGAAGTAGACCGTCCAGTCCTTGGTGTCGTTCTTGTCGGTCCACGGCTCGTGCCAGACCGCCGAGCCGGGCAGCGTGACCGTCGGGATGTCCTTCGCCAGCGCGCGCAGCGAGTACTCCGCGTCGTCGCACTTGATGAACAGCGGCAGCGGCAGCCCGACCTTCTCCACGACCTCGCGCGGGAACAGGCACATCCACCAGCCGTTGTAGGTGGCGTCGATGCGCCGGTGCAGCGCCCGGGTCTCGCGCAGCGAGTGGGCGCCGAAGTCGTGGTTGACCACCGCGCCAGGCGCCTTGCGCCAGACGCACGCGGCCAGGTCGACGACCTCGCCCATGGTGTGCAGCCGGGACCTGGCCTGCAGGTTCAGCATCTGGCTGCCGACGATCACCGGCTTGGCCGCGGCGCGGGCGAACATGTTGGAGCGAAGGATCGAGTCCGGCTCCAGCGCGATGTCGTCGTCGAGCAGCAGGATCTGGTCGACGGTGCCCGGCTGGGTGTGCTCGATGGACTCGTACAGCGCCCGGGTGAAGCCGCCGGAGCCGCCGAGGTTGCCCTGCTCGATGACCTCGAGCCGCTCCCCCAGCACCTTCTTGGCGTCGGCGAACTTCTCGTGCTCGCGGATCTTGCGGGTGCCCTGGTCGGCGACGAAGACCTTGCTGACGATGTCCAGCACGGCCGGGTCCTCGCCGAGCGCGAGCAGCGACGCCACGCAGTCGTCGAGCCGGTTGAACGTGGTGATGCCGACCGCGATCTTCTTCTTCGGCAGCGCCTCGTCGGCCAGCCAGACCGCCTCGCGGACGGTCATCGGCACGTTCTCGGTGAACACGTCGAACCACAGCCAGCCGCCGTCCTCGAACGGCGTCAGGGTGAGCCTGAACTCCAGCACCTGCCACTCGTTCTCGGCGTGCACCGGGGTGCCCTTGAGGTGGATGATGTCGCCGTTCGGCTTGGACCGGTACACCTCGACCCGGCCGGCGCCGCGCACGGTCAGCCGCAGGGTCACGTCCTGGATGGTGGTCCAGCGCTTCCAGTAGCTCGCCGGGAAGGCGTTGAAGTAGGAGGCGAACGACACCCTGGCCGACGCCGGCACCTCGACCTCGCGACGGGCGGCGACGTGGCTGTGCACGTTCTCCGGCTCGTCGAGGTAGAGCGGGCGCACGTCGAGCGGGTCGGTGTCCCTCGGCAGGATCACCCGCTGCAGCACGCGGTCGGCGTCTGGGCTGGCGGGTTTCCTGCTCGCCTGCTGGGCCACTGTTCTGCTCCTCCTGGGGGTCCGGCTACGCGCTGCGGTCGGCGACTAGAACAAACTCGTTGTACAGGAACACCTTGCCCGCGGGCCGGGGCAGCGGGAACGACTGCCGGCGGGTCCTGGTGAAACCGAGCTGGTGGGCGACGTCGGTGAGCGCGTCGAAGTCGGCGAACTCGACGTGCGTGCTGTCGCTGCGGTAGCCGCGCTCCTGCGGGCAGATCAGCACCAGGCGCGCGTCCGGCGCCAGGTAGTCCAGGTAGCCCTGGAGGATCTTGATCGCGTCCGCGTGCGGCATGTGTTCGACCAGGTGCGCGGCCAGCATCCCGCCGAACCGGCCGGGCTTGGCGTACTCGGACTCGCCGAACTCCTCGGTGGTGAACGCGGTCAGCCCGTTGCTCCGGCAGAGCGCGACCGAGTGCGGGTTGTGGTCCACGCCGACGCCGCGCGGGGCGAGGTGGGACAGGCACCGGCCGATGCCGCAGCCGACGTCGAGCACCTCGCGGTCGCCGAAGAGCCGCCGGATGTTCCACCGGTAGGGCCGCTGCACGTCGAGCACCCGCTTCCACAGCGGTGTCCCGAGCCGCTGGAGCCGTTCGGTGTACTCCTCGCCCTCGGTGGAATCCAGGGAAGCCATGCGTCGTCCTCGCCGATCGGTCTTCATGGGGTGGAACGCTGGGGGCGCCGGCCGTGTCGTTCCCGACCGTGCTGATGTCGGCATGGTAACGGTCGGCCGACCACCCCTGTGTGGCGGACCTTTTCCGGGTAGTGGAACGCTCCGCTATTGTCCACGCGGTGAACGCGAGCCAGTACACGAGTTTCGGCGCGACGCCTCCTGGTGGGGGCGGCGAGAACACGCTGGACGCCACGATCGTGCTCCCCTGCTACAACGAGCAGGAGCACGTGCTGGACGAGATCAAGCGGATCTCCGGCGCGATGGACGCCAGCGGCATGTCCTACGAACTGCTGGTCATCGACGACAAGTCGACCGACGACACGCTCAAGGTGTTGGAGGAGGCGCTGCCGCAGTTCCCGAACATGCGGCTGATGCCGTTCCGCCGCAACGGCGGCTCCGGCACGGCTCGGCGGATCGGCACCAGAGAGGCCTACGGGCGGATCGTGGTGTGGACCGACGCCGACATGACGTACCCGAACGAGCGAATTCCGGAATTCATTCAGTACTTGCACGACAATCCGGACACCGACCAGGTCGTCGGGGCACGCACCTCCGAGCAGGGCACGCACAAGTTCCTCCGGGTGCCGGCGAAGTTCGTCATCCGCAAGATCGCGGAACTGCTCGCCGGCACGAAGATCCCGGACCTGAACTCCGGCCTGCGCGCGTTCCGGCGCGACGTGTCGCTGCCCTACCTGCGGCTGCTGCCGCCCGGGTTCTCCTGCGTCACCACGATCACGATGTCGTTCCTGTCCAACCAGCACCCGGTGGACTACCTGGCCATCGACTACGCGAAGCGGGCCGGGGTGTCGAAGTTCCACTTCGTCAAGGACGCCTACCGGTACATCCTGCAGGTGCTGCGGATGGTCATGTACTTCAACCCGATCAAGGTGCTGATGCCGCTGGCGCTCACGATGTTCGTCGCGGGCGCGGCGAAGGGCATCGTGGACGTCATCCGCTACGACTTCCGGGTGACCAGCAACGCGATGCTGGTGCTGGTCACGTCGCTGATCATCGGGTCGATGGCGCTGCTGGCCGACCTGATCGTGCGGTCCAGAGACGATCGGTAGGCGGGCGGGACGCCTTCGCCGCACCGGGCGAAGGCGTCCCGCACCGCACCTCAGTCGATGTCGTAGAGGCGGCGCCAGTTCTCCCGGCTGGTGAGCTGGGGGACGGCGGCGCGGTACTCCTCGCGCAGGCGGGGCATCTCGGCGATCACCCGGCGGACGGCCTTGGCGGCCTGCTTGGCGAGCCGGATGGTCAGCTCCCGGTCGCGGCGGCGGACGCGGACGCCCTCCTGCGAGCCGTCGGTGACCACGGCGGTGTCGAACTGGGAGACGTGCCACCAGGTGGCGTCCTTCTTCGACACCGCGCCGATCGGGTGCACGCTGCGGTCCATCGCCAGGTAGGCGAGCCGCTTGAGCAGGGTCAGCCGGTTGTTGCTCGGCTTCGGGCCCGCCTGGACCTGCTTGATCGTGCCGGTCCGGATCCCCGGCACGTCGGACGCCTTGTGCATGATCGTGTCCGGGTAGTCGGCACGCAGCGCGAAGACCTCCTTGGCCGCGCTGGCCCCGCCGTCAGCGAGGAACTCCGGGCCGGCGAGGAAGTCCTCGGCCGCCTTGATCAGCGTGGCGGCCAGGCCGTACTGCATGGACAGCAGGTAGCGGGAGATCCGGGAGGTCAGCACCCTGGCGATCTGCTTCGGGTCGATCTCGGCGTGCAGCGCGCTGACGATCATGCCGTTGCGGACCGCGAAGTACTCGTTCCACTTGTCGAGGTCCTTCCAGTCGAAGTCGGCGTGCCACAGGCCGGCTCCGGGAAGGGTGACGGTCGGGAAGCCCTTGGCCCGCGCGCGGTAGCCGTACTCCACGTCGTCCCACTGGAAGAACAGCGGCATCGGCAGCCCGATCGCGGCGACCACCTCGGCCGGGATCAGACAGGACCACCAGGCGTTGTAGTCGGCGTCGACCCGCTTGTCGCCGCGGTTGACGTGGCCGGTGGGCGTGCCGGTGGCGTCCACCTCCTCGACGGTCAGGTCGACGTCGTCCAGCGCGTTGCGGACCACCTTGCCCGGCACGAGCTGGGCGAAGTCGGCGTACTCCGCCCCGGCCAGCAGCCGGGTCGGGTGCAGCAGCCGCAGCATCTGCCCGCCGACGATGGTCGGCGACGGGGTGCGGTTGGCGAACGCGGTGAGCCGGACGGCGATCTCCGGCTCGCAGAGCACGTCGTCGTCCATGAACAGCAGGTTGGCGTGCTCGGCCTGGCCGGGGCGGGTGACCTCGTACATGCCCCGGCCGAAGCCGCCCGCGCCGCCGAGGTTGGGCTGGCGCAGGTACCGCAGCCGCCCGCCGAGGCCCTGCTGGATCTCCGGGAAGGCCGGGCGGGACTCGACGGTGTCCGAGCCCTGGTCGGTCACGTAGACGGCGTCCAGGACCTCCAGGGCCTCCTGGTCGGCGGCCAGCGACTGGAGCGTCTTGGTGCAGTCGTCGGCCCGGTTGAACGTGCAGATGACCACGGCGGTCGGGCGCAGCCGCTTCGGCGGGGCGACCGTCCAGCGCAGCCGCTCGACGGTCAGCTCCGCGTCGTCGGTGGTGAACCTGACCCACAGGAAGCCGCCGTCGACGAACTTGTCCAGCGCGGCGGTCAGGGTGACCTGGTCGCCCTGGCCGGACAGGTCGTGCACGGCGATGGTGCGCAGCTCGCCGTCGATGTCGGAGGCGATCAGCGCGACCTGCCCGGTGCCGGAGGCGGTGACCTCGACGTCCACCTGGTCCACCACGGTCCAGCGCTGCCAGTAGCTGGCCGGGAAGCGGCCGAAGTAGGTGTCCATCGTGACCTCGGAGCCCGGGTGCACGACCAGCCGCTGCCGGTCGCGCACCGCGCCGCCCCGGACGACCCGCGCGTACAGGTCGTCCGGGCACACCGGGTCGGGCCCGCGGAACAGGCCCCGCTGGGCCACCAGGCGGCCGCTGGGGACGTGCTCGGTGAGCCGTTCGTCCGGGTCGGCCGCCGACTCGGCGGTGTCCGCGTCGCTCGTGGTCGGGGTGCTGCCGAGCATTCGAGTTCAGTCCTCCAGGGGCGGCGCCCAGCTCTGGGCCATCGACGTCTGCCGCCCGAGAGTACCCGCGAGCGGACGTGTGATCACCGTTAGGTCACGACACGGCGTAGGAGCTCCAACCGCTGGCTCCGACCGTGGTAGCCGACCCCGGGACGGCGACCTGTACCGGCGTGTCCACCACCGGTGATCCGCCGTTGACCTGGTGGAAGTTGTTCATCCCCCAGGCCACCACGCTGCCGTCCGAGCGCAGGGCCAGCGCGTGCTGGGCCCCGGCCGCGAGGTCGGTGACCCCGGTCAGGCCAGGCACCGGGGCGGGCGAGGTCCGGACGCAGTTCGGCACTCCGGGATCGGTGCAGTTCTCGCCCGTGGTGCCGTCGCCGAGCTGGCCGTCGGCGTTGAAGCCCCAGGACAGCACGGTGCCGTCGGTGGTGCGGGCGTAGGTCGCCGACTGGCTTCCGTGCGCGATCTCGGCAACCCCGCTCAGGCCGTCGATCCGGGTCGGCGAGAGCACCAGGCAGTTCGGCGCGAAGATGTCGTCCTGGCAGGCCGGCCCGCCCACGGTGCCGAGGCCGAGCTGGCCGACGTCGTTGAAGCCCCACGCCCAGACGCTGCCATCGTCCTTGACCGCGAACGTGCCGGACCGGGTGGCGGCGATCGAGGTGACGTCGGTCAGGCCGGGCACCTGGATCGGAGTGAGCGTGCGGCAGCCGGGACCGGCGGGGAGCTGGTCGCAGCCGGTGCCGTACTCGCCGTTGCCGAACGAGCCGCCGTTGGTGCCCCAGACCCACACGGTGCCGTCGGCGAGCAGCGCGTAGCCGGTGTCGTAGCCGCCGGCGACCTGGACGACGTCGCCGGACAGGCCCTGCACCCGCACCGGGGAGCGCCGTTCGGTCATGGTGCCGTCGCCGAGGGCGCCGTTGAAGTTGTCGCCCCAGGCCCACGCGTTGCCCTGGCTGTCGACCGCGTAGGCGGCGAACAGGCCGGCCGCGATGTCGGTGACGCCGGACAGGTTGTTCACCCGCACCGGCACGGTCGACAGGCCGTACGGCTCGCCGGTGCCGAGGCCGGCGAGGTCGTCGAGGCCCCAGGAGTAGACGGCGCCGTCGTCGCGCAGCGCGTACGCGTTGAGTTCGCCACCGGTGACCTCGGTGATCCCGGACAGGCCGTCGATCCGGCCCGGCTCGCCGGACGTGCCGCCGGTGGTGCCGACGCCGAGCAGGGCGAACTCGTTGTCGCCCCAGCTGTGCACGCAGTCGGTGGTGCAGGGCGGGGGCGCGGGCGCGAAGTAGCCGGCCACGTCGGTCAGGAAGTCGACCTCGCCCTGGTGGTTGTACACGTTGAAGCCGTCGTCCGCGCTGAGCGCCACGGTGACCAGGTTCGCCGAGGTCTGCCCGCGCACCAGGTTCAGGTTGGACGCGTTCGGCACGATGTTCCCTTCCGGGTAGGCGGTGAGGTACGTGTTCGCCGCGGTCACGTTGGTGCCGGTCAGGTTGAACACGACCGCGTTCGCCGAGGCCGGCAGCAGCGGGTCGAGCGGGATCTCCTGGTAGTAGCCGCCGGGCAGCGGAGTGGCGTCCCGGCGCGTGTCGAACATCCGCAGCGGGGTGAGCTGGTAGAAGGAGTCGCCTCGGTCGGTGGCGTAGTAGCCGGCGAGGTCGGCGAGCAGGTGCACGCTGCCGGAGTGGTTGTAGAGGCTCACCGTGCGGTTGCCGCCGAGCGCGACGGTCACCTGGTTCGGGGTGGTCGCGCCTCGGGTGAGGTTCAGTGCGGAGGCGTTGGGGCGCGACTGCCCGGTCGGCCAGGCGGTGACGTAGGTGTCGACGGTGGCGCCCACGCCGGTCAGGTTCAGGGTGACGGCGGTGGCGGACGCGGGCACCCGGCCGGACAGGTTGACCGTGCGGGTGCTCCGCGGGCCGAGCGCGCCGCCGGAGGAGCGGGTGTCGAGTACACGGGCCGGGTCGGTCGAGGTGAACCGGGAGCCGTCGCCCGGCGCGTAGTAGCCCGCGAGGTCGGCGAGCACGTGGGTGGTGCCGGCGTTGTTGAAGACCCGCAGGGCGGCGCCGTCGCCGAGGGCCGCGGTCACCGCGTTCGGCCGGGTCTCCCCGATGCTCACGTTGAGGTTGGAGGCGTTGGGGCGGCTCTGGCCGGCGGGCCAGACGGTGAGGTACGTGTTGCGGGTCGGGGACACGCCGGTCACGTTCAGCACGACCGCGGTGGCGTCCGCCGGGACCCGCGAGGACAGGTCGAGGGTGAGCGTGCCGCCGGCGCCCAGCGGGGCGCTTGGCGCGCCGATGCCGTTGCGGGTGTCGAGCACGCGGACCTGGGTCACCGGCGTGTAGACCGAGCCGGCCGAGCTGGCGGCTGCCCGGACATCGGCGGCGGCGGTCCTGGCCGCCGGTGCGGTCTCCTTGCCCCGCTCCCGCGCCATGGTCCGCTGCGCGTCGGTCTTGGACACCCGTGGCCGCTCCGGCATGGCGGGCTGGGCTTCGGCCTGGGGCTGGGGCGCCGGCTCGGCCGTCGCGGTGGAGCTGAGGGTGAGCGCGGCGGCAGCGGCGGTGAGCAGTACGACCGATCTGCGGAGCGGCACGGGTCGGTGTCCTTTCGCTATTTGGTTTTCTACCGAGTGGCGACGAGCGCGCCGGCGGCGGAGATGTCGGTGACGCCGGTGAGGTGGACCCGCACCGGCACGGTCGAGTCGGCGTCGGAGCCGTTGCCCAACGCGCCGTCGGTGCCCTGGCCCCAGGCCCAGGCGGACCCGTCGGCGGTGCGGGCGTAGCCGGTGTGGAGGCCGGCGGCGACGTCGGTGACGTCGGCCAGGCCGGGCACCCGCGTGGGAACGTTCGTGCCGGGGCCGTCGCCCCAGGTCCAGGCCGTGCCGTCGTCGGTGACGGCGTACGCGGTGGAGCCGGTGGTGAACGGGCTGCCGGCGACGTCGGTGACCTCGGTCAGGCCCGACACCCGCACCGGGATCCGCGACAGGCACCCGTTGCCGCCGCGAGGGTCGCACCTGGTGCCGTCGCCCAGCTCACCCGCGCGGTTCGAGCCCCACGACCACAGGGTGCCGTCGCCGCGCACGGCGTAGCCGCCGTAGCCGCCGCCGGCGATCGCGGTGATCCCGGTCAGCCCGGACACCCGCACGGGCGTCTGCGCGTACTCGGCCAGGGAGGCGTCGCCGAGGGCGCCGTTGGCGTTGCTGCCCCAGGCCCACACCGTGCCGTCCGAGCGCAGCGCGTACCCGCCGTGGTCGCCGGCCGCGATCGCGGTCACGCCGGTCAGCCCGGACACCCGCACCGGCGTGTCCGAGCCGGCCGTGCCGTTCCCGAGGCCGCCCTCGTGGTTGACGCCCCACGCCCAGACCGTGCCGTCCGCGCGCAGCGCGAGCACGTGGTACACGCCCGCGGCGATCGCGGTGACGTCGGTCAGCCCCGGCACCGGCGCGGGCACCGCCGACCAGCCGATCGCGCGCCAGTCCCCACCGAGCTGACCGAACACGTTCTGGCCCCACGCCCACACGGTGCCGTCCTCGCGCAGCGCGTACCGGTTGGCTCCGCCGCCGGCGAGCGCGAGCACCCCGGACAGCCCGACGACCGGCGCCGGCGTGGCCGACGACGGCACCCGCTCCCCGGTACCGAGCGCCCAGGCCTCGTTGCCGCCCCAGGTGTGGGCGCAGCGGTACGGGCACGCCGCGCCGGGGGTGACGAACACACCCGCGAGGTCGCCGATCAGGTGCGTGCTGCCCTGGTGGTTGTAGGCGGAGATCCCCGCCATCGTGGACAGGGTGACCGCGGCGAGGTTGGCGGCGGTCTCGCCGCGCCCCAGGTTGAGCGTGGACACCGCGTCGTCCGCCCGGCCGTCCGGCGACCACACCGACACGTACGTCACGCGGGACGCCTCGACGCCGGTGACGTTGAGCAGCGCGGCCGTCGCGTCGGCCGGGACGTGGGTGCCGGGGAGGACCGGGATCCGGCTGTTGGGCGCGATCGCCCCGGCGGCGGTGGTGCCGGTGCCGGCGCGGGTGTCGAGCACCCGGACCGGGTTCACCGGCACGAACGTGGCGCCGTACTCGGGGGTGTAGAAGCCGACGAGGTCCACCAGCGCGTCGACCCGGCCGACGTGGTTGAACAGGCTGATCGTGCGGTCGGTGCCGAGCGCGACGGTGACCAGGTTGGGCCGGATGCTGCCGACCGGGAGGTTCAGGTTCGAGGCGTCCGGCCTGGCCCGGCCGGTCGGCCAGGCGGTGACGTAGGTGATCGCGGTCGACCCGACACCGGTGAGGTTCAGCGTGACCGCGGTGGCCGACGCCGGCACGTGCCCGCTCAGGTCGACGACCTGGGTGGCGCCGTGGCCGAGCGCGGGGATGTCGTCGGCCTGCCGCGTGTCCAGCACCCGGGTGGGTGACAGCGGCGTGTACTTCGCGCCGGAGCCGGGCGCGTAGTAGCCGGCGAGGTCGGCGAGCAGGTGGACGCGGCCGTTGTGGTTGTACAGGCTCACGGCGCGGTCGGCGCCGAGCGCGACCGTGGTGAGCACCGGGCGGGTGTCGCCGGCGGCCAGGTTCAGGTTGGACGCGTTCGGCCGGGTGGTGCCCGAGGGGAAGGCGGTCACGTGCGTGGCCGCGGTCGCCCCGGTTCCGGTCACGTTCAGCACGACCGCGGTGGCGCCGGCCGGCACCCGCGACGTCAGTCCGAGGGTGATCGTGCCGCGCGGGCCGACCGGGGTCCCCGTGCCGGTGCGGGTGTCGAGCACGCGGACCGGTGTCACGGGCGTGAACGACGACCCGGTCTCGGCGGCCACCGGTGCCGGTTCCGGCACGTCCGCCCGCTGCCCGGCCGAGGCGAATCCGCCCACCAGCGCCAGTACTGCGAGCACCACGATGCTCCTGCGCACGTTCCTCCTACGAGGGCGCCGTCTCGACGTGTCGAACCCCCCGCATCGACATCGCCTGAACGGGTGACGGTGTTTCACCCGACCCCGGGGTGACCTGCCGACCCTCGCTATGGTTCGCCTGTGGTCCTCTCGTTGGGTGACGTCGGCCTGATCCTGTTGTACGTGGCGGTCCTGTGGGTTCCGGGCACTCTGCTCGGGACGCTCGCGGGCATCCGCGGCTGGACGCTCGCGGCCGCAGCGCCGTTGCTCACGTACACGGTCGCCGGCCTCGCCGGACCGTGGGCGAACGCGCTCGGCATCTCGTGGTCGGTGTGGACGTTCCTCGGCGCGCTGGCGCTGTTCGCCGTGGTGATCGCCGGCGTGCGGCTGGCACGCGGCCGAGGACTGCCGTTCACCGCCGGCTCGGTGTGGCCGTGGCGGGCCCAGCTCGGGGTGGCGGCCTGCGTGGCCGCCGCGCTCGTCGTGTCGATCGCCGCCGTCGCGGGCGGCATGGGCGGCCTGTCCACGATCCCCCAGGACTGGGACGCCGCCTGGCACGCCAACAACATCCGGTGGACCGCCGACACCGGCGAGTCCGGTTTGTACTCGGCGAGCCAGCTCAACTGGTTCGAGTCGGACACCGGCGTCTTCTACCCGAACGCGTACCACCTGATCGCCACGCTGGTCTACACGATGTCCGGCGCGTCGATCGTGGCCGTGCTGAACGCGCACACCGTGCTGATCCCCGCGCTCATCGCGCTGGTGATGGTCGCCGTCGTGCGCCGGTTCGGCGGCCGGGCGGTCCTCGCCGGCACCACCGCGCTGGTGATCGTCGGCATCACCAGCGTCTACGACATGCTCTGGCGCGGCCCGCTGTTGCCGTTCGCCACCGGTGTCGCGTTCACCCCGCTGCTGGTGGTGCTCATCCTGGACCTGCTCGACGTGCGCGCGCGGCACGGCTGGCGGCAGGCGCTGCTGCCCGGATTCGTGGTGGCGTTCGCCGGTGCCGGCATCATCACGGTGCATTCCTCGGCGACGTTCAACGTCCCGCTGTTCACCCTCTGCGCGCTCGCCGTGCGCTGGTGGCGCGCGCCGCGGGCGATCGGCCGGGACGTGGTCACCCTGGTGCCGTTCGCGGTGGTGGCCGCCGCGCTGGCGGTACTGCAGCTGATGGCGGCCCTCGGCAGCAGCGCGGACGTGGAGGGGGTGGACTGGAAGGCGACGCACACGATCGGCCAGGCGGTCGGCAACCTGCTGATCTTCCAGCACCACATCCCGTTCCCCGAGTGGTGGTTCGCCGCCGCGCTGGCCGTGGGACTCGCGTTCTTCCGCCGGCTCGGCGACCTGCGTTGGGTCGGCATCACGGCGGCCGGGTTCGGCATGCTGTTCGTGGTCGCGGCCGCCTACGACCAGTCGTGGGCGGACGACCTCACCCGGCCGTGGTGGAACGACCGCTGGCGGCTGATCGCCCTCGCCGCGATCCCGCTCGCGGTGATCGTCGCGCACGGCGTCGCGGAGACCCAGCGGGTCGTCGGCGGCTGGATCTCGGCGGCCGCGTCCCGGGTGCGGGTCGCCGGCCGGCCGGCCGTGGCCGGGTTGACCTCGGCCGTGCTGGTGCTCGGCGCGTTCGCCGTGCTGACCGGCGGGTTCTACGTCGACCGCAACCAGACCAGGATGACGCTCAACGCCACCCCGGGCAAGGCGGTGTCCGCGGCCGAGGTCGAGGGCTACCGGGAGCTCGCGAAGCTCGTCGGACCGGACGAGCGGGTGCTCAACGACCGCGGTGACGGCTCGGTGTGGATGTACGCGGTGGCCGGCGTGCATCCCGTCGCCGGTCACTACGACGCGACGCTGACCGGCCCGGACGCGAGGCTGCTGGCGCGGAAGTTCGACGAGTACGACACCAACCCCGAGGTACGCGCGGCCGTCGAGCGGCTGGACGTCCGGTGGGTGGCGATCGGGCAGGGCTTCCTGCGGAGGTGGGCGGAGCGGCAGCCGGGCCTGCGGGACCTGGACCGGGTGGACGCGCTGACCCGGGTCTACGAGAACGAGGACTTCGTCATCTACCGCCTGCGCCCGGACACCGGCGAGACGTCGAACGCCGCGGCCGACGGCTGACCGCTACCGATCGGCGGGCGTGCGCTCCGGGGGCTTCGGGGGCTTCGTGGCCAGGGCACCGCGGAGCATCGCCCCGGCGTGCCCCCAGCGGCGTGCGGCCAGCAGACCGGGCAGCTTCACCACCGCGTGCATCCGGGAGGTCCAGTGCAGGCGGGCGGCACGCGCGGCGCGGGACCAGCCGGCCGCGGCCATCATCTCGGCCGCCTCGGCGAAGTAGGCGCGCTCCTCGTCGAAGCGTGAGCCGGTGTCCGCCTGCGCCGAGGAGAGGCTGGCCGCGTGCCGGCGGTACTCGATGCCCGGCTCGGCGAACAGCACGACCTGCCCGCCCTCGACCAGGATGCGCAGGTAGACGTCGAGGTCGAGGACGATGTCGTAGCCCTCGCGGAACCCGTGCCGGCGCAGCGCGTCACCCCGGAACGCCACGCTGGGGAAGTACATCCAGTTGCCGCCGAGCAGTGACGCGGCCAGTTCCTCGCCACCGATCAGGCGCCAGCCGCGCTCGCGGTCCTCGGCGCTCAGGCCCGGCATGGTCAGCTTCTTCACCCGGTCGACGAGCGGGCTGACCGGCTCGCCGTCGTCCCCGATCACGCGGGCGCCGGTGTGGATGAACGCCGCGTCCGGGCAGCGGGCCGCGACGTCACGGACCCGGCCGACGAAGTCCGGCAGCAGGCGGTCGTCCGAGCCGAGCAGGACGACCAGGTCGGCGCTCGACTCGTCGGTGCAGCGCTGGAAGTTGCGGTTGATCCCGAGCCTGGTCGGGTTCGCGAGGTAGCGGATCCGGTCGTCCCCGAGGCCGGCGATCCAGTCGCCGAGCTCGCCCCCGACGCCGCCCCCGACACCGTCGTCGATGACCGTCAGCCGCCAGTGCGGATCCCGCTGGTCGAGGACGCTGCGCACGGTCTCCCGGACGAGTTCGCCGTCGCCGAACGCGGGAACCATGATGTCGATATCGGGTTGGCTGTCCGCACCGCTGGTCACGTCCGGAAACGGTACCCAACCGGGGGAACGGCCGGGCACACCACCGTCCGGGCCCGGCCGACCGCGCTTGGTAGCCTGGCCGTCGTCCCGGGCCTGCGACGTGCTGCGCTGCCGTGCGGCCGGGACCCATCCCGGAAGGCCGCCATGACCGAAGCAACCGATCCCGGCGCGGCCGCGGCCGAACCAGCGGCGCGCGGGCGCCGGGCGGTCGTCGTCAAGTGGCTGCGGCGGGTGCTCGTCCTCGCCGTCCTCGCCGGGGCGATCTACCAGCTCGTCGTGCAGTGGCCCGACGTGCAGGACACGCTGACCTCGCTGCCGTGGACGTCGGTGGCGCTGTCGTTCGCGTCGGTGTTCGCCGCCATCGGTCTCGGCCCGGTCATCTGGCACGCGGTGCTGCGCGACGCCGGCGGCCAGGTCGCCATCCGCGACGCGTCGATGATCTATCTGGTCGGCCAGCTCGGGAAGTACGTCCCGGGCTCGGTGTGGGCGTTCCTCGTGCAGATGGAGCTCGCCAAGGCGGTCGGCGTCACCCGGGTGCGCGCGTTCACCGCCTCGATCGTGACCGCCGGGCTCGGGGTGGTCGCCTCGCTGCTCACCGGGGCGCTGGCGCTGCCGTCGATCCTGGCCGGACACCAGGAGTACCTGTGGCTGTTCGTGCTGCTGCCGGCCGGCCTCGTGCTGCTGCACCCGAAGCCGCTGACCTGGATCGTCTCCCGTGGTCTGCGCACGTTGCGCCGGCCGCCGCTGGAGCGGCCGCTGACCGCGCCGGCGATCCTGCTCGCCCTCGGGCTCAGTGCGGGCACCTACGTGCTGCTGGGGCTGCACCTGTGGCTGCTCAGCACCGCGATCGGCCCGATCGGGTTCGACGGGCTCCTGCTCTGCATCGGCGCGATGAGCCTCGCGATGACCGCCGGTCTGCTCGCGTTCTTCCTGCCGTCCGGCATCGGCGCCCGCGAGGTCGTGATCGTCGCCGTGCTGGCCACCGTGCTGCCGTCGGGACCGGCGTTCACGCTCGCGGTCGTGTCCCGGCTGATGTTCACCATCGTCGACCTCGCTTCGGCGGGCGGTGCCGCGCTGTACGTCCGCATGCGCCGCACGGAGACCGCCCCGGTAACCTGAGCCATCGAATTCGGTGCCGCCGCCCTGAACGGAAACCCATGGAAAACAAGCACGATTCCTGTGAGCTCTCCATCGTCATGCCGTGCCTGAACGAGGCGGAGACCCTGGCGACCTGTATCGAAAAGGCGCAGGGCTACCTCGACCGGTCGGGCGTCGTCGGCGAAGTGGTGATCGCCGACAACGGGAGCACGGACGGTTCGCAGGAAATCGCCAGGAAGCTCGGTGCGCGGGTCGTCAACGTGACGGCCAAGGGCTACGGCAGCGCACTGATGGGTGGAATCCGGGCGGCGCGCGGCACCTACGTGATCATGGGCGACGCGGACGACAGCTACGACTTCGCCAATCTCGACCCGTTCGTGGCGGAGCTGCGCAAGGGCGCGGAACTGGTGATGGGCAACCGGTTCAAGGGCGGGATCGAGCCGGACGCCATGCCGCCGCTGCACAAGTACCTCGGCAATCCGGTGCTCTCCGCGGTGGGCAAGCTGTTCTTCAAGGCACCGGTCGGCGATTTCCACTGCGGGCTGCGTGGTTTCCGCCGCGAGGCGATCATGCGAATCGGCCTGCACACCACCGGCATGGAGTTCGCCAGCGAGGTGGTCGTCAAGTCCTGCATGTCGGGCCTGCGGATCTCCGAGGTGCCGACGACGTTGAAGAAGGACGGCCGCAGCCGCCCGCCGCACCTGCGCAGCTGGCGGGACGGGTGGCGGCACCTGCGCTTCCTGCTCATCTACAGCCCGCGCTGGCTGTTCCTCTACCCCGGCCTGGCCGCGTTCGGTCTCGGCCTGCTCGCGTCCCTGGCGCTGCTGATCGGCCCGATCACCGTCGGCTCGGTCGGCTTCGACATCGGCACCATGATCTACGCCGCCGGGTTCGCGATCCTCGGGTACCAGGCGGTGCTTTTCTCGGTGATGACCAAGCTGTTCGGCGCCCGCGAGGGGCTGCTGCCGATGAGCCAACGGTATCGCCACTTCGTCCAACGGCTGACCGTGGAACGCGGCCTCATCCTGGGGATCGTCATCTTCCTCGCCGGTGTCCTGGTCACGGTGGCGCAGGTGATCCGGTGGGGCGGCGCCGACTTCGGTGCGATGGACGGCGGGCAGACCGTGCGTACCGCGATCCCCGCGGTGCTCGGGCTGGTACTCGGCTTCCAAACGATCATGTTCAGCATGTTCACCGGCGTGCTCGGGATCCCGACCGCCGAGCAGCCGAAGGCCGAGGAACCGGTTCGCGCCAAGGCCGACGAGCTGGTCAAGTAGGCGTCGGCCCCGGCAGGTCCAACAGCTCCGCGACCTCGGCGAACTCCGCCTCGGCGTCCCCGTCCCCGACCAGGTGGTCGAGGTTGCCGGAGCGGAGCAGGGTGGCGAACCCGTGCGCGATCGACCAGGCGGCGAGTACCCGCCGGTCGGCGTCGCGGCCGTCGCCGGGGATCGCGGCGCGGAGCAGGTCGCTGGTGCGGGCCTTGGCGGCGACCAGCTCGGGGTCGTCGCGGTGGTACAGGTCCGGGCGGAACATGATCTCGAAGTGCGAGGCGTGCTCGGTGGCGAACCGCACGTAGGTCGCCCCGAGCCGGCGCAGGTCGAGTTCCTCGGCGAGCGCGTCGGCGAGCAGCCGCTGGCCCTGGACGGCGATCGCGGTGAACAGGCCGGCCTTGTCGCCGAAGTGGTGTGCGGGCGCGGCGTGTGAGACCCCGGCCGCGCGGGCGAGGTCACGCAGGCTGACCGCGTTCGGACCGCGCTCGGCGATCAGCCCGAGCGCGGTGTCCAGCAGCACGCGCCGCAGATCGCCGTGGTGGTAGGTCACCGCCCCAGCCTATCTAGTCAGTGGCTAAATCGGCGTCGCGCCGCTATCTTGTCACTGACAAGAAGGGGTGGGGACATGGAACTTGACCTGGTACGCCGCATGTGGCAGCTGCTCGAGCCGATCCACGCGACGCTGTACTACGCGCCCGAGGCGTTCGAGCAGGCCGCCGAGCTGGGCCACGCGGTGGAGCCGAGGTGGGCGAGCTACTTCGCGTGGCGGGCCGCGCCGCTCGGGCTGGCCGGGCCGGAGCTGGTGACGGCCACCTTCCACAGCTTCGCGCCCCAGCGGGTGCGCGAGCACGTGCCGGCGGTGTGGCGGGTCGCCTCGCCGGACAAGGTGCTCACCGCCCGCGGGTCGGCCGTCGACCGCGCACTGCGGACCGTGCTCGGCGATCGCGTGCACGACCCGGACGTCGCGGAGGCCGCGACCCTGGCCCGCCGCCTGACCGAGGCGGCGAACACCGCGGGGCGTCCGCTGGCCGCCGCGAACGCCGACCTTGGCTGGCCGGACGAGCCGCACCTGGTGCTGTGGCAGGCGACCACGATCCTGCGCGAACACCGCGGCGACGGGCACGTGGCGGCGCTGCTGGCCGCCGGCCTGGATCCCGTGGAGTCGCTGGTGTCGTTCGCCGCCGTCGGCGCGGCGCCGGTGGAGGTGTTCGCCAGCCGCGGCTGGCCGGACGAGGCCTGGGCCGCGGCACGTGACCGGCTGGCCGCCCGAGGCTGGGTGAACGGGGACGGCACCGCCACCGAGGCGGGCCACGCCGGCCGCGAGTCGGTGGAACACCTCACCGACGAACTGGCCGCCGGTCCCTACCGCGCGGTGGGCACGGAGTCGGTCGCCCGGCTGGCCCGGCTGGCCGGACCCGTGACGATGGCGGTGGTCGGTACCGGAATGCTGCCGCGGCGGAGCACCCTCGGGATCGGGCGGCAGTAGCCTCACTGCTCGTGCGACACGTAGCGGTGGTGGGTGGCGGGATCCTGGGACTGGCGGTGGCTCGCGAGCTGACCGCCCGGGGCGACCGGGTGACGGTGCTGGAGAAGGAGCCGGAGTGGGCCGCGCACCAGACCGGCCACAACTCGAACGTGGTGCACGCCGGGCTGTACTACGAGCCGGGGTCGTTCAAGGCCAGGATGTCGGTGGCGGGGAACCGGTCGATCGTGGCGTACGCCCGCGAGCGCGGCGTTCCGGTCGAGGTCTGCGGCAAGCTCGTGGTCGCGACGAGCGCGGAGGAGGTGCCGCGCCTGCACGCCCTGGCCGCCCGCGCCGAGGCCAACGGCGTGCCGGCCAAGCTCGTCGAACCGGCCGAAGCGCACGCCTACGAACCCGAGGTGGCCTGCGTGGCCGCCCTCCGCGTCGAGTCGACCGCGATCATCGACTTCCCCGCGGTCTGCCGGGCCATGGTCGGCGACCTGGAGACGGCCGGCGCCACCCTCCGCCTGGGCACCCCGGCCCTGGCGATCCGCCGGGGCGCCCGGGGCGGCGTGGAGCTGGCCACCGGCACCGACGTGGTCCGCGCGGACGCGCTGGTGAACTGCGCGGGCCTGCACAGTGACCGGGTGGCGCGGCTGGCCGGGGTGTCACCGCGCGCCCGGATCGTCCCGTTCCGCGGCGAGTACTTCACGCTCCGGGAGTCGGCGTCGCACCTGGTACGCGGTCTGGTCTACCCCGTGCCGGATCCGACGCTCCCGTTCCTCGGCGTGCACCTGACCCGGATGCTCGACGGCTCGGTGCACGCCGGGCCGAACGCGGTGCTGGCGCTGCGCCGCGAGGGTTACCGGTGGCGGGACGTGTCGTGGCGGGACGTGGCGGAGGTCGCGCGGTTCCCCGGCCTGTGGCGCCTGGCGCGCAGGTACCCGCGTACCGCCGTCGACGAGGTGGTGCGGTCGGTGTCCCGCCGCCGCTTCGCCGCGAGCCTGGCCCGCCTGGTCCCCGCGGTCACCCGCGCCGACCTGGTGCGGTCGGCGGCGGGTGTCCGCGCCCAGGCCCTCCTTCCGGACGGCACCCTCGTGCACGACTTCCTCATCGAGACGGCGGAGAACCAGGTGCACGTGCTGAACGCCCCGTCCCCCGCCGCGACCAGCGCGTTGGAGATCGCCAGGTACGTCGCCGACCAGGTCGGCTAGCCCGTTTTCCCGTCCGCAGGCGCGAGTGCCACCGCCCCGCCGATCAGCGCCGCACCTGCGAACCCGGCCGCCGTCAGCGTCTCGCCGTGAAAGGCGACCGCGAGCAACGTGGCGGTCAACGGTTCCAACATGGTCGCCAACGCCGCCGCGGTCGCCGTCGCATGCCGCAGCCCGAGGACATAAGCCCCATAAGCGACAGCGGTCGGCACGACCCCGAGGTAGCCGGTCAGAACCAGCACCTCGGCGGTGACCGGCAGCCCCATCCCGTACCCCAGCGCGAACGGCGTCAGCATCACCCCGCCGACCAGCAGCCCGACCGACGTGATCGCGGCCTGCCCGGCGATCGGACGCGCGGTGACGAGCGTGAGCGTCGCGAAACCGGCACCAGCCAAAAGCGCCGCACCCACGCCGCTCACGGTTTGCCAGCCGTCGCCGTTCGCCACCGGTGACCCGGACAGCAACGCGAGCCCCACCAGCGACGTGCCGATGGCGGTCAGGGTGCGCGGCGCAGGCAGCCGACGCTCCCGCCACGCGGTGCCCGCCGCGACGAAGACGGGCACGCACCCGATGGTGACCAAGGTCGCCAAGCTGACCGACACCCGTTCCACGGCGATCTGGTAGGCGGCTTGGAACTCGGCGAGCAGGAGACCGGTGACCAGGAGCCGGCGCCGGGCGCGCGGCCCGCGCAGGTGCCGGACCTGCCCGAGCGCGACGGTCACCGCGGTGGCGAGCAGACCGCCGACCAGCAACCGGTAGGTGGCGACCGGAACGGGATCGAGCCGACCGGCGTCCTGGAGGAGGTCACCGGCGAGGCCGCCGGTACCCCAGAGGACACCGGCGAGGGCGAGCAGGAGGGTGGACGTGCGTGCGTGATCGATCGGTAGTGCGAGCAAGGGAACGCTCCCAGCGTCAGAAGAGTGCGATGTCTTCGTCTGCGGGGCGTTCAGCCGAGCAGCGTCAAGCAGGCGTGGCTGGTGGCCACGCCGTCAGCGACGCCCCGCTCAGCCGCGGGGTGGTGGGGTTACCGGAAACAACCGATGCACCGGGGCAGGGTACGAGCGCGTGGCCTCGGAAGGCGAGCCATTTGAGACCCATGTCCCTGCCTGCGCGGTGGGCCACAGGCACGGCCAGCGCATGGGCACGGTGGGCCGCAGGCACGGCCAGGGCATGGGCGCGGGCACAGACGCGGCCGGCGAGCACCGGACTTGGGCGCGGCGCGAACTCAGGGCGTGAGTACGTCGCGTCCGAGGAAGGGCCGCAGGGCGGCCGGCACCTTGACCGAGCCGTCGGCCTGCTGGTGGTTCTCCAGGAGGGCGACGAGCCAGCGGGTGGTCGCCAGCGTGCCGTTGAGCGTGGCGGCGGTGCGCGGGCGGTTGTCCTCGTCGCGGTAGCGCACGGACAGGCGCCTGGCCTGGAACGTGGTGCAGTTCGACGTCGACGTGAGCTCGCGGTAGCGGCCCTGGCTCGGCACCCACGCCTCGCAGTCGAACTTGCGGGACGCGCTGGTGCCGAGGTCGCCACCGGCCACGTCGATGACGCGGTACGGCACCTCGATCTTCGCGAGCATCTCCTCCTCCCAGGCGAGCAGTCGCGCGTGCTCGGCCTCGGCGTCCTGCGGACGGCAGTAGACGAACATCTCGACCTTGTCGAACTGGTGCACGCGGATGATTCCGCGCGTGTCCTTGCCGTACGAGCCCGCCTCACGCCGGAAGCACGAGGACCAGCCCGCGTACCGGAGCGGTCCGGCTGACAGGTCGAGGATCTCGTCGGCGTGGTAGCCGGCCAGCGGCACCTCCGACGTCCCGACCAGGTACAGGTCGTCCTCGGCGAGCCGGTAGACCTCGCCGGCGTGCGCGCCGAGGAACCCGGTGCCGGCCATGATCTCCGGCCGGACCAGCACCGGCGGGATCATCAGGGTGAACCCGCTCGCCGTGGCCTGCGCGGCGGCCAAGTTGAGCAGCGCGAGCTGCAACTGGGCGCCGACGCCGGTCAGGAAGTAGAACCGGGCGCCGGACACCTTCGCACCACGCTCGATGTCCAGGGCACCGAGCCGCACGCCCAGGTCGAGATGGTCGGCCGGTTCGAAGTCGAAGGTCTGTGGCGTACCCACCTCCTTGAGCACCACGTAGTCGTCCTCGCCGCCCGCGGGCACCGCGGGATGGACGAGGTTGGGCACAAGCGTGTGCCGCTCGGTCAGGTCGGTCTCCGCCTCGGCCTGTTCGGCCTCGGCGGCACGCACGTCGGCCGCGAGTTCCTTGCCCTGCGCGAGCAGCCGGTCGCGCTCCTCGCCCCGGGCCTTGCCGACCTGCCTGCCCAGCTGCTTCTGCTCCGCGCGGAGGCTGTCAGCCCTGGCCACCGCGGCTCTGCGCCGCTCGTCGGCCGCCCGCAGTTCGTCGACCAACCGTTCGTCCTCACCACGACGGCGCTGGGACGCGCGCACCGCCTCCGGGTCCTCACGAAGTGTTTTCAGGTCGATCATCGCCGGAGCGTATCCGCCGGCAGGATCCTTCAGCGCTGGCACTGTGGTTCCACCCACGGATGCGCGGCTTTCCCGGTGTCACGTACCCGCAGGACGGCCGTGTGCCCAAGGAGTCGCGGGCGGGCCGGCTCGCCGGGTGTACCACCACAAGATGCCGAGATACTGCGCAACCGCGGCGAGGATGCAATGGTCAGCCCAGGCAGCTTTGCCTCAGCACCTTGCGCAGTAGGTGCTCACGCCGGCCCGGAGACGGCTTCGGTTCGATTGCGACGGCTTCGGTTCAACTGCACGAGTCGTACCCGCAACGTCCAGCGCTTCCTGTGCGGTCGTGCCAGAGAATCGCGTCACTGGAGCGGACCACCGTCCGCGCGGTTCTGTGGTGGTGGTCGGCCCGCTGGCGGAACAGCCCGCACCCTCAGGCGCACCGTCGACGTACAGCCTCACACGCACCACCGCGTGCACCGTCACGGCACCGTCGACGTTGAGCTGGTGTGCGCGCCGCCAGCGCGCCCTTCAGCGCGCACCCTCAACGCGCACCCTTCAGGGCACCGTTGACGTACAGCCTGGCGCGCACCCTTCAGGGCACCGTCGACGTACAGGTTGGCGCGCACCCGTCAGTGTGCATGGCCGCGACCCTTTGGGGCGGCGACTGGGTGCCGCTCGCCCATCTCACACACGTGTCACTGGGTATGGATGTACTGCCACCTCCGTCCGTCTGGTCTTCGTCCGAATCGACTTTGTTCATGTGCGCCGCGACTCGCCCACTCAACACCTGGCGGCGATACTTTCCCCACCACGCCGCGGGCGACCCGATGTCGTACACGGCGCCGGTGAACCCGCTAACCTTCGCGTTCAGAGCCACATCCGCGTTGAACGCGAGGTATACGTATATCGAGAGGAGGTGGCGAGGGCGTGACCGATGCGAGCTGCCGACCGACCATGACTGCTGTGACCGCGACGCGACCCGCAGCTGACGCAGCGTGTCCCCTCGCCGAGATCTGATGGGCGCTCGGGGGAGCACCATGCGTACCCGCCTGGTCATGGCCGGCGCGTTCATCGGAGCGCTGGCCGTGCTCAGTGGGAGCATGCTGTTCTCCTGGCCGGTGTCGGTCGAGGGCACGGTCGACCCCGCGGCGCAGGAAGCGGCCGAGGCGTTCGACTCGCCGAGCGGCACGTGCCTGGACTGGCCGCACGACAAGCCGCAGAACATGCGTCGGGTGTCGTGCGAGCAACCGCACACGTTCGAGGTCACCAACAACGTCGAGATCGGCGGTAAGTACGGGCCGAACTCTCCGCCGCCCGCCGAGCAGGAGTGGCAGAAGATCGTCACCGAGAGGTGCACGGCGGAAGCTGCCGAGTACCTGGGTGGCACTCTGGATCCGTTCGGCAAGTACACCGCCGGCGCGTTGAAGCCGAGCGCCGAGCAGTGGCGCAACGGCGACCGGCGCCTGCGCTGCGGCCTCCAGCGAGTCACCCCGTCGGGTGAACGCCTCCTGCCGACTACTGGCGCTGCCGCCGAGCAGGACCAGTCCAACGTGCACGAGCCCGGAACCTGCTTCGCCCTGGTCGACGGCGGGGTTGGCGACCCCGTCCCCTGCGAAGAGTTCCATGCGTACGAGGTGGTGGCCGTGGTCGACCTGAGCAAGACATTCGATCCCAAGACGTACCCGAGCGAGGCCGCGCAGCGCGAGAAGCTGGTCGACCTGTGCCCGCCGGAGACCAACAAGTACACCGGCAACGCGGACCTGAATGCGCTTGAGTTGTCGCTCTACTCGGACACGTTGAAGAAGGAGAGCTGGCTGGCCGGCTCGTACCGGGTGAACTGCAAGGTCGGCGCCCGCGAGCCGAACGGTCAACTGCGCCCGATCCAGGGCAGCGTGGAGGCCGCGCCGTTGCCTCCGTCGACGGCGTCCAGCGCGCCGCCACCGTCGAAGCCCGGCGGGTGACGCGTTGCCCGTCGAGATGTCCCGTCGGCGGTTCGAAGAACTCGTCGGCGACGCGCTTGACCTGGTCCCGAAAGAGTTCGCCGCCGCGATGGACAACGTGGTCGTGCTGGTGGAGGACCGGGATCCCGAGCAGCCTTCGTTGCTCGGGCTCTATCACGGGATCGCGCTGACGGAACGGACGTCGACCTACGGCGGGGTGCTTCCGGACCGCATCACCATCTATCGCGAGGCGATCCTCGACATCTGTGAGACCGAGGACGACGTGGTGGAGGAGGTCGCGATCACGGTCGTGCACGAGATCGCGCACCACTTCGGCATCGACGACGCGCGGTTGCATGAGCTGGGCTGGGGCTGAGGCGTTCATACTGCAACCTTGACACTGTCATCCAAAACTGTCAAGATGGGTGCATGACCGAAGAGCTGTGGACCCTCGAGCAGCTCCCGGACCGTGTCGCGGAACTGCTGTCGGACAACTACGACGGCCAGACCAACGGCCGGGTGCGGGAGCTGCCCAGCGGCCGAACCATCCGGTGGTACACCACCATCGGGCTGGTGGACCGGCCGGTCGACACGCGTGGCCGTACAGCCCTGTACGGCCACCGCCACCTGCTGCAACTCGCTGCGGTGAAGCGACTGCAGGCGGAGGGGCACACGCTGGCGGAGATCCAGGAGCGACTCCTCGGCGCCACCAACGACCAACTGGCAGACCTCGCCCAGGTACCGCGCATGGACGTCGCCTGGTCAGCGCGTCCGGTCCGCGCCGAGGGGTTCTGGCGTGCGGCCGCCCACACGGACGGTGCGAACACAACCGACAGTATTACTGCAAAGATCACTGACAGTGAGGCGAACACTGTCGCATCACCGATCCACGGCCTCCGCCTGGGTGACAGTGTCACTGTCGTGTTGAACGCCGCAACCCGGTCGCCGGACGCCGCCGAGCTCGCCGCCATCGAGGCGGCCGCCGCACCACTGCTCGACCTGCTGGACCGTATGGGTCTTGCGCCATCACCCGGAAAGGAACGCCGATGAACACGCGCGTCGACCTCATGGACCTGGCCGAGGTGCCGGCTCGTCCCGCCGAGGACGACGGTGTCGGCTGCCTTCGAACCGACGAGGGCAACCTGCCGCTCGACACGATCGACGTTCGAGCCGCGATCACCGGGTTGGCCTCGAGCATCGAACTCACCCAGGGCTTCCACAACCCGCACGACAGGCCGTTGGAAGCCACCTACATCTTTCCCCTGCCGCCGCGGGCCGCGGTCACCGCGCTGCGCATGGAGGCGGACGGGCACACGGTCGACGGGCTGCTGAAGGAACGGGAACAGGCCAGAGCCGACTACGACGAGGCCGTCACCGAGGGCAAGCGCGCCTCGATCGCCGAGGAGGAGCGGCCCGGCGTGTTCACCATGCGGGTCGGCAACATCATGCCGGGCGAGCGGGTCGCCGTGCACCTCACGCTCGCCGGCTCACTGTCCTACGAGGACGACGCCGCTACGTTCCGGTTCCCGCTCGTTGTCGCGCCGCGGTTCATCCCCGGCGAGCCGATCGGCGGCGGTCAGGTTGGTGACGGCGTGGCACCGGACACCGACGCCGTTCCGGACGCCTCCCGGATCAGTCCGCCGATCCTGCTGCCGGGCTTCCCGAACCCGGTGCGGCTGTCCGTCGCGGTCGATGTCGATCCGGCCGGCCTGCCGCTGGCCGGTGTCGCAACGAGCCTGCACGCCACGGCCACGACGGACGACAGTCCGACGGGCCTGCGAGTACGACTCGATCCGGGTGAGCGCGCCGACCGGGACTTCCTGCTACGCCTGCGCTTCGCGGACTCGTCCGCGATCCGCACCTCCTTGGTCGTGCGGCCGGACGACCCGGACGACGAGAGCGCGGGTGGCACGTTCGCGGTGACCGTTCTGCCGCCGGCGAGGTCGACCGCGGCACGCCACCGTGACGTCGTGCTCGTCCTCGACCGCTCGGGTTCGATGGGTGGTTGGAAGATGGTCGCCGCACG
Organism: Actinophytocola gossypii; assembly: GCF_025165815.1. Lineage (GTDB taxonomy): Bacteria > Actinomycetota > Actinomycetes > Mycobacteriales > Pseudonocardiaceae > Actinophytocola > Actinophytocola gossypii. Next base: position 54,998 of record NZ_JAFFZE010000020.1, on the reverse strand, counting down.
ACGAGCCGCGGCGCGCATCGTCGACACGCTCGGCACCGACGACCGGTTCGCGGCCTTGGCGTTCGACAACACCGTCACCACACCACCGTCGCTGCCCGAGGCGCTGGTGGACGCGAACGACCACAACAGGTTTCGCGCGGTCGAGTTCCTGTCCGGTGTGGACGCCAGGGGCGGCACCCAGATGCTCGAGCCACTGACGAGGGCCGGCGCCATGCTCGCCGACTCCGCTGCCGATCGCGACCGGGTCCTCGTACTGGTCACCGACGGGCAGGTGGGCAACGAGGACCAGCTACTGCGCGACCTGTCCCCCGCGCTCACGAACGTTCGGGTGCACACGGTCGGCATCGACCGGGCCGTCAACGAGGCGTTCCTGCAACGGTTGGCGGGTTCGAAGGGCCGCTACGAACTGGTCGAGTCCGAGGACCGCCTGGACGAGGTGATGACCCAGATACATCGCCGCATCACCGCTCCCGTCGTCACCGACCTTCGGCTCGCTCCGGACGGCCTGGTGATCGACACCGAATCCGTCGCCCCCGCCCCCCTGCCCGATCTGTTCGAGGGTGCTCCCGCTGTGATCACCGGCCGCTACACCGGTGCACCGGCCGGCTCGATCACGGTCTCCGGTAGCGACTGGCGCGCCACGGTCGCCGCAGGTCGAAGCGATAATCCGGGTCTGGCCGCGCTGTGGGCGCGGGCGCGGCTCCGCGACCTGGAGGACCGCTATGTCGTCGGCGGCGACGACCACGCGGCATTGGAGAAGCGCATCGTCGACACCTCGCTGCGGTTCGGGGTGTTGTCCCGCTTCACCGCGTTCGTCGCGGTCGATCAGCGAGTGGTGAACGAAGGCGGAGAGGTTCACCGCGTGACCCAACCTGTCGACCTCCCCAGCGGTTGGGAACCACCCGGGGCGGTCTTCGGAGGGACGCAGCCGATGGCAGCTCGAGCGATGCCGTTCGCCGCCAGCCGGATGGCCGTCGAGTCGGCGGGCGGCACCTTCCGGGCATCCGCCCCGGGTACCGGATTCGGCAAGGTAAACCAGCCGAAACGCAGGCGCACGCCACAAGCACCCCCGCCGCCAGCGTCCCCCTCTGTTCGGGAGTTCGCGTTGCCTTCGATCGAGGAACCACAGTTCCCGATCACATCGCCGCCCGAGCCGAAACCCCCGGCCCTGGCCGTCTTCGCCGAAGCCGAACTCAGGAAGCTGATGGACGCGGACGACAAGGACGTCTGGACGCGTCTCACGATCCTCGGAGAACTCGCCGAACGGATCAAACCCCTCCTCGACCACTGGCGGCGCACGGGCGAGCGAGAGACCGCGTGCCACTCCATGACCGTTCTGGCGAAAGACATTTCCGAACCGACCGACAACCCGAACATGGCCGACTCCCTCTGGTACATGGCCCTCGCAACGCTGTACACGGTGTCCAGGCCAAAGCCACCGCCCCGCAGCACCTTCTGGAAGAAGACCTGACACGCCGGGCCGACCGGAGAGACCGGACCGTCGGGGTCGGGCAACCGGTGCCGTCGCGCGACGGCATCGCGCGGCGGTGCGTCGGGCGGCGGTGCGTCGGGCGGCGGAGCATCCGACGGCGGAGCATCCGACGGCGGGCCGTCGGGCGGCGGGCCGTCGGGCGGCGAGCCTTCGGGCGGCGGAGCATCCGGCGGCGGAGCATCCGACGGCGGGGCATCGGGCGTCGGGGCGTCGGGGCGTCGGACAGGCAGAGCTGTCAGGCATCATGGCGGCGGGTCGCTGGGACGATCGTCAAACGTGTCGTGCGGCTTGGCTGATTGGCGGCTTGCTTCAGGTCCGGTGGAGCGGTGGGCGGACTGGTGGGTTGGGCGGCGGGTTTCGGCATGGTGGCGGGTAGCCAGACGAGTCGACGGAAGCCATCGACGCAAAGCCGGTAACGCGACCGGCAACGCAAGCCGGCAACGCAAGCCATCGACGCAAGCTGGCACGCAAGCATCGACGGAGCCAGCGGTGGGCGTGCCGGCGTCCGTCGAAGGGGCTTTGTGGTCGGGGGGGTTGGGGACGCTGGGGAGGGCTGGGTCAGCCTTTGACGCAGACCACCTGATTCAGTTTGGCCACCACTTCCACGAGGTCCTGCTGGTTCGCGATGACCTCGTCGATGTCCTTGTAGGCGCCTGGGATCTCGTCCACTACACCTGCGTCCTTGCGGCATTCGACGCCTGCCGTCTGTGCCGCCAGGTCGGCTTCTGTGAAGTGTTTGCGGGCCTTGTTGCGGGACATTCGTCTGCCGGCGCCGTGGGACGCCGACTCGAACGAATCGGGGTTTCCCAGGCCTCGGACTATGTACGAGCCTGTTCCCATTGAGCCGGGAATGATGCCCAGGTCACCGTTGCCGGCTCGGATCGCGCCTTTGCGGGTCACCAGCACCTCCTCGCCGAAGTGGGTTTCCTCGGACACATAGTTGTGGTGGGCGCTGATGGGATCGTCGAACGTCACCTGGGGGAACCGGCGACGGAGTACGTCGCAGACCAGGCGTGTCATCACGGCTCGGTTGCGGCGGGCGTAGTCCTGGGCCCAATACAGGTCGTGGCGGTACGCCGTCATCTGCGGGGTTCCGGCCAGGAAGACGGCCAGGTCTGGGTCGGGCAGCTCCTGGTTGTGCGCCAGGCTCTGCGCCACCTCGATGTGGTGTTGCGCCAACAAGTTCCCGATGCCGCGGGAGCCGGAGTGGAGCATTACCCAGACCTGCTTCTTCGTGTCCAGGCAGATCTCGATGAAGTGGTTGCCGCCGCCCAGGGTGCCCATCTGGTGCAGGGCTCGGCCCGCGTTCGCTTTCACCGCGGGGGTCAGGTCGTCGAAACGGCGCCAGAACGTGTCCCAGTCGTCGGCGTCGCGGCCGGTGAACGCGCTCGCCTTGTGTTGGGCGCGACCCACGGGGACCGCGGCCTCCATGGTGGACCGGATACGACTGAGATCCTCGGGGAGGTCCTCGGCGTGCAACGACGTTCGTACGGCGGTCATGCCGCAGCCGATGTCGACGCCTACCGCCGCGGGGGATACCGCGTCTCGCATGGCGATTACCGAACCTACGGTCGCGCCCTTGCCGTAGTGCACGTCGGGCATCACGGCTACGTGCTTGAACGTCCACGGAAGCGCGGCGATGTTGTGCAGCTGCCGCATCGCCTGGTCCTCGACCGTTTCTGGTCGGGTCCACAGACGGATGTCGACGTGCTTGCCGGGGACCGTGGTGGGTGCCATGGCCTCAGACTAGGACCCGCTCAAAGCAGATATCCGCGCTTCCAGATGCGCTTGCTCGGGCCGCCGATGAGGCCTACCTCGGTCAGGAACTCCACGACCTTCTCCGACATCCAGCGGCGATGTTCCTGGTGGTGCGGGTTCGCCAACGCCACCCGCCGGCCCTCGCGGGGGTCGATGCCCACCGCCGCGTACACCTTGGGGTGGATCATGCAGTCGACCACCGCGTACGCGGTCAACGCGGTCACCAGGCGGTAGAACTCCAGGCGCAGGCGACCGACGCCCTTGAGGCCGCGCACGACCTCCTCGCGTGCGAACCGGACGTGCCGGGCCTCCTCGATCACGTGGATCCGGTTCACCATCCGGATCATCGGCTGGATCTCGGGGTCATCCATCATCGCGCGTTGGACGCGGTCCGTGGTCTCCTCCGCCACCAGCACCGAGGCGAACATCGGCGGACCGCTGGCCAGGCCGCCGAACCAGCGGCCGAGCGCCCGAGTGATCCGGTTCGGGCCGTACGCGGGCGCGCCCGTCTTGCTGACCGCCTTCGCGAACATGATCGAGTGCCGGGTCTCGTCCCCCAGCTCCGTCAGCGCGTACTGCGCGTGCGCCGTCCTCGGGTCCAGGTCGTACACGTACCGCGCCAACAGCTGCATCAGCACGATCTCGAACCACAGCCCCACGCTCGCCATGCTCGCGATCTCGTGCTTCGACAGCTCCACCCGCTGTTCCGGCGTCAACCGCTCCCACAGCTCGGTGCCGTACAGCGACACCCGCTCGAAGGGCATGAACGCCTTGCCCTCGTGCAGCGGCGCCGTCCAGTCGACATCGATGTCCGGCGAGTACGAGTTCCTGGCCGACGAGTCGAGCAGCCGCTCGGCGGTGACCTCTCGGTCCTTCGGTTGCAGCGCGCGGGCCATCCTGGGACCTCCCGAGTAAGTGTTACCTCGCGTAACAGTTACCCAGGTTCCCGTCTCGGCTCCTCGCTGTCAAGGTCCGGCCGGGTCAGGTCACCGACCAGCTGCACGATCTCCCTGGTCACCGGGCGCAGCAACCGCAGCCTCGACAGGCCGATCACCCGATCGATCAACGGCACCGTGCGGTCCACCAACAACCTGGTCCGCCGGCATCCCGGCGACCGGTCGTGCACCCAGAACAGCACCACGCCCATCTCGTACAGCCACAACAGCTCCGGCAGCTCCGGCCGCAGCCCCGTGTCCACCTTCACCGTCGACCCGTCCAGCACCCGCCGGTGCAGCGCGATCTGCGACTCCCGCGCCGGGCTCGACTCCGTCGAGAACGGGCTCAGCGGGCTCTCCGGATCCGCCGCGTTCACGAAGAACTGCTTGCCGAACTCGTGGTACGGCGCCGCCACGTCGATCCACCCGTGCATCACCGCCCGCAGCCGGGGCGCGAACTCCCGCTCGGTGCGCAACGCCTCCTCGCACGCCTGCTCGTGCAGCTCCGTTATCCGGTCGTAGAACCCCTGGACCAGCTGTTCCTTCGAGCTGAAGTAGTAGTACGCGTTGCCGACCGATACCCCGGCCTCCTTCGCGATCGCCCGCATCGTCGTCTTGGCGTACCCGTGCTCCTGGAACAGCCGCAACGCCGTCTCCACGATCAGCGTGCGCGTCGCCTCGCTCTTCGGCCGCCGGACCTCGTCCTCCACGAACCCACGCTATCCGTTCGGGGGTGGTCAACGCGGGCACCACGGTGTTCACTCTCAGATCACCCGTTCGTGGTCACGGCATGCCAGGGTGGCGCGCCGACCTTCGGAGGTATCCACATGACCCGCGCCCGCCTGTTGCTCGTCCCCGCGCTGGCCCTCGCCGCCGGCGTGCTCACCGCCCCGGCCGCGCAGGCCGACCCGGCCGATCGTGCGACCAGGCACGGGCTCGCCGAGCTGCGGTTCGCCACCTACAACGCCTCGCTCAACCGCGGCGCCGTCGGGGAGCTCGTCGCCGACCTCGCCACCCCGGACGACCCGCAGGCCCGCGAGGTCGCCGAGGTCATCCAGCGCAACCGGCCGGACGTCCTGCTCATCAACGAGTTCGACTACGCCCCCGAGGCCGTCGCCCTGTTCCGCGACAACTACCTCGAGCGCGGCCAGCACGGCGCCCGCCCGATCCACTACCCGCACGCGTTCATCGCGCCGTCCAACACCGGCGTGCCCACCGGGTTCGACCTGAACCGGGACGGGCGCACCGGTACCGGCGACGACGCGCACGGGTTCGGCCTGTTCGAGGGCCAGTACGGGATGCTCGTGCTCTCCAAGTACCCGATCGACACCGACCGGGTCCGCACGTTCCAGCACTTCCGCTGGGCCGACATGCCGGGCGCCATGCTCCCCGACGACCCCGCCACCCCGACCCCGCACGACTGGTACTCCCCCGAGATCCTCGACGTGCTGCGCCTGTCCTCCAAGTCGCACTGGGACGTGCCGATCCGGGTCGGCCGCGGCGACGTGCACTTCCTGGTCTCCCACCCGACCCCGCCCACCTTCGACGGCGCCGAGGACCGCAACGGCACCCGCAACCACGACGAGATCCGGTTCTGGGCCGACTACGTCACCCCGGGCAAGGGCCGCTACATCTACGACGACCAGGGCCGGCGCGGCGGCCTGCGCCCGAGCGAGCGGTTCGTCGTCGCCGGTGACAACAACTCCGACCCGCGCGACGGCGACAGCGTGCCCGGCGCCATCGACCGGCTGCTCGACGCCCCGCGGGTGATCGACCCGCACCCGGGCAGCCTCGGCGGGTACCTCGCCGCGCGCGAGCAGGGCGGCGCCAACACCGGCCACGAGAGCAACCCGTACTTCGACACCGCCGACTTCAACGACGAGGCACCGGGCAACCTCCGGGTCGACTACGTACTGCCGTCCCGGGGCCTGATCCCCACCGGCAGCGCGGTGTTCTGGCCGACCGCGCACTCCCCGCTCGCCCGGCTGAACGACGCCTCCGACCACCACCTCGTCCGGGTCGACGTGCTGGTTCCCGGCCGCTCACGGTAGCCATCCGGCCACGGGCCGAACGCATCACACGATCGGTGTATCCGTACCGGTCGAGCGCCCTCTCTTGGTGTGAGCCGCACCATGGAGGCGCCGATGTCGTGCGTTGCCGAACCCCTGGCCACCCCGTGGAACCCGCCCGTCTCCCGGGAGAACGTGGACGCCGTCGCCGCGGCCGCCTCCGCCGGCGACCCGGCCGCGACCGGCGAGCTACTCGCCTACCTGCGCCCGATCACGGTCCGGTACTGCCGGAGCAAGCTCGGCCGGGTCCGCCGGATCACCTCGCCCGACGACGTGGCGCAGGAGGTGTGCCTGGCCGTGTTCCGCGCCCTGCCCACCTACCGCCACCTCGGCCGGCCGTTCCTGTCGTTCGTCTTCGGCGTCGCCGCGCACAAGGTCGCCGACGTGCACCGGGCGGCCGCGCGGGACCGGACGCTGCCGACTGCGTCGACCCCGGAGCCGCCCGAGGTCGAGGAGAGCCCCGAGGAGATCGCGCTGCGCCGCGAACTGGTCGAGCACACCGGTGACCTGCTGCGCACGCTGCTCCCCCGCCAGCGGGAGATCCTGGTGATGCGGGTGGCGCTCGGCATGAGCGCCCAGGAGACCGCCGCCGCGGTCGGCACCACCCCGGACGCGGTCCGGGTGGCCCAGCACCGGGCGCTGAGCCGGCTGCGCCGCGCGGTGGTCGGCTGACCGCCCACCGCGCGGCGCGGCCCGAGCGCTACGGCCGCGGGGTGCGTCCCTCGTGCAGCGTGACCTGCCCGGTCACGTAGTGGCTCCACACGCCGATGGACAGCTCCCGGCCGGGCCGCTCGGTGCTCACCACGAAGCTCCGGCCGTGCCGGGTGGCGCCGAACGTGATGTCGAACTCGCTGGTCGAGCCGCGCTCCGTGGGCGGCGTTCCGTCGGGCTGGATGATCTCGTGCAGGCCCCACCGGTAGTCGCGGCGGTAGTCGCCGGTGACCCGCTCCAGCGTGTTCTCCAGGATCGCGCCGGTGGCCGGGATCGTGATCAGGACGCCGCGCATGCCGTTGCGGTACTTCGTGTTGAACACCGCGACCTCGGCGGTGCCGCCGCCGTACATCACCGCCCGGCCGCTGCCGACCCGCGAGCCGGCCGGGCAGGCCTCGATGCCGCCCGCCTCGATGGTCGACCTGGCGCAGGTCGGGAACGCCCAGGTGTTGAACCGGATCGACCGGTCGAACAGGAACACGAACTCCCTCGGCGCCGCCGGTTTCTCGCCGGTGTCGGTGTACCGGTGGGTGTCGAAGGAGATCTCGACGCCGAGCCGGGAGCCGCCGTCCCGGGTGACGGTCGCGTCGCCGCCCTCGTAGTTGACCGGTCCGGGCACGTCCGGCTCGTAGGGCCGCTGCGGGCCGTGCGGCGCCGGGTGCGGCGCGGGTTCGGGACCGGCCGTCGCGGGGACGGCGGTCAGGACGAGCGCGGCGGCGGCCAGGCCGGCGCCGGCGAGGAGTCGGATACGCACGTGCTACCTCCAACGGGGTGTTTTCGATACATGTCGAATAGTCCCGTCGGGGCGTACAGTCTTCGTTAGTTGTCGAAAAGTCCTGAGAAGGTTGTCAGGAAGGGAGCCGCCGTGCCGATCGGCCGGTGGGCGTCGGTGTCCCACCCGGAGATCGCCGAGGTCGAGCTGGACGACGTCCTGCGCGCCCTCGCCGACCCGACCCGACGCACGATCGTGCGCATGCTGATCGCGGACGGCGACCGGGCCTGCGGCACCTTCGGCCTCCCGGTCGCCGCCTCCACGCTCAGCCACCACTTCCGCGCCCTGCGCCGGGCCGGCATCATCCGCCAGTACGACGACGGCCGGCAGCGGATGAACACCCTGCGCCTGGACGAGCTGGACACGAGGTTCCCCGGCCTGGTGTCCACGGTGCTCGCCACCTCGACCTGAGCCTCAGGCCGCGTGCCGCACCACCGGGGCCGACGCGGCCGGGTCCTCCACCGCCGCCTTCGCCGCCTCCCGGCGGGCCACCCGCCGCTGGTCGTGCCGCCGCTCGTAGCGCCGCGCGTCGGCCTCCACGATCACCGGGCCGAGGGCCATCACCAGCATCAGTCCGAGCCCCACGACCACTCCGGCCCACAAGAGAACCGCCTGAACCATTTCTCCCACCTCCGTTGAACGTGCTGGTCACAGCTTCGCTCGCGGAGGGCGCCCGGCGGATCGGTCGACCGGGTGGCCCGCGCCGGCCGACCGGCCACCGGGCGAGCCGCCGCCCCTGGCCGATCGGCCGACCCGCCGCCGCCGGTCGGCCGAGGCGCCGGAACGTCCGGTCCAATACCTTTCGGGGCATGACACCGATGCCGGTGCCACACCGCTGGCTGGCCGCGATCCTGGGCGTGGCGTTCGTGCTCGACGCGTTCATCGCGATCGAGTCCTACGGCGGGGCCCGCAACGTGCTGGTGCTGCCCGGCTCGGCCCTGATCGCGCTGTGCGCCTTCCTCGCGCTCACCCGGCCGGTCGTCGGCGCCCTGCTCGGCGTCCTGACGCTGCTGCTGTCGTCGGCGCTGATCGCGTCGGCCGAGCTGTACATCCGGTCGATCGGGCTGACCAACATCACGCTCACCGAGATGGTCGCCGGCACGGTGCTGACCGTCTTCGTCGTCTGGCGGGGCACGCCGGTCGCCGCGACCGCGTGCACGGCGGCACTGGTCGTCGGCTGCCTCGCCGCCGTCGTGGTCCGTGGCCTGCGCAGCTGCCACGTCTACTTCTGCGACCCGGGCCTCACGCTCGGCGCCCGCGACCTGGCCGTGACCGGCATGCTCGGGTTCTTCCTGCTGGGTGCCGCCATCGCGGTCGGCGTGTACCTGCGGCGCGCCGGCGGCCAGCGGGTCGAGACCGAGATGAACACCCTGGTCCGCAAGCAGTGGCCGCTCGCCGTCGCACTCGCGGTCGTCGCCCTGTTCGAGCTCCCCCCGTCCGGCAGCGACGGTCTCCCCGGCGTGTTCAGCGGCGTGATCGCCGGCGTGTGCGCGTTCTTCGCCCCGAGGAACCCACAGCGCAACGCCCTGATCGCGGCCGGCGTGATCGCCGGACTGCCGCTGATCACCGGGCTGTCCGCCACCTCGGACCAGCCGATGACGCTGACCAACCTCGCGGCCAGCATGGCGCTGGTCGCGTACGTGGTGCGCCAGGCCTCGCGCCGGGACGCGGTCTGGAGCACGCTCGCGCTGGTCGTGGCCAACGGGTTCGCGCTGGGGATTCGCTCGCCGATGTTCGTCACCAACTCCAGCAGCGTGCTCCTGCTGCTGTTCCTGCTCGGGGTCGCGATCGTCACCGGCTGGTACTTCCGGGCCCGCGACCGCGAGCGGAACCAGACCGTGCGGGCGGCGGTGAACTCCGCGCAGCAGGGCGAGCGGATGGCGCTGGCCCGCGAGCTGCACGACGTGGTCGCCCACCACGTCACCGGGATCGTCGTGCAGGCGCAGGCCGCGCTGCTGGTCGCGGCGAAGAACCCGGGCGTCGCGGTCACCGCGCTGGAGAAGATCGAGTACAGCGGCACCGAGGCGCTGACCGCGATGCGCACGCTCGTCGGCAGCCTCCGCGACGGCACCGCGGCCACCGCCGACCCCGCCGCCACCGGTCAGGCCACCACCGACCTGCGTGCCGACCTGGCCGCGCTGGTCGACAACTACGCGGGGCCGCCGATCGCGCTGGACCTCGACCTGCCGGAGGAGCTGCCGCACGAGGTCGGCCGGTCGGTGCTGCGGCTGGTGCAGGAGTCGCTGACCAACGTCGGCAAGCACGCGCCGGACGCCACCGAGGTGCGGGTCCGGGTGGCGCGGCTCGGCGAGACACTGCACATCAGGGTGGTCGACGACGGCGCGCGGCGGCCGGTGAAACCCGCCGGTGGTTCGGGTGGCTACGGTCTGGTCGGCATGCGGGAGCGGGTGGAGCTGCTCGGCGGCCGGTTCGAGGCCGGTCCGAGCGGCTACGTCGGCTGGTCGGTGGAGGCATGGCTACCGGTTCGGGGGAAGGACGCCACATGATCAGGGTGTTGATCGCGGACGACCAGGAGATGGTCCGGGCGGGGTTCCGGATGATCCTGGAGACCCAGGACGACATGGAGGTCGTCGCGGACGTGCCGGACGGGGTGTCGGCGGTGTCCAGGGCCCGCGAGCTGCGCCCGGACGTGTGCCTGCTCGACATCCGGATGCCCGGGATGGACGGGCTGGAGGTCACCCGGGCGCTGGCCGGGCCGGGGGTGGCCGACCCGCTGAAGGTCGTCGTGGTCACCACGTTCGACCTGGACGAGTACGTCAACGCCGCGCTGACCAACGGCGCCAACGGGTTCCTGCTCAAGGACGCCGGGCCGGCGCTGCTGCTGGAGGCGGTGCGGGCGGCGGACCGCGGCGACGCGCTGGTGTCGCCGCAGATCACCGTGCGGCTGCTGCGGCACTTCGCCCGCAGCGCCCCGGCACCCGCCGCCACCGAGGCCCCGGCCGAGCCGCTGACCGAGCGGGAGCTGGACGTGGTGCGCGCGACCGCGCGCGGGCTGACCAACACCGAGATCGGCGAGGAGCTCTACCTGTCGCTGTCCACGGTGAAGACGCACCTCGCCGCGGTGCAGGCGAAGGTCGGTGCCCGCAACCGCGTCGAGGTGGCCGCGTGGGCGTGGCGCACCGGGCTGATGAACGGCACTAACGGGTGACCGTCTTCACCACCAGCTGGTGCCCCGGCGGGTCGCCGGCGCAGCCGGTGCCCGGCGCGGGCAGGAACATCGAGTCGTACTCGTGCGGCGGGTACACCCGCAGGCCGCGCACGTGCGTCGGCCGGCACTCCGCCGGGTCGTAGTTGCCGACCTGGGTGAACCCGACCGGGGCGTGCACGGTCGCGCCGGGCGCCAGCGAGATCGCCGGACCCTTGGTGCCGACGCGGTAGGCGGCCGGGCCGACCTGGCGGCCGTCGTCGCCGGTCACGTACGACACCCCGGGGAAGCCCTGGATGACGCAGGTGCGGTCGCCGACGTTGGTGAACCGCAGCGGGCGGTAGACCGTGCCGGCCGCGCCCTGGCCGCTGCCCAGGCTCAGCTTCAGCTCGCTGGTCTGGCACTCGCGCGGGCTCGCGGGCTCCTTCACCGGTTCCCGGGTCGCCGGAGCGGGCGCCGGGGTGGCGGGTTCCTTCGCCGGTTCTCTCGTCGAGGTGGGCGCCTCGCTGGTCGGTGCGGTGGTGGATGTCGCCCCGGCGGCATCGCTGATCGTCGGCACCGGCGGGCTCGCCGCATCGTTCGACGTGGTGTCACAGCCGACCGCCAGCATCGCGAGCGCGACCCCGCCGACGACCATCATCCTGTTGCGCATGGCTTTTCGCCTCCAGTCCTGGCCCCGAAACCAGTGGAGCTGGTTACTGAGAGGACGGATGACCCCCCTCAGTGGTTGCCTGCCAACCAGGACTACCCGTGTCCGGCAAAAGAAAAACGGGACTACTTGCTGGCCACCCGCCGGTACTTGGCCACCGACCACGGCACGAACACCGCCAGGATCACCAGCGACGACACCAGCGCGTAGAGCACCGCGTTGTCCGCCGGCCAGCCCTCCGGCGGCGCCATCCCGGGCGGCGCTTCGTTGCCGAACAGGTCCCGCACCGACTGGATCACCGCGGTGAACGGGTTCCACTCCGCGATCGTCTTCAGCGGCCCCGGCATCGTGCCCGCGCCGACGAACGCCGAGGAGATGAACGACAGCGGGAACAGCCACATCAGCCCCGCGCTCTGCGCCACCTCCACGCTCGGCGCGGACAGCCCGATCAGCGCGCCGATCCACGACATCGCGAACCCGAACAGCAGCAGCAACAGGTACGCCAGCACCGCGTCCAGCAGGCTGCCGCGGATCCGCCAGCCGACCAGCAGCCCGCACAGCGACATGATCAGCAGCGCCAGCGAGCTGACCACCAGGTCCGAGGTGGTGCGCCCGAGCAGCACCGCGAGCCGCGACATCGGCAGCGAGCGGAACCGGTCGATGATGCCCTTCTGCAGGTCGTTGCACAGCCCGATGACGGTGAACGCCGAGTTGAACGCGATGGTCTGCACGAAGATCCCGGCGATCAGGAACTCGCGGTACTCCCCGCCGCCGAGCGCGCCGCCGAACACGTAGGCGAACAGCAGCACGAACATGATCGGCTGGACGACCGCGGCGAACAGCCAGTCGATGTTGCGCCGCGCGTTGAGCAGGTTGCGCCAGGCGATGATCCCGCCGTCGCGAATGCCCTGGGTCAGGACGGTCATTCTTCCTCCGCGGCATGCCCGGTGAGCGACAGGAACACGTCGTCGAGCGTCGGCCGGTGCAGGCTCACGTCGAGCACCGCGACCCCCTCGCCGTCGAGCCGGCGCAGCGCCTCGATCAGCGACTTGGTGCCCGCGTCGACCAGCACCCGCACCCGCCGGTGCTGCTCGTCGACGCTCGGTTCGCCGGCGCCGACGTCGGCCAGCACGCGCGCGGTGAGGGGCAACTCCGCCGGTTCCCCGACCACGATCTCCAGCCGTTCGCCGCCGACCTCGGTCTTGAGCTGGTCGGCGGTGCCGCTGGCGATGACCCGGCCGTGGTCGATGACCAGGATCGTGTCGGCCAGCTGGTCGGCCTCCTCCAGGTACTGGGTGGTGAGCAGCACGGTGGCGCCGTCGGCGACCAGCTCGCCGATCACCGCCCAGGTGTCCAGGCGGCCGCGCGGGTCGAGGCCGGTGGTCGGCTCGTCGAGCAGCACCACGGCCGGTTCGGCGACCAGCGCGCCGGCCAGGTCGAGCCGCCTGCGCATGCCACCGGAGTAGGTCTTCGCCGGACGGCCGGCGGCGTCGTCGAGCCGGAACCGGTTGATCAGCTCGGTCGCCCTCGCCCGCGCGTCGGTCTTGTTCTTCCCGTAGAGCCGGCCGACCAGGTAGAGGTTCTCGAAGCCGGTGAGCTGCTCGTCGACGGCGGCGTACTGGCCGGACAGCCCGATCGCGCGGCGTACCGCGTCCGGGTCGGCGAGCACGTCGTGCCCCGCGACCCAGGCACGGCCGGCGTCCGGGCGCAGCAGGGTGGTGAGGATCCGGACCGCCGTGGTCTTGCCGGCGCCGTTCGGCCCGAGCAGGCCCAGCACGGTACCGGTCGGAATCTCCAGGTCGACGCCGTCGAGGGCGCGGGTGGACCCGTAGGTCTTCACCAGCCCCTCCGCGCGCACCGCTGCTGTCATGCGGGCAGCCTAGAGCGCGGGGACGACAACGCCGCGCGAATTATCCGCCGGTTCCGTTGCGGACGGCGGCCAGCCACTCGCCGGCCGCGGCGTAGTCGGCGTCGGTGTTGCCGGCCGCCGCGGCGGTCGAGGTCGGGCTCGGTTCCGCCCTGGGGTAGGAGCCGAGGAAGCGGACGTGCTGGCAGCGGCGGTGCAGCGCGGCGAGCGCGTCGCCGACCCGCTGCTCGTGCACGTGCCCGTCGAAGTCCAGGTAGAAGCGGTACTGGCCGAGCCTGCCCTTCAGCGGGCGGGACTCGATGCGGCTGAGGTTGATGCCGCGCAGCGCGAGCTCGGTGAGCAGCTCGGCGAGCACGCCGGTGCGCTCGGCGGCCGCGGTGACCACGATCGAGGTGCGGTCCGAGCCGGTCGGGCCGGGCAGCGTGCCGGGGTGGCGCAGCAGCAGGAACCGGGTCACCGCGCCCTCGACGTCGGCGATGCCGGTGGCGAGGACGTCCAGCGGGTAGTGGGTGGCGGCGACGGGCGCGGTGACCGCGGCGTCCCAGCTGCCGTCCAGCACGCCGACCGCGGCGGCGGCGGTGGAGTTGGCGGCGGTCTGCGCGGCGTCCGGGAGGTTCGCGGCGAGCCAGCCCTGGACCTGGGCCAGCGCGTGCGGGTGGCTGGCGACCGTGCGCACCCGGTCGGCGGTGAGGTTCGGGCGGACCAGCACGGAGAACCGCACCGGCAGCACCACCTCGGCGACGGCGACCAGCGGCTCGTCGACCGCGAGCGCGTCCATGGTGGCCGACACGGCGCCCTCGACGGAGTTCTCCACCGGCACGCAGGCGAGGTCGGCCTCGCCGGCGCGGACCGCGGCGAGCGCGGCCGGGACCGTGCGCATCGGCTCCAGCGTGTCGTCGGCGCCGGCGTGGACGCGGGCGGCCTGTTCGGAGAAGGTTCCCCGGGGTCCGAAGTAGGCGATGCTCGGCACGGGATGAGCCTACGCAGGTGGCTCCCGCCGATCGGCCGAAGGCCGTGTGGTCGCGGTGGGTGAACGCCTTGCGCGAGCGCCACTATGGGGTACCACCAGTTCGGGGAGTGCGGTTACGCCCGGTGCCCCCGAGGTGCCATGCTGGGGGCCGTGACCGCCGATTCGGGAGCTGACACCGCGGGCATCGCGACCGGAGAGCTGGGGGGCCAGGAACCACTGCGGCTGGTGCTGTGCGCCGTCGACGAGCCGCTGGCGAACGCCTGGACCGAGGCCGTGGCGGGGCGTTCCGACGTCGAGGTGCACCGGGGGTCGGTGCTGGACATCGACGCCGAGGCGGTGGTCAGCCCGGCCAACTCGTTCGGGTTGATGCGCGGTGGCATCGACGCGGTGTACGCGCGGGCGTTCCCGGCGGTCGAGCAGCACGTGCGCAGTGCGGTACTCGCCTACCACGGCGGCGAGCTGCCGGTCGGTCAGGCGCTGGTCGTGCCGACCGGCGAGCCGGCGCCCGCGTGGCTGATCAGCGCGCCGACGATGCGTGAGCCGGGCGAGGTGCTGCCGCCGGACACCGTGCACCCGTACCTGGCGGCCAGGGCGGTGTTCCACCTGTGGCGTGGCGGCCGGCTGGAGGACGAGCGCCCGGTGCGGCGCGTGGTGCGCACGATCGCGCTGCCTGGCCTGGGCACCGGCGTCGGCGGGGTGCCGCCGAGGAACTGCGCGCGGCAGGTGATGGCCGCGTGGGACGAGGTGTTCGATCCGCGCGGCCTGCGCTGAACGAGCCCGGAGTCGGCGAACCGCTGATCACCGGACTTCCATGACCAGTTCGATCTCGTCCCGGATGGGGATACCGTCGTCGCCCAACTCCGGGATGCCGGGTTTGATCCGCCGGGCCTCGGCGACCGCGTCCACCCGCAGCGCGGCCAGCCGGAACCCGGCGCGCTGGTAGAAGCGCAGCGCGCGGGTGTTGTCGTTGGTCGTGGTCACCGTCAGCCGCGTGCCGCCGGTCCGGCGCAGGTCGTCCACCAGTGCCGCCAGCAGCCCCGCACCGACCCCGCCGCCGGCGAACGCGTTGATCGTGACCAGGTCCGCGCTCGTGCCGATGGTCCGGTAGGTCAGCAGGCCGGCGACCTCGCCGTCCCGCTCGGCCAGCCAGCCAGGCAGCGCGCTGGCGTCGACCAGGCCGCCGAGCGCCAGCGCGACGACCTCGACCGCGCCCCACTCGCGCACCAGCAGGCGGGTCACCTCGGGTTTGTCGGCGGGGGTCAGCCGCCGGAACGTGTACGGAGTCACACGAGTCACAGTGCCCACGCTGCCACGACCGCCTAACGTTTCAAGGCGTGCGGGCCACCCACCAGCGAGCGCGCGACCTGAGCCCCTATGTCGAGCTGCGCCGCGAGCAGTGGCGGGAGCTGCGCCGGGCGACGCCGCTGACGCTCACGCTGGACGAGCTGGTGGCGCTGCGCGGCCTGGGCGACCCGGTCGACCTGGAGGAGGTCGTCGACGTCTACCTGCCGCTGTCCCGGCTGATCAGCCTGCGGGTCGCCGCGCGGCAGCGGCTGTACGAGGACACCACGTCGTTCCTCGGCGACGACCCGGACGCGGACCGCAAGGTGCCGTTCGTGATCGGGATCGCGGGCAGTGTCGCGGTCGGCAAGTCCACCACCGCGCGGCTGCTGCGCACGCTGCTGGCCCGCTGGCCGGACCACCCGCACGTCGACCTGGTCACCACCGACGGGTTCCTGCTGACCAAGGCCGAGCTGACCCGCCGCGGAATCATGCACCGCAAGGGCTTCCCGGAGAGCTACGACCGGCGCGGCCTGCTGCGGTTCGTCTCCGACGTGAAGTCCGGCGCGCCCGAGGTGTCCGCGCCGGTGTACTCCCACCTGGCGTACGACATCGTGCCCGGCGAGAC
Source organism: Actinophytocola gossypii (assembly GCF_025165815.1). Lineage (GTDB taxonomy): Bacteria > Actinomycetota > Actinomycetes > Mycobacteriales > Pseudonocardiaceae > Actinophytocola > Actinophytocola gossypii. The sequence goes on along the minus strand of NZ_JAFFZE010000020.1, from coordinate 38,700 downwards.
GCAGGTTGTGCGCAAGCCGGACATCCTCATCGTCGAGGGCCTCAACGTGCTGCTGCCGGGCCACGGGCTGACGGTGGCCGACCTGTTCGACTTCTCCGTCTACGTCGACGCGCACACCGAGGACATCGCCCGCTGGTACGTCGAGCGGTTCCGCACGCTGCGGGACACCGCGTTCACCGACCCCGGCTCGCACTTCCACCACTTCGCGACGCTGTCCGACGAGGCGGCGAGCGCGGAGGCGACCCGGCTGTGGCAGGAGATCAACGAGCCGAACCTGGTGCACAACATCCTGCCGACCCGCCCGCGCGCCACGCTGGTGCTGCGCAAGGACGCCGACCACCGGATCAGCCGGGTCCGGCTGCGCAAGCTCTGAGCTGTCGGCGCCCCGTGGTTGGCTTGCCGCGTGGACGACAAGACCTACCTCGACTACCTGGACGCCGACCACCGCCGGCTGCGATCGGTGGTCGCCGGCGCGCTCGGCGAGCCGGTGCCGAGCTGCCCCGGCTGGACCGGCGCCGACCTGGCCGGGCACGTCGCCGAGGTGTACCTGCACAAGACCGAGACCATGCGCCGGGGCGCGGAGCCGGAGCCGTGGCCGCCGGACCTCGGCCGGGACCCGCTGGCCGCGCTCGACGGCGCCTACCGGGAGCTGACGTCGGAGTTCGCCGTCCGCGAGCCGGCGGACCACTCGGTGATCTGGTACACCCCGGACCAGACCGTCGGGTTCTGGATGCGGCGGATGGCGTTCGAGACGGTGATCCACCGGGTCGACGCCGAGCTGGCGGCCGGCGTGACTCCCGAGCCGATCCCGGCCGAGCTGGCGGTGCCGGGCATCGATGAGGTGTTGGTGTGCATGCTCGCGTTCGCCGCCTCGGAGTACCCGGAGTACCTCGCCGACCAGCTGGCGAGCTGCGACGGCGACACCGTGCGGATCGACGTGCCGGAGGCGAGCTGGCTGGTGCGGCTCGGCCCGGACGTGGTGACGGTGGAACGAGGCCAGGCCGACGCGGAGGCGGTGGTTCGGGGTTCGGCGGACGCGGCGCTGCGCTGGCTGTGGCGCCGGGCCGGCAACGAGGTGGTCGAGCTGGACGGCAACCGGGGCGCGGTCGGCAAGCTGCACGGGCTGCTGGGGGTGGCCACGCAATAGTCTTGGGGCATGGCGGTGCGGGTGGCCCTGATCGACGACCACGAGGTGGTCCGGCGCGGGCTGCGGGACCTGCTCGACGGCGAACCGGGGATCGAGGTGGTCGCCGAGGCGGGTGGGGTCGAGGAGGCGCTGGTCCGCGTCGGCGCGACCCGGCCGGACGTGGTGGTGGTCGACGTGCGGCTGCCGGACGGCGACGGGGTGTCGCTGTGCCGCGCGCTGCGCGAGCGGGAACCGGCGCCGAAGTGCCTGGTGCTGACCGCGTTCGACGACAAGCGGGCGCTGGTGGAGGCGATCGCGGCCGGGGCGTCCGGGTACCTGCTCAAGCAGGTGCGCGGCCAGGACCTGGTCGACGCGGTGCGCGAGGTGGCGGCCGGCCGGTCGCTGCTCGACCCGGTGACCACCGCGCGCGTCCTGGACCGGATGCGCCGGGATGCCGAATCCCATGCCGAGCCGGACGAGCTGTCGGCGCTGACCGAGCGGGAGCGGAAGGTGCTGGAGCTGGTCGGCGAGGGGCTGACCAACCGGCAGATCGCCGAGCGCCTGTTCCTGGCGGAGAAGACGGTGAAGAACTACGTGACCTCGGTGCTGGCGAAGCTCGGGATGGAGCGCCGCACCCAGGCGGTGGCCTGGTTCGCCCGGCGAGAACCACGCACCTGAAAATTCTCGGGCGCGCGTGTCGATCGGACCCGCCGCCGTCCGACGCGTCGGTGAAGGCTGGTCATCGCGTCCGGATCGACACACCGGACCCCAGCCATGGACCCAGGAGCGACCATGCGGTTTCTGATGATGCACCGGCTCGACGAGCGCAACGCCGAGGCGTGGAACCCGAACCCCGAGTTCGTCGCGCGGATGGGCGCGTTCATCCAGGCGTCGGCCGAGAAGGGCATCCTGATCAGCGGTGAGGGCGTGCACCCGTCGGAGAAGGGCGCGCTGGTGCGCAAGCCCGTCGACGGCGACACCAGAGTGACCGACGGCCCGTTCACCGAGGCCAAGGAGGTCATCGGTGGCTTCGCGCTGATCAACGCCAAGGACCGGGCGGAGGCGGTGGAGTTCGCCAAGGAGTACCTCGACCTGTTCGCCACGATGGAGGTCGAGGTCGAGATCCGGCAGATCGTCGAGGCCGAGGACATGGGGTGACCCGGCGGGCGAAGGGGCGTCCACGACCGGAGGCGGGGGCGCCCCTTCGCCGCGCTCAGCTCGTGGGTACCCGGGGAACGGCGGCGTTCGGGTCGACGCCCGAGAACGCGAGCCCGATCGTGAACCCGGCGACCTCCTCGAGCTGACGGGCTCGCCGCAGGGGTCCGAGCACGGCCGGCCGCGCGCCCACGTCGGTGACCAGGCGGGAGGTGACCCGCAACGCGTTCTCGTCGTCACCGGCCAGCACGACCGTCACCGGTTCGGCCCCTTCCCGCCACTGGTCGGCCGGGAACATGTGGAACGCCTTCACCACCTGGGCACCGGGTGCCCAGTCCGCGATGTGCTCGGCGATCGCCCGTCGGTCCGCGGTGACCAGCTCGCCGACGCCGTGTTCGACGGCGTTGGTGGGGTCGATCAGCGGGGTACCGGCGAGCGAACCACCCGCCGCTCCGGCGTCGTTCAGGATGTGCGGCAGCCCCTGCCAGGAGACGGCGACCAGCACCGCGTCCCGACCGGCGACCGCCTCGGCCGGGGTCACGGCCCGCCCGCCCATTCGGGTGGCCGCGGTCGCCGCCTTGTCCGGTGACCGCCCGCCCACCAACACCTCGTGCCCGGCCCGGCCCCACGCCGCACCCAGTGCGGTGGCGAGGTTGCCGGTGCCCAGGTTCCGATTCGCATGGGGCCACCGTAGGAATTCCGATACCCACCAACCGGTAGGGAACGGCGCGCGAAAATGGCGGCATGGCGGATGACCCAAGCGGCCCCTGCGTGGAGATGCTCGCGGACTGCCGGTTGCGGTCGACGACCGACCTGTTCGCCCACACCTGGGACCCGGTCGTGCTCGCCGGGCTGCACACCGGACCGCGGCGGCGGGTCGAGTTGCTCGGTGCGGTCGGCGGTCTCAGCGACAAGGTACTGACCGAGACCCTGCGTCGACTGGTCGCCAACGGCCTGGTCGAACGCCTCAGCTATCGCGCCGCGCCGCCGCGTGTCGAGTACCGGCTCACCGCGCTCGGCGCGAGCCTGGTCGACGGACCGATGCGCGCACTCGCCCGGTGGACGGCCGAGCACGGGGACGAGTTGCTGGCCGCGCAGGAGCGGGCGGCCGCCTGTCCCCCGTGAGAGCTACGTGCGGGTGTCCACCTCGTGGTGACGATTTCGGGGTATCGGATCAGTAGCGTTCGGCGTAGTCGAAGGGGCCTGTTGCACCTACGCCGGGTTCCTCTTTCCCTGTTCCGAACTTGCTTCACCCCAGGAGGGCTTTGTGATCCGCCATCGCAGGACGTCTGCTGTGTTCGCGCTGTGCTGCGCCGTCAGTGTCGCGCTCGTCGGCTGTGAGGGATCGTCGGTGGGCGGGGCGGATACGACCGCGAACCAGGAGGACGTCTTCACCGGGACCAAGAAGATCGACGTCGACGGCAAGTCGGTGAACGTGTCCTGCTCGGGGGAGGCGGCCGAGGGCGAGCCGGTCGTCGTGCTGCTGCACGGCGGGGGTGACGACGTCGAGGATCTGGCCGGCATCCAGGAGGCCCTGAGCGCGGAGAACCGGGTCTGCTCCTACGACCGGCTCGGCGCCGGCGCCAGCGACAAGCCCGACGGACCGCAGACCATGGAGACCACCGGGAACGTGCTGACCGCGGTGCTCGACGAGGTCGCCGGGGACGCGCCGGCCGTGCTCGCCGGGCACTCGCTCGGCGGGCTGATCATCGGGCGGTACGCCCCGGAGCACCAGGACCGGGTCGCTGGTCTGGTGCTGATGGACGCCACCTCCCCGACCCAGCGCGCGGACCTGCTCCGGGAGATCCCCGAGTCGGCCACCGGGCCGGCGGTGCAGCTGCGGGACGGCAATCTGGCGGGATTCGACGGGCAGAACCCGGAACTGCTCAAGATCACCGACGGCGAGGTCCGGTCCGCCGGGGACGTCCCGGTCGAGGTGATCCAGCACGGGCAGCAGTACCTCGCGCAGGGCGTGCCCGAGTACGGGCCGGGACTGGAGCAGGCCTGGGCCGACGGCCAGCGCAAGTGGCTCGCGCTCTCCAGCGACAGCAACCTGAGCACCGCCGAGGGCAGCGGGCACCACGTCTACCGGGACGCGCCCGACCTGGTCGTCGAGAAGATCCAGAAGGTGGCCGGGCAGGTCGCGGAGCAGGGCTGAGCGACCGTCAGGTCACGAGGCCCCGGCGGTAGGCGTAGACGACCGCCTGGACCCGGTCCCGGAGCCCGAGCTTGGTGAGGATGCGGGAGACGAACGTCTTCACGGTCTCCTGGCTGATCAGCAGGGTCGCGGCGATCTCGCTGTTGGAGCGCCCGTCCGCGATGAGGCGGAGCACCTCCAGCTCGCGCGGGGTCACCGGGATGTCGTCCGGGTGGTCGTCCTCCGCCGGCCGGATCCGGGCGGCGTACCGGCCCACGAGCTGGCGCGTCACCTCGGGGGCGAGCAGCGCCGCGCCGGTGGCCACGGTCCGCACGCCGTGCAGGAGCTGGGGCGGCGGGGCGTCCTTGAGCAGGAACCCGCTCGCCCCCGCGCGCAGCGCCTCGTAGACGTACTCGTCCAGGTTGAACGTCGTCAGTACGAGCACCTTGCCTGGCCGCTCCACTCCGGCACCGGCGAGCCTGCGGGTGGCCTCGATGCCGTCGAGTACCGGCATCCGCACGTCCATCACCACGACGTCCGGGCGCAACCGGCCGGCGAGGTCGACGGCGGCCTGCCCGTCACCGCACTCGCCGACCACCTCGAGGTCCGGCTGGGCGTCGATGATCGTCACCAGCCCGGCGCGGACCAGCAACTGGTCGTCGCACACCAGCACCCGCGTCGGTGCGCTCACGACGAGATCCCGGCCGGTACTCGGGCGTGTACGACGAAGCCGCCGTCGGTCCGCGGGCTCGCGCTGAACTCGCCGCCGAGTACGTCGACGCGTTCGCGCAGGCCGGCGAGGCCGCGGCCGCTTCCGACGGGGAAACCGGCCCGTGCACCGGAACCGTCCGTGCTGATCCGCACGGTGACCTCCGTTTCGCCGTGGTCCACCCGGACCGAGGTGCGGCTGCCGTGGGCGTACTTGAGCGCGTTCGTCAGGGACTCCTGCACCACCCGGTAGACCACGAGGTCGACGTCGCCGGTGGACGCCGCCGGGGTGCCGTTCTCGGTGAAGTCCACCGGCTGGCCGGCCTGGCGGGTCTGCTCCACGAGGGCGCTGAGCGGGGCGGCCGTCCCCGTGCCGTGGTCGGGGTTGATCATCTGGAGCAGGTGCCGCAGGTCGGTGATCGCCCGGCGGCCGGAGTCGGTGACCGAGGACAGGGCCGCGTCGACCCGGTCCGGCGCGTCGGTCAGGTACCGCGCCGCCTCGGCCTGCATGACCATCGCGGTCACGTGGTGGGCCACGACGTCGTGCAGTTCGCGGGCGATCCTGGCACGTTCGGCGGCGCGGGTCTCCTCGGCGACCCGGCGGCGGCGGTCGGCCTCCGCGGCGCGGGTGCCGCGCAGCCACGTCCCGATCGCCCACACCAGGGCGGACGCCAGGTAGAACGTCACGTACCCGTCCGGCTTCTCGGTCCCGCCGAGCAGGACGAGCGCGGCCACCAGCGGCAGGTACGCCGCGGTGAGGGCGATCGCGGTGGTCCGGCGGTGGTGGCCCAGGTGCGCCCCGGCACTCAGCAGCAGGATGGCGAACCCGGTGCCGCCGAGCGAGTGGTAGCCGAGCAGCTGGTCGACCGCGAAGCCGGCCGACGCCAGCGCCAGGCACCCGAGCGGCCAGCGGCGGCGTCCGGCGAGCGGGAGGCACTGGAGGGCGACCGCGACCACGGCCAGCGCGTCGAACGCGCGGTGGGGCAGCCCGCCGAGCTGCGTTCCGTGGCTCTGGAACGTCGGCACGAACGACATCGCGAGGAGCAGCAACGCGAGCGGGAGATCCCGGACCGTGACACTGGACCTGCTCCACCACTCCGGTACCCACCGGCGATTGGTCACGCGCGGAAGCGTAGCGGTGACGGCGTGCCGCCCCGCGCGCACTGCCCGACGAACGGAAGGGGCGCCCGCGACCGGAGTCGTGGGCGCCCCTCCGCCGGCCCGGCTCACGCTGGTGCGACGGCCGCCTCCGCGGGACGGGGGCGCAGCGAGAGCCAGGTGGTCAACAGGGTGGCGCCGAGGGTCAGCACCGTGGTGGCGCCGACGATGGACAGGTAGATCCACAGTGGACCGGACGGCAACAGCGAGCCGTCGGTGACGATGGTGAACGGCATCACCGTGGCCGCCGTGACGACGGTGCCGAGGACGACGCCGATCACGGCCAGCATCAGGGCCTCGACGCCCATCATCCGCAGCACCTGGGCCCGGGTGGAGCCGGTCAGGCGTTGCAGGCCGAACTCGCGGCGGCGCGCGGACGTGGACATCACCAGGGTGTTGACCATGGAGATCGCGGTGTAGGCGATGATCATCCCGGCCATCAGGTAGTTGATCAACGCGCCGAGCTCCTGCTGTTCGGCGTAGTCCGACGTCAGCGCGTCGCGCCCGGCGACGGCCACCCCGGGGGCGAGTCCGGCCAGCGCCGAGGACACGGCGTCGGTCGATGCGCCGTCGGCCGTGCGGACCAGGATCTGGGCCGGCAGGCCGGACGTGGTGTGCTCGGCGACCAGGTCGGCGGGCATCAGCAGCGTCGCGAAGCCCTCACGGGCCGGGTACAGGCCGACGATCCGCACGTCGACCTCGGCGCCGTCGCCCATGGTCATGGTGATCTCGTCACCGATGCCCCGGCCCAACTCGGCGGCGTGGTCGACGGGCAGCGCGATCGTGTCGCCACGCAGGTCGGCCAGCGAGCCCTCGGTGAGGGCGACCGAGGTGGTCTCGCCGGCGCCGTCGGCGCTGACGCCCTGCACCGGCCAGCCCTCCTCGGTCTGCGAGTCGTCGTACGGGGCGGCGACGTAGGCGGTCGTGCTGGCGAACTCCGACGCGGCGGCCACGCCCGGCACGGCACGCACGTCCTCGACCAGGTCGGTCGGCAGCCCGCCGGTGGCCGAGCGCAGCACCAGGTCGGCGCGCAGGCTCTCCGCGTACGCCTCGTTGGCGACCTCGACCGTGGTCGTCTGCAGGTAGATGTTGGCCGTCGAGACACCGGTGACCAGCATGATCGGGGTGACCACGGCGGCCATCCGGACGGTCCTGGTGCGGGCGTTCAGCGTCGCCAGGTAGCCGCCGACGCCGGTGACCGCGCGCACCGGGCCGCGGAACACCGCCAGCATCACCCGGGTGATGCCCGGCCCGATCAGCGCGAGCCCGATCGCCCACAGCAGTACCGCGGGCCCGGCCGTGCTCGCCGCGATCGGCCCGGTCATCACCGCGATCGTCACCACGAACAGCGCGATCCCGCCGCCGAAGCTGAGCAGTGCCAGGATCAGCCGCACCGGCGACAGCCACCGCCGCTGGATCCCCGCCTCGACCAGGGCCTCGGTCGGCCGCGCCCGGGCCGCGCGCCGCCCGGCGACCCACGCGGCGGCGAGGGTGATCAGCAGCGCCGACCCGACGGCGACGATCATCGGGATCCAGCCGAGGTGGAACACCATCTCCCGGGGCACCACGCCGGCGTCGGCGAGCCGGTCGAACAGCCACTGTCCGAACAGGACACCGAGCAGCACGCCGAACGCGGTCGCGAACAGCGAGGTCACCACCGCCTCGCCGAGCACCATCCGGCGCAGCTGTCCTGGGGTGGTGCCGATGGCGCGCAGCAGCGCCAGCTCGCGGGCACGCTGCTGGATCGACAGGCCGAGCGTGGTCGCCACGACGAACAGCGCGACGCTGATCGACAGTCCGCCGAACACACCGGCCAGCACGATCAGGTTCTCGCCGCCGGCCACCGCCTCGGGGAACTCGGCCACGCCCCGCTCGTCGCCGGTACGCACGACCGCGCCCGAGCCGCGCAACGCCTCGTCGACCGCGGCGGCCACCTGGCCGACGTCCGCGCCGGGTTCGGTGCGCAGCGCGAACGCGTCCACGGTGTCCGGGTGACCGGCGAGCCGGCGGGCGTCCGGGTCCGCGAAGTACATCCCGCCGTCGACGATCCCGGACACGGTGAAGGTCTCCGCCCGCCCGTGCACGACGACCTCGACCTCGTCGCCGACGCGGTGGTCCCCGGCGAGCACGACCTCGCCCCGCCCCGGGGCCTCGCCGGTGCGCAGGTCCGGTGGAGCGGCGGCCCACCCGTGCGCCTCGACCGGCGCGCCGGCCACCTCGGTCGGGAAGGTGACGTCGCCGACCGCGTTCGCGACCCCCGGCACGGAGTCCACAGAGGACAGCAAGTCGGTGTCGAGGCGGACGCGTTCGGCGAGCACGCCGGACATGACGTCCTCCTCCGGGTCGTCCGGGTTCTCCTTGGGCAGCTGGTAGGACTGCCCGGCGGTGACGACGATCGGGACGCCGGCGAGCCGCTGGGCGGGGACCTCGGAGCGGATGCCGGTCTCCATCAGGCCGCCGCAGGCCAGCACGATCACGGCGCCGAACGTCATGGCGAGGAAGGTCGCGAGGAACGCGCCCTTGCGGAAGCGCAACGTGCGCAAGGCGAGCCGGAGCATCAGTACACCCCGGTGGCGGTGCGCTCGGCCCAGGCGCCGAGGTGCGTCATCCGCTCGGCGACGGCCTCCGCGGTCGGGTTCGGCAGCTCGCCGACGAGCCGCCCGTCGGCGAGGAACACCACGCGGTCGGCGTAGGAGGCGGCGACCGGATCGTGGGTGACCATGACGACGGTCTGCCCGGCGTGGTCGACCGAGCCCCGCAGCAGGCCGAGGACGTCCCGCGCGGTGTGCGTGTCGAGGGCGCCGGTCGGTTCGTCGGCGAACAGCACCGCCGGCCGGGTGACCAGCGCGCGGGCGATGGCGACCCGCTGCTGCTGGCCGCCGGAGAGCTCGGCCGGCAGGTGCTTGCGCCGCTCACCGAGCCCGACCTGGTCGAGGACCTGCCGCACCAGCGCCGGCTTCGGCCGCCGCCCGGCGAGCCGCAGTGGCAGGGTGACGTTGTCCTGCACGGTGAGCGCGGGCAGCAGGTTGAAGGCCTGGAACACGAACCCGACGCGCTCGCGGCGCAGGCGGGTCAGCTCGACCTCGGACAGCTCGCCGAGGTCCTGGCCCTCGATCAGGACACTGCCGCCGGTCGGCCGGTCGAGGCCGGCGGCGCAGTGCAGGAAGGTGCTCTTGCCGGAGCCGGAGGGCCCCATCACCGCCGTGAAGCTGGCGCGGCCGAAGCCCGCGGTGACGCCGTCGAGGGCGGCCACGCTGGTGCGCTTGCCGCCGTAGGTCCTGCGCACGTCGTTCAACTGGACGACCGCGCTCGGGTGGTTCTCGTTCGTGTGTCGCACGAGAACAAGCCTCGCCCCTCCACCTCCCGAAAACACTGGTGCGAACCAGGAGATCCGTGGTGGGGCCAGCCCTACCACTGCGGATCCCAACCGCTCTGCGCCCGCCGTGGCACTCGCCGCTCGAACCGGCCGCGGCCGGTTCTGTGTTACGGACCGCTCTGACCCGAGGTGGAGACGTGCTCGGGGGCCGGCCATTCGCCTGGCTCCTCGTCGGTCACCCACGCGTACTCCAGCGCGGAGAGCAAACCGCCCTCGACCCACACGATGATCTCGCCTAGAGGGTGTCCGTCCGGGTCGTTCACTACGGCGGATACCGGGAGCGGTCCGTCGGGGACGCTGGCGTGGGGCACCTCGGCCGGCACGGCCAGGTTCAGGAAGGTGACCGCGCCTGAACGGACCCGGGCGACCGGGAGCTGAGCAACGAGTTCGTCCGTGCCCGCTGCGGCGGACAGGATCTTGGCCGCGACACGACGTTCGCGGTCCCTGAGCGGACGTCCGGGGGCGGTGGTCATGGGATGAATGCCGTTCCAATCTTGGGTACGCCGTCGACCACGAAGCCGCGGATCGTGATCAGGTGTCCGCCGATGTCGCGCTGCACCTCGAAGATTCCGGGCCCGGGCGGCGGGTCAAGGCTACGCATGATCCGTTCCATCGCCGCTTCCCGCCCACCGGACTGCTGCACGAAAGCGTCGAGCTTGTGCTTGGGCACGAAGACGTGGTCCAGTTTCGCCGGGCGTTTGGCGTAGGTGATCGCGTCGTCGAGCTGCTTGGGCGTCAGTCGCGGGGCTGTCGGTGTGGCCGGAGGTCGCGGTGCGCGGTCCTTGACCTTCGGGCCTCTCGACAGCCAACGAGCCGCCCTCTCGATCAGCTTGATGACGATCCGGGCGGCGGCCACGATCCAGGCCGGCTGCACGGCCTGACGTATCCCCGGGGGCAGAAACTCCATCGCACCGTAGGTCGGGGCCATCGACCGAATGACGTCGTTGATCTCGACCTTGGTCTGCAGGACCACGGCCTCGGCGTCGTCGGTGTAGGTCTCCAACTGGCGCATGTCCTGCGCGTGGCCATCGACCGTTCCGGAGATTCCCCTCATTTCCGAGGCGAAACTCCGGCCGACGGCGTCGTCCCACGAGTTCTGGACGCCATCGAAGTTCACGCTCGCCGCCTGTTCCAGCCCGCCCGCACCTCCCGCCCACGCCGCGGACATCGCACCCAGCGATGTCTCGTCGGTGTCCGGCCAGCCCGACAACGCTCGAACCTTGGGCCAGAAGCCGAAGTCGGACGGAGGCTCGGCGACCGCCATCAGAGCGTTCTCGGGTCGACGTCGGGCGTCGCCTTGGCGATGCCGGCCGCACCAGCCTGGTCGGCGGCTACGTACTCGTTCACCGCCGACCTGCCCGCCTCCGACATCGCGGCGTACAACTCGGGGATCTTCGTCACGGCGTCGCTCACCTGCTGGCTGGGGACGCGGTAGGCGGCCCGAATGGCGGACCCGATCACCCCTGAACCGATGCCTGGTTCGAGTGCCTCCAACTCCTGGCGCCGTACGGCCCACGCCGTCGCGATCTCCTGCCCGACGTCCGCGACCTGTGCCATGTGATGCAGGACCGCGTCGACATCCATGTGCATCCGGTCTGCGTTCGCCCCCATGGCAAGTCCCTCCCACATCGCGTCCGACAGACACAGGCTGGCGACGTCGCTGTTGGAGCGGGAGGGTCCTGACCGGATACGGCCAACTCGACATCACGTCACCTGGGGTTCACTCCAACGGGGCGGACCAGGTGACGGTGGTGCCTCGGCGGGAGGAGGAGGCGATCTGGCAGCGGCCGCCTGCCTGGGTGGCGCGTTCTTGGAGGTGTTTGAGGCCGCGGTGGGTGACGCCTTCTGGGATGCCGCAGCCGTCGTCGGTGACGGTGAGGGTGAGGTCGCGGTCGCGTCCGATGTGGACTTCGACGTGGGTGGCGCCGGAGTGTCTGACCACGTTGGACAGTGCCTCGCGCAGGGCGGCGCGGGTGTGGTCGGCGAGGTCGGCCGGAACATCGGTGAGGTCGCCGTCCATGCGCAGGGTGGGTGGGAAGCCGAGCAGTTCGCCGGCGATGGCCACCTCGCCTCGGACGGACTCGGCCAGATCCGTACCGGTGGCGTCCGGCTCGGGGGTGCGGAGGGCGCGGACGACGGCGCGGACGTCGGCGATGGAGGCGTCGAGCTGGTCCACCGCTTCGGCGAGGCGGGTGGCGTCGGAGCGGGCCAGTTTCCTGGCCGGGCGGCGGGCCAGCAGGTCCAGCTGCATGCCGGCGGCGTAGAGGCGCTGCACGATCACGTCGTGCAGGTCGCGGGCGATGCGTTCGCGTTCCTGGTAGAGGGCGATCCTCGCTCGGGCGGTGGCGCCTTCGGACAGCACGATGACCAGGCCGGCCTGGGCGGCGAACGCGGAGAGCAGGTCGATCGCGGCTGGTTCGAACGGGCGGGCGCCTCGGTGTCGGTAGACGGTCAGCGCGCCGAGCCTGCGTTGCGCGGTGCCGAACGGCGCGGCCGCGAACGGGCCGTAGACCCGCAGCTCGCGCGGAACGAACGGGGCCGTGCGGGGGTCGGCCCAGACGTCGTCGACGGTGAGGGCCACACCGCTGCGGGCGACCCTCGCGGCGGAGGAACGCGCGGACAGGACCAGGCCGACGGGGTTGGTGACGCGTACGTCGTCGGTGCCGTGGGCGGCCTCGACCGTGAGGGTGCCGTCGTCGGCGCGGGCCATCACCAGGCCCAGGTCGGCCTGGGCGAGGTCCGCCGCGCGCTGGACGACCAGGCGCAGGACCGCCTCGGGGTCGTCGCCGGAGAGGGCGGCGGTGGCGATCTCGGTCGCGGCGCCGAGGGCACGGGCGGCCAGGTCGGGTTCCACCTCCGCGAACCTACCCACTTCAGCGTCGAGCGACGGTGTGCACGCGGCCGGCGGCGTCGATGTCGAGGACCACGTCCGCGTCGGCGGCCTCCTCGGGGCGGTGGGTGACGTGCACGATCGTGCGGCCGGTGGCGCGGAGGTTCGCCAGCACGGTGCGGGCGGTCGGGCCGTCGAGGTGCGCGGTGGGCTCGTCGAGCAGGAGGACGTCGGCGTCGGCGAGCAGGGCGCGGGCCAGGGCCAGGCGGTTGGCCTCGCCGCCGGAGGTGGTGGCGGCGCCGCCGGCCAGGTGGGTGTCGAGGCGGCTGGTCCAGTGGGGTAGGGCGGCTTGGCGGAGGGCGTGCGCGAGGCGCTCGTCGGTCGCGTGCGGGTCGGCGAGGCGGAGGTTCTCCCGGACGGTGGTGGCGACGAGCATCGGGTCCTGCGGGCACCAGGCGACGCTCGCGGGGGCGTGGACGGTGCCGCGTTCGGCGGGCAGCAGGCCGAGGAGCAGGGCCAGCAGGGTCGACTTGCCGGCGCCGGACGGGCCGGTGACGGCGACGTGGGTGCCGCGGGGGATGTCGAGGGTGACGCCGCGCAGGACCGGTTCGGCGGCGCCGGGCCAGCGGGCGTCGACGTCGCGCAGTGCGAGGTCGGAGCCGGTGATCTCCGGGCGCCGCCAGGGCTTCTGGTCGAGGCGGGCGAGGGCCGCTGTCAGGGCGTCGCGGTGTTGGGCGGCTGGTGGGAGGAGCGCGAGCACCTCGGCCATGGCCAGGGGCAGCAGGGCCGGGACGGGGGCGAGCAGCGGGTCGAGGGTGCCGTCGGCGACCGCGGCGGCGGCCAGGATCGTGCCGGCCACGGCCGCGGCCCCGGTGGCGAGGGTGATCACGAGCGTGGCGGCACCGGCGCCGAGGGCCTCGCGGCGGGCGGTGCGGCCGAGGGCGGCGTCGGTGTCGGCCAGGGTGGCGCGGTGCCCGCGGTGGGTGCCGAACGCGATCAGCTCGGCGGCCGAGGCGAGCAGCGTGTGGACGCCCTGGGCCAGGCTCCGGCGGGCGGCTGCCTGCTTGGTACCGGCCCGCCGGTCGAGCGCGAGCGCGACGGCCGGTGCACCCAGTCCGGCCGCCGCGACCGCGATGACGAGCGTGAGCGCCGCCGCCGGCAGGATCACCAGCTGGACGCCCACGGCCGCCACGATCACCAGGCCCGCCACCAGGGGCGGGGTGAGGACGCGCGGGGTCAGGTCGCGGACGGTGTCGACGTCGTGGGCCAGGCCGTCGGCACGCTGGGCCGGCGCGAGGCGGTGCCAGAGACGGACCCGGTGCTCGCCGGCCGCGCGGAACGCCGCGTCGTGGGTGACCAGGCGTTCGGCGTAGCGGAGCACGGCGCGGGCCAGGCCGAAGGTGCGGACGCCGACGACGGCCACGGACAGGGTCAGGATCGGGGGCTGGTGCGCGGCCTTGGCGATCAGCCACGCGGACGTCACGGTCAGCGCCACGCCGGCGACGAGGGCGGCCGCGCCGAGGGCCGCGCCGGCGAGGAGCCGGGGGGTGAGCAGGGCGCGCAGGCGGGTGCCGCGGGGTTCGGCCGGCGCGGTGTGCCGGGTGCGCGGGGCCGGGGCGGGGGCGTCCGGCGTGGGTTGGATGGTGTGGTGGCTGGCGAGGATGACGGTGGCGCCGTCGGCGGCGGCGCGCTCGATCGCGGCCATGACGGTGCCGGCGGTGGCCGCGTCGAGGTGGGCGGTCGGCTCGTCCAGCAGGAGCACGGTGGCGCCGAGCCGGAGCCGGAGCAGGGCGCGAGCGACGGCCACGCGTTGGCGTTCGCCCGCGGAGAGGGCGGCGGTGGGGCGGTCGAGGAGGTGCTCGGCGGCGACCTGGGCGGTGACGTCGGCCAGCTCGTCCGGGAAGGTACGACTCGCGGGACGGGAAGGTACGACTCGCGCGACGGGAGCGTACGACTCGCGGAGTTGGGCCAGTTCGGCTCGGACGGTGGGGGCGGTGAGGGTGGGGTGTTGGGGGACCCAGGCGAGGTGGCGGCGCCAGGCGTCTGGGTCGAGGTCGGCGAGGGGGGTGCCGGCGATGTGGACGGTGCCGGCGGTCGGCTCGACGTAGCCGAGGAGGACGGCCAGGGCGGTGGACTTGCCGGTGCCGCTGGGGGTGGTCAGGTGCGTGATGGTGCCGGGGCGGGCGGTGAACGTGAGGCCGTCGGGGGCGAAGGTGGTTCGGCGGCGGACGCGCAGGTTCTGGACGACGATGTCGCCGTGCGGGGGCTCGCGGGTGGGTTGTGCGGGTGGGGTGGGGAGGTCGGCGACGCGGCGGGCGGCTTCCAGGCCGTTCTCGCTGGCGTGGTGGGCGGCGCCGGCGGTGCGCAGGGGGAGGTAGCACTCGGGGGCCAGGATCAGGACGAACAGGCCGACCGCGAGGGCCAGGTCGCCGGAGACGAGGCGGAGGCCGATCACGACCGCGACCAGGGCCACGGACAGGGTGGCGACCAGTTCCAGGACCAGGGCGGAGGCGAACGCCACCCGCAGGGTGTCCATGGTGGCCCGGCGGTGGGCGTCGGAGACCGTGCGGACGACGTCGGCCTGGGCGGCGGCGCGGCGGAACGCGGTCAGTACCGGCAGGGCGCGGACCAGTTCCAGGAACCGGCCGGACAGCCGGGCGGTGCTGTCGGCCGCGGCGGCGACCCGGTCCCGGGTGTGCAGGCCGATCAGGACGGCGAAGAGCGGCACCAGCGGCAGGGTCAGCGCGACGACGAGCGCCGACGGCCAGTCGGTCAGCAGGAACACCGCGCCGACGCCGAGCGGGAGGACCGCGGCGTTCACCAGGGCGGGCAGGTAGACGGTGAAGTAGTCGTCCAGGGCGTCCAGGCCGCGGGTGGCGAGGGTGGTCAGCTCGGCCGGGCCGTACTCGACCGTCCACTCCGGACCGGCGGCGAGCGCGCGGTCGAGCAGGATCGCGCGGAGTTCCTCCTTGGCGCCGGCCGCGGCGCGGGCGGCGACGACCTGGGTGGCCCAGCCGAGCGCCGCGCGGACGGCGACCGCGCCGGCGAGCACCCCCAGCCGCCCGCCGACCGGGGCACCGGTCCGCAGCACGACGTCGGCCAGAACCGTTGCCAGCGCCCAGGACTGCGCCACCAGCGCCGCGGCATGGAGCACCGCCAGCACCCCGCAGCCGGCGAGTGCTCGACGCGCCGCGCCGGACAGCCACAACGCGCCGAGCGGGCCGGGTCGTTTCACGGGAGCGGGAGCGAAGGAGCGGGTGCCGTCTGGACTGAGGAGCGCGCGCAGGCGCGCCAGCGCCGAGCACGTGACGAGGGAAGACGGCGCCTTAGCGGATGAGCGGAGCGACCCATTCATCACGGGACACGCACCGAGGGGATGTGGCGGGTGCCGATGCGGCGGCGGAACACCCAGTACGTCCAGCCCTGGTAGACCAGGACCGCCGGGGTGCCGAACGCCGCGACCCACGACAGCACGGTGAGCGTGTACGGGCTGGACGCCGTGTCCGCGATGGTCAACGAGAACATCGGGTCCACTGTGGACGGGAGCACGTTCGGGTGCAGTGCGCCGAACCAGGTCGCCACGGTCGCCGCGATCACCACCCCGAGCAGGGCGAACGCCTGCCCCTCACGACCGGCGGCCAGGCGCGTCCACGCTCCGACCGCGGCCGTGAAGGCCACCAGGAGCGGCAGCCACGTCCACGCGGAGCCCTCGCGCAGCTGCACCATCAGCAGCGTCAACCCCAGCGGCGCCAGGGCCAGCGGCGCGATCCGCAGCGCCAGCGAGCGCGCCAGCGCCCGCACCTCGCCCTCGGTCTTCAACGCCACGAACGCCGCGCCGTGCACCACCGCGAAGCCGGCGACCGCGAACGCGCCGATCAGGGTGTCCCAGCGGAACGCGGCGAACGGCGAACCGACCCGGTCGCCGTTCGCGTCGATCGGGAGGCCGAGCACGTTCCACGACAGCAGCAGCCCCACCCCCAGCGCGGCGACCGCCGAACCGGCCACGAGCACCGTGTCCCAGCCGGCCCGCCAGCGCACGGTGTCGACCTTGCCCCGGTACTCCAACGCCACCCCGCGCCCGATCAGCGCCAGCAGCACCAGCAGCACCGGCAGGTACGCCGCGCTGAACAGGCCCGCGTACCAGCCGGGGAACGCCGCGAACGTCCCGCCGACGGCCACGATCAGCCACACCTCGTTGCCGTCCCACACCGGGCCGATGGTGTTCAGCAGCACCCGCCGGCTCGGCTCGTCGCGGCCGAGTACGCGCAGCAGCATGCCGACGCCGAAGTCGAAGCCCTCCAGGAACAGGTAGCCCAGCCACAGCAGGGCGATCAGCACGAACCACACGGTCGCCAGGTCCATCGAACTCCCCGATCAGTAGGCGAACGACAGCACGTCGTCGTCCTCGGCGTCGTCCTCGGCGGTCTTCTCCGGCTCGGGGGGTGGGAGCACGGCCGCCACCCCGCCGCGCACGTACCGGCGGATCAGCACCACCTCCACCACCGCGAGCACCCCGTACACCAGCGTCAGCGCGATCAGCGAGGTCAGCACCTCGCCAACGGTCAGCCCGGACACGGCCTGCGCGGTGAACATCCACACACCGTCGACACCGGACGGATTGGGCGCGACGACGAACGGCTGCCGGCCCATCTCGGTGAAGATCCAGCCGAAGCTGTTGCCCAGGAACGGCGCCGCGATCCCGGCCAGCGCGAGCCGGGGGAACCACCGCGACTCCGGTACCCGGCCGCGCCGGGTCAGCCACCACACCACCACGCCGACCGCGGCGCCCGCCGCGCCGAACGCGATCATCAGCCGGAAGCCCCAGTAGGTGACCGGCAGGTTCGGCACGTAGTCGATCGGCTGCCCGGACAGCTCACCCAACCGCTCGTCGACCGGGTAGAACTCGCCGTACTCGGCCCGGTACCGCTCCACCAGGTCCTGGATCCCGGTCACCTCAGAGTCGAAGTCGCCGTTGGCCAGGAACGACAGCAGGGCCGGCACGGTGATCGAGGTGACGTTCTCGCAGTCCTGGCCGGCCAGGTCGCCGACCGCGAACACCGAGAAGCCGGCCGGCCGCTCGGTGTGGCACAGCGCCTCCGCCGCCGCCATCTTCATCGGCTGCTGGTCGAACATCAGCTTCGACTGCAGGTCCCCGCTGATCGCCAGGCCGCCGAACGCCAGCACCCCGACCACGGTCCCCAGCCGCAGCGACGACCGCCACACGTCGTCGTGCGCACCGTCCCGCCGCCGCCACAGGTGCCAGGCCGCGATGCCGACCAGGAACGCGCCGGCCACCGCGAGCGCGCCGGCGATCGCGTGCGGGAACGCCACCAGCACCGTCGAGTTCGTCAGCACCTCCCAGATCGAGGTCAGCCGCGGCCGCCCGTCCACCAGCTCCACCCCGACCGGGTGCTGCATCCACGAGTTCGCCGACAGGATGAAGTACGCCGACGCCACGGTGGCCAGCGAGAACGCCCACACGCAGGCCAGGTGCGCCCGCTTGGACAGCCGGTCCCAGCCGAAGATCCACAGCCCCAGGAAGGTGGACTCGACGAAGAACGCGACCAGCCCCTCCATCGCCAGCGGCGCCCCGAACACGTCGCCGACGAACCGGGAGTACTCGCTCCAGGCCATGCCGAACTGGAACTCCTGGACGATCCCGGTGACCACGCCCATCGCGAAGTTGATCAGCAGCAGCTTGCCCCAGAACTTCGTCATCGCCAGGTAGCGCCGGTTCCCGGTACGCACCCACGCCGTCTGCATGCACGCGACCAGCAGCGAAAGGCCGATCGTCAGCGGCACCATCAGGAAGTGGTAGACGGTGGTGATGCCGAACTGCCAGCGCGCGAGATCCAGTACGTCCACGTACCCACGGTCCCGCCCGAGGGGGTGTCCGCGGCAGGTCCGCCGGTCCCGGACCTCCGGGACCTTGGTCCCCCGTTACAATGGTGGCGCCTGAGGGGAGTAGTTCCCGCGTATGGCTTCGGCCATCCGGCGAGTGCGTCGACATACTGACCCGTTCCGGGTCCGGCGCCTCACCCGCTTGTCAGCGGGCGAACGAGACCTCCGGCCGGGTAGTAGGCATGCCCGGTCGGGGTCGTGCTGCCTCCGTCCGGGTTGGGACGGAGAGGAACCTGGTGGACCCCACACTGATCGCCCTGTTGACGGCCTTCGGCCTGGTCTTCGTGGTCGAGCTGCCGGACAAGACGATGGTGGCGACGCTCATTCTCACCACGCGGTACCGCCCGCTGCCGGTGTTCGTCGGCGTCACGGCCGCGTTCGCGATCCAGTGCGTGATCGCCGCCGCGTTCGGCGGCGTGCTCACCCTGCTGCCGGACAAGGTCGTGGCCGGCGTGGTCGCGGTGCTGTTCGGGCTGGGTGCGGTGCTGCTGCTGCGCGAGGGCTTCGGCAAGGACCACGACGCGGACTCCTCGGTGGACGGCGCCGGGCCGGGGACGGTGTCGTTCGTACGGGCGGCGCTGACGTCGTTCGGGGTGCTGTTCGCCGCCGAGTGGGGTGACGCGTCGCAGTTCGCGACCGCGGCGCTGTCCGCGCGGTTCTCCGCGCCGGTGTGGGTCGGGCTCGGTGCGTGGCTGGCGCTGGCCGCGGTGGCCGGGATCGCGGTGCTGCTCGGCGCGAAGATCCGGGAGCGGATCAAGCCGCACCTGGTGCAGCGGGTCGCCGGGGTGGTGTTCGCCGGGTTCGCGGTGTTCGCGCTGGGGCAGGTGGTCTTCTAACCTGAACGGGTGACGCGGCGGCCGATCGAGCCGGGGAGCCGGCTGTGGGCGGAGACCGGCCTGGTCACGTTCTCGCTGACCACCGGGGCGGCGTTCGCGCTGCAGGTGATGCACCCGGCGGTTGGCGCGGTGGTCGGCGAGCACTCGGTGTTCCGCACGGACGCGATCGGGCGGGCCAGGCGGAGCATCGCGTCGGTGATGACCTGGGTGTACGGCGGCGAGGCGGCGCTGGCCGAGGGCGACCGGCTGCGGGCGATGCACGCGCCGCTGCGGGCCACCGGACCGGACGGGGTGACCCACTCGGCGCTGGCGTCCGGGCCGTGGGCGTGGATCATCCTGACCGCGCCCTACGCGTACGAGACGTCGGCCAGGTACTTCTCCCGCCGCCCGCCGCGCCCCGACGAGGCGGCGGCGTTCTACGCGGAGGTCCGGCAGCTGATGCGGAACCTGCACGTGGCCGAGAAGGAGATCCCGCCGACCTACGAGTCCTACCGCGCCCGGTTCGACGACGTGCTGGCCCACACGCTGGTCGCGCACCCGACGGCGTACGAGTTCCTGCGGGCCACCCGCCGGATCCCGCCACCGCCCGGGTGGCCGGGGGTGCTGCGGCCGGTGTGGCGGGCGCTGGCGTACCTGCCGGGTCGGCTGCAGCACTTCGTCACGGTCGGCACGCTGCCGCCGCGGGCGCGGGAGATCCTCGGCCTGACCTGGACGGACGCCGACGAGCGCCGGCTGCGGCGACTGGGCCGGGTGGTCGGCCGGGTGGTGCCGCTGCTGCCGGAGCGGCTGCGGTACTTCCCGATCGCGTACGAGGCGCGCCGGGTGGAGCGGGCCCGCCACGCACTCGACCGGGCGCTGGCGCGACGGCCTAGGTAGCGCGCCGGTACTGCCCAGGGGCGAGGCCGTACTCGCGCTTGAACGCCTTCGCGAAGGCGAACTCCGAGCTGTAGCCGCACCGGGCGGCGACCGTTCGCAACGGCGCGTCGGACTCGCGGAGCAGGCGGGCGGCGGTGGTCATCCGCCACCACGTCAGATAGGCCAGGGGCGGTTGGCGCAGGGATGCCGGCCGGGCGATCGCGACGATCGTCCGGCACGAGCGCGCGTGGGGCCGCGCGTGGCACCCGCCGGCGATGTCCGACGCGCCACTGCGGAACGTGGTGAACCGGATGGCGGAGCTGGCCGGTCTGCCGGAACCGGAGCTGGTGCCGATGTCGGCCCTGGCCCTGCAGGAGGCGGCGCGGACCGACCCGATCATGGCCGAGGTTCCGGAGATGCAGTACCTCTACCAGCGTCCGGCGGTCATGGGTACGGCGCTGACCACTCGCACGTTCGGGCTCACCGCGACGCCGCTGGACGAGGTGCTGACCGAGATGGTGAAAGCCGCCTAGCGGAGGGCGTCGGCGACCGCGACGGCGGCGGTGCGGACGAGGGGGCCGACGACGTCGCCGTCCAGGGCGTGGAAGCTGACCACGCCGACACTGGCGCGCAGGCCGGGAACGCCGCGGACGGGGGCGGCGATGCCGGAGGCGCCGTCCTGGAGCTCGCCGGTGGTGGCGATCCAGCCGGGGTGCTCGTCGCGTAGGCCGATGGCCTTGCCGGCGGCGCCTCGGCCGAGCGAGTGGCGGGTGCCGACGCGGTAGGCGACGTGGTAGGTCGTCCAGGACGGTTCGATCACGGCGATGGCCTGGGCCTCGTCGCCGTCGGCCACGGTCAGGTGGGCGGTGGCGCCGACGGCCTCGGCCAGCTCGCGCAGGGCGGGCAGCGCGGCCAGCCGCAGCTGCGGGGTCACCCGGGCGGCCAGCCGGAGCAGGCCAAGGCCTAGGCGGACCTTCGAGCCGTCCCGGCGGACCAGGCCGCGCTCGGCCAGCGGCACCAGCAGCCGGTACACGGCCGCGCGGCTGGCGCCGATCGCCGTGGCCAGCTCGCTGATCGTCGGGGCCTCGGACTCGGCGTCGGCGACGGCCTGGAGCAGCGCGAGGCCGCGGTCGAGGGTCAGCGAGCTCTCCCGGCCATGGGAGGACGACCCCGCTGCCGGTGGGCGCGGGGTGGAGGGGATCGGCCGGGTGGGTCTGGACACGAGCGGCTATTCGTCCGCCGGGAGCACGGTGCCGGCGACCTCGGCGAGGCCGACGACGGAGCCGTCCGCCCCGGGGGCGGTCGCGGTGATGACGACGGTGTCGCCGTCCTCCAGGAACGTGCGGGTCACGCCGTCGGCCAGGGCGATCGGCTCGCGGCCGCCCCAGGACAGCTCCAGGAAGCAGCCGAGCCGTTCCCGCTCCGGCCCGGACACGGTGCCGGACGCGAACAGGTCGCCCGGGCGCACGGTGGCGCCGTTGACGGTCAGGTGCGCGAGCTGCTGGGCGCACGAGTACGCCATGTGGGCGAACCGGGGCCGGGTGACGACGGTGCCGTTCCAGGTCACCTCGAGCCGCAGGTCCAGGCCCCACGGCTGGTCCTCGACCAGGTACGGCAGCCGGGGGTGCCCGGGGTCGGGCACCGGAACGCGGGCGCCGGCCAGCGCTTCGAGCGGGGTCACCCAGGCCGACACCGAGGTGGCGAACGACTTGCCGAGGAACGGGCCGAGCGGTTGGTACTCCCAGCCCTGGATGTCGCGCGCGGACCAGTCGTTGACCAGCACGACGCCGAACACGTGCTCGGCGACGTCCGAGGTGGGCACCCGGGCGGTGACCGGGCCGCCGCAGACGAAGCCGACCTCGGCCTCGATGTCCAGCCGGCCCGACGGCCCGAACTTCGGCAGCGGGTCGCCCCGGCGCTGGCCGTGCGGGCGGACCACGTCGGTGCCGGAGACGACGACCGTGCCGGCGCGGCCGTGGTAGCCGACCGGCAGGTGGGTCCAGTTCGGCAGCAGCGGGTCGGAGTCCGGGCGCATGATGCGGCCGACGTTCTCCGCGTGGTGCCGGGAGGAGTAGAAGTCCACGTAGTCGGCGACGGTGAACGGGAGCAGCGCGCGCACCCCCGCGAGCGGCACCAGCTCCGCGCCGGCCGGGCGGTCGGCCGAGGTGACCAGCTCGGTGAGCCGGGCCCGCAGCGCGCTCCACTCCGCGCGGCTCGCGGCGAGCAGCGGGTCCAGGGAGGTACCGGTGACCAGGTCGGCCAGCTCCCCCAGCGCACCGGCGACCGAGGCCAACGGCAGCGCGTGGTCCCCCACCCGCACCGCGACCCGCGGCCCGGAGCCGTCGTCGACGACCCCGTACGGCAACGTCTGCGGCCCGAACGGCCGGTCCCGCGTGAAGGCGGGGTCCTCGATCCAGGTAGCTGAATTCATGGTTCGCTGCGTTCCTCCGCTACCCACCGGCTTCCCTCGTCACGTGCTCGGCGCTGGCGCGCCTGCGCGCGCTCCTCAGTCCAGCCGGTGGACGCTCCGTCACTTCGCTCACAGCAGTCCGAGTTCCTCGAGGTCGGTCACCGGGTCGGTCAGCGAGCAGGAGCCGTAGGAGGCGAACATCGCGCGGACCGCGAGCTGCTCGTCCTCGGTCAGGGCCTGGGCCTCGGCGGCCAGCGCCTTGCCGTCGGTGGACTCCAGGGCCTCGTGCACCTCCGGGCCGACGCCGCCGGTTGCGTTCACCCGGGCGGTCGCGACCAGCAGGTTCAGGAACCCGTGGTGGGTGAACCCGGTCCCGTCGTCGGTGTGCCGGACGGCGTTGTGCAGGCCGGCGGTGGCCTTGAACGACGCGTTGCCGGCACTGATCACCGACAGGAAGTCGGCGACCTCGCCGGTGGTCGGGAAGTTCTCCTGGGACAGCCCACCACAGCGGATCTTGGGCCAGCTGCCGTGCTCGATCACCCGCTGGAGGCCGTCCAGCCAGCCAACCCCGCCGCGCCGGGGCTCGATCACCCGGATCACGTCCTCCGGCACGAACTCCGACACCCGCTCCAGCCACACCTCGTCCACGTCGGTCGGCGCGGGCATCTCCACCATCCGCAGCGCCAGCAGCTCCGCGCGGGACTCGACGATGGACAGCGCCTTGGGCACCCCGCCCAGGCCGGTGTCGATGACCAGCGAGAGCTCCACCGGGCGCGGCGGCTTCACCTTGATCAGGTCGGTGATCAGCTCCGGCAGCCGGGACGCCGGGCACAGGAACAACCCGACCAGATCGGACCGGTCGTTGGTTCTCCCGTCCAGGTGCATCCGCACGGCTTCGGGCATGGCGGCATTGCCCGGCGGGAACAGAGCGGCGTCGTCGACGAGTCGCGCGAGTAGGGGAGGAACATCGCGTTGACCTTGCGGGGGCACGGGTGCGGCGCTTGACACGGCTGACACGCTAGTAGCGTATCGGCAACTGAACAAAGACGTTCGACATGCGGACACTCGGAGGGGCGATGCCTTACTACCGCAGCGTCGGAGAGATCCCCCGAAAGCGGCACACGCAGTTCCGCTCCCCGGAGGGTGGGCTCTACGCCGAGGAGCTGATGGGCGTGGAGGGTTTCTCCTCCGACTCGGCCCTGCTCTACCACCGCCATCTGCCGACCGCGATCGTGAACGCCGAGGTCGTGCCGGACCATCGCGGCCCCCTCACGCCGAACCACCCGCTCAAACCGAGGCACTTCCGCAGCCAGGACCTCAAGGCGAACGGCGACGCCGACGCGGTGACCGGGCGGCGCACGCTGTTCGGCAACAACGACGTGACCATCGCGTTCGCGGTGGCGACCGCGCCGAGCCCGCTGTACCGCAACGCCGCCGGTGACGAGCTGCTGTACGTGCAGACCGGTTCGGCGACCGTCGAGACGGTGTACGGCACCCTCGACGTCGCCGAGGGTGACTACGTGGTGGTCCCGACGTCGACGACCTACCGGGTGCTCCCGCACGGCGAGACGCGGCTCTACGTCCTGGAGGCCACCGGGCACATCGGCCCGCCGAAGCGGTACCTGTCGGCCAAGGGCCAGTTCCTCGAGCACTCCCCCTACTGCGAGCGCGACCTGCGCGGGCCCGGCGAGCCGCTGCTGGCCGACGGCACGGACGTGCCCGTACTGGTCCGGCACCGCGCCGGGCTGACCAGGATGACCTACGCCAACCACCCGTTCGACGTGGTCGGCTGGGACGGCTGCCTGTACCCGTGGGTGTTCAACATCCGCGACTTCGAGCCGATCACCGGCCGGGTGCACCAGCCGCCGCCGGTGCACCAGACGTTCGAGGGCCCGAACTTCGTCGTCTGTTCGTTCTGCCCGCGCAAGGTCGACTACCACCCGCTCGCGGTCCCGGTGCCCTACAACCACGCCAACGTCGACTCCGACGAGCTGATGTTCTACGTCGGCGGGGACTACGAGGCACGCAAGGGCTCCGGCATCGGGCTCGGCTCGCTGTCGCTGCACCCGTCCGGGTTCACCCACGGCCCGCAGCCGGGCGCGGCGGAGGCGTCGCTCGGCGCGGAGCGGTTCGACGAGACCGCGGTCATGGTCGACACGTTCCGCCCGCTCGACCTCGGCGAGGCCGCCGCCGACTGCGAGGACCCCGGGTACGCCTGGTCCTGGTCCGGTCGCGGCCCGAACGGGTGAGATCCACGCGATTGTCATGTTTCGACCCGATCCAGTGATAACAGGCGGCTAGCCCGCACCGATGCTCCGGACAAGTTCACCCGGTCGGGGCAGTCTGGATAGGGGTCGTCCGTTGCGTCGTCCGTTACTTCGTGCCCGCCTGGCCGGGCCACTCGCGGTCTGCCTGGCCGCGGGCTTCGTCACCACCGCGGTGTCCACCACCACCGCGGTCGCCGCGGTCCCACCCGGGTTCACCGACACCGTCGTGATCAGCGGCCTGTCCAACCCGACCAACGCGGCGTTCGCGCCCGACGGCAGGCTGTTCGTCACCGAGAAGCGCGGCTTGGTCAAGACGTTCGACTCGATCGCGGACACCACCGCGGCGGTCACCGCCGACCTGCGGCCCCAGGTGCAGGACTTCTGGGACCGCGGCCTGCTCGGCCTGGCCGTCGACCCGCAGTACCCCACCCGGCCGTACCTGTACGTGCTCTACACCCACGACGCCATGCCGGGCGGCACCGCGCCCCGCTGGGGTGACCAGTGCCCGAGCCCGCCCGGCGCGACCGAGGACGGCTGCGTGGTCACCGGCAGACTGTCCCGGCTGACGATCGGCGCGAACGGCGTGGCCACCGGCGGCGAGCAGGTGCTGCTCACCGACTGGTGCCAGCAGTACCCGAGCCACTCGATCGGCACCGTGGCGTTCGGCCCGGACGGCGCCCTCTACGTCGGCGGCGGCGACGGCGCCAGCTTCAACTTCGCCGACTGGGGCCAGCGCGGCAACCCGTGCGCCGACCCGCCGAGCCCGGCCGGGGTGAACCTGTCGCCGCCGGACGCCAGGGGTGGCGCGCTGCGGTCGCAGTCGGTCCGCCGCCCGGCCGGCGAGCCGGTCTCGCTGGACGGCACGATCAGCCGGATCGACCCGGACACCGGCGCCGCGATGCCCGGCAACCCGTTCGCCGGCCACCCCGACCCGAACGCGCGCCGGGTGGTCGCCTACGGCATGCGCAACCAGTTCCGGTTCGCGTTCCGCCCCGGCACCGACGAGATCTGGGCCGGCGACGTCGGGTGGAACGTGTGGGAGGAGATCAACCGGATCCCGGACGCCACCGACGGCGTGGCGGAGAACTTCGGCTGGCCGTGCTTCGAGGGCACCGGGCGGCAGTCCGGCTACGACGGCCCGAACCTCGCCCTGTGCGAGTCGCTGTACGCGGGCGGCGGGCAGACCGCGCCGTACCACGCCTACCGGCACGCCGACCGGGTGGTGCCCGGCGACGGCTGCCCGACCGGCGGCTCGTCCATCAGCGGCATCGCGTTCGAGACCGACAGCGGCTACCCGTCCGCGTACGACGGCGCGCTGTTCTTCTCCGACAGCTCCCGCGGCTGCATCTGGGCCATGCAGACCGGCGCGAACGGGCTGCCCGACCCGAACCGGATCGTGCCGTTCGTGACCGGCGTGAACATCCCGGTACAGGTGCTGACCGGCCCGGGCGGCGACCTGTACTACATCGCGCTCGGCGCGGGCGAGCTGCGCCGGGTGAGCTACCCGACCGGCTCGAACCGCGCCCCGACCGCCGTCGCCACGGCCGACCCGACCTCCGGCGCAGCGCCGCTCGCGGTGACCTTCAACGGCCTCGGCTCGTCGGACCCGGACGCCGGCGACACCCTGACCTACGCCTGGGACCTCGACGGCGACGGCGCCCACGACGACTCGACGTCGCCGCAGCCGCAGTGGACGTACGTCAGCCAGCAGGCCGTCGACGTGAGCCTGCGGGTGACCGACGAGGACGGGCTGAGCGACACCGACACGGTGCGGATCACCGTCGGCGACCCGCCGAGCCAGGACCCGGTGGTCACGATCGACGACCCGACCACGGCGCTGCGGTGGGCCGTCGGCCAGACCGTGCCGTTCTCCGGCCGGGCGGGCGACGCGCAGGACGGCGACCTGCCGGCCTCGGCGCTGCACTGGCAGCTGACGCTGCAGCACTGCACGTCGCCGACGAACTGCCACGAGCACGACGTGCAGTCCTTCGACGGGGTGGCGTCCGGCAGCTTCGTGGCGCCCGACCACGAGTACCCGTCGTACCTGGACCTGACGCTGACCGCGACCGACTCGGACGGCAACACGGGTTCGGCGACCGTGCGCCTGGACCCGAGGACGGTGGAGCTGACGTTCACGTCGAGTCCAAGCGGCGCGGAGCTGACGGTGGGTACGGTGACCGGCACGGCGCCGTTCACCAGGACGCTGATCGTGGGGTCGAACAACTCGATCGTGGCGCCGACCCCGCAGCGGCTGTTGCTGGGGCTGCGGTTCCGGTTCGCGAACTGGTCGGACGGCGGGGCGCGCAGTCACAACATCGTGGCGCCGTCGGCCGCGACCACGTACCGGGCGAACTACCAGCTGTGCCTCTTCACCTGTTGACCGAACTTAGGTTAGCCTAAGTGACGTGACGGACCGACCGCCGATCCCCGGCGCCGACGAGCGCGCCAGGACCATCGCCGCGCGCGGACCCGCGACCCTGTTGCCGCCCGGACAACAGGAGCGGGTCGCGCCGCTGCTGCACCACGTGCACGCGGACGCGACGGTGACGGTCCTGCTGCCCGACGGGCACCCGCTGGCCGGCGAGGTGACCGTGGTCGAGCTGGTCGACCTGGCCCCGGTGCCACTGCGCGAGCCGGCCCGCGGGCTGCTGTGGATCACCGGCCGGCTGGCGGCGCTGCCCGAGCCGGACGCGCGGGCCAGGGCCGTCGAACTGGCCGCCGAGAAGCCCGACCCGCGGCTGCTGGACCTGGGCCACGGCGCGACGATGCTGACGATGGAGCCGCTGTCCATGGTGGTGGCCGACCCGGACGGCACCCACCCGCTGACCCCGGCCGCGTTCGCCGAGGCGGAGCCGGACCCGTTCTGCCACCAGGAGGCGGGCTGGCTGCGGCACCTGGAGCTGTCGCACACCGACGTGCTGCACACCCTGCGCCGCCACCTGCCAGCGGACCTGCGCGGCGGTGACCTGCGACCGCTCGGCCTGGACCGCCTCGGCCTGCGCCTCCGCGTGGAACTGATCGACGGCGACCACGACGTGCGCCTGGCGTTCGAACGCCCGATCACGACCCAGCGGGAGCTGTCCGTCGAACTGCGCCGGATGGTCGGCTGCCCGTTCCTCGCCGCGACCCCGGGCGGGCAGCCCTGATCAGGCCAGCTCGGGTGGGAAGCCGCCGGTGGCGATGGGGCCCCAGCGGGTGATGGTGACGCGGATCAGGCACTTGCCCTGGCGGCGCATGGCCTCGCGGTACTCGTCCCAGTCGGGGTGTTCGCCGGAGATGACGCGGAAGTAGTCGACCAGGGGTTCCACGGCGTCGGGGAGGTCGACGACCTCGGCGGTGCCGTCCAGCTGGACCCAGGCGCCGTCGAAGTCGTCGGAGAGGATCAGGGCCGAGACGGTGGGGGTACGGCGGACGTTGCGGGTCTTGGCGCGCTGCGGGTAGGTCGCGACGACCAGGCGACCCTCGGTGTCCAGGCCGCACGTCACCGGGGACAGCTGGGGGGTGCCGTCGGCGCGGGTGGTGGTCAGGACGGCGTGGTGGCGGGGGCGGACGAAGTCCTCCATGGCGGGGCGGTCCACCCGGTCGGTGGTGGCGATTCTCGGCACCCGACCACTCTACGACGCCCGGTAGCGTGCGGCCGGTGAACACGTTGCGAGCCTGGCTGGCACCCGTGCGGCCGACGACACCGGTCGCCGATCCGCGTGAGCGGCGGGCGATCGTCGTCGAGCTGGTGATCGTGTTCACCGTGACGCTCGGGCTCGCGGGGCTGCGGAGCCTGCTGTCGCTGCTCGACTCGCTGTTGCGGCCGGAGCCGCTGAGCGAGCAACGGGTCGCGATCAACGTGCCGCAGGCGGAGCTGGGGCTGCTGGACCTGTTGCGGCAGCTGCTGGGGGCCGCCCAGCTGTTCGCCTGGGGTGCGCTCGGGGTCTACCTGCTGTGGCGGACCGGGATCCGGCTGCGGGAGATCGGGCTGGACCGGGAGCGTCGGGGGAAGGACGTGCTCGCCGGTGCGGGGCTCGCCGCGTTGATCGGGGTGCCCGGGCTCGGGTTCTACTTCCTCGCCAGGGCGGTGGGGGCGAACCTCACCGTGCTGCCGTCGACGTTGGACGACAGCTGGTGGCGGCCGATCGTGCTGACGATCGCCGCGGCCGCGAACGCGTGGGCGGAGGAGGTGCTCGTCGTCGGGTACGTGCTCACGCGGTTGCGGCAGTTGGGGTTCGGTGAGAACGCCTCGCTCGTCCTCGCGGCCGTGGTTCGGGGGTCCTACCACCTGTACCAGGGGTTCGGCGGGTTCCTGGGGAACGTCGTGATGGGCCTGGTGTACGGGCGGTACTGGCAGCGCACCAACCGGCTCTGGCCGCTGGTGGTCGCCCACACGCTGATCGACGTGGTCGCCTTCGTGGGGTACGCGTTGTTGCGCGATCACCTCGGCTGGCTGCCTTAGGGCACGATGGATCCCGATGGGCGACCTCGACGAGTACCGCAGGAAGCGCGATCCGGGACGCACCCCGGAGCCCGTGCCGGCCGAGGGCGCCCTGCCGACCGGCAACGACGACACGTTCGTCATCCAGGAGCACCACGCGACCCGGCTGCACTGGGACGTCCGGCTGGAACGGGACGGGGTGCTGGTGTCCTGGGCGGTGCCGAAGGGGCTCCCGGACGTGCCAGGCGACATCCGGCTGGCGGTGCACACCGAGGATCACCCGATGGAGTACGCCACGTTCTCCGGGACGATCCCGAAGGGTGAGTACGGCGGCGGGCGGATGTTCATCTGGGACCGGGGGCGGTACGAGACCCTGAAGTGGTCCGATCGCGAGGTCGCGGTGGTGTTCCACGGCGAGCGTGCCCGCGGCCGGTACACGTTCTTCCGCAGCGGCCGCGACGGCAAGGACTGGATGGTCCGGCGCTCGGAGCCGCCCGCGGACCCGACGTTCACGCGGCTGCCGGAGCT
This sequence comes from Actinophytocola gossypii, assembly GCF_025165815.1. Taxonomy (GTDB): domain Bacteria; phylum Actinomycetota; class Actinomycetes; order Mycobacteriales; family Pseudonocardiaceae; genus Actinophytocola; species Actinophytocola gossypii. The sequence goes on along the minus strand of NZ_JAFFZE010000020.1, from coordinate 8,990 downwards.
GGTCGAGCCGATGCTGGCCTCGCCGGGGACGCTGCCCACCGCGGACGACCCGGACGACTGGGCCTACGAGTTCAAGTGGGACGGGGTGCGCGCGCTGGCCAGGGTCGAGGGCGGCCGGCTGACGCTGCACTCCCGCAAGGGCAACGACATCACCGTCACCTACCCGGAGCTGCGGCTGCTCGGCGAGGAGCTCGGCGCCACCCAGGTGTGGCTGGACGGGGAGATCGTCGCCATGGTCGACGGGCGGCCGAGCTTCCCCGCGCTCCAGCAGCGCATGCACGTGCAGAACGACCGGCAGGCCCGCAACCTCGCGAACGCCGTGCCGGTCACCTACCTGGTCTTCGACGTCCTCCACCTCGACGGGCACTCCTGCCTGGACCTGCCCTACGCCCAGCGGCGGGAGCTGCTGGAGGCACTGGAGCTGCGCGGGCCGCACTGGAACACCTCGCCGAGCTTCGTCGGCGACGGTCCGGCGGTGGTGGAGACCGCGCACGACCAGGAGCTGGAGGGCGTGATCGCCAAGCGGCGGTCGTCCCGGTACTACCCCGGCCGACGGTCCGCCGACTGGGTGAAGATCACCGAGGTGCTCACGCTCGAGGTGCTCATCGGCGGGTGGCGGCCGGGTGAGGGCCGGCGCTCGGGGATGATCGGATCGCTGATGCTGGGCGTGCCGACCGACGGCGGCGTGCGTTACGTCGGCCAGGTCGGTACCGGGTTCACCGACGAGGCGCTGGACGCGCTGCTGCGCAGGCTCACACCACTGGTCCGGGACGGCTCGCCGTTCGCCGACGAGGTGCCGCGCGACCGGGCGAAGGGCGCGACCTGGGTGTCCCCCGAGGTGGTCGGCGAGGTCGAGTTCCGCAACTGGACCCCGGACGGCCGGCTGCGGGCACCCTCCTGGCGTGGGCTGCGGTCGGACAAGGACCGCGCCGACCTGGAGCCGGAGCCACTGCCGGACGCCGAGCCCGAGGAGCCACCGATGGTCGAAGAGGACGTGGACGACGGCGAGCCCCGGCCGCAGAACGTGCTGGTGGAGGTCGAGGGCAGGCGGCTGCGGCTGTCCAACCTGGACAAGGTGCTGTACCCGGAGGCCGGGTTCAGCAAGGCTCGGGTGATCGACTACTACAGCCGGATCGCGCCCGTGCTGCTTCCCCACCTGCGGGACCGCCCGGTGACCCTGCGGCGCTGGCCGGACGGGGTGACCGGGCAGCCGTTCTACGAGAAGAACGCCGCCCGGCACGCGCCGGAGTGGATCCGGCAGGTGCGGGTGGAGACGCCGGGCAGCACCCGGGGCAACGAGACGCTGGACTTCGTGGTGCTCGCCGACCTGCCGTCGCTGGTCTGGTCGGCCAACATGGCCGCCCTTGAGCTGCACATCCCGCAGTGGACCGTCGACGCCGACGGCGAGCGGCGCACCCCCGACCTGCTGGTGTTCGACCTCGACCCCGGCCCGCCGGCCACCATCGTCGAGTGCTGCCGGGTGGCGCTGCTGCTGCGGGACGTCCTCGCCGGCCACGGCCTGACCTCGGTCGCCAAGACCAGCGGCTCGAAGGGCATGCAGCTGTACGCGCCGATCACCACCACCGCCGCGGAACGCACCTCGGAGTACGCGAAGGCGGTCGCCGAGCACCTGGCGCGCGAGGACCCGAAGCTCGTCGTCGCCCGGATGGCGAAGGACCTGCGCCCGCGCAAGGTGTTCATCGACTGGAGCCAGAACAACCGGTACAAGACCACGATCGCGCCCTACTCGCTGCGCGGCCGGGAGGCGCCGACCGTGTCGACCCCGATCACCTGGGACGAGGTCGCGGCCTGCCGCCATCCCAACGACCTGGTCTTCACCAGCGACGACGTGCTGGAACGGGTCGAGGCACACGGTGATCTGCTGGCCCCGCTGCTGACCGGCGACCGGCCTCCGCTGCCGGAGGCCTAGGTACGCTCGCCGGGTGACGACCGCACAACCAGCATCCGACCTGGCCGCGCACGACCTGCCGGCCCCCAGGGTGGACAGCGAGGTGGGGCCGCTGCGCGCGGTCCTGCTGCACCGGCCGGGCGCAGAGCTCAAGCGGCTGACCCCGCGCAACAACGACCAGCTCCTGTTCGACAGCATCCCGTGGGTCGACCGCGCCCAGGAGGAGCACGACGCGTTCGCCGAGACGCTCGTGTCCCGGGACGTCGAGGTGATGCTGCTGGCCGACGCCCTGGTCACCGCCCTGACCGACGAGCGCGCGCACGCCGCGGCCGCCGACACCGCCGTGGACCGCCGCCGGGTCGGGCACGAGCTGGCCGACGCGCTCGGCTCGCACCTGTCCGGGCTGGACGCCGCCGGCCTCGCGGACGTGCTGACCGCCGGCATGACGTTCGAGGAGCTGCCGGCCGCCGAAGGCGCGTCGCTGGTGCGTCGGATGCACCACCCGCACGACTTCGTGGTCGACCCGCTGCCGAACCTGCTGTTCACCCGCGACTCGTCGGTGTGGATCGGCAACCGGGTGGCGATCGCGTCGCTGGCGATGCCGGCGCGGAACCGGGAGACCGCGCTGCTGGACCTGATCTACGCCTACCACCCGAGGTTCCGGGCCGCCGGTCGCGCGTACGGGGCGCACTCCGCGCCGGTCGAGGGCGGCGACGTGCTGCTGCTGGCCCCCGGCGTGCTCGCGATCGGCGTCGGCGAGCGCACCACCCCCGCGGGCGCGGAGTCGCTGGCCCGGTCGGTGTTCGCCGACGGGCTGGCGCACACGGTGCTGGCGGTGCCGATCGTGCAGGACCGGGCGACGATGCACCTGGACACCGTGTGCACGATGGTCGACCGGGACGCCGTCGTGATGTACCCGGCGGTGCGGGACACGCTGGTCGCCTACCCGCTGCGCCCCGGCACCGACGGCGGCGTCGCGGTGTCCGGACCGGTGCCGTTCCTGGACGCCGCCGCCGAGGCCATGGGCATCGACCGGCTGCGGGTGATCGACACCGGCCTCGACCCGGTGACCGCCGAACGCGAGCAGTGGGACGACGGCAACAACACGCTCGCCGTCGCCCCCGGCGTGGTGGTCGCCTACGAGCGCAACGTGGAGACCAACGAGCGGCTCGAGGCCGCCGGCGTCGAGGTGCTCCGGATGAGCGGCTCGGAGCTGGGCAGCGGCCGGGGCGGCCCCCGGTGCATGTCCTGCCCGATCACCCGCGCCGCGCTCTGAGGATCAGGGACCGTCCAGCGGCCTGGTCTGGTTCAGGGTGGGCCCGTCGTCGGGGTCGGGCGGCTCCGGCGGCCCGTCCGCCCCGTCCCCGCCCAGCGGCTCGGTCTGCCTCAGGGTGGGCATCTCCATGTCGGGCAGGTCCGGCGGCGCGGGCGGGTCGTCGTCGCCGCAGCCCGCGAGGGCCAGCACGGCGGCCGCCCCGGCCAGCATGGTGCCCACTCGATAGGTGATCGTTCGCATCTCTCGGGTTCCCCTCGGTCATCGATGGTGCCGGGAGAACGATGCCGCCGCCGCTTTCGGCGTGCTTTCATGCCGGCGAAAGTCGCCAGTCGGGGTTGAGGCGGTGGTAGATGGCCATGGCGTCGAAGTCGGTGTCGCCGATGGGGAACGCGTCCGGCTCGGTGGCGATGTGGACGTAGCCTGCGCGTTCGGCCGCGTACCGGGAGGCGGTGTTGCTCGCCGCGGTCAGCAGGGAGACCCGGCGTAGGCCGAGGCCGCCGTCGGCCGTCGGCCGGAACGTCCACTCGGTCATCGCGGTCAGGGCCTCGGTCAGGTAGCCGCGGCCGCGGGAGTCGGGGTGGATCTTGTAGGCGGGCTTGGCCTCCGTGTCGTCGACGCCGCCGAGGTCGTGCAGCTGGAGGTGGCCGACGAGGCGGTCGGTCGTCCGGTCGGCGATCGCCCACTCGTAGCGCTCCCCGGCGGCGCAGGCCTCCCGAACCCGGTGCAGCGCCTCCGCGCCGGAGCGCAGCGCCCGCACCGCTGCGACCCGGCCGCTGAAGTGGCGGGACCGCTCGTCCCGCAGCAGTTCGGCGAAGCGGTCGGCGTCGGCGTCGGCGAACGGGCGCAGCCGGAGGCGGTCGGTCTCCAGCGCCGGGGGTGAGATCCACTCGTGCCGGGGCGCCAGCTCCTCGCCGAGGCGGACGGAACCCACCCAGGCGTCCTTGCGCTCGCCGCGTTGCAGCAACAGGGCGGGGACCGTGCCGTCGAAGCTGAAGCCGCTCGCCCACGCGACCCGGCGGGAGGCCCAGTTGCCGACCTCGGCGTACCAGGTGATCACCTGCAGGCCCTGGGTCTCGAACCCCCAGCGGGCAAGCAGCCGGACGGCGGTCGCGCCGACCCCCCGGCCGCGCACGCCCGGATGCAGGCCGAACGCGACCTCCGCGACGTCGTCACCTCGGATGCGCAGGCTCACCGTGCCGCCGAACCGGCGGACGCCGTCGGCGTGCGGGGCCTCGACGGCGAACGCCAGCTCGCTGCCGTCGGTCCAGCACGCCGGGACGATCTTCGTCACGAAGTGCACGGCGTCGTCGCGGGAGTACGGCACCGGGACCGTGGTCCAGCGGATGCTCAGCGGGTCGGTGCACTGACCCATCAGCGTGTCCACATCGGACAACGCGTGGGCGCGCAGGGTCACCTCGCCGTCGGTGAGGATCGGGACGTCGTCGGGGAAGACGTGGGTGCCGGCCATCCCCATATCGTCGATGGCCGGCACCCCGGTCGCAACGCCTTTACCGCAGGCCGGGTACGCCGTCCAGCACGGTGAACCGCTCGTGCACGCCCAGCGTGACGTCAACCGGGTCCGGCGCCGACACCGACGACACCCGCATGAACTCGGCGGACAGCTCGGAGGCGTTCGCCGTCACCCGCACGTAGCCGCGCTGGTTGCCGACGTAGTTCAGGTGCGGGCCGTTTTCCACGTAGTCCGGCGGCGGGTCGCTGGACCCCGGGTCGCCGCCGGAGGTGACCGACGACGTCACCAGCTCGGCCCCGACGTACGGCGAGTCGGTGTCGAAGTAGTCCAGCCGCAGCGAGTTCGCCCAGTGCCGGTGCACGTCACCGGTGAGCACCACCGGGTTGCGCACCTGCCGGTCCACCCAGCCCTGGGTGATCCGCCGCCTCGACGCCTGGTAGCCGTCCCACGAGTCCTCGCTCAGGTCGCAGGTGGACTCCGCGCCGTCGTCGTCCCGGGAGGCGAAGAACACCTGCTGTCCCAACAGGTCCCAGCGGGTACCGCCCTGCGCGAGGCCGTCGAGCAGCCACTGCTCCTGCGCGGCCCCGGTCAGCGTGCGGTCCTCGCGGCGGATCTCGTCGCAGTCGGCGCTCGGGGCCTGCTTCCACCGGTACTGCCGGGTGTCCATCATGTGGAAGCGGGCGAGTGTGCCCCACTGGAACCGGCGGTACAGCGGGATCGCCGGCGACGTCGGCTTCATCGCCTTGGGCAGCGGCATGTTCTCCCAGTACGCCTGGAACGAGGCCTGCTTGCGGGTCGCCGGCCAGCCGGAACCGTCGCCCCACCAGTTGTTCGCCAGCTCGTGGTCGTCGAACACCACCAGCCAGGGCGCCGCGGCGTGCGCGGCCTTGAGGCCGGGGTCGAGCTTGGTCTGGGCGTACCGCAGGCGGTACTCGGCGAGGTTGTCCACCTCGTCGAAGTCGACGTAGCCGCGGACGGTGTCGTCCCGGCCGGACTGCTTCTCGTACATGTAGTCGCCGAGGAACAGCACCAGGTCCGGGTCGTCCTGGGCCATGAAGTGGTGCGCGTGGTACCAGCCCTCCTCGAAGTGCTGGCAGGACGCCATCGTGAACTTCACGCTCGACGGCGTCGAGCCGGCCGCGGGCGCGCTGCGGGTGCGACCGACCGGTGAGATGAACCCGTCGGCGCGGAAGCGGTAGAAGAACTCCGCGCCCGCCTGGAGCCCCTTCGGCTCCGCGTGCACGCTGTGCCCCTCGCCGGGGACCGCCTGCTCGGTGCCGCTCGCGACGACGTTGCCGAACGCCTCGTCGGTGGCGACCTCCCACTCCACGGCCACCGTCCGGTCGCCCATCCCGCCGCCGATGTCCAGTGGCTTTGGCGCGAGCCGGGTCCAGAGCACCATGCCGTCGGACCGCGGCTCGCCGGACGCGACGCCGAGCCCGAACGGGTCGCCGGCGGCGGCTCGCGGGCGGGACGAGGCCGCGCCGGCCAGGTTGGGCACCGTGACCGCCCCGGCGGCGGCGAGGCCGGAGACGATGAACAGCCTTCGGTTCAGCTTGGTCATGAGGACCGCCTCCTCAGGCGAGGTCGGTGATGGTGGGGCCGCAGGTGTTCTGCAGGATCTCCTTGGGGCCGTGTTCGCCGAGGCAGGCGCGGTAGGTGACCCAGCTGCCCTCGGCGAACTCGAGGTTCGCGGTGACGGTGCTGCCGTTGCCGTTCGGGTTCCAGATCAGGTGCGGGCCGGACCCGTCCGGCAGCCAGTACATGGCCACCGCGGAGTGGCCGTCGGGGTCCTGGTCGTAGACCTTGAACACCTCCCCGTAGGACTGGAAGGTGACCCGGCCGGCACAGCCGCTGCCCGAGGTGCACCGCTCGCTGTCCGCGCTCGCGGTGGCGCCGCCGGCCAGCAGGAGCGCACCGGTCGCGAGGGCGACCAGCGCGGACCGACGCAAGACTGCCATGTGCTTCCTCCCTGCTGTTGTAGTTGGGTAATTACACACAGACAGAGCTGGAGCGTAACGCAGAACCATCGATTTAGGAATGCCTTACCTGAATTGCATTAGAGATGCCTTGCCTAAAATTGCACGGAATGGCAGTCGCATCTATTCTTGGGTATTATGAAATTCATGGCGAAGACGAGCAACCTTTCGAAGTTCCATTCCATGCTGTCCGAGCAGGTTCGGCACGAGTTCAACGCATCACAGCAGTACGTGGCGCTGGCGGTGTGGTTCGACGGGCAGGACCTGCCCCGTCTCGCCAAGCACTTCTACCGCCAGTCGCTGGAAGAGCGGAACCACGCGATGATGATCGTGCAGTACCTGCTCGACAACGACGTTCCGGTGACCATTCCCGGCATCGACGACGTCCGCAACGACTTCTCCGCCGCCGCCGACCTGATCGAGCTGGCGCTCACGCAGGAGAAGGAGGTCACCGAGCAGATCATCAAGCTCGCCAAGACCGCCCGCGACGAGGACGACTACAAGGGCGAGCAGTTCATGCAGTGGTTCCTCAAGGAGCAGGTCGAGGAGGTGGCCCAGATGACCACGCTGCTCAACGTGGTCCGCCGGGCCAACGGCAACCTGTTCGACATCGAGAACTACCTGGCCCGCGAGACCGTCGGCGACGAGGGCAACGACCCGCTGGCCCCGCGCGCGGCCGGTGGCGCGCTGTAGGCGGTTCGCCCGCTGGTCAGCCGGCGTTGTTCCGCGCGTCGCCGATGCGCGCTAGAAACGCGGCATGACCAACGAGCGAGGGTTGACCCGGCGGACGCTGCTGCGCGCCGGAGGTGCGGGGGCCGTCGGCGTGGCGGCCACCGGACTGGTCGGGCCGGGGGTGGCGTTCGCGCGCCGCGGGCGGCCGGTGCTCACCCACGGGGTGCAGACCGGCGACGTGACCAGCCACGGCGCGATCCTGTGGACCAGGGCCGACCGGCCGGCGCGGATGCTGGTCGAGGTGTCCCGGGACCCCTCCTTCCGGCACGCCCGCCGGCTGCGTGGCCCGGTCCTCACCCCGGACACCGACGGCACCGGCCGGCTGCGGCTCGACCACCTGCCGCCCGGCTGCGAGGTGCACTACCGGGTCGTCGCCGAGGACCTCGACGGGCGGGGCCGCGGTGAGCCGCTGGTCGGCTCGTTCCGCACCGCCCCGGTCGGCCGCGCGGACGTGCGGTTCACCTGGTCCGGGGACGTCGCCGGGCAGGGCTGGGGCATCAACCCGGACATCGGCGGGATGACCGCCTACCGGTCCATGCTCGCCCGCCGCCCGGACTTCTTCCTGCACAGCGGCGACACCGTGTACTCCGACGGCCCGCTGGCCGAGTCGGTCACGCTGCCCGACGGCCGGGTGTGGCGCAACGTCGTGACCGAGGCGAAGACCAAGGTCGCCGAGACCCTGGACGAGTACCGCGGCCAGTTCGCCTACAACCTGCTCGACGAGAACGTGCGGGAGTTCGCCGCGCGGGTGCCGTCGGTGGTGCAGTGGGACGACCACGAGGTCACCAACAACTGGTACCCCGGCGAGATCCTGGACCTGCCCGAGTACACCGAGAAGCGGGTGGACGTGCTGGCCGCGCGCGCGTTCCGGGCGTTCCACGAGTGGCAGCCGATCGACCGGCGCCGCGCGGTCGACGGGCGGGTGTACCGCAGCTTCCGGTACGGCCGGCACGTCGAGGTGTTCGTGCTGGACATGCGGTCGTACAAGGACGCCAACACCTCGTCCCGGACCGAGCCGGGGGTGGTGCTCGGCGCCCGGCAGGCCCGCTGGCTGGAGCACGGGCTGGCCCGCAGCTCGGCGACCTGGAAGATCGTGGCGGCCGACCTGCCGATCGGGCTGACCGTGCCGGACGGTACGGACATCGAGGGCGTAGCCAACGGCCTGCCCGGCGCGCCCGGCGGCCGGGAGCACGAGCTGGCCGGGGTGCTGCGGGCGCTGGCCCGCCGGCGGGTGCGCAACGTGGTGTGGCTGACCGCGGACGTGCACTACACGGCCGCGCACCACTACTCCCCCGACCGCGCGGCCTTCACCGACTTCGACCCGTTCTGGGAGTTCGTGTCCGGGCCGCTGCACGCGGGCGCGTTCGGGCCGAACACGCTCGACCCGACGTTCGGGCCGGAGGCGGTGTTCACGCACGCGCCGCCGAGGGCGAACCTGTCGCCGCTGGAGGGTTACCAGCACTTCGGCGAGGTCGACGTGGACGGCGGCACCGGCGACCTGACCGTGCACCTGCGCGACGGCCGCGGCGAATCGCTCTGGTCGACGACCCTGCGCCCGAGGTAACCGCGTTCCGGCCGTGGGGGCGGGCGCGCCGGCCCCCCCCGCACACACAACCACCCCCC
>NZ_JAFFZE010000019.1 GCF_025165815.1 Actinophytocola gossypii | reverse complement strand
CCCCGCCCCCCGGTGCACCGCGGGGGCGGGGGGGGCCCGGGCCCGCCCCCCCACGGCCGGAAACTCACCCCTCCCGGGCGGTGCTGCCCAGGCGGGTCCGCAGCGTCGTCATCGCCTTGCTGGCCTGGCTCTTCACCGTGCCCCGGCTGATGCCGAGCACGTCCGCGATCTCCACCTCCGACAGGTCCTCGTAGTACCTCAGTACGACCACCGCGCGTTGCCGTGGGGGCAGGCCGCGCAGGGCAGCCCACAGCGGCTCGTCCTCGAACGGATCCCGGTCGACGGTGCCGCCCGGGTCGGGCAGCTCCGCGACCAGGTTCTCCCGCCGCATCCGCCGCCACCGGCTGACGTGGCTGTTCGCCATCGCCCGGCGGGTGTAGGCGACCGGGTCGCCGGTGTGGCGTACCACCGACGACCAGCGGGCGCCGACCTTCTCCAGCGCGGTCTGCACCAGGTCCGCCGCGTCGTGCGGGTTGCCGGCGAGCAGGTGCCCGTAGCGCAGCAGCCCCGGTAGCGCGTCGCGGACGAACTCGGCGAACTCGTCTGCGCCGCGCATCACATCGCCAGCATGCAGTCGGACTTGCTGGAGTCCAGCCGCAGCTCCGCGACCACGAAGGTGTCCGGAACCGGCTCGTGCAGCGGAGGTTCTTCGACGGTGAGGAACGAATAGAACGCGTCCGTCCCCTCGGTGGCCGATCCGCTCACCCCGTGGCGGTAGTCCGACACCCCCGGGTAGGTCGCGCGGACCTCGCCGACCGTGTCGCCGGCGCCGATGCCCTCCGGGGTGCGCACCCGCTCCGGCACCCGCAGCGAGACGACCCCGAACTTCTCCGAGACGACCACCGTGCCGCCGCCCCTGATCAGGTACCGCGAGCAGTCGAACTCGCCCCATTCCAGGGTGAGCAGGTCGGTGGCCAGGGCGTCGTCGCCACTCATGCCGAGCTCGAACGGGCCGTAGCCGGTGTGGGTGAGGACGGCGTCGGTGAGCGACGGCGGTACGTCCTTCCGCTCCCGTTCCTTCTTCTCGCCCGTCGGCGGCGGGTCGCTCTCCACCGAGGGCGGGGACGAGTGGCTGGTCACGGCCGACGTGCTGGTCGCGGGCGGCCTGGAGGTCGTCGTGGCGGTCGAGGTCGTCGGGGTGACGATCGGGGCGTCGGCGGTCGTCTCGGCGGGCGGGAGCGACCGGTTGGTGCTGTGCGTCGCGAGCGCGACGCCGCCGCTGACCAGCACGGCCACCGCCACCGCGCCCGCGGTGACGGCCAGCCGCCGGTTGCGCCGGATCCGCCGGGCCCCGGCCACGATCGTGGCTTCGGCGCCGGGCCGGACCGGGATGTCGAGGCGCTCGTCGGCGAAGAGCTGACGCAGCTCGTCGTTCAGGTCCATCACGCACCCCCCACCAGCGCGCCGAGCCGCGACCGCAGCGTGGCCCTGGCCTTGCTGGCCTGGCTCTTCACCGTGCCCCGGCTGACCCCCAGGACAGTCGCGATCTCGGCCTCGGACAGCTCCTCGAAGTACCGCAGCACGACCACCGCCCGCTGCTGCGGCGGAAGCCCGCGCAGCGCCGTCCAGAGCGGCTCGTGGTCGAACGGGTCCGGATCGCGGACCACCCGCACGTCCGGGATGTCGGCCAGCAGGTCCCCCTGTCGCGTCCGCCGCCACCCGCTGACGTGGCAGTTGGCCATCTCCCGGCGGATGTAGGCGAGCGGGTCGGTGATCCGCCGCACGGCGCCCCAGCGGGCGCCCATCTTCTCCAGCACCGTCTGCGTCAGGTCCGCCGCGTCGTGCGGGTTCCCGGTGAGCAGGTGCGCGTATCTCAGCAGGCCGGGCAGTGCCGCCCGGACGAAGTCGGTGAAGTCGTCCACCCCGTTGATTCCCTTCCCCAGTCACGTGCCAGTGGTTGAAGCACGCTGGGAAGGCGCGGGGGGTTGCCGACCGGTTGCTCGGCTGCCGCCACGTGTCGGATTCGTGATCCAGTGGTTGCGCGGGGCGGCCGTCAGCCGCCGGCGGCCAACTCCGGGGGCAGGTGGAACGAACCGTCCGCCGCCGGCGGGAACGGGTGGGTGGACACCACGGCCGCCGGGTCGATCGGGCCGTATACGTGTGGGAACCGGACGCCGCCCGGGTCCGGCGGGTCCCCCTCCTCCCAGCGCACCGGCACGGTCAGCCTGGCCGGGTCGACGCGCAGCAGGAGCAGGTCGGTTCGCCCCCGGAAGAGGCGGTCCGCCGGCAGGTGAACGGTGCCGGGGTCGGCGAAGTGCACGAAGCCGACGGTGTCCAGGGACTCCGGGCGGTACGGCTCGCCGGGCGTCCAGTCACCGGCGCGGCAGATGTGCAGGATCACCGGATGGTGACCTGGCGGCCGATCAGCCCGTCGCGGGCACGGCGCTCCTCGCCGGTCAGTGGGGTGTCCTCGAGCGAGGCGAGTGCCTGATCCAGCCGGGTGCCCAGCTCCGCGGCCGGCTCGGTCCACTCCCGGGCGTGCGACTCCTGGTCGAGGTCCCAGACCGGCACCAGCAGGCCGTGCGCGCGGAACGAGCCCGCGTACCGGGAGCCCTCGCCGAGGCTCAGCTCACCCTTCGCGGACAGCCTGGCCAGCGCGAGCAGCAGTTGCTCCTCCGGCTCCGGGCGGACCCAGCGCAGGTGCGCGCGCTCGCCGGCGTCGACCCAGTACGCGGCCGGGCCGATCCGCTCGGTCGGCATGATCGCCTGGTTCGCGCGTTCCAGGGACAGCGCCACCTCGCCGGTCGGCTCCTCGCCCTCGGGCAGCCACCAGGAGAAGTCCGGGTGCAGGGTCGGCTCGATCGGCGCGGCCGGGTCGACCAGGTCCTGGAAGCGCTCGCGCTCGGGGGACTCGTCGGTCTCCGGGCCGACGACCGGGAGCACCGCACCCGGCTCGGCCTCCAGCGCCCAGCGCAGCGCCCTGGCCATGTCGCGGCTGACGTCGCTGGAGCGGGTCTGCACCTGCAGGCCGATGAGCGCCGACCCGTCCGCGCGGACCAGGGCGGCCGAGGCCATCGGCAGCACGGTGGCCAGCGTGACCTCACGGTCCGCCGTTTTGGCGAGCGTCAGCGGGGCGGTGGCCGATGGCACGAACTCGCGCAGCGCGATCAGCTCGCACTCGCCGGCCAGGCCGGCCAGCGGGCGCGCGACGGGCAGCTCGACCGGGCCGCCGGAGACGCCGTGGCAGGCCTTGTAGCGCTTGCCGGAGCCGCAGGGGCAGGGCTGGCGCGGGTTGGGGCCGTCGGTCTTGCGCTGCTTCACGGCGGTTCGCTTGGCCATGGTGCGAGACGCTACCGGGTGAGTGGGTCGGGTTTCAGCCCGGTGGTGAAGACCCGCGCGGAACGCTGCGCACGTTTCGAGAGCACGATCACGAGCGAGAAGTTGACCGAGTCGGCACGAACCAACGCTGTCCGAGGCACGAGGGCGTCCTGGGCAGGTGCGCGTCGGCCGTCGGCACCCGGCACACCGCACCAGCGGCCCGAGCCGCGCACGCAGGAACTCGTCGAAACCACACCCTCGGATGTGCACCACCCGACCTGTTGAGGCGGAGTCGTGCACGGCCAGAGTTTCGTGCCACAGGCAACCCTGGAGAGCGCGTGCGGCGTCGTGAGCTAGTTGGAGAGGTGAACGGTGAGGTGTCGCCTTGTCGCGTGGAGGGTTGATGAAACACAAACGAGCTCGGTTGGGCCTGCTCGTGGCCGTCGTGGCCGCGGGTGTGGTCGTGCCGCCTGCCGGCGCGCTGCCCGGTGCTGTCGCGGTGCCGGGCGGCCCGACGGTCACGTTGCTGACCGGGGACACGGTGACCGTCGTCGGTGGGATGCGGGAGGTGAGCGTGCGGGCTGGCGCGGGTCGCGAGCACGTCACGTTCTTTACCGAGAAGGACGAGCGCGGTGACGTGCACGTCGTGCCGGAGGACGCGGTTTCCCTACTGACACGGGGAAAGCTCGATCCACGCCTGTTCAACGTCACGGAGCTGGTCCGCTCGGGCTACGACGACCGGTCGCGGCTTCCGCTGATCGTCGACCACACCGGGCCGATGCCGCGCGACGCGGGCACACGGGTCAGCCGGGAACTGTCCGTCGTGGGCGCGACGGCCGTCTCGGTCGAGCGGTCCGGCGCGTACTGGTCGACCGCGCGGCGGGCCGAGCACGTCTGGCTCGACGGCAAGGTCCGGGCGACCCTCGACCACTCGGTTCCGCAGATCGGCGCGCCCGATGCCTGGAACGCCGGACACACCGGCGCCGGGGCGACGGTCGCGGTACTCGACACCGGAGTCGACACCACGCACCCTGATCTTGCCGACGCGGTCGTGGACGCCCGGAACTTCACCGACAGCGACAGCACCGACGACCGCAGTGGACACGGCACACACGTCGCCTCGACGATCACCGGCAACGGTGACAGGTACCGGGGCGTCGCGCCGGATGCCAAGCTCCTCAACGGAAAGGTGCTGAGCGACAACGGGTACGGCCTCGAGTCCTGGGTGATCGCCGGCATGGAATGGGCAGCCGCCAGCGGCGCTGATGTCGTCAATCTGAGCCTCGGCAGCCCGCTCCCGAGTGACGGCACCAGTCCGCAGGAACAGGCGGTCAACCGGATCACCGCGGAGACCGGGACGTTGTTCGTGATCGCCGCTGGCAACTCGGGGCCCACCGCCGGGTGGATCGGTTCGCCCGGCGCCGCGGACGCCGCGTTGACCGTCGGCGCGGTCGACCGGAACGACGAGCTCGCCGGGTTCTCCAGCCGCGGGCCGAGGGTGGGCGACAGCGCGATCAAGCCGGACATCACCGCGCCGGGCGTGGACATCGTCGCGGCACGGGCGGCGAATGGTCAGGAGGGCGAACCCGGCGACAGCCACGTCGCGATGTCCGGCACGTCGATGGCCGCCCCGCACGTGGCCGGCTCGGCGGCGATCGTTGCCGCCCAGCACCCGGACTGGACCGCCGAGCAGCTGAAGGCGTCCCTCATGGGCAGCGCGAAGCCGAAGGACGGGCTGACGGTGTTCGACCAGGGCGCCGGTCGGGTCGACGTGGCCAAGGCCACGGCGGCGACAGTGTTCACCGAGGAGGGAAGCCTCAGCTTCGGGCTCGTCCGTTGGCCGCACACCGACGACCAGCCGATCACGAAGACCCTCACCTACGCCAACACCGGCGGTGCGCCGGTCACGCTCGACCTCACGGCCAGGATCGTCGGCCAGGACGGATCCCTTGCCCCGCAGAAGATGTTCACGATCACACCGACTCGGCTGACCCTGCCGGCCGGTGGTGAGGCGAGCGCGACCGTCACCGCCGACACGAGGGTCGACGGGCCCTACGGCGTCTTCCAGGGTGCGATCACCGCGACGGGTGAGGGCGAATCGGTGCGTACGCCGATCGCCATCGACCGTGAGATCGAGAGCTACGACGTGACGCTGAAGGGCATCGACCACAGCGGCGCACCCGCGGACCACTACAGCTACCGGTTCGTGCCGGTGGCCCAGCCCGACAGGTACCACCCGTACGTGTACAAGCCGCTGGGTGCGGTGTCCGGCGAGGTCACCCTGCGGCTGCCGGCGGGTGAGTACTCGTACAACGCCACCGTGCAGCAACAGGTGGGCGAGGACTATCGCAACGCGGTGTTCGCCGAGCCCGCGTTCGTCGTCTCCGAGGACACCGACGTGGTCCTCGACGCACGTGAGGCCAGGCCGGCAGACTTCACGGTGGACAACCCGACCGCGAGGCCGAACGGCGGCTTCTTCGAGCTGGGGCGCAAGAACGAATGGGGGGAGCTACCAGCGTCCGTCTACTGGCCCGCCGACGGCTCCACGACCCTGAAACCGTCGACCACCAGCAGCGACGACTACAGGTTCACAGCGGAAGCCACGCTGATGAAGTGGAACGGTCAGTCGTTCGAGGGCACGCCCTACTTCTACCGCGTGCGGCACACCGACAACGCCGTTCCGCAGACGCTGCGGTGGCACTTCCCGGACCGGGACCTCGCGAAGGTGCGCAACGAGCTGGCCGCCACCGTGCCGGGTAGCGTCGGCGGACTCCTCGGCGAGAACGTCCCCCTGCCGAGCACACTGATCGGGTACTACACCGCCGGCGTGCCATGGGCGCAGATGGAGTTCGTGGAGTGGGCGCCCGGGCCGGACGGCGAGCGGGTGCCGGTGTCGGCCAGTAGGCAGGTCGAGCCGGTGACGTTCCAGTGTGGTCGAACCACCACTGTTCGATGGGGAGTAGGTGTGTTCGGGCCGGCGATGGCCGGACCCGGCACCGACATCGCGGGCCGGTTCGAGAACGTGGTGTGGATCGACCTGCCGATGGTGGTCGACCAGGGCCGCGGCCGGATGGGTCACGTGGCGCAGGAGGGCACCACGACACTGCTACGCGACGGTGAGGTCATCGCCGACTCGTCGATGTCGGGAGGGCCCCACATCATCGATCCTGTGGACGTCGGACCGGAGCGCGCGGAGTACACCGTGCGCGCGTCGGCCGACCGGTCCGCCCTCGCCCGGCTGTCCACCCAGATCAGTTCAGAGTGGACGTTCGTCTCGGAGCACGTCGCCGAGGCGACGGTTCCCTTGCCGCTGCTCACGTTGCGGTACGCACCGAACCTGGACGACCACAACGCCGCGCCAGCCGGGAAGCGGTTCTCGATCCCGGTGTACGTGCAGCGCAACGGGAGTGCGGGTTCCGTCCGGACGAACAAGCCCGCCGTCGAGGTCTCCTACGACGACGGCTCGACGTGGGGGTCGGCGGCGGTGGAACCCGACGGCGGCGATTGGAGGGCCACGGTCGACCACCCGGCCGGCGCGGAGTTCGTGTCGTTGCGTTCGCGCGTGACCGACAACGACGGCAACAAGCACCGCCAGACGATCATCCGGGCGTACGCGCTGCGCTGACCGCGGAGAAGGGTCCCTTCACGGCAGCAGCGAAGGGACCCTTCACTGCGTGGTGGTCCTGCGGGTGTGTTCGATCTCTCCACCCATCCCGGGGCGGGACGGTCAACGGGTCAACTGGCCGCGTGCGGTGGCCGGGGAGTTGGTCGCCATCCAGGTCACGCCGAGCCGCCGGCACAGGTCGATGTCGGCCGGATCGTCGACGGTCCAGGTGTAGATCCGGTGGCCGAACGTGGCCGCGCGGGCGACGTAGTCCGGGTCGGCGCGCAGCAGGTGGATGCCGGGGCCGGCGTAGTCGGCGGAGCGCGGCAGGGTGCCGTCCCAGCGGACGGCGTTGAGCTGGTCGAGCAGCAGGACGGTCGGCAGGGTGGTGGAGTGCTGCCGGACCCGGCGCACGGCCATCGCGGAGAAGGACATCATCACGATCCGGGAGTCGTCCTTGGTTCTCGGGCTGGCGAGGCCGTAGCGGCGCAGCAGCGCGACGAGCTTGGCCTCGACCAGGCCGCCGTACCGCACCGGGTGTTTGGTCTCGACGAACAGCCGGGTGCCCGGGTGGTCGACGACGAGGTCGAGCAGGGACTCCAGGGTGAGCACGCCGGGGTCGTGCTCGTCGGGGACCCAGGCCGGCGCGTGCACCAGGTCGTCGGCGTGCTCGGGCATGCCAGGGTGCCACCGGGTGTAATCCAGCTCGGCCATCCGGGCGAGGGTGAGCGTGGAGACGGCGCCACGCCCGGTGGAGGTGCGGTCGACCGTGCGGTCGTGCACGCACACCAGGTGCCCGTCGCGGGTGAGTCGGACGTCGCACTCGAGTGCGTCGGCGCCCTGATCGAGCGCGAGGGCGTACGCGGCGACCGTGTGCTCCGCACGGTGGGCGGAGGCACCCCGGTGCGCGACGACTGCGGGCTGCACGGCGCGGATCATCGCACACGCGGGTTACCGTCGCAGGGGTGTTCAATCCACACGATCCGGCGTTCCTGGCAGACCCGTACCCCGCCTTCGCGGCCCTGCGCGACGAGGGCGAGGTGCACTTCCACCCCGGGTTGGGGTTGCCGGTCGCGGTGTCCCACGCGGCGTGCTCGGCGGTGCTGCGCGACCGGGCGGCCGGCCGCCTGTGGACGGACGCGACGCCGTTGGGGTCGTTCGAGGCGTTCAACCTGCTGCACCGGAACTCGCTGCTGGAGAGCGAGCCGCCCCGGCACACCCGGTTGCGTCGGCTGATCTCCTCGGCGTTCGCCCGAGGCCACACGTCGAGGCTGACCCCGTGGGTGAACGGTCTTGCGGAGTCCCTGGTGTCGTCCCTGGCGGCGGCGATCGACCGGGACGGCTCGGCCGACCTGCTGACGCACCTGGCGGCGCCACTGCCGGTGGAGGTGATCGCCGAGCTGCTCGGGGTGCCCGCGGCGGATCGCCCGCTGCTGCAACCGTGGTCGAACGCGATCGTGAAGATGTACGAGTACGGGTTGCCGGCCGACCTGGCCGCCGCCGCGGAGACGGCGTCCGGGGAGTTCGTGGCGTACCTGCGCGCGCTGGCCGCGGACCGGGCGGCGTCACCCGGTGACGACCTGGTCAGCGACCTGGTGTCGGTGCGGGACGGCTCGGATCGCTTGTCCCAGGACGAGTTGGTGGGCACGGCGGTGCTGCTGCTGATGGCCGGACACGAGGCGACGGTCAACGTGATCGGCAACGGAGTGCACGCGTTACTGCGGAACCGTGCCGAGTGGGAACGCCTGGTGTCGTCCCCGGAGCTGCTGCCCACGGCGGTGGAGGAGCTGATCCGGTACGACTCGCCGTTGCAACTGTTCGAACGAACGGCGACGGCGGACGTGGTGGTGGCGGGGTACGAGGTGCCGGCGGGCTCGAAGGTGGCGGCCCTGCTGGGGGCGGCGGCACGGGACCCGCTGGTGTTCGAGTCACCCGATCGGCTGGACGTGGGACGGTCACCCAACCCGCACCTGGGCTTCGGAGCCGGGATCCACTACTGCGTCGGTGCTCCGCTGGCGAGGGTGGAGGTCGCGGCCGCCCTGTCCGCGCTGACGACGAGGCTCCCCGACCTACACCTGGCCGCCGAACCGGAACGACGCGGGGAGTTCGTGATCCGCGGCTTCCGCACCCTCCCGGTGACGGTTCGCCGGTAGGGGATTTCGTGGAGGTCGTGGCGTCGGGGAGGTAGTCAGTGGGTTGTGGCGGCCTACGACGAGATCGCGGACTGGTACGAGGCGGAGTTCCTTGACCGGCCCGGTGACCACGGAACCGGCGATGTCCTGCGCGACCTGCTCGGTGCGGGCACCGGGCTCTGTCTGGAGGTCGGGTGCGGCACCGGGGTGCACGCTCGGCTGCTCCGGGAGCTGGGGTGGACGCCGGTCGGTGTGGACCTGTCGGCGGGGATGCTGCGGTACGCCGCCGAACGGCTGCCGGTGGTTCGGGGGGACGCCGCGCGGCTGGCCGTACGGGACTCGTCGGTGCTCGCGGTCGTCTCGGTGATGGTGCACACGGACATGCCCGCGTACCCGGACGTGCTTCGTGAGGTGGCGCGGGTTCTGGCGCCGGGTGGGGTGTTCGTCCATGTCGGCGTGCATCCGTGTTTCTGCGGCGGGTTCGCCGACCGCACGGACCCGGACGCGGTGGTGATCCGGCCCGGCTACCGGGATGGCCACTGGACCACGGAGTCCTGGACCGACCAGGGGCTTCGGGACAAGGTGGGGGCCACGCATCTGCCTCTGCCCGGCCTGTTGAACGCTTTCCTCGACGCGGGGCTCGTGCCCGAGCGGTTCGCCGAGGGGTCGGGGGTGACGCCGGTCGTGCTGGGGGTGCGGTCAGCGGCGGGACGGGGTGGTGCGGACCCGGCGTAGTTCCGGGGCCGGTGCGTCGATCACGCGGATGACGCGCAGGTGCCGCATGCGCTCCGGGTCGATCGGGGCGAGCAGCGTGGACACCCGGCGGATGGTGAGCGCCGTGAGGACCGCGACGGCCACGGCGGCCAGGTCGGTCGCCGCGGTGAGGAGGACGCCGTCGGCCTGGGCCTGGACGCCGTCGCGGAAGCGCCAGGCGATGGTGGTGCCGAACAGCACTCCACTGACCACCCAGGCCGCCCACCAGACCGCGGTCGCGCGGGTTGGGCGGGGGCGGCGGCCCGCTGGACGGTGCAGGGCCTGGTGCTCCAGCTCGGCCAGGAACACGCCGGCCATCGCCAGGTTGACGCCGGGGATCGCCAGGTACACCAGGACCTGCCAGGTCGGCCTCGGCAGGCCCTGGTCGGCTGAGTCGGCCGCGGCTTGGCGCGCGAGGACCAGCCACCACACCGTGACGATCGCGGTCAGGACCGCGAAGGCCAGGGCCAGCACGGCCGCCACGGTGACCACGGTGTCGGACATCGCCACCAGCCGGTCGGACAGCGCACCCTGACGGCTGCGCACCAGCAGCACGTACCGCCACACCTCACCGCCCGCCGCCAGCAGGGTGAGCGCGGCGACGGTCCACATCATCGCGGCGGCGTGGCCGCCGACCGAGCGCACGCGCTCGACGGTGACGGGGTACGCGGCGACGGTGTTCGCGCCGGGGACGGCGGTCGGCCAGCGCCAGGCCAGTGCGGGGAAGCCCCAGCGCGGGGTGCCCTGGTAGGACGGCGGGCCGAGGTAGGGCAGCCGTCGGCGGGGCGCGCGTCCGCGGACGCCACCCGGAACCGACGCGACCCACCTCGTCATCTCAGATGACCTGGGGGTCGGTGCCGGGGGTGTCGGTGGTGAGCGGGCGGCCGGCCGCCTGCCAGGACTGCATGCCGCCGTCGACGTTGCGGGCGTCCCAGCCGTTGGCGTTGAGGTACTGGGTGACCCGCGCGGACCGGCCGCCGGACCGGCAGATGACGAGCACGTCGCGGTCCTCCGGCAGGTCGCCGAGGCGGCCGGCCAGCTCGCTCATCGGGATGTGCAGCGCCTGCGGGGCGTGGCCGGCGTCCCATTCGTCCTGCTCGCGGACGTCGAGCAGGGTGGTGTCGGCGGGGATCTCGGCGGGCAGCTCTGGCACGCCCACGGAGGGCACCTGCGATGGCATCACGCCACGATGCTGCCACGCCCGGCCGTAGGACGCCCGTGAGCTACCCGACGGCGGCCAGTTCGCGGCCGACGCTGGCCAGTTCGTCGACGGTGAGCGGAAGGCGGCCGCTGCCGACCTCCGCCCGGACACCGCCGCCGGGCGATTCGACGGTCCTGAACTCGGTGGAGCCGGCGGAGGTGACGACGTAGAGGCGGCCGCCGGGGCGGTAGACGCGCAGGTGCTGCAACGGCCTCTTCGAGTCGGTCCGGTCCGGCGGGTAGAGCTGCAGGACGGTGCCGTCGGCGAGGACGGTGCGGGACGGGCCCGCGCAGTTGTCGTAGACGCTCGCGTCGTCGTCGGCCTGCTGGGTCGGGGTGCCGCTGTAGTGGGTGACCCGCAGCTGGACGCTGCCGCGAGCCTCACCCATCGAGACGGCGACCTTGACGTGGCCGATCGCGGGCTTCTCCAACGCTGAGCTGACGTAGGCCCGCTCGCCTCCGTCGACCGTGTCGATCGCGTCGAGCAGCAGCGTCTGTGCCTCCTCCGGCGTGGGCAGTGGCTGGTCGGCGGAACGGCCGGAACTGCCCTTCGGGGTGCACGGTGGGGTCACCTCGACCCAGATCCAGCCGTCGATCGGGGTCTCGGGCGGCGGGGCCGTCGCGGTCTCGACCTCCTGGGTCGGGGCGGTGAGCAGGGCGGTGCCGACGCCGATGCCGGTCACCACCGCGACCACGGCGGCCACCGCCCCGGCGCGGTGGACGAACGCGCGGCGCCGGCCGCGGCGGATGACGTCCTCGACGGTGGTGGTCGCCGGCGGGAGGGGGGCGTCGGCGAGGGCGCGGAGGGCTTGGGTCTCGTCGGACATCAGCGGTTTCCTGTGGTTGCCGGGTCGAGGTTGGCGCGGAGGGTGGCGAGGCCGCGGGCGGCCTGGCTCTTGACCGTGCCGGCGGAGCAGCCGAGGATCTCGGCGACCTGGTCGATGGACAGGTCGGCGACGTAGCGGAGCACCAGCACGGCTCGCTGACCCGGTGGGACGGTCATCAGCGCGGCCTGCATGGCGAGGCGGTCGTGCGAGCTGTGGTCGGGCGGAACCGCCTGGTCGGGCACGTCCGCAAACGCTTGCTCCCTGGCCCGCGCCCGGCGCTTGGTGTCCAGGAAGACCCTGGTGACGACGGTCCGCAGGTAGGCATCAACGGTGTCCAGCCGGATCTTCGCCCACCGCGCGTACACCCGGACGAACGCGTTCTGCGTGATCTCCTCCGCGTCCACCCAGCTCCCGCACATGGCGTAGGCGACCCGCCGGGTGGCGTCGAAGCGAGCCGAGAAGAAGTCGGCGAACTCCTGGTCCCGCGCCCGCACCAGCACACCTCCCCTGCCGTCCACCCTTCTACGCGGACGTCCCCCCGGAGGTTGCACGGCGGGCGTTGAAGCGCGCCTTCTTCTGCCGGTTCCCGCACGTGTTCATGTCGCACCATCTGCGAGTGCGGCTCTGGCTGACGTCGAAGAAGGCGGCCCGACAGGTCGGCGACGCGCACAGGGCCAGCTTCCCGTCCCGTTCGCCCGAGATGATGCCGATCGCGTCGGCGGCGATCACGCCGAGGGCGTCTTCCACGCGGGAAGCCGAGCTGAGCCGCCATCGCCGTTCGCCATCGGGCGTCAGGATCGCCGCGGCCCGGCCCTGCTCGCTGCGGTCGTTGATGACCTGGACAGCGGGCGCGGGGAGCGCGTCCCGGGTCGCGGCCGCCGTCGCGGCGGCGTGGATCGACTCCCTCAGCTCCCGGGCGAGGTCGAGCTGGGCAGGGGTGCAGGAGTCGACGGCGAGGCCGTTCACCACCAGCCAGTCGACGAGTCGCCCCGGCGTGGGAATGCGCTCCACAGCGTCGCCATGACGCTCCGACAGAGTCCCCGTGAAGCTGGTCGCCAGCACGCTGCCGAGGCGGAAGTCAGGGAACCCGGCCGGCACGGAACCACCTTAGCAGGTTGCCAGCAGACGTCGTGCCCTGTTAGAACCGTCTTAGCCGGTTCGCATGACCAGGAGGTTCCATGCCAAGCCCAGTGCGGGCGTTCGAAGCCCACGCGACCGACGCCGACCTCGACGACCTGCGCGCGCGGCTGGCGGCCGCGCGGCTTCCGGAGGCCGAGACGGTCCGCGGCCCTCGCCGATGGGACCAGGGCGTTCCACTCGCCGACCTCGTCGACGTCGTGCACTACTGGCGCACCGAGTACGACTGGCGGCCGTTCGAAGAGCGCCTCGACCGCATCGGCCAGTTCCGCACGACCATCGACGATCTGGGAATCCACTTCCTGCACCGCCGATCCCCGCGCGCGGACGCCACGCCGCTGCTCCTGACGCACGGCTGGCCGGACAGCATCGTCCGGTTCGTCGACGTCATCGACGAGCTGGCCGATCCGGAGGACGCTGACGCGCCGGCGTTCCACGTCGTGGCCCCGTCGCTACCGGGCTTCGGGTACAGCGACAAGCCGGCCACCACCGGGTGGGGAACCGAGAAGATCGCCGCCGCCTGGGTGGAGCTGATGGGCAGGCTCGGCTACCCCGGGTTCGCGGCCCACGGCGGTGACTGGGGAGGCAACATCACCACGGTTCTCGGCGGCCGGTTCCCGGAGCACGTTCTCGGCATCCACACCACGTTCGCGGAGGCACCGCCCGGGTTGTCGACGGACGGGCTGACGGCGACCGAGCGCGAGTGGATCCGGGAAACCCGCGATTTCTGGCGCCACCGCGCCGCGTACGCGAAGCAGCAGGCGACCCGGCCGCAGACCATCGGCTACTCGCTCGTCGACTCACCGGTCGGCCTTCTCGCCTGGATCCTGGACAAGTTCGCCGAGTGGTCGGACACCGAGGACAGCCCGTTCGAGACGATCTCCCGAGACCGCGTTCTCGACGACGTCACCCTGTACTGGCTGACCCGGACCGGCGCGTCGGCGGCCCGCATCTACTACGAGAGCCACAACTCGCTCGATCCCGACCTCCGGGTCGACGTTCCGGCGGCGATCACCATGTATCCCCGCGACGTCGAGAAGTGCCCGCGCCCCTTGGCGCGGGAGCGGTACCGGCGGATCGTCCGCTGGCGGACCCCCGAAACCGGCGGGCACTTCCCGTCGCTGGAGGTACCCGGGTACTTCGTCGAGGACCTGCGGGAGGGTCTCGCGGCAGTGCTGGCCGCGGCCCCCGCTCCCGAAGGAACGAGGGCCGCGCCGGTCGGTGGTTACTAGTGGGACGTGGCCTTCTCGGCGTGGGCGCCGGTGAGGGAGCGGACCTCCATCTCGGCGAACTTGGCCTCGTTGCGCTCCTTGGACAGGATCGTGCCGAGGTAGCCGAGGAGGAAGGACACCGGGATCGACACGATGCCGGGGTTCGACAGCGGGAACCAGTGGAAGTCCACGCCGCTGAACATCGGGTTCGCGCCGCCCGACACCGCGGGCGAGAAGATGATCAGGATGATGCACACGCTCAGGCCGCCGTAGATGCTCCACAGCGCACCGCTGGTGTTGAACCGCTTCCAGAACAGCGAGTACAGGATCGTCGGCAGGTTCGCCGACGCCGCGACCGCGAACGCCAGCGCGACCAGGAACGCGATGTTCTGGCCGTTGGCGAAGATGCCGCCGACGATCGCCACCGCGCCGATCACCAGCGCCGTCCGGCGGGCGACCTTGACCTCCTGCTCCTTGTCGTCCACCGTGCCCTTCTTGATGATGTTGGCGTACACGTCGTGGGCGAACGACGCCGACGCGGTGATCGTCAGGCCGGCGACCACCGCGAGGATCGTGGCGAACGCGACCGCGGCGATGATGCCGAGCAGCACGGTGCCGCCGAGCTCGAACGCCAGCAGCGGTGCCGCCGAGTTCTCCCCGCCGGGTGCCGCGGCGATCACGTCCGCGCCGACCAGGGCGCCGGCGCCGTAGCCGAGCACCAGGCTGAACAGGTAGAACAGGCCGATCAGCCAGATCGCCCAGACCACGGAGCGGCGCGCGTCCTTCGCGGTCGGCACGGTGTAGAAGCGCATCAGCACGTGCGGAAGGCCGGCGGTGCCGAGCACCAGGGCGAGGGACAGCGAGACGAAGTCGATCTTGGTGGTCTCCGAGGCGCCGTAGCGGCCGCCCGGTTCGAGCAGCCGGCTGCCGGCGTCGCCCGCGCGCTCCACCGCGCCGCCGAGCACGCTGGACAGGTTGAAGCCGAACTTGCCGAGCACCCACAGGGTTATCACGCCGGCGCCGATGATCAGCAGCGTCGCCTTGATGATCTGCACCCAGGTGGTGCCGCGCATGCCGCCGATGATCACGTAGACGATCATGATCGCGCCGACCACCGCGATGACCAGCGACTGGCCGGCCCGGTTCTCGATACCGAGCAGCAGCGCGACCAGGCCGCCGGCGCCGGCCATCTGGGCCAGCAGGTAGAAGAAGGAGACGGCCAGCGTGGAGACGGCCGCCGCGGCCCGGACCGGACGCTGCCGCATCCGGAAGCTGAGCACGTCGCCCATCGTGTACTTGCCGGTGTTCCGCAGCAGCTCGGCGACCAGCAGCAGCGCGATCAGCCAGGCGACGAGGAACCCGATCGAGTACAGGAAGCCGTCGTACCCGGCGACCGCGATCGCGCCGGCGATGCCGAGGAACGACGCCGCCGACAGGTAGTCACCGGAGATCGCGATGCCGTTCTGCGGGCCGGTGAAGGCGTGGCCGGCGGCGTAGTAGTCGGCCGCGGTCCTCGACGAGCGACTGGCCCGGAACACGATGACCAGCGTGATCACGACGAACAGGGTGAAGATGCCGATGTTGAGGGCGGGATTGCTGCCCTCGATTCCCTGGGCGAGGTTCACTTGTCGTCTCCCTCGATGTCCGCGCGGATCTTGTCGGCGACCGGGTCGAGGTGCCGGTTCGCGTGTCGCACGTAGAGGCTGGTGATCAGGAACGTGGACACGAACTGGAGCAGGCCGAAGATCAGGCCGATGTTGATGTTGCCGACGACCTTGGTCGACATGAAGTCGTGCGCGTAGGCGGAGAGCAGGACGTACAGCAGGTACCAGACGAGGAACGCGACGGTCATCGGGAAGACGAAGCCGCGCAGCCGTTTGCGGAGCTGACGGAACTCAGCGCTGTTCTGGATTGTCGCCCAATCGGGAGCCGTCGTCGGTGTCGGCTCCTGGTCGGTGCTACTCACAGTGCCTCCTGTGGGCCGCAGAACGGGAAAAACGTTCACTAGACCCTAGGAAGCCGGCACTGTGAGCTGAATCTCTCGCGGATCAATTCACCCGGTAGAGCGACGAACGGTCGACGAGCGGTAGCGTGGCGCGTCGAGTGGTTCAGGTCACAGTGAGGTCAACGCCTGGTGGCGCGGAGGAAGCTCACCCTTTCGGAGGACGGGAAGGCCAGAGTTCCCTCGTTCGGGGACTTCGAGTCACGCACCGCAACCGCCGGCCCAGCGAACGCGATCGCGACACAGTTTCCGTTGCTGCCGTCCTGACCGGAGCGGCCGCTGTGATCGCCTCGACAATCATGGGCGTACCGCTCGGTGATGATGCGCTCGATGTGGGCGATGGAGTCGCTGGGATTCATCGCCTCCGAGCGAACCTCTTCGAACACCAGTTTCGCGCTCGGACCTCGTCCACATCCTCGATATGCGGCCCGGTGGCGGACTCCACGTAGAGCAGCTCAAGACCGCCGAGGTCGGGAAACGACAGCAACGTGAAACGCGCCATCCATGGAGCTGTGCGTTCCGTTGCACAGCGGCAGGACCCGCACGAGTGGGCGTCTCTTCGCGCTGGTCAACCAGCTGGTCGCGGTTCGAGCCGATGGCGCTGATCTGGCCCTAGCCGCCCTCGCGCAGGGCGCGCAGGCGGTCGGCGGGTGTGCCGACGCTGTCCTCGTCGAGGTGCAGGCGCAGCATCGCCGTCCTGGACCACGACGGCGGGCGGCCGCGCAGCGACACCACGACCATCGTCGCGAACGCGAGCGGGACCGACCACGGCGCCGGCTGCGCCACCAGGATCGCCAGCCACCCGTCGAGCGGCACGCCGAACAGGGCGCACGCGATGGCCCCGGACGACGTGAACAACCCGACCAGCACGCCCGACATCGCGCCGGCGACCGTCAGCCTCGACCACCAGATGCCGAGTACCAGCAGCGGGCAGAACGTCGACGCCGCCACGGTGAAACCCCACGTCACCAGCACGCCCGCGTCCAGCCGGATCGCCGACAGCGCGAACAGGACCACCACCGCCGACACCACCAGCGGGGTGATCCGCAGCCGCACCAGCCCACCCGGCAACAGGTCGTGCGAGATCGCGCCGGACACCACCAGCACCAGGCCGAGCGACGTCGCCAGGAACGCGGCGAACGCGCCACCGGTGAGCAGCGCGGTGAACATGTCGCCGGGCCAGCCGTCGTCGACCTGCGCGGGGAGCGCGACCACGGCGGTGTCGGTGGCTCCGGACAGGTACAGCTGCGGGACGAGCACCCGGCCGAGGACGCCGTAGATCCCCGGGAACAGGTAGAACACGCTCAACAGCCCGACGGTGAACGCGGCCGTGCGGCGGGCGGCGCGACCGTCGGGGCTGGTGTGGAAGCGCATGATCACGTGCGGCAGCCCCATGGTGCCGAGCGCGAGCGCGACCACCAGCGCCCAGGTGGACAGCAGCGGGTGACCCGAGTCGCGGATGTCGAGCAGCGGGCGCTGCCACTCGTCGCCGCCGGGGCGGGCCTCGCCGGCCAGCTCCGGGACCTCGGTGCCGCGCGGGAAGACGACCGTGGTGCCCTGCGGGACGTCCCAGGTGCCCTCGACCCGGCGCTCCTCCTGTCCGATGTGGACGATCGTGGGCTCGGCGAAGTCGAGAGTGGTGCCGACGCGGAAGACCACGCGGGTGTCGTGGTCGAACTCGGTGAACTCGACCGGGTGCACGGCCTCCTGCCGGGCGGCCGGGCCGACCTGGACCAGCAGCCACACCGCGGGCACGATGAACAGCACCAGCTTGAGGAAGAACTGGAACGCCTGTACGTACGTCGCCGCACGCATCCCGCCGAGCGCGAGCGTGACCGCCACCCCGACCCCGGCGATGACCACGCCGACCCAGTACGGCGTCTCCGACACGGCGCTGAGCACCAGCCCGGCGGTGCGGAACTGCGGCACCAGGTACAGCCCGCCGATGACCAGGATGACCACCGCCGTGACCCGACGCAGCGCGGGCGAGGCGAGCCTGGCCTCGGCGAAGTCGGGCACGGTGAGCGCGCCCGACCGCCGCATCGGCGCCGCGACCAGCACGAGCATGGCGATGTACCCGGCGGTGAACCCCACCGGGTACCAGAGCGCGCCGACCCCGTCCTTGACGATCAGCCCGGCCACGCCGAGGAAACTCGCCGCCGACAGGTACTCGCCGGAGACCGCGGCCGAGTTGAGCAGCGGCGACACCCGCCGCGAGGCCACCAGGAAGTCCGACGTCGTACGCATCGCGGCCACCCCACGCAACCCGATGAGCAACGTCACCAGCACCACCGGCGCCACCGCGAACGCGATGATCACGTCGACCCCACGCAACGGGCGCGACGGGAACGTACGACTCGCGCGACGGGAAGGTACGACTCGCGCGACGGGAAGGTACGACTCGCGGGACGGGAGGGTACGACTCGCGGGGTCATGGGCGGTCTTCGGCTTGTTCGGCGCGGCGGAGCTGCCAGCCGGCGAGGAGGGTGAGGGCGGGGTAGGGCAGGACGGCCAGGGCCAGCCAGGAGACGGGGATGCCGAGGAGGCGGAGGTCGTCGAGGGCGGGGAAGAGGGCGAAGACCAGGGGGAGGCCGAGGATGCCGGTGAACAGGAGGAGGAGAGGGGCCACCGCGAGGGTGCGTTGGCGGCGGTAGAGGGTGGCGGCGCGGTCGGCGCCCGCGGGGTCGAGTTTGGGGACGCGCCAGCGGCCTCTGGCGCGGCGGCGGGAGTGGGCCAGGCGGGTTTGCGGGCTCATGACGGCTACGCGCTTGTGGCCTGGCATCAGGGGCGCCGATCCAGTTGGCCGCGTTTGGCGGCCGCCAGGAGGCGTTCCCGGAGCTCGCGGGCGTGGCGGCGGCTGACCGGGACGTCGCCGAGGTCGGTGTGGGCCAGGAGGCCGCCGACGGAGTCGCTGCGGAGTTCGCGGACGCGGTCCAGGGAGACCAGGAAGCCGCGGTGCACGCGCACGAACCCGGCGGGCTCCCAGTACTCCTCCAGGCGCGAGATCGGCATCCGGACCACGTGCACGCCGGAGGCCGTGTGCAGGCGGACGTAGTCGCCGTGCGCCTCGACGAAACTGACCTCGCCACGCCGGACGTACCTGGTGCGGCCGGCCTGCTCGACCGGCAGGGCGGCCATCGCGTCCATCGTCCTGGCCTGGACGGGCTCGGGCTGGGGGCGGTTCGCCGGGACTACCCGGCCGATCCGGGCCAGGGCGTCGGACAGGCGTTCGGCGCGGACCGGCTTGAGCAGGTAGTCGACCGCGCCGATGCCGAACGCGGCCACGGCGTGCTGCTCGTAGGCGGTGACGAACACGATCGCCGGGGGCTCG
The DNA here is from genome assembly GCF_025165815.1 of Actinophytocola gossypii. Lineage (GTDB taxonomy): Bacteria > Actinomycetota > Actinomycetes > Mycobacteriales > Pseudonocardiaceae > Actinophytocola > Actinophytocola gossypii. The sequence goes on along the minus strand of NZ_JAFFZE010000019.1, from coordinate 209,618 downwards.
GACAGCTTCGCCAGCAGGGACGCCAGCTCCAGGCCGTCCAGGCCGGGCATCGAGATGTCCAGGAACACCGCGTCGAACCGGCCGTTCTGGATCATCCGCAGCGCCGACAGCGGGTCGCCGGCCGCGGCGACCTCGCCGACCTCCTGCGCCTCGCGCAGCAGGCGGCACAGTTCGTCGAGCGCGGGCGGCACGTCGTCGACGGCCAGCACACGCAGGCCCGTCATCCCGGCATCACCCCCGGCTGGAACCGCGGGATCCGCACCACCACGCGGGTGCCCTCCCCCGGCCCGGTCTCCACCACCAGCCCGTACCAGGGGCCGTAGACGTGGCGCAACCGGCGGTCCACATTGGCCAGGCCGACGCTGTCCGAGCCGCCGCGGCCGGCCAGGATCTCCTCGGCCAGCGCGGGATCCATGCCCAGGCCGTCGTCCTCGACGCTGATCACGCAGTCGTTGCCCTCGGCCTCGCCGCGCACGGTGACGTGCCCGGTGCCGGTACGCGGCTCGATGCCGTGCCGGATCGCGTTCTCCACCAGCGGTTGCAGCACCAGGTACGGCACCGCGACGGCCAGCACCTCCGGCGCGACCCGCACCTGCACGGCCAGCCGCTCACCCAGCACCGCGCGCTGCAACGCCAGGTAGGTCTCGATGGCGTGGAACTCGTCGGCGACCGTGGTGTACTCGCCGTGCCTGGCCAGGCTGTAGCGGATGTAGTCGGCGAAGTCGATCATCAGCTCGCGGGAGCGGTCCGGCTCGGAGCTGACCAGCGCGGAGATCACGGTCAGCGCGTTGTACACGAAGTGCGGGGAGATCTCCGCCCGCAGCGCCCGCAGCTCGGCCTGGGCGGCCTGCTCGGCCGACGCCTCCAGCCTGCCGCGCTCCAGCGCCTCGACGACCCACGCCGCCGCCTCCCGCACCGCCGACCGCCGCGCGTTGCCGAACACCACCAGCACGCCGGCCAGCTCGTGGTGCACGTGCAGCGGCAGCGCCAGCAGCGGCGGCCGGCCGCCCTTGGACTCCGAGTGCAGCACCTGCTCGACCAGCGCGTTCGCCGCCTCCGCGCCCTCCCCCGGCGGCGGCGCGGGCGCCCACACCGGGCGGCCGGACAGGTCCGCGAGGCCGACGCAGTCGACGTCGAGCAGTCGCCGGACCCCGCGCGCGGCCGCCCGGGCGCCGGACCCGGCGAGACCGTCCCGCAGCTCGTCGGCGATGTGCCGGGCGGCCGCCAGCACCGCGACCGGATCCGTGCGCGCCCAAGGCCTCCTGGACCGGGCCGGCGCCGTATCGGGCGCTCGACCGGCGGACACCGCCATCAGCGCTCCCATCCGTCGACCGTCGTCGGTCGGGTGAATGGTAATCCCGGTCACTTCCGGTGTCGGCCGTCGGCGAGCCTGGCGCGCTCCTCGGCCGAGCCGAACCGGGCCACCGCGCGGTCCCGGATGAAGCCGAGCCCGTCCGGGGCGTGCATCCGCAGCCGCATCTGGTTGACGTCCGCCGGCACCTTCGACTGCGTCGCGCGGCTGACCAGGATCACCGTCAGGAACGCGACCGGCACCGTGACCAGCGCGGGCTGCAGCAGCAGCGCGGGCGCCCAGTTGCCGGTGAACCCGCTGACCGCGTTCAGCACCAGCGCCGCCAGTACCAGCCCGCCGCCGACCACCATGCCGGCCGCCGCGCCCACCGAGGTCAGCTTCCGCCACCACACCCCGAGCAGCAGCACCGGACAGAACGTGGACGCGGCCAGCGTGAACGACATGCCGACCGACAGCGAGATGTCCGACGGCCGCAGCACGATCGCCAGCGCCAGCGGTGCCCCGCCGGCGACCGCGGTGGCGAACCGGAAGTCCCGCACCCGCCCGCGCAGCACGTCCGTCGACAGCACTCCGGACACGCTGACCACCAGGCCCGACGAGGTGGACAGGAACGCCGCGAACGCGCCCGCGGTGAGCACCGCCGCCAGGATCGGCCCGAGGATGCCCGGCGCGAGCTTCGACGGCAGCTCGAGCACCGCCGCGTCGGTCCGGCCGGTCACCAGCAGCTCCGGCACGTACAGCCGGGACAGCGCGCCGAGCAGGATCGGGAACAGGTAGAACACGCCGAGCAGCAGCAGCACGTGCAGCGTGGTGCGCCGGGCCGCGCGGCCGTCGGGGTTGGTGTAGAAGCGGACCAGCACGTGCGGCAGGCCCATGGTGCCCAGGAACAGGGCCAGCATCAGCGAGTACGTGGCGAACACGTCCTCGCCGTCGCCGCTCGGCGCGAGCCACAGGTCGTTGGTCGGCGGCGCGCCGGCCACCACCGGCACCGAGGACCCGGCGAAGAAGCTCAGCTGGGTGTCGGCGTCCACCTCGTACGGGCTGCTCATCGGCGTCCAGTACACCGAGCCGCTGACCTCGTCGCCGTCCACCACCCCGTTGGCGGCCAGGTGCACCGGCTCGGTGACCTCCAGCAGCACCGGCGTGCGCACGTCGAGGGTGGTGTTCTCGGCGAAGGTCGGCGGCAGCGGTTCGGTCAGCCCGGTGGTCACACTGCCCCGGCCGCCCTCGCCGATGAACAGCACGCACAGCACGAACGTCGGCGCGGCGATCGCGAACAGCTTGAGCCAGTACTGGAACGCCTGCACCACGGTGACCGCGCGCATCCCGCCGCCGAACACGTTCGCGATCACCACGACCGTGACCAGTAACGCCCCCACCCAGTTCGGCGCGCCCGGCACGATCTTCGTGATCGACAGCCCGGCCGCCTGCAGCTGCGGGACGACGTAGAGGATGCCGATGAACACCACGAACGCGGCCGCGAGCCCGCGCAACGCCCGGGAGCCGAGCCGGGCCTCGCAGAAGTCGGGCAGCGTGTAGGCGCCGGAGCGGCGCAGTGGCGCGGCGACGAACAGCATCAGCGCCAGGTAGCCGACGGTGAACCCGACCGGGTACCAGAGCGCGTCGGCGCCGTCCTTGAGCACCAGGCCCGCGACGCCGATGAACGACGCCGCCGACAGGTACTCCCCCGACACCGCGGCCGCGTTGCGCCGGGAGCGGACCGTGCGGCGCGCGACCAGGAAGTCCTGGGTGGTGCTGGGTGAGCGCGAGGTGCGGTAGCCGAGGTAGAAGGTGGCGACGGCGACGAGCGCGATCCCGGCGACGGCCAAGATGTTCGCTTCCACGTCAGGGACGTCCCTATCCCAACAGAACCGCTACTTCTCCACCAACGCGACGAACGCCTGCTCCTGCCGTTCGGCCTTGGAGTTGTACCAGTACGCGACGCCGAACAACAACGGGAACGGCGCCACGCCGACCAGCAACCACGGCAACGGTACGCCCGCGACCGACACGTCGGTGAGCGCGGGGACGAAGTAGAACAAGGCGGGCAGGGCCGCGAGGTACGCCAGCACGATGCCCCCGAGCAGGACCGACCACTTCAGCTGGCTGCGGATGAAGTTGGTGACCAGCGCCTCGCCGTAGCTGGTCTGCTCCTCCAGCTCGACCACCGTGCGCAGCACCGTCACCGGCGCGCGGGAGTCCGCGAGCACCACCCGCTTGCGGCGCGGGGCGGTCGGCGGGTCCCGGTACGGCTTGCCCGGTTCCCTGCCGTCCCTGCCCGGCGGACCGGCCGCGTGCCGGTTCACACGCCGCCACGCCGGGTGATGCGGTCCTTGAGCTCGCGGGTGTGCCGGCGGCTGACCGGCAGCTTGCGCTCCTCCTCGCCGATGACGACGTGGTAGCCGTTGCCGCCGAGCTGCAGCTCGGTGATCAGGTTGATCGGTACCAGGTACGAGCGGTGGATCCGCACGAAGCCGGCCTTCTCCCAGCGTTCCTCCAGCTGCGCCAGCGGGATGCGCACCAGGTGCGAGCCCTCGTTGGTGAACAGCCGGGCGTAGTCGCCCTGCGCCTCGACCCAGCGGACCGAGGAGCGCGGGATCAGCTTGGTGGTGCCGGCCAGCTCGACCGGGATGACCTCGTCGTCGCTCGGCTCGGCGGCGGCGGTCGCCGCCGCGGCCTCGCCGGCCATGCCGTCGCCGCGCAGTTTGGAGATGACCCGCTGGACCGCGCGGTCCATCCTGGTCTGGTCGCACGGCTTGGGGATGAAGTCGACCGCGCCGAGCTCGAACGCCTCGACCGCGTCGTTGCCCTCGCCGTGCCCGGTGATGAACACCAGCACCGGCGACGGCTTGAAGCCGGCCAGCACCTTGGCCATCTCCATGCCGGTGAGCCCGGGCATCTTGAGGTCGGAGAACACGGCGTCGACGATCGGGCGGCCGGAGTCGCGGCGCGCGTTCAGCTCGGGATCGTCGCCGGCGAGGTGGCGCAGTGCCTCGGTGGCGTCGAACGCGGTGATCACGCGACGCACGTAGCGGTTGCCCTCCAGCCGTTCCAGCAGGAGGTCCATGCCGTCCTTCTCGTCGTCCACCGCCAGGACGACGAGACCAGGGGCGCTCGTTGAGGTAGTCACGGTGTGGTGCATCTTGCCGATCGGAAGAACCGGTTGTCCATGGTCGACGTCACGCTTACCTCCACCGGGTGACTCAAAGTCCGAAACGTGACCAGTTGGCACGGACCTCGACGGCCTCGACCGCGGCCAGCACCCGGTCGGCCGGGCTGAGCAGCCCGCCGGTCGGGCCGCCGAAGCCGAGCCGGGCCAGCAGCGGCCGCTTGGGCTCGGCCACGCTGATCTCCGCGTCCGGGTACCGCTCGGTGAGCACCGAGCGCACGGTGCCGACCCCGTCCACGAGCCCCAGCTCGGCGGCGCGGGTGCCGGTCCAGACCTCGCCGGAGAACAGCTCCTCGGTCTCCTGGAGCCGGTCGCCCCGGCGTTCCCGGACCCAGCCGACGAACTGGTCGTGCAGCTGGCCCTGCAGGCCCTTGAGCCACTCGACGTCCTCTTCCTTCTCCGGCCGGAAGGGGTCGAGGCGGACCTTGTGCGCGCCCGCGGTGTGCACGCGGCGCTCCACGCCGACCCGCTCGAGCAGGCCGGAGAGCCCGAACCCGGCGCTCACCACGCCGATCGAGCCGACCAGGGAGGAGTTGTGCGCGTAGATCTCGTCGGCGGCGCAGGCCAGCCAGTAGCCGCCGGAGGCCACGACGTCCTCGCAGAACGCGATGACCGGGACGTTCTTCTTGCCGGCCAGCTCCCGGATGCGCTCGGCGACCAGCGCGGACTGCGTCGGCGCGCCGCCCGGCGAGTTCACCGCGATCGCCACCGCCCGGAGGCGTTCGTGGTCGAACGCTCGGGTCAGCGCGGACTCGACGGTGTTGATGTTGATGGTGCCGCGCGCCAGCGGAGACGGCGTCGGGGTGATCACGCCGTGCAGCTTGACCACGGCGACGACGGGCTTGCCGGTTCCGCTCCGCTCGCCGAGCTTCGGCAGCCGCTGGACCAGCTTGTCGGTGACGCTGCTCATGACTCAACCGTATCCGGTTTGGCCGTCGAGCCTCCTGTACAGCGAGGAGGGGGAGCATGATTGGTACCGATCGCACCGGCGAGCGGACGTGGCGGGCCTGGTTGGGCGTCGGCGACTCGGCGTCGCTGACCCAGCTCGACCTGGCGGAGTTCGGGTCGGCGTCGGCGGCGCGCTCGTGGGTGGAGCAGCGGATCAGGGCGGTCAGGTCGCACCCGAACGTGTCGGTGTTCGGCTCGATCGACCTCGGCGAGTACGTCGGCACCCGCTGGGAGCCGGCCGCGGGGCCCGGGCTGGACGCCGACCTGGTGGACGGCCGGGTCCGCTGGCGCAGACCCGGCGAGTAGGGCTAGCGGGAGACCTGGGAGGGGACGTCCGGGGCGGCGTCCTCTTCCTGCTCCTCGTCGTCCAGGCCGAACTTGGGCAGGTCGGGGCGGACGCCGGGGAAGTACTTCGGAACGCGCAGGATGACCTTCATGCCGGCGCCGGGGGCGGTCTCGGCCATCAGCGCGTACTCGTCGCCGAACACCGAACGCATGCGCTGGTTGATGTTGCCGATGCCGACGTGCGAGCCGGTCTTGTGCGCGTCGCGCAGGTCGGCGAACAGGCGGTCGGCGTCCATGCCGACGCCGTCGTCCTCCACGCTGATCAGCGCCTCGTTGCCGTTGTCCTGGGCGACGACGGTGATGGTGCCGCCGCCGGGCTTCGGGGACAGGCCGTGCTGGACGGCGTTCTCCACCAGCGGCTGGAGCACCAGGAACGGGACCACGACCGACAGCACCTCGGGGGCGATCTTGATCCGCACGTTCAGCCGGTCGGCGTAGCGCTGGGACTGGATGGTCAGGTAGCGGTCGATGTTGCGCAGCTCCTCGGCCAGCGTGGTGAACTGGCCGGAGGTGCGGAACGAGTACCGGGTGAAGTCGGCGAACTCCTGCAGCAGGTCACGTGCCCGTTCCGGGTCGGTGCGGATCAGCGAGGAGATCGAGTTCAGCGCGTTGTAGAGGAAGTGCGGGGAGATCTGCGCGCGCAGCATCCGCACCTCGGCCTTGGCCAGTGCCTGCTTGGACTCGTCCAGCTTCGCCAGCTCCAGTTGGATGCTGACGAACTTCGCCACCTCGTCGGCGGCACGGATCAGGCGCTTGGAGTTGACGCCGCCGACCACGATCAGCGTGCCCTCGACGTGCCCGTCCGGGATCAGCGGGACGATCACGGCCGTCCGCATCGGGCAGCGGCCGCGCTGGTCGCAGTTGAGGTTCGTGTGGTGGATGTGTGCCCGCTGGCCGTTGCGGACCGCGACGTCGACCGCGCCGGTCAGGTCCTCGTAGTGCTCGTTGGCGCCGCCGTCCCAGGACAGCAGGTTCCCGTTCGCGTCGGTGATCCCGATGGCGACGCACTTGAGCATCTCCACCAGGTGCTTGACGGCCTGGTCGGCGGCCTCCTCGGTGAGCCCGCTGCGCATCGCCGGGGCCGCCTTGGACAGGCGCTGGACCGCGTCGAGCACGGCGTCGTCGATGGAGCCCTCCGACTTTCGCCCGCGCAGCAGCAACACGAGCAAGCCGACGGCGACGAGAATGGCGAGGACTCCCACCACGGCTCGGTCGGTCAACAGGTCGGTCACGCCTGTAATGCTCGACCGTACGTGCACCGCCTGGCAAGCGCCCCCTATTTGAGCAGCCGAGACATCCGACGATCGGCGAGTGGTTTGCCGCCGGTCTGGCAGGTCGGGCAGTACTGGAAGGCCTTGTCGGCGAACGAGACCTCGCGGACGGTGTCGCCGCAGACCGGGCACGGCATCCCGGTGCGGCCGTGCACCCGCAGGCCGGAGCGCTTCTCGCCCTTGAGCGTGGCCGCGTGCTGGCCGACCGAGCGGGTGACCGCGTCGGTGAGGATCGTGCGCATGGCGTCGTGGAGCGTGTCGACCGCGTCGTCGCCGAGCTTGCCGGCGGTGGCGTACGGGGAGAGGCGGGCCAGGTGCAGGATCTCGTCGGAGTAGGCGTTGCCGACCCCGGCCATGATCTTCTGGGTGGTCAGGGCCGTCTTGAGCCGCTCGGTGCGGCCGGCGAGGACGGCGGCGAGGTCGTCCCGGGTCATGGCCAGCACGTCCGGACCGAGTGCCGCGATGCCCGGCACGTCGGTCGGCTCGCGCACGATCCAGACGGCGAGGCCCTTCTTCGTACCGGCCTCGGTGAGGTCGAAGCCGGGGCCCTGGCCGGGCGGGCCGAGGTGCACGCGCAGCGCGAGCGGCCCCTTGCCACCCGGGCGCGGCGGGGCGGCGGAGAGGGTGTCGGCCCAGCGCAGCCAGCCGGCGCGGGCCAGGTGGATGACCAGGTGCAGGCCGTCGCAGTCGAGGTCGAGGAACTTGCCGTGCCGGCCGGTGGCGGTCAGCGTTCGGCCGTGCAGCTCGGTCCAGGGCGGGGTGACGGTCTTGAGCACGGCAAGGGAGGCGACGTCGACCCTGGTCACGGTGCGACCGACGCCGTGCTCGCGGATGTGCTGGGCGAGCGCCTCCACCTCGGGGAGTTCAGGCACGTACCCAGTCTCACCCGGCTACGCGACCAGTTGCAACGGACCCTCGATGCTCGGCTGCGACTCGACGGCGATGTTCTTGGCCACCCGCTTCATCTGGGAGCGCACGTTCATCATGCCGCGGACGCTGCCCTCCCACTTCTCGGTCGGGTCGCCCTCGCCGTCGTCCCCGGTCTCGGCGACGAGGCGCCAGGGGCGGCGCAACGCCCAGCGGGCCGGGAAGAAGAGGAAGGCCAGCAGGACCAACAGCACCACCCACAGGGGCACCACGAGCCCTTCGGGTGACCAGAGAACGAGGACCAGCCCGAGCCCGAGCACCAGCATCAGCAGCACGATCGCCGCCGCGCCGCCGACGGCGACGTCGTGCTCGAACTCGTCGGAGTCGTCCGTCCGCCATTCCATCTGGCCGTGCAGGGTCCACACACGTCCGTCCGCGCCGCGCACCACGCGCGTCATTGAGGCCTCCCGGCGCCGAGCATGGTCGGGAACATCAGGGTCAATGATGACGTACCGAGGTGGGGCGACGCACCCGTCAGGGGCCGTCCGGGGTAGAGGCGAGCGGGGTAGATTCAACCGTTCGGGGGGTCGGCTGTCCCCCACTCGGGGTCGACGTGGGCTGGGTGTAGGTCGTGGTCTCGGTGGTCACGCGGGTCTGGTCGGCGGCGTTGACCTCGGTGACGGTCGTGGTCTCGTACACGACGGTGGCGCCGTTGGTGGTCTCGGTGCGCCGTTCGACGGTCTCCTCGCGGTAGCGGATCGGGGAGGTCTCGTCGAAGGTTCCGGTGCTGACGAGCGGGGTGTCGATGCGGGCGCCGGTGTCGTCGGTGGTGCCGCTGGCGGGGGCCGGCGGCTGGTCCGAGGTCGGCCGGACGGGGTCGTCGGCGGGTTGTTCGTCGCGGGTCTGCCGGGTGTGGCGCGGGGCCTCGGCGTGCGTGGTGAGCTCGCCCTCGGCGGCGCGGAGCGTGGAGGAGGTCGAGGAGGGCGGGTCGGAGATGTTGAGTTCGACCCCGCGCTTGCCGGCGAGGTCGACGGGGGCGTGCGGGCCGTCACCGGTCGAGGTGACGGAGACGAAGCCGAGGACACCGATGGCCGCCGCCGAGCCGAGCGCGAGGACGACCTGGGCCTTCGTGGTGGCGAGGACGCCCTTGAGCGCGGTCAGCCCGCCGACCTTGACGACGGAGGCGGTGGTCCCGGTGGCCACGCCGACACCGGCCGCGGTAGCCGTCCCGCCCCCGACGGCGGTGCCAGCGGTCGCGGCGCCAGCGGTCGCGGCGGTACCGGCGGTACCGGCTGTGGCGGCGCCGGCTTCGGCGGCGAGGTGGGCGGCGGTGGCGCCGGCGGCGAAGGCGGCCGGGAGGGCGAGGTACGCGGCGTGCGCACGCAGGCCGGAGCAGACGTCGCGGAGTTCGGCGTGCATGGCGGTGCAGGAGGGGCAGCCCGCGAGGTGGGCCCGGATGCGCCGGTGCTCGATGCCCCTGGTGCTGCCCGCGGTGTAGGCGCCGAGCTTCTCCAGTACCGAGCGGCAGCCGGTGGCGTGCCGGTCGGCGGCGAGGTGGGCCTGCAGGTAGGCGGCCCGGAGCCCCTGGCGGGCACGCCGGGCGAGCGCGGCGGTGGCGTTGGGGCTGAGCCCGAAGTTCGTGGCCACCACGGCCGGGCGCTCGCCCTCGACCTCCATCTTCCAGAGCACCCTGCGCCACCGCTCCGGCAGGCTGGTGAACGCCCTGCGGATCAGGTTCCGCTCGGTGAAGGCACCACTGGTGTCCGGGTTGGACGGCGCGCGGTTGGTCAGCTCCTCGTCGGAGACCGGGACGTCCCGCCGCCGCAGGCTCCACTCGAGCGCGACCCGCCGAACGACGATCAGCAGGTAGGCGCGCACGTTGTCCACCGGACCGGAGCCGCGCCGGATGGCCTGCAGGACGCGGAAGAAGGCCTCCGCGGTCAGGTCCTCGGCCTCCGCCCGGTCGTTCACCAACCCGATGGCGAGCCGGTACACGGCGGTGGAGTGACGGGAGAACAGCTGCCCGAAGGCCGCGTCCTCACCGGCGCGCAGCCGGGCCAGTAACGTACGGTCCTCCGAGGTCGGATCGTCCGCCCCGGTCACTCTCGGAACCTCGCCGGTCATGGAACCCGGCACCTCCTCCCGGCCGCCACGGGAATTGGCTCAACATGCCACAGGAGGGTTTCCCGTGGTCGACAAACGTTAAGAACGGGAAGGCGATACCGTCGAACGTCGTGGGCTGTTCGGCCTCACCCGGACGGCCGAACGGCGTAGCGAACTCCCCTTCTTGGCCGCTCGCAGCCGTCCGCTAGACTTGCCGCGAGCAATGCGGACGTAGCGCAGCTGGTAGCGCATCACCTTGCCAAGGTGAGGGTCGCGGGTTCGAGTCCCGTCGTCCGCTCCACGATGACCTCCCCTATGCGGACGATGAGCTACTCGGAGTCCAGGGCTCGTTAACCCGAGACTCTCGACTCGGTCGTCAACGACCGCGAGGAAGTCGTGATCACCCGTGCTGGTCACGAACCCGTGGTGATGGTGTCGCTCGACGACTACGAGTCGTTGAAGGAGACCGCGTACTTGCTTCGCAGTCCGGAGAACGCACGCGATCGCCGACGACGAGATCCGGGTCGCGGCCTGCCGCTACCACTACGGCGGGTAACGCCGGGCGGGGACGAAGGGTGGAGCAGCCGCCCAGCCGACGGCGGTCACACCCGGTCCTCGTACCCGGTACGACGGCGCCCGTGGTAACAACGTCGCCATGGGGTGGCAGGAACGCTTCCGCGAGCTCGGCGAGCAGCTCACCAGCGGGCAGATCACGACCGACGAGTACCGGGAGCGCAGTGCGGCGATCCTGGCCGAAGCCGACAAAGAGGCCGCCAAGGTGCACATTCCGCGCTCCGCCGCCTGGGAGGCTCCCTCCGGCGAGATGACGCAGATCGTCGGCACGCGGGACGAGACCACGATCGTGAACAACCCGAAAAACTAGGCCGCGCGCCGGTCGCCAAACCGGCTTTGGAATGGTATGTACCGTCGCCGCTCCGGCGGACGCCCGAACTCGCGCGGAGGAAGACCGGTCGTGACCAGCACCGTGGTGAAGCAGGACGACGCCGACGCGGCGGCCGAACCCGGCCCGCCCGCGTCCCGCTGGCGGGAGCGGCTCACCGACACCAACATCGCGCGCCTGGTCGAGTTGCTCGCCCTGGTGCCCGTCGTGGCCATGATCATGGAAGTGGCCCGGGCGGGGAAGTTGCAGTGGCTCGACTACTGGTACGTCCTGATCCGGATCACCAACCCCGACGGCTCGTTCCGCCCGCTGGGCGTGTTCACCCCGCAGAACGAGCACCCGTTGATCATCCCGTCGCTGCTCTACTGGCTCGACGCCAAGCTCGCCGACGGGGACAACCGCGTACTCGGCTACCTGGTCATCGTCGTCGCCGGGGCCACGGTCCTGCTCCTGCGGGCGGTGCTGCCGAGGTCACTTCCCCCGCTCGCGCGGGCCGGGCTAGTGGTCGCCGCCTCCGCGCTGGTCTTCAGCCTGCAGGGCATGCACATGTTCGTGCGCTCGATGAGTGGCGCCGCGTGGCTGACCGCGAACCTCATCGTCGTCGCCTCGCTGCTGTTCGCGGCCAAGGGCAAGTGGTGGCCCGCCTGGGTCGCCGGGGTCCTCGCCAGTGCCAGCTACGGCACCGCGTTCGCGCTCTGGCCCGCGCTCGCGCTGCTGGCGATCCTGCGCAGGGAACGCTGGACCTACCGGGTCACACCGCTCGGCATCGGTGTCGTCATCATCGGGATCTGGTACGCGCTCAAACCCAACGACTGGGTCGGCGGCACCCCGGCCAACGACATCGGCTCGCTGCTGTTCACCTTCCTCACCATCCTCGGGAAGATGTGGACCGCGACCGTACCCGGCTTCGCGGTCGTCGCCGGCGCGCTGACGCTCGTCGTCTACACGATCCTCGCCACCAACCGGACCGCGCAGCAGCCCGCGCTGCGGTTCTGGTGGGCGCTCGCCTGCTACGGCGTGCTCGCCTGCGGCATGACCGGCATGGCCCGGATGGACTTCGGCGCCGAGTTCGGCCTGGAGAGCCGGTATTCCTCGATCGCCGTGATCGCTGCGATCCCGCTGCTCGTGATCACGTCCGTGGTGATCTACCGGGGTGTCCGGCGCAACGCGCAGAAGATCGCGGCCATGGCGGTCGGCATCGGCGTCATCGGCTTCACGCTCGGCGTGCCGACCGCGACCGACCTCCGGAACAAGATCCGGGAGCACCCGCTGGAGGCGGTCGCGATCCGGGCCGGCTACGGCGACACGCTCGGCCCGGTGCTGCCCAGGGAGGACGAGCTCGAGCCCGACCTGCGCGCGCTGTCGCACTACCCGTTCAACGACTCGTTCTCCCTCGGCTGCGGCGGCCCCGAACTGGGCTCCACGATCGATGTGGGCGACGCGGAGCCGCTGCCCGCGCCCGGCACGCGCGCCCCGTTCGAGCCGGTGGGCGTGGTCAACAGCATCGACGACCGGGGCGAGGCCCACCTGATCACCGGCTGGGCGACCGGCGGCGCCCACCGCGAGGCCGACCAGGTCAGTTGCGTTCTCGTCGTGGACGGGAACGGCAAGGTCGTCGGCGGCGGCGTGAGCGGACAGCCACGCGGCGACGTCACCGCCACGTACTGGGAGCTGTCCCCCAACGTAGGCTTCAAACTGATCGGCCCCGTCACCGACGAGACACGCATCGTGGTCGTCTACGACAGCGGTGCCATGCGCTGGCTGCCGCCCGAGGTCACCGACACCGGAGACTGAGAATGAGTATCGAAGCAATACCCGAGGTGCGCGTCAGCGTCCTGATCCCGGTCAAGGACGAGGAGGCGACGCTGCGCATCCTGCTGGGCGAGATCGACGCCGCCTTCGCCACGATGCCCGAGACCGAGTACGAAGTGATCTTCGTCGACGACGGCAGCACGGACCGCAGCTGGCCGGTGATGTGCGAGCTGGCGCGGGACAGCGAGCGGGTGCGCGCGCTGCGGCTGCGGCGCAACTTCGGCAAGGCCGCCGCGCTCGCCGCCGCCGTCGACGAGGCCCGAGGCGAGTTGGTCGTCACCATGGACGCCGACCTGCAGGACGACCCGGCCGAGGTGCCGCGCCTGCTCGCCGAGCTCGAGGACGGCGCGGACCTGGTCTCCGGGCACAAGGCCGACCGCAAGGACCCGCTGGGCAAGCGGATCCCGTCGAAGTTCTTCAACAAGATGACCGGCGTGATCACCGGGCTCAAGCTCAACGACCACAACTGCGGCCTCAAGGCGGCGCGCACCGAGGTCTACCGGCGGGTGCCGCTCTACGGCGAGCTGCACCGCTACATCCCCGCGCTCGCGCACCAGAGCGGCTACAAGGTCCGCGAGCTGGCGGTCAACCACCGGCCGCGCGAGCACGGCAGGTCCAAGTACGGCTTCGAGAGATACGTGCGCGGCGCCATCGACCTGCTGACCGTCATGACGATCACCAAGTACGGCCGCCGCCCGGCGCACCTGTTCGGCGGGCTCGGCCTGGCGTCCGGGCTGCTCGGGTTCGTCCTGCTGGCCTACCTGACCGTCGTGAAGCTCTTCGGCGGCGAGGCCATCGGCGATCGGCCGCTGCTGATGCTGGGTATCCTGCTGGTCATCCTCGGTGTGCAGATGATCTCGATCGGGTTGATCGCCGAGATCGTGCTGCACCGCACGGCCAACCGCCGCGAGGCGACCGAGCTGATCGCGGAACGGACGAAGACCCTCGAGCCGGCCGACGTGGCCGAGCCGGCGAAACCTTTGGGAGCGAAATGAGCGGCATCCGGGGCGCCTACGTGACCGGTGTGCGAACCGTCCGCAAGGCGGCCGACAAGGCCGGGCTGCTGACGAAGCTGGAGCGCAGCGACTCGGCGAAGGTGCGGCACCTGGCCACGCTGTTCTCGATCCACGACGCCACCGAGATGGTCCGGATGGACATGGCGTGGTGGAGCTACCCGGCGATGCGGCGGGTGGAGGAGTTCCTCGCCGACCGGCCGGAGGCGCGGATCTTCGAGTACGGCGCCGGGGCGAGCACCCTGTGGCTGGCCAAGCGCGCCGGCCAGGTCGACAGCGTCGAGCACGACACCCAGTGGGCCGAGGTGGTCCGCGAGATGGTGGCGGGCGCGTCCGTGGGGAACGTGAAGCTGCACGCCGTCGCGCCGACCGCGGCCACCGCCGACACCGTCGTGCGCTCCAACCGCGTCGGCCACACCGATCTGGACTTCGCCGACTACGTGTCCACGATCGACCAGGTCGGCGGCCCGTTCGACCTGATCGTGGTGGACGGCCGGGCCAGGGTCGACGCGTTCCGCCGGGCACTGGACCACCTGGCCGACGGCGGCGTGGTGGTGTTCGACAACATCAAGCGCAAGCGGTACTGGGACGTGGTGTCCGTGCTGCCCGGCCTGCGGATCGAGCTGCTCAAGGGCGGCACGCCGACGCTGCCGTACCCGACCACGACCGGGCTGATCTGGCGTGACTGAGCAGGCCGCGCCGGCACCGCCACGACCGAGCAGGCGAGCGGACCTGCTCGCCGTGGTGTTCGTGGTGGTGGCGGTCGGCCTGGCCGGCTGGGCACTGCGCGACCAGCTGCCGGACGTGGTCGACTCGCTCGGCGAGATCGGCTGGTGGCGGATGGTGCTCGCGCTGGCCGCGACCGTGCTGGGGTTGCTGGCCACCGCGGAGGTGTGGAAGCACTGCCTGGCGGCGCTCGGTTCGAAGGTCGGGTCGCCCGCGGCGCGGCGGATCTTCTTCCCCGCGCAGGCCGGGAAGTACCTGCCGGGCTCGATCTGGCCGTTCCTGGCGCAGATGAAGTTCGCCCGCGAGCACGGGGTGCCCGGCGGGTTGGCGCTGCTGGCCGGTTCGGTGTTCCTGGTGGTGCACGCGGTGACGTCGGTGCTGGTCGGGGCGCTGTTGCTGATCAGCCAGCCGAGCCTGGTGAACCAGTTCGGCTGGGCCGGGGTGTGCATCCCGTTGGCGTTGGTGCTGCTGCACCCGAAGGTGGTCAACGCGCTGGCCCGCAAGCTGGCCGGGCGGTCCGGGGTGGAGCCGCCGGTGCTGCGGTGGCGGCACCTGGTGGCGCCGATCGCGTGGATGTTCCCGGCGTGGCTGGGGTACGGGCTCGGCGGGTACCTGCTGGCCGACCCGTTCACGGACTCGGTCGTGGTGCTGGCGCTGGTGTGCACGGGCGCGTTCGCGCTCGGGTGGATCGTCGGGCTCGTGGTGTTCATCGCGCCGGCGGGTGTGGGGGCGCGGGAGGCCGTGCTGATCCTCGCCCTGACCCCGCTGACCGGCGTGGCCGCCGCGACGACGGTCAGCCTGGTGCTGCGCGTGGCGCACACCGTGGCGGACGTGGTGCTGGCGCTGCGTTACGGCCTGGCCCGGGTGCGCCGCAAGGAGCGGCCGAGCGAGGTCACCACGGGCTGAGCCCGGCTCAGCTGGCGATCACGTCCGGCACTCGTTCCACGCCGACGAAGTCCTCGGCGTTCCTGCTCAGCAGCGGCAACTGGTGCGCTGCGGCCATGGCCGCGATCCGCAGGTCCGTCCGCCGGAGCCGTTGGTCCCGTCCCACAACCAGCGTCGTGAGCACGGCGTAGCGCTCAACGCAGGGTCTCGAGGATGAAGGTCGCGGCCTTGTCGGCGACCGTGCAGTCCGGCCCGCCCTTGTGCACCTGTCCGTCGAGAATCATGATCGAAGACCGATCGTTGACGCCGAGATAGAGGTTGCACAGCACACCGAATCCGGAGTCGGCCGGTGCCCGGATGATCGGGTAACCGTCGATGGTGTCGGCCGTCCAGGAGTCACACGGGCTGACGTCGTTCTCGGTCTCCGACTCGTAACAGTTGGAGTGGACCCGGTCGAGCCGCGAGAGCTCGGTGTGGATGCTCAGTAGGTGGGAGTTCTCGGCGGTTCCCAGGTCGCAGGTCCGGGGCGAGTCCGAACTCGTCACCGGAAGACCCAGTTCGTCGCGTTGGGCCGGGCTCAGCAAGCCGCATGCGTCGGGGACCGCGCCGATGTCCAGCTGTTCGGGCACCGGAGCGAACTCGAGCGTCGACCGGTCAACCGGGCTCGACGCCGACGTGTCCTCGCTTCCGCCGGCACCGCCGCCGTCGTCGGAGCAGCCGACAACGGCTGCCAGGCTGACAACGGCGGCCAACAACCGCGCCCTCATCGCGGCCGCCGCTTCCTCAGCAGGCCACCTGTGAACAAGTCGTCATCCTCATGCGGCTCACGCCTCGGCTTGTCCACGGGTTTCTCCACCGGTGCGTCCTGCTCGGCCAGCGCACCCAGTGCGCCGGGGAGGTCGAAGTCGCGCATGACCTCCAGACCGCGGTTCATCTGTTCGGCGTATGCCGAGCTGGTGGCGACGGCATGCCAGGTCATCGTGCCGTCGGCGATACCACTGCCGATCTCCCTGATCATGGGGTCGGAGCTCCGCGTCATCTCCTCGACGAACAGCCGCTCGATCTCCTGCTCGTTCCCGGCGATCGACTCGTAACGGGTGCCTTTGGTCAGTTCGAGCAGTTCGGTGAGGTTGGCGGGCTGGTTCACGGCGTTCACCTCGCCAGGTCGGCCGGCGCTGCCGGCCTCGCCGACGAACTCGCGGGCGAGATGCTCGTACGGGTTGTAGGAGTGCTCCAGCCAGTCGAGCATGACGGCGACCTCGCTGACGCCCTCGATGGCCTGGTTCAGCAACGAGGACGGGCTGATCATGTCCCACAGCTGGAGCGCGCCGGCCTCCATCTCGTCGGTGTAGTCCTTGACCGCGCCGAGGTGTTTCGCCGGTTCGGTGACATCGGCGAAGCGGGCGGTGCCCTCGGACTCCAGCGGAACGTGTTTCGCGCGTTCACGAGCGCCGGCGACGTCGGCGTCCGGATAGGTGGCGTCGAGGTTCGCGGCGGTCGTCGTGTCGGTTCGCTCGTAGTAGGCCGCCGAGTCGGCGACCGCCGCCGTGGTCGCCGTCAGTGTCGGGTCGGCGACCTCGCCGAGCCAGTCCGACAGCGTTCGGTACGCGGCCCGGTGGCCGTCGAGGCACACGGCGAGGGCGCCGTCGGCATATGCGAAGTGCTCCATGTTGACCAGGTGCGCGTTGGCGGTGCCCACATCCTCTTTCGCCCGCGCGAGCAGCTTCTCGAGCTCCCGCAACGCGGCCGGTCGCACGGTGAACCCCACTGTCGATCCCCCTCGAATCCGTACGAACTCCCTCCAGGCCGATGACGTTAGCGCGTTCGTTCGATCACGGGCGGTGAACACGGAAGATTCGCTTCGTTCGCGAGCGGTGCTGGCCGGAGTCGGCAACTCGCGCCGAACACACGGAGCCACCGGCTAACGTATCGCGCGTGACCTTGGACGATCGGCGACCGGTCGGCGGGCTGCCTCCGATCCACGAGGCGTGGATGCCCCGTGAGCACGCCCTGCACCGGCCGCGGCACGGTGGGCGGCAGCTGACCGCGCTCGTGAGTGCCCTGGTCTTCTTCGCGGCTCCCGCCCTGATGTGGATCGGGGGGATGCGGCCGGTCGAACTCGAGAACCACGAGCTGACCGGGTTCCCGAGCGTGTTCGACGGGTGGGGGTTCCTCACCGGGATGGATCCGTGGGCGACCGACAACCTCGTGTTCCGGGCGCAGGCGATCGACGCGGCGGGCTGGGTGAGCGAGACGTTCTTCGGGGAACCGGCGCCGTTCGATCAGGGGACCAGCGCTCCGACCGGGCCGTTGCCGGGTGGTCCTGGCGGGCCGAGCAGCGAACCCGACAACCCGAACAACGAGCCCAACGCCGCCGGGTACCGCCGGGTCATCGAGGGTGAGGACGGCTGGCTCTACCTGGGCGAGGACGTCACCGGGAAGTGTCAGTCCGGTCAGTCCTTCGGCGAGACGGCGCAGCGGATCGGGCAGTTGCGGGACGCGGTGGAGGCCTCCGGGCGCACCTTCGTGATGGTCGCCGTGCCCGACAAGTGGACGATGGTGCCGGAGAACCTCCCGGACAGCTACGCCGGCAAGAAGTGCGCCGAGGAGGCCACCCCCAAGCTGTGGAGCGCGGTCAGCTCGGTCGACGGCGTGCTCGACATGCGGGATCCGCTGCGGAACGTGGCCGAGCAGTTCGACCGCCCGCCCTACTACTCCCTCGACTCGCACTGGACGAACGA
Organism: Actinophytocola gossypii; assembly: GCF_025165815.1. Taxonomy (GTDB): domain Bacteria; phylum Actinomycetota; class Actinomycetes; order Mycobacteriales; family Pseudonocardiaceae; genus Actinophytocola; species Actinophytocola gossypii. Next base: position 191,525 of record NZ_JAFFZE010000019.1, on the reverse strand, counting down.
GGGCGCGCTCGAGATGGTCCGCCAGCTCGCCGAGCGGCTCGAGCCCGACATCACCGAGAGCTGGGAGATCCGGGAGCGCGGCGAGGTCACCGTGCACGCCGACCTGCCGCCGCTGATCGGTCGCGAGGGCGACAACCGCGCCATCACCTACGAGCTCGCCGCCGACGGGGAGAGCTTCGAGAACGCCGGCGTCCTGCCCGACCTGCGTGCGCCGGTCCGGCGGACCCCCAGGCCCACCACCGGTATGGTCCACCGGCCAACCCTGGTGCTCGGCGACTCCTTCACCCTGCCGGTCTCGGCCTACCTACCGGCCGCGTTCTCCGACGTCACCCAGCTGTACTACACCACGGTCGACGACGACGCCGGGATGGTCGCGCGCACGATGGCCGCCAACGAGGTGGTCGTGCTGCAGATCGTCGAGCGCGCCATCGCGCGCGGGAACCTCGGCGTGCTGAGCGAGGAGTTCATCGCCACCGTGCGCCAGGAACTGCAGAAACGCCCGATCCGCTAGTGGAAGAGATCCAAAAGATGACGTGGCAGGAGAGCCTTCGCCAGCTCGACGCGCGCCTGGCCAGGGGCGAGATCGGCGCGGCCGAGTACCGCAAGAGCCGCGACGAGATCCTCGCCGAGGCCTCCAGCGGCTCGGTCGCCAGGCAGCCAGAGGACATGTGGGCGCCGGCCAAACCCGCGGCCGAGCCGCCGGCACCGGCCGAACCCGCCGAACCGGCCGGCGACGCCGCCTCGGCCGAGACCACGCTCGTGGTCAAGGTCGACAGCAACGACACCACCGACGAGACCACCCAGGTCGTCGACGCGAACACGATCACCCCGCAACCCGCCCAACCGGCCCAACCGGCGCCGCAGGGTCCGCCCCCTGGAGCGCCATGGGCGCAGCAGACGGCCCACCGGCCCGCGCCGCCGATCCAGGGCCAGGAGGTGTTCGCCGAGGCCGCACCGGCCCGCGGCCGGTTACTGGTGCGCGTGCTCGTGCCGATCGTGGTGCTCGCGCTCATCGGCGCCAGCGTGTGGTGGTTCGTGTTCCGCGAGGACGGTGAACCGGCACCCGCCGCGCAGCCGCCCGCCACCACCAGCGAGCAGGCGCCCCGCACCACCACCGACGACATCGCCGCCCGGCTGCCCGAGCTGCCCGGCAACGCCAGCCAGGACAACGGCACCATGACCGTCCAGGACGCCCTCGGCCTGAAGCTGTTCACCGAGCCCTACACCACCCTGCTGGTCGACAACGGCGCCGAGGACGTCGTCTACCGCGGCTCCGGCGCCGACGGCATCGGGTACCTGCTGGCCGCCTCCCCCATCCCGCCGGCCAACGGGGCGGAAGGGGTCGCGGTGCTGACCCGCGAACACCTGCAGCGCGCCGGGTTCGCCCCGGCCGAGGAGGTCACGGCCGGCGACCCGCCGGTGATCAGCCGCACCGACGCCGCGTTGCGCACCTTCATCGCCATCTACTCCTCCGGCGACGTCTGGATCCAGTTCAACGCCTCCGCCAAGCCGGACGCCGACCCCGAGGCGCTGCGGGCGGCGTTCCAGAAGGTGCTGGCCGAACTCACGGAACGGCTTCCGGCCGACTGAAGTCGAAACACCGACCCCATGCACAATGTGTCCCGGGGATGGGGAGTAGTACGGCCAGGTACCGCGGGCCGGTCACACGAAGGGAGACCAGGGTGTCCTGGCAGGACGAACTCCGCAGGCTCGACGAAGAGCTCGCCGCCGGGCGAATCTCGGCCGACGACTACCGGTCGCGCCGCGACCACATCCTGTCCACGGCCGTCGCGCCGGGCGCTGAGCCGCCGAGTTCGAGCGAGTCGACCACGATGATGCCGCCCGTGCAGCCCCAGCAGGGTAACCAGAACCAGCAGGGCGACGCGGACAAGACGCAGATCGTCTCCGGCCAGGACCTCGGCGACTCCGACCGCACCCAGTCGGTCGGCTGGCGCGCCACCCCGCCGGACGACCCGAACCGCACCCAGGTCGTGCCCGGCGTGCCGCCGCAGGCGCAGGCCGGCGCCCGGCCGCTGCGCCCGGCGCCGCCGCCCGGGCCGCACTCGCCGCCGGAGGGCTTCCCGCAGCAGAACCAGCAGAACCAGCCGCCGTGGCAGGCCGAGGAGAACCTCGCGCCGCCGTGGGCCGGGCAGGAGTTCCCGCCGCTGGCCGCGGCCGGCACCCCGGACTGGGCCAGACAGGGCCCGGAGGTCTTCGAGACCGAGAAGAAGTCCAGCCCGGCCAAGGTGTTCGGCATCATCGCGATCGTCGTGGTGCTGGTCGGCATCGCGGCGGGCGCGTACTTCCTGTTCCGGCCGGACGAGGGCGACACCGAGGCCGGCCCCGGCGGGAACGAGAACCCGCCGGCCAGTGAGACCACCGCACCGCCGAGCGAGACCGAGCCGCAGGGCCCGATCGCGGAACTGCCCGGCAGCCCGCAGGACCTGAGCCGGATCGAGACCTTCGCCGACGTCGAGACCATCGACCACCTCACCCCCGAGGAGGTCGCCATCTACAAGCAGGGCGGCGCCGGCGACGCGGCCATGGCCCTGTCCAGGGACAACGACGTCACCGTCATCGTCGTCTACACCACGATGACCAGCGAGGCCGCGGCCGCGACCGCCCGTGACGAGCTCGCCGCGCTGCAGCTGAAGTTCCAGCTGAAGAAGATCGACGCGCCGGCCGGCGTGCTGGCGTCCAGGAACCCGGACACCGCCGACGGCCAGCTCACCCGCGCGCACTACGTCTCCGGCAGCGACCTCATCCGCATCCAGACCATCGGCCAGGACGCGGACGCGGCGAACCAGCTGTTCGAGGACGTGCTCGCCGACCAACTGGAGATGTCACCCGTCGATGGCTGATTCGATGATCGGGTCGGGGACCCGGATCTGTGCCGGGACGATCGTCGCGCGCAACTACGTGCCCGCCGCGCGGGTACTGGCCGAGTCGTTCCGCCGCCACCACCCGGACGCCGGCTTCGCGGTGCTGGTCATCGACGCCGACACCGACGAGCTGACCGGTCTCGCCCACGACGTGCCCGGGGTCCGGTTCCTCGGCCCGGACGACATCGCGATCGACCGGGCCGAGTTCGGCCGGATGGCGCTGGCCTACACGGTGACCGAGCTGAGCACCGCGGTGAAGCCGTGGCTGCTGCGCACCCTGCTCGCCGAGCACGAGGTGGCGATCTACCTCGACCCGGACATCGAGGTGTTCGGGTCGTTCGCCACCGAGGTCGGCGCGCTCGCGGTCGAGCACGAGATCGTGCTGACCCCGCACGTGCTGGAGCCGATGCCGCGCGACGGGCTGCGGCCCAGCGAGGCCGACATCATGGCCTCCGGGGTGTTCAACCTGGGCTTCATCGGGGTGTCCCGGGACGCGGCGCCGTTCCTGCAGTTCTGGGCCGACCGGCTGCGCCAGGACGCCATCTCCTCGGTCACCGAGCAGCTGTTCACCGACCAGCGCTGGGTGGACAACGTGCCCGCGCTGTTCCGCCACACCAAGGTCGTCGACCCCGGCTGGAACGTCGCCTACTGGAACGTCTACCAGCGCCCGCTGGCCCTCGAGGCCGACGGCACGCTCACCGCGAGCGGCCACCCGCTGCGGTTCGTGCACTTCTCCGGCTACCGCCCGGAGAAGCCGTGGCTGGCCTCCACCCACTACGCCGACCGGCCGCGGGTGCTGCTGTCGGAGTACCCGCTGTTCGCCGAGCTGGCCGCGGACTACCGCACCCACCTGTTCGACGCCGGGTACCTGCGTGCCCTCGACGACGTCCCCTACCGGTGGAACACGCTCCCCGACGGCACCCCGGTGTCGATGTCGCTGCGCCGCGCCTACCGGTCCGCCTGGGTCGACGCCGAGCGCCGGGGCACCCCGGCGCCGCCGAACCCGTTCGGCGACGACACCGCCGAGGAGCTGCTGCGCTGGGCGTGCGCGCCGGCCACCCCCGACCAGGAGCGCGCCGGCCTGTCCCGCTGGTCCTACGCGCTCTGGCACTCCCGGGAGGACCTGCGGCAGGTCTACCCGGACCCGCTGCACGCCGACGCCGAGGGCTACCGGCACTGGTGCCGGACCTCGGGGCTCAACGAGCGTGCGCTGCCGGCCGCCGCGGTCGCCGACCGGCCCCCGGCCGAGCCGGTCGCCCCGGTCACCGACCTCGGCGCGAACGTGCTCGGCTACCTCACCGCCGAGCTGGGCGTCGGCGAGCTGGGCCGGCTGGTGCACGAGGCCGTGGTGGACAGCGGGGTCCCGGTGGCCACCGCGGTGGAGGAGTTCACCGTGGTCAGCCGCACCTCGCACCCGCTACCGGCGGACGCGGTGCTCGGCGACCCCCGGTACGGCGTCAGCGTGCTCGTGGTCAACGCCGACATGACCGGGCAGACCCTGCGGATGCACCAGGACCTGGCCCGCGACCGGCACGTGATCGGCGTGTGGTCCTGGGAGCTGGACACCTTCCCGGAGGCCATGCACCCCGCGTTCTCGCTGGTCGACGAGATCTGGACGATCAGCGACTTCTGCGCGGCCGCGATCCGCGAGCACTCCCCGGTGCCGGTGCGCACGTTCCCGGTGCCGGTCCGCGACCCGCTCGGCGCCGGCTCGGAGCAGCGGACGCCGCCGGCCGGCGGCGTCACCCGGTTCCTGTTCGTCTTCGACCACAACAGCATCCTGGACAGGAAGAACCCGCTCGCCGCGATCACCGCGTTCCGCACGGCGTTCGGCGACCGCGAGGACGTCCGGCTGGTGATCAAGTCGATCAACGGCGACCGGCACCCCGGCGACCGCGAGCGGCTGCGGATGGCCGCGGCCGGCGACGACCGGATCGAGCTGATCGAGGGCTACCTCAGCGCCGAGGAGGTCGCCAAGCTCTTCGCCACCGCCGACGCGTACGTGTCGCTGCACCGCAGCGAGGGGTTCGGCCTGACCGTGGCCGAGGCGATGGCGCACGGGCTGCCGGTGGTGGCCACCGACTACGGCGGCACCGCCGAGTTCCTCACCGCCGACACCGGCTGGCCGGTCCCCTACCGGCTGGTCGAGGTCGGCCCCGGCAACGAGCCCTACCCGCGCGACGCGCACTGGGCCGAGCCGGACACCGACGCGGCCGCCGCCGCGCTGCGGGAGATCGCCGCCGACCCGGCGGCCGCGCTGCGCCGGGGGGCCGCCGCCCGCCGGCACGTGCTGGCCACCCGCTCGGCGGCCGCCGCCGCCCGCTGGGTGCGCACCCGGCTGGAGGAGGCGCACGGCACCTGGCTGCACCGGCGCGTCGAGCGGGAGCGGCCGAGCCCGCTGGCTCCGCTGGAGCACAGCCGCGAGGCACTGCGCTGGCGGGCCGACCCGGCCGCGGCAAGCAAGGTGCCGATGGCGGCCGCGCTGCGCCGGGGCATCCTGCGGGTGCTCGACCACTACGACCACCACCAGCGCGCGGTGCTCACCGAGCTGATGGACGGCGTCGGCGCCAGCATGGGCCAGCTCGCCGCCGGTCAGCAGGACCTGCTCGCCCGCATCGAACGGCTCGAGCACACCCAGGCCGGCAACACCGAGGCGCAGCGGGAGGTGAACGCCGGCCTGGCCGACGAGCTGCGGGAGCTGCGGACCGGCCAGGAGGCGCTGCCGGTCGAGATGGACCGGCGCATCGGCGGCCAGGCCGACCGGCTCGGCACCCGGATCGCCGAGCTGGAGCACCGGATCATGTCGCTGCTGCACGAGCGCGCCGAGTGGATGGCCGGGATGGAGGCCACCGCGGCCGAGCTGACCACCGAGGTGCCCCGGCTGCGCACCGGGCTGCTCCGCCACCACGACCTGGTCGACCCGGCGCCGAAGGGCGGCGCGGTACCCAGCCAGACCGTGATCACCGACATCGGCCCTATCCGGCTGCCCGCCGAGGACACCGTGGTGCTGCCGTGGCTGCGCCGGTACGGCACCTGGGAGGCCGCCGAGTCGCGGCTGGCCGACCTGCTGCTGCCGGCCGGCGGGGTGTTCGTCGACATCGGCGCGCACGTCGGCTACTTCACCGTCCGCGGGCTGCGGCGGGTCGGCGCCGAGGGCGCGGTGTACGCGGTGGAGCCGTGGGCGCCGGTCCGCGAGCTGCTGTGCCGCAACGTGACCGCGAACGTCCCGCCCGAGGTCGCCGCCCGGCTCACGCTGGTGGAGGGCGCCGCCTGGGACGCCGACGGCCCGCTGCGGCTGGCGCTGTCCGCCGAGGGCAACACCGGCGACAACCGGATCGACCCGACCGGCGGTGTCGAGGTGCCCGGCCTGCGCCTGGACGGGCTCGCCGGCATCGGCGACCGCCGGGTGGACGTGGTGAAGTGCGACGCGCAGGGCCGCGACCAGCGGGCGCTCGCCGGGATGACGGCGCTGATCGAGGCCAGCCGGCCGCACGTGCTGACCGAGTTCGACCCGGACGCCATCGAGCAGGCCGGCGACGTGCCGGCCGAGGTGGCGGCCAGGTACCGGTCGTGGGGCTACCAGTTGGTCCCGGTCACCGACGAGGTCGTCGACGCCGCGGCGGCGGGCCGGTACCGGGCGTCCGACGTGGCCACCTCGGACGAGGAGCTGGTCGATTTGGCACGTGACAGTGCCGACCGCTTCGTCACGTTATGGCTACGACCGCTGAGCTGAGTCGGGTAGCTTGGCACGCGGGGTGACGGAAGCCGGGGAGGGAACGCGATGAGCGAGCAGCTCGCCGCACGTCCCCACGACCCGGACATCACCCAGCCGTTACCCCGCGTGGTCCAACCGCCGCCACCCACCCCGGACCGGACCGGGAAGGGGCGCCGGCTCGACGGGCTGGACGTGCTGCGGGCGGTGGCGAGCCTGCTGGTGCTCTACACGCACATCTCCCCCTGGTACAAGCTGCAGGACGACCCACTGGGGATCAGCACGGTCCTGGACGAGTGGGTGATCGGGCCGCTGCGGCTGAACGACGACTTCGGCTTCATCGGCGTCTCGCTGTTCTTCGTGATCAGCGGGTTCGTCATGGCGCACGTGGCGACGAAGGAACGGGTCGCCGAGTTCGCCGTCAAGCGGCTGCTGCGGATCTTCCCCGGGCTGATGGCGGCCGTGCTGCTGGCCTGGGTGCTGGTCGTCACCGGGGCGCTCTCGGTGCCGGTCGACGACGGCGAGTCGGTCGGGTTCGACGACCTGCTGGCGAACCTGGTGCTGGCGAACTTCTTCGTCGACGGGTACGTGCCGCTGCTGGGGGTCGCCTGGACGCTGGTGATCCAGCTGGGGATCTACGCGATGATGGGCGCCCTGCTGTTCCTGTTCCGCCGGGACGCCTGGATCGCGGTCGCCGTGCAGATCACGCTGTGCTCGGTGATCGCGTCGGTCACGACGACCCTCGACGAGCTGGCGGCCCGGTCGATCTCGCACATCGGCACGTTCGGCACCGCGGTCGTCCTCGGCCAGGCGATCTGGCTGGTGTGGACCAGGCGGGTGCCGGCGTGGGCCGGGTTCGCCCTCGGCCTGACCTGCTGGCTGCTGTACGCCGCGTACGACGCGCCCTGGTACGGCCGCTACGACGACTCGTTCAACCAGACCCTCGCGCTGGCCGCGGTGCTCGTGGTGCTGGCCGTGCTCGCCGACGACCGGGTGCCTCGGCTGCGGGTGGTCACCTACCTGGCGTCCCGCAGCTTCGCGGTGTACGTGGTGCACCAGACCGTCGCGTACGCGGTGCTGGCCGCGCTGTGGCCGCAAGTGCCCTCGGTGCTGGCCGTGCCGCTGGCGGTGGCCGCCGTGCTGGTCACGGCCGAGCTGCTGCACCGTGCGGTGGAGAGACCCTGCGCCGCGCTGGCCCGCCGGTTCGCCGAGCGGAGGCCCGCCCGTGCGGCCTGACCGACTCACCCCGGACGTGCGCGCCGGTTCCAACCGGACCGTGTTCCTGGACGTCGCTCGCGTGTTCGCCGCACTGCTCGTGTTCTACAGCCACCTCTACAACGACTTCATCCACGCGCACAAGGGCGCGCCGGTGCCGCCCGCCGACTGGTTCCAGAGCTCGGTGCTCGACCAGCTGAAGCTCGACGAGGGCCTCGGCACGGTGGCGGTGCCGATCTTCTTCCTGCTCAGCGGGTTCGTGATCACCCCGGTCGCGCTGCGCCGGGGCGCTGTCCGGTTCGGCGTCTACCGGGTGGTGCGGCTCTACCCGATGCTGATCGTCGCGGTGACGATCTGCGCGGTGCTGCTCTCGATCGGCCGCTACAACCCGCTGTCCACGCTGCCGCAGGAGGTGAGCGTCGGCTCGTTCCTGTCGAACATGTCGCTGTGGAACTTCATCGACCGACCGTTCGGCGCCTGGGTCGCGGTCGCCTGGACGCTGGCCGTGGAGTTCCTGTTCTACGGCCTGATCATCCTGGTGCTGCCGCTGCTGCGCAGGAAGGTGTGGCTGGCCATCACCGCCCAGCTCGCGCTGGTCCTGGTGCTGATCCTCACCCACCGGCTGGTCGCCGCCGACGAGTACCGGGCGTTCGCGATGAACATGACCTGGGTGCTCATCCCGGTCATCGGCCAGATCATCTGGGCGGCGTGGCACCGCAGGATCCCCGCCTGGCTCGCCGCGCTGTTCGTCACGGCCGCCTGGCTCATGTTCAGCTGGGGCGAGAAGCTGGCGATCGACCCCACCAACAACCCGAAGCCGTACCCGCTGACCATCGCGCTGGTGCTGTTCATGATCGGGTTGCTCGCCGAGCCGTACCTGAAGCCGAGGCGGATCTGGACCGAGCTGTCCCGGCGCAGCTACGGCATCTTCCTGCTGCACGGCACGGTGGCGTTCCCGCTGATGCACCTGCTGTTCGACGAGCTGCCGATGTGGCAGAGCGTGCCGATCGCGGTCGGCGGCACCCTGCTGGTGAACGAGCTGTGCTTCCACCTGATCGACCGGCCCAGCGACAGACTGGCCAGACACCTGTCCCGCGCCCGCCGGCCCGAGGAGCCGCCTCCGCCACCACCGCCCACACCCGTCCGGTTGCCGGTCCCGGCCGGGCCGCCGGCATCGGAGAGGGGTCGAAAACGGCGAGTCGCGCGCTAAGGTGCGAGACGTCAGGTGTCGACTGTCGGGGGCGATGCAGTGGTTAGCGAACGCGCTGGTCCGGACTTCGTGCCGGACAAGACGCGCACCGCGTTCCTGGACATCGGTCGCGGGCTGGCCGCGGTACTGGTCGTCTACACCCACATCTACAACAACTTCATCGTCGGTCACAAGGACAGCCACACCCCCGTCGGCGACGCGATCGACACCACGATCGTCGACCCGCTCCGGCTGAACGACCAGGGCATCGGCGGGATCGCGGTTCCCCTGTTCTTCCTGATCAGCGGCTTCGTGATCACCCCGATCGCGCTCAAGCTGGGGCCGAAGCGGTTCGGCGTCAACCGGCTGCTGCGCGTCTACCCGCTGCTGTTCGTCGTGGTCGGGGTGAGCGCGGTGCTGCTCGCCCTCGAACTGGGACCGCTGGCCAGCAAGCCGATGGACATCACCTTCGGCTCGGTGCTGTCGAACCTGTCGCTGTGGAACTTCATCGACCGGCCGTTCGGCGCCTGGGTCGGGGTGGCCTGGACGCTCGCGGTCGAGGTGCTGTTCTACGTGATGGTGGTGGCGCTGCTGCCGCTGCTGCGCACCAGGCTGTGGTTGGCGATCTCGGTGCAGCTGTGGATCGTGGCGATGCTGCTGATCACCTACCGCGCGTTCGGCGACGAGTACCGCGCGCTCGTGATCAACATGACGTACACGCTGATCCCGATCATGGGACAGGCGATGTGGGCGGCGTGGAGCAGGCGGATCCCGGCATGGCTGGCCGGCGTGTTCGTCACCGTGGCGTGGCTGCTGTTCGTGTGGGCCGGGCACCTGGAGATCGACCCGAACTACATCCCGAGGGTGTTCCCGGTCGGGCTCGCGCTGCTGGTGTTCCTGATCGGGCTGTTCGCCGAGCCGCACCTGCGGCAGCGGCGGTTCTGGACGGAGCTGTCGGAGCGGACGTACTCGCTCTACCTGGTGCACGGCGCGGTGGCGTTCCCGGTGCTGCACCTGGTGTTCGACTCGCTGCCGGTGTGGCTGAGCTTCCTGGTCGCGCTGGTGGCGACGGCGCTGGCGGCGGAGCTGTCGTACCGGTTCGTCGAGCGACCGAGCCACAACCTGGCCAGACGCCTGTCCCGGCGCCGCGAGAAGGTCCGCGAACCGGAACCCGACGACCGCGCCGACGAGGACGACGACGACGATTACGAGGACGACTACGACGACTACGACGACGAGGACTACGAGGACGACTACGCGGAGGACGAGCCGGCCGAGGAGCCGACCGAGAAGACCCCGCCGGTCGCGCCCCCGCCACGCAGGCGGCCACCGCCCCGGCCGGTTCCGGTCGAGGTGGAGACCGAGAAGATCCAGCCGGTCGAGCGCCCGCGCCGCCGCCCACCCGGACCACCGGCGCGGCGCCCACCCGTGCCGCCGCGCCGGCCGGTCGAGGACCGCAGACCCAACGGCACACCGGCGCCCCAGCGCGCGCCGAACGGCACGCCGGTCCCGCCGCGCGGCCGCGCCGAGGACCGCAAGCCGAACAACTCGCCCGCCGGCCTGCGCCCGTGGCCGGTCGAGGACGAGCGCCCCGAGCGCAACGGACGGCCGGTCAACGGCAAGCCGACCAACGGGACACCGATCGGGACGCCGAACGGGACGCCGGTCCGCAACGGCCAAGCCCACCGCTGGCCGGGTGCCGACGACGCGCAGCAGCCCCCGAGGAACGGGCACCGCCACGACCTGGGCTCCTCGTCCCCGCGCAACGGCAGGCGGCGAGCCGAGGACATCCTCAACGGCACGATCCGCGACGGCAGCGGCGGCCGTCGCCGCGCCCCGGAACCGGCACCCGCCGACGCCACCCGGTTCGTTCCCGCCCGTGGCGCGGCGCGGCGGGCGGCGCCACCCGCCCCCGATGGCAAGAACCGGCCGACCTGGCCGGGTGAGGGCGACGATCCCGACAGCGGCCGGCGAACCCCGGGGCGCCACCGTTCGGACTAGTCGCTAGCCCGAACGGGTGACGACCACCGGCGTGTCCCGGCGCCCGTCCCGCACCCGGCGCCGGAACGGCGCGAGCATCCGGTGCGTCGCATGCACAAACCCGTCCGGAGGCGAGCATGTGGGTACAGATCCTGGTCGTCGTGATCGTGGCGATCGTGTTCCTGGTGCGGCTCGTCGCCGCGCTCTACGACCAGCCGTCGAAGGCGGGCAACCGGGCCGTCACGGCTCCAGCGGGATCCGCACGCCGGTCAGCTCCTCGGAGATGATCCACAGCCGCTTGGCGAGCTCCCGGTCCCGCGCCGCGTCCAGCGGCTCCACGAGCGTCGGGAAGCCCTTCGACTCGCCCCGCCCGTCCGGGCCCCAGAACTGGCCGCTCTCCACGTCCGCGCCGGCCGCCGCGTAGAGCTGCGGCAGCGCGCCCATCGCCGCCTCCTGGGCCGCGAGCCTGGTGGTGACCTTCAGCAGCAGCTTCCCGATCCCGGTCGGGCCGGTCTCCTGCAGGTTGGTCGCCGAGTAGCCGGGGTGGGCCAGCACGCTCTTGATCGGCACGGCGTTCGCGCGCAGCCTGCGGTTCAGCTCCAGCCCGAACACCACGTTCGCGAGCTTGGACTGGTTGTAGTACTTCGACCGCGAGTAGCCGTGCTCGCCGTGCAGGTCGTCGAAGTGGATCCGGCCGCGCTTGTGCAGCATCGAGCTGACCGTCACCACCCTCGCGTCCTCCTCGGCCTGCCCGAGCTTGTCCAGCAGCAGGCCGGTGAGCGCGAAGTGGCCCAGGTGGTTGACGCCGAACTGCAGCTCGTACCCCTGGACGGTGCGGTTGTGCGGCGGCATCATCACGCCGGCGTTGTTCACCAGCACGTCCAGCTCCTCGACGCCGTCGGCGAAGCGCCGCACCGAGTCGAGGTCGGCGAGGTCGAGCTGGCGCAGTTCGAGCTTCGCCCCCGGCTGCTCGGCCAGCAGCTCGGCCAGCGCCCGCTCGCCCTTCGCCACGTCCCGAGCGGTCATGATGACCGTGGCGCCGAGACCGCCGAGGACACGCGCGGTCTCCAACCCGAGACCGCTGTTCGCGCCGGTCACCACGACCGTGCGGCGGACCTGGTCGGAGAGGTGGCCGGCGACCCAGTCGGCGGCCGTGGGTTTGTCGCTCGCCTTGTCACCCTGGGGTGCACTGCTCATGAGGCACAGCCTGCCAGAGCGGCCCGCGTACCACCCAACGTTCGACTGCTGGATCGGGGCGGTCCGGCTCAGTAGCCTGGGCCGGTGGAGTTGCGTCACCTGGGAGAATCCGGTCTGGTCGTCAGCGTCGTCGGGCTCGGCTGCAACAACCTCGGCCGCCCGGGGACCGCGGCGGAGTCGCTGGCGGGGTCCCGCGCGCTCATCGGCGCCGCGATCGACGCCGGGATCAACCTGTTCGACGTCGCCGACGTGTACGGGGCACCGCGCGGGCGCAGCGAGGAGCTGCTCGGCCAGGCACTGTCCGGTAGACGCGACCACGCGGTGATCGCCACCAAGTTCGGCGTCGACATGCAGGGCGCCAACGGCCCCGACTTCGGCGCGCGCGGGTCGCGCCGGTACGTCAAGCGCGCGGTCGAGGCGTCGCTGCGGCGGCTGGGCACCGACTGGATCGACCTGTACCAGCTGCACCGGACCGATCCGGACACCCCGATCGAGGAGACCCTCGGCGCGCTCGACGACCTGGTGCGCGAGGGCCTGATCCGCTACGGCGGGGTGTGCAACCTCGCCGGCTGGCAGATCGCGGACGCCGTGTGGCTGTCCCGCACCCGGCACGTGCTGGCGCCGATCGCCGCGGAGAACCACTACTCGCTGCTGGAGCGGGAGGCCGAGCGGGACGTGATCCCGGCCTGCGAGCGGTTCGGGCTCGGGCTGCTGCCGTACTTCCCGCTGGCCAACGGGCTGCTCACCGGCAAGTACCACCGCGACACCGAGCCGCCGGCCAACGCCCGGCTCGCCGGCCGTACCCGGCTGCTGGCCGACGCGCCGTGGGACCGGATCGAGAAGCTGCGCGCGTTCGCCGACGAACGCGGCGTTCCGATGGCCACCGTGGCGATCGGCTGGCTGGCCGCGCAGCGCCCGGTCGGCTCGGTGATCGCCGGCGCCACCACGCCCGAGCAGGCCACCGCGAACGCCGGCGCCGCCCAGTGGCACCCGACGCCGGACGACCTGCGGCTGCTCGACGAGATCTGCCCGCCCGGGCGGCGCTGACGCCCGGTTAACCTTCCGGCCGGGGATCAGCCGAGAGAAGGGACAGGGCATGCGGATCAGCCAGACCGCGGCGATCGTGACCGGCGGGGCGTCCGGCCTGGGCGGAGCGACCGCGCAAGCGCTTGCGGCCGACGGGGCCAGGGTGTTCGCGCTCGACCTGGCGGGGGCGATCGAGGCCGCGCCCCCGGTCGACGGCGTCACCTACCTGGAGGCGGACGTCACCGACGCGGACCAGGTCGCGACCGCGGTGGCGACGGCGTCCGGGTCGGGAGTGCCGCTGCGGGTGGTGGTGAACTGCGCGGGTATCGGACCGTCGGCGCGGATCGTGTCCAGGAAGGGGACGCACGACCTCGCCCTGTACCGCAAGGTCGTCGAGGTCAACCTGGTCGGCACGTTCACGGTGCTGACCCTGGCGGCGGAGGCGATCGGCCGCACCGAGCCGGACGGCGACGGGCAGCGCGGCGTGGTGATCAACACGGCGTCGATCGCGGCGTTCGACGGGCAGATCGGGCAGGCGGCGTACGCGTCGTCCAAGGGCGGCGTGGTCGGGCTGACCCTGCCGGCCGCCCGCGACCTGGCGTCGCTGGGCATCCGGGTGATGACGATCGCGCCGGGCATCGTGGACACCCCGATGCTGGCGACGGTCGGCGAGGAGGTCCGAGAGGCCCTGGCCGCCGGGGTGCCGTTCCCGAAGCGGCTCGGGACGCCGGCGGAGTACGCGGCACTCGCCCGGTCGATCATTGCGCACGACTACCTGAACGGCGAGGTCATCCGGATGGATGGGGCACTGCGGATGGCACCCCGTTAGACATCGCCGCTAGAGGTCACCGACGTACGGGATCTCGCGGACGGCGGGCGAGGACATCCAGTTCCGCAGGGTGAAGGTGGCCCGCACGTCGTCCTCGTTGTACTCCAGCAGGCGGCGGCGCTGCTCCGGCTCCGGGGCGGCGCCGTCCATGCCGACCGCGTCGCGGTACCAGCGCATCGAGTTCTCGCCGCTGGCCTCCGGGTCGCGCCAGCGGAAGCCGGCGACCGGGGCGATGGTCTTGAGGCCCTTGCCGCGGGAGCACAGGAAGTGGTCGCGGACGCTGCCGAACAGGTCGAACCAGGAGTCCGAGGTGATGAACGCCTGCACCTGCTCGGTGGTCGGGATGCCCGGCTTGCCGGCGAAGCGCTTCGCCGACGCCAGCAGCCAGCGGTTCTCCGCCAGCTCGTTGTAGCAGTAGGCGCGGAAGCTCAGCCCGCGCGCGGCGGCCCGCAGCCGGACCAGCGTCAGCCACTGCCAGAAGCCGGCGAACGAGCGGGCCTCGTCGTCGGTGGGCAACGGCTCCCAGGTCGCGAACGCGCGGTAGCCGTGCTCCTCGCCGACGTCCGCGCCGGAGAGCCACACGCCCCACAGGTAGGAGCCCGCGTCGCCGAAGCTCTCCATGTCCACGTCGACCTCGACGTCCGCGCGCGGCACGGTGACCTCGGGGACCCGGCGCACCACGGTCAGGTCGGCGAGCCACGCCTTGGCCAGGCCGACCGCGTCGGTGAGCGGCATCCCGGTGGGCGGCAGCGACTCGTCGTGCGGGTCGAGCACGGCCAGGTCGTCGACCGTGCGCACGCCGGCGCCGCGCAGGGTGGCGGCCTCCTCGCCGCGGACCACCAGGCTCACGTCCCGGGTGCGCTCCAGGTCGGCCTCGCACACCGGCCACCACGGGCAGCTGCGGCACTCGACGATCCGGGACGGCTGGGCCAGCGCCTCGCCCCCGGCCTCGGCGGTGGTGGCGATGGCGAGCCGGTCGGCGAACCGGGCGTCGTACTCGGCGAGCGCGCCCCGGCCGCCCGGCCAGGTCGGCGCGGTCAGGTCGTGCCAGACGACCACGTCGCCGTCGAGACCGACGACGCCGCCGAGCGCGGAGCCGTCGGCGTGGCCGCACGCCTCCAGCAGCCGGTAGGTGTGCGCGAGCCGCAGCTGGTCGCGGGGCTGCGGGCGGACCTTGCGGGTCTGGTCGGTGCCGCGGGCGGACGGGACCGGGGTGGCGAGCGGGGAGGTCTGCGCGCCCTGGCCGGGATCGCTGACCTTGTGCCGGACCACGAGCACCGGGACGTAGCCGGTGCCGGTGGCGACCAGCAGGTCGATCTGCCCGCGCCGGTTGCCGGCGTGGTCACGCGGGAGCTGGGCGGCCCAGATGAACCGGGCGCCGGCGGCCATCGCGTCGAGCGTGGCGGCCTCGCGGTCGACGGAGCGCGCGTCGGGGCCGCGCTCGATCTCGGTCCAGCCGGCCTCGGCGCCGCCGAGGCGGGCGGCGATGTCGTCGGCGACGGCGCGCCGGTGGGCGGCGGCGTCGGCCTTGCGCTGCTCGGCGGTGGGGTCGGGGGGCGCGGTGGGCACGCCGGCCATCGCCGCGTCGTGCTCGAGGTGCACCCGACGGCGGCAGCGGTTCACGACGCCCGCGTCGAGCAGCACTGTCACGGTGTGCAGTCTAGGCGCTCACTCTGACAGAACTTGGCAGGTAGCCGCCGTGCTCACGGGCGCCGGGCGCAGTAGGTTTTCCCGCATGGCACTCAGGAAGCGCAAGGTGACCGAGCCCACGCCCGGCGACCCGCGGTTCACGCCGAAGCGGGCGAAGAACGCGCTCGGGGTGTTCAAGGTCGTCGGGCCGGCGGTGATCCCGGTGGTCGCGCCGCTGGCGGTGCGGGCGTTCGGCGAGGCCAGGGAGCGGCTGGACCGGATGAAGGCCCGCCGGCTGGGGGTGCCGGTGGAGGAGATCGCCCGGTTCTCCGGCAAGGGCGGGGCGCTGCACGCGCGGATCACCGGGGTCGCCAGGGCGATCGCCGAGCTGCGTGACCGGCCGGCGGCGACGGCCGACGACAAGGACTTCGCGGCCCGGTCCGAGACGACGCTGGAGCAGCTGGCCGCGGTGGTGCGCGCGGCCGAGCGGATGCCGCCCGCCCGCCGCAAGGCCGCGCACCGGGCGACGAGCACCGAGCTGGACGAGCTGGAGCAGCGGCTGCTGTCCCGACTCGGGCTGTAGCTGGTCAGAGGCCGGCGGCGAGCGCCTCGGCCAGGTGCACGGCCCGGCGGTCGCTGTTCTGCGCGACCTGGACGCGGCAGCTGAACCCGTCGGCGAGTACGAGCGTGTCCGGCGACGCCGCGCGGACCGCGGGCAACAGGGCGCGTTCGGCCAGTGCCTGGGAGACCTCGTAGTGGTCGGGTTCGAAGCCGAAGTTGCCGGCGAGGCCGCAGCAGCCGGCGGGGAGCCGGTCGACGGTGATGCCGGCGTCGGCCAGCAGGCGGGTCTCGGCGGTGAAGCCGAGGGTGGCGTGCTGGTGGCAGTGCACCTGGGTGACCGCGGTCCGGTCGATCCTCGGCGGTGTCCACTGTGGAGCGTGGGTGGCGAGGAAGCCGGCGAGGGTGTGACTGGTGTCGGCGAGCCGGCGCGCGCGGTCGTCGGCGGTGAGGTCCGGGACGTCGCCGCGCAGGGCGGACAGGCAGCTGGGTTCGAGCGCCACCACCGGCAGTCCGGCCGCGATCGCCGGTTCCAGGACACGCAGGGTCCGACGCATCACGCGGCGGGCGACCGACAGCTGCCCGGTGGACACCCAGGTGAGACCGCAGCACACGGATCCCTTGGGCAGCAACGGTTCGAAGCCCGCGGCGCGGAGCACCCGGACCGCGGCGACGCCGACCTCGGGGGTGAAGAAGTTCGTGAACGTGTCCGGCCACAGCACGACCGGCCGGCCCCGCGTCCGCGTGGATCGCCGCAGCCATCGGGTGAACGGCTCCGGTGCGAGCGCCGGTAGGTCGCGGCGCGGGGCGATGCCGCCGATCTTCTTGAGCGCACGGGACATCCGGGGTGACGCCAGTGCGGCGTTGGCGGCGCGGGGCGTGCGGGAGCCGAGGCGCAGCCACAGCGGGAGCCAGCCCATCGAGTAGTGCGACGCCGGCCTGCGCCGGCCCCGGTAGTGGTGGTGCAGGAACTCCGCCTTGTACGTCGCCAT
Source organism: Actinophytocola gossypii (assembly GCF_025165815.1). Classification (GTDB taxonomy): domain Bacteria; phylum Actinomycetota; class Actinomycetes; order Mycobacteriales; family Pseudonocardiaceae; genus Actinophytocola; species Actinophytocola gossypii. The sequence continues at coordinate 174,316 of NZ_JAFFZE010000019.1, read as the reverse complement.
GTCCACATTGACCGGACAGTCGCTCGCGCATCCCTTGCAGGACAGGCACAGGTCCAGCGCGTCCCGTACCTCCTCGGAGCGCCAGCCGTCGGTGACCACCTCGCCGGCGAGCATCTCGTACAGCAGCCGCGCGCGGCCGCGGGTCGAGTGCTTCTCCTCGCCGGTGACCTGGAAGCTCGGGCACATCACCGAGCCGGAGTGGTTGCGGCACTTGGCGACCCCGACACAGCGCCGGGCCGCCTGGGCGAAGTCGCCGTCGTCGTGCGGGTAGCTGAACGCCGTCGTCAGCGGCAGTGGCTTGAGCGCGGCGAACCGCAGGTTCTCGTCGATCCGGTACGGGCGCACGACCATGCCCGGGTTCATCATCCCGGCCGGATCCCAGAACGCCCGGAACCGCTCGAACAGCGCCAGCGCCGCCGGGGAGTACATGCGGGGCAACAGTTCCGCCCGCACCTGGCCGTCGCCGTGCTCGCCGGACAGCGAGCCGCCGTGCCGGGCGACCAGGTCGGCGCCCTCCTCGATGAACCGCCGGTACGCCGCCACCCCGTCCTGGCTCACCAGGTCCCAGTCGATCCGGATGTGGATGCAGCCCTCGCCGAAGTGGCCGTAGGTCAGCCCGCGCAACCCGTGCCGGTCCAGCAGCGCGCGCAGCTCCCGCAGGTACGCGCCGAGGCGTTCCGGCGGCACCGCGGTGTCCTCCCAGCCGGGCCACGCCTCCGACCCGTCGGCCATCCGCGTCGAGATGCCGGAGCCCTCCTCGCGCAGCCGCCACAGCGTCCGCTGCGCACCCGGGTCCGCCAGCACCTGGTGCGGCACCCCGAGTTCCGCCGCGATCGCGGTCGCCGCGGCGCCGTCGGACAGCTCCACGAACAGCCACGCCCCGCCGGCCGGCAGCTCCGGCGGTGGCTCCGGGTTGCGGGACGCCCACAGCGCGACGATCCGCTCGTCCAGGCTCTCCACGGTCAGCGGGTCGTGCGGCAGGATCGACGGCACCGCGTCGGCCGCGGCGACGTCGTCGGCGAAGCCGAGCACCAACAGCACCCGCGCGGCCGGCACCGGCACCAGCCGCACGGTCGCGCCGAGGACCACCACGCAGGTGCCCTCGGTGCCGACCAGCGCCTTGGCCACGTTCCGCCCGTTCTCCGGCAGCAGCGCGTGCAGCGGGTAGCCGGACACCTGCCGGCCGAGCCGCCCGAACTCGGTGCGCAGCACGGCCAGGTTCTCGTCGGCGAGCGCGCGCAGCTCCGGGACGTCGGTGCCGGCGCCGACGGTGAGCCGGCGGCCGTCGTGGGTCAGCACGTCCAGCTCCACGACGTTGTCCAGCGTCGTGCCCCAGGCCACCGAGTGCGCGCCGCACGAGTTGTTGCCGATCATGCCGCCGAGCGTGCAGCGGCTGTGCGTCGACGGGTCCGGGCCGAACGTCAGGCCGTGCTCGCCGGCGGCCGCGCGCAGGTCGTCGAGGACCACGCCGGGGCCGACCCTGGCGGTGCGGGCGCCCGGGTCGATCGCGTGGATCCGGTTCAGCCGCGACAGGTCCAGCACGAGCCCGCCGCCGGTGGCGTTGCCGGCGAGGCTCGTGCCGCCGCCGCGCGGCACCAGCGGCACGCCGAACTCGCGCGCCGCCGCCACCGCCGCCACCGCGTCGTCCTCGCCGTCCGGCAGCACGACCGCGCACGGCACCTGCCGGTAGTTCGACGCGTCCATCGTGTAGAGCGCCCTGGTGCCGGCGTCGAAGCCGACGTGCCCGGAAACGGTCTCGGTCAGCCGGGCGCGCAGTCCGTCGAGATCCACCCGCCCCACCCTGCCGGACCGGCGAGCGACCCGCTCGGTGTCAGTCCTTCGGAACGGTGACGAAGCCTTCCTCGACCAGCCAGTCTCGGGCGACCACCGCCGGGTCCATGCCCTCGCCGTCGATCTTGACCGAGAGCTCCAGGATCAGCTGGTTGTTCAGCTTCGCCGACACCGGCTCCAGCACGTCGGCGATCTCCGGGTGCGCCTCGAGGAACTCGTCGCGAACCGTCACCGCGGCGTTGTACTGCGGGAACGACTTCTTGTCGTCCTCCAGCACGGCCAGGTCCAGGGTCAGCACCCGGCCGTCGGTGGTGAACACCTCGCCGAAGTTGCACACGTTGCCGCTGGCCAGCGCCGCGTAGATGGCGCCGATGCCGAAGGTCTTGATCCGGTTGTTCGGCACGTCGAAGCCGTACTTCTGCTCCGCGCCGACCAGGCCGTCCTGCCGGCTGATGAACTCCGACTCCATGCAGTACGTGCCGAGCCGGGGCTGCTTGCGCACCAGCGCCACCATGTCCGACATGGTCTTCAACCCGTGCTTGTCGGCGAACTCGCGGGTGGTGGCCAGCGCGTACTTGTCGTTCACCGGCGAGTAGTCCAGCCAGGCGATGCCGAACTGCTCCAGGTCGGCCTTCTTCACCGCCTCGTACTGGTCCTGCTCGTCGGGGATCGGCGTGGTCTGCTGCTGGAACTGGATCCAGGCGGTGCCGGTGTACTCCCAGTACAGGTCGATGTCGCCGACCTCGAGGGCCTGCCGGACCACCGGCGAGCCCTGGATGTTGGTCATGTCCTCGACGTCCGCGCCGGCGGCGGTCAGCGCCACCTCGGCGATGTAGGAGAGCAGGATCTGCTCGGTGAAGTTCTTCGACCCCACCCTGATCTTGACGCCCTCCAGCTCGGGCACCGGCTCGATCGATCCCGGCGCCACCTCGAACGGCAGGTCGTAGCCGGCGCCGAGCCCGCAGCCGGACGTCCCGGCCACCAGCGCGCCGACGGCCGCGAGCGCGGCCAAACGCCGTTTCATCGCAGCCCCTTCGGTCCGAGGTACCGCTCGGCCAGCGCGCCGAGCCAGTCGACGATCAGCGCCAGGCCGACCGCGAGAGTGGCGCCGGTGAGCAGCACCGGCGTGCGCGCGATCTTGTAGCCGGTGTCGATGATGAACCCGAGCCCGCCGCCGTTGACGAACAGCGCGAGCGTCGCGGTGCCGACCGCGAGCACCAGCGAGGTGCGCAGGCCGGCCAGGATCAGCGGCACCGCGAGCGGCAGCTCCACCCGGCGCAGCACGGTGAACGACGACATGCCGATGCCCCGGCCGGCGTCGACCAGGGCCGGGTCGACCTGCTGGATGCCGACCATGGTGTTGCGCAGCACCGGGAGCAGGGACACGAACGTCAGCGGGATGGCCGCCGCCCACAGCCCCTCCTGCTGGGTCAGCAGGAACCACAGGACGATCACGCCGATCGCCGGCGCCGCCTGCCCGATGGTGGCGATGCCGACGAAGATCGGCGCGATCCGTCTGGCCCACCGGCGGGTCAGCACCACGCCGAGCGGGATCGCCACCACGACCACCAGCACGGTCACGGCGGCGGTGATCAGCACGTGCTCCCAGGTGGTGCGCAACAGTGTCGTCGCGTTCAGCGTCACCACCTCGAGCGCGTCCAGCTCGGTGCTGAACGCCCAGATCAGCACGCCGCCGACGAGCACGACAGCGGCGGCGGGCTGCAGGAACAGCCGCACCAGCTCGGCCCGCCGGGAGCCGGACTCGACGTTGAGCACCGCCCCCGTGTCGGTGTCGGTGCTCATGACGCGTGCTCCTCACGCAGCTCGCGGATCCTGGTCACCACCGTGTCCAGCTGCACGGTGCCGACGTACTCGCCGCGGTTTCCGGTGACCACCGCGTCGCCGCCCTCGGTGAGCATCGCCTCCAGCGCGTCCTGCAGCGTGGACTGGACGCTCACCTGGTCGCCGACCGGGCGTCCGATCCCCGCCATCGAGGAGCCGGTGAGCTGGCGGAAGTGCACCCAGCGCAGCGGCCGCCGCCGCTTGTCCAGGATCAGCGCGTACCGCCTGCCCTCGGCCTCGATCCGCTGCCGCACGGTCGCCGGCGACTCGTCCTCGGTGGCGGTGACCGCCTGGGCCATCTCGATGTCCCGCACCCGCATCAGGGTCAGCTGCTTGAGCGAGGCGCCGGCGCCGACGAATCCGGCGACCGTGTCGTCCGCCGGGTTGGCCAGGATCGCCTCTGGCGTGTCGTACTGCAGGATCGTCGAGCGGTCGCCGAGCACCGCGATCCGGTCGCCGAGCTTGACCGCCTCGTCGAAGTCGTGGGTGACGAACACGATCGTCTTGTGCAGCTCGGCCTGCAGCCGCATCAGCTCGTCCTGCAGGTTGCCCCGGGTGATCGGGTCGACCGCGCCGAACGGCTCGTCCATCAGCAGCACCGGCGGGTCGGCGGCCAGCGCCCTGGCCACGCCGACGCGCTGCTGCTGGCCGCCGGAGAGCTGGCGCGGGTAGCGGCCGGCGAACTCGCCGGGGTCCAGACCGACCAGCGAGAGCATCTCGTCGACCCGCTCGGCGATCTTCGCCTTCGACCAGCCGAGCAGGCCGGGCACCACACCGACGTTCTGCGCCACGGTCTGGTGCGGGAACAGGCCGGCCTGCTGGATCGCGTAGCCGATCCGGCGGCGCAGCTCGTCCGGGTTGAGCGACAGCGTGTCCTCGCCGCCGATCGTGATGCGTCCGCTGGTCGGCTCGATCAGCCGGTTGATCATGCGCATCGTGGTCGTCTTGCCGCAGCCGGACGGTCCGACGAAGATCGTGATCTCGCCGGGGTTGATGCTCATGGTGAACCCGTCCACGGCGGGTTCCCGCTGGCCGGGGTACCGCTTGGTGACCTCGTCGAGTTCGATGGCGACGGACGGTTCAGCCACGGATCCCCCTTGAGGTCGTGAGGCGCGCGATGATCAGGTATAGGCCGTCGACGACCAGGGCCAGCACGATCACGCCGATGGTGCCGGCGAGGGCCTGGTTGGTCGCGTTGGCGGCGCCGGCCCGGTTCAGGCCGGAGAAGATCTCGGTGCCGAGGCCCGGCCCCTTGGCGTAGGCGGCGATCGCGGCGATGCCCATCAGCATCTGGGTGCTGACCCGCATGCCGGCCAGGATCGCCGGCCAGGCGAGCCGCAGCTCCACTCTGGTGAGCACGGCGACCCGGTTCATCCCGATGCCTCTCGCCGCGTCGGTGACCGCCGCGTCCACGCCGCCGAGGCCGACGATCGTGTTCCGCACGATCGGCAGCAGGGCGTAGAGCACGAGCACGGTGACCGTCGGCGCGACCCCGAGACCGAGCACCGGGATCAGCAGGCCGAGCAGCGCGAACGACGGGATCGTGAGGACCGTGCTGGCGAGCGCGGTGGCCACGATCGAGCCGAGCGGGCTGCGGTACACCGCGACCCCGATCAGGATTCCGATGACGGCGGCGATCAGCGTGCACTGGATGACGACGCTGGCGTGCTGGTAGGCCTCGATGGCGAGGCGGGACCAGCGATCGCCGACGAACTCCCAGAGCGTCACCCCAGGTCACCTCCCGTCCGCACTGCTGTTGTTGCCGGCACACCGTGTCGTATGTCGACCTTGCTGGCAAGCCTGGACGCACTGGTGTTGCGCTATCGAGTCCCCTTACGCTTGGTGGTCATGGGCCGCCCGACGAGCACATCCGGCACGCACGACGTGCCGGGATGGCTGCTCGGCGCGTGTGTCGCAGCCCTCACCGTCACCGCGCACGGCAGCGCGGGCGGTACCGTCGCCGACTCGTCGCTGACCGCGCTGCTGGCCACCCTGCTCGCCTGGGGCGGCGCGTCGCTGGCCCGGCGCGGCGGGCTGGTCACGCTGGTCGGGGTGCTCGCCGCCACCCAGGCGGCCCAGCACGTGCTGCTCACCGAGATCGCGCACGTGCACGCCCCGGCGGAGTCGGTGAACGGCTGGCTGATGCTCGGCACGCACGCGGCGGCCACCGTGCTCTCCGCGGTGCTGCTGGTCCGCGCGGGCGGCGCGATCGCCCGGATCGCGGCGGCGGTGCGCTGGCTGGCCGGCCGGCTCCAGGCGCTCTGCCCGGCGCCGCCCGCCGGCCCGGCCCGGCCGATTCCGGCCAGGGTCACCTCCCGGCCGGGCGTCCTGCTCGAGGTCACACTGCGCCGGGCCATCCCGCGCCGCGGCCCCCCGGTCCACTCCTGAACCCCGTCACCCCCACGCGCCGTACCGCTTGTCGAGAGGTACGGCGTTCTCCCCCGACATCAGGAGTGTCAACCAACCATGTCCAACCGATTCGCGCGCGCCGGCGCGCTGGTCGTCGCCACCGGCACGGCCCTTCTGCTCAGCAGCGGCGTCGCGTCGGCGCACGTGACCGCCAAGATCATCGGCGAGGCGGCCGAGCAGGGCGCGTACAGCAAGATCACCTTCCGGGTACCGAACGAGCGCGACGACAGCGGCACCGTCAAGCTCGAGATCAAGCTCCCGGCCGACGCGCCGATGAGCTCGGTGCGGCCCAAGCCGATGCCGGGCTGGACCGCCCAGGTCACCATGGCCACGCTCGACGAGCCGATCGAGTCGCACGGCGCGGAGATCACCGAGGCGGCCAGCTCGGTGACCTGGACGGCGAACCAGGGCACCCGGATCGCGCCAGGTGAGTTCGGCGAGTTCGAGCTGGCCGTCGGCCCGCTGCCCGAGGTCGAGGAGCTGGTCATCCCGGCGATCCAGACCTACGAGAGCAACGAGGTCGTGGCCTGGGACCAGGTGCCGGGTGACGACGGCGAGGAGCCGGAGAGCCCGGCGCCGGTGATCGAGCTGGCCCCGGCGTCCGAGGACGACGCGCACGGCGGGGCCGCGCCGGCGGCGAACGAGACCGACGGCGAGGAGTCCGACGACACCGCCGCCGCCGAGGATGCCTCCGACAGCACCGCCCGCTGGCTCGGCGGCGCCGGCCTGGTGGTCGGCGCGCTCGGCCTCGGCTTCGGTGCGGGCGCCATGATGCGGGCCCGCCGGGCCGGCCAGCAGTGAGGCGGCTCGTCGCGCGGGTCGCCGGAACGTTCGTGGTGGCGAGCCTGGCCGTGGTCGGGCTCGCCACCCCGGCGCTCGCGCACAACCAGCTGATCGGCAGCAACCCGGAGAACGAGGCCACCGTCGAGCAGAGCCCGTCGACCGTCGAGCTGACGTTCGACCAGCCGGTGCAGAAGGGCGAGGGGCTCAACTCGGTCGCCGTGACCGGTCCGGACGGCTCGACCTGGGCGACCGGGCCGGCCGAGGTGTCGAGCAACGTGGTCACCGCGACGGTCGACGAGCTCGGCCCGACCGGCGAGTACACGATCGGCTACCGGATCCTGTCCGCGGACGGGCACCCGGTGTCCGGCGAGGTGAAGTTCACCCTGGGCACGGCCGGCAACGGGACCCCGGCGCCGGCCGAGGACGAGACCGACGACCAGGCGTCCGACTCGGCCGAGAGCGGTGGCGACGACGGCGGCCTGCCGGTCTGGGTGTGGATCCTCGGCGCGGTCGTGGTGCTCGGCGCCGGCATGACCGTGGCGCTGCGGATGGGCGGCAAGCCATCCCGGTGAACCGATGAGCCGGTCCCGGACCGCCGCGTCCCCCCGGCTCCACCTGGTCGCCGTGCTGGTGGGGGCCGCGCTGGTCGGCACGCTCGCCGGCCTCGCGGTCACCGCCGCCGAGCCGGTGCCCGGTCTGGTGGAGCCGGACGCGGCGGTCCGGTACGGGCTCCCGGTCGTGCGCGGGCTGCTCGACGTGGCCGCGGTGGTCACCGTGGGGCTGAGCCTGCTGCCGATCCTGGTCGGGTACGACCGGCCGGCCAGGGCGGAACCGGTGCTCGCCGGCAGCCGGCGGTTCGCGGCGGTGTCGGCGCTGGTCTGGGCGGTGTCCGCGCTGGTGGCGTTGGTGCTGCAGACCGCGGAGGTGCGGCCGGGCGCCGGGGTGTCGGTCGACGCCGTAGTGGCCTACGTCGGCCAGGTCGCCGCCGGGAAGGCGCTGTTGTTCGTGGCCGGCCTGGCGCTGGTGTCGTTCGGGCTCGCCCTGGCGGCGGTGCGGCTCGGCGAGCGGGTACCGGCGGAGCTGCGCACGGCGGTCGCGTTGTTCGCGCTGCTCCCGCTGCCGGTGACCGGGCACGCGACGAACTTCCGCTGGCAGGACTTCACGATGGTGTCGCTGGAGCTGCACGTGCTCGGCGCGGCCGCGTGGACCGGCGGGCTCGCCGCGGTCCTGGTCCTGCTGGCGTCGAACCGGGCGCTGCTGGCCACCGCGCTGCCGAGGTTCTCCATGCTCGCCACGGTGTGCCTGGTCGTGGTCGCGGTGACCGGGGTGTTCAACGGCGTGGTGGAGCTGACCGCGACCCGCGGCCTGTTCGACGTGCTGTTCAGCACCGGCTACGGCGTCCTCGTGCTGTCGAAGCTGACCTGTCTCGCGGTGCTGGCCGCGCTCGGCGCGAACATCCGCTGGCGGCTGCTGCCCGCGATCGTCGGGCAACGGCGGACGGCGTTGGTCGGCTGGGCGACCGCGGAGCTGGCGGTGATGGGGCTCGCGATCGGGTTCGCGGTCGTCCTGTCCCGCGCGCCGGTGACGTGAACCCGGCCTGATCCTGTACGCACGAGACGGCCGCGAGGTTGCGTGAGATCGCCGGTTCGGTCGGTCCGAAGCGTTGAGCGGGCGGCCGATACCGTTCACCGCGCGCACGACGGGTGTGACTCAGGTCACACGGGGTTCGAGGACGCCCGGAACGGCGCAACGACGAATGGTCAGTCTCGTTCGGTGAACTGCGCCGAGGAGAGGCTCGAGCGACGGCGGATGACCGCGATCCGGGACACCGCGTGCGACCCCCGCTCCTCGAGCTCGCGCCGGGAGATCCAGCCGGCGGCGTGGTGCCGGTAGGCCTGGGACAGCAGCACCAGCTCGGCGAGGAAGTCCGCCGCCCGGTGCCGGCTGTCCTCCGGGAGGCGCGCGACCAGCGGCAACTGCTCGGCGACGACCTGGTCGAGCATCCGCGCGGAGGCGAGCGCACGACGGGCACGCCGTCGCGGCATGGTCACAATCCTGCGCCTAGCCACCGGTATGGAACACCTCGTTCGGGGAGCGGAAAGGGGCTAGCTTTCACAGAGCGTAGCTTGCTTCCCGCGAAGGCTGACGTCCCCCCATCACCCGAACGATCAAGTTTGCCCAGTTCACCCGATCGGGTTACGTGTAGCGGGCCCACCGGGACGTGGTGACTCCCCGCTGTACGTCGGCCAGCCGCCGCAGCAGTTCCGGCCGCACCTCGGGCCGGCTGGACAGGATCGGCAGCACGCTCGTGATGAGCTTCAGCTCCCGGACCTCGCGCAGCACCCGGAAGGCGGGCGACCTGGTCACGTCGACCCCGTAGGTGCGCACGAACTCCCGGTACCGGCCGGCCGGCTCGCCGAACCGGGTCACCCCGACCGCGAGCGGCGTCAGGTCCCACTCCAGCGGCCCGACGCAGGCCGAGTCGAAGTCGCAGAGCACCGCCCCGGTCGAGGACGGGATCAGGTTGCCCAGGTGCGCGTCGCCGTGCAGCAGCACCGGCGGCTGGTCGAACCGCACCGCCTCCAGGCGCTCGGCGACCTGGTCGCATCGATTCAGTAGGAAGGTGAGCGCGGCCGCTTCCAGCCCGTCGGCCTCCCCGATCCGCCGGCGTACGTCGTCCAGCGGGTGCCACGCCGCCAGCCGGAACGGCGGCTCCGGCAGCTCGTGCAGCCGCCGCAGGAGCTTGCCAAGGTCACGCCCGCGCGGCCGGCGCCCGCCGGCCGGCACCGACTCCCAGACCGTGGCCACGTACCGCCCGGCCCGCACCGGCTGGGTGATCCTCGGCGCCAGCCGGACCGCCGGCACGTCGTGCTCGGCGAGCCAGGTGGCCACCCGGACCACCTTGTCCACCCGGTGCGCCAGCGCGTTCGAGGCCACGATCCGCACCACGACGGGCGCGGTGGCCAGCATGAACACGGCGTTGTTCGTGCAGCGCACCAGGCGCGCACCGGCCGGGTCGAGCCCCGCGGCCGCGCAGATGGCGGTGAGGGCCTCGGCGAGGCTCGCCTGGGAGAACTGACCGCCGCGACCCGGGGCCAGGTCCGAGGTGGACGCCGGAGTGGACGCAGCGGTCATCGGGCCGCCCTCGCCTAGGAGGCGTCCGCGTCGTAGAACCGGGTGATGGTGTCGGACAGTTCGCGGGCGTCGGTGTAGTTGCGCCGCTTGTCTGCCTCTTCCTTGAGCGGCAGCAGCCGGTCCCGGACGCGGCGGGACTTGAGGTGCTGGGCCAGGTCGACGGCCTGGTGGCCGATCTTGGCTCCGTGGTCGATGTCGCCGTCGAGCAGGTGGTTGGTGGCCAGGAAGCTCAGGTTGAACGCCTTGCTGCGGGCCATGTCGTCGCCGTAGGAGCCGATGGCCCGGTGCAGGGCCGGAATGGCGAACTTCGTGTGCTTGACGTCCACGCGTTGGGCCAGCACCGTGTGCACGGTGCCGATCATGGCGTAGACGTCGTCCTCGTTGAAGAACTTGACCCAGTCCTCGGCCTCGCCCGCGTTGGCCCTGGCGAACTCGTCGCGGGTGCGGCCGATGAGCTTCATCGTCTGGTCCTCGTGGCCCATCATCGCGTAGGCCCAGGCCTGGTTCGCGCAGATCACGGCCACCGCCAGCTCGGAGCCGGACTCCTGGGCGGCGATCTGGCCGAGCTGGAACATCTTCAGCGCGTCGTCCGGGGACTCCTTGTGCAGGTAGACCCGGCCCATCCGGTACAGGATGTTGGCCACGAGTTGGCTGGACTCGCCGGCCTTCGCGAGCTCGAGCGCCCGGCCGAAGTGGCTGCGCGCCGAGTCGATCAGGCCGATGTCGAACGAGGTCCACCCGGCGAGGTTGTGCAGGTCGGCCAGCGCGACGTGCAGGCGCGCCTTGACCACGTCCGTGCCGGACGCGCTGAGCATCTGCTGCCCCCAGGACAGCTGCGCGACCACGGCGTCGCGACAGAACCCGCCGCCGTACTGGTAGTCGAGCGAGCGCAGGGCTCTGGTGGCGGCCTCGACCTGGCGTACGTCCGTCATCCCGATCCGACCGGGGGCGGGCGTCAACACGGGGTTGGACACCCACTGACCCGAGTCAGCGCCGAGCACATGCGCACCGACCGCGACCGCGGCGGCGTGCGCAAGGAACTTCCGACGCTTCACGTTCTCCGGCTCCTCAGCCTCCGGGGCTTCGCGCGTCTCGACCACCCGGGTGGCCGTGACTTCGTCATACGCGAGGCCCATGTATCCCCTCGGGACACCCAGGCCGTCGGCGATCCGGAGCAGGACGTCGTAGGCCATGACCTGACGACCCTTGAGGATCTCCGACACCTCGGACTGTGACTGACCGGTCATCGCCGCGATCTGGCGTTGTGACACGCCTCTGCGTCGCAGCAGCTTGTAGATCGTGCTGACCTCCCGCGCCGCGAGCGCTTGTCGCATCTCCTGCCCCTCCCACGCGTCGCGTGTAACGGATGAGCTTTGAGATCCGATGGAGTTCATTCCGCCCCCTCACAGTCCGCTGGGCGTCAGCAGCAATGTATGCGCACTTCACAAGCCGCGAGAAGTCCGGATCGGCGAACCTGATCGGTCCGACCGAAGTTCAGCGACCGCTCACCGTGGGACGACCGCCGATCGGCGCTGTGACGCACCAATCTGTGTTCGTAGGCACCAATGTAGTTGGTTGTAAGCGTACGAGCACGGAGGGAATCCGAGACGGTGGAGCTGGTCAAGACAGCGGTGGCCCCGTCGCCACCGGCGGACCTGCACGGTTCCGCGCTCGGCCGGCGGGTGTGGCGCATCGACTGCGGCGACATCGTCAACCGTGAGCGGTGCCTCACCGTGCTCGTCGAACGCAATCGGGTGGTCCTGGTAGGACCGCCGGGCGAGACAGCGGTGCTGACGGCGGGTCAACTCGGCCAGCTGCGGGTCGCGCTTCGCGAGGCCGCCGAGCAGGCGGAAAGGTAACGGTGACTCCTCCGATGGACGAGATACTCGGGCAGGTACTGCGCAACGCGGTGTGGGAACGGCTCGACATGCTCTCCGAGCTGGCCGACCGCGCCGACGCGCCGTCCCTGCTTTCGGTGGCACGCTCCGAACTCCCCAGGCTGACCGAGGGCTGGCGCTCCATGCTCGCCGCCCACGAACCGGACGAGAAGGGCAACTGCCCGGTGTGCTCGACCCGGTGGCGTCAGCAGAAGGCACCGTGCTCGGTGTGGCAGGCGGCCTACGAGCACCTGGTGGCCGGTGGACTCGCCCCCACCCCGTCCAACGCGAGGCACGCGATGCCCGAGCAGAAGAGCACGCGCTCGGCGGGCAGGTTCGCCAACGCCAGATAGGACACAGACTCCGCGAACCGGTGCTGTTGTACTCCCCCTCCCCCGACCAGCATCGGTTCGCGGCTCCACCACCGGACGACCCCCGCTCGCAACGTCGAGCGGGGGTCGTTCCGCGTTGTTCGAGAGCTTCGTCGATGGTCGGTTCCGACCGTGTTTGTGCTGGTGAACCGGTGTTGCCGAAGGAGTTTCGTATACAAAGTTCTGTGGTGGTTGCGGGTCGCGTTGGGCACGATGGAGGCAGGTCCCGGGTTCTAGGAGAGCATGTGGCAACCTCTGTTTCGTTGCGAAAGCAACCCGTGCAGCAGCGCAGCGCCAAGCGGGTCGAGCAGATGCTCGGGGCGTGTGCGGAGCTCGTCGACGAGCTGGGTTACGACGGCGTCACCACCACCCTGATCGCCGAGCGGGCGGGCGTCGCGGTCGGCTCGCTCTACCAGTTCTTCCCCGACAAGCGCGCCGTCGTGCAGGCGCTGACCAAGCGCAACCTCGACCAGTTCACCGCCGAGATCGACCGGCGGCTGGACTGGAACCACCTCGAACACTGGTGGGACGGCGTCGACGAGATCATCGACATCTACGTCGAGATGTACCGGACGGTCCCCGGGTTCGCCCGGGTCCGGTTCGGCGACGTCATCGACCTGCGGTTCATCGACGACCAGCGGGACAACAACACGGTCATCGCGGAGAAGCTCGCCGGGGTGATCGGCGAGCGGTCGGGTCTGCCGGTCGAGGGACTGTTCCGGCAGATCACCATCGCCAACGAGCTCGCCGACGGCATTCTCGCGCTCGCCTTCCGGCGCAGGCTGTTCGACCAGCAGGACATGATCGACGAGGCCAAGCGGGTCGTCCGCGGCTACCTCGCCGGCGAGCTCTAGCCGAAGCAGCGCCCCTCGCCGCGGTAGGTCGGAACGGTCCGCACGATCCGGTCGCCGTCGAGCACGTGGTACTCGGTGAACCGCTCGGCCAGCTCGCCCGCCTTCGTGTGCCGCAGCCACACCCGGTCGCCGACCCGCAGGTTCCTGGCCACGCGCCCGGTCACCGGCGTCTGCACCTCGCCCGCGCCCTCCACGCCGAGCAGCGACAGCCCGGCCGGCAGGTACGGGCTCGGCAGCCGGTCCTCGCCCGCCTTGCCCGACGCCACGTAGCCGCCGCCGAACAGCGTCGCGATCCTCGGCCGCGGCTTGTGCACCACCGGCAGCGCGAACAGCACCGCCGGGCGGGGGCTGAACCGCCGGTAGTGGTCGAACAACGTCGGCCCGACCAGCCCCGACCCGGCCGCGACCTCGGTGACCGAGGCATCCCCGCCGGTGCTCTCGATGCTCCCCGTCCCACCGCCGTTGACGAACTCCAGGTCCGCCACCTCGTGCACGGCCGCCACCGCCGCGGCCCGCCGGCCGGCCAGCTCCGCCGCCGACCGCCGCTGCATCCAGCGCAGCACCCCGCCGAGCACCGGCCGCCCACGCGGCTGGTCGCCGAGGCCGGCGATCTGCCCCTCGTAGCCCATCAGCCCGACCAGCTCGAACCCGTCCCGGTCGGCGACCGCGCGGGCGAACGCGCCGGCCTGCCGCGCGGTGAACAGCGGCGACCGGCGGGTGCCGACGTGCGCCAGGTCCCGGCCGAGCACCGGCCGCCAGGACGCGTCGAGTTCCAGGCACACCCGGACGTCCGGGTGGCCCAGGCCGAGCGCGGCGTCGACGACGTCCAGGTGCCCGACCGAGTCGACCATGATCGAGATCCGGGCGCGCGCGTGCGCGTCGGTGGCCAGCTCCCGCAGGGCGGCGTGGTCGACGGTCGGGTAGGCGACCAGGATGTCGGTGTCCGCGAGGTCGGTGCCGGCCCACTCGCCGGCCAGCCACAGCGCCTCCGGCAGCGAGTACGCCATCACGCCGGCGAAGCCCGGCCTGCGCAGCACCCGCTCCAGCAGGTACCGGCACCGGACGGACTTGCTCGCCACCCGGATCGGCCGTCCGGCGGCGCGGCGCACCAGGTCGTCGGCGTTGTGGTCGAATGCCTCCAGATCGACGACGGCGATCGGCGGGTCGAGGTGTTTGGTCGCGGCGTTGAACAACTCGGCGTCTGGCACCCGCCAACGGTACGACCTGGGAGGACCCGTGGCAGCTCCATCCACCGCCTGGCGCAACTGGGCCGGCACCGAGTCCGCCGTGGCGACGGCGGTGAGCAGGCCGAGGAGCCTGGACGAGCTGGCCGCGACGGTCGCCGGCGCCGCCCACGAGGGGAAGACCGTCCGGGCCAGGGGCAGCGGGCACTCGTTCACCGCCGTCGGCGCCGCCGACGACGTCGCCGTCGACCTCGCCGGCTGGACCGGGGTGACCGCGGCCGACCTGGAGACCGGCCTGGTGACCGTCCGCGCCGGTACCACGCTGCGCGCGCTCAACGCCGAGCTGGACCGGCTCGACCTGGCCATGACCAACCTGGGCGACATCGACGCGCAGACCATCGCCGGCGCCATCGCCACCGGCACGCACGGCACCGGCGCCCGGTTCGGCGGCATCGCCACCCAGGTCGCCGCGCTGGAGCTGGTGCTGGCCGACGGCTCGGTGGTCACCTGTTCGGCCGACGAGCGCCCGGACCTGTTCGCCGCCGCCCGGGTCGGCCTCGGCGCGTTCGGCGTGGTGTCGACGGTGACACTGCGCACCGAGCCCGCGTTCGTCCTGGCCGCGCGGGAGCGCCCGGAGCCGCTGGACGAGGTGCTGGCCGCCCTGGACGAGAACTGCGCGGACAACGACCACTTCGAGTTCTACTGGTTCCCCTACGGCCGGGCCGCGCTGACCAAGCGCAACAACCGCCTGCCGGCCGGGACGCCCCCGGAGCCGCTGTCGCCGGCCCGCCGGTTCGTCGAGTACCGGCTGATGGAGAACACGGTGTTCGGCGCGGTGTGCCGGCTCGGCCGGGCGGTGCCCCGGCTGGTGCCGACCCTCAACGCCGTGTCCTCGTCGGCGCTGTCCGCCCGCGCGTACTCCGACGTCTCGCACCGGGTGTTCGTCACCAACCGGGACGTGCGGTTCGTCGAGTCGGAGTACGCGATCCCGAGGGCCGCGCTCGGCGAGGTGCTGGCCGAGCTGCGGGAGCGGGTGCCCCGGCTGGCGGATCCGGTGATGTTCCCGGTGGAGGTCCGGGTCGCGGCGCCGGACGACATCTGGCTGTCCACGGCCTACGAGCGGGAGACGGCGTACCTCGCGGTGCACCAGTTCGTCGGGATGCCGTACCGGGAGTACTTCGCCCTGTTCGAGTCGGTGGCCGGTGCGGTCGGCGGTCGGCCGCACTGGGGGAAGATGCACTCCCTCGACGCCACCGCCCTGCGCGAGCGCTACCCGAGGTTCGACGAGGCCACGGCGCTGCGTACGAAGCTCGATCCGGCCGGCACGTTCGGCAATCCCTACGTGAACCGGGTTCTCGGCCGGCCCTAGCGACCGGTCAGCTCCAGAATCCGACCGTTCGTCGCAGGATCGTCGAGCAGCGACACCAGCACGGCGGCCACGTCGTCGCGGCTCACCGCGCCCGGCGGCACGCTCTCGTCGAGGCGGACGTCGCCCGTCGCGGGATCGTCGGTCAGCTGCCCCGGCCGCAGGATCGTCCAGTCCAGTGCCCGTGCCGTGAGGTCGCGCTCGGCGGCCTCCTTGGCGCGCAGGTAGGCGGCGAACGCCTCGCCCACGGACGGGTCGTCCGCCCGGCCCAGGCCCATGGCGCTGACCTGCACGAACCGGCGCACCTCCGCGCGCTCGGCGGCGTCGGCGACCAAGGCGGACGCGGCCCGGTCGACGGTGTCCTTGCGCGCGACCCCGCTGCCCGGCCCGGCGCCGGCGGCGAACACCACCGCGTCGGCCCCGGCCAGCACGGCGGCCACCTCGTCGACGGACGCGCCCTCGAGGTCCACGACGGCCGCGTCGCCACCGGCGGCCCGCACGTCGTCGACGTGGTCGGGGTTGCGCACGATGCCCAGCACGGAGTCGCCGCGTGCGGCCAGCCGAGCGGTGAGCAGCAGCGCGATCTTGCCGTGCCCACCGGCGATGACGACCCGCATCAGGACGCGGTCGCCAGGATCTGCTCGTAGGCCAGCTCGGTCAGCCACCGCTGCGTGCCGTCGACGGCCGCCGGTGCCCGCTCGGCCCGTCCCGGCAGGTCGAGGTCGACCTCGGGGCCGGGCACCGAGCTGACGATGCCGACGCCGTAGGCCCGCGCCCTGGGCAGGCAGTTGACCAGGTAGTCGTTGGTCAGCACCACCGACATCGGCAGCACCATCGCGGCGTCGCACCACCGCAGGAACGGCACCGCGTTCACCAGACCGGTGCGCCAGTGCCGCGCCACCGCGAGCGCGCCCACGATCCGCACCGCGGGCTCCGGAACGCGTCCGGCGAACTCGGACCAGGCCCAGGTGGACACGGTCGCCCGGTCCACCTCCGGCTCCTGGCCGAGGCAGATGCGTTCCGCGTGCACGTCCGGCAGCAACTGCGCCACCAGATTGATCCGCCGCCCGAGAAGTTTCATCTCCGGCAGCACGACCCCCTGCCAGCCGAGCCCACGCGCCGCGGCGGCGGCGAGCTCGTCGACCTCGGCGGCCAGCTCGACCGGAGGAACAAGCGGTGACGGCACCGCCGTCAGATTGTCCACCGCAGCCGCCGCGCGCCCTGGAATGCCCGTCACGAACCCAGCCCTCTCCATTACCGCCGAGCCCAAGCCATCCCCTGCCAGCCCGACGTATTTTGGTACCTCTCTGGCCTACCAGTTCCTGCACGTGCAAACGCAGACGCGAACGGCCCTCCTGCGACCGGCGGCGCACCTGCATCGATAACCGGTCGATGACCGACATCAGGACTTCACCCCGGCAGTGCCGCCGTCCGGGTGACCCGTGAGCCAGACGGCCCAACCGAAAAGAAGGGGGAAAGATCAACGGCCGCGGAGAGCGGGCGCGAGCCACATCACAAACGAAAAACGGTCCTGTCCGATGCCAGGAGCACCGACAGGACCGGTCGAAATTTCGATCGGTGGGCGAGGGGGGAGTTGAACCCCCACGTCCTTACGGACACACGGACCTGAACCGTGCGCGTCTGCCATTCCGCCACTCGCCCGAGTGGGAACGGGACAGAGACTACACCGGTCTCGGCGGGGGTACTCAACCGGGTTTGCACATCACCCTGTCCTACTCCCCGTACCCGGATACGATCGGACGAGGAGCACACGTGCGGAAGGAGGTACCCATGGGCAACATCGGCCAGCGGTTGAACCGCAAACTGGAGAACTTCGTGGGCAACTCGTTCGCGCGGGTCTTCGGTGGCAGCGTCGTACCGCAGGAGGTGGCGCAGGCGCTGCTACGCGAAGGTGAGGCAGGAGTCCGTGAGCTGGCTGGTGGCAGGTTGCTGGCGCCGAACCACTACGTGGTGACGCTCGGTTCGACCGACCACGAGAACTTCGCCGGGGACGAGGACCGCACAACAGCGCTGCTCGCGGACTGTGTGGCGGAGTATCTCTCCGAGCACCAGTGGGACACCTATGGTGACGTCGTAGTCTCCCTGGAGCGCTCCGACGCGCTGCACACCGGACAGTTTCGAATACGCTCGACCGTCGACCCCGACGTCAAGGCCTCGGCCAGGGCGCCGGCAAGCCAGCGGTCAGCACCACCCCGCAACGCAGGAGACCGATCCATGAGCCAGCCTCCCGGCTACGGCCAACCGCCCGAGGGCGACCCGTACGGTCAGCAGCAGTACGGCTACGGCCAGCAGCAAGGATATGACCAGGGCTACGGCCAACAGGGCTATGGCCAGCAGGGCTACGACCAGGGTTACGGCCAGCAAGGCGGCTACGACCAGGGCTACGGCCAACAGGGTTACGGCCAGCAGGGCTACGACCAGGGTTACGGCCAGCAAGGCGGCTACGACCAGGGCTACGGCCAACAGGGTTACGGCCAGCAGGGCTACGACCAGGGCTATGGCCAGCAGGGCGGGTACGGCCAGCAGGGCGGGTACGACCAGGGCTACGGCCAGCAGCCGGCCGGCGGCTACGGCCAGGACCCGTACGCGCAGCAGGGCTACGCCCCGCCGGCCGTGCAGACCGGCCCGCGTCAGCTGAACGCCAGCCTGCAGCTCGACGACGGCTCCAACCGCACCTACTCGCTCAAGCAGGGCGGCAACGTCGTCGGCCGCGGCCAGGACGCCGACTTCCGGCTGCCGGACACGGGCGTGTCCAGGCGGCACCTGGAGATCACCTGGGACGGGCAGAGTGCGACACTCGCCGACCTGGGCTCCACCAACGGGACGACGGTGAACGGCACCCCGGTCCAGACCTGGCAGCTCGCCGACGGCGACGTGATCCGCATCGGTCACTCGTCGCTGGTGTTCCGCACCCAGGGCTGATCAGCCGCACTCCGGCAGCCCGACCCGACCGCAGGCAGACCGCCGCGCGGTGACTCACCTATTCCTATCGGCGGGAGCGTTCGCAGCAGGTGCCAGAGCTGGTTGTGCAGCTGACCAGAGCAGGGTTCCTCGCCCTGCTCTGGTTGTTCGTGCTGGCCGCGTTGCGGGTCGTTCGCTCCGACCTGTACGCCGCGGCCGGCCTTCGTGTCTCGGTCCCGGGTTTCCGCCGCTCGTCGGCGAAGAAGTCCCGGGGCGGCAAGGCGCCCCGTCAGCTCGTGGTGACGCACGGGGCGCTGGCCGGAACCAGGATCTCCCTGGACGGCAGGCCGATCATGATCGGTCGCGCGGACGACTCCACGTTGGTGCTGGACGACGACTTCGCGTCCACCCGACATGCCAGGATCTCGTTGCGTGGAACCGACTGGTATGTGGAAGATCTGGGCTCGACGAACGGGACGTACCTCGACCGGGCTAAGGTCACGGCACCCCTCCGGGTGCCTCTCGGGGCCCCGATCCGAATCGGCAAGACGGTGATCGAGCTACGGTCATGACCCTCGTCCTTCGCTATGCGGCCCGCAGCGACCGGGGCCTGGTCCGCTCCAACAACCAGGACTCCGTGTACGCCGGTCCCCGCCTGCTCTCGCTCGCCGACGGTATGGGCGGCCACGCCGCGGGTGAGGTGGCCAGCAAGGTCGTCATCGCGGCGCTCGCGCCGCTGGACGACGACGAACCCGGTGAGGACCTGCTCGCCCAGCTCCGGGAGGCCACTCAGGCCGGCAACGGCGCGATCGCCGAGCTGGTCGCGAGCGACCCCGAGCTCGACGGCATGGGCACCACGCTCACCGCGATCCTGTTCGCCGGCACCCGCATCGGCCTGGTGCACATCGGCGACTCGCGCGCCTACCTGCAGCGCGGCGGCCAGTTCGCGCAGATCACCCACGACGACACGTTCGTCCAGTCGCTCATCGACGAGGGCCGGATCACCGAGGACGAGGCGGCCTCCCACCCGCAGCGCTCGCTGCTGCTCAAGGCGCTGACCGGGCACGAGGTGGAGCCGAACCTGACCATCCGGGAGGCACGGGCAGGCGACCGGTACCTGCTCTGCTCGGACGGCCTGTCCGGCGTCGTCTCGCACGAGACGCTGGCCGAGACGATCAAGATCACGGATGCGCAGGCGTGCGCGGACCGGATGATCGAGCTCGCGCTCAAGGGCGGCGGCCCGGACAACGTCACGGTCATCGTGGCCGACGTGGTCGACATCGACTTCGGCGAGGACGCGCCCATCGTGGGCGGCGCCGCCGGGAACGGACAGGACGAGGGCCCGCAGCCGGACTCGCCCGCGTCGCGGGCCGGCGCGCTCACCGCGCCGAGGATCGAACCGGTCCGGGCGGAGCAGGCCGCGCCGCCGCCGGACCCGAAGGCCAAGCGCCGCAAGCGCTTCCGGCTGTTCATGATCCTGTTCCTGGTGCTGGTGGTGCTCGCCGGCGGCGCGGTGGCCACCTGGATCGTGGTCAACCGGCAGTACTTCGTCGGCGAGGCGGAGGACGGCGAGATCGCCATCTTCCAGGGCGTACGCGGCAGCGTCTTCGGCGTCTCGCTGAACCGGCAGGTGCAGGGCAGCTGCGACCCCGAGGTCACGACCTGCGACAGGTTCTACGTCGACGACCTCCGCCAGCTCGGCCGGGAGACGGTCCGCTCCGGCTCGGAGAGCTTCGACAACATCCCGGACGCCCGCAACTTCATCCAGGACCTGCGCACCAAGTTCCCGCTGCCCATCTGTGAGTCGATGGCACAGCAACAGCAGGAGGATCAGGTCGGCCAGCCGACGCTACCGAGCACCCCGACGAACTCCCCGTCGCGCGGTGCCGGCTCGACCGCCGCCTCCACCCCGCCCTCGGAGCCGGCCACGGGCACCTCGCCCCAGCCGCTGGAACCCGAGCCCGGGGTCAACTGCCGCGAGCCGCGCGGGGACGAGGGCGGCGGCTGATGGCCTCGCCGGGTCCAGCGGGGCCGCCCGCCCAGGGAAGCGAGCAGCCAGGCGGCTCGGCTCCGACCCGGCGCGGTACCGAACTGGCGATGCTCGCGTTCGCCGCCGGCCTGATGACCGGCGCGCTGATGCTGGTGGAGGTCAACCAGGAGCAGCAGCTCACCATGCGGCTGGTCTGGTACGGCCTGGCCTACCTGGTGCTGTTCGCGGTGGCACACGCGGCGGTGCGCAGGTGGGCGCCCTACGCCGATCCGCTGATCCTGCCGTGCGTCGCGCTGTTGAACGGCATCGGTCTGGTGATGATCTACCGGATCGACCTGGCGCTGACCGAGCGGTTCGGATCGGACGACTGGTCCGCGGCCGCGCCGAAACAGGTGCTCTGGACGACCATCGCGACCGGGCTGTTCATCGCCGTGCTCAAGTTCCTCCCGGACCACCGGACGCTGTCCAGGTACGCCTACATGTTCGGCCTGGCCGGGCTGGTGCTGCTGGCCCTGCCCGGCATGCTGCCGGCGCAGCTGTCCGAGGTCAACGGGGCGAAGATCTGGCTGCGGCTCGGCGCCTTCTCCATCCAGCCGGGTGAGTTCGCGAAGATCCTGCTGATGGTGTTCTTCGCCGCGTTCCTGGTGTCCAAGCGCGACCTGTTCACCGTCGCGGGCCGCCGGGTGCTCGGCATCGACCTGCCCAGGGCCAGGGACATGGGCCCGATCCTGTTCGCCTGGGGCATCTGCGTGGCGATCATGGTGTTCGAGAAGGACCTCGGCACCGCGCTGCTGTTCTTCGGCGTCGTGCTCGCGCTGCTGTACGTGGCCACCGAGCGGTTCATCTGGGTCGGCGTCGGGCTGACCCTGTTCGCGGTCGGCTGCGTGCTCGCCTACCAGCTGTTCGGACACGTGGAGCGCCGCGTGGAGAGCTGGCTGGACCCGTTCGGGCTCTACGAGACCGGCGGCTACCAGCTCGCGCAGGCGTTGTTCGCCTTCGCCACCGGCGGCATGTTCGGCACCGGCCTCGGCGCCGGGCGGCCGGACATGCTGCTGTACCAGGCCAACTCCGACTTCATCACCGCGGTGATCGGCGAGGAGCTCGGCTTCATCGGGCTGACCGCGCTGCTGCTGGTGTACATGATCCTGGCGCTGCGCGGGCTGCGCAGCGCCGTCGCCGTCCGCGACAGCTTCGGCAAGCTGCTCGGCGGTGGCCTGTCGTTCACCCTGATCATGCAGATCTTCCTGGTCGTCGGCGGCGTGACCACGCTGATCCCGCTGACCGGTATCACCGCGCCGTTCCTGTCCGCCGGTGGCTCGTCCCTGCTCGCCAACTACGTCCTGGTCGCGCTGCTGCTGCGGATCTCCGACGCGGCGCGCCGTCCGCAGACCGGGGTCAAGCCCAAGCCGGTCGCCCAGGCGCCGATCGCCGAGGCGCACACGGTCATGGTGGAGAGACCCTCATGAACACGCCCCTGCGCCGGGTCGGCCTGGTCATGCTCGCCATGATCGTGCTGCTGCTGGCGAACACGACCTACATCGAGCTCTTCAACGCCGACGAGTACCGCGACGACCCGCGCAACCAGCGGGTGCTCTACGAGGAGTACTCCCGCGAACGCGGCCGGATCATCACCGCTGACGAGAAGATCATCGCCAACGTCAAGGCCACCGACGACCAGCTGCAGTTCCAGCGCACCTACGCCAACGGCCCGCTGTACGCGCCGGTCACCGGGTACTACTCGGTCCGCTACGGCGCCACCGGCCTCGAGCTCACCGAGGACGAGATCCTCAACGGCTCCGACGACCGGCTGTTCGTGCGCCGGCTGTCCGACCTGGTCACCGGGCGCGACCCGCGCGGCGGCAACATCGTCACCACCATCGACTCGCGGGTGCAGACCGCGGCTTACCAGGCCATGACCGGCAACGACTTCACCGGCGCGGTGGTCGCGATCAAGCCGGACGACGGCCAGATCCTGGCCATGGTGTCCACCCCGTCCTACGACCCGAGCGGGCTGGCCGACCACGACCCGGACGTCCAGGAGCAGACGTACAACAAGTACCGGGACTCCAACGCCCCGGAGAAGCCGATGCTGAACCGGGCCATCTCCGAGAACTACACCCCCGGGTCGACGTTCAAGCTGATCACCGCCGCCGCCGGGCTGGCGGACGGCCGGGACTCCGACACCCAGCTGATGGCCGCGCCGGGCATCGACGTGCTCACCGGCGAAGCGTGCGACCCGTCCGACGGCAGCACCCGCTGCATGAGCAACTACAACTCGAGGACGTGCGGCAGCGGGGAGACGGCCTCGCTGGAGACCGCGCTCGAGCTGTCCTGCAACACCGCGTTCGCGCAGCTGGCCGCCGAGGTCGGCGAGGAGAAGCTGGTCGACCAGGCGGCCCGGTTCGGCATCGGCCAGACCGACCTGACGATCCCGCTGCAGGTGGTGCCGTCCTGCGTCGGCTCGCGGGCCGACGGGAACTGCATGGACATCGAGGACGAGCCGTCGCTGTACCAGAGTGGCATCGGCCAGAAGGACGTGCGGCTGACCGCCCTGGAGAACGCGGTGATCGCCGCGACCATCGGCAACGACGGCATCCGGATGCACCCGCAGCTGGTGCAGAAGGTGCTCGCGCCGGACCTGGAGACGATCTCCGAGTACGACCCGGAGGAGCTCGGCGAGGCCATGTCGGCGGAGGACGCCGACGAGCTGACCGACATGATGATCCTCTCCGAGAACAACACCGGCGGCGAGGGCAAGCGCGACGACATCGAGATCGCCTCCAAGACCGGTACCGCCGAGACCGGCGCCGACCCCAAGAACACCCCGCCGTTCGCCTGGTACGTGGCGTTCGCGCCGGCCGATGACCCGCAGGTCGCGGTGGCCGTGGTGGTAGAAAGCAGGGATGTGGCGGCCACCGGTGGCAAACTGTCCGCCGCTGTCGGACGGGCGACCATGAACGCCGCCCTGGCCAGGGGGAACTGAGCAGATGCTGACGTCAGGCCAGCTCCTCGCCGAGCGATACCGGCTTTCCCGCCGGATCGCGGTCGGCGGTATGGGCGAGGTCTGGGAGGCGGCCGACACCCGGCTCGACCGCCGCGTCGCGGTGAAGGTGCTCAAGCCGGAGCTGTGCGGGGACGCCGAGTTCCTGCACCGGTTCCGCACGGAGGCCCGCACCACCGCCTCCCTCAACCACCCCGGCATCGCCGCGGTGCACGACTACGGCGAGACCGCCGCGATCGTCGACGGCCCGAAGGACACCGCGTACCTGGTGATGGAGCTCGTCGAGGGCGACCCGCTGGCGGCGATTTTGGCCAAGGAGCGCCGGATCAGCGCCGAGCGCACCCTGGAGATCCTGGAACAGGCCGGCAACGCGCTGCAGGCCGCGCACGAACGCGGCTTCGTGCACCGGGACGTCAAGCCGGGCAACATCATGGTCACCCCCACCCCGGACGGCCGAGTGGTGGTCAAGCTCACCGACTTCGGCATCGCCAAGGCCGCCGACGCCGCCCCGGTCACCCGCTCCGGCATGGTGATGGGCACGGCGCACTACATCGCCCCGGAGCAGGCGCTCGGGCACGAGGCCGAGCCGGCGAGCGACGTGTACTCGCTGGCCGTGGTCGGCTACGAGTGCCTCGCCGGGCACCGCCCGTTCCTCTCCGAGAACGCGGTCACCGTGGCGATGATGCACAT
Source organism: Actinophytocola gossypii (assembly GCF_025165815.1). GTDB lineage: Bacteria > Actinomycetota > Actinomycetes > Mycobacteriales > Pseudonocardiaceae > Actinophytocola > Actinophytocola gossypii. The sequence goes on along the minus strand of NZ_JAFFZE010000019.1, from coordinate 150,101 downwards.
CCGCGACCTGCCGCCGCCACTGCCGCCGGACGTGCCGCCGCACGCGCGCGCCGTGGTGGAGGCCACGCTGGTGAAGGACCCGGCGCAGCGGTACGGCAGCGGCGGGGAGTTCGCCGCCGCGGTCGCCGCGGTGCGGGCCGGGCTCCCGCTGCCGGCGCCGACCGGCCGCGCGCTCGCCCCCGCCCAGCTCGGCGGTCCGGCGAGCGCGAGCAACCCGCAGCTGCTCGCGGTCGGTCCGCCGAGCACGCCGCACCAGGTCCCCGGCACCGGGTCGTTCAACCCGGGCACCCCCTACCCCCCGCCCCGGCGGAACCGCACCGGCCTGTGGATCCTGGTCGGGGTGCTCGCGGTGGCGCTGTTGGCCCTGGCCGGGTTCGGGCTGATGACGCTGCTGAACGACGACGGCGACACGGGCGGCGAGTCCCGGCCGCAGTCGTCCGCCCCGGCCGACCAGGACGACAATGGTGGCAGCGGCGACAACGACGTCGGCGACGACGGCGCCGGCGAAGCACCCGGGGTGCCGTCGATGCCAGGACATGAGGAGAACCCAACCGAGCTCGTCGTCGTTGACAGCAGTGACTACGAAGGCCTGCCGGCGGCGGAGGCCGAGGAACGCCTCCAGGGCGCCGGGCTGGAACCGGTGGTGTTGAGCGAGGACGGTCGCCCACCGGACGACCCGGACGGCTGCGCGGTGACCAGCCTCACCCCGGACGGCACCCTGGCGACCGGTGCGGAGGTCATCATTCGCTGTGACGAGGAAGAAGGACCGCCGTGACCCCGGGCAGGTGGCAGGAACGGCATGATGTGACCGAGCGCCGCACATCCGCATACAGGGATCGAGACGACAGACCGATGAACAGTCCTAGACTGCTCTCCAACCGGTACGAGCTGGGCGACGTGCTCGGCTACGGCGGCATGTCCGAGGTGCACAAGGGTCGCGACGTCCGCCTCGGCCGGGACGTCGCGGTGAAGGTGCTGCGCGCCGACCTGGCGCGCGACCCGCAGTTCCAGGAGCGTTTCCGCCGCGAGGCGCAGAACGCCGCCGCGCTGAACCACCCGGCGATCGTCGCGGTGTACGACACCGGCGAGACCAGGACCGAGCACGGCCCGCTGCCCTACATCGTCATGGAGTACGTGGACGGGCGGACCCTGCGCGACATCGTCAAGACCGAGGGCCCGCTGCCCGGCCAGCGCGCGATGGAGGTCATGGCCGACGTCTGCGCGGCCCTGGACTTCTCGCACCGGCACGGCATCGTGCACCGGGACGTCAAGCCGGCCAACGTGATGATCACCAAGACCGGCGCGGTCAAGGTGATGGACTTCGGCATCGCCCGCGCGGTCGCCGACGGCCAGGCCGCCGTCACCCAGACCGCCGCGGTGATCGGCACCGCCCAGTACCTCTCGCCCGAGCAGGCCCGCGGCGAGGCGGTCGACGCCCGCAGCGACGTCTACGCCGCCGGCTGCGTGCTGTTCGAGCTGCTCACCGGTGACCCGCCGTTCACCGGTGACTCCCCGGTCGCGGTGGCCTACCAGCACGTCCGGGAGGACCCGAAGCCGCCGTCGTCGCTCAACTCGCGGGTCTCGCCCGCGCTCGACGCGATCGTGCTCAAGGCGATGTCCAAGGGCGCGCCGAACCGGTACCAGTCGTCCGCCGAGATGCGCACCGACCTGGTCCGGGTGCTGTCCGGCCAGCGGCCGCTGGCGCCGATGGTGATGACCGACGAGGACCGCACCGCGGTCATGTCCCAGGGCCGCGCGCCGATGGACCAGACCCGCGGCCGGCACCGCCCGCAGACCCTCGCCAAGGAGTACGACGACTACGACCCGTACGAGGACGAGGAGGAGGAGCGGCGGCGCCGGCGCAAGAAGGGCTGGCTCATCGCCCTGGTCGCGGTGCTCGGGATCGCCCTCATCGGCGTGATCGTCTGGCTGGTCTCCAGCGCGTTCAACACCGAGGAGGCGCCGCCGGAGCAGGTCACCGTGCCGGACGTGATCGGCCAGGACGCCGAACAAGCCCGAAGCACGCTCACCGAGGACGGCTTCACCGTGCGGACCGAGCAGGTGCCCTGCCAGCCGACCCCGGACGGCCAGCCGGGACCGTGCGGACCGAACAGCATCGGCCAGGTCATCGCCACCGACCCGGCCGTCGGCACGACCATGGACAAGGCCGACCGGCTGACGCTGAAGGTCGGCGCCCCGGCGGAGCAGGTCGACGTGCCCGACCTCACCGGCATGACGCCGGAGGAGGCGAAGAAGGCCCTCACCGACGTCGGCCTGACCATCGACCCGAACCAGCCGACCCAGGAGACCGAGGACGAGAACCTGGTCGGCAAGGTCGTCGACCAGAGCCCCGAGGCCGGGCAGCCGATGGACAAGGGCGGCCAGGTGTCGATCACCATCGGCGAGGAGCTGGAGACGGTCGGCGTGCCCGATCTCACCGGCCAGGACGTGGAGACCGCCCGCGCGAACCTGGAGAACTTCGGGTTCCAGGTGCAGACCGAGGAAGTCGACTCCGAGGAGCCCGCCGGCACCGTGGTGGGCCAGGACCCGAGCAGCGGGCAGCACCCGCCGGGCACGACCGTGACGCTGCAGGTGTCGAACGGCGAGCTGGCCGAGGAGAAGATCGTCATGCCGAACCTCACCGGCCTGTTCCCGCAGGAGGCGGAGGCCCAGCTGCGCCAGCTCGGCTGGGAGGGCGACATGAACGTCCAGCAGGGCGGCGAGACCGACGACCCGACCCAGTTCGGCCGGATCGTCGAGCAGGAGATCGCCGAGGGCCAGGAGATCGACGTCGACCAGGAGGTCGGGGTGCGGGTCGCCTCGGAGCTCAACGGCGGCGGGGGCCGCTGAGGCGATGCGGGTCGCGGTCGTCGGGGCGGGGATCGTCGGTCTGGCGACGGCGGACGCGCTGTCACGGCGCGGGGCCGAGGTGGTGTGCCTCGACCAGGACGAGCCGATGGCCGCCCGGTCGGCCGGCAACTCACGGATCTTCCGCCTGGCGCACGCCGACCCCGGACTCGTGGCCTACGCGGCCCGGTCGGCGGACCTGTGGTCGTGGTGGTCGGAGCGCGCCGGTACCCCACTGGTCGGCACCCAGGGCCTCGTGGTCACCGGACCGAACGCGCCAGACTGGGCCACCGCCATGGCCGGGTTCCCGCACACCGTGGAGCCCGCCGCCGACGCGCTCGGCCTGCCCGTCCGGTCGGCGCTGCCCGGCCCGGCACTGGTCGACCCCGGCGCCGGCGTGATCGACGTGCCGGCCACCCGGACGTTCCTGCGCGCCGCGGTCGGTTCCGCGCTGCGCACCGCCCACGCCTACCGGCTCACCGCGACCGACGACCGGGTACGGCTCGACACGTCCGCCGGGCCGGTCGAGGCGGACCGGGTGGTGGTCGCCGCAGGGCGCGGCACCTGGCAGCTCGCGGCGCAGGTGGGCGTGTACGTGCCGACCGAGCTCGCCCACCACGTGCGGTTCACGTTCCGCCTGCGCGATCCGGCCGCCGCACCGCCGTGCTGGATCGACGGCACGGAGTCGTGGCGGCCCGGGTTCACCACCTACCAGCAGTGCTCCGGCCCCGGCCACTGGTCGGTCGGCGCCTCCCTGGCGCCGGCGGAACAGGCGTGGGAACGGGGCCGGGCGGCGGTGGTGGCCCGATCCCGCGACCTGGTGCGCCGCTACGTCCGCGAGGCGTTGGCCGGCGTCGAGGACGACATCGTGGACGAGCTGTACTGCGACCTCCCCGCCGGTCTCGGCGACGGGGTGCACGTGACCACCGGCGGTCCGGCCACGTTCCTGTGGGGCGACAACCTGTTCAAGCACGCGCCGGCCGTCGGCGAGTCGCTGGCCGCGTCGACGCTCGACGGCACGGTCCCCGACATCCCGCCGGCCTGAGCCGCCGTCAGGGGATGGACGCCGCGCTGGCCAGGGCCCGCAGCTGCAGGGTCAGGTCGGCGACCGTGGCGTCCGGCACCGGGTACCCGCACGCGGCCATCCAGTTCGCCAGCATCCGGTGGCCGCCCTCGGTGAGCACGGACTCCGGGTGGAACTGGACGCCCTCCACCGGCAGCTCCCGGTGCCGCATCGCCATCACCACGCCGCCCTCGGTGCGGCCGGTGACCTCGAACTCGGCCGGAACGGTGTCCGGCAGCACGGTCAGCGAGTGGTACCTGGTCGCGGTGAACGGGTCGGGCAGGCCGGCCAGCACCCCGGCGCCGTCGTGGTGCACCACGCTCGTCTTGCCGTGCAACAGCTCCGGCGCGCGGTCGACCGTGGCGCCCCACGCGACCCCGATCGCCTGGTGGCCCAGGCACACGCCGAGGACCGGCACCCCGGTCGCGGCGCAGCGCCGCACGACCTCGATGCTCGACCCGGCCCGCTCCGGCGTGCTCGGGCCGGGGCTGACGAGCACCCCGTCGAACCCGGTGAGCGCGTCCGGCGCGGTCAGCTCGGCGTCGTCGTTGCGGCGCACCACGCAGTCCGCCCCGAGCTGGGCCAGATACTGGACCAGGTTGTAGACGAAGCTGTCGTAGTTGTCGACCACCAGTACCCGCATGACCGACCACCCTACTTGCCCGGAGGCACCCCCGTGGAGCTCGCTCGCCGGCTCGGCACGTTCGACGCCACCGCCATCGGGCTCGGCTCGATGCTCGGCGCCGGGGTGTTCGCCGTGTTCGCCCCGGCGGCCGCGAGCGCGGGGGCGGCGCTGCCGGTCGCGCTCCTGCTCGCCGGGTTCGTCGCCTACTGCAACGCGGTCGCGTCGGCGCAACTGGCCGCGGCCTACCCGTCGTCGGGCGGCACCTACCTGTACGGGCGGGAGCGGCTCGGCGAGTGGTGGGGGTTCGCCGCGGGCTGGGGGTTCGTGGTCGGCAAGACGGCGAGCTGCGCGGCGATGGCGCTGACGTTCGCGACCTACGTGCTGCCGGAGTACCAGCGGCCGGTCGCCGCGGCCGCCGTCGTGGTCCTCGCCGCGGTGAACTACCGAGGCATCACCCGCACCGCGCTCCTCACGCGGATCCTGCTCGCGATCGTGCTCTCCGTGCTGCTGCTGACGATCGCACTGTCCGTTCCCGACGTGTCCACTGTGTCCGTCGAGAGTGGATGGTCGACCGGCGGAGTGCTCCAGGCGGCCGGGCTGCTGTTCTTCGCCTTCGCCGGCTACGCCAGGATCGCCACCCTCGGCGAGGAGGTCCGCGACCCGGCCCGCACCATTCCGCGCGCGGTGCTCGGCGCGCTGGCCGGCGCGCTCGTGCTCTACCTCGCCGTGGCCGTCGTCCTGCTCGGCGTCCTCGGCCCGGTCGACCTCGCCGACTCGGCGGCACCGCTGACCGACCTGCTCCGTGCCGCCGGGCACGGCGGGCTGGCGCCGGTCGTCGCCGTCGGCGCGGCCGCCGCCAGCCTGGGCGCGCTGCTGGCGCTCATCGCCGGCGTCGGCCGGACCACGCTCGCCATGGCCCGCAACCGGGACCTGCCGGGCTGGCTGGCCGCCGTGCACCCGCGCTTCGCGGTGCCGCACCACGCGGAGGTCGCCGTCGCGGCGGTCGTGGTGGTGGCCGTGCTGGTGGCCGACCTGCGCGAGGTCATCGGGTTCTCGTCGTTCGGGGTGCTCGTCTACTACGCGATCGCCAACGCCTCGGCGTGGACCCAGCCGGCGGCCGACCGGCGGTGGCCGAGGGCGCTCAACGCCGCCGGGCTGGCCGGCTGCCTGCTGCTGGCCGCCACCCTGCCGCTCATGTCCGTGCTGGCCGGGCTCGGCGTCCTCGTGTTCGGCCTGGCCGGCCGGGCGGTCACTCGGTCGTGACGTTGTTGAACGGCAGCAGCGGCTCCACCCACGGGAACACCACGAACAGCAGCAGCGCGGCCACCCCGGCCGCCAGGACCACCGCGAGCGCCACCCGGACCGCGAGCGGCCCCGGCAGGTGCCGCCAGATCCATCCGTACATCAGGTGATTTCCTCGAAGGCCGGCGGCCGCCAGTCTGGCTTGCTCGGGTCCTTGGGGTACTCGTTGGTGAGCACCGAGTGCACGATCAGCCGCTCCTTGTCGGAGAAGCGGGGGTGGCAGGTGGTCAGGGTCAGCAGCGACGCCGACTCACCGGCGCTCGCCGTGCTGGTCGGGTCGGTCGGGATGGGCGCGATCACGTCGCCGTTGGTGGGCAGCACGATCCGCTGGCCGACCAGGCCCTCGTAGACGCCGCCGAGCAGCACGCCCTCGCAGCGCGGGTCCTTGCCCTTGCCCTGGGCCCAGCCCGCCTTCTCCTCCTCAAGCGGCACCATGCGGTAGACGAACCAGGTGTACTGGGTCTCCACCACGATCGCGTCGCACGACTCGATCAGGTTGATGTCGTTGAACGGCGCGCCCTTGCCGACCCGGTGCCCGGCGACCGAGAAGTTGCCCGGCTCGCCCGGGTAGGCGGTGTCGGTGTAGTGCCCCGGCCCGATCTCCAGGCTCGGCGCGGTGGTGCCCTCGACGACCGTGAAGTGGAAGTCGGCGCCGAACTTCGGGATGTGCATCTTGGCGAAGCCCTCGCCCTCGCCGAACTGGCCGAAGTGGTCCTGCCGCTCCTCGCCGCCGCCGATGGTGGGGTCGCTCCAGCGGTCGTCGAGCTCCGCGGCGGCCTCCCGCTGCTTGCCGGCCGAGATGAGGTCGGTGATGTAGACCTCGTAGACCACGAACAGCAGGACCACCATGCCGAGCGTGATCAGCGCCTCGCCGACGCCGCGGACGACCCGCTGGGTCTTGTCCGGCTTCCCGGGTGGGGGTCCGGAACGGGGCCGAGGGGACGGCGCCAGTTCGCCCAGGTCCCCGGAGATCCGGCCCGCACCGCGGCCCAAGTGCTCCACAGTGCCCACGACGCGCTCCTTTCGGCCCCCGACCTGTTGGTTCGCCGACCTGCTCGGCTACGTTAACGTGTTGGCGATGGCGGTGTTTCGGCACCGATCACGATTGCGACCAAAGCTACACGTCAGGTGAGGACGAGATGCCCAAGTCCAAGGTCCGCAAGAAGGCGGTCTACACGGCCCCGGCCGACCGCCGCACCCCGGTGAAGGTGAAGGCGGCCGGCCCGTCACATCCTATCTACGTCGGGGTGATGCTCGGCATGATGCTGCTGGGTCTCGCCTGGCTGGTGGTCAACTACATCGCCGGCGAGGACATCCCGTTCATGGCCGACCTGGAGAACTGGAACTTCGCCATCGGCTTCGCGCTGATGATCGGCGGCCTGCTGATGACGATGCGGTGGCGCTGATCCGGCGTTGATCTGACGCCCGTTACTCCGATCAGCGCAGCGTGATTGAACCACACGGGTGTAAGTCATCCCCAGTGTGGATAACCACTGTGGATAACTCGCCCCGGGTGTCGATCCCGATTCGGAGCGTGAGCGTGAACGTGTCTCCGCAGGCGGCCCTGACCTGGGCACCGAAGGTCGAACTGACCGTGCTGGCCTGGGTTCTGGCCGCCGCGGCGGCCGTGGTCGCGGTGTTCACCGACGATCCACCCGGACGGGTGTTGCTGGGCGCCGTGGCGCTGTTCCTGGCCGCCGCCGGCCTGTTCGGCGCGCTGGCCAGGCCGCGGCTGGCCGCCGGCCCGGCCGGCGTGACCGTGCGCGGACCGACCGGCAGCCGTTCGTGGTCGTGGGCCGAGGTGAACGTGCGCCTGGTGCGCACCCGCCGACTGGGCCGGGACGTCTCGTCGCTCGAGCTGGACGCGGAGAACGCCGAGGTGCCGGCCCTGGTCGTGCTGGGCAGGCTCGACCTCGGCGCCGACCCGGAGGACGTCGTCGACGCCCTGCTCGAACTGCGGACCTGAGTGATCCCTAGCCGACGCCACCGCAGTAGATCTGGAGCCCGATCGCGGCGCAGTCCATCGAGATGCTCCGCACGGTCACCGCGACCACCATCGCGACCAGCAACACCACGCAGGTGCCCAGCTGCACCTGGGTGCGCCTGGCCGGTGGCGCGTACACCATCGCCGCCGACGCCAGCGCCCCGGCGAGCAGCCCGCCGACGTGCCCGAGCAGCGAGATCCCCGGCAGCGTGAAGCTGAGGACGATGTTGATCGCGATCAGCGTGAGCACCGGCGCCGGGTTCAGCTTCGACCGGAACACCACCACCGCGATCCCGCCGAACAGCCCGTACACCGCGCCGGACGCGCCCGCGACACCGCCACCGGGGTCGCCGAACAGCATCACCGCGGTCGACCCGCCGAGCAGCGACAGCAGGTACACGCCGATGAACCGCAGGCGGCCGAGCGCGACCTCGAGGTCCCGCCCGATCACCCACAGGGCGAACATGTTGAACAGCAGGTGCACCGGCCCGAAGCCGCCGTAGTTGCCGAAGTGCAGGAAGCCGGAGGTAATCAGCCGCCACCACTCGCCGGCCGCCACGAACGCGGGCACCAGCGCGCCGTCGAGGAAGACCGACGAGCGGTCGTTCTGCGTGACGCTGCCCGCCTGCGCGGCGGTCAGCACGAACGCGGCGACGTTGACCGCGATCAGCGCCGGCACCACGACCAGCGAGCGCGACCCTCGGGTGGCGGTGCGGGCGCCGCCGACCGTGCGGGGGGCGCGGACGGTCCGCGCGCCCTCGTTGACGCAGTCGACGCACTGGTAGCCGACGGAGGCCTCGCGCAAGCAGTCCGGACAGGCCGGCCGGTCGCAGCGCACGCAGCGCAGGCCGGTCGGCCGATCCGGGTGGCGGACGCAGGCCGGGAGGTCGTGGGACCGGTTGGCCGACACTCAGCCCTCGGCGCGCTCGATGGTGACCCGCTCCACGACGATGTCCTCGACCGGCTTGTCGGCCGGCGGGGCGGTCGGGGTGTGCGCGATGGCGTCGACGACGTTGCGCGACTCCTGGTCGGACACCTCGCCGAAGATCGTGTGCTTGAAGTTCAGCCAGGTGGTGGGGGCGACGGTGATGAAGAACTGCGAGCCGTTGCTGTCCTTGACGCCCGGGTTGGCCATGCCGAGCAGGTAGGGCCGGTTGAACTGGAGCTCCGGGTGGAACTCGTCGACGAAGGTGTAGCCGGGTCCGCCGCGGCCGGTGCCGGTCGGGTCGCCGGTCTGGATCATGAAGCCGTCGATGACCCGGTGGAAGATCATGCCGTCGTAGTACGGGCCGGAGAGCTCGCCCTTGGCGTTGCGCTCGGAGTACTGCTTGCTGCCCTCGGCGAGACCGACGAAGTTCGCGACGGTCTTGGGCGCGTGATCAGGGAAAAGGGAGATGTGGATCGGACCCTGCGACGTATGCAGGGTGGCCGTGACCTTCACTCCGACGAGGGATCCATTGCTGTCTGCCACCCGGTCATCGTGCCATCCGCAGCGGGATCGCTCCGGAAGGGGCAGGATGGTAACCGTCCGATAAAGCCACCTTGGAGCAGACGATGGACGAAGTGAAGGCCATGTCCCGGGCCGGAGAGACGGTCGGCAAGGCCGTCGGCTCCGGCTGGCTCACGGTCAGGCGGAGTGCCAGGCGCGCTGGTCAGGCCGGCGCCGAGGCGACGGTGCGGGCCGCGAAGAGCACGGACAGGAAGCTGACGGAGCGTGGCGTCGCACCGCAGCACCTGACCCAGGCACTGTCCGAGGGCGCCGAGCTCGCCCGCCAGGAGATCGGGAAGACGACGCGCCGGACGCGCAAGAAGTTGGCGCGCACGGCCAAGCACACCCGCAAGGAGCTGGCGAAGGCGGCGAAGAAGGCGAACAAGGACGCCAGGAAGAGCAAGCCGGCGAAGCGGGCGGGGAAGTCGGCCAAGCAGGCCAAGGCGGACGCCAAGCGGATGAAGGCGTCCCTGAAGGCCGAGGCGGCCAGGCTGAAGGAACGGGCAAGGGAAGAGGCCGTGGCGATGAAGCTGGCGGAGACGCCGAAGAAGCGCCGTCGCTGGCCGAAGGTCCTGCTGCTGGCCGTGGTCGCCGGCGGCGTCGCGTACGTCGTGCGCAGCCGGACGTCGGCGGCGCCGCAGCCGACCCCGGTCCCCGAACCACGCCCCCGCGCGGACTCCCCGGAGTCGGCTTCGTCGGAGTCCTCGAGCCCCAACGGCCAGCCGACGAACAAGGAGTCGACCAAGCAGTCCTGACCCGCGGTCGGGTCCCGCCGCCACCGGCGGGACCCGACCCGTGTCAGCTACAGCCCCAACACACCGATCGCCTCCTCCGCGATCAGCTTGGCCTTGATGGTCTGCTCCTGGTTGGTGGTGACCACGATCGCGTTCCCTTCCTTGGCCACGGCGTACACCGCCCCGGCGTCGGTCGGTTGTGACCCGCCTTCCCACCCACCGTCGAGCGCGGCAGGGTTCGAGGTGTCCACCGGCGCCGCCCGATCCACGAACGCCTTGGCAACCTCAGGTTCCCCCTGAAAGACCTGAACGGTGACCTGCACGTCCCCATCCGACCGGTAGAAGAAGCAAGCGGGCGTCCCACCCCCCGAGACGGCCGAGATCCTGGTCTCCCCCACCCGCTGCCCGTTCGTCGACTCCACGAACCCGGCGTCGAGGTAGGGACAGTCACCCGCCGGCCCAGGTTCCGCCACCGGCGGCACCCCCTGCTCCGGTGGTGGCGCACTCGTGGCCTCCGTCGCGTCGGGCAACTCCAGCGACCGCTCCCCCGAGCCCGACGACCCGCACCCCGCGAGCAGAACCACCATCAACCCGACGAGAAACGCACCACGTCTCATGGGTTCGGAGTCAACCACACACCGTGGCCCCACCTTCGCCCACCGCCACAAGCTGTGCACAACTTCCCACCACAACCGCCCCGACCAGCCGAAACACAGCCACAACCCTTGTGCACAACCTGTGGAAAAACCAAACCGCCCTGTGCATGAACGGCCTACATTTCATGTGTTGCTCCCACCTGTGGAGCGAAGTCGTGCCACGATCCCCGTACCCGACCGTTCGTCGAGAGACGTTGCTCGGTGCCACACCCGCCATATCTGGCAGCAGCGCTCTCCGGCGCGACGGTGCCAACTCGGCCATTGTCGTCGGATTACGGCGTCGGAAGCCGTGCTGGTCCCTCTCGCACCGGCGACCGACTCTGTACTCGTTCCGAGACGTCGTGGCCCTGCGAACCTGTGTCTACCTCCGCAAGGACTCCTCGCCGCAGCGAGTACGACAGGCACTGGGCAATCTACGAAGCCTCGGCGAGCTGGGCCACCTGTCGCAGTACACCCTCGTCTCGGACAACGGGAGCATCGTCCTGGTGAGGAACGACGAAGCCATCGATCTGGTCAAGGCCCAGGACAGTTCGTCATGGCCGAGATGAGCGACGTCCTGGGACCGATCGTCAACAGAAGCGACGTACCCATTCCCCCTCTGCTCCGGCCGAACGATCACGTCGAGATCGACCCAGAGATCAGGCTCGGGCATCCGGTGGTGGCGGGAACGCGCGTGCCCTACGAGAACGTGGCGAAGCCAGTCGCCGATGGCGTGCCGACGGGATCGATCCAGGACCACTACCCATCGGTGACCGCGGCCGCCGCCGATGCCTGGACGTTCGCCCAGTACGTGGAAAGCTGGCGACCAAAGGAACGGCGACAGAACGACATTCCGCTCCTACGGGATGCCAGCGCGTACTACGAGGTCTTCGTCACCAACGACGCGAATCGGTTCGACGACCCAGCGGAGACAGCGGCCATCCGCAAGTCGCGGCTACACCATGTCCGGTACGGCCAGCGACAGCCAGGGCTGCGAGGCTTGGCGCTCGCCATCGGCGCCGTCGTGGAGACGAGGGGAATCGAACCCCTAACCCCTGCCTTGCAAAGGCAGTGCTCTGCCAATTGAGCTACGTCCCCAACCCGGGCGAGCAGCCCCTCCGAACCAGCCCACACCGGCAAGGCGCGACGCCGTCGACAGGCCGCCGCGCCCAGAAGCGCAAATCGCGCGCTCTCAGGCCTTCTTGGCGTTGTTGGCCGGAGCGGTAGCCTCACGCCACAGGTCGTTCTGCGCCTTGGCCGACTTGCTCCGACGCACCACGAACAGCACGCCACCAGCAACAGCCACCAGAGCGAGAAGCTTCTTCACGTCCACTGCCTCCTTCGGCAAACACCCAACAACCAAACCGGCGCCACGACCCCCGCAGCGACAACCCCAAGTCTGCCACACCCCCAGCCCCCCAAGCCGAAAGACCCAACAACCCAAGGTCCCCAAGACTCAGAAGAAAAGGCAAAGCAGCCCGAAGCGCTGAAATCCACACAGACGCACACCGAGACCAGACGCACATCGAGACGAACACCCAAGGTAATACTGCTGGTCCATCTCGAACCCAACCACGCCGGGTCAGCAGAAGCTCGCACCGTGGGGGGTTTGGGGGGCTCGGCCCCCCAGCGTGATGAAGACCGACGCTAGGTCCGCGCTGTCCGCGGACACACATCCCCCACGTCGGTCGTGGGCCTAGGAGGACTTGAACCTCCGACCTCTTCGTTATCAGCGAAGCGCTCTAACCGCCTGAGCTATAGGCCCTCAACAGCGAGACGAAGCTTATCGCACGGGTTCGCGGGGGCTCACACAGGCCCCGTCACTCTCGTTCCGCCAGGGTGACCTCGAGGCCGCCGGCCAGGTCGGCGGAGACGTTGTAGATGAACGCCCCTACCGTGGCGAGCGCGCTGAACAGCACGATGTTCACCGCGCCGATGATGGCGGCCACGCCGAACACGCGGCCGGCGCTGATGAGCGGATCCGAGGCACCGCCGTCGTCGGCGGGCTGGAGGATCTCGCTGGAGATGCCGTTCAGCTTGTCCCACACGCCCATGCCGTCGAGGACGGCGTAGAGCACGCCGACTGCGACCAGCCACACGAAGAACAGCGCCACGGACAGCACCAGCGACAGCTTGAGCACCGACCACGGGTCGAACCGCTTGATCTGCAGGTTGGCCCGGCGCGGACCGCGGCCGGGGCGGCGCAGGGCGCTCGGGGTCGCGGCCGCGCCGACCCGCATGGCGCCGCTGGACGGGTTGCCGGCGTCGAGGTGGACGGTGGTGCGGCCCTGGCCGGTGTTCGGCGGGGTGGTGGCGGCGGTGGGCAGGCCCGCGCCCTCGGCGAACAGGCGGGCGGCGCCGGTGCCGGTGACGGCGGGGCGTTCGACCGAGACGGTGGTCTCGCCGGGCGGCTGGGAGACCGGCATGGTGCGTTGGCCGGGCTGTTGGTTCAGCGGCGGGGGCTGCTGCCGGCTCGACGCCTGCTGCTCGTTCGGTACCCGCTGCCACGGCGGCGGGGTGCTTCCGTGGCTGAGCTCGAGATCCTCGGGGTTCGCGGGGTTCGCGGCGCTCACGGTGCGGGTGGTCGGCTCGTCGGTACCCGTGGAGCCGCCGGAACCGGCGGGACGGTCCGCGGCGGCCGAACCGTCCGAGGAGCCGGCGGCGCCGGAACCGGTGGAGTTGCTGGCAGCGGTCGAGCCGTTGGGCTCGCCGGGGCCCTCGGACGCCTGCTCGGCCGGCTGAGCTTGGCCGTCGGTGGCGATGCCGGACGGTCGCTCCGACTCGCGCTCCGGGTTCTGCCCAGTGCTTCCGGACTTGTCAGGTGGTGTCACGAGGGTCCCCTACGTGTCTTCCGTCGTCGTGTTCCGTTGTGCTGGTTACCGCGGTGGCTCGGCTTCCGGCGTCGTGTCGGTGGACGCCGTTTCCGGTGTTCCGGTTGCTTCGCCGGTCGTTTCGATCGGCTCGGCCGAGTCCGCCTGGGTCGAGTCTGCCTGGTCCGGCGCTGACGCGCCGTTCACGGTCGACTCCTCGGCGCTGCGGGCGATGGCCACCAGGGTGGTGCCCTCACCGAGGTTCATCAACCGCACGCCCTTGGTCTGCCGGCCGGCCTTGCGGACCTCCCTGGCCGTGGTGCGGATGACGCCACCGGACGAGGTGATCGCGTAGAGCTCGTCGTCGACGTCGACGATCACCGCGCCGACCAGCCTGCCACGCCGGGTGTCGTGCTGAATGGTGAGCACGCCCTTGCCGCCGCGGCCCTGGACCGGGTAGTCCTCGATCGCGGTGCGCTTGGCGTAGCCGCCGTCGGTCGCCACCAGCATGAACGTGTCCTCGCGGACGACGCCGAGGGTGAGCAGCTCGTCGCCCTCGTTGAACCGCATGCCGAGCACGCCGGAGGTGGCGCGGCCCATCGGCCGCAGGGCCTCGTCGGACGCCTGGAAGCGGATGGACTGGCCGCGGGCGGACACCAGCAGCAGCCCGTCCTCCGGGCCGCACAGCACGGCGCCGACCAGCTCGTCGTCCTCGCGCAGGTTGACGCCGATCAGGCCGCCGGCGCGGTTGGAGTCGAAGTCGGACAGCCTGCTCTTCTTCACCAGGCCGGTCCTGGTCGCGAGCACCAGGTACGGCGCTACCTGGTAGTCCTTGATCTGGATGACCTGGGCGATGTGCTCGTCGGGCTGGAACGCGAGCAGGTTGGCGACGTGCTGGCCGCGCGCGTTGCGGTTGGCCTCGGGCAGCTCGTAGGCCTTGGCCCGGTACACCCGGCCCTTGTTGGTGAAGAACAGGATCCAGTCGTGGGTGGAGCACACGAAGAAGTGCGCCACGATGTCGTCCTGCTTGAGGCCGGCGCCCTGCACGCCCTTGCCGCCGCGCTTCTGCGCCCGGTACAGGTCGGTCTTGGTGCGCTTGGCGTAGCCGGTGCGGGTGATGGTGACGACGACGTCCTCGACCGCGATCAGGTCCTCCATCGACACGTCGCCGTCGTAGGGGATGATCTTGGTCCGGCGGTCGTCGCCGTGCTTGTCGACGATCTCGGCGAGCTCGTCGCGGACGATCGCGCGCTGCCGCTCCGGCCTGGCGAGGATGTCCTGCAGGTCGGCGATGGTGCGCTCGATCTCGGCGAGCTCGTCGATGATCTTCTGGCGTTCCAGGGCGGCCAGGCGGCGCAGCTGCATCTCGAGGATCGCGTTGGCCTGGATCTCGTCGACGTCGAGCAGCCCGATCAGCCCGGTGCGGGCCTCGTCGACGGTCGGCGAGCGGCGGATCAGCGCGATGACCTCGTCGAGCGCGTCGAGCGCCTTGACGTAGCCGCGCAGGATGTGGGCGCGTTCCTCGGCCTTGCGCAGCCGGTAGCGGGTGCGCCGGACGATGACCTCGACCTGGTGGCGGACATAGTGCCGGATCATCTGGTCGAGCCGCAGGGTGCGCGGCACCTGGTCGACCAGGGCGAGCATGTTGACGCCGAAGTTGTGCTGCAGCTGGGTGTGCTTGTAGAGGTTGTTCAGCACGACCTTGGCGACCGCGTCCCGCCGGAGCGTGATCACGATGCGCATGCCGTTGCGCTTGTTGGACTCGTCGGCGACCTCGGAGATGCCGGTGACCTTGCCGTCCCGGACGAGCTGGGCGATGTTCTCGATCAGGTTGTCCGGGTTGACCTGGTACGGCAGCTCGGTGACGACGAGGATGGTGCGACCCTTGGCGTCCTCGTCGACCTCGACGACCGCGCGCATCCGGATCGAGCCGCGGCCGGTGCGGTAGGCGTCCTCGATGCCCTGGGTGCCGAGGATCTGGGCCTTGGTCGGGAAGTCGGGGCCCTTGATCCGCTGCATCATCGCGGCGAGGGTCTCGTCGTCGGAGGCTTCCCAGTTGTCCAGCGCCCAGTAGACGCCCTCGGCGACCTCGCGCAGGTTGTGCGGCGGGATGTTGGTGGCCATGCCGACCGCGATGCCGCCGCTGCCGTTGACCAGGAGGTTGGGGATGCGCGCGGGCAGGACGCTCGGTTCCTGGGTCTTGCCGTCGTAGTTGTCGGTGAAGTCGACGGTTTCCTCGTTGATGTCCTGCAGCATCGCCATGGCGAGCGGGGCCATCCTGGCCTCGGTGTAGCGCATGGCGGCCTGCGGGTCGTTGCCCGGGGAGCCGAAGTTGCCCTGCCCGTCGATCAGCGGGTATCGCATGGACCAGGACTGGGCGAGCCGGACCAGCGCGTCGTAGATCGCCGAGTCGCCGTGCGGGTGGTAGTTGCCCATGACGTCGCCGACGATGCGCGAGCACTTGACGTGGCTGCGGTCGGGCCGCAGGCCGGTGTCGTACATCGAGTAGAGCACCCGTCGGTGCACCGGCTTGAGCCCGTCGCGGACGTCCGGCAGCGCGCGGCTGACGATGACCGACATCGCGTAGTCGATGTAGGAGCGCTGCATCTCCTGCTGGATGTCGACCGGCTCGGTCCGGTCTCCCTCTGGCGGCACGGTTGTTTCCGTCACGACGTGAAGCTTCCTTCCGCAGACCAGCGCGATCGACGAGACGCTGGTAACCAATGCAGTCTATCTGTGCTGGTCAGAACAGATGTGCAAGGCACGCTGAGCCCTCTGGACCAGCCCGGCCACCCGACCCCCACACCCCCACCACGAGCCCGAATCCCCGCCACCCAACCAGCCCCGACAGCGGTCTTTCGCGCGCGCCCCCCAGAGACCAACCCCCACCCGATCCCGGGGGCGTCCCGCCTTGCCAGTCTACCGGCTGGTGGGGGTTGGGGAAGGGCGCGTGATCCACATGTGGACAACGGGCCTGGTTGTGGATAACTCGGCATCAGTGCTGGTCACCGGCGCGGGGCGTTGGGGACGGGGTGTGGATGGTGGTGTGGAGCGGGGTGGGTCAGACGTCCAGGAAGCGGACGTCCTTGGCGTTGCGGGTGATGAACGAGCGGCGGGCCTCCACGTCCTCGCCCATGAGGACGCTGAACAGTTCGTCCGCGGTGGCGGCGTCGTCCAGGGTGACCTGGAGGAGGAGGCGGTGGGCTGGGTCCATCGTCGTCTCCCAGAGCTCGTCGGCGTTCATCTCGCCGAGGCCCTTGTAGCGCTGGATGCCGTCCTCGCGGTTGATCTTCTTGCCCGCCTCGAGGCCGGCCTTGAAGAGGCCGTCGCGCTCGCGGTCGGAGTAGGCGAACTCAGGCTCGGCGCGCTGCCACTTGATCTTGTAGAGCGGGGGCTGCGCGAGGTACACGTGACCGTGTTCGACCAGGGGGCGCATGAACCGGAACAGCAGGGTCAGCAGCAGGGTCCGGATGTGCTGGCCGTCGACGTCGGCGTCGGCCATCAGCACGATCTTGTGGTACCGCAGCTTGGTGACGTCGAACTCGTCGTGGATCCCGGTGCCCAGCGCGGTGATCAGGCTCTGCACCTCGGTGTTCTTCAGCACCCGGTCGATCCGGGCCTTCTCGACGTTGATGATCTTGCCGCGGATCGGGAGGATCGCCTGGAACATCGACTCCCGGCCCTCCTTGGCCGAGCCGCCGGCCGAGTCGCCCTCGACGATGTAGAGCTCGCACTCCTCCGGGTTCGTGGAGCGGCAGTCCTTCAGCTTCCCTGGCAGGCCGCCGATGTCCAGCGCGCCCTTGCGGCGCACCAGCTCCTTCGCCTTGCGCGCGGCGATCCTGGCCTGGGCCGACGACACGGCCTTCGTCACGATCGTCCGCGCGTCCGACGGGTTGCGCTCGAACCAGTCGGCCAGCCACTCGTTGCACGTGGTCTGCACGAAGGTCTTCGCCTCCGTGTTGCCCAGCTTCTGCTTGGTCTGGCCCTCGAACTGGGGCTCCGCCAGCTTGATCGAGATGATCGCGGCCAGCCCCTCGCGGACGTCGTCGCCGGTGAGGTTCTGGTCCTTGTCCTTGAGCAGCTTCTTCTCCCGCGCGTACACGTTCACCACCCGGGTGAGCGCGGCGCGGAAGCCCTCCTCGTGCGTACCACCCTCGGCCGTGTTGATCGTGTTGGCGAACGTGTACACCGACTCGCTGTAGCCGGTGTTCCACTGCATCGCGACCTCGACCTCGAGCCCGTCGCCCTTGGCCTCGAACGAGATCACCGTCTTGTGGACCTCGTCGCGGGTGTGGTTGATGTGCTTGACGAAGTCCTCGAGGCCGCCCGGGTAGTGGTACGTGCGCTCCTTGATCGCGGCCGCCTTGCCCTCGGCGTCGGCCTCGCCGTCCTGGTCGGACACGCGCTCGTCGCGGAGCACGATCGTGAGGCCCTTGTTCAAAAACGCCATCTCCTGCAGGCGGCGGGCCACGGTCTCGGCGTTGTACGTGGTGGTCTCGAACACGTCCGGGTCGGCCCAGAACGTCGTGGTCGTTCCGGTGCGGTCGGACGGGCCGACCTCGACCAGCGGCTCGGGCACCGACCGCTCGTAGTGCTGCCGCCACTGCTTCCCGTCGCGGCAGATCTCCACGTCCAGGGCCGTCGACAGGGCGTTCACCACCGACACGCCGACGCCGTGCAGGCCGCCGGAGACCGCGTAGGTCTCGCTGTCGAACTTGCCGCCCGCGTGCAGCACGGTGTGCACGATCTCCACCGTCGGCTTCTGGTGCACCGGGTGCATCTCGACCGGGATGCCTCGGCCGTCGTCGGAGACCCGGACGCCGCCGTCGGCGAGCAGGGTGACCTCGACCCTGGTCGCGTACCCGGCCATCGCCTCGTCGACCGAGTTGTCGACGACCTCCTGGACCAGGTGGTGCAGGCCGCGCTCGCCGGTGGAGCCGATGTACATGCCGGGCCGCTTGCGGACGGCCTCGAGCCCCTCCAGCACGGTGATGGAGGACGCGTTGTATTCATGGTTGTTCGTGGCTGCCACGGGCCTGTGTCTCCCTCGTCAGGACGGGCGGAACTCCCCTACGTCGATTGTACTGGTGCGCCCGCGCAGAAGTGGGGCAAGGACACCTCTAGCTTCCTCGCAGACGCGCTCTCGTGAACCGGCGCGGGATCGGACGCCTGGGCCGTACCCGAAAGCCCGATCCGACAATTTCCGGGCGCCGTCACCCGTAGGTGTCCCTCGGGCCGCGGCCCGGGACGTGCCGGGTGCCGTGCCGCCAGCTCGGCGCGGACGGGCCCTGCACCTTCAACCGGGTCACCACCCCGTCGCCGACACCGGCCGCGATCTTCGCGATGAGCTGGCGTTGCAGCAGTCGCAGCTGGGTGGCCCAGGCGGTCGACGCCGCCTGGACGGTGAGCTCCTTGTCCCGCAGCGACACGGGCTGGGCGTGCTCGGCGACGTCCTCGCCGACGATCGCCGCCCACCTGCCGAACAGCCGGCCGGTCGCCAGCTCGCCGGCCCAGCCGCGTTCGGTGGAGACCCGGGACACGAGCCGGCCGAGCGGCTGCGGGTCGCGTTCGTCCGCCCGCGCGCCGGACCAGCGGCGGCGCCGTCGCGACGTGCCGAAACCGCGCTTGGCCTGCTTGTTCGGCGTGCGCGGCTGGCCACCGGAGGCGTCCTTGGCGGCCTGCAGCGCGGCCCGGGCCAGGTCGGACCCGCGGAGCTGTGGATAGTCACCGTCCGTAGTGGAACGCGTGGCTTGATCGCTCGCATCGCCCTTTCGGGTGTTCAGACCGGCAAAATCGGGCTCGCCTGCACGCGGAGCGTCCGCGTTATCCACACTATCCACAGGTTTGTCCCCAGTTGTGGGACGACCCTCTTCACTCATGGTGACGAGCCACCTTTCCCTCCGCTACCATGAACCGGGCGCCGACGAGCTCGTCCGGGACGTCCTCCTCCACCGCCGCGGTCACCAGAACCTGCTCCGCGGCCGCCGCCACCTCGGCGAGCCGCCTGCGCCGTCGCCGGTCCAGCTCGGCGAACACGTCGTCGAGCACCAGCACCGGCTCGTTACCGTCCGCACGCAGCAACTCGTAGGACCCCAGCCGCAGCGCGAGCGCGAACGACCACGACTCGCCGTGGCTCGCGTACCCCTTGGCCGGCAGGTCGGCGAGGGTCAGCTCCAGCTCGTCGCGGTGCGGGCCGACCAGGCTCACCCCGCGCTCCAACTCGGCGTCCCGGCCGGCGACCATCGCGGCGAGCAACGCGTCGTGCAGGACCTCCCGGTCCGCGCGAGTTCCGGGCGTGCCGTACTCCGCCGGGAACGAGTCGGCGATCGACGAGCGGTAGCCGATGTGCGCCGGACGGCTCTCCGGCGCGACCCCCGCGTAGCCCGCGGTGACGTGGTCGCCGAGGTCCGCGACCAGGTCCAGCCGCGCACCCAGCAGCTCGGCGCCGTGCCGGGCCAGGTGCCCGTCCCACACGTCCAGCGTGCCGATGTCCCCCCGCGACCCCGCGCGCCGGGCGTGCCCGGACGACTTGAGCAGGGCGTTGCGCTGCCGCAGTACCCGGTCGTAGTCCGCACGCACGCCGGCGTACCGGGGCGCGCGCAACACCAGCAGCTCGTCGAGGAACCGCCGCCGCTCGCCGGGGTCCCCGCGCACCAGCGCCAGGTCCTCCGGCGCGAACAACACCGTGCGCAGGATGCCGAGCACGTCGCGGGTCCGCGGCATCGGCGCCCGGTTCACCCGTGCCCGGTTGGCCTTCCCCGACGTGATCTCCAGCTCGATCGTCAGCTCGCGCCCGTCGTGGACCACCGCCACCCGCACGATCGCCCGCGGGCACCCGTGCCGGATCAGCGGCAGGTCGGTCGCGACCCGGTGCGAGCCGAGCGTCGCCGCGTACCCGACGGCCTCGACCAGGTTCGTCTTGCCCTGGCCGTTCCGCCCGACGAGGACGTTCGCGCCCGGCTCCAGCTCCAGGTCCGCGTGCTCCCACGACCGGAAGTCGGAGACCTGGAGGTGGCTGACCCGCACCCGTCAGCCCTGGGTGGTGCCCGAACCCGAGGTCGGCCCGGCGTGCTGCACCGCGTGCCCGCCGAACTGGTTGCGCAGCGAGGCCACCGCGCGCATCGCCGGGGAGTCCTCCTGGCGGGAGCGGAACCGCGAGAACAGCGCGGCCGAGATCACCGGCGCCGGCACCGCGAGGTTGATCGCCTCCTCGACGGTCCACCGGCCCTCGCCCGAGTCCTCGACGTAGCCGCGCAGGTCGTCCAGCTCCGGGTCGGAGTCCAGTGCGCGCACCAGCAGGTCGAGCAGCCAGGACCGGACGACCGTGCCGCGCTGCCAGGCCTTGATCACCGACGGCACGTCCTCGATGACCTTCGCCGCCTCGAGCAGCTCGAAGCCCTCGGCGTAGGCCTGCATCAGCCCGTACTCGATGCCGTTGTGAATCATCTTCGCGTAGTGGCCGGCGCCGACGCCGCCGGCGTGCGCGAAGCCCTCCTCGCGCGGACCCTCCGGCCGCAGCGCGTCGAAGACCGGCATCGCCTGCTCGACGTGCTCGGCCGTGCCGCCGACCATCAGCGCGTAGCCGTTCTCCCGACCCCACACGCCGCCGGACACCCCGCAGTCGAGGTAGCCGACGCCCTTCGAGTCGAGCAGCTCGGAGTTGAGCTGGTCGTCGGTGAACCGCGAGTTGCCGCCGTCGACCACCAGGTCGCCCTCGTCGAGCAGCTCGGCCAGTTCGGCGATCGTCTGCCGGGTCGGGTCGCCGGCCGGCACCATCACCCAGACCAGCCGCGGCGCGGCGAGGCGCTCGACCAGCTCCGCCAGCGAGCCGACGTCGGTGACCTCCGGGTTGCGGTCGTAGCCGACCACCTCGTGGCCCGCCGCGCGCACCCGGTCGCGCATGTTGAAGCCCATCTTGCCGAGACCGACGAGACCGAGCTGAACGTTCGTTGGCACTGGCGTCCCTTCTGGTTGGTCAGCCGGGAAGGCGCACCGGCATCAGCAGGTGCAGGTATCCGGGAACCACGTTGCCCTCGTCGTCGACCGGCTTGATCAGCGCCGGCCGGCTCGGGGTGGTGAACGACAGCTCGGCCCGGTCGGCGTGCAGCGCGCCGAGCCCCTCCTGCAGGAACGTCGGGTTGAACGCGATCGTCACCGGCTCGCCGGTGTACTCGACGCCGAGCTCCTCCTCCGCGCTGCCCTCGTCGTCGCCGCCCGCGGAGAGCTTCAGCCCGGACTCGGAGAACTCGAGCCGGACCTGGGTGCCGCGCTCGGCCACCAGCGACACGCGCTTGATCGCCTCGACGAGCGGGGCGACGTCGATGATCGCGGCCGCGGTCTGCTCGGACGGCAGCAGCTGGCGGTACCGGGGGAACTCGGTGTCCAGCAGCCGGCTGGTGGTGCGGCGCCCGGAGCCGGACAGGCCGATCAGCCCGTCGCCGTGGGCGATCTCGACGGTCTTGCCGGCGGTGCCGAGCGCCTTGGCCGCCTCGGCGAGCGTGCGCGCCGGCACCAGCACGGCGACCTCGCCGGTCTCGGTCATGCTCGGGGCGGGCTTCCACTCGAACTCGCGCATGGCGAGCCGGAACCGGTCGGTCGCGACGAGGGTGAGCTTGTCGCCGTTGATCTCCAGCCGCACGCCGGTGAGCATCGGCAGCGTGTCGTCCTTGCCGGCCGCGACGGCGACCTGGCTGACCGCGAGGCCGAACACCTCGCCCGGGAGTTCGCCCGCGTGCGGCGGCATCGCCGGCAGCTGCGGGTAGTCCTCGACCGGCATCGTCGGCAGGCTGAACTTCGCGCTGCCACACGTGATCGACACGCGGGCGCCGTCGACCATGATCTCGACCGGTTGCGCGGGCAGGGCTTTGGTGATGTCCGCGAGCAGCCGGCCGGAGACGAGCGTGCGACCGCCGTCGGCCACCGTCGCCGCGACTCCGACCGTGGCCGAGACCTCGTAGTCGAATCCGGAGATGGTCAGTGCGTCGGAGTTGCTGGCGTCCAACAGGATCCCGCCAAGGACCGGGACCGGGGGTCGGGACGGCAGCGACCGAGCCACCCAGGCGACGGCGTCGGCGAGACCGTCGCGCTCGACGCGGATCTTCATGACTGTCCTTTCCAGACACGAGGAGGAGCCGCGAGTGCTCTCGTAGAACGCCACCGTACGGCTTCCCGGCCGAGCGCGGTACTCGGGGCCACGGTGCCGTCGGTGTCCCGGAGCGCGTCCGGCGCGCTCGACTCGCGACCCCTGTTTTTTCTTTGTGAACATCTATGAAGAGAGAAAGACAGCCGTAGTAGTAGGGGCTGTGGGTTGTGTGGATACCCCTCGTTCGCGCACGTCAGAACGTGCGGCGCGGTGTGGATGAACCTGGCACGGATCCCGTGGACAACTCGGGCCGCCCGTGGATGGTTCGCGGAGGCGTCATGGTTGTCCACATTCCGCCCACAGTTGTCCACGGGACGCTCCCCAGCGGGATACCCCTTCGTACCCAGGCCATGCACAGGGTTGGGGAGCACTTTTGTCCCCTTTCCGGGTGAGGGAGGCGCGAAGTTGCCTGTGGGACAACGGAAATCGGTGCCGCGAGCGGAGGGCGGCGTCAGCCGCGGGCGCGCTGCTTGATGCGCGAGGTGAGCTCCTGCACCTGGTCGTAGACCCGGCGTCGCTCGGCCATCTCCTTGCGGATCTTCTTCTCCGCGTGCATGACCGTCGTGTGGTCCCGGCCGCCGAACGTCTGCCCGATCTTCGGCAGCGACAGGTCGGTCAGCTCCCGGCACAGATACATGGAGATCTGCCGGGCCCCGGCGAGCGCCTTGGTCTTACCCGGCCCGCAGAGGTCGTCCAGTGATACTGAGAAGAACTCCGCGGTGACCGCCATGATCGTGGTCGCGCTGATCTCCGGCACCTGCGAGTCCGGGATCAGGTCGCGCAGCACGATCTCGGCCAGACCGACGTCGACCGGCTGCTGGTTCAGCGACGCGAACGCGGTCACCCGGATCAGCGCGCCCTCCAGCTCGCGGATGTTGTGCTCGATCCGGGCGGCGATGAACTCCAGCACCTCGGCCGGCGCGTTCAGCCGGTCCTGCGCGGCCTTCTTGCGCAGGATGGCGATCCGGGTCTCCAGCTCTGGCGGCTGGATGTCGGTGATCAGGCCCCACTCGAAGCGGGTGCGCAGCCGGTCCTCCAGGGTCTCCAGGCGCTTGGGCGGCCGGTCGGAGGAGACCACGATCTGCTTGTTCGCGTTGTGCAGGGTGTTGAAGGTGTGGAAGAACTCCTCCTGGGTGCCTTCCTTGCCCTCCAGGAACTGGATGTCGTCGACCAGCAGGATGTCGATGTCGCGGTACCGCCGCTGGAACGCGACCTTGCGGTCGTCGCGCAGCGAGTTGATGAAGTCGTTGGTGAACTCCTCGGTCGACACGTACCGCACCCGCATGCCGGGGAACAGCCGCTGCGCGTAGTGACCGACCGCGTGCAGCAGGTGGGTCTTGCCGAGCCCGGACTCCCCCCAGATGAACAGCGGGTTGTACGCGCGGGCCGGCGCCTCGGCGACGGCGACCGCTGCCGCGTGCGCGAACCGGTTGGAGGCGCCGATGACGAACGTGTCGAACGTGTACTTCTCGTTCAGCCGTGTCTTGGAGGTCTGCGGCTGGGCCGGCGCGGTGAACGGCTGGCCGCTCGCGGGCTGGCCGCCGGCGAACGGGGGCCAGATCTCGTGCACGGTGGCGAGCGCGTCGCCCTCCTCGTCCACCTCGTCGCTGTCGGAGTCGCCGTCGGGCGTGCCGTCGGTGATCGCGGGCAGGATCGTGGTGTCGGCGAACGCGTCCACCATGCCGTCGCCGTTCGCGGGACCACCGGCCGGCGGGACCGGTGTGGTGGCCATCGACGGGGTGACCGTCGGGGTGACGTTGTCGACCTTGACCGCGAGCGACACCGCGCGGCCGAGCCGGCGGGACAGCGCGTCGGTGATGGGGCCGCGGAGCTCGCGCTCGATCGCGTCCTTGGCGAAGTCGCTCGGTGCGCCGAGCAGGGCGGTGCCGTCCAGCAACCCGATGGGGCGGGTGACCCGCATCCACGCTCGCTGCTTCGGAGACAGTGTGCCGGCGGACAGCTCCCGCACGACCTGCTCCCAGACCACACCCAGGTTCATCTGCTGCTCGGACACCTACGGGCTCCCCTCCCCTCGTTGGCCGTGTGTCATGTCCAACCCCTCGCCCTCGGCCCGCGAACGTACGGGCGGCATCCACAGGGTTGTCCACAACTGTGCACGAAGGCAGGACGGACCGCAGCAGCAACCCACCAACTCCACCGTTTCACCCTCGCGGCGCAGCAGGGCTCCCACTCCCTCTGGCCAACCGGAGATGGCACGCTAACAAGCGCCGGGCCATGCCACAAGACGTGTTGGCGAGCAAGGATCCGACGTGCGCGGCGTGTCGTCGAACGGTACTAAAGGGCACCCGGATTGAACGGCCGGATCCGGGGTGCGTACTCTCATAAGGTCTCCCGCGAGGTGTGGGTACGATTCCGCGCGCCGTTCGCCGGCGGAGACAGCGAAACTTGGCGAGCCAGTACCGGGAGACCCACGTGAGCAAGCGTACTTTCCAGCCGAACAACCGCCGCCGGGCGCGGACCCACGGGTTCCGGCTGCGCATGCGCACCCGTGCCGGACGGGCCATCATCACGGCTCGCCGTGGCAAGGGCCGCAAGCGCCTTTCCGCCTGAATTGCGTGCTCCCCGCGTCCGCTCGGCTGACCGGTAGCGACAACTTTCGGCTGGTGACCAGGAAGGGCCGGCGTGCCGGCCGGCCACGGCTCGTCGTACATGCCATCACGGCCGAGGAGGTCGCCCGGCTCGGCGTGCCCGCGCCCGGGTCGACCAGGGTCGGCTTCGTCGTCGGCAAGGTCGTGGGGAACTCGGTCGTCCGCCACCGCGTCACGCGGCGGCTGCGTCACCTCCTCCGCGACCGGCTGGGAACCGTCCGGCCCGGTTGCACGTTGGTCGTCCGTGCGCTGCCGCCCGCTGCCGAGGCGGCGAGCGCCGAGCTCGGCAACGACCTCGACTCCGCGCTGCGGACGTTGCGGCTCGCCGGTACGGACAGTGGTGGTGCCTCGTGACTCTCATGCATGACCGGGATGTCGTGCCTGAGCGTCGACCCGGAATTCCGGCCCGCGTCCTGCTGGCGCCGGTCAAGCTGTACCGCGCGTGGATCTCGCCGGTGCTTCCGCCGACCTGCCGGTTCGAGCCGAGCTGCAGCGCCTATGCCGTCGAGGCCCTGACCACCCACGGCGCGCTCCGCGGCTTCTACCTCACCGTGCGCCGCCTGTTGCGCTGCGGTCCCTGGCATCCCGGTGGGTACGACCCGGTGCCGCCGCGCCGGCACGACGTGACCGAAACCCTCCCCAAGGAGTAGCTCGTGCTCGACTTCATCTACTACCCCGTGTCCTTCATTCTGTGGTGCTGGCACTGGGTGTTCGGGCACGTCTTCGGTGAGGCGTCCGGCATCTCGTGGGTGCTGGGCATCATGTTCCTGGTCTTCACGCTGCGCGCGATCATGTTCAAGCCGTTCGTGAAGCAGGTCCGCTCGATGCGGGCGATGCAGGAGTTCGGCCCCGAGATCAAGAAGATCCAGAAGAAGTACGCCAACGACCGGCAGCGCCAGGCGATGGAGATGCAGAAGCTCCAGCGCGAGCACGGGTTCTCCCCGCTCGGTGGCTGCCTGCCGATGCTGCTGCAGATCCCGGTGTTCATCGGTCTGTTCCACGTGCTGCGCTCGTTCGGCAACAGCATGGAGGAGAACTACTTCTTCGGCGCGGACGGCGTGCGCTCCTACCTGGACGCGAACATCTTCGGCGCCCGGCTGTCGAACTTCATCACCCAGCCGGACGCGGTGCTCGCCGAGTACGACGCCAGCCGCACCTCGGTCATCCTGGTGTCGATCCCGCTGATGATCCTCGCCAGCGTGCTGACCCACCTGACCGCGCGGCACTCGGTGGCCCGGCAGAACCCGGACTCGGCCACCCCGCAGACCGCGATCATGAACAAGCTCACCCTCTACATCTTCCCGCTGGGTGTGCTGATCTTCGGTCTGTTCTTCCCCATCGGTCTGCTGCTCTACTGGCTCGCCAACAACACCTGGACCCTCGGCCAGCAGCGGCTGGTGTACCGCAAGATCGACGCCGAGGAGGAGGCCAAGAAGGCCGCCGCGCTGGAGAAGCGCACCAACCTCGCGCCCAAGCCCGGGCAGCGGCCGCAGACGAAGAAGCGCCCGGCCCAGCGACCGGCGTCGACGGACGCCGCCGCCGGCGAGTCCACCACGAAGTCCACTGCCAAGTCCGCGCCCAAGCCCGCCGCCAAGCCCGCCGCCAAGCCCGTCGCCAAGCCCGCCGCCAAGCCCGCCGCCAAGCCCGCCGCCAAGCCCGCCGCCAAGCCCGGCACGAGTTCCGGCGCCAAGGCCAAGCCGGGCGCGCCGAAGCCGGGTCAGAAGCCGGCCGGCACCGCGAAGTCGACCGGCAACGGCACCGCGGACAACGCAGACCGAGCCCGTAAGAAGAACACAGGTCGGAAGAACCGCTGAGGCGTCGGTTCGGACCTGGAGAGGAGAAGTCGTGCCGGAGACGGTGCAGGAGTCGGGGACCGATCAGGTCGACGCCGACGAGGCGACGGTCGTGCCGACCGCCGGCGGTGAGACGGACACCGTCGCGCCCACTCAGCAGGCGGACCCCGCCGAGAGCGACAGCGACGGTGACACCGACAGCGACACCGACGCTGAGGATTCGGACGAGGACGGGGACGGGGACGACGAGCGCGGTTCGGAGGACCTGCTCGTCCGTGAGGGCGACATCGCCGGTGACTACCTCGAGCGGCTGCTGGACCTGGTCGATTACGACGGGGACATCGACCTCGACGTGGAGGCCGGACGCGCGGTGGTGAGCATCGACGGCGGCGACGATCTGGAGAAGCTGGTCGGCCCGCGCGGCAACGTGCTGGAGGCGCTGCAGGAGCTGACCCGGCTCGCGGTGCAGCAGGAGACCGGCACCCGGAGTCGGCTGATGCTCGACATCGCCGGCTGGCGCGCCGACCGTCGCCAGGAGCTCCGGGACCTCGGCCGGGCGACGGCCGAGCGGGTGCTCGCCGGCGGCGACGAGCGCGTCCGGCTTCAGCCGATGACGCCGTTCGAGCGGAAGGTCGTGCACGACGCCGTCGCCACGTTCGACGGTGTGCACAGCGAGAGTGAGGGTGAGGACCCCCGGCGTCGCGTCGTGGTGTTCCGCCAGACCTGACCACAGGTCGTTCGAGCGGCTATCCCAGTCCTTCGTGGGCGGGGGTAGCCGCTTTTTTCTGTCGGATACGATCGTCGTGCCGAGTACCGCCGCGTGAGCGGGAAGGTCGGCGCCCGCCGAGCAGGCCCACGAGTTTCGCCGCGATTCGCTCGGTTTCACGTGAAACACCGCATCACTAGCGAGGCAGGCCCCGGATTGGACGAGAAGGCAGCAGCGCCCGCTCCCCCGGAGTCCGCGTCCTCGATATTCGGCGACGCCCTGCCGGCAGCCGTGCGCTTCGCGGAACTGCTCGCCGCCGCCGGCATCGAACGCGGCCTGATCGGACCGCGCGAGGTCGAGCGGCTGTGGGAGCGCCACCTGCTGAACTCGGCGGTGGTTGGCGAACGCGTGCCCGACCGCGCGCGGGTGGTGGACCTGGGCTCAGGTGCCGGTCTGCCGGGCGTGCCACTCATCCTGGCGCGACCGGACCTGGACGTCACCCTGCTGGAGCCGATGGCTCGCCGAGTGGCCTGGCTGGAAGAGGTCGTCGACGCACTCGGTCTGTCCGCGACCGTCCTGCGCGGGCGCGCGGAGGAGCCGGGTGTCAAGCAACGGCTCGCCGGTGCCGATGTCGTGATCGCGCGGGCGGTTGCTCCACTGGACCGGTTGTGGGGCTGGAGCGCTCCCCTGCTCCGGCAGGGCGGGCGCCTCGTCGCACTCAAGGGCGAGAGCGCGGCGGACGAGATCGAACGCGACGGCGCCGCCGTGGGTCGCGCGGGTGGGGGACATCCGTCGGTCGAGCGGTGTGGCGCCGACGTGCTGGACCCGCCGGCGACCATCATTGAGGTCGAGCGAATGAGCGCGCTGGGGCGTGCGTCGGGCCGTGGTCGGCCCCGGCAGCGGAGCGCGCAACGCACCAGGAAGGAACAGGGGCACTGACGACGGCCCACGTCTCGTGCCCCGCTACCCAACGATCGGAGCGACCATGTTTCACGTGAAACAGCGGCACCACCGAGCCTGCGAGGGACAGTCGTGAGCGGCCGGCACCA
Organism: Actinophytocola gossypii; assembly: GCF_025165815.1. GTDB lineage: Bacteria > Actinomycetota > Actinomycetes > Mycobacteriales > Pseudonocardiaceae > Actinophytocola > Actinophytocola gossypii. The sequence continues at coordinate 121,313 of NZ_JAFFZE010000019.1, read as the reverse complement.
GCAGCACCCGGAAGCGGTGATGCACGAGAACGTCGAGGCGGCCGCCGCGGTGTCCGGATGGACGCCGATCGCGGAGGAAGCAGCCCGGGCGACCCGCATGCTGCACCCGAAGGACACGCTGCCCAAGCCGGCGCGGCGCCGCGTGATGACCGTGGCGAACCAGAAGGGCGGCGTCGGCAAGACGACCAGCGCGGTAAACCTCGCCGCCTCGCTCGCCATGCACGGACTCAAGGTCCTGGTGATCGACCTCGACCCGCAGGGCAACGCCAGCACCGCGCTCGGCGTCGACCACCGCTCGGGCGTGCCTTCGATCTACGAGGTGCTCCTCGGCGAGGTCTCCCTGGCCGACGCGGCCGCGGTCAGTGACCAGTCGGAGAACCTCTACTGCGTCCCCGCCACCATCGACCTGGCCGGCGCGGAGATCGAGCTCGTCGCCATGGAGGGCCGCGAGTCCCGGCTCAAGGAGGCGCTGCCCACCGGCGCGTTCGACCAGCTGAACCCGGACTTCGTGTTCATCGACTGCCCGCCGTCGCTCGGCCTGCTCACGGTCAACGCGATGGTGGCCGCCGAGGAGGTACTCATCCCGATCCAGTGCGAGTACTACGCGCTGGAGGGGCTCTCCCAGCTCCTGCGCAACATCGAGCTGGTGCAGAACCACCTCAACCCGAACCTGAAGGTGTCCACGATCCTGCTGACGATGTACGACGGCCGCACGAAGCTCGCCGACCAGGTCACCGCCGAGGTCCGCAAGCACTTCGGCGCCACCGTGCTGCGTACGGTCATTCCCCGTAGCGTGAAGGTGTCCGAGGCACCAGGCTTCGGGCAGACGGTGCTCGCGTACGACCCGGGTTCTCGGGGTGCGATGAGCTACCTTGACGCTGCGCGGGAGATGGCCGAGCGAGGGTTCGGCGGGGAGTAGAGAGCAGGGGCATGACTGAACGCAAGGGTGGGCTGGGCCGCGGCCTCGCCGCACTGATTCCGCAGGGCCCGGCCGCGGGCACCGAGGGCGCGGTGAAGCTGCCGACCGCTCCGGCCCGGCCGGTGAACGGTGGCAACACCGCGCCGGCGCCGCCGGCCGCGAGCGGTTCGGTGGCCGGTGCGGTGTACCGCGAGGTCCCGACCGACTCGATCCAGGCGAACCCGAAGCAGCCCCGTCAGGTCTTCGACGAGGACGCGCTGGCCGAGCTCGAGCACTCGATCCGCGAGTTCGGCCTCATGCAGCCGATCGTGGTGCGCGAGCTCGGCGGCGACAAGTACGAGCTGGTCATGGGCGAGCGCCGGCTGCGGGCCGCCCAGCGCGCCGAGATGGCCGCGATCCCGGCCATCGTCCGGCAGACGACCGACGACGCGATGCTCCGCGACGCCCTGCTGGAGAACATCCACCGCGTCCAGCTCAACCCGCTGGAGGAGGCGGCCGCCTACCAGCAGCTGCTCGACGAGTTCGAGGTCACCCACGACGAGCTGGCGTCCCGGATCGGCCGCAGCCGCCCGGTCATCACGAACACGATCCGCCTGCTGCGGCTCCCCCTGCCCGTGCAGCGCCGGGTCGCCGCCGGCGTGCTGTCCTCCGGGCACGCCCGCGCGCTGCTCGGCCTGGACGACGCCGGCGCGCAGGAGGAGCTCGCCGCCCGGATCGTCGCCGAGGGTCTGTCGGTGCGGGCCACCGAGGAGGCGGTCACGCTCATCAAGAGCCAGGCACCGGCCAAGCCGAAGGCGCAACCCCGCAAGCCGATGCAGGCACCCGGGCTCCAGGACGTCGCCGACCGCCTCTCCAACACGTTCGACACCCGGGTGAAGGTCGAACTCGGCCGCCGCAAGGGCAAGATCGTGGTCGAGTTCGGGTCGGTGGACGATCTTGAACGGATTGTCGATCTGATGGCAAAAAACGGGACGAATCGGACATCGGAAATCGATTAGGGATCACCCCAGCCCTTTACGTCACGGTGACGATGACGAAAAGTGCCGATTCGACTACCGAGAGCGGTTGACCGCGCGCTCGATCAGCGCGGTGTAGATGTCGCCGAGTGAGCGCCCATCGGCCTCCGCCGCCATCGGCAGCAGCGAGGTCTCGGTCAGTCCCGGCGAGGAGTTGACTTCGAGGAAGTGGACGGTCCCGTCGCCGGCGACGATCGCGTCGGTGCGGGACACGTCGCGCAGCCCCAACAGCCGGTGCGCCGCCACCGCGAGATCGGCCACCGCGGCCGCCGCGCGCTCGTCGAGCCGGGCCGGGGTGTGGAACGTGGTCAGTCCGGCGGTGTACCGGGCGGTGTAGTCGTAGACCCCGCTCTCCGGGTCGATCTCCACCGCCGGCAGCGCCACCGGCCCGTCGGACCCGTCGACCACTCCATCGACCACGGTGACCGCGACCTCCACGCCCGGCACGAACCGTTCGGCGAGCACGGTCTCCCCGTAGGCAAGGCAGCCGACCATGGCCGCCGGCAGGTCGGCCGCGTCCCGCACCACCTGCGCGCCCAACGCCGAGCCACCCTGCTCCGGCTTGAGCATCATCGGCAGTCCCAGCCGGTCGACCATCGCGTCCAGCACCGCCCGCGCGCCCAGCTCCCGGAACGTGCTGTGCGGCAGCACCACCCAGTCCGGCGTCGCCAGCCCGGCCCGCGCCAGCTCGGTCTTCGCGGTCGGCTTGTCCCACGCCCGCCGGCACGCGTGCGAGTCCGAACCGACGTACGGCACGTCGAGCATCTCCAGCACGGTCTGCACCGACCCGCCCTCGCCCTCGGCCCCGTGCAGCGCGATCAGCACCGCGTCCGGCCGGTGCTCCCGCAACCGCGCCAGCAGGTTGGCGTCCGCGTCCCACTCGTCGACCGTGACCCCGACCGAACGCAACGCCGTGGACAGCCGGCGCCCGGACCGCAGCGACACGTCCCGCTCGTGGGAGAGCCCGCCGGACAGCACAGCCACACAACGGTCGGACACGGGCGCCCTCCTAGGCGGTGTCCGGAGCGGGCACCTGGGGACCGGACCCGGCCCGCTGGTTGATCGGGCCGAACGTCGCGGCGAGCTCCAGCTCGTCGGACAGCACGGCGGCGAGCCGGCGCACACCCTCGGTGATGCGCTCCGGGGTCGGATAGCAGAACGACAACCGCATCTGGCGGCTGCCCAGGCCGTCAGCGTAGAACCCCGTGCCGGAGACGTAGGCGACCCGGGCGGTCACCGCGCGCGGCAGCATCGCCTTGGTGTCCACGCCCTCGGGCACGGTCACCCAGACGAAGAAGCCGCCGGCCGGCACGGTCCACGAGCACCCCGCCGGCAGGTACTGGGACAGCCCGGCCAGCATCGCGTCCCGCCGCTCCCGGTAGGCCTGCTGGAACGCCTTGACCTGGCCCTTCCAGTCGTGCGTGGCCAGGTACCTGGACACGATCATCTGGTTCAGCGTCGGCGGGCACAGCGTGGCCGACTCGGCGGCGAGCATCAGCTTCTCCCGCACCGCGTGCGGCGCCAGCACCCAGCCGACCCGCAGGCCGGCGGCGAACGTCTTGGAGAACGAGCCCAGGTAGACGACGTTGTCCGGGTCCATCGACCGCAGCGCCGGGTAGGTCTGCCCGTCGAAGCCGAGCAGCCCGTACGGGTTGTCCTCGACCACCAGCACGCCGTGTGCCGCGCAGATCGACAGCACCTCCGACCGCCGCGGCACGCTCATCGTCACGCCGGCCGGGTTGTGGAAGTTCGGGATCGTGTAGAGGAACTTCACCCGCCGGCCGGCCCGCTCGCACGCGGTCAGCGCCTCCCGCAGCGCCTCGGGCACCAGGCCGTCGTCGTCCATCGCGACGTGCACCACATCGGCCTGGTAGGCGGCGAACGTGCCGAGCGCGCCGACGTAGGAGGGCCCCTCGGCGAGCACCACGTCGCCGGGGTCACAGAAGATCCTGGTCACCATGTCCAGCGCCATCTGCGAGCCGACGGTCACCACCACGTCGTCGGGGTGTCCGCGCACCTCCTCCAGCGCCATGACCTCGCAGATCTGGTCCCGCAGCTCCGGCAGCCCGTGCGCCGAGCCGTACTGCAGCGCGACCAGGCCCTCCCCGCTGATCAGCCCGGCGACCTCGGTGGACAGCGAGTCCAGCGGCAGCGCGGTGAGGTTGGGCATGCCGCCGGCCAGCGATACGACCTCCGGCCGGCTGGCCACCGCGAACAGCGCCCGCACCTCGGAGGCCGTCATCCCGGCCGCGCGGGCCGCGTAGCGGCGCAGGTGCGGGTCGAGGCTGGTGCTGGTGCTGATGCCGTCCGGCGGTCCCGAGGTCATGCGCGGCTCCATCGCGGATGGGGCGGAGGTAGATCGATCGAGTGTAACCGGAGCCCTCCTCGGGCCCGCGAGGTTTCCGCGGGCGTCGGTGGAGGCTTATCCTGTGATGCGGAACGCGCAACACGGCAGGGGAGGTCAGGTGTCGCGACGCGTCATCGGCGTCACGCTGGACAACCTAGAGGACCTGCCCAAGCACTCGCGGAAGTGCGTGTTCTGGGAGGTCGCGCCGCATCTGCGGGAACAGGCGGAGGAGTTCGGCACCGCCGACCTGGAGAAGGAGGCCTGGGTCTCCAGCGTGCTGCTGGAGTGGGGCTCCTGCGGCCGGATCGTCTACAGCGACAAGCTGCCGGTCGGGTTCGTGCTCTACGCCCCGCCGACCGCCGTGCCGCGCGCGGCCGCGTTCCCCACCTCGCCGCCCAGCCCGGACGCCGTGCTGCTCACCGGGTTCTTCGTGCTGCCGGAGTTCCGCGGCGGCGGACTCGCCCGGATGCTGCTGCAGGCGGTGGCCAAGGACCTGACGCGGCGCGGCGTGAAGGCGATCGAGGCGTTCGGGGACGCCAAGCCGGAGGAGGACGGGGCTGGCTGCGTGCTGCCGGTCGACTTCTTCCTGTCGGTCGGCTTCAAGACCGTCCGCCAGCACCCCCGTTGGCCCCGGGTGCGCCTGGAACTGCGTTCGGCGATCAGTTGGAAGGAAGACGTCGAAGCGGCCCTGGAGCGCCTGCTGGGCACCGTTTCGGTGACCACGGCGAGCCCCAGCCCGGCGCTCCAGCGCTAGCGGACTACTCGGCCTTGGCCAGCTCGTGCCGCAGGACGTCGGCGAAGGTGAACGTGCCGGTCGGCTGGTCGTTCTCGCCGAGCAGGTACAGCCGCTTGACCGCGACCAGGATGCCCTCGGCGACCACGTCCCGGAACCCCGGGTCGGACAGCCGGGCGCGGTCCTCGGCGTTGGTCAGGTAGCCGATCTCGATGCGCACCGCCGGGCAGCGGGTGAGCCGCAGCGTGTCCCAGGTCCGCCGGTGCGTCCGGCAGTCCCGCAGGCCGGTGCGGGCGGCCAGCTCACGCTGCACGAACCCGGCCAGCGTCTCGCCGATGGTGGACGTGGTGCCGCCGGTGGTGCCGAAGTGGAAGCTCGCCACGCCCTGGGCCTCCGGCGAGCGGTTGGCGTCGTTGTGCAGCGACAGGAACAGGTCGGCGCCGACCTCGTTGGCGAAACCGGCCCGGTCACCCTCGGACGGGCACTGGTCGCGACCGCGGGACAGCAGCGCCTGCATGCCGGTGGCGACCATCCGGCCCTCCAGGCGCCTGGCCAGGTCCCACACCAGGTCGGCCTCGCGCACCCCGGCCACCGACACGCCGCTGTCCTCGCCGCCGTGGCCGGGATCGATGACGATCCGCTTGCCGCGCAGCCGAGGACCGGCCCGGCGGACCCGCTCCTGCTCGCGGAGCAGCACCGGCGACCCGCCCCGGGCCCGGGGGGACAGCTGGCGCAGCGCCCGCAGCGTCTCCGCGCCGCAGATGCCGTCGACCTTGAGCCCGTAGTCGCGCTGGAAGTTGCGCAGCGCGCCCTCGGTCTGGGCGGCGAACACGCCGTTGGGGCGGCCGGCGTCGTAGCCGAGCTCCAGCAGGCGCTCCTGCAGGGTCAGCACGTCGTCGCCGGACACCGGCGCGGACACCAGGTAGGCCAGCGGGCGGGCGCCGAGCTGGTAGGTGGCGTCGCGCAGGGCGCCGTAGGTGGCGGGGCCGACGACGCCGTCGGTGATCAGACCGCGCTGCTGCTGGAACGAGCTCACCGCGTGCTCGACCAGCTCGTCGTACGCCTCCAGTGAGCTGCCGGGCGGCGGGTTCGTCGGCAGCAGGCCGAGTCCCGCGAGCGTTGCCCTGACCTCGGCAACGGCCGGACCAGCATCACCGCGGCGGAGTACCCGCATGCACCCCTCGCTCGGGTCGGGCACCGGCCGGAGACCGGTGCGGAGGACGTCCACGGACTTGCACGTGTTCGCGAAGAACATCGAGAACGAACTTCGAGAACTATTGTGCCTTGCCTACATGAGTCCGGCGCGGAGGGTCACGTCACGCGTCCGCGCGGTGACCCCGGCCACACCGTCCTCGATTCGTGGACGTATCCACTCACCCTGGGGGTTGCCCCGTCGCCGGGAAATCAGTCCAGGTAGTCGGCCAGGTCCGACAGAAGTGCCGCCTTCGGCTTGGCGCCGACGATCTGCTTCACCGGCTCGCCGCCCTTGAACAGGATCAGCGTGGGGATCGACAGGACCTGGTAGTCGCGCGCCACCGTCGGGTTGGCGTCGACGTCGAGCTTGGCGATGGTGATCTCGTCGTGCTCGCCCGCGATCTCCTCGAGGACCGGGGCGACCATCCGGCACGGACCGCACCAGGTCGCCCAGAAGTCCACCAGCACGGGCTTGTCGCTGCCCAGCACGTCGGTGGCGAACGAGCTGTCGGTCACGGTGACTGGCTTTCCGGCCATGTTCTCTCCTTAGTTGTCCCGCGGGGCGTAGCCGCCGCCGACGAGCTCGGGTGCCTTGTGGGCTTCCTCGGTTCCTTCGTGCTCGGCCAGCCAGCGCTCGGCGTCGATCGCCGCCGAGCAGCCGGAGCCGGCCGCGGTGATGGCCTGCCGGTAGGTCCGGTCGACCAGGTCGCCTGCGGCGAACACGCCGTCGACTCCTGTGTAGGTGGTCTGACCCTGGGTGAGCACGTAGCCCTCGGCGTCGGTGTCGACCTGCCCGGCGACCAGCGCGCTGCGCGGGTCGTGCCCGATGGCCATGAACAGGCCGGTCACGTCCAGCGTGGACTCCTCGCCGGTGGTGGTGTCGCGCAGCCGGACGCCCTTGACCGCGCCGTCGGCCTGGCCGAGCACCTCGAGCACCTCGGAGTCGAGCTGCCAGCGGATCTTCTCGTTGGCCCGCGCGCGCTCCAGCATGATCCGGGACGCGCGGAACTCCTGGCGCCGGTGGATGATCGTGACCGACCGGGCGAACCGGGTCAGGAAGGTGGCCTCCTCCATCGCGGAGTCCCCGCCGCCGACCACGGCGATGTCCTGGTCGCGGAAGAAGAACCCGTCACAGGTGGCACACGCCGACACGCCGTGTCCGAGCAGCTCCTGCTCGCCGGCCACGTGCAGGTACCTGGCGGCCGCGCCCATGGCCAGGATGACGGACTTCGCGGCGTAGCGGACGCCGTTCGCGGTGACGTACTTGACCGGACCGGTGAGGTCGACCTCCTCGACGTCCTCGGCACGCAGTTCGGCGCCGAACCGCTCGGCCTGGGCGCGCATCTGGTCCATCAGGTCCGGACCCATGATCCCGTCCCGGAAGCCGGGGTAGTTCTCCACGTCGGTGGTGGTCATCAGCGCGCCGCCGAACTGGGTGCCCTCGAACACCAGCGGCTCGAGCTGGGCGCGGGCGGCGTACACGGCCGCGGTGTAGCCGGCCGGGCCGGATCCGACGACGATCACGTTGCGGACCTGCGCGTTGTCGGTGACGGGCATCTGACCTCCGAGAGCGGGTGCGAATGCGGTCGCACTGTGCACAACCGATCGTAGGGTCCGCTTGTTCCGCCCCACTCGGGTGACCATCGGGTACCCCACGATGCGAGAAGAGGCCGCACGGACGGGTGTCCACGCGGCCCCTCAGGTGTTCGCGTCAGGGCAGCTCGGTCTCGGCGAGCGTCTCGTCGCAGTCCGGCGTCACGACGACGAGGAGGAACTGGCCCCGCCCCGCGCCGAGCAGGGCCGCGACGCCCTCCGTGCCGTCGAGGGTCACCGGGCGCACGCCGATGGTGTCGCCGGGAGCGTCGATGCCCTGGCTGTCCAGGCACTGCTGGAGGCCGTCCTCGTCCTCCAACGCGCCGTAGTCGTTCTCGCCGGACACTTCCCCGATGGCCGGGGACAGGTTGTCCCGGGACAGCGCGACGGGCGGCTGGGCCGCACCCTCGCTCGGCTGCTCGTTCTCGGCCGTGTCCCCCGGCGCGGCGGTGCCGTCGGTGGTGTTGTCGGGGATGGCGACGAACGCGATCGCCGCCGCCGCGGCGGCCGCGGTCAGCACTCCGGTGCTCCAGGCGGCGATCCGGTTCCGCCGCTTGCGTGCGGCGGCCAGGTCGACGACCGGTGCGACCGGTGGTGGTGGAGACGGCGGTGCCGGAGCTACGGGTCGGGGCGGCGGTGCGGTGGTCACCGGTCCCCTGGCCCGTGCCTCGGCGGCCAGCGCCTGGTCCAGCCGGGCGGCGAACTGGGCCGGCATCGGCTCGACCGGGGCGTTCGCGAAGTCACCGAGGTCGGCCGTGACCGAGTCGAGGGCGTCGAGGATCGCGCGGGCCTCCGGGTCGGCGTTCACCTGCGGCCACAGCCGCGCGGACTCCGCCTCGTCGAGGACCCCGGCGTGCAGGTCCGCCAGCAGGTCGACAGACCAGGGCGGCCCCGACGGGCCCCTTGTGCTGTCTGTCATCGTCCCTCCCCGCGGCGCCTCACCGGCACACCTCGCCCTTCAACTGCGCCATCTGGGACGTTCGCATCTGCATCCGGGTTCCGGAGATGACCCAGAACTTTGGCCAGCTTGGCCCGGCCGCGCGCGCACCGGCTCTTCACGGTGCCCTCCGCGATGCCGAGCATCTTCGCGGTCTCGGCGACCGAGTAGCCCTCCACGTCCACCAGCACGATCGGCACCCGCTGGTCCTCGGACAGGGAGCTCAGCGCGTTCCGCACGACGAGGCTGGTCTCCCGCTCAGCCATCGAGTCGCGGGTGGTCGCCGGCTCACCCGGTCCGGTCTCCGGTAGGGGCACGGTCGGCCGGGACTGGCGGCGGCGCACCCGGTCGAGGCAGGCGTTCACCACGATCCGGTGCAGCCACGTGGTGACCTGCGACTCGGCCCGGAACGAGGCGGCCGCGCGGAACGCGGAGATGAACGCCTCCTGCAGCGCGTCGGAGGCCTCCTCCGGATCGCGCAGCGTGCGCAGGGCGACGGCCCACATCCGGTCCCGGTGACGGCGCACCAACTCGGCGAAGGCACGCGGGTCACCGGCTGCGTGCGCCGCGATGAGATCGGCGTCCGAGCTGGCGGCGGTGGTCACCGGAAGAGGATATCGGGCGGCCGGGACACGATCGGAGGTGTGGGCCTTGACACGTCCACTACTGCTGTGCCGCCCGCACGAACTCCAGCTCGGCGAGCGCCGACTCGTTGCCCTCGCCCAGTGTGGTGATCCACACGATCAGGTACTCGGTCGGCTCGGCGTCGGGCAGCTCGATCTCGGTGCGGCCCTCGCCGAGCTCCTGGGAGGCGATCACCGTGGTCTCCTCCAGCTCGGGTTCGGGTGAGGACGCCGAGCGGATCTCCACGACGGTGCCGGGGCTGGGCGACTCGACGGCGACCGAGGCGAAGCGGATCGCCTCGTCGAAGGTCGCGATGATCCCGACGCCGGGCTTGAGCGCGGGGAACGGCTGCTCGTACTTGTCGGTCTCCCACAGCGTGGCCGGATCGCCGTCGGTGACGTTGCCGGCGTCGGCCTCGTCGTCCTCGGCGCCCTCGGGGTTGTACTCGGCCACCTCGGCCGGCGCCACCGGCTCGGCGGGCGGCGGTGACGGCGGCTGGACCTGGCTCTGACCCGAGTTCTGCTCGGTCGGCGTCGGCGTGATCTGGACCACCCGGTCGCTGCCGGTGTCGTCGCCGAAGAAGTCGATCAGCATCATGCCCAGCCAGGCGAGCACCCCGACCGTGGCGACGGCCAGCGCGGTCACGCCGACCGCGAGCTTGCGCCGGCGGGCCTTGTCCCGCACCGGCGGTCTCGTGGTCCACACCGGTCCGTCGTCGTCCTCGGTGCCGGGCACCACGGGACGCAGGAACTCGGTCTGTTCGGCGGACTCCACCGCCTGGTCGAGCACGGTCAGCAGGGTCGCGCTGGTCCGGATGCCGCCGATGGAGGTGTCCTCCAGGCTGCGCAGCGCCACCGCGGACAGCTCGTGCGGCACGTGGGTGTGCAGCGACTCCGGCGGCACGATGGTGCCGTCCGGGGCGATCGGCGCGGCCGGCACCGCGGCCGGCCCGCCTGGCAGCGGCCAGCGGCCGGTGAGCAGCAGGTAGAGGATCGCGCCGAGCCCCTTGACGTCGTCGCGCGGCACGGCCTCGGGCAGCGGACCGGGGAACGCGAGCCGCAGCGTGCCCTCCGGGGTGACCCGGATCCGCAGCGGGTGGTCGACGCCGAGCACGATCCCGGCGACGTGCGCGCGCTCGACCGCGGCGGCCAGCGGCTCGAGCAGCCGGGCGGCGGTCGCGGCCGGCAGCGGGTGCTCGGCGATCAGGTCGACCAGGTCGGTGCCGGCCGACCAGTCGGCGACCACGATGCCGAGCAGGCCCTCACCGGCGGTGACGCCGTTGCCCAGGCTGAGCACGTCGAGTACCCGGGCCATCCCCGGATGGGTGAACCGGGCGGCGTGCGCGGCCCGTTCCAGCGTGCGGCGCGCGTCCTGCGCCCGCCGGGTGTCCTCCGGCCGGCCGACCAGGACGGTGAGCGCGACGTCGCGGCGCAGCTGTCCGTCGCGGGCACGCCACAGGTGGGCGCGGGCCCGCTCGTCCACGCCGAACTGGGCCAACAGGCGGTAGCGGCCGTCCCCGATCACGGCTCCGGGCAGCAGGAACTGTTCCCCGGAGCCGCCGCCGGGTTCCAGTTCGCCCGTCAGGGACTCGGTTCGCCTCGTGGTCACAGCACTCTCTGACGCTTGTTCGGCCGATCAGAACGAGCGTACGTGAACCCGGGGGGTTCTTCTCGCCGTTCTTCCCTACCCTCGACGTACCAACCGGGTGATTCGTTGCCTGGCCGGCTCGAGTTCGGGCACCTTGAACGCGACCAGTAGGGCGAACGCCACCACCCCGGTGACCAGCGACAGGACCACGACCTCGATCCAGGCGACCAGCGTCGGGCCGGCCGAGCCGAGCACCAGGTCGATCAGCAGGCTCACGCCGAACGCCACCAACGCGCCCCCGGCGCCGGCGGCCACGGTCTGCGCGATCACCCGCACCACCCGCATGCTCTGCAGCCGGCCGAGCCGCACCCACAGCCACATCTGGCCGAGCACCGCGCCGACCACGAACGTCAGCGAGTTGACCAGCAGCACGCCGATCACCACGTCGTTCGGGCGCAGGTAGCCCGCGCACAGGTACAGCATCGGGATCTTCACCACGGTCATCACGACCATGATCAGCGTGGGGGTGCGCGCGTCCTTCATCGCGTAGAACACCCGCAGCTGGAGCATGACCAGCGCGTACGGGAGGATCCCGAACGCGGAGAACGCCAGCGCGTCGCCGAGCCGCCGGGCGTCCTCGACGTCGGCGTTGCCGTAGCCGAACAACGCGACGCCGATGGCCGAGCCGGCGACGGTGAGGATCGCCGACAGCGGCACCAGCAGCACCGTGGACAGCCGGCTGGCCAGCGACAGGTCGCCGATCAGCCGGTCGGTGTCGCCGTCGGCCGCCGCGCGGGAGAGCCGGGGCATGATCGCGGTCAGCAGCGACACCCCGATCACCCCGTAGGGCAGCTGGAACAGCAGCCAGGCGTTGGCGTAGATCGCCGCGCCGCCGGGGGCCTCCGAGGTCAGCACCCGGGTGGTGAACACCATGCCGACCTGGCTGATCGCCACGTAGCCGACGATCCACAGCGCGAGCCCGCCGAACTCGCGGAACCGCTCGTCGAGCCCCCAGTTCCAGCGGAACCGGAAGCCGATCCGGCGCAGCGCCGGCACCAGCACCAGCGCCTGCACCGCGATGCCGAGGGTGACCCCGATGCCGAGGGTGAGCAGCTTCGCGTCGCCCATCCGGACCGGGTTGAGCGAGATCTCGCCCGGCAGCAGCGCGTACACCCCGATGGTGGCCATCACGATCAGGTTGTTCATCACCGGCGCCCACGCCGGCGGCCCGAACACGTGCTTGGCCTGCAGCACCGCGGACAGGATCGCGAACAGCCCGTAGAACAGGATCTCCGGCAGCAGCAGGTAGGCGAACGCGGTCGCCAGCTCCGGATTGGCGTTGCCGGTCGAGCCGTCCATGTAGAGCCGGGTGAACAGCGGGGCCAGCGCCACCGCGACCGCCGTGCCGATCGCCAGCAGCGTCATCGCCATGGTGATCAGGCGCTGGGTGTAGGCCAGGCCGCCGTCCCGGTCGTCCTGGGCGCGGACCAGCAGCGGGATCACCACGCTGGCGAGCACGCCGCCGAACAGCAGCTCGTAGACGATGTTGGGCAGTGTGTTGGCGACGGTGAACGAGTCGTTGACCACGCCGATGCTGGCCGCCCAGGCCAGCATGACCTTCCAGGCGAACCCGGTGATCCGGCTGACCAGGGTGGCGATCGCCATCGACCCGCTGGCCTTGGCCAGCGACGGTTGGGCCGTCTCGGTGCCCTTGCTACGGGTCAACGCGGTCCCCGTCCTCCACGATCGGCTCCGGCCCGGTCGGGTCGACGGCCTCGCCCGCCCGCGCCGCGCGCACCCGCCGGAAGATCCGGAACGCCACCAGCACGATCAGGATCCCGCCCGCCGTACCGGTGAGCGCGATCGTGATGACGCCGTAGGAGCTGGAGCTCACCTCGAGCTGCTCGGTGCTGCCGAGCTGGGTGCCGCCCGGGGTGGACAGCGACACGTCGACCTTGAACCGGCCGGCGCGGCTCGCCTCGGCCTGCGGGAGCACGGTGCGCGCGGACTGCGGCGGCAGCAGCACGTCCTGGAACGGCTGCGGGGTGAGTCCCGGCTGAGCCGCGAGCCGGACCCGCACCTCGATGCTCACCGGCAGCCCGTTGGACAGGGTGACCGGGATCGGGCTGTCCCCGGAGGCGAGCGTCAGCGGCTGCTGCGGGTCGTTGATGACGACCTGGTCGCACAGCGCCTCCAGCTGCTCGTCGACCTCCGCCACCAGGGCCGCGGCCTTGCGGTGCGAGCCGCGCCACGCGGTCGACGTGCCGCGCAGCAGGCCGTACTGCAGCGGCGAGAGCAGCGTGTTCGGGTCGACGTCGTTGGTGTTGTCGTCGTTCATGGCGTCCAGCAGGTCGCGTTTGACCTGGTTGATGCGCGCCACGTCGGCGGTGATCGAGGCCGGGATCTCCTGGGCGCTGTCCCGGGGGGTGTAGGCGAGCCCGCCGACGGTCCCCCGGTTCGGCCCGGACACCGTGCCGGCCAGCGAGCGGGGCTCCGCGTAGCCGCCGTCGAACAGCCGCTGCGCGAAGTCGAGGTACCCGCGCAGCTCGGTGGCCGACGCCATCCACCTGCGGGGTGGCGTGACCAGCACCTCGCCGCCCGGCCGCCCGTCGAACAGCGTGCGGAACGCGAGCGCGGCGAGCCCGTTCTGCAGCGACCGGTCGACGCCGGGTCCGCCCCGGCCGACGTCCAGCGCGTTCGACACCAGCGGGTCGACCGGCAGCGCGCGCACCGGGTGGGTGGTCGTGGTGCCGGTGACCGCGTACGGCGCCCGCCCGGTGACCCCCTGCAGGTGCGCCGGGTCGGCCAGCACGGTGGTGGGGCCGACGGTGGCGAGGTCGACCAGGGTGCGCTGGTCGAACGAGCCCCCGGCCGGCCAGAACAGCTCGGACACCGGCTGCACCGGGGCCAGCACGTCGGCCACGACCGACGAGCCGGCGGAGAGCTGGGCGAGCTCGACGGCACCGGAGCGGGACAGCGCGGCCAGGTCGGCGTCGGCGTAGGGCACGGCGAACACGCACCGGCCGCGGGTCAGGTCGGACAGCCTGGTCAGCCAGTCGGACGCGGCGTTCGCGCCCTCGCCGGGCACGAGCCGCCCGGTCTCGGTCCGCACCTGGTAGCCGCCGGTCATGTCGGACACCGTGCGCAGCAGGTCCGGGTCGATGGCGAAGCACAGCGAGTTGAGCAGCGTGCCGTTGCCGGCCGTGGCCTCGGCGACCGAGTTGACCAGGCCGAACAGCCGCCCGTCCGGGGCCAGCGCGTCGGCGAGCGCGTCGTCGGTGAGCACGGTGGAGCCGTCGGTGGTGGGCAGCCGGCGGGGCTGGGTGCCGAGGATCGGCCAGACGATCGACACGCCGGGCAGCTCAGCCTCCGGGGACGCGGTGCCGCCGCCGGGGATGGACAGCACCGGCAGCGGGATCGACACGGCCGCGAGCCTGGCCTGTCCGCCGTAGTCCGGCCTGCCGTTCACGTTGACCAGCAGCGGGTAGACGCCGGGCGAGTTCAGCGCGAGCGACTGCTCGGTGCCGCGCACGTTCGCGGTGACGGTCAGCTCGGCGGAGTCGCCCGGCTCGAGCGTGTCGGCGACCTCGACGAACGGGGAGGTGGCCGAGTCGGTGGCGTGGTCGGCGAGCTCTTGCAGGTCGGCGTCGCGCTCCAGCGGCTCGCCCCGCTGGACCTTGGCCTCCACGTCGTCGACCGCGCGGTCGCCGACGTTGGTGACGCGGCCGGTGACGGTGAGCCGGGTGGTGTCGGCGGTGATCACCCGGGGGGACATCGTCGTGACCTCGAGCCGCAGCAGCTTCTCGCCGCCGCTCGGGGGCACCTGGTCGCCGATCGGGTTGGCGGCAGCGGGTGCCACCGGGGCCAGCAGGAGCAGCGCGGTGGCCAGCAGCCCGCCCGCGGTACGCGGGAACGTCATGCCGGATCAGCCTCCGTCCGCACCGGCCGGCAGGTCGCGCGGTGCGCCGTCGCTCGTACCGCCGCTGTCGTCTCCAGTCGGGCGCAGCTCCAGCAACTCGAGCGCGCGCAGCACCAGCCGGCGCTCGTCGGCGTAGGCAAGCCGCTCCTCCAGCTCGTCCAGGGGTACCCAGGCGACCTCGGTCACCTCGATGTCCTCGTCGCTGAGCTCGCCGCCGCGCTCCGTCATCACGAAGTGGTGCACGGTCTTGTGGATCCGGCGGCGGTCGGCGACGAACCAGTAGTCGATGGTGCCGAGCGGGCGAATTATCTCGCCCAGGATGCCGGTCTCCTCGGTGACCTCCCGCACCGCGGTCTGCTCCGGCGTCTCGCCCTCCTCGATGTGCCCCTTCGGCAGCGACCACAGCAGCCGGCCGCGCCGGTCGAGGCGCCCGATCAGCACCACCCGGTCCCGCTCGGTGTTGACCACCACGCCGCCCGCCGAGGTCTCGTCCACCGAGGTCATCCGCTGCTTCTGGCGCTGGCCACGCCGACGGCCGCGGCGCCCAGCACGGGCGCCCCGAGGCCGGCCGGACGACGAGGGCATGCACGCGATCGTAGTGCGCCGCAGGTCGGCCGGGTCGGTGGTTGGCCTGGTCGCGGCGCCGCCAGTTACCCTCGCACCCCGTGTCCAACCTGACCCAACCCGGCGCGGCGCTCGAACGTCTGAGTTTCCCGGCGGCGGACGAGCTCGCCGAGCGGTTCGCCGAGGCCGGGCACCAGCTGTACCTGGTCGGCGGCAGTGTCCGGGACGCGCTGCTCGGCCGGCTGGGCAGCGATCTGGACTTCGCCACCGACGCCCGCCCGGAGCGGGTGCGCGAGCTGGTCGACGGCTGGGCGGACGCGGTCTGGGAGACCGGGATCGCGTTCGGCACGATCGGCGCCCGCCGCCGGGGCACCGACCTCGAGATCACCACGTTCCGCGCGGACACCTACGACCGGCAGAGCCGCAACCCGGAGGTCCGCTTCGGCGACTCGATCGAGGCCGACCTGGTGCGGCGGGACTTCACGGTCAACGCGATGGCCGTGGACCTGCTGCGCCGGAGGTTCGTCGACCCGCACGACGGGATGGCAGCCCTGGCCAGGCGGCGGTTGGACACCCCGGCCACCCCGCAGGAGTCGTTCGCCGACGACCCGCTGCGGATGATGCGCGCGGTCCGGTTCGTCAGCCAGCTCGGGTTCGTGCCGGAGCCCCGGGTGCTGGACGCGATCCGGGAGATGCGCGACGAGCTGACCAGGATCACCGCCGAGCGGATCCAGGCGGAGCTGTCGAAGCTGCTGTGCGGCCGGTTCCCGCGCCGGGGCGTGGAGCTGATGGTCGACACCGGCCTGGCCGAGCACGTGCTGCCCGAGGTGCCGGCGATGCGGCTGGAGATCGACGAGCACCACCAGCACAAGGACGTCTACCAGCACTCGCTGGTGGTGCTCGACCAGGCGATCGACCTGGAGGAGCCGGAGAACTCGCCGGACCTGGTGCTGCGTCTGGCCGCGCTGCTGCACGACATCGGCAAGCCGCCGACCCGCCGGCACATCCCCGGTGGCGGGGTGAGCTTCCACCACCACGAGGTGGTCGGCGCCAAGATGGCCCGCAAGCGTTTGCGCGCGTTGCGGTACCCGAAGGACGTGATCGAGGACGTCGCCCAGCTCGTGTACCTGCACCTGCGGTTCCACGGGTACGGCAAGGGCGAGTGGACCGACTCGGCGGTGCGCCGCTACGTCACCGACGCCGGCGAGCTGCTGCCCCGGCTGCACAAGCTGGTGCGGGCCGACTGCACGACCAGGAACAAGCGCAAGGCCGCCGCGCTGCAGCGCACCTACGACGGCCTCGAGGAGCGGATCGCGCGGATCGCCGCCGAGGAGGACCTGGCCAGGGTGCGGCCGGACCTGGACGGCAACGAGATCATGCGGCTGCTCGGCCTGCCGCCGGGCCCGCTGGTGGGCAAGGCGTGGCGGTTCCTCAAGGACCTGCGCCTGGACCGCGGCCCGCTGGAGTACGACGACGCGGTCGCCGAGCTGCGCCGCTGGGCGGCCGAGCAGGGCATCACGCCGGACGAGTCCGCCGACGGGTGACCAGCTCGAACCCGACCATCCCGACCAGGTAGACCGCGGTCGCGGCCACGATCAGCGCCGGTGACCGGCCGTCGGCCGGGATGACCGCCGCGGCGACGCCGACCGCGAGCACCTGGGTGATGTTGAACAGCATGTCGTAGAGGGCGAACACCCGGCCCCTGGTCTCGTCGCCGATGTCGCGCTGCACGGCGGCGTCCACGCACAGCTTGACCACCTGCCCGGCGTAGGCGATCACGAACGCGGCGATCAGCACGGTCGGCATGACCATCGGCAGCCCCAGCCCGAGCTGCGCGACCGCGGCGGTGGCGAGGCTGGCCAGCACCGCCCGCTTCCGCCCGATCCTGGTCACCAGCCGGGCGGTGGTGACCCCGGCGACGAAGATCCCGGCCGCGCCGAAGCCGAGCAGCACGCCGAGCCCGGGCAGCCCGGCCTCGATCGGCCCGAAGTCGTCGAAGCTGAAGCGCATCAGCAGCACGGTGAGCAGCAGCGAGATGCCGAACGACGCGCGGTGCGCGAGCAGCGCGCAGAACCCGGCGGCCACGCTCGGCGTGCGCAGCGCGACCCGGCCGCCGTCGAACAGCCCGTTGGCCACCGCCGCCATCGCCGTGTCGGGCTCGTCGACCTCGTCCGGCCCGAGCGCGCCGCGGGCGAACCGCACGGCGATCCCGGCGGCCAGCACCGAGCCGATCACGGCCACCGCGGTGGTGATCCCGGAGCCGGCGTTGTCCTCCCCGAACAGCGAGCGCAGCCCGACCGCGCAGCCCGCGCCGATGACGGACACGACCGCGCCGAGGGTGACCGCGAGCGCGTTCGCCTCGACCAGGTTGCGGACCGGCACCACGTGCGGCAGCGCGGCCGACAACCCGGCCCCGACGAACCGGCTGATGCCGACCACGACCAGGGCCAGCATCAGCAGCGGCAGCCCCTCCACCCCGGTCGCCACGCACACGGCGGAGACCACGACGAGCGTGCCGCGCAGCAGGTTCGCCCCGACCAGTACCCGGCGCCGGTCCCAGCGGTCCAGCAGAGCACCGGCGAACGGTCCGACCAGCGAGTACGGCAACAGCAGCACGACGAACCCGGCGGCGATCTCCTGCGGGCTGACCGCACGCTCCGGGTTGAACACGACGGCGCCGGCGAGCCCGGTCTGGAACAACCCGTCGCCCCACTGGGAGGCGAACCGGGACAGCAGCAGACGGCGGAACCCGGCGATCGCGAGCAGGCGCCGCGGCCCGATCCGCGAGTGATGGGCCGAGTCGACGGGCGCGGCGGTGTTCACGACTACTCACCCTATGCGGCGACCGTCAGGAGGTCGTTAGAAGTCCGAACGGCGTGCGACCCGCCGAAGCGGGCGCACGCCGTTCGGTGGTGGAGCACCCGGTCGCCTCTCGGCGGTTGGCGCAGTGTGGCTCCAGCCGGACGGTATTCCACAAAGGCTCTTCTAGGTTGAGCCCGGGGGACACGGTGGTGCTCCTGCCACCGACTCCAACGAGCCGGCCCCACCCATTGTTCCCGAAAGTCCATCCGGCCGCTGGATTCCGACTGGACGGGTGGGATCATGTCCCCGTGCGATCCGAGTCGTCCGACGCAGCCCCCGACGCAGCTGTGGAGCCGGGCACGCTGCTCGTGGCGGCTCCCAGCCTCACCGACTCCAACTTCCGCCGCACGGTGGTGTTCGTGATCGACCACCGCGGCGAGGGCACCCTGGGAGTGGTGCTCAACCGGCCCAGCGAGGTCCCGGTCGACGACGTGCTGCCCAGCTGGGGCCCGCACGTGACCAACCCCGGTTCGGTGTTCGTCGGCGGCCCGGTGGAGCAGAAGACGGCGTTGTGCCTGGCCGCGATGCGCACCGGCGAGGAGGCCAGCGGCGTCAAGGGCCTGATCGGCGTGCGCGGCCCGGTCGCGCTGGTCGACCTGGACGCCGACCCGGACTCCCTGGTGCCGAAGTTCCGGGGCCTGCGGGTGTTCGCCGGCTACGCGGGCTGGGACGTCGGCCAGGTCGCCGGCGAGATCGAGCGCGGTGACTGGATCGTGGTTCCGGCCCTGCCGAGCGACGTGCTCGCCCCGGCCGACCAGGACCTGTGGGGCCGGGTGCTGAGACGCCAGGGCATGCCCCTGGCCCTGCTCGCCACCCATCCGGGTGACGTTCGCTCAAACTGACCGCTGCACCGCCGCGGCGAGGTCGCACCCGCCGCACGCGCACCCGCGACAGCCCGCCGGCAGCTCCGGCTTCTCCTCCGGCACCGGCTCAGGCATCGCCTCCGCGGCCCGGTGTCCGAGCACCCCGCCGGCGAGCGCGATCCCGGTCATCCCGACGAACCCGACGATCGCGAGGACCAGGCTGTCCGCCGCGAGTCCCAGGACTCCGGCGACCACCCCGACCGTCCCGGCGACGGCGACCGGTAGCCCGGCGACCCTGTTCGCGACCCGGAAGGTCCGGTCGTCGCGCATCGTGGCCGCCGTCCGCACCCCGCCGAACCGGTTGCGCGGCAGCCGCTCCCGGACCCCGAGAACCCCGACAACGGCAATGACCAGCCCGATCACCAGGGGCACGAACGCGAGGAGTTGCACGCCCTCGATGGTAAGCGTGCCCGGGTCAGCGGCAGAACACCGATACCGCCATGGCCAGCACCGCCTCGACGGGCGGGTCCTGTTCGTACGGGTTCAGGGACAGGACCATCGACGTGTCCTCCCCGTCCGCGAGGGCGACGGTGAGGTAACCGATCAGCTGGCCGGTGTGGCCCCACACCGGCTGCGGGCCGTCGGCGCACGGGACCGTGAACTCCTGCAGTCCCAGCCCGTAGCGGAACAGGGGGCCGGCGTCCGTCGTCCGCCGCATCTCGGCCAGGCTCTCCCGGCTCGTCAGCCGGCCGTCGAGTAACGCGGTGACGAAGCGCGTCAGGTCCCGGGTGGTGGAGATCATCTCGCCCGCCGCCCAGTCCAGTGACGGGTCCATGTACGTGGCGTCCACGACCCGAGGCGGGTCCGTCGGGAGCGGTTCGTAGCCGTGGGCGTGCGGGTGGGGCAGGGCCGCGCGGTTGCCGGGCACGCTGGTGTGCTCGAGATCGTGTTGAGCAACATGGCCGCGACGCTATGCGGGACGTGATCATCGAACACTGCGGTTCACCGCACGGTTGACCTGCGGAAAACCGCATTCGTGCGGAACCCGGATGGCTGGTGGTCGCGCCCGCGCTATTCTGATGGCATGAGCGGACGCCTGCTCCTTAGGTGGCCGCGCTGACCCCGAGGTGTCGGCGCGGCAAACCCCTCATGCCCTCGTGGCAGAGGGGTTTTTTGTGTCCGCGAGCGAGTGCAGCAGGGAAGGACCCCCGATGAGCGACGAGTCCACGCCGGCCCACCGGTACACGGCCGAGGTGGCCAACTCGATCGAGTCCCGCTGGCAGCGGTACTGGGAGGAGAACGGCACGTTCCACGCGCCGAACCCGGTCGGCCCGCTCGCCGGCGACGTGCCGGAGGACAAGCTGTTCGTGCAGGACATGTTCCCGTACCCGTCCGGGGCGGGTCTGCACGTCGGGCATCCGCTGGGCTTCATCGGCACCGACGTGTTCGCCCGCTACCACCGGATGACCGGGCGGAACGTGCTGCACACCATGGGGTTCGACGCGTTCGGGCTGCCCGCCGAGCAGTACGCCGTGCAGACCGGCCAGCACCCGCGCAAGACGACCGAGGACAACATCCAGCGGTACCTGAGCCAGATCCGCAAGCTGGGCCTCGGCCACGACGAGCGCCGCCGGATCGCCACCACCGACCTGACGTACTACCGCTGGACGCAGTGGATCTTCCTGCAGATCTACAACGCCTGGTTCGACGAGCGGGTGAACAAGGCCCGGCCGATCGCCGACCTGGAGGCCGAGTACGCGGGCGGCGAGCGCGCCACCCCGGACGGCCGGGCGTGGTCGGCGCTGTCCCGGGTCGAGCAGCGGAAGGTGATCGACTCCCACCGGCTGGTGTACCAGTCCGACGCGCCGGTCAACTGGTGTCCCGGCCTGGGCACAGTGGTGGCCAACGAGGAGGTCACCCCGGACGGCCGCAGCGACCGCGGCAACTTCCCGGTGTTCCGCAAGAACCTGCGCCAGTGGATGATGCGGATCACCGCGTACGCCGACCGCCTGGTCGACGACCTGGACACGCTGGACTGGCCGGAGAAGGTCAAGACCATGCAGCGGAACTGGATCGGCCGGTCCGCCGGCGCGCACATCCGGTTCCCGGTGGGTGACGACGCCATCGAGGTCTTCACCACCCGCCCGGACACCGTGTTCGGCGCGACGTACATGGTGCTGGCCCCCGAGCACCCGCTGGTCGACCGGATCACCGCCGCCGAGTGGCCGGCGGGCGTCGACGAGCGCTGGACCGGCGGCGCAGCCACCCCGGCCGAGGCGATCGCCGCCTACCGGCTGGCCGCGTCCAGGAAGTCGGAGCTGGACCGGCAGGAGAACAAGGACAAGACCGGCGTGTTCGTCGGCACGTTCGCGCTGAACCCCGCGAACGACAAGGAGATCCCGGTCTTCATCGCCGACTACGTGCTGATGGGCTACGGCACCGGCGCGATCATGGCGGTGCCCGGCCAGGACCAGCGCGACTGGGACTTCGCCCGCGAGTTCGGCCTGCCGATCGTCCGCACCGTGGCGCCGACCGAGGGCTTCGACGGCGAGGCGTTCACCGGCGAGGGGCCGGCGATCAACTCGGAGTTCCTGGACGGCATGGACGTCGCCGAGGCCAAGAAGACGATCATCGAGTGGCTGGAACGGCACGGCCACGGCGAGGGCCGCCTGCAGTACAAGCTGCGCGACTGGCTGTTCGCCCGCCAGCGGTACTGGGGTGAGCCGTTCCCGATCGTGTACGACGAGGACGGCCTGCCGCACCCGCTGCCGGACAGCATGCTGCCGGTCGAGCTGCCCGAGGTCGACGACTACTCCCCCCGCACGTTCGACCCGGACGACGCCGACACCGAGCCGTCCCCGCCGCTGTCCCGCGCGGCGGACTGGATCGAGGTCGACCTGGACCTGGGCGACGGCATGAAGCGGTACCGGCGGGACGCGAACGTGATGCCCCAGTGGGCGGGTTCGTGCTGGTACCAGCTGCGCTACGTGGATCCGACGGACACCGAACGCTTCTGCGAGCCGGAGAACGAGCGCTACTGGCTTGGCCCGCGGCCCGAGGAGCACGGCCCGAACGACCCGGGCGGGGTTGACCTGTACATCGGCGGCATCGAGCACGCCGTGCTGCACCTGCTGTACTCGAGGTTCTGGCAGAAGGTGCTGTACGACCTGGGTCACCTGTCCGGGCCGGAGCCGTACCGCAAGCTGTTCAACCAGGGCTACATCCAGGCGTACGCGTACACCGACGAGCGCGGCGTGTACGTCCCGGCCGAGGAAGTGTCCGAAGAGGACGGCAAGTTCTTCTGGCAGGGCAAGGAGGTCCGCCAGGAGTACGGCAAGATGGGCAAGAGCCTGAAGAACGTGGTCACGCCGGACGAGATGTGCGAGCGGTACGGCGCCGACACGTTCCGGTTCTACGAGATGGCCATGGGCCCGATGGAGGTCTCCCGCCCCTGGGCGACCAAGGATGTCGTCGGCGCGCAACGGTTCCTGCAACGCATGTGGCGCAACGTCATCGACGAGACGACCGGCGAGGCACGGTTCTCCGAAGAGGTCCCCGACGAGTCCACGCTGCGCGCCCTGCACAAGGCCATCGACGGCGTCCACGCCGACTACGCGGCCATGCGCTTCAACACGGCCGGCGCCAAGCTGATCGAGCTGAACAACCACGTCACCAAGACGTACGCGGGAAAGCCGGTGCCCCGCTCGGTCCTGGAGCCGATGGTCCTGATGCTGGCCCCGCTGTGCCCGCACGTGGCGGAGGAGCTGTGGCGCGCGCTGGGGAACGAGGAGTCCCTGGCCCACGGCCCGTTCCCGCGCGCCGACGAGCGTTACCTGGTCGAGGACACCGTCGAGTACCCGATCCAGGTCAACGGCAAGGTTCGTGCGCGGGTGACCGTGTCCGCCACCGCCACCCAGAACGAGGTACGCGCCGCGGCCCTGGCCGAGGAGAAGATCACCGCCCTGACCGGCGGCGACGAGCCCCGCAAGGTGATCGTGGTACCGGGCCGCCTGGTCAACGTCGTCCTGTGAGGTGGCGCCACCGTCGAGGTGGCGCTCGGCGGTGGCGCCGATGCCGAGCACGGGTCGAGGTCCGGCTCGCGGGACCGGCCACCGTGTGATCGCGGCGGTGCCACGAACCGGCCTGGCCGGGAACGCGGCGTCTTGGGACGTTTCCGCGCCCGTGACAGCACGACCATCGGGTGGTTCTGACGGACCGCGCCGCCGGCACCGATCGCTCGGGGGGCTACGCGACCGGTGCCGGCGGCGCGAAGCCCGGCCTTTGCCCTGGGGCTGGGGCCGGGCCCCGACGCTCGGCGTTCGCCGGCGTGGGGGCTCTGGTGTGACGCCGCCGGGCTTCCGGTGACGTCACCTGTCAGAGTTGACGAACATTGTGGCACTACGGGACGCGCGGTCTGGCCAATCGTTAGCACTTGCGCACGAAATTCCCACTGCCGTGTTCGGTTCGCTCCGCTGCGTGGCTCCCGTTGCTTGATCAAGGACATTCATGCGCAGCGAACCGCACAGTTCAGCCCAGGTCCGCACGTGCGGCCACGAACGCCTCGACAGCGCGCCGGACGTCCGCCTCCGAGTGCGCGGCCGACATCTGCGTCCGAATCCTGGCCTTGCCGTGCGGCACCACCGGGTACGAGAAGCCGATCACGTAGATCCCGCGCGCCAGCAGCAGGTCCGCCATCCGACCCGCCTCGGCGGCGTCGCCGATCATCACCGGGATGATCGGGTGCTCGCCGGGCAGCAGGTCGAAGCCAGCCTCGGTCATCAGGGTGCGGAACAGGTGCGTGTTCTCCCGCAGGCGGGCCAGCAGGTCGCCGGAGGAGGACAGCAGCTCCAGTGCCGCCAGCGCGGTGGCGGTGATCGACGGGGCCAGGCTGTTCGAGAACAGGTACGGGCGCGACCGCTGACGCAGCATCGCCACGATCTCGGCCCTACCGGACGTGTAGCCGCCGCTGGCACCGCCGAGGGCCTTGCCGAGGGTGCCGGTCACGATGTCCACGCGGTCGGTGACGCCGAACAGCTCGGGCGTTCCTCGGCCGGTGTCGCCGACGAAGCCGACGGCGTGCGAGTCGTCGACCATCACCAGGGCGTCGTGCGCCTCGGCCAGGTCGCAGATCTCGTCCAGCGGCGCCAGGTAGCCGTCCATGGAGAACACGCCGTCGGTGGCGATCAGTCGGTACCTGGCGTCGGCCGCCTCCTTGAGCTGGCGTTCCAGGTCGGCCATGTCCCGGTTCTTGTACCGCAGGCGGCGGGACTTGCACAGGCGGATGCCGTCGATCACGGACGCGTGGTTCAGCTCGTCGGAGATCACGGCGTCGTCGGGGCCGAGCAGGGTCTCGAACAGGCCGGCGTTCGCGTCGAAGCACGAGCTGTAGAGGATGGTGTCGTCGGTGCCGAGGAACCGCGACAGTGCGTGCTCCAGTTCCTTGTGCGGCTCCTGGGTGCCGCAGATGAACCGCACCGACGCCATGCCGAAGCCCCAGCGGTCGAGGGCGTCCTTCGCGGCGGCGACCAGCGCGGGGTGGTCGGCGAGGCCCAGGTAGTTGTTGGCGCAGAAGTTCAGCACCGGCTCCTCGGCGCCGACCCGCACGGCGGCGTTCTGCGGCGTGCTGATCACCCGCTCCGCCTTGAACAGCCCGGCCGCGCGGATCTCCTCCAGCTCGGCCAGCAGGTTCTCGCGCATCGCGCCGTACATCAGCTCTCCGTCCAGTCGAGGATGACCTTGCCGCACATGCCGTCCCGCGCGGTCGTGAACGCCGCCGCGTGGTCGGTGTACGCGAACCGGTGCGTGATCACCGGGGAGATGTCCAGGCCGGCCTGCAGCAGCACCGACATCGCGTACCAGGTCTCGAACATCTCCCGGCCGTAGATGCCCTTGATCGTCAGCATCTTGAGCACCACACGGCTCCAGTCGACCGCGATCTCGTTCGACGGCAGCCCCAGCATCGCGATCCGGCCGCCGTGGGTCATGTTCGCGATCATCTCGCGCAGCGCCGACGGCTGGCCGGACATCTCCATCCCGACGTCGAAGCCCTCGGACATGTCCAGCTCCGGGTACACCTCGCCGATCCGGTGCCGGCTCACGTCCAGCGCCAGGTCGACGCCGATCTTGCGGGCCAGGTCCAGCCTGGGCTCGCTCACGTCGGTGATCGCCACGTGCCGGGCGCCCGCGTGCTTGGCGACCGCCGCGGCCATCAGCCCGATCGGGCCGGCGCCGGTGATCAGCACGTCCTCGCCGAGTACCGGGAACGACAGTGCGGTGTGCACCGCGTTGCCGAACGGGTCGAAGATCGCGGCCACGTCCAGGTCGACCGGGTGGGTGTGCACCCACGCGTTCTGCTCCGGCAGCACGGCGTACTCGGCGAACGCCCCCGCGGTGTGCACGCCGAGCCCGATCGTGTTGATGCACAGGTGCCGGCGGCCCGCCTTGCAGTTGCGGCACGTTCCGCACACCAGGTGGCCCTCGCCGGACACCAGGTCACCGGCCTTCACCCTGGTCACCGCGTCGCCGACCTCGACCACCTCGCCGACGAACTCGTGGCCAACCACCAGCGGCGGCGTGATCGTCGCGGCCGCCCACTCGTCCCACGACTCGATGTGCAGGTCGGTGCCGCAGATCCCGGTCCGCAGCACGCGCAGCTTCACCTCGCCGGGCCCCGGCCGGGGCTCCGGCACGTCGGTGAGTTCCAGCCCAGGGCCCTGGGCCGTCTTGACCAGAGCCTTCACACGATCCTCCGTACTAGTCCGAGTTGTCCCACGACAGCTTCCACGGCGACCGGATCACCAGCCGGCCGATCCGGTTGTAGCTGGCCCGGCGCAGGTGCAGCGAGCCGGCGGTGACCGTACCCGACAGCACGAAGTGCGGACGGCCGCCGCCGCGCACCCCGACCTTGTCCTTGAGCCCACCCGCGGCGATCGTCACCTGCTGGGCGTCCACCGAGCCCCGCTCGGGCAGCAGGATGGTCACCGAGCCGCCGGACACCCGAAGCTCGATGTTCACCTCGGCGTGCTCGATGATCGCCTCGGAGAAGTCCAGGTCGGTCGAGCCGAGCCGGTTGGTGATCAGCAGGTCCCTCGGCACCCGCCACTGCCCGTCGCGGTGGATCGAGGCCATGACGGCGTTTATCCGCTCCGGGCGCGGCCGCAGCGGCGAGTCGGAGTCGCGGTGGGTCACCCCGGGCAGGTCGACCAGCAGCACGTTCAGCTCGGCGCGGGTCTTGGCGGCCAGTGCCCGGTCGGTGCGCGCGGTGAACTCGTCGAGGTTGAGCATCCCGTGCCCGATGGCCTTCTGCAGCACGCTGACCACGTGCGTTCGCTCCGCGTCGGACACGCGCAGCTCACGTGGATCGAAGTTGGCGGTCACGCCACCACGGTAGCCCTCAGGAAGTGGTGCCGTCCGGGTTGATCCGCTCGAACCGCACGTACGGGACCAGCGCCTCCGGGACGCGGACCGAGCCGTCGGCGCGCTGGTGCTGCTCCAGGATCGCGACCAGGGTGCGGCCGATCGGCAGGCCCGACCCGTTCAGGGTGTTGGCGAAGCCCTTCGTGCCGTCCTTGGCCTTGGTCCGGATGCCGGCCCGGCGGGCCTGGAACGTGCCGAAGTCCGACACGCTGGAGATCTCCCGGTACCGGCCCTGACCGGGCAGCCACACCTCCAGGTCATAGGTGTAGCGCGCGGAGAACCCGGTGTCGCCCGCGGCCAGCGTCACCACCCGGTAGGCCAGCTCCAGCTCGCGCAGCACCGTCTCCGCGTGCCCGCGCAGCACCTCGAGCTCCTCGGCCGCCTGCTCCGGCAGGCAGAACCGCACCAGCTCCACCTTCGCGAACTGGTGCTGGCGGATCAGCCCCCGGGTGTCCTTGCCGTACGAGCCGGCCTCCGACCGGAAGCACTGGGTGTGCCCGGTGTACGCGAACGGCAGGTCCTCGGCGCGCAG
Source organism: Actinophytocola gossypii (assembly GCF_025165815.1). GTDB lineage: Bacteria > Actinomycetota > Actinomycetes > Mycobacteriales > Pseudonocardiaceae > Actinophytocola > Actinophytocola gossypii. The sequence goes on along the minus strand of NZ_JAFFZE010000019.1, from coordinate 94,267 downwards.
CGTCTCGCCCGCGTGCAGGTTCGTGATCGGCACCTCGGCGGTCGGGATCAGGAACAGCTCCCGGTCGGCGACGCCGGTGCGGAACAGGTCGGCCTCGAACTTCGGCAGCTGCCCGGTGCCGGTCATCGTCGGACGGTTCACGATCGCCGGGACCGAGAACTCCGTGTAGCCGTGCCGCTCGGTGTGCGTCTCCAGCAGGTACTGGGCCAGGCCCCGCTCCAGCCGGGCACCGGCGCCGCGCAGCACGGCGAACCGGGGACCGGACAGCTTCGTGCCGCGGGCCAGGTCGAGGATGCCCATGCGCTCGCCGAGGTCGACGTGGTCGGCCGGCTCGAAGTCGAACGCGGGCGGCTCGCCCCAGGTGTCGACCAGCCGGGCGTCGTCGTCGGTGCTGCCGTCCGGGAGCTCGTCGCTTGGCAGGTTCGGGATGCCGATGAGGAACTCGTCCAACTCGGCGGCCAGCGCGCGCTGCTGCTCCTCCAGCTCGCCGATGCGGGCCTTCAACTCCCGGGCGCGCTCGCGTGCGGCGGTGACGTCCTCGCCGCGCTTGGCCGCCGCGCCGACCTCCTTGGCCGCCCGGTTGGACTCGGCCCGCGCGTCGTCGGTGGCGGACACCGTGGCGGTGCGCCGGGAGAACAGCTTCTCCAGCGCGTCCAGGTCGAGGTCGTAGCCGCGGCGCGCGAGCTTGCGCACCGCGTCGGTGGCCGGGTCGAGCAGCACCCGTGGGTCGTGCATCAGAAAGCTCCAGAGGACGTCGGTGTCCCCAGCCTATTGCGGGCCGCCATCGCTTTCCGGGTCGGTGTCCAGGCCGTGCTCGATCGCGTACCTGGCCAGCTCCACCCGGTTGTGCAGCTGGAGCTTGCGCAGGGTCGACTGCACGTGGTTCTCCACCGTCCGGTGCGACAGCCGCAGCCGGCTCGCGATCTGCCGCGCGGTCAGCCCCTTCGCGACCAGGCGCAGCACCTCGGTCTCCCGCTGGGTCACGCTCGGCAGCCCGTCCCCCGGCGGCGCGGCGGCCATCCGCCGGTACTCGCCGAGCACCAACCCGGCCAGCCCCGGCGTGAACACCGCGTCGCCCGCCGCGGTCCGGCGCACCGCGTCCACCAGCTCCTCGACCGACGCCGACTTGACCAGGTACCCGGACGCGCCGGCCTTCACCGCCTCCAGCACGTCCGCGTGCTCCCCGCTCGCCGACAGCACCAACACCCGGGTCGCCGGCAGCGCGCCGGTGATCTCCCCGATCGCGGTCACCCCCGACCCGGTGCCCAGGTTCAGGTCCATCAGCACCACATCGGGTCGCACGGTCCCCGCGATCCGCACGGCCGCCGCCTCGTCCCCGGCCGTGGCCCGCACCTCGAACCCGCGTTCGACCAGGTCGCGCGCCACGCCGTCGCGCCACATCGGGTGGTCGTCGACCACCATCACCGAGATGCCCTCGGTACCTTCAGCTCCCATTCCACCCCCGCTCCCGGCTCGGTCTCCACCGCGATCGTTCCCCCGAGGTCGGCGATCCGACCCCGCATCGAGGACGCGATCCCCAGCCGTCCCTCCCGTTCCGCCTCGGCCAGCCGGCCCGGCGCGATCCCGACCCCGTCGTCCCGCACGCTGACCACGACCTCGGTGCCCAGATCCTCCAGCAACACCCACGCCCGCGCGTCCGGGCCGGCGTGCCGCACGACGTTCGCCAGCGCCTCGGCCACCACCGACTCCAGCTCGGCCGCCACCGTCGCCGGCAACCGCACCTCGGTGGCCGGCACCGACACCTCCGCCCGCCCGGTGGCCAGCAGCCGCAGCCGCGCCGCCAGATCGGCGGTGTCGTCCTCCCCGGTCGTCCCCGGCGCGGTCGACACCAGCGTGCGCAGCGCGATCTCCTGCTCCCCGGCGAGCCGGGCCAGCTCGACCGCCTCCCCGCCGGCGCCCAGCTCCGCACCCCGTCGCCGCACCCGCGCCAACACCTGCAGCACGCTGTCGTGGATCGACCGGGCCAGCCGCTCCCGCTCGGCCGTCGCCGCCTCCACCCGCAGCGCCCGCGCCAGCCGCTCCGCCGACCGGCGGGACGAGGCCGCCGCCAGGCCGAGCACGAACCCGACCCCCACCAGCAGGAACAGGTCCCGGGTCAGGTCGATGTCGACGTAACCCCGTACCCCGTAGTTGAACGCGCTCACCACCCCGCCGAACACCGCGCCGACGGTCGGCCCGCCACCCACCGCGCCGGCCGCCACCACCCCGGTGACCCAGACCGTGGTCACCAGCGGCGTCGAGCCGCCGGCCAGCTGCTCGGGCGTGAGCACCAGCCGCGACGCGGACATCGCCGCGCAGCTGACCGCGAGGTCGGCCACGGTGAAGCCGAGCAGCCGGTCGGTCGGCCGCAGGTAGCGGGCCGAGACCACCCCCGTCCACCCGGCCATCACGCCGATCGTGACCAGCGCGAGCCACGGCCGGGCGTACTCGTCGAGGTAGGTGACCACGACCACGGCCGCGAACAGCAACGTGAGCACGCGCAGCAGGACCGCCGCCCGCCAGAGCGGAACGGTCGGGTCCTTCGGTACGCGCACCTGAGCCGTCACGGGCGTTCCCAGGTCGCCTTCGTGTCGTCGGGCTTCGCGTCGGTCTCCGGTGCCTCGGACTCCTGTTCGTGCAGCACGTCGACCTCGTCCGGGTCCGTGCCGCGCTCGTTGACCAGCGACTTGATGCCGGCGTTGAGCACCGCCAGCAGCGGCACCGACAGCAGCGCGCCGGCGATCCCGGCGGCGACCAGGCCGGCGGCGATGGCCAGCACCACGGCCAGCGGGTGCAGCCGCACCGCCCGGCCGAGCAGCCACGGCTGCAGCACGTGGCTCTCCAGCTGCATCACCCCGACCACGATCGCCAGCACGATCAGCGCCGGGACGAACCCGTTGGCCACCAGGGCCACCAGCACCGCGACCGTGCCGGCCAGCACCGCACCGATGATCGGCACGAACGCGGCCAGGAACACCAGCGCTGCCAGCGGGACCACCAGCGGCACGCCGACGATCGCGAGCCCGATGCCGATGCCGACCGCGTCGACCAGCGCCACCGCCGCGGTCGCCCGCACGTAGCTGACCAGCGCGGCGAACCCGCGCCGCCCGGCGACGTCCACCCGCTCGCGCACCCGGGACGGCACACCGCGGGTGATGAACCGCCAGATGCCGGCGCCGTCGTAGAGGAAGAAGATCAGGATGAACACGGTCAGCACGAACCCGGTGAGGATCTCGCCGATCGTGGTGGCGGTGGTGATCGCGCCTTCGGTGAGCGCGGACTGGTTGTCCTGGATGGCGTCGATCGTGTCGTCGATGAAGCCCTGGATCTGCTCCTGACGCAGGTGCAGCGGGCCCTGGACCAGCCAGTCGCGGATCTGCTCCAGCGAGTCGGAGACCTGTTGCTGCAGCTTCGGCAGGCCCTGGCTGAACGTGATGATCACGAACGTGATCAGCCCGCCGACCACGGCGAGGCCGGCGACCATCACGATCAACGCGGCCAGGCCGCGCGGCACCCGCAACTGCACCAGCCGGTCGACCCCGGGCGCCATCAACGCGGCCAGCAGCAGCGCGATCGCCAGCGGCACCATGATGTGCGAGAAGTAGCCCGCGAGCCACACCAGCACGTACAGCGCGGCGATCACGAACAGGAAGCGCCACGCCAGCGCGGCGCTGACCCGCAGCCCGGTGGGCACGAACTGGGTCACGTCCGCTGGGGGCCGCCTGACCTTGCGAGCCCTCTTCTGTGCCGGCCGGGGATCGGCGGGGGAGTTCGTCACGTTCGAAACGTTATCGAGTGGATCGGACATTCGGGAGCGGATCCGCCTGCCTGTGGACAGTTTTCCCCGCGACTGTGCGGTCGCCAGCGACGACTACCGACCGTGAGATGTGGAAACACTCTGTGTTCGTCACACGATCAGGGGGACTACGTGCTTCCGACGTGCTTTCGAGGCCTCCTCGATGATTACCTCACCGCTGTCACCCATCGACCCAAGACGAGGTTCCCCCGGTGGATCAGACCAGCAACGTTCGGGACACGGCCGCCATCGCGCGGCGCGTCGTCCGCCGTACGTTGACGGTCATCGGCGGCGCCGCCGCCGGCACCGCCATCGCCTGGTGCCTGTCCACCGGGGCCGCGTCGGCCGAGACCGACCCCACCCCGCCCGGCGACCAGAACCCGGTCGTCGCGGAGGTGATCACCCCGGTCACGCACACGCTCGACCGGCTCGTCGACCGCCTCGCCACGCCGCCCCCGTCGGAGAACCCCCTCGAGCAGCCGATCAAGCAGGTCGGCGACAAGCTGAAGTCGACGGCCGAACGTCTCGGCGACCGCGCCGACGTGCTCCCCGAGCCCGTCGACGACCTGGGTGACACCGCCGAGCTCCCCCTCGACCTCGGCGCCGACCTTCTCCCCGACACCCCCGCCGCCGCGCCAGTCCAGGCCCCGGCCGCGGCCGGCGACACCGCCGCCGACACCGGCGTCGACCCCGGACGGACCGCCGAGCGCACCGCGACCGGCCGCGTCCACCACGACGGCGTGCCCAGCCGCGGCTCGCCGGACTCCCCGTCCTTCCCCGACTCCCCGACCTGGCCGGCGCCGTTCGCGCCGGTCCCGCCGAGCGCCCCCGCCCCCGGTCACTCCGGCCACGCGGGCGGCCACCCGGCCGACTCCGTGCCGTCCGCCGCGCTGTCGTGGCAGGACCGCACGCCCGGACTGGTCCGCGGGCTCACCGTGCCCGCCGTCGAGGCGACCACCACCGGTCGCGTCGGCGCCCAGCCCGGCGTCGCTCCCGACTGAGCACCCCGCGCCAGCGCCCGAGCCCGTGCGCTCGGCGCGCCGCCGCGCGCGAACCACCCCGCGGGTCCGTCCCGCCCTCCGACCCGGGTGGTCGATGCCCCGGCTCGTTCCCCACGTCTGAACGCGCCCGGCCACCCGCCAACCCCCCCGCCAGAGAGAACGACGAAAGGAGCATCACCCGATGCAAACCTGGGCGAAGCGAGGTCTGCGGACCGCGCTGGTCACCGGTGGTTTGCTGATGCTGGGAACCGGCATCGCTTCCGCTGACGAGGACGTGAACCCCGACCGTCCGGCGTCACCGCTCGACGTCGGGGTGCACGTACCGATCCACCTCGACAACAACGCGCTGGGCACCCCGGTCGGCCAGCAGAACCTCCCCGGCGTCGACCGGACCGTCTCGGTCAGCCCCGACGACGTCGTGAACCGGGTGCCGGCGGTCGACCGCGTGGTCCCGAACGCCGTCGCCAGGACCCACGGCGCCGCGGAGCGGATCAGCGACCACCTGGTCGGCCGCGCCGCACCCGCCGTCCGCGAGGCGGCCGCGACCGTCGAGCCGGTCAACGACGAGGCCGTCGACTGGTTCGCCGACACGACCACGCCGGTCAACGAGGTCGCCGGCGTGCCAGCGCTGCCCCGGCCGACGGTGCCGCGGATCCCCGAGACGAACGACGGCCCGCGCCAGAACTCCGTCGACGCCGACCTGGTCGTCCCGGTCGACGTCTCCGGCAACGCGTTCGCGGCCGCCGGCCGGGCGCACGTGCGGAACGAGTCGCACCACCGCTACGACACCGGCGAGCTCGTCGTCGCCGACGGCCGGGCCGGCTTCCTGGCCGGCAACGCGGTCGACCTCGACTGGGCCGCGCCGGTGCAGGTCAACGGCAACGCCGCCGCCGTGTTCGGCCGGGCGGGCGCCGACAACGAGTCGTCCCTGCGGGCGACCAGCACCAGCGACGTGTTCAGCAACGGCCGCCACGGCGTGCTGGCCGGCAACGTCGGCGCCGTGCACGGCGCCACCCCGGTGCAGCTGAGCGGCAACGCGATCGCGGGCGGCGGCGTCGCCGACGCGGAGTCCGACGCGCAGAGCGCGGCCACCGCCGGCGGCTGGGTGCGCGGCTCCGGGGCGGACGGCGCCGGCTCCGGGAACGTGGCCGGCGTGCCGGTCGCCACCCCGGTCAAGGTCAACGGCAACGGGATCGCCGGCTTCGGCGCGGCGGAGGCCGAGTCCGCCGCCACCGCCGACGCGCTGGCCGGCGACGAGGAGTACGTCATGTACGGCAGGCCCACCTACCTCGCCACCAACGGCGATCCGGCGTTCGCCGCCGGCAACGTCGTGCAGCCGGCGGTCAGCGGCCCGGCGATGTTCTGCGGCAACGCGGGCGTGGTGTCCGGGATCGCCGACGCGGAGTGCGCGTCCGACAGCGAGACCGTCGCGGGCGGCGACAACCGCACCAGCGGCCGGGGCTCGGTCGGGTCCGGCGCGGTGGCCCACCCCGCGGTGGCGCTGCCCGTCCGCGGCTTCGGCAACGCGGTGTCCGGCGGGGGCGTCGCCCAGACGGCCGTCGCCGACCACGTCGACTCGACCGCGGGCGGCGCCTCCTACACCCGCGGCCACGACGGCGTGCTCTCCGGCACGGCGGTCAGCGGCGGCCCGAGCGGCCCGGTCGATCTGTTCGCCAACGCGGTCACCGCGAGCGGCGTGGCCGACGCGCTGGCGTACAACGACTCCCGCGCCACCGCGGGCGGCGCCAGCGGCACGACCGGGGACAACTCGGCCGCCGGCGGCAACATGGTCGCCGCTCCGGTCGCGCTCCCGGTCGAGGGCTTCGGCACCGTGGCCGGCGTGTCCGGCGCCGCGGAGTCCGTCGGCACGGAGCAGAAGGTGAGCACGTCCGGCGGCTACACCGACAGCCGCGACGACTACGGCCTGTTCGCCTCCAACGTGGTCAGTTCTCCGGTCGCCGGCGCGGTGCAGACGTTCGGCAACGGCGCTGGCCTGTCGGGCGCCACCGACACGAAGGCGTCCACCGACAACGAGGTCACCGCGGGCGGCGACAGCGGCGCGACGGGCGTCGAGGGCATCGGCTCGGCCAACATCGGCCAGCTGCCGGTGACCGCGCCGGTGCAGCTGTTCGGCACCGGCGCGAGCGCGCTCGGCCGAGGCGACCAGACCGCGCTCGCCGCCAACGACCTGACCGCGGGCGGCGACTCGACGAGCGACGGAACCGGCGGCCTGCTGTCCGGCAACGTGGCCAACACCCCGGTCGGCACTGCGGCGCAGGCGTTCGGCGACTCGGCCGCGGTCCTCGGCCGCAACCACGCGCTCGCCGCGTCGGACACCGAGACCGAGACCGGGGGCGACACCGACACCACCGGTGCGTCGGCGCTCGGCTCGGGCAACGTGGTCGCTCCGCAGGCGATGCCGGTCGTGCAGGGCTTCGCACACGCGGTGTCGGGGGTCGGCGGGGCCAACTCCGCCGGCGTGCGGAACGAGAACCGGAACACCGCCGGCGGCGACATCGACACCGCGGGCGCGGGTGGTGTGCTGTCCGGGAACGTCGCGGACGTGCCGGCGCGCGCCGTCGTCCAGCCGTTCGGCGACGCGGCCGCGGCACTCGGCAGCCGGTCGGTCGCCACGGGCGACAACGAGTCGGCGAGCACCATCGGCGGCACGACCGGCACCAGCGGCGACTGGGGTTCGTTGTCCGGCATCGACCGCACGGTGCCGGTGGCCTCGCAGCTGCTGGTGTACGACGTGCCGCTGGACGTGCTGGCCAAGGCGATGACGTTCGCGAGCGACGAGGGCGATGCCGAGAAGGCCGAGGGCCGGCTGACCCTCCCGAAGCACGCCCCCGACCTCAGCCCGACCAGCCTGCCGTCGCTGCTGCCGTCGGTCGAGTCGCTCCCGTCGGTGCCGGAGCCCCGGCGGGCGGAGCCGACGCGGACGACCCTGCCGGACGACGAGCTGGCCGGTTCGTTCACCGGCGTGCTGGACGCCGTGGCCGAGATGATGGCCGACGTTCCCGGTCTGCCCGGCCACGACGAGGTGTCGGCCGTCAGCGGCATGGTGACGGAGGTGTCGGACGCGGTCACCGTGCAGGTGCCCGGCCGGCCACGCCCGATCGGTCGCGTGGCGCACCCGTTCACTCCCCTGCGGGGCGACCTGTTCGACACCCTGCCGCTGGACACCCTCCTGCCCGCCAACCTGGTCCCGGGCGACCTGCTCGGCAACGGCCTGCTGGGCGGCCAACGCGCCGGCGACCACCGCATGGGCGACTACCTGACGGGCGGCGGCCCGGCGTACAGCCAGGTCGACGGCGACCTGACCAACGCCGACCTGGTCGACGCCAACCTCCCGGTCGCCGACGGCCTGGCCAACGCCCCGATCGTCGGCGGCCTCGGCCTGCCTCTCGGCGGCGGCCGCGACCTCCCGGTCGACGGAGGCATCGGCGACCTCCCGGTGGTCGGCGGCCTGAGCAACGTGGCCCCCGGTGGCCTCGGTGACCTGACCGCCCCGATCGCCGGCCGCACCAACCTGCCGATCGGCCTCGACGGCCTCCCGCTGGCCGATGGTCTGGCCGGCTTGCCGGCCGTGGGTGGTCTGGGTCGTTCGGGTCTGCCGGTCGAGGGGCTCGACGGCCTCCCGGTGGCCGATGGTCTGGCCGGCTTGCCGGTCGTCGGGGATCTGGGTCGTTCGGGTCTGCCGGTCGAGGGGCTCGACGGCCTCCCGGTGGCCGATGGTCTGGCCGGCTTGCCGGCCGTGGGTGGTCTGGGTCGTTCGGGTCTGCCGGTCGAGGGGCTCAATGGCCTCCCGGTGGCCGATGGTCTGGCCGGCTTGCCGGTCGTCGGGGATCTGGGTCGTTCGGGTCTGCCGGTCGACGGGCTTAATGGCCTCCCGGTCGCCGATGGTCTGGACGGTCTGCCGGCCGTGGGTGGCCTCGGGCGTTCGGACCTTCCGGTCCGCGGGCGCGACGGTCTGCCGCTGGCCGATGGCCGGACCGACCTGCCGGCCGTGGACGGTCTGCCCGTCCCGCCGGTCGTCGACGGTCTGGGCGACGTGCCCGTCGCCGGCGGGTTGGGGCTGCCCGTCGGTGGTGGCCGGAGCGACCTGCCGCTCGTGGGTGAGCTCGGGCTGCCGGTCGGCAACGGCACGACCAACCTGCCGCTCGGTGTCGCCGACGGGCTGGCCGAGCTGCCGTTCGCCGGGGTGCCCGACCTGCCCGTCGATCTCGGCGGCGGACTGCCGGCACGCGGCCGCGACCTGCCGGCGTTCACGTCGAACGCCACCGAAACCACCGCGGTCATCCCGCAGGTCGACGCCCCGACCGCGGTACTGCCGAACCTCACCGACGTCGAGCTGACCCGGCCGCTGCCGGCGGTCCCGGCCTTCGGTGACGTCCCGGTCGTCCGGGTCCCCTCGATGGGACACCGGCCGGTCCAGGTTCCGGCGGTCGACCCGGCCGTGAACAGCGGCACGCTGACCGACACCCGGGCAGCGCTCGCCAACCTGTTCACCTACCACCCGATCGGCTGACGGAACCCCCCCAAACGAAGGGCCCGGGAGCACCACGCTCCCGGGCCCTTCGTCGTCAGTCCGGTCATGGCACCCATCGGCCGACGGCGAGGCGGCTGCCGTCGCGCCGGATCTCGGCCGCGCCCGCGCCGCCGAAGTGAGCGGGTACGACGAGTTCCCCGATGTCGGCAGCGCGTTCGAGCACCTCGCGACGGGTGGCCGCGGCCTGCCGAGGATCCTCGCAGAAGCAGCTGTTGTAGCGCGGTTCGAGGATCTGCACCGGGCTGTGCAGCAGGTCCCCGACGAACACGGCCCGGTCCGAGCCGGACGACAGGCGGACGATCGACGATCCGGGCGTGTGCCCTGGGGCGGACTCCAGAACGAGGTTGCCGTCGATGCGGTGGGTGCCCGTCCAGAGCACGGCCCGGTCGAGTACGGGCGCGATGCTGTCGGCGTAGACGATCAGGCTGCCCTCGCGGCGGTGTTGCTCCTGCTGATCGCGGGGTGCGGGCCGGCGGTGGGCGTTGCGCGGATCGAAGTACACCTGGTCCGCGCGCGGGATCAGGTAGGTGGCGCGGGGGAACGTCAGCACCCACTCCCCGTCGCGCAGTTCGGTGTTCCAGCCGACGTGGTCGTAGTGGATGTGCGTGTTGACGACGACGTCCACGTCCTCCGCCCGGACCCCGGCTTCCGCGAGCCGACCCAGGAAGTCCGAGCTCAGGTGGTCGAACAGGGGGACCTGCGGCCGGTTCCGGTCGTTGCCGACCCCGGTGTCGACCAGGATCGTCCTGCCTTCGCTGCGCAGCACCCAGGTCTGAACGGCGCCGTGGTAGGCGTCGGTGTCCGGGCGCCAGTGATCCGGGGCGAGCCAGGAGGCGTTGTCCTGCCACAGCTCCGGCGGACTCTCCGGAACGATGACCCGCGCCGGGGCGAACTCGCCCTCCCACTCGACCACCTTCGTGACCTCGACCTCGCCGAGTTGAAAACGCTGCACGCCGCCACGCTAGGTCGCACATGCGAGCGTTCCAATGCTTGCTCGACTCGAAATGATGCGCGACCGTCTCACCGTGGATGTGTTGAGTGACGTCATCGCCGCCATGCGCACCGGACGGCCCACCTCGAGCCGACTGCGGGTGAACTCGCCGTGGTGCTGCCGGTTCGACCGCTACGACGGAGCCGGTTTCCACGTACTGCTGCGCGGCACCGGCTGGCTGATCCAGGAACACGGAGCACCCACCCGGCTCGCCACCGGCGACGTCGTGCTGGTGCCGCACGGCAGCGCGCACGTCCTGTCCGACTCACCGCACGCCGAGGGCGCGGTCCCGTTCGACGCCGTGGCCGCCGACCCGGACGGCCGGACCGAGTTCCTCTGCGGCAAGTACCGGCTCGACCACACGCGGACGCATCCGGTGCTGGCGGAACTGCCCGAGGTCGTCCACCTCCCGGCCCAACTCGGCCGCCACCCGGAGCTGCGTACCGCCATCGACCTGCTCGCCGCCGAAGTGACCGGCGAACGGCCCGGCCGGGACGCCGTGATCAGCGGCCTGCTCGATCTCCTGCTCACCTACCTGGTCCGAGCCTGGCTCGACGAGAACGCCCGGACCGGATGGCCCCGCGCCCTGCGCGACCGCGAGATCGCCGCCGCACTGGCGGCACTGCACGCCGACCCGGCCGCACCGTGGCGAACGGCCGACCTCGCCGCCCACGTCGGCCTGTCCCGCGCCACCCTGGCCCGGCGGTTCACCGCCCTCATCGGCCAACCGCCCATGACCTACCTGACCTGGTGGCGAATGACCACCGCGGCGCACCTGCTCCACACCACCGACCAGCCGCTGTCCGCCATCGCCCGACAGGTCGGCTACGGCTCACCCTTCGCGTTCTCGCACACCTTCAAACGCCACTACGGCCACACCCCCGGCCGGTACCGCTCAGCTCAGCCCTGCGCGAGGTCGGCGAAGCGGGAGTAGTGCAGCTGGTGCGCGACCGTCACCGTCGCGGTGGGGCCGGCCCGGTGCTTGGCCAGGATCAGATCGGCCTCGCCGGCCCGAGGGTCGTCGCGCTCCCACGCATCGGGCCGGTGGATGAGGATCACCATGTCGGCGTCCTGTTCCAGGCTGTTGTGGCTGTTGATGCCGTTGGCGACGAAGCTGTGCGTGCCGGGGACCGTCGCGTCGTAGACGGCCTGCTCGCCCAGACTCTCGATCTCGGCGATCTCGTCCCAGAGCACGTCGTTCGTGGCCAGCAGGTCCAGCTCCGCGTCGTCCAGCACCGCCGCGACCTTCGCCAGCCGCGACCTGCTCGGCGCGTGCTTCCACATGGTCGACCCGCAGGACCGGGAGCCCATCGCGGCGGCGAACTCCCGGTGGGTCATGTCCTTCGTCGCCAGTAGGGAACGAACCCGGTTCCACACCTCGGCGGGCACGGTGTCGACGTTCGTGTTGCCGAGGACGCCGCGCAACCGCTGCCCGACGTGCTCGGCGGCCAGCCCACGGAGACCGTGCACACCGACCTCGTCGACGAAGCGCAGCTGGTTCTCCGCGCCGTACACGTAGAGGTGCCAGCTGTCCCGATAGCCAGACTTCCGGACACGCTTGACCCTGCCGAGCACGCCGACCCTGAGCAGGAGCTGTCCGATGTCGTCGATCAGGCGACGACTGGTGGAGGCGTAGTAGATCCTCGCCTGACGAGCCGTGCCGTCCCACCTGACCGAGCCGTCGGTAGCCCACAGGTGCCGGAGGAACAGCGCGACCTGCTCGTTCGGGGCTTGGAAGACCGCTTTCGGAACGAACTTTTCATGGCTTCGCAGCCCGTACAGGCCCAGCTCGTCCAGCCACGCGGCGATCGGGTTCCGCTTGCCGTGGGTCAGCCGGTACGGCGCGGGAAGTCGCAGGGAGGTGCATCGCGCGGCGGCGTGCTCGTCCCGAACGGCGGTGATGCCGAAGTGCTCGGCCGCCTCGGTGACCGCGCGCAGGTTGGCCTCGTCGGTGCTGGCGTAGCGGATCGGCTGGTGTCGCACGAACGAGCCGTCGCCGATCAGGTGGCTCAACATGACCACCTCGGCCTCGGGGAGCGGCTTCTGGTCGAGCGGTGCGGGCACCCGGCGGGGAACCGCCAGCCGGTCCCCGGCCCCCAGCTCGCCGAGCGGCACCCAGCCGTCGACGGTCAGGAACGGGTGGTTGGCGGTCGCCTCGACGACCCGGCCGGAGGTCATCCGCAGCCGGAAGACCTCCTTGACGCCGCTGGGGAAGACCTTCGTCATCGCCCGAGGGACGAGTCGGAGCCGTTCGTCCAGCGACCACACGATCGGCCGTTCACCGGAGCTCAGCAGCTCGCCGAAGGTGGTCTCCGCGCCGGTGTCGGCGCGCAGGATCCTGGTGCCGCTCGTCATGCAGCCCGACTCGCGGAGGTCGGAGAGCATGGGGCGCTTGTCGTTGCGTTGTTCGGGGCCTCGGTTGAGCTGGCTGATCGCGACCACCGGGACCTCGAGCTCCTTGGCGAGGAGCTTGAGTTGCCGGGAGAACTCCGAGACCTCCTGCTGCCGTGACTCGACGCGCTTGCCCGAGGTCATCAGCTGCATGTAGTCGACGACGATCAGCTTGAGGTCGTTGCGCTGCTTGAGCCGCCTGGCCTTCGCGCGGATCTCCATCATCGTCATGTTCGGGGAGTCGTCGACGAACAGCGGCGCCTCGCTGACCTCGCTCATCCGGCGCGCCAGCCTGGTCCAGTCGTCGTCGGTCATGCGGCCGCCGCGCATGTCGGCGAGGCGGATCTTGGCCTCCGCCGAGAGCATGCGCATCACGATCTCGGTACGGCTCATCTCCAGCGAGAAGATGACGCTGGTCATCCCGTGCTTCACACTGCACGAACGGGTGAAATCCAGGCCGAGGGTCGAGTTGTGCGTGGGGATCATCGACCGGCCGGCCAGGTAGAGGTGGTCCGCGTTGTCCACTTCCACACAGCGGACCGGGACGCTCGGTAGCGGGCGCACGTCGACGATGAATCGGGATCCGGTCCGCTTCCGGTTGCTGCTCCGGCGGCGCTCCTTGTGTGTCAAGCGCTTGCGCTCGAGCCGGAAGACGTCGTCCTCGGTGGTGAAGTCGAGGGTGTAGGCGATGGTCGACCGCGCACCGCGACCGCGAACACACTTCGTCGAGATCGAACACCGGTAACCGAGGCTGACGACGAGTTCATAGGTGTCCAGGGCAAGCGTCCTGTTGGTCACCGAGAACTGCACGGAACCGGTTGCGTTGACCGTGCCGTCGGTGTCCAGGAGCCCGGCGAGCAGCGCACGCCGTTGATCGACCGATGCCCGCAGATACCGGCTCGGGATCCGCTTGTCGTTCAGCACTCCGATGGTCCGCAGGATCGCCTGGACACCGCCGTCGTGATCGGTGGGAGGGCTCGCTGGTAGGCGCAGGCTGTAGCGGAGGTTGCCGCGCGGTACGACCTCGAGGCCCTCCGCCTCGATGTGCCAGGTGATCTCCGGGTCCGCGGTGGTGAAGCGAGAACTCGCGGAGTGGCCGTCGCCGAGCCAGACGCCCAGGGTGTACGGGGGGAGCAGCAGGTCCTGTTCCGGTAGGTCGAGCGGCTGGGTGTTGACGACGGAGTGATTGAGCCGCCGGTCGGCGGTGGCGCAACGGACGGTGGCGGCGATCTGTTCGGTCGTGCGCACTTCGGCGAACGTGCGCTGGTTCTTGTACCGGTTGTAGCCGGTCTCGGCCTGTTGGGCGGAACGCCGGGACGCCCTCGTCTCGGTCAGCCACTGGTGCTCGGCGTCGGCCACGAGGACGGAGCCGTCGGAGAACTCGACTTCGTAGCACGGGCGGTCGTGCATGACCTCGGTCGCGGCCACGACGCGGGTGGGGCGGCCGTTCGCGTCGAGCAACCGGTCGCCCACCTCGACGGTGCCCATCGTGGTCCAGCCGTCCGGGGTGGGGAGTGGGGTGTCGAGGGCGAGGGCCTTCCCGATACCCGGGCGGGCCGCGACGATGACCATCTGGCCGGCGTGCAGGCCGTTGGTGACCGCGTCGAGGTCTTCGAAGCCGGTGGGGACGCCCAGCGACGAGCCGCCTCGGGAGGCGATGGCGTCGATCTCGTCCATGGTGGGTTGCAGGAGTTCCTCGAGCGAGACGTAGTCCTCGCTCATTCGGCGCTCGGTGACCTCGTAGATCGACGACTGCGCGCGGTCGACCACCTCGTTGACGTCGGCGCCTTCGGCACCCGCGTAGCCGAGCTGCACGATGCGTGTCCCGGCCTCGACCAGGCGGCGCAGGATCGCCTTCTCGGCCACGATCTCGGCGTAGTAGCCGGCGTTCGCCGCGGTTGGCACGGTCGCGATGAGGGTGTGCAGGTACGGGGCGCCGCCCATGCGGCGGATCTCGCCTCGGCGTTCCAGCTCGGCGGCCACGGTGACGGCGTCGGCCGGCTCGCCTCGGCCGTACAGGTCGAGGATGGTGTCGTAGACGACCTGGTGCGCCGGGCGGTAGAAGTCGCCGGGGCGGAGCACCTCGACCACGTCGGCGATGGCGTCCTTGGACAGCATCATGCCGCCGAGCACGCTCTGCTCGGCGGTCATGTCCTGCGGCGGCTGCCGGTCGAGCCCGCCGTCCCCGGGTGCTGCCGCGGGCGGGCGGTCGTCGGTCATCGCCACGGGGAACCCCTCCTAGGTCTCGAACACGTGTTCGAGTATAGCCGGCGTCGCGAGTACGCAGAGCGAAGGTGTACGCGGGACGGTAGAGCGCGGCCGCGGGCGAAATCAAACACCGCTGGGGACGAAGCTGTGGACAACCTGTGGACGTCGCCGGGCAACGAACCACAGCACCCGGAACAGGTGTTGACAACCTGTGGACAGGCACGCCGGAACGCGAGAAACACGCAGGTCAATCCCTGTGTACAGGGTGTGGAAGAAACAACCGCCGAAAGGTCGGCGTGTCGTGTGAAACCGGTCCGTCGGCGTGTCGCGGACGCCGTGCCCCGGCCGGGTCCCCCCACGGGTGTGGACAACTCATGGGCACAGCATCAGCCCCGTGTCGGAGCGTAATCCGACACGGGGCTGACCGCGAATTAACTACGGAACGTGGTCGAACTCAGCCGGCAGCGGAGACCTGGACCCGGAACGAGGCGGTGACCTCCGGGTGCAGGCGCACGCTGACCGAGTGCTTGCCGACCTTCTTGATGTGACCGTCCAGCTCGACCGTGCGCTTGTCCAGCACCGGCCCGCCGGCGGCCTTGACCGCGTTGACGATGTCGGCGGTGGTGACCGAGCCGAACAGCTTGCCGGAGCCGCCGGCCGCCTTGGCGGTCATCGGCACCGGGTCGATCGCCTGCAGCGCCGCCTTGACCTCCTGCGCGTGGTCCAGGCCGCGGATCGCTCGCGCGTTCTGCGCCCGGCGGATCGTCTGCACCTGGCGCTCGGCGCCCTTGGTCGCCACGATCGCGAGGCTGCGGGGCAGCAGGTAGTTGCGCCCGTAGCCGTCCTTGACCTCGACGATGTCGCCGGGCCCACCGAGCCCGGTCACGTCGGCGGTGAGAATGAGTTTCATCGCTCGGACTCCCGGGTGATCAGCGCGCGGTCGAGGTGTAGGGCAGCAGCGCCATCTCCCGCGCGTTCTTCACCGCGATGGCGACGTCGCGCTGGTGCTGGCTGCAGTTGCCGGTGACCCGGCGGGCACGGATCTTGCCGCGGTCGGAGATGTACTTCCGCAGCAGCGTCGTGTCCTTGTAGTCGATGTTCTGGACCTCGGCGCCGGCCTTCTTGCGGGCCTTGCAGAAGACGCAGACCTTCTTCTTGGGCTTGCGAATGGGTGGCTTGGCCACGGTTACTCCTGGTCTTCTCTATAACGCGTGCGGGTTGGTCAGAAGGGGGGCTCGTCGGAGAAGCCGCCACCGCCGGAGCCGGCGGGCGGCGCGGAGCCCCACGGGTCGTCGGCCGGCGCGGAACCGCCACCGCCGGAGCCGGAGCCCCCGCCGAAGCCGCCTCCGCCGCCGCCGCGGCTGACCTTGTTGACCTTCGCGGTGGCGTACCGCAGCGACGGGCCGACCTCGTCGACCTCGAGCTCGACGACGGTCCGCTTCTCGCCCTCACGGGTCTCGAACGACCGCTGCTTGAGCCGTCCGCTGACGATCACGCGGGCGCCTCGGGTGAGCGACTCGGCCACGTTCTCGGCGGACTGCCGCCAGATGTTGCACCGCAGGAACAGCGCCTCGCCGTCCTTCCACTCGCCGCTCTGGCGGTCGAAGGTCCTGGGCGTCGACGCGACGGTGAAGTTGGCCACCGCGGCACCGGACTGCGTGAACCGCAGCTCCGGGTCGGCCGTGAGGTTGCCGATCACGGTGATGATCGTGTCGCCAGCCATGGCGATACCTCCCTCAGGCCCCGGCCGGGTCGCGCCGCAGCACCTTGGTGCGCAGCACGGTCTCCTGCAGGCCGAGCTGGCGGTCCAGCTCCTTCACCGCGTCCGGGTCCGCGTTCACGTCGAGCACCGCGTAGATGCCCTCGGTGTGCTTCTTGATCTCGAACGACAACCGGCGCTTGCCCCACACGTCGACCTTCTCGACGTTGCCGCCCGACGTGCGGATGACGTTGAGGAAGTTCTCGAGCGACGGAGCGACGGTGCGCTCGTCGAGGGTGGGATCGAGGATGATCATTACCTCGTAATGACGCATGAAGACCACTCACCTCCTGTGGACTCGGCGGCCACGGACTCTCCGTGGCAGGAGGGGTCTTGCGACGAACAGGCTACAGGGTCGCCGACGGCGCGCGACGCAGCACCCAGGTACGCACCAGCGCGGCGGTCACCACCGACAGCGCCAGCACCGCGAGCAGCACGGGCAGCTCGATGTGCTGCCCCGCCGGCGGGTCGAGCGCCTCGGCGCGGCCGGCGGCCTGCACGCCGTCGTCGGCGGGGCCGTCGGTGCCGAGAACACCGAACTGGGGGCTGTAGCCGGGCACCGCACCGCCGTAGCGGACGCCGGGCGACGGCGCGTACAGGCCGGGGCGGGCGAACGGGACCGAGCCGTACAGGTCCAGCGGCGACCGGCCGAGGTGCCCCAGGCCGGGCGGGTACAGCGACCAGCCGCCGGGGGTCATGCCGCCGACCGGGGGGTGGTCGGTCGCCGGCGGGGTGCCGGGGTTCTGGCCGGGGCGCTCCGGCGTGCCGCCCGGGGTCTCGCCGCCCGGGTTGCCCGGTCCCGGGCCGGTGACGCCGCCGGGCACGATCCGCTCGGTGGCCTCCTCGGCGGCGTCGGCGACCGCGTCGGCGCCGTCCTGGACGGGGGCGGAGACGGCGTTGACCCCGGTGACCGCGATGTCGCAGACCGAGGACAGCGTGGACCGCAGGGTGCCGACGACGGTGCCGAGGATCGGGCCGAGGGCGGGGATCTCACGCACCTCGGCGATCACGGCCTTCGCGATGGTGCCGCCGGTGATGTGCCCGCTGCCGGTGGGCAGCGCGCCGATCGGGATGGGCGGGAGCGCGCCGAACACCTTGTTCACGGTGCCGGCCAGCGGCGGTCCGAGGAGGGGCACCGCGCGGACCGCGTCGGTCACGATGCCGAGGACCGCCTTCGGGGCGAGCGACACCGGCTGGCCGGGCTCGCCGCGCACGCTGGTGCTGCAGTCGCCGACGACGATGGGTTCGGCGGCGGCCGCGGTGGGGCTGCCGACCAGGCCGAACGTGCACACGGAGAGGACCAGGGCCGTCGCGGCGACGGCAGCGCGGATGCGCCGTTGCATGTCGACCCTCCCGCTTACTCACCGGTAGCTCTACCTGTTCAACGACGGTAACCCGTCGAGGTGACGCGAGACCAGGTGAGCGGCGCAGGAAACCCGTCCGGACCCGTCACGGGGTAGCCCGTCCGGACCAGCGGGCGCCTCCCGGAAGTGTCCGGGGAGCGGACTACGCTCGCGGGCCATGAGCATCGGCGCCCACATCCACAGTGACGACCCGCTCGCCGCGGCGCGCGAGCGTGATGCGGACGTCGTGCAGTTCTTCCTCGGCGACCCGCAGAGCTGGAAGGCCCAGCCGCCGCACCCGCAGGCCGACGCGCTGCGCGAGGCCGGCATCGACGTCTTCGTGCACTCGCCCTATCCGGTGAACATCGCCTCCACGAACAACCGCATCCGGATCCCGTCCCGCAAGACGGTCACCCAGTACGCCGAGTCGGCGGCGGCGACCGGCGCGAAGGGCCTGATCGTGCACGGCGGCCACGTCACCCGGGGCGAGGACCCGGCGGAGGGGCTCGTCAACTGGCGCAAGTTCTTCGAGCGGCAGGCCGACGCGGGCGGGTTCCCGCTGCCGGTGCTGATCGAGAACACCGCGGGCGGCGACAACGCGATGGCCAGGAAGTTCGACATGCTGGCCCGGCTGTGGGACGAGGTCGGCGAGTTCGGTGCCGGCTTCTGCCTGGACACCTGCCACGCACACGCCGCGGGCGAGTCGCTGGACGGCATCGTCGACCGGGTGAAGGCCATCACCGGCCGGATCGACCTGGTGCACCTGAACAGCTCGCGCGACGAGTTCGACTCCGCCCGCGACCGTCACGCGAACGTCGGGACTGGCATGATCGAACCGGAGCTGCTCGCGGCCGTCGCCAAGGAGGCAGGCGCACCGGTCGTGGTGGAGACCCCGGCCGACGGGCAGGCGGCGGACATCGCGTTCCTGCGCGCGGCGACGGGCCGGTGAGGAGCCGGGCGACCGAGGAGTCAGGGAAGGCGGACGGGCACGTGTCCGAGGAGGTCGGCGCACCACCGGTGGTGCGCGGGCGCCCCGGCACCGCCGTCCGGCTCGGCTCCCTCGCCCTGGCCGCGGTGGTCGTGCTGTGCGGCATCACCCTGGTGCTGGGCTTCCTCAACAAGGACCGCTGCACCGGCCCGGAGTTCGAAGAGGACGGGCGCAGCACCCCGAACTACGACCTGCGCAGCAAGCGGGACGTCTGCTACTCCGACATCCAGCACCTGTGGATCGGTCGGGACATCGACAAGCACGTGTTCCCCTACGTCAACGGCGGACTGAACGAGTACGACCAACCGGCCGGCGGGGTCGTCGAGTACCCGGTGCTGACGGGCATGCTGATGTGGGTGTCCGCGCTGTTCGCCGACACCGACGCCGATTTCCTGTTGTTGTCCGCGCTGGTGCTCTCGCCGTTCGGGATGGCGATTGCCTGGATGCTGGGGCGGATGAGCCGGTGGCGCTCCCTGCTGTGGGCGATCGGGCCGCCGCTGGTGCTGTACGCGTTCCACAACTGGGATCTCCCGGTGGTGCTCTGCGCGGTGGCCGCGGTCTACGTGGTCCACCTCGGCTGGGGGCGGCGCGGCGCGGACCGGCCGCTGATGACCCGCGCCACCGCGGCCGCCGTGCTGCTGGCGCTCGGCTTCGCGCTCAAGGTGTATCCGGCGATCTTCGTGCTGCCGCTGATGTTGTACGTGCTCACCGGCGGGGCTGGCGGGCGCGCGCTCACCGGGAAGGCGCTGGACTGGGTCGGGGCGTTGCGGGTCGCGCTGGTGGCGCTCGGCACCGTGGTCGCGGTCAACCTGCCGTTCGCGGTGGCCGGGTTCGAGGGGTGGCGGGCGTCGTTCACCTTCCAGATGCTGCGCGAGGCGGACATCACCACCAACTCGATCTGGTACTGGGGCCTGCGGCCGCACACCGATCCGGACGACACGGGCATGCATGAGCTGATCGGGGTCCTGTCGCCGACGCTGGTGCTCGCCTCGTTCGTGTTGGCCTGTGGGATCGGCTGGCTGCGGTACCAGAAGGAGGGGACCTACCCCTGGATCGCGGTGTCGGCGGCGATGCTGTGCGGGTTCCTGCTGCTGCACAAGGTGCACTCGCCGCAGTACACGCTCTGGCTGGTGCCGATGTTCGTGCTGCTGCGGATCCGCTGGGGCTGGATCGCCGCCTACCTGGTGGCCGACATCGCCATGGGCATCGGCATCTTCCGCTGGTTCTACGAGATCTTCTACGGCAACGCGGGCGGGATCTTCGACGGCTTCGCCGCGCAGGCGCTGATGATCGGGGTGTGGGGCCGGGCCGGGTTGCTGGTCGGCCTGTTCTACGTGTTCCTGGTGTCCAGGTCCACACTGCCCGAGGACGATCCGGCTCCGCTCGGTGCCGGCCGGTCGTCGCCGTCGTTCCTGCCCGCTCGCTGACCGGCCCGTCGACGTCCGATGGTCACCCGGTCCTCGGCCCCGTCCAGGACCCCGCCGTGCGGATCGTCGTACCCGCCGCGGCGGACCAGGTCGCGGGCCGGGTGGTAGATCTCGTAGATCACCAGTGCGCACAGCGCGACCACCGCGAGGTCACGCAGCACGACGAACGACAGGAACCAGTCGTCCGGCAGGCCCTTGTTGTCCTCGCCGAGGTAGAACGCCATCCGAGGGAACCACACCAGGGCGTCGACGGTCATCCACGCCAGCAGCAGCCGCCAGCGCGGCACGGCGAGCACCGCGAGCGGGACCAGCCACAGCGAGTACTGCGGGCTCCACACCTTGTTGGTGAGCAGGAACGCGGCGACCACCAGGAAGCCCAGCTGCGCGAGCCGGGGCCGGGTGGGCGCGTGCAGTGCGACGAACGCGATCCCCGCGCAGCAGGCCAGGAACAGCCCGGCGCTCACCAGGTTCAGCCAGAACGGGGACTCGCCGAACGGCACCTGCCCGTCGAAGCCGGCCCAGCCGGTGAACTGCTGGACCACGTTGTACAGCGAGTCCGGGTCGGCGCCGCGCAGGCTGTTGCGGTGGAAGAACTCCCACCAGCCGCGCGGGAACGCCAGCAGGATCGGCAGGTTCACCAGCCCCCAGGTGCCGAGCGCGGCCAGCGTGGTGTGGCGCCACTCGCGCATCCGCCCGGCCCGCAGGCACAGCACGAGCAGCGGCCCGAGCAGGAAGAACGGATACAGCTTGGCCGCCGCCCCGATGCCGATCAGCACGCCGGCGATCCCGGGCCTGCGACGCGACCAGGCCAGGATCGCCGCCGCCGCGCACGCGGTGGCGAGCGTGTCGAAGTTGGTGAACGCGTGCACCATGACCAGCGGTGACGCCGCGATCAGCGCCGCGTCCCACGGTCTGCGCCCGGCGGTTCTGGTCACCGCCCAGATGGTCGCCAGCCACGCCAGGGCGAGCCAGAACGCCGAGATGTCGAAGAAGATCGTGACCGGTAGGCCGGTGGGCAGCCAGCCGGCGTCGGCGATGGTCAGCCAGCCCTCGGTCAGCTTGGCGTTCACCCACTGGAACAGCCCGGTCAGCACCGGGTACTCCATGTACCGGGTGTGCGCTGTCGGCTTGCCCTCGTCGTCCACCCAGCTCGTCTGGTAGGGGAAGCCGCCCTGGTCCAGGCGTTCGGCGGAGTACAGCGGGATGATGTCCGAGTAGCACATCGCGGCGAACGGGCGGTTCGACCGCCAGTCCAGCTCGAGCTGCTCGGACTCCTCGTTGAAGAACTGCTGCGCGCACGCCGCCTTGCCGAACCACCCGATCGCCAGCGCGACCACGGCGAGCAGCAGCGCCACCCGCAGCGGCGTCCAGAACCAGTGCCGGCCGATCGCCGCGTGCCGGCCAAGCGGACCACCGAGCGACGCGCTGCCGGCGATCGCCAGCGGCTCGGTCCACGACGGCAGCACCCGTTGTTCCGGGGTCAGCGTCGCGGTGTCACTGACCTTCCCCTCGATGCCCCCGTCGTCGGTGCTGGGGTCGGGGTGATCGCTCTCGCCGGGCACGGCGCGATGCTACGGGGTGGTCAGTTGTCGTCCCCCGGGTTGGGCCCGTCGGGATTCTCCGGCTCGCAGAACGGCGGGCAGACCGGCCCCGGGCCGTCGTCGGTGGTCTCGGTCTCCGAGGTCTCGGTCTCGGAGGTCTCCGTCTCCGAGGTCTCGGACTGCTCCGAGGTCTCGGACTGCTCGGAGGTCTGGGACGACTCGTCGTCGTCCTCGTCCTCTTCGCGGGTCTCCTCCTGGGTCGGCTCGGTCTCCGCCGGTGTCGGGCCGATGGGCTCGAACTCGATGAAGGACTCCAGCTCCATGCCCTCGTGGTACCGGTTCATGAACTCCGACCAGATCTCGCCGGGCAGGCCGCTGCCGTAGACGATGTTGCCGTCCGCGTCCTGCAGCGGGATCTGGTTGTTGTCCTCGCCCTGGGCACCCATCGACACCGCGGTGGAGACCTGCTTCGAGTAGCCGACCATCCAGGCCTTGGCGTTCTGTTCGGTGGCGCCGAACTGGTGGGTGCCGGTCTTGCCGGCGCACTCCCGGCCGTCGTCGCACTCCATGTCGGTGTCTTCCACCACCGGGAACAGCGACTCGGTGACGTTGCGCGCGATCTGCTGGTTCTTCTCCTGGTCGTTGTCGAACGCGAGCCTGCTGTCCTGCTGCGGCGTCCACATGACCTCGCCGTCCGGGAAACGGACCTCGGCGACCAGGTGCGGCTTGTGGTAGACGCCGCCGGCGGCGAACGTGGCGTACGCGGAGGCCATCTCGACCGTGGAGACCCGGGTCTGGCCACCGCCGATGGCGATGTTGCCGTCCGGGGCGCGCTCGGGCGGAAGCTCGCCGTTCAGGTCGGAGGTGATGCCGGCGGCGTGCGCGGCCTCCGCGACCTTCTTGGTTCCGAGCTGCAGCGCCATGTCGTAGAACACGGTGTTGATCGACCGCTCCATCGCCGTGGCGACCGAGCACTGGGTGCCGCAGGAGTCGTCGCCCGCGTTGCGCACCGGCGCCTCGCGGCCCTCGAACGTCCGGCCGGAGGTGCCGTCGTACCGCTCGCCGAGGCCCTTGCCGGTCTGCAGCAGCGCGACCAGGTCGAACGGCTTGAACGACGACCCCGGTTCCTGCTTGGCGGCGGCCCAGTCCAGGCCGACGCCGTTGCTGCCGCCGTAGTAGGCGAGGACACCGCCGTTGTCCGGGTTGACCGCGACCAGCGCCGGCCGGTTGACCTTGGGCTGGCCCTTCATCACCTCGTTCACCGACTGCACGGCGATCTTCTGCGCCCGCTGGTCGATGGTGGTCTTGATGGTGTAGCCCTCGCGGAAGATCTCTTCCTCGGTCAGCCCGAGCTCGGCCTCGAGCTCGGCGAACACCGCCCGCTGGATGTGCGCGTCCGGCCCGGTGAGAGCGTCCGGCCGGGACTTCTCGACGGGCTGCGGCTCCGGCATCTTCGTGGTCTCCGGATCGCCGGGGAACCAGCCGTTCTCGGCCATCTGCCCGACCACGTACTTCCAGCGCCGGTGCATGTAGTCGGGTTCGTCGAAGCGGCTCGGGTTCTGGATCATGCCGGCGATCAGGGCGGCCTCGGACTCGGTGATGTCCTTGAGGTCCTTGCCGAAGTAGGCCTGTGCGGCCGCGGAGATGCCGTAGGCGCCCCGGCCGAAGTAGATCGTGTTGAGATAGGCCGTGATGATGTCTTCCTTGGAGTAGGTGTTGTTCATCTTGTAGGCCTGGACCACTTCGAGCGCCTTGCGGGTGAGCGTCTTCTCCGAGTTCTCCGTCGCCTTCTTGACGTACTGCTGGGTGATCGTCGAGCCACCGCCCTGGCCGCCGGTGACCTGGTTCCAGCCGGCCTGCAGCACACCGGTGATGTCGAAGCCGGGGTTCGTCATGAACTCGGCGTCCTCGGCGGCGAACACCGCGTGCAGCACAGGATCGGTCAGCTGGTCGTAGGTGACCATGGTGCGGTTGATGCTGCCTTGCGGCACGACCTTGCCGAGCTCCTTGTCGTTCGAGTACAGGAGCGTGGCGGTCTGCTGCTGCTCGCTCGCGATCTGCTGCGGGTTCGGCACGTCGACGAGCTGGTAGGCGACGAAGAAGCCGATCAGCGGCAGGATGATCATCAGCGCGGTCAGCACGTAGCCGGTGCGGCGGACCCGCCGCCAGATGCGCTTGCGGCGGAGCTTCTTCTGGTCCTCGCTGAGCGGGGCGTCCTCGTCGTCGTACTCCTCGTCGAGGAACTGCTCGTCGTCGACGTTGTTCTCGTAGTCGTCCTCGTAGGCGCCTGGCTCGCGGTGGGTCAGCAGTTGCGGCTCCGGGCCGGTGCGGCCGTGCGCGGGAGGCAGCAGCTCGGTGGGGCCGTCCGGGTCGGCGCCGGGCGGCACGCCGGGGCCACCGGGACCACCGGGGCCTCGGGGGCCGGCCGGCCGGGGCGGACCGCCGGGACGCGGGCGGACCACGCGGGTACGCGGATCGGCCGGCGGGCGACCGCCGGGGGGAACGGCGTGCGGGCTGCCGTTCGGGGTGCCGTTCGGGCGCGGCGGGGCCGGTGGCTCCTCGGTGGGCCAGGCCGGGCCGCCGGCGGCCGCGCCACCGGCACTGTGACGTGCGGTGCGCGGGGGCTCGGATCGCGGGGGCTCGGCGCGGTGGTGCGCGCCGCCCGGCTCGGGGAGCCGGTGCGAGCCACGGCCGGCCGGGCGGGGTGATCCCCCGTTCTGGTGGCCGTTCTGGCGGCCGTTGGACCGGGGCGGGGGCGAGTCGTCCTCGTCGTCCTCCCACAACGGGCTCCAGAACCCGGTGCGCTCCGGCTCACGGCCGACGTCGGACGAGTCGGGGTCGTCGCCCGTCGGCCACGCCGGCCCGCTGGAACGTCGCCGGTGGCTGCTGTGGTCGTTCACGAAACGGCCTCCCAGAGCGGCCCGGTGGACGGGCACGCCGTGCGGTGGTCATCGGCGGCGAAGCGATGGGTCACTCCGCCGCTGTCCTTCTTCGCGTCTTCGGGGTGTCGAGTCCACCCGACCCCAGGACGTATGACAGCACCAGGTGGTTCCATCCACAGGTGCGGCACACCTCCACTACGTAGACGGTGAACTCCTCGAAGAGGTTCGCCATCCTGGCTAGCTCCTCGGGCGCCCGTGCCGAGCCGGAGGCGTGCTTGAGCTCGTCCCCGTAGACCCAGGAGACCGTGGTCACGGGCTCCTTGCGGCAGACGGGGCAGGTCACCTCGCTCGGTTCGCCGTGGAACTTCGCCGCCCGCAGCAGGTACGGGTTGGCGTCGCACACCTCCATGGTGCCGACGCGGCCAGCGTAGACCTGCGCCAGCAGCGCACGGCGCTGCAGCGCGTAGTCGACGACCTGCCGCTGGGTTCGCACGCCCAACAGGGTACGCGGCGCCGTTATCACGTCGAGACTCAGTTTGGGTCTACGCCGCGCTGGCGGGTGGCCACTCCGCGTCATACCCGTGACCTGACCAGCGATCTTGACCGTTCTCCCGGATCGTCACCCGGCGTGTCGGACCGCTGGTGATCAACACCACGCCACTTCTCGTTCAGCGCGCGGATGTATCGGTGCGATATAGTGGACGAGTAGGTCAGCGCGGACGGAAAGGGGTGGCATTTGCTCGAGTTCGCGATCCTCGGGCTGTTGCACGAGGCCCCGATGCACGGCTACGAGCTGCGCAAACGACTGTCCGAGACGTTGGGCACGCTGCGCGCGTTCTCGTACGGCTCGCTGTATCCGACGCTGCGCCGGCTGCTGCGGGCGGGTCTCATCGTCGAGGAGACCCCGGCGGAGGGCCCGCGGAGCAGTTGGGGCAAGCGGGCCAAGCGGGTCTACAAGCTCACCGCCGAGGGCAAGGAACGGTTCGCCGACCTGGTCGCCGACGTCGGCCCGCAGGCCTACGACGACGAGGGCTTCGGCGTGCACATGGCGTTCTTCTCCCGCACTCCGGCCGACGTCCGGATGCGGATCCTGGAGGGTCGCCGGCGCCGGGTCGAGGAGCGGCGGGAAGGGCTGCGGTCGTCCATGGCGCGCGCGGGTGAGCAGATCGACCGCTACACCCGCGAGCTGCACCGGCTCGGCCTGGAGCACAGCGAACGGGAGGTCCGCTGGCTCAACGAGCTGATCGCGACGGAGCAGGAAGAACAGCAGGGCGGCGCCGAGGGGTGACCCCGGCGTCGGCAGGTCAGCGCGGACCTGGGAACGAACTTCCGCGGCCCACGAGCGGCCGCGGCCACACAGGGAGAAGGAGAACCGGCATGGGCGAACAGCGCCGGCACAGTGTTCGGGTGGCCATCGTCGGCGTCGGCAACTGCGCGGCGTCACTGGTCCAGGGTGTGCACTACTACCGCGACGCCGACCCGGCCACCCGCGTTCCGGGCCTGATGCACGTCGAGTTCGGTGACTACCACGTCGGCGACGTCGAGTTCGTCGCCGCGTTCGACGTGGACGCCAAGAAGGTCGGCCGTGACCTGTCCGAGGCGATCGTGGCCAGCGAGAACAACACGATCAAGATCTGCGACGTGCCGCCGCTCGGGGTGACCGTGCAGCGCGGCCACACCTTCGACGGGCTCGGCGAGTACTACCGGGAGATCGTCACCGAGTCCGACGAGTCGCCGGTCGACGTCGTCGCCGCGCTGCGCGAGGCCGAGGTCGACGTGCTGGTGTCCTACCTGCCGGTCGGCTCGGAGGAGGCGGCACACTTCTACGCCCAGTGCGCCATCGACGCGGGCGTGGCGTTCGTCAACGCGCTGCCGGTGTTCATCGCCTCCAACCCGGAGTGGGCGGCCAAGTTCACCGAGGCCGGCCTGCCGATCGTCGGTGACGACATCAAGTCGCAGGTCGGCGCGACGATCACGCACCGGGTGCTGGCGAAGCTGTTCGAGGACCGGGGGGTGGAGCTGCTGCGCACCTACCAGCTCAACTTCGGCGGCAACATGGACTTCATGAACATGCTGGAGCGCAAGCGCCTCCAGTCCAAGAAGATCTCCAAGACCCAGTCGGTCACCTCCCAGATCCCGCACGAGATGGAGCGGGCGTCGGTGCACATCGGCCCGTCCGACCACGTGCCGTGGCTGGACGACCGGAAGTGGGCCTACATCCGGCTGGAGGGCAAGGCGTTCGGCGACGTGCCGCTGAACCTGGAGTACAAGCTCGAGGTCTGGGACTCGCCGAACTCGGCCGGCGTGATCATCGACGCGGTCCGGGCCGCGAAGATCGCGCTGGACCGGGGCACCGGCGGCCCGATCCTGTCCGCGTCCTCGTACTTCATGAAGTCGCCGCCGGAGCAGTACGCCGACGACGACGCCTACGAGGCGGTGGAGAAGTTCATCGCCGGCGAGGTCGAGCGGTAGGTCAGGCGGTGTCGGGGCGCGCGTCGTAGTCGGCGCGCGCCCCGGCTATCTCGTCGGCGTGATTGACCGCCCAGTTCGCCAGCTCGCAGACCGTGCCGAGCAGGGTCAGGCCCAGCTCGGTGAGCCGGTAGTCGACGCGAGGCGGCACCACCGGGTGGACTGTGCGCTCGACCAGGCCGTCGCGCTCAAGGCCGCGCAGGGTGGCGGTGAGCATCCGCTGGCTGATGCCGTCGATCGCCCGCTTCAGCTCGGTGAACCGCAGGGTGTCCCGGCCGAGCGTGTGCACGATCGCGATCGACCACTTGTCGCCGACCCGGTCCATGATCTGTCGCGCGAAACACATCCGCTCCGCGTCCACGCCGGTTAGCTGCACGGTTACCTCCACCTGCCTCGGGCAGACCGAAGTGCCTTCTGTCGCCGGCAACCATAGTTCCTCACGATGGGGTCAGTTACCAAAAGGAACCACCATCGAAGGGGAACCCATGACCATCGAGGCGCTCTCGGCCGACCTGTCCTTCGCCCGGCCGGCGGACGACGAGCAGCTGGCCAGGGCCGTCGGGGGACTGACCGAGCGCGGCTACAACACGCACGTCGTGGACACCGTCGCGCGGGCCAGGGAGCTGGTTCGCGAGCTGCTGCCCCGGGACAAGGACGTCTTCACCGCGAACAGCGAGACGCTGCGGACGTCCGGCATCGCCGACGACGTGGACCGCTCCGGTGAGTTCCGGTCGGTGCGGGCCACCCTCGCCGACGAGTCCGACCTGCGGGCGCAGATCCGGATGGGCGCCGCACCGGACGTGGTCGTCGGCAGCGTGCAGGCGATCACCGAGGACGGTGTGCTGGTGGCGGCGTCCGCGAGCGGAAGCCAGTTCGGCCCGTACGCGGCCGGCGCCGAGCGGGTGATCTGGGTGGTCGGCGCGCAGAAGGTCGTGCCGGACCTGGACACCGCGCTGCGCCGGGTGCGGGCCTACTGCTACCCGCTGGAGAACGAGCGGTGGCGGCAGCGGGGCGCGGCGTCGTTCGTCGGCAAGCTGCTCATCATGGAGCGCGAGGCGTTCCCCGACCGGGCCACGGTGGTCCTGGTCCGCGAGCAGATCGGCTACTGAGCCGCCGCGCGGCTAAACGCCGGTGCCGGTCGGGGCGTCAGGGGCGTGAACACGGCACCGGCGAGACGTACCGGAGCCTGGCCGACCTCGACCTGCCCATGCCGCCCGGGCTGCGGAACGAGGTGGCCGACCAGCGGGTGTTCCTCACCTCGCCGGAGGTGACGCGCCTGTCGGTGTACCAGGGCGACGGCGCCGAGGTGGCCGTGCTGGTTCTCGAGTACGACGGGTGGACCGTCGCCCACGCCGATCTCGACGGCTCGATCGAGGGCGCCCGCCACACCGGTTACGACGCGGCCGGGAACGTCGTGGCCGAGGGCGCCATCTGAGCTGTTCGCCCACCGTTCACCTGGACGGCGGCTGCCGATGGTGTTGGGCTCCTAGCGTCGGCGCGTTCCCACTGATCAGGAGGATCGCGTGTCTGCCGACAAGCCCCGGCTCCTTCCGTTACTTCCCGTCACCAACACCTTTGGTCGCTCGGCGGTCACCTGCCGCTACCGTTGCGGCGACGCCTGCTCCCACGACGTGCCGAACACCTCCGACAACGCCTACTTCGGTGACGTCGTCGCGGAGGTCGTTGGGCGGCGGACGATGCTCAAGGCGGGCGCGGTGCTCGCCGTGGCCGGCGCCGGCGCGGCGACCGTCGGCGCCGGTTCGGCGGCCGCCACGCCCGGCCGGGGTCACGGGCACGGCCACGGCCACGGCCACGGTCACGGTCACGGCGGCCGGGACGACCTGGACTTCCAGCCGGTCGCGCCCAACACCGAGGACCGCGTCGTCGCCCCGCGCGGCTACGACCAGGGCGTCGTGATCGGCTGGGGCGACCCGGTGCTGCCGGGCGCGCCCCGGTTCGACTTCGCGAACCAGTCCGCGGCCGCGCAGGCCATGCAGTTCGGCTACAACAACGACTTCTGCGGGCTGGTGCCGCTGCCCCGCCGGTGGGGCAGCCAGGACCGCTGGCTGATGGTCAGCAACCACGAGTACACCACCGAGTCGTTCATGTTCCTCGGCTACGACGACGAGAACCCGACCCGCGAGCAGGTGGAGATCGCCTGGGCCGCGCACGGGCTGTCGGTGGTCATGGTGGAGAAGGAGCGCCGGGGCGGCCTCCAGGTCCGGCTGGACCGGCACTACAACCGGCGGATCACGGTGAACAGCGAGTTCGAGGTGACCGGCCCGGCCGCCGGCTCGGACTACCTCAAGACCTCCGCCGACCCGAGCGGCCGGCGGGTGTTCGGCACGCTGAACAACTGCGCGGGCGGGGTCACCCCGTGGGGCACGATCCTGTCCGGCGAGGAGAACTACAACCAGTACTTCGCCAACGCCGACCAGGTCACCGACCCGGTGACCAAGCAGCGCCTCGCCCGCTACGGCATCAGCGGCGGCGCGTCCGGCCGCCGCTGGGAGCGGTTCGACGACCGGTTCGACCTGGCCAAGGAGCCCAACGAGGTCAACCGCTTCGGCTGGGTCGTGGAGATCGACCCGCTCGACCCGGACTCCACCCCGGTCAAGCACACCGCGCTCGGCCGGTTCAAGCACGAGGGCGCGAACGTGATCGTCGCCCGCGACGGCCACGTGGTCGCCTACATGGGCGACGACGAGCGGTTCGACTACATCTACAAGTTCGTGTCGGACAAGCGGATGAAGCGCGGCAACAGCCGGTACGCCCGGGAGTACAACAAGCGCCTGCTCGACTCGGGCACGCTGTACGTGGCGAAGTTCCGCGGTGACAGCCCGGCCGACGAGATCGACGGCTCCGGCCAGGTGCCCTCCGACGGCGAGTTCGACGGCTTCGGCGAGTGGATCCCGCTGGCCCGCAACGACCGGTCGTTCGTCGACGGGTTCACCGCCGAGGAGGTCTACGTCTTCACCCGGCTGGCCGCCGACACGGTCGGTCCGACCAAGATGGACCGCCCGGAGGACGTCGAGCCGAGCCTGCGGTCCCGCAAGATCTACGCGGCGCTCACCAACAACTCCCAGCGCGGCAACCCGGGCACCGAGGGCCCGACCGAGATGAACCCCCGGCCGGCCAACCGGCACGGCCACGTGCTGGAGATCGAGGAGTTCTGGGGGGACAACACCGCGCGGCGGTTCCGCTGGAAGCTGCTGCTGGTGTGCGGGGACCCGGAGTCGCCGGACACCTACTTCGCCGGCTACGACAAGTCCCAGGTCAGCCCGATCTCGTGCCCGGACAACGTGGCGTTCGACGAGCGCGGCAACCTGTGGATCTCCACCGACGGCAACGCGCTCGGCCAGAACGACGGGCTGTTCGCGGTGCCGGTCGAGGGGCGTGAGCGTGGGCACGTCAAGCAGTTCCTCACCGTGCCGCACGGCGCGGAGACCTGCGGTCCGGTGGTGACCGACGACTTCGTGCTGGTGTCGGTGCAGCACCCCGGTGAGCTGGACGGCGCGAGCGCGGACAACCCGCTGTCGCACTGGCCGGACGGCGGCGACAGCCAGCCGCGGCCCGCGGTCGTCGCTGTCTGGAAGGACTGATTCGCACCGGACGGAGCCGTCCGGTCGGGCGGCTCCGTCCCTTGGCTCGGTCTTGTCTCGGCGTGGTCGCTTCCCTACGGTCGGCACGTTCCCGCTGACCTGGAGGCTTCACGTGCCGTTCACCGAAAAGTCACGTTTCCTTCCCATACTGCCCGCCCATCCCGGTGGCCGGGCGGCGGTCACCTGCCGCTACCGCTGCGGCGACGCCTGCTCGCACGAGGCACCGAACACCTCGGACAACCCGTACTTCGGTGACGTCGTCCGCGGTGCGGTCGACCGGCGGAAGGTGCTCAAGGCGGGCGCGGTGCTCGCGGTCTCCGGCGCCGTCCTCGACGTCGGGGTCGCCGCCGCCTCCCCGGCCGGGCACGGGTCCGGCCTGCGTTTCGAGCCGGTGGAGCCGAACACGCTGGACGCGGTCGTGGTGCCGCGCGGCTACGAGCAGGACGTGCTCATCCGGTGGGGCGACCCGGTGCTGCCGGGCGCGCCGGAGTTCGACTTCGCGAACCAGACCGCGGCCGCGCAGGCCATGCAGTTCGGGTTCAACAACGACTACTGCGGGCTGGTCCGGGTGCCCCGGCGTGGGCACCGGGACCGCTGGCTGATGGTGAACAACCACGAGTACACCAGCGAGTCGTTCATGTTCCTCGGCTGGAACGACGACGACCCGACCCGCGAGCAGTTCGAGATCGCGCTCGCCGCGCACGGGCTGTCGGTGGTGCTGCTGGAGCAGGACCGGCGCGGGCGCCTCGAGGTGCGGCTGGACCGGCACTACAACCGGCGGATCACCATGACCACGCCGTTCGACGTGCGTGGGCCCGCGGCCGGCTCGGATTACCTGCGGACCTCGGCCGACCCGAGCGGCACGGTCGTGCTCGGCACGATGAACAACTGCGCCGGCGGGGTGACGCCGTGGGGCACGATCCTGTCCGGCGAGGAGAACGTCAACCAGTACTTCGCCAACGCCGACGCCGTGACGGATCCGGTGGCGCGCGAGCGGCTGGCCCGCTACGGCTTCCCCGGCGGGGAGACCACCCGCAAGTGGGAGCGGTTCGACCGCCGCTTCGACCTGGCGCGCGACCCGAACGAGGCCAACCGGTTCGGCTGGATCGTGGAGATCGACCCGCTGGAGCCGGAGTCCAACCCGGTCAAGCACACCAACCTCGGCCGGTTCAAGCACGAGGGCGCGAACGTGATCGTCGCCCGCGACGGCCGGGTCGTGGCGTACATGGGCGACGACGAGCGGTTCGAGTACCTGTACAAGTTCGTCTCCGACGGCCGCTACAAGCGCGGCGACAGCCGGTACGCGCGGGAGCACAACAAGCGCCTGCTGGACTCCGGGACGCTGTACGTCGCCAGGTTCACCGGCGACAGCCCGACCTCGGAGATCGACGGCTCCGGCGAGCTGCCCGCCGACGGCGAGTTCGACGGCAGCGGCGAGTGGATCCCGCTGGCCGGCGGCGACCGGTCGTTCGTCGACGGCTTCACCGCCGAGGAGGTGTACGTCTTCACCCGCCAGGCCGCGGACGCCGTCGGTGCCACGAAGATGGACCGCCCCGAGGACGTCGAGCCGAGCCTGCGGACCGGTCGGATGTACGCGGCGCTGACCAACAACACCGACCGAGGCCCCGGCGGCAAGGAGGGCCCGACGGAGGTCAACCCGAGGGTGAACAACCGGCACGGGCACGTGCTGGAGCTCGAGGAGCACCGCCGGGACAACACGGCGGAGCGGTTCTCCTGGCAGCTGCTGCTGGTGTGCGGGGACCCGGAGTCACCGGACACGTACTTCGGCGGGTACGACAAGTCCCAGGTCAGCCCGATCTCGTGCCCGGACAACATCGCCTTCGACGACCGGGGCAACCTGTGGCTGTCCACCGACGGCAACGCCCTCGGCTCGAACGACGGCCTGTTCGCCGTGCCGGTCGAGGGCCGCGAGCGCGGGCATGTCAAGCAGTTCCTCACCGTGCCCGCCGGCGCGGAGACCTGCGGCCCGATCATCCGGGACGACTTCGTCCTGGTGTCGGTGCAGCACCCCGGCGAACTGGACGGCGCGAGTGCGGACAACCCGCTGTCGCACTGGCCGGACGGCGGCGACAGCCAGCCAAGGCCGTCGGTGGTGGCGGTGTACGAGAAGCGGCGGTGAGCACTCGTAAGGTGAGTGCATGAGCCCCTTGGCGTTGATCACCGGAGCGTCCCGAGGCATCGGCGCCGCCGTGGCCGAGTCCCTGGCCGACAGCCACGAGCTGCTGCTGGGCGGCCGGGACGAGGCGGCGCTGACCGCCGCGGCGTCCCGGCTGCCCGCGGCCCGCCCGTGGCCGGTCGAGCTGACCGACCACGCGGCGGTCGCGGCCGCCGTCGAGTCGATCACCGAACTGGACGTCCTGGTGCACAGCGCGGGCGTGCTGCGCATCGGCGCGCTGCCGGACGTCGATGCGGCCGACTGGCGCGACTCCTTCGAGGTCAACGTGACCGCGGTGGTGGAGCTGACCCGCCTGCTCCTGCCCGCGCTCCGCGCCGCGTCCGGTCACGTGGTGCTGGTCAACTCCGGCTCCGGCCTGCGCGCGAACCCCCGCTGGGGCCCGTACGCGGCGAGCAAGTTCGCCCTCCGCGCCTACGCCGACGTCCTCCGCGCCGAGGAACCCGGCCTCCGCGTCACCTCGGTCCACCCCGGCCGCACGGCGACCGACATGCAACGCGCCGTCCGCACCTTCGAACAGGCCGACTTCGAACCCGACCAGTACATGGCCCCGTCCTCGGTCGCCAAGGTCATCCACACCGCCATCACCACCCCACCCGACGCCCACGTCCACGAGATCGTCATCCGCCAACGCCCCTGACCCGCGAGTCGTACGTTCCCGTCGCGCGAGTCGTACGTTCAGCGCAGCCGCCGGGTCACCGCCCCGGCCGCCGCCTGCGCACGCGCCCGCTCCACCCGCGTCGGCTCCCGGTCGGCGACGACCTGCTCGCCCGCCACCCAAACATCCCGGACCAGCCGCGCCCCCGCCGCCCAGACCAGGTTCGCCAGGAGGTGCTCGTCCGCCACGTCCAACCCCGCCGCGAACGCCGGGTCGTCCACCTCGACATGCACCACATCAGCCCACCGTCCCACCTCCAGCGCGCCGATGTCCTCCCGGCCCAACGCCTCGGCCCCGCCCCGGGTCGCCAGCAGCAGCACGTCCGACGCCACCAAGGCCGCCGAGTCCATCGCCGACACCCTGGCGAACATCGCCGCCAGCCGCATCTCCTCCCACAGGTCCAGGTCGTCGTTGCTCGCCGGCCCGTCCGTGCCGAGGCCGACCGGCACCCCCGCCGCCCGCAGGTCCGCCAGGCGGGCGATCCCCGACGCCAGCTTCGCGTTCGACCCCGGGCAGTGCGCCACCCCGACCCCGTGCTCGGCGAACACCGCGATGTCCTCGTCCGACAGGTGCACCGCGTGCGCCGCCAGCACCCGGCCCCCGTACAGCCCGACCTCGGCGAGCAGCCGGGGCACCGACCCGTACCGCTGCCGCTGGGTCGCGTCCTCCTTCGCCGACTCCGCCACGTGGAGCAGCACCATCGCGTCCCGGGCGCGGGCCGCCTCGCCGACCATCGTCAGCGCCTCCGGCGGCAGCATGTACGCCGAGTGCGGCGCGTAGGCGATCTCGATCCGGCCGTCCGCGTAGAACCGGCCGTCGACGTCGATCCGGGCGCTGATCTCGTCGAGCTGCGCGCGCCAGCTGAGCCCGGGCAGCTCCACCACCGCCGGCCCGACCACCGCCCGCTGCCCGGTCGCGGTCAGCGCGCGGACCAGGTGCTCGGCCTGGAAGTACTGCTCCACGCTCGTGGTGATCCCGCCGCGCAGCATCTCCACCGAGCCGAGCACCATGCCGGCCTCGATGTCCGCCGGGGTCAGCCGCGCCTCCGCCGGCCAGATGATCTCCTGGAGCCAGCGCAGCAGCGGCAGGTCCCCGCCCATCCCGCGCAGCACCGTCATCGGACTGTGCGCGTGCGCGTTCACCAGCCCAGGCAGCAGGATCCCGGGCAGTGACCGGACCGGCAGCGCGTTCGCCGGCGCGTCCGTGCGCGGCCCGCAGTGCGTGATCCGGCCGTCGGCGTCCACGTCGACGACGGCGTCCCGCAGGACCGAACACGCGGGGTCACAGGGCAACACGATCGGGGCATGAAAGCGCACGGGAGAAGGCATGCCGGCGATCCTGCCAAACGCGTTACCGCAGCGGCTCGTCGTCCCACGGCACGAACGCGGGGCGCCGGACACCGCCGGTCGCGGGCAGGAAGCCGTCCACCGAGTGCTCGATGGTCACGCCCGCCGCATCGAACGAGTGAACGACCGCCCGGTTGAGTTCCACGATCGCGCGATCCCGCCACAGTGTGCGTTCGGTGCGCGTGTCCAGGCCGAGCCGCTCGGCGATGTGCCGGCCCAACCCGTACGCGGCGTCGTCGGCCAGCACGTCCTCGCCGATCGCCTGGCAGATGTAGACGCCGTTGTACGGGGCCGCCGGGTAGGTGATGCCGCCGATGTGCAGGCGCATGTTGCTGATCACCGGCACCGCGTGCCAGCGCAGGCCGAGGTCGACGAACCACGGCAGCTCGGGGTGCTCCAGCGGCACCTCGCGCACCACGTCCCTCGGCAGCGGGTGCAGCGACATGCCCTCGTGTGCGGTCTCCACCACCAGCGGCAGCTTGTCGAACGCGCTCCGCCCGGTCGGCGGCCGCCACCCCAGCCGGCACACCGCGGTGGTGAAGTCGACGTAGCGCCGGTCGCCGAGCACCCGGTTCGGCTCGGCGTACCCGGCGTAGCGGACCAGCTGGTCGTTGCGCAGGCGCGGACCGGGCCGCCACGGCGTGTCCGGCGCGAACACGCTCACCATCGGCCGGACCTTGCCGTCGTTGGTGGACATCCGCAGGTGCTGCACGCACTGCGCGGCGACCTCGGCACTGTCCCGGACCTCGCGCAGGTCGCGCACCAGCAGCCCGCGCCACGGCACGTCGGCCGGACACCACCCGCTGTTCCGCAGCGCCAGCCGCGCGCCGAACGCCAGCTCGGCCGGCTTGTGTCGGTAGGTCCCGGTCGCGGCGATCTCCGACCGGACCTTGGCCAGCCGCTCCTCCACCTGGCCGGCCTTGGGTCGCGCCCGGTGGAACGCCCGCAGGAACTCCTCGGCCTCCGCGTACGGCGACCGGCCCGCACGATGCGGGGGCGGGGTGACGAGCGGTGGGGAGGACGTCGTGGCCTCGTCGCGCAGTGCGGTCACATCTGTGGATATCGGTCCCGCTGGGGTGCGACTCAATTACCTCATCGTGTGGCGTCGACTCAGGCGGCACTACCCACAGTCGACGACGAAACCGGCATTTCGCCCCGGTACGGGGTGAGCAGGCCCGGCACGGTGGCGTCCGCGAGCGCCACCCCGTCCGCCACGAGCAGGTCCGGCGCCGGGTAGACGCCCGCCCCGGCCGCCGTGGTCGTCCGCAGGGTGACCAGTCCGAGCCGCCGCTGCAGTACCGACTGCCGGAACGCCACCCCGATCACCGCTCCGCGCCGCAGCACCACCGTCGTCCGGTTCAGCCCGTGGCTGGTCACCAGGTGCTGGCCGACCAGCGCGTGCCCGAGCGACCGGTACGCCAGCACCGCGAGCCCCAGCGCGACCGGCACCACCCCGACCCCGGCGAGCCACCACGAGCCAGGCGCGAACCACCACAGCCCGCCGGTGAGCAGGCCGCTGACCAGCACCGCCCACCCGAGCCGCCGGCGCAGCGCGGCCGGCGGGTGCGCGCGTAAGGGGGTGGCGAGCGGCCGGTCGTCGCGCAGCACCGCGCCGGCCACGCGTCGAGCGTCCGCCATCGGCGCCTTGGGCAGGATCGTGCTGGCCCCCGTGGTCCACGAGTTGGCGGTCAGCCCGGTCGACACCACCGAGGTCTCGGTCGCCGTGCTCCACCGCCAGGGCAGCGGCTCCCGCAGCTCCACCCCGCGCAGCCGCGCGTCGTCCCGGTCCACCCGGCGGGTGCGGAACAGCCCGTGGCTGGTGCGCAGCACGGTCCCGCGCGGCCCGTCCGCCCGCACCAGGCG
Source organism: Actinophytocola gossypii (assembly GCF_025165815.1). Lineage (GTDB taxonomy): Bacteria > Actinomycetota > Actinomycetes > Mycobacteriales > Pseudonocardiaceae > Actinophytocola > Actinophytocola gossypii. The sequence goes on along the minus strand of NZ_JAFFZE010000019.1, from coordinate 57,256 downwards.
GAACCCCCAGTGCTCCACCACGAACGCCGTCCCCACCCCGATCACGCCGACCACCCCCGCGGCCAGCACCGCGACCACGACCGTCCACCCGGTACCCAGCGCCCCCCAGTCGGCCAGCCCGGCCACCACGCCGGCCAGGTCGACCCCCACCGTCGAGCCGAACCAGTACGCACCCCACCCCAGCCCCGCCGCGGTCAGGAACGCCCACACGGTGAACGCGTTGTACGGCACCCACGCCCACCGGAACGTCGCGAGCACCCCGTCGCCGCCCGCCCCCGGAACGGTCCTTGTCGTGGTCCCCACGCCGGTCGGCTCCGGCTTCGCCCTGAGCCCTGCCTCCGCGCCGCCCGCCCCCGACGTGGTTCCTGTCGCGGTCCCCGCGCCGGCCGGCTCCGGCTTCGCCGCACCCCCTGCCTCCGCGCCGGTCGGCTCCGCCGTGGTTCCTGTCGCGGTCCCCGCGCCGGTCGGCAACTCGTCCTGCAGCCGTGCCGCCGTCGCCGCCGACACCGCGTCCAGCCGCAGCGAGGCCGACCCGCCGGTACGGTCACCGGCCCGGACCGCCACCACCCGCAACCCCGCCAGTCGGTGCCGCAGCCGCGCGGTGGTGTCGACGCTGCGGATCCGGTCCCGCCGAACCGACCGGTGCGACCGCACCAGCAGCCCCGACCGCACCTCCACCCGCTCCCCGGTGATCCGGTACCGCGTCTTGAGCCACCGCAGCACGTCCGCGACCGCCCCGACCACCCCCACCGCCCCGACGACGGCGACCGGCCACAGCACCGACCCGTCCACCACGCCCCCGAACACGACCGGCGTCACCACCATCGGCACCAGCGACAGCAACACCCGCACCAGATCGACCCAGATCACCCGAGCATCGAGCCGCTCCCACCGTGCCGACTGTTCGCTCCGACCGGTGGCGGCTTCGTCGCCGTTCGGGAAGGTGGGTGGCGGGGTGGCCGGCTCGTCGCCGCCGCGCCCGCGGTGCTCGTCGGTCCCGGCGCTCACGTCGCGTCTCCCGGGGTCGCCTGGGTGATCTCCGCCAGCTCGCGGGCGACCGTGTCCGCCGTGCGGTGGTCGAGGCCGACCAGGGTGATCGGGCCGGCCGCCGACGCCGTGGTCACCGTGACCGTGGCGAGGCCGAGTGCCTGCTGCACCGGGCCGCGCACCGTGTCCACCGTCTGCACCCGGGAGATCGGCGCGATCCGCCACTCCCGCACGAACCACCCGCTGCGCACGTACACCGCCTCCCCGGTCACCTCCCACCGGTGCACCGCGTACCGCCACGGCGGGGCCAGCACCAGGTGCACCAGCCCCACCCCCAGCGCCACCAGCAGCACCGGCCCGAGCACCCCACGCCACGGCGTGATCAGCAGGTACCCCACCCCGAGCACCCCGCCCACCACCACCGTCACCGCGGCCGCCCGCAACGCCCACCAGCCCATCGCCCGTCGTTCCACCCGGTGTCGGGGCGCGACCAGAACCTCAGCCATGTCTCCTCCGTCCGCGGCCGGTACGCCGCACGGCCAGTGCGAACGTCTCGGCCAACTCCTCGGCGTACCGGCCCGCGTCGGTCTCCGGCCGGGAGTACAACTCCCTCGGCGCCGCCTCGAGCGCCGCGTTCAACGTGACCGCCATCAGGTGCGGGTCGAACGCGCGGAACTCGCCGTGCTCCTGGCCCTCCCGGAGCAGCCCGGCGAGCTGGTCCACCGAGACGTTCCGGTCGACCGCGGCCCCGCCGCTGGCCGGCGCGTTCTCGGCGATCTCGCGCAGCGCGTACATCTCCGTCCGGTGCTCGGCGCAGAACAGCACCAGCCCGCGGATCATCGCCCGCAGCGCGTCCAGGTAGCTCCGCGCGCCGGCCGCGCGTTCCTCGATCGCCTCGTTCATCGCGGCGCCGATGTCCGCCGCGACCTGCGCGATCAGCTCGTCCTTGCCGGCGAAGTGGTACGAGATCAGGCCAGGGCTGATCCCGGCCCGGCCGGCGATCCGCACGAACGACGACTTCGCGAACCCCAGCTCGGCGATCGTCTCCACGGCCGCGCGCACGATCTGCGCACGCCGCGCCTGCTCGATGAACGAGCGGGTCTGTTCGCCCGACTGGTTTTCTGGTCGCACGACCAAAACTCTAGCCAAGCGAACAGGCAAGTCGCAAGAAATCGGGCATTACCGGCGTTCGAAGATCAGATCCCGGCTCACCCGCCCGGCCTCCTCGGCCCGGCTCTCGAACTTCGTCAACGGCCGCCACGACGGACGCGGTGCCCAGCCGTCGTACACGTTGCGCAGCAGCGGCTCGGCGGACAGCACCTCGAGCATCTGGTCCGCGTAGTCCGCCCAGTCGGTCGCCAGGTGCACCCGCCCACCCGGCTCCAGCCGCGACGCCACCAACGCCACGAACGACGGCTGCACCAGCCGCCGCTTGTGGTGCTTCTTCTTCGGCCACGGGTCCGGGTAGAAGATCCGCACCCCGTGCAGCGAACCCGCCGGCACGTGCCGCTCCAGCAGCACCACCGCGTCCCCGCGCAGCAGGCGCAGGTTCGACAGGCCCAGCTCCTCCGCGCGCATCATCAGCTGCGCGAGCCCCGGCGGATACACCTCGACCGCCAGGTAGTTCAGCTCCGGCGCCGCCTCCGCGAGCCGCGCGGTGGTCTCACCCATCCCGGAGCCGATCTCCAGCAGCACCGGCGCCTCGCGGCCGAACCAGCCCGCCATGTCGACCGGCCCGGGCGGCAGCTCGGTGACCTCCCGGCCCAGCCGCGGCCAGTGCCGCTCCCACGCCCTGGCCTGGCCGACGGTCATCCGGCCGCTGCGGTTGACGAAGCTGACCACCGTTCGGCGGCCGGTCAGGTCGGGTGCGTCCACCCGGAGGAGCCTAGTTAGACCGGCCCCATCGACTCGATGTGGGCGAGGTTCGCGCGCAGGTCGGGCAGCCCGGCGACCGCCACCGGGGCCGGGGTCTCGCCGGTGTGCACGCGCAGCACGTCGATCCAACCGGCATGGCGGGCGGTCAGGATCAGCGTCGTCGGCATCCCCGGCTCGGTCAGCTTGCGCTCGGACGGCACGTACTCCCAGTACCCGGACGAGCCCTCGGTCGCCCACGGCACGAACACCCAGCCCGGCCGCGCGGACAACAGCTTGGCCACCCGGTCCTCGACCGCGAAGCCCTCGGCGCGGGAGGTCAGGGTGCCGGCGGCCACCGCGCGCAGCCACCAGGGCGCCGGCGCGTGCGGGTCCGCGGCGCGGATGGTCCGGTACAGCGCCAGTACCTGCGCCTCGGGCGCCCGGTGCAGCCACGCCCGCCGGGTCTCGGCCGGCGTCGTGGCGTCCTCGGCGCCCCACATCTCGATGGCCTGGGACCACTGCAGCCCGATCAGGGGCTCGACCCGGACGCCGTCGAAGCTGGGCGGGGAAGACGAGTTGGACGACGAGTTGGACGATGGGTTGGACGAGCGTCGTTGCTCTACCGCCGCCGGAGTGGCGGCTTCGGGAAACGGGCCGGTGTCAACCACCGTCACAAGTCCACCTCCAAGGACACCCACATATGCAGTTAGCCGGACCCCCCCATGTCGATATGACCCGAGAACCGAGGATATGTCCGCTTGCTGTGTCCGGGGTCACGATGGCTTAACGTGGTCTTAATCGCGCCGGCTGGTGTACTGCGCGTGGCCCCGTCCATGCGGAGTATCGACAATCGGCGACAAATCGTTACCAGCACGCGTAGAGCCCGGGTCACCTCCCCCGAAGAGGTGACCCGGGCTCATCCCCTGGCTGCCGCGCCGCCGGTGCGACGTCCCCACGGCGTCCCGGCCGGCGCGGCGTTGGTTCTCCCTACGCGTCCCGCCGGTTCGCGGCGAACAGCGAGACCGCGAGCAGCGCGACGGCGATCGCGACGAAGTAGGCCAGCGCCCACCACGGGCTCAGCGTCGCGGCCGACGGCGGCGGGCCCTCGGCGACGGCCCGGGTGGTCGGGTCCGGGTCCCCGGTGAGGAACTTGTTGGCCACGTAGAACGGCATCCACTTCTGGATGTCGGTCCCGATGTTCGGGATCAGCGCGACCAGGCTCTCCACCAGCTGGCTGTAGATCAGCACGATCGCCACCGCGCCGGCCGACTGCCGGACCAGGACGCCGATCGCCAAGGCGAACACCGCGGCCGCCGCGTAGACCAGGCCGACGCCGGCGGTCGCCCGCCACTCGAAGGCCGTGTTGATGGCCAGGTCGGCCTCCGGCTGGATCAGCTTGGACACGGCCACCGAGCCGAACGACGCGAGCACGCCGACCGCCGCGGCGAACACGGCCACCACGGTCGTCTTGGCCAGCAGGGTGGCGGTCCGGTTCGGGATGGCCTGGAAGGTCGCCCGGATGGTGCCGAAGCGGTACTCGGTGGTGATCGCCAGCGTGGCCATCACCATGATCACGACCAGGCCGAAGCTGTAGCTGAACTGGCTGGAGGCGATCGTCGGCAGGTTCTCGGTGTCGACCCCGGCGATCATCGCGGCGAAGCCGATGGTGATCGCCAGGGCGGCGACGGTGCACCACATCGGCGAGCGAGTGGTGAACAGCTTGATGCGTTCGACGGCGAGCAGAGTCATGGTCGTCACTTCCCAGCGGGCTGGAGGTCGGCGGCCGCGGCCCGGAGCGCGGCCTCGGTGTCGGCGTCGGTCCCGGAGGCGTGGTACTCCACTGAGTCGCCGGTCAGCTGCATGAAGGCCTCCTCGAGCGAGCCGCGTTGCGCGCTCAGCTCGTGCAGCACCGCGCCGTTGGCCGCGGCCAGCTCGCCGATGTCGGCGATGTCCATTCCGGACACGACCAGGCTGTCGCCCTCGTCCCGGACGGTCGCGCCCTGCTGGCCGATGGCGGTACGCAGCAGCCCGAGTTGCGGGCTGCGCACGGTCACCTTGTTCTCCGCGGCCCGTGCCACGAAGTCCTCGGTGCTGCACTGCGCGATCAGCTTGCCGCGCCCGATCACCACGAGCTCCTGCGCGGTGAGCGCCATCTCGGAGAGCAGGTGGCTGGACACGAACACCGTGCGGCCCTCGTCGGCCAGCCGGTGCATGAACCGGCGGATCCACAGGATGCCCTCGGGGTCCAGGCCGTTCACCGGCTCGTCGAACAGCAGCACCTGGGGGTCGCCGAGCAGCGCGGCGGCGATGCCGAGCCGCTGCGACATGCCGAGCGAGAACCCGCCGGCCCGCCGGTTGGCCACGTTGGTCAGGCCGACCGTGTCGAGCACCTCGTCCACCCGCGACATGGGAATCCGGTTGGACTTGGCCAGCCAGCGCAGGTGCGCGCGGGCCGAGCGGTTCGGGTGCACCCACTTGGCGTCCAGCAGCGCGCCGACGACCCGCAGCGGGTTGTGCAGCTCCCGGTACCGCTTGCCGTCGATCCGGACGCTGCCCTCGGTGGGCGCGTCCAGCCCCAGGATCATCCGCATCGTGGTGGACTTGCCGGCGCCGTTCGGGCCGAGGAAACCGGTGACCCGTCCGGATTGGACGGTGAACGACAGGTCGTCGACCGCGACCGTCTTCCCGTATCGCTTGGTGAGGCCATGTGCCTCGATCATGCTCTCTCCCTGGTTCAGGTCTTCGTCCCCGTTGCCGCCAATGGTGCTGGCGCGACGTGTCCCCGCACGTCCACCCGTGGTCCCCAGTCCGGGTCAACTTCCGGGACTAGCCTCCGTCAACCGAAAGGCTGGCGGAATCGGTTGACACCCTGAGTCGACCCTGATTCGCGGTCGGACTCAGGTAGGGGGATCCCCGACCTCAGTGCTCGCCGGGGCGCACCAGGCCGGTCTCGTAGGCGAGCACGACCGCCTGCACCCGGTCCCGCAGGTCGAGCTTGGCGAGCACCCGGCCGACGTGCGTCTTCACCGTCGCCTCGGACAGGAACAGCTTCCGCGCGATCTCGGTGTTCGACAGGCCCTGCGCGATCAGCAGCAGCACCTCGCGCTCCCGGTCGGTCAGCACGTCCAGCACGGCCGCGTCCCGCAGCTGCCCGCCGGCCGCGCCGAGGAACCGGTCGAGCAGGCGGCGGGTGACGCTCGGCGAGACGACCGCGTCGCCGCTGGCCACCGAGCGCAGCGCGTCCACCAGGTGCGCCGACGGGGTGTCCTTGAGCAGGAACCCGCTCGCCCCGTTGCGCAGCGCGGACAGGGCGTACTCGTCGAGGTCGAAGGTGGTCATCACGAGCACCTTGGCCAGACCGCGCTCGGTGATCCGCAGGGTGGCCTCGACGCCGTCGAGCACCGGCATCCGCACGTCCATCAGCACCACGTCCGGACGCAGCGACGCGGCCAGCTCCACGGCCTCCGCGCCGTTGCCTGCCTCGCCGACGACCTCCACGTCCTCCTGCGCGCCGAGCACCATCCGGAACCCGGCCCGCATCAGCTCCTGGTCGTCGACCAGCACCACCCTGATCACGCGGCCCAAGGTAGCGGCTCAGTCCGTCGTGAGCGGAAGCCGTGCCCGGACCTGCCAGCCGCCGTCGGCGCTCGGCCCGGCCTCCAGGCTGCCGCCGAACACCAGCGCCCGCTCCCGCATGCCGATCAGCCCGTTGCCGCCGGCCACCCCGACCAGCGTGCGCATCGCCGCCCGCCCGTCGTCGGAGATCTCCAGCTCCACGGTGTCGGCGGTGCGTTCCACCCGGACCAGCGCCTGGGTGCCGGGGCCGGCGTGCTTGAGCGAGTTGGTCAGTGCCTCCTGCACGATCCGGTAGATGCCGAGCCCGATGCCGGTCGGCAGCTCGTCCAGGTCGCCGACGAGCTCCAGCCGGACCGGCAGCCCGACCCCGCGCACCCGCTCGGCCAGCTCGGCGAGCGACTGGGTGCCCGGCTGCGGGGTGCGGCCGCCGCCCTCGTCCTCGCTGCGCAGCACGCCGAGCAGCCGGCGCAGCTCGGCCAGCGCCTCCCGGCCGGTCTGCGAGATCGTCCGCACCGCGCCGTCGGCCAGCTCCGGGTTGCCGTGCACGGCGTAGGCGGCCCCGTCGGCCTGCACCACCATCACGCTCACCGCGTGCGCGACCACGTCGTGCAGCTCGCGCGCGATCCGCGCCCGCTCCTCGGCCACCGCCATCCGCGCCTGGTGGTCCCGCTCGACCTCCAGCAGCGAGAGCCGCTGCTCGACCTCCGCGTGGTAGGCCCGGCGAGCGCCGACGAACTCGCCGAGCAGCCAGGACAGCGCGAGCAGCATCGCCGCCATGATCAGGGTCAGCACCACGGACTCGCGGTCCTCGTACTGCAGCGGGGTCTGGATGCCGGTGATCAGCGCGTTGGCCACCAGGAACGCCGTCGCCTGCCGGCGGCCGACGTAGACGACCAGGGTGTACAGCGCGATGCACGCGGTCGCGAAGCTCGCCACGCCGAGTTCGAACACGGCGTGCGGGATGCCGCACAGCAACGTCAGGAACGCCGCCGCCACCGGGTACTTCCGGCGGAACACCATCGGCGCGACCACACCGACGACGATGGGCACGCCGATGTACCACGGCTCCGGGTCCATCCCCGGGGCGAACGCCGCCGCCACGTAGATCATCACGTCGAACAGCAGGATCACCAGAGCGATCAGGCTGTCCCCGACGATCGGGTGCCCCTTCATCCACATGCTGAGGCGCCGCACGGTTCGAGCGTAAACGGCCCGGCCGCTCCCCGGCGTCCCGCCGCGGTCGCATCCTCGGTCAGCCCGTGGGTGGATGCCGTGCTAGCTTTGTATCAAGCTTCCGGTACAAACGGGGTGATGGCGCGTGCAGCACTGGCTCTCGAACACGTTCCTGCCGACGGTCATCGCGATCGTCGTGATGCTGGTGGTGCTGTGGCCGACCCGGCAGGGAGGCACCCGGCTGCTGCGGAACTGGGGCGTCCCGGAGCCCGCCGGGCAGCAGGTCGCCGAGGCGGTCCGGTACCTGTGGCAGCGCAGGCGGCTGATGGTCGTGCTGTTCGTGGTCGTGCCGACGCTCGCCGACCTGGTCGTGCCCGCCTTGGCGGATGGCACGGTGATCGGGATCTTCGTCCCGCTGTTGGCCGCCATGCTGATCGCCGAGCTGATCGCGACGCTGCGCCCGGTGAGCGGGGTGCGGTTCGCCTCGCTGGGGCCGCGCCGCTGGCAGGACCTGGTGCCACGCTGGGGGGTGGTCGCGTTCGCCGTGCCGGCCGTGCTGGCGGTGGGACTGTCCTGGCTGGCCATCGCCGGGCAGACGTGGGCCGACGCCTACGCCGCGGCCCTGCCGCCGAACGACGACCAGCGGTGGATCTCCGCCGACTACCGCGCCGAGATGACGAACGACACCGGGTGGTTCACCCTCGGCAGCGCGGTGCTGTGCCTGGTCGTGGTGGCGACCCTGGTGCACCTCGCCGTGCGGCGACCGGCGGTCCCCGACGCCGCCGTCGACGCGGCCCTGCGCGCCCGCACCGCCCGGGTCGCGGTGGCGGTCGGGATCGGCTGGCTCGGCGTCGCGGCGAACGCCGCCGCGCAGCGGATCGTGTTCCTGACCGACCTGAACGTGTCCAACGGTCAGCCGCTGCCGGAGCGGCCGGACTGGCTGAACCCGGGCCTGGGCGACGTCATGAACGCCCTGATGCTGGTCGTGCTGGCGGCGGCGCTCGTGTGCTGGATGTGGCTCGCCGTGCCGTCCCGCCGGTCGCTCGCACACGCCGGATGAGCGCTCCCCGCATCGTCGTCGACCCGGACAGCGGGGTGGCGCCGTTCCGCCAGGTGCGTGACCAGCTCCTGCACCTGGTGCGGACCGGGGCGCTGCCGGTCGGTGCGCGGCTCCCGGCGATCCGTCAGCTCGCCGGCGACCTCGGGCTCGCCGCCGGCACCGTCGCCCGGGTCTACCGGGAGCTGGAGGCCGACGGCGTGCTGCGCACCGCCCGCCGGGCCGGCACCGTGGTCGCGGCCGTCCCGGCCGGTCCGGCCGACCCGCTCGGTGCGGCGGCCGCCGAGTACGCCGCCAACGCCCACGCCCTCGGCGTCGACGCGCACGCGGCCGCCGCGGCGGTGCTCGCGGCCTGGCCGGCCGGTGTACCAGGAGAACCCGAGGACCCGGCCCGGGCCGCCGGCCGGTCATGGCACGATTCGGGGGCAGGCCGCCTCGAGGGGAGTTGACACGTGACGACGGCTACCGAGCAGCAGCACCTCGCCGGTCCGTTGTCGGCAGCCGTCGCCAACCTGTGCACCCGGCTGCAACCCCAGGTGTCCGCGCGCACCGCCGCCGGGTTCCGCGAGGTGCTGCGCCGGCTGTCCGCGCCGCTGCAGGTCGCGGTCGCCGGGCGGATCAAGTCCGGCAAGTCGACGCTGGTCAACGCGCTCATCGGGCGCCGGGTCGCGCCCACCGACGTCGGCGAGTGCACCCGCCTGGTCACCCGGTTCCAGTACGGCACCGTCGACCGGGTCGAGCTGGTCTTCGACGACGGTCGCAAGCAGGTGCTGCCGTTCGACGCCACCGGCATGATCCCGAACGACCTCGACGTGAACTTCGACGAGGTCTCCCACCTCGAGGCGTACCTCACCAACGCGGTGCTGCGCGACCTCACCGTCATCGACACCCCGGGCCTCGGCTCGCTGGACGACGCCTCGGTCAAGCGCACCGAGCAGCTCCTCGGCGCCGCCAAGCACCGCAAGCCGGACGAGGACGGTGACAAGGACGCCGACCAGCCGGACGAGCTCGACCAGACCTCCCGCAACGCCGTCGCCGGCGCGGAGGCCGTGCTCTACGTCGTCACCCAGGGCGTGCGCGCCGACGACCAGCAGGCGCTCGCCGCGTTCACCGCGGCCACCGCGAGCCGCGAGGCCGGCCCGGTGAACGCGATCGCCGTGCTGAACAAGGCCGACACGATCACCCCGGAGTCGGTCACCGGCTCCGACGGCGACGTGTGGAAGGCCGCCAGCCTGCTCGCCGAGAAGCAGGCGCAGACCCTCAAGCCCCGCGTCGCCGACGTCATCCCGGTCATCGGCCTGCTCGCCGAGTCGGCCGAGTCCGGCGGATTCACCTCCGCCGACGCCGACGCCCTCCGTCAACTGTCTACTTTGGATGACGCGACGTGGGAGACCATGTTGATGTCCGCGGACATCTTCACCACCTGGGAGTGCGACGTGCCGGCCGGCACCAGGAGCAGACTCCTGGAGAAGCTCGACCTCTACGGCATCCGGGTCGCGGTCGACGCGCTGCGCGCCGACCCGGAGCTGACCGCGGGCTCGCTGCGCCGCACCCTGCTCGGCGCCTCCGGCCTCGCCGGCGTGCGTGCCCGGCTCGACGCGGTGTTCCGGGCCAGAGCCGACGGCATCAAGGCCGCCGCCGCGCTCGCGTCGGTCACCGCGCTAGCGCACGCCTCCGGCGACCCCGGCGAGCGGCAGCGGGTGCACGACGCCATCGAGGTGCTGCTCGCCAAGCCCGAGGCGCACCAGCTGCGGCTGCTGGAGGCGCTCACCCTGGTCACCTCCGGCGCGGTCGCGATGCCCGAGGACCTGGCCGAGGAGGTGCTGCGGGTGGGCAGCAGCGCCGACATCGGCGAGCAGCTCGGCATGAAGGGCCGCCCGCACAAGGAGCTGTCCGCCTACGCCCTGGAACGGGCCGGCTGGTGGCGCTCGTTCGCATCGTTCGGTGCCACACCCGCGCAAAGCCGGGTCGCGCACGTCGTGCACCGCGCATACTTCCTGATCTGGCAACAACTTCGCGAACAGGCGGGGTGAGGGACATGGCTTCCTGGTTCAAGCGCAACAAGGACGAGCAGGGCGACGGCACCGAGTCGACCATCGAGGTCAAGGCCTCGGTGATCGCCGACGCCGCCCGCGGCGCCGGGCAGCCGCCGGAGCGGCGGGTCGGCCCGCAGGCGGGCATCGCGGCCGACGGCGTCGTCGCGGGCGGTGACTTCGAGGGCGACCCATCCGGCGAGCCGACCGCGTCGGACGTCGTGCCGGCGTCGGGCGCGCTGGAGGTCGCGCTGGCCGAGCGCCGGTCGCTGGTTGCGCTGTGCCTGTACGCGCTCGACCGGGCCCGCAGCGCGGGCGTGGCCGAGCGGATCGAGGAGGGTCTCGCCGGCGTCGGCGTGTCCGCCGTGCGCCCGGACGGCGTCCGGTTCGACCCGGCGCACCACGAGGCGGGCGGCACCGTCGCCACCGCCGACGCCAGCCTCGACGGACTGGTCGCCGAGACCGAGGTGGTCGGCTTCTCCGACCGGGGCGAACTGCTCCGCGCCCCCATCGTCACCGTATACAACCGGGAACCGTCGTGACCGCCCCGGCCAAGCAGCAACTCTCGTTACCCAAACAGGTCGCGCAGGCACGGGAGAAGCTGCTCACCCTGCTCCGCGAGGCCGACCCGGACGCGGCGAAGTGGGTCGAGGAGATCCGCGCCAAGCGCCGCGGCTCGCCGTCGGCGGTGGTGGTCGGCGAGACCAACCGGGGCAAGAGCTCCCTGGTCAACGCGCTGCTCGGGCAGCCGGGACTGTCCCCTGTGGACGCGGAGGTGGCCACCGCGACCTACCTGGTGTTCGGCCACGCCGAGCAGTGGGAGGCCCGTGCCTGCTACCCGGGCCAGCTCGCACCGGTGCCGGTCGACCTCGCCGAGCTGATCGACTGGGTGTCCGCCGCGCACCAGCTGCCCCCCGGCCAGCTGCCGCCCCGGTACGTCGAGGTCGACGGTCCGGTCGAGCTGCTGGAGAAGCTGACGATCGTGGACACCCCTGGCGTCGGCGGGCTCGACTCGGTGCACGGCGAGCTGGCCGCCGAGGCCGCCGCGTCGGCCACCGCGCTGCTGTTCGTCGTCGACGCCTCCGCGCCGTTCACGCTGGGGGAGCTGAACTTCCTGGCGAACGTCGGCGAGCGGGTGGAGACCGTCGTGTTCGCGCTGTCCAAGGTGGACGCCTACCGCGGCTGGCGGCAGGTCCTCGAGGCCGACCAGGCGCTGCTCGCCGAGCACGCGCCCCGCTTCGCCGGCGCGCCGTTCCACCCGGTGTCCGCGCGGATGTACGAGATGGCCGGCAAGGCGCCCAACGCCGAGGCCGTCGCCATGCTGGAGGAACGCTCCGGGGTGCCAGCGCTGCGCACCGCGCTCACCGACCTGCTGGTCGGCCGGTCGGTGATGCTCGGCGAGGCCAACACCATGCGTGCCCTGTCCAGCGCCCTGGGCACCCTCAACGTCCGGCTGGAGGGCGAGCGCCGCGCGCTGTCCACCGGCGAGGAGGAGGCCGAGTCGCTGCGGGCCCGCAAGGAGGAGCTGACCACCGAGCGCCGCTCGTCCACCAAGGGCTGGCAGGTCCGGATGCGCAGTGAGATCCAGCGCACCAGGGTGGAGAACAACCACGAGGTCGCCCGGCAGATGCGCGACGTGCAGTCGTGGTTCCGGCAGGCCATCGACGTCGCCGACAAGGACAAGCTGCGCGAGCTGCCGGCGCAGGTCGACGCCGCGCTGCAGATGGTGTCCGGCCGGATCAGCCAGTCGGTGTCCTACCGGCTCAACCAGGTCACCGAGACCGTGCTCGGCGAGCTGTTCAAACCCGACGAGCTGGAGGTCATCCGCGGCCAGTTCGCCAGGGCGGGCGGCTCACCGATCATCGTGCGGCAGGCCGACAAGCGGCCGCCGACCGCCGAGGACAAGCTGCTCGTGTTCATGGGTGTCACCGGCGGGTTCAGCGCGGGCAAGATGGCGCTGCTGCCGCTGGCCGGCGCGGTCGCCGCGCCCATCCTGCTGGTGCCGACGATCATGGTCGGGCTCGGCGCGGGCTGGTGGCTGGCCAAGACCCGCAAGCACACCGCGGACAAGCAGCACATGAAGCAGTGGCTCACCGAGTCCATCGCCGACGCCCGCTCCACGCTGGACCAGTTGGTGGCCGAGCAGCTGATCGAGGCGGAGTCCCAGCTCGCGCTGGCGCTCGACGAGGCCCTCGGCAAGCGGATCTCGGGCATCGAGGACGAACTCCGCGAGGTGGACAAGGCGTTGCGGCTCGATACCGCCGAGCGCCAGAAGCGGCTCGCCGTGGTAAACAAGCGGCTGACGGACGTGACCTCGGGGCGGGACCGCGCGGAGAAGCTGCTCGCCGGCATCCGGTCGGTGCGCGACCGCGCCTGAGAGTTCTCTCCCGCGCGGCGGGAACCGACGGGCCACGCCGCCAGTCATACCTACAGACACCTTGGCGCGAAAGAGGGGGCTACCCGTGTACGTGGACGACGGCACGACCACCGACGACGACACCACCGCGACCGACACCGACGCGGGCCAGGACGAGCTCACCGTCGAGATCGACGGCGAGGACTACATGGTCGAGGAGAACGTCGACCTGGACGGTGACGGCCAGAACGACACCGCTCTCGTGGAGACCGAGACCGGCGAGTACATGGCCTTCGCGGACACCGACGGTGACGGCCAGGCCGACGTCGCGGTGCAGTACGACGAGCAGGGCAACGTCGTCGCGGGCGCCGAGTACGACGAGTCCACCGGCGAGTGGCACGAGGAGAGCGTCGACTCGCTGCCCACCCCGACCGGCGACGGCGCCGACGACGCCACCGGCTCCTCGTCCGACACCGACACCGACACCAGCGCCACCGACGTCTCGGATACCTCCACCGACACGTCCACGGACACCTCGGCCGGCGGCGACATGCAGGTCGACCTGCCCGGCGAGGACGTCAACGCCGGCCCGGCCACCTACGACACCGACGGTGACGGCGTGTCGGACACCGCGGTGGTGACCGACGCCGAGGGCACGACCTACGCGTTCACCGACGTCGACGGTGACGGCGACGCCGACCAAGCGGTCATCATCGAGCAGGACGGCGACGTGACGGTGGCCGAGCACACCGGCGAGGACGAGTGGACCGTCGTCGAGGAGGGCCAGATCTCCGCCGACGGCTCCTACACCCCCGACTCCACCAGCGGCGCCGACGCCGTGTGGGCGGAGCGCTGAATCCTTCTCGAAATCGGTCAACACAAACGATCCCGGCGGGCGTCTCCGCCGGGATCGTTTTGTTCGTCCGGGTCATTCGACGGGCATTCGTGTGCTGAATCGATTCCCGAATCGGTCCTGTGACGCACGAGACTCGTCAGGGTTCGGTTGATTCCCGTTCAGCTGGTTAACCTCTTCGTATCCCCAACGCGGCATGACCCGTCCGAGACTCCGGACGGGGCTTTCGCCGTTCACGCAGGACGCCGAGGTCCGACAGCGCGCACGGCGCGGCAGGACAGCGGGGTCCTGTTCTGGTTTTCGGCGTCAGTCAGGAGACGAAGCGAGATGACGGCAGTGGCAATTCCAGGTGTGGACAACGCACCGACAACGCACCAGCGACTCCTGTCATGGGTTCGCGAGGTGGCCGAGCTGACGACGCCGGACGAGGTGGTCTGGGTCGACGGTTCCGACGCGGAGTGGGACCGGTTGACCACCGAGCTCGTGGAGTCCGGCACGTTCACCCGTCTCGAGAAGAAGCCGAACTCGTTCTGGGCCGCGTCCGACCCCGACGACGTCGCGCGGGTGGAGGAGCGGACGTTCATCTGCTCGGTCGACCCGGCCGACGCGGGTCCGACCAACAACTGGATGGACCCGGCCGAGATGAAGTCGATCATGACCGAGCTGTACCGCGGCTCGATGCGTGGCCGGACGATGTACGTGATCCCGTTCTGCATGGGCCCGCTGTCGGCGGAGAAGCCGATGCTGGGCGTGGAGATCACCGACTCGGCCTACGTCGTGACCTCGATGCGGATCATGACCAGGATGGGCACGAAGGCGTTGGAGAAGTTCGTCGACGCCGACGGCACCGAGCGTGACTTCGTGCCCTGCCTGCACTCGGTCGGCATGCCGCTGGAGCCGGGTGAGCAGGACGTGCCGTGGCCGTGCAACGAGACCAAGTACATCACCCACTTCCCCGAGGAGCGGGAGATCTGGAGCTACGGCTCCGGTTACGGCGGGAACGCGCTGCTCGGCAAGAAGTGCTACTCGCTGCGGATCGCCTCGGCGATCGGCCGGGACGAGGGCTGGCTGGCCGAGCACATGCTGATCCTCAAGCTGATCTCGCCCGAGCAGAAGGTGCACTACGTCGCGGCCGCGTTCCCCAGCGCGTGCGGCAAGACCAACCTGGCGATGCTGGAGCCGACGATCCCCGGCTGGAAGGTCGAGACGCTCGGTGACGACATCGCCTGGATGCGCTTCGGCGAGGACGGCCGGCTGTACGCGGTCAACCCGGAGGCCGGCTTCTTCGGCGTCGCGCCCGGCACCGACTACCACACCAACCCGAACGCCATGCGCACCGTCGAGCGCGGCAACTCGCTGTTCACCAACGTCGCCCTGACCGACGACGGTGACATCTGGTGGGAGGGCATGGGCGAGCCGCCCGCGCACCTGACGTCGTGGAAGAAGCGCGACTGGACCCCGGACTCGGACGAGCCGTCCTCGCACCCGAACTCCCGGTACTGCACGCCGATGTCCCAGTGCCCGATCCTGGCCTCGGAGTGGGACGACCCCCAGGGCGTGCCGATCTCGGCGATCTTCTTCGGCGGCCGCCGGGCGAACACGATCCCGCTGGTCACCGAGTCCCGCGACTGGCAGCACGGCACGTTCATGGGCGCCACCCTGTCGTCGGAGACCACCGCGGCCGCCAAGGGCAAGGTCGGCGTGGTCCGGCGCGACCCGATGGCGATGCTCCCGTTCATCGGCTACCACGCGGGTGACTACTTCCAGCACTGGATCGACACCGGCAAGCGGGCGGACGCGGCGAAGCTGCCGAAGATCTTCTACGTGAACTGGTTCCGGCGCGGGGACGACCGCAAGTTCCTGTGGCCGGGCTTCGGGGAGAACTCCCGGGTGCTGAAGTGGGCCATCGAGCGCATCGAGGGCACCGCGGCCGCGCAGGAGACCCCCATCGGCTACGTGCCGACCGTCGACGACCTGGACCTCTCGGGCCTGGACGCGTCGAAGGACGACATCGAGGCGGCCCTGCGCGTCGATGCCGACGAGTGGCGCGCGGAGATCCCGATGATCGAGGAGTGGTTCGCCAAGATCGGCGACAAGCTCCCGACGCTGCTGCGTGAGGAGCTGGAGGTGCTCAAGCAGCGCCTCGCCTGAGGGTTGACCGCGGACGGCCAGGGGTCACTCGTTCGAGTGGTCCCTGGCCGTTCGTTATGCAAATTGCATCATCGCCGGAAGGTCGCGCGGTCCCACCCGCATGTCCGAGTGCGACAAGTGGATCTGGCAACTGTCCCGCTACGACGAACGCCTGCACGCCTTCGCGAGGTCGGACCGCCCCGCGAGCTTCGTGGAGGCCGCCTGCACGCACAGTGTCCCGTACAACCGCCTGACCAGAACCCACGCGGGCCCGCGCTGCCTGGCCTGCCTGCTGATCGTCGGCGACCACCTCGCCACCCACCACCACCGCGTCGGCCGCTGATCGGATGTTGTGAACATCGGGATGTCGTACATATGCTGAGTTGGTGGCGACTCGACATGTGTACGCGGTGCGCCACGGCGCCGCGGACCCGTTCGGCGAGCTGACCGACGTCGGGCGGCGGCAGTCGGAACTGCTCGGCGAGCGCCTGGCGGGTCTGCCGATCGATGCCGTGTGGCACTCCCCGCTGCCTCGGGCGGCGGCGTGCGCGCGGATCGTGGGCGAGCACCTGCCGAGCACTGCCGTGCGGGAAGCGGCCGAGCTGATCGACCACGTGCCGTTCGTGCCGGACGATCCGCCGCCCGCGTGGGCGGGGTTCTTCGACGGGTACGACGCCGAGGAAGCCGCTTCCGGCGCGCGCGGCGCGGAGGCGCTGATCGCCAGGTTCGCCCGTCCCGCCGACACCGAGACCCACGAGGTCCTGATCACCCACGCCTACCCGGTGGCCTGGCTGGTGCGGCACGCCCTCGACGCGCCGGCCGTGCGGTGGCTGGGGCTCAGCTGCGGGAACACGGCGCTGACCGCGATCGAGTACCGCGCCGGGCTGGCACCGACCCTGTTGTCCTACAACGACATGGGCCACCTTCCGGCCGAGCTGCGGTGGACCGGGTTCGGGCCCGGCGCGCGGCCGTGACCCTCACCGCTGGTCGCGACGGAGGACGGCCTGGGCGGCGCTGAGGCGTCGGGCCTCGTCGCGTTCGGTGTGGTTCCCCGACACCTCGTCGGCCCACTCCAGCAGCCGGTGCAGGTGCGCGTCCGCCGCGGACGTGACGACGCGGGGGCGGCCGAGGGCGACGTCGCCGCTGGTCCCGTCGATGGTGACCATGGTGCCCTCGCCGATGGTGCGTCCATCGGCGCGCACCGAGGTCGTGTCGACGTCGAGGTCGCCGATCCCCACGACAGCCGGCTTTCCCATCGCCCGTGCGACGACCGCGGCGTGGCTGGCCGGCCCGCCGCGGGCGGTGACGATGCCGGTGGCGGCGGCCAGGCCACTCATGTCCTGTGGCGAGGTCTCCGGACGCACCAGGACGACCGGGCCTTCGGCCGCCATGCGTACCGCGCTGTCGACCGTGGTCGCCACCCGGCCGGCCGCGACACCGGGACACGCGCCCAGCCCCCTGGCCAGGATGTCGACCTCCTCGGTCATGGCTATTCGCGGTGTGCGGACGTGCCGGAGATGGTGCGGTGACACCCTGAGCAGCGCTTCGTTCCGCCCGAGCACGCGCTCGTCGACGAGGTCGGTGGCGACGCGGACGGCGGCGGCTCCGACGAACCGGCCCGGCCGCACCTGCAGCAGCCACAGTTCGCCCGACTGGAAGGTGAACTCGACATAGCACGCGTCGCGGTAGTGGCCCTCGGCCCGGCTCAGCGCATCGAGCAGACCGGTCCACACCCCTGGCTCCCGGTCGGCGAGTTCGCGCAGCGGCCGGGTCGGCGTGCCGCCGGAGACGACGGCATCACCCTGGTGTCCGAACAGGACGTCACCGAACGGGACGTTCGCGCCGGTGTTGGGATCGCGGCTGAACGCGACTCCGGTACCGCTGTGGTCGTCGCGGTTCCCGAACACCATCGCCTGGACGATCGCGGCCGTGCCGAGATCGTGCGGGATGTCGTGCAGTTCGCGGTAGGTCCGCGCGCGCGGGGTGTCCCAGGACGAGAACACGGCCGCCACCGCCCGCTCCAGCCGCCGGGCCGCGTCGAGGTTGAGGATCGTGCACATCATGCCGGGCATCGACACGGCCGCCCCGGAACGGACGGACACCGTCAACGGGTCCTGGGCGCCGCCGAACTCCCGTCCGGTGGCGGCTTCGAGGTCGGCGACGGCGGTCGCGAGTTCGTGGCCGAGCCCGTCGGGCAACCTGCCGTCCCGGCGGAACGCGCGACACGCCTCCGTGGTGACGACGAAACCGGCGGGCACCGGCAACCCGAGCCGGTGCAGGACGGTGAGACCGTGTGCCTTGCCGCCCACCAGCTCGACCGGTTCGTCGGTCCGGGCGGAGAGCGGGCGGATCCACCTCATCGCGGGATTCCCAGGGTGGCGAGCAGGTCTTCGTGCAGCTGGGCCCACACCGCGTGGTACGACTCGGTGCCGTCGGCCACGTACTCCAACGCGCCGGAGTTGGCGCGATCGAGGGCTTCGCCGAGGCGGGTCCGGTAACGGCCGAACCGGGGCAGGGCCGAGGACAGTTCGGCGCAGACGACGACGGCACGCTCGTGGAACTCGGCGAACCGGTCGAGGACGCGGGCGTCGTAGGCCGGGTCGCTGTGGTCGTTGACGGTCGTCACACCGTCGAGGGACCGGAGTTGCCACGCCGTGCACAGGTCGAGCAGTTCCGGGTTGAGCACGAGGAAGTCGTCGAACGCCTTGGTCACCGCGGCGCGGGCACCGGCCGACTCGAGTTCGTCGGTGATCCGCTCGGCGTCCGCGACGCGGCCGGTGTCGGTCAGTCCCCATCCGCCGAAGTCGCCGGGCAGGTGGGTGACGAGACCGGCGACCGCGAGGTCGATCAGCTCGGACTCCACATCGGACTCGCGCAGCCCCGTCGCGGCGGCGATGCGGCCGGAGCCGGCGAAGCCGACGTAGCGAAGGGCGTGCAGCACCAGGAGGTGCGGATCGGGATGCGTCATCGTCGGGTCTTCCTCGGTTGCGTGGTGTTCGGGGCATGGGCGGTCGCCGCGGCATGGGCCGCGCCCCGACCGTGGGCGCGGGCGACGATCGCGCCGTCCCGGACGCGCACCGCGGCCTCGGTCTCGTCGTCGGCCTCGTCGTCGGGAACCGGGATTCCGAGCGCGGCGGCGACCGTGCCGTGCTCGTCGAGCAGCAGGCGCAGGGGCGGCAACGCGGCAGTGGGGAACACCCGCCGCAGACATCCGGTCAGGTCGGCGATCCTGAGCCGGACGAGCCGCCCGGTCTCGGCGGGATCGCGCACGACGACGACCACCGTTACCTGCTCGCCGGAAGGTGCGGACCGCACGGCTTCCTCGGCGGCGCCGAGACGCCCGGCTCCCAGCACCGTGACCAGGCCGTCGGCGCCGAGGTGGACCGGGTTCCCGCTGATCCGGTCCGCGAGGCCGTCGGGGGGATCCCAGGTGTCCCGGCACGGTCGCGCGGGGGCGACGTAGGGCAGGTGCGGCGGCGCCCAGGCGTCGGCGAGGTCGATTCCGGCCAGGTGCTGACACGCGCGTGCCACGTCGAAGGGGTCGATCGACCCCGGTGCGGTCTCGGCCAGGCGGGACGCGCCGTCCAGCAGCGTCAGCACCAGCGCGGCCAGCCGTACCCGACGCACCGGTTCCGCACGCGCCGGCTCGCACGACTCCAGCGCGATGGCGAGCAGCAGGGTCTCCAGCCGGACGATCTGTGCCAGCACCTCGCGTCCGTGCCCGTCATCGAGGACGCCGTCCAGCGAGCGGAGCCGCAGGCGCCCGCCGGACGTCGTGTCGTCGGCCAGCGGCAGCCGTTCCAGCCAGGCCCGGGCGAACCCGCCCAGCGCGTCGACCGGCGACCTCGGCGGCGTCGAAGGCGCACCGGCGGCGGCGTTCTCGACCAGGTCGATCAGCACCGCCAGGTACAGCGCGCGTTTGCTCGGGAAGTTCGAGTAGACCGCGCCCCGCGTCAGCTCGGCCCGCTCGGCGATCCGGTCGACCTTCGCCGGCCCGTAGCCGTGCTCGGTGAACTCCGTCCGCGCCGCGGCCAGCACGGACGCGCGCGTGCGTTCCTGCTGCTGCGCGCGGGTCAGTCGAACCATCACGTTCCTTCCACGAACTCCGATCACTAGGATACAGTGAAAATCCAGATGATGACGACATGTGAAAGGAGGAGGTCGCGGTGAGTGAACACGGGTTCGAGACCGAGGGCCTGGCCAAGAGCTTCGGCAAGGTCACCGCGCTGGACGGGGTCAGCGTGGCCGTCCCGCGTGGGCAGGTGCACGGCCTGCTGGGGCCCAACGGTGCGGGTAAGACGACGGTGATCCGCATCCTCGCGACCCTGCTGCGTCCCGACAGCGGGCGAGCGTCGGTGGCCGGTTTCGACGTGGTTCGCCAGCCGGGACGGGTGCGCGGGCGGATCGCATGGTCGGGCCAGCACACCAGTGTGGACGAGGAGCTGACCGGGCTGGCGAACCTGGTGATGATCGGCCGGCTGCTCGACCTGCCTCGACCGCGAGCGCGCCTGCGCGCGGGCGAGTTGCTGGCCCGCTTCGGTCTGGAGGAGGCGGCGGGCAGGCCGGTGGCCGGCTACTCCGGTGGCATGCGCCGCCGCCTCGACCTGGCCGCGAGCATGGTCGGACACCCCGAGGTCGTCTTCCTCGACGAGCCGTCGGTCGGCCTGGATCCGGGCAAACGTGACGAGCTGTGGCAGCTGATCCGCGGCCTGCGCGCCGATGGTGTCACCGTCCTGCTGACCACCCAGTACCTCGAGGAGGCCGACGCCCTCGCCGACGCCGTCACCGTGATCGACCACGGCCGGGTCATCGCCTCCGGTACTCCCGCCGAGCTGAAGCGCCAGGTCGGCGGCCACACGATCGTGGTGCGCGTGGACGACCCCGCCGACACCGGCACGGCCGCCGCGGTACTGGCCGACGTCGCGGACCGGACACCGGAGCGCTCCTCCCGGCACGAACTGGTCGTGCCCGTGGCCGGCGCCGAGGACTTCTTCGAGATCACCGCACGGCTGCGGGAACACCGCGTGGCCGTCTCCGAACTGTCGCTGCGCCTGCCGAGCCTCGACGAGGTCTTCCTCGCCCTGACCGGAGCACCCGGCACCACCGCCAACGACCCGCACGAACCGACGAAGGCAGCCTGATGACCGCCACCAGCCTCGAACAACCGCGTACCAGGCCGTTCGCCTGGTGCCGGCACAGCCTCGTGCTCGCCCGACGGAGCCTCGCCAAGACCGCCCGCAACCCCGGCCCGATCATCAACGGGATCATCACGCCCGCCCTGTTCCTGGTGCTCTTCCTGTACCTGTTCGGCGGGTCGGTAGCCGGCTCCACCGCCGAGTACGTCCAGTACCTCTTCCCCGGCATCCTCGTCATGGGCGCCGGCCTCGCCGGGATGGTCTCGACCGGCACCGCCATCAACCTCGACCTCAAGAACGGCGTGACCGACCGGTTCCGCAGCCTGCCGATCAGCCGGGTTGCGCCCCTGCTCGGCTCGGTGCTGGCCGACCTCGTCCGCTACCTGATCGCCGTCGCGGTCCTCTTCGCGCTCGGCGCGCTGCTCGGCTTCCGCGCCGCCGGCGGTTTCGGTGCCGCCCTCGCCGCCGCCGGCCTGGCCATCGCGTTCGGCTTCTGCCTCAGCTGGGTGACGGTGTTCGTCGGCGTGCTGGTCAGGAGCGCCGAGGTCGTCCTCGCGATCGGCTTCATCAGCTTCCTGCCCCTGCAACTCGGCACCAGCCTGGCCGCTCCGGTCGAGACCCTCCCCGGCTGGCTCCGGACCTGGGCCGAGATCAACCCGGTCAGCCACGCCATGGACGCCTGCCGCGCCCTCCTCGACGGCACCCCGGTCGGCGACAGCGTCACCACCACGCTCATCTGGTGCGCGATCCTCTTCGTCGTGTTCTGCCCACTGGCGGTCCGCGCCTACAGCCGTCAGCAATGAGACCCGCCCGAGGTCGGGCGGAGATGCCGGCCGGAGCGCATGACATAGTGCGCGAATGGATCATCGCTCCCGGACCTGGATCCGGCGGCGACTGCGGTCACTGGCCGCGTGGGAGCTGATCAACATTCCGCTTCAGGCCGTGATCTGGTTCGGCGTGCTCGACTTCCCGGTGACGGTGGCGAACGGCGTTGGCTTCGCGTTGTTCGCCGTGCTCCTCCTGGAGGGAGCCGGATACTGGTCGGCCAAGCGTCGGCAGCTCGCGGCGCAGGACCCGCGCCTGCCCCATGCCGGGGCCTTCGCGGTCGCTCGCGTGGCCAACGTGCCGGTACTGGCCGTCGGGTCGCTGTTCACCGGCTACTCGGTGATCGCCGACCCGGGGGCGGGCACCTGGCCGGGTTTGGGCTTCGCGCTGTTCGCGGTGCTTGAGCACGTGAACTACTTCCACCGGCAGCTCATGTACGACACCGCCGAGGACCTGCGCCACCTGCGCCGGCATGGTTTACGCCGGGCACACCTCGTCCGCGATCTCGCCCGGCGCTAGCCGGCCCCACCTCCCGGCCTCCGCAAGGGGTTGTCCACGAGAGTTGTCCACAGGTTGTGGATGGGACTGTGCACAGCCTGTGGAGCTTCCCTGTGGGTGGAGGCCCTCGACAACGGCGCGGACACCTTCCGTTCACCCGTTCGTCCGTGTTTTGTCCACAGTGGTGGGGATGACTCTGGTGATCAACGGGAGCCGCGGGACTAACGTGGTGGGTGTGGCTGACGAGGTGAGCAGGTTCCCGGTGGTCGAGCTCGACGAGCTGCCCGACGATCTGCGGGAACGGGTCGCGGCGGTGGCGGACAAGTCGGGCTTCGTGCCGAACGTGTTCTTGGCGCTCGGGCACCGCCCGGCCGAGTTGCGCGCGTTCATGGACTACCACGACGCCGTCATGGAACGCGATTCCGGCCTGTCGAAGGCGGAGCGCGAGCTGGTCGTGGTCGCCACCTCGGGCGCGAACAGCTGCACCTACTGCGTGGTCGCGCACGGCGCCATCCTGCGCATCCGCGCGAAGGACCCGCGCATCGCCGACGACGTGGCGACGAACCCGTGGACCGTCGAACTGGACGACCGCCGGCGGGCGATCGTCGACCTGGCCCTGGCGCTGGCGGTCGACCCGTCGACCTTCAGCTCCGACGAACTGGACGCGGCCCGCGACGCCGGCCTGACCGACGACGAGATCTGGGACGTCGGCGCGATCACCGCGCTGTTCGCCCTCTCCAACCGGATCGCACACCTCACCGCCCTGCGCCCGAACGACGAGTTCTACCTGATGGGCCGCCTGCCGCGCGCCTAGCGCCCGGTCCGGGCGTGCGGGCCGCGTCATCGGCTCTGTTTTGGCTGCCTGCCGCGTGCCTAGCACCCGGTCCGCGTGGCCGCGCCACCGTTGCCTGTTTGCCGTTCCGGTGCGCGCGGGCGGCTGGCTGTCGGGGCCGCCTACCGCGCGGTCAGCTCCAGCCGCCAGGTCTGTCCGGTGAGGCGGTGCCCGAACCGGTCCGCGGTGTCCTCCTCGACCAGGCGGAACCCGGCGCGCTCGTAGATCCGCCTGGCCGGGGCGAGCAACGACACCGTCCACAGCTCCATCGCCCGGTAGCCGGAGCGGCGGGCGAACCGGACGCACTCGTCGACGAGCAGCGTGCCGACCCCCGCGCCGCGCGCGCTCGGCTCGACGTGCAGTAGCCGCAGCTTCGCGGTCACGTCGTCCTTGCGCACGCAGTAGATCGCGCCGACGCGCTCGCCGCGCAGTTCGGCGATCCACGACGCCTCGCGCACCGGGTCGTGCTCGGTCAGGTAGTCGGCGACGATCCTGGCGACCAGTGCCTCGTACTCGCCGGTCCAGCCGTACTCGCCGGCGTAGAGGGCGCCGTTGCGCTCGACGACCCACCCGTGGTCGCCCGGGTTCGGTGCGCGCAGGGTGACCGGCGGGCCGGCGTCGACGAGCCGGCGGCGGATCATCTCCATGGCCTCAACCAGGTGGTGCTGCTCGTCTTCGGTGAGGCCGGACAGCAGGTCCCGGATCTGGCGCGCGGACTTCTCGTCGAGGGTCCGGAACGTGTCCCGGCCGGCCGGGGTCAGGCGGATCCGCTGGCGGCGGGCGTCGGCGGTGGAACGTTCGCGGCGCAGCAGGCCGCTTTCCTCGAACCGGGCCAGCAGGCGGCTCAGGTATCCGGCGTCGAGCCCGGTGGCCTGGCGCAACTCGGTCAGCTCGGTCTCGTCGCGCTGGCCGAGTTCGAAGAGAATCCTTGCTTCAGTCAATGAGTAGGTACTACCCAGCAGGTGTTCGTCCAGGGCGCCCAGGAACGTGGTGTAGCTGCGGTTGAACGCCCTGACAGCGGAGACGCGATCTGGAGTGGACATTGTCACCATGGTTTCCCGTGAAACAATTGGTTGACAACGGCAAGCATATCAGTGTCGGTGCGTGTTGTCGGGCTGTCCGGGATCCCCGGGGTGCTCGAAGCCGTCGGCCAACCGCACCGACTCCGCCATCCGCCGGTCGAGCCAGGCCGTGAACGCCCGCCGCCGCGCGCCGAGCAGCAACCGCGCTCGCACGTCCTCCCGGACCTCGTCCAGCCCGAGCGTCCGCGCCGGCAGCACCTCCACCACCAGCACCCGATGCGTCCCCACCGCGTCCTGGACCGGCCCGACCACCGAGCCGGCCCCGGCACCGAACACCGCGTCCCCCAGCACGCCGCCCAGCTCCCCACGCCGCACCGTCCGCGCCGGTCGCGCCACCGGGTCGGCGTCGCCCATCGCGTGCCGCACCACCCGTCGCTCGGGCACCCGGAACTCCTCCGGGTTCGCCCGCCAGTACCGGGCCACCACGTCGTCACCCACCTCGACGTCCCCGGTCACGCCGACGAACACCGCCCGCGCGACCGCACTCCGCGCCAACAGGTCCGCCGCGACGCTCCCCACCCCGAGCATCCCCGCCCGATCCGGCACCAACTCACCCAACGCCGGCGCCGAACCCCCGTCGATCCCGCGAGCCGCCGCCTCCCGAACCACCACCCGCTCCGCCGCCAGCACCTGCACGATCCACCGCCGCAGCTGCCGCCCCTCACTCGACCCGGCCCGCGGCAGCGACGCCGTCAACCGCCCGCTCCGCAGCGCCGCCTCCCGCCCATCCACCTCCGCGACCTCGACGACCTCCCCGTCCACCCACGCGACGGCCCCGGACCGCCCCGCCGGCGTACCCCGGACACCGAGATTCCCACTCACGCCACCACCTCCAACGCCACCGCCGGCGAGTACAACAACCGCCCCGCGCCGGCCACCCGCACCAGCGCCCACCACCGCCCGGCCGGCGCCCCCGCCGGCGGCGTCACGTCGAACCCCAGCTCGACCTCGCCGCCCCCGGCCACCTCCGCCCCCACGACCCGCGGCCCGACCCGACCCCACGTCCCCCACGGACTCACCACCGCGGCCTCCACCGCGACCGGCGCCCCCGCCGACGACGCCACCCGCACCGCCAACCGGCCCGTCTCCCCGGCCCGCACCCGCACCGCCGACGGCGATCCGACCAGCCGCAACACTCCGTCCCCGACCGGCGCCCCCACGCTCACCATCGCCACGTCCTCCACCGCCTGCCGCCAGCTCGCCGGCAGCGACCCGACCGGCTCCACCGACGCCCGCACGGGATACCGCCCGGCCGCGACCCCCGCCGGTGCCGTCACCGTCACCGACGTCGCCAGATGCTCCCCGGGCGGCAGTCCGAACGGCACCTCGTCCGGCACCGCCACCCACCCGTCCGGCACCGCGAACCGCACGAGACCCGCCAACTCCGCGTCCACGCTGTCCGACGCCACCGTCAGATCCAACGACACCGACCCGCCGGGCACCACGTCCGCCAGCGTCGGCGCCAGGTGCACCGCCAGCGGCAGCCCGCCCAGCGGCGCCGGCCCCCGGTTGTGCAGCCAGTACTTCGCGAACAGCGGCCCCGCCGGCTCCGCCTCGACCCCGATCGCCGGACCGGCCACATCGGACCAGGACGGCCGCGCCAGCACCGTCACCGCGTCGCACCCCTCGATCGGGACCGAAAGCGACGACAACCCGGAACCGCGCTCCTCCAGCAGGTTCGCCACCGCGACAGCCGAGAACGACACCGCGTCCGACGACACCCGCGCGGTCACCGGATCCCCGGTGTGCGCGACCAGCCGCAACGCCACCCCGTCGCGCGGATCCGCCACCGCGGCCGACCCGCGCACCAGCGGGTTCCCGGCCGCCTTCACCGCCGCCACCCGCACCCGGTCCGCCGGTTCGACCGCCACCAGCGACCCCGACACCGGCAGGCCGGACCCCGAACCGACCACCGCGTGCAGCGGCCGGCTGAACTCCGCGCTCGTCGCCGCGATCCCGGCCGCCCGCCAGTCCCCGTCCCCGGCGGCCACCGCGTACTCGAACTCGTGCGTCCAGTGCTGCAGCTGGAAGTTCGACCCGTCCGGCACCGTCCGCCGCGGCGGGTCGATCCACACCCCGGACGGCCACCCGGTGCACGACCGCAGCAGCGACGCGTGCAACGTCCCGGACGTGTCCACCGCGAACCCCGGCAGCCCCCGGTTCAGCACCGCCACCGTCCGCTCCACATAGGACTCCTGGCCCGGATCCCCGGACCCCACCTCGACGATCCGGTCCGCCAGATCGTCCACAACGGATCGGACGAGCCCCGGCAGGTCCGCACCCGACAGCACCAGCACGCCGAGCGCCCGCGCGTCCTTCAGGTCCGCGCTCGGCTGCCACACCTCACCCAGCGGCTTCTCCGGCGGCACCCACGCCACCCCGTCGCCGACCTCCCCGTACCGGTCCACCACCTCCGCGGTGAACGCGTTGACCTCCGCCCCGCCCACCGAGATCCGCACGTCCGGCAGGTTCGAGTCCACCCCGAGGTCCCCGTACCGCGCGCCGTCCGCCGCCGACACCGTCGAGGTCACCCCGCAGCGCGCCAACGCCACCGCCAGCTCCCGGACCAGCGGCGCCGCCTCGTCCAGCGACGGCACCACGATCTCCGCGACCCCGATCGGCCGCAGCTCCCCGTCCGCCAGCCGCAGCGCCGCCGCCGACGACAACCCGAACCACGTGTGCGCCGGGTTGTCCAGCGTCCACGGATGCACCGCCGAGTCCACGTCGACGAGCCCGAACCCGCGCCCCACCACGGCGTTGCCGACCTCGCTGACCGGCAGCGCGCCCGGCACCGGGCACGGCCAGCGCACCCGCAGCAGCTGGTCGGACCCGGTGAACTCGTCCACCGTCGTCACACAGTCCACCCGGGACACCCCGTGCCACAGCGTGATCGTCTGCGTGTACCGGACCGGCCCCACCGACCCGGACACCGTGATCCGCTCCCCGAGCGGGCACCGCGCCACCTGGACCGAGGCCGCCGACGCCGCCGAGGTCACCACCGGTCCGCTCGGCACCAGGTGCCACGGCCCCTCGCCGAACCGGGGGTGCTGCGGGTACTCCTCGTACACCGCGAGCTCGTTGCCGACCCGCCCGGCCGCGATCAGCTCCCGGCCCCGGTCGAGCAGGCTCGACACCCCGCCCCCGCGCGCCGGGTCGACGGTCACCCGGAACCGATCCGACGACGCCGTACAACCGTCGACCGCGGTCCACCCCCGCTCGTCGAGCGAGGCCGCGCGCAGCAGGTACGCCCGCCACCCCATCGACGGCACGTCCGAGGCCAGGAACGTCACCCCGCCGTCGGTGACCAGGCACGGCAGCACCGACCCGTCGGCCGCGACCACCTCGACCCCCGGCCCGAGCGGCTCCGGCGGTCGCACCGTGACCACGTCGGTCCGCGCATGGCTCAGCGAGTTCCACACCACCACCGGCACCCCGTCGCCCGGCACCGCCGACACCTGCCCGGACAGCACCGCCAGCGCCCGCTCCCGCACGTCGACCGCCAGGTCGTGCGCGTCCCGCCAGCTGGTGACCAGGTCCAGGTACACCTGGTCGGACTCCGAGCCGGTGATCCCGTCGTGGTGCGCGCCGTACGCGAGCTGCACCCACGCCTTCGCCAGTGCCGCGTCCGGGTACGGCGAACCGCCGAGCAGCCGGGCGAACACGGCGAACGCCTCCGCCTCCAGCGTCGCGACCTCGGCCGCCCGCTGCGCCTGCTTGGTGTCGATGTAGGAGACGTCCTTGCCGGTGTAGATCGGGTTCATGTCGCGGGTCTGCGGCGTGGGGGAGACCCCGCGCGCGGCGTAGCTCTCCCGCACCGCGGCGAAGAAGTCCCTCGGCAGCGAGCACACGAACCGAGGCCACACGTACTTCTCCGCGAACGCCCGGTGCACCTGGGTGACCCACTTGTTCGGCGGCGTGTAGTCCCCGCCGACCGGCAGCAGCACCTCGCGCGTTCCGGCGACCTTCCGCAGCTCGAGGAACACCCGGTAGGCGGCCGCGCACGCCGACTCCAGGTCGGGCGCTGAGTCGAGCTTCCAGCCGGAGCCGTAGTGGTCGGTCATGTACGAGGTCAGCAGGCCGCGCCCGGACGGCGACACCCACTCGAACTCGCTCGGGAACTGCATCCGCGTCTGGTCGCCGTTGCCGGCCATCGGCCCCCACTGGTGGAACGGCCCGCGCGCCCAGGACGACGAGGTCAGCCCGGCGTCGGCGCCGAGGCCGGGGAACGCCGGGTCGTGGCCGAACGCGTCGAGCTGCCAGGCGGTCGCCGGGTCGCCGCCGAACACGTCGCGCTGGAAGCCCATGCCGTGCACGAAGTTCCGCACGGTGGTCTCCGGGTCGGTGAGGTTGGTGTTCGGCTCGTTGTAGGTGCCGCCGAGCACCTCGACCCGGCCCTCGCGGACCAGCCGCCGCAGTACCTCGCGGTCGGCCGGGAAGGTGTCCCAGTACGGCTTGAGGTAGTCGACCTCGGCCAGTACGAACCGGTACTCCGGCTCGGCGAGCGCGAGGTCGAGGTGCGCGCGTACCAGGTCGAACCCGGCGAGCTGCCGGGCGCCGCGCGGGGAGCCGGGGAAGTCCAGGGCGTCCCAGGAGACGGTGTAGGCGGCCTGGGTGTTCCACCAGACCGGGTCGTAGTGGAAGTGGCTGACCATGTGCATCGTCCAGCCCGGCTCGGCCACCACGAGGTCGAAGTCGACCTCGGCCCGGTCGCCCTCGGACATCACGACCGCGCGCGCCGGCAGCCGCTCGCCCGGGGCGGCGTCGCCGGTGTCGACCCCGACCTCGACGGTCACTTCCCCGCGCACCGCGAGCTCGACCGGAACCGGTGTGGCGACGCGGTTTCCCTCCACGTGCACACGCGCGGTACCACCGCCGGCGAAGGACACCCGGACAACCTGCGACGGACTGACGACCGATCCGACGAACAGTTCGGTCGACTCCACGGAGACAGCAGCCATGTCACGCACCTTGGTGGCCCGCCCCCCGAGGGCACAACCATGCGCATCGATGCGATGCGGTTCTCTACATGTGTCTAGTGATCGAACTAGACGGTTGGATACTTCGCGATGTCCGGACGTCTCCAGGAAGGCTCCGGTGAATCTTCGGTATGTGCCGCACCTCACCGAATAATCGTCGGCAATCGGGTGTTGGAACAGGCATAATGCTCAGTGCTGGAGGAACCAGCAGGAGCCCTGTCGAAGGAGTGCAATGAACATCGCCGCGAAGATCCGAGCCCGCCGCGTCGAGGCCCGCAATCGTCGTGCGGTGAACCACGCGATCGCCAACGCGACGACGCCGGCCATGCGTGACGAGATCGTGCTCATGGCGCAGCGCCAGCACATGCTGCCGCGCTAGCCGGAAACTTTTTCGGTGGCCGTGTAACGCCTCCCGACCCGGCCACGATGAACCGGTTGACCCCGTAGTGCTGGCGGACCCCCGACCTGGCAGCACTACGGGGTTTCCATTTGTCCGGGACTAGTCGTCCATCGTGAGCAGGTACCGCCCGAAGTGCGGCACGGTGAACGCGATCCGCCCCCGCTCCGCGGAGTAGATCAGCCCCTTCTTGATCAGCGAGTCCCGCGCTGGCGACAGCGACGACGGCTTGCGCCCAAGATGCGTGGCGATGTCCGAGGTCGCCGCGCCCTCGTCGGTCTTGCCCTTGGTCAGCTCGGCCATCGCCCGCAGGTACTCCCGCTCGGCCGGCGTGGCCCGCTCGTAGCGCGACCCGAAGAATCCGACGGCCAGCTCACCCTCCGCCTCCGGCGCCGCGACGGCGACGTCCTCCACGGTGATCGGGTCGCTGGCCGCGGCGTCCCAGGCGGCCTTGCCGTAGGCCTGGATGAAGTACGGGTACCCACCGGCCGCGTCGTACAGCGCGTCCAGCGCCTCGTCGGTGATCCCGGCCTCCTCCCGTGAGATCGGCGCGAGCACCGCGCGGTCGGCGTCGGTCCGGTCCAGCCGGTCGATCCGCACGTACCGGAACAGCCGCTCGGAGTAGGACTTGCTCGCCGACAGCACGGCCGGCAGGTGCGGCAGCCCGGCGCCGACGACCACGAACGGCGCCCCCGACTGGGACAGCTCGTGGCAGGCCGCGCACAGGGCGGAGATGTCGTCGCCGACGACGTCCTGCATCTCGTCGATCAGCAGCGCGACCCCGGTGCCGACGTCCTGCGCCAGCTCGGCGACGTCGGTGAACAGCTCCACCAGGTCGATCTCGATGTCCCCGGAGTCCGCCCGCCCCTGCGTCGGCGGCACGTCGATGCCCGGCTGCCACCGGTCCCGCAGCTTCGAGTCGCTCGGCGAGGCCCGCAGCGCGAACGCCTTGAGCACCCCGAGCACGTGCTCCACCCGGTCCGGCGCCCGATGCCGCACGGCCAGGTCCCGCACCGCCCGGTGCAGCGCCGCGGACAACGGCCGGCGCAGCCCCGCGTCCGGTCTGGCCTCGATCTTCCCCGCACCCCAGCCGCGGCGCACGGCCATCGACCTCAGCTCGCCGAGCAGCACGGTCTTGCCGACGCCGCGCAGGCCGGTGAGTACCAGGCTCCGTTCCGGCCGTCCCCGAGCCACCCGCTCGAGCACGACGTCGAAGGCCTGGACCTCCTTCTCCCGCCCGGCCAGCTCGGGCGGCCGCTGCCCGGCACCGGGAGCGAACGGATTGCGCACAGGGTCCACGATCGAACCGTATCGAGGTTTCTAGCGAGAACCCGATATTGCGTCAGAAACCCCGACCGGCGTGTCGCCGGTACGCATTTCTCGGACTGTATAGCGAATCATCTATAATCGTCGATACATCTCGATTACCGGTCCCCTTCCACCTGGCTTACGCTCTCTACCTGGGCTTTTCGTCGGAGAAGGGTCGCGGAATGGTCGACGACGACTTCCCGTTCTACAACGGCCGGCCCGCGCTCGTCACCGGTGGTCGCTGGTGGATCGTGCTGCTCGGCGTGCTGCTCGGCTTCGCCGCGCTCATCGCGCTTCCCGTGCCGGGCCTGCTCGGGGTCTGGACGCGGGCGATCCTCTTCGTGGCGATCCCGCTCGTCGTCTACGCCCGCGTCGTCCCTGGCCACTGGACGGCCATCTTCCGCCGGCTCCGGTTTCGCGACCTCGGCACGATGGTCCTGTTCGCCCTGCTCAACCTCGTCATCATGCTCGTCCTCGGCGTTCTGCTGCTGCACGCGGCCGGTCTCGCCGCCAACCCCCTCGGCGACGACCTCGCGAAGATGCCGACCGGCGAGCGGATCCTGACCTTCCTCGCGATGGTCCCCCAACTCTTCGGTGAGGAACTGTTCAGCGTGCTGCCGTTCCTCGCGCTGCTGTACTGGCTGCACCACCGGCTCGCCCTGTCCCGGAGCACCGCGGTCGTCGTCGCCTGGCTCGCGACGGCCGTCATCTTCGGCGTCGCGCACCTGCCGACCTACGACTGGAACCTCGTCCAGTGCTTCGTCATCATCGGCACCGCGCGTCTGGTGCTGCTGCTCGCCTATTTCCGGACCAAGAACATCCTGGTCGCCGCTGGAGCGCACATCCTCAACGACTGGGCCATGTTCGGCCTCGCTCTCGCCTGACGCTCTGGTCCCGGGCGAGCGCGGACGGTAACGTGCAGAACCGTCAGTTGGAAAATTTGTCTCGTCGGGGAGACCTTGTGAACAGGTATCTGAGCAAACTGGCCCGCGCCACCGCGATCGGCCTCACCGCCGCCGCGATGGCCATCGTCCCGCTCACCGGGACCGCCACCGCCGCACCCGCGCCCGCGCCGGCGCTCGCCGTCCAGGCCGATCCGGGCGACGGCACCATCGAGGGCGCCATCCAGTGGATGGAGAACCACGCCGGCGCCACCGGCTGGGAAGGCTACTGCGAAATGGCCG
The DNA here is from genome assembly GCF_025165815.1 of Actinophytocola gossypii. Classification (GTDB taxonomy): domain Bacteria; phylum Actinomycetota; class Actinomycetes; order Mycobacteriales; family Pseudonocardiaceae; genus Actinophytocola; species Actinophytocola gossypii. The sequence continues at coordinate 25,000 of NZ_JAFFZE010000019.1, read as the reverse complement.
TGGAGAACGCCTACGGCACCACCGGCGTCTGGCCGTCGGCCATCGCGCACTGGAACGGCGCGGTCAGCGTCGGCAAGGCCCACCCCGGCGACTGGAACGCCCCGCGCGGCGCGTTCGTGTACTGGAACACCAGCCAGTACGGCCACGTCGGCATCTCCGACGGCAACGGCGGCTTCTACTCCACCAGCGTCGCCGGCGCCATCGGCCACCGCGCCGACAAGGGGTACTTCGTCAACTACCTCGGCTGGAGCGACGCCCAGGTCCCGCAGGGCTAGGCATCACGCGGCCTCCAGGATCGCGGTGACCCCCTGGCCGCCCGCCGCGCAGATGGAGATCAGGCCCCGGCCCGATCCCTTCTCGTGCAGGAGCTTGGCCAGGGTGGCCACGATCCGCCCGCCGGTCGCGGCGAACGGATGGCCCGCCGCCAGCGACGAGCCGTTGACGTTCAGCCGCGACCGGTCGACCGCCCCGAGCGGCTCGTCCAACCCGAGCCGCGACTTGCAGAAGTCCGGGTTCTCCCACGCCGCCAGCGTGGCGAGCACCTGCGACGCGAACGCCTCGTGCAGCTCGTAGAAGTCGAAGTCCCGCAACGACAACCCGGCCCGCGCCAGCATCCTCGGCACCGCGTACGCCGGCGCCATCAGCAGCCCCTCGCGCCCGTGCACGTAGTCCACCGCCGCGGTCTCCGAGTACGTCAGGTACGCCAGCACCGGCAGCCGCCGCGCCGCCGCCCACTCCTCCGACGCCAGCAGGACCGTCGAGGCCCCGTCGGTCAACGGCGTCGAGTTGCCGGCGGTCATCGTCCCCTCGGCACCGCCGAACACCGGCTTGAGCTTCGCCAGCTTGTCCGCCGTCGAGTCCGGCCGCAGGTTCTGGTCCCGGGTCAGCCCCAGGTACGGGGTCAGCAGGTCGCCGAAGAACCCGCGCTCGTAGGCCGCCGCGAGCTTCTGGTGCGACGCCGCCGCCAGCTCGTCCTGCGCCTCCCGGCTCACCCCCCACTCGCGGGCGGTGATCGCCGCGTGCTCACCCATGGACAGCCCGGTCCGGGGCTCGGCGTTGCGCGGGATGTCCGGCACGATCTGCCCCGGCCGCAGCTTCGCCAGCGCCTTCAGCCGCGCGCCGACCGACCGCGCCCGGTTCAGCGACAGGAAGATCTGCCGCAGGTCCTCGTTCACCCCGAGCGGCGCGTCGCTGGCGGTGTCCACCCCGCCCGCGACGCCCGAGTCGATCTGCCCCAGCGCGATCTTGTTCGCCACCTGGAGCACCGCCTGCAGTCCGGTCCCGCACGCCTGCTGCACGTCGTAGGCCGGCGTCTCCGGCGACAGCCGCGAGCCGAGCACGCACTCCCGCGCCAGGTTGAAGTCCCGGCTGTGCTTGAGCACCGCGCCCGCGGCGACCTCGCCCAGTCGCTCGTCCTGCAGCCCGAAGCGGCTCACGAGACCATCGAGGGCGGCGGTGAACATGTCCTGGTTCGATGCCGTCGCGTAGCGGCTGTTCGACCGCGCGAACGGGATCCGGTTGCCGCCGACGATCGCGACCCTACGCACCTGATCCATCCCCGACTCCCACCCCGATCTCATCGACTGACCTTCCGGCTGGCACTCCCAACCTACTCGCGAGTAGGCTCGCCGTCGAGTGCGGCCCCGAACACGGAAGCGGAGCAACATGACCGACCGCTATCAGCAGTTTGCCCGGTCCGGTGTCGGCCGGCTGGTCGTGCGCCGGCTCGGCCTGCCCAACCCGACGCCGCTGCGCCGGTACCGGCTCGGCGACCCGCCGCTGAACGGCCCGGCCCTGGTCGGCGCGGCCCGCGACGGCCGACTCGACGTGGTTCCGGTCCTCAAGTCGGCCGGCATCGAGGTGCTGACCCAGCCGGCCGACGGCGAGCAGGCCAGGTACGCGGCCCTGGTCTTCGACGCCACCGGCATCGACGACCCCGCCCGGCTGCGCGAACTGCACGAGTTCTTCCACCCGCTGATCCGCTCGGTCGGCACCTGCGGGCGCGTGGTCGTGCTCGGCACGCCCCCGGAGACGGTCGCCGACCCGCGCGCGGCGGTCGCCCAGCGCGCGCTCGAGGGCTTCACCCGCTCGGTCGGCAAGGAGCTGCGCCGAGGCGCCACCGTCCAGCTCGTGTACGTCGCCCCCGGCGCGGAGTCGTCGGTCGAGTCGACCCTGCGGTTCCTGCTCTCCGGCCGGTCGGCGTACGTCGACGCCCAGGTCGTCCGCATCGGCACGCACGCCACCACGACCGCCGAGCCGGACGACTGGGACCACCCGCTGGCCGGCAAGGTCGCCCTGGTCACCGGTGCCGCCCGGGGTATCGGCGCGGCCATCGCCGAGGTCCTGGCCCGCGACGGCGCACACGTCGTCGCCCTCGACATCCCCGCCCAGGGCGACGAGCTGTCCGCGGTGGCGAACCGGATCAACGGCACGTCCCTGCAACTGGACATCACCGCCGAGGACGCCCCCGAGACCCTGGCCGCCCACCTCGAGGAACGCCACGGCGGCGTGGACGTCTTCGTGCACAACGCCGGCATCACCCGCGACCGGACCCTGGGCAAGATGAAGCCGGAGGCGTGGGACGCCGTGCTGTCGGTGAACCTGGCCAGCCAGCTCGCCGTCAACGACGCGCTGCTGGCGTCGGACACGCTGCGCGCGGAGGGCCGGATCATCGGGGTGTCCTCGATCGCGGGGATCGCCGGCAACGTCGGCCAGACCAACTACGCCACCAGCAAGGCCGGCGTCATCGGCATGGTGCAAACGTTTGCCCCCACCCTCGCCGAACGCGGCGCGACCATCAACGCGGTCGCCCCCGGCTTCATCGAGACCAAGATGACCGCCGCCGTGCCGCTGTTCATCCGGGAGGCCGGACGCCGAATGAACAGCATGTCCCAGGGCGGCCTCCCCGTCGACGTCGCCGAGACCATCGCCTGGCTGGCCGGCCCCGGTTCGGGCGCGGTCAACGGCAACGTGGTCCGGGTGTGCGGCCAGAGCCTGCTGGGGGCGTGATGCCCGAGCTGCGCGAGTCCCCCAACCTGGCCGCCCTCTACCCGAAGGCGGTGCTCACGGGTTTCCGCCGCAAGGGCGGCGAGCTGCCCGACACGTCGTACACCCTGCCCGCGGTCGCGCTCGACCCGGAGCACCTGGCCGCGTACGCCCGGGTCTGCGGCTTCCGCCTCACCGACCAGCTGCCGGCCACGTACCCGCACGTGCTGACGTTCCCCCTGCAGATCAAGCTGATGGCGGCCCCCGACTTCCCGTTCCCGCTCGCGGGTTCGGTGCACATCGCCAACCGCATCACCCAGACCCGCCCCCTCACCCTGGCCGACCAGCCGGACCTGCGCGTCCACGTCACCAACCTGCGCCAGCACCCGCGAGGCCAGCAGTTCGACATGGTCTCCGAGGCCGTGGTCGCCGGCGAGCCCGTCTGGTCCGACGTCAGCACCTACCTCCGCCGGGGCGGCGGCTCCGGCGACCGCTCCGAACGACGCGAGCCACCGCCGTCCCCCACGGCGATCTGGCGCGTCCCCGAGGACACCGGCCGCCGCTACGCCGACGTCTCCGGCGACCGCAACCCCATCCACCTGCACAAGCTCACGGCCAGGATGTTCGGCTACCCCCGCGCCATCGCCCACGGCATGTGGACGAAGGCGAGGTGCGTTGCCGCGCTGGAAGGCCGCCTCCCCGACGCGTACACCGTCGACGTCCGGTTCAAGCTCCCCGTCCTCCTACCCGCCAAGGTCGCCTTCCAGGCCACCCCGTCGGCGGACGGCTGGCACTTCACCCTGCACGACCCGAAGAAGGGCAAGCCGCACCTGGCCGGCACGATCAGCCGAGAAACTCCAGCACCCGACGCGTGAGCAGCGCGGTGGCCGCCCGGTCGTGGGACTCCAGCGAGGAGTCCGCGAACAGATGCTCCTTGCCCGGGTAGAGGAACAACTCGGCCTCCTCGGTGGTCCCGGTCAGCTCCCGAGCCGCGTCCAGATCCCCGTCGTCGACGAACAACGAGTCCCCGTCCATCCCGTGCACCTGGACGGGAACGCCCGCCGGCCACCCGTCCCCGAACTCCGACACCGGCAGGCAGGAGTGGAAGAACAACGCGCCCCGCGCCCCCGCCCGAGTCTGCGCGAGCCGCTGCGCCGGCATCACCCCGAGCGAGAACCCCGCGTACACCAGCGCGTCCCCAAGCCCGTCGACCGCGGCGAGCCCCCGCTCCAGCACCGTGCCGAACCCGGTGCGCTTCGCGTAGCCGATCCCCTCGTCCAGAGTCGCGAAGGTCTGCCCCTCGTACAGATCCGGCAGGTGCACGACGTGCCCCGCCCGCCGCAACTCGTCCGCGAACTCCCGCACCCCGGCCGTCAAGCCCTGAGCGTGGTGGAACAGCACAACCTCAGCCATCGCCCGCGCACTCCCGTCGGCCAGTCACTTCGAACGATCCGCGATGCTGCTCGTAGATCGCGACGTCCATCTGCTCGGCGTCCAGTACCGCCCGCCAGTGAACACCGGCAGCGGGCGCGCTGACGGGGACGCCGCCTCCAATCGAGAGCACCATGCCACATGGTGTCGCCTACGCGGGACTCCACACCCTGCCTTCCACCAGGTCGCCGAAGCCCATCCAGGCCAGGTTCATCAGGCGGGAGGCGATGACCTTGCTCGGCACCTCCGGGTGGTCCAGCCACCAGTCGGCCAGTGACTCCGCGGCGCCGACCAGCGCGGCCGCCAGCGCCTCGGTCGCGTTGTCGTCCAGGCCCTTCTTCGTGGCCGTCCGGACCAGCAACGTGTCGACGAGGCTGATCGCCCGGCGCCGCATCGCCAGGAGTTCCTCGCTGAACGGGCCGCCCTGGGAGATCGCCTGCCGGTGCAGGACGCGCCAGCTCGCCCGCTGCTCGCCGACGTAGTCGAAGAACGCGCGCAGCCCGTGCCACAGCTGCATGTCCGGCGGCAGGTCGAGCGGCACACCGCCGGCGACCGCGTCGAGCAGGTTCGCCGACTCCCGGTGGATGCACGCGGCGAACAGGTCCTCCTTGGAGCCGAGGTAGGCGTAGATCATCGGCTTGGAGACGCCGGCGACGTCGGAGACCTCGTCCATCGAGGCGTTGTGGTAGCCGTGCGCGGAGAAGACGCGGACCGCCGCGTCGAGGATCTGCCGTTCACGCACCTCGCGGGGTAACCGCTTGACCCGCCGACGCTCGTCCACGCTCATGCCCGGAACTTTACTCGCAAGTAGATATACGGTGGCCCCCGTGGACATCGACGCGTTCGCCCGCTCCGTCGATCCCCAACTCCTCGACGACGCGCAGTTCGTGCAGCTCATCGACGTGCTCGACATGCTCGGCCGGGTCGGGACCGGGATCGAGTTGGCGACGATGCGCACCGAGACGTTCGTCTGGTTCGTCTCCCGCGCGTCGACGAGCCAGCTGGAACTGCTGATGGCCCACGAGCACCTGCGGCACGTGGTCCTCGACGAGGTCTTCCGCCGCATGCGCGAGCACCTCGACCCGGCCCGCGCGGCGACCCTGCGCGCGGTGGTGCACTGGCGCTTCACCGGCGGCACCGGCGACGGCGGCTACGACCGTTTCGAGACCGTCATCGACGCCGGAACGTGCACGAGCGGCCGCGAACCCACGGCGGACGCCCGCGTGACCCTCACCCTGTCCCCGGTCGACTTCCTCCGCGCGGTCACCGGCACGGCGCGGGTGGTCATGCTGTTCATGCGCGGCAAGGTGAAGGTGCGGGGCGACCTCGCGTTCGCCGCCGGCCTGATCAACTACTTCGACCTGCCGAAACCGTCACACAGCCCCTGAAACGCCGCCCGCGGAACCACGAGGTGCCCACCCTCCGGCCGTTTGGAGTCCCGGATGCCCACGGTGGGTCGGGTGGCGCGGTTCGTGACCTCGACGCAGTCGGCGGTCTCGGAACTGTAGCTGGACTTGCGCCACTCCATGTCTGTCTCACTTCTTGTCGTAGTCGGCCGCGATAGTGGCCAGGAGTTCCCTGGTGTCCGCGGGTTCCAGCGCCACGGCCTTCAGCGTATCGGCCAATGGCTGAAACGGGTTGGTGTCTTCTGGCTGGTCCAGGAACCCGGACGCCTGCTTGTGCTCCAGGTGCACGATCGCCGGTGCCTTGTCGAACTCCAGCAGGAGGAACGGTCCGTAGAGCGGATAGCCGCCTCGGTCGAACGGGATCACCTGCACTGTCACGTGTGGCAGGTCGGCCAGTTCGATGATCCGGCGGAGCTGCTCGGCCATCACCGCGCGACCTCCGAACGGGCGTCGCAGTGCTGCTTCGTCGATTATCGCCTGATAACGCGGGGGCCTCCTGCGGGTCAGCACAGTCTGTCGTCCAGCTCGTGCGGACACGCGCGCCTCGGTGTCCGCATCGGACACGCCGGACGCCTCCATCAGCGCACGGATGTAGGCGTGCGTCTGCAGCAGACCGGGCACAACCAAGGGCTGGAAGTGAATGATCCGGGTGGCCTGGGATTCGAAGGTGATCAGCGTGGGCAGTTGCCTCGGTAGCGCGTTCTGACCGGTCTCCCACCAGCCCGCGGGGTTCGCCGCCCTGGCCAGCGCGAGCACCCGTTCCCTCGCCACACCGGTGACTCCGTACACGATCATCAGCGCGGACACCTCTTCCGAGCCGGGTTTCCTCGTCCCCAGCTCGTTCCGGTTGAGACTCGCCGACGAGATCCCCAACGCGTCGGCGGCCTGCCGGGTCGTCAGCCCGGCCGCCCGCCGAAGCTCCCGCAACTCGTTCGCCAACGCGCGTGCCCGCGACGCACCGTACTTGTCCGCCATAGGAAGATCCCACCAGAATGCCCCCCGGACAAAAATGACACGATCGTGTGCCCTGTCTCAGAATTGGAGACATAAACAGAACGTGCCAACGTGACCGCCATGAAACCCACCGAGGAATACACTCCCGACGAATGCGTCGCCCTCCTGACGGAATGGGCCGCGACATCACCGAGCGCACGCTTCGTCGTCATCGCCATCGCACCGGACGGCACCGACGCCGCCCTGCTCGGCTGGGGCCTCGCCCTCCCCGACTACGCCTTCACCCACCTACCCGAACTAGGTCTGCACGGCGCCTTCCGCTCCGCCGACCACCTGCTCCGCCTCCTGAACCGCACCCTCCACGCCCGCATAGCCTGGATCGACCCCACCCCGGAAACCTGGCCGGAGGCATGACCTCAACCACCCGGCAGGTCAGGCTCGTCGGGCCCGTACAGCAACGGCCGTTGCGGCGTCACATCGTCCGGCGGCGGCTTCGCCAGCACCGGCACCATCGTCTCCGCGAGCTCCTTCGCCCGGGGACACGTGTCCGCCGAGACCGACGCCAGCAACTCGGCATCCGGCGAGGCATAGGACGTGCGCGATGACCCGAGGCTCCAATGGACGAAGCAGCCGCGCTCGCCGGCGAACTCGCCTTCGTCGATCCACACGGTGGTGTCACCGATGGCACCGCGTTCCGCGTACTCAGGTGCCGTCTCGTACCTCAGCCGCAGCTGAGATGAGCCGTCCGGAAAGTGACAGAAGTCCATGGCGACAGGAACAACCTGTTCGTGTTCACGCTCGGCGACAGCTGCCCGCACCGCGCCGCACGCGTCCCAGCTCGCCTCGTCCTGAACCGGATCGGCGAGCGCCGTCGCGAGGACGGTCGCGACACGCAAGGCCGGATCGCACAGTGCGCTGCTCGGCTGGGTGCCGAGCGCGTCCACGCTAACCCCGATCTCGAAGCTCACCGGAAGCACGACTCGGCAGTTGAGACCGGGCTCGCGCGTCACATAGGCCTTGGCGTCGGCGACAGTGCGTGCGGACATCGCCCTGCGGCTCGCCGGACTCGACGTGACCACGGTGATCTTGACCGGGTTCGGCGTCGTCGCCACATCACAGGAGAACGGATCGGCCGAGGTCAACCGCGAGTCGACACCGGGGTCGACGGCGGCACACAGGTCGATCCGCCGCAGCGCCGCCAGCACGGCACGCGCGTCCCGATCCGTTGGCACGGCGGAACTCGTCGCCGGAGTCCGGGTGTCAGGTGCCGGCTCGGGTTCCGCGGCGGTGCACCCCACCACGCCAAGAGCCACGACGACGGCGAGCAGTGGACGAAGCCTCATGCCGAATGCTCCTCGACGAACTCGTCGATCTTCGCGGCGTCGAACTGGGCGATCAGGTCCTCGACCTTCCGGTTGAGCTCGGTGACCGCCGCCGTGGCGTCTGCCATGTTGTCGGCCTGGACACGCATGTAGGACTCCACCAGGTCCCGCCACCAGAAGCCGCCGACCGTTCCGCGCTGCTCCTGGCGCAATCCCTTGGTCGCCTGCATGAACGTCTCCGACCAAGCCGCGCCGACAGCGGCCTGCACCACCGGAAGGACTCCGCCGGCTGTCATGTAGGTGACCGTCCCGGCGGCCAGACCCGCCAGCACCACACCCATGACGTCCAGGGAGATGCCCTCAGGCTTCGAGTGGAACTTCTCCTCGAACGCGTTGACCAGCTCACCCGCCGCGGTGTCCAGATTCCTGCGCAGGGACTTGATGATCACAGCGTATTGCGGGCCGACGTCATGGAACTCGGCAGCGATCTTGTTCAGCTGATTCGCGACCCGCTGGAGGTCTCCGACGAACTGGTACGCCTTTCGGGCCGCCTCTCCGGTCCAGTGGTCCTCGGGAAAGTGCGTGGCGAGCACGGTCGTGTACTCGTCACCCAACCACCACACGTTCTTGATCGCGGCGGCGCTCGTCGCCAGGACACTGCTCGGTCGTTCCACTTCCTGGGTGGACACCGCGACCATGAAGTTGAGGAACTGCCACAGGTAGTAGCCCTCGATCACCGACTCGTAGGGCAGGTCGGCCGGTTCGATCCTTCCCGGGGTCTGGCTGGCCTTGGTGACGCGTCCCGGCTCTTCGCGCTTTGTCCCGTCGTTGTAGATCACGGTGCGGTCGTAGTCGTGGAGGTCCGGCCGTAGCAGCCATTCCACCCACGCCGCGAGTCGCTCGGCGTTGTGTCCGAGCGTCGGATTGCCCTGCAGGCCGTTCGTCGCGAGGTACTTGTCGTAGTCGGGATCCTGGGGATAGTCACCGCGATCAGGAGGCGCCATGATCGCCCCCCGGACGCTGCGGCGTGATCTGGTCGGCGATGTCATGGAACCGGCCGGCGGTGTCGGTCTCGAGTTGGCCGTACAGCTTGTGACTGTCGCTCAACGCGGTCTCGATGTACTTCAACCGCGCGGTGATCACCGCGTGTACTCGCTGAACCCTGCTGTAGAGCGTGGCGTAGTTGCCGAGCAGTGTCCGGCAAGCTTCGGTGAACTCGCCCGGACCGCCCGAGTCGATCGGCTTTCCTACCAGCGTGTCCACGGCGATGTTCCCCGCTTCGAGTTGGACAGCCATGTCCTTGTACGAATCCGCGGCGGTCGAGACCTGCTCGATGTAGTACGCGAGCGTGTCGAGGTGAACTGAGAAACCTTCTTGCACAATGCCCCCATATCCGACGCACACAGTGTGTGCATCACGACTCTCAGTGCTCAGATTAGCAAGGTCGGGGGCCTTTCAGGGGCAAAACAAAGGCGCCCCCGGCTGAACCGGGAGCGCCTTCGTCGAACTCCGTCTAGAAAGTGATCGCCATTGCCGGGTCGGCGAGGAGGGCGCCGACGTCGGCGAGGAACTGGCTGCCCTGTTGGCCGTCGATCACGCGGTGGTCGAAGCTCAGCGCGAGCTGGCAGACCTTCCGGACCTTGATCTCACCGTCCACCACCCACGGCATGTCCTTGATCGCGCCCAGCGCCAGGATCGCGGATTCGCCGGGGTTGATGATCGGCGTTCCCGTGTCCACCCCGAAAACCCCGACGTTCGTGATCGTGAACGTGCCGTCGACCATGTCCCCGGGTGGAGTCTTGCCGTCGCGGGCGGTCGCCGTCAGCTGCTCCAGCGCGACCGCCAGCTCGCGCAGCGACAACCCGTCCGCGTCCCGGATCTTCGGCACGATCAGACCCCTCGGCGTCGCCGCCGCGATGCCCAGGTGCACGTAGTCCTTGTAGACGATCTCCTCACCGGCCCAGAGCGCGTTCACGTCCGGGGTCCGCTTCGCCGCCAGGCACACGGCCTTCGCGGCGAAGGTCAGCGGCGTGATCTTCACGTCGCGGAACTCGGGGTGGGACTTGAGCTTCGCGCGCAGTTCCATCATCGGGGTCACGTCGACGGTCAGGAACTCCGTCACGTGCGGCGCGCTGTACGCGCTCTCGACCATCGCCTGGGCGGTCATCTTGCGGACGCCCTTGACCGGGACCCGGCGTTCGCGAGCGGCACCACCGGCCGGAGCGGCCACCGGCTGGGGGGCGGACCCGGCCCGCTCCACGTCGGCGCGGGTGATCACGCCGCCGTCACCGGTACCCGTGAGGCTGCGCAGGTCCACGCCGAGGTCCTTGGCGAGCTTGCGGACCGGCGGCTTCGCGAGCGGCACCAGCGCGGCCGGCTCGACCAACGCCGCCGGGGTGTCGGGCACCACCGGGGGCGCCGGCTCCACCGGCGCGGGCGGCGGGGCGGTGGCGATGGACGCGTCGGCGGAAGCGGCCTTGCGGGCCCGGCGCTTCGTGGTCGCCGCCTTCGGGCCGTAGCCGACGAGCATCGCCTGGCCGTTCTGGTCACCACCGGCAGGCGCCGCGGCACCGCCGGGATCGACGTCGATCGTCACGATCGGGGTGCCGACGTTGACCGTCTCGCCCGGTTGGGCGTGCAGCTCGGTGACCACGCCCGCCCACGGGCACGGCAGCTCCACCGCGGCCTTCGCGGTCTCGATCTCCACGATGATCTGGTTGACCGTGACCTCGTCGCCCGGCTTGATGTGCCAGGTCAGGATCTCCGCGTCGACCAGGCCCTCCGCCGTGTCGGGCAGCGGGAACACCTTGTAGTCGGGCATTCCTCACCACCCCAGCGATCGGTCGACGGCGTCCAGCACCCGGTCGAGGTCGGGCAGGAAGTCCTCCTCGAGCTTCGACGGCGGGTACGGGGTGTCGAACCCGGTCACCCGCAGCACCGGCGCCTCCAGCGAGTAGAAGCACTCCTCCTGCACCCGCGCCGCGATCTCCGACGCCAGCGACGACTCGCTCGGCGCCTCGCTGACCACCACCAGGTGCCCGGTCCTGCGCACCGACTCGAACACCGGCGTCAGGTCGAGCGGCGACAGCGTCCGCAGGTCGATCACCTCGAGCTCGGTGCCCTCCTCGGCGGCCGCGACCGCCGACTCCAGGCACGTCTTCACCGACGGGCCGTAGCTGACCAGGGTCGCCGCGCTGCCCTGGCGCAGCACCCGGGAGGCGAACAGCGGGTCTGGCGTCGCGTCGACGTCCAGTTCGGCCTTCTCGTAGTACCGCCGCTTCGGCTCGAAGAACAGCACGGGATCGTCGCAGCGGATCGCCTGCTGGATCATCCAGTACGCGTCGACCGCGTTCGAGCAGGACACGACCTTGAGCCCGGCGGTGTGCGCGAAGTACGACTCCGGCGACTCGGAGTGGTGCTCGACCGCGCCGATCCCGCCGCCGAACGGCACCCGGATCACCATCGGGACCTTGATCTTGCCCTGGCTGCGGAAGTGCAGCTTCGCGACCTGGCTGACGATCTGGTCGAACGCGGGGAAGATGAACCCGTCGAACTGGATCTCGCACACCGGCCGGAACCCGCGGATCGCGAGACCGACCGCGGTGCCGACGATGCCGGACTCGGCCAGCGGGGTGTCCAGCACGCGCTGCTCGCCGAAGTCCTTCTGCAGGCCGTCGGTGATCCGGAAGACGCCGCCGAGCTTGCCGACGTCCTCGCCCATCACGATGACCTTCGGGTCGGCCTCCATCGCGGCGCGCAGCCCGAGGTTGAGGCTCTTGCCGAGCGTCACCGTGCGGGTCTGGGCCGCCGCCGCGCCGGGCTCCTGGTTCATCACCGGGGTCGCCATCAGTGGTCACCACCCTCGAAGCCGCTCGCGTAGGACAGGTACGTGTCGCGCTGGGCCGCCAGCACCGGGTTGCCGTCCTCGTAGACCTGGGAGAAGATCCGCTCCTTCGGCGGGTCCGGCATGTTGACGCAGAATTCGCGCAGCTCGGCGGCCAGCTGGTCGGACTCGGCCTGCACGGAGTCGAAGAACTCCTTGTCCGCCTGCTCGTGCCGGACCAGGTGCACCCGCACCCGCTCGATCGGGTCCTTGAGCTTCCACGCCTCCAGCTCGTCGGTCAGCCGGTAGCGGGACGGGTCGTCGGTGGTGGTGTGCGCGTCCATCCGGTACGTGAACGCCTCGATCAGCACCGGGCCGTTGCCGTGCCGGCACTCGGACAGCGCCCAGCGGGACACCGCGAGCGTGGCGAGCACGTCGTTGCCGTCGACCCGGATGCCGGGGAAGCCGTAGCCACGCGCGCGCTGGTAGAGCGGCAGGCGCGACTGGCGCTCGGTCGGCTCGGAGATGGCCCACTGGTTGTTCTGGCAGAAGAACACCAGCGGCGCGTCGTACACCGACGCCCAGACGAAGCCCTCGTGCACGTCGCCCTGGCTGGTGGCGCCGTCGCCGAAGAAGACCATGGTGGCCTCGCCGTCGTCGTCGCCGACCTTGCCCTCGAAGCGCTGGCCCATCGCGTAGCCGGCGGCGTTGAGCACCTGGTTGCCGATCACGATGGTGTAGAGGTGGAAGCGCTTGGCGATCGGGTCCCAGCTGCCGTGGTCGGTGCCGCGGAAGATGCCGAGCAGGTCGCTGGGGGCCACGTCCTTGCACCACGCGACGCCGTGCTCGCGGTAGCTGGGGAAGGCCATGTCCTGGGGCTTGAGCGCACGCCCGGCGCCGATCTGGGCGGCCTCCTGGCCGAGCAGCGGAACCCAGATGCCGAGCTGGCCCTGGCGCTGCAGTGCGTTGCCCTCCCGGTCGATCCGCCGCGTGAGGACCATGTCGCGGTAGAGCCCGCGCAGGTCGTCGGCGGTGATGTCGGCGACGTACCTGTCCCACTCGGGGTTCGGTACCCGCTCACCTTCCGGGGTGAGGAGCTGGACCAGCTCCGGTCCACCCTCGCTTGTTGCGCGCAAACCCGCGATCACCTGCTCTGCGGTCGGCGCGGCCGCGGTGGCGGCCGGGCCAACCCCCGGTTCCGGGTGCGTCCACTGTTCTGGGGACGACATGCGTACTCCTATATGTGTCGACGCCGGGCGTTCGCTCGTGACGACCGCTGACGGCCGCGCCACCGGCTGTCGCCTGCCCGGGTAAGGGCCGGTCCAGGCAGTCGGTGGCGCTGACGGTTTCGTCCATCCTGGCACGGCCTAGCTCGATCCGGTGAGGTCCGATCGGCGGTGCTCACTCATCCGGAACGCGCTGAGCTGCGAAAACGGTTGGACAACCGACATTTGGGCGTCAGTGGGTGGCATTCGGGTGACGCGTCACCTCCTCGCGACGATCGGCGAACGCGGCAGCTCAGCCCGGCCGCCGTCGTCCCCGGCGGCTCACCCGCTCCGGGCCGCCGGGGCGCGCGCCGGCCGCACGGCGCACATTGCGAAACTGTAAAGTGATCTGCGTCACATCAAGCCTACCGGCTTCGGCTCGGGGCCCGGTCGACGACCGCCCGATCCCTACGCTGGCCCGCGTGTCGGGTGACGAGTGGCGGGACGCACGGGTGCGTGCCGCGGAGGAAGCCTTGGCCGAGGCCGTCCGCACGGCGGACGACATCATCGCGGACGCCGCGCCGGACCGACCGCCCGCTCACGAGGAGCCGAGGGAGGAGCCGCCGGAGCCGACGATCTTGCGGGACGCCTGGTAGGTCCGTCGTGGCAGGATCGGGCGGGTGGACACCGCACTCGTACGCAGCACAGTCGAACGGACCTGGGACGACACGATCCTGACCAGCCTGTCCGAGTTGATCGCCATCCCCGCGCTGTCGCCGATCTTCGACGCCGACTGGGCGAGCTCCGGCCACCTCGACGCGGCCGTCGAGCACGTGCGCCGCTGGCTGGTGGGCCGGGGGATCGAGGGCGCGACCGCGGAGATCCTGCGGCTGCCCGGCCGGACCCCGGTCCTGCTGTTCGACGTGCCCGCCGGCCCGTCCGCCCGCCCCGACGCCGGCACCGTGCTGCTGTACGGCCACCTGGACAAGCAGCCCCCGGTGGGCGGCTGGTCCGAGGGCCTCGGCCCGTGGACCCCGGTGCTGCGCGACGGCCGCCTGTACGGCCGGGGCGCCGCCGACGACGGCTACTCCGGCTACGCGGCCACCGCGGCGATCGAGGCGGTGCGCGCCGCGGGCGGGTCGCACGCGCGGTGCGTGGTGCTGCTGGAGACCAGTGAGGAGTCCGGCAGCCCGGACCTGCCCGCGTACCTGGACGAGTACCGGGACCGGCTGGGCGAGGTGTCCCTGGTGGTGTGCCTGGACTCGGGCGGCCAGGACTACGAGCGGCTGTGGCTGTCGACGTCGCTGCGCGGCCTGGTGTCGACGACGGTGACCGTGCGGGTGCTGGAGTCCGGGCAGCACTCCGGGATCGCCAGCGGGATCGTGCCCAGCTCGTTCCGGATCATGCGCCAGCTGCTGGACCGCGTCGAGGACGCGACCACGGGCGAGATCCTCATCCCCGAGATGCACGGCGAGATCCCGGCCGAGCGGCTGGCCGAGGTCGAGGTACTCGCGGCCGAGTTGCCGGGCACCCACGCCGCGTTCCCCCTGGTCGCCGGCATGCGCCCAGCCGCGGACGACGACGCCGAGCTGATCCTGAACAACTCCTGGCGCCCCACGCTGTCGATCATCGGCGCCGCCGGCCTGCCGCTGCCCGCCGAGGCCGGCAACGTCCTGCGCCCGGAGACCACGCTGACCCTGAGCTTCCGTCTCCCGCCGACCGCCTCGCCCGAGGCGGCGCTGGAAGCCCTGCACAAGACCCTGACCACGGACGTCCCGTACGGCGCCCAGGTCACCCTGTCCCGCGCCGAGCACGGCCCCGGCTGGAACATGCCGGCGACCGCGCCGTGGCTGCGGGCCGCGCTGGACACCGCGAGCACCGCCGTCTTCGAGGGCCGGCAGTGGCGCCCGATGCTGCTCGGCGGCTCGATCCCGTTCATGGGCACGATGGTCGAGGCGTACCCGGAGGCCCAGTTCGTCGTCACCGGCGCCCTCGCCTCGGACAGCAACCCGCACGTGCCGGACGAGTGGCTGCACGTCGGCCAGGCCAAGCGGGTCACCGAGGCCGTCGCCCTGATCCTGGCCGCCCACGCCGAGGGGTGAGCGGTAATTCGGTGGCCGGGGTCATCGTCGCCCGGCTAGCCTGACGATCATGCGTGCCTGGTTTCGATGGTGAACTGACCTAGCCCCCCGCTTCCCGGCGGCGTTGGTCGCGTCGCTGCTGCTCGTCGGTTTCGCCGACGAGACGGTGGCGTTCCTGCCCTACGGCGCCGTGGAGTCGATCCGGCAGGACGTCGGCCTGAGCTACCTGCAGGCCGGGTTCCTGCTGGCGCTCTACCCCGGCATCGGCCTGCTGGCGACCCCGCTCGGCGTCGTCGCCGACCACGTCAGCCGCCGCGTCATGGCGGCCGTCGGCGGCGTCGGCTACGGCGTCGGCCTGTGCCTGTTCGCGATGGCCGGGGACTTCTGGTTCCTGTTCACCGCCGTCGTGGTCATGGGCGTGGCGGGTGACGCCATGGTCCGCGCGGTCGAGGTCGCCCTGGTCGAGACCACCGGCGACAACGTCGAACCGGCCCTCGCCCGGTCCAACCTGCTCGCCGCCATCGGCGACCTGGTCGGGCCGCTGCTCCTGTTCGCCGCGCTCGGCACCGGCCTCGGCTGGCGTGCCGCCTTCTGGGCCGCCGGCGCGCTGATGGTGGCCTACGGCCTGTTCCTGGCCAGCCAGCCGCTGCCGTCCCCGGCCGAACCGGACGACGACCACCAGCCGTGGCGGGCCCTGCTCGAGGTGGCGAAGGACCGGCGGGTGATCGTCGCCGGGCTGCTCGTCGCGGTCATCTCCGCCTTCGACGACACGTTCGTCGGGTTCGCGGTGGCCTTCCTCATCACCGGCTCAGGCCTCACCCCGGCGATCGCGACCCTCGCCGCCGGCGCCGGCCTGGCGGGCGGGGTCGCCGCGGCGGCGTGGGCGAGCCGGACCAAGCGGCGCAAGGTCGGCCTGCGGCCGTGCGCGGTGCTCCTGCTGGCCGGCGTCCTGACCCTGATGTTCGTGCCCAACGTCGTAGCCGCGGCCCTCGGCATCGCCGCGGTCGGCGCCGCGGTGAACCTGGCCTGGATCGTCCTGCAGGCGCGGTACCTGACGCTGCGACCCGGCCAGGCCGGCACCACGTCCGCGGTCGCCGAGGCGATCGCCCAGCTCGGCGTTCTGACCCCGCTCGCGATCGGGGTGATCGCCGACCACCACGGCCTGACCGTGGCGATGCTGCTGTACGTCCTGCTCGCCGCCGTCTTCGTCGCGAGCACCAGGCGGCAGTGACTCGGTCCACGACGACTGTTAAGAGCAGGCAACGATGAGTGCTGGTGTTGGGCGGTGTCGGCGCGAAGTGGCAGTATGCCCCTCACTCAAGCCGATCTGAGTGACGAGGAGTAACACCGTGACGCGTCGACCCACGCGAAAGGTATGGGCGCTGGTGCCCGCCCTGGCCATCGGGCTCGCGGGCTGCGGCGACGGTGACAGTGGCGGCGGCGGTGACGCCGGCGGCGGTGAGAGCGGCGTGCAGCTGGTCGCCGAAGGCCAGCTGACCAACTGCACCGGCCTGCCCTACAAGCCGTTCGAGTACGAGGAGAACGGCGAGGTCATCGGCTTCGACATCGATCTGATGGACCTGGTGGCCGAGGAACTCGGCGTGGAGCAGGTGGTCGTCGACACCCCGTTCGACGGGATCCAGTCCGGAGCGGACTTCAACGCCGGCAAGTGCGACCTCTCCTCGGCCGGCATGACGATCACCGACAGCCGCAAGCAGAACATCGACTTCTCCGACCCGTACTTCGACGCCACCCAGGCGCTGGTCACGAAGAAGGACTCGGGGATCACCGGTCTCGATGACCTGTCCGGCAAGCGGCTCGGCGTCCAGAACTCCACGACGGGCTACGACTACGCCAACGAGAACGCCGCCGGCGCCGAGATCGTCAACTACGAGGACCTCGGGCTGATGTTGCTCGCTGTCGAGTCCGGCGACGTCGCCGCCGCCATCAACGACAACGGCGTGCTCTACGACTGGGTCAAGGAGAAGACCGATTTCGAGGTCGTCGCCGAGTTCGACACCGGCGAGCAGTACGGCATCGGTGTCCGCAAGGGCAACACCGCGCTGCTGGAGGTGATCAACCGGGTGCTGGCCGAGACCAAGGAGAGCGGCGAGTACGACCGGATCTACGAGAAGTGGTTCGGCACCAAGCCCGACGCCAACTAGCCGGCCCGCCAGGGGCTCGCGCGGCAACGCGCGGGCCCCTGTGTTCGTCCCGGCCCACTTCTCGAGGAGACACCCGATGGCCATGTCCAAGCGCAAGCGCGCGAAAGTGATCCGCTGGGTGCAGTACGGCATCCTGATCGCGGTCATCCTGGTGGTGGCGTTCACCGCCAACTGGGACAAGATCCGCACCACGTTCTTCGACCTCGAGGTCGCCGCGAGCCTGTTCCCGGAAGTCATCACGGTCGGCCTGGTCAACACCCTCATCTACACCGGGCTCGGCTTCGCGTTCGGGCTGGGCCTCGCGCTCGTGCTCGCGCTGATGCGGCTGTCGACCGTGCGGCCGTACCGCTGGCTCGCCGGGATCTACATCGAGTTCTTCCGCGGCCTGCCGGCGCTGTTGGTCATCCTGGCCGTCGGTACCGGCATCCCGCTGGCGTTCAACACCTTCCTCGACAAGTACGTCGCGCTGATGATCGCGCTCGGCATCGTCGCCTCCGCGTACATGGCCGAGACCCTGCGGGCCGGCATCCAGGCCGTGCCGAAGGGCCAGGTCGAGGCGGCCCGCTCGCTCGGCATGTCACCCGCGCGCACGATGGTCACGATCGTCATCCCGCAGGCATTCAAGATCATCCTGCCGCCGCTGACCAACGAGCTGATCCTGCTGACCAAGGACTCTTCGCTCGCCCTGTTCCTGGGCGCCTCGATCACCGAGTACGAGCTGACCCAGTTCGGCCGGGTAGCACTGAACGACTCGCGCAGCCTGACCCCGGTGCTGGTCGCCGGCCTCTGCTACCTGGCCATCACGATCCCGCTGTCCTACCTGTCCCGGTACCTGGAGCGCCGGACCGGCGGCAAGAAGATCGGCACCCCCGAGTCGACCGAGGTGAAGGCATGAGCACGGCGGAGGCGACCGAGGTCGCGGTCGAGATCACCGACCTGCACAAGTCGTTCGGCCCGGTCGAGGTGCTGCGCGGCATCGACCTGCGGGTCGGGCGCGGTGAGGTGGTGTGCGTCATCGGCCCGTCCGGGTCCGGCAAGTCCACGCTGCTGCGCTGCGTGAACGTGCTGGAGGAGCCGACCTCGGGCACCGTCGTGGTGGACGGGACCGAGCTGACCGACCCGGATGTCGACATCGACGCGGCCCGCCGGCGGATCGGCATGGTGTTCCAGTCGTTCAACCTGTTCACGCACCTCAACGTGCTGAACAACCTGACGATCGCACAGCGCAAGGTGCTCCGCCGCAGCCAGGCGGAGGCCGAGCAGATCGGACTGGCGAACCTCGAACGCGTCGGCCTCGACGGCCGGGAGAGCGCGATGCCCAACCAGCTCTCCGG
This sequence comes from Actinophytocola gossypii, assembly GCF_025165815.1. Classification (GTDB taxonomy): domain Bacteria; phylum Actinomycetota; class Actinomycetes; order Mycobacteriales; family Pseudonocardiaceae; genus Actinophytocola; species Actinophytocola gossypii. The sequence continues at coordinate 6,294 of NZ_JAFFZE010000019.1, read as the reverse complement.
CGGCCAGCAGCAGCGCGTCGCGATCGCCAGGGCGCTGTCGATGGACCCGGACCTGATGCTGTTCGACGAGCCGACCTCCGCGCTGGACCCGGAACTGGTCGGCGACGTGCTCGCCGTGATGCGCCGGCTGGCCGACGAGGGCATGACGATGCTCGTGGTCACCCACGAGATGCAGTTCGCCCGCGAGGTCGCGGACCGGGTGCTGTTCATGGACGCCGGCGTGGTGGTCGAGGAGGGCCCGCCGGAACAGGTCATCGGGTCCCCGCGGGAGGAGCGCACGCGTACGTTCCTGTCCCGCGTGCTGAATCCGGCACGCGTCGCGGAGGAGTGACCGTTTTCTGGGGGTAGGCGATGACGGAGGAAGCGACCAACGGGCGCCGGCTCGACCCGTTCGAGGAGCAGCCGCCGGAGTGGGCGCGGTCGCGGGCGGTCGACATCGTCCGGCAGGTCGTGGAGTTCGAGCCGGGTATCGGCGGCCGCATCCGGCGCCGGGGGACGACGCCGCCGGTGCTGCGGTTCGCCGACCGGTGGATCGTCGGCGAGGTCGACCTGCGCGCGGTGGAGTTCCCGCACCTGCTGGAGTTCGTGCGCTGCCGGTTCGACACCCCGCCGGACCTGCGGCAGGCCAAGCTCGCCGGCGTCGAGTTCACCGGATGCCACCTGCCCGGCCTGGAGGGCCGCAACCTCTACAGCGACAACGACGTCCGGCTGATCGGCGGCACCCGGGTGCACGGCCGCGTCGACCTGACCGACGCTGAGATCAGCGGCTCCCTGGAGCTGACCGGCAGCCGCCTGCACAACCCCGGCGGCTACGCCCTGCACGCCGACCGGCTCAAGCTCGACGGTGCCCTGCTGGCGTCGAACCTCGAGGTCGACGGGCAGCTGCGGATCCCCGGCCTGCGCACCGGCGGCAACGTGAACCTGGCCGGCGCGCACCTGCACAACCCGGACGGTTTCGCGGTCGACGGTAACGGCCTGCACGTCGGCGGGAACCTGCAGTGCTCCCCGTCCGCCGCCCGGCGGTTCCGCTGCACCGGACTGCTGTTCATCCCCAGCGCCACGATCGACAGCGACCTGTCCCTGCGCGGCGCGGAGCTGACCCCGGCCACCGAGGACGCCGACGGCCCGGACCGCTTCTTCGACCCGAGGGCGACGCTGGTCGCCGACCGCGTGCAGGTGTCCGGCAACGTCGACCTCGACCAGGGCCTGGAGAGCAGCGGAACGCTCCGGATCGTCAACGCGAGGATCGGCGGCTCGGTCCGCCTCACCAGGGCGACGATCGATCTGTCGGACGGCCAGGAGCCGTTCGCGGAGGTGCCGGGCAAGGCGCCCGGCCCGTACGCCCTGCGCGCCCTGCACCTGGACGGCACCGAGATCAGCGGCGGCATCGACGCCCGCGAGTCCAGGATCGCCGGCCTGATCCGCGTGGTCGACGTCCGGGCCAGAGGCAGCGTCGTCCTGGACGGCGCGATCCTGAGCAACCGGAACGGCGACGTACTGGAAGGTCGCCGGTTCACCACCGGCGGCAACCTCGACGTGCGCGGCGTGACCGTGTTCGGCTCGATCGTGCTGCCGGAAGCGGTGATCGGCGCCAACGTCGACCTGCGGGCCAGCCGGTTCGTCAACCCCGGCCGGTACCGCCGGGACCGCTCCCGCAAGCCCTCGGTCGACCTGCGCGTGGCCCAGATCGGCCGCGACCTGGTCTGCGCGCGCGGCGAACGCGAGGGCCAGTCGTTCTCCACCCACGGCGAGATCCGCATCCGCCGCACCGAGGTCGGCCGGATGACGACGTTCCAGGGCGCCGAGGTCGGCTCGAGCCTCAGCGGCACCGCGATCAACGCCTTCGGCCTGATCACCCAGGACCTACGCCTCGACGTGGCCGTCCCACCGAGAGGCCGAGTCACGTTACGCCACGCCCGCTGCGCCTCCCTCAACGACAACGACGAGTTCTGGGCCGCCACCGGCCACATCGAACTCGACGACTTCCGCTACGACGCCCTGGCCGCCCCGATCGAACTGGACGATGACGCCCAGATCCGCCGCCGCCTCCGCCTACTCCGCACGGCGATGGGCGGCAGCTACCGTCCCGGCCCGTACGACCAGTTCGCCACGATGCTCCGAGCGAGTGGGAACGAGGAGCACGCCGCCGAGGTACTGATCGAGAAGCAGCGGTGGCGCTACGCGGCGCTGGCGGAGGGCTACCGGGTGCTGAGCCCCGGCGTGCGGTTGTGGAGCCTGCTGCAACGAGCGGTCGTGGGGTACGGCTACAAGCCCATGCGCGCGCTGACGTGCCTGGCCGTGCTCCTGTTCGCCGGCACCCTGGTCTTCGCCCTGATGCCCACCCCCACCGAGGCCAACACCGACGACAACCTGGTGTGGAACCCGTTCCTGTACACCCTCGACCACCTGGTGCCGATCGTCGACTTCGGCCACAAGAACAAGTGGCACTTCAACAGCACGCTGCAGTGGTTCTCCGCGTCCCTGATCGCCTGCGGCTGGATCCTCGCCACCACCGTCGCCGCCGGCCTCACCCGCATGCTCCGCCGCTCCAGCTGACAACCCCGCCATTCGCTCCCCCCACTTGTCCACAACCCCCCGTACCCCTCCCCACCAGCCCAAACCCCCGATAGACTGGCACGGCGGGACGCCCCCGGGAACGGGTGGGGGTTGTCGTACAGGGGGTTCACGGGAAGCAGCGGGGGTGGGGTCTTGGTGGGGGTGTGGCTGGTTGAATGATCGGCCATGAAGGCACCTAGCGCGTCCGCTCGTACCGCGATCGCCGCGCCCGCGGCTACCGTCTACGCGCTGGTCACCGACATCCCCAACCTCTCCGCCGTCACCCCCGAGTTCGAGCGGGGCACCTGGCTGGACGGTGCCGTCGAGGCAGCCGTCGGCGCGCGGTTCGCCGGGCGGAACCGGCGCGGGTGGCTTCGCTGGTCCACCACCGGCACCGTCACCGCCGTGGACCGGGACAAGTGCTTCGCCTTCGACGTCGACTTCCGGGGGATTCCGGTCGCGCGCTGGCGGTACGACATCGTCGCCACCGGGCGGACGTGCCTGGTCGAGGAGAGCACCTGGGACCACCGGCCCGCCTGGTTCGTCCCGTTCGCGAACATCGCCACGGGTGCGTCCAACCGCACCGAGCGCAACCGCCGGAACATCGAGCGCACGCTGCGGCAACTCAAGCAGGCGGCGGAGAACAGCACGCGAGACCGGTAGTTATCATTCCTCGGTGCCAGAGCTCAAACTCGAGATCCAGATGCTGCACGACAGGTTGCTGGTGCGGCTCACTCCCGAGGAGGGGGAACGGCGCAGCACCGGTGGCATCGTCATCCCGGCAACCGCCCAGATGGCGAGGCGGCTGGCGTGGGGGGACGTGCTCGGTGCCGGCACGAACGTGCGCAACGTGAAGGTCGGCGACCGAGTCCTGTTCAATCCGGAAGACCAACTTGAAGTCGAGGTCCAGGGGCAGACCTACCTGGTGGCGCGGGAACGCGACATCCACGCCATCGCCAGCGAGCGCACCGAGCACGGCACGGGTTTATATCTGTAAGGGGAACGAGTCGTGGAGCCACAGTGGCCCAAGTCGCACGCGGAGCAAACCGACGTGCTCATGCCCGTCAGCAGACCGCCGACCGGCGATGAACCCACCGTCCGTCTCCAGCCCGCGTCGCCGCCCCCCACCGGCGGCGACGACGTCAAGAAGAAGTCGACCCGGCGCAAGGCCGGCCTCATCGCCGGCGCGGTGTTCGGCGCTCTGGCCGTCCTCTACGGCGTCGACCTCATCCTCAGCACCGGTGAGGTCCCCCGCGGGGTCACCGTCGTCGGCGTCGACGTCGGCGGGGAGACCCGCAAGGACGCCGAGGCCATGCTCCGCGACCAGATCGAGCCCCGCCTCACCAAGCCGGTCGGCATCAGCGCCGGCGACGTCGACACCCAGCTCAAACCCGCCGACGCCGGCCTCACCATCGACTGGGTCGCCACCCTCGACCGCGCCGGCGACCAGCCGTTCAACCCGATCACCCGGCTGACCTCCTTCTTCACCACCGAAGAGGTCGGCATCGTCACCACCACAGACAACGCCAGGCTGACCGCCGCCGTCGACGCACTGCGCGCCGAGACCGACCGCGAGCCCGCCGACGGCGGCATCAAGTGGGACGGCGTCACCCCGGTCGCCATCGAGCCCAAGCAGGGCCAGAAGCTCGACGCCGACGGCGCCCGCCAGGCCCTCGTCGACGGCTGGGCGACCGGCCGTACCGTCGAGCTCCCCGTCGACACGACGCCGGTGAAGACCACCGCCGAGGGCGTCCAGCAGGCCATCGAGGACATCGCGAAGCCCGCCGTCTCCGGCCCGGTGACCGTGCACGGCGAGGGCAAGGACGCGACACTCACCCCGAAGCACATCGCCCGCGCGCTGACCTTCGCGCCCGCCGAGGAGGGCGGCGGGCTCACCGCCAAGCTCAACCACAAGAAGGTCGTCGCGGCGTGCAAGCCGCAGCTCGCCTCGACCGAGATCGAGGGCAAGGACGCCGAGATCGTCTTCAGCGGCGGCTCGCCGACCGTCACGCCGAGCGTCCACGGCAAGGGCATCGACTGGAAGAAGAGCTTCGCCCCGCTGATGGACGTGCTCAAGCAGACCGAGAACCGGGAGATCGACGCGACCTACGTGCCGAGGCCGGCCGAGGTGACCACCGAGGAGGCCAACAAGCTGGGCATCAAGGAGGTCATCAGCGAGTTCACCACCGGCGGCTTCGCCCCCGACTCCGGCGTCAACATCCGCCAGGTCGCCGAGGAGGTCGACGGCGCGATCGTCAAGCCGGGCGACACGTTCAGCCTGAACGGCCACACCGGCCCGCGCACCGAGGCCCAGGGCTATGTCGCGGCCGGCATCATCGAGGACGGTGCACCCGGGCGCGCGGTCGGCGGCGGCATCTCGCAGTTCGCGACCACCCTCTACAACGCCGCCTACTTCGCCGCGATGACCGACGCCGGGCACCAGGAGCACAGCTACTACATCAGCCGCTACCCGGCCGCCCGCGAGGCCACGGTGTTCCAGAACCCCGACGGCAGCAGCGTCATCGACCTGAAGTTCACCAACGACACGGAGACCGGCATCGCGATCCAGACCATCTGGACGCCGAGCTCGATCACCGTCCGCTTCTGGGGCACCAAGACCTACGAGGTCGAGTCGATCACCGGCGGCCGCAGCGACTTCACCGAGCCCGAGACCAAGCAGGGCCCGAAGGAGAACTGCCACGCGAGCAACGGCTCCCAGGGCTTCACCACCAGCGACACCCGGATCGTCCGGAACGCCGCCACCGGAGCCGAGGTCAGCCGGAACACCCGCACGGTCAGCTACAACCCCCAGCCGAAGATCGTCTGCAAACCACCGGACTGAGCGCGAGCCGGTAGCGTCGTTGCTTCCGCCATCCCGCTGCCGGTACCTTCATACGTATCGACTGGGATAGGGGAAACACTCACATGCGATGGAAGATCCCGGCTAGCGTGCTGTTGGTATTCGCCATGTTGATCCCGGCGTCACCGGCGGTGGCGCAAAAAGAATCGTCAAGGCTGGACGAGACGACGTGCCAAGCGGTCATGTACGCGGACATTCGCGAGTTTTTCGTCATCGATTTGGATACTGCGTCGAATCTTGAGGTTCGTGAACTGGCGAATCGGATCGCTGCTCAAGCTCGGGTCGAATCGTTGACCCAATTGTTCGGCGCTGTGCAGGATCAGCTGAGGTTGGGTTCGGCGGATGAGATCCGTGCGTTCCTGCAGACGACCTGGAGGATCCATTGGACGATGGATCTGCGCGGTACGGTGCTCAGGACGATGGGAGATCCGGGTGCCGGCGCCAATGTTCAGGCGGCGGCACAGGAAGCGCTCGACGAGGGTTCGGTCGACACCTTCCTGGCGTTCCTCAACCACGGCCTCTACGTCGCCCGCGCGCTTGATGCCGGATGGTCTCTCGAAGAATACACGGACATTCGCGAGTTTTTCGTCATCGATTTGGATACTGCGTCGAATCTAGAGGTTCGTGAACTGGCGAATCGGATCGCTGCTCAAGCTCGGGTCGAATCGTTGACCCAATTGTTCGGCGCTGTGCAGGATCAGCTGAGGTTGGGTTCGGCGGATGAGATCCGTGCGTTCCTGCAGACGACCTGGAGGATCCATTGGACGATGGATCTGCGCGGTACGGTGCTCAGGACGATGGGAGATCCGGGTGCCGGCGCCAATGTTCAGGCGGCGGCACAGGAAGCGCTCGACGAGGGTTCGGTCGACACCTTCCTG